>CP084166.1:0-2400000 GCA_021513695.1 Candidatus Heimdallarchaeum aukensis | reverse complement strand
CATAAATGCGGATTAGATAAAAACGAGGTAAGTTACTGTGGGCTAAAGTATAATAAAGAAGGAAAAGTTATTTCTCTTACAAATTCAAATGTAGGTGTTCTTGATTATTATTTAGACCCTTTACCTTGCAATTGTTGTGCAGCCTGGTTTTGTCCTGCAGGCACGGGTTCTGGTTTTCCAGAATTTGCAATGAAAGAAGGTAAAGAATATGGGTTCTATAACTTATCCATTTTCTTTTATGGTTGTTCCTTTGATTGTTTGTATTGCCAAAACCAGCATCATAAAAACATTAAATTAGGACCAGAAGTAAATCTAAACAAACTTCTTGATACTTTTAGAGCTAATAAAAGAATCACGTGTATCTGTTTTTTTGGAGGTTCCCCAGAACCTCACTTTCCTTTTGCTCTCAATTTATCAAAAAGGATTTTGCAAATCTCTAAAGAAGAAAAAAGGATTGCTCGTATTTGTTGGGAGTGGAATGGATTTGGTAATCAAAAATATATTTCAAAAGCAGCAGAGTTTTCTTTAATTTCTGGAGGAAACATTAAATTTGATTTAAAAGCTTGGAATCCTCAAATACATAAAGCTTTGACAGGAGTCACTAATGAAAAAGTGCTAGAAAATTTCAAATTTGTAGCTAGAAAATTTTTTGAACAAAGGCCAGAACTTCCAGTTTTAAATGCTACCACTCTTCTTGTTCCTGGTTATATTGATGAAGAAGAAGTTGAGAATATTGCTTCTTTTATTGCTGACCTGAATGAAAATATTCCTTACTCTCTATTGGCTTTTTACCCACAACATATGTTTAAAGATCTACCTGTTACTTCTAGAGAACTAGCTGAAAGCTGCGAACGTGCAGCAAAAAAACATCTGAAGATGGTTAATATCGGAAATAAACATCTATTGCTTTGAAAACTCATCAAACTATCATTAATTGTAAGAAAATACATTAAAAAAAAAGTTTTAAAGAAGATTAATCAAAGGTATTTGAATAAGATTAAATTGCAGGTTTGTCTATGGGGTATAAAAGTTGGTTATTTAAGCATATATTGAGAGAAAAGAAACTAGTAACTATTATGATTTTTTTCCTTATTTTCTTTATTGCTACTGTATCTTTTACACCTATGTTAATTGGAGATATTTTTGATGAGTTAGCAAAAGAAAATAGTTCGTTTCTAGAAATTATAAAAACTGCTCTACTAATTGCTTTAGCGGGAATTATTCGCACTTTAGCTGATTTTACCCAGAGTTATACAAATGAGGTTATAGCACACAAAGTTACAAAAAATGTCACAGAAGAATTTTATGACGATATGCTAAAAAAGAGCCATGAGTTTCATGATCGTGTCCGTATTGGAGATATCATGGCTCGTGCCACTTATGATACCCGTCAGATGAATATCTTTATTTCTCCAGGATTAAAGTTTTTACTTGAAGGTTTTTTTACAATACTATTTTCTGTTTCTCTTATGATTTATATTAGCCCAAAGCTCACATTAATTCTTGTTTTTGCATTACCATTTTATATTATAACAATTTATGATTTTAACAAGAAATTACAGCCAATCTCTAAAGCTCAAGTTGAACAGAATAGTAGGCTTAATGAATTCTTACAAGAGAGTGTAACAGGTATTAGAATAATCAGAAGTTTTGTGAAAGAGGATGAAGAGATTAATTATTTTGACACACAAGCTGATAAGCTTCGAGAGATTAACACACAAAGAGGGATATTAAGCACAAAGTATTATCCTATTCTGATTACCATTCTAGTTATAGCTTTTAGTTTTCTATGGGGTAGCTTTGAAGTAACAAAGGGGAGCATTTCACTTTCTCAACTAGTTTCTTTTGTAATGTTAGCAATGACTTTGAACTCTCCCACATGGCAATTAGGTTGGGCTAGTACTCAATTTCAAATTGGGATGGCTGCTGCAAAAAGGATATACAATATGAAAACTAGACAAGAATATGTTCCAGAAGCCAAAAAACCTATAGAATGGTTAGAGCCGAAAGGTGAAATTGTTTTTGAAAACGTGTCTTTTTCTTATAATGGAACCAATACCAACGAGAAAACTCTTGATGGCATTAACCTTCATGTTCCTGCAGGTTCTACTATAGCCATTATTGGTGCTCCTGGATCAGGAAAATCTACATTGATTAAGCTAATGATGCGTTTTTATGACCCTACAGAGGGTAGAATAACCATTGATGGTATTGACCTAAGAGAAATGAGTTTGTCTA
Organism: Candidatus Heimdallarchaeum aukensis; assembly: GCA_021513695.1. Classification (GTDB taxonomy): domain Archaea; phylum Asgardarchaeota; class Heimdallarchaeia; order Heimdallarchaeales; family Heimdallarchaeaceae; genus Heimdallarchaeum; species Heimdallarchaeum aukensis. The sequence goes on along the minus strand of CP084166.1, from coordinate 2,397,762 downwards.
GTCTGAGGAAAAATATAGGAGCTATAGAACAAGATATTTTTCTTTTTAGCAAGACAATAAGAGAAAATATTGCTTATGGAAAACCACAAGCCAGTCAAGAAGAAATTGAACACGCTGCAAAGTTGGCTCAAGCACATGATTTTATTATGTCATTTGAAGAAGGATATGATACGATTGTTGGAGAAAGAGGAGTTAAGCTTTCTGGAGGGCAAAAACAAAGAATTGCTATTGCTCGTGCTTTATTGGGAAATCCAAAAATCTTAATTTTTGATGATGCGAGTAGTGCTATTGACGCTGAAACAGAAAGAGAGATACAGATTGCTATTGCCAATGTATTAAAAGAGAGAACAACTTTCATTATTACTCATCGTTTAGCTACTATAAAAAATGCAGATCAGATTATTATTTTGAAAAAAGGAAAACTTGTTGCCCACGGAACGCATATTGAACTAATTCAATCAAGTATTGACTATAGGCGGCTATTTGAACGTTTTTCTGAGCTTCCTCCTTTGAAAGCTGGAGTGAAAGAATAGGTGATTATTATGCAGTATAACTATAAAGAAGACTACGACAAGGATTACTCGGATAAAGAATTATTAAGCAAGTTTTGGAATTATTTGAGAAAACACAAGATTAAACTTGTAGCAATAGTTATTTTGATTTTAGTAGGCGCCGGATTAAACATTGTTCCTCCCCTCATGGTGCAAAAAGCTTTTGACGTTTTAGAAGCAAAGCAGCAGTGGACTGTAGTCTTTCCTTATGCACTTGCTTATGTTATTTTATCCTTTATACTGTGGTTTATTCAAGTAGTTAATGGAATATTGTTAATTAAAACAACTCAAAAAATAATAAAAGATATTCAAGTTGATACTTTTGTTAGTTTACAAGAGCATGATTTAGTTTTTTATGACAAACAGTCAACAGGAAAAATTATGAGTAGAATAACAAATGACGCACAAGAATTAAATCAAATGATTGGTCTTATAGGACAATTTATTTCTAATTTTGTTATTCTTTTTGCAGTTTTAGCAATTATGTTTGCCGTTAATTGGAGACTTACTTTGGTCACACTTGCAATGGGTCCAGTGGTTATAGCAACAGGAGTATTATTCAGAAAGATCATAAGAAAAACTAGCGGGAGTTGGAGGGCAGCTATAGGCGAGGTAAATGCGGCTTTTCAAGAAAGTGTTGCTGGGATTGCTATAGCAAAAGCTTTTGGTAGAGAAAAGAAATCTAAGGAAGAATTTAATGTTATTAATGAAAAGACGTTTCAATACGCAAAAAGAAGAGCTTTTGCGATAACTGGAATTTGGCCTGTTATGGATGGAATTAGTATTTTGGGGGTCTTTGGAATAACACTTTTTGGTAGCTGGCTCATATTTGAAGGTCTTGGGACAGCTTCAACCATTTTGTTATTCATTTTACTACTAAATCGTTTTCTCTATCCTTTAATGAGAGTGGCTTCTCAAATCTCAATTATTCAGAGCGGTTTTGCTGCTATGGAGAGAATATTTAGTATTATTGATCATGAGAGAACAGTTGTAAATAAAGAGAATCCAGTCCAAAAAGAGATAGTGGGAAAGGTAACTTTTGAACACGTATACCACGAATATGAGCCTAATTCTCCCGTCCTTGAAGACATAAATCTTAAAATTGAGCCCGGTGAGACTATTGCGATTGTAGGGCATACTGGTGCAGGAAAAACCACCATTGCATCATTGTTAATGCGTTTCTATGACATTAGTAAAGGTTCAATCAAAATTGATGACATTGACATAAGAGACTATGACATTAAACATTTACGAAAGAATATTGGGTTGGTTAGCCAAGATGTTTTTCTTTTCAGTGGTACGGTATTGGATAATATCCGTTTTGGTAATCCAAATGCGACTCTAGAAGAAGTTAAACGAGTAATAGAAATCGTTGCAGCACAAGAATTTATTGATGCACTCCCCGATGGTTTAAACACTGAAATCGGAGAAAGAGGAAAAGGTTTATCATTAGGACAAAGACAAATGATATCTTTTGCTCGAACTCTGATAACTAATCCAAAAATCGTTATTTTAGATGAAGCTACAGCTGCTGTTGACGCTTATACTGAGTGGAAAATTCAAGAAGCTTTAGATAAACTTCTACAGAATAGAACTTCTATTGTTATTGCTCACAGATTAACTACTATTCAAAATGCAGATAGAATTATAGTATTAGACCATGGAAAAATAATAGAAGAAGGAACCCACGAAACTCTGCTTAGCAAAGGAGGATTTTATGCTGAACTATACAACACATACTTTAAACATCAATCTGCTGAATGGATTGCTGAAATGAGTACATTTTTTGAAAAAACATAGTCGCATCTTGATTCTTTTTTTAACTCAATAATAAATGTTAGAAACCTGGAATTCTTATTTCGAAATACTCAATGACAGGACATTCATATGGATGAATTTTTTTAATCGTACTAATTACATCATCAATATTTTCTTTATGCACATTTATTTCTAGTTTTATCTCTGAAGAATGTTCTATTTGATTTATTTTTCCTTTAAAAGGGTTAGAACCTGATAGTGGTCTCCAAGTACTAATTACTTTTGAATATGTAAAAACATAATCATAATTTGGATAAATGGGCTTTACCACTTTATTCAGTTCATCCATTAAATCCCCGATGACTTCTTCTGGAACTAAAGTAATTATTTTATAGTAGCTCATATCTGTCTATTAAAATTAGAACTTATATTTTTTTGTTCGTAGATATGAGTTAATTTTTTAAACTGAATGTTTCACTCCTACTTAAGCTTATTAAGGAGAGTTCTGTATGACTAATAATATAGTTATCCCTGAAACAGTAGAAGAAGTACCCCTTGAAACTATTAGGGTCATTGAAGGAGAGGAAGAAATAAGAATTTCTCATCCTGGTTATTTATTTGACGAATCAAAAATAAGCGGAGGACATGCGGAAAAGATTTTTTTCCCTAAAAATGAGCAAGAAGTAGCTACAATTATTAAAAAACTTAACGAAGAAAAAATACCAGTAACCATTTCTGCAGCTAGAACTGGAATAGTTGGTTCAGCTGTACCTCTTTATGGTGGAGTTATCATTTCCTTCGAACAGTTAAATTCAGTAAAAGGAATTGGGTACGATGAAGAGGAAAAACGATGGTTTGTACGCCTTGAACCAAATGTTACCTTATCTGAACTAAATGACATTGTTAAATTAAAAAAGTTCGAAGAAAATCAGAGTATTCCTCCCGAAAAGAATTGGGTTGAGAAATTTAAAGAATTGAACACTTATTACTATCCAATTGATCCAACAGAAACTAGTGCAGCTGTAGGAGGAACTATCGCTGCTAATGCTTCTGGTGCCCGTTCTTTTAGGTATGGAGCTACAAGAGAGTGGGTCAGAAGAATTCGTGTTGTCATTCCAACAGGAGAGGTTCTCGACATTCCAAGAGGTAAATATTTGGCTAAAGATGGCTATTTTATCATTAAAACAAAAGAAGGAGAAATCAAGTTAACTATTCCAACTTACGAAATGCCTAAGGCAAAAAATGCTGCAGGACTTTATGCAAAGCCAGATATGGATCTTATTGACTTGTTTATTGGCTCTGAAGGAATTTTGGGAGTAATCACAGAAGCAGAATTGTGGATTAAGGAATATGAAAGTCATATGTCTAATGTGGCATTTTTTGATAAAGAAATAGACGCACTACATTTTGTTGATTTGCTTCGTAAAAAATCAACTTTCAAACCAGAATTCATTGAATACTTTGATAAAAACGCTTTAACTTTGTTAAGAAATAAACAAGAGGAAGATCCAAAATTTGTCGATATGCCTACAATATCTAAAACTGCAGAAGCAGCAATATCTTTTGATTTACCCTTTGACGAGGAGACTATAGAAACTATTATTTCTGAAGTTGGTGATTTCCTTGAACAATGTAACTCCTCATTAGAGAACACTTGGTGTGGTTATGAAGAGCGAGAAAGAGCTAGATTCAAGCATTTTAGACATGCTGTACCAGAAATAGTCAATAACTTAATTGCCGAAAGGAAGAAGACCTACCCTGAGATTCATAAACTTGGAACTGACATGTCTGTTACTGATGAACACTTAGTTGATATGATGAAATTTTATCATGAATCACTTGAAGAAGCAGGTTTAGAATATGTAATTTGGGGACATATAGGTGACAATCATGTTCATGTTAATATTCTCCCAAGGAACATGGAAGATCTAGAGCAAGGAAAACTTCTTTACAAAAAATTCGCGAAGAAAGCTGTAGAGTTTGGGGGTTCTGTTTCTGCAGAGCATGGAATAGGTAAAATTAAGCATGAGTACTTGATAATAATGTATGGAGAAGAAAACGTAGATCAAATGCGACATGTAAAATTGAGCATTGACCCCAACTGTATCCTTAATCCAGGAAACATTTTTGATATAGAGGTGAAAAAATAATGAAAATTGTTGTATTAGTTAAACAAGTACCTGAAGCTGATAAAGTCGCTGTTAACCCAGAAACAGGTACTTTAATTCGAGAAGGAGTGGCTTCAATCCTCAATCCTTTTTGTGAGTATGCTCTTGATGAAGCTGTTAGACTCAAACAAGAATATCCAGAAAAAGAAATAGAAGTAATAGCAATAAGCATGGGCCCACCACAAGCCAAAAATGCTCTTATGCGTTGTTTAGAACTGGGAGCAGATAAAGCTTATTTACTCTCTGACAGAAAATTTGCAGGTTCTGACGTTTGGGCAACTTCAAATGCTTTGTCTTTAGGTGTGAAAAAACTTGTTCCTGACTTTGATTTAATTTTTGCTGGAAAACAAGCAATTGATGGTGACACCGCTCAAGTACCACCTGAAACAGCAGAACATCTTGCTATCCCTCAAATCACTTATGGAGTAAACACAAAGTTAGAAAACAAGAAAATAATTGTCAAACGTGAGACTGAAGAAGGATACCAAATTGTTTCCACAAGGTTGCCTGCTTTGGTAACTATGAGTAAAGGATCTAATATTCGCCGTATGCCTTCTATGAAACAAGTGTTAGAAGCAAGAAAGAAGCCCTTGGAGATTGTGTCTGCAGATGAAATTGGAGCAGATGACACAAAAGTAGGATTAAATGCTTCACCTACTCAAGTCGCAAAAGTTTTTGCCCCTCCAGAAAAAGGTGGAGGAGAAATAATCGATGGAAGAGAGGAACCTAAACTTGCAGCAAAGAAGATCTTTGAATTCTTGGTAGCTAATAATTTTATTTAAAGGAGGATGAAAAATGTTAATCGTTGATATAGAAAAATGCATTGGTTGTGGAATTTGCGAAAAAGTTTGTCCTTTCGGAGCAATAATTGTTCCAGCAGACACAAAAAAGGCTAAAGTTCTAGAAAATTGTACTTTATGTGGAACATGTGTTAATGCTTGTCCCTATGGAGCACTAACTATTGAAAGAAAAACAATTTCAAAAGAACAATTGTCTCAATACACTGGTGTTTTCATATGGGGAGAATGGGAGAAAAGAGAAAACGTTCCACATATCAAGAATGTCGTCTTGGAACTATTAGGAAAAGGAAGAGAACTTGCAGATAGATTAAATGAAGAATTAACCGTTGTTTTAGCCGGATATAAAGTTAAAGAACTAATTCCTACATTATTCCATCATGGTGCAGATAAAGTTATCTTAGCAGAACATGAATTATTAGGTGCTTATACTACTGATGGTTATGCTACAGTAATCTCAAGCATAATTGCTGCAAAAAAACCTTCAATTGTTCTTTATGGAGCAACACCCAATGGAAGAGATCTTGCGCCTAGAATAGCTGCGAGATTAGGATTAGGTCTAACAGCTGATTGTACAGGATTAGATATTGATGAAGAGAACCAATTAGTTCAAACAAGACCTGCCTTTGGTGGAAACATCATGGCATCTATCTTATCTCCATATACCCGTCCTCAGATGTCTACTGTAAGACCTAATGTGTTCAAGAAACCCAAAGAAGATCAAACAAGAGAAGGTGAGACTGAGATTTTTGAAGTGACCCTTAAACGTTCTTCTATCAGAACAAAAATACTTGAAGAGATACACGTTTTAGATGAAGTTGTAAATATAGAAGAGGCAGATAAACTTGTATCCGTCGGTAGAGGAATAGAAAGCAAAGAAAATATAAAAATTGCTCAAGAACTAGCTGAAGCAATGGGTGCGACTTTATCTGGATCAAGAGCTTTGGTGGATATAGGTTGGTTACCTCATGCTAGACAAGTTGGTCAATCAGGAAAAACCGTTTCTCCTAATCTCTACTTAGCTTTTGGAATTTCTGGAGCAGTACAACACCTAGTAGGAATGAAAAGCTCTGATGTTATAATTGCAGTAAACAATGACCCCGAAGCACCTATATTTAAAGTAGCGAATTTGTCAGTTATTGGAGATGTACTAAAAATTATTCCAGAATTAACAAAACTAATTAAAGAGCACAACCAAAAAAAAGAAAGTGAATAAAATTAAATTTCTTTTTCTTTTTATTTTTAAGGAATTGTGATTTTAATGGATATAAGCAACTGGATATGTATAAATAAAAATGAAGTTTTTTCCAACAATTATCTCAGAGTAAGAAATGATAAAGTGCAGAATCCAAAAGGCAAAGAAGTAGAATTTTCTGTTGTTGAGAGTAAAAACTTCACAGCCACAATATGCATGACAAAAGACGAAAAAATAGTTATGATAAAACAATACAGATATCCGTGGAGTAGCGTTAGTATTGAGATTCCTGCTGGTCTTATAGAACCAGAAGAAGATCCAACTCTTTCGGCTAAAAGAGAAGTAAGGGAAGAAACGGGTTATAAAGTGCTTTCTATTGAACCTTTATTAACTTGGCATCCTGTAGCTTTTAGTAGTAGTTGGGGACACCTTTACTTTGCAATCGTAGAAAAAGAAGGGAATCAGAAACTAGACGAAAATGAGTTTATTGAAGTTTTAGAATTGTCAAAAAGTGAAGTTGAAAAGATGATACAGAGAAATGTGATTATTCACGGAGCAACTATTTTAGGTTGGTATGTAGCGAAAACAAAAAAATTACTCTAACTTTATTTTTTAAAATTTTTTTTTTCTCTTTAAAATATTTAAACTTTTCACAATTAAGTGACTTGTAGTAGGGAAAATAATATATTAGACTATGTAGATATTATCGTCTACTGGAGAAAATTGTTTCTGGGGACTCATGACAATGCATAATTATACTGATACTGTTCTAGAGAGACAGACCTTACTAGGTAAATTTCTCGACAATTTAAACTACAGGCCAATACGTAAACTATATAAAAAAATGGGTTCTTTATTTGAGCATATAGATATTTTTTTGAGTTCAGATGAAGGATCACTTTTTTCTTTGCGCTCATCGCTTCTTTCACTTATGGCTTCTCTCGCGAGAACATATTATCAGAGTTCTCTTATAGAGAATCTTCGAGGAAATGAAAGTGTTTCCAGAGAATTTAATGAGGAAGTTTCTCGTGCACGTACAAAAGGTTTGATAGAAAAAGAAGCTATCATAGAGAAAATAATTAATGTTTTGGAAAAAGCAAAGGACTTGTTTTTAACCAAGGAAAAGTTAAACAGTAAATGGCAAGAAATTTATTTTCTCCTCTCTTCAGAGTCTGAAGAATCTTCCAGTTTTAGACAACAAATATCATTAGTTAATGAAAAGAACAGAGAATATATTCAGAAATTTTTTGCAGAACCTAATGAAATTGTGCAACTCCAAAAGGAGCAAGTAGAAGAAATAACAGATCTTTCCTTTCAGGCTGCTGAACTTGGGGATAAAGCCCAGATGATTTTGCGTGAATTGTTAGATATGAGTATAAATCCATTGACCACTGTTTTTGAAGATGAAATTAATACTGCAGAAAAAATTCTTTCTCAAATTTCAACTAACAGTAAAGCAAAAGAAGAAGAGAAAATACCTGACGAACAACTTGGAAGATTATGTGATGTTCTTTCATGGGGTTTAGATGATATTTCCTCTGTTGAAGAACTAATAAAACTTGGAAAAGAGTTGAGAAATGAACTAGCATCAATAATGTCAGAATTTTTAGTTTTTTTAGTTGATATTGACTTAGAAATCCAAGAACTTGAAAATATAATATTATCATCTGCAGAATTATAAAAACTAATATGCTCCCATTCGAAAAGATTAAGCAAGGTATTCAATAGCAAAATTCAATTAATAGAAGGATACTTATAACAAAATGAGCTATGATTTGTTTTTATCCAGGGAGTATTTCATATTTTCTTGCTCTCATATTGTTATTGGAGAAAGCTTTTTTGAAAAATTACATGGACACAATTATACTGTTCAAGTAAATATTGTTGGACAGCAATCTAAAGACAATATGGTGGTCAATTTTTATGATATAAAGAGAATAGTTCAACCCGTTGTTGATTCACTTGATCATCACCTCATTTTACCGAGGTATAATAAACATCTAGAGATTATTGAAACAGATAAACAAGTAATCATTAAAGTGCCTAGATTAGATAAAGAATATGAAATCCCAAAAGAGGATGTTAAAATTTTACCTATTGAAAATACTACAGTTGAAGAACTAAGTAGATATTTTACAGAGTTATTGATAAAAGAAAAAAAATTCAACGAAAAAAACATTAAAAGCTTAAAGGTTTCTGTTTGTGAAGATGATGGACAAGGAGTTACTTACATTTGGGAATTTTAAGTTGATTTTTTTAATTCCTTGCCCTTTTTACTAAAGTAATTACAAAGATTAGAGAAAAAAGTGAAATTACCATGAAAAATGTATCAAAATGAATTTTTGATGTTTTAGGTATACTTTGTGGATCATTAGGGTCTGACCCCTTTTCTATTTCTTCACCATCATTTATTCCATCACCATCGCTATCTGCTGAAGATGGGTCAGTATGATAAATATCTACTTCTTCAACATTGGTTAAGCCATCTCCATCATAATCAGCATCAGCATCAGGAACTATAGGATTCGTAAAGTATCTATAAATTTCATCTCCATCAGAAAGAGTATCGGAATCAGTATCAGGATTACTTGGATCAGTTCCATAAAGGTATTCTTCTAAATTTGACAAATTATCTCCATCATAATCTAACTGAGCATCATCAGCATCATTTGGATCTAAAAAAGTATATTCTACTTCAAAAGAATCTGGCAACCCATCTTCGTCTGAATCAATAGATAATGGGTTCGTTGAATAAATAAGTACTTCCTCTCCATCTTTTAACCCGTCAAAATCACTGTCTGGATTTAACGGATTTGTTAAATAAATGTCTACTTCTTCAATATTAGTTAAATTGTCTTCATCACTATCTAAAGATAAATCAGCAATAATAGGATTCATCACATATTGATTAACTTCTTCTCCATCATAAACTGTATCAGAATCGCTGTCAGAGTTTAGAGGGTCGCTGCCTACTATTTCTTCTTCATAATTTAACAATCCATCACTATCATAGTCATTATTAACAGAATGTAGAGGAGAAGAATACTTGAACAACCATGGAAGCAATCCAAAATCATTTGTTTCGAATATTTTTATTTTTCCATAATTATTTAAATAGACTATCTCAATCTCACTATCACTATCACTATCAAATACAATAGGTGAAATTCCATTACTATAAGCATAGGGGATTGATCTTTCATAATTTTGATTTTCAACCCCAGTATAATTGAAAACTAGTAAACGATAGTCGGAAACAAAAATTAGTTCCAGTGTATTATCTTTGTTTATATCTGCTAGTACAGGAGCTCCCGTGAAAGAATAAGACCCTTCTACTTTTGTCTTAACTTCCAAGCTTTTATTAAAATTAAAAATATAAAAACCATCGGAGAAAGGTTGTATGATATCAATTAGTCCATCCTTGTTTATATCGCTAGCAGTAGCTTGATTTAAACTATAAATAGCATTAGGTAATTTTTGATAATAAGTGCTTGTTTTTGCTTTAGATAGTTCTAGACAATAGAGATAACCAAAGGTTGATGAAGCGAAAATCTCTACTACTCCATCCTTATTACTGTCTGTCACTATGGGCATGACTCTAAATCCTTCCCCATTTTTGTAATATAGAAGATCAATCCTTTTAGTAAAGTGACTTAACAATGTTCCATTCCAATCCCATACAAAGATTAGTCCTTGCTCAGTTAGGGTTACAATATCCTTTCTTCCATCTAAATTTACATCTTCCACAACAATTTCTGAAAAGATTGTCTCATTTGTTTCTTTTGGCCAATTCTCTTTTAATGTAAAATCATCTTCATACACAAAGACCTGATAGTTACTATGTATCACAAATTCATTTAGACCGTCCTCATCAATGTCACCAAATAAAGTATCTCCACTAAATGTTTCTCCTACTACTTTTGTAAATGAACTGATCACGTCTCCATTTTTATTTATGCCATAAAATAAGGTTTGATTGATACTATTCTTATCTTTAGCTCTTACTATTACAATTTGTTCGTTATCATAAGTCTCTTGACCTACTACATCCTCAATATCCACATCTAGTTGAATTGGCCAGTTAGGCATAATACTAGCATCTTTTAGTAAAAATAATTTATTTCCTTCAGTTTCATTATAACGATTTGAGATAACAAAAAATTCGAATGATTGATCTTTTTCAAAATCAAGAACATAAGGTTCAATTGAATAAGTAAGAAAATCTGATAAACTTATTTCTCTATCAAAATCCTCTGTGTAATCTTGTTTTACTATCTCAATATTAGATGAATATGTATAATCTTTATAATCACTTACAAAAGTTATTTTAGAATTGAATGGGTATAGATACAAGAACAAAGTTGTAAATATAACCCCAATAAATAACAAACAATAGAAAGTTTTTTTCTTATACTGCATTGCCTATTATTCTTTTCTTTTTTTACCTTTTCAAGATTATGCTTTTTCAAGAAAAAAGAGAAAAAAGTTATTAAAGTGTTGTAAGTGCCGGGTTTTGTGAAGCAATACGATAAGCATTCATTATATCAGTTCTCGTAACTATTCCTTTTATTTTATTAGGGTCTTCACTATCTACAACAATTACTCTACCAATATCAAACTCATTCATTTTTCTTAAAGCTTCAGAGACTGTTTCTTCTGCTTTAACGGTCACAAGCTCTCTTGAACAAATATCTCCAATGATTTTGTTTTTTCTTTCTTCCTCTTCTAACTTTTGCAAGTCTCCCAAGGTTACAACTCCCACAAGTTTCTTTTCTTCATTTAGCACTGGATATCCATGGTGTTGATGTTCTTCAAAGTATAGCTCTAGGATTGAAACAGGAAACTTTTCTTGGAGAGTAACCACATCTTTTGTCATTATTTCTTCGTTTTTCACTAATTCTAAAATGAAAGGACTACCCATTCTAATTTTAACTCCTCTTCTTTCTAATTTTATTGTGTAAATTGAAGTCCCTTTCATGAATATCCAATTAATGAAAAAACTGATGAATGAAGCAATAGCAATTGGTGGTATCAATAAATAATCGTTGGTCATCTCTGGAATCATTATTATTACATTTATTGGAGCTTGTGCTGCACCTGCAAATAAAGCGCCCATACCAGCTAATGAATATGTTGTCCAATTAGACACAGTTCCTGGAAAAATTAATTTAAAAACCATGCCTATTGCAGTTCCAAACATAGCGCCTATATATAAACTAGGAGCAAAGATTCCTCCACTTCCTCCCGAACCAATTGAGAATCCTGTTGCTAGAATTTTGAGAAAACCTAGAGCTATTAATAAACCCAAAGTTATTTCTCCAACAAGAGCAAGTTCTATCCCTTCATAACCAACTCCAGCGATACCATATGTTGGGAAGAAGACAATAATTAATCCTGTAAAAAAGGCTCCAATTGCTGGTTTTAGATGAGGATAAATTTTTAGTTTGTCAAAAATATCCTCTATAAAGTAGAATCCTTTTACCCATAATATTGACAATAATCCAAATACTATTCCTAAAACAATATATAAAGGCAGTTCTGCAGGATTCCATGATGTTGCTATATCTATAATAAAAGCAGGTCCTACTTCTTCACCTAATGCTATCGGAATCAACACTGAAGCTACACCTACAGAAACTACAGAAGACAAAATTACTGGCATTGCGTTAAATAATCCTATTCCTCTCAACAGCACTTCCATTCCAAATAACGCTCCGCCAAGTGGAGCATTAAATGTCCCAGCTATACCAGCAGATAGACCGCAAACAACCATCAGCTTTTTATGTTGTGGATCAAGTTTGAATAGTCCTCCAAAGAATGAGCCAAGTGTTGCACCTATTTGGGCAATTGGTCCTTCTCTTCCCGCACTGCCTCCAGAACCGATAGTTATAGAAGAAACAGCCACTTTTAGAAAAGCAACTCTTTTTCTTATCTCCCCTCCTTTTAATGCTACAGATTCCATCACTTCAGGAACACCATGTCCTTTAGTTTCAGGAGCAAAAAACATAACAACAGGCCCTACAATTAAAGCCCCAATTATTGGAAGAAATATATAACCTAAATTAAATCCACCAACATTTATTGTAACTAATGGTAACAAGATATCAAAAAAGAAGATCTTGAGGTACTTTAAAATAAAACGAAAGAATACTGCTCCTAACCCTCCAATAATACCAATAATTATTCCTAATACATCTAATAGCAACCATTTTTTTGTATAACTCGGTAACTTAAAATTCACATGTGGCAATCGCAATTTCATCACTAATCCCCTATAACTCTCGATTTTAAGCAAATATATTAAATTTTAGATAACTATTAATCGTTATATATAATTAAATATTTATAATAATAGTTTATCAATTTTACATTTGTTTTCCTAACTAAAGGAATTTAAGAAGAAATTTTTCTCAACTATAAGATGGAGAAAAAAATAAAAGAGTTCTTTTCAAGTTAGAAGTGTGAAAAAAAAAGCAATAAATGATAAAGAAAATAAGAGATTTTTTAGGAATTTTAAAGAGGTTTTTATCAAATATTGGAAATATAGCAAAAAATGGTTTCCCTTTGCAATCATTACTGGTATTATAAGTGGAGTTGTAATGGGTTTGTTTGCAAGCCTTGTAGTTAATACTCAAAAATGGTTGTCTCAAATTTCTATTTTGATTTCTTTTCCATTAACTGGAGCATTAATATCACTCTTCCTTTATTTTGGGTTTGATGAAGTGCGAGGAGCAGGAATTTCCTATATTTTAGAACATAAAAACACGGGAAAGAAAATTCCTATTCGAGTTATTTGGTCAAAGTTTGTAGCAAGTTTTCTCACTTTGGGAGTAAATGCTCCTGCAGGAAGAGAAGGACCATCTGTTACAATAGGAGCAGCGATGGCTTATTCTTTAGGAGAAAAAATGAAATTCAACCAAGATGATGCTACACATGCTATAACAATAGGAGCAGCAGCTTGCACTGCAGCAGTTTTTCGTTCTCCTTTAGGTGGAACAGTTTTTGCTTCTGAAGTTCCATACAAACACGATCTTGATGAAACAGTATTTCTTCCTGCTCTTTTGGGAAGTGCAATTTCTCTTTTAGTTTCAATGGCAATTTTGACAGCACTAAACTCCCACCCTGTTTATTTAGATATTGAAACAGCTCCAGTACAGCTTACAATTGTTAATTCTCTTTTGTTCTTATTATTAGGAGTTATTTCTGGAATTTCAGGAATAGGTTTTTCATTACTATATAAATCCCTTACAAATTTAGTTAATAGATACATAAAATGGTCATATATTCTCCCTTTTATTGGAATGACAATTACAGCTCTTATCGTCTTTTTGTTCAGTTTAGGATTACCAGAAGGTCTATCTTTACAAGGAACAGGTTTTCAAGCGATAAATTTTCTTTTAGAGAAAGGTGAAAATATAGGTTTTTCTATTCTACTTCTTCTTTTTCTTGGTAAAATTATTGTTACTTCCACATGTGTTGGAATGGGTGCATCTGGAGGAGTCATGGGTCCATCGCTAGTAACAGGAGCTGTTTTGGGGGCTGTTTATTCTAAGATCTTTCCTGGCGTCAATTATATTGCATTTATTATAGTAGGAATGTCTGCAATGCATGCAGCCACTACAAAAACTCCGATTGCATCTATGCTTATTGTTTTAGAAATGTTAGGATTTCCTTCTCTTGTTATTCCAATAATTCTATCAAATGCTGCAGCTTTTGTAGTTTCCATGGATTTCAGTCTATATACTGGACAAGTACAAAGCAAAGAAGTCATATTAAGGAAAAAAATAAGCAATACTGACATCTTGGAAGGAATAAAAGTTTCTGAAGCAATGGATACTGTTTTTCCCAAAGTAAAAAAGAATGACCTACTTAAGAATACAATTTCACTACTATATCTGCACAAAGTTTCAGCCATATCTGTTTTTGACGAAGAAGATAATCTTGTTGGAATTATTGCGAGTTCAGATTTCTCAAGAGGTTTTTCTTCTAATAAAAAGTATGTTCACGAAGTAATGACTGAAAACGTAATAACCGTTAAACCAAGTGATACATTAAGAGTAGTCATCGCAAAGTTAAAAGACAATAATATTGAAGGGATGCCAGTAGTATCCTTAAAAAATGATAAGAAAGTCATTGGTTTTATAAACTTCAATGATGTAGTTAGTAGATATAACACTGCTCTTCTTAAGCTAGAGAGCAAAAGAAAGATAACAAAGGAAGATTTAGATGATTTTTAAGACTGAAAATACATTGTTTCTTCAACTTGAGAAACTAGATTTTTCTCTTTCCACTTGGCTAGAACATTGGTATCCTGCGATATGTGATTTTCTAAATATTTCTCCACAAAGCGACTTAAATGCTGTGAAGGATATTGATAACTTATTCAAACCTAATTTAAGGGTTGAAGAGTTAGTAAATGAATTAAAAAGAAAAACAGCAATAATTATAGCCCCTGGAAATAGTTTATCAAATGAAACAGCAAAAAAAATTAAAGAAATAAAATCAAAAAATGTTACTAACACCGTTCTTATTTCAGTTGATGGGGCTACAACATTTTTATTAGAACAGAACCTGATTCCTGAAGTTATTATTTCTGATTTAGACGGTTGCGTAGAAGATCAAATAGAAGCCCAAAGACTCGGTTCTACTATGATTGTTCATATTCACGGGGATAATCTTGAACAAGCAAAGAAATATCTACCCAAACTAATAAAGGCAGGAAACGTGTTATTTTCAACACAAACAGAAGAATTAGGAAATTTTAGAAATTTTTTAGGTTTTACAGATGGTGATAGAGCTGTTTGTTTTGCCGTAAATTCAGAAATAAAAAAAGTTATCCTTTTTGGGTATGACTTTGGAGAAAAAATAGGAAAATACTCAAAAGTAAACACTCTCACGAAAGAGAAGATTGGCAAAAAATTTCAGAAGTTTATTATTGCAAAAAGCATAATAAATTGGTGCTCTAAGAGGATAAAAATAAGAATAAAGAGTTAAGTGTCACTACTAACTCAAATTCTAAAGGACTTTGAATCTTTTTTTTCCAAGAAGTAAGAAATGAAAAAATCATTTCACCATTTCTTTATTTAATGACTATAATTTGAATAGTAATTATTGTGACAACTATTAACATTGAGATTTTTAAGAAAGGGGAAAGATAGACAATTTTACGTATAAAACTCACTTTATCTTTTATTAGGAAAATCTGTTTGGGTTCTACGTAAATGAAATATAAAAAGAGCTGCACTACAAGAAAGAGAGCGTTAAATACAGTGAAACTATTCCAAAAAGATTTAGATAAAAATTCATTTGAAATAAGTGACAGAGAAAAACACATCACTTGGATAACCGAGAAGACAATGACTGAAGAAAAAGGTATAGAAAAAATTTTCTCAAACATCATTTTAGAAAAACTGACTTCAAATTGATACTTACATCTAGGACACTCATGGATTAATCTTTTATCTGCTTTCTTAACTATTTTATGATAACCACAGTAGGGGCAACGCATAAGACAAACACTTGACCTTTTATGTGAAACAAAAATCAGCAACAGTTAAAAATTTTAACAATCGTCAAAACTGAACTGAATTCAAAAAAAAATAGAAAAAAAGAAAATGTTTGAAAATTTAGTTTCTCTTCCTTCTGAGTAAAACAAAGGACATGATTGCTGCAACAACACCAATTATTGGTAATGGAGTTGTTGTAACTTCAGCTTCCTTATATACTCCTGCTCTCTTAAGCCATGCAATAGCTGTATCGAGATCATGGTTGTACTTGATAATGTCGTTATAATACCAGAATGCTTGTACTGGATAAATAACGCTGTGAGAGATCAAGTATTCACCATCATGAAGAACGTTGTTGATTTCTTCTCTGTCGATTGCGTATGCAATAGCTTTTCTGACAGCGAGAGCTTTGGTATATTCCTCATAACCAGGTTCAGTTAAGAAGACATAGTTGTCGTCTCCACCGATGAATGGTCTTCTGAGGTTGAATCCCATGAAGTTAACATAGCTTCTTAGAGCTGATTGAACTTCGAATCTAGGATCGGTTTCCATCTCCTTTCTTTCCTCTGGGAAGGCAGTCATACCCATGATATCGAGTTTTCCAGCTTTGAATTCTGCTAATGCAGATGTTTGATCTGGAATAACACGAATGTTGAAGGTTTTGATATCTAGATCTTGTTCTGTTCCGTCAATGGCTCCTACACCAAACCAGAATGGAGAAGCTTGTAAGACTGTAATTGAGTTCTCAACGTAGTAGTCTAACATGTACTTACCACAACCAAATGCGGAAGTACTGTAGGTCTTCCATTGAGGAGTATCAAGAATACCTTCTCCTAAACCAACCATTGGTACTCCACCAGAGGAGTATGTAACAGTTGTGTTGGTTGTGTTTAAGAAGAATTCTGGTAGTAATCTTGGAGTCATTGCTGACCAGAAGGGTGCATAATTTTCTGGTTCAGGAGTGTCAGGATCACCATCGATTTCTATCCAGAAGGATAATTCATCTTCAGGATCAACCCATATGTCATGAATCCATTTGTATACATCAGCGTCTTCACTGGTGATTGGGTTTGCCCAAGCAAGTAATGTGAATACTGCGTCTTTAGCAGTTACTTGTTGGTTTGTTCCATCACTGAACTCTCCTTTATCACCAACCATTAAGATGCTGGGATCTACGATGTTTCCATCTTCATCAACTAATGGATCAGAGCTACTATCTCTGCCTGTGATGTTGAAGGATGGGTTCCAGTAGACATCATCACGTAGAGTGAATTTGTATAAGAGTTCATTGGTTTCATCTTGTTCCCAATCGATAACTATACCAGTTTTGACTGGTTCAAAGTCAGGAGTCATTTGCATTAATGGTTCCATGACTAAGGATGAAATGTAAGAACTTGATGCATCATCTTGCAACAATGGGTTCAATTCTTTCCATTTAGCGTCAGAATCATAGAATTCTTCAGTGGATGTTTGACCTTCGTGTAATTCTGTGAACTCCATGTATGGTAAGGAGTCAATTATACCCCAACGATTGTCATATCCGTCTAATGTAGCCCAATTAGCAACATATGAACGAGGACTGAAGAATGGTAACATTGGCAAGATTTTGTCCATGATTAATTGTTGCCATTCATAATAGTGTTGTTGTCTTTCTTCAAGATCCATGATGAGGACTCCTTCCTTCATCATTTCTTCATTTTCTGCTCCATAAGGCATTTTGGTGTTTATACCAAACATGTTTAGAGAACCATTTTCGTTGTATACACCTGTTAGATCAGGGTCTGCACCACCACCTACTAAACCTACAAAAGCGAGGTCAAAGTCGTAGGTAACTAACAGTGTACCTACGAAGACTATCCATTCCTCAACCTTTACATTAACTTTAATACCTAATTCACTTAAGTATTGAGCAATGTAAAGACCATAATCGGGACGGAAGCCTCCACCGTTTGTTTTATAGGTTAAAGTGGCGATTGGTTCTACTGCAGCCTTACTTGTTGAAGCAGAATATACACTAGACACCAACATTGTAGAGACTACAAAAAGGGCAATAAATAGTTTCTTGTTCATTTTTTTTCACCTTTATTATTTTCTGAAGCGCTTTAATCCTAAAGCAGCCACTAGACCAAAGATTGAGACACTTATAAGGATACCGTATGATGGTCCTAGTCCTGGTACTACATCAATCTTGTAGATTACGCTTGAGAATTGCACTGTTGGGAAGGGTATTCCATAAAGTGCTGCAAAATCAGCTGCGTGGAATCCAACTACTGCAAATACAACGTAGTTTACTCCAAGGTTCAAAGGAATAGTTCCTTCAGTTGCTTGTACTAAACTGTTGTTTATAGCAGCATTGAACCATGCAACATCACCATAACCCATTGAATACTCATCAACAAAACCTGTATCCCAAACGTAGTCAGTCAAGTTTAATTCTTGCCATGTAGTGTTGTAATAAGCAGTTAGTTTGGTTACTAGTTTCTTTGTTGATATTTCTAGGTCTGAATAAGCAGCTGGTTCAGCTACTGGACGAACAGTCCATGGATCTGTCCAATCAAATCCGTTGGTCATGTTTTCAGAGTTTTTAGCGATTGATTCGAATTTGACTTTCTTACCGGATGATTCGACTGCAGGAGCTTCTGTTAAGGTTGTATCAGAAGTAACGTAGAAGCTTACTTGATCTTTTACCCATTCCCAGTGGAATTCGGTATGAGTGTTGTCTGAAATGTATTCAGCAGCTACAATAGTAAAGGTGTGCCATCCTTCCTCTAAGGTAATTGTTATTTCTTGGGTTGTATTACCGTCGTAAGGATCGAAATCTGTTAGACCTAAATCGTAGTCGTCTAGATATCCGTTTAGCATACCACTGAATCTTGTTTCATTATATAGTCCGTTTTCATCTGGTTCTTCATAGAACCATGCATCACATTGGAAACCTCCATTTGGAGCTGCTGCACCGAAGAAGTTTGTATAGGCTACATCATAGAAGAAGTGTAACCATAGCTCATCTCCAGTGTAGAAGATTTTTCCATCTGGAAGGACGTCGCGGTCAATTTCGACATAGAGTTCACCTTTGTCAACATAACCAGCGACATCTGTTCCCAATGTAATGGTAACAGTGTTCTTATCTTCCACTACGGCCTTAGTTGGCATTACACTAAGGAATGAAAGTAAGAACAATGCCATTAAAAAGATTCCTTTTTTATTCATTTTTTTTAACACCTACACACGTGTAGTATGCAATTCATTGATAAAAAAAGTAGTATAAAAATATTGTGCTGAAAAGTCCGAAATGCGCATTTTTTCTCACTTTATCCAGAGATAAGTCAATGTTCCCGAAATTAATATTTTGCCGGTTTTAGAGAAAATTATTTTGAGTAGTTTAAAAAGTTCACAAGAAGATGGAGAAAACTAATAAATTTACATAATAAGTTCCATTTATGAAATCATACTTAACCATTCTTGAAAAACTTGTTTCATTCAATACGATAAATAATCCTGTAAAAAAAATCAAACCTAGTAAAGACATACTCATTTTTATAAGAAATTACTTATCTGAATATGGATACGAAAATGTTATGTACGTAAAAGAAGGTTATTGGACTCTTATTTCCTATATCAAAAGAGATAGCCCTAAGATGTTATATTTAGGGCACTGTGATGTTGTACCACCGGGGCCAAATTGGGAAACTGATCCATTTACCTTTATAATAAGGGACGAAAAAGGATATGGGCGAGGGAGTGCAGACATGAAGGGTTCTGTAGCTGTAATGCTAAGTCTGGCTGAATTTTTTGCAAAAGAAGAGAAAGGCACAATCATTTTTGCTTTTAATTTAGACGAAGAATCAGGAGGAGCTTTTGGAGCAGGAGAACTTCTTCCTCAATTAGAAAAACATGATTTAGTTCCAGATTATGTAGTAAATGGTGATGCTAATGGTTTACAAATAATTAATAGACGTAGAAATCCGTACATTATAAACTTAAAAATTCCAAAAAAGAAGAAAACAGTAAAAGGGAAGTTATATACGGAGAAGTTTACAACAGAAATAGCTGGAAATAGAACTATGCATGCTGCATACTTTAATAAGGAATTAGATATCCATTGTGCTGTTGCAGCATCTAAGAAACTTTCAGAAGATGACTTGGTTCAAACAATTAGCGGAGTTTTCATAAAAAATAATGTTATTCCACCAGAAATTACAATTGATTATGTTAAGATAAATGAAGAAGGAGAAGCTTTTGAGATTGATAAAAACTTAACTTTATTTCTTCGTTCTATAAGAGACTTTGATAATGTTGATATTGAATCAGATTATAGTGATTATGGAATAAATCTTACTTTCAACTATTTTATTGAAAAAGAAGGTCATTACTTTGTACAACTAGACTTGAGAATTATGAGTAATAATCATACTTTAATTCAAAAATATTTTGAAGATTTCTTTAAAGACCACAATGTTGAAGCAGAGATAAAAGCAGAAGGAAGTATTGGACCTGTTAATACGTCTGAATCCTCAATATTAGTTCAAAAAGCTCTTGAAGTAGCTAAGGAACTGGAATTACCTACAAAAACAATTGAGATGGGAGGAGCTACAGATTCAAGATGGTTTAGCGCTAGGAACATCCCTGCTATCGAATTTGGAGGAATTGGCGGAAATGTTCATGGAGCAAATGAATATATTGAGTTAAAATCTCTACAAACTGTACAAGATTTTTATAAGAGACTATATGTCAAACTAACAGAATTAGATGAATGAGAATAATTTATCCAAAATCTTTTCTTTTTTCTAAAAAAAGAATGACTGTTGAAGATTATTACAAAGTAAAGAGATTTAAAATTACAGTTTATCTAATCGTTTTTTCAATAATTTGATAAAGTCATTTATTTTCTCAACATGAAGCTCGATATGGTTTATTATCTCTTTCAAGTCATCTTTAGATTTATAATCAACATCTTTACCTGGTTCTTTTCTTTTTTCTTTCTTAACATCATGAGCACGTTTAGCTTCTATTTCTTCTTCAAATTTAACGTTATCACTAATAATTAATCGTCTACTTAGATCCATAAATAAAGATTGGATATTTTCTCCTGTAAGAGCAGATGTTTCATAAACTCTAATAGGAAAGTTAACTAAAGATTCCAATTGTTTTACTTTTTTGTCTATTTGTTCTTTTGTAACTACTCTCTCTTTCTTCAAATCTATTTTATTGCCTATTAAATAAATCTCTTGTAATGAACTTTTTGCATAGGTTACAGCTTCTTCTGTCCATTTTTCTACATTGTTCAAACTTTCAACATTTGTTACATCAAAAACAACTAACGCAGACTTACATCCTTGGTAAAAGGAAGAACGCATTCCATGAAAGATAGTTTGCCCAGCTAGATCCCATATTGTTAATAAAACGACCTCATCTTCAATTTCTACTTTTTGTGCTGCAAAGTCAGCACCTATTGTTTTCAAATATTCTCCTTTAAACGTTTTTCCCATATATCTTCTTCTTATGGAAGTTTTTCCTACTTCTGGGTCTCCAATTAAAACTATTTTATAAGCTCGTTTTGGTTCAAGGGACATTATGTTCAAATTAGTAAGCACAAATATCTAAAAAAATGTTTTGAAAAAAGAAAAAAATGTATTATTATGTTGTATATTATTTTGTCTCTATTAACTCTGATTGATAAACATCAGAAATAAGAGTCAATTGGTTTCCTTTGACAGAAACATAGTTATATTTAATTAAATAATAAAATGAATATCCTGGAGCAATTTCACCTACAGACTTAGATAGGTCATAACATTGTACAGTAAATGTAGCATTCAAACTACCATTCAAAACAGAATATCCATAGAAGTCTGAATTCCAAGAGCTATTTGAATCAATAATAACCCATGGAACTATATCATCAAGTAAGTTTCCTGTAGGCAACAAAATGTCAATATCTTGTACATAAATTGTTGGGGAATCTAAATCCAGATTAAACTTTACTACAAGTGTATCATTTAGTCCATTAGAATTAGTATCAGTTATGTTAAAATAAATAACATCAATGTTTACTGAATAAAGAGAGGGAGTCTCTTCTCCAATTTCAATTGCAGGAACTCTAATATTGCCAATAAAAATTGCCACAAATACACTCGCCGCAATAACTAAACTAATCATTAGCATTGTTCCTATAACTGGAGAAACAGCACGATTTTTTGTTTCCTTCATTTGAATACCTTACTATTTACTACTAATAATGAAATTTTATACTTTATAATTCTTTTTGATATAGGTCAAACATTGCTATTATAGAAGATTTCTTAAAAAAGGGAAAGTATAAAGTTAAGAAATGATAATTGAAAAATCATATTTTTATTCTAAATTCGGATTTATTTTCGGATCTTTTTCCTTTTTGTGTATTCGAAGAGAGTTTTTTATATCAGAGTAAATCTTTTTGATATCTAATATTATCATTCTGTAGCTTTCAAACTTGGTTAGACTCGAGTAAAAATTACTTTCTAAAAAGCTAGAAATGAAAATAAAAATTAATAACAAGTAGAGAGGATGAAGGAATCTAGATTTGATGATTATTACCCAATTAATATAGTACAAAATAATTGAACTGGAAATTATTGAAACGAAAAAATAAGAATACAATAAAGTTCTATTGTTGAATCTACATAAGTCAAAATAAGACCAAAGTAGTAAAACAAGAAAAAGAATGAAGAAAGGAGAAAAAAATGCATCATAATATTTGTAAATTCCTCTAGAAATGAATATATGAGACACAAGAATTACTACTGTGTTATAAATGTAAAATTGTTTTTCGTCATTAAATATATCTAAAGCATTAAAATAGCAAATTAATAACGTAAGTATATAAAAAACAAAAAAAGGTATCATATACTTATTTAGAAACAAATATATGTTTGCTAAAGTTTCGCTTCCTAATTTCAGAAAACTATGTGCCAAGGTGACAGTATATCCATTATATTTGGAAGACAAAGAAACGATAGATAATGGTTTTCCAGGTCCAAATATTCTAAATAAATATCCTCCCGGTGACAATATTAACCAAGGAATTGAGAATATCAAAGTGAAAATAAAGAAAGGGAATAAGAAATCTACAAGTGCTTTTTTCAAGTCTTCATCTTTTTTCCAGAGTATTATAAACCAAGGAACAACAATAAATAGTGGCATCTGTTTCGATAACCAACCCAAAGTCATGGCAAATGAAGATAAAATATATTTTTCTTTTCTAAATAAAAATGTTCCAAGAAGAACAAAGAAAGTCATTTGAGGAATATTAAGACTTAAAGCATCAATGTATAGCAGATTAAAGGGCATGAAAATATATACAACAGATGCTATAACACCAGTTAAATATTTAGAAAATTTCTTTGACTTCATTATTTCTAAATTGATAACAATAAAAAAAAGCATAACAACCGATAATGAGTCAAAAACAATATGTGTCCATTTTACTGATTCAATTACCACTTGAAAATTCGTTAGAGAAGGATTTGCAATAGAAACAAAAAGAGAAATAAAATAAAGACCATATATAAAAAGGGGGCCATAAGCATAACCATTCAATGGTCCTTCTCCACCCAAGTAAGGATTCCAATTCTGATATCTAAATGCATACAAATAAGGTTGATAATAATATGAGGCATCAACGTATCCTTCTATGTACCAAACAGCTTCAGGGTTAGAGGGGTCATAATACCAGTAAAAACCTGCACCCTTCTGCATATTGAACCAAGAACAAAAAGCATCTTTAACATATAATGACAAAACAAAGAGAAATAGTGCAATAATACTTACAATAGTTATTTCCATCATTTTTTGTTTATTTAGCGATGTACCGTATTTAAGTCTTAAATCTGCCATTAAAATTAAGAAAAAATCAATAATTTAAAACATTATCTTTTTTTTTCATGTAATTGAGAGTAAAAAGGAGAATGAAATTAACAAGAAAAAAGAATAGGATTTAAAAAAAGGAGAATGCAAAAAGATTAGTGAGGTTGGGGAATATGTTTTAGGAGGTTTAATGTGTTTTCTGCATTCTCAAGAGATGATTTCAACAATGCTATCTCTTTTGATGATAACCCTGCTTCAATAAGTTCATCTTTAAATGAATGAGGAGCAATAATGAATTTTTTCCAATTTTCGTTCTTAAGTAATAGACTCTCAATTTTCTTTCTAGAATTATACAAATAAGGACGATTTTTAAAGTGGATTAATGCTTTCCTTATTTCACCTCTAACAATTTCAGCATCTTCTGTTGGAGCTTGAGGTTCTTGTTGTTCTAAGAATTTTGTGATTTCTTTTAATATTTCAGGTTCTATTGATTCACTAGTTGGGAAAATACAGTCGAGAGCAATATTAAGCATCTCTTTCACATTAAGATTTGATGACGATAGCATGTTGATCAAGAACCAATTCTTGGTTTACCTAAAAAAATGATATAACATGGGCACATGATGTGAACATTACTAGGGTATTACAACTAGATCAGAGGATTATAACCGCTCACATCTTCAATGATTTTTAATTTAGATTTTTTAACAAGTGTCAGAGATTCAATAGCACCATACTTGTTCAGTGGGAAATTATTGTTTCCACATTGATAGCTATAGGTACATCTAGGACAACCGTCCATTGTTTTACATGTACATTTCTTAAGGATATTTAATGAACGATCAAGCGCTTCATCTAATCGGTCAAAAAGTAGCTTTGAAAGACCAGAACCTCCTTTAGCTCCATCATACACAAAAATTGCTCCAGAATGTCCCATTGAAATACCTCCTATTTCATTACTTCCTCCACCAGTTATCATTTCGCTTGATTCGATTAAAACATGTTCAATTGCGTGAAATGTGCCAGTGGCTAGTTCATCTTCATGCTTATCGGGGTAATTTCTGAAGATTTTTTGAGGTTTTGGCATCACAAACATAAATCCTTTAGTTACAAAAGAATACTGAATAGGTTCTTTTAACGGGATGTTTTCAACATTCTCATCAGTAAAGATATCAGAAAGTGAATAACCAATTACATTTTCTGTTATTCGTAGATCACAGTAAATTGCTTCTGTTCCAGTAATTTTCTTTAATTCATGAATTTTAATAATCTCAGGCATTGCAAAACGTAAAGCAGTAGTTTTTTTATTAAGCGGCGGAATATTTTGAACTTTAACTCTTCCACGACCTAATCTCGGATCATACTGAAAGGACAGAGAGCGATAATATTTTCCGCCTAGTAAATATATTGCCCCCGGATGTAACTCTCTTGCAGCCATTGGCATTGAACGACTACCTAGTTCTTTGCCATTGATATCTTCAATTACGATAGTATCACCGATTCCTCTTAAGTTAAATACTGACAAAACTTTTCTAACCTTTGAATAATCAGCTATTTGAAATTCTCCTTTTGGTGCTAATTTAACTAAACCATCATTTACAAGATTCAAAATAATGTGTTTAAACTCTTGAAATTCATTTTCTTTTAGAGGTTTATCCATCACAGCGGATAATATTTGGTAGTAGGCAATGAGTTCATTTTTAGGTTCAATAAATCCTTTTCTTATGTCTTCAAAATAGTCTTCAGGGTAAAAAGCATAATAGGTAGAGATCGGGTCATTGTCCCTAAGAATAAGAATACCTATTGATTCTTGTCCTTTTCTTCCTGCTCTACCTAATCGTTGAGTAAACCTTGTAAAGTCAACAATTGAAGATACAACAGAATCTACACTGCCAATATCTATTCCTAATTCTAAAGTAGGCGTTGAAACTAACACATCTAGTTCATTATCTCTAAATCTTTTTTCTACCTGTGCTCTATATTTCTTTGTGAGACCCGCTCTATGCACTGCGCTGTCAATTTTCATTCTCTGGCTGAGAAGGAGATTAATAATTTCTGCATTTTTATGACTATTCTGGAAAACTAAGATTTTTCTACCAGATGAAGCAAGTAATCGAGTAATGTCTCCTGTAAGTGTATACTGGCTTGTTCCATATGGATACACAATCATAAGATGAGTAGGTGCTTTTCGTGCATCTGTTACTTCTACTATATCCATAGAAGGGCTGTTAAATAATTTAGAAGTAAACTCAACGGCATTACCTATTGTGGCAGAAACAGCAATAAATTGTAATTTATTTTTTGTCAATCGACTTAATCGCCTAATTATAAAATAAAGATTTGTTCCAAATGCTCCTACGGCCACATGAACTTCATCTATAACTACAAACTTTACCGGATAAAGCAGACTCCTAAAACTAGGTTTTCGCATATGATAGTGTAGCATATCAGGATTTGTTATTAAAATATCAGGAGGATTTTCCAAAATCTTTTTTCTTTTGGATTGTGAAGTATCGCCATCAAAAATTTCACAGGTTATTCCCAATTTTGAACTATATTCGCTTATCTTCTTTTGTTGATCTCTAGCTAAAGCTTTATTTGGATAGATAAAGATTGCATAAGGACCATTTCGTAATAGAGGATGAGGATGAGATTCCCAAATTTCTGTTAATATAGCAAAAAGGAAAGCCTCGGTTTTACCTGTTCCAGTTGGGGCTACAATAACTACATTTTTTCCTTCTGTTATCTTTTTGAACGATTGTTTTTGAAATTCATATAATTGAACAAAACCCTTTTTCTTAAGAAAGGAACTTAATTCAGATGGAAGAAAAAGGGAATCTTTAGCTAAAGCTGGAGACTTTTGCTCCAAGAATAAATAGTAAACTGGTTCTAAGTCAGGATGTCTTAACAATTTAACTAAGGGATTTGGGAGATTAGAAGGATCACCATTCCCTTTTTTAATCAGATTAATTTTCTCTTGAAGAGTTAATCTTTTAACTAGTTGTTCTGATTCTTTTTTTGATATTTGGATTATATTGTTTTGAGCTATAGCCCTCTCCACAGTCTTCTTATAAGCTTCTTCAACATTTTTAGCACCAACAATTTTTGAGTAGTATCCACAAAATTGACAACGAAAAGTAAATGTGTGACTTTTTTCTTCAATCGTTAAGGTTTTACTACAATCGGGACATTTCACAAACGAAAAAGAAGTTTTTTCTTTTTAAACATGTCACTTTTAACCTCAAGCAGTTATTATAAAAAGTAATATCATTTAAATCTTGAAACTGAAAAGGTTTTTACAATAAAGCTTTTAATCCAATAAGAAAAAGGAAATCAGAAAGTTTTTTCTTTTTGGTGAATTAAAATGCAGTCAACGAGAAAATGTAAATGGAAGCCAAGTATTAATGCAAGAGATCCAAATGGTAACGTAAAAAAACTTGATTTTCCTTGTAGATTTCCAAATGAGGAGCTTACTACAGAACTATGCACACAATGCTTACTAGGAGAATTGTTTACAATGTTTTATGCACAGACAATGAGCATGAAACAAAGTCAAGATATGCAAGAAGAAATGATGGCTTTTCTGAAGAATCTAACTTCAGATGATTTTGATTTAAGGTAATTACATATATCCTCTTCTTTTTCTTAATATTGCACTTATAATCGAAAATATACTTACTACAACTGTTGCTGTGCCAACGCTCACGAGTATAAACATAAAGTGGATTTCAGGAAAAGTAACTACAAATTTCGTTGTTTGTTCCTCTTCTATTGGTGGTAAATCAATATCAATGTTGTCAGAATACGAAGACCATTTGAATTTGGCTTGATCGCTTTCGGTTGCGGTTAGTGGGCTGAAGTGTAAATACTCGCTAACAAAAACTGTGCTTTCTTCACCAAAATCAGTGTAGTCGGATTGGAAGTCAGTTGTCATTATCTCATAAAGTGAATAATACTCTATTTGTAAAGGTGAAAGAACTAATTTAGTGTTTTTAACAGAATAAGTCTCTGTTATTGTTACTTTTTCTCCAGGAAGAAGAGTAACTTGCTCTATCAGATTTAATTTAATATAAGTTAGGTAACTACTAGCTACATAATTATAACTGACTTCACTTTTTCTAATTTCGACCGATTCTAGGGAAGAATAGGTGGAATTATCGAGAAATTGTGTGATGGAAACGTTTGCTTCTGATAAGCCAGTATTGCTTATTTCATATTGTACAGTTACAGTAGAATTGGCGGGAGAGAGTGAATAACTAACATTTGACACTATCTCAGGTAAAGGAAAACTAGGTCTGGATTTATTCACAAATGACTGAGAAGGAATAAGCAATCCAGAAACTAATGTAGAAGTAACAATATTCTTTGTTTCACCACCGTATGTCCACACTGAAGTTTGATTTGTCCAAGGATTAGTTACTTCAACACCATGTTGATCTTTGTCAGAAACAAAACTAATAAACGCAATATAAGTATTAAAACCTATATAGCTGTTTGCTCTTAATTGAATTACCCTCACAAAACTTTCGTTAGGAGCAATCGAATCAATCGTTAAACTCTTTAATTTTATAATGTCGCTAGGTTGCCATAGGAAATCTAGTTTGATGTTGGCAATTTCAATATTAATATCATATGCAGGTATTTGTCCTCTATTAGTTATATTTAATGTTAAAAATATATTATCCCCAACAGAATATACAGAACTAGATGTAGTCAATTTACTTTCTATGATGGCCTCATCATCCCCAATTTGAATATTTATACCGTTTGTCAAACCATAATATTCATCCCCATTTATGTTCGAATACTTAAATCGGGTACCAATATTAATGAATGAATTCGTTATTTCATCGTAATCACTCAATATCCGTCCTGTACTGTCAGTTTCTGAATATTTAGATATGAGAAGAGTATGATAATCTGTATTCTTTGTTTGAAATATCGCATATTTCTTTATAACCTGATCATCATTGGTTTCAGATGTTAGGTTAAATATTCCTACTCGATCATATTTTGTTGGAATATTTTCAATTGACCAATTTACTCTAATAGTTTCATTTACACCAATTTCTGGAATTACACAATAAAGAAAGCTTCCAAAAGAAGTGTGAATTATTTGAAAATCATCTGATATGTAATTAAATATTGGTTTCATATCATAGAAAGCGTGGAAAGTTGTATTATAAGTAGAAATAAGTGACAGATATAATATCTCGACCACAGTATCTAGATCATTATATAGCTCTAGAACTGTATCATAGTTTTTCATAAGATATGGAATAATGAAATTTACTAATAAGTCAACAAGATCAGATGGAAACCCATATTCTGAGATCAGTGTTAATTCAGTTCCATATAGTGGAATCTGAGTAGTATCATTCCATCTTTCTAATGCGTTAGTTGAAACATTTTGATACCAACCTAATATTCGCAGAAGTAAGTCTGTCTCTTTTAATAGATAAGGAATATCAATTTTCAATTTAATTTCATTACTAAAACTCGAATTTATTTCGATTTCGTCCTTTAGAACGGGAACAGAAAGGTTTTCTTTTGAATAGAACTCAAGTTCACGAGGAATTGGAAAGAACAAGGTAGTGTTATAAGCGATAGTGTTCCCTATATTTTCTACTTCATAATTCATTTTGAAGATACCATTTTCTTCAATTAAAGTATCAGAATAAGAGTTAGTTATGATAACTCTTGGAAATTTTGCACTATCTTCAACGGATAAGTAATAATGCAAACAAGCATTAAAGGTGGGAAAAATTACAAATAAGGGAGTTTTTAGCACCCATTGAAAGAGCCCAGACAATTTGGGGGCAACATTTGTTGGAAAGGGTCTTACTAATGTAAAATTAGCTAAAAATGGGAATCTAATATCGATATTAGAATACAATGCATTAGTATTTGGCATAAGTGAAGTTCCGAGTATAGAGCTTAATTCAAGCAATCGTTCATTGTTCACCACAGGAATTTTCTCTTTTATGGACACAAACGCTTTTCGAGTAAGATATTGAATCTCACCATTTCTTAGAAATAGATAAAAACCAAAGGCATAAACAGATGGACGTTTTAATAATTGAGAATGAAAAAGAGAAACAAAATTTCCATTACTTACAGTCTCATTAATTCCAAAAATATCAGTAAATATTTCTTTCTGTAAAAAGAAGTCAATGAATGAAAAGATCGAAACTTTAGTTTCTCCTTCATTAAAAGAATTAATAGAATAAACAATTGAGCTTACATTATATTGATTGTTTATGATTGTCATTATATCATGAATAGCATTTTCTACAACAGTTGGATTTTGTGAATTAATTGTAAACAATATATTCAGCCCAGTTGGATATCTCCATAAAGGATTAGTCCAAACATCTTGAAAGAAAGTTTGGTTTGAAACAATAAGGGAGAGATCTTTTATTTTGTATAAAATTGATGATGGGATTTCCATATCAAAATCCATGTTTCCTCCTTTTAATGACAAACTAGCCAATAAACTATCATTTTTTCCTGTTATAAAACTCAATTTTTCTTGGTATAATGTTGAAGAAACATTTATGGAAGAAAGAGCTCGTGGACTACCATCATAGGTCAATCCACGAGCTAGAAGAGGAGAAGAGAAAAGCATAAGTGAGAGGAGTAAAAGTGCAATGTATCGTTTCAGAGATGATGGGGCTATTGGAATCTGATTAGAATATAATGCACTTTTCAACTTACTCGCTCTCAAAAAGAGTATACTTTTCTCTCTTGAAAAAGCTTTATTTCGAATTTTTTCGAATACTAGGTTAGTGAACTTAATTCGAAAATTTTGTAACTTTTTCATATGCTCACCACCAACCCCCTTAATAATAAAAATGAGAAAAGATTAAGCAAATAGATTACCAATAGTGCTATCAAACCTGCTTTCTCCATTCTTAATCCTTTAATAACAATCAGTGCTTCAATAATTACTCCTAAGAATAATAGCTGAATGAAAATTAAGAGCAAGAAAAGCCAAATAGAGATGTCTAAAGGTGAAACAGAGTAGTCTACATCCATAACAAAATACTCAATAATTGAAAAGATAAACAAAGGGATTTGAGAATAGAGAACAGCTTGAAATAAGGCTAGTTTGTCTGTTGTTTTCCTAAAAAAAAGAGAAGTAAAAAGCTCTATGAGTAAATAAATAACTAATGCCGATAGAACAAATAGAACAGGGGTTAAGAATTGTGGACTTATTAAAGTGGGAAATATGAAGATTGGCCCATAAGATAAGAAATACGAACCAGTCACCAACCCAGAAAAAATAAATAGTGAAATACCTAAAAAGCGTAAGGGATCAGACTGAATTTTTTCGAAGTAATTACGTAAAAAAACTCTATGTAAAAAAGAAAAAGGTCCAAATGTGGGCATTTCCTTTGCAAATGCATCGATCTTATCTTCTATTAAATTATAAGCTTGAACTCCTTTGGGAGTAAGTAAATACTTTTTCTTCTCATCTTGTGTAATCAAGTCCCCTAATGAGTCAAGATGGTGGTATAGAGTTCCTACTTTCATATTAAATTCTTGTTGAATTTGAGTAAAAGAAACAGAATCGCCATATCTTGTTTTGTCACCTATAAAACTAACTAGGTTTCTTCTAATTGGATTAGAAAGCGCTTTAAATATATTTATAGGCTCTTTTGTTTTGCTAGGTGACATCGACTTCTATTCTAAAGTGGAAATCATTACATAAAAAGGTTATTTTACTCTTTGAACGTTGATAGTAGAAAGAAAATATACAATAAGAAGAAAAACAAAATAGGTTTTCTTACTCATAAGATAGTATTTCCTTATATATCGTATTTCTTTGAACAGGAATTCTTCCAGCATCTGCGATTATTCTAACAAAATCATCAACAGATGTGAATTCTCCGTATCTTGCTCCAGCACTTTTAGAAATATTCTCATGGAAAAGTGTTCCCCCTAAATCATTGACACCAGCATACAAGGAAAATTGAGCAAATTTTAGGCCAAGTTTAGGCCAAGATACTTGAATATTAGGAATACTACTATCAAAATATACTCTTGCTGAACTAAATATAGTTAAGTCATGTAATCCCGTACTTCCTGGTTGGGCACCGTATTTATTGTAGAGTAGAGTATAATGATGAATAAAAGGCAATGGTACAAACTCTGTAAACATTCCTGTTTCTTCTTGAATTTTCTTTAGGATAACCAAGTGTTTTGCTTCATCTAGTAAAGATTCTATGTGACCATACATCATAGTTGAAGAGGAATGTATTCCGAGGTTATGCCCTGTAATAACAATGTCTATCCATTCTTGTGTTGTTATTTTTTCTGGGCAAATAACTTTTCTAACCTCATCATTTAATATTTCTGCTGCAGTACCAGGAAATGAATTCAGTCCTTTAGACTTTAACTCTCTAAATACATCTTCAACATTTTCTTCACTAATGTGTGACATATACGCTATTTCAGAAGGTGAAAATGCATGAATATGGACAGTAGGAGAAATTCTTCGTATGATTTTTATTAGTTCTAAATAATTCTCATACGTAAAAGTAGGATCCAACCCCCCTTGGATACAAATTTCACTTACTCCTTTCTTAATAGCATCTTCTACTGATTCTTTGAATTTATCAGTATCCATTCTGTATCCTTTTATTAGCGAGTTGTTACTATTTTTGAACGAACAAAATTTACATGAACCAACACAGTAATTTGTGAAGTTTATGTTGTAATTAACAACAAAACTCACTTTATCTCCAACTAATTTAAAGCGTATTTCATCTGCTTCTTTTATTAGATTAAAAAGATTTTTTCCTCTTTTTTTAAGAAGGGAGTAAACATATTCTATTTCAGCTGAAGATTTGGAAATAATTTCTTCTAATGTTAAAAAAGTATCAACCTTGGGAGTCAGTTTTATTTTTATCAATTCTCCTTACAATTGATTAATGATGTTTTTCAACTCACTACTTAAATACTTGATGTATCGTGCGTATACAGGGAGTCTTTGAATTAGAGTAAAATTTTCTTGTTTTAAGTATTGGTTAAGTTCATATTCGTTGGGCCAAGGTTCATCAGGGTTAATATAATCTGATGTTACAGGAGACATTCCTCCTAAGTCATTAGCACCGTAGGTTAAAGCTTTCACTATTCTCTGTTTATTTAGATTTGGTGGAACTTGAATACTAACATGTGAAGGGAGTATAAGTCGTGCTAAAGCGACAGTTAGTAAAAAGTCTTCTTCAGTTGGAGGAGGATGATTCTTCATTAATGTGTTACTTTGAGGATTAAAGTTTTGAACTATTACTTCTTGGATATGGTCATATTTTTTGCTTAAGTAGGCGATATCTAGAAGACTCTGAACACGTTCTTCCCATGTTTCTCCAATACCAACAAGAATGCCAGTAGTAAAAGGTATCTTCAATTTACCTGCATTTTCAATAGTTTTTAATCGTTTTTCAGGATCTTTTCCAACAGAGTTGAAATGAGGCATATCTTTCTGTAATAATCGAGTACTTGAACTTTCCAACATAAGACCCATACTTGCATTAACTGGTTTTAACAAGGATAATTCTTCGTAGTTTAATACTCCTAAATTTGAATGAGGAAGAAGTTTTCTTTCTATTGCTAATTCACACAAGCGAGCAACATACTCAGCAGAAGAACTAAAATTATTAGATTCGAGAAAATTTCTAGCGCTTTCGTAGCGCTCTTCTGGCTTTTCGCCCATTGTTAGTAAAAGTTCTAAACAATTGTTTTTTTTAGCTGTTTCAAGGTGTAGTTGAAACTGTGAGAGATTCACCCAACTTGAGACATCTGAATTTGAAAAACTGCAGTATCTACAATTGTTTCTACACTGTCGAGTTACAGGAACAAAGTAATTTCTTGAAAAAGTTACTTGATTTGAATAATTTTTAGACCTTATTTCATTTGCTTTAACAAGAAGATCACACTGTTCATTTTCTATAAAGTTGAGATATTCTTCTATTGACATTTGTTTTCTCCATACTGAATTTTGATGAGAAAGCCATCTCCTATTCTTTCGTGAATGATATTTTTAATTCTATCATGCTCTAATATTTTTTCTTTTGCTTTTTTTGGAAATAGTGGAACTCCATCTATAGAACCTACTAAAATTGGTGCATAAAAAATAATCATTTCGTCGACAAGTTTATGGATTACAAAACTGGTAATTATTTTTCCTCCACCTTCAACCATCAGATTTCTAACATTATATTTTCTGTATAGGATGTCTAGTACCATCTCAAGATCTAGAAAACCTTTTTCTATTTCTTTTACAACTTCAACTGATACTCCTTTTTCTTTAAGTTCAAGAAATTTTGATTCAGTGATATTAGATACAAATAAGATAGTAGGAAAAACTTCTTGTTCTCTTAAAACTTTAGCATCTAAAGGTATTCTAGCATTGCTATCAAGAACAACTCTGTAGGGATGCGGAGGAGTTAAATCAACTCTTTTAATCTTCAGCCCAGGGTTATCATTAATTATTGTGTTTATACCTACTAAAATGGCATCAGAATTATTTCTTAAATCATGAACACGTAACCAATCTTCTTCATTAGATAGATCCAAAGGACCTTTATTTGTAGCTATTATCCCATCGAGCGAACAAGCAACATTAATTGTTACTTTAGGTTTTAAAAGCTCCTTATTCATTTTATTCTTCTCCCTTCAAACATTTGGAAGTTTATATCTTTAACTGAAGTTCTAAAAACTAGAGTTTTATAGACATCATTTGAATGGATAAGATTGGGTGATGATAGGTTTACGCCTATGAAATCAGCTTTATAACCTGGAAAAATTTGACCTATTTTCTGATTAAGCATTAACCCTGGGTTAACGGTTAGTGTTTTTAAAATAGTTTGAGGAGACAGAAAAACTCCTTTAGATGATAGAGTTAGTAGAGTAAAACGCATAAGGAAAAAAGGATTAACATCAGCAATCATTATGTTATCTGTTCCCAAGGCGAGAGGAATATTATATTCCAAGCATTTAACAATCGGTGGAAACTGAAGACCAAAATATGACGCTGTCAAAGGACAACAAACAACACCTATTCCACATTCTTTAATTTTAAGAAATTGATTGTCCTCTGTAACATAATTGCAATGAACAATAAAAGAAGGTGAGAGATTTTCTATTACGTAATTTAAGTCTGTTTTTCCTATTTCCGCTATAGACTTTTCCACTAATTCCTTTGTTTCAGCAACATGAATTGATAACAAAAGTTCAGAATTCGAAGAAAGAGCTTTTTCTAAGTTTTCAATTAATTCTTCTTTTTCATATACTGAAAAAACATCAGAGAACCCAAAACCATCCACATATTCAACTAAACTATCTATATCATCATCAGCTGAAGGACGACCAAGAACAATTCCTCGAATAAGAAAAGATTCTAAAACTTTCCCGAGCATTGAAACACCTTTAATTCCCCCTTCTCTAAAGTCTACAAAGGTAGAATAACCATTTGAAATAAGAAGAGAGAGAGCGTGTTCTAAGGAAAATTGTAGTCTTTCATCACTCAGTTTATTGAGAAAGGAGTGTTTAACTCCATTTCTTCCAACAACTTCTCTTAAAGATAATCCAAAACCTTGATCTTTGAGTAAAAAATCACCAATATGAGTATGCATATTAATAAAACTGGGAAGAACTAAAGTGTCTTGAGACAAAACTGTATCTGCAGAATAATCATCTACTTCAGTGTCTAAAGAATGAATAATACCATCCTCAGAGATAGTGATTAGAACATGATTTTTTAGTTCTAAATTTTCACCAATTAGAGCTTTAGGAGCATATAGAGTCTGCACAAGTTAAAATAAAAAAAAGATTCTTAACTCTTATTGTTAAGGAAGAAAAATAATAAAAATCAATTCTTGATTTATAAGAGGAGAAACATAATTTGAACGTTTAAATATTGATGCCCTCTAGTATACTAAAGGAAAGAACTATATAATCATTAACTTTATAATTCAAATTTTGAAAGTTCGCACAACTTAATGAAAAGCAATTAGTACATGATGCTCAGTACTAGTGTTAAATAATGGTGAAAAATTATGGTTAAAGTAAAAAATGCTGACGATATTAGACAAATGATCAAAGAGCACCCCAATGAACTAAGAAGAGTGTTCAGTATCGCAGCTCACATAGATCATGGAAAAACAACAACAAGCGACTATCTATTAAGAAAAGCTGGACTTATGTCTGACGCAGATGCAGGTAAAAAAGTCATGATGGATTCAGATCAAGAGGAACAAGAACGTGGTATTACTATTTTTACTTCTGTCGTTCTTCTTGACTACGAGTATACCGACGAAAATGGTGAGACTAAACGTTATTTGATGGAAATTAACGACACTCCTGGTCACATTAGTTTTACTGGTGAGGTTAGTCGAGCTCTTCGAGGTTCTGATGGTGTTATTCTTTTAGTGGATGCTCTTGAGGGAGTTATGACTCAAACTGAAACTAATATTCGTTTGTCTATTGGTGAAATGTGTAAACCTGTTTTATACATTAATAAAGTAGACCGTCTTATTTCTGAACTTCGTTTGAAACCTGATCAAGTTTTTAGCAGAATTGATGCTATTATTACAGAAGTAAACAAACTTATTGAGGCAAATGCACCTAAAGAGTTAGCTAAACAGTGGCGTGTTAGGTTCACTGATGACTCTGTAGCAATTGGTTCAGCCAAAGATGGCTGGGCTTTCAACATGTCCACTTTAAAACGCTTAAAGATCAAACCTCAAGATATCTTTGAAAAGTATAATCAAAATGATAAAGACTGGTTACGTAAAAATCTTCCTTTGGAGGAACCTTTACTTGAGATGGTTATTAAGCACTTACCCAACCCTGAAGAAGGACAAAGAGTTAAGATCCCACGCATTTGGTCTGGAGATCTTGAAAGTCCCCAAGGAAAAGCATTACTTAATGCTGACCCCAATGGTCCTTTAATGGGTATGATTACCAAGATTTTCATTGAACCAAAATCTAAACGTCCTACTTTAATCGGCCGTGTTTATAGTGGTACACTTCGTAAATCAGACACCCTTTATTTAGTTGGTAAGAAAGACAAAACTAACATTAAACGTTTAGGTGTTATGGAGATTACTGATATCCTTGATGTAGATGAAATTCCTGCAGGAAATCTTTTTGCTATATTCGGTTTTATTTGTCCTGCTGGTGAGACTTTCATTAACGCTAAAGACATTGGCAAAGTTCATCCATTTGAAGAAATATCCTATGTTGCTGAACCTGTTGTTAGTCGTACTATCAAACCAAAAGATCCACAAGATATTGCTAAACTAGGTGAAGTCGTATCTAAGTGGATTATGGCGGATCCTACCGCTGCTTTTCGTCATGATGAAGAGTCTAAAACCTATGTTCTCTCGGGAATTGACCCCTTACAGATTGAAATTCTAGTTACTAGAATCAGAGAGCAAGTTGACATTGAGGTAAGTGATCCTATTATCGTCTACAGAGAAAAACCAACTACTCGTGGTCCTGATGTCTTTGCTAAATCACCAAATGGTCATAACAGATTTGAAGTTCATGTTGAACCTTTGGATGAAAAAACAATCGAACTTATTAAATCTGGTAAAGTGAATATGGATCAAGATAGAAAAGAGCGTGCAGCCATTCTTCACGAAGAAGCTGGTTGGGATGCTAGAGAAGCAAGAAGAATTTGGGCTATTGCTGACACTAATATTTTAGTGGATAACACCAAAGGTGTTCAGCGTTTAGAAAACATTCAGCAATATATCATTCAAGTCTTTCATGATTTTGCACATGGAGCCACACTAGCAAAAGAACCTTTAATGGGTGCTAAATTTGTAATAACTGATGCCGTAGTTCACGTTGATCCTGCTCATACTGGTTTTAGCGAAATCTTCCAGATGAGTTTAGCTGGTTTTCACACTACTTTCATTTCTGCTAACCCTCAACTCTTAGAGCCTATACTACAAATCGACATCAAAGTTCCAAATGACTTCATAGGAAATATAACCGCATTACTCACCCAACATAGGGGAATGATACTTGACATGACAACAGAAGGTGAAAATACAAAACTCAAAGGTAAAGTACCCACTGCAGAGACAATTCACTTAGCAGATGAAATCCGCAGTGAGAGCTCAGGAAAAGCCTTCTTTGGTTATCAATTTTTAGGTTTCGAGCCTGTTCCTTCCAACCTTGAGGAACAAGTCATTGCCAGTATCAGAGAAAGAAAAGGATTACCTCCAGAAATCCCAACAGCCAGCAATTGGGAAAGATTCATGTACAAACGTACATAATCCTTTACTTTTTTATTTTTATTTCATTTTTGTCATTAATTTCTATTTTTTCTGTATTCTTTAGACAAATAAAAAAAGCTGAAATAAGTCAATATTTTTAAAAAATAAAAAGAAAAGGAAAGTTATTCTGTTCTTATTCTTCATCAGAGAATTCTTCTTCTAATTGTTTATAGAATAATTCTTCTTCTGATATATCACTTATCGGTCCTTCTGTTACTACTCCTGTGCCCTCTTCTTCTTCATATTGAATTTCTTCCATTAATTCTTCTTCTGTTTTTTCTTGGGTTATTCTTTCAGCTAATCTCTTCTGTATATAACCTATTAGCTCTGTTAACAATAATATCATTACTACTATTGGTATTAAAAGTAGAACTACTCCTTCTGGTTCTAACATTTCTAGACTATAATAAATTGAAGGAGGATAACGAAGAATGAATAACAGAATATCAGGATTTAAGACTAAAAATAGTCCGAGCATCATTATTATTAATCTAAAGATTATTGAAATGGTAATATATACTATCGTCATCATTGGTGAGACAGCTACTGATGCCCCTACTAGTTTTTGATCAACCTCTGTATCACTATGCACCAAACTATCATGATATCGTTGCAGTCTCCCTGTCAATTTAGCTTGTCGTCCTCCAGGTTTAGCAAAAAGCGAATCTTTAGTTTTTTCTGCTAAAAACGCCACTGCTGTAGCACCGTACTTTTTGACCAAACTGCTTCCTGCTCCTGCAATTGTTTTTGAGGCTTCCTTTTTAGTCTCCTCAGTTTCAGGTTTACTCACTTCTGTTGTTACAGGGGTTATTCCTAATCTAAATTCTTTTAGTCTATCAAGAGCTTGTAAAACTCTTTTTTGTCTATCTTGCGTTGGATTAAGTATTTTAGAGATATAAGATGTTTGCAACGCTATCTCTAGGAACAGATATGATGCTAAAGCTGTAATTACTGCATCATAAGAAAAGAGCACAACTATATTTTCTGTTGGAGCATAATATAACTGATTTTTAAATAACAATTGGGTTTGAGCATATAGTACAATGAATTGAGAAGAAGCAAAGACGGTTGCTGCTGTCCTCATATCAGACCTCATCAGAAAGGCAGTTACACCTAACCAGAAAATAATTACAGCTAAAATGAGAATTGTTGCTCGATTAGTATCTTTGAAGTAAATACGATTTCGCCACAGATAACCAAAAGCACTGGTAAAGACTGAAAACATGTTTGTGCTTTCACTTCCATAAAGTTCAGATGAAGTCATCGGTTCTGGAGGAGAAACATTATTGAAAATGTCTACAGTAAAAAATGCTCTTGCCGTAAGTAATATAGCGCTCCCATCTGCGCCACTACCCATTGCTCCGAAAATTAAAGATATCAAGAATATTGGTATAAGAAAGAATAATACCGCAAAATTCTCAAAATAGAGAAAGAAGATAGTAAGTGAATCAATTAAATGGCCAGGAGGTAATTTTGTTTTATCAATATTAGTCCATAATTGAAGAAATAGCCATAATATAACACCTATAGCAATTAATCTAGAAATTACGTTGGTAATAATAGTCTGTGTTCTTGCCCCTTTAAGCCTTCGTTCTACTCCTCTAATTCCAAGATCAATCATTCTTGTTTCTGATAATGATTCCATTTTTCATCCCCTCCTTTGTATCCTTCTGAACTGAGCCATAATTGTAGGTAAGAAATCATCTGGTCCAACATTAACAGTGGTAGCATCGAATTTTCTTATAGCCTTAAACATTCTATATCTTTCACCCATCTGTTTTTCAACCATAGCATAACCAATTAGTTGCTCTATGGGGCTCAATTGCTGAGATACAATCTCAAACCAAGGTCCAAATGGACTTATAACTGTTACTTGGTGTTTCCGTCCCCGCGCTTGCCTAATTGCTGAAACTATTTTTTGTGGATTAGACTCTAAATCAGACAAAATAACTATATAGGATGCTCTTCGTACTCTCTTTATTGCATAATCCATAGCTTTTTCTAGATCTGATTCCCCTTTTGGTTTTACTAAGGCTAAAGCCTCCAAAAACGCAAAGAGTCTATTTCTAGAACTGGTTAGATCAATCCATGTTCTAACTTCATCATCATAAACACACAAACCAACCATATCGTGTTTTTCGAAAGCAAGATGCATTAGTAACACTGCACTTCGAATAGCATATTCTAACTTAGTGTTTCTAGGTAGCCCAGCACCCATACTTGCAGAGGCATCGATCATGATAATTACTCGAATATTTTGCTCTGCTTCGAATTCACGAACCATCATTTTCCCAGAACGTGCAACGCTTTTCCAGTCAATAAATTTAAATGGATCTCCTGTTTGATACTGTCTAATTCCAGCGAAATCGTCTCCCATTCCTTTAACTTTAGTTCTATGCATTCCAAAAATTACACCTAGACGACGTTTTTTGCCTATCATTTCCATTTTTCTAATATCTTCATAGCTTGGATAAACTAATATCTCCGTCTTTGTTTTAATTTCTCCTTCTGTAGCGTAGAATCCCATTCTATCTTTGATTATAACTTTAGTTGGTCCAATATTGAACAATCCTCTAATTGGTATCCGAACTACATATCCAAATGTAACTGTTTCCTTTGGATTCAGCTGTGTAATAATGAAATTTTCGCCTAACACTAAGTCAAAGACTTCTGGAATTGCATCGTAAATTTCTACGTGGGGAAGCTGGTTTACAGATCTGTTTCTTACTGTCACTTCTATATACACATAATCTCCTGCAAAAGCTTTTGCTTTAGCTACTTTTCTTTTTATTTCTATAGATTCAGGGTTTGCACCGAGTCTATAGAAAGGTAAACCAAGCATAACGGAAAATATTAGCATAACACCTAAAATGATGAAATACCATATTAGAGTCGAATCTAAAAGGTAGAAATGTAAAAGATCCATTAAACCTGTTCCTTGAGGGCCTTCTGTTGATGTTTCAGGCACTGGATGTGCTCCAAATGATTCAAGTATATTATTTAGAGCTAGGAAACCTGCAAGTGCAAAGCCTACGCTAATCATTACAATACCAAAGAATATCAGGTATCCTCCTCTTCGTGTAAAGATTGTAATCACCTAATTAACTTTATACTGGTACTGGTAAATTGCGCAAGATGTCGTCCATAACCATACTTCCAGTGGTACCTTCCAATTCTGCTTCCGGTTTCATCTGCAATCGATGAGCTGCGCCTATTTTTGCTATTCGTTTAACATCATCAGGAATTACGTAATCTCTACCGTTCATTGCAGCTACAGCTTTTGAAGCATTTAACAGCGCGATACTACATCTTGGAGAACCACCAAGTAATAATCGTGGATCAGTACGAGTTGCGACAGTAATATCTCTGATATAAGCCATAATATCTTCATGTACATAGATTCTTTTCTCCACAGTTTCTATCATTCTGATGATGGTCATAGGAGTAGTTATTCTGCGAACTGTGCGAAAAGCATGCTTGTGTGAAAGATCAATTATCTCTATTTCTTCTTCTGGCGAAGGTAGGTCAACTATCAGTTTAAACATAAAACGATCTACTTGTGCTTCTGGTAATGGGTAAGTTCCCTCTTGTTCTACAGGGTTTTGAGTTGCAATTACCAAAAAAGGTGGCTCAAGCTTGAATGTAGTTCCTTCCACTGTGACTTGTTTTTCAGCCATTGCTTCAAGTAATGCAGCTTGGGTTTTTGGAGGACTTCTGTTAATTTCGTCAGCCAAGAAGATGTTTGTAAATATAGGTCCTTTTCTCATTTTGAATGTTCCTGCTTTAGGATCATATATTGTAGTACCTACAACGTCACTTGGAAGTAAATCTGGGGTAAATTGTCCTCTTTTGAATTCAGCTCCAAGGGTAGCAGCAAAATTTTTAGCCATGACGGTTTTTGCAACACCAGGTACACCTTCAAGCAGCACATGTCCTCTTGCTAGAAGAGCAATAAAGAGATCTTCCAGTACGTCTAGTTTACCTATAATTACACGTTTTAATTCAGCATAGATCTCAGACCAAACTCTCTTGATATCTTTTGGAGTTACCACTGCTTCGGTTTGTGCTTTTCCTTTAGCCGGTTTTGCCGGTTTTTCTTCTTCACTCATTTTTTTTCACTTTCCTTTTCTTTTTTTGTTTTTATTTTTTGAAACATTATTCTATTTAGGCAGAGTATCAATTAAATTCTTGATAAACTGCAACATTTTTTCAAATTCAGATTGTGGGAGCAACTTTGGTCTCTGTAAATAGCGATCAATTCGCTCGAATTCACTTACCAACGCTCCTCTTTTTAGGGGGTATCCCCTTGAAATAAAGAAATCTGCCAAAGATTTAGGTGAACTTGCGGCAGAGGTATCTACTTTTCTTACTCCCCGTAACATGGACCTATAAAGTAAACCTACTGCTTCACTGTAACTTCCAGTTTCTAATATTCTTTTTATTTCGCGTTCAAATCGTGACCTTCCTCTTTCTCCTCTGTATCTAGTCCATAATACAGGGGCCAATCGTCTAGCTTTTGGGATAAGGGGATATGCTATAACAGCAAACATGATAGGAACAAAAGGTGAATAAAGTGGATACATGGACATTTCAGTAATCAACCTCATTAAAATGGTTGATACCAGAGCAGGACTATAGAATTTATATTGTGTATGTCCTTCATCAAATATTATAGGTATTTTTCCACTTGTTGTATTTGCAACCATATTTTCGGTTACATAATTGAACAAATTCTGACAAAATTGCAAGTTATCATTATTTTCTGTATCTTCTATCCATTTATTTATGAATATATCAGGGTCTCCAATCATAACTATTTTTCCCCTACCTATTGGTATTGACAAAATAGGGGCAAAGGCAGTGTTTCCCCATTCTCCTTCATTGGGAACTGCTTCTCCAGTAAGTGCATCTCTAAAATTCGACTCCATCCACGATGTCGTAGTTGTGAAAAACGAGAGAAAAGGTAACATCACATCTTCAATGAAAATTGGCTCAAGATTTCCATACTCTCCCCCTTCAATTGTGACATTTATAGACAAAGGCTGCAAGGGAACCCAATCTGTATACCACTCATAACGTCCTGTG
Organism: Candidatus Heimdallarchaeum aukensis; assembly: GCA_021513695.1. Taxonomy (GTDB): domain Archaea; phylum Asgardarchaeota; class Heimdallarchaeia; order Heimdallarchaeales; family Heimdallarchaeaceae; genus Heimdallarchaeum; species Heimdallarchaeum aukensis. Next base: position 2,354,563 of record CP084166.1, on the reverse strand, counting down.
GATGGATTATATCGAGAGTTATTGATTTTAACACTTAATACCGTACCAAATTCCATTTGAACTCCCTTTGTAATTCCAGCAGTTAAGGGGTTATCTGGATTTGTATCCTTTAACAACGGTTGAGAACTTACTCCACCATAATTACTTCCTGCATCCATTAATACCGTTTGATTAAAACCTATTGCTTTTAACATTCCTGCTAGCATCTCAAAAATTGCTGCACCAGCTAAATCTTCAACTGATGTAACATTTGATGGTGCACTTTGATTTCCGAAGAATATATCTGTTAAAGAAGGAACAAGTCCTAAAGATACAAGAGAGTCATAGGTTGCAATAACGTTCCAAAGCGGTTCGAATATTTTATTTCCTGAACCAAAGTCGTCAGCAACTATCAAACTTCCTCCTCTTACCAGAAAGGTTACGAGACTAATTGTCTCAGCAAAGTTGTAACTTGTTGTTGGTCCGATAACTACGAGAACTCCACTGCTATTCAATCTATTTAAAATAGTTAAACTTGACATTCCGTTTGATATTTCATATTTGTTTTCAGCTTGTAATGTATTATATACAGTGGAAAGACCATCCCAACCGGTGTTGTAGATGGAAAATTTTACACTTCTTCCACCTAATCCAACTAAACCAATAAACAGTGGAACGATAACTATGAGAAATAGCAAGGTCATAGCTAAAGAATACTTTGTAAACCTTACTTTTCTAAGTTTGAATTTTTTCTTTGGTTTTTTACTTTTTCTTTTAACTTTAGCCTTCTTTACTTTTTTCTTTTTTGATGAATCATCTTCTTTTTTCACAAGTTCTTGTTCATATTCGTCCACTATTTCTTGATTTTCTTTTTCGGACATACATTACACACCATTTTTTTTCATTTATCTTTTTTTAGAACCAAACCATTATCTTCTAGTTTTCAACTGTTTTCGAGTTTTTAACTGTTTAGTAGTTTTAACTTCAGTTTTTGCTGCTTTAGCTGTTTTCACTTTTGGTTTCTTTTCTTTCTTTGAAGATGTTACTTCAGTTATTTCTTGAATACCTTGCTCTCGTATTCCTCTAAAGCAAACATCTAATCGTTGTACGGCCTCTTGATAATCATCATAACCTATTTCTCTTTCTGTGTATCTAGCTATTTCAAAAGATGTAAGAAACTCATCCATGACTTCTGTAGAGATGTTTGCTTGTTCTGCAACTTGCATGCCAAATTCTCTACCTGTCTGATGTGGAGCTCTTGTAAGATTTATCAAGTTCTCTGCAATGCTTGCAAGACCTCCAAATGAAGCAATAACTGCTCCTCTATAGTCTTGCCTTTGCTCAAATATTCTTACATCAGCCATAGCAGCATTAAACAGTTGATCTAATTTTTTTAACCTTTTTCTCTTTTTTGCCCATCCGAACATTTTATTCACCTTATGTTTCTATTTCCATTTCACCAGCTTCTAACTGGTTAATTATTTTCATTAATGCAGATATGGTTGCATTGAAGTCTGTTTCAGTTATCACTTCAGCGCCATATCTTGCTTTTTCAAAATACTCCGAAAGAGTATTGAGTATCGCCATATCTATCTTTCCTCTTCTGGAAAGAACAGTAGCATACTCCATAGGTGTTTGATGTCTAAACCTAGGAGTATCAAAAAATTCTCTTCCTACACCCTCAATTACTTGCCAGGTTTTTAGAACAGCTTCTTTGTAACGGCTTTCTGAACCCAAACGTTTGATGTCTTCTAGTATTTCGCGAAGATAGTCTCTTAGTCTCTTTCTCAATGTTTGTTGCTGAGCATAACTTCGGAGAGAGTGTCTATTGAACCATAGGAAAAGAATTACTATAAGAGCAACAATACCACCAATTGCTCCTCCAACAATACCACCTATAGGGGTCTCACTACTTGGATCAGCTGGATCTCCAACAGGAGGACGATTGGGTGGCGCAGGATTACTAATAGCTAATTGAACAGAAGTCGTACTAATATTATTACCTATAGTATCTTCCACGTAGAAATGATATTCTAATAAATATCCTCCATATACTGAATAATTAAAAACACTCAGATCTAGGGTGTAACTATAAATAATTGTACCAGCTTGAGCTGTTAAAGCTATTGCTTCATTTTCCACTTCAACACCGTTTGGATCTGTCAGAGTAATGAACAGCGTAACATTTTCTACTTCATTTTGAACATCATCAACTCTTATAGTGAAGTTCATAGTACTGTTCCACAGGAGACCAGTAGAAGGAACAACATCGATATTATAAATAATCGGAGGAGTATCATCAATTGCCTCGTATGTATATGTCTGACTCTTGAAAGTTCTTGGAGATGGTTCAGCATTGTCGTAAGCTACGTAGTACCAACTATATTGGTAATTATATTCTGCTAACAATTGGTAAAACCATGCGTTTGTTCCTGGAATGTTAGTCATCTGAACTCCATTTACCCAATTTATTTCTGTAGTACCACCCACTGCAGTTCTATTAATATAAATAAGAACTTGAGATACACCAGTATAGATAAGACTATCATTTACATAAACAGTAATATTAAGATAAGGACTTTTAGGGTCTGGAGAGTCTACAGTAGTAGGAACTGCGACCTCTACTGGAGGTTCATAATCTCCAAGTTGATAATAGTTTGTATGTGTTTCATTGTATAGGTAACCTGTTAACCCAAAATTCTCATCATATTGTGCAGTTGGTTGCCTTGTTCCATTTTCTTGCAACCCGTAACCTGCATAATCTTTCACTTCAATATAATAATGAACATATTGTAAGGCAAAATCAATTGTGGTATTTATATAACCAAACCATATACCCCCACCTAAGTCAGTAAGGTTCAAAGTAATCCAATTTGCGGGGTTAAGTAAACTACTATCATTAGATTCGATTACTTGATAATAAATAATTACACTTCTAACACCACTACCTACATCAGAAACACTTATACTAAAACTAACATTAAAGAATGGTTCATGTGAAGCAGTTGTAAATGGATTGGGGGATAAAGTTTCTCCATTTATAACAGGAGCATCAAGATCAGGGCCATATATGCTAACAGTATGGGAAATCGAAGATTGATAATTAGCTTCACCGGCTTCCGCAACTAAGGAGATTGTTGTGGGAACATTAATATCTACCCCAGTAGTAGGGTTAAAATCAGGATCTAATTCAATAAAGTTATTTCCAGATGTTACAACACCAGAAACGGTTTGTCCTTCAAAATTTAGTGAGAAAGGTGCGCCTACGGGATTTCTTCCCCATTCATCAACTACAGTGAGGTTATATATATTTCCAGTTTGGAAAAACGAATAATAAGTATTATTAAAGTAAGAGGTACTCTCACCGTCAACAATATTTGAGTCGTAGGGACCTTGAAGTGTTAAAGTTAAGTCAAAATAAATATTGAATGTATCATTATTTTGAGGAGTACCATTAAGGAAATATCTGTAGGTACCTCCATCAGTAAATAATGCTGTAACGTTTATTGTTTTTGTTTGAGTATGAATTGTATAAGAAGGAATGACAGATGATAATGTCTTTGTTCCAGAAGAACCAGTTGAAGAAGTAATTACACTTAATCCAGGAAAGTCCACTTGGAACTGAGCAAGTGGAGCAACTCTTCCAAAATTATCTGTAACTGTTACAGTATATGAAATTGATTTACCAGAAGTATAGAAAATTGTTGTATTAGATATTGAAATGCTAATAGAATTAATTATTGATTCTAAAACTGATCCAAGAGAATCAGGAGTAACATCTGCACCTCCAAACTCTGAAGAGCTTACTGTCATTGTTATATAAAAAGCATTGTTAATTGTTATATCAGCGATGTTATTATGATCAACGAAGTGTTTTGTCTGGATAGCACCTGAAGAGTTAGTCTGAATCGTAGTTAGATTATATCTAGTTGTCCCATGATAGAATTCTAAAGTAACGTTGTAACCAGCTCCTACCAATCCAGATGAATCAGATACATTTGCATAAACTGTTATGTATGAATCAAGAGGTATTGCAATATCTGCATCAGTCAATCCTGTTCCTGTAACATAATAAGAAGAAACAACTACTTGTTCGCTTGTAGTTGCTTGCTTTACTGCATGAAGAAGTTTATTGCTGAAAGAAGTATCTCCTGTAGTTACGAAGAAATTTAAGGAAAGCTGTGAACTATCATAATATGATTCATATTTTACTGTTTGAATTGTAGAGGGGCTTGTATTTGAATAAGTGTGAGAGTTAGTTGTAAAAGTAAAATTACCATTTATGTCTACTCTGTTATCTGTTAGCCAAGTTACTTGAATGTGATACTGAGTTCCACTAGTTGTAACTTCAGTATTATTATCAAACAATATCCGTGTTGTAAATGAATAAGGTTGGTTGGGATTTGTTACAGAATAACTCACATCTGTTTTCAGCCCACCATAAACAAACACATAAGAACTTCCTGGTGAACCAGACCCACGTCCTTTGTCAGGATTCCCGTCAAACCACGTAAAAATTGTAATATTTCCTACTTTTGAGCGAAAATCAGCAGAAAGCGTGGATGTACTGATTGTTGCAGTGAATTCTCCTTGACTATTTGTAACCACGGAAGTAACATAATAGTTAGAACTACGATAAGAATCAGGATCCACCTTAAACTCTGCTTCAGTTAAATTATAGTATATTTCTACTGTTTCTCCATCCCAGAAATCGTTTGGGGCTGCTGAACGGAGAACACCACTAACTGTAATTGTATTTCCTCGAAATAGTTTTGTTCCCTCTGTAGGGCTGCTAATACTCAATTTTAACCTTGAAGAATCAGAAGAGAGAGAAGATGTCCCAGGAATACTAACATATAACCCGATGTTTAATGGAGAACGATAATATTCATAATTACCAGGTGTTTTTTTCTCTCTCTTAGTAAAATGAGAACTATGCTTAAAATTAGAATAGACATTTAACTCTCTATTCTTATTTTCATAATTAATTAAATTATTCTCTATTGTAGGATCAAGATCACTTTTAGTAACTAACTTTTCATAATTAAATGAATAAACTGGCAAACTCGACAAGAATATAATTAAAGAAATGAAAACCGTAAAAATTTTTATGTGATTATAGTACTTCATAGTTCTCACCATTTATTTCTTTTTTTTTGGGTACACCTCTTTTTATTAGGAAAAAGAAGTTTTTTTGCAGTAACGAGTGCAATTGTAGCTGAAATAGCAAGAAGGTAAGTGTTTATACCCCTAATAAAATCAAACGAACCATTATCTATGCTATAGCTATCTAAAATAACTGTATTTTTTGTGTTTATTATAACACTTAATGCAGGTCCAACAACTATGAAAATGTCTTCAGAACCTTCCCATCTTTCTGAGTATATTGCAACAATCTTGAATTTTCCTGCTCCAAGTTGAGTAGCATCTATTAAGTAGTTCTCAATAATCTGCCCGTTGGAATTTGTTTTTCTATGTCCAATGTAATAACTTCTTGTTGAAGAATTTAATGTAGAATTATAGGTTGTTCCATCGATTGAACCATCATATTCTTGCCAATCAGTTTCATAAACAACCCATAACCAGACATCTTCATCCGCAAGAGGTTCAGCATAACCATTAGGTGGTTGCATGGAAAGAGTTACATTTATTTCTTCCCACATTGTATATCCATCTGTTCCAGTATCTAATAACGTATCGTTGACTTTTACAGAAGCTATTAATCCATCAATAATAACTATTGGAGCATAAGAATAATTAAAACCATATACAGCCAAAATCGCGTATGTTGTGTTAACAGTTAATGAAGTAAAGTAATCAACTTGAGTAGTCTCATTTACAGAGAAGACAGATGAATTACCATCTGGATCTGTTGTAGCGCTCCCTATTAGAGTAAACTGTGTAGGATCAATTGAAGCTCCGTTGATTATATCTTGTAACTGCTCAGGGGTTAGAAGATAATAGTTTACTGTTCGATTTTCTAGAGGGTCAGTTCCAGGTGGCCCCTCTTTATAAAGATAAGAAAACATTTCATATTTCCAACCTTGCTGAATCAAGTAATAGGTCTTCGTTTCTGCCAGATTCTGGGGATTAGGTATTGTTTGTTTTGAAGCATTTAGTACAACATCGGTTAAATACCCTGATGGAAATATTGCTATACCTTTTGCTGAATAACTGTTTAATCCATTAAGAGCTACAATGAAATATGTAGTACCAGTTTGATCTGCAAGATCGAAAGTAGAATAATTTTCAGGAGTAAATTCATAAGTTAATGTAGCTACACCCGAAGCATCAGTTACAATGGGTTGCTGAGATATCTCTATTCCACCAGATAAAATAGAGGTACTAAAACCACCTTGTAATTCACTTGCAGAATAGGATTTTAAGGTTATAGGAACATTTTCTGAAGGGTTCCCACTTCTAGTTGCACTTACCTGAATGGTATATGTTACTCCGTGATCTACAAGATAGATTTCTCCTTCACCAGAGGACATGGTTCTAACATCCCCTGTGGTTTGTTCGAAAATTTCTAGGTTCAGATCATACTGAGCATTAAGGCTATTGTCGCAGAAAACAAATGTTGTTTCATCAACAGGATATGGTCCTATCTGAAATTGTCCCCATCTATATTCATCTGCTGAACCATCATTATCCGTGTCCAGTGGCATCAGAACTTCTACCCAATAATATAAATTAGCCAATTTTATTTCTCTGTAACTATCAGTTCCACTTCCTACAGCAAAACCCATCACAGGGCGAGCAGGAATGCCTAATCTACGTAAAGCCATAACTGTTAAAGAAATGTAAGCAGAAGATGGAGCATCTTCATTTCTAGCTAAAACATTTGCAGGATCTTCACCACCTGTATCTACATTAGTTGCCCCAAAGATATTCTCTAAATTACCTTTGTTTAACACATTTTGTATTACACTGCTTACTACATCATAAACGGAAGTGGAAGAATCTATTGTGCTACCTATCTCATTATCAGCAAAGTTTGTAACGGCTGTTGAGATAGTATCATAATATCCATTGGGAGCTTGTAAAAATGCAGAATATTCTGATTGAATATAATTACTATCTAGGTCCTCATAATCGAGAGAATTTTGCATTATAAAATCTATATCATCCTCATACATGAAATATGTCGTATACTCAAATGTACCTTGAAAAGGAGTTAGTGGATCAGATTTATCTGCTTTTGTTTTTAGATGAAGCTGATCTTGAGTATCATAGTAAATACTTGTATCACTAGAGCCTACTGAATTACCTTGAAGATCTCTTACATTATCACTCCAATCGCTTTCCCAATCAATATGAGGACGATAAATGGAATTCCAAGTTGAAAGTAAACTAATATCTACACCACTTGTAGCAGTATAAATTGATTGCTGAATAGACATTCTTACATCTGTAGCACTATCAAAATCACTAGGTTCTCCCCTCTCATCTTGAGGAATATTATACAAAGTTGCTTCATTTGATTTTTCAAATTCCCAGCCATCAGGATTGTATTCATCGTATACATCCCAGCGATAGAGAAAATTACCCAAAAAACCATTTTGAGCCGTAATATTAGCAACGCTTGTTTCTAAAGTAAGATCATCAAGATCACCTAAATTATTTAATAGATCCAAAAAAGATTCTATATCCACAGGGAGATTAATAATAAAAGGAGAGGATAGGAAACTTGTATCTATAGGATTTTTATCGGGTTCTGCTCCATTTAAACTATCTCGATAGAGGACCCCTGTAAGATACGACCCAAAAAAGGTCATAAACAGAGATATAATAGTCATTCCTACAAATATAATTCGCCAAACATTGTGTCTTGTATAATACTTAAACAATGTTAGGGGAAAGAATACAATTAATGTTATAACCGTTAATAGTATCCTTAATGGTTTAGGATGGAATTTTACCTTATAAGTTTCAAAAGATAAGAGGGTGATATATGTAAACAACCCAATTAAAAATAGACGAACAACTGTGATAATAAGTTCTGTAACTGGATCTGATGGAGGATTTAGATTACTAATAATTTTTCTAAAGAAAAATGCTGCAACTGTTAAAGCTCCAAAGATGATTGTGAAAATTATATTTTTTACCTTCAATTTTTTTTCTTCTACAGTAGTAATTGGGAGCTTACTTTTTTTTGTTTTAATTTTTCTTGTTTTTTTAGGAACAACAGCAGGTTTGTGCTTTAACCTTTTTGTAGTTTTTAGTTTTTTTACTTTCGTTGCCATAAAGAATCCTCTATCTATCTTAGAATAATGTATTATAACACCCTATTTTTATTATTATACTTTTTAATTCAAAAAGGTTTCTGATTTCATTTTGCTTAATAAAGAGAGTATTAATAGTTCATAAAAAAACGATAGAAACAAATTTGAAATAGGTAAAATAATGAACTATAAAGAGCAAATAATGGAAGGAAGTGAACATTATCGAAGTTAGTCTAATTAGTTATCCTGAAGAAGCTGAATTAATTGCAAACATTGCCGCCGTAATTTGTTATAGTAAAGAGTCAGAACTAGAGAAAGTCAAACAGAAAGCTATACTAAAAAAAGAGGAATATTTGAGCAAGATCATCGAATCAGGTCATCTTTCAATTATTGAACATAATATTTTTGTATTTCATGTATCTGGTGTGAGTAGAGTATTATCTCATCAATTAGTAAGAAAAAGAATAGCAAGTTACTCACAACAATCACAGAGATATGTCAATGCAGCCTCTTTTAGTTTTATTACTCCTAAAACTATAGATGAATTAGGAATGAAAGAGGAATATGAAAATAAAATCAAAGAATTATTTGCCTTTTATACTGATTTGATAGAGAAAGGAGTACCAAAAGAAGATGCAAGATATATTCTTCCAAATGCAACAAGCACTCAATTAGTTGTTTCAATGAATGCACATGCGTTAATAGACTTTTTTTCTTCACGATGCTGTGTTAGAGCTCAATGGGAAATAAGAGAACTTGCTAACAAAATGTTAAATGAAGTAAAAAAGGTAGCACCAGTATTGTTTAAAAAAGCGGGTGCTTTCTGTGATTTTTATGGATATTGCCCTGAAATTGAGAAAAGCTGTGGAAGAGCCCCAACATTAGAACAGTTGAAACAGAATTGGAAAAGCAATTCTAAGTAGGAAAAACAAAGAGAACATTTTTTACTTTTCCTTATTAATATGTGAATGTATTATTATAGTTAATTATTTTATTAATTGAATATAAACGGCTCTGTTGTCAATTTGTTTTATCAGATATTTTTTTTCCAAGAAGTTCTGGTAAGGAATTAACTAGTCTTACCAGTATGAAACTAAATAATAATGAAAAAACTATAAATGCAGGTTTAATTATGAAATCTTTAAGCACATCATTGGGTAAAAGTAAGTAGATAAAAAAGGCATAAGCATAAGATAATAACACAAATATCCCAATTATGATTATTGGAATGAAGATTGTAGATAAAAGATAAAAGAATTGATTTTTGAAGGCTAATTGTTTAACTTGCTTTACAGAGAAGTCAGTTTTTAGTAAGTTATTTTTATACATTTTTAATTGTTCTGAAGAATAACTTGTTTTTGGATGTAAAACTTTGAACTCTTTATTATACACTGATTCAAAGTATATCGCAAAGAAAAAACGTAGAGATATAAATACTCCAACAAAGATTTGATATAAAATTATATTCACCCTGTTGAAGTTATCAATAAAGAACATTGATTTAATATTAGCTAAATACATAGAAAATAATGTTCCTAGAAGCATTAAACCAAAGAAAGCCATTTCATCTTGTATCTTAATGTTGCTTCCACGAGAAATGTCTATCAACAGGATTATTATTGTGAATGACATCCAAACTGTAAAAATAATAATATTATCACTCAGAATAGATTGAACAAGAATAAGTAATAGTGCCATAAATCCAAATAGTAGATGAAGAATTTGTATAATCTGAAATCCTTTTGTTTTTTTTATTTCTAAGTTCCAATTTGCATCAAAATCTGCATCACGTATTCGTACCATTAAGTTTCCCCTCTGTTATAAAAAACATCTAATTTTCGCTTAATGCTATATTTCTTCATAAGGCGATAGAGAGCTAAAATAATATCATCATCATAACCATATATAGAAACAAAATCTCCATCGAAAGCATGTAATATTCTTCTTACTTTTAATTCTCTATTTTTGTATTCATCCATTGCTAAACTTGAAAAAACCTTATCTAAAATAGTAGAATAAGATATCGTTGGAGATTTTTCAATCAACCATTCTTTGGATGCAAGAATGTTAAAACTTGGAGTAGAAAAATTAACAAATATAATCTTAGACCCCATCAGTTTAAGAATATCTAATCCACGAAGTTTTTGATTAATATCTCCATCTAGGTCAGAAAAGATGATTGCTATACTATGATGAAATTTTTGTGTTCTAGCAAATTTTGCAGCTTCTACAAAGTCACTTTGAACTCCAGTAGCTTCTAAATCATATAAATTAAGCATTAATTTTAATTCGTGGATACCAATTTGAGGTACAATAAACTTCTCTACTACATGAGAATAAGCTATAACAGTCAAATCATGATTGGTCCCCTTTATCAAACTACAAAGTGAAACAACACTGGACAAAGCATAATCAAATTTTGGTCCAAACATTGTACTTCCTAAATCAAGGAAAATGAGAAAGTGTAGCTGCTTTTCGTCTTCAAATTCTCTCGTTATGAGCTTATCATGTCTAGCTGTAGCTCTCCAATCTATATGCTTCATTTCATCTCCAGGTAAATAATCTCGTAGAGCAAAAAATTCTGTTCCTTGTCCTTTAACCCTTTGTGCAAATTGGTTTACTAGTTGCATCAAGAGATCCTTCTTCGTTTTCCACGGAATTTGGATTTTTGGTCTTTGAGGAAGAATTTTTACTTGTATTTTCTCTGGACAAGTTATTTGATTGACAAGAAGTTGCTGAAAAAATCTAAGAGAAATTGAAATTGGTCCAATTGTTCCATTTCCTCTTCTAATAGCTAATAAATACCAATCTAGTTTAATTTCGGAATCCGGTTTTATTTGAACAAGGTAAGATTCGGGCTTTTCAACTGTATGAAAGTGATAAGAATAGTTTAGGGTTATACGGCAAATTAGCGTTTTTTTGCTATTATTTCGAATATTACCTACAACTGCCACAAGTCCCCTATTACGTACATGGTCTTTTGAAACTGTTATAGAAGCCTCTGGGAAACTTTGGAAAAGGAAAAAATTAGCAAGAATTGAAATAATAACCAAGAGTACAAATAATCCAGGGATAATAAACAAATAATTTTCGATAGCAATCCCTAAAACAAGCATGATGGAACCGATTAGTATAAGAAATCTTCCTGAGTTAGTTAATTCAGTTCTTGTTTCTAAGGACAAAATTTCACCACTGTTTGAATTATATAACTACTTCAACTTCAGAAAGGAGATTCTTAATTATCTCTTCAACTTTTATTTGTTCAATTTCTGCTTCAGGGGATAATATCAAACGGTGATTAATCACGGCATGAAAGATAGATTTTATATCATCAGGTTCAACATAATCTCTACCATTTATGGCAGCAATAGAGCGACTGAGAGTTAATAAAGCGATAGATCCTCGAGGACTTGCACCTAATGATAAAGAAGGTATCTCTCGTGTTGCTGTAACAAGTTTTGCTATGTACTCCAGTACTTGATCAGAGATTTTAACATTTGTTTCAATTTCTCTTTTTATAGCCAAAATTGTTTCCTTCTTTACGACTATTTCAACATCAGCAAACATCTTTTCTCTTTTCATTTTTAACATTTCAACTTCTCCAGACACATTTGGAGGTTTAACTAAAATTTTTACTAAAAATCTATCAATTTGTGCCTCGGGAAGGGGATAAACACCAGTACTCTCTATCGGATTTTGAGTTGCGATAACAAAAAATGGGTCTGGTAAGTCATATGTTTTCGTTCCACTTGAGACTTGATGTTCTTGCATAGCTTCTAATAATGCAGATTGAGTTTTGGGAGGACTCCTATTTATTTCATCAGCTAGTAGAATGTTAGTAAAAACAGGTCCCTTAACAAAATCAAACTCATTGGTCTTTCTGTTATATATATTTCCTCCTGTAATATCAGCAGGTAGTAAATCGGGAGTAAATTGAATTCGTTTAAAATTGAGATCAAGTATTTCTGCTAAAGTAGATGCCATTAAAGTTTTAGCTATACCAGGAACTCCTTCCAACAATACATGTCCATCGGCTAGCATCGTAGCAAAAATTAATTCTATCACTTTGTCATTTCCTACGATCCTTTTTTTCATCTGTTCCAAGACTTTTTGGAAAATTTCTTTTGTTTCTTCTACATTCATATTAAGTTCCTCTTTTGTATTTCTTCTAATTTATTAAACAAGTAAATAAATAGTTTGAAATCAATTTTTCTTTTAATGATTTCATTAAACAGTGTTTTTTCTTGGTCAGTAAATTTCTTTTCACTGATATTATTTAACTTTCTTTGTAAATAGATGTTATATACTCTATTTGGGAAGTTTTCATATTGAAAATATAAAGAAGTTAATATTTTTTCTTCTTCAGTTGGTTTTACTGGTTGCCCCAAAGTATCGTAAAGCTCACGTTCTTTGCTGTAGATATGTTTTTTTAGAAAGTTTTTGTAGCCTTCTTTAGATCGTTTCTTTAATTTGCGCACGTTAGGTAGTAGATAATATAGACTAATAATCAACAAAAGAATCATCACAATAAAAGATTCAGATTGAGTAAGAAGGGTAATAGTCCCATAAGTTTGATTTATGAGACCATCTCTAGACCAAATAGACCAGCGTTTATGACTTTCATCAAAATAAACATATCGTTCCTCTTCTCCAAACAAATAGCTAGAGTAGAGTTTTAAAAGGTAGATAGTAGTGTTGATGTTTGCAAAGCCAGCAGTGTAAAAATCATTTGTTAAAAAACTTGGAGAACCGACAACAATTAAAATTCCTGCACCTCGACCTTCAACAGTGACCAGAGTGTATTTTCTCAAATCTTCTGTATATCTAGACCATTTTTTATCAAAATTTGAATCAAGAAATGCAGTATTATTTGTTTGTATTTTTAGAAAAGGACTTGTGGAGCCATAGACCACTTTAGGTTGAAGAAAAGCCAATTTATCAATAGGAGAGTGTTTTAATACCTCTTTAAATGGAGCTTCAGTCAAAACTATCTCAGGAGTTTTATAATAGTTCACTGTTTCCATAATATTGCTCATTGAAGAACTAACATTTAGTTTAAGCGCTAAATTTTGTGAAGTCACAGAATCAATAAGTAAGAAAACAGTTCCTCCTCTGTATAAAAAGGCCGTAATTCGCTGAATTTCAATATTTCTGTAGGTTTTTGTTCCCCCAGCAATTACTAGAATAGAAGATTTAGGAAGATCTAAGAGATTTTCCGTGCTTATCAAGATTCGAGATACATCAAAACCCTCATCTTCTAGTTTTTCTCTAAAAATTGAATAACCGCCAGGACCATAGTTATTTATTGTATAAGGAGGGGAAGTGGTGACAAAATTAAATACAAATGGAAAAATCAAGATTAAAAACAAAATCATTGTTTGTAGGATTAGTTTAAAAATAGCTTCATAACGAACACTTGAGACATTAATTCGTTCCATTTGTAATTTCCTCCTTTACAATAACCTGACGAACTTCAATCTCCTTGGCAGTTTTACTTTTTTCTTTAATAATATCCAAATTATTAATAAAATCTAGCAAATCATCTTTTGTTAACTCATCAAGTTTATATCTAGCTCTGTAGAATTGATTAACAATATTCTTTAGATTCTGAATGATCTCAGGAAGTTCTAAGGATTCAGCGAATTCTTTAGGTGTTAGAGAACTTTTTCTCTTTAAGCCTAACAATTGTTTCATATTTTTATCAAGGGTAAGAAAACCATAAATCACACCTTCGGTATATTTTTTATTATCAAGGTAATCTAATAAGATATCTTTAAGTGTAACAATTTGCGTCCTAAAAATCTCTCTTTTTTCAATTATGGTTTTTGTAGGAATCCTTTTTGGTTTAGTGAAGGAACCATAAGTGACAAAATTTTTGCGTTTCATAATTAATAGAATAATAATTCCTATGAAAATAACACTTGTTACAATAGCAATTAATGTAGCTGGTGAGAAACTGGAAGAAGAAGGTTGAGGAATAGTATCCGTGATTTCAGGAAATGTAGGTATACTTGTAGAAGTAGGAGAAGGAGGGACACTACCGGTACCCGTTTCTGAACCAGTTTGAATTGTTTCTAAAGTTGTAGAATCAATTTGCTCAATGGAGATATAGGACTCTTGAGTGCTATTTAGTAAAATAAACAGGATTGCAGCTAATAAAATAACAAAACCTTTTAGATTCATGTAATCTTTGATATTAACCATTTCTTTCTTCCTCTTTTATTTCTTTGATCAATAATTTACTTTGCAAGATGAATGCGAGAACCCTACAAGAATTATATGATTCAGTTGTACAGATTTGCTTTTTTGTAGCAGTGGTTTTATAACCTAAATATGCACAACGCCCTTCTACAAAATAGGGACAATGTTCAGTTCTTGTTCTTTTTGAGTTTAATTCTATAGTTCTATTTAAATAAACTAACATTGTTCTAGAGCTAAATGAAGAACCAGTTAAAGAAGATACATCTACCATATCAAATAGAGTTTTTACTGTAATAGGTATTACTGGGAGAATAGAAGGTGAGAAAAAGGATTGTTCATCATTCTTCTGTGAAGCTATATTTGAAAAGGAAATGCCTAACATAACACCCAATGCCCCACCAAGTAAACTAAGCATAAGTGCTTGAAACAATATTATAAGCATCATAGATTCATACATTAATGACAAGAACCATCCTGCAAGAACATCATTTGTTTTGAAGGATGAAGTTATGAAGATTTCATTAAAGAAAAAAGCCATGAACAGTAAAAATGATAGAAATGAAGATGGACCGACAACATCTTTGGCATCTTCTTTCCATGCAATACCAGCAACAACACCAGCAATAAAAAATGGGACTAAAACTGTTAAAATTGTGTTTGTAATTATATCAAAAGTAGTTTCAGCTGAAAAAACATAGATATAACTTAAACTCAATACTCTATCCGGGTACCAAACTAATGAACGAATATCATAAAGAGAAGAAATAGCTGCCGAATCTAAAATAAAGTAATTAATTAGAACAAGAACAATAAGTGTTATTGAATAAAATGTTGAAATGTGTAATATTAATTCAGTATAATATTCTCTCTTACTTCTATTTTTATTATGAAGAAAATATTTCTCACTGTTAACATTATTATAGTCAATAACCAACCAAACAAGATTGACAATAAACCCAAATAAAGTAAGAAATACCTTTTTTGTTTTCTCTACAAAAGAAAATTTTTCAACCTTTCCTTCATCAAATACTCTTCTGCTTTTTGAATCTTCAAACAAGATAGGTGAAAGCTGATATCCTCTTCCTTGTAACTCTGCTGCAGTAAATTTGGATTGTTCTAGGAAATGTTTTTTTGCATCTAACTTTAATTGCCTTTCTTTGTATTTTTTCTCTTCATCCAAGAACTTCACCCCCAACAATTAAACTATCTCCTTTAAAGATCGCCCTAAGATATCTGTATATTCCATAAAGGACGATAGAAGAGAATATTATGCCAAAAAAGCCAAACACAAGATTATGTATAATAATCAATTGAATCATACTTAACAATATCAAAAGTAGATTCATAGATACTATAGTAAAGAACACGGATGAAGTTACAACTATTGACACAATTATCGAATCAATTTTTTTATTGTTTATACGATACCAAATTAGAGAGGTAGACAAAGCGATCAAAATTGAAAGAAGTAGAATTGTGAAGCCTAAATAACTTAATTTATTTTTCAGATTAAGTAGTCCAATTATTAAACTAATTAAGACTGTAGATGAAACAATTCGTGTTATTGCAACAGATAATGTCATATATAATGAAGGGGATGTAGACCTAATTTTCTCCTGTAGAGTTGGTAAAGATGCTCCACATGACCAACATGTTCTTGCAAAAGGAGGTACAACTTGATTACAATTAGAACATTGGAACTTTGCCCAGCTGTTACAAGCATGACAGATTTCACCATCAAAAGCTTGTACTCCACATAAAGGACACATGATATAATCTTCTTTTACAATATATTCTTTTTCAACCACAGTATCTTTCTTGACAATTTTTTCAAGAGAAAGAACAAAAGTTGGGTTTTTCACGCATTCTCCTTCTGAATGCTGTATCCCACAATCGCCACATATTTTTGGTTTTTTAAGTAAAGATATACAAATGATAAAAAATAGTCCAGTAGCTGCCCAACCTATATATTGTAATATAGTAAGTGAATTAAAATAAGCATTGTAATTCCATAAAATATGGAAAATTAAAGACAAAAAAATAGGAGGTAAAGCAATTAACCAATTTTTCAGTTTCTTTACATTTGAATTAACAAACAAAAAATAACCAATACCAATCGCCAACAAACCAGAAGTTACAGGGTGGAGAGGATAAAAGATGCGTAGAAAAGCGATATCACCTATATTCTCATAATCAAACAAAGAGGAGAATAAGAAGAAATGCTCAAAAAAACCAAAACATGAACCAAAAAGAACCGAATAAAATACAAACTGCCTATAAGAGACAATTAAACGATATGTAACCAATTTCTCATTATTTTTATAACGAATATAATGTCTAAAAAGGATTAAAATCGGAAAAATTTTCGAAATTTCCTCTATAATAGGAACTATATAAGCTGTATAAATAATGATCATTAACTTATCTTTTGTGCTTGTAATAAGAATAAAAATTCGTTCCATTATTGAAATTAAGTAAGTTGACAATATAGCCATTACAATAAGAAGAGAAATAGTTGAAACAAAAATTTTGACTTCATGTTCTGTTTTATTTAAAAAATAAAAAAAACTAGAAGTTAAAGACCATAGGAGAAACATTGCAAATATGAACAATATATTTAGAATAATTGTAAATTCATCAAAAACTAAAACTATTTTGTTAAAAAAAAAGATATAAAGTAACAAACAGACTATTGAAAAACCTATTAAAAGAACGTCTAAATAACCACTTTTTTTCTGTCTATAACTACTGTTTGAGCTTAAGTTATTCATTGTTATCATTCGTATAACAATCGTTTCCTTAGCCAAAATACTTTTCATACATTTAAATAGTTTTACAATCGAAAAACAATCCTTTTAACTTAAATAGAACATTACGATTAAGCTTCCTTACATTAAGGTAAAAAAAAAGAAAAAAAAAGAATTTATTCTAATAGAGCAGCTTCAGCAATATCTCCTATAGCTTTGAAAAGTCCAACGAAGAAGATAAACGATGCAACTATTAAAAGCCCAAGATTGCCTAGAACAGAACCTGGATCTACTCCTTCATTTGCATATAAAACTTTAAAATCAAAACCAAAGCCCATAGAAATCAAGGATACTATTGCTATAACGACTAATACAAAAGGTATTAATCCGAAAATAAGGAAGAGTAGAGATACTTTTAGTGCTTGAAATATACTGACCAAAGTGTTCACCTTTTAATCTACTATTAATAGTTAATTTATTTAAATCTATTTAAATATAGAGAAATAAGCAATAAAAAACCTTTCCCAAGAATGTGTTGCTTAACCATAAATTTTAAGGGAATAGAATTCTATGTTAAAACATGAGCGAAAAAATTGAATCTTTAATTTCAGATTACGTGTCAGTTGTAGAAAATGAAAAGCTAGCAAAAGCATTAGAACTTTTTGATAAAAATACAAGAGAGATATTAGTTTTTGATGAAAAAGATGTGTTTTTAGGTTATTTGACAAAGAGATTTCTAGCTAGACAATCTCGACTTTATTTAGATTCTAAAGTATCTACATTTATTAAAAAAGTCCCAACAATAAAGAAAAATCTTCCAATAAACGAGATAGCAAAAATACTCATACAATCAAAAATTCGTTCTATTCCTGTCGAAGAAAATGGAGAAATAATTGGTGTTATTCGAGATATTGATCTTATAAAGAGTGAACTTGAACTCTATGAAGGAAAAAAAGTAAAGGAATTAATGACACCAAACCCAATAACTAGTAATACTGAAACAACTGCGGCACAACTACTTTCTATATGTAGAAATAATAACATTTCTCGATGTCCAGTTGTAAATGAAAAAAATGAACTTATAGGTATTGTTAGCCCCCATGACCTTAAACCAATTCTTCTATCGGATTTGCCTGGACAAACATTTGGAGATAGATCTGAAACACAGATTGATCCTTACTCCACAAGAATAATTAATCTAATGAGTACAGATGTTGTAACTTGCAAACTAGATGACAGTGTCGAACAAGCTATAGAAAAACTTCACGAGTCTGATCACAAAGCATTAGTTGTTGTTGATGATTCAAACCATGTTGTAGGTATTCTAACTACTCATGACTTATTAGAAACTGTTAGTGTTCCTCCTAAACAAGAGGGTTATTTTATCAATGTAATGGGAGAAATCGATGACGAAGATTTAAAGCAACTTTTTGATTTATCTTCAGAGTTCATTGATAAATATTCTTTGATGATTGGGAATGCAGGACATTTCTATATCCATATTAAATCTATTCCAAAGAAGAAATTTAGAGGATACAGTTTGTATCAGATTAGATTAAGAATAACAACAAATAAAGGAAAAACTTATGTCTCTCGCTCAGAGGGTTATGGATTATTTGGAGCGTTTGCTATTGCCTTAGACCGAATAGAAAGAGATATTATTAGTGAAAGAGAAAAAGAACAAGATTCACGAATGAAACAAACTAGTACTCGCTATTTGTTAGAAGAATTAGAAGAAATAGAGTGAATGCACTTTCTCTTTTTTTATATGTTAATATTTTTCCAAAATTCTATTAACTAAAAATGTAAAAAACATTAGTTTGCTGGATATTTTTTAGTATTAGATATAATATAGTTATACCTTTAATTTTATATTTCTATTTAGGAGTCTCTACTAAATAACTTTTAAGGGATGAAATTGAAAAAGAGAATAATAATAATAGGTGGTGTTGCTGGTGGCGCAAGCACAGCAGCTAGATATCGGCGATTAGATGAATTTGCGGAAATAATAATACTAGAACGAGGACCATATGTTTCTTTTGCAAACTGTGGTCTTCCTTATTATATTGGAAAAGTGATACAAGACCGCGAAAAACTAGTTTTAATGACACCTGAAAAATTTAAACAGTTTTTCAATATTGATGTCAGAGTTTTGAATGAGGCTATTTCAATCGATCGAGAAAGGAAAATAGTTAAAGTGATTGACAGAGAAGTGGGAAAAGAGTATGAACTTTCTTATGACAAGCTTGTTTTAGCACCTGGTGCAGAGCCAATTCGTCCTCCTTTCAGAGGAATGGATGATATACCTATTTTTTCTCTCCGTAATATTCCAGATACAGAAAAAATATATGAATTTATTGAGAAGAACAACCCTGTTACAGCAACAGTAATAGGAGGAGGGTATATAGGATTAGAAATGGTCGAAAATCTTAGTCGAAGAGGTATTCGTGTAAAAGTAATTGAACTTTTAGACCAAGTTTTACCTACATTAGACAGAGAGATGGCACAATTTATCCATAATGAACTTGTACTCAATAGGGTCAAACTTATTTTAGGAGATGGGGTTGTAGGCATTGAGAAGTCTACAGATGGAGAAGGAAAGTACAAAGTTATTACTAAAAGCGGAAGGAAAATTGGAACAGATCTTGTCATTTTGAGTATAGGGATTAGACCAGACACACATTTAGCTAAAGATTGTGGTCTCGAACTAACTGAACGAGGATATATAATAGTTGACGAACACATGCAAACCTCTGACCCTGATATATATGCTGTAGGTGATGCTGTTCAGATTAAAAATTTCATTACTGAAAAGCCGACTGTTGTTCCTCTTGCTGGTCCAGCTAACAGAGAAGGGAGAATAGCTGCTGACAATCTTGCTGGAAGAGATACAACTTACAAAGGCTCAATAGGTACGGCTGTTCTTAAAGTCTTTGACAAAACTGTTGCTCAAACTGGATTAAACGAGAAACAACTCAAATCATTAGGAATTACTAACTATGAGAAAATCTATGTTCATCCCCAAAATCATGCAAGTTACTACCCTGATGCCCAAGAAATATCAATGAAACTGATTTTTGACTCTAAAAATGGCAGAATATTAGGAGCACAAGCAGTAGGTGGGCCAGGAACAGAAAAAAGGATAGATGTCATTGCAACAGTTATAAACTTTAAGGGGACAGTATATGATTTAGAAAATCTTGAATTGTGCTATGCTCCACAATTTGGTTGTGCCAGAGATTGTGTAAATATGGCTGGTTTTGTTGCTTCTAACGTAATGAGGGGAGAAGTGAAGATATGGCATTGGAATGAAGCACAGAAATTAAAAGAAGAAGGGGCGACAATTATTGACGTAAGAGGACCAGAATTACATGCTGAAGGTTGTATTCCAGGTGCGATAAACATACCTATTGGTCAATTAAGAGAAAGGCTAGATGAGATTCCAAAAAATAAGCCAGTATATCTACATTGTGTGACTGGATTCACTTCTTATCTCGCATACCGAATTCTAAAGCAACATGGTTTTGATCCAAGAAATCTAACTGGAGGGTATAAAATTTATCAGATAGCAACTCTCGAAGAAGATTCTCATATTGGAGAACTTAAGCCTTACTTCACTCCGGGTTGCTAAAAGTACATTTTCTTTTTCTTTGTTTCTTTTTTCTTTGTTCTTTATAAAATATAATATAAATACTAATTTCCCATTTGTTAATAAAATGCTGTCAAAAAATAACCTTAATAAAGGTCAATTAAGGTTTTGAATCAAGGAATAATAAATGAATTTCATCAGAGGAAATAAAGAATGGCCGAAAAGGAAATAGTATTACGAGTAGCTGAAGCTAAACAGAGAGATGTAGGCAGAGGAAAAGTTCGTTTAGACAGCGTAGCAATGTCTAAAATTGGGGTATCAACAGGAGATATTGTAGAAATCACAGGAAAAAGAAAAACAACAGCAGTAGCTTGGCCTTCTTATCCTGAAGATCTAAAAAAAGAAATTGTACGAATGGACGGAGTAATTAGGCGAAATGCTGGTGTATCCTTAGGAGATAAAGTTGTAGTAAAAAAGGCACAGGTAAGTGTAGCTAGACAAGTAACTTTAGCTCCTGAATCGATGTCTGTTAATATAGACTTTAGTTTTGAAAATTTCGTTAAACGTAAATTATTAGGACAACCGTTATCACGAAAAGATACTGTTTTAATTCCTATTTTAGGAAGAGCAATACCTTTCAGTGTTGTTTCAACTGTTCCACAAGGAATAGTAGTAGTAACAGAGAGCACACAATTAAAGGTAGCAGAAAAACCAGTTATCGAAGGAGAAAAAAGAGGTCCTCGAATAAGTTATGAGGACATAGGAGGATTACATTCTGAAATTCAGAAGATAAGGGAAATGGTTGAACTTCCCTTAAAACATCCAGAATTATTTGAGAAATTAGGCATTGATCCTCCAAAAGGAGTGTTACTACATGGTCCTCCAGGATGTGGAAAAACACTTATTGCAAGAGCAGTAGCTAATGAATCTGCAGCTCATTTTATTGTATTAAATGGGCCGGAGATAATGAGTAAATTTTATGGTGAATCAGAACAAAGATTGAGAGGAATATTCAAAGACGCAGAAGACAACTCTCCAAGCATTATCTTCATTGATGAGTTAGATGCCATTGCTCCAAAAAGAGAAGATGTAACTGGTGAAGTTGAACGACGAGTTGTTGCACAACTTTTAGCTCTAATGGACGGATTAGTATCAAGAGGACAAGTAATTGTTATTGGAGCAACAAACAGACCAAACGCTATTGATCCTGCACTTAGAAGACCAGGAAGGTTTGACAGAGAAATTGAGATCCATGTTCCAGATAGAGACAGCAGAGAAGAAATTCTTTTAATTCATTCAAGAGGAATGCCTTTAGCTGAAAATGTTGACTTAAAAGCCCTAGCTGATGTCACACACGGTTATGTTGGAGCAGATCTTGAAGCTCTATGCCGAGAAAGTGCAATGAAAACATTAAGAAGAGTTCTTCCAGAAATCGATTTAAATGAGGAGAAAATCCCAGTTGAGATTTTAGATAAACTAGAAGTTACACATGAAGATTTCATTAATGCACTAAAAGAGATAACACCGACAGCCGTGAGAGAAGTATTTATTGAATCACCAAACGTTCCATTTTCTAAAGTTGGTGGGTTGGATAAAGTTATAGAAGAGATAAGAGAAGCAATTGAATGGCCCTTGACTCATCCTGAAGCATTTAAACAAATAGGAATTAAACCACCAAGAGGGATATTACTTTATGGTCCTCCAGGATGTGGAAAAACACTTATTGCAAGAGCAGTAGCTACAGAAAGCGAAGCGAACTTCATTAGTGTTAAAGGTCCTGAAATATTATCAAAATGGGTAGGAGAATCAGAGAAAGCCATACGAGAGGTATTTCGTAAAGCGAGAATGGCTGCTCCATCAATCATATTTTTTGATGAAATTGACTCTCTAACACCAATAAGAGGAATGTCAAGTGATAGTAATGTTACTGAAAGAGTAATAAGCCAACTACTCACAGAATTAGACGGGCTAGAAGAATTAAAAGACATTGTAGTTTTAGCTGCAACAAATAGACCGGACATGGTTGATACAGCTCTTCTACGACCAGGAAGGTTTGACAGATTAATATATATCAAACCACCTAACAAAAAGGGAAGAGAAAAGATATTTAAGATATATACTGAAAATATGCCTTTAGCTGAAGATGTTAACATCAAGGAACTTGCAGAAGTAACAGATGGATTTGTAGGAAGTGATATTGAGGCTCTGTGCAGAGAAGCTGGTATGAGAGCTCTTAGAGAAGACTTTAACGCAACAAAAGTAAAAGCTGCACATTTCAAGGAAGCACTAAAAAACATCCATCCTACTGTAACTCCAGATGTGCTCAAGTATTATGATAAAGTTGCAGAAAGATTCAAGAAAACTACGCAATTATCTACAAGTCCGAGAATAGGTTTTACATAAGTTTCTATCTTTTTTTATACTTTTTAAAATTTATAGAAGAAAAATAGAAACTGGCAAAGTTAACGCAGAATCTAAAGAAGGAATAAGTTTAAATTTATTTAAAAGTAATTATAGAAAGGTGTACTAATTGGTTAATTTTTACATACTCAACAAAAATAACTACGATACTATCTTTACAGACACGCCTAATAGTGAAAATTTAATTCTTAAACCTGACCAATTTGCGGAACTATTAAAATTCATAAAGATGGGAGAACAAAGAGAATTAGGACCATTAAGAGAAATAATTTTTAAGAAAACAATTGTTTTAGTTGAAAAGAAGTATGATTTCATATTTGTACTAATCTCCCAAGAGCAAAAAGAAGGAATGGCGTATTCTCAATTATTCTTTTTAATGAATCTCTTTCTATACTCTTTTGACATCTATGATAAAGAAACTGCTAAAAATTTCCTTGATGAAATTAAACAAGTAAAAAAACCCTTATCGCCATCTATGGTGATTTCCGAAGTTTTCAAAGTGAACGCTATTATATCTAATCACATCAAAGATATTGAGTTCAGAAATTTATTAGAAATATTTGAGAATATAATAAATTCAGTATGTTCAGGAATACAAAAAGTTGTGGAAGATCAATCGAAAAGGAAAAAAATTAATCAGTTACTAAGAAATGATGTTAATAAATTAATAAATGATTACAAAAAAATTGACGAGTTATTTTTCTTTGACAAAGAAGGGTTCTTTATAAGAGATGAAGTAAACTCAACAGAAATAACAGAAATTGAAGATTATAGCCAAATAAAGGAGACATTCCTTAATTTCATTTCAGAATTTGTTGATATCACTAGTAAGTATTTTGAACCAGAACAGTTTAGAGAATTAATCAATACGAATACAAAGCCTTTGATTCTCGATGATTGGAGGCGTTTAAGCAGTATCAACATAGAAAGAAAACTAATAGAAATATTTTGGAGATAAAAATGATAGAACGACATTTGTATAAAATTATAACAATTGGTTCAGCTTTTGTAGGAAAAACATCATTGGCAAGAAGATATGCTATGAACACTTTCTCATATTCTTATATCCCAACAATGGGTGTGAGTTGGTTAACGAAAAGTCTTTCCTTAACAAAGGACGAATTAAATGAAAATTTGTCTAAAAATATACTCACCGATGATGTTAATGTTAGAATTAGTTTATGGGATACAGGAGCTCAAGAAATTTTTGGATTTGTTAGACAAAAATATTTTCTAGGAGCTAAAGTTGCTATCGTAGTCTATGATATTACTAAAACGTCAACATTTGATGATGTATCCTTTTGGGTTAGTGAAATAAAGAAAAAATGTTCAGAAATTCCAATTATTTTATGTGGAAATAAGAGTGATCTAAAAAATGCAAGAGCTGTAGACAGAGAAAAAGCAGAAGAATATGCAAAAGAAAATAATTTTGATTATATAGAAACATCTGCATTATCATCTGAAAATGTTGAAAAACTTTTTTCTCATGCTGCAAGATTAGCTATCCAAAGTGAAGAAAAGGTTTTGAAATTTAGAGAGATATACATTAGATAGTATTTTATTCATCTCTAATAAAGTAAGTCAGAACAATTCTACTATTTTGAAACTAGATCTGGCTTGAAACTAGGTCATTAATCATCTTTTTTATTTCTTCTACCCTTTTTGACATTCCAGCTTTTTGATAGTTCTGTAAAGCTTCACTAAAATAGCGAAGAGCTTCCTCTTTCTTTTCTTCCTTAATAAATAAACCATTATAATAAGCTAGATGGCCCTTTATTATTGGATTATCAGTTCCTGTTTCTTGCATTATTTCCACTGCTTTTCTAAGATAAACCTTCCTTCCAGATATAGTTTTTTCTGCAGCTGCACGAGAAACATAAGATTTAGCTTTACAATCAAGTTCCATTTCTTTATTTTTTAATTTTTGATAAGCCATAGCGGCTTGCTCAAAATAAGACGCTGCTTCAATAAAATGTTTTTCTTTCATAGTTTGTCTAGCTAGAATAAGTAAAATGTCCGCTTGTTTCTTGTAAACCCGGTTTAAATCGTTAACCATATGCAAACGCATGTAAAATCCTCCGGCTCTCCCGAGATAGTTAGAAGCTTCTAAAGCTCTGTTAGACTTTATAGATTGTTCAGCTTTGAATTCATAAAATAGAGCTTTAGACAGATCAAGTTTTTGTCTATCATTTTCCTGTGTAAAAAGTGCTATTGCTTTTTCAATTGTTTCAGTGGCTTCTTGATATTTCCTTTGCTGACCTAGAACCTTTGCTTCTCCTAAGAGTATATTAGCTTCTTCAAGCTTTGAGCGTTTTGAACGTTTAAACACATAATACACCTTACAAGCGAATTGCTTTTGTTGATTGAATTAATTTGGTTATTATTTAAACTTACTCTTTTTTCATTTAAAAAGTCGTTTATCATCTTCATATTGCAATTCATAAATTGAAGAAACAGGTGAACGTTGAGTAAATCCTCTTATAATAACAATCGGAGACATTTCGTCAGCTTGTCCCATTAATAACTCTGCAGCAGAACAAACTTCATCAGCTAATGCCACAAGAGTGGATTTTAGTTCATTGCCAAAAATATCTTTGCGACCTCTTGCATCATCAATTACTGAAAAATTATAAGAACCAATTGCTATGTTAATTGCTCCTCTCCTAAGAGCACGACCATGAGTATCTGAAATCAATATTGAAATCTTTTTCTTTAATTTGGATTGTAAATAAGAGCCAATTTTTTTAGCAGTTTTTTCAGGATCAGTAGGTAACGTAACAGCATGGTTAGGAAGAGAGTTGGACTGATCAACTGCGGCATTAGCAGATATCCACCCTAGACGATGTTTACTAATAATAATGTTATTCTGAACTTTCTCTAGAGAAGACGACTCATTTAGAATTAATTGAACTAAAGAAGGGTCTTTTCCTGTTTTACGAGAAATTATTTCAGCAAGAAAAGAAGGAGAAATTGTTGGTAGATAGTATTCATTTCCATCTGCGCGAGAAATAATAGTGTGAGCAATAACAAAAATGTCTCCATCTTGAATTTCTATATTGTTTTCACTTAATTCTTTTAGAATCAGTTCAGCGATATTATCTCCTTTTTTAACAATAGGAAAAGGAATGGAAAAAAGTTCAATTTTTTTCAATGAAGAGATCACCAAATCAATGGTTAGTCTAGAGCGGGAAGGGCTTTAGCCTCTTTTTTCTTTCTTTTTTCAAGTTTGAAGACAAGCCCAAATTTTGTCTCCCATTCTGAAGAATCAATTTTTGTTACTTCAAGAAGTCCCTTTTCGATTGCAGATTCAAACAATTCTTTGCCTTTCTGAGTGCGAACTAAAACAACATTGCTCTTTGTGTCTACACCAATATTACCTACAGCAATATCTGAATAGTCTGCAGTAAAATCTGAACAAAAGTGGCATCCATTGTAGAAAGCGGAATCTATATCTGATAACTTTACTTTGTATTTCTCTGTTTCAGTAACAAAAATGAACTTACCTTTATCAATATCCATCTTTATTATTTGTTCAGGAGTAATGTTAAATTTATCAGCAACAAATTGTTTGAGCAGATTTTTATCATAAGAGTGCATACAGAATAGACCTATTTTCAAAGCAACCCTATGATCAAGTCCCAGATATCCAAATTCCATGATTCGTGTAAGAGATTCAATATGACAAGGAACACCAACAATTGCTGCTTTCTTTTTATGACTAGTACGAACAGCATCTAATTTTGTTAAGCTATTACTAATAACATATTTTGATCCAGCCCCATGAATAACACCTTCTGAGGTATTTACTAGGATAGGTTTAGGTTCAAAAAGATTAGAGTACTTATCCGTAACTAAAGCCCCATCAATTAGCCCTTCCTCAAATGCATGAACTAGAAGAGTTGTAACAACACCCCCATTCTGTGCTTGAGTATAAATACGTTCATCTTTAGCTTTAGCAGTATATATTTCTAAAATTTCATTCGGATCCATTGCTGCTTGTTCTTGTTTCTCTCGTTTTTGGAAACGATAACAAGCATCTACACAAGCTCCACAAGAAATGCATGTAGAAACAAGTTTTGGAAGATCATTTTGCATTTCAATACTATTAACAGGACAGACACTTACACAAGCTCCACAAGAAGCACAATAACCAGCTTTAATTATTCCTTTAAAAAGAGTGGAAAAATTTATCCTTTTCGCTTTACTAGATGATTTACTCGAAGACATTCTAAAAGAAATTTACTATAGAAAAATTAAATGTTTTGGAAAAATTGATACTTTCAACTAATTTGTTTTTTTATCTCTTCTGCGATCAAATAAGAAATTAATGGAGGAACTGCCTCTCCAACTTGGTTATACATTTCCTCAATCGTTCCAGTAAATTTAAAATCATCATGAAAGGTCATCAATCGTCCATGTTCACGTACAGTTAAGGCTCTATCTTGATGAAAATGAATAAATCGAGATTTCCCCATCACAGTAGGGGAAACTTTGTCTTTATCAAGCTTGACCCAATTTACTTTTTCACTTAAAGCTCCTTCAAAGTAAACAGCTGCATGCCCAGGCTTGATTTGATGAATTCTTTTTTGAATCTTATCAGGAACAGGAGATAAAAAATGATTGGGAAGATCATTTGGATAGGAAGGATCCTGAAGACCAGATAAAGCTTGACCAACAGTAACAGTCTTTTTTTTCTCTAAATTAAGATTAATGTTAGAAATAAAAACACGTTTTCTAGAAGAAGGAGAACCGTGTTTTTCTGCACGAATAACATTAAAATGGATGTCTTGGAATTTGGAGTCTGCAAAAGCTTCGAGAATAATATCTTTTCCTTCACCATCTATAATAGGCACAACATTTTCAATAACAAAAAAATCGGGATTCAAGTCTTTGATTATCCTTATTGCATGAAAAATTAAATCACCTTGAGGGTCCTCAAAAAACCTTTCCCACGCAGTTTCCTTTCGTTTTGTATTTGCAGCAGTGAATGGTTCACAAGGAGGAGAAGCTAATATAACTGTTGGTTTTTGAGAACATTTTTGTTCTATTTCTAAGGAATGAATATTTCGTATATCATCATTTATACAAATTGCATCAGGCAGGTTCAAGTTGTATGTTCTTAAGGCAGAGGGATCTCTTTCAATAGCGAGTAATTCTTTAAAGCCAGCAAGTCTAAACCCAGAACTAAAACCTCCAGCTCCCGAAAAAAGGTCAATAAATCCGTGATCAGTATTTGATTCTGACATTTGATTTCTCAACAAATTGTTAGTGGTGGGGTAGGCAGGAATTGAACCTGCGACCTACGCCGCGTGAAGGCGTTGTCATACCACTAGACTACTACCCCTATTTTCTACTGAATTGCTTAATTCCAACCTATTTTTAATTTTTCTGTTTCAATATAACTAAAGGGTTCCCCTAAGGCTAACACTAAGCTTCATCTTTGGGACAACCCCACATCTGCTAGCAGAGCTCCTCAGGAGAACCCAATGTAGCCTATCAGGGTTGACTCAACCTCATTGTTCTGAGTGACACACTCAACTTGGTAAAGAGCCCGTATATGATAGGCTGTAGCCTTCTTTTTGCTCTTGCTTTCATCGTTTGTCATAAACAACCTCTAGCAAGTCCTCGATAGAAGGCATAAGAATCTACTCAAAGTCTTATTTAACTTTCCCTATTTTAAACTATTTAATAGAACACAAAGTTTTTTTCTACTAAACTATGGTTGTAATCAATGACTACTAATTGTGAAACTTATGGTGCAGATAAGGGAAATGCAAGCTGAAGATATTATTGATGTTTATGATTTAGAGCGAATCACGTTTGCATTTCCTTTCCCTGAATCGTATATTTCCTTAATTTTCTTTCAGAATCCTGACCTATGCTTTGTTTTAGAAACAGATGTTAATTTATTGGATAATAGTAATTCTAATAGCAAGATAATAGGTTTCATTCTTGGTGGAAGATCATCATTTAAGTCTGAAGCACATATACTTTCTATAGCAATTCATAGAAATTTTAGGAAGAAAGGATACGGAAAAATGCTGCTTAGATACTTCGTAACTAAAGTAAAAGAACTAGGTTTTAGTTCGATTAAACTCGAGGTAAGAGTAACTAATAATTATGCAATTAATCTATATGAAAAAATGGGTTTTAAGCGAATCAGAACTATTCGAAAATATTATGAAGATGGAGAAAATGCCTATCTTTATCGTTTAATCTTATAGATAAGATCAATACTGGATTAAGACTTTTTTACCAAAAAAAGATTGAAAGGGAATTAAAAAAAGGTTTAGAAATTTAAGAGTCACATTTGCCAACTTCGAGGTTATGTTCTTCTTCATCGATTTCGTGACCCATTAATTGTTTGTGGATGCTTTTTGCGGCTATTTTTCCTGCTCCCATCGCTGCAATAACTGTTGCTGCTCCTGTTGCTATATCTCCTCCAGCATAAACTCGTTGTAAACTAGTTTCTCCTGTTTTCGAGTTAGTGATTATTGTTCCCCACTTACTAGTTTCTAAGTCTGGTGTAGTTTGAGGAATAATGGGGTTAGGATTGTTTCCAATTGCAATTATAACAACATCACATTCGATTATATGCTCTGAACCTTCAATAGGAATAGGTTTAGCTCTTCCTGTTTCATCTGGTTCGCCAAGTTTGTAACGCAGGCATTCTAAAGCCTTTACACGTCCATTTTCATCGCCTATTATTCTAATTGGATTAGTTAAAAATCTGAAATCTATACCTTCTTCCTCTGCGTGATGTACTTCTTCTACTCTAGCTGGACATTCTTTTTTACTTCTTCTGTAAACTATTATTGAGTTCTCTGCTCCAAGTCTTTTTGCGGTTCGTGCCGCATCCATAGCTACGTTTCCAGCTCCAATTGTAATAACAGTTTTTCCTTTTTTCACTGGAGTTTTATATTCAGGAAACAGATAACCTTTCAACAGATTTACTCTGGTTAGGTATTCATTAGCTGAATATACATTAACTAGGTTTATTCCTGGAATTTTTAGCAATCTTGGAGAACCTGCACCAGTGCCTATAAAAACTGCATCAAATTCATTTAGTAGCTCTTTAACGGTTTTATTTTTCCCAATAATAAAATTGGGTATAATCTTTACACCTAATTTCTTTAAGTAATTAGTTTCATATCTGACAATATCTTTAGGTAAACGAAATTCTGGAATACCATATATTAAAACACCACCAGGAGCATGAAGAGCTTCAAAAACTGTTACTTCATGTCCAAGTAAAGCTAGATCCCCTGCACATGTTAATCCTGCTGGGCCTGCACCTACTACAGCCACTTTTTTTCCAGTTGGTTCAGGGAGTTCAGGTAACGCTTCACCATGTTCTCTTGCATAATCAGCAACAAAACGTTCAAGATTACCTATTGATACAGGTTGATATCTTCTCCCCATAACACAACGTGCTTCACATTGAAGTTCTTGTGGGCATACTCTTCCAGTTATAGCAGGAAGACTATTTTTTGTTTTTATTACTTCTGCAGCCTCAACGAATTTACCTTCTTGAACCAATTTAATAAATTGAGGAATTGGAACTTCAACAGGACATCCTTTAACACAAGGAGCGTTTCTACATTGAAGGCATCTTTGTGATTCAAGGACTGCTTCTGCTTCATTATAACCATAAGGAACTTCATTAAAATTTTTTACTCTATCTTCTGGTCTCTGTGTAGCCATAGGTAATCTTGTTCTTACTAATGGCTTTCTACCCCTACTTTTTTTTGCTTCGGAACCCATCTTTTTCTACCTCTACTTATTTTCTTGAGCATTTTGCTCTTCTAAAGCCTTTTCAGCTCTACATTTATGGTAGTGCTCTAATGCTATTTTCTCTTCTTCTCTATAAGCTTGTGTTCTAGCCATCATTTCATCCCAATCTACTAAATGTGCATCGAAGTCAGGACCGTCAACACAAACAAATTTAATTTCGTCACCAACAGTAACTCTACATGCACCACACATACCTGTTCCATCTAACATAATAGTATTGAGAGAAGCAACAGTGTGAATCCCATGTTTTTCTGTTATTTTTGAAATAAACTTCATCATTATGGGGGGGCCAACACAAAATACAGTATCAATTTTTTCTCCTTTATCGATCATTTCTTGTAATGGTTGGGTCACAAAGCCTTTAATACCAAAACTACCGTCATCTGTACAAATCGTTAGTCCATCTGCAAAAGATTCTAAAATTTCAATATTAAAGAGCAATTCTTTTGTTCGAGCCCCTATAATAACATGTACTTTATTTCCTGCTTCTTTATAAGCTCGTGCAACAGGAGTAGCAATTGCAATTCCTAATCCTCCACCAATAACCACGGTATTTCCCGCTCCTTCTGTATGTGTGGGTATTCCTAAAGGACCTACAACATCGAGCAATAGATCTCCTTTTTTGTAAGTGCCTAATTCTAATGTACTTGCACCCACTTTTTGAAAAACAACTTCAAAAGAACCTTCTTCTTTATCCCAATTAGCAATGGTTAGAGGAATTCGTTCTCCTTTTTCATTTGCACGTATAATAACAAATTGTCCTGCTTTACATCTTTCAGCAATTAAAGGAGCTTTAATTTTCATCCAAGTATTCTCGGAATTTAACTCTCGTGTATCCAGAATCTCGAAACTCATTTTAACTAAATCGAGATTTTTACTATTATATTTAAGTTTAGAGATAAAGACCTTTTACTAAAGAAGAAAATGAAAAAAATGAATGAAATAGGACAAAATATGAAGTAACAACAGAGAATGAAAAAAATATACGAAAATCAAGATGATGAATATATTCTTATACTATTTTCCAATATAAAAAATGAGGATGAATCTCACAACACAACTAGTACTAAAAATATCAAATATATTACCTAAATTAAGTTACTTTGTCCCTGGTAAGGCTCATCCAGATGTTGTAAAACTATGTGTTGAGGAATTAAAAAAATCAGGTTTCGATATCCCTATGTATGATTATGAAAACGATGGATATCAATGGGTAAGTTGGACACTGAACGAGATACTCATTTTTGATTTTGTAGCTTTTAATGAACAAAAACTTATTTTAGGTGAATGTAGGTTTTATAGAGACAGCTTTGTTCCTATTGAAGACATAAAAGATTTCATCGAACGTATTACAAGAGTAAAACCAGAAGGAAGAAGAATACATGCTTTATTTATTTCAAACTTACCAATTAATAGTGAAGGATATTCAATTATTAATAAATTCGAAGACATAAACTTTGAAACTGTAATAGCTTCGGTAAAAATTTAGACTTTTTGATACAATTAATGAGATGAGAAAACAACAAAAAAATCTCTTTTAATTTAAAAATTAGAAAATAAGAACAAAATAGTAATATGTTATTTCTAATTGATAAACAAGCTAAAGGTTGTTTTACTGTCTTCATAATATATTACAAGCGACAATTTGATAACCACTATTTGATTTAATGTTATTGTGTCGATAAACATCTCTCAAGCTCTATTGCTTGATTTTATAAGAAATTAAGTCCATATATCAACAAATATTTTTTTAAATCTTGTAGATGTTCTCGAAGATAATGAATAGCAAAAAGATCATTATTAATATCTTAATCGGTCTTTTTATCGTAGCTTTTATATTTTCAGCTAGTATGATACTTTTACGTGATAAAAAAACACATCTTGTTATTTTTCATGCAGGAAGCTTGAGTTACCCTATCGAAAAATTAGCAGAAGAATATGAAAGACAACACCCTAATATTGTTATTGAACATGAATCAGCAGGGAGCGCAGCTTCAATAAGAAAAATAACTGAGGAAGGAAGATTAGCTGATATCCTTTTCAGTTCTGATTATAAACTAATTGATACTATGATGGTTGAAACACAACCAAAATGGGCAAATTGGAGTGTTGTTTTTGCCAGAAATGCAATAGTTTTAGCCTACACTTCAAAAAGTCAATTTTCATCGGAGATAAACGCTTCAAATTGGTACCTATATGCAAATCGATCATCTGTGATAACAACTAGATCTAATCCTGCAGATGATCCATGTGGATATAGAACACTTATTACTCTTAAACTTGCTTCATTCTTTTATAATGATAGTAGTCTGTGGAATAATTACATAAATCACCCCACACTCAAAAACCCTTGGACAAGTAATGAAGCACAGCTTGTGGGGCCATTACAAATCGGAGAAATAGACTATGCTTTTCTTTATGAAAGCATGGCTCTTCAGTATAATTTATCATATATCAAATTGGATGAACACATTAATCTCGCAAACCAATCGTTTAATGATTATTATAGTAAGGCAACAGTTTACTTTAACTCGATAACTGGAGAAGTTGTAAATACAACAGGCCCAGGTATTACTGAAAAAACAGGTAAAGCAATATGGTACGGATTAACAATCCCAAACAATGCACCCAATTTCCAAGAAGCCGTTGATTTTGTTAGTTTTATTCTTTCAGAAGAAGGATTAAGAATAATTAGCGAACAAGCTTACCAACCGGTTATTAATCCTCCACAAACAAAAAACATAAGTTTATTACCAGAAAAATTAAAAGATAAAGTTATAGCTAATGTAGAGCTGTAAATTATGAAAGTAAAAATAAAACATTTTACCAAAAAAATATCTCTTTTTTATCTTATTCTTTACTTATTTAGTATGTTAGCCCTATTTCTTTTAGTGATTCCTATTTTGTGGATGGTTTTTTCAGAAAAACCTCAAAGTCTTATTGAGATTCTAAAGATTGAGAAAGTGCAACTAGCAATACTGACAACTTTCTTTACAGCTACAATTACAGCAATAGTCTCAATATTTTTTGGAATTAGTTTAGGATATATTTTTTCAAGAAAAGAGTTTTTTGGAAAAAATTTTCTTATTACATTAGTAGATTTACCTTTAGCTCTCCCCCATAGTGTTGCTGGTATTGCTTTATTATCTGTTTTTGGTAGATATGGTTTAATCGGTCAAATATTCCCATCAGAGTATGGTACTATATTTACAAGGTCAATTCTAGGAATAGTAATAGCTCAATTATTCGTTAGCGCCCCCATTTTAATACAAGGTGCAAGAGAGACATTTGATCTAATAGACCCAGATTTTGAAATTTTTTCGCACATATTAGGTGCATCATCTTTTACCACATTTAGAAAAGTGGTTTTTCCTCAAACGAGAAAAAGTATTTTAGCAAGTACTATTTTGTGTTGGGCAAGAGCAGCATCAGAGTTTGGTGCCGTGGTTTTCATGGCATATTATCCCTTAACAGCTCCAGTAATTGTTTTCGATTTATACAACTCTCAAGGAACAAATGCAGCTAGACCTGTTGCTGTTTTTATCATTATTATAAGTACAATTCTTTTTGCCTTAGCAAGAGTAGGAGCAAGAATTATGATGAAGGAGGACAGATAAATGTTAAAAGTGAATTCAATTAGATTAACTCTAGGAAAATTTGAGTTAAAGGATATAACATTTTCTGCCTCCAAAAATGATTCAATAGTTATTTTGGGGCCCTCTGGAAGTGGAAAAACATCTTTACTAAAAACTATCCTTGGTATTTATTCTCCTAACGAAGGGACTATTGTTTACAGAGGGAAAGATATCACCTACCTTCCTCTAAATAAAAGGCAAATAGCTTATGTACCACAAAAACCGACACTATTTCCTCACATGACAGTTCAGGAAAATCTTGAATATGCACTTATTCTTAATCACTTTCCAAAAGAA
The DNA here is from genome assembly GCA_021513695.1 of Candidatus Heimdallarchaeum aukensis. Classification (GTDB taxonomy): domain Archaea; phylum Asgardarchaeota; class Heimdallarchaeia; order Heimdallarchaeales; family Heimdallarchaeaceae; genus Heimdallarchaeum; species Heimdallarchaeum aukensis. The sequence goes on along the minus strand of CP084166.1, from coordinate 2,319,675 downwards.
GAACGAGAAAAAAGAATTAACGACATTCTTGAATTCATGGGATTAGAAGAAAAGAGGAATCGATTACCTAAAAATTTGTCTGGAGGAGAAGCGCATAGGATATCGATTGCCAGAGCTTTAATTCTTGATTTTCCACTGATTTTATTGGATGAACCTCTTTCTGGAGTTGATAGAAGAAAAGCTAGAGAGATAATAAAACTACTTAAAAAAGCGAAAGAGGTTTACAATAAAACAATTATTTATGTTACTCATAATATTGGTGATGCAACAGAATTAGCAAATAAAGTCATAATACTAAATAATGGACAAATAGAACGATTTGCCACTCCTGAAGATATAATAGAGGATCCTAAATCTCAATTTATTGCAGAGTTTTTTAATTTTGAGAATATTTTTTCAGGAACTATTTATCATGAAGAGAATCTCACTTTTTTTATTCCAGAAAATGCTAATAAGAAAATTAAGATATTTTTATCTGATGATCTTAAACTCAAACCGAATCAAAAAATAACTATAACAATACGACCAGAGGACATTATACTTTCTCCTAAAAAAATGGATTTCACCAGTGCAAGAAATTGTTTTGAGGGCAAAGTTGTTGAAATCATTGAAAACTTATCATCAAATGTGAAAGTAGTACTGGATTGTGGAATAGAGATTACATCTGTAATTACGAGAACATCAAAAAGAAAGTTAGATATAAAGAAAGGAAAAGAAATATGCGCAATCTTCAAAGCTTCATCAGTTTATATTATTGATTAATTAGTTATAATTAGAAAAAACCAATTTATACTTTTTTAAACTGCGCACATAAAAACTGAGACTATAAAAAAAGTGATAAATAAAGAAAATAAAACAAAGTGAAAAACAGTGTTAATCAAGGCCATTTTGATACTAAAAAGAAACGGTTCATGTAGGTTTTACAGAATCTATCATGGAACCTGGTCTAACAGGGAAATCAAAGCGTCCCTTATAAGTTTCATAAGTGCTGTGACAACACTTACTACAGAATTAGGAGAAAAAATACCAAAAAAAGTCATTTTTGGAGAAAATGAAGTTATTTATGAAGCAGTAAATGATTATTTTTTAGTTATCGTCAAGAAAAAGGATTATTATTCAACAGTAGTCAAAAAAGTAGTAAAAATCTTTCGTCAACAATTTGCATGGGTCAAAAGTAGTTCTATAAATGACATAATGGAAGATAAAAAGACTATAGAATATGAGAGAAAGCAAGTGAGTAATTTTGCGAGATCACTAAATTTAGTTGTAAACAAAAGAACAAATATTGAAAAAATAAAAGTTGGTAACGAAAAAATATTTACATCGTTTGGCTTGGTTCTAAAGGATTTAGACATATTGATTGCAAATGAAGATGGACAACCTTTGTATCTGCTAATTACCCAATCTTTACCTTATGATGCTGTTTTATTAGTCGCTTTTATTTCTGCAATACTGAACATGAGTCAGCAATATGGTCTAGGAGATTTAACTGAAATAGAATCAGAGCACATCATAGTCCTCATTAGAAAAATAGAAAAAGCGTTTACAATCGTTTTAACAACAAATAAAGAAAAAATAAAAGCTTACCAGATATTTACTGAATTTCTATCTAATTTTTCTAACGAGTGGATTAAAGAAAATGAAAACAAAGCTATTGAGATATTTCAAGACTATAACAAAAGAATAGAATTCGAGGAAGTTCTAAAGTTGGCTATCGACACAGAAACATGGGAAAAGCACATCATTAAACAAAATGAAATAAAAGCTGTAGATGAGTTAGAACTAGCTTTTTAATTTTTTATAATAGGACAACATTATTTTTGAATAGTTAGTTTTCTTCATTCTTAATGAAAAAAATCGTTGTTATTGGTGGAGGACCAGCTGGACTACTATCTGCAATTGAAGCGAGTAAATATGATGTAGATGTTCTAGTACTTGAATCCAAAAAAGAAATAGGAATTACTGAACACTGTGCAGGATTACTAAGTATAGAAGGGTTAGAAAAAATAGGTCTCAACAAATTACCATCAGAAATTATTCAAAACAAGGAAATAATAGGAGCCAAAATATTTTCTGCTAATGGAACAGAGTTAGTAGTTGAAAAAAATTCAAATCATGCACTTGTAGTAGATAGAAGTAAGTTTAACAGATATTTGGCATCAATTGCACATGATAATGGAATAGAAATAAGAACAAATTCAAGGGTTAAAAATATACACAGAAAATCAGAAAATATTGAATTAGTGTTAGGAAAACAAGCTAAAGAGAGTAGAATAACAACTAAAGTTTCGATTCTAGCAGAAGGAAGATTTCCTAAACTTAATTCTCAAGTCGGATTATCTAATCCTGATGAGATAATCTTTGCTTCGCAATTTATAATTGATGGTATAGAAAATTTAGATAAAAGATATGTGGAGTTATATCAGATATCAAAATATGCCCCAGGTTTCTTTGGGTGGATTATTCCAATAGACAATAGTGTGGCAAAGGTAGGAATAGGAACTAGATATCGACCAGCAAAAAAATATTTGAGAAATTTTATAAATAGCGAACTATTGAAGGAGAGATTTTATTCTGCAAAAATTTTGAGAGAAATGAGTGGAGCGATACCATTAGGATCTTATATTAACAGAAGCTATACTGATAATATCTTAGTTGTTGGAGATGCAGCAGGACAGACGAAACCTACGACAGGGGGCGGTGTAATTTTAGGGGGTATAGCAGCCAGAATTGCGGGAGAGATAGCTGCAAAAGCAATAATCGAAGAAAATTATAAAAAATCATTCCTAAAGCAGTATGAAAAAAGGTGGAAAAAGGAATTTGCTAGAAATCTTTTCATAATGAAGCTTGTTAGACAATATTTAGATTCTTTAGATGACAAAGACATCGATAATCTACTAAAAATATTCAATAAACCAAAGTATAAACAAATATTTACATCTAAAGGAGATGTAGATAATCAACAGGCCATAGTTTGGAAGTTATTAACAAAATTAGAACTTTGGCCTTTCTTCATGAAAACAGGGTTGAAATTTATTTTTAAAAAAAATAAATGGTAAGAATTTGTTATTTTAGTATCGAGTTTCCAAAGCTGAAATTTTTAGTTTTACTTTTACAGATTTTTCTACCAGAACTATATAATCAGAAGATCCTAGAGGAATAGATAACTTAGTTTTAATAATGTGGTCATCCACCTTCAATGGATCTCTTTCGCGTAGACGAAAAGGAACCACAATTGTTCCCCTTTCAGGTTTATGAATAAATTGTGTATATAAAGTCAACCCATCTGTTGGCTGAAAAACCTCATTTTTCTCTAAATTAATAGTACCTTTCTGAGGAATTCGATGCTTGTGTAACATTCTTCCCACTTTAAAATAAAATTCACTTTCATTTCCAAGTAAATCTTTATCTTCCAGTACCTTCAGAGATACAAGCTCTATTTTAACAAAATATCTACCTTGAAATTCACTTTTATCAACTTGTCCTCTTGCATATGTATCCTTATATGTTTTTTTTATTGTTTTTCTACCCATTTTTTCACACCTACTGTTGTTTTATAAATTCCACCAAACAGAATTTTCCTCTTCTTGTTGCCGGAATGCGTTCTCCAAGTTTGAATTTTTTTTCAGGAATGAGAGAATCTAACATTCCTTGCCAAAGAAATAGAACAAAGTCGCATAAATCTCTTTTCCCTTCAACACATCGTTCTCCTGGAGCATAAGAACAATAATCTCGCGCACCAAATTCAACATAAGATACACGTCTAGAGATTTCAGAAAGAAGTTCTTTTGGTAAATATTTTATGATATCATCAGGTGTTTTTGTAAGTATAGCTTTAATTAGATATTGCCCTGCGAGAGTAGCAATCTCACTCACATCTTTTCCAATAGTTGGTAAGGTTCTAAGTATAAATTCTATTAAGAAAACGGTGTTTATTTCGGAATACGATGCCTTTGCATTAATTACTTGACTGTCTTCAATCTCTGAAAAGAAGCTTGTAACAATTTCAGATAAAACTTTATGAAATACAGGCAAAATTGATGTGGGTGGATAATTCTGAAGAATAGGAGAAAATATAGATTTAACATCTAATTCTAATTCAGGCTTAACTTCAATTGCAGGAGTTTTTTTGGTAGCTGGAGCTTGTTTCTGTTCGATTCCTAATTCTCCTTCTTCTTTTGAGATTTGAATACCTAACTTTTCTTGAGTTTCAACAGCTATTTCTTTATCAGTTCGCTCAATTAGAGCAGTTATTTGAGTCGAATCAAACTGACTTACCATCAATTCTACTTTAACATCTTTATTGAAAATGAAATATCCAATAGATTTTGCAATGCCTAAAACAATTGCGTTATATGCTAAATTATCTGTTTCTTCATCAATAAAACGATTTGCACCTAAACTTAATGAGAGTGAATCATCATCTTTTTTTTCGATAGAAATTAATTTCCAACCTAAGAATTCTAGTAGATATTCATACTGTTTTTCGATCGCTAAATCTTTGTTTGGTGTAAAATAATTATAAATTGTGTTCGCTATTATTCCTTCAACCATATTTCTTGTTTTTTCATCAGTTACGTCAATCGAATTGATCAATCTATCTATTATATTCATTAGTATCTTTGTGACTTGAAGGATCCTTAATTTGTCAGAGCCTTTTGAAGTCCAAGTAGGGCTATATCCACTCATAACGACCATCTTATTTTCTTCTTTGATAGGTTAAGGTATATTAATAAAATAACTTTTTGGTTGCTGTAGAAAGAATTAATTTTACTCTTTCCTTAAATAAAAAATACAAGACTGCTGAACTAATCTTAGCAGCCTGCTGTTCGAACCCGTTTTGGAAGCCGTTTTACTGCCCTTAAGCTCCACACCGCTTGCCATGGGCATCATGCATCGATCTTAGGGCTGCTCACTTCCGTGCCTGACCCTTTTTGATCTCAACCCTTCTAACACCTTCCTCCAAAGGCGCCTCGGGTGTGCACAATCTCATGGGGCGATGCTTCGACGCTTTCCAGACAGAGCGTATCTTCCTCGACGAGCCCTCAGCAGCAGTTTTCAGCCCGGCATATAGAGCGTTTCCGGTTACAGGAGAGCCCTAGCTTCCCACTTTAGCTGTTGCTATCAGCTCAGCATCTTCTTATGTTAGAAAAAGTAAAGAGATTTTAAACATTATGATTTTGTTTTCTACCATATTAAATATTCTTTTATAATTATCATTTTTGTCAATCTATTTAGAAGACTTTATATTCTTCCAAAAAAAATAGTATCGTGGTAGTTATGCCAAGAATATCAAGAACAGGTGGAGGCTTCAGCGGAGCTAGAAGCTTTGGTGGTAGATCGTTTAGTCGAATAGGTTCTTCTTCATTTGGAAGATCAATAACAAGAGGAGGAGGATCATTTCATCGCTCCAGTGGTTCATTAATAAGAGCTGGAAGTACACGAAGACATACAAGTAGTCGTCACTACCACAGAGCAGGTTGGGGTATCTATCCCTATTATAGACGAAGACACTATAGACACGGACATTATTTCAGTGGATTCTGCTTTTTGCCTATATTTATGTTCATTGCGTTTATTTTCATAATAATAATTGTATCCACACTTGCGACATCTTATGAAACTTCATTTATAGTACCAATTATTGTATTTATTTTCATATTTATAATTGCAGGCTCAATTATTCGTTCTGTAATAAGAGCAGCGAATTATGAAAGCACTGGATACCAGCCTTACGGTGGAGCTGCAAAAACTGGAGTATCAAGCGCGCCCACAAGTTCTTCAGCTTATGCACAACCCTACACCTCAAAGACTGTTAAAAAAACAGAAAGTTTCGTCTATTGTGACAATTGTGGAGCAAAACAAAAATCTTCTTACAGTTTTTGTGCAAATTGCGGAGCTCCTTTAGGATAACTTCTTTTCTATTTTTTTCTCAAAGATTAGACAATTGTTCTTTCAGGCTACATGCCTTGCATATTTCACTAGCAGAAGGATCACCGCACATTTTACAACTTTTAATTTTTGCTTTAGTTTCATCTCTATTTCTTGTTAAGTATGGAACTAGTTTATCTTGAGCTTTCACAATATTGAACGAAAGCATGGGTTGTGAATTTTGTGATTCAAATATAAAATCACGAACATTTCCTCTATATGCCTCAACTGCATATGGGCATGCAACTTCCTGATATTCTAATTCATTAACAATCATATACATTACAATTTCTGCTTGAGGAGTAAGTCTAAAGGGTTTCACTCTTGGAACTAAATCCTTGTGAACTTTCTTAGGGAAAGGACTTTGTCTGCTTAAACGATTGACATCTCCTCGTATTATATTCAAAAGAACTGTTTCAGCTTCATCTTCAAGGTTGTGTCCAGTTGCGACTACATTTGCCCCAACTGTTTTAGCTGCGGCATTAAGTATTTTTCTTCGTAAAATTCCACAATATGAACAAGCTCCATAAGCGCGGTTTTTTCCTCCTCTCTCTCCTAAAATGGCTATAATTTCATCTAAAGAATAACCAAAATCTTCTTCAAAAGAAAAGATATGGTGTTCAACGTTAAGCCTTTTTGCGTGTTTTTTAGCGTAATACAAACCTTCTTCTCTGTATCCTTCAATACCTTCATCTATTGTTATAGCAATAATTTCACTTTCGGGAAAATTCTTTTCGATTTTTACAAGTGTATCAAGAAGTGCTATACTATCTTTTCCTCCAGAAACTCCTACTGCAATTTTGTCTTTTCGTTGAAACATTTTATAACGATTAATTGTTCGCTTAACTCTCCTTTCAAACTGCTCGTTGAAATGTTCTTTGCACAAGGCAATTTTATCATATGGACGAACGTAGACAACTTCATCAGTCCCGCAAAATGTACATTTCATTAAGGAAAAAAAGGAGGATACCAATAAGTCTTTTTTGGAAGAAACAAATCCTATACTTTATAATATTGTCCAAGTTTGTTATTTAACAGATGTTAAAAGTCCGAACATGGTCAAAAAAGAATAAAATAGTGGGTAAGCCCCCTTTAGGTTGTCAACTATGCGCATTAGGTTCTAAATTAGTGATTTTTATTACAGGTAAATGCCCTTTCAATTGCTACTATTGTCCTGTCAGTACACAAAGAAAAGCAGACGTAATTTTTGCTAATGAGCAAAAAATTGATGCAGTGGAGGAAGCAATAGATGAAGCAAAACAAATCAATGCTTTAGGAGCGAGTATTACTGGGGGAGAACCAACACTCAAAATTGAAAGGACTTTAAATTATATTCAGAGATTGAAAGAAGAATTTGGAAAAGAATTTCATATACACCTCTACACAGCAAGAGCCATACCTAATGAAGAACTGGAAATGCTTTATAGTGTAGGACTAGATGAGATTCGTTTTCATTTTCCTCAATTAAAAAAAAGCGAAGAGATAGAAAAATCGATTAAAGAAGCTGCAAAACACAATTGGAAAGTAGGTATAGAGATACCAGCTATACCGGGAAAGAAATTAGAAATAGAACATATTGTAGAATTTGCAATTAAAAATAAGTTAGATTTTGTAAATTTAAATGAGTTCGAATTTGCTGAAACAAATTTCAAGAACTTAAGGAAAAAGGATTTTAGACCAGTTTCTAACACACAATCTGCAGTAAAAGGAAGTAAGGAACTAGCTTTGAAGATATTAAAAAAATTTAGAAAGAGTAACATCACTTTACATTTTTGCTCTTCAGTGTATAAAGACAGAATACAACTGCGTAATAGATTTATTCGACGAGCAAAGAACTATGCTAAAAAGCATGACTGGATAACAAAAGAAGGATTAATTGTCAGAGGAAGAATAATTGTAGATAAAAAAGAGGATATTAAAGATATATTGGAATACATGAAAAATGAGTTATATGTTTCTGAAGACATGCTCAGTGCTGAAATAGAAAAAAAGGCAATTTACACTAGTTCACTAATAATAAAAGAGACAGCTGAAATTCTAAAAAATAAATTTGAGGATAAGATATCCCAAATAGCTATAATTGAACAATATCCTATGGAAAATGGGTTTATTACTTACCTTGATCCCCTTTTTGAAAAAAGTCATATCTCAACTGAATAACGTAATAGCGCTACGATACCGCCCAATGATTTTAACTTTTCTCCTGTCTCATGTTGTGTCGAAAAAAACACAGTTTTTCCACCCATTTGTCTATTAAGCTCTATAAGCTGTTCAACTTTTTCTCGCTCTTTTTCGTCATAGATCCGCAATTTATCATCTGAAATCATTAACGTATCTACAGCACCCATTTCTAATGCCTTTTTTACATTGTCATAACCATATGTTACAGTGTTAGTATCTTTACCTACACGCTTAAAGAATTCTTCAAGTAACCTGGTTTCGTAAACTACTCTTTGTTCTTCAGCTATTTTTTCAGGAAGGTTGCGGGACAAAACTTCATGTAAACCTACTCGTCCTCCAGTATTAGCATGAACAAATTGAATTTTTTGAGCTAAACTATTATCTCTTTTTCTAACAAAATCTAGAAAATTTTCTGGAGTAAAGCCAGGTCCAGCGAGAATAATCGTTTGAGGATTGTGTTGTTCATAGACTTCTTTGATGATCTCAAGAACCTCTTGGAAAAACTTTCCTAAAGCAGAAGAATGCTGTTTTGCATCAGAAAATTTACGAGTGATAGAATGATCAATTTCAGCAACAATTTTTACCGCGAATTGTGTAACTAAAGCAACACACACGCTTCCTTCATCAAGAGTAATAATTACTATTTTAGCTAATCGAGATTCTTTTTCTATATCGCTAATTATCTGCTTCTCCGAAGTATTCCAGTGATCCTTATAAATTATGACTTTTTCCATTTCTTTTAAAGCAATGGTGTGGTACTCACCTAAGGAAATAAGATTTTCATTTCCCGCGACAATAGGTCCTTTAATACTAAGGTTATCTCCAAAGGAAATGTTTTCAACCTTAATTTCTAAAACTAATTTGACTCTTTCCCCAGAATCTGCTCGGCTATCTTCAGAATCTTTACGTATTCTCCTCTTTGTTGAAGCACGCACTCTATCTCCTGGTTTTAGAATACGATAGATAGCATAGAGATCATCTATGGTTTCAGGAATTAGTTCAAGATAGCCATGACGATAATCTTGCCTTAGAATTTTCAAGTATTTTTCACACCTTATCAAAAAACTAAGAGGAAAAATATAAGTTCTTTGAATACAAACTACTCTGGTTGAAAACGAAAAACTTTGTCACATAAAGCGCAAAATTCTTTTTCAAAGTTTTCTTTTTTTTGTTCGGAAAACCATTTTTGGCGTACTATTTCTTTAAGCCCATCTGGTAATTCATCAAATTTCGGAATAGAAAGTGCGTAGCCAATTCTTCTCTTTTCTGCATCATTGGTTTCTAAATAAGTTAAAATCACCTGGTATTGACTACTGGTTTTCTCAAAACCGTAATTACTGAAAGGTGACTTTATTTCTCGTTTTATTGTAATCATAGTGTTCATCCGTTCTGTTTCTCTGGTTAAATCCTCGCCATAAAGACTGTTTTAAATTTAGTGGTTGGTCAGTTTTTTAATAAAGAAATTAGTATAAAAAGAAAAGAGAAAAACTAACTTAATCACTAATTAGTTCTTCCAATTTTTTTCCAACCCTAGTAACATGTTCTATATTTATGACGTAGCTCTCTCCTCGACTTTCAATCAAATCGTCAGGGATTTTAAGAAAAAGAAAAGGAAGACGTTTTGACACATATTTAACAGCTAAAATAGGAATTGCCCCAAAGATTTCAGAAAATTTAGTTAATCCATTTATTTGTTTCTTCGTAACGTAAAAAGTATCTTGTCTTGCTGTTTTAAGTTCGATAGCAAAGATTTTCTTCTTTTTTGATGACCCTACAAGTAGATCAGGCCTAGGAAAAACAGAGGTTCCTGAAGAAGAAGGGGCACGCATAACAGCGAATCCCTCCTTCCAAAATCTATCACCCAGATTTCGTTCGTAACTTGTTGCTCTTTTTTTACTCATTTATTCATCTCACTATCTACTAATTAAATTCAATATATGCATCAGCTCTTTTAAGATAATATCTATTCCTAATTTAACTGCATTTGGAGAACCTGGGAGAGAAACAACAAGTGATTGTTTTATTATTCCTGCAAGTGCACGGGTCATTATTGAAACTGTACCTACTTGTTCAAATGTTAGAGATCGGAAGAGTTCTCCAAAACCATCTAGCTGTTTTGTTAATAAAGGTTTTACTGCTTCAATAGTTACGTCTCGTGAGCTAATTCCGGTTCCACCCATAGTTATAATAAAATTTTTGCCTTCTTCAACTGCTAGCTTTATTTTTTTCTGAATTTCTGCAAGGCTATCCTCTACATAAATTATAGTTCCTGGAGAAATCCCTGCTTTTTCAAGCATATCTTTAGCTATATTTCCAGATTTATCGTTTCTTTTTCTAGTTATATCATCTGCTTTAGATAAAGAATCACTTACCATTATAAGCTGAACATTTATTGAAATGTTTTTGTTAACCGTATGTTTCTCTTTGGGAGTTTCATTCATTTTAATCACTAAAATAATGTTACTTCAACTTCTGCCCCTTCTTCAATCAAATCTACATTATAGGGGATTTCAATATAACCATCAGCTAAAGCAATACTTGTAATTGCACCAGATTCTTTGAATGCGGGATAGGCGATATCACCTTCTAAACGTACAGTGAAAAACTGATGTCTTCCAAGGTTTGAAACAATTTTTCTTCCTAACTTTGCTTTGATTTTCTGTTTTGGTCTTTGAGGAAGGCGAGCCATTTTCTTTAAAACTGGAGAAACGATAATATAGCCATTAGTAAGACAAGACGTAGGATAACCTGCAAGATTTAAAACTAATTTTCCATTAATTTTTGCACATAAATTCGGTTTTCCTGGTTTAAGTTGAATTCCGTGAAAAAGTATAGTACCATGTTTTTCTAATACGTCAATGTTAATGTCTCTCTCTCCAACAGAACTTCCGCCTAGTATCAAAACTAAATCTGCTTTTTCTAATGCTTCTAAAATTGCTTTTTCCAGATCTTCGAATTTATCTTCTACAATATCAAAAACAATTGGTTCTCCACCAATATCTTTTATTAAAGAGGTAATTGTATAAGTATTAATGTCATAGACTTGTCCTAATTTTAATTCTCCACCTAAAGGAGCAATCTCTCTTCCTGTTGGAATAATTGCAACCTTTGGTTTCCGGTAAACTTCTAAAGAAGAGATATTTAAGGCAGCTAACACACCTATTCTTCCTGGAACTAGAACCATTCCCTTTTCAATAACTTTTTCTCCTTTTTTAATGTCAACACCTTCTAAGGAAACGTTAGCGTTAGGAGGAAAACTTTTGATAATTTCAATTTTATTTCCTTCTCTATTAGTATATTCCACTGGAACTACAGCATCTGCAGAACTAGGAAGCATTGCTCCTGTTGCGATTTCAATGCACTCATTTTCATTTATTTCTTTATGCGGAACGTCACCCGCTAGTATTTTATCTATACACTCCAAATACACAGGATTTCTATCAGAAGCCAAAAAAGTTGAGGATGCTTTCACAGCAAAACCATCCATTGCTGATCTGTTAAATGGGGGAATATTTAGGTCAGCAATGACATCTTGTGCAGAAACTCTACCTAATAATTCAAAGATAGAAACAGTTTCCGTTTCAGATAATGGAGTTGTATTTTCATCTAGAATTCTTAAAGCTTCATCTAAACTAATTAATCTTTTAAAGGGTCTCATACTTTGATTGTCGTCTCTCCTTTTATAAATTTTAACAAATGGCAAGGATTCTCTCTGTCTCTACAAGTAAAAGTGTAAATAGTAAATATTTAAAAAAGAACATAGGTGCTTTTTATTGAAATGATAGGAAGGGTTAAAGCTGTAAATATTAGTGAAAGAAAAGGAACAAAAAAAACTAATGTGTACAGCTGTGAAATTACCCAAACTGGATTAAAAGGGGATTCTCACGCTGGAGATTGGCACAGACAAGTTTCTCTTTTAGCAAAAGAAAGTATTGACAAGATGAAAAAACAAGGTTTATCCCTTAACTACGGTGATTTTGCTGAAAATATAACGACAGAAGGTATATCACTTCATGAACTACCAATTGGAACAAAAATAAAGATAAATAATGTAGTTTTAGAAGTTACTCAAATCGGAAAAGAGTGCCATCATGGCTGTGAAATAAGGAAGTTAGTGGGAAATTGTATTATGCCAAAAGAAGGAATATTTACTAAAGTTATAAAAACAGGAACCATCTCTGTTGACGATAAAATAGAGGTTATTAAATAACAGGTGATCATTATAAAACTAATAGATAAATACAATAGAGAGATAACAAGATTAAGAGTTTCTGTTATTTCTAGTTGTAACCTAAACTGCCCTTATTGCCACAATGAAGGTTTTTCTTCACATAATTCTAATAAATTAACTCTTGATCAAATAAAAAAACTTTTGTCGATTATTGACAAGTATTCAATATCAAGCATAAAAATTACGGGTGGAGAGCCTTTAATTCACCCCCAAATTGTTGACATAGTAAAAATTTTTTCATCGCACCCAAAAATTGAAGATTTATCTATGACAACAAATGGACTTCTATTAGAAAAATATGCAGAACAGCTAAAAGAAGCAGGTTTAGATAGGGTAAACATCAGTTGTGACTCATATCACTACAACCCTTCGTATAAATCATTAAAGTCAATAGACAAGCAAATTACAATTGCACAAGAAATAGGTTTGACACCTATCAAACTAAACATGGTTTTACTAAAGGGCATAAATGAGAATGAGATTGAACCTATGATTAATTTTGCTGCAGAAAAGGATGTTATGTTGCAAATCATTGAATTAATCGATTTAGACAAAGAATACTTTAACAAATTTCATGTTAGTCTAAAAGATCTTGCTTCAAAATTAGAAAAAGAAGCGGTTGAAATAAAAATAAGAGATTTACATCATAGAAAACAGTATACTCTCCCAAACGGTGCAAAAATAGAAATAGTTAATCCAGTTCACAACACCAATTTCTGCATGAATTGTAAGACTTTACGTGTAACAAACGATTTTCAATTTCAACCATGTTTATACAGAATTGACAACCTAGTTCCAATAGAAGAAGATATTGAGAAATCTCTTAAAAAAGCAATGGAAAGGAGGAGACCCTTTTTTGTCAAAGGAAAAAATTTCTATGATTGATATAAGTAATAAAAATCATATTACCAGGATCGCTACAGCTAGAGGAAAAATACAACTTAAAAAAGAAACTATAAAACAAATAAATGAACGCACAATAAAAAAAGGTGACCCATTAGTTGTAGGAAAAATTGCAGCTATGCAAGCAATTAAACGTACTCCTGAACTAATTCCTATGTGTCATCAAATACCAATAACACACGTTGATTTTAATCATGAGATTAAAGAAGAGGAGATAATTGTAGAGGTAACAGTAAAGACTGTTGCTCGGACAGGAGTAGAAATGGAAGCAGTTGTAGGAGTAAGTATTTTCCTTTCAACAATCTGGGATATGGTAAAATATCTAGAAAAAGATAAAGATGGACAGTATCCTGTTACAGAAATTGATGAAATCAAAGTAGTCAAAAAAGAAAAGATTAAACAATAATAATTATTCTGTCTTTATTAGCTATATTTTTCGTAAGCTAATTTAGTATAAAAACTCTTATCGCTTGTTGGTTCTCACTTTTTCTTTTCTTTACGCATAAAAAAGAAAAAATTCATTCTATAAAAATAAATTTATAAAAAAACAAAATGAAAGCAAAGTATGTCTGTTCGTTCCATTGCATTAAAAATTCATTGTTCATATGGAGAACAGACTAGAAAATGGTTAATTAATAACAATTATTTGGATTTTAATTTTAAAATTTCAAAACAAGAAGACTATCTTTTTTTTCCATTAAAAATAAATCTTGATAAAAAAAAAGCCTTCATCAATGATTTTCCACTAAAAGAGCAAGGAGAGATAGTAGAATTTTTCTTTAAGAAAAAAAGACAAAAACCAAAAAGCCTTGCTGAAGCTTTAAAAAATGTTATTCCAAATAATATGGTGGATTTTATCCCAAAATCGTTTGATCAAATTGGTGACATCGCAATTATCGAATTTGATGAAACGCTTTCACCTTTTAAACATGAAATTGGAAAGATGCTTTGTAACCTCTTTCCTTCAATAAAAAGTGTTTATAGAAAAACTTCTGCTGTCTCAGGTGAATACAGACTCAGAAAAATTGAACATTTATTTGGCGAAAAAAAAACCGAAACAATTCATAAAGAATATGGAATAAGAATATTTGTAGATGTAGAAAAAACATATTTTAGTCCCAGGTTAGGAGACGAACATAATCGAATAGCAAATTTAGTCAAAGAGGGAGAAATTGTTGTAGACATGTTTACAAGTACAGGTCCTTTTCCTCTTCATATAGCCAAAAAAACAAAAGCTACTATTTATGGAATAGATATTAACCAAAAAGCTATTGATTGCCTTAAGAAATCAATTTCACTAAACAAACTTAAAGGAAAAATTTACCCAATTGTAGGTGATATTAGAGAAATTATAGACAACCTACCTAAAACCGACAGAGTCATTATGAATTTACCAAAAACGTCCATCCAATTTCTACAATTAGCTTCACAAATTTTTAAAGAAGGAACAATTCTACACTTTTATTCTTTTGTCAAAGATGAAACAGGAAGAAATGACCTCTACAATTTAGTAAAAAACGAGTTAAGTAAAACAAATTGGAGAATAAAGCAAATTCTTCACTTTCAAAAAATAAGAGAAAGTGCTCCACATGAGATTCATGCGTGTATTGATCTTCTATTATCTGCAGGAAACACTTGAATTGTGACCCTCATTTTAGAATCAGGGTTTTTCATTTTTTGAACAATCTCTCTTGAAATATCAATTGCAGCCTTATTTGCACCTATCATTAAAGTCCTTGAACATGTGTAAGAGCTTTTTCTAATAATCATTGCATGTGTGTCTGATAATTCCAGCTTTGAATTTCCATAGCCTATTACTTCTTCAACTAAATCGTCAACTTCCATCTTGACAATTATTTTTGTATTATCATTTCTGATAAATTGTTTCATTTTTTCTGGTAGTGAAAACAAACTCATGTTGGATCTTATTCCTATTATACAGTCACCTCTTAATGTAAGAAAGTCATCTGTAGTAAATTCAAGTGTAGTTAAATGCTTACATAAAACATTTTTATGTCCATAGCAGTAGAAACTTGTTTTTAAACTCATTCTCAATCTAAAAAAAGTTCTCATTGCCTGTTAATTAATTGTTTGTTACATAATAGGGGTAGAAAAAAGTATTATTTTGTTTCCTCTAAATATAGAATTTGCTTCAAATAGATTTTTGTAGAAGGGCGTTTTACTAGTAAATAGAGGATCTTTCCAGTCATCCATTCTAACCCATATTTAAATCCCGTTTTTTCCCATAAAACAATAATAATTGTCCAAAGAATCAGATTTGTAAATGAAAATATAAAACATGACCACATTTCTGTGTTCCAGCCAGCCCAAACTAAATCGAATACTTTTCCGATCAGTTCAGAGAAGGTAGTTTCAAACATAAAAATTGTAAATGAAACAACACCAAATCTTCTAAAGAAACGAGTAGTTTTTTCTTTTTTTGGGCTAACATCATCTCCATTTTGATCAATGAGTTTAAAGAATAGTTGAAATAACAGAATAAAAATACCTAACATTAGTGCTTCAAAAGAAACAGCATGCATATCAACAGCTCGCTCAAGCATTGTATCTTCAAAAGAGACATAACCAGCAACACCTAATATTAACCAGAAAAAACCAAGAACAAAAAAGAACTTCCAGTAATATTTTTTATATTCTTCATACACTATTGCTAACCCTATCATAGAACCATAGAAAGCGAACCCAAGATAAGGAAAAATTGGATAATAATTATTTACTAAAAATCCAAGGAAAATCGCAGAAAAATAATTTGAATTGTCAACAAGTCCGTTAAATACGGGATAAAGATATATTCGAGATAATCCTGCTACTGTAAATAGAGTCCCTATGGTAAACATGATTATTATATTTCGTTTAACTTTTTGTAAACCATTTTTCCTAAATATGAAATAAAGAACTATATTCACAAAGATTATACTCCAACCAATGATTCCCAAAATAGTTGCGTGGAAATAACGATCAATGTCAGGAGGAACAAAAACTCCTTTCCTTATTAAAGCGGGAATAATAGACATTCTGAATTCTCCCACACCTCTGTCTAATAGACCAGGAGCAAAAATAAGGAAATAAATGTAATTCATTATTAAGAAAAAGAATCCATAAAAAATTGAACTAGTTAAGATATTTCTGAGAGATTGAGTATTGTCTCTCAATCTTCCATAGTTGGTTACCGTATGCGCCATAGATGAGATTATAACAAATAATCCTCCAAATTCTAAAAGAAAACCTACTATTATTACAATAATGTTGGGATTTTCAATTGCTTCAATAATATTAGTGTAATGAAACACAAGCTGATGTAATAACACAACAAAAAATATGCCTAACCCTCGAAGAAAATCTATAGATAAATAACGGCGCATAAAAGGAAAATTAATGCTCTCGTATATAAAGTTTAAAGAGAAGAGTTAATCTTCAAGCAATAGAAAACTTTCGTTGAATGCGTATTAACTTCTTAGAAACTGGATGAAGTTGAGATTGACTAATTTTCACTGTAACATCAGGAATCTCACAATTGTAAGTTTTGAAAACTTGTTCTACAGCTCTTTTGATAACTGATTTGATGTTTTGGAATTCGTCTTTATCTTTTGATAATTGAATTGAAATTTCTAATCTGTTTTTACTGGTTTGAATTGCTTGATACTCGATTACTTGCTCAGAAGAAGAGATAATAGCTCTGCGTATATAATCAGGAAAAATGTAATGAACCTGACCAGTAGATGAATTAACCCCAATTAATAAATCATCAGTTCGCCCTACAATTTCATCGATTATTCTAAATCCAGAACCGCAAGTACATTTTTCAGCTCTTATTCTAATCATATCGTTAAGTTCAAAGCGGATTATGGGTTGAGATGTTTTATATAAATCAGATACAATAAGTTTGTGGCAAAGTTCTCCTTTTTCTGTTGGACTACCATCTTCGTTTAGAGTTTGTAAAACAAGTAGGTCTTCATTTATGTGTAATGATCCATGTTTACAAGTCATAGCGATTGGGCCTTCACTTGCTTGGTAGATTTCATCAATTCTAATACCAAAAGTTTCTTCAACTTTTTTTCTAATATCGGGATATAAGATTTCAGCATAAGAGATAATTTTTTTTGGTTTAATGCATAACTTTCCCTCACTGTACTCGTCCGCAAGAAGATTGAGCATTGAAGGAGGAGCAGAGAGAATATTTGGTTGAAGCGAGTTTAGATTTTCTACTATTTCTTCTAGGGGATCAAGCAAACTGAAATGGGTGAGTTTCTGTCCAAATTTATTAATGTTAAATGCAGGAGTACTAACCCTCAAAATAAAAGCGATATTTAATTTCAAGGTTCTAGGAAAAGGGAATCGTGCAAAAAAAGCTGCTTTAAGATATCGTTCTTCTTTTGGACTAGTTATTACAATTCCTTTATTTCCGCTTGTTCCAGAAGACATAGCAACATTATACTTTTTATATCTCTTAGAAAAGTCCCTAGACCTTTCCACTTCCAAACAGAAATTGATTAATTCTTCTTTTGTAAAACCAACTGTGTTATACTCTGATAGGTTTTCCATCATTATATGTTTATTTACAGTCGGTAAATTGAAAACATCATTAATGTTGTAATTAGAATAATACCTCTTAAAAAAAGGAGAATTTTTTACACTATAATCAACAATTTTCTTCAACCGATTTTCTTGATATCTTTGAAGCTTTTCTCCTTTTAAATTTTTAAAACGATATTTACAAGCTAAAAAAAAGGTTAAAAAATTGTTCTCCAAGTTCATCTTATTATGTGACGATTATTCCTACATGTTATAAACTTGTTTTAATAAAACTTCTCTAGCTAGGGACTGAAAAGCGCGTTTAACACCTATACCTTCTGTGGCGATTGTTTCGTAAACTGGTAAATTTGTTCCAAGATTTAAAGCATCGATTAACTCTCGTTTATCCATTGCATCTGGCAAATCACGTTTATTTAGAACTATAACTAGTGGAATCTCATTGTTTAATTTGTCTCCAAGTTCTTTTTTCAATTCTTCTGCTGATTCGACATTATCGGCCAACATCGCTCTTGAAGAATCTGCAACAAACAAGAGACCGTCAACACCCTTCAAAACTAACGCCCTTTGGTGTCTATGCCTTTTTTGACCAGCCACTGTGTAAATATCCAAAATGACATTTGATGTCGCCATAAAAGGTGAGAAATCAAAGTAAATTGTTCTTCCTGAAGGATCTTCTATACTGTTTAATCCACCTTTTTTTATTCCTGTGACATCAGAATGGAGTCTTCTAAGTAAAGTTGTTTTTCCAGCTAAACTAGGTCCAACAAACACTATCTTAAAGTGTTGCTTTCCTGAGGCATCTTTTCTCATTCTAACTCTCTCTTCCGTTGTTTAATGAAACCTATTTCTTTTATATATAATTTCTACTAATGATGACTCTATTATTGCTTATTACGTAAAACGATTAACACATAATCCTGTTCTGGAGCGACAAGAATCTCACCCTTTGTTGTGTCTAAAGTAAAGAAATTCAAGTCTCCTTCTTCTAGTTCGCTAACCACAGCTTTAGCTCTTCCAACCAATGAAGCTACTAATGCTGAAACATTTTCTCGCATTTCTATTGAAAGATTTTTTGTACTAGAGATAGGTAAGCCATCATTACTTGTTATTATAACGCCCCTTACACTGGGATGGCTTTCTAACTTTTTCAGAGTTTCTTCAAATTGTTTTTGTGAAATCATAGTTGATTCTCCTCAAATATATTTACATATCCTTAATATGCTAAATGATGTTAAACATATTAAATGTTGTTCTATGTTTACTATCTTATATCATTTAGTCATATCATTTAAAAATTGTGTTGATAATTGCAATATCATTTCTTTATAAAAAATAAAAAAAAAAGCTATTAATCAAGTGGCTTCTAAGAGAATATTTACGTGTTTTCCAGTATATTCTTCTATACGTTTCATTAAATCTTCATAAAGATTGTTTACTTCTTTTTCTATTTCAGCTAATTCGCGTCGTTGAGCTAATGTTATTCTATCTTTATCTATTTTTAGGTCTTCAATTTCACGTTTTAATTTGGATATTTTCCGATCAATTTCTAATTCAGCGAATTTCTCTTCAATAGCTTGTGTTTGTTTTAGTAAAAATTTAGCTTCTTTTTGTAGGTCAAGTAAACTATCGTTTAGAATTTCCTCCATATTGTTAAAAGCTTTTTCTAGTTTCTCCTTTTTCATTTGAATATTTGGTGATTCACTAATCTTTCTAACTTCTTTTAACATACTTTTGATGCCAGGATATCCATCAGTTTCCTTAACAAGCTCTTCTAGCGGATTTTTGATAATAGATTTAATCAGCTCTCGTGTATAATCGTCAAGTTCAACTTTTCTTGTATCAGCAGCTTTAAGTATTTTTGAGCATAATTTCTTAATTTCATTAACTTTGGAAGAGATAGTAAGTTCAATCTGTGAAAGTTTCGCCTTATTTTCTTTTAGCTGTGCAAAACCCGGGTGACCCTCTAATTCTTCTTTTTCACGAGATTTTTCTGCAATGATTTTATCTAATCGCTCAATATCATCTTTGTGAGATTCAATTTCATTTTCAATTTCTTTTTTTCTATTAATTAATTCCTGCAGATAGTTTAAATCATCAATCACGCTCTCATATTTTTCATATTCTAAGTATTCATCAAGTGTTTTTGTGTTAAGTTTATACAATTCTTGCTGTAATCTAGTAATTGCCCTATCTAAATTTTTAACTCTAGTTTTATAAGAACGATCACGTTTAAGCCAAGTTAAGTACTTCGCTAGAATTTCAATATATGAATTAAGGATATTTAAAGTCCGATTATAAAAATCGTCAATATTCTTATATGTAATTACTTCTGGAAATTCAATTTCATTCATTTTTTCTAAAGTTTTCTTATAAATTGATGTAGCATAGTTTTGATAAACATCAGGATCGTTAACATCACTATAATCAAATCTTTCTGAAGTATCTTTAATATCATTTACCCTATCTTTTATAACATCAAGGTGCTTAGAAGCAGTTTTTCTAGGTTTAGCAAGTTCAGAAGAAATTTCATTTTCAAACCATTTAAGCGTTTCTTGTATAGTTTTATTCATTGTTACAACCGCCATTCGACAATTATTAAACCGCTTTGAGTAATTCAAAACATTATCACTTTTTAGTCTTTCTAAAACATAGAAGCATAAATACTAACAGCTCTTTATGAGCAAGAGTTTGTTTCATTTTGCTCCAATTAATATAAGAAAACTTAACCTTCTCCTCAGGTTAATAGATGCTAGTTGCACTCTCTTGAATTAGCTTATCTGAGTGCAGGATCAACATACAAAAAACTACGCAGAAATCAAGTTGTTTAACGGAGAAACAACAACACTAAATTTTACTTGATAAATACTCCTTCAGACAAAAGTTCAAGACACCGATAGAAATTTTTTTAATATCAAACACAGAGCAGAAATTAGGACACGTAAAGGAGAATTATAGGAGTTTAAAAAAATGCCAGTAACTAATCCCGAACATCGCGCAATAGCACGAGCACATCTGATGGATGTAAAGGTTTGTAGAGAATGCTCAGCTACTAACCCGATAACTGCAAAAAAATGTAGAAAATGCAGATCAAAGAATCTACGTATGAGACGATCTGACAAAAAATAAATTATAATAATCTCCTTTATCCAAAGGTTGTGTCGCAGAGAGTGGAAAACTCTTTGCTAAAAAAGAATTTAGAACTTCTAGTGTGCTGACAAATGAGCTCGAACGAGGAAAATATTAATATCAAAGAGGAAGAGAGTGAATCTGAATTAACAGGGGAAAACAAAGCTAATCCAGAACAAGAACAAAAACAAGAATTAATACAGGAACAAGCTACCCCAAAAACAGATACTGAAGAACAAAAAGAGAAAGAAGAATCACGTTTTGCTGAACTCAGTCTTGAGGAAAAGAAAGAGAAACTAAGTTATCTTAGACAAAGACGAAGTATGCTTTCTAATGAATTACATAGACTTTTAGAAGAAAGAAGTGAGAAGAGAAAGTTACGAGACGAGAAAAATGAACTTGTGAAGAAACTTTTTCAGGAAGCAAGAAGTGAAAAAGAGAAAAGAGACAAAATCAACGAAGAAGTACAAGTAAGAAAACAGATGAGAGATATCCTTAAAGAGGAAGCAGAGAAGATTAAAAATAGACTTTTAGAGCTATCCTCAAAGATAAAAGATGTAGGAGCTCCTCGAGATAGAAGAGTAGGTGAAAAAATAAGAGCTATTGAAAGAAAACTAGAAACAACTCCTTTTCTGGATAAAGATCAAGAGAGAGAAACCCTTAAGCAGTTAGAAGCATTAAGTGGAGCACTTGAAAAACTAGAGATTTTCAGAGAACTAAAGAGTGAAATTAAAGAAATGCAAAATAAACTCAGACAAATGCAAATGGAAATTAAAACATATCATACAAGCGTCACTACACTAGCTAATCAATCACAAGTTCATCAGAAGAGAATGGTTGAAGCCACAAAAGAAGCTAAAATTGCAAAAGAAGAAGCAGATTCATTACACGCAGAAGTATTAACTATTAGCTCTAAAATTAAAGAAATAAAGAAAGAATTAGATTCTATAACAAAAGATATGAAAATCCTTTCAAAAACAGTAGGAATTGAGCTAAAAGCACGAAGAAAAGAAAGGAAAATCAGAGCTAAACAAATAAGAGATGAGATTCTAGATTCAAGAGCTGAAGCCATTCTGACAAAATATAAGAATGGTGAGAGTTTATCTCTTGAAGAATTTAGAGTTCTCATGGAAAGGGGTCTTATATAGCTCCAGAAACCTAATTCATTTTTTTTTATTAAACAATTTTTTAAGTTTTAATTACTATGGACACAGTTTTTTTAATCGAAAAGATAGATCGTAACCTATCAGATTAAGAGAATAAGATAATAACCAACATATTCTTTGAGAAATAAGGATTTTACATCAAAGAGAAGATGTCCGTTAAATTTGAAGACATAAATAGTTTTTTAAATAAAACTTGAAATTTAAAACTAATAATTTGCTATACGTGATGTAGAATGAAACTTCCAATATGTCGTATTGACGCCCAAACAAATACTCTATGTAGAAAATGCAAAGTTCTTTACAGGGAAGGAAAAATCAGCGATTTAGACATAGAAATTTCAAAATTATTAGTAGATCTAGCTAAATCACATAAAGAACTTAATGATATTCACTTTTATTCTTCTATTGAATTAGAAGATTTAGTAATACTAGTTGTACGAAGTCAAGATGTTCCAGTTTTATCTTCTGATTATATCTTACCTGAGTTAGAGAATATCGCAGCTAAAAAAATACGATTCTTAAAGAAGACAAATGATCCTAAAAAACTAGTAGAAAGCTTAATTGATCCAACACCTGTACAAAATGTTACTGTTTTGTATATTCCTCCCTTTAGCGACAAAGAATACAAAGTTGAGATTAACAAAAAATACAAAGACAAACTCCCAATATCAGAAGAAGTATTAGTACAAACAGTTTCATCAATATTGGGAACTGGAGTCTACATAGAATATGTATAATTTAACTTTTAATCAACACCTATTTTCTTTTTTTGGTCAAAAAAATTAACGAAGAGAAGCTAAAAAAGAAGAGAGAAATAAATCTTTTTTTTCCATTTCAGGAGTATGTGCTCTCCATTTTTCTGTTTCAGAGCAAGTAATAGTTCCTGCATTTACTAATTTACAATCAGTAAAATGTTTAAGAAAGAAATGATTATTGGAAAAAGGAACAATTGGGTCATTCTCTGCCCAAAATAGCATTAAAGGTTTATTCTTTACTATATCACTCAAATTTTCCACGAAAATACTAAAAACAGCTGGAGCTATTAGAGATAGATGAGTTACTACTTCTGGATATTTATTTGTAAAGTGTAGAACTACATTTGCACCATATGACCGACCAACCCAAATCTTTTTTTCATAGTTTATCAGCACTTTATCACTAAATTTTTTCAAAACCTCTATTTGAGTTTCAATTGGAACTCTTTGACTTTGTGCTAGAGATTCTCCAGGGATAGAATCACCATGTCCTAAAAGGTCAATTGCGAACACGGTAAAACTATTTGACAAATCATGGAAGAGAGGGGTCCAATATTGTGCATTTTGGAATTTTCTATCCCCTCCATGAATTAAGATAATAGCATTTTCTGATTCTCCAATTTTTAAATAATGAAGAGAGTGATTTTCATTAAAAGGAAGTAAATGAGAAGTGAATTCTTGCATAATATAAAATAGTTAAACTCTCTTTTAGTTTTTTTTATCAGCTATAAATATTTAAATACATCAAACAATCCTCAACTCTAAAGAAACTACATTCTAGGAAGTTTAACAGTTACTGTTTGTACAGAATGGTAAGTTTTTTAATGTTGTATGTGGAGTTAATCATGAGGTCTGATAAGAAATAATAAAAATAAGTGTCAGACACAGTAAGTAAATAATTGAGTCTTAATAATAACTATAATAGTATGGATAGAACTATCCTCTGACTCATCACGATCACACTCACATCACAATATCATAATTCATAATAAATAAATTAGAATAATCAAGATTTAACAGATTTGATAATGTTATTGTTGAGAGTAGGTAGGGAGAGTTAGAGGAAACGCTGTATCCATTCTGACTTAACAAAAAGTTACATGAGATGATGAAAATGGGTGCTAAAACCGATACAGCAACGACAAAATATGAGATACATGCAAATTTTAAAGTAATTGGAATAGTAGAAAAACCAGACATTATAGGGGCATTATATGGCCAAACTGATGGTTTACTCAGTGAGGAATTAGATATTAGAGAATTACAAAAAACTGGAAAGATTGGAAGAATTGATGTAAAAATATCAAGCAAAGAGGGAATAACAACAGGTGAAATTATCATCCCATCTAGTCTATCAAGAACTGAAACAGCGATTTTAGCTGCAACACTTGAGACAGTAGATAGGGTTGGACCTTGTAATTGTGAAATAAAACTGAATGAGATAACTGATGTAAGAATAAAAAAGAGGAAAGCCATTGTTAATCGGGCCGCAGAGATTATTAGACAATGGGATGAAAAGGTAAGTCCTTTTAGTGCTTCAATTCAAAGAGAAGTTGAAGAATCATCAAAAAAAGTAAAAGAATCTACTGTGATACGTTTAACAGATGAAAAATTCAACGCAGGACCTGGGTTTGAGAAATCGTCTAAGGTTATTCTAGTAGAAGGTAGAGCAGACGTAATAAACCTATTGAAAGTTGGAATAGATAATACAATAGCAGTTAATGGAACAAGTATACCTAAAAAACTACTAGAATTGATAAAAAATAAAACAGTAACAGCTTTTCTCGATGGAGATAGGGGAGCAGACTTAATTTTAAAAGAACTAATTCAAGTTGCTAATGTAAGTTATGTAGCTAGAGCACCTGTGGGAAAAGAAGTAGAAGACCTCACAGAGGCAGAGATACATGAAGCACTAAAAAATGCTGTTCCGATAGAAAAAGCAATTTTCTTGACTGGAAGCGATAAAGGTATCACTGTTGCAGAGTTCAAGGAGAGAACAAAGAGAAAGGGAGAACCAAAAAAACGCAAAAAAAGAGATGAACATGAACTCCGCCCCTCAAAAACTATAAGAAGAGACGAACAAGAGATTCATCATAGACACACTCCACAAAAAGAGCAAATAAGTCATCCACAGAGAAGTTATCCACAGAATGGAAGACAACAAAGAAGTTATCCACAAAGCGGAAGACAACAAAGAAGTTATCCACAAAGCGGAAGACAACAAAGAAGTTATCCACAAAGCGGAAGACAACAACACACCAGACGCGTAATCAGAAGAATAAGGCTTCCTGAACAGTTAGAAAAAGCTGTAAATGATGTAAAACAACAATTTGAAGCTGTTGTTTTTGATGAAAATTATAATGTTGTGCTAAAAAGTTCAGTAAAAGAGATTTTTAACAAACTACAAAATATTGAAAAAGCTCAAACAATGATAGTGGATGGAGTAGTAACTCAAAGATTACTTGAAATTGCACATACAAAAGGAATCTCACTTATAATTGGTGCAAGAATTGCAGATATTTCAAAAAAACCACTAACAGTTAGAATTATCAATTACAAACAACTCTAACTGTTAATACTATTCTTTTTTTTTTATAAAAAAAATTTATTTTTCAAAGATACAAGCCAAAAGGAACTTTCAGCAGTAAATCAATCAATAAATCAAATTTATATTTCAATAGTTTTTTTTATTAGTACAGATTCTTTTACTTATGCAAACCATTTTAGTAATAATTTTATGTGTAATTGGAATAGTTTCAATTGCCTTATTGCTTATTTTATTAAGAAAAAAGCAAGAGCAATCGCCTATAATCGAAAGAGCTCAAGATATTTTAATAAAGATCAATCAAAAAATATATGCAACTAATCGAAATATTGACAAATTGGATAATGAAATTAGCAACTTGATAGTAGCAAAAGAAAAAAATGACCCTAGTTTATTATCTTCAGTTACATCAATAGAAGACATTCCCCAACTAATAGAAAAAAAGAAAGAAAAAATTGAACAATATATTTTAGTGCTAAGGGATCTAAAGCAATTCAAAGAAAATATTGAAAGTCAATTAAAAGCAAAGAAAGAAACGGAATTGTTAGAACTGGAACAATTGCTAAATGAAATATCTGAAAAACTAAAACAAGTGTTTTGAAAATTAAGTTCAAAAACAATTTCTTCTTAATTACTTTTTCTTGTATAAATATTCAATTTCGATGATTTAAATAAAAAAAGAAAAAAATTTCAAAAAGTAATATTAAAATTTTTAAGAAAAGTATCGATGTTTACATTATCCAACATTTCAGAAATGAATTTCCTAATTCTTTGACCAGATAAAAATGTAGATGTTTCGAAGGAAATAACACCGTCTTTTACTATAGTGAAACCCTTTTTATCTAGATATAGTAATTCATCATCTCTTTCTCTCGCTAGTACTTCAGGTAAATTCACAAAAAACGTTTTTTCCTTTGAGATCATCCAAAAAGACCCATGTTTATCTCCCCAAATAAAGGTGTTGGGTGCTGTTTTTCTTATAAAATTAGTGAAAATTATCTTTTTATTAAAGTCCATTATAATCTTCGTATAATAACTAAAATCGGATAAAGGTTTAATTTCTCTTACAGCATTGAAAGATAAAAATTCAAGAACTACAGGCATAAAAACACTATTAGAGTATTGTTGTGAAACGATTTTTCCTGCAGCTCCATCATTAGTGTGGACAATTAAATCACCAAAAACAGTAAGTGTTCCAGAGAACAGCCAACCCACTTGAACATCGTTAGAATCATCAAAAATAGGAAAGAGCAAAGACCCCTTCTTCAACTCTAATTTGACATGTTTACTGTTAAAGGTGTGCGTAATTGTTTTCTTAATTTTTATAGGAGAATTTCTAATACTCAATGTCATTTTTTAAACTCCCCCTAATTAATATCAATATTTATTTCATCATCATCTTCATCATCTAACGAATCTTCTGAAGAATACAGGTCCTGTTTTCTGGTATATAATATCTCTGCTAACTTTAGAGCTTCAATCCCTAGTTGTGTTATAAGATATCTTCCTCTTACTGTTTCTTGTGTAATAAGTCCATTTTTTGCAAGAATGTCTGTATGATGCTTAAATGTACCACCACGAAGACCAGTTTTTTCTGAAAGCTCTTTTTGATATTCAGGTTGAAGTTCAAGCAATTTTAAGATATGTAATCGATTCTTATCACCTATTGCAGATAAAAGCTCAGATATCTCATCAAGGTAGGATTCTATTTCGTCTATAGGAATCCTCCTGTAATCGTAAGGAAAGGAAAATTTACTAGCCTTTTTATTTGATGTGGGAAAATTGGAACCAGAGATTCTACCAGTTGAAGATTTTTCTGTTGAAAAAGCACTTTTTACAGTTTCTTCGATATTTCTTGAAACAGATTCTAGGATACTTTCAACGTACTTTGAGATTGTTTCTCCAAAACCATCTAAATCGATATTTTTAGAAAAAATAAATGGCTTAACATCAGATTTTTTTGCAGATTCTAAAGCTTTTCTTCTAGCTTCAAGTCTCATTCGTTCTCTTTCTCGTCGAAGCTCTTCCTTTGCACGTTTAATCTCTTCTCTAGCTCGAGCAATCTCTTCTTTAGACAATAAAATGTGTTTTCTTGGAGGACGACCGATATGTTCTGGAGGTAAAGGTTCTTTAGGTGTGGAAGGAGTTCTAGGTGTAGAAGGAGCGCTAGGAGGAGAAGGAGCTCTTCGTATCGAATGAACTCTCTCATCACGTTCAAATCTTCTTTCTTCTAAATTAGGAGAGAAGTGGTGTCTATGATGTTGGTTGCTGATTCTTTCCTTTTTTAACCGTCTGAGATCTTTTTCAAGAAGCTTTTCAATCTCTTTTTTTTCGATTTTATCAGAGACATTATCACCTGTTTTTTCATCTTCTTTTCTTGAACCATTTATCTTATCCATTCTGTTAAATACAGCTTTAATCATTTTCTCTAATTCTTGATTTCTTTTCTTTAATTCTTCCAATTCCTTCTTTATTTTATATTCATCATCATCACTCATAGAAAATCCTCCTCTCTATAGAACTGATATTCCAAGAATTATTTGCTACAAGATAGGCTATATCATTTGAGAATTTGTTTGACGATAATTCAAAACAATTAAAAGTCTTATACAAATAATTTCTATTTAGAGAAGAAAAGTAAAGGAAATACATTCCAATATTTTTCTTTCTCATCCCCTTATCTAAGTTTGATAAACTTTTCAACAAATTCATTCCAATATATTTACTTTCCATTTTTTTCACCGTTTACTTTTTTTTATTTCTCTTTTTATTCTTCAGCAGCTTCTTCTAGATCTTCCATTACATCCTCAATAGCATCAAGAGCATCTTCTATTGTATCTAAGAAATCTTCCGATAATTCTGTTATTGTTTCTTTTAGATTTGTTGTAAAATTAACCAATGCAGTTTGTATTCCTTCTGATGAAATTTGTGAGAATTGTTTCAATGGACCATGGAATTGTTTTAGGTCATTCTGTAAATTGCATATTGTTGTTTCAACCCAATTTCTTATTGATTTTGATAGCTCTTCAGACCATAAATCAAAATTGTAATTTTCTTCTTTCATTTTTATTCCTCCTAAAAAATAATACTGAAAGTTTCGTAATTCACCCATTCTCTAGACGAAACACTTTTCTTTCCATCTTTTTCTAATTTCTCTTTCAATTTCTTTACTTCCTCATCTATTTTTTTCACTGATTCTTTTCGAGACATCCTTCTTCACTCCAATCAGATGTAAAAGACTTACATAAAAATGTAAGTCCCCATTATACAGTTTCTAACTGGATATTTAAAGGTTTTTATTCGAATTACAAAAAAATATACTTTTGATGAAAAGAAGGAGATAACATAAAAGCAACTAATTATTTTTGTATGGCACTCAACCGCCTACTATGGTACAATAAAAGACCAGTTCTACCCCTTTAAAAGTCCGTGAGAGCAAAATTGATTAAAAAAATGCAAAAAAATTAAGTTGATTAACTGAAAAATTTAAGAAAGTACAAATATCTATGTTTTTGATAACTCGTGAACATTTTTCATTTATCAAATCGAGAGATTGGATTACTAATATATATAGCACAAAAGCATGCAATCGATCATAAAGTGGAGATTACTACAACAGAAGTTGCTAAAGTATTCAATATGTCTCAACAAAGTGCGTCAAGATACTTATTGAAACTGGCAGCAATGGATTTTATTTTATGGGAATCAGGCCCTAGAGGTTCTAATGCACAGTTAACTGATAAGGGTATTGAGACACTACATAACCTTCGATTTGAGCTAGAAAAAGCTATCCACCCTGATAAAACAGAACTTGTGTTGCGTGGATTAGTTTTTACTGGATTTGGAGAAGGAAAATATTATATGTCTCAACCAAGTTATGTAAAAAGTTTCAAAAAGACACTAGGCTTTGTCCCTTACCCTGGAACACTAAATGTAAGAATAGACCCTAATGATGTCGAGAAATTAGATCTTATTAGAGGATCATTTCCAAAGATAATAACTGGCTTTAAAGAAGAAGGAAGAAGTTTTGGAGATGTGTTATGCTATTCAGTTAAACTATTTGACTCTGATGAAAAAGCTGCAATTATTGTTCCAAGAAGAACGCATTATGGAAAAAATATAGCAGAAATTGTAAGTGACATTAATATTAGGGAAAAATTTAACTTGAAGGACGGAGACGAAATAATAATTCGATATTCATTAAAAAAAAGTTGATAAAAGATGACAGGCTCAATTGATAATTTGATTCTAAGACATGCTTATTGTGACATATTAGTAAAAAGAAAGACGAATAGTATAAACCTTGCTCGAAGATTAGAACTGCCTGTAGAGATTATCCAAGAAACTGTTAACGAATTAATAAGAAATGGTTCTTTGGCAAGACAAGACGAAAATGATTTATCGTTGACAGAATTTGGGAGGAAACAAATTTCAGTAGTTATGACTGGGGGAGTATTTGACCTCATTCACATTGGGCATATTTTTACCCTTAAACAGGCAAAGTTACTAGGGGATGTGCTTGTTGTAGTTATAACTACAGATAATAATGTTAGGAAATTAAAAAAACGCGAACCAACAAATTCGCAAAAGGATCGAGCACAAGTAATAGCCCACATAAAAGATGTAGATGTGGCAGTTATTGGAAATGAAGAAGATTTCATTTTAACAGTAAAGCAGATAATGCCAGATATTATAGCTTTAGGTTATGACCAAAAATTCAATGAAGAAGATCTAAAGAATAGATTAAAAGAGAATAGATTAGAACATATAAAGATAATCAGATTAAATCAATATGTTCCAGGAAAATCAACCTCAAAAATTATGCAAGAAATTATCCAAAAGAACATCAGGATGTAAAGAATGAGTGAATGGATTAAAAATAAGAGAGAAATTCTATCAAAAATCTCAGATGAGAAGGAAAGAAAATATGTAAAACTTCTATTAGATACAGCAGAAGAAGCTATAAATTTTGCACAACCGAGTTCTTTTTTGAATAGAAATATAAAATTTGAAGAAAATAGCTTGATATGCAAAAAAGAGAAATTTGTATTTGACAAAAATGCAAATTTTTACTTAATTTCATTTGGAAAAGCAGCACAGACAATGGCTAATTGGTTTATAACAAATGCCCCCTATTCCTTTAATCAGATACTTATTTCTTCTCCTGATGAACCAAGTGATAAAATAAAAAATATCCCAAATTGTCATTTTTTTAGGGGAGGACATCCTATACCAAATGATGAAAGTATAAAAGCTGCCAAAAAAACAATCGAAATACTGTCAAAATTAAAAGAACAAGATGTTTGCATTTTCCTCATCTCAGGAGGAGGATCATCTCTATTTGAACTACCAATAATCAAAATGGATAGTTATGTAAAGTTAATGAAACTTTTATTATCAAGTGGTGCCACAATACATGAAATAAATACTGTAAGAAAACACTTTTCTCAAATCAAAGGGGGAAAAATAGTTAACTATACATCTGCAAATATCTATTCATTTATTATCTCTGATGTACCAGGGAATGACCCAACAAACATATCTTCAGGTCCTACGGTTATGGATACAACAACATGGGAAGACTGTAAAAGAATAATTAGAAAATACAAAATTGAAAAGAAATTACCAATAGAAGTAAAAGAGATACTACAAGATAGACATAAACAAAAAAATTATGAAACTCCGAAAGATAGAGAAAAATTCCGTAAAGTAAATAATGTATTAATCGGTAGCAACCAAGTAGTTCTAAACCATTTAAGAGAAAACATTTTAGAGCAAAACAATATCGATGGAGAAATAATTTCATACAACATTGAAGGAAAGGCTGCAAAAATAGGTAAGTGGATAGCTAAAAAATATGTGAAAAAAAATCCACGAGAGAGAGTTTTTTTGTGGGGTGGAGAAACCACAGTAGAACTTCCTAAAAATACAGAAAATATTGGAAAAGGCGGAAGAAATCAAGAGTTAGCTCTGTCTTTTGTATTAAAGCTAGGAAAGAATAAAAAAGCATATCTTATTGAATTTGGAACTGATGGTATTGACGGAAATTCTGAGGCAGCTGGAGCAATTGTAGGGCCGTTTACAATTAGTAACAGACTAAGAAAAAAAGAGGCAAAAAAGAGTTTAAAAAAGCATGATACGAATAGTTTTTTCCATAAATTCCATGGAGAAATAATCACGGGATACACTGGTACAAACGTAATGGA
The DNA here is from genome assembly GCA_021513695.1 of Candidatus Heimdallarchaeum aukensis. Lineage (GTDB taxonomy): Archaea > Asgardarchaeota > Heimdallarchaeia > Heimdallarchaeales > Heimdallarchaeaceae > Heimdallarchaeum > Heimdallarchaeum aukensis. Next base: position 2,288,077 of record CP084166.1, on the reverse strand, counting down.
TGTGGGAGTATTAATTATTACAAGAGATTAGCTTAAGTCTTTCATTTTTAGTTCTAATCTTTTACTTTGAATTGCAATAAACAAATCGGAGAGAGTTTTTTCTATCAAAACTCTAGCCATGTCCCGCTTTCTTCTAAAGTCACTGATCAAAGATTTGTCGATTTCTATTTGTAAGAAAATATCATACAAGTCTTTCATTAATTGAAAAAACCTCTTTGCTTCCTCAATATTATCATTTATTAATATCTCAAGAATATGCCTCCGAAGTTCTCCAATAACATCTGCAATTCCTAACAAGTAAGCTTGATCAGTTACATTTAACTCTGTTGGAGAGTGAATTGGAGAATTAGAAATCAAAGAGAAGAAAATGTGGGCTTCAGTAAACTCTTGTAAAGCTGTTAAAATATATCCTGAATCTGTAAAAGACGGATCTTGAGAAAGTAACTCACAGATCTGAGAGTGAAGTGACATAGCAGTAGAGAGCAACTGTTCTGCTTCGTTTACTCTTTTTGAATGGACATTTGAAATAACTTTTCCAGAAGTTTTTACTAGATCACGAGATAACTTTAGCAACTTTTCCTTTAAAGTTGATTTTTTATTAAGTTCTGTTTCAATTGATTGTGCAACTTCTTGAAATTTTTTTAAATAGGAATGCATATTATTCTTATAAAGGAAGGAAAGAGAGTTTAAATAAATTGGGATAAAGGATTTTTTAATTTAAAAAAATGGAAAATACAGATAAGGATAAATTCTTAGAAAAAAATTAATAATATTACCTTTCTCTCAAAATATCAAGGGATAGTTAATGAATTTCAAAGGTTTCTACACTAAAAAAATGGAACAAGTAAATATTGCACTTACACAGTTTATAAACGAAGAAATTGCTGCATGTAAGGACAATCCTTTTTTAGAATATTATGTTCAAGAAGTTAATAATTTTCTATTTTCAGGAGGAAAAAGGATAAGACCAGTACTTATGTTACTTTCCTATGAAGCTTGTTTAAACACTAACTTCAATGAATCCATTTATCCTGCTTCATTATCGATAGAGCTTCTTCATAATGCTAGTTTAATTCATGATGACATAATGGATTTTGCTGAAACAAGAAGAGGAAAAAAAGCTTTTCATGTAGTTTTAAGAGATTATTCAAAGCAAAATTATCCCAAAAAGAATGTTCAACCTGAAGATTATGGCCTAGCCATGGGGATACTAGGGGGAGATTTTGTTTATAATTTAGCATACAAAGCACTAAACAGAGTAGATTTCAAACCAGATATAATGATAAAAGCAGCTTCAGAATTTAATAAGGGATTTATGGAAGTTGTAAAAGGGGTCATCTATGAAACAGACATGCAAGGGAGATTTGAAGTAACAGAAAAGCAATATTTTGAAATGATAAATGGAAAAACAGCAGCGTTATTTGAAAAAGCAACAAAAATGGGAGCAATTTATGCAGAAGCAGAAGAAACGCAACTTAAAGCTTTGTCATCCTATGCAAGAAATATGGGAATAGCTTTCCAGATTGTAGATGACATCATTGGTACGTTTGGAGATGAAATGAAAACAGGAAAACCAGTAGATAGCGATATTAAAGAAGGAAAAAAAACAATTTTACTAATAAAGACAATAGAAAATGCGAATGACAAAGAAAAAGACAAACTCAAACAAGTAATTGGGAAAAGAAATGCAACAAAAGAAGAAATAGAAGAAATAAAAGACATTATGAGAGAAACAGGAGCTTTAGATTATGCTAAAGCAAAAGCAGAAGAATTATTCTCAACATGTAAATTGTTTATTGAAAAAGCAGAGCCTGCATTTGAAAAGAAGTATAAAGAATATCTCATAGAAATAGCAAAAATGGGAGTAAACAGATCAAAATAATAATTAGAAAAATGTAAAGAAGGAAAAAAAATGGTTACAGCGGAGATTGTTTGTTTAGGAAACGAACTGCTAATGGGAATTACTGTTAATACAAACGCAACTTACCTTGGAGAACAGCTAACCAGATTAGGAATAGAAGTAAGAAGAATAACTAGTGTAAGGGATGATCTAGAACAAGCAAGCGAGTGCATTAAAGAAGTCATAGAGAGAGAACCAGAAATATTGATTGTCACAGGTGGATTGGGTCCAACATATGATGATATACAAATGGAAGTTATATCAAGAGTAACAGGAAAGAGACTTATAGAAAATAAAGAAGCCTTAGAGTTAATAAAAGAGCATTATGAAAAGTATGGATTAGAAATGAGTGAAGAGAGAAGAAAGATGGCAATGATACCTGAAGGAGGAAAAATACTAAACAACAGTGCGGGAGCAGCGCCAGGATGTTTAATAAAATATAAGAAAACAGAGATATTCTGTTTGCCTGGTGTCCCAACGGAGGTGAAATCTATATACACAACGGCTATTCACCCTTACCTATCGTCTAAAATAAAAACCCGCATAACAGAATGTAAAATACTGATAGAAAACTGTAGAGAAAGTGAGATAGCACCTTATATTAATCAAACAAAGAAGAAATTTAAAAAACTGTATGTTAAATCTCATCCTCAATTTGGAGAAAGAAAAGGAATAACAATTCATTTTTCATATTCTGGAGAAGAAGGAGAAAAAATAGTCGCAAAAGCAAAAAGGTTTTTGATGGATAAAATAAAAGAGAATCAACCCAAAATAAAGATAACAGAAATAGGAGAATAAAAAGTGCCAGATAGAAAATACATAATTTACCTACTTGGAACTGCGGGAGCAGGAAAAACTTTTCTGACAAGGACATTATTTGATTGGTTCTCGGAAAAGAAGTTAGATGTAGGTATACTTAACTTAGATGCGGGTGTAAGAACAATACCTTACGCTCCTGCGATAGATGTAAGAGATATAGTAGACATAAATGAAATAGTAAACGAATACAACCTAGGTCCAAATGGGGCGATGATAGCCAGTATGGACCTAATAGCAACTAAAATACATGATTTGATGTCAGAAGTGGAGTACGTTGACCCTCAATATTTAATCGTAGACACACCAGGACAAATAGAATTATTTGCATATAGAAGCAGTGGAAAGTTTATCGCTAATATGTTAAAAGAAAACAGAGAACCTGTATCGGTGTTCCTAATAGATCCATCATTAGTACTAAAACCTGAAGGTTTAGCAAGCATATTATTACTAAGCCTATCAGTAGAATTCCAATTAGAACTCCCTCAAATACCCGTAATTTCAAAAGCAGATTTAATAAAAAAAGATCACAAAGAAAGATTAGAAAGATGGATAGAAGAACCAGAAACAATAGGAATAGAAATAGAAAGAGGACAAACAATATCATTATCAAAACAACTAGGATTGAACATAATACAAACTATAGAACAATTTAGAAACACAGGTGAACTGTTTCCAATAAGCGCGACAACTATGCATAATATAGAAACACTAATCGCTGCAATAGAAAGAGAGTTTGGAACAAGAGATGATTTTTACGAATAAATCTTTTCTTTATTTTTATAAATAATTTCGAAAAGCGATTCATCTTTTATTTTAACATTTTTAATTTTAGGAAAGTAAAGATCAGTTTCTTGTGCAGTCATAACAGGAAAACCATAAATAGAGTTACGATGCTTAAAGGAATGTGTTTCTTCTTTTTGTTTAACAAAAGCCAGATGTGCCTGCAAACGATTATCAATATAACCATTTGCAAAATCTTTTACCTTTCTTATGCTTTCGAGAATAATAGCCTTGAAATTTTTATCAATTTCTACACCAATACTGTTACGACATGAAGTAATAGCTGCTAGAGTAGTTGTTCCCGTACCTAAAAAAGGATCAAGAACTGTATCACCTTGAACTGAAAACATGTTAATAAGGCGAAAAGCTAACTCAAAAGGATATGCAGCACTACGAGAGCGCAAAACTTCAGAATTTAGTTTTTGACTTACGCCTTTAAACTCCCAAATATCAGAAAACCAAAGGTTACGTTCTTCCCAAAAATAAGCGCTACGACGACGATTCAATTTAGATTCGGAAGAATTAAACTCTCGCTTAGAACCTTTACGGAAAAGCAAGATGTGCTCATGTTCTAAAGTTACATAGGCACCGGGAGGAAGCATGCCTGACCCCATAAATTTGGTGGGAGAGTTAGTTTGTTTGCGCCACAGAATAGAAGGTAAACAAAAATAGCCCAATTCAAGAAATTTTCTGATTATTCGAGAACTATTAGAATAAAGAGCAAAGTTACCATCAATCTTTCGCGTTGCATCACCAATGTTTATGCAAACAATCGAACCAGGTTTGAGAAGACGATCAATTTCATTCCAAGTTTTGTCAAGCTCTAAATGCATAAGCTCAAAAGCTAAAGATGGATAAGAGGTTAAAGAAGTTTTGATTTCAGGATTAAGATTAAAAAAAAGCTCATCCCACATCTCAATCATTGGATAAGGGGGAGAAGTGACAACAATATTAACACTACTTGAAAGAATAGAAGGAAGAGAGCTAGAAGAGGAGTATATAATTTCATGAGTAGTTTTCATGCAAGATATAGAAAATAATAAATTATTAAAATATGTTGAAAAAAATTTTTGACTTTATAGTATCTCTTCTTGATTTCTTTTCAAACAAGGTAAAAAGAGTTTGGCGGGCTTGATGGGATTCGAACCCATGGCCGACAGGTGTCAGCGCTTTTGCATGGCTCGCAGAAAGCTTAAAAGCCTGCTGCTCTACCTAGCTGAGCTACAAGCCCCGAGAATGTTGTTTTCTCAAGTCTTAAGCATGTCTGATACTTCTACTTTTTTAACTGTTTTAAAATTTTCGTTTAAGAATAAAATCAAAAATGGATTGTAGAGGATTCAAACTTATTTAAAAGAACAATCTAAAAAATTGGTGACCTCGAGGGGATTTGAACCCCTGATCGACGGATTAAGAGTCCGTTGCTTTACCTAACTAAGCCACGAGGCCCATCTAAAACGCTCGTTTTCGCAAGTTTTAGGCTTTTCTGATACTTCTACTTTTTTAACTGTTTTAAAATTTTCGTTACTTTTGAAAAGTTTTTCTTTTGCTTTTTTTATTATACAACTGATTTTTTCTCAAGAGTATTAGCCTTTTTTATTTTAAATTTTATATAAATCGTTTTAATTATTTCTAATGTTCCGTCTTTCTTTTCTTTCTAATCGTATTCTTTTTAATCTTCTTTTATTTTCTTTTATTAGGTGTAATTTTTGCGTTTCTTTCAACCTCTCTCTGCCTTTGGTTTTTCTCGCCTTTTAGCTGAGACTCGTACTTCTCATATCCTCGCACCAGGTCTTCTCTCTTTCAATTCTGGTAACAAACCTTCTAATTTTGGCTTTTCAGGTTTTTTTGATTCTTCTTTTCCTCCCCGTTTTTCTGACTTAGATTCTTCTTTCCAGTTACGATGGTCTTTTCCACCTCACCTTTCCGAGCGAGTTCTTTCTTCTTCTTTTACACTTTCATCTCAACCATTTTACCCTTCGTTTGTTTCATCTACTCTGTCAGAATCATCTTTTTCTGAATATGTTACCTCTTTTCTATCTCTCCCAGACCTTCATTCTCAAATTTTTACTTTACCTTATACTTTCTTCGATTCTCCTCTATTAGAAGATGTTTTATCTACTGACTGTTCTTTTTTTGTTCTTACTGGTCTTTCTTCTCTCTTTAACAATCAGCGTAAACTTTCTGAATTATTTGTTTCTCTACGCTCTCGACTTTCTCCAGATATAGCTCTATATGTTCCTGGTCCAATTGCCCCCGCCTATTATTCTTTTCTTGTCTATTCAGGTATAGACTTTTTCGACGATTCTCTTGCTTACTATCTCTCAGAACGAGGTTTTTTCCTCACTTCTGATTCTGTTTATCCTCTTTCTAATCATCCAGAATGTTATTGTTCTTTCTGCCGCTCTTCTCCTCCCGACATCCTAGGACACAATCTTCAAGTCATGGCTAACAAACTTTCTCAAATCCGTTTCTTTTTGGAGTCTGATAACCTTCGTACTTTAGTAGAACGCGATGTTCATTCTTCACCCCTTCTTTCTTCGACTCTCAATTACTTCGACCGTAACTATTCCTCTACCTTCCTTTCTCGCTTTCCAGCTCAACAGTCTACTTCTTTAGTTTGTACTAGCTCTTCATCGCTTAATCGTCCTGAAGTTGAACTTTTCCGACATCGTGTTCGAGAACGCTTTAATCCATCTCCTCAAACTCGAGTTGTAATTCTTTTTCCTTGTTCTGCAAGAAAACCTTATTCTCTTTCTCGCTCTCATTCACTTTTTATTCAATCTCTCCGTCAAGCAGGAAAATCCTTTTTACCATTTCTTTCAGAGTTAATAATTACCTCTCCGCTTTCTGTTGTTCCTCGTGAACTCGAATCTCTTTATCCTCCTCGTTTTTATGATATACCAGTTTCAGGTTTCTGGTCAGAAGAAGAAATAGCTGTCACTTCGTCTCTTCTCATTGATGTTCTTTCTAAGTTTCCAGAAAACATTATTCTTATTAATCACACATATGGTCAAGGTTACTCTGATATAGTTGAACGTGTTTCTAATTCTTTGAATTTGACTGTATATCATACTTCCATATCTGATCGTCCAACTAGTTCTTCATCTCTTTCTAATCTTTCTTCAACCCTACGCGAAGTTTTTTCTTCTTTGGACCTTACTGACTCCAATTCATCTCACAATCTATCTCCTTTTCTCCGCAAACTCATTGCTACGGCAGATTACCAATACGGTCCTGGCTCAGGTAATATTCTCTTTTCTTCTCCAATTCGCACTCGTGGTAAATATCCTAGAGACATCCAGATATTCAGAGAAAAAAAACTTATAGCCACATATCTTTCCCGTACAGGTTTTCTTTCTCTCCAGCCAGCAGCAGCTCAAGAGATTCTCGATTACTCTCTCGTCAACTTAGATTTTGCTGCAGAGACCATCACAGGTAGTTCTATCTACGCCCCTGGTTGTAATCACGCTTCTGAATTTATTCTTCCATCTGATGAAATATTTATTGTTAATTCAGGTTGTGTTTTGGCCACTGCTCGTGCACTTATTGCTGGTGTTGACATGAATAAAATGTCATCTGGTTCTTTAGCTATAGTAAAGAAAAAACTCAAACTCAAAAAAGGTGAAACAAAATGAAAATAAACCCTTCTTTTAGTTCCATAATCCATAGTTACCGCCAATCAGCCCTTTCCAAGCGTTCTACTTCACGTCGTCTTGTTGCATGGGTTGAAGATCATCGTCTTCGTACTGGCCCAGCAAAAGCTATTGTTTTTATTCTTCCTACAAGAGGTTGTTCTTGGGCTCTTTCTCGTAGTGGAGGTTGTTCAATTTGCGGTTATCTTTATGATAACCCTCAAAAACCAGATTTTTCAGAGATGCTCTCTGATTTTTCTTCTAAATTATCCTCTTTAATTGATCCGTCCCTTTCTTATTCTATAAAACTATTTACTAGTGGTAGCATTCTTGATTCTCTCGAAGTCCCAAACCATGTTCTAATTTCTATCCTTCATGAACTTCAACCTTATTCGTCAAGTATTAAAGAGTTAGTACTAGAGTCTCGACCTTCATATGTTACAGAAAAAAAACTAACACTTCTCCGTGATCACTTTGATATTTCTAAAGTTGAGATTGCTATAGGATTAGAAAGTGCGAATAATGCTATTCTTCGTGATTCTATAAACAAAGGTTTCTTTTGGGAAGATTTCGAACGTGCTACAAAACGTGTTTTTTCCTTTGGGGCAAAAATTAAAGCTTACCTTCTTTTCAAACCACCTTTTGTTTCAGAATTTGACTCCATGTTGGACGTTTTTAACAGTGTTAGACAGGTTGTTTCTTTAGGGGTAGACACCGTATCAATTAATGCAATAAATATACAACGCGACACTTATCTCTCTTCACTTTTTGATAAGAATCTTTATCGTCCCCCCTACTTATGGTCACTTGTACATATCTGCCGAGAACTTTCTACTCTCTATCCCAACTTAAGAATCATTTGTGACCCTGTTGCAGGAGGTAAAAAGAGAGGAGCTCATAACTGTGGTTCTTGTGACTCTACAATTGTTCAAGCCCTAAAAGATTTCACTCTTTCTCAAGATCCCAATATTCTTCAGGACTTACCTTCTTGTTCGTGTAAACTTGAATGGAAAAGCTATTTGTTTCATTCGAAACTTAATAACAATGACTTTTTTTCCTTATCGTTTTAATATTTTAATTCTATGTCTTTTTTTCTTTATCTAAAGGTGATAATCTAGCAACCTAACTATCTTTATAAATAAAAAAAACTCTATTTGATTAATTGGGAAAACAATGATCATTGAACGTATTCGTGCTAAATCGTTAATTAAAGAAGTAACACCTTCTTTTTTCTCTTGGGCTAAAGTTTACCTTAATCCCTATCAGGGTTGTTGGCACGATTGCAAATATTGTGACGGTAAAGCTGAATCCTATTATATGCATGAAGATTTTGCTAATCGAATCAAAGTTAAGGTTAATGCTCCAGAGCTCTTGGAGAAATATCTCAAAAAAAGAGGATTTTTTTCTCCTAATTCATCCCACTCATTACTCAACTATTTAGATACTACAGTTGAGCGAATTCAGATGCCTTCTCCTTCTAAATTCGTTATTTTTGTAGGTGGAGGAGTTTGCGATGTCTATCAACCTGCAGAAAAAGAACTTCAACTTACTCGTAAACTTCTTCAAGTCATACATGATTATGAATTACCAGTCTTCATTCTCACAAAAAGCACTCTCGTTCTTCGTGATCTTGACTTGCTTAAAGCTATTAATGAACAGACTTATGCTAGTGTTAATTTCACTATCACTCTCGCGGATGATTCAGTTCGTAAGATTTTCGAACCTCGTGCTAGTTCTTCAGAGGATCGTTTTCGAGCTATCTCTAAATTACGTAAAGAAGGAATACATTCTGGGGTTTATTTCAATCCATGTTTACCCTTTATTGGAGATACAAAAGAAAACATTGAAAATATTTTTCACAAAGCAAAAAAAGCTAATGCAGAGTATGTTATCACTTGGGGACTTACTCTTAAGCCAGGGAGAAATAAAGATGAATTTATTGATACCCTTAGAAAACATTATCCTCATTTGGTAGCCAAATATTTAGAGCTTTACGGAAACAATGATAAATATGGGGATTTCGACAGAAAAGCATTCAAAAGATTAGGATTGGTTCTTCCGCGCGTTAAAGCTTTTAGATATAATTATGAAATGAAACTTGGTTATTCTCCTATTCGATATATTCCAGAGCAAGCGAATAAGGTTAATTTAATTTTATCAGAGATTTTATTAAAAATGTCTCATTTAAAAGGGTTCATTATACATAAGAATTACAACTTTATTAAGGAACTTTATTCTGCTGCTCTTTATCTTGACTCTCTTGAAGTGAGTATAGAAGAAATACTGAAAACTAATAACAGTGTTAAACTTCCCATATCAAAATCAGTTCTTTCGATTATTCAGGATTATTTAGAAAAAGGTTACAGTTCTATTCTTCAAAAAACAGAAAAAGAAGCATACCATCATTCTTTACAAATTCAAAGTTAATACAAAAAAGAAAAGAGAAAAGAAAAAGAATTTCTATGAAATAAGTTTGGATAATCAGAATCTGAAACCTATTTTTAGAGCTCCTTCAGGACAAGCATCTATACATTCTCCACAATTTGTACAATTGGGATGTGTTATGTTCTTATCATAATCTAGTATAGGTACTTGAACCGGACAAGCTTTTTCACATTTATTACAACCAGTTGGACATCTATTCTTATTTATTTTTAAACCAAATAGACTAAAGTTATTGAAAAAGCCTAATATGTATCCTGTTGGGCAGAACCATCTACAATAAGCTCTTGGATATAAGGTTATGAGGATTAAGATTATTGCTAAGAATAATATTCTTGCAATAAACCAAAATTTCCAATCACCCATTTCAGCTCCAAGTGTTTCTGCTTGGATTCCCCATTTTAGATAATAAAACAGAGTTGCAAAAATTGTTGCTACGGGATCTAACACACTATAAGGAATATTTCCCCATATTCCATAAGCGTCTTTTGCTGCAGAACCGTTTTTATTATAAGATATTCCTATGACTAAAGAGAATACTAAAGCGAATATAATAATGAACACGGCGAAACTTCTTAGTGACTTTTCTGTTGGTTTAGAAACTTTTTTCTTTTTTATTGGGATGTAACTAAATAAATCTTGGAATAATCCCATTGGGCAAGCCCATCCACAAGTTGTTTTTCCAGCCACAGCTCCAAATAATCCAAAGATAGCTATTACAAGATAGGGGAAGGTAAAGATTGTTAGCCCATACTGTAACGCTTCAAAACCACTCCATACCGTAGAAAATGGTCCTCCTGTAGGGTATTCAATAGGTAAAATTAAACTTACTCTAGCTAGCCCAAATATTAACCCGTTTAATAAGCTAAATATTACTAATTGTGTAATGATTCTAACTATTCTAATTTTATGATTAGTTATCGGACGTAAAGATAATGTTATGTTTTTTTCTTTGTTCTTTGTCATTTCAATCCTCTCACTTTATTCCCATGGTTTTGGGAAACCTGCTAAGTATCCCGACAAGAAATTTTTCACTTCTTCTTCAGTCATCTTCGTTATTGCGCTAAAACTGTCAATTTGTGATTGAACAATTGCAATGATTAAGAATAATATTGCTATCGATAAAGTAATAATCACATATATACGATTTCGTGTGTTCATAATAACTAAAAACTTGAAAAAAAGTATATATTAAAAATTTTGTCTTTCTAATTTATTTTGTCTCTTAGATTTAAAAGTTCGACTCTTTTTCTTGTGGAACAAAACATTCTAAAAAGCTTACTACATCTTTATTTTAGGTGATTCTACGATGACCTCTGCAGCATGGAGAGTTACGCCATTAAAATCTTGTATTCTCGCAATTTTAGAAAAACGGGGCGGAGTAATTATTGAGAATGAGCTAGAAAATCCACTTAGAGAACTTTATGGCGATTATTCCGAAACTGAATTAAACAAAGCTCTACTCTCTTTGGAAACTAATGGATTAATTCATGTCTCATGGATTTCTAAAACTAAAAGACGTATCCAAAAACTAACAAAAGATATGAGTTTTCTTGCGGTTGGCGAAGATTAAATAAGATTAGTAAATTAAACAAAGATTGAAAGATTATTGTTTCATACTATTTTTCTTTAGTATAACAATTTGTCTTGAGATAATATTATGTTCTCTTCCGATGCTGATAGGAAAACTAACATTAAAGTGAAGAGTCTTTTCTACTAGTTCTAACGATAAACCATTTATTACACGTTCTAAATTAATTGAAAGTTTAGTTTTGTCTGGATATTCATAAAAAGGAAAGATTATGACTACTCTAGAATCATCTTTCAAGATTTGACTACACGAATATAAAACTTTAGCATATAACTTTTCAAGTTCATGGATTATTTTTTTTCCTTCTTCTAAATCAGGAAGAGTTTTTAGAAATGGCCCTAAATATGGTTCTGTTACAACTGCATCAACTTTTTCACTAATTATTTTATGCATATCCCTGGCATCATTCTTGTATATTTTCCAACTTCGCTCAAGTTTGTATTTATCAACTGCCCAACGTATATTTGTTTTAGCAACTCTAACACATCTCGGATCTTTTTCAAAACCCAAAACATCATAACCTTGTAACAATCCTACAATCAATAGAGTTCCTGTTCCTGAAAAAGGATCTACTATTTTACAACCTTTCTTGATATTTGTGAGATTAATTAATGAACGAGCCATTTTTATTGATGTCCCATGTGTAAATAATCGTTCTGGCCGTCCTTCATCAAGTTTTATGTCAAAGAATGGATTTGTTACCCATTTTGTTTCTCCAAGATACAACTTTGACTTTATACCAAAAATAATTAATTCTACACCTCTTTTTGGCATATTTTCTTTGTGATACTGGTAAGGGCTAAGTTCTAGTGAATATCCTTTTTTTGGAATTATCTTCACTTCTACCCTTTTATCTTTTGCAATTTTTAGTATCTCATTCTTCACTATTTCAGAAAAAGATTTTTGTTTTTCTTTCTCTATTTGAAGGTTAATTGAAAATTTTATTTTTTCTTTTTTTCCTGAGAATTTTTCTATTATCTGATTAATTTTGTCTGGTATCACTTTTTTAACTTCAATCTCAGAATTACATTTTGCAAAACAACTACCAACTTTTACTATACTTCCAGTTTCTCTAATTTTTTGAAGAACCTTCTGTTCTTCTTTTTTTTCTATTTTAACAAAGAGAAATTCTTTCCACTGAAAATAACTAATTTTTCTATTTATTCCCACTTTCTCAAGAATTGTGGAAATTTCAACTTCCGCCAACTCCTTATTCCGTCCAAGTTTAAAAAATACATATTCATTACTTTTAGTCATTGGCGGTTTAACTTTTTTCTTTCCTTATTTAATTCTTGTCTGTTCAGACCATTTATTCTCAGATCTTTATTTGAAATTAACTTTAAATAATAAAATATATAGGTTATACAAGTAATGGTGTTTTAAATGGGAGTAAAGAAAATTTCAGACCTCATTAAAGGAGAACCTATAGAACTTTCTGATTTAAGTCGAAAGCGTTTAGCTGTAGACGCATATAATATTCTCTACCAATTTTTAGCTTCCATCAGAGGAATGGATGGTTCTCTTTTAAAAAATATAGACGGAATGGTTACTAGTCATTTATCTGGTCTTTTATACCGCAATGCTAGACTATTACAACATGGAATAAAATTGGTTTATGTTTTTGATGGAAAACCATCAGAACTTAAAAAGGAAGAAATAAGAAGAAGAGTAAAATTAAAAGAAAAAGCAAGAGAAGAACTAGAAGAAGCGAGAGAAAGAGGAGACATGGAACGTGTTCGCACTGTTGCACAAAGAACTGTTTCATTGACTGAAGATATGTTAAAAGATGCTAAACACTTGCTCAGATTAATGGGAATCCCTTATATTGAAGCTCCACAAGAAGGAGAAGCTCAGGCTGCTTATCTAGCTCAACATAGGAAAGTATGGGGTGTAGCTTCACAAGATTTTGATAGTTTGTTATTTGGAGCTCCAATATTGATTAGAAATTTAACTCTCTCAGGTAGAAGAAAACTCCCCAGAAGTAATCGATATATTACTGTAAATGTTGAGATATATCGCAGAGAAAATCTGTTAAAGGAATTGAACTTAACTCCGGATCAACTTATCGATATGGCCATTCTAATTGGAACTGATTTCAATCCTGATGGAGTAAAAGGAGTGGGACCAAAAACAGCTTACAAATATATTCAGCAGTATGGTACTATAGAGAAAGTTCTAGAAAATGTTAACATTGAGTTAAATGCAGATTATGAAGAGATACGCGAAGTTTTTAGAAATCCTGTAATTACTGAAGACTATGACCTTAGTTTTGGAGAGATAGATATTGAAGGAATAGTTGAATTCTTGTGTGAACAAAGAGGCTTTGATGAAGCTAGAGTAAGAAATGTTTTGTCAAAAACAAAAGAAGAACAAAAATCCATTCTCCAACAAAAAAGATTAGACTCCTTTTTTAGTTGAATAGAGAAATTGGCTGTCTTTGTATTCTCTTTTTACCCGTATTTTCCCGTCAAAGGAACGAATCTAACTCCACAAATATTTTTTTGTGAAAAATTTCCACTTGATTCCTTTCTTATTAATATCAGTTCTTGAAAAAATGTTGTCCCAACAGGAATAATCATTCTTCCTCCTACCTTAAGTTGTTCCTTTAACGGCTCTGGAATCCCTTTAGATGCAGCAGCAACAGAGATTATATCAAAAGGAGCTTTTTCGGGATATCCTATACCTCCATCTGCATGAATTATTGTAACTCTGTCAGAATAACCTGTTCTTTCGATGTTTTCTCTTGCAAACTCTACCAGCTCGGGGATAATTTCTAACGCATACACATGCCCAGGGTTAGATGACCCTTTTGGAGCCACCATTTCTGCAAAAAGTGCTGCATTGTACCCACTTCCTGCTCCAACTTCAAGAACGATATCTCCTTCCTTTGGATCAGAGAGGGAGGGAGAAATATACATAATTACCATGTGTATAGCTGAAATTGTTTGTCCAGCGAGAATTGGTCTTGGAGAATCTACATAAGCTGAATTTTTATCTCTTTCGAGAACAAACTCCTCACGTGGAACATTAATAAAAGCTTGAATCATTCTATCTGTAATCTCTATTCCATGCATAACCCCTATTCTTTTAATTAAGTTTCTTTTATTTTTTTTATCTAGCTCCGAATACATGCTGAACAACTTGTAAATCTAATGATTAACTATATTCACTATTCTTAATTTACTTTTTGAATAAAGATAATTCTTTCTTATAGGATAACTTTACTTGACATGAAGTTTACATCTTCAGAAATGTTTTTCTTCTTTCAAATTTATAGTCCTCTTGAGATGTATAAAAATATAAGTAACGAAAACTTACTTGTTTCTCAAGTTGTTGGAACTTTACGTAATAAAGAAACAGAACCTGCAGAATTCAGATTTAATCTTCAAAAGTTGGGTACTTACCTAGCTTATGAAGCAGCTAGATATTTTGATAATGTAGGAGAAAAAGTAGAAACGCCATTAGGTATTGCAGAAGTAAGAAAGATTAGAGACAATATTGTAGTGGTTGCTATACTTAGAGCTGCGCTACCAATGGCAGAGGGCGTAATTAATCAGTTTTCTAGAGCTTCAATGGGCGTTGTTTCTGCATCTAGAGGAAAAATGCTTCGGGAGGGAGGAAAAGAGTTCAGAATTGATGTCCCTTACATAAACATACCTTATTTAGATGAATCAAATGTAGCTATTATTGTAGACCCCATGTTAGCTAGTGGATCAACGATGTTGTTCATTCTAGATCATCTTTACCAGCAAAAACCGAAAAGGATTGTTGTATTAAGTGCTATAGCTTCTGAATATGGCATCAATAGGATATTGGATAAATATCCAGAAACCATTATTCTCACGGGAGACATAGACAAGGAACTGAATGAAAAAGGTTACATTGTTCCAGGATTAGGAGATGCAGGAGATAGAGCTTTCAACACATAAATTAACTTTCATTTTTTTCTTTTTTATAGTCAAGAACAAGCTGGACTATCCGTCTTGCAATTCTTTCAAAAACAGGTTCCATAATTACAGGGTCAATACTTTTTGTGGCGATAGCATACATAAAATTAGTTTCATTTAATGGAACAAAGATAATCTGATAGTTCTTACTTACTTCTATCGCACTTTTTTCTTCTTTATCAGCCATAAGTTCTATAATTTCTTTTAGGAATTTTTCACATATAGATACCGTTTGCTGAACTATTTTTTCTTCAATCTCACCATATTCAAAAAACATTTTAGCTTTGTTATCAGCATGTTCGATAAAAACTAGATGCTTGATTCCAGATAGAGAATTTAATATATTATATGAAATAGATCTCAAGTGATCTTCCTTACTAACAGGTTTTACTTTTTCTTCTTTTCCTTCAGTAGCTGCTTTTTCTTCTTTTTCTTTTGAAATTTGCTCAGTTTTTGATTCTCCTGAAACAGAAACAGGAAAGTCAACAATTTCTAGATCAGAAAGAATTATTTCTTCAGCATCTGTTTCTACTGTTTCTTCGTACATAACTTTCCTCTGTTGAGCTATTATTATCTCTCTAAATACTTCCTCCACTACTTCTGAAAAAGAAGCTGAAGCTCCAGAAAATAACTGATTCTCACTGCCACTATGAAAACGGCGTTTAGACCGATCTTCAAATATGTCTGCAATTTCATTCAGAATCTCATAGACTTCTTTTATTTCTGCTATCCCATGACTTATTACATAAGTAACATCTTTAATTCTAATAAATGAAATAAGAGAATTTGACAAGGTAATTGATCCCCGGTCAGAGAGATCTGTTTCTCTTAAAAAAGAACAAACAGAACTTACAACATTTTCCAACACTGATTCAGGACAGAGTTCCTTGTTGAAAATTCTATGCTTAAAGATAATACCGTCCTCATTTCCAAGGAAGAAACCATATATTTTATCCTTGTGAGTATTAACCTTACTTTGTACATCTTTGACCGAAATTTTACACACCCAAGTAATTCATATCCAGTGTTGTTATTTTATTTTCTTTTTTATTCTATAAAAAACTATTCTCACAAGCAAATAACAAAACAGAAAATAGGTTATGAAAAAGAAAAAGATGATGCGTTAAGGTTATCTTCTTGTTTGGGCATCCTTCTTGGAAGAGTGAAAAAATATGAAGAAAGAATCAGAGAAATTAGCCGTTTAAAAAGTTGCAGATTCGGCTCAAAATTGAGAATTATAAAGGAATTACGGTAAAAACAAATAATAAATCAAATTAATTTTGTACACTCTAATCGAATAGCATTATAACCAGAGGAATTACAAACGCTAAAACTCCAGTTGCCACAACTACTATAGTAAAGAGTTTATATCGGGTTTTATAGGTTTCTAGGACACTTATATCGTAGTACCTGTCCATGTTTTGATCTTTATACATTTTAACTAAACCAAGTATCAATTTTTCTCTATTTTGTTTCCCTTTTGTTAATCCTACAATAACAACCCAATTAATTACTCCTGCCAACATTAAAAAAAGTGAGAAACTTATGTAACCAGCTGTTGAATCTGAATATGCTAACCCTGTGTTCACTCCAAGCGTAATTAAATTTAACATTATTGCTGTCAAGATAAAAATTCTATCGGTCGTTGTATTTACTTTCAATTCTTCTATAATATGATCATGTATCTTTTCTAACATTATCGGTCTACCAAAATTCTTGGGTCTCAGAATTTAAATAGTTTTCTTTTGAAATTAGTCTGTTTTAGTATCTAAAGAATAATAGATAGTAGCACATTTATATTACGTCCTCTACATTTTAAGGGGCATCAAAAGGTGTTTTTTCTTTAAGTTCTGCAGTTTCTTTTGATGGATTTGCCATCCATGTTAAGAAGGATAAAATAATAAGAAATACTGCTACAATACTTGCTGCTATTTTAAATAAAAGAGCAATACCTAAAGTTCTCCAAACTGGACTTAATACAAGAGTAGACAGTGATCTCCCAGCTGACAAATAAAAACCTAGGGCTCCAACAGCTAAACCTCTTTGAGCGACTTTTGCTCTTCTTGTTGTTTCTGAATTTGTAGCTATATAGCTAGTTAATGTTGCAGCACTATAAATAAGATAAATCACCACTATGAAAACTAGAGAATTGACTACAACTAGTGACCATATCGTAACAGCACAAATTGAGAGAGTTATTGTTATTGGAAGTTTGAAACCGAATTTATCTATTATTCGGCCAAACAAAGGTTTGAAAAATATCAACACTCCAGAGTTTATCCACATGATTAAAGCAACTGTTTCATATGGCATTCCTTTTCCTCCTAGTGCTACACTTGTAGTGATCAAAAAAGGGAAGAACGCCGTCATAAAGTATTCCAAGAACGCTAATACAATCTGATAAAAATAAACGATCATTAAACTTCTTTGTTTTGACACAATAGCTAGAGAGGAAAACATTGACTTGAATGAAGTGAGCAAATCCCTAATTTTTGATTGTGCATTACTACGGATAGAAACATCTAACGATTCAGGGACATAAAAGAAAAGTAATATCCCTGCAATAAAGGAAGCTAAAGCTGTAATACCAAACAGATTTTGTAAGGGGAATTTTAACAATTTTATTAAAAGGTATGCTACTAGAGAACCCAATATAGAGCCCATATCTGTTCCTTGAAAAGTTCTCCCTTGTAATTTTCCCACATTATCTTTTTCCACATCAGCAATATAAGAGATCAAAGCAGGCCAGAAACTACTCATTCCTAAGGCAAGTAAAGTTGTAGCAATAAAAACTAAAATCCAATGATTAGCTAGAAAGAGTGTAAATAAGGCAAGTGAATAGCAAAACAATCCTGAAAATAATAAAGGTTTTCTCCCCACTTTTTGAGAAAAATCAGATAGGGGCACACGAAGAAATAACTGATAGATATTCCTCATGGCTAAAATAACACCAATAATAATTTGGGTTGTTCCGATATCCTTTAAATGCAAACCAACATAGCTACCAAAAACAGATAAAGAGAAAACACCTACTACACCAAGTAAAACAGGAGAAAGTTTTCGTCTATCTAAAAAGTAGTCACGAAAATTTGAACTTAGAGTAGACAACTGTTTTCTCATAAATTTCACGTTTTTTTCCTTTTTAGATAATTTAAATATAGTGATTTTACTTTTAACTGAAAAGTGTTTACAATCTTTAAATGGATGGCACTAAATTCTTAAGAAAAAAAAGTTTTTGTGTTCCATTAACCCAAAACACATAAAAATATTAAAAAAACAGTGAAATAGATTACTATGTCAGAGCGAATAATCACATTATTGCGTAAAGACACAAGAAAAATTAGTTGTTTTTTTGAAGGAACAATCCTCCAAAATTTGACAAATAAACAAATCACAGAGATGATAGATGAGATAAAATCCATAGGTAGTATTCGCTCTGCAAAAATTTTCTTTGATGTAAAACTACAAAGTGAACAACACAGGAAATTCATACATTTAGGTCTAAGACCAATAATTGTACCTTCAGATGTAGATCTGTATATGGCATTGGACATTTTAGACACACTTCATTTTGGCGAGAAAGATATTGTTGTTGTTGCAGTAAGAGACACACAACTACTCCCAGTAGTTATTGCTGCGCGAGATAAAATGGAAGTAATGATCATCACAGATAACAAGGATGTCGCTGAAAGTTTTAGTAACTATAGTGATTATTTACTTGTTCTCCAATAGGAAATATACAAAAAACATACCAATTAACGTTAAAATAAAAAATATTTTATAATCTATTTTTTTCATCAACTTAACTCACGTTTGCATCATTGGTGTTCAGAATGCGCTTTATACCTAAACTAGTTTATAATATCTATGAAAAGAAGCTATATTCAGAAATTAAGAACAAACCTGTCCCACACCACGTTGCTATAATTTTAGACGGAAATAGGAGAGGGAGTAGACTTTTGGGAGTATCCTATGAAAATGGGTATGAACTTGGAGCAAAAAAATTAGAAGAAGTACTAGATTGGGCTTGGGAAATAGGAGTAAAAATCGTTACTGTTTGGGTTTTTAGTACTGAAAACTTTTCTAGACCAAAAGAACAAGTTGATACAATAATGCGTTTAGCAAAAGAAAAACTAATTAGAATCAGAGAAGACCCCAGAATTCACAAAAATGAAGTAAAGGTTAATATCTTAGGAAGGATTAGTTTACTTCCAAAAGAAGTACAAGAAGAAATAAAGAAAACCACTGAAGCAACTGCAAATTATGACAAATATGTTTTGAACGTTTGTATGGCTTATGGGGGAAGAGCTGAAATTGTTGATGCATTAAAGGAAATAATAAATAAGGCAAAAGAGGGAATAATTGACTATGACGACGTAGACGAAGAGTTAATTGCGGAACACCTTTATACGAGTAACATACCTGATCCTGATCTAATTATACGAACTTCAGGAGAAGAAAGATTGTCAGGTTTCCTTCTTTGGCAATCAGCATATAGTGAATTCTACTTTACAGAAGTTCATTGGCCACTATTTAGAAAAATAGATTTCTGGAGAGCGATTCGTACCTATCAACAAAGACATAGAAGATACGGAAAATAAGTATGAAAGATACAAATGTCACTAACTTATTAATTCTCGGATTACGTTCGTAGCATATGAACCTTTTTTTAATTTAAAATGCAATTTAATCGTTGAATTTTTATAAATATCATCATCTCCAATCTCATAAGAAAAATCATATGGAATAAAGAGGATTTTTCTAAAAGCTCCTTTTCCACCAAATTTTTTGAAAGCAGGCAAGGCAAAAAAATCTTCTTTTAATCCCTCTTCTTCAAATATTCTTTCATAAATGTCTTTTGTTTCTCCTTTCAATTCTGTTTTTGCACCTACAATTGGAGCATAAACATCTCCTTCTTTCATCTTTTCTCCATGGATTGGTTCTCTGAAATTTTTACTATATTTTTCGAAACGTATTTTCAGATATTTGTTAAACAGGTGAGATTGATAAGCGTGAACAAATAATTTCTTCAAATGATATGAAAATGATTGGAAAACATGCTCATAGTTGTTTGAAGAGTTTACTAGTAAAGAAAGAAGTTTTTTCTCTGTGTTTAAATATGAAGGGAAAACTTTTAGTGCTTCATTCGCATTTCCTCCTTCCCAAAAAAACATTCTTGCTTTTTTTGTATCTTCTGGTTCATCTGGAAAAACTTTACCTATGTAAAAACGTATTGCTTCTTTGTAATTTCCTTCAATAATTAATTTACCGACAAGATGTGTTATCGGTCGAATATCTCCAAATCTTTGTGGACCAAATGCATTTATTATTCCTCCAAAGTTCTTCATAGTGATGAAAAACTCTTCTATTTTCTTTTTTATCTCACTCTTTGATATAGAGATATCACGAATGATAATATTAAACATATTTCCCCAAAGTTCACCAAGTTTAATATCTCGAAGCTTGAGAGTTAATGCTTTTGCTTTTAGAGTAGGGTAATCTATTTCGTTAATCATCCCTTTTTCAAAAGCTTTCTTTAATCCCCAAACAGAAACTCGTTGAGCAGTAATAGCTTTCTTATCTTTAGTTCCAGCTATATTGAAATTATCTCTATTAACATTCCATAGCTTGGACATCCAGTCTAAAGCTCTTTCTGTATCAAGATTTTTTTTGATTAAAACAAAGTGCAAAAATAATCCTGGGGATTTTCCGGGAAGTGAATAGCTTTCTTGAAAAGGAGAGACAACTGTTTTCTCATCAATCATTTCACTTACAATAAAATCTTCTGGCAGTTTTTTTATTTTTCCTTGAATTGGTTCAAAATTAGAAATCCTAGGTCCAAGTTCAATCATTTACCTATCACTTTCACAAAAACTAATCATAGCAACTTTAAATGTCCAGAGATCTTATCTATCAAATCTTCTGGTCCTGGACCAATACCAATGACAGTAGTTGTTCCAGGAGGTAATTCTGTTAATCCTGCATCATTAATTATAGCAACGGGTAAGTCATTTTCTTTTGCAGAGTGGGCTAGTTTGAAAAGCTCTTCCTCTGTTCCAATTTTTACTGTTACTTTCTTTTGTCCTTCCTTAAGCCATTTTTCAGCCCATGAAGAATAATATTTGCTTGCTTTAATATAAGCTGAAACTGAACCATGAGCAACTTGCACAGCTGTCTTTCCTTTTGACATTTTCAGATCAGTGCGTACAACTATCACTTGTTTATATTTGAATTTCTTTCTCATATATTGAAAACAATACGGCAATAGTTTAAGAAAATTGGTATTTTTGTTATTTGTATTTTATTTCGAGTATACCTAAGTTATATCAAAATAAGCATTCCTTATAATAACTAACTAAAATTTAATTAAATATAAGAACACATTTGCCGTTCCAAATAAATTTAAAAATGTGATTGAGAAAATATCTGTAAGATAGTTTAATTTATAAATTAAGCATTAATTATCATTATATAAAAGAAAAAGGGATATAGATGGCATTTGGAGTAACATTTGAAAATAAAACGGCAGAATTGAAAAATACGCTAGGTGATCTTAAAATAAAAGTCCCTGAAATTGAAAGTGCAGCAATTGTATCTATTGAAGGATTACCTATTGCATCAGTTCTCCCTCAAGAAATTGAAGAAGCCAGATTAGCAGCAATGACAGCAGCAATGCTTTCTTTAGGAGAAAGAGTGGCCCAAGAAATGCAAAGAGGAGAACTTGAAAAGATATTTATTGAAGGAGCTTATGGTTATATAATCACAATTGCAGCAGGACCAAATGCAGTATTAACTGTCTCTGCTAGAAAAGAGGCAAAATTGGGATTGGTATTTTTAGATATGGCTAGAGCAGCAAGTGATGTTGAAAGATTGCTGACATAGTCTTTTATCTTTTTTAGTGATTATAATCTGCAAACTATTTTTTTAATGCATGTAATGCAAATATTTTCTCCTTTATAGTTTTTTTATTTAATTTTCTTTCATAAAACTTTTTTAATTGAGAAAGAAAAGGGAGGATATGGTACTTAATATAACTGCTGAACAATTAGGTAATATAAAAAAAGAACAAAAAAAATTCATCAGTGAAACAGCAGATAGCTTAAAGGAGTCCATTCATGCATCTGTTAACAACCACATCCAATCGTTAGACAATGTATATAGTCTGACTCACAAATTAGGTAAGAAACTCAATGAAGAAACTTCAACACTAATAAATCAATATGAAACAGAGAGACTTCGCTCTTTTGGGAGATTTCGCATAAATTTGGATTCTACAATGAGAAGCATGAAAGAGGAAATTATTAGAAATTTAAGAATAAAACTTGGTTTTACACCTATCGGAGAACCCATTTTTTCAGAACGAGAACCTATCCCTACACTTCCTTCAGCAGTTTACATGGCAGAGATGTTTAATAATACAAGAAAGATAATCGATAGGGGATTCACTAATTTAGCAAATAGAACAAAAGAAATAATGGATGAAAATATAGAAAAAAACTCTAGTGACTTAAATCAACTAAAAACATCAACTTGTGAGCAATTCAACAATTTCTCACAAGAAATTGAGAGTAAAACAAAGGAACAAAAGAAAAATATTGAATCACTTATGATATTATTAAAAGAAAAATTATCTCTTACAGATCAGGATACATTAATGGCATTAAATCAAAGTGAGATGGAAGTACTCTCCTTATTAAATCAAAATCATAAAGAACTTTTACATAATACTAATTTAATTCTTAATGAATTTCTTAGAAAAC
Source organism: Candidatus Heimdallarchaeum aukensis (assembly GCA_021513695.1). GTDB lineage: Archaea > Asgardarchaeota > Heimdallarchaeia > Heimdallarchaeales > Heimdallarchaeaceae > Heimdallarchaeum > Heimdallarchaeum aukensis. The sequence goes on along the minus strand of CP084166.1, from coordinate 2,265,206 downwards.
GAGCCAAGATCACCTCACAGGCATTAAAATCAATATCCTCTTTTGTTAATAAATTTGAAGAAGATTTCAAAAGATTTTTTTCTATTACAAAAAAAGAAAGAGTAACTAAACTCTCGAACCTTATTTCTACAGACTTAAACTACTCAATAAACTTATCAAAACAATACAATTCAGTTATAAAGTCTAATACTTCAACAGTAAATAGATTAAAAAAGAACAGCAAAACAAAATTTGAAGATATTTCCAAATTGCAAAAAGATTTGGAGATGGAACTTTCTAAAGTGTTAAAAATTGTTGAACAAGATCCAGAAAATAGATTTACTGAGAATCTGAGAAAAATCACTGAAATCACACATTTATTAGATATTAAGATAGATTCCATAAAAGAAGAAATAGATCAAAGTTCAACTCAATTTAATGATATTTCTCAATTGTCAGAAAGTATTCTCAATAAACATGAAAAACAATTAAAACGAATTGAAAAAAGAGAAGAGGAACTAGATGAGATTCTGTGGCAATTATTCTCAAGTCAGGCTGAAAGTCTCTTTCAGAAAGTAACTTCATCATTTAAGCAAATAATTCAAAAAATAGGTTTAGAGATATCAGAACTTAATTTAGATATTGAGAATCAAATAACATCTTTAGTTGAAGACACTAAAACAGATATTCAGCGCAATTACTCTTCAATAGAAGAAAATATTAAACATCTTTTCGCTAACCAAACAGATAGTTGGTCTAGTCATCACAAGCTTATATCAAACAATTTACTTGATTTTTCTTCAAATATTGAACAAGTTTTTTCTTCTATACTCAAAAATAACTCTGAACTATTTTTACAAATAAAAGAAGAAATTGAACATAGTTTAACTAAGATAGTAAATACGCAAGAGGTTAACTTAGCACAACTGTTTGAGAGTTTAAAGAACATATTTAGCGAACTTTCTCTTTCTGTAATCAATAGACTTAATGATTTTGAGAATAAATTAGGCGATGAATACGAAGCCATCATTGATTATTTTGAAAAAGCAAAAGAAACCACTCTTGGAACAGCAAAAACTTTACTTGATGACCTTTCGGAATACCTAAAGAAGAGTGTTGATGTGATTTGGACATCTGTCTTAAAACAGTTTAATTCTCTTCAGGAACACACTAGTTCTTCATCATTAGAGAAAAAAATGAAGTACATAGTAAGAACCACCTACTCTGAGATTGAAAAAAATATAGAAGAAAAAAACAAAGAAGCAAATGATTTACTAATGATTTTTAGTGATAGTATAAGAGTCACCTTTGAAGAACTAATCAAAAGTTTCGACAAAGCATTCGAAGAACTTTCTAATTCTTTAAGCGACGAATGAACACCAACAATTTTTTATGAAAATACTTGAAGGTTAAAATGTTTAGAGAGAAAGAAAAACAACAGAGTCAAAATACTTAATAAATATCTCATTCCGTTAAGATATAGTCGTATTAAAGGTGGAAAAATGAGCGGCGAAATTACAATGCCAAGTTGTTCTAGTTGCAATAGAATAATAAGTCCTTCTGAGGAAGGTGTCACCAAGTTCTCTTGTCCAAATTGTGGAGAAGTATTGATCATTCGATGTGCTAAATGTCGTTACTTTGGAAACGAATATGAATGTCCTAAATGCGGATTCACAGGTCCTTAAAGGTGAAAAATATGGGTGAAGTATTATTAGTATATGAATTAAGACCAGAAAGTCCTGAAATAAAACCTGAGATTCTAGAAGAGAGAGTACGAGCTAATCTTCCAGAAAGAATAAAAATGCAAAATACTATAGAAAAAAGACCTCTTGCTTTTGGTTTAGTTTCAATGGTTGCTCAATTTATCATTCCAGAAGAAGACGGAATGCAAGACAGTTTGGAAGAATACCTCTCTGCAATTGAAGGTGTGCAATCAGTCAACTTAGACTTTGTTACCAGGCTTTAATTTTATTTTTTCTTATGTTATTATTCAGATTTTTTTGAAATTAATTTAATTATTAATTTAGTATTTATTCATTTTCTCCTTCAAAAAGAACTTTAAAGGATACTCCGAGATGAGTATTATTGTTATTATTTAGAGACGCAATAGACATTTTAAATTCATTTCTTTTTGCGATTTCTTTCACAACTTGTAACCACAATTGTTTACGAACTCCATACTCTAGATCAGAAGAAATAATTACATCTTTCATCGAATCAATTATTTTTTGATCGATTTCTCCTTTAACAGTAATAACAAGCACTGTTTTGTTTATTTTTTCATCATATGAATGGGAATAGGATACAAAAACCTGTTTTGATGTCGTACTTTTTATAAGATTTATGACTATATATTCAAAAAATTCTATAACAAAGTATGTCCCACGTATCTTAACTGATGTAGGAATAGCGTTATCGATTGTAATATCTTTAGTTCTACAGACTCTTCTTACCTTTTCTTCAATTGTTTCTAAGATTGTCCTTAATGGTAAGATATTTTTCTTTTCGATTACTGATGTGTTTAATACTTTACTCAAAAGACGAATGTGTTGAACTGTTTCTGTTCCTCTTTCTACTAATTCTGAAACTTTGTTTAATACTTGTTGCTGCTCTTGAGGTATTTCACTTCTTACAATCTCATAATAACCCTCAATTGCAAAAAAGATGTTGAAAATATCATGAGTTAGCACATTTAAGTACATTTGAGATCTAACGTTATATTCATCTGCAAGAGCACGAAGTTTTTCTGCATCTGTTACATCTAGAAGTGAAAAAACAACGCAGTACTCACCAGTCAAGTTATTAATAGTTGGAGAGAGATTAGCAAAATAGGTGTAATCTCTCATCTGACCAGAATCGTCCACTTTAATACTTAATTTAATAGATTCTTTTTTTAGAGTCTTTAACACATTATTTATTGCATTCTCAATCTTTTTAACTTCATCTGCATTAAACAATAGAACATTATCTATCTTGTTTCCTATAATATGAGTATGTTTTAACCTAAATATTTTTTCAAATTGATAATTGACATATATGATACGCACATTTTTATCTAAGATGAAAACTGGGAAGAACGATAATTCTGACATTTGAGTTACAGCTTGAATGTCATCGAGAAGTAACCTCCGTTGTAATATGAGGAACAGTTGATTTGTAATGATTCTTAGAAAATTTTCTACATCTGGAGATAGCTTTGTTCCAGGTTGAGTAACAATAAGAAGGAAACCTAAAAAGATGTTAGCACTTTTTACAGGGATAATTAAACAATATTGATTCTGAAATTTAGCTAGTGATTCATCGAGAAGATTTTGATGATTATAATATGGCAGTTTTTCTATTTTGAGATCTTCTTCTGAAAAATAGTTTGCTAGCTGCTCACTTATGTTTATTCCTTGATACAATTCAAATTTGTTCTTTTTTATTCTAAACAGTCCAAGGGAACAAAAATTATCTAATTCAAAAATTCTTTTAAATAATGACTTTAGGATAACAGGAATATTTGTTGTTTCTAATGCTAATTCTGATAGTTCAATGATTATATTGCTCTTATTTTTCTCTTTTTCCATTAGATAAAGCTTATACCATGAAGAAACTATTGAAGACATTAATCTTGAAACATATTCGATATATGAAAAAAAGAATTCTAATTTGTTTTCATTTTCAATAGTAGAAAACAAAACAGATACAAAACCCACAATTTCTTCCTCAAATTTAATTGCAACTATAATTACATCAGTATAATCATTTGCGATGAGTTCATCCTTTGTTTTTTCAGCGAAAGGTAAATTGAAAACTTTTCCATATTTTATGCTTCCAGTAAACATAAGTTCTTTATACATGCTTGTTGAGAAAAGCTCTTCACTAAGATAAACATCATAATCATGAATTTTGTCTTCTCCCTCACTACAAAAAAAAGCATCAATGTGTTGATTATCTTCAGAAGTAATAAAGGAAATAAGAGTTATAGATGGTTTAATTTCAAATTTTATTAGATTAAAAATACCATCGATAGTGTTTTTTATTTTCTGATAATCTACAACACGTTGTTTTTTTATCCTATCAATAAAATTGAGGAAATTTCTATTCATTGCAATTTTACCTCTACATACATTGACTATCGACATTTTTATTTTTTTGGAAGTTCTAATTTCTCCATCTGTTCTCGAACATATTTACGGATAGACCCCACGTCTCCTAAATCGCGGATAAGTTTGCCATCTTTCATATATTGTTTAACCACTTTTTCCATCTCAGAACCACATTTCGGACAGATAATAGCTCTTTTTTGATCTTCTAATGAGCATAAATAGATGTCACAAGTTTGACAATAACCAACTTGTTTTCTTCCAGAATATTTTCCTCTTTTGGAAATTGATTGTCCATTCATTTCTACAATATCAAGAGCAAAGTTAACTGTGGGACTATTTGCGACGGAAGTTCCGACTCCAAATCCATCAGCGATATCGCAATATTCTTCGACCATTTTTTCATCAAATCCTCCAGAAAGGAATATCTTGATGTCCTCTCGCCCACGCTGTTTTAGTTCCCATTTGATTTCTTTTATTATTTCTCTTAAATTCCCACGTCGTGAACTTGGAGTATCTAATCTCACTCCATACAGATTTTCTCCAATAGCGTCAAGAGCTTTCATTACCTCAAATCTCTCATCACTGAAAGTGTCTGATAGAGCTATTCGTTTAACTTCAGGTTCAATGTTCTTATCAAAACTTCGCATAGCATTCTCTATTCCTCGTTCAATGATGATAAAAGCATGAGGTATCGTTCCTGTTGGTTTAATACCTAGTTTTTCAGCGCTGAGGACGCATGACACACCATCAAAGCCAGCAATATAACAAGCTCTATCAATTACAGGAGCTAAAGCAGGGTGCATTCTTCTTATACCAAAGGATAAAATTATCTTCTCTTTCGCTGCCAACCTGACATGAAGAGCAGATGTTCCAACACCAGTCTGGAAGCACAAGTATCCTAACATTGGAGTTTCATAAACTGCAAAGTCTCCATAAGGACCTTCTATTGATAGAACAGGGATTCTTATACCATTCACATCTCTTGGCGGTAGAATTCTACCTTCATCCACCGAATATACATTTACATTCAATTTCGCTTCTTGAAACATGGCAATAACTTCTGCTAAGCCTAAAAACAGAAAATGGCTCCAGTTTTTTGGTAATTTGTCAGTTGTAACTTCTGCATAAACTTCTGTTTTATCCAAGTTGTCTGCTTGTAAACATTTTTTTGCGTTTAAGAAATAAACATCTGTTGTTTTTCCTTCAGTGATCTCGTCAAAAGAAGCAATCCAATTTTGCATAATATATAATCACACAAAAAGCATTTAACCTTTTACCCACAAACATTTCCAATAAACCAGACAAAAATAAAAAATCTTGTTAATAAGACAGCAAATCTTATTTATTCTAAAAGGAGTTCATCCCATAATTTCAAGTCTTCTTTTGCTTGCTCTTCATCCAGCTTTGATATACAAAAACCAGTATGAACTAATACGTAGTCTCCTTCTTTAACTTCTTCTGAGAGCAAGGAAGTATCTGCTTCTCTTACTACTCCAGTAATTTCAACTTTCACCATATTATTTCCTAACACTTCACAAACTCTAGCAGGTATAGCCAAACACATAGTTACCAACTGTTAAACAATGCATTAAAAGCCATTATTTAACTTTTCTTTTTGGCAAACAAAAAAAATTAACAATAAAAACATGTACAAAAAAAGAAAATAGGTTTATACAGTGTTGATCCAAAGTCCATGTAAGTTACAATGTTCACGGGCTTTAACGACTTTAGACTCGACAACAAATTCTGCTACTGGTTCCTGCTCTGGCTCAAGAAACTTTCTATATGATCTTCCATCTTCTGTTAAGATCTCAATCCATTCAATATAATGTTTTTCAAGCATTGGATGAATAGTGCTACCAACTGTAACTTTAACTTTATTTCCATTAATTTCAACAACAGGAACATGTTTTTCTGTTGCCATTTCTGCAGTCTTTTCTTCTAAAAGAACCATATTTTGACCACAGCATACAAGAGAACCTTGTCCTCCGTGAACAGCAGCAACAATGTTACCACAAATTTCACATTTATAAATTTCATTTATTTTTACTGCCATATTAATCTCCTCTTTGAGGAATTTCGGTAAGAAAAAATAGTTTTTTTTATATAATAATCTTACCTTTTTACAAATAAAGATGTAGTTTATTTATAGTCAACCAAGGGTTGTACAGTTGTATCTACAACAAGTATTCCAACACAAATATATGATATTGATTCCGAATAAGTTAAAAGTGATAAAACTATAATTTACTTTGATGATGTTTGATAATATTGATAAAAATGCAAATATTCTTAGAATCATTATTGATAACTCTTTGCAGGATAATTTTGCACTAGTAAGTAGTTTATCTCGTGTTCTATCAGAGATTTTTGATGAACAAAGTTGCAAAGCGGAATTGGGAGCTATCATTAATATCAAGAAAGGAATTGAGACAATTATAAGTAAAAAAGTGATTAACAACCTAGATATTGCTTATTTAATTATATTAGTAGGAAGAGGATATTCATTAAGAGAGGACAGAAATAGCGTTTATTTATGTGATGACACAGCAAGGACACCTATTTTTGAAAAACTCACACCAATAAAACCAAAGTTAAGCAGAAATGATAAGATTAAGTCGTCGGTACTCTTAACATTACTAGACTCACTTGACAAGGATGATGATTACATTCTTCGAACATTAATACGTACAGTTCCTGATTTTATAGAAAGGGTGAAAGGGGTTAGCTATTTAGGTCGCTTTCTTTCTATTAATGAATGGATAAAAATGAAAGAGGAAGAACCTGATGCAACATGGGAGGAAACTGAAGATGGAGGAATGCTACGATTAAAAAACGAAACGCTTGTACATTGGGTGTTTGCAAATTTGCTTATCTTACAAATGAGAGGATACTATTTACAAGAAGTCCCAGCCCTATCAGGTAATTCCTACACATTTGTAAAAAAGGAATATCCCTAGAATCACCCCTTTTTGAAAAAAATAATTAAAATAGTTTAGTAGAGGTAAATTATATTAACCCTCGATCTACTAACAAGCGAAATTCATCTAAAGTTAAATTACTTCCTTTTTCATACTTGGCAAAAGCTTCTTGAACATTTTTTTCCAGATTTTGTCTTAGTGCTTGTTTATGCCTTTCTCTAAAGCTCTTTTTGAGTTTACTGAGTTTCTCTTTAATCTTATTCCTATCAGAATAAATGGATAAAAGTTCCTTGTGGATTTCATCTCCTTCTTTCTTATAGGATAAAAATGACTTGTGATATTTATTCGCTAACTTTCTAGACTCATTAACTTTTGCATAATTTTGATTCATGAGTTTATGAAATACTTGACTCTCTTTAGCCATCTCAACAATAGCATTATGAATTTGGTTAACTTCTTTCTGCACCTTAGAAATTTCTTTCCATAACTCTGATTGTTTTTTTGATAGTTGAATTGAAACCATTAATTTGTTTAACTGACCTGATAATTTTTCTGCTCGCTGAATCAGCATCTTTTCTTCTTCTGCGTCTAAATTGCTTTTTGTTTGTATATCCCACTCTATCTTCTGAATTTTCTTGTTAATATCTTCGATTTTCTTTTTCAGTTTATGAAGTTGATACCTATTTGCAGAAGTGTCTTCATCCATTAATTGATAAAGTTCTTTTTTCTTTTCTAAAAGGATTTTTTGAAGTTCTTTTCTCTTTATTTTTAGTGATTTTACTTCTTCATTTAGTTTATTCCTTTTTTCCTCATATTCTTTAGCTGCATTAAGGTATTTAGCAACTTGTAGATTATGTTCATTCCTTAATTGTATTGATTCTTTCATTTTTCTATTAGCATAGTTACGTTTTTCGCGTAATTTTTTTATTCTATCCTCTATGCTCCCAAGCTCGACTACATATGCGTCTAATCCTAACTTGTCTTGCGCCTTATCAACCATAGCGACCGAAAAAAAGGAATTTATTCATCTTAAAGATGTTTCGATTTCAAAGTTTTAAAAGGAGTAAACTTTATTCATATGAAGAAGTCTGAGAGATAGATTTTTTATTCATTACTGATATGTTTTCTTTGGAATGAGCAAAAAAACTGATAAAGAACGTAAATTTGTTATTGACACAAGTGTTTTTACTAATCCCAATTCAAGGAAAAGTTTTGGTAAAACAACAGTAGAAGCAGTAAAAAATTTTCTTAAATTTGCTGCAGAAACACCTTTTATTCACTTTTATATGCCTTTATCTATTAAAAAAGAGTTAACTACTTTTTTAGGGGAAGATGTACCTTTTCTTGAAAGTGTGTTAATCGTTAAAAGCCCCTCACTATATGAACTGAGTGTACCTGCAGCAGTTGTATATAAGTTCATAGATGAAATAAGAAATAGGATAGATAAGGGTTTAAGACTTAGCGAAAAAATGCTTAGAAGCTATAAGCCAGAAGAAATTGATCAGAGAATCCATGATTTACGAGAAAAGTATAGGAGAGCTTTGAGGGATGGTGTTATTGATAGTAAAGAGGATTTCGATGTTGTTATGTTAGCTAAAGAAGTAGGAGGAATAATTGTTACTGCAGACTATGGACTGATGAAAATGGCAGAATGGTTAGGTCTGTCATTCTTTAAAGCAGAAAGATTTCATGAATTTTTAATATATGTATCAAATAAACAAGCTTTTTTCTCAGAGGATTATACACATTTCTTAGAAGAGCAACTAGATTAAGCATTACAAAGTGGAAAATCAAATATGTACAAAAAATTATTATTTCAAAAAACTAAGTTGTACTGTGATAAAAATCGATAAAATTGTTGAACGATTATACTATAAGGATGTTGTTTATAGTAGAGATGTTAGAGATTTTGGAGAGCACATACGAGGGACAGTAAATATCGAAAACAAGATAATTCCATCTTATCCTAAAATCCCCAGAGCCTTTTTTTTAAAGGAAGCAATAAGAAAACAGTTCGGCAATAACAAGTTTATTGTTGAAGAAAAAATAGACGGAACAAATATCAGAGTTTTTTATCATGCAAATTCTAACACTCTCTTAGCTTTTACTAGAGGAGGATATGTTTGTCCCTATAGCACAGAGATATTACAAGAGAACAAGAATATAATGGAGCTATTACAAGATTTCCCACATTTATGTGTTTTTGGAGAGTTAATAGGCAATAATCCTTACAATCATGTATCGACCATTTATGGTTTAGAACCAAAAATACTAGTTTTTGATATATTTAAAGTTAGAAAAGACTATCAACTTGATCTGCTCCTTCCTCTACAAAGAAAAGAGCTACTAGAAAGATATGAGATTGATTCAGTTCCAATTTTTGGTGTAATGGATATAAATGACTACAAGGAAATCGAAGAAAAACTGCAGAATCTTGAAGATAAAGGGAGAGAGGGAATAGTATTGAAATCTGTATCAGGGATGGAACCTAGATTGAAATATATAACTTTTAATGCGTGCGTAATAGCAATTGCAGACCATATAGCAAAAGGTTTTGAACAATCTGCTCCAGGAACAAAGGAGAGATTTTACCTAGCCGGAGCATACTTAGAAAAAATAGGAGGGATAAAAAAAGAACAAGCCTATAATTTATTTGGAGAAATGATACTTGAAAGATTAACAGAGGCAATAGAAAAAGGAGAAGCAACAGAACAGTTCACAATAAAAATATCTGAAGAAGGGTGGAAATTACTAAAAAGAAGAATGAGAAAACATGTTATTATAAGAGAAGAAAAAAAGAAAAAAATTGGTAAAAATAAAATGGAAATAACATTCTCAAAGATTTACCCGAAATCAACAGGCTTTATAAGAGAATTCCTAAAAGGAAAAGTCTATTTTGATTAAAAAAAGAAATATCTTTTTAAAAGAGAGCAGCTTAAAGAAAAGAAGTTATATCAAAAAAGGGAAAAGAAATAGAAGTAAAAGAAAGTTTAGGGGAGAAAAAGGAAGAGTAATTTATGCAAAATTAGAAATAGGGAAAAACAATAAGATTTATGAAAAGAAGAGAAAAGGAAAACAAGAAGGGAAGAAAGTGAAAGATATAACGCCTAAATACAGAAATAAAGAAGCAGTAAAAAGGTTAACAGAAAAGATAAGAGATGAAGCAAAAAAAATAGACAGAAATGTAACTATTATGCATGTTTGTGGTACACATGAGCATGATATAGTAAAAGCAGGAATAAGAGCGCTATTACCAAAAAATGTTGAATTAATAGCTGGTCCTGGGTGCCCAACATGTTGTGTATCTGCTTTGGACATTGATGAGGTTTTATGGCTTGCTGACCATCACAACCTCACTATTACCACTTTTGGAGACATGATGCGCGTTCCTTCTTCTAATGAGTCCTTATATCAAGCTCAAGCTCGTGGTCTGGATGTCCGTGTTGTTTATAGTATTTCTGATGCTGTCAATCTTGCTCGTACCCACCCTGAACTTGACGTTTTGTTTTTTAGTGTTGGTTTCGAAACTACTAGTTGTATTACCGCAGCAGAGGTTCTTCGTGTAGATTTACCTAATTTCAGCATTTATTCGTCCCACAAACTTGTTCCTCCAGCCATGAAACTTCTTCTCCAGCGTGATGATATTGAGTTCCATGGTTTTATTGCTCCAGGACATGTTTCTACGATTATTGGAAGTAATCCCTATGAGTTTATTCCTCGTGAGTTTCATTTTCCTGTTTCAGTTGGAGGTTTCGAACCAGTTGATATTCTGTTATCTATTTATTCTCTATTAAAACAGATTCGTACTGACTCTCCTATTGTTTCTAATGATTACAAACGCTATGTCAAGCCCGAAGGTAATGTCGCTGCAATTAAGGCCATGGAAGAAGCATTTGTTGTTAGTGAAGTTCGTTGGAGAGGTTTAGGTACATGGCCACTATCTGGTTCTGAAATTAGTGATGATTATGCTCATATTGACGCAAAAAAGCGTTTTTCTATTCCCAAACTTGAAGGTAAAGATTTACATAGTAAATGTCGTTGTGATGAGGTACTAATTGGAAAGACTAAACCCCAAGAATGTCCTTTATTCATGAAAGCTTGTAGACCAGATCATCCTGTTGGTGCGTGTATGGTTAGTCATGAAGGTACGTGCAATGTCGCTGCAACCTATGGTTCATTCCTTGAAGAACTTCAAGAATAAAAAAGAAAAAAGATTGAGAAAACAAATTAATTAAAAAAGAAAACTCACAACTCTTTTACTTTTTGAGCTACTTGCTTTCCTAATTCTTTAGCTTGAGTTAATAATTCTTCTGTGGGTTTTCCTCTAAATTCTAACAAAGGTTCTATTATCTGCCAATCTAAAACTTTCAATTTGTCTGCTGCTCTTTTTAGAGCTCTTCCTGACCACAGTGATGAACCGAAGAAGCCTACCACCCTATTACGGATATTCTTTCTTCTCATCATATCTAGATAAAATGAAATAGGTGGAAATTCTTCGCTATCATATGTTGGAAAACCTAAAATTATACCTTGGTTTTTTGCTGTTTCCTTTATCTGATAGGATAAATGGTCTCTTGCTACATCTAGAATTATAGCCTTTAGTCCTTCTTCTTCTATTCCTTCTACTACGGAATCGACCACCATCTTTGTGTTTCCATACATAGAACCCCATAGAATGAGAATATTTTTTTCTCCCTCTAAATTAGCTAATCGTTGATAGAGAGAAACAATATGCTTGATGTCTTTCTTCCATATCAACCCATGTGCGGGAGCTATAACTTTAATTTCTAGAGGTAAAAGCTTATCCAATGCTTTTTTCACGTATTTTGTATATTTTGAAACAATGTTACTAAAGTATCTTATTGTTTCATCAATGTAACTAAGATAGTCAACTTCTTCATCAGTTATTCCTTCCTTTAATCCTTTAAAACTCCCAAACGCGTCAGAAGAGAATAGTACCTTTGTTTCAACTTCATATGTAACCATTGTTTCTGGCCAGTGGACAAGTGGATCCATGTAAAAGATTAATTTTTTACCCCCTAGATCAAGTTCTTCTGCTTCTTCTACCCCATGTACATTTTCTTCTAAATTAAACAAACTTTTAACCATACTTACTGCTTTTTTTGAACAAAAGATTTTTGCTTGTGGTGCTTTTTCTAACAGTTTTAGTAAAGAACCTGTATGGTCGGGCTCCATATGATTAAGAATAATATAATCAATTTTATCAAAACTCGTCACTTCTTCTATTTTTTCCAAATATTCTTTGACAAAAGGAATCTTCACTGTGTCAATTACAGCCACTTTTTCAGTTCCTTTAACAACATAAGCATTGTAACTTACTCCCTCTGGTAGTGGCCACATACTTTCGAATAGATCTGTTTCGTAATCATTCACACCTACATAAAATATTTCAGGACTTATTTCTTTCATTTTAAAACCTCTATTTCAAAGAAAACATCAAAAAAATACTATAAAAATATTAGTTTTTTACTACATTTTTAGTTACAAATCGAGGATATTTAGTTTTTTTGACATATCTACTATTTTTTGTCGCATGTTCGAGAAAAGCACACAAGAAAGGTTTTAAACAAGAATTGAAGGTTAATTGATAATAAGAACTAAGAGTGGGACTTCGTATGAGTATGAAAGAACTCGTAGAAATTTTACAAACGGAAATACCAGAAAAGCTGGTAGATGAAATTGAAAAAGTGGAAGGGGCGCCACATTTTACAATATATGTTAAAGTTGACAAAGCTCGCGAATTAATGAAAATTCTTCATGACGATGCAGGAATTTATCATTTATCAACAGTTACAGGAATGGAAATCCCAGATAAAGAATTTAGAGTAATTTATCACTTACAACATAGAGATGAAGAAACAGAAAAAGAAGTGCCAATAAATTTAATCATCACAGGGATTGATATAAACAAACCAACAACACCTACAATGAGTGACTTTTTTATCTGTGCAGAGTATTATGAAAGAGAGATATATGATTTTTATGGCATCTATTTCGAAAATCATCCATACATGGAAAGATTGATTTTGCCTGAAAACTGGCCTGATGACGTACGCCCGATGAGAAAAGAATATAGCTGGCAAGATATCAAAGAAATAACTCTAAGTTTAGCGAAGAAAATCTCGGAGGACTAAAAAATGGCAGAAATTTATAGATCAAGATTTAGAGCAGATCCTTATGGAGATAAAGATGCTCCACCAGGTAGCGATTATAGAATTTTTATTGGGCCACAACACCCATGGGCAGAAGAACCAGCTCACTTTATCATTCATCTAAAGGGAGAAAGAGTAGTTGAAGCAGATATAAGAATAGGTTTCAACCTCAGAGGACTAGAAAAAGCAATGGAAGCAAGAACATGGAGACAGAATACTCTTCTTGTTCCAAGAGCTTGTGGTATATGCAGTGCTGTTCATCAGAATATATATGTCAGACTTGTGGAACGTTTAGCTGGAATAGAAAAAGACATATCTGAAAGAGCAAGATTAATTAGAATGTTCAGTTTAGAAGCCGAAAGAGTTCATTCACACATACTATGGTATGGAATTCTTGCTCATGATACAGGTTTTGACACTTTACTTCACGTTTCGTGGAGAGATAGAGAAATAATAATGGATATTGTTGAAGACATAAGTGGAAATAGGGTTAACCCCGCATTGATGATGATAGGAGGAGTAAAGAGAGATATCACCAAGGAAAAGATTGAAAGAACAAGGCCAAAACTAGACGAATTAATAAAACAAGTAGAATATCACAAGAAAGTTTTCACTGAAGAAGCTTCAATAAGAAACAGATTAGAAAATGTCGGTGTTTTAACAAAAGAAGAAGCAAAGAAAATAACTCCAAATGGACCAACTGCGAGGGGATCAGGAATACCTTTTGATGTAAGAAAAAGTTATCCATATGAATTATATGATGAATTAGATTGGAAACCGATTTACTATCCAGAAGGAGACATTCTAGCTTTAACGCTAGTAAGGTTAGATGAAACATTAGAATCACTAAATATACTTAAACAAATACTGGACAAATTAGAAACAGCAGAAGGAGAATTACTACAAAGAGTTAAAACCAAAGTGCCAGAAGGTCAATACATGACTAGAGCAGAAGCACCAAGAGGTGAAGATATACACTTTGGTGTAGCAAATGGCACAGATAAACCAGAAAGATATAAAATAAGAGCACCATCGTTAGGAAATATAGATGCAACTCTAAGGAGAATGGATGGAGAATATATAGCAGATGTACCAGTGATATTAAGAAGCTACGACCCATGTTTCAGCTGTACTAACAGGATAATGATCATTAATGAGACTACTGGAGAAAAGAAGATAATGTTCCAAGACGAATTCGCAAAAAGAGCGATTAAAGCGAAAAAATATAATAGAGCAATATTCTAAAGGTGAAAAAAAATGGGTAAAAAAATACTAGTGATGGGAGGAGAAGCAATAAGAAATCATGTAAAAGGACCAGTAACAAAACATGTATTAAAAAGATTAGAAGAAAATCCACCACCAGAAGATATAAGAGCTATACCAGTAATAGAATCAGATAAATGTATATTATGTGGAACATGCGTAAAGGTATGTCCAACTCATTGCCTAACAATGGAAAAGGAGAATAAAGATAACGGAATGATATGGATACTAGCGCCACAATGTATGTTTTGCGCTCATTGTGAGATATACTGTCCAAAGGATTGTATTCACGTATCAGGGCAAGACCCATTGGAATTTGCTTTTGAAATGAGAACAGATTACAGAATGTTATGCGAAAAAGGTTCTTTTGCAGGAAAGGTAGCAGAAAAGAAAATAGAAGAGCTCAAAAAAGAAGCAGAAGAAGAAAAGAAAAGTTTGAGAGGTTATGCATAGGAGGAGGAAAAGATGGCAGAAGCAAAAACAAAAGAAGGTTTTCTCACCCGCTTCCTCAAGAAAGTAGGTGTAAATTGTGCAATACGTTCTCCATGGATTATTCACATGAATGCAGGAGGATGTAATGGCTGCGACATAGAAATAGTCGACGCACTAACACCAAGACATGATCTTGAGCAATATGGGATATTATTAAGAGGAACACCAAGACAAGCAGAAGTTTTAGTTATAACAGGACCAATAACATTACAAGTGGCAGAAAGAGTAAAAAGAATTTATGAGCAAATGCCTGCACCAAAATTTGTAGTAGCTGTAGGTAACTGTGCTACAACAGGAGGAGTTTTCCAAGAAGCACCTTTCGTGTTGGGAGGAATAGATACTCTCTTACCAGTAGATGCTTGGGTTTATGGTTGTCCTCCTCGTCCTGAGACTATTGTAGCTGCTGTGGCAAATCTTCTTGGTAAAATAAAAGAAGATATTTTAGGCGTTGAGAAAAAGGAAGTAAAAGAATAAAATTAAACTCTCTTTTTTCTATTTTTACTTTTATTTTTAATGAATCAAGTATTTACTTTTCAATAACTATTTTTTTCACTCTCATTAATGATGAAAAATATTAATTCTGATAGTTCAATTGCTGATTGTAAGCATTCTTCACTCAAGGGTGACTCAAAAACTGTATATTTTGGTTGGATTCCAACATAAAGAATATCTAAATCATGTATCGTATAACTTAGAAACTCTTCAAGCATTGTAAGAGATAAAGTGTGAGTACTAAAATTATATTCTTTAGATATAATCTCTTTTGGGAATATTGCTATAACTCCTGGTGAATCTTTCATATCTGCAGCATCAATAACAATTATTCTATTTGGTTTTAATTTTTCTAACTTTCCTATAAAATGTTCAGGAACTCTTTCACAGTAATATAATTTGACCCAATCAGGTAATGTTTTTTCTTTTAGAATGTTAATGACTTTCAAGCCAACAGCATCATCACCATTGTCCTCATTTCCTACACCTAGTATTGCTAAAGTGTTTACACCATGTAAAAATGACCTTATCTTTTCCAAAAATTCTTCATTAAAATCTTCAATTGAGAAACTGTCCATTTTGTTCAACATGAGCATATAGTAGATAAATTTTTTTTTAAGACACCATAAAAAAGTATTTTTCTAGTTTTTCCTTCGGATATAATATTTTTCTACTTTTTTGATGTGTTTCCTTATTCCTTCAGGAAGCTCTTCTATTTTTGGAGTATTACCTTTCCAAATTATAGAAACATCAGGATCTAGATTAAAATTAACTAAATTACTGCATTCAATAAGCGGAGATAGGTCTACTTCCTTAAAATTATTAAACATCAACCATAGTTCATCTAGTTTTTTACAACCTTCAAGAGGAGAGAGATTAATTTTTGATAATTGATTATTTGATAGATTAAGTTTCGTTAAGTTACATGCTTTTAGTGGACTTAAATCTATTTCTTGTAATAGATTATTAGAAAAATTAAGATGATACAGTTTCTTATTATTTTTTAAAGGGGTTAAATCTGCAACAGTTAAAGCATTTCGATTAACGATTACAAAAGATAAGCGTTGACACTTTGATAATGGAGACAAGTCTATACTTTCCAATGCATTATTTGCGAGAATTAATGTTGAGAAAGAATTACAGTAAGACAAAGGCTTTAGATCTATTTCTTTAAGTTGATTACCACTTAACCACAATTGACTAAAATTTCTACATGAGGATAAGGGGGAAAGGTCTATACTTGAAATCTTATTGCATTCTAATTGTAAATGAGTAATATTTTCATTATTTTCTAAAGGGGAAAGATCAATATGCGATAGGTTCTTATCTCTAAGAGAAATTATTCTTTCTTGTTCTTTTATCTTAAAAGTAACCTTTTTCCCATTTCTTTTGATCCCAACAAGTTTGAGTGACATATTAACCCCTTTTAAGTTCAATGAATAAGATGAACTTTACACTATTTATTTTTTCTCCAAAAAACGATATTTATTTACTAAAAAAGTATGTAAAAAAAGAAAAGTAGAAGAGTGTTAGAAAAGATTTAACGCGTTAACTGCTTCTCTAATTAGTTCTATTAGTTTTTCAGGCCATAATCCTATGAATATAAGAACTATTGCAATTATGGATAGAACAACTCCTTCAAAGATTGGTATTTTGATTTCTTTCTTTTCTTCTTTAGGTTCATCAAATACCACATACTTAAGTAACAATAGATATCCTGCAAGTGCTAGAATAGCATTAATTCCTGCAAAAGTTACAAGTACAACATTCATAGCGTATGTGTGATTGCCATTCAATGTAGCTACGAAGATAAGCAATTTGGAAACGAATCCTCCAGTTATTGGGATACCACCTAAGGATAGTAGACCAATTGTTAGAATAATACCTAAAAATGGTTTTTGTCTTCCTATCCCTTGCATGTTTCTTACATCTCTTGAACTAGTCACAGCGATAAGTAAACCGCTGAGCAAGAACAGCATTCCTTTTCCTAGTGAGTGAGTAATAATGTGTAAGAATGAAGAGGTTAAACCTACACTAGTTCCACTTCCCAATCCTAGAACAACAAAACCAAGATGTACTGTAGTAGAATAAGCAAGAATACGTTTTAGGTCAATTATATCATCTCGTTTAAATTGTGCAAAAACGAGGAAGTTACCGTCGATCATTGTCAAGATTCCAAGCCAAGAAACTACAAGAGAAGTATTGGATAATAAGTTGTTTCCTGTTCCACTAAATGCCCAATAGAGAGTTCTGTAAATACCAAAAGCACCAGCTTTTACCACTATTCCAGAGAGTAAAGCTGAAATGGTTGAAGGTGCGTTGCTATGGGCATCTGGCAACCACGCATTTAGTAATAGCATTGCTGCTGTAACTCCAAAGCCTATAACAAAGAGAGCTACAATTAACCCAGCCATTGCTCCTTCTTTTGATATACCATGTAAAGTATCAAAACTTACTGAACCATATATGCCATAAGTTAAAGCTGTAGCTAAGATAATGAACATGCTTCCTGCAGTACTCATTATGAAATATTTTAGGCTTGCTTCAACAGCTCCTCTTTTTTCTCTATCAAATGCGACTAATGCGTATCCGCTTAGACCGAATAGTTCCCAACCAATAAATAAGGTAAAGTAGTTACTTGCTAGCACCACTGCGCTTAATCCAGTTAATAGAGTGAATATTAATCCATAGTAATTACCTAATGCTTTTTTATTTTTCATGTAGTCTACACTAAACAACACAGCCATCCATACAAGGAAAGCAAAGATGGAAACAAGAATAGCTTCTAATTCTCCAAACTTGAGCAGAGAATCAGAAGTGGTATTCAAATTCCATAGACTGTTGTCAAAGATAGAATAAACTCCTAACACTAGCACTGTAATTGCCGTGAGATTTGCGAAGACATGTTGAAGTAAATCCGTGTTTATTTTCATTTTAGCTATGAAGTTTCTAAATTGTTCAAATAAGACTATCAATGCTGCTCCTACAATTGGAACAACTAAGATTAGAGAAAGTATTGTATTCATTAGACAATCACCACCGTTATAATAAGCACACCTATGCTTACAAGGCTTCCAAATATCATATTCCAATTAATTTTACCTGTTTTCAGATAACTAAGTTGCTTTCCGATCCAGAAAGCAGGCTTAACAAAAACTAGGTTATAGAAATGATCAATGTAAAAGCCTTCAGCAACGAATGTTCTTAAAGCTCTTAAGATCTTGTTTTTCTCAAATATTGCTACTTCAGTTTGTCCTTTTCCATATAGTAAGTAAGCAATAACAATTCCTAGTACTACGGCACCCAGTGCACTTCCTAGGGCTGCACCATTAATGTGGAAAGGATTACCGAAACCTTTTTCGTTGTGTTCTAGAAACTCGCTAAATACACCTTCAACTGTAAAACCAGTGAAAACAACTAGAACAGCTAGTATGCCGAGAGTTGTACGCATTATCCACTTTGGTTTATGAACGTGTGCACCTCTGTTCTTTCCATGAAATATCATAAGGAACATTCTTGTGGAATATAGTGCAGTTAGCAGTGCAGTCAAGACTGTGATTATAAACACGAACCAATATCCATTTTCTAAAGCTGTTCCTATGATAAGCTCTTTAGAGTATCCTCCGTTTGTAATAAATGGAATACCCATTAAACCTAACACACCGACAAGCATAAACCAGTAGATCCAAGGTAACTCTGTTTTTAATCCACCCATTTTCTTGATATCTCTTTCCTCTGATACAGAGTGAATTATTGCTCCAGCTGATAAGAACAGTAGTGCTTTGAATATAGCGTGAGAAAATAGATGCAGTTCTCCAGCACTGAGTCCTACTTCATTCTCTCGCATTGATAGAGCAAGGAACATGTAGGAAAGTTGTGAGATTGTCGAGTATGCAAGTACTCTCTTTAAGTCAGTAGTTACTAGTGCACCTAATGCAGCCCCAACACAAGAGATACCTGCAAGTATCATTAAGATAACATAGAAGACTTTCTCATTCCATGCAGGAGTAAATCTTGCAACCAGGTATACACCAGCTTTAACCATTGTAGCTGCGTGGATTAAGGCAGAAACAGTTGTTGGACCTTGCATTGCATCAATGTCGATAGTATCTCCAGAACTAAGCCAAGATTGTAATGGAAATTGAGCAGATTTACTCAATGGTGCAAGAATAAGGAATATACTCATTAATGCATTAGATCCGTTGATTTCAGTTCTTGGAATAAGCAAACTATTTGTTTGGAAGAACAACCAGGCAAGAAACACTAGCAGACCAATGTCTCCAATTCCTGTCATGATAAGAGCTTTTATACCACTCAATGCTGGTTTCTTTCCTTCTTCTCCTTCTTTCATGAAATGATGAGCTATAAGGAAACATGAGCACAACCCAACGATTTCCCATCCAGCAAATAAGAGTAACATATCATGAGCAACTACAAGGAGTAGCATTCCACTAACAAATAGTTGGATAAAGAACCAATATCTTGCTCTGTATTTGTCACCGCCCATATACTCTAAAGAGAAGAAAGCTATTAGCATACTTAGGATAGAAACGATCAGAAGCATCATTACAGAGAGACCGTCTAAATAGAAACCGACAGACAAATTACTTGGCCATATGAAATTAAACCACCAAAAGTCTAAACTACCTGGCTCTTCAAACATAATGAAAATACTAACGGACATAATTACAGATATGCCTATTGTTAGCACTCCAAAGACGTCTCTTATTGTTTGCCATTTCTTAAGAAACAAGCTTGCAAAAGCTCCGAATAAAGGAGACAAAACAGCTATTATTGTTAGTAAGTATATTGCTTCCATTCATATCACCTCTTTAAAGTAGCCATTTCGTCAGCGTCTACGCTTTTCACGTGACGGTAGTTATTTATAACGATGGCTAGTCCAAGTGCCATTACTGCTGCTCCTACAGCTAATGAAAGCAAGGGAAAGACTATTGTGAATTGATTAAAAGTTCTATTGTCAAGATCTGTTCCTAGAGCAATAAAGACTATATTTACAGCTACAGTCATTATTTCTATTCCCATCAGTATCTTAATGACGTTCCTCTTTCCTAATAATGCATATAATCCAACACCGAACAGGATTGTTGCGAATATAAGTAAAAGTATTTGATCCATCATGATTTTATCTCCTCCTTACGAGAATTTGTTTTATGTTGTACAAATAAAGCGCCAATTGCTACTGCGGTAGCAAAGAAAAGCAACGCTTGAATAATTAAATCTGTTGGACGGTTAATCCACAGTTCTGATATTGCTCCTGTAGTTGAAGTTACACTTCCTGTAAAAGTGAGTTTTGTTTCATCAAAAACAAGAAAAACACCTATCAGAATACCCACAATTAATCCGGAGAATAAAGCAGCAAAAGTTGTTTTCTTCCAATCGAATATTTCGTCGGTTTGCTTTTCGGTTAAAACTACAACAACTAAGAATAGTGCTGTTAACCCACCACCATAAACAATTAATTGTATCCAAGCGAGTAAATCAGCGTGGAAAAACATAAACACTGCCCAAACAAAGACGTTCATAAGTATTAAACTTATTATAGAAATCATCAAGTGTTTGGTTTCAAGAGCAATAATAGCAGATATTATCGCTAATGACATGAAAATTACAATAGGTACTACTAGACTCATTTATTTCAATCCTCCATTAATTGGGTCAATCACATCTCTAGGATATCTCTTTTTCATTGCAAACAGTAATGTAACAAGAATAATCGCAGAGTAGACTAAAGCAAGAGTGATTCCATCAGTATAATTGGGATTCGATTTTGTAATAAAGAACACTGTTGCTAGGATAAAAGCAGCAACATCAAATAGTACAAAGTAGGCTATAAAGACATATGTATCGATATACATTCGACGTGGTTTTGCTTCAATTGCATCTCCACTTTGAAACAGTTGCCTTTTCTTCTTACTTTGTTTCTCAGGCTGTGAACCTAAGATTTTTCTAACTTTCCAACTGATTGCATATATTAATAATACAACCAGAGCTCCAAGACCTATATCAAAAAGTAAAGCTATCCATTCTTCCATAACTATCACTCCTATATTAGTTTAAAGCCTAAGGTTAGCATTATGGCAATTAATGCAAAAGGCAACACGAATCTCCAGGATAATCTCACTGTTTGATCTATCCTTATACGTGATATTAAAGTTCGTAAGAATGACATCAAGGCGATTACTATTGTTAATTTAATAGTAAAGAATATTACATGTAGAAATGCGTCTAAGAATGGAATAGAAGTATCAACAACATACGGGCCTCCTAAAAACAAGGTTACTATAAGACCACCAATGAAGAAAGCTCCTATTCTTTCTCCTAAATGTATAAGCGCATATCTCCATCCACCATATTCAACTAACCACCCATCAGCTAGTTCTGTATGTGCCACGGGAGCATCGAATGGGAATTCTTCTAATTCAGCCATCAATGCCAATATTGATATTGCAAAAGCAATAACTAGTCCGATAATATAGAGAGGGGTTTCTCCAATTGCAGAGTAAAGGTTTTTACTAACATCTCCTAAAACAAATCGTTCTGTTTTATCACTTGCTATTAAAACTGGTACGAAAATAGCAAAACTTAGTGGAATTTCAAAAGACAATACTTGTAGCAAAGATCTTGTAGCTCCAGTTTGAGCGAAGGGATTTTTTGTTACATAACCCATTGCAAAGATGAGCATACCGTAGGATAATAGAACAAGTAATACAAAAAACACATCAAAATGAAATCCTGCAAATCCAGTAACTACATTTAAGTCATCAGAAAAAACAGCAATAGGAATCATTAATGCACCAGTTAAAGCAGTCCAAAAGAAGAGAATTGGTAAAACTGTCATCCAAAATTTTGAAACTCCTTCAGGGATTATGCTTTCTTTCGCAGTCAGTTTTACGAGATCATAGAGCGGTTGAAAAAATGGTGGACCTCTCCTATTTTGACCTCTGGCATATACTTTTCTATCTAACCAATCAATAAACAAAGCCATTGAAATGATAAAAAGTATACCAGGTACAGTTATAAATGCTAATATTTCAAGCCAAGCCATATTTATTTAATCCTCCTTAGGATCCTATTTTCTTTTGTAACAAACAACAGTTTGTTACTTTTTGTGTGTGATATGTAACGAACAAGAAGTTTATGTTTAAAACCTTTCTTGTGGGAGAAGCTAGCACACTGTTGTAAAAACGCGAAAAAAACTTATCTCTAAATCAAAAGCAAAGTGTAGATTCACAACTCAAAAAATGTAAGAGGGATTTATATTAAATGTTTTAGAGATAAGAGATAAAGTTGTCCAATCGATATCCCCCCATCTCCTGGAGAAACTTTTTCATTCAAAAGTACACTTATACGTTTTGTATCAATCTCCTTAACTATATTTTTAATGATAATTTGATTAAAAGATACTCCTCCAGAAATTAAGACTTTATTAACACCTCTTTCTTCCGCATATTCATTTAACCGCTGACCATAACTTTGTCCTAATCCTTTTTGGACTGCATAGGCAATTGCACGAGTAGAAAAAGATTTTTTGTATTCATTAATTTGAGGAAAGATGTCAGAAAGGTTCAATTCGTTTCCTCTCCATTGAAAATCGATAGAAGGTTCTTTTTCTTTAGCGTTATAAGCGTGACTTTCTAACCTAATAGCTGGTTCTCCTTCAAATGTCTGTTCAACACAGATATTCAGAAAAACACTAATAGCATCCAAGAATCTTCCAGTGCTTGAAGTGATAAAGCTTGAAGGAAGCTTTTCTGCTCTTAACTGACCTAAAATGAATCTTATCTTTTCTTCTGAAGTTTGCTTTGAAGAAATTTGAGGAATCATGTTTAATATCTCATCATCAGTATAATTTTTTACTAAAAATGCAAGCAGTGTTCGTAGAGGATGTTTTACAGCTAGATCTCCTCCAGGTAAATAAAAACGTTGATTATGAGCTAAACGTTCTAATGAATATATTTTTCCTCCGAATATCTCACCGCCCCAAATTGTTTTATCATCACCATACCCTGTTCCATCAATTGCCAGTCCTAAAATTTCCTCTTCAGGATCTACGTGGTGTTCCAATGCTACGCTGGCGATATGTGCTTTGTGATGTTGAAAAGGACTATAGGCTTTTGCATCAAAAAAAGCTCGTATTTCATCAATACTAGTAGAGGTCAAATACTGAGGATGAAGATCATAAGCTATTGAATCAATTTTAACTTGGTAGAGATCTGTAAAATGCTTTATTGCATTAAGCATAAAATCAAAAGTTTCAATTAAAGTAACAGTACCAATATGTTGTGTAGGAATAATACGATTTCCTTTCATTAACGAAGGGATAAGATGCATTTCTCCACCTACTGCCAATAACGTTTTATTTCCAACATCAATATGCGCAATTAATGGCTCTGGTACCCACCCTCTTGACCTTCTCAAAAACTTGACTGAATATCTATCATTACCAATATTATTTATTCTAAGAACAGAGTCATCACATCGCTGATAAATGGTTCTATCGTGAAGGAGAAAGTAGTCAACATAAGGAAGTTTACTTATTATCTCATCGTTTTCAATGAACATTGGATAATTAGAGGGGTTTGCACTTGTCATTACAATAGTTGTATCCTTTAAATGTTCGAAAAGCATATAGTGAATACCAGCATAAGGCAACATTACTCCGATGTTATGTAGTTTTGGAGAGACCCACTCTGATAAATCATAATTAGAATTTTTATTCAACAATACTATAGGTCTCCTAAAACTCTCTAGAAGTTCCCTTTCTTTTTCATTTATATGAGCAAAGGAGAGAATACTTTCAACATCTTTTGCCATTATAGCAAATGGTTTATATTTTCTTTTTCCTTTCACTTCTCTTAATCTTAGTAGGGTCTCATCATTCTTCGTTGAACAAGCAATGTGTGTTCCACCTATTCCTTTAATTGCTACAATTTTTCCAGCCTCTATTTGTTGAGCAACAAACTTTACAATTTCACTATGAGTAGAATAAGGAAGCTTCTCTCCTTTATCATCATATAACAAATATTTAGGACCACAATAGTGGCAACAAGTTGTTTGAGCATGAAATCTTCTATCATTGGAAGACAAATAATCCTTTAAACACTCATCACAAAAAGGAAAATCTCGCATTACAGTATTTGGTCGATCATATGGCAATTTGTCTATCACAGTAAAACGAGGTCCACAATCCACACAAGAATTAAATGGATAATTTCTTCTTCTAATATCTTCTGAGTGTAATAGCTCATTGACACATTGATCACATATTGCAATGTCAGGAGGCAAGTAAGAAAAACCTGCCCCTAGCTTTTCATTTGAACTTTTTATTATTTCGAATTTCTGGGGAAGATTACTCAGTTTAACGTCCCACTTAACTGTAAAGGAATCGTAGACACAAAGTTTAGGTTTACTAGTTTTTAGTTTTTCAATGAACGAGATTATTTTGTCTCTATTCCCTACAGCAATGATTCTAACACCAGCGTCTCCTAAATTTTGTACAGTCCCGCTAATACCGACAGACGTTGCCAAGTTGTAAACGAATGGCCTATAACCGATTCCTTGTACAATTCCAGACACTTCTATCGAACAAGTTTCTATTGTCACTGAAATAACCCTTAGCTACTGATAAATGTATAATTTAACATACACGCGGAATAGGTTCTCCAAGAGGTTTTCTTAGCAACCTATGCCCACCAATTGGAGTACGTACAACCACTCTTCCTTTATATTTTTCACTCACTTCGCCTATTATTTGAGCGTTTTTACCCAAAGGATGACTTTGAAGTATAGAGAGAATTTCTTCTGCTTTTTCTTTTTCTACTGCCATTATTACAGTTCCCTCTGAAGAGAGTGAAAACATATCAATACCTAACAATTCACAAATTCCGTTTACTTGAGGATGAATGGGAATTGATTCTTCTTCAAGAATGATACCCTTATCTGATTTTGAAGCCATCTCATTCAAAGCTCCGCCTAAACCTCCGCGCGTAGGATCCTTCATTGCTCTAATACCTCCTTGCTTAATTATAGGAAGTAATAAAGAAGTTAGAGGTGAAACATCGGACTCTAAGGTTGTACTCAAATTGATTCCTTCTCTTCTAGCAATTAAGGATGCACCATGCATTCCAGGATAGTTAGAGATAATAATTTTATCACCCACTTGTAGCTGATTGTCAGCAATGGGTTGAGGAGAAACTCTAAATCCTAACCCTACAGTGCTGATATAAATCTGATCAACATTTCCCTTAGGGAGAACTTTTGTATCACCACCAATTACAGCCACATTATTTTCCTCACAAACCTTTGCAAAAGAAGAAAGAACTCGTTTAACTAAACCGTATTTTGTTCCTTCTTCTATTAACAAGGCGCAAGTAATAGCTACAGGTTTTCCACCCATCATAACTACATCATTAATTGTCCCAGTGGCAGCTAATTTACCCAGATCTCCTCCAGGAAAGAAGAGAGGAGTAACAGTATGTGAATCAGCTGAAACGATAAGAGTATCACCAGAAGGAAGAGAAATTGTTGCTCCATCATCCATTTCATCAGCGCCAATCCCATTCTCAACTTTTTTTAGGGAATAAAGACTTAAGATTGAAGAGAGAAATTCATCCATTATGGTGCCTCCAGCACCATGGTTAAGTTCTAAAATAGTATCGTCATTCATTGAGTAATGATTTTCATTCCTTTTATAAATAGTAAGTTATAACCTTTCTCAAAAAACAAAAGAAAAAATGAGATGAAATTAAGAATAGTTTAATTGAGTCAATATTAAAACGAAAAGCAAAAGAAATAAGAAAAAGAAGAAAGCGGATTGCTAATCCAAATTCGTCTAGACTTCAAGGTTCTAATCCTTATCGCGGCTAAAATTTTAAAGAAAAATAAAAAACAGAGAAAAATAACAATTTTATGGAGCCACGACAGGGATTTGAACCCTGGAACCTGTAGCGGTAATGGATTAGCAATCCATCTCCCTACCGAGCTAGGATATCGTGGCCTTTTTTTGCTTTGTGTTGTCTGCTAAAATTCCGTTTTTTCAACGAATTTAAATATTTCGACTTTTTCCTTTTCTCAAGAATAGCAACATTCAAATATATTACGAAAAGGGTTTTTTTGCCTAACAAAACTCCTCTACGGATGTTTCCGTGTGGTCAGGAAAGTTAAGCCTGCCAACGTGTGGTTTGGTACTAAGTTGCGAGAGCACTTGGGAAGGGCCATTCGCTGCGATTCGTCGCGGCCATAGCGGCAGGGTAACACTCAGACTCATTCCGAACCTGAAAACCACTGAAGTTTTGCTGGGTCAGTTTCTAAATTTCTTTTAATATACAAGCAAAAGAATTAAAAAGAGTTTTTTTAGAAGTACCTAAATACATTACTTAAACGCATAGGAGGCAAAAAAACAATGACAGTAAATGTTACAGAAAAAAAGAAAGTACCATTATTATCTAAGCCTATAAGCCCTCCTTTTACTTTTAGAGACCCCGAGAGCCCTTCTAAAATTTATGGCTCAGCGTTATCCCTTAAAGAACTCGCTGATATTCTTCGTTATATTCCATTCTTTTCTATTGAATACCACACCCACAGAATTGATGAAGACATGAATATCTCCAGCGACCTTGCTTTATGGTTAAAATACGTTTTAAACTTAAACGATTTAGCTGAAGAGGTAGAGAAGCTTGCACAAACCTATAAGGGATTAGAACTAAAAGAAAAGATGATTAACCTTATTAACTCAAAGTTATTTGAGGGAGAATAAACACTTTATTTTATGAAGTCGAACAGTGATGTTTGTACAAATTTTCCGCTATCTATAATTTGTGCGTCCAACTTTTCATAGAACTCTTGATTCCTTGTTGTAACAATAAACAGAAAATTTTCTTTCTCAGAGTTTAAAACTTCAGCTAACAAGCCTAGTCTTTCATTATCTAGTGAGTTTTCAGGGGAATCAATAATTAACATCCCTTGTCTTGTAAATCCATTCTTTAAAAGATACTTCCATACTGCTATTCTTAAACAGATATCTATGAAATATTTTTCTCCTCCTGATAAGCTTTCATATGCTCTAGTCGAGTGGTCAACCATTAGTGTTATTGACATCTCCTTTGGATTTACTAATATTCCATAACCAAAAATTTCCAGTGTTGCTTGCTGAAAGTTCTCTAATATCTGATTCCGTTCATGTGATACATTTTGTAGTTTTAATAATTCTTCAAGTTCATCTTGTTTTTCGTCTATTCTTTTTTGCATGTCCAGTTTTTTTCTTAATAATTCTTGTAGATTAACTTTTGTTGTTAAAAATTCTTTTTCTGTTTTTATGGAAGTTCGTTGATTTGTTAGGGAGTGAATTGTCTGGGTTAAACTCTTAATTTCTTTTTCTCTCATCTTTAATTTAGTTTTTAGTTCTATTATCTTATTTTGGATTTTTCTTTCCGCCGATTTAACTTCATTAACTTCTACTTCTTTTTTTCTGATTTCATTTTCTATTTGTTTTATCTCAAGATCGATCTCTTCTAACTTTAATTCCAAGCTTGCAGTATCAGGCTTTTCTGGTTCAGCAAATAATCCTTCTCTTAATTCTCTTGATAACTTCGCCCATTCTGTTCCACATAGTGGGCAACCTATTTGTAACCTATTATTCCATTCTTCAGCTAAATTTGTACCACAAAATTCGCATTTAGGCTTTCTGGATACTTTTTCTTTCAAGTAATCATATTTTTCATTACCTACTTTTGATGCAGCGGCTATTTCTCTTTGTACTTGAACTCTTTCTTTTTTCTTTAAACTCAACTCTGATTTTATTTTTTCTAGCTCTTTTACTGCGTTGAGAAAGTGTTCATCTTTAACATTGTATAACTCATCAGTTTCTTTGTCTATTTCTTCTTCTATCTGGCTTTTCACTTTTTCAATATTTTCCAGTTCTTTCTTTTTTTCTGTAATTTTTCTTGATAAATCATCATATTTTGCATCAAGTATGGCTTCGCTTACCTCTGAAATACCAATAGTATTCATAACTGTTCTAATCTTATTTTCTTCTTCCTCAATTTTACGCAGTTTATCTTGTAGATCTTTTTTTTCTATTTTTTTCTGGTTAATTTCTTGTCTTAATCTAATATCGTCAGGAGAACCAGAAGTAAACTTGTTTAATAACTTAAAAAAGGCCAATAATTGTGGGTCTGTTTCTTCAGTTCTTCCCAGAAGAGAAAAATCATCTTCTCTTTTATAATATAAACTCTGAAAAAGTTCTTGAAACTCGTTTAAGGTTAAATGGAGTTTTCGACTAAAAAAATTAGAATATTCTTGTTTTGTAAGTGTCTTCTTTCCTCCACCGCGATCTATTACTGTTGTTCTTATTCCTGCATCAGTCAAAGCTTGATGAATTTGCACTTCATTATCCATCAACCATGAGCTCTTGATATAAGCTTCTTTTGTTTTTCTTTTTCTTGCAAAAGCAGAATAACGCTGAGCATGAGCATCTGAACAAATTGAACGCTCAATAATATCACATAAAGTTGTTTTTCCTTTAGCATTTTCTGCGACCATTGCGTTTATCCCAGCATAAAACTGGAACCTTCGTGTAGCTGATTCTGATATAGGTATAATTTCAGTTACTTCCAAACTATTCAAAATTGGTAGCATATATTTCAAATAAAAAAGGTGGTCAAAATATATAAAGATTAACCGAAATTACTCATTTTCTATGTCTATCAGAGAAGCAAAAATAACCTTTTCTCCTTTCTTTAGTTCCATTATTTTTACTCCTCGTGTGTTTCTTCCCACCTCGCGCACAGAATTAATTTTTATTCTGATTGCTACACCTTGATTATTTAGCAAAGAAACAGTTTGGGTCTTTTCAGGTTCTCTTGGAACAATTAGCATAGAGGCTACTTTTCCATTCCTATCATCTGTTTTAATATCAATAACTCCTTTTGCTCCTCTATGTGTATGGCGGTATTCAGTACAAGGTGTTCGTTTTCCATGTCCTTTTTCTGTAATTGTTAGTAGAGAATAATTTTCAAGTTCACTTTCATGAACACTTCCTCCAGCTACAACTCTATCATTTGGAACCTTAAACCTCATTCCTCTTACACCTTGTGTGTTTCTTCCAAGTGTTCTTACCTCTTCTTCATGGAAATGAGCGGTTAAGCCATTTCTTGAAGCTAAGAAAATATGATCACGGCCTGTTGTAACAAAAGCATCAACAACTTTATCCCCTTTTTCTAGTTTTATACCAATTATTCCCGTTCGTCTAATGTTTGAAAAAGCAGAAAGTTCTGTCTTTTTCACTGTTCCCTTTTCAGTAACAAAAAACAAGTAGAGGTCTTTTTGGAAGTCATGTCTGTCTACTGGAACCATTTTCACTACTGCTGATTCGATAGGTTGGATAGTTTGCCATTTACTTCCGATAGAATTTCTTCTCTTTGCTTCTGGTATTTCAAAGGCAGGAATAGAATGTACTTTTCCTTGTTCTGTTATTAATAATAGTGTACTTTTATTTAGAGCTACAATCATATCATGTAATCTATCATTTGCTTTCAACATTATTGCTCGAAGACCCTTTCCTCCTCTTCTCTGAGTCTTAAATTTTGAAATATCAATAGATCTTGCGTAACCTTGTTCAGAAGCAGTAATAAGTAAATATCGGTCGTGCAACATTTCATAAACGTCTGCGTCTATAGGAATCTCAACATCAGTTATTATGTCTGTTCTTCTTTCATCTCCGTACTTTTCTTTTATTTCCAACAATTCTTGTTTAATTATTTCCATACGTTTTTGCTTACTAGCTAATATTTCTCTATATTCTTCTACCTTCTTTTCTAATTCTTTCTTTTCGTTAATTATTGATTCTACTTCCATTCTAGCTAAACGTGCAAGTTGCATTGTAAGTATAGCTTTTGTTTGGGATTCGCTTAAATCGAATCTTTTCATTAATTTTTCTTGAGCATCACTTCTGTCTTCTGATTTTTTGATTATTGAGATAACTTCATCAATATTGTTTAGAGCTATATATAATCCTTCTAATATGTGTAATCGCATTAAAGCCTTACTTAAAAGATGCTTGATTGTTTTTGTAATAACATATTCTCTATGTTCTAAGAATATTTGAAGAGCTCTGCGCAGATTCAGCAACCTTGGTCTTCCTCTTGCAAAAGCCATGTTTTTTGCGTAAAAAGGCTTTTCAAGTTGAGTCTTCTTCAATAATTGACTAATAATAACTCTTAAACTACGTTCATGAGAATAATCCGGTTCTACATCTATTTCTATATGGATCTTATCTTTTGATAAATCTCTTACATCACTCAATCCCCTAATCTTTTTCTCATATATTATGTCATGTAGCTCTTCCATAAGTGTTGATTTATTTACTAAGTAAGGTATCTCTGTTACAACAAGTATAGCATAATCTCTTTTTTCTGTTGGTTCTTTAATATCTATTCTAGCACGTATAATTATAGGTGATTTACCAGTCAAATTGTAATTAGGCATAGAAGCTCCATTGACAATAATTCCTCCTGTAGGAAAATCAGGCCCTTTTACTATCGATGAAAGAGTTTCATCAGGAACATTAGGATCATCTATTAAAGCGACAGTAGCATCTATAACCTCACGTAGATTGTGAGGAGGAATGTTTGAACTCAAACCAACTGCTATCCCACTTGTTCCGTTTACTAGAAGCAGTGGGAACTTAACTGGTAAAACAGTAGGTTCCATTTCTTCGCCATCAAAGTTCTCTTGAAACTTGACAATTTCAGGTATAACATTTTCCAACAATTCATTTGCTATTCTAGCAAGACGAGCTTCTGTATATCTCATTGCTGCAGCAGGGAACCCATCAATTGAACCAAAATTTCCTTGTCCATCAACTATAGGGTATCTAAGTGAAAAAGGTTGAGCTAACCGAACTAATGCTTCATAAACACCACCAGCATGCGGGTGGTATTTACCTGTACAGTTATGAGAAACCATTCCATTAGCTATGAACTCATGATCTTCTTCAACTTGAATATCAAAAGTTTTCTTTGCAACTGAGTTAGCTACACTTTTAACTTTGATGAAATAGATGTTATTATTCAAAATATATTTAACCAAGTCAAGATATTTAGAGTCTATTAATTCCATTTTCTTTAGAATATTTAGCTGCTCAATATTAGTTTTATATATTCTAACATTTTCCTTTAAATCTTTAGAATATCTGATTTTAGTTCCATCGGAATATTTAATTCCCGCTCTAACTTTTTCTCCCGTTTTACTTAAATACCAGCCTCCGCCTAAATGTTTCTCTGAAAATTCTTGGAAAATATATTTTCCAATATAAGGTATCTCATCCATTTTAGAAGGTAGGAAATTATCTGTTTTTTCAAGCCGAATCTGCTTCTTTTTATTATACAGTGTCAATTCTTTGGAGAGATCAGAGGCATATTTTCCTCGAATTTCAAGAACATAGTAATCATAGTTTGATTTCTTTCCATTTTTATATTGAACATCCTTTTTTCTATGGAGATAGAAGCTAGAATTTATGCCCAATGCAAATAAAAGAATTTGCAACTCTCTCAAGAATTCCTCTGACACAGAATAGATCGCGATTTCATTTCGATCTTTATGAATATGCCCATCGCCATCAATAAAGCCACTAATAAATGAAAAAACAACGCTTTTGGGGGACATAAAGATTTGTTGAGGAACGCTTATATTGTAAGAATACTTATCCATAAGGTTGAAGGTCTCAATTAGTTTCTGATTTAATTGATGTTCATTTATACGCAAGTAATAAACATCTTTGAAGAGTATATTTTCAGACTTCCCGAACTTTTCTTTAATTATTTGCATAATGTGTTCTAGAACTTCTTTTGCTTCTGATGAAAAAGATATTCTGTGATATCCTCTGCTACTTCTGTCAATCCACCCATCAGCTAAAAAGGCACCTAATAAATAAGCCATATCCTCATCGATGGCAAGTCCATTAACAGACACATAATCATTAGAAAAATTAATTTTTGAACTACAAACTATATAATCGCCTTGTTTTAGTTCATCTGCTCGTTTCCATTCATATTTTAGATTTTCTGTAAATACCTTAAATTTTTGACCACCAGTACATACATTTTTCAAGCCATTCTCCAATTCAATTGTATAAAGAGGTTTTTCTGGAAGCTCATACAACTGTGTGACTTTTTGTAAGCCATTTTGTGTATATACTTCCTCTCCGATCATAATCTTCTCTATGGGTTTTAGTCCTTCTACTGTATTCACAAGTGTTCCTTCAACAAAACACTCGCCTACTATTCTCGCACATTTCTTATGAGGTTTGTTATATGTTAACCCCATTTGATGCATGGCCCACAATATCCTGCGATGTACTGGTTTTAACCCATCTCTTGCGTCAGGGATAGCTCTTTCGCTTATTACATAATGACTATAATCCCTATATGCCTCTTCAAGTGTTTGAGTTAAAGGTTTTCTGATAATTTTTTCTTGATTGTTATCTACTTCTGTCACTTTCTACACCCTATAGTTCTAGTTCTTCTGGTTCTTCTTCCCCGGATATTTCAACATCAATTAATTCCTCTTCAGCTTCTTTTATTTCTTCTTCCTCTTCTTCCTCAGGGATCTCAACACCATATTCTTTCTTGTAAGATTCAGAGTCATGTTTGAATACTTCTTCCATAATGAACTTTTTCCTAAACGTTACATCGCTACCCATCAGTTGCTCAAATTTCTGGTCTGCAGATGCAGCGTCTTCTATTTTCAGTTGAACTAAATATCGATGATAAGGTTTCATTGCTGTGAATTCTAGTTGTTCAGCATTCATCTCTCCAAGACCTTTATATCTTTGAATCTTTATTCTTGATGGGTCAATTCCTCCTTCCACCAACTTAGAAACAAGTTCATCTCTTTCCTGCTCTGTATAACAATACTGATGATTCTTCTCAGCTAACAATTCAGATGTCCCTCGATTTAGATAAACTCTAAACAAGGGAGGAACAGCCACATAAACCTTACCTATTTCTATTAATGGTCGCATATATCGATAAAAGAAGGTAAGTAAAAGAGTCATAATGTGAGCTCCATCAACATCAGCATCCGTCAGGATGATGATTTTTCCGTATCTACACTTTTCTAAGTCAAAATCATCTCCAATCCCTGTTCCAATTGCGAGTATTAAGCTTTCAATTTCTTTGTTACTTAATGCTTTTACTTGTCTTGATTTAAGAACATTAATTACTTTTCCTCTTAGGAACAACACTTCTTGGAATTGACTATCTCGAGCTTTAATAGCTGTTCCACCAGCTGATAGACCTTCTACTAAAAACAACTCTCTCTTTTCAGGGTCTGTCTCTCTACACTGAATTAATCTCCCAGGAAGACTTACTTGTTTTCGCTTTAATCTTACAAGTTCTCTAGCTTTACGTGCAGCTAAACGAGCTCGTTGTGCTTCATTAGCTTTTTCAATAATATTTCTAGCAGTTTTCGTGTTAATTTGTAAGTATTCGTAAAATTGTTCTCTAAGAACTCTTTGTACGATACCGTCTACCTCACTATTACCTAACTTTGTTTTTGTTTGCCCCTCAAACTGGGGATCTGGATGTTTAATTGAAACGATTGCGATTATACCTTCTCGTACATCTTCTCCTCTAAGACTATCTCCTTGAGGAAGAAGATTTTTATCTTTTGCATAATCATTAATTACTCTAGTTAAACCAGCTTTAAAACCAGAGATGTGTGTTCCTCCTTCACTTGTGTATATTCCATTAACAAATCCCATTATTACTTCGTTATAACCAGCATTATATTGAAGAGCAATTTCAATTATAATATCATTTACGGTCCTCTCGAAGTGAAAAACGTCATCTGGGGGTTCAAAAATAGATTTCTTTCCTGCACTTAAATCTAAAACAAATTGTCTTAATCCCCCTTCAAACAAATATTCTACTTTTTTAACTTCTTCATCTCCTCTTTCATCAATAAGTACAAAACGCAGATTTTTGTTTAAATAAGCCATCTCTTTTATTCTTCTAGAAAGAGTATCAAAAGAAAATTCTATTGTAGAAAAAATTTCATCGTCGGCCTCAAAATAGATGTAAGTACCAGTAATTGGCTCAGCCGCTTGTTCTTTTACTATTATTTCTGTTACAGGTTTTCCCTTTGAATATTCTTGAATATATTCTTTACCATTTCTGTAAACTTTTACCAAAAATTTTCTAGACAAAGCGTTGACAGCTGCCAAACCAACACCATGCAATCCACCTGAAACCTTATACGCAGTTTTGTCAAATTTTCCTCCAGAATGGATACGGGTAAGAATAACTTCTAAAGCATCTTGCTTGTATTTCTTATGAGGACCAACAGGTATTCCTCTTCCATCATCAAAAATCGAAATTCCATTTCCTTTATGCAGTACTATCTGAATATTTTTACAATATCCAGCCATATATTCATCTACACTGTTATCAATCACTTCATAACATAAGTGATGTAAACCATCTATTCCTGTTGACCCTATATACATAGCTGGTCGAAGGCGTATTCCTTCTGTTCCTTCCAATGCTCGTATGGATTCAACGCCGTAAGACGCATTTTTTTCACTATACTGCCCAGTATTTTCCTTACTCATAATAATCACAAAATAATTGAATCCAAAATGTTCTTTAACCTCTGAAACATCTTTTTTCTAGTTTTTACAACACTAGAAATTTATCCTTTGTCTTTTTAAATTGCACGGTATTACCCATTTCAGAACAACAAAAAAAAGGGTTTAAGAAAAAATTTGAAAAGAAAAAAAGTGTTTTCCTTAGGGGACAACAATTGTACCAGCTTCACCTTTAATCGCGTTAATTGCGTTTTCTGGATTAGTAATTATTGCCTTGCCTTGAGTATTTTTAACAAACCTAATTGCTGCTTCAATTTTTGGCCCCATGCTTCCTTTAATAAAATGTCCTTCTTCGTAATATTGCATAGCGAGAGCCAAACTTATTTCTCCTAACGGTTTTTCATTCTCTTTTTTGTAATTCAAGCAAGCATGAGGAACATCAGTAAGTATCATGAGGATGCCTGCGTCAATTTGCTCTGCTAAAACTGCAGAAGCCCTGTCTTTATCGATGACAGCCATTGCTCCTTCAAGTGTTCCATCCTCGTTTTTTATAACAGGAATTCCTCCTCCCCCAACACAATACACAAGCATACCACTATCCGCCAATGTTTGTATCGCTTTCTTTTCTACTATCTCTAGAGGTTGAGGAGAAGCAACAAATAACCTATATCCTCGACCTGCATCATCCATATAAGGTCCTTTACCTTCTTCATTAAATTTGTCTGCTTGTTCCTTTGTATAGAATCTACCGATTGGTTTGGTAGGATTAGAAAAACCAGGATCATTTTTATCTACTATCACACGAGTAGATAAAGTGACAACATCAACATCCTTATTGCGCTTTTTAAATTCATTTTGAAGGGTCATAGAGATCATATAACCTATCTGCCCTTGGCTCATAGCTCCACACACATATAGGGGCATAGAAGGTGCGTCTTCATAATTTTGTTGAGCCAAAATATTTCCGACTTGCGGCCCGTTTCCACTAGTTAGAACTAATTTATATCCTTGTTCTACTAAATCAGCTATAACCATAGAAGCTTTTTGTGTATTTTCCATTTGTTCTTCAAATGTTCCTTTTTGTCCTCTTTGTAGGATCATATTTCCTCCAAGAGCGATGACAATCAAATCCTCCTTCATCTTGTACACCTTTTGTTATTTAATCGAATAATAATTAGGAATATTGAGACAGAAAATAGAGTATTTATAAAATTTTTTTATTTAGGGATTTTTGTCTTAAAGAAAAAGATTTACACAGTATTCTTTAATTTAGGGTAACTTCTCTGCAAAGAGAAAATGTTTCCTTTTATACCCTCCAGTTTCATACATTGCGGATTGATATTCAAACAAAATTTTTGGGTTTTTTTCTAAATAGCTAACAATTATTTTTTTTGCTTTTTCTATTAGATATTTAGGAGTGAAAAAATCTGTTAAAGGACAATACCATATGTACCATTTTATTACATATGAAGAATCTACTTTTTTGATCTTAAATAAAATTGGGAATAGTTGACAATCTAACGGACGAGAAGTATAAATCTTACATTCTCCTTCATCTGACAAAAAATAGCAATCACTGCTATTTTCTCTTTTTTTAACAAAAAACCACTTAGTCTTTTTATTTGCAAACTCTTCTTTTTTCATCATAAAAACATTACTAATTCTAGTTAAATCTTCCGAGGTTAAAGCAGGAGGAGTACTTTTACAACATTTACTTTTACATGTGTCTCTACATATTTTAGTGGATTCAGAAGAAGTCAAATGTTTCACCTAAATTCTTATTCAAGATTATAAAAATTCTCTTCAACCATTCTTTCTATATCATCAGAAGGCTTGATCAATCTTAACTTTCCTTTCTCATTTAACTCATAAACTGGAGGGCGTGGATAACCGAATTGTTCACTCATAGAGAGCGTATATGCACCGCAATTTAGCACCGCCAACAAATCATTATTTTCTACTACAAAATCAACCGCTTCTTTTGTTATGATATCAACAGGTAAACATAATGGCCCTCCGAGATTGCAGTATTGACCTTTTCCCTTAAAAACTAGGGGAACAACAGAATAAATACTATATCTTAAAGGAACAAGAGAGTTAGCCCCGATATCAGTAAAAGCCCATTTTCTTCCCCAGCTTTTCTTTGTTTGTAGGATTTTAGTTATAGCAATAAAACTATCTGAAACCAAATATCTCCCTGGTTCAAAAAGAAAAAGAATATCTTTGTAGTGTTCAAATTTTGTAGCTACTTGCTCAGCAAAGCGGTATAGGCTAAAATCCTTTCTAATTAAGATATTTGGGGGAGCTAACCCGCCTCCAAGGTTTGCTTCTTTAATCTCGATACCGATTTTTCTTAAACTTTCAATGTAGCCATTCATAAAATCAAACAGTTCATCAAAAAACTCATGAGATGAAAGATTTGTGCCTACATGCACGTGAACTCCTACGGGTTCTAAGAATTCAGAATCTTTAGCAAAAGAAAAAAGTTTCTTTGCCCTTTCATAATCTATACCTAATTTACTACTTTTTTTAATTAACATTCTTTTTTCAGTTTTTTTACTTAAATGAGGATGAATTCTCACAGTTATTCTTGGTTTTATTTTCATTTTTTTAGCAATTTTTTCGATCAAAATTAATTCATTTAACGATTCTACATTAATTCTTGCATCTGAACTATTATCTAAATAAGTAGTTAACTCTGTTTCTGTTTTAGCTGGTCCATTAAAAACAAGGTTATCAAAAGAATATTCGGTTTTTCTAGCTAGCAAAAGCTCAAATAAAGACATAACCTCTAGTCCTAAACCAAGTTTTTTTGCATCTAACAATATTTTTCCTAAATAATTGGCTTTTACGGCATAAAAAATCTGAAAATTAGGTAAATACTTTGATAATGAATTTTTAAGTGCTAAATAGTTTTGCTCGAATCGTTTAGGTAAATAAAGAAAAAAAGGTGTATCGACATCTTTTATTAGCTCATTAAGTGGGATATTATTTAGAGTAAGTAGATTAGTTTTATAATCTAGATAAGAAAATGAAGAAATTAAATTTTTCACAATTTTACAGTTTTCAATCTATTGAAAAATTTTTCTTACGAAGAAATATTTGAGATATTAATAACAAAATTTTAGAAGAGAGATATTATAAAATAGGTAAGTTGAATACGAATAGGGAAGAGATAATTAAACAGATCAATGAAATTACAAAAAAAGTCAAAATAAAAGAGGGAATTAACGGAATAAAGCGCTTTTTAGCTGTTTTAGACAGATACCCAAACAAACCAATAAAATTTGTTGCGCAAAAAAGCGGTTTTCCCACTCCAATAAGTGTTGCAATAAAAAATGAGTTGATAAAGATAGGATGGTGTGAAAAAACACCGAAAGGGAACAAACTTTCATTCACGGGAATTGAAGCAGTCAAAGAACTTACAAAAGTTAATTTTGACTTAACATGCAAAGAATGTGATGGAATTGGGTTTATATTTGAAGAAAATAAGTTTGAAAAAGAACTAGAAAAATTCAAATATTATGCATCGATGAGAGGTGCGCCTAAAACTGTAATTGATCAGTCTTTTGCTACAGCTGAAACAAATTTAAGAAGAATATTATTTATGATTCACAACTATGATCTGATAAAAGATAATTATGCGTTCATTGGAGATAGTGATTTAACGAGTTTACTTCTTTCTCAGTTTCTTAAAAGTGACCAACAAATTGTAGTATTTGACATTGATGAAAGACTAAAAGAAATTATTGATATATATAATAAAGACAACGGTACTAATATTAAATTTGTTCATCACGACTTTAGGAATCCTATTCCTAGCTCCTATCAAGGGATCTTTGACATAGTACTCACAGACCCCCCATATACTAGACATGGAGTATCAGTATTTGTGTCTAGAGCCTTAGAAATTCTAAATCCATCTATTGGAGGTGTTGTCTACCTTTCTTTTGGTCAAAAACCACCTCAAGAAATGCTAAGCATTCAGAAAGATCTTCTTGCAATGAATTGTTTAATCACTCATGTTCTACCTCGATTTAATAAATATATAGGAGCACAAATTTTAGCTGGAGAGTCTGTTCTATATAGATTAGAAACTCTTCCACCCCTAACACCAATAATTAAAGGACAATATCTCGATAAGCTTTATACTGGTGATTTCAATCCTAAAAACAGGATTTATGTTTGTATAAATTGTAAAAACGAAATTACAATTGGCAAAAATGAGAAAATAAAGACAATTGAAGAACTAAAAGAATTTGGCTGTCCATATTGTAAAAATAATAAATTCAAAAAAAGGTAAGGAATTAGACACAACTAAAAAAAATTAATTATCTTTAAATTCTGGTTTTCTTCTGTTAAACAATGCATCAATTCCTTCTTTTAAGTCACTTGATGCAAAACATGGTTTTGCTGCATCTTGTTCTTTTCGGTATCCCTCTTTAACTTTCTCTTGAAATGTTGATGTAAAAACTTTTTTTGCTTCTCTTACTGCAATAGGAGCATTTGATGCAATCGTTTCTGCAAGTTCTAAAGCTTTATCTAGTAATTCTTCTGGAGGATAAACTGCAGAAACTATATTTAGTTTTAGAGCTTCATCAGCACTTATTTTTCTACCAGTAAGAATAAGATCTTTTGCTACACCTAATCCTGCGATAAGGGGTAAACGAACCGTTCCTCCCCATCCTGGTGGTAAACCTAATGTAACTTCTGGTTGTCCGAAAACTGCTTTTGAGCTAGCAATTCTAATGTCACACGCTAAAGAAAGTTCCATTCCTCCTCCTAAAGCGTATCCATTTACTGCAGCAATTACAGGAATTGGCAAAGATTCAATTAATTCAAAAACTTCTTGTCCTTTAGCAATTAAATTGTTATAATTTTCCTCATTAAGTGTGGACATCCATTTAAGATCTGCACCAGCTACAAATGATTTACCTTCAGAAGTGATAATTACACAACGAATATCTTTTTCTTGTTTTATTTTTAACAAAACTTCCTCAAATTCTTCCAACATTTGCGAATTGAACGCGTTTAGATCTTTGTGCCTGTGAAAAGTAATAAGAATTACATTGTTATTTTTACCTACTTTTTTATATTGAACTGTTTTTTCTTCTTCAGACATATATTACATTCTAAGCTCGTTATTCTAAAAGTTTTTGCTTTTTTTTATAAAAAATGAAAAAATAATTGAAAATTAACGCTTTCTTAATATTATCACGACTATAACAACAGAGAAGACAGATAATAGTAGAGGGGACCATACTGTTTTTTGAGTTTGTGTATTAAGTTCAACAGATGTAAATTCTAAAGATAGACTTAAGCGGTAAT
Organism: Candidatus Heimdallarchaeum aukensis; assembly: GCA_021513695.1. Lineage (GTDB taxonomy): Archaea > Asgardarchaeota > Heimdallarchaeia > Heimdallarchaeales > Heimdallarchaeaceae > Heimdallarchaeum > Heimdallarchaeum aukensis. The sequence goes on along the minus strand of CP084166.1, from coordinate 2,224,861 downwards.
TACCAAAACTTGTTGTACCCTCCAGCAAAATACCAGTATTATTATCATAGATTAACCTAGAGAACTGCCCATAATAATTTGAAACTTCAAAAATTCTTGCAATTAATGTGATGTTGTTGCCATTTACAGAGTAAGTTATTTGCTCTACAGATATGGTAGTGTTAGTATTTTCAACTAATTGTTCGATGTTAGTCCAATCAGAAGAATTTGCAATAAGACCGCCCATCCAAGGGTATATACTTAATGCTAAAGCGCTTCCTATGTCTATATTTCGCACATCAGTGAAAGTGATATTCCCAAGAGTCAAAGTACCATTAATTGTCATGTCTGTTACCGAAGTAACATTGAACATTATTTTATCTCCTGCTTCAACAGACCATGTTCCAAAATAATGTCCAGGAGGCCACGCACCGTAAAAATAGTTTGTTGTTGAACTTGAGTCTACAACATTATAGATCAAGTAATCTGAAGGAACGACACTATAACTGGACCCTGCGTGTATTAGAACAGAACTGAACAGCAAGAAAACTAAGTTAGTAAAAACTATTCTTTTCAGCATAATAATAGCAAAAAATAACTAATTAAAAAGATTTTTTATTACAAATTCTAATAAATTTTTTACTTAAATTAAAAACATAAAAAATACACGAAAAAAGTTTAATTTCCAAGAATTGCTTGAATAACATACCAGGTTACAGTCGCAGCAAAGACAAATAAGACGCCCATCAAAATTTTATTCCAGTCTCTACCAACATATTCTTCTTCATCATCTATTTTTTCGTCCTCAAGTTTTTCTTCATTAATCTTATCGTCACTCATTATTGTTAGCAAATACACTGAAATACAAAAACTTTTTTCTGAGATGCTGTCTTGAGCTACACTATGAGTTGAAATTTTAAGTAGTTTCTTCAGGACTCTACCCAACCAGCCAACACATCGATACGATTGTGAGGACTGAATTAAGAGAACATGTAAACATTATAACTACTTTTTTCTTTTGTAGTAAGAGAAAAAAACAATTCGAATAAAGGAATTATATTTAAATTATCAAAATAAAAGAGTAAAAAAAGAGGTTACTTAGTAACCAATTTCCATAGTACTCGCTTTGGATTATCCTCAAGAATTATTCCAGAATCTTTTAGTGTATCGCGTATTTTATCACTCTTTTCCCAGTTTTTATTTTTTCTAAATTCTTGACGAAGATCTATAAGTAAGTTAACTAAATTCTTGACTTTATCCATTGTGATATAGCGATCAATATCACTAAACAACCCTAAAACAAGCCTAAATTCATCGAATAATTCGTTTGCTTTACGTATCACTATTGAATTAATTTCATCGGTTTTCCTCAAATAGTCGTTTATATCCTTAGAAATATCAAATACAGCTGCTAAAGCGTTACTTGTATTAAAATCTTCATTCATTGCTTCTATAAACTTAGTCCTAGCATTTTCAATCTTTTGTATCATAGTTTTATCTTCTTCCGTGACTGCATTAGTTTCTTCGCCATCTTCTGCAAAACTTTTTAGGAGAACAATAGTATTGAATAGTCTCTCTGCCGTAATTTCTGCTTGTTCTAATCCGTCTTCTGTGAAATCAATAGGTTGGCGATAATGAGTAAGGAGAATGTATAGCCTTACACTATCAGGAGAATATTTCTTCAAAATGGTGTTTATGTTTATTATGTTACCAATGGATTTTGACATTTTTTCTGCATCAATTTTTACGAACCCATTGTGTAACCAATAATTAGCAAAAGGTTTTCCAGTAAGGCATTCAGACTGAGCAATTTCATTTTCATGATGGGGAAAGATTAAATCTTGACCACCGCTATGAATATCAAATGTTTCTCCAAGGTAAGTCATAGACATGGTAGAACATTCAATGTGCCAACCTGGTCTTCCTTCTCCCCATGGAGAAGGCCAAGAAGGTTCTCCTTCTTTTTTAGCTTTCCACAATGCAAAATCTGCAGGAAAACGTTTATTTGGATTCTCTGTGTCCTCTGTATGCTCTAGTATATTTTCTAACTTCTGCTTGGAAAGTTTGCCATATTCTTTCCATTTTCGAACATCAAAATAAACATCCCCATTATCAGCCACGTAAGCAAACCCTTTTTCTATTAGAACTTGGATATCTTTTATCATATGGTTGATATGCAACAATGCTCTTGGTGCTAAAGTAGGTCTTTTTACATTAAGCTTATCCAGATCTTCGTAATAGTCATATATATTTCTCTCTGCTAATTCTATAATTGACACTCCTTCTTCATTTGCTCTAGCAATCATTTTGTCATCTACATCAGTAAAGTTCTGAACATACCTGACTTCATAGCCTCTGTATTCTAAATAGCGTCTGATTGTATCAAAAGCTATTAGGTTCCTAGCGTGGCCTAGGTGGCTTCTAGAGTATACAGTTACACCACAATGATACCAATGGATTTTTCCTTCGTTTATGGGTTTAAATTCTTCTAGCTTTCTAGTGAGAGTATTATATACCTTTATCATTAAAAAAAGACAGCCTTAAACTTACAAAAGCATTTCGTTTAATCTGAAAATTCTCACACAATGATTGAAAAACTAAAAAACTAGTTCAGAAAAGAAATGTTAAGGTGGAAACTTGAGCGAAGATTGTAAAAAAAACAATTGCATAAAAAACAATGACCGAGTGTTGATTGTATTTGATAATAGAAGAAAATGGATAAGGAAAGTCGAAGAAAATAAAAAATTTCACTGCAATAAAGGTTTTTTCGAATTTAATGACATTATTGGGAAACCTTATGGTCTTTCCATAGTTACTAACAAAGGGATTAGACTATTTATTTACAAACCTTTACTCACTGATTATCTTCATCACTTTGAATTTAAATCACAGATCATTTACCCCAAAGATTTAGGATATATCATTTTAAACAGCGGAATTAAGCCAGGTACAAGAATTATTGAAGCTGGAACTGGAAGCGGAGCATTAACTTCGGTTCTAGCAACATATGTCCAACCAACAGGACATGTTTTTACTTATGAGGTCAGAGAACAAGCACACAACATTGCAAAGAAAAACATAGAAAGATTAGGGTTAGGGCTATCAGAGTATATAACCTTCAAATTGGCCGATGCAAAAAAAGGATTTGAAGAGAGGAATGTCGATTGTGTTTTCTTGGATCTAGCAGATCCATGGGAAATTATTCCATTTGCAAAGGAATCATTAAAACCATCCGGAACGATAACACTTTTCATTCCTACTGCTAATCAATTAGAAAAAACATACATCAGCTTAAAAGAAAACAATTTTACTGACATAAAAGCTATAGAATTAATCGAACGAGAAATGCAGTTAAAAGAAAATGCTATTAGACCAAAGACATGGCAATATGTCGCTCACACGGGATACTTGATGTTTGCTAGAAAAACTGCAGTTTTTGATGAATAGAATGCTCTTTAACTTTATCTTACCAACAAAATAAAAAACAATTAATAACATTAGTAAAAATCAAAATAAAAGAGAAGTTCCTACTCTAGTAATTCTTGGTAAATATTTAAGAAAAGAAAAAGAAGAGTAATAGAAAAATTATTCATATTTCTTTTTTGCAATTCGCTCTTTTAACCAGCCATAAAATATGAATATAACTACCACACCTACAAGGCCTAGAAAAGTGAAACTGATGCCTGCTATAATACCAGAAGCATTTGTTTGTTCATATACTTTTACTGTGAAAATTCTTCCTGTTGTGTAATTAAGAATAGGCGCTTCACCCAAAGGATTATCTTCAGAATAAACATCTGTTGCTTTAAAAAAGATACTAACATTATAAGTTCCTTCTGCGTTAACCACCTTAAAGCGTAAAGTACCAGTTAAACTTTCTCCTGCACCTAGTTCACGGTGATCAGTATCATATTTTTCTGAATATAATTTATTGTATTTCGATAATCCATCAGCATTTATGAACTCTGCATTTAGCGAGTGAACTAAAATGGTTTTGTTCCCAAGATTCACGATGGTTGCAAACACATTAATGATGGAATTTCTGTATATTTTTGTATCTGTGATTTGGTCATCATATACTTGAATTTCGTTTTCAGCTCTTACTGAAAAAGCAAAGGAAGAAATACATAATCCTATAATTAAAATAAATTGAAATTTCCTTATGATATTCATCTTCGATCATCTCTATTTTAAGAAATCAACATTGTTCCAATTTCTCTTTTTAAATCATCTACTGCTCGTTCAATTCGTTTTTCATAAGTATTATTAACACGAATAGACTTATCTTGAGTTTCTACGATTACTCCACCGATTGTATTTATAAAAGTATCAGCTATTGAGAAATTTACTTCTTTCTTGTGTTCTTTTTTTATTTTTTCTGAAATTTTATTGAGAAAGCTAGGAGACATAATTTTCTTATCTTCTTCTTTACAGAATATCACAAGAGATGGTTCATCTAATATTAATGCACTTTCTATAATGATCTTTGTAAGGCTTTTCTCATACTCTTTCGTTTTTACCTTCTCTTCAATGATCGATTTAGCTTTATTAATAAATTCATCAATTATTTCCTCTCTTTGTTTAGAGAGTTTTAAGTCAAGATCTAATTTTTGAATAGCTTTTTCTTTGGCTAAGGCTGTTTCTGCTTCTTTTTTTGCTTTAGCAATTAGTGCTTCTCTTCTTTTCTTGATTTCCTCTTCCGCTTTAGCCTCAATTTTGGCAATTTCTTCTTCTTTTTCCTTCAGAAGTTGTTGAATTCTTTTCTCTGTTTTCTCTTTAATTTTTGTAATTATTTCCAGACTCTCATTTTCTCCGGTCATATGAGGAAACTCCGTAGTGTCTTCTTTTGTTATTCGTCAGTTTATATTTATATTAAAAAAGTTATGGTTGAATGTTTATCAATTATCCCTTTTAAATAGAAAAAATCAGACCGTAGAAATGAAGAAAAACAGAATGAAAAAGAGAAATAAAATGATTTTATTCAAACAAAGTTTCATCTGTTGCATAATAATAAGCCAGTATAAATAAAACAAAGAACAACAATGCAGAAATTGAAACTACAATAGTGATTGCTCCATTCCAATACCGAGCAAAGAAGTTAGCGGCTATAAAGATTGGTACCATTAAAGCTCCTCCATTTGTATTGTCTTCACGCCTTAAGCCCTTTCTCCAGCGAATAAGTGTTTCTAATGTACTTAAAACAACAGCTATAATGTTTATAATGAACATCGATAAATGACTCGCATCCCATTTTGAAACTAGCCAGTATAGAAGCATAAAAGTAGCAAACAAGAAAGCTTTTACTAAAATTCCTACTCTTTCATTTACTTCAGTTCTGGAAACTTGAGCAGCACCCTCTTGCATTAAGATGAAGAAGTTACCAATTGCCATTGCACATGCAAGAGTTAACACAATACCATAGAAAATTGGAGAATATTTAGCCCAAAACTGCCAAATGGGAACAATAACTGCTGAATACTCACTATAAAAAGCAATAGTAACCATGATAGGAATTGCACTAAGAAATAGTCCTGGAATTACTATGAAAATAGCAGGAATATTTTTTTTCCATCCAAAAGCATACATGATTAACTTAACTGCAAAAAATGAACCAAAAATTGCAAGAATTGGAGAACCGAAGGGTAAAATGAAGAAAAACAAAGAGAAAATAGCATTCACGAGGTAGAATAATTTTGTATCTATCCTTACTTTCCCTAAAGCTCTCCACATAAGAGTATAAGAATCAGCTATTCTAGTAGCTCGAACTATAGAACCTAAAGTAAATGGAAGAGCAAAGATTAATGGAGCAATTATTTTTAAGATTACCATCTCTGCTTGTGGTGAAAAGGGTGAAACATCACTTGTTCGCCAAAAGAAGAATTTTGCTAAAGTCATATCCTTCATTGGTCCAAAAAAGGCCCATAAGTAAAAATATACCGGAAATGCAATTATCTGGATTAGAACAATTAAACGGTTAACCATCAAGCCTCTCAAATCTGGCAATTATTACACCATTTTCAAAATAGCTTATCTCCTAAAAAAAGCTTCGTATTTCTTTAAAGACAATACTACCAAAAGTTATTAAAATCATAGAAAACCTATAATATTTAGAGAACTATGACAGAGACAAGTCTTAGCGCTGAGGAACTTGTAAAAAAATATAAGATACCATTACACGAGTTAGATTTTATTTTAAATTTCATGAAAAAAAGAAACATAACTCCTCAGCTTGCAATGAGAAGAATTCAATTATACGAAAAGTTAGAAGAAAAGTTGAAGCAGACGCAGCCCAGTGAAAAAGTAGACGAGTTGACAAAAGAACTTGATCAACTTACAAAAATACTTGAGGATCTAAAAGCTGAAAAAGAAGCTTTGGATAAAGAAATAGAAGAAAAAAGATTGCAAGAAGAACTATTTCAAGCAGAGCGCGAAGAATTAAAATTACAAATGAATGCTCTCATGGAATCTATGCAGGAAATGGGAATGACTGAAGAAGAAGAACAAGAAATAATAAAAGAAAATCAAGAACTAAAGCGCAAAATAAATGTAATGATTGCGGGCGTTGAAACATTAAAAGAAAAAATGAGAGAAATCAGTAGTAAAATACCAAAAATTCAACCAATATGCCAAGATATTAATCAATTTCTTGATACAGTAGTTGAAGGACAAGAAATTCCAAAAGAAACAAAATTTGAGATACCAGAGAGTTTAATAGTTGACGAACTTCCAGAAATAGAAGAAAAGGAAAAAGCTGTTCCAGCAAAAGAAGAAAAATCAGAAGTAACTATTTCTCCAGATCAGATAAGTTTTGGTTTTAAGAGCGCAAGTGCATCTAGTATTCCTAAAGTAAAACAGACTATACCAAAAACTGAAACTAGAATAGAAGAGAAAGAAGAGAAACCCAAAGCAAAGATAGAAGTTAAAGAAACTGAAAAGCCGTCAAGGCCTGTAATTAAGGAAAAACTTTTTGCAGATGAAGAAGAAATAGAAAAAGCAATTGAAGAAAAAGCAATTGAAGAAAAAGCTGAACCAAAACCAGAACCTGAACCAAAAGCTGAACCAAAACCAGAAACTAAAGTCCAAGAAAAAGAAAAAGTTGATATCAGTTCAAAACCTGTTTCAAAAGAAGAGAAACAAGTACCACCAAAGATAGAAAAGATACTAAAATTATTTATCAATTACGTGGACGAAGCAGATAGTGACGAAAATTTTAAGGCTAGAATATCAGCAATTTGCGACATGGATGAAGCATATATTGAACTAGGAGGGTTAGCGATGAGTCAAATTTACTCTTACCAAACTCAAGGGATTCACAAGAAAAAAGAATTTAAGCGTTTATTAACAACATGGATAAATAATGGGTTACCGAGATAAGCTCTACGAGAAAGAGAAAAAAACTGTTCTTTTAGTGAAAATAATAAAAATAAGAAAATGAGTATCGAATAATTTATTTAGATAATAGAAAAATCAATTGTGACATGCTTTCCTAATTGATTGGGCCAGTAGTCTAGCATGGATAAGGCACCTGCCTTCGGAGCAGGGTATCGCAGGTTCAAATCCTGCCTGGCCCGCCACAAGTTATTTCTGTATTTTTTTCCTTGACTTTAACAAGAAAGAAAAGGATAGAAAGCAGTCAAAATTTGCAAAAAAATTAAGATATATTTTAACGTATTGGGGTACCGTTGGGTACATCTTTATCTGGTTTTAGTAATATAGGTTCTCCATCAATATCTGCAGCTAGAAGCATCCCATTAGATTCATGCCCCATTAGTTTTGCCGGTTTTAAGTTTGTTACAACAATTATTTGTCTCCCTACTAGCTCCTCTGGTTTATAGTATTGTTTAATACCAGCAATGATTTGCCTTTTTTCTGTTCCTAAGTCTACTTGTAATTTAATTAATTTCTTACTGTTTTCAATTGATTCAGCTTCTATTATTGTTGCGACTTTGAGTTCTACTTTCTGAAATGTTTTGTAATCTATTTTGTTTCCACTTTCTTCTTGTTTGCTTTCAACCATTTTTTTCTCCTCTTTTTGCTTACTTTGTTTTTGTTTTGATTTTCTAAAATCATTTAGACTCTTAATTAATTCATCCTCTTTTATCTTATGAAATAAAGGTTTTATTGCTTGGATTTTTTGACCTTCTAAAGTATTTTTTATGTCAATAGATAAAATTCCTTTTTCTAAGATCCCTTCTTGAAAACCCAAAGCTTTCCACACTTTTTCACTAACTTCAGGGATTATTGGCCACAAAAGTATTGCTAATATTTCAGTTATTTTAGCACAAATATTAAGTGTAGTCCCTGCAGCTTCTTTATTTTCTTTAATTGTGTGCCAAGGTTGTGCACTTGATAAGTACTGATTTCCTTTTCTCGCAATGTCAGAAACGATTGTTGCAGCGTCTTTAAGTTTAAAATTATCCATTGCTTTGATGTAATCTTGGGTACTTTCTTCCACATCATGCAAAAGTTTTTTCTCATCTGGGGTCAATTTACACCTTACAGGAATTTTGCCATCAAATGATCTTGTAATAAAAGATATAGTCCTATGAATAAAATTACCAATAGTGTCGTTCAGGTTACTATTAACGATTTTTGTGAATTCACTCCATTCAAAGTTTGAGTCTTTAAGTTCTGGTCGAGTATATATCAGATAATAACGCCAATATGGGGCAGGAAGTATTGCAGTTGCTTCATCAGCCCACAACCCTATTCCTTGGGATTTTGAGAAAGCCTTTTCTCTGAACATTATGAATTGTGTTGTAGAAACTGCATATGGTAAAGGATAGCCATCATTTACAGCCATTAATAATGCAGGAAACAGTATAATATGGAAAATATTATTGTCTTTCCCTATACAGAAAACTGTTTTTGTATTCTTATCCTTCCAGAAGTATTCAAACAATTCAGGTTTATTTTCTTTAATTGCCCATTCTTTTACAGCACTTAAATAGCCCAATACTGCTTCAGTCCAAACATAAAGAACTTTATCTTTGAATTTTTCTCCAAAAATTGGACCAGCGGGGATTCCCCATTTAAGATCTCGAGTGAAAGGTCTAGCTACCAGACCTTCATTGATCATATCAAGCATTTTTGGCTTTGCATTTGCAGGAATATGGGGAGTAGAAACAATGAAATCCTTTAACTGTTTTTCAAATTTGGGTAAATCAAAATACCAATGTTCAGTTTTTTTCAATACTGGAGGATTTTTGCATGTTGCACAATATGGATTAATCAACTCTATTGGTTTCAATATTTTTCCACATTCAGGATTAACACATTGATCGCCACGTGCTCCCTGATGATGGCAATGAGGGCAAGTTCCTTCCACAAATCTATCTGGCAAAAATCTATTACAATGATCACAGAAAAACTGTTTGGATTCTTGTAACGTAAAATAACCATTTTCATGTACTTTTTTATAGAATTCTTGAACAAATTCTATGTGAACTTCATTATGAGTATGAGTATAGTTAGTAAAATCTATATTCCATTCTTTTAATAATCTGAGAATAATGTTATGATATTTAAAAGCCAAATCTTTAGGGGGGATTCCTTCTTTTTCAGCTGCAACAATTACAGGTGTTCCATGTGTGTCGGAACCACTTACATAAATAGCCTCATCGCCTTTTATTTTTAAATATCTAGTTATAATATCACCACTAAGCAAGTGTAAAAAAGTACCCAAATGAGGTATGGTATTTACATAGGGCCATGCACATGTTACTACATATTTTTCTTTATTTCTTTTATTCAATTCTGTCACCTCTTAGATGTTCAGTGTTTTTATAATTAAGTTAAGAGATATAATTATTGAATTGGGATCGAGCTTGATAATAGGGCAACTTAGGAGGTAAACTACAGTCTGAAGAACAATTAAAAATCATCCGATAAAAGACTAGGACATTTAATTTTGAAGGGAATATAGTATAGGATAATCTACTGTTTATTTGTTCGCATCGTAAATAATCAAACAAGCATTTCTCTATCCCCTGAATCGTCCACTTAATCAGCTCCAAAGGAAGAAAAATACTATGTTATAAAAATTTAATGGAAAAAAGAGGGTTATAATTCTGAGTCTACACAAAAATTTTTTACATTAAAAACCAATTTAATGATAATGGAAAAAGACTCAAAGGAAGAACATGCAAATTTGTTGAAAGTTATACGAATTGATGTTTTAACTGCTACTCCAAATATGCAAAGCAGTGACATAGATCAACTAGATTTTTTTGCAGAGATACCTCTACTAAATTTTGAATTAGAGGATGGATCAAATTTTTTAATGTCAAGCATACCAAGACATATTGCAATTGAGATAGCGAAAATTTTATCCAATGTAAGAGAGATTGATTCAAGATTGACTATTGCAGATTTAGTATCTGAAATATGCATCGTAAATAAAGTAGTAATTGATGCTATAGTACCATATTCTAATGCCTATCAAGCTTCTGTTGAAATTAAATTAGAGGGAATAGAAGGTTTACTACATTTTCAAATGATCCCTAGTCACTCAGTGTTATTAGGATTACTTAATAATGCACCAATTTATATTGCAAAGTCCCTACTTTCAATACAAGAAGAGGATTAATAAAATATAAAAAAAGAGAAACAGAAAAGTAACATTTCTTCACGATGCAAAAGTGATAACAGTGCAGTCTAATAACAGTAACATTAATACAAAAAGAGACAATTTTAACGCTAAAAAAAGGGATGAAACTGAAATAAAAAACATATTAAAAATTACAACAGCTTCTTCTCTTTCTGCATTAGGGATTGTTCTTTCATCAATAACAGTATTAATTCCTAATGTGGAATTTATATCATTTACAATTTTTTTAATAACAATTTTGTTTGGTTTCTCTACAGGACTTTTTAGTATGATTTCTATCTCTTTAATTTATGAATTAATTGTAACTCCAATTTATGGATCGTCAGGAATATTGATTTTATTTAAGATGGTATGTTATTTGATTCTTGTCTTAACAACCATGATTTTAAGAAAGATCATAGATCACCTTTCCTTTTGGGAAATTGGTATATTTGGGGGGGTTTTTGCCTTATTTTATGATATTGTCACAACGGTAGGAGGACAATTAATAATCCTACAAGAAAATATAACATTAGCTTATCTTTTTACAGTTATAGTCTTTGGAATACCTTTTACAGTAGTGCACATTTTAGGAAACTTCATAATATTTAGCTCTTTAAAGGAAATAATAAATTGGATTAAGATAGCTTTTAATTATAAGGGGATAGATTATATCTCACTCGGATTTTTTGAAAATAAAAAGGTCGCTGCTTCAAAAAATAGAACTGAAAAAGAGGAATGAGAAGGTGAAGAAATATCGTCTGTTTTTTGCTTTCATTGGTTTCGTTCTAATTGCATCTATAATTGGAGGAACTGTGTATTATTTCAAATTTCTCAATATTTCTAATCAATCTGAACAAGAGATTCAATGTCAAGTAATAATTGAATATGGGACTTTAAATAATAATACAATTGAAGAATATAATATTACAATAAAAGATGGAAGTACAGCTTTTGATGCTTTTTCAGAAGTCGCTTCATTAGATGTTGTACAGTATCCATTTGGAGTATATATTAGAGCAGTAAATGGATTTGAAGAACAACCTCCAAACTATTGGGCATTTTATTATTTTGATAGTGAGAACCTAGCTTGGATTTATTCAGAGGTAGGAGTGAGCAATTATTATCTTAGTGATGGAGACAAAGTGAAATTAAGCTATACAGGTTAAAAAAGAAAAATTGGAAATAAAAAATCTATCCAAACATTCCTGTGATATAAAAGAACCAAACATAAGTTCCTAAAGGTAGTAACATTGTGAGTGCCGCATTTACCCAAGCCATTTTACCTACAGTACGGACGCCAATTGTAGAGTAAACAAGCGTTACGATCCACGCGAGCAGCATGAGAAACTTAAAAGCTATCATCACTCCAGAAGAATAGAAAGATTCCATAAATGACAAAATTTCGTTAAAAGTGACAGAAGCAGTATCTCCTAATCCACCAGAAGGACCAATGAGTGTAAAGAATATACCTAGAAATTCTCCTAAGACCACGGGAATAATTGAGTAAGCCATTATAGTTTTTACTTGTTTCGTTTTTATTTCTGCGCCCATTAATCCAGCAACACGGGTAATCAACCAAGATCCAAGAACGAAAAGAATCTTATATATCAAATATATAACTAAAGGAAGAATTAACAGGTTTACAAAGAATAGTATAAAACCTAACTTAAGGGTTATAAAAGGGTGAGGAGGATCCCCCACAGAACCAATAGCAATAGCCAGAGAAAAGGAAAATCCAGCTTTTATTATCGTAAAAAACAATCGCAGAGAAAGAAAAACGGAGAAGAAATAGAGAAACATATTAGCCCCTCTAGTTTCAGTTGCTACACCCAATTCTCCACTTGTCTTAAAAGGAGAACGGTAAAATGATATAGCACGTTCTATCACTTCTCTTCGCTTAGGCTTATATGAAAATTGTTTTAACTCGTATTCGTGAATACCAAAACCACAAAATGGACAAACAGAGTATTCTAAAGGAACAGATTCACCGCAACTAGGACATTTCTGACTTGAAACTTCACTCATTAATAGAAAACCTCAACTATCTCTTTACATTCTTCTTTTGTCCTTTTTTATTAATAAGCCTTTTGAGTGAAAAAAGCATATTAAATAAAACTTATCTTGGTTTAGGCTATTACAGAGAAAAAGACAAAAATAATGCTATTATTGCGAAAATGAAGAAATTAATTAACACAAAACTGCAACTAGTTTCTTATTTCTAGTGCTTAGGCGGACATATTTGCCAAATGGAAGATTTTATAAGGTGTGTGAAAAATGTGAACATAATAGGTGAAACTCTATGATACAAGACGATGAGACATTGGAAGAATTAAGAAAAAAGAAAATGGAAGAATTATTAAATGCAAATCAACAAGCAGCAAAGTTCCCCACAGGAGTAGCTGTAAACTTAACTGACGACGATTTCGACGAATTCGTAAAACAGGATGGAATAGTCGTAGTAGATACATGGGCAGCTTGGTGCATGCCATGTAGAACAATGGCACCCATTATGGACCAACTAGCAAAAGAGTGGGCTGATAAAGGCGTTCATATTGGTAAGCTCAATGTTGACGAGAACAGGAGAACTGCCATGCGTTTTGGAATATCATCTATACCAAACTTCCTAGTTTTCCAAAATGGTAAGTACCTCGGTAATGTTGTTGGCGCTGTTGGTAAGAAGCCTTTTGTTCAGTTATTTAAGAAACTTTTAAATGGCGATGATGAGACCAAGGCCGGATACGCCTAATCTCATTTTGTTTTTGTTTATTCTCTTTCTTTTTGTGGACAAAGAATAAAAACATTAAATTTCTCTCCCTTTGTCTAAAAATGAGCTCTTTTGCGTCTAAATATCTTTCAGAAGACGAGTATACCATATTAAAGAGTATATTTCAAGAGCCAAAATTTTCTTACTCAAAATTGGCAAAAGAAGTTAATCTTAGCCCACCTACTGTCAAAAAAAAGCTAAATTCTTTGATGGAGAAAGGTTTTATCAAAGGTTTTCATGCTGAATATTATCCTGAGGCCTTAGGTCTAGAAAGTCATATTTTTCTACTTCGAGTTGAATCTAGAGATAAATTACAAGTTTTAGAACGAGTTTTGCAGTTTCAACCTTATCTAGTTCAACAGAGTAGGTGCTATGGTGCAATAAACGGTATAATGTTAAAGGTTCATATTCCAGCTAATTCTGTTGATAACATTTTTACTTTCTTAGAGTACTTAAAAATCCATGATCTTATCAAAGAAATTGTCCACTCTTATTATATTGGTAATGGAATTAAAACTAGATTAAACCTTGAATATTGGGACCCTAAAACTAACGAATTCACTAATTTTAACTGGGATCTATGGGAGAAGAATATTGATAGTGTAGATTATGTACCAGCTTTTTTTTCTCTTCAAAAAATAATCCGAGAGAAAGCAAAAAATATCCTTTCAAGGATGCATTACGAGGATTTTCAGATTTTAAAAGAATTATTGGAAGATACAAATAAGAAAAATGCAGACATTGCTAAAGAATTAGACATTCCAGAATATACTCTATCACGAAGAATAAAGTTTCTTCAAGAAAATGTCATCCGAAACTATTTGGTAAAATTTGACCCACAATTTTACGGTTTGCAGGATGATCTTATATTTAAAGTGATTTGTGGTACTAGAGCACTAACCAAAATTGTGTATCTTCTTCAGAATCTTTCATTACCCTTTGATTCTGACTTTAGGCAGACAGATGATGGGTTTTTGTGGAAGATTCTTCTTCCGCCTAGTGAAAAAATGCGACTAATAAACCTACTCTGGTCAATGTTCCCTGCTCTTCAAATAATGGTAATCGACCCACAAAGTTACATCACAAAAAGTTTTGACCCAAGGAATTTTTCTTTCAGGACCCTCTCATGGAAAGATTCATTTGAATTTATGGTTGAAGAAGTGTTGAAGAAAGCTAGAGAGGAACTACTCATTGTCTAACAAAAGAAGATAAAATCTACCTATTAGAAATTTTATTTCTCTATTCTTAATTCATTAATAATATCTGTTTTTGTTTGTGCTCTAATTATCGAGAGAGAGCTAAGGAGAGTAGTAAATAAGAAAACAACAATAATTAATAGCATCAGAATAGAGTTTACATGAAGTCTCAGAGGTATTATCTCTTGCGTGATCAACAAGGGTTTGACAAAATACAGTGAACCTAAAGCACTTAAGATGCCAAAAAACATGCCAAAAAACAGAGTAAACAAGATATATATGTTTAATTCAAAGAAAATCATCTTACGAACTTTCTTAGGATTAGCTCCTAAAGCTAATAGCAATGCATACTCTTCTCTTCTTTGTTGTAAAATATAATTAGTTGACATAAATATATATACAACGCTTATAATCAAGATAAAGGTCACAGAAATGGTTAGAATTGCCCATACATCTGGAACAAACTGTAAAATGAAATAGCCTATATAATTAGGATTAATTTTTTCTGGGTTCACACTAACAACTTCGTCCAACTGTAAAAGCTGTTCTTTTATCGATTCTATTTTCTTTGGTTCGGAAACAGAGGCAAAAAATAATGTACCGTTTGATACGCCCAAATAATTAGATAGAATATCCTTGTTAAGTAATATGTATTCTTCAACATATCGACCAACTTTTGAATTAACCCCGTGAGCAAATCCAAGCCCCGGAGCAGAGCGAATTAAAGAGGAAATATTAAAAGAGAGAAAAGAAGCCCTTCCAAAAAAGTCTGAAATATAGATAGATTGGTCAATACTGAAACCTAATCTTTCTGCCAAATAGTCACTTATACAAATTCCAAAAGGATCAGAATCTAGTTTCTGAAGAGCTTCCAAAGCAGAAGAGTTAACAAAACTCACATCAATCCATCTACCGATGTCTAAATACTTCAAGGGGTCAACACCAAATAGTTCAATAGTAAGAGAAGCAATTTTAGCTGTGGTAGAATAAATCCCCATAGCTTGTTCAATTCCATTTATTCGCTCAATTTTTTCTTCAAAAGAACTAATGTTAGTAGAATGAGAAATGATTCGAAGATCTGCTCCCTGTAAATAATATTGCTCATCAGCTATGTTTTTGAGAAGAGAAGTTTGTAGTGCTAAAGTAAAACTCAATAAAGAAGAAGCAATGAGAAGGAAAAGTGTTAGAGAGGAAAAAGATTTACGGGGTCGTTGGATGTTTTTATGAATAAAGAAACTTGATTTTTTCAACAATAATGAGTAAATAGGTTTAATTTTAATAAGGATAAAGTTCAATATCAAAGCCACCAAATAAAGTGAAATAAGGCAAAGTCCGATGAATAATAGAAAGAGTCTTACGCTTAAAATCATTGAAGAAAATGAACGAGAATAATTATCCGTACTTTCCTTAAAATCAAGAAGTTCAAAAATAAAGCCTACTATAAGCAGAATAAAAATAAATATAAATAAACTTTTGTTGATCGCTTTACGACCACGTGTAGAAATAATAAAACTTTCTTTTACTTCTTGACTGATAAAAGAATAAAGTTTGAGGAACATTGAAACTAGATAAATCCCTAGAACAATAATAGTATTTAATTCAATACTGGAAACAGGTATCTGTAGGTAACCATAAAAAAGAGAAAAATTAGCAGTACCTGTTAGTATCCCTGAAAGGAGAATACTTAGACCGAAACTTATAACTAACGAGATAAAACTGAGAACTACAAATTCAGAGAAAAACAACAGAATAATTTGATAGGGTAGTGCTCCTTTCACCCGTAAAATACCTACTTCTTCTCGCCGTTGATTAATAGTTATATTGGAAGAAACTATTACAAGAAGCACAGAAACAATAATAGAAGGAATAAAAAGAACTAATGATTTGGAAATACGTCCGTACTCATCAACCATAGATTGTATTTCATCATCTAGCAAAATACAATTGCTGAAATAAAATCGAGCAGTTACACGGTCACGTAAAGCAGCTAAAGAATCAACCATCAGAGATATTCCATTTTCACGCATCTTATCAGCACGGGTTTTAACAAGAAGTTTAGGTAGTAGACCATTTCGTTCTAAAGTATAAAGATCAGAAGAAGAAAAAGCTTCTAGAGGAAAAATAATTGAATCATCTAGAGGACTTGGAGAAGAGCCAAAGCCACCTAAAAGCTTGTTGAGGATAGTTCGAGCAGAATTAGTAGTGTAGATTGCTGAAACTGTAAAGTTGGAATAGATATTAAGATCAAAGTATTTAAGGTAAACTTCACCACCATCGGTATAAGGGATACGTTTTGTTACCGCTAGATTAATAGTAGTACCTGGCACAATAGAACGATTGTAAATACGTTCTAACTCTCTCGCTTCAAGATCACTTATCAGAATCTCATTAGAACGAAGGCTCAAATTCCCTTCAAAATTGAAATTGACACCAATACGATCTATTGAAGAAGAGGGTAGAAGAATAGCAGAAGTAATAGAAATAGGATTAGAAGGATCTTCTTGGTTATTTTCTGGGAAAAACCTATATTCAGGAGATTTATCTTCAAAATTGAAAAGTGCTTCAGTTTGATAAATATAATCAACATGGGAAACAAGAGGATCAGAGATTACAAACTCATAGATTTCATTCATACGATAAGGCATGTAAGAAGTAATGTACATCTCGTAATCTAAACTTTCAATATATTGATCGGAAATAAGGGATTTATTAGTTTCAATCCAAATACTGGAAACAAAAAGAGAAGTAAGAGAAAAAACTAAACCGAAAATGACGATAAGGCTATTAAGCTTCCTACTTGAAATATTCTTAAAAATTATTGTAAGATGAAAAAATAAACGTCTGAAATAGTAACGTAAACGAGAGGGAACAATTGAAGAAGAGGGAAGAGAGGTCATTTTACTATCCTACATTAATTTATTGTATCTACACTATTTAAATTTTCAAATTATACAAGGGAAGAAATAAAAGACTCATTATTTAAATCAGAGGGAGAAAGAGATGTAATCTTGCCATCACGGAGTAGAAAAATACGAGATGCTAGTTTAGCAACAAATAGTTCATGTGTTGTAAAAATAGTAGTAAGGTTATGTTCAGAAGAAAGACCAAGAATAAGTTCCATAATAGAATCACCAGTACGAGAGTCAAGTGTACCTGTGGGTTCATCAGCAATAAGAAGACGTGGAAGAGGAACTTTTGCAAGTGAACGAGCAATAGCAACACGTTGTTTTTGACCTGAGCTAAGTTGATCAGGATAACTATCTACCTTGTCGGATAAGCCAACTCGAGAGATTAGATCAAAGGATACCGAACGAGAAAAAGACTCTGAATGACCTTGAAGAAGGAGAGGAGACATAACATTTTCAAGAGCTGTAAAATGCTCTAAAAGGTGAAAATCTTGAAAAATGAAACCGATATTTTTTAGACGAAAATCATAAATCTGGTCCAAAGTTAGAGAATGAAGAGGAACGCCATCATAATAGATTTCTCCAGAAGTAGGAGAATCAAGACCAGAAATAAGATTTAAAAGAGTAGTCTTACCAGAGCCACTAACACCTAAAAGGCAAACAACATCACCAGAGAAAATCGTGAAAGAACAGCCACGAAGAACTTCCAAACGTTCTGCTGGAGAAATATAGGTTTTACAAAGGTTTTCTACCCGAATAAACTCTGTGCTCATTAAAATAAAGTAATATAGAACACTTATTAAAATAGTGAGATCAACTTGATTTTTATACAAATTGTTGTACGTCAATCTTACTCTTGGGAAAGTTCATAGAAGAAGAACTAACCGCTCACGAAAGACTAAAAAGAAAAATAAAATTCAAAAATGCATTCTTTTCGTTTTCTTTGGAAAAATTTTTAAAAGAAAAAAAATCTATAGAAAACGGGACAAAACACGAGGAAAGAAGAATTCAAGTAAAACAGTGTTTTAAGTCCGAAAACAAAAAAGATGCCCTGGTAGCTTAGCGGGAGAGCGCTGGACTGAAGAACCAAAAACGCTGAAAAACTAAATTGTTTCAGCACTTGTGCAGCAATCCAGTTGTCGCGTGTTCAAATCACGCCCAGGGCTCCAAAATTCTAAAGATTTTATTTTAATAGATTTTAAACTTTAAAGCCCAAATTTAAAACAAAATAAAGATTAACATTATATTACAATTATTCCAAAAAGTGATTTCCATAATTAAGTAGGGGGTAAGTTTATTTTTTTATGGTCTATTTTTCTCATAAAAATCTAGAAAAATTAAAAGAGTACGTGCTATAGCAGTTTCTGTGGAAAAAAAGTACTATTATTAAAAATTTTCATTAAATCTTAAAAAAGATTGAAGTTAAAGAATAACACATTAGAGAGCACTTCAAGAATAGATAATTAAAATAATGAAATGGTGTAATAGTGGCAAACATTTTAAACAGAATGACAAGAAGTTTAACAATGAGTCAATACGTATCACCACCTGCTATAATTGTTTATATTTATGATTTGGTCAATGGTACACTAAGAGCAGACCCTGAAAATCCTTTCCAAATGGCTATTCTTACGAAAAACGGAGAATTGATTGAAAGAGTAAGAATAGTTGGAACAATCATAGATAAGTATCATTCTGAAGGAATGGAAGGAAAGAAAGATTACACTATGTTATCAGTAGATGATGGAACAGGTGTAATTGCAGTCAAAGCTTGGGAATTGAGTGCAGCTGAACTTAATAGATTCGAAAAAGGTGAACAAATAGACGTAATTGGGAAACCAAGAGGGAATGATGAAGAGATTTTCATACTTCCAGAAATACCCATGAAGGTAGAAAATATAGATAAAGAAATATATCTGAGATTAGTTCGAGCAAAAAGATATACAAAAAAAGGAATGAAAATAAAAGAAGAAAAACAAACTTTTGAAGAAAGTGAAGAACAAGAATCATTAAACAAAATTACTGCAGAAGTGTTAATACTTTTACAAGAAACTGATGATGCATTAAGTATGGAAGAAATACTGGATAAAATAGGTGAAGAAAGAGAAAAAGTAGAAAAAGCTATACAAACACTGATAAAAAATGGAGATATATACGAACCCAAAAAATACTATTTCAAAGCCATATAAAAAATAATAAGACTAATAAGAAAAAGAATCAAAAAATGTTGGTTTAAGGCTATCAATGACTTGACAACCTCATAGTATTTCTTTTAAAAAATAAAAAAACTCGCTTCCACTCTTTAATTCTCAAACTTCTCATCTTCCTTTCCTATATTAGAAGAAACACCAATTGTTTCTGATTTCTGTTGTCAAGAAGAACTCAATCATTACCTCTTGCTCAATAATAGGTATTTTTTTCCTCTGAACTCATCCAAGTGCGAGCATTGTATTCAAAAAAAGTACAAAAATCAAATTGATGCTACAAATCGAAAGTTTAAAAAAAGGAACAAAAAAAAGATAATTAACACAAAGTGTTTAAAGAATAGAAAACAAAAACAAGGCGTGGGCTGGTAGTTCAGAGGAAGAACGCTTCGCTTGCACCGAAGAGGCCGGGGGTTCAATAGATTTTCCGGCGCTGTGTGCGCTGAATCTGAAAATCCCCCCCAGTCCACCAACAATTTTAACAACTTTTGTTATTTGTTATTGAAAAAGCAAGTTTATAGCTTCAATATTTACTTTCTTTTATTACAGTTTATGATTTTTTTCGAAAAGTTTATTGTTCTCTTCATTCTTACTTCTTTCAATGCTTTCTATTGTTATTCCAGTCTATAATGAAGAAGAATCTCTTTATTCACTCTATTCTGAGATTCAGGAAGTTCTTCCTTCACTAAATACTCCTTATGAAATTATTTTCATTAATGACGGTTCTACAGATAACAGTTTATCTGTTTTAAAAGACATCTATTCCAATGATCAATCCCATGTCAGAATCATTGACTTTCGTCGAAATTTTGGTCAAACAGCGGCTCTCCTAGCTGGTTTTCAGCATGCTCGTGGGGATTTAGTTCTTTCTCTTGATGCCGATGGTCAAAATGACCCCCATGATATTCCCTTATTACTAAATGCTATGACTGAAGATGTTGATGTTGTTTGTGGTTGGCGTCATCCCCGTCATGATCCTTTCTTTCGCAAAATTCTTCCCTCTCGTTTTTCTAATTTTCTCAACCGAAAACTCAATCACTTGACTATTCATGATAGTGGCTGTACTCTTCGGCTATATCGTATAGAAGCGGTAAAGAACCTTTCTTTGATGCGAGGAGAACACCGTTTTATTCCTGCAATATTGCATCATCAAGGTTTTAATATTTCTGAAGTTAAAGTTCATCATCGTCCTCGTGCTAAAGGAAAGAGTAAATATGGCTTCAATCGTCTTTTTTCTGGTTTTTTTGACTTGTTTATGATTAAACTCTTATCCAATTATAATCAAAAACCAATTCGATTATTTGCTCAAATTGGGTTTTTATTCTTACTAACAGCTTTTTCTTTAGGTACTTACTTGTTAATAGTTAAATATGCATTAGGGCAAGATATAGGTGACCGTCCTTTACTACTACTGACTTTACTTCTTGGCTTATCTGGTTTCCAATTCTTGCTTTCAGGTTTCATGACAGAACTAATTGTTAGACACACCAGTCATGTAAAAAACTCGGATACTAACCTAACGTATCATATTAAAAAAATATACGAATAGCACGAATCTTTCTTTTTTTATTGTTCCTCATTTTTCTCTCTTATTACTGATGAAAATATTAATTAGTTAGCTCCAAATTTTTTTTTATGTCCTTTACAGATTTTCATATGCACACCATTCTTTCGGATGGTTTTTTACTTCCTTCAGAACTTGTTCGTAGAGCAGAAGCAAATGGTTATACTTCCATAGCTATAACAGACCATGTTGATGTTTCAACTATTGATCGTGTTATAATTGAGCTTTCCAAGATGTTAAACGAAAGTGATATGATAGAAGTTATTCCAGGGGTAGAAATCACACACGTTCTTCCGTCTAGAATACCAGAGTTAGCTAAAAAAGCAAAGCAAGCTGGTTTACTGGTTGTTGTTCATGGTGAAACAATAGTTGAACCTGTTAGAAAAGGAACGAATTTTGCTGCTTTAAATTCGGGTTATGTTGATATCCTTGCTCATCCAGGTTTAATTACTGAAGAAGAAGTCAAGCTCGCTGTTGAAAACGATGTTTTCCTCGAACTTTCTGGAAGAAAGGGACATAGTTTTACTAATGGTCATGTAGCCAGACTAGCTAAAAAATATAATGCCAAGATGTTAGTAAATTCAGACACACATGCTCCTTCAGACATGCTTTCTCAGAAAAGAGTTTCCGATCTCATTTTAGGTGCAGGATTAAAAGAAAAAGACATCGAAGTGATAACTCAAATTAATGCTTCAGAACTAAGAAAAAGATTCATTAAGTGAAAAAATTAAACAAATTTTAACTATTCAACTTTCTTTTTTTTTCTTTTTTTCTCCCAGAATTCTAGAGCGTGTATACTTATTTCTCTACTATTCTTTACGATCATAACGTTTTTCCAATAACAAGGTAAAAGTCGTTTGTATGTGGGGTTTGTGAAACGATCATCGATTAATAAAACTACCCCCCTATCTTTTTCAGTTCTTATCAACCTTCCAACTGCTTGAAGAACTCTATTTAACCCAGGAAAGGTATAAGAATAGTGAAAACCTTGTTTCAGTTTTGCATCAAAGTAGTTCTTCATTAATTCTCTCTCAAAACATATTTTTGGTAAACCTACTCCAACAACTACAACTCCAGACAACTTTTCTCCAACCAGATCTATGCTCTCACCAAAAACTCCGCCCAAAACAACGAAACCAACTAATGTCCTTTTTCCATGTTTATGAAATTTCTTGAGAAAAATTTCTCTATCGCTTTCGTTCATCTCTTTATCCTGAACAATAATTTCCATTCCTCTAGTTCTTTCATACTCTTTTACATAAGGAACAACTTTTTGCATATATTCGTATGATGGAAAATAAACCATGAAATTTCCTTTTTTTGTTTCAATAAAAGAAACAATAGCTTCAACAATTTCATTAAATGTTTCATTTCTATCCTTATATTTTGTAGAAATAGTATCGTTAATTAGAACAAGAAAATTTTCTGGGGGAAAGGGAGAATCTAGTTCGAGAATATTTTTTCTTCGCTCGCCAACAAGTAAGTTAACATAGTAATCTAAAGGAGTAAGCGTCGCAGAGAAGAAAATAGAAGAATGGCCTTTCTTTAATTCTTTATTTACTAGAATCGAAGGGTCGATACAGAAAAGCTTGACTAATAGATCACCTTTAGATTGCTTAGAGTAATAAGTCACATAGTTAGAGTCATACAATTCAGCAATGTTAAGAAAACTCCTAACATCAAAATATAATTCCAAAAGTTCTTCTCTAAAATCTGTCAATATATTTAATGCCAACCATTTTTCACTTTCAACAATGAATTTCTTAAGATCGCGAATAAAATCTTTTTTAGGCGGAGAAAGGAGAGCAATATCTCTTTTTCCTTTCTGCTCACAATCTTTTCTGAAATTAATCATATGTTTATTTAAAGCACCCAAAAGTTTTGAAATATGAGGTAAAATCTCTTTTGTTTTACGTTTTAAAAGCAAAAAAGTTCGTTTATTTAACTCTGCAGAGAACATGTTTCTTGCACGTTCAACCAAATTATGTGCTTCATCAATAAGAAAAACATAGGAACCAGAATTAAAATCAAAAAAGCGTTTTAATTTAACCCGAGGATCGAAAAGGTAATTATAATCACAAATTATACAATCTGAAAAGAGTGAAAGATCTAAAGAAAACTCAAAAGGGCAAACACGATGCTTTTGAGCATATTTAGTAATTCTTTCTCTAGTAAAAGAATCTTTAGGGAATATATCTTTTATCGCATCATTAATTCTATCAAAATGACCATCAGCGTACTCACATAAAGATGGATCACAAACACTTTTTTCCTTAAAACAAATCTGAGACTTAGCGGTAAGAGTAAGAGATTTTATTTTCAACCCATTTTTACGTAAGAGATCTAAGGTTTTTTCAGCAATTGCTTTCTGCGTTGTCTTTGATGTAAGATAAAAAATTTGAGCAGAGGGATCAGATTGAAGATACTCTATGGCAGGATATAACACAGCAATGGTTTTTCCTATACCTGTAGGAGCTTGACAAAAGGCTATCTGACCAGAAGAGATATGAGAACGAACAAAGTCAATCATTTGTTTCTGCCCTTTTCTGAACTGAGGGAAAGGGAAAGAGAGAAAAGAAGAAAGAGATAAGTCGCGTTTTTCTCGCTCATTAATAACAAGTTTAATCCATGATAAATATTCCTCAAGTAAGGAAAAAACAAAAGTCTCTAACTCTTTAATATTGTAAACTTCAGAAAATGCTTTTTCTTTTTTTGTATCAATATTAAAATAACAAAGTTGAACAACAATAGAGGAAAGATCGTGTTCTTTGGAATAAAGGTAAGCGTAACATTTAGCCTGAGCCCAATAATGAGGATTATCATCTCGAGTAATAGAGGACAAAGGGCGGGAGGTAGTCTTAATCTCCTCCAAAACGAAATAATCTAAAGAACGAAATAACCCATCAATTCGCCCTCTAAGAGTAAAAGAATAACCTTGAAAAGAAATATTTCCAGAGATAGTAACCTCACTCTTATATGTAGAAGGACGTTTTTTCTGAACATATTTATGACCTTCAATCCCATCAAGCATTCGATAAGAAGAAAAAAAACTAGATTGAATACTTCCAGAACGTAATGAATACTCAACAAGCTCGCGAACAGAAAGAGTTAACACTGAAAAATGGCTCATATAATCTGAAAGAATAAAAATATTTGATTATTTAAACTTAAGTTTAAGGAATCGAAAAAAATAGAAAAAGAATAAGTAATATATCAACTGGTATAGGAAGTGAAAACGAAAGGGACTCTAATGTAATTGTAAAAGTGCCCACTATGAAATTTTACAAAAATTTGTTGAGTAAAAAACTCATTATTGCAAACAAGATAGATATAAATCTGGCGCCGCGAGTAGGACTCGAACCTACGACCTTTCGGTGCGCTGCTCTTGCGCACCCGTAGTGCATTCAAATCTTAAGATTAACAGCCGAATGCTCTACCGACTAAGCTATCGCGGCTATGTTTTTGTTTTCCTTTTACGTTTCTTCTATTTTTCCTTTGTTTTTAAAGTTTTTTTTCCTTTATTTTTTTCTCTTTGATTTTATCATTTCACTTTATTTTGTCTTATAATGACAGAATTAAGTAACTAAAAATATATTTTGAAACAAAAAATAGGAAAAAATTTAGAGATAGCCTTTTTCTTTAAGTATATCCTCTAACTTTGGATAACCTATCTCTTCTAGTTCATATCTTACACGAACTACTGGTTTGTTTATTTTTATTAATCTTGTCAAGTCTATTGGTGTTGCGGATACTACTACGTCACAATCTACTGCATTTATTGTTTCTTCTAGGTCTTTTAGTTGTTGTTCAAAGTATCCCATTGCTGGTAATAGTGTTCCTATTTCTGGGTATTTTTCGAATGTTTCTTTTAGTGAACCTACTAACCATGGTCTTGGGTCTATAATTTCTTTTGCTCCGAATCTTTTTGCAGCAACTATTCCTGCTCCGTATTTCATCTCTCCATGAGTGAGTGTAGGTCCATCTTCTATTACTAGTACTCTTTTTCCTTTTACTAGTTCGGGTTTTTCTACGAATATTGGTGATGCTGCTTCTATAATTGTTGCATTGGGATTTATCTCTCTTAGATTTTCCTCTAATTTTAGTATATCTTCGTATTTTGCTGTTACTACTTTATTTACTACTATTACATCTGCTAGATTTACGTTTGTTTCTCCAGGATAGTAAGATTTTTCGTGTCCTACTCTGTGTGGATCAGCTACTACAATGTTCAAGTGTTGGTCTGATGTATAGAATGGAAAGTCATTATTTCCACCATCCCATAATATTACGTCTGCTTCTTTTTCTGCTTCTCTTAATATTGCTTCATAGTCTACTCCTGCGTAAATTACTAGTCCTCTATCAATGTATGGTTCATATTCTTCTCTTTCTTCGATTGTACATTCATGTTTATCTAGGTCTTCATATGTTGCGAATCTTTGGACTTTTTGTTTTACTAGATCTCCATATGGCATTGGATGTCTTATCGCAACTATTTTCTTTCCTGCTTTATGTAGGGTGTCAACTATTTTTCTACTTGTTTGTGATTTTCCACATCCAGTTCTAACAGCACATACACTAATTAGTGGTTTGTCTGTTTTTACTTGTGTGTATTTTGTTCCCATCATAGAGAATTTTGCTCCACAAGCATTTACTAATGCTGCTTTGTGCATAACGTATGTGTGTGGAACATCGCTATAAGAGAATACTACTTCATCCACATTTAGTTCCTTTATTAGACGAGGTAGATCCTTTTCGTCATAAATTGGTATTCCTTCAGGATATAATTTTCCTGCTAATTCAGCTGGATATTTTCTATCAACTATATCAGGAATTTGTGTAGCGGTAAAAGCTACTACTTCATACTGTTCATTATCTCTAAAGGTTGTGTTAAAGTTGTGAAAATCTCTTCCTGCTGCACCCATTATTAAAATTCTTATTCTTGAAGTCATTTTGTACCCTCACTTCAACTTTACTGTTACTTAACAGTTTCTGGTCGACCTACTCTCGTTCTCTTTTAAAATTTCTGATTTCTTCAAGAATTTCTTATTTTTTCTTTAAGTTTTAATGGAAAAATAGGTTTTCTGTTTTTTCTTCGAATTTATAGTATGACTTTTATTTTTTACTTTGATAGCAAGAATTTTGCCCACTCTACAAAACTTTTAACAATCATATTTGGTTTTTCTTTTTCATCAAATTCTTTTCGTTTTCTTTTATCTTTAATTATTAGACATGACTTTATTCCCAGTTTTTTTGCACCTATAATGTCTGCTTTATAGGAGTCACCCACAACAAATGCCTGTTCAGGTTTTACATGTTCCTTTTCAAGAATATGGTTAAACATATCACTTTCAGGTTTTGGGGCACCAATTTTTTCGCTCGTTACAAAACCATCAGTTAGGTTCATTATTCCAGTTCTTTCTAATCTGTCAACTTGTACATAGTGTATTCCGTTTGTAATAATATATACTTTGTATTTTTCTCTTAATTTTTCTAGAAAAAGTAAGGTTTTTTTTGTCGTTTTTGTACAATCTATTAGGAATTGAAGATATTCTTTGTCTAGCTCTTCAGGTTCTCCTCGTAGACAGTATTTCTCTATTAATGCTAAAAACCTAGATTTTCTCACTTCGTCTAGAGTTAATTCTTTTTTCTCGAATTTTCGCCATAATTGTTTGTTAATTTCATCGTAATATTTTGCTACTTCTTTTCTTTTACTAGGTTTAATGTTATGTTTTTTGAGAAATCGTTTTAACGCTTTTTTCTCTGCTTTTTCAAATTCTACTAATGTTCCATCAAAATCAATCATCAATAATTTTATTTCTTTTAATAGCTCTTTTACATCTTTTTTATTTGAAGGAGATAAGAATATCATTAACTGTGCTCTTATTTCGAGTTTTTATTATTTTCTTTTGTTTCATTTTCCTCTTTTTCTTTATTTAAGTTAACGATTTTTCTTTTCACAACGTATTCTACAATAAAGCCATAACATACTGATAGAAATAAACCTGCAAAAGTCCCTATAATTAATGCTATCTTTTGAATAGTTGCGGGCCTATTTATTGTTGCCAGATAACCTATTCCCATACCCGCTAAAGCTAAAATTACAGGTACAGCAAAACTTAGTTGGATAAATTTTTTTGATAAAACTTTTTCGTACTCTCTTTCTTTTTCTTTAATCTCTATCTGTATATCTTTTTCTTCCATCTATGAATATTTTTTCTTTTAATTTAAATTATTTTTCTTCACAGTGAGCATCTTCTTCTGTTAACTGCTCTAATTTTCTAAAATAGTTTTTTATATTCCAGCACGTAATATTTCTTATGTCATATATTGGTATAACGCTTTTACTTTTTTTAGCTTATCTTCCTTTACTTTGGATAGTCGTTCGTCTTTACAAGAAGAATAGCACACTTGGAGGAATGGCCATAGGTTTTTATTGTATTTTGTTGTTTTTTGTTTGGGTTTTTGGTTTTATTGCTAGGACAATATATGCAGGAGCAATCGAGCATTTAATCCTTGTAGGAACGATCAACATTATACTCGTTATTATCTTTGAACTCTTTACTGGAAAAATAATAAACGAATTGACTACTCGTAGAAGATTTAGGAAAAAAATTACTTCTGCTCTTGTTTTTATTATTATTACGGTAATTTTGCTAAACTCTTTATTAAATATCAACAAGACACTTCAAAGTGCACGAACTTTTGAAGAGATGGTAACAGTAGAATATTCAACCCTACCGTTTATTGTTTCAGATGAAGTTAGAGAAATAGATAACTCTATAAGATTAGTCACAAAAGAATTTGCTATTAGCCGAGCTGAACAAAATAAAGCCATCTTTGGCTCAAATGTTATGTATATCCAAGCTAACGTAATCCTAGTTAATAATACACTTTATTGGTGTATTGTTTACGCCCCTCGATTTAGTGCGCAATTTTGGCAACCGGGTTTGTTCAATAAGGTTTTAGGTTTAATTCTCATCGACGTAAATAATCCCAATGCCGAGCCCATTATTATTGAATTTCCTGATGGAACCTTCAATTACGCAGAGGATCTTTGGCGTAACCATAATGTCAACCTTAAATCTTATCGCAGAAGTCAAACTGCTAAATATTATCGCTCATATCCCGCTTGGACTGGAGAAAAGTGGGTTTATGTTGTCACACGTACCACACGTAACATTTATGGGGCTTGGTATTCTGATGGTGTTGATATAGTTGATATAAGAACAGGAGATTTAATTAAGCATTATGGACCAGAAGAACTTGGGCAAACACCTGACTATGTTCTCCAAGTTTACTCTGAAACTCTTCTAGAAGATTACTGGATCAAAAAATGGGGTATTAAAAGAGACCTTAGTGCTCCTGACAATATAAGATTATTCAGCGGTTTTCCTAATTATAGTCCTGATAGAATTGGCTTCTATGGTGAAGGAGTGGAAGATATACGTTATGTTTTTCGTAAAAACTCAAGTTTCGCTTTTTTTGCAACTCACCCTCTTAACGCTCCTGAAACTCTTGCAGGAATTGGAGTAGTTACAAAAACAAATGTTACTTTTTATGATTTACGCAATGAAGGGTTTATTTCTGCTAGTACTGCAGCTCAAATTGCAAAAGGCCAGTTAACTGTTCCTAATGAAGGAAGTTACATTGTCCAAATGCCAGTTCCATTCACATTAAATACTTCTCTAGGTAATAGACTAGTTTGGTTCATTCCCATTTACTGGGAAAGTGGAACAGTTCAAAGGTTATCACACATATGTATTTTAGATGCAAAGGAAACAAGTTATATTGCCATAACCAATGCTGAAGGATTAACAGGTTCAGAGGCAGTAAAAGAAGCAAGATTGACTTACAAATCTTTCTTTTCAGGAAACAAACCAGAGGAAATTTATAATTACGCTCAAGTTGAAAAAGTAGGAACTTATGTTAAGGACGGCAATAGCATTTTTGTTTTTTCTCTGAATGATAGTCGAACAATCCGTTGTTCTAGAGACTATTTAAATGAGACTCACTGGAACGATGTTGTTTTAACAGATGTGGGTGACAACATAAAGTATACCTATATTGAGGATGATAATGGAATCCTTTGGGCTACTGAATTTTATCTTCTATAAAAGATTATTAGTTTTTTCCTTTCTTTTTTTTGTAAATTCTTTTGTTTAAGTTGAATTTAGAGACAAAGAGATAAAAAAGGAAGGCAAAAGAAAACGCTATGAGACATCTTGTTTATTGTAAAGTTTAGATACAGTTTATGAGTTGAAATTTTACGTAATTTCTTCAGGACTCTACCCGACCAGTCAACAAACATTTAGATATTTGTGAGGACTGGGCTAAGAGAACACAAAGACACAGTCTGTAATAGTATTCCCTAACGGCTTCATCTCCTGATCCCGGACACTCATCACTCCCAGAGGGAAGACCGGGTGTCGTAGGACAGATAACCTACGTCTTTAAGCATCTAGCTCAAGACAACAGATAAATGAGAATTGTGTATATAAAAACCGCGGAAAAGTTGTGCCACTCACCCAATATTCAATGTATTTTTTATTCATTCAAATGTGCTTTTGGCCTGCTATTGGCCTAATACATCCACTAACTAAAAAGTTTAGCTTTTGGCGTAAAAAAGTATATTATGCAATTCGTTAAAAAAAATGAAAAAAAGGAACCTTCTTCTTTAAAAGAGTAAACTAATTTATATTTCTCTTTTTTATCTGTTCTATATTTGCATGCACTAAACGTTTCATGTTTGTTGACATAGAAGAGATGTCCACATCAAAGACTAAGAAAGGTACTCTGTTCTCCAGAAATATTGGCTTTAATATTGCTTGAGAGACTTTATAAGGCAAACAATTCATTGGACCTGTTAAAATTAAAGAATCATACCCATTATGTGTTAATGTTTCGATTCCTTTTCCTACAGTAGGTATTGCTTCTCCGACAATTAATGGACTGATATATGGTTTCGAGAAGCGGAAAATGGGTTTTAATTTATTAACACCAGCGTATAGTAAACCCGTTTTTCTAAATGCCTTTCGTTGTCTCTTTTCAATCCATTCAAGTAGTGGAATAGAGAAAATGCAGAGAAGATAAGTTTGCGCCCTTTTGTCAAATATTTTCGAAAATGCATATATTAAGGTTGAAAATTTATTTGGACCTTTTTTCCATCGTTGTGCAATAGCTATTTTTGTGCTGTAAACACTATAAAGAACAAGTTCCCACAGATCATGCGATTTCACAATAATGTCATGTACTTTATACATATCCCTTAGTTCTCCAATGAAAAATGGACTAAAACGAACATAAAAATCTCCACTTATTAGTACTTTTGAATAAGTTTTAGGATCTCCCTTGCGTTCAATACTGGCTATTTTTTCCACTAGTTTAGGAACAAGTTTTTTGTATTTCTTTAACGTATTGGCTTCTGTTAGATATTCTTTCCAATAACTATGTAATTGTTCTAAACCTTTCTCATCCCCTACCACATGAAGAGCACTTTCTATCTCATTCATCAAATCAGCAATTATGAGTGTTTGTGGAAAGTAACGCATGACATCCAATAAACTAGTATCCATAAAGTTTGTAAGGTAGTCAAATCTGAAAACAAATACATCTTCTATCTTATTTTCTTTCAGAAATCGCTCAATATAATGGAAGTAACTATAAACAGCACAAGGTGACCCACCTCTGATCATATAATAGCCTATTACTTCTCCTGGCTTTCTTTGTTTAACTAAATGCAAAATATGTCCTAAAACAACCGCCAGAGGTATGCATTCTTTTCCAGAACTGTACTGTAATCCAGTTACAGGATAATCTAGTCTAATATCTGTAACTTTACCTGTATTATAACCTAGGAGACTAAAGACTTTACTTAAAGCATCAGTATGGTATTTTGAAAAACTTGGAAAATAAAGTTTTACTCTTGGGTCTCTAATGCTTAACATTTCACCTTTTGAAGTGAAAACAACAGTTTTTCCATTTCTTCTTTTGACTTGACAAACTTTAAACTCTTTTTCTTCTTCTTGCTTTTCTACAGCCCGATAATTTTTAATTATCTCAAGAAAAGCTTCTAGTCTAGTTTGTGTTCCCGCATCAGCTGTGTGGGCATCTAACTCTAATATCAAATAGGGTTTAGATTTCATCTTTGTTCTTACTAGTTGTTGATTAAATCCATCAATGGTACAACTAAAGTTTGTAATATATAATAAAAACAAGTTTTTCTTCTTTTGTACAAGATCTGCAGCAATGTTAATATAATTGATGAAGTACCAAGGAATGTCTTCTTCGCTTTCTACTTTTTCAAGAAAATCGAAAGGAATAACAGTTACACCCATACTTGCCAGTTTTTTTGGAATCAGCTGTGATGTTTCAGGTGGAAATGCATTATAACTTCTTCCGACTAGCACTATAGCTGTTTCATTTGTTTCGTCTAGTTTCTTAAGTGCTTCTTTTCCCCACTCAATAAATTGTTGTTCAACCTTTTTTTGTTTTTTTACGGCATGTATATAGGCACGATTAGCTTTGGACTTTGGTATACCAAGTTTTTTCACGACATAATCAACTAATGAAGTATCGTATTCGTATCCTTCCTCAAAATCTAATACTGGATTCAGTATTTCAACTGGAGAAAACGTTGTAGGAATATAATAGGAGCTTCCTTGTGTTATTGGACAGAAAGTAGAATCAAACCAGGATTTATTCTTTGGCAAACTTCTGATATGTGGTAAAAATATTAATTTTATTCCCTTTTTGATTAGATCATTTACTGCTCCGTGTAAAATTTGAACTGGATAACAGAATGGAGCATTAGTTAACAATTCTTTTTCTTCATCAATGGATGAGAGAACAACTTCAAAACCAATTTCTTTGAAGAAAGTAGAATAAAGAGGGAAAAGGCTATGAGTTAACAATGCTCGAGGTATACCTATTTTCTCAGTATTTGTATTTGTTTTTGTCTCTTCTATAACATTTTCAAAAATGAGGTCATTTCTCTTTTGAACTAAATCCTCTTTCTCTTTTATTTTTTCAGTTCTACGCCATTGGTGTTCATACCTACTACATCGTCCTCCAAATGGAAAGCGCCTACCACCCACCTCATATCTCTCAATTTGACAATAGTTGTTACAAGCTTTACAAATAAAATGTCCAAGATGCTTCATTTCTTCTTTTATAAGATGCTCAAGAGAAGTATTTTCTGGCATTAATCCAATTTCATTAAGTTCATACTTCTCTTTTGCAATTAGTGCAACACCAAAAGCTCCCACCAATTCGGGATTTGGAGGTATAATAATATGTTTTCCAGTTGCTTGTGCAAATGCGTAACCCACAGATGTGTTTTTAGCAACTCCTCCTTGAAAGAAGATCTTTTTACCTACTTCTCGCGACCCCTTAACTTTTTCAACATAATTATTTACAATAGAGTAAACTAAACCTCCTACTATATCTGTACGGCTATACCCCTCTTGAAGAGCAGTACGAATATCTGAATTTATGAAAGCAGCACAATCAGCTTTAAAACGAACAGGGTTTTCTGCTTGCATTGCTACAGAAGCGATATCATAAACAGATATTCCTAGATCTCCTTTTGAGCATTCTTCTAAAAAGGAACCTGTTCCTGCAGAACAACTTGCATTCATCGCATAATCTATAGGAACTCCATTTTTAATTAGCATATATTTTGAATCTTGTCCTCCAATCTCGAAAATTGTATCAACCTCATCATCAAAATGAACTGCACCTGTTGAATGAGCTGATATCTCATTGTATATAGCTGGAGTGCCCAGATAAGCGCCAACAATTTGTCTGCCAGAGCCAGTTACACCAATCAACTGTACCCTTTGATTTCCGACTTGTTTTATTATTTCTGTAATACACTTCTTTGCCGCGTTTACTGGATTCCCTTGAGTTCGACCATAATAGGAAGCAACAATTTCATTATCCGAATAATCCATTAAAACGGCTTTTGTTGTCGTAGAACCAACATCAACACCTAATACAAATATTGTCGATTCATCAAAATCTGTTTTTGGAGGTTTAGGTTCTATGATTGTTACTTGCTCTCTAAATTCTTTTAATGGAGGAAGAGTTGCAAAACTTTTTTCTGTTTTTAATACAGGTTTGTTTGGAAATGATAGAGGATTATCACTAACCATTAATGATGCTCCATATGCTTCAAAAACACTACTTACATCTTTGATTACAACATCAACATCTGGTAATTCCTCCCTTAATAGTTGAACAAAAGTATCATTAAGAGTTACTCCTCCAATTACTAATAATCTTTTCACGTTCACTCGCGATTGCATAATTAGATGTAAGACTTTATTCACCATACTTGATAAAACAGAAGTAAGGATATCATCGATCGATGCTTCACCCTTATTTAACTTATGAGTTATATCAGATTTACAGTGAACTGAACAGCGAGAGGCCAACTGAATTTTTTTTCCATTTTTTGCTCGTTCTATTGCCTCATTTAAGGACAGACCTAACCTACCTATCTGTTGAAGGAAAAATTCTCCGCTACCAGCAGCACACTTGTCATGCGATAAAATATTAACAATATTATTTTCCTCATCTATAACATATAAAACAAAAGATTCTCCACCTAAAGATAAAACAATATCAAATTTTTCATCAGGATATGATTTTAACCCTCTCTCAATAGCTGCAATCTCTGATATGTTACCAAAAGACCCAGAAGTAGCAAAAGCGCACTTTTTGCTTTCAGGAATATTCTCTTTAATAATTTCAGTTAATACTTCTTGTGGTTTTCCCATATGAGGTTTTTTACATTTATGGATTGTTCCATCTGTGTCTACGAAAACAAAATTTACGGACACAGAACCTATATTGATCCCTACATTAGCTAACATAATAATAACACCATAGATGAAATAGATATAACGGTTGAGAGTTAAACAACGGCACTACTATAAAAATTTTTGTAACGAAGTTTTCCAAAGCCTAGCCCCATTTTACAGAAAGAAATGAATCCAAAGAAATTGTTCCGTTTTTATATTCAATAATAATTACAAAATTATTGAACAAATTATTGGAAGGGATTGAATTATAAATGAATAAAAAAACTTTTCAACAGATAATAAGCAATGCAAGTATGTTAGAGAAAATTTTGGAAAAATTATCCCGAATTCCTCAATTTTCTTTTGTAAAGTTAAATAATTCAAAAGATAAAGTTTCTTTTTACTGGGATAAAACAGGCAGAGTTGAATTCTATCTTTTAGATTTAGAAACAAAGAAGCTTCAACAAATAACAGAAGGAGAATTACCTAAGACTCCTCGTTCTGGATATGTATGGACAAGAAATGACGAAGAGATAATCTTTGCAAAAGATAAAGATGGTAATGAAAAACATGATCTTTTTGTTTTAAACGTCACAACAAAAGAAGTAAAGCAATTAACAGATACACCCAATTTTCAAGAACATGCTGTCGATACAAGCCCTGATGGAAGATATTTGCTTTTTAGGAGTACTCGAAACGGTCAGATGAATCTTTTTAGATTAGATCTTAATAGTAAAGAAGTAACTGAATTGACCAGATTTAATAAACCTGTTATGGGAGGAATAAAATGGTCTCCTACAAACGATTTTATTATTTTTGGCTATAATGACACAAAAAACATGCAGAATCTTGATGTTTGGATCATGAATACTGATGGTTCAGAACAAAGGAAACTTTTGAGTAAAGGAGAAGGATCTAGGGAAGGAATAAGTGATATTTCAGAAGATGGGAAACTTTTAGCTATTTCTTCAGATTATAAAGGTAATATTCAAGCAGGAATTTTTAATATTGAAACTGAAGAATCAATATTTTTTGGTGATAATAAATACGAGGAATTTGCTGTTGAAATCTCAAGAGATAATAAATATTTAATTGCTCTTCGAAATTATAAGGCAACCATTCGCCCTGTAATTTATAGAATTGATTCAGGAGAAGAGCTGGCACTAAACTTTCCGCCTGGAGTAGTATCAGGACCAAAGTTAACAGCTGATGGAAAAAACCTTATTTTGAGATTAAATTCATCTACGTCCCCAAGTTCATTAGTTTCTTATAATTTGGAAAATGAGGAAATAATGGAACTTATACCAGCCCACATTGGTGAAATTGACAAATCAATTTTTGTAGAGGACGAATATGTTGAGTACCGTTCCAAAGACGGATTAACTATAGGAGCAATTCTATACAAACCAAAAAATATTCAAAAAGGTGAAAAACTTCCAGCACTCATTGAGGTTCATGGAGGGCCAACAGCTCAAGTATTAAGAACATTTAGTATTTTTTCACAAATACTAGTGAATAAAGGTTATGTTCTTTTACGACCTAATTTTCGCGGGAGTACAGGATATGGAAAACGATTTAGGGAACTTAACGTCAAAGACATAGGTGGAGGTGATTTAGAAGATATTGTAGCTGGAGCAGAGTATCTGAAAAGTTTAGAATTTGTTGATAAGAATCGAATTGGCATTTTTGGATCTTCATATGGGGGTTACATGACTTATCTAGCAACGACAAAGAAGCCAGATATGTGGAAATTAGGGGTAGCGTCAGTAGGAATAACAGATTGGAAATTATTATATAACGAAAGTATGCCCCACTTTAAGTATTATATGCACTCACTTTTAGGAAAACCAAGTGAGGAGAGTAAACTGTATGAAGAGCGTTCTCCTGTTAATTATGCCCAAAACTTGAGTTGTCCATTATTAATAATTCATGGAAAAAACGACCCTCGATGCCCTATTTCACAAGCAAGAGTTTTTATTGAAAAATTGAAGGGAAATGGGTGGAGAGAAGGAAAAGAAGGGAGCAAAACATATGAATACATAGAGTTTGGTGATATTGGTCATGGAGGATACAGTGACCCCAATTTTAGAATCAGGACATTCAAAGCGATGTTAGATTTTATAGATAGAAGAATTTAGCTCTTTTTCTTTTTTCCAAAAGTCAACGTTTATTAGAATGATATAACTATTAAGCTTGATGACAAAAGTTAGATACTATTACAAAAAGAGCTATAAAGGCAATTATTCTGCACTAAGTACAGCATTATTTTTCACATCTGTCGGAATACTCTCACTAATTTTTCAAAAGATGAATATTGACTTTATTGGTTTAAGAAATTGGGGTTACTGGCTTTTTATCCCTGCATTCTTTATGTTTACTGGAACAATTAGTGAAATGATTAATGATAATCGAATGAGAAACGCGGTTCTTGCGTATATCTCTACTCAAACAAGCAACAAAATTAGAATTGAAACGATGTCAAAAGAATTGGGAATAAGAGAAAACGAACTAATAAGAATTTTATTTCATTTAAGGATAAAGGGCAAACTTCAATATAAGTATGATGCACAATCTGGTGAGGTGTTACTTGGAGAAAATGTTCAATATCAAAAAAGTGATGTGTTTAGTAAGATCCCAACCAAACATCATGCAGAGCAAATTGCTGCATCATTAGACAATACAAAAATTGAATATTATTGTCCTTTTTGTGGTCACAAAAATCCAGAAGATGCTCAATTTTGCATTAACTGTGGCTCAAAGTTAGCTTTTTAAACTATTTCTTCATTCTTTTTATTTTTTATCTAATATTCTTCAATATAGAATTTCGTTAAAAAACAATATTTATCGAAGAGTTTATTAAAGAAAAAGAGTAAAGAATAATATGTCAGAAAAAGCTAAGGTTTATTTTGGTTCAATTCAACAAGGTCAAATGGCTCGTTTTGCTTCTTTTGCTGCAAAAGTAGATATAATTACTGAAAAACTAATCGAAGAAATAAAAATTGAAAAAAAAGATAAAGTAGCAATAAAAATGCATTTGGGATTTAGAGATGGTTATCAGACAATTCCTGTTTTTTTTGTCAGAAGAATAGTTGAAAGAATCAAAAAAACAGGTGCTTATCCTTTTATTACTGATAACCCCACTTCAGTTTATAATGCAGTTAATCGTGGGTACACTGAATACACATGTGGATGCCCTATTATACCTATTTCAGGGGTAAAGGATGGCTATGTCAAAGAGAAAAAAATAGATTTCCTAAACGTTGATAGTTTAAGTATGGCAGGGGCTCTTGAAGATGCAGATGTGCTTGTTGATTTATCTCATGTTAAGGGGCATGGAGCGTGTGGTTTCGGTGGAGCAATAAAAAACTTAGCTCTTGGAGGATATTCCGGGCCTACACGTTGGAAAAAGATACATGGAGTAAATTACGCTTACGATATGTATGACCCAGACAAACTTACTCCAGAATTAGCAAAAAAACTAGTTGCTGAATGTCCATATCACGCATTAAGTTATAATGAGGAGAAACATAAACTACGAAGGAACTATCATGATTGTCATCAATGCATGAGATGTTTAGAAATAGATCAAGGGCTTGGAGCTGTAAAATTACCAAGAGAAGCTTATAGTGCTTTCCAAGAAATGATGGCAATAGCTGCTAATGAGGTGCTTAAAAGCTTTGACAAGGAAAAAGTTTTCTTCATGAATTTTCTTCTAGATATTACAACTTATTGTGATTGTCTTGGAATGGGACAACCACCCATAGTTAATGATATTGGTGTTCTTGGTTCAACTGATATAATTGCTATTGAAACCGCCTCCTTGGATTTAATAAAAAAAGAAGGATTAATCGAAAAAAACATTCCTCCCTATATCAAGCATATAGATCTTACAACACCAGATTTACACCCCTTCACAAGGGTACATGGGCCATATAAGGATCCTTATGAGGTCGTTCAGGTGGGAGAAAAAATGAATATGGGGACTTCAGCCTATGAATTAATTGAGATTCTTTCAGCAAGCGAAACAATGGAAATGGAAACTCCAAAAAGAACTTTTGAAGATGAGCCCACCTTCTTCTAATTCTCTTTTTTATACTTTAATAACTGTTTAATTTCTTTTTCTTTTTCTTTTGTTACTGCGAGAAAAGAGTCTATTTTAGTGTTTATAGAACGATTAAAAGTGAAACTCTTTCCATCAACACTAGTTACAATTGCTCCTGCTTCTTCTGCAATTAACAAACCTGCAGCAATATCCCATTCATGCATAGGGTGAAATGTGAGAGCAGCATCTGCGTCTCCTTTTGCTAATCGTGAGAGTTTATAAGCACTTGAACCAACTGGCATGATTTCTGCTTTGTTTTTTAAGAATTCAAATTTACCTTTTTTCTCATCAGAACGACTAACTATAATAATTGGTTTATTTTCTGAATGTGGTCTAGTAGTAATTTGTTTACCATTCAGAAAAGCCCCAAAACCTTTAATTGCATAATAAATTTCTCCTGTTGCAGGATTTAAAACCACACCAATAGTTGGGTAGTTATCTTCAACTAATGCTACTGATATTGCATATTCTGGTAAACCGAGTATTAATTCTCTTGTTCCATCAATTGGATCAACAATGAAAACTTGTTTTTTTTCTAATCTCTTTATATCATCTTTTGTTTCTTCAGATAACCATCCGTAATCAGGAAATAATGTCAAAAGTTTTCTTTTTAGAAATTCATCAATTAGTAGATCCAAGATTGTAACTGGATCATCAACTGCTTTATATTTTGTTTGAAGTCCTTTATTGATTTGATCATGAAATAATTGATAGGCCTCATTCATAACAGATAATATGAGTTGTAGTTCTTGTTTTAATTTTTTTAATTTTTGAGAAACAGTTATATCATTAGCATTCATTTGTTGTTTTTAGATAAGGTTGTGTGCTTTATATCTTTTGGGAAGGATACTAGAAGAAAGTTAGGATAAATTCTCTAACAAAGAGAGGTGATGGCAGACTATAGTTATTACATGAGAAGCGAGATATTCTTTATTGCCCAGACTAATTTTCCTGGCTTTAAGTGCTTCTAAGATGGTTTCTTGATCAGAAGATAAATCATCCTGACTCCCGAGAATAAAACACAAATTTTTTTCATAATCATCGCTCTTTAATTCAACGCCTATTTTTTGACCTTCAGAGGTTAGATAAAAAAGTTCATAGTGTTTTTTAGATATAGAACTTAAAAGTTTTTTAAACGAAATTTCTTCAAATTTATTTTCTTTTACAGCGTTGTTAAGAATATCTATCAATGTGCCTAAAGCATCAACCTCACTTACTATGTTTCTATTAATATCTGACAATTTTATCTGTAAAAGTTTTTTTTCTTCAGAATGTGCAAAGTATATCATAAAAATAACATCAAAATTTAATCTCGGTTTCCACTTAAAAGTGCTTAACAAACAACGAGCTAAAACATCTACTCTTTCAAATCCGCCAGTTAACGCTTTCAAACTTTTTTTCTCTGTACACCTTACGGAGAAAGTGGGTAGAAGAAATATTAATGATTTATCCAAGAATATCACCAAAAAAATGCAGAAATAAAGAAAAATCGATCAAAGTTAAAGGCAGAAAATTGAAGAAAAACAATTATCTGCGTTTTCTTTCTTCTCTTTTTCTACCTGGTCGAATTTTATGACGGTGTATAGCGCAAGAAACACAATAATATTGAACTTTCTTCTGTCGTGGTATGTATCCACCTTCACTTTGTATTTCTTTGGCTAACTTGTATTCTATACCACTTGAATAAGTGGTAAACTTCTTTGCTTTCGATTTTTCTACAAGTTGTCCGCAAGCAGCACAAGATACTTGGGTTCCTATACCTTTTTTCCCTCTTGTTCTACCTCCAGATCGTCTCTTTTTTGGCATTAAAAAATCACCTGCATTGTCATCGAGCAAAAAAAAGAGAGAATATTTAAAAATCTGTTTATTCGTGATTTTGGTTTAAGACTTTAGGTCAGAGAATAAGACTGAAAATGTATTCTCTAAAAAGATTTTGCACTCATCAAACAATTTTTCGCCTAACTCTGTTAATGCATAATATTTTCTATCAATTCTTTCATCATCTACTACAACTTCGGTTCGTTTAACTATACCCTCTTTTTCTAATAGATACAATACAGTATAATTTGTTACAGTGGCAGGACTAAAACCAAAACGGTCTTGAAATTCTTGTTTTAGTTCATATGCATATTTAGGACCATCTTTTAAAAGTCTAATCACCCAAAGAAAGAGTATTTCAATGGTCAATTTTTTCTCTAATCGTTTAAAAGCCTTAGTTAACCTTGGGTTATCTGTATATTCATCTTCTTTTGGCGGAACCATTATAAGCTTACAATATCTAGCTCACTTTTAAAATTAATCTCGAAAAACAAAAATATACAAAAAGTATTTCAAATAAATTGCCAGAATTTCCAATTTTGTCGCTTTTAGAAAAGAAGAAAGTAAAAAGTTATTTAAGTGGAACATATAATGATGATTTTGTAGCACCTATACCAGGAGCTCCATGCCTTACTACTTTTGTTGTTGGACTTAGGTCACCTAAGACCATTCCAATCATTTCTGGCTGAACTAAGACTTCTATAAACTCTTTACCATTGTAAACGGCAATAGTTAATCCTATCATCTCAGGGATAATTGGAAAATCTCTAACATGGGTTCTAACAATTTTCTTTTCTCCACGTTGTAAAGCTTCAGCAGCTTCTCTGATATCCTCTAATAATTTCTTTCGTCTAGGTGTCCAGAACTCTGCTCTTGAAAGGCTTCTTCTTCTTTTTGAAGGTAATAGTGGTAATACTTCATCTAAAGCCATTGCTTTTAATTCATCTATTGTATAGCCTTGAAATCTATATCTCTTCGTACTCAAATCTTATCACAACCAAGTACGAGTGATAAAAGTTTTATTTTAAATATTTTGATTTTGAACAACTAATTGGATTACTGAGGTTTACAAATGAGCAATAAAAAATTTAACTTTTCTTGAAATGAATAAAACCTTTTTTGCTAAACGAGTAAATTTCGCCTAGTTTATCTTCAATATTTAGTTCTAAGGGGTTAGAGGTGAAATATCCCACCTCTATCAGAGATAAATTCATTCTTTTTGCTTCTTTTATTAAACTATCCTTATCTTTTTTGTCAACAGCAAATAATATTTCAAATTCTTCTCCACCGTTCATTGCAAGTTCCAAGGGATTGAGCCCTTTTTTTTCACAGTAAGAAACAAAATTTTTGTCTACTGGAAGATGAGTTAAAGAAAATCCTAGATTATTAATAGATAATAGCTCATAAATTGAGGAGTATAACCCATCTGATGAATCAATACTTGCTTTAATTGGAAGAGATTCAAATAATTTTACATATTCCAATTTTGCTCTTGGCTCATAGACAGATTTTAGTGATTTAATTTTATATTCTTCTTCCACACACATATTTTCTAGAAGGATCTTAAACCCCAGCGCTGTCCACCCAAATGTTCCTGTAGTAAATAGAACATCTCCTGGTTCTACACCCTTTCTTGGTATAACATTATTAGGTTGAGTTATTCCAAATGAAATTATATCTATTATAATGTCATTACTTTGATTTAAGTCTCCTCCTAAGAAAAGAGAATTGTACTCCGTTGCCATTTCTTTAATTCCAATTAATATTTCATTTGCATCAGTTACATCTAGCGAGGGTGGAAAACAAACACTAGCAAGGCAAGCAAGAGGAAAAGTACCTTTAGCAATTATATCACTAACTGACATAGTTACTGCCTTTTTCCCTATTTGTTTTAAAGAGGTGCCGGGCAATACATCTGTTTCAGACACAAGCATATCTGCATTAATTAAGAGAACTTTATTTTCTGAAATGGAAAAAGCTGAAGCGTCATCATTTACTTCAAGCACAGAAGGGGTATCAATATATGCAAAGATTTCTTTTAAGAACTGTTTTTCTCCGATATCACTTAACTTAAGTTTTTTCTTAAAGTTCATTGGTTTAAAAATATATTAAACATTATTAAACTGTTTGACTAAAAAGGAAATTAATCAAAAGACTTTAATTTTTAGCTTATCAATTTTAATACATGTCAAAAATTGAAAGAATTATTGCTAGAGAAATAATTGATTCCCGTGGAAACCCCACTGTTGAAGTAGATATATATTGTGACAACGGAGCTTTTGGAAGAGCTAAAGTACCATCGGGTGCGTCTACTGGAGAACATGAAGCTCTTGAGTTGAGAGATAAAGATTCCCGTTTTCATGGAAAAGGAGTTTTAAAAGCCATAAACAATATTAAAGAGATCATTACTCCAAAAATTATTGGTTATGAAGTCACAAAACAAGAAGAGATAGATAAGTTAATGTTAGAACTTGATGGAACACCAAACAAATCAAAATTAGGTGCAAACGCTATTTTGGGAGTATCACTAGCCGTTGCTGTAGCAGCAGCCAATAGTAAAAAGTTACCTCTTTATAAATCATTAAACAGTGAAGCATATACTTTACCTGTTCCAATGTTAAATGTAATTAATGGAGGAAAACATGCTGGGGGAAACTTAAAGATACAAGAATTCATGCTTATTCCTCATGGTTTTAAAAGTTTCCGAGAAGCTCTCCGTTCATCTTGTGAAGTATA
Organism: Candidatus Heimdallarchaeum aukensis; assembly: GCA_021513695.1. Taxonomy (GTDB): domain Archaea; phylum Asgardarchaeota; class Heimdallarchaeia; order Heimdallarchaeales; family Heimdallarchaeaceae; genus Heimdallarchaeum; species Heimdallarchaeum aukensis. The sequence goes on along the minus strand of CP084166.1, from coordinate 2,182,198 downwards.
TCAAACACTAAAAAAGAATTTGAAAAAGTTTGGTCCATCAGCAATAAATTTGGGTGATGAAGGAGGTTTTGGTAGTCCTGTTGATACTGCACCAGAAGCCATTGATATGTTAATTAAAGCTATTGAAGAATCTGGATATGAACCAAAAACTGAAATCTCACTAGGTCTTGATGCTGCAGCTTCAGAGTTTTATGAAAATGGTCTATATGAAATTGATGGAAAGAAAATCCCAAGTGATGAACTTATTGATTACTATAGCGAACTAATTACAAAGTATCCTCTTATATCCTTAGAAGATCCATTCGATGAAAATGACTTTACATCTTTTGCAGAGCTTTTGAAAAAACATCCATCAATATCAATAGTTGCTGATGATCTAACTGTGACAAATCCTGAACGTATTAAGATGGCAATTAAAGAGAAAGCTGCTAATTATTTGTTATTAAAAGTCAATCAAATAGGCTCTTTAACAGAAGCAATTAAGGCAGCAGAGTTAGCAAGAAGTGATGGTTGGGGAATTAATATAAGTCACAGGTCTGGAGAAACAGAAGATACTTTTATTGCCGATCTATCTGTCGCTATTCGCGCAGAAAGAATAAAAACTGGTGCTCCGGCAAGAGGAGAACGAACTGCAAAATATAACCAACTTTTAAGAATAGAAGAACAATTAGGAGAAAAGGCTAAGTTCTTAGGCTCAAAATAAAAATACAATGCAAAAGTTCGAGAATAAAATTAACATTAATTTTATTTCTCTTCATTTTTTTTGGAAAAGTGATTAATATAGTAATAACGTAGAGCATCGCGTATAATTTCTCCACGAGAGGTATATCCTTTTTGAGAAACTAGGAGGTCTAATCTTGAAACAATTTTTTCTGGTAAACGAACAGCGATTACCTCTAAGGTCATAATTCATAATAGTAATATAAATATTTAAAGTATTTTAAAAAACAACAAATTCTTTACTTCTGCTCCTCACTATGTTCACTTTATCGTTTCAATGGATTTAATTATATAATAGAGAATTTTTCAATTAAAGCAAATAGTACTATAGTAGTGTATTTTCTAATTTCCTGTAACAAAACATCTAAGATTTATTGAAAAAATTCAGTTAATTCAGCGATAATTCTTTAATAATAAGATTCTTTGAGTCTTCTTTTTACTCAGTAGTAATTTATTCCTTACTAGACTAAAAAGTGTTTATCAACAGAAAAAAAGAAGGTAAAAGTACCATTAGTAGTTTATTTGAACTCAATAGTCTATTTTTTCTCAATTTAGAGCAGTAACTTTATTTAGTTATTTGACTATTAAAATCCAAATTGAATACAAAATGATAGTATGAAACGCATCACTATACTGATAATAAGTTCATTACTTTATACTATTGCTGTTTTAAGCGCCATTTTTAAAAAAAATGTTGGAAATTGTATTTTGTTTCTAAGCACCCTAGTAATTTCTTGTACTGCTTGCGTTCTTGGTCTTTCTACAAAAAGAATACATGATAGAAATCTGAAAATTTTTGTTAAAGCTTTGGGAATGTCTATGTTTTTTGTTTTGCTTTCTCAAGTTTCTCTCATCATTAGTTCAATTTTTGCTAATTCTATTTCTTTTTCTTTAGCGAATTCTATTTTATTCATTAGCTATATACCAGTTTTATTCATCATTTTCCAGCAAATCGTGAATGATTTTAAAAATCTTTATGAGCAAATATTGATGACTATTTTTATCGGTTTATTGTTAAGTGTTCAATACCTTGACTTTTTTGTTCAAATTGTTAACAATTTTTCTCAAATAGCTTCTAACAACCATCTAATAAAATTTGATCTATTCATTTTACTAGTTTTCTTGGTTTTTGATTTTACCTTTTTTATTCTCCTCTTAATTCTTTTTACAATATATTCAAAGAGATCTCAAAATTATTGGGGGCTTTTGATTATTTCATACCTTATGCTCACTGTTAGCGATTATTATTTTTTCAAGTATTTAATCTTTCAAAGAGAGATATTTTTGCAAATTTACAGGGGATTCAATCTTTTATATTTAGGTACAATTCTAATAGGGATTATCTTATCTAAACAAAATATCCTAAATTTTAAAACGGTCTCTGCTATAATTCAAGAAAGACAGCAATATCGTTTGCTTTATGAGGAACTTGATAGAGTAAATAAACAACTTGTAACATTTACTAATGTAATGAAACAAGATTTACGTAATGATCTTGCAGTAATAGAGACGGCCATAGAAATGTTTTCTGAATCTAATGATTCTATGTTTAAAGAGATGATAATTGATAGAATTAAAAAAATGAGAGAGAAAATATTTAACATCGGTGCTGTAGAAGGATTTTTAGTAGATGACAAAATTAAACCAATAAGTCTAAAAGTTTTACAAGCTGCAGCAGTAGCTTTCGAAAATGTGTGCGTGTATGGATTGGACAAAGAAATCTTTGTAAAAGCAAATAAATTCCTTTTTTCTGTTTTTTATGGGTTAATAAGCAACGCAGTTCACCATGCGGGAGAGAATGCTAAAGTTTGGATTGAAGTTGAGGAAAAAGAAAACTATGTTTTCGTACATGTGAAGGATAACGGTATTGGAATACCAAGTAAAGAAAAAAAAGAAATTTTTCATAGAGATTATAAAAAGAGATTATACAAAGGGGGTATGAACCTTTTCCTCATCAAAATAACTTTAGATACTTTTGGAGGAGAAATTTTTCTTCAAGACAATTATCCTAGTGGGTCTGATTTTATCGTAAAATTAGAAAAACTTTACACAGATGCTTTTTAGTACAAATTAAAGTCAACTTGAGAGTTTAAAGGAGCTCTAATTAACTATTTGTGAAAATTGCCTTAAGCTTACTATTCAGTAAAGTGTATATTTTCCAGACTTTTCTATTTTAAATACTTCAAACTACATTTAATCTAGTTAGCTAATAACACCTGTTTTTAGAGCCGCATTAACAGCAGCTTCATGTGTTAAACCATCAGAGCCTAAAATTGTAAACCTTTGTCTAATTTTGTGAGCAATCTCTAGAGCTTTAATTATCTCTTCATCTTTTATTCCTAATTCCTTTGCAGTTACTGGTAAGCCTATAATTTTCATTGTTTCTATTTGTTTTTGAGAGCCTTTTTCTCCTTCGTGGAGATAAGACATTATGATGGATCCTAGTGCTGTTTGCTCTCCATGTAGAGCTGGTTTTTCAGCTATTTCATCGAGGGCATGACTAAACATATGCTCTGCACCACTTCCAGGTCTTGAGGAACCTGCTACACACATAGCAAGAGAGCTGCTTAACAAAGCATTAACAACTATTCGACTGTATCCTTCTGCTTTACTTCTTATTATGCTAGCATTTTCGGTGATTGACTGTACAGTCATTTCTGACAGAGAGATGGCTGTTGGAGAAATTGGTTCATATTTCAATCTGTACGCAAGTAACCAGTCTTTGATTGCAGTTTTTTTAGCTAAAATATCCCCACACCCAGCAGCGGTAAAACGATAAGGTGATTTATCTAATATTTCTGTATCTGCAACTACAGCTATTGGAGGTCTTGCAGATACAGAATGCCTTTCATTAACCCCTTTTAGAGAAGCTCTGGAGCTAGCAATACCATCGTGACTAGCGATAGTAGGAACAGAAATAAATCTTAACCCAGCTTTAAAAGAAGATAATTTTGCGACATCTATTGGTCTTCCTCCACCCATACCGATAACAAATTCTGATTTTGTTTCATTGATAATAGTAAGCTGTTTGTCAACTTCTGTTAAAGTACTGTCATCAATTGTAGATAGAGTGACATTTACACCACTATTTTCAAGAATTTCTTTAGCTTGTTTAGCAAACTTATCCTTTAGAAATTTATCAGTGATTAAGACACAACTTTTGCCAATATTCAGTATTTCCAAAATTTGTGGGAATTCACTAATCATGTTTTTTCCAAGAGATAAGAGCTGAGGCATTTCAACATGTTTAAACTCATTTATTACATCTGTCATGCAAAAGTTATTTATTTATTAAACTTATAATAGTTTTCATTCCAAGTTTTAAATTGCAAAAATTAAACAAAAGATGTTTTAATCTAGTTGAAAGTTCCAATATTCATCCTTTAGTGAGTGAAGATTTTTTATTATCTTACCTTTCTTTCCTTTATCAAAATCTTCCGAGTTAATTAAAGATAGCCCAACAGCTATGATGCTTTTAGCTTTTTCTTCTTTAACAGTAATAAAATCACCAGCTTTTATCCCACTTTCAAAAGAAATGACTCCTGGAGCCATAATATCCGCACCATTTAGAATAAATTTAATAGCTCCAATGTCTACAACAGCTGAAGAAATATCAATTCCTGTTCCTCTTAGACATCGAATTGTAGGATATAACTTATCATTATAATAAAAAAACCAGATCCTACCATCTTTCAATATCAATTTTTCTCCTTTGTCAGAGATAGCGGATTCAAGTTTGTCATTTTTATTAAAAAAGTGAAAAGCTTTATCACCAAATGTAGAGGATAATTCTTCATACAATTTCTTTTTTTCTTTATTTGATAAGAAATTTCTTTTCTTTAACTTCATTGGAATACACAAAATTAATTTGTTAATTTCAAAAAAAAGGAGTAAGATACGTATTTATATTCTTCGACAGAAACAAATTTCACTTTTTGCACAAAAGAAAGATTAATTCAATGATGATATCAATGATAGTTCTGATAGTACTCTATCACTATCGATAGTCCTTGATAGTCTAGTAGAGACATCATATAAGAATTATAAAACCGTCATCACCGGATTTTATTCTTTTTTCTATAAAAAACTCAATTAATTTTCCTTCTTTCCTAAACTTTATAAAATTTTTACAAAAAAACCATTCATGAAAATTACACTTATCCCAAAGAACGTTGCTAACCTTGGTTACGTTTTTTCTCATGTTGGGGAACTGCCAGAATGCGCCCAATGTAAACTGAGATCAGTTTGTATTGATGCTTTAGTAAAAGGCAAAAATTACAAAGTGGTTGAAATAAAGAAGAAGGAACATGTTTGTCTTATTGATGAAACAAAGATGGTCGTTTGTAAAGTTGAGGAAATAAACCCGGTTATAATAATAAAAAAAGAAAAGAATCTTCCAGTGATGGAAGGACTAACTTTAACAATAGAACCAATTGAATGTGACGAGATTTTCTGTGAAAACTATGAAAAGTGTATTAGAGATCTTGAACAAGGATTTAGAAAAGTCAAGATAAAAAAAGAGTTCAAAAAAGTTGATTGCCCATTAGGCTATGATCTAGTGGAAGTGGAAGTAGAAAAACAAGAATAGTAACAGCTCATTTATCGATATCATAGAATTCAATGAATTTTACTTTATCTATTTTGTTTTTAACGAATTCTGATATATCGCGTGTTACTGCATTTTTTGTAAACTGAATATATTCAAGGAACCTTGAATGAGGAGGAAGTTCAACTACAAGAATCTTTCCTTCTATTTCAATTTTTGTTCCAGAAAAGTCAATTCCAGGCAGTCTTCGTTCTAATAGCGCAACAAATTGTTCTTTTACATCTGTGATAATTTTTACTATCTCTACTTCATACACTACATCCTCTCCTGCTAAGGGGTGGTTAAAATCAACCTTCACTCTTGAAGAGTCAACTTTCATAATTCGCCCTTTTTGACCAGTAATCTCAACCTCCATGCCAGCTTTTGGCTTAATATCTAACTTTTGAAACTCTCGTCTCTGAATTAGACGGATTTTAGACCTATCGTGAAGTCCAAAAGCTTGCTTTGCCTCTACTTCAATTGTTTTCTTATCGCCCTCGTTAAGTCCAATTAATTGTTCTTCCAACCCTACAGGCATCCAATGCTTTCCAATTACTACTAGACAAGGTTTGTAAATCACTTTCTCATCATAAATTCCTTCTTTCTTTGCAACATCTTCCAATGTTGTATCAAACACATAATTATCTGATTTTCTTTTTCCGATGTAATTAAGTTTAAGCATTGTTCCTTTTTCAATTGCCATACAGACCACCTACACAATGTCCAGAGAATAATTTACCGAAAGGAAGCGGAAATAGCTAACTAACCGCACGGTTTTCTCCAAGTAAATAAGACATTAGAGGCCTATTTTAAATTTGTTGTAGTTCAGTTTTATTTTCATTTTTCGAAAAAAGGTTTAGAGGTGAAAAAATATTTAAGAAGGAAATTTAGGAATATAAAACTAAATACTTTTCTTCTAAATATTTCTGATGATATTTCGTAGACAACATTTCACCAGTTATATTTTCAACTAGATTTAGACAATCAAATAACCCTCCTTTTTTATGGATATTTTGTTCTAACCATTCACGAATTGGAGTAAATTGTCCTTCTCTAAGGAGATCCTTCCAATTAGGATTTACTTTAGTTAGGCTATTGGAAAGTTGGGCTGCTATAAGATCGCCTATACCATAACCAAAAAAGTAACCGTAATATTGTGAATACCAATGTAAATCTTGCATAACACCCACACTATCATCTGTTACTTCTACACCAAGGTACTCGTCATACTTTTGATTCCATACTGATGGTAACTCATCTGTTGTAATTTTTCCTGCAAACCAATCTCTTTCAATCTCAAAACGGATTATTATGTGTAGCATATATGTTAATTCATCAGCTTGGATTCTGATTAAACTTGGTTTTACTTTAGTTATTGCAGAATAAAACATGTCTAATGAAATATCGTTGAAAACCTTTGTTTGTTCGTTTAATTTAGGAAAATAATAGTCCCAGAAATCTTTTGAACCCGCAACCATATTTTCTATAAATCTCGATTGTGATTCTCCAAAACTAGGAGACGAGATTCTATAAATAGGTTGATTATACCACTCTTCTCTTCCTTGTAACCCATGTAGAGCATGTCCACATTCATGTGCCCCTGCAAAGAAAGAAGCTAAAACATTATTTTCAACATATTTAACTGTTACACGTACATCCTTATATCCACAACTTATTGTTAGAGGATGTTCAACTTCAGCTATACTCCCTACTGCCTCTTCACTGGACACATCATATTCCAAGAACTTTGCTAAGTCATTCACCATCTTAATTTGGATTTCTTTGGGGACTTTACGATAAAGAAAATCGTCTTTTATTGTCTCACTTTTGTTTTTAATCTTTCTTAGAAGAGGAATAAGATAAGATTTTGATTCATCAAAAAGTTTACTTAAAAGGGATACACTAAATCCTTTATCTCTAGTATCAATAAGTGCATCAAAAGGATCATTAATTTCTTTTTTTTCAGCATAAAGTTCCGCAGCTTGAACATTTAGCTTGAATAGTTTTTCTAGATCATCTTTAACTATAGAAAAATCTTTTTTCACTTTAGCTTTTTTCCAGATCTCTAATGTTTTGTTAGATTGTTTTGACATTTGGCCAACTAGTTCTGAAGTGAGTGCTGTTCTATTATCATACATTCTTCGAATAAGCTCAACATTTCGTCTTTGATATTTATCTAGTGATTTCTCCTTTTCACATTTTTCTAGTAGTTCCGCAGTTTTATCCTTTGTAATGAGTTTGTGGATTTCTTGGCTTAAATATTGGAATTGTTTAGATCTATAATTTATCGCATCTAAATTCGAAGGCATGACTACATTCATATCCCAATATAAGACCCCGCTTATTGAATTCAGTAATCTTACTTTTTCATAAATGTCCAATAGCTCAAAGTAGTGTTTCATAGTATTCGTTTTTAATATTTTTTAAACAATAAAAACCTTCTCAAATAGCTCTATAGATAATTAAAAAAAATTCCATAAGAATTCAAAAATAAAAAAAGAATAAAAGTGGAAGCAATCTATTCAATCTTCAATTCTAATCGTAGCTTGTTGTTGCCTTATTGGTCCATCAGCTTTTACTTGTAATACTATTGTCGTAGTTTCTGTTGGTTTAATTTGTTTTACGTGACATTTTACGTTTGCGCCTTCAACAGTTACATCTACTGTTGGGGGTGTGTGACTTACATATTCTGCATTGAATATAGGTTGTGTAATAACAACATTATCTAATGCAACATCACCGGTATTAGTTATTGGTATTTCAATCTCATAATTATTTTCACCTATTTTCTTGAAAATCGAGGTTAATTCATATGATCTTCTTCTAAACGCTACGACTAAGTATGGTTCTTTACCATCCATCTGAGCTTCTGTAACAAATGGGACTGTTGGTTGTTCTGCAAATGCGTTTATTACTGCAGGAGATGCTTGGTTTCCATCAAATTTTGGTTTTCTTGCCTCTCCAATTAATTTCAGTCTCAGACTTTGTCCTGGTTCTAGTTGAAGTTCTTTAGCTTTATAGTGATATTTCCGTTGCATAGTTATGTCTTCAGATTCTTGTTCGACAGGCAGCTCTGGTTCTTTATCTTTTTCTTCCATTCCACCTTCTTCCAACATCTCAAATGTTGCTTTTTCTCTTTCCTCTGTTTCTACAGGTTTATGGACAACTTTCTTTTTCTCTTCAAAAACTACTTCTACTTTTCTATCAGCAAGTTCTGCAATCACTTCATCAAACACAACAAATGGAGGAATTGTATCTTCTACTTCTATTTTTCCTATTGTAGAAGTACCAGTATTTGTAATTTCAATAATTCCAATTAATGGAGTTAGTGCATAAGTTACCACTTCACTTGGCTCAAAAGACTTGCTAACATTAACTTTAAGAACATTTAGATGATCATTTTCTTTTTCAAAGGAGATGACCGAGTGTTCAGTAATATCGTATAAAACGTAGTAGTCAAAATCCTTTGTTATTTCAGGATAATGGTCAGATTCTGCAATAATTTGTTGCTTCCAAATTAGGTCTTCATTTGTTGCTTCAAGTTCTGTATTTAGTTCTTCTTTATACTTCACTTCGCCGTTTATACTTATAGTAACGTGCCTAAGTAAGATTTCAAACTCACTTGCGTTTCTGAGACCAAAATCGACAGTCCATTGTCCCGGAATACTTGTTTCTTCTGCTTTCAATCTGAGATCTACATTATCAGAGTCTCCATCGATTGACGGAACCAATGTGCTAAGTTTACTATCTGCTTCACATTTTAGTATTACTTTTCCTGTGACATAAGGTTGAACGTTCTTTGGATGCATTATACAAGCAACAATAATGGCTTTTGATTCTTTTGATTTGATTTCTGGAATAGTCCATGTAATCACTTTTTCATCTTCAAGCACTGTTGTTTCTCCTGTATAAGGCTCAATAGCTCGTAGATCTTTCGTATCTGGGGGGAAATATTTCTCGACAGATATATTTTTTATTGGAAAATCATAATTGTTCTCAATCTTAATCATAAAAGCTAAGTTCTGATCTACATCAAAAGTTAGGTCACGGTTTAATTCATTTATTTCTTCTCCATTAAAATTTGTGTCTACAATTTCTGTTACAACTAATTGAGAAGATAAGCTAGTTTTATATTCTTTGACATAATCCTTCCCTGCTTCTATATGTTGAATTGTATCCTGTATTTCTGTCAAAACATCAGCTTCATTTGATGCATCAAGCTTTATTCCCCAAAGTGTTGTATTATTACTGGGATTGATTACTTTCAACAACCCTGAGGATTCGGTGGAAATGACTTTTGATTTTGCATCTGCCTTAAAATTAAGTATTTCTTCTAAATGAATTACTGCTTTCATGTTTTTCACCGCAATTTTTGGCTGAAAAAATGTTCACCTAATCTTTTATAATAGTTCTTATTGTCTCAACGAAAAAACTGTTCAAAATTTCAACCCTTTTAAAAACAAAATGAACTTTTCTCATTATTTAAGAACTTTAGATAGAAAAAAAGATAAAGCTCATATTGTAAAAATATAATATGAAAAAGAAAAATTTTGCAATGTTTGTTATTTTATTAGTAATTTCTAGTGGAGCTATGTTTTTGATGAGTACCAACCAAGTTAATGGTTGGGGATTATCGACACACCAGTTTATTGTGCGTGAAGCATCAAATATAGTACCTGATGACTGGAAAGAAGCTTTCACTTATTATTTGCCAGAGATTGTTTCTGGTAGTACATATCCCGATCAAGTCTTACAAGATTGGGAAAATCACTTATATTACCCAATTTCTGGTGAAAACAATGCTCCATGGCATATAAACAATACAATTTATGGAATAAAATCAAATATTACTAACAATGAGGATTGGGAAACTATTTTTTGGCTGTTAGGTATAGTCTCACATTATATTTCTGATATCAATATTCCAGTTCACACAGATGAATATTGGGATGGACATCCAGCTTATGAAAAAGATATTAACAATCATTTAAACGAGCTAAACATTACGATCTACTCTTTTGATGACTTTGATGACCCTGTGGAATTTGCAATACAATGTGCAACTTATGCTCATCAGTATTATTGGGCAATAAGAAATGCTTATCCTACTGGCAGTGAAACTGATGTAGTAGTTACAAATGATACAATTAAGGATATAACTGAGGAGCAGTTAGGGAGAGCAATAGGAGCAACGTTAAAAATCTGGGAATACATAATAAAAGATTTTACACCACCAGATGTTGAAATCATAGAAGATGTTGCCACCATATTAATTGACCGATATCACGATAATGATTATAGTCTAACAACATTAACAAGCTTTTTTGATACTCTTAATCGAGATGTTGTAGAGATGATTTATAATGAAGTAGAGATCGATGAAAATGCTTTATCAAATATTGACCTATTAGTTATAACTGCGCCCTATAGAAACTTTAGCACAGCAGAAATAAATACAATAAGTAATTGGTACTCCTCAGGAGGACATCTTTTAATTAGTAGCAGAGGAGATTATTCCAATGCTAGTAGAGGAACATTAAATGAGCTTTTAAATGCAATAGGCTCTGCTTTACGAGTAAATGATGATAACGTATATACAACCCCAGCGGATCCTGAGTTCTATAAACCATGGTACTGCCAAACAGATGAATTTAACGATGATGACCCAGTAGCTGCACAAATAGTTGGTAATTTAACTAATAAAGTACAATTTTTCTCACCAACATCATTGTACACTACTGAAGAATCTTCCTCAGTACATTGGCTAGTTTTCGGTGAAGAAACATTTTATCAAAGCGATCAGAATCCTCCAGCCCCAGATAAAATTTACGATAATACTGATGATAATGTAGGTGGAACAAGTATTCCACTTGCTGCCGTAGAGTTGGATGGAGAGTCAAGTCTTGCACTTTTCGGAACAACTACTTGGTCAGACTACGATTTTGGTCTCTCAAACAGAGATAATAAGGAATTAATTTGGTCAACAATTGAATTTCTATTAGATATCGATTTACTAGTAAACAATGCTAATAATACAATACCAACAGAAGATACAACGCCACAAAAAACCCCAGGACCAAGCATTGTTTATATCTCATTAGGCATTCTAATTTCTGCAATTGTAATAAGAAAGAAAAGTAAAAAATAATTTTTTTTCTTTTTTTAGCTTAAAATAAATTTATCAATAAGATATCCGATTCCAAATGAGATTAGTGCTACACCTAAGCTTATTACAGCCATTTCCAGAAACTTTTTGATAAACTTCTCGTCATTTGTTACGGAAATGTAATAATTAAATACAGCAATAATCAAGATCGCTACGGAGAGTGTTATTGCAAGACTTATGAACTGATTTTGCAAGAGAAAAAACGGAATTATTAGCAGAAAAACCGTAATCAAATATGTAAAACCAGTATATACTGCAGATTTTTTTGCATTTACGTCTCCTTCTGTTTTACTTGACAAATATTCTGATGCACCCATCGATAGTGCAGCAGAGATACCTGTTATTAGTCCTGTTAAAGCAATTAGTTCACCTGTTTGTATTGCAAATGTAAATCCTGCTAGAGCACCTGTTAATTCGACTAAAGCATCGTTTAACCCTAGTACAATTGATCCAATATAATTTAATCTTTCTTCATTAATCATTGAAATTAGTTCCACTTCGTGATTTTCTTCATCTTCAATAATAGACTGAATAGGTGGATACTTTTCATAATATAACCTATAATTTTCTTGCGCTTTATCCTCCCCTCTTTCTAAAAGTTTGACAAGAAATGTGATGCCAAATATTATTGAAATTAATGAATATACAAAAATAATAAAACGATTTGGGTGAATATCAGTCTTTGTATAACTTTTTAATATTTCATAATGTTTTTTTTCTTCTCCAGCTATTTTCTTTAAAATTTCTTTATTATGGTTATCCTTCTCTTTCATTGATATTTTAGTGTAAATTACATTTGCTGTTGCTTCATCTTTTTGCAGTTTCAAAAATATTCTTTTTTCCTTTTTATCTAACATAATACACCACTTTATAACTAAAAATTGTGATATTTATTAAAAATTTATTAAAACATATACTTTTTTAGTATTTTCTCATGTGCAGCTTTCACAGCCTCATAACGTTCTTTGTTTGACATCCCTAAAATGAATTTTTGTTCTTCTTGATCTAATCGTCGACTATATTCATCTCTCATAGAGCTAACAAAGGTTTCAATATCATCATAAAGATTGGAGATTAACTCTTTGCCTGGTTCTGGAATTGAATAAAAATACTTCATTGTTGGATAAGTCTCTGCTCTTCGTTCTATCAAACCTATATCAAGCATCATTTTAAGATGCTTTTCAACTGCAGGTCTGCTAATACCTAATTCTTTTGTTATTTCATCTGCAGTTCTGTTGATTTCCAATAACATTGAGAGTATTTTACGCCTAGTTATATCTTTGAAAATAGAAAAAATTGTATCTAAAAGTTTGGTTTCTTCTAAATTTGGAGTTTCCATTCTAAATAAACAGTGCAAATCATGTTTAAAAATATTCTTGGATGAAAAGATGTTCTTTTATCATCTTTTCTTTATTGTACATATAAAAAAGGTATAAATAGAGAATATTAAACCAAAGAGTTTATGCTTTCAACTTAATATTTTATCTGTTGAGATTAGGAATTTAAAGAATTGTTTTATATTACAATTTAATTACTAACTTAGTGAAATAAGGTATGTCAAAAAACGAAATTGTACTGACAAAGGAGTTGTTAGAACTTCTAGAAAAGAGGTATAAATCTGGAGAAATTGACGAGGAAAGTTATAAAAAACTAAAAGAAAGATATGAAAAACGTCTAGAAAAGGCATTAAAGGATCCTTCTTCAAAAATAGACATTAAAGTTTCTGGATCACAAATGTTAACTGATAAAGATTTGTCAATAGCTGGTTCTTCCAAGATTTCTGGCGGAAAAATTCTTCGAGATATTCGAATTTCAGGGGCTAGTAAAATTGATGGTGATATCGAGTGTAATTCGATAAAATGTGCAGGAGCAATAAAGGCCAGCGGAAATATAACTGCGCATGGTTTTGTAAAATGTTCAGGTTCATTTAAAGTAGATGGTTTTCTTCACTGTGACAAAGGAGCTAAATTTAGTGGTTCTGCAAAAATTGGGGGTAATGCACTACTATCTGGACAATTAGTAGGTTCTGGTTCTATACTTGTTGAAGATAATGTTCAAGCAGACGAAGGTGTGCAATTATCTGGTTCTATTGAAGTCCAAGGAAATATATTATCAAAAAAAGACATAACACTATCAGGAAAAGCAGAAATCTTGGGTAATATTGTAGGAGAAAACGTATACATAAAGGGGAGGAGAGGAGTTATGGAGATAAGATTATTTAAACGTCGAGAGCTATCTACCATTGAAGGAACTATTTTTGCTAAAAAGACAGTAGAAATCGAAGACACATATGTAAATAAAGATGTCAAGGCTGTTACTGTCAAATTAGGACCTAACACTACTGTTGAAGGGACGGTTTATTATGTACATGAACTATTATTAGCTGACGATGTTAAACTTGAGAATGAACCCGTTCAAATAAGAATTGAAGAGCTAAAACTCTAGCTCTTATTTTACCTTAAAGGAACATTTTCCAATTATTTTTGGACGACCATTTAAATCTACCAATATTGCTGGCTCAGTATGAAAATATACAATTGGCTTTTCTAATTCTAGAGTTAGTTCATATGTATTCTCTGAATCATTAGATTCTTTCTCACATCTTTTTACTTTTGAGCTTATAGCTTGTAATCCTGAAATTATATGTCTAGTCTTTCCTACTTCAGGTAATTTAGAATAGGGCGTCAGTTCAAGACTAACTTCAACATCCCGGGAGATATTCCAACTAACATTTTTAGAGAGTACATATCCTCTTTCTACATCCTTAGGTAATAAACCTCGAAGTGCTAATCCCACTCTATCTCCAGTTACTGCTTTTTTTACATCTACATCATTAATTTGAATTGACCTAACCACGGAAGTACGATTTGAAGGAAAAACATGTATTTGGTTTCCTTTTTCTACTTCTCCCGATCTCACTCGTCCAAGTATTACTGTTCCTATTCCAGTTACTGGAAAAACATGATCCACATCTACACGAGAATGATTTTCATCACCCCATTTGAAATCAGGAACTTGAGTAGCTTTTTCTTTTATCAAAGACCTGAGTTCCTGTATAGTTTCTCCTTTCGATAAATCAACATGAAGGAAGGAGTATCTGTCCACAGCTAGTCCTTTAGTTATTTTGTGCACTTTTTTCTCAATTTCATCTATGTCAACATACTGGTTTTCACTTACAATAACAAAAATTCCATTTCTAAAATCAAGTGCTGATAACAAAAGTAAGAACTCACCAGTATGAATATCAGGTCCTTCTGGTGGAATAATGACTATAGGAACATCAGTCATAAAGATTGTTTCAAAGAGAGTTAATGGTTTGTCTGGATAACGAATAGGGTCAACTATTTGTAGAGTAAAATCCTTTGAATAGTTGTACAGACATATATCACTTGACGTTCCTTTTTTACCTAATCTTTTAGCTAGTTCTTGTCTCGTATAAGGTTCTCCACCTAACAGATATGCGCAAACTGTTTCTGTCATTCTCGCTTCAGTGAGATAAACAATTTATCCCTTTAAAAACGTAATTTTCCTAGAAAAGAATTATAAAAATAAAACGAGATTGTTATTAATGAGCATGAATAATGATAATGTAACAAAACTAATTAACACATTAAAAGATAAAAATCAAATTTTAGCTCTTCGTTTGTTAGCAATTGAGCAATTAGCTGAAAAACCTGAAGTAGAAGAAAGTATTCAGGCACTTCTTGGGGCTTTATCTGATGATAAGCAAGAAATTAGAGCTTATGCAGCAGAAATGTTAGGGAAAATGGGTAGTAAAAAAGCTCTTTTTCCTTTAATTGATTCTCTTCATGATCTTTCCTATGAAGTAAGAGTTTCTGCTTTAAGAAGTTTAGCACTACTAAAAGACGAGCAAGCTATTGAACACATTGCAAAAAGAATCCTTGATCAAAGTGATAAGGTAAGATATGAGGCAGTAAAAGCATTAGCTTCTTTTGACAGTATACAGATTATAAAACCTCTTTTTGAAGCTCTTTCAGATGAAAATGAGGCAGTGAAAAACAAGGCAGAAAGAGTTTTACTAGGTTTGAAGCTAAGTGATAAAATCTCTGAAGAGTTGGTCATATCTTTTCTTAAACACACAAACCCATTTATTCGAGATGTTGCTACAAGATTTATTACTTTTAGATTAATAGGGAGTGCAGTACCATTGCTAGTAAAACAAACTTATGACAAAAACTGGGAAGTAAAATTGAGTGCACTTCAAGAATTGAATAAAATAGTTGCAGTTAAAGCTGAGAATAGAGAACAAATAATTGAATGTTGTTTAAAATGTTTAGATGATAATAACCCAAAAATAAAAATGGAATCAATAGATATACTAAGAGAGTTAAAGGCAGAAGAAGCTATTAATAAGCTAATTATAATTTCAACAAAAGACCCTGATGAACGAGTTAGATTTGAAGCAATTGATGCAATTACAGAAATTAGAAGAGCAAAGAGGTTAACAACTGAATAAAATTTTTATTCTCTTTGTTTTCCAATACCTTCTTCCAATTATCTAATAGTCAAAAACTTATTATTGCGTTTATTTATTTATTTTTTAATGCTGGATGAAGTCAGTTACACAGATGTTTATGATCTTGGAAATAAACTAGGTTATTTACCTTACATGATCCAGCGTTTTGTAGAACTTATTGGTGAAAAAGAAACTATCGAACTTCTAAAATTTAATGAGAAGAAATTAAAAACTGTAATTAGGCTAAACAATTTAAAGGCACAATTCTCTGAAATTGAATTTCTACTTCTTCAAAAAAAAATTGTTTTTAAAAGAATAAGAGAAATTCCAGAAGCACGGGAGATAGTTCACTCTCCAATCTCAATTGGAGCTACGATTGAATATCTCAATGGGTATTATATGGTCCAAGGAAAAAATTCAATGTTTCCCCCTCTCATTTTAGATCCTAAGCCTCACGAAATTATCGGAGATTTTGCTGCTGCCCCAGGAGGAAAAACAACTCACATTGCCCAATTGATGAAAAACAAAGGAAAGATTATATCTATAGAACGAAGTAAAAGAAGATGCACAGCTCTCTATTCAAATATTATTCGCATGGGAGTACAAAACACTATTGTAATAAACACCGATGCAAGAGATATAGTTAAATCAAAAATCAAATTTGATAAAATTTTATTAGATGCCCCATGTTCTGGCTCTGGAGTAATTATTAATGACCCCTCAAGAAAAACTTCAAAAAAAGAAGAAGATTTAGCAAGATACTCAAAATTACAAACAGAACTCCTAGATACAGCTATTCAAACTCTTAAGGAAGGAGGAACTATAGTTTATTGCACTTGTTCGTTAGAACCAGAAGAAAATGAATTAGTAATCGATAGAGTTCTAAAAGACAATGACATAAAATTGGTTGACATTCTGTTTTCCTTTGAAAGAGGAGTCACTAAATTCGCAAATTATTCGTTTTCTCCCGAACTAAAGAAAGCAGTAAGATTATATCCTCATAAAACTAACGGCGAAGGTTTTTTTATTGCTAAGATGGTGAAAGAAAGTGGTTAAAACTGAGACTCTATTTATAAAGGCAAGCAGGGAAGAAGAACAAATTGTTGTGTCATTTTTATTGAAAGAATTTGGTACAAAAGTAATGGAAATAATGAATGACAAATCAATTTTCATAAAACAGAGAGGAGTAAAAGAAGTTTACATTGTTAATGAAGAATTAAAAGATACAATAGAGTTTATTCGCAATAGTTCATTAGATTTGACTAAAAATATTTTTCTAGCTGGTTATCCCATTGGAACTATACACGAAAAACAATTTCAACTCGAGGTTACTGGGGGGTTTTATTTCAAAAAATATATGGAGAAAAGGATAATTGTAAAAACACAACAGTTTCTATATGGAAAAGATATTGTTGTTGCAAATGTTAAGGAATACACATTACCTTTTAAAAAAGGGAATTGGCTTGCAGTTTATGGAAAAGGAAAAAAAGATTCAGAACTATTTTATGGCGTGGGAAAAGCTCTAGTTGGTTCTAACGAATTATCTTCAGCACCACCCAACACCGTAATAATTAAGGGGTATAAAAATCGCCCTTTTGATTTAGGTTGGTATTTACGTTTTGAAAAATAAAAGAGTATCAAAGATTAATGTAATCTAATAGTTGTTCCATTTGATGGTGAAAGACAATTTTTTCTCACAGTTTTGTATGCCCATGAAGCTAATTTGACCACTTTTGTTGATTCTCCATGTATCATAACATATCGTTCAGGTTTAGGTGTCACTTTACGGATATAATTTTCTAGTTCTCTTCTATCGCTATGCCCTGTAAAACCTGAAATACTGTGTACTTGCATCATGATGTGATACATAATTGTTTTCCCATCTTCAAACATTTGTACCTCAGTAATACCTTTTTGTATTCTACTACCTAGAGTTCCTTTACCTTGGTAACTTACAAACACTAAAGCGTTTTTCTCGTCTTCACAAAGTTCTTTAAAGTAGTAGACACTTGGTCCACCATTTAGCATTCCGCTTGTTGCTAGAATTATTGCAGGATCACCTAACACTATTCGTTCTCTTTCTTCTTGTGAAGAGACATGATTAAACTGCTCAGCCAAAAATGGGTTTTCACCATCATGGAAAATTCTATCACGAACAGATTTTGAAAGTGCTTCTGGGTGAGCAGAAACAATAGCTGTAGCCTCTCGTATCATTCCATCGGTATAAACTGGGATCAAGGGTATCTTTTCTGTTCTCATCATTTCTTCAAGTACTAATAGTATTTCCTGCGCTCTACCTACAGCTAGAACGGGAATAAGGATTTTTCCACCACGTTTAACAGTCTCAACTATTACATCTTCTAATTGCTTTTCACTTTCTGCACGACTTGGTAAAGTATCATTTGGGTTTCCATATGTAGACTCAATAAATAGAGTCTCTAATCTCGGAAAGCGCACTGTAGCAGGATCTAATAGTCTTGAGCGTGCGTATTTTATGTCTTGAGCGAAAGCTATATTGTACAACCCTTCGCCTACGTGAAGATGAGGAATAGCGCTTCCTACAATATGGCCAGCATGATAAAATGTTAATCTTAGATCTGGTGCGATGTCAGTAACCTCGTTAAAGTCTAAAACAATTGTATGAAGAACAGTTTCTCTAATCTCTTTTTGAGAATATGGTTGAAGTTTTCCTTCTTTTGATGCAACATCTAGGTAATCTATTTGCAACATTGTCATCAAGTCACGTGTGGGTTTAGTAGCATATACAGGTCCCTTATAACCATACTTGAACAGGTAGGGAACAAATCCAGAATGATCTAAATGTGCATGAGAAACAACAACTGCATCCAGTTCTTCAATATCAAATTCAGGAAAATCGAATCTGGGAAAAGTATTTTGAGGAGTTTGAGCTCCAACACTAATTCCACAATCAACTAACACTCTTGATTCGCCAGTTTGTACCAACGCCGAACTTCTTCCTACTTCACCAAATCCGCCTAAACCAGTAACGCGTATGGTATCATTACGATAAATAAGAGGACGATGAATCCTTTTTCCTATCATGCGTAGAATTTCTTGTCTTCGTTTTGCGTCTTCTTGTAGCACATGCCGAATCGTTTTAATTACTTTTGATTCAATAGGAGGAGTACGTTGGACTCTTGGTCTCCAAAATGTTTCAGAAATAATTTTTCTTAAAGTTTCACCAGACTTACCGATTATCACACCGGGTTTGTCCGCTTCTATTATTATTTCTCCTAGGCTATCATCGAAATCTATAGTCGTGATGTTGCTCTCTTCACCAATCAAATTCTGGACATAATATGTAGCTTCATCCTTTGGGAGTCGAACTTTTGGGTCAGACCTAATAACTATTCTTTTTCTAAGTTTTTTTGCCAGTTTTCTAACTAAGGTCTCATCCTCAACTAGAATCTGAGGATTTTTACTGTAAACAGCTACTTCTGGCCCTTCAAATTCTATTGTAGTCACTCCAGATTTTGGTGGTAACTCTTTCTTAATGCTTTCAGATATTTCATCTAGTACTTCCTTGTAACTCAATTGAATAACCTTTTTTATATGTCAAGAAACAATTAGAATCTTAATTTTCGAGTAAAATCACTCAAAACTATTTTAACTATTTTTTATTTTTATTTAAATCTTTTTTTCATTGCACGTTACAAATTTGACTCTATAAGTCAAAAATATAATCAGAAAAAGAAATATCCCCAATATATACTCGAAATTAACTCATTTTAAGAGTAAATAAACAGCTATTACAGATAAAACAAATTAATCAATAAAAAATGGTATTATTAATTAAAGGCGGTCCTTAGACGACATTTTGTAGCTGTAGTATAATTGTTTAATGTGATCAGCTAGCTCTTCTCGTGAAGGCATTTCTCCAGGATTACTCTTTTTAGACAGGCTTAGCATTCTTGCTGCAAGTCTGTCAATATCATAGATCAGCATTCTGCTGTATCCTTTTTCTAACAATGAATCTCTTATCGAAATTAGTCGATTAGAAAGTTTTTCGAGTTCCAAACTAACATCTACACTATTTAGAATTATTGATATTACATTATCAAATTCATCAGAAATTGTCTCAAATTTTTCTTCAAAGATATCTTTCATATAATTGCGCACTTCGTTTTGTAAGTTTTGCTTTACATTTTCTTCAGAAACATCTATTGAGCTACTTTTTTTCTTAACAATAACTCGAGAAAGATTTCGAATTGTATTTTCTAGTATATCTTTCTGCTGGATTTCTGGAATGATGTGAATAAGTTGGGCTTTAGTTAAAACTCTGCGTTCATTTTTCTGAATATAACTATATTCTGCTTTAGTTAAAACTCCTTCTTCAAGAAGATTTTTTATACTTTTCTTAAAAGAATTGCGTGTTCCTTTTCCTAACCAGAAGGACTGATCTAAGTGGTCTTTTAATTTAGTAATGATAATATCTAGTTTAGAACCTTGTTCTGAAACATTCATAACAATAAAACATTGTGAGCAGCATTAATAAAATTTCCTAAAAACAATGTTCATCCAGTTTCTTCACTTGGGTAATACTCAACCTTCTCTTTTAGCTCAATGAATAGTTCTTTTTGTTCACCTTAACTGGTTTAAGAGTAGTGTTCAAAAAATGTACAAAAAATTAAGTTGATATAACTAAAATAAATTTTGATATTTATGAATGAAACAGAACTAAAAGCATATTTTTTTCCTGAAGAAGAAAAAATTGTAGAGAACATACAAAAAAATATTGAAAAAAAAATCAATAAACAATTTTTCAGTGAGCAAATTGTTGATACTTTCTTAGATAAAAAAAGAGAATTAAAGAAAAGAAACTGTGAACTAAGGATAAGAAAACAAGGTGAAAAATATTATCTGACATATAAAGGAAAGGTCGACACGACACAAGGATACAAAGTAAGAGAAGAGTTGGAGACACAAATAGACAATGGAATTATTTTGAATTCAATTTTTGAAAAAATAGGATATAAAAAAATAAGAGAAGTGAAAAAGGAAAGAAAATACCTAAGATATAACAACTGTTTAATAACAATTGATAGTTTTAGGAAGATAGGTTTTGTTATTGAAATTGAGGGAATACCAGAAGATATAGAAAAAACGATATCTTTATTCTCTTTGGATAGAAAGAGGTTTAAAGCTCAGACATATACAGACATTTTGAAACTTTATCATATGAATAAAAGAAAAAAACTATAAAAATAAAAAACGTAGAACCATAAAATTTAAAGAAGTCCTTTTAAGTTCTTTTTTAATGAATTGCCGTAAATTTATCTCTTCCGAAAGTGTAACAGAAGGACATCCTGATAAAATATGTGACCAAATTTCCGATTCTATCTTAGATTATATTATAGAAAAAGACCCAGAGGCTCACGTTGCTTGTGAAGTATTTGTAACAACAGGATTGGTACTTGTGGGTGGAGAAATTAAAACTAAAGTTCCATTATCAAATGAAGAAATCCATAAAGTTGTTAGAGAAACAATAAAAGAAATAGGATATGACGATTCATCAATCGGTTTTGATTATAGAGGTTGTGCAGTTATCAATGCTCTCCATGCACAATCACCAGATATCGATCAAGGTGTCTCAAAGCCAGAAAAAGAAAGACAAGGAGCAGGCGACCAAGGAATCATGTATGGATATGCTTGTGATGAGACACCAGAATATATGCCTTTACCAATCGTATTAGCTCATAAACTAACAAGAAAACTAAGTGAAGTAAGAAAAAAAGGAATACTACCTTTTCTACGTCCAGACGGCAAATCATTAGTTACAGTCGAATATGAAGAAGACAAACCCATACGTGTTCACGCAATTGTTATTGCGGCACAACACACAGAAGATGTCACCATTGAAGAAATTGAAGAGGGAATTAGAAGAGAAGTGATTGATAAGGTAATTCCATCTGAATTAATAGATGATGAAACTAAGATTTATATCAATAGAACAGGGAGATTTGTAATTGGAGGACCGCATGGAGATTCTGGATTAACTGGTAGAAAAATCATTGTCGACACCTATGGGGGAGTAGACAGTCACGGGGGTGGAGCATTTAGTGGTAAAGACCCATCAAAGGTCGACAGATCAGCATCCTATTATACTCGTTATGTTGCAAAAAATATTGTGGCAGCAAGATTGGCCAAAAAATGTGAAGTGCAAGTTTCCTATGCTATCGGTGAGCCAGCTCCTTTGGCCCTAAATATTGAATGTTTTAAGACAGAGAGATATCCCGTTGAGATTATTCGGCAAGCTGTTGATGAGATTTTCGATTTTCGTCCAGGAATTATCTCCGAACAACTCAACTTACGAAGACCGATTTATAAGAAAACATCAGTTTATGGGCATTTTGGGAGAGAAGAACCTGAATTTACTTGGGAAATTACTGATAAAGCTGAAATTTTGAAGAAAAAGGTTCAAGAAATATTACAAGAACAGAAAAAAAAGAATTAATTTTTCTTTCTTTAAACTTAAACGAAAATCCTTAGTAATATCGAAAATAGAGCAATAATCCCACCAGAAATCCAACCTAATAACTCTGGTGCTTCATGATCTGCACTCATTCCTATACCAGCAATAAGATTAGAATAAAGAATTGTGAAAGGTGTTACGATCAGCGAAGCGAAAGAGTGTGTATTGAAGAATTGTCCCGTTAACTCAGTAAAGCTACCAGGATCCAAACTCCCATCAGCAATTATAGTTGGTTGAGTAAAAGCAACTATTAAAAGAATTAGATCTCCTATGATTACTGGAATTTGAGCAATACAATATATGGCAAGAGAACGTAAAAAATTACCTTTTCCGCCCATAAAACTTAACATCGAATGCATCAATAGAGCCCATAACAGCAAAGAACCAGGAGTAAGAAGAGCTGATAAAATTAAGTTATTCTTAAAATCAATCCATCCTTGACCTATTGTACCCGTGAGCTCAAATTTACTGATTAAAACTAAAATATTGGCTAATACCAACATTGATGAGATGAAGGCTATCAAAATTGCGTTTACTAAAAGATACCTATTGGGTAATTCAAGAAAACTGTCATAAGAAAAAAGTAGGTGTCCAGCTATTCTTTTCAACGGCTTCTCAGTAGTGTTGTCCGTATTACTTGTTTTCCTTTGAGTTGATTCCATTTCAGTTCAAAGTACCTTTTTAATTGTTTTTTTAAACCATTTGATTATTGAAAATTCTGAAATAGTCAATTCAAAAAAGAAAAAAAGAAGATTACTCTTCAAAAATAATTTTAGAACTTAATCTTTCAAAATCAATATCAGGTAGACTAATATCGTTAGTATTTGATTTAGAAGCAAAATGCATTCGGTAATAATCTCGCAAAGCTAAGCGTATTGCTTCACTTCGACTTGCATATTTGCCATTCAAAACCATTTCATCAATTGTATTCAAGAAACTATCTGGTAATCTGATCGAAATAAGATTCATTTTTTTCTCTCCTATGCAGTGACCTCCTTTATGTCGGAAGAATTAAAGTAATTTATTATGTACAACACATAATAAAAACTTTGGTATAACGTTAGTAATTAGATAAATTAGTTTTAAAAAATGAGAAAATAAAAACAACATATTTTATTAAATAAATAGATTAGTTTATTTGATAATAACTTCCTTTCCACATTTATCACAGTTTAATTTTGTACCTTGTGGTAGAGGCTCATTTGTCTTTTTTAATATTGAACCACAATAACATACATACCCTCTCAACTTTGCAGGGTTCCCGTATACTAAGGCAAAAGCTGGAACATCCTTTGTCACAACGCTTCCTGCACCGATCATACAATATTCATTTAAAGTTGTTCCGCATACAATAGTTGAATTAGCACCAATAGATGCTCCTTTTTTCACATATGTACGCACTAACTCCCAATCAGGATTTATAGAACGTGGAAACATATCGTTCGTAAAACAAGCATGAGGTCCTATAAAAACGTCATCTTCGACTTCCACGCCATGGTAAACACTCACAAAATTCTGAACTTTAACATTATTACCTAGTTTCACTTCGAAGTCAATAAAAGAGGCCTTACCAATTATACAGTTTTTGCCTAATTTAGCTTTAGTCCGTATTTGGGCCTGATGCCAAATTTTTGTACCTTCCCCAATTTCTGCTCCATCCTCTACAAATGCAGATGGATGTACAAAAAAGTTGTTTTCTGTCATAAGTTTTAAAGAAAGTTTCTTGTCTTAAACATTTTGACTACATATTAGTAAGCAATGTTTTGGGAGCAAATATATTTAAAAATAAGTTTTCATTGTTCAATTGTAAAAAGTTAAATCAGTGTTAATCGAATGCAAGTTGATAATTTAACATACAATGCTAATGACATTAGAAACGATGTCCCTGAACTGTCAGATAAAGCAGAAGAATTAATTGAATTATTAAAAGAGTCTCGATATATTTTTGAGCAATTATTCGTATTAGAAATTGACTTTGATTTATCAGAGGACGAAGAAAGAGAAATCATGACACAAGTTAATTTTATATCTCCAGTTGTTAATTATGCTCGAATTGTTCAACTTGTTTTTCAGTTAACCTATTACAAATTAATTTTTAAAAAAGTATTAAGTAAAAATCTTAATATTCCACTTACAAAACAAATTAACGCGTGCATTACAAAGATTGAACAATATTTAGTTATCTTGGAAGATCATTATTTTTCTAGATAATCAATTTCTGATTACTTAAAAATCAAAATCCTCTAAATCAGATATTGAACCTTTTAATTCCTCTACAACTTTCTTTTTCTTCTTTTCTTGTTGTGATTTAACTGCAGAGCTTAATTCAGTGATAAAATCTGTTGGTACATTCTCTCCTGGTTTAGTTAAATCTGGTGGTGGCATAGTCGTTCCACTCTCAACTGAGACCTGTGGCTCTGTTTGCTCTTCACCTAGCGCATGTTGCCTAACTAAGCTTCCTCCTTGAACAAGTTTAACAATATCTTTACATAAAGTCCTAAGACTAGGATTCAGTTTGTACATAAAACGAGGTAAATTTGCTCTAATTTGATTTATAAAATGAACTCCAGTTTCATAATCTTGATTATAAAACGCTTGTAACGCTTGGAGAATCATCTGAGATACAAATTTATTTGGATCTATGCCCATTCCAGGTGGTTGAAACATTTTTTTTACCCTTGATGAGTAAACTTGTTTGCCTATAAATGGATTTTGCTATTTTTGAAACGTAAGCCAATAAGTTTAACATTAATGTCCATCAATCTTTTAT
This sequence comes from Candidatus Heimdallarchaeum aukensis, assembly GCA_021513695.1. Taxonomy (GTDB): domain Archaea; phylum Asgardarchaeota; class Heimdallarchaeia; order Heimdallarchaeales; family Heimdallarchaeaceae; genus Heimdallarchaeum; species Heimdallarchaeum aukensis. The sequence continues at coordinate 2,156,987 of CP084166.1, read as the reverse complement.
TTTTTAATCATAAAAAACTCCAAAATGCCCTATTAGAAAGAACACAACATTTATTATGTGGAAATATGACACACATTCGGTGATTTATTGCCAGCAAATAAATGCTTCACTAAGCTTCCACAAGTAGTAAAAGAAGGAAAACGATGTGATATTTTTGAATGCTTATTTGGAATGAAACCAATTCAAGTTAGAATCTATTTCTATTCCTTAAAAAAACCTCGAGATATACTAGAAATTGCAGCTTTTATCAATAGAGATAGGACAACAGCACTCAGGTTAACTAACGATCTAATAGAAAAAGGGCTAATTAAAAAAACAGCTAAAAAGCTAGAAAAGGGAGGAATCAAATATACTTATTCTGGTGTTTCAGAGAATAAAGCAAAAAAAATGTTGTTAGATACATTAAAAGAAATGGAACAAGCATTAGACAAATTTATTGAGTTAAACTGGCTTAAATTAGAAGAAGAAATAGAAAATGAGTTACATGAAGAACCCATATTCTAGTCTTTTTAAACGTATAAAACAGTAAGTTATAGGTACTTGCAATAAAAAAAATAACATAATTTTCTTTACTTAGCTGTAGAACAAGCACTACATTCCTCATTTTTTTGAATAGTGATAATGTCGAATAGATTTGATTCTAGATCAACATAGAGAATTTTGTTTACCAGCAATTTGTCATTGATTAAATCGCTTCCATTAAACAGTATATATTTAATTGCTTCATTGGCTTCAATAATTCCAAAAAAACCAGCAACAGTTCCCAGAATACCCAATTCACAGCTAGTGGGATAAGTACCAGGTTCAGGTATTTCACTAAACACACACCTATAACATGCTGAAGAGTTAGGAATAATAGTCATTATTTGTCCCTCAAATTTCATTACACCTGCAATGGTAAAAGCTTTACCTAGTTTTAAGCATGTGTCGTTTACTAAAAATTTTGTTTCAAAATTATCACTTGCTTCGACAACGAAATCGTATTCTGCAATAATTGTTTCAGCATTAAGGGAATTCAATTCAAATTGATATGTCTTAATTACCAGATTCTTGTTGAGTAACGATAGTTTCTCCTCTGCAGATTGAGTTTTTGATTTTCCCACGTCATCCTCAAAATGAATAATCTGTCTATTTAAGTTCGAATATTCTACAATATCTTTATCTATGATTCCTAATGTCCCAACTCCACAACTTGCCAAATAATAAAGTACGCTTGAACCTAATCCTCCTGAACCTACAACTAAAACTTTAGATTCTTTTAATTTCTCTTGCCCTTCAATCCCAATGTTATCCATAATTATTTGTCTTACATATTTTTTTCTCTCAGTTTCTGATAAATTTGACATCATTTTTAGATTAAATTAGCCAAATTAATCTTTTTTCATCTAAGAAAAAATGAGAAATGTAAAACGAAAAATGCGCTAATAGGTTATAGAAAAAGGGAAAAATAAAAAAATGATAAGAAAATTAGTCTTCAATTAACAACCTAAGGTTGACAAGTCTTCCATTAATTTCGTTAGTTAGTTTTTCGATGTTCTTTTGTCTTTCTCTGAAAAGACGTCTATAAGCTTCTTTGGTTAGAGTTTTCTTTTTCTTATATTCTTGTTGTAGAGTTCGTTGGTTTCTTCTTTCTTCAAGAAGTTTACGCTCACTTATTTCGATTTCTTGAACGGCGTGTTTATACTTTCCACCATGTTTTGCTAGATTAGTCTTTGCATCTTTTAATTTCTCTTCTGTTTGTCGTAAGCGAATACTTAAATCATTGATCAACTGTTTACCTTCTTTAACAGTCATCTTTTTCTTTGCTACTTTTTCTTTTGTTTGCCTGATTCGATCTTTAATACCAAGAACTTCTTCGTATAGTTTTACAAACAACCGGATTTCGTCAACAGGAATAAATTCTTTTTCTACTTCAAAACCTTCAATTTTTCTTACTTTCTTTGAGAACCAATTGAATAATGATGCTAAGCCTACAACTGCACTTAGAAGGATGACTATTAGGATATAACTAATAAAAACATTTGCTCTTATATAAGTAATATCAATGTAGAAGAGTTTATTATCAGCTGGAGAGAGATTAGTTCCAGAATAAGTTAAGATTCTATCAAAGCCTAGTTTCCAAAGTTTAAATTGTTTACTATAACTTATTTGTAAATCTTGATATGGATCTCCAGTGGAATAATTTGATTGTTTATACACAGCTCCTCGTGGAAGTACTACATCAAGTGTCAACTTGTCTACTGTCCAATTATATATGGACAAAGGAGATAATTTAATACTATAGCGATTACTATCCTTTTCTTTAAGCATAAATTGTTCAAGAGGAACAGTATAAACGATTGTACAATCTATTATTTCTCCATGTTTAAGAGGATACCGGGGATGAACAGTCAAAACTTTATATCCAGGATAAAGACCACTATCAGCTAAATTATATGTACCTGGTGAATAAATACCATTGTCTAACTGGAATTTTACATTTAAATGTCCAAGTTGGTCTGTTAGAGATTTGACAGTAGCATTAGGTTCAAGTGTTAACTGGAAAGAATTTAATTTGTATGATTTAAACAAGGTAATTGGTTGACCTTCAGGATGATCTGGGCCTAAGTATTGGATATAATGAGTTTCAGTAATTTTAACTGTTCCGTAGGGATTAATTTCAAACTTTCTTTTTGATTCAACAGATTTAAACAACACAGTAGCAGAAGAAACCTGTTGAGCTTCTGATGGAGTACCACTGATAGAAATTGTCCAAATATTCATAATAAGATCATCGTCGATAGTCTGTGAATAGTTAAAAGCCTCTCTTGTGAAATTTTCCCACTTTAGTATTCCACTACTGGCGTTGGATACCATATACTCTTGTGGAGTAATAACATGATCATCATCGTCTAGGAATTTTTCACCTATTCCTTCTTGAGCTTCACCAGATTGTTTCTTTACTGTTGTTGAACCATTTATAATAGGAACATTATTGATAAGAGGATAAAGAAGCTCTTTATAGTGAAGAACTTGCTCTCCGCTTTCAATTGTGTATTCAAAGGGATACGCAAATTCAAGATAAGCATTGATGAAGAAAGTGTTGTTTCCAGAAATACTTGAATAATTAGAAAGGAAAGGTACTCTAAAGGTTGTATAATTTAGCCCTTTCTCATAAACATAGTTTCTTGTAGCATTTCTGTACTGTAACATATCAATGGAATAATTAGCTATTTTAAAGCCACAATAGGTGAGGTTATTTGCGTTAATATTAGCAATAGTATAGTTAAAGTATACAACAGAATCGTTTCCATACAAGTTAAACTCAATACTGTCATTAATGGATACAATGCCATAATAGCCAAAAAATACTGATCTGTTTACTTTTACGGTCGCATTAAGCCCGAATACTGAATCGTCAGTGATATTTGCAAGTATATCACTGGTAATGAAAGTGGGCGCGGTGTTCATGCTATTGCTATTAATATCTACTTGTGTCTCACTTTGTCCGTTAACAAAAATCGATGAAAATGAAACACTTACTAAGATAAGAATGGATAAAGTTACTATTTGTTTCGTTTTGTACATTTATTATAACCTCAATTATTTTATGGTTGACTATATTCTATTCAATTAATATAATATCACGTTCATGGACTTTAACATATTTAAAAGTCTTTTTCTGATTAAGAAATATTTTTCATTTTTTTTTGAAAAATTAAAATAATATAAGGTTTAAAAATTGTTAATACTTACAGTTGAATTTTTTACACAAAATTTAAAGATTAAGACAATAAATTGCCGTCAATTAAAATGGAAAATAAATCAAAGCAATCAATCTCGTCACTATTTACACCTAGTATGCTTACTATGATGTTAATGGTTATTTTCGTTGGTCTTGGCGAAAAACTAGCAGAAAGATTTTTACCCGTTTATCTATTAGCTATAGGCGGAACAAATTTTATTGTTAGTGCTCTTAATGGAACAGATAATTTTCTTTCTGCTCTTTATTCTTTTCCAGGAGGATATTTAAGTGATAAAATAGGTTACAAGAAAGCTCTAGTCGTGTTTAACATTATGGCAATGATTGGTTTTAGCATTGTTATTATTCTCTCTACTTGGTGGGCTGTGATTCTTGGAGCAGTTTTTTTCTTATCGTGGACAGCTATTTCACTACCAGCAATAATGGATTTGGTTTCCACTGTCGTAGGTAAAAACAGGAGAGCTATGGGAGTTAGTTTACATTCATTAGTTCGTAGAATTCCGATGGCCTTAGGCCCTATCATTGGAGGAGCAATTATTGGTTATTACGGAATTGTTCTTGGTGTTCGAATTTCATTTACCATAGCATTGTTTTTAGCAATCATTGCTACAATTGCAGAGATCTTTTTTATTAGAGAGCCACCGAAAAAAAGCAAAGCACCCTTACGTCTTAGAGAAACATTACACAACATTAGACCAGAACTTCGCACATTGTTAATATCAGATATTCTTATCCGTTTTGCTGAACAGATTCCTTATGCCTTTCTAGCTATCTGGGCAATGAATTACAATGATATTACAAGTTTGCAATTTGGGTTTTTAACAGCAATCGAAATGATAACAGCTTTATTGATTTACATACCCGTAGCCTATTTTGCTGATAAAACACAAAGGAAGAAACCTTTTGTAGCGACAACTTTTGTCTTTTTTACTCTTTTTCCCACGTTTTTATACTTCAGTCATAGTTTTTGGATGTTCGTTATAGCATTTATTGTCCGCGGACTAAAAGAGTTTGGAGAACCAACTAGAAAAGCTTTGATAATGGATTTAGCGCCAGAAGACGCAAAAGCTAGTACATTTGGCACATATTATTTAATTCGTGACATTGTAGTTTCTATTGCAGCATTTAGTGCAGCAATTTTCTGGAATATCAGCCCTGCAACAAATTTCTTTGTGGCAACAGGCTTTGGAATACTTGGAGTAATTTTCTTTATAATATACGGTAAAGATTTAAAACAAATCGAAGAAGAAACAACAAAAATTGATGAATAAATGAATAACATACCAAAATAAATTATTTATTTGTTTAGTTTCCAAAAAGTTTTATTAGTAAAAACATTAGAACTATTTGTGTATAGTCAAAAAATAACTGTAGAAGAGATGGCTAAGATTATTGATCACACAAATCTTAAGCCTTTTGCAAAAAAAGAAGAGATAAAAAAGCTGTGTGAAGAAGCTATTAAATACAATTTTGGAGCCGTATGTGTTAATAGTTCTTATGTTTCATATGCTTACAGCTTATTAAAAAATACAGAAATCAAAATCGCCGCTGTAGTTGGATTCCCATTAGGAGCTTGCACAACAGAAACTAAAGCTTTTGAAACAAAAGATGCAGTGAAACTAGGAGCAGAAGAAATTGATATGGTTTTAAATGTTGGCTTTTTTAGAGATAATGAATATGATTTCGTGAAAAATGATATCCAACAAGTTGTCTCTGCCGCAGGAGACGCCAAAGTAAAAGTTATTTTAGAAACAGGATTTCTTACTGATGAACAAATAGTAAAAGCATGTAACATATCTAAGGAAGCAGGAGCTCATTATGTAAAAACAAGCACTGGTTTTGGGCCTATGGGAGCATATTACGACCATGTTTCTTTGATGAAACAGACTGTTGGAAATGAACTTGGAATAAAAGCAGCTGGTGGAATACGAGATGCTCAAAAAGCAGTTTTACTAGTAAATGCGGGTGCAACAAGGATTGGTGCTAGCGCTAGTGTAAATATTATAAAAACTCTTATAGACGAATTAGACAAAGGAACATGGTTTGAAGATAAAAATATACCTGATAACGAATTATACTCTTGGGGAGCTGCCGATCCCAAGAAACAACCTAAAGAAGTATATGACTACTACATACAAAAAAAGGAAAAACACTTTGAGACAAAATAGTTTCTTACTTCAATAATTATTTAAAAGTGTAAAAATAATAATCATTACTTGTAGGTATATTTACTGTAACAAAAAGCAGCATAATGAATGAATTAAAACAGTGTGTATAATGAAAAGATTTGATGACAGTCATAAAAAGAAACTCACCCCAATGCAAAAACAGTGGTTAGAAGTAAAAAAACAATATCCGGAACATATAATCTTCTGGCGCTTGGGAGATTTTTATGAAACATTTAAAGAAGATGCTATCATTACATCTAAAGCCCTTAATATTACTTTAACATCTAGAAAAACTGCAGAAACAGAATGGCCTCTTGCAGGTGTACCCTATCACGCAGTTGACTCTTACCTTGCTAGGATGGTAGAGCAAGGATATAAAGTTGCTATTGTAGAACAACTTGAAGATCCAAGTAAAGCAAAAACAATAGTAAAAAGAGGAGTAGTAAGATTAGTTTCAAAAGGGACGGTTCTTGCTCCAGAGTCCCTTAAAAAAAGCAATAATTTTCTTGTTGCAATATCAAAAGAAAACGACAAATATGGTTTAGCTGCATTAGATTTGTCTACGGGTGACTTCTATGTTACAGATTTTTCAGATGAAGCAAGTTTAGATGTAGAATTTACACGCTTATCTCCAGCTGAGATAATAATCGAAAAAGAACTTTGGGAAACATTAAACCTTCAGTATAATACAAAGCAGTGTGTATTAACATTTAAACCAAGTTATTATTTTGATGTTGAACAAGGAAGACAAGATTTACTCAAGTTTTTTCAATTAGCTACACTGGATGGTTTTGGATTAGAAGAAGATGGAGTGTATATTGCTGCTGCAGGAGCTATAATAAATTATCTTAGAGAGACTCAATTTAGAGAAACTTTTCCAAATATCACAAAAATTTCTAAGATCAAAACAGATGAGTTTATGATTCTCGACTCAACAACAATAATGAGTCTAGAACTAATCACTAATGTAAGAGATAGAACAGAATTTGGGACATTAAGATACATACTAGATAACACAAAAACTGGACCAGGATCAAGGCTTCTTACCAGATGGTTGCTCCACCCGAGTTTAGATAAAGCGATAATTGAGAAAAGATTGAATGCTGTTGATGAATTATTTCAAGATATTATCACACGAGAAGATATTAGAGAAATACTCGGAGATATGAGTGATATTGAAAGAATCATAAGTAGAGTAGCGTTAGGGAGAGCCAGACCACGAGAACTTCTTGCTCTAAAAGAAACGTTACAACTTATACCTGAAATAAAGAAACTTTTGTCCAAGTATCAATCCTCATATTTTATTGAAATAAGAGAAAAACTTAATCCTCTAAAAGAGGTAGTAAATATTATTGAAAGAACAATCTCTGAAAATGCAAGTGCATCAATAGGAGACGGGACAGTAATAAAAGAGGGATATAACAAGGAATTAGATGAACTTAAAAATATTAGAAAAAACAGTAAAAAGTTTTTACAATCTCTTGAAGCAAGAGAAAAACAACGTACAGATATTAAAACATTAAAAGTTAAGTTCAATAAAGTATTTGGCTACTTTATTGAGGTAAGCAAAGCATACTCTGATCAAGTGCCAGCAGAATATGAACGAAAGCAAACTTTGACTAATGCAGAACGATACATTACTCCAGAATTAAAAGAGTATGAAATAAAAATACTGTCTGCAGAAGAGAAAATTATAGCGATAGAAGAGAGATTATACAATGAGATACTAAATGAAATTTCAAAGTTTACCAATCAAATAAAAGAGACTGCTTATTATTGTGCTGTACTGGATGTTTTATCCACTTTTGCTCAGAATGCAGTTAATTTCAATTATACGAAGCCAGAAATAATAGAAGAAAACAGTTACTACATCAAGGAGGGGAGACACCCCGTAGTTGAGCAGTTGTTAAAAGATTCCACCTTTATTCCTAATGACTGTATCATAGAAGAGAAAAAGAATAGACTTCTAATTATCACAGGACCTAATATGTCAGGAAAGTCAACTTTCCTCAGACAAACAGCTTTGATAGTTCTTTTAGCTCATATAGGTAGTTTTGTCCCTGCATCAAAGGCCCGTATAGGTTTGACAGATAGAATTTTCACACGTATTGGAGCACATGACGTATTAATCGAAAATCGGTCTACATTTATGGTGGAGATGATAGAAAGCGCAAATATCCTAAATAATGCAACAGAACGAAGTCTAGTAATACTTGATGAAATAGGAAGAGGAACTTCAACTTTTGATGGAGTAGCTTTAGCTTGGGCAATAGCTGAGTATCTGCACAACAATATTGGAAGGATAGGACCAAGAACATTATTGGCAACACATTATCATGAACTAATAGAACTAGAAAATATTCTTCCAAGAGTAAAGAATTACCACGTTGCAGTGAAAAACGTGAACGGTAGTGTTCATTTCTTATACAAGGTAAAAGAAGGAGGAATAGATGAATCTTATGGGGTACATGTAGCTTCTTTAGCTGGTATTCCGCAAAGGGTCATAGAAAGAGCAAATGAAGTTTTACACATTCTTCATGCACAAATGAACAACAAAGAACAAAGAGAAGAAAAGCAAGAGGAAAAAGTAAAGAAAGGTAAACTCACTCCCGTACAAGTTACACTGTTAGGAGAAACAGCTTTTCAATCTGCCATAGAAAACAAAAGAACTTTCACTAAGAAATCAGGTATTTTACAAGAAAGAGAATACAAACTTCTCCAAGACATTGCAAATATTAATGTGAACAAGATTACACCTATTGAAGCAATAAATCTACTAGACCAATTAACTAGAAAGTGTAGGAATATTCTAAGAAAAAAAGAAGAATAAGAATTTCTAAAAAATTTACCTATAATCTCTTCCAAATAACTCTTTGATATAATCTTCAGTAAGAAGAATCATTGTTGGTCTTCCATGAGGACAAGTCCATGGGTCATCTTGTTCTAACAGTTCTGTAATTAATCTTTTAGCTTCAATAAAAGACAAACTATCCCCAGCTTTAATCGATCTTCTACAAGCAGTTAAAGCAATCAAATCCTTAATCACTTGTAACTTTTCGATTTCTATTTGATCTTTAATTTCCTGTGAATTTTCTTTCAATATATCTATAACATCAATAACAACTTTTGAAGAGATGTTTTTTCCTAAAATCGTTGGAACAGCACTAACTGCGATATCAAATTGACCAAAAGGTTTTATTTCAAAACCCAGAACAGCTAACTTATCTATTATCTCCTGCATTGTGTTGAATTCAGAAGGTTTGAGAGTTATAATAATTGGGTCTAACAAACCTTGCTTCGCAACTTTATTTTGCTTCAGCTGATTGAGATATTTTAAATAATTAATTTTTTCAGCTGCAGCATGTTGATCACAGAGAACTAAACCTTCATCCATTTCAGCTATGATATATGTATCTTTTATTATTCCCAAAATTTGAAAAGCATCTTTTCGGACTTGAGTAGTTGATGAGCTAGAAATAGATTCCGAACTAGTTTTTACATCAATAAAGCTGGTAAGTTGTTTCTCTCTTTTTCTTCCAATAGAGGATTTTGAAGGAACAGGAGCTTTTTTTATAACAGTCTTTGATTTTATATAAGAAGTACTCATCGTCTTTTTCTCTATTTTGTTAGAATCTACAGAAGATAGTAAAGTAGGTTGTGCTTTTGGTTGTTCAACTCGTTTAAATATTTCTAACCCACTAGCTTCAAAAGCTTCCTTGATAGCTGATTCAAACATCGAATAAACCTTAACTTCTTCAGCAAATTTTACCTCTCTTTTAGTAGGATGAATATTAACATCAACTTCGTTTGCAGGCAAATTAAAGTAAAGAAAAACGACAGGATAACTTCCATGAGGAACAGATGTACCATAACCTGCTAAAATAGCATCAGTAATCAATTTATCTTTGATAGGCCTGTTATTTACAAATAAATAGAGGTAATCTTTAGATTTACGAGCAAACTCTGGTTTTAAGATGTAACCATGTAAATAATAACCGTTCTCACTTTTTTCTATTTTGAGAGCTCCTTTTGCCATATTTTTACCAAAAATAGTGGCAATATTTGTTAGTAGATCACCTTGAGGAGCAGAAAGAACAACTTTATTGTTGTGAGTATATTTAAAGTAAATATCGGGTTTAGATAAAGCTAACTTTGTTATTGTTTCAGTTACATGCCGAAGTTCAGTGGAAGTGTTCTTAAGGAACTTTCTTCGAACAGGAACGTTGTAAAAAAGATTCTTTACAATAACTTTTGTTCCTACAGGTGCAGAAATAGTTTGATCAGAAATAACTTTTCCACCATGTATTTCTAACCTTGTACCTAACTCCGAATCAGCTGTTCTAGTAATGATTTCTGTTATAGAAACACTAACTATACTTGCTAAGGCTTCTCCTCGAAAACCCATAGAGTGAATATTAAAGAGATCTTCAGCTGTACGTAATTTACTAGTAGTATGGCGTTTTATTGCTGTAAGAGCATCATCATGACTCATCCCCTCACCATTGTCAATAACCTCAATAATTTTCTTTCCTCCGTCAACAATATTAATTTCAATAGAACTAGCTTTAGCATCGATTGCATTTTCAACGAGTTCTTTAACAACTGAAGCAGGACGCTCAATGACTTCTCCAGCTGCGATTTTGTTAATAGTATCAACATCTAGCTCGATGACATGTTTACCCATGGAATAAAGAAAAAAATTGATTTATAAAATTCTTCGCATTAAGAAAAAAACTAAAACACAAAAGAAGAGAGAAAGTTGACTGTCATTGATACTCTTTTTTGGATTTTAAATTAGTAAGAGTTTTTTTTAAAACTTCAGACAACTTAATATTATAAAAATCGAGAACAAATTTGCCGAAGAGGATAATAATGGCTATGGCTAGGAGAATGTCAGTTAATATTATTTGAGACTTTATTTCATCAAAGAAGACAATACGACCTTGAACAATTAAAAAGAATATAAACAGTAATACTACTAAAAAGAGCATGAATAGTTCTAGAACTTCTACACGAGAGAAGGACCTCTTTTTTCCTTCTTCACGCTCATCAGTATATGATTTAGAATCACTCATTAAAATCTACCCTACTCGATTTTTCCACCATATATTTCATCAATTTGCTCTTTAGTAAGCATAATAGGAATACCATCTTTGATTTTATAGACGTGTTCTTCATCAACTGGACAATGTAGCAAACCTTGTGTAATATCTACTTGAAAACAGTTTTTACAATCTTCAACAGTTACATGTTTCTTAATTTCATCAATAGGTTTAAAGCGCTCTTCAGAACCTGAATCAACAATAAGGAGATAATTCTTAAAATTACAGTAATATTTACAAACAACTTGAGTTTCATCGCAAACAACAGGGATATCAAGTTCTTCCTCTTCAGGCTCCTCATTTTGAATTTCCAATTTAAGTGGCCAACCTTTTTCAACAGGACAAGCAAGTAGATCAAGTAAACGGTGTTTCATACAATCACTCCTCTAAATATTGTTATGCTTTCATTAACTTTGTAATTAAAGCATTATCAAGTTTTTCATAGCGTTCAATTGAGCCAATATCTTCCCAATAAACATCAGAAGGAGTATAAGCAACCATTTGTTCAGCTTTAACGAATTGGGGAAAAATATCCCGAGAAAGATCAATACTCTGTGTGGGGTCAAATTCGCTCAAATAGTCAAAGATAATGGGTTCAAGAATACTTATACCAGTGTTAACATAAACGGGAATAGTTGGTTTTTCATGAAAGGAAGTAACAAGATTGGAAGAATCTATCTCTGCAGTGCCAACACGAAGTTTCCAACCTTTAGTTGCAAGAATAGTAGACCACTTGCCATGAGAAGAATGAAAAGATAACATCTCAGTAAAGTTAACGTTAGTAATAATGTCAGAGTAAAAAATGATCATACGGCGGTCACCTATAGCTTCATGAGCATTAAGTAAAGCTGTACCAGTGCCAACAGGACCAGGCTTATCAGGAACATAGGTGATATTAGCTCCCCAACGGGAGCCATCTTCAAAATAACCCTCAATCTGCTCACGTTTGTAGTTAACAAGCATAATCAAGTCAGTTACACCATGCCTAACAAAATGACGAACAATATACTCCATAATAGGACGCTGGTCTAAACCAATAGGCATCATAACTTTCTGAATATAATAAGTAAGAGGACGCATACGAGTGCCTTTGCCTCCACAGAAGAGAACACCAACTGTCATAGTTGAATTTTTTGTATAAATTTTATAAATCTATAGGAAAGAAGGAAAATAATTTAGGTTAATATAAGGAAATAGAGTAAATAATCTATTCAATTCTATGTAAAGAATGGTTAGTCCTACCCTCTTAAACGCTTCAGAGAACAAAATTAGCTTACAAAAAGTGTACAAAAATTAAATTTATTACAACAAAAAAAGAATAGAGCTGATAACCTTTTTTAAAAGAAAACAATGTTAGAACACACTAAAGAGGAAAAGAAAAAAACTTTTGGAAGTTACGAAAGCTATTTTAAAGGAAAAAAAAAGAAAGAATGAAAGCAAGTGTTAGAGTTTAAAAGATTAACAGAAGAAGATTGGGAACAATTCAAACCAATTGATAGAGAATGCTTCCCAGATGACTATATACCAAAAAAACTATATCTACAGTACATTACAAAATCAGGATTTATAGGTTTTTTCAGAGATGAAGAGTTAATAGGATACATGTTTTTACAAACAGCAAACAGATATGGATTGCTAAATAGAATAGCAGTAAAAAAGAGCTTGCAAGGGCAAGGATATGGGTCAATAATGATGACCTTCATTATAGACTACTTCAAAAAAAGAAATGTGAGAAAAATAGAACTAATGGTAGAAACGAAAAATAAACAAGCAATAGCACTTTACAAAAAATATGGTTTCTATTTCGAACAGGAATTATGGTTCTGTACAATAGAAGAAAATCACCTGAAAGAAATAGAAAAAACGAAAATAGAAGAAAACACAGAACTAAAAAAACTAACACTAGGAGATCTAAATACCATAGTAGAGACTTTCGAAAATGTTAATGTAGAAGAAATGACGAAAATACTAGAAAATAGCAACAATCTAGTTTTAGGATTGTTTAATGAAAAAGAATTAAAAGTAATGAGCATCTTTGAACCAAATTATGCAGGATGCAGATCACTAAAATGTAAAGAATTGAAATATTTTGACGAATTCATAAAGAAATTGAAAGAATATAGAGCAAATAACTATTATAATATATCTTTTGAAACAAATAGGCAACTAGCAGAATTGTGCGAAGAAAGAGAATTTGCAGGAAGAAGACACTTATGGAAAATGGAAAAAAAGCTAGAAGAATAAGGAAAAAAAAGAAAAAGGAGCTCAACAGTTTTCCCAAGTGAAAGCCAATTCAAAGCTCCAGAGTGAAATCATAAATCATCCTACCTATTGAATTTCATTATTGACAATCACTAATTGAGACTGATAAATGAGCAAGTAAACAAAAAAAGCATTTTTTATGAATGTTTGTTTTCATTTTATATAAAAAAAGAGAAAAAGAAGAAAAAAGTAGAGCCACAACTCTAACAGTATTTCTTATATCAAAGGCAACATACAAAAACTATTCAAAGTCAAGTTGATAACAAGAAAACTTAAAAATGAAATCTTAAAAGAAATTTCAGACACAATAAATACAAATCACTGTGTGTCCACAAAAAAACAAAAACTAAGATTGAAGGCCTTTAGACCTTAATATAGGGGACGTAGCTCAGTAGGTAGAGTGGCAGGCTCCAGAGTTTAATAATTTGAAAAAACGTAGATACCTGTTGGTCGCGCGTTCAAGTCGTGCCGTCCCCACCATTTATACAAATAAAAAGTATTTTTAACAATTAACCGTTCTTTTTAGTAAATGATTTTCAACTAATAAACTGATTTATAAAAAAATTTTTTCTTTTTCTTTAGGTTTTTCTTATTTTTTGAAAATCTTTAAGTTCTCTTCTTCTTTTTTTTTGACATGCTTTCTTCTCTTCGTCCTCCTATTCGTATTGGTATCGATACAGGTGGTACTTTTACTGATTTTATTATACTTTCTAGTGATGGTCAAATTAGAGCTTGGAAAACTGCTACTACTCCTCATGACCCTAGTATTGGAATCATTTCTGGATTACAAGAGGTTATGCATCTTTTTGATTTTGGTCCTTCTGACATTGAATTGCTTATTCATGGAACAACTATCGGTACTAATGCTTTTTTAGAGGGTAAATGTCCTCCTATAGCTTTTTTGACTACTAAAGGTTTCAAAGATATTATTGAGATTGGTCGCCAACAACGTTCTGATCTTTATAATCTCAAATTTTCTCAATCTTATCCTTTAGATTTTTCTTCTGATTTATTAATAGAGATTGATGAGCGCCTTGATTCTTCAGGTTCTGTAATTCGTCCTCTTACCTTTGATTTAGACTCTCTTTCTTCTCTCCTTCATTCTCGTTCTATTTCTGTTTTAGCTATTTCTCTTCTTTTTTCTTTTCGCAATTTTTCTCATGAACAGCATCTTCATTCTCTTCTTAGTTCTCATGGTTTTCTTTCCTTTCCCTCTTTTGAGATCTGTCCTTCTATTGGTGAATACGAGCGCTCTGTTACTACTATCATCAATGCTAAAGTTAGTCCTGTTATTTCTCGTTATCTTTCCACTATTCGTTCCAAGCTTCTTGATATCGGCATTTCTTCTCCTCTTCTGATTATGCAATCTAACACTGGTATGAGTGATGTTTCTACTATCACTCGTAATGGCATTCAAACTCTTTATTCTGGTCTTGCTGGTGGTGTTCTTGCTGCTTCTAAGACTCTTGACCATCTTTCTCTTTCCCATCTTGTTTCTTTAGATATTGGCGGTACTAGTACTGATGTTTCTGCCTTGATCGATAGTCCTATCATTTTAAACTCTCGCTATTTTGGCGGTTTTCCGATTGTTTCACCTATGGCTGATGTTGAGACTATTGGTAGTGGTGGAGGTTCTATTGCTAAGTTTAGTGATGGATTGTTAACTGTTGGTCCTGAGTCTCAAGGAGCTTTTCCTGGTCCTGCATGTTATTCTTTAGGTGGAGACAAAGTTACTTTAACTGACGCGAATATGGTTTTAGGTTATGTTCACCCTAGCAATTTTGCTGGTAATTTGGATATTGACGTCAACAAATCCTTTTCTGTTTTACAATCATTACTTGATGAAATAAGAAATTCCTCCTATGATTATGAAATCGATTCTGTTACTTCTTTAGCTCTTTCTGTTCGTCAGATTCTTAATCACAACATTTCACAAGCTATTCGTGTTGTTACTGTTCAGCGTGGTTTAGATCCCCGCGATTTTTCTCTCCTTGGTTTTGGAGGTGCGGGTCCTATGCAAGTTTGGGATATAGCTAAAGAGTTGGACATTAAACGTGTTATTGTTCCTCCTTTTCCAGGTGCATGGTCGGCTTATGGATTACTGGCTAGTGATATTAAACACGAGAAGGTCCAGTCTTATCTTCAGCTTGTTGAGGACATAGATTTTCTCGATCTTAACAATACTCTTGAATCTTTAAAATTAGAGTTATCATCTATTTTGTCTTCTGAAAATGTAAAAGAAGAAGAAAAAGTCTTTTCATATTCTTTAGACCTTCGCTATTTAGGTCAGTCTGACACTCTTTCTATTCCTATCAATTATCCTATTTCTGGTTCTATTTTGTCAGAAGCTGTTGACAGTTTCCATTCTCTTCATCATCAAAATTACTCTTGGCATGACAAGCATTTACAAGTAGAAGTTGTTAATGTTAAGGTTGAAGCCAGAGGGACAGTGCCCAAACTCAAATTATCTAAACTTCCTGAAGGTTCTTCTCGTCCTCCTGATTCAGCTTATAAATCCAGTCGAGAGGTCAACTTTTATGGCGACCTTTTTTCTACTCCTGTTTTTGATAAATCGAAATTGTTAGACGGCAATATTATTGAGGGTCCTGCAATTATTGATCAGCTTGATTCTACTACGGTTATCCCCCCAAGTGTTTTTGGCAGAATCAACAGATTAGGTTACATTATTTTGGAGGAGATTAAATGAGTGATCAATTTAATTTAATTGAAGTTCAGGTTATTAACCAAGCTCTTCGTAACGTTGCTATAGAGACTGGCATAGTTCTTCAACGTTCTGCTTTTAGCCCCAACATTCGAGACAGATTAGATTTTTCCAGTGCAATTATGGATAGTCAAGGTCGACTTCTTGCTCAGGCAGAACATATTCCTGTTCATCTTGGAGCTATGCCCGAGTCTGTTAAAGCAATTATCGACCATTTTGGTGAGAGCAATATAGAAGATGGTGACATATATATTTCCAATGACCCTTATTCTGGAGGTACGCATCTACCTGACATAACGATCGTCAAACCTATCTTTTTTGAACAAAAGCTTGTAGGATATATTGCTAATCGTTGTCATCATGCAGATGTTGGAGGAGTTGTACCAGGCAGTATGCCTGGAGGAAAGTATCTTCTTCACGAAGAAGGTTTTGTTATTAAACCCACACTTATCGAAAGAAAGGGAAAAATGAATAAAGAATGGTTAGACGTTTTTCTTGAAAATGTGAGGGTTCCTTACGAACGTAGAGGAGATCTTCAAGCACAGCTTGCTTCTACAAAGATTGGAGAAAAAAAATTTCAATCTTTATTATCCAAGTACTCCTTACCCAGAGTTCAAAAGGTTATTGAGTTTTTAATTAATCGTTCTCGTTCTGCTTCTCTTCGCTTAATTCAAAGTATTCCTGAAGGAGAGACCTATTCTTTCACTGATTATATGGATGATGATGGAGTAACAGATAAGCCTATTCCTATTACTGCTGAAGTTAAAAGGTATGGAGAGGAGCTTATTGTTGATTATTCTAAGAGTTCTAAACAAGTGGAGGGAAATATCAACGCTCCACTGGCAGTAACCCTTTCTGCTACTTATTATCTTATTCGAGCTTTAGTTCCTAGAGATTACGCAACAAATTATGGATTATATGAACCTCTTAAGGTTATCACTAGAAAAGGAACATTAGTTGATCCTATTCCTCCTGCAGGAGTAGCTGCAGGAAATGTTGAAACTAGCCAACGAATTGTTGATGTTTTGTTAGGTGTTTTTTCCCAGATTTTTCCAGATGATATTCCAGCAGCGAGTAGTGGAACAATGAATAACATTATTATTGGAGGAACACATAAAGGTCATCAATTTACTTACTATGAAACTATTGCCGGAGGTATTGGAGCAGGAAAGGATTATTCTCCCCCAAGTGCAAAACATAGCCATATGACTAATACTCGCAATACACCTATCGAAGTTTTGGAGACTTATTATCCCCTACGAGTCCTTGAATATTCTATTTTAGAGTCCACTGGAGGAAAAGGGAAATGGTCAGGTAGCAACGGTATTAGACGGTCAATAAAATTACTTGCTGAAGAAGCCACTCTTTCTATTCAAAGCGAGAGAAGAAATTATCCTCCTTTTGGATTATTTGGAGGAATGCCTGGGAGAAAAGGCAAAAATATTATTATTTCATCAGATAATCGCTCAATACTTCCATCAAAGACTACTAGAAAAATTAAGAAAGGAGATATAGTAATTATTGAAACTCCGGGTGGAGGAGGTTATGGGAGTGCGTAAAGAGTTTTTCTAAATTAAAAAAAAGTGTAACACAGATAGTTAACTTAAACTATATTTTAAAAACATCAGTCTGCTCCCATTCTTCATATTTTTTCAATAAGTCATCTATTGCTTTATGGACTTCTTTTTCTTTTTTATTTAGGGTGGAGAAAAACACTTTATCATCTTTAATTATTATTGGGAAATCTTCTGGTAAGTTATATAAAAATTTTAGCAGAGCAGCTTTTGTTGAAAAATCTAGAATTTCCATCAGTAGATTAATTTCAATTGAATCACTTTTCTTCAAGATATTTCTTATTGTTGTAATTCTTTCTTCTCGCTTTTTCTCCTTTTCTTCTTCTTTTTTCTTTCTTTCTTCTTCTTTTTTCTGTCGTTTCTCTTTTTCCTTGGCTTCCTCTTTCTCTTTTTTTATTTGTTCTTTTCTAAGTTTTTCTTTTTTCTTCTCCTCCTCTTTTTTTCTTTTCTCCTCTTCTTTCTTTTTTTGCTCTTCCAGTTCCTTTTTCTTTTTCAATTCTTGTTCTTTTCTCTTTGCTTCATACTCCTTTCTTTTTTCTTCATAAATTGCTGGTTCAAAAACTCTAACTTTTTTATCAGAACTACCAGAATAAAATCTTATTCCATCACTGAACACCGACTTCACTTGTCCTGGAATACTTAGAAAAGTAACTTTTGAGAAATCGCTTTTTTTCCACACTACAACTTTATTGTCACTTAACCCTGTAAGAATATATTGGTCATCACCATATATTGAATAAACGATTGAAATAGCGGAATGAGGAAGTTTAGCTACAAGTTTTTTTGAATTTTTATCAAATACACGAACATTTTTTTCACTTCCTCCAATGTAAATAAAATCCTCATCAACATATATCGTGCGCACAGCACTAAACATAGGTAATTTTATCGTTGTGACAACATCAAAGTTATCTTTCGCCCAGATTTTTACTTTTGTTCCTTTTCCAGTATAAAGAAAATCTTTGTCTACAAAAAGAGTGTTCACTTCTCCGGATACCCTTAACCCTAATACTACCTTCCAATTTTTTTTATCCCAAATTCTAACAGAAAAATCATCAGAAGAGGTATAGACAAAGTTGTCATCTACAACCACTCTCTCTACAAATCCATCATGCGGGAGGGAGGTCACATTTTCCCAACTATTTTTTTCCCAAATAGAAACTCGAGCATCATTGGTCGCACTATAGACATAGTTATCATCTATTGCGATGTCATTTACTTGTTTTTTGTGAGATAATATTGCAACCTCATCAAATGTAAATTTATCCCAAACTTTTACAGTTTTATCAGAAGAAGCACTATAGATGTATTGTTCATCAACAAGAACACGATTGACATCATCTTTATGCTTTAAAGTTGTAATTTGGTATATTCTCTTTTCTATTATTGAACTCATTATTAAAACAATCAAACTTGATAAATATTAATTTTATCCATATAAGAGTACATAAAATCAAAAATAATAATAGTTTGTACAAAAATTACGTAATTTACTTCTCGTTCTGAGTACAAAAATTACGTAATTGCTGACACAGTTCAATATTTCAACTTTCACTATACCGATATACATTTTTGTACAATTTTTTTGGAACAAAAATTTAATTTCAATCTATAAAACTTCAAATTAAAGTAAGTAAATATTTAATCTAAAGATCCAACAATCAGTTTAATGAAATCTAAAATTGTCTTATAGCAAAAAATACTAAATACTATTCTTTTTCTGCGATTTCAGGAACTATTTCTTCTATAACTTTTTTTCCTCTTAAAGCGGTACGAGAACAACTTTCAATTACTACACTTACTCTTTCACCCAGATTTCCTTTATCAATTAGTACTGGTTTATAGTATTGATTTCTGCAAAACATAGATCCGGTTGATGTTTCTTGGAGAACGATTGCTTCTGTTGTCTCTCCAATCCAAGTTTTATTTTTCTCCATCTGAATATCGGCAACAAGTTTTGAGAGATATCTACTTCTTTTCTTCTTTATATCTGTTGGAACCTTATTAGGAAATTTTGAAGATGGAGCTAATGGTCTATCGCTGTATTTAGATATATTTACAGTATCAAATGTATGTTTCTTCAGACATTCTACAGTTTTTTCGAAATCAATATTTTTTTCTCCAGGAAAACCAACAATTATATCAGTAGATAATGACATATGTGGAAATTTTGTTCTAACCTTCTTTATCAAGTCATCAAATTCTTCTATTGTATATTCTCTTTTCATTGCTTCTAAAATGGAGTTTGAACCGCTTTGAACTGGAATGTGCAAGAACCTGTAAATTCTGTTATCTTTCTCCATTAGGTCTAGTATTTCGTCTATTATTTCAATTGCATAACGTGGATTCATCATTCCGATTCTAATCATAAAGTCTCCGTCTAATTCTAAAAGTTTGGATAACAGCATTGGTAGAGAGGTTCCTTTATCCCTTCCATATACTGCTGTATCAGAGGAAGAGAGATACAACTCTTTTGCCCCAAGTTCTATTGCTCTTTTTGCATAGGACACCAATTCATCAATAGGATAACTAATCAACCATCCTCTAGCATACTTCACACTACAATAAGTGCAGGAACCCAGACACCCTTGAGAAATTGGAATTACAGAAGTTAAAGGTTTGTCTGGTAAGAACACAGGTTTGTCTGGTAGTTTTGCAAGTTGATAGATATCTCCATTTGTTTTCTGTCCAGGAATATATTTCAAAATTGTTTTACCTATGTTTGGTGGAGTTAAAATAGCATCAGGGCATGCGCGCTTAATTCTATCAGGATTGATTTTTGGAAGACAACCTGTAACGATTACATCTGCATCTGTTTCCACACATTCATGAATAAATTGCATAACTTTATTTTCTGTTGGAGTTTTTACTGCACAGGAGTTTACGATAATAACATCGGCTTGAAAAATATCATCTACTTCCTCCCCATAATTATTTTTTAGAATCTCACGAATATTCTCTCCCTCAGCAAGGTTTTGAGAACAGCCATAGTTCTTTATAAAGAACCTGTAATGCAATGTTTAATTTCCACTCCACATGTAAGTTAAAACTAAAAACAAATAAGAATTAAAAAGTTCTATGATTGTTGTTTTTTTTTGAGAAATAAGAACAAAAAATAGGAAAATGCAAGCAAATTTAAATGTCTTATTATTTTCTTCCTCTTAATTGCTAAATTTCTTTACATTTTTAAGCAAATCTCTAAACTTATCGCTTTTTGCTGTTTTAACTACAAGATAACTAAATATTTCGGTAGTAAGGATAGGAATGCTGAATTGATTAAATAAGTTTATAGCTGCTTTATAGTCAGTTTCCTTTCTTGATGAGGTGGCATCAGAGATGATTACGGGGGTGAGGTTATGTTCAAGAGCCCCAAGAGCTGTTTGCAACACACAGATATGAGTTTCTACACCAAGAATTACAAGATATTTTAAAGAAGAAAAAGAGTTGATATGTTTCACAAAATCTTCATTATCAAAGCAATTAAATTCCATCTTTTGAATAACTACATTTTTGTTTTCCATAATTGCTGTTAGTTCTTCAATTGTAGAACCCAATCCTTTTGGATATTGTTCTGTAAAAAAGACTGGAATATGAAATACTTTAGCGTTATCTAATAAAAATTCGATTTTACTAAGAACAAGTTCCCAATCTTTTGTTGCAGATATAATTGATTTTTGTGCATCAATAACTACAATAACTGTGTTTAAATGATTTATATCATTTAGACTTACTCTTCTCATAAATTGTTTCAAAAGCTTGTACTAAAAAGTATTTCGGATAGGTTTGTCTCTTAAAAAGACTTTTATTACACTATACATTAGTAATTATATGCAAGTTTATCATGTAGTTAAAAAAGAATTAAAAGAGTTAAAGTCTCCTTATACTTTTTTAGATGGAGATGTTTATGTTGTTGAAACCGATAACATTCTCTGGGTTTGGATAGGTAAAAGGAGCTATGCTGACGACAAAGCTGTAGGAGCTTGGGCAGCCAAAGTAATTGAAGAAAAAAACAAAAAACTAGAAATCAAAACAATAATGCAAGGTGATGAACCTCCAGAATTTCTAGATATAATAGAATTTGAAGTAAAAAGAGGAGATACACCTGGTTTTCTTAAGCACATAGATATAAAGGTAAAGAAGGATTTTCGCCTATTACATATTGAACAGAATGAAAAAGGAGAGGTAATTACTAAAGAAATTCCGATTGAGTATAAATTATTTGAGTCCGATGATGCCTTTGTTCTAGACTTTTATGATGAGATTTACATATGGATAGGTAAAGATTGTCAAGTTAAAGAAAAATATGAAGCAGGAAAAATAGCTAGACAACTAGAAGTTGAACGTAAGAGAATACCCATTGTATATGTTATTGAAGAAGGTGACGAACCAGAAGGATTCAGAGATATGATCACAAAAATGGCTTGGAGAGATGCTGCACTAGAACTAAGAAATGACGATAAGAAAGAAGATTCTTCTAAAAAGAAAAAATGGTGGCAATTCTGGAAATAGTTCTTCCAATTTTATTTTTTTCTCCAAAGATTGCCCTTATTTATTGCTGAGTTTATATACTATTTTCTCTTTTTTACTATTAGCTACGAATTTCATATTCAGTATATGAATTCGTGTGGAGTAAAAACATACTACCACCAAAATGTCATCACACATAGCTAGAAGTTCGCACAACAGTCACAGAGGGTGGCTCTGTAGAGGGTGTGCAAACTTTTCTCTTCTCTTCTCTTTTCTTCTCTTCTCTTTTCTTCTCTTCTCTTTTTTTATTTTATCTAAATTCTAAAAGATAACTCACAATAAATAAAATTATATTACCCACGTAAACCGAGAAGGACATGTGAATACATGTGTGGGTGTTTTTCAAGTATTACATGGGATTTAAATGTCACCTACAGATGAAATATCAAAGGTGATAAGAATTAAACTCGTGACTGTTCATTTACCATCTGAATTTCTTAATAGTTTGGATGAGCTTGTTCGCCAAAAGCGATATCCAAACAGGAGTGAAATAATTAGAGTGGCTATTCGGGATTTGCTTAAAGAGGAGTTTTGGGGACAACAGAAGAATGTATATAACGGATCCATTAAAGACAACGCATACTAAACATATGATTTTTATTTTTCTCGAATGCCACTTTTATTTTCTTGAAAAAAGAAAAATTAGAAGTGGATTTGAAATGATCTAATTACTTTTTCATATATAGATAAAATAGTTCCTTCTCCTAGCGTCTCCTTTTTTCGAACTGATTCTAGCACATCATCAACTGTTTCTACATCTTTTGGGATAAGTGTATAAGCTAGCCCTAAGTCTTTAACTCTGTGACTATCACTGCCTCCTGTTTGTGCTAACGAATTTTTTTCTGCAAAATTTCTTGCTTTGTCATTAAAGAGTTTGGTTAAACATGAAGCATTTACTGTTTCAATGGCGAGATCAGAAAAATTTACTTTTGCGATCTTTCTTCCTATTCCTTTTCTCAAAAAGTCAAACAGATGAGGAACAATAATTTCTCCCCCGTAATCACGTATTATTTCTATTGTTTCTGCAACAGATTTGTTTTTTTCTATTGTTTCAGACACTCCTAGACCTATTAAATGTCCATTAGACGTTGAGATTTCTATCCCAGGAATAATTAGCAAATTTGTCTCTACATCTTTATTTTTATGAAAGGACACAGTGTTATGGTCTGTTATTGCTAAACCGTTTAATCCTATTTTTTCAGCATGTTTGATTATATCCTTTGGATTACTCTTACAGTCATAGGAATAAAAACTGTGAACATGCAGATCAAAGAGTTTATACTCTTTATCTAGTCGCTTAGGGTTAATAACCAACTTTTTCACCGTTAGCTGCTTTCTTCTTTCTTCTTCTTTTCTTCTTCGAATACAAGGCGTTCGAGCTCGTCTAGATCAGTAATCTGAGAATAGTCTCCAGCACTTCGAGATGACCAAATAGCAGCTTTATGTTCGCTTAATTCTCTCATCTTACGTTCTATAAAATTATATACTGAACTGTGCTTTGCACCATTTATAAGCCTTATCACAGCCGTTCTTGCTATGTCCACGTGTCTTAATTCTCCAATTATTCCAACTGTGTTATGATAAACTGAAATATATGTCCGTGTTGCTTGTTCAATAAAATTTCTTGTACTTCCTCTTCTACCGATTACACGCGACCGGACGTTCCTCAATGCATTGGGAGATGTCCCAACGATCTCTCTTAAACTAATAATCTCAAAAATATAGTTTGGTTTCATGATTGCATATGCTCTTTGAGGACTAAAACCACGTCCAATTGCTTTAACAATGTCTCTAGCTTTCCATAAATTGATTGGATCATCAAGCTCTTCTTCAGCAAGGATAATAACATCACCGTTATTACTATCAATTTTCAATATACACCCAGTTAAATCTTCAATATGTTTCTTTGTGGAACCCTTCGGCCCTATAAGAACGGCTACACGTTCAAGAGGTAATCTTACTAAAAATTCTCCTGACATTTTCTTCACTTCATAACTCAATTTTAATTTTTGGATCAGGTTTGAATCCAGTCACTTGTTCAAACAATTCATCATTTTCGAGAACATCTACACCTATGGAACCAAAAAAACGGTTGATATTTGAAATATCACGATACAAGAAAAAGTAAGCATTTGGATGATCAAGAAGAACTGCTTGTGATACATCAATTATCACAGGCTCTTTATTGAAATAAAGAATGTTATATTCGCTTAGGTCAGCATGAACCATTTTTCCTTCATTATATATCTTGAAAATATAATCAATCACTTTACTATATATTTTTCCTTTTCTTTTATTTCGTATTTTTACATCCTTTATTAAAGGAGCAGCTTCTCTCTTTTTTCCTATAAAGTCCATAACTAAGACATTCTTTCTAACAATTATTGGAGAAGGGACTGGTATTTTTATTGAACTCATTCTTTGAAGATTCTTAAACTCCTTTTTTGCCCAAAGGTAAATGAAAGAGTAAGTCCCCTTTTTATATCGTTTGAAACGAGGATCTCCTTCTAAGTATCTCCAATTTTGCTTAAAAATATTAGTTGTTGTTCGATATATCTTAATTGCTAATTCTTTTCCATTTTCACCATATGCATGATAAACATTTGCTTCTTTGCCAGTAGAAACAACGTGACTTATTTCTTTAATAATACCTTTATTCATTAGAGATACAATAAGTAAAGCTGTTTGTTCGTCAAAAACACTTTCAATTACTTGTATCGCTTTTTCATCTTTAGTACGAATGCGAGATTTGTCTATTTTATCGTCTAAATGACTAATATCATACTTTTCTGCTCTATTCATATTTATCTATCCTTTTTCATTAGTTTTACTAACAAAGATTTTGTTGGCAATGGAAGTGATTTTCACTGATTTATTAGCTATAATTCAAGGAGATTTTAAAGCTAAATAAAATTGTTGTTTAGCGTTTATCTCAGTTTTTGTTGTACAAAATTTCATTTTATTATCTTAAAATAGTATTAAAATATTTATTCTAATATTATCTAACTCACAAAATCTTCAGGAACATACCCATTTTTTATTAACCACGATACCTCATTATTCTTGTATCGATAAACTAACTCTCCTTTTTCATCAGGGTTCATTCCATATAGGGGCATTACAACAATAAGATCTCCTATTCTACACCACATTCTTTTTCTATATTTTCCAGGTATTCTTACTTGTCGAGTATTACCATCTAAACAACGAACTAATAGAATACCTGCCCCAAGAATTTGGACAACTACGCCAAATACTTCTCCTTCTTCGGGTAACCTTGCTCTAATTGCATCTGATGATTCTACTTCCCAAGCCCCACTTTTACTTTTACTTTTTTTATTCACTTTTATTTCCTCTGAAAGTTTTCAGTAATATAATATTTTATATTCAATTTAAATTGTTTTTGTTTTATCTAGATTTTGATTTAGTATAAACTATTAACGAAACAGAAAAAAAGGCAAAGGTAAACTTCTTTTTAAGGAGATTATAATGAGTTATGATGAATTATTGAAAAGAGCACGAAAACAATTACCAGAAAAAGTGTTCGAAGAAGATCGTTTCAAGATTCCAACTGTGCAAGCTGTTATTGAAGGAAACAAGAGTATAGTTACCAATTTCAAGCAAATAGCTACAACAATTAATAGAGACGAGAATCACTTATTAAAGTATTTAGCTGGAGAACTTGCCACATCAGCAACAATAGAAGGAAATAGAGCTGTTTTCGCAGGAAAACACTCAAGATACAATTTACAGAAATTATTAGAGAAGTATCTAGAAGAGTATGTTCGATGTGGAGAATGTCACAAATATGATACTCATTTTGAGACTATTTCAAGAATCCTTTACAAACGATGTGAAGCATGCGGAGCAACAACAGCAGTAAAACCATTAAGAAAATAATTTCATTTTTTCAAGGATTTGGTTTTTTTATGGATTCTACAAATTATTACATCAAGATTTATTCTCATCAAACAGAGAGACTTGTAGCAATTTGTGATGAGGATATAATGGAGTTATCTTTAGAGTCCAGAGGAGTAAAAATAAAACCTACTAAAAAGTTCTATGGTGAACAGTTAGTAACTGAAGCAGAGGTTCTTACCGCATTAAAGGAATGTACTTCAGCAAATGTTATTGGGAGAAGAATCATTGATCTCCTTATTAAACACAAATTTATTCACAAGGAAGCAATTTTATGGATTGACCATCCTGATAAATCAAAAAAGAAAATAGGCCATGCAATATTAATCAAATAAAGCAGAGTAAATATATTAGAAGAGTATAGTGACCATAGATGACTAAAGGAAGATTTTGCGCTATTTGTGGAACTACAGAAGGACCTTTTGTTAAAAACTTATGCGAGGAGTGCTATTTTAAAGAGTATACTATCAACATTAAACTACCAAAACAGCTCACTTTTAATGTATGTCCCTATTGTGGTACAATTAGTATAGCAGGAATGAGTGTAAACCCTTTTTCAGTTGAACAAGATTTTGACATAGTTCTTCGCGAGTTAGCTAGAAGTAAGATTACAGAAAATGTTAAGAGCGATATTCCTTTTCGATACGAGTTCAAGGAAGATGATATTTCCTTGGAAAAAATAAATCAAGGATACAAAAATTTCAAAATAAGTATAATTTTTTATTTTAAACCAGAAATTCAATTTAGAGAAATAGAAAAAGAGTTTGAAATTGAAATTAAAATTAGAAAAGCTACTTGTGAGCAGTGTATAAGATATAAAACAGGATATCATGAAGCTGTTCTTCAAGTTAGGGGGACAAATAGAAAACTTCGGGAATCAGAGGAAAAAGAAGTTGAGGATCTCCTACAGCAAGAGTTAGAAAATAGCTCATCTAACTCAAATTACCTCACAGATATTCAAATTGATAAAGACGGTATCACAGCCAATGTGAGCACAAAACTCTTTGCAGAAGAATTAGCAAAAAAAATAAAAGAAAAAATGGCTGCGAGATACTCTGTTGCTTATACTTTAGTCACACAAACTAGAGATAAACAAGATGTATATAGAAATACCTACCTTGTAAAACTTCCTGAGTTTATAAAAGGAGATATAGTTAACTTTGAAGGTAAAATATGGCTTGTAACCAATACAAAAGCAGAGGAAGTAACACTGCTTTCACTAGAAGATCATAGAGAAAGGAAAATCAATAGAAAAAAGTTTGAGAAAACTGCAAAAAAAAGAAATGATGAAGTTTTTGAAAGAGAATATATGTATTTATCCGATGAGGGAGATAGTATCCGCATAATGACAATGGATACTTATGAAAATTTTGAGGAACCAAGGGGTAAAATTCCAAAAGAAACACAAGTAGGAGAGACTTTAAAGGGATTTATTCTTGATGAAAAAAATTACTATTACCCAAAAAAAATGAAAAACAACAAAAAATTTTGAAATACTGAACTAAAAACAAAAAATGAAAAAAGTTATTCAATCAGTTTTTCTAATTCATTGACAAAATGTTCATATTGTTTCATACCTAAATCCCAAAACTCAGGTTTTGTAATATCTACACCCATAATTTCTCCAAGTTCTTTTGGAGATTTACTTCCTCCTAGGGACAATAGTTGTTTGAATTTAGGAATGAATTCTTTTCCTTCTTCTAGATATTTTTGATAAAGGCTATAGACGAAAAGTTGTGCAAAAACATAGGGATAGTTATAGAATCTGAAATTAGCCATGAAGTAATGAGGTTTCATACACCACTCCCACTTCATTTCATCAAACCATTCCATAGCGTCACCATATATTTTATCTCTCCCTTTTACCCAGTATTTCGCTATTGTCTCACCATTCAAGAACTCTCCTCTTTCTACAGCTTCATAAAGGTCTTTCTCGAAGAAAACTCTTGCACTCACTTGAAATATTGCCATTCCAGCTCCATCTAATACTCGTGCTAGGATTTCTTTTTTCATTTCTTTATCTTCTATCTCTTTTAGTAACATGTCAGTTAAAAGTAACTCCCCAAATATTGATGCTGTTTCTGCTGTAACCATCGGAGCTCTTGAATTAAGTATTGTTTGATTTCTGAAAGCGTAGTAGTTATGTGTGGCATGCCCCAATTCATGAGCTAGAGTATATATGTCTCTTAACGATTTACTGAATGTTTGCAAGATGTAGGAATTCTTTTTCTTATATACCCCGCTGCAAAAAGCTCCATTTCTTTTTCCGAATCTGGGACTAGCATCAATATGATTTTTTTCAAACATCTCTTTTGTTGCTGTTGCATACTCTTCGTCGAATTGCTGATAAGCTTTGATTACTAGATCACGAGCTTCTTCCCAATTATATTCTTTAACCATCGTAGAAATAGGGGCAACAACGTCCCAATTTTTTAGAGGAGCTTCTTGTCCCATAATTTTAGCTTTTAGTTTTAGATATCGTTGATAGAGTGAAGTGTTTTTTTCTATTGCTTTCATTAAATTATCTATAATTTCTTGGTCTACGTCATTTACGATTAGACTTTGATGCATTGGCGAATCATATTTACGCATTTTTGACACTTGTACCCAATCTGCACAGATATTTCTCAGTGCACTAGAAAAAATAATTTCATCTTTTCCTAATCCACCATAGATAGCTCTATAAGCTGATTCTCTTGTTTTTTGATCTGGGTGGGTTAACAATCCATTTGCTTCTCCATAAGTAAGTTTCTTTTTTTCGCCCAAAACTTCTACTTCAAAGAAACGAGTATTCAGCCATTGAGATTGAAGTTGAGACCACCCACTTACACCATATTTATCTTTTTCAATAATGATCTTTTCTTCTGCTTCAGAAAGCATATGAGGTGCACGACGTTTTACCTTTTCTAAATAATGTGAGTATTCTTTTAACACAGGAGAATCAATTAAACTTTCATTTGCTAAGAGAAGTTTACCTAGTTCGATGTCCACAAAAGCAAGTTTTTTTTCTATTTCAGAGGTTATTTCCCTCATTTCATTAAACAATTTTTGATTTTCAATGGTGGTCATATTTGCAGAAAAAGTTAGACCTGCAAATTGAGCATATTCACTTAGATTCATCATTAATTCTTCTATGTCACGTAATAACTCTAAGAGTTGATCTTCTGTGAAATCAGATGAATTTATTTTTCCTTTATATTTTTGTTCAATTTCATCCACTGTCTTGTGTAACCATTCAACTCTCTCCTTGAGAGTCGGATCTTCTGCAGAACTAAATAATTCTGTTAAATCCCAAGCTATTTCATTTTGATTCATTGGTATCAGAAACTAAAGAAATAGAGCACTATAAAAGATTATTGTCGGACAAAAAAAAATTTGAACGGAGTTAATTTATAAAAATAAAAAAAGAAAGATAGATAATTAATCTACCTTTTTCGCTTCTTATTGACTAACAACAAACCTGTAACGAGAATTGGAGCTATAATAGCAATTCCCCAGGGATATGGAGTTTCAGTTGGGGTTGAAGTTGATGTGGGGGTTGGTGTAGGTGTTACTTCACTAGGTTTATCCCATGCATATTTTATATCAACGTTAAATGGACTTTGATAGCCAAAATCATCTGTAGCTATTGAGCGTATTTTTAAGATTAAAGCATTAAATATACCTACTTCTGCATCAAATGATAATGTAAGATTTAATTTAAAGTCAGTAAGATTTGTTGGTAATTGCATTGGAAAACCCATTTCACTTCCAAGCGAACCAGTTAGTTGCGTTATTAGTTCTTCTTCTACTTTTGGGGTATATAAATCAATTTTTAGAGAGAGAAGTTCGGTATCTAAAAGTGAATAAATTGCAAGAGTTGTGTCATTACTCATAGAGGTCATATTCAAGAGTTCGTCAAAGTCACCAAGCATTGTAAAAGTTTGATTCACCAATTCACCTAGATAATTTAGATAGTCTGTTGAATCAAATTGAAGAGGTAAAGCAACAGGTAATCCAACGGGAAGAATAAATGTACCATTTTCATTAGTCGTTACCTCAAAATTTGTCGAGTTTGTGGATAACAATTCATCGTTTGTAGCATTATAAACATTGTAAGTGTAACCAGTATCATTCAATTCTGTGAATTTTACGTAGACATTAAATTGTGCTTTTACAAATTTGGTATAATCTGTATCAGCGATACTGAAATTTAAGAGTTCGAAATTATATTCTTTATCTACTTCTACACCCCAAGTTGCTGCTGCACTTGCGGGATTAATAACGAGTGGACTTAAAGTAAGAATAAATAAAACCATAAATAGATATTTTTTTTCCATTCTAATCACTATTTTATATTTATGTAAATAACTAATTAAAAAGATATTTATTCAAAAGAAACTGAATTTGTCAAGTTTTTTGCTAAATTTAAAACTTGAACCGCTGTTTGCTCATCTACTTTAATTAATTTCATTATTTCAGCAACAGAGGCACTTCCTATATCCTGTAAATTATCAAAATAGGTGTTCAACAATACAGCTTTTTTTGGTCCTATTCCTTTTATTTTTTCAAAAGTAGAACGACCTAATTTTCTTGTTCTCAGTTGTTTTGAGTATTGAATGGCAAAACGGTGAGCTTCATCTCTTATTTGTTGAAGAAGTTTCAACACTTCAGATTCTCTTGGAAGGACTACAGGATTTGTATCCCATGGAACAAAAAGTTCTTCCTCTTTTTTTGCTATTGAAACTAAAGGCAAGTCCAACTTTAATTCTTTTAATACTTTAACTGCAACATTAAGTTGACCTTTTCCTCCATCAAGTAAAATTAGATCAGGTTGGGGTTCATCAAAATCATTGTAATTTGAATAATGTCTTCTTAACACTTCACGCATCATAGCGTAGTCATTTGGGTCAGAATATTCTTGTCTTATTTTAAATTGTTTATAATATCTTTTTTCAGGTTTCCCGTTCTTGAACACAACACATGAGCCTGTTGAGTGTTTTCCTCCAAGAGTAGAAATGTCATATCCGTGTATAATTATAGGGAGCTTAGGGAGTTTTAGAATTACTTTCATATCTTCTAATACTTTTTTGATGTTTTTCTCACGTGTTTTTGAGCTAAAATAACGTGCAAGCTCGTTAAAAGCGTTCCTTTTTGCTATAGTGAATACATCTTTCAATATTTTACTATCAGGGGTAATTAGTTTAACTTTTAGATCATTTTGGATTTTTTTAATAAAAACCTCATCTACAACTAAATGGTCTATTTCAGAAGGATTAGTACCTATTAAAGACAATAAATTAGAGAGAGTAAAATTTTCACTTTTTGTTTCAAGAACGATAGAATCTGAAATTATACGATTGATTCTTTTATTTTTAATTTCAATTTTACAGAAGGATAATACTTCTTGCTCTTCTCTGGTTGCTATTACAACTATATCATCTACGTCAAAATTGTTTTCTTTCTGAATGGAGACTATTTTTCTAACAGAATTTATTAGATCGCGTAGAACTGCAGCACGTTCAAAATTTTCTTTTTTTCCTTCTTCCCACATTTCTTTTTCCAAGGAATCTAGAAGTGCGCCCACATTTCCTTCTAAAAAGTTTATCACATTTTCAACTATCTGATTATATTTCTCTGGACTCACGCTCTTATCACAAGCAATACATTGACCTATTCTTTTACGCATACATCGGTTTACACTTTTCTTTTCTCTATATTTGTATAATTTTTCACCACAATTAGCTATAGGGAATAGTTTCAAAACTAGTTTTACTGTATCCCTTAGTTTCCTGTCGTACCCATAAGGACCAAAATAGATGCTCCCTTCTACGTGAGGATCTGTTTCTCTTACTACATATAATTGAGGAAATGGTTCTTCTTTACTAATACGGATAAGAAGAGAGGATTTATCATCCTTACTTCTAACATTTAGTTTAGGTTTAATATCTTTAATCAATCTTCTTTCAAGCAATATTGCTTCTGTTTCTGTTCTTGTTTCTAAGAAATCTATATTGTAAGCTTGTTCTTGAATAGCTCGTTCTTTCTTTATTTCTGAAGATGTTTCAGAAAAATGTTGTTTAACTCTATCTTTTAGATTTTTAGCTTTTCCGATATAGATTACATTTCCCTCTGAATCTTTGATCAAATATACTCCAGGACCAGTAGGTAATCTTTCTATATCAGAAACAATATTCATTTAGTATCTACCTGCTTCTCAATTTCACGTATTTTATCTCTGTAAATAGCAGCTTTTTCAAATTCTAGGTTGGCAGCAGCTTCTGCCATTTTCTCTTTTAGTTCATTGATAATAGCCATTATCTTTTCTACTGTGAGTTCACTTCTATCAATAGTTATCTCTTCCTCTTCCTCCTTTTGAGACACTTGCATTAAAGTTTCTACTATGGATTTCACTTCTTTCTTTATTGTTTGAGGGTTAATTCCATGTTTTCGATTATATTCTATCTGTATTCTTCTTCGTCTGTTATTCTCAAATATAGCTTCTTTCATAGAATCTGTAATTTTATCAGCATACAAAATAACACTCCCGCTAACGTTTCTACTTGCTCTACCCATTAATTGAATTAGAGAGCTTTTAGATCTTAGAAAACCTTCTTTATCTGCATCAAGAATAGCGACTAACCCTACTTCTGGAAGGTCTAGTCCTTCACGAAGAAGATTAATCCCAACTATGACATCATATTTTCCGATTCTTAAGTCCCTTAATATGTTTATTCTGTCTAATGTATCTACTTCATGATGTAAATAGACAGAGTTGATTCCGTTATCAATTAAATAATCCGAAAGCATCTCAGCGTTGTCTTTTGTTAATGTGGTAACAAGTACTCTACCACCCTTCCTAACTTGTTTTTTTATTTCTCCTAATAGGTCATCAATTTGCCCTTCTGTTTTTCTTACTTCAATTTTAGGATCTACAAGCCCTGTAGGTCTAATAATCTGCTCCACTATCTGTTCAGAGTGCTCAATTTCATAAGGCCCAGGAGTTGCACTAGTAAAGATGACTTTTTTCATATATTTCTTAAATTCATCAAATTTTAAAGGTCTATTATCAAAAGCGCTAGGTAATCTAAAACCATAATCTACTAGATTCTTTTTTCGAGAATAGTCTCCACCAAACATTCCTTTTATTTGTGGAATAGTAAGATGACTCTCATCAATTACCAAAAGAAAATCATCAGGCATATGATCCATCAGAGTATAAGGAGGTTCTCCTTTTTTTCTTCTGTCTAAATGACGAGAATAATTTTCAATTCCAGGACAATATTTTGTCTCTCTTAGTAATTCTAGATCATATTTCGTCCGTTGTTTGAGCCTTTGATATTCAACAAGTTTACCTTGACTTTTTAATTCAGCCAATCGTTCTTCCAGCTCTTGTTCTATATCAGCTAAAGCTTGGTCAAATAAATTATCACGAGTAAGATAATGTGTTCCAGGATAAAAGGTGAGTTCTTGGAATTCACGAACTTGGTTATATGTAACAGGATCTCTGGAAGTTAATCTTTCTATTTCATCTCCGAAAAATTCTACACGATAAATATAATCTCCATACTGAGGAAAAATATCGATAGTGTCTCCCCGAACCCTAAACTTTCCTCTAGTTAGATTAATATCGTTACGTTCATATCGGTTATTGATGAGTTGTGTCATTAACTCTTCTCTATCAAATTCTTGTCCAACAACAAGCTCTAAACGCTTTGCTCGATAGATTGCAGGGTCTCCAATGCCATAAATACAACTAACAGAAGCAACAACTATCACGTCATCGCGAGTAGCTAATGCTTCGGTGGCAGAATGGCGTAAGCGTTCAATTTCTTCGTTAATATCAAAATCTTTCTCAATAAGAAGATCCTTGGAAGGAAGATAAGCTTCAGGTTGATAATAATCATAAAAACTAACAAAATACTCAACACGAGCTGAAGGAAAAAGAACTTTAAACTCACCATAAAGTTGAGCAGCGAGAGTTTTGTTAGGGGCAATAACCAAAGTGGGAAGTTTAAGACGGTCAATGACCCATGCTATGCTGTCAGTTTTCCCGCTTCCCGTAGTCCCTAAAAGTGTCTGTAGTTTATACCCTTTTTTTATTCCTTCCACTAATTGTTCAATAGCTTTAGGTTGGTCTCCTTTAGGAGTAAAAGGAGTTTCGATGTTTAATGGCATCTATATTATCATCTCTATTTATTTGAAAAATATATTTATTGATTCAGAATTATTTACATTATAAACTAATTTATGTGGATTTACCATAATTAGCCCAAAAGATAATAAAATTAATATAAATTAGAGTACATGTCTAAAATGTGAGTTTGGGTAATAACAATCGGGATGAAACGATTTTTCTTTCTCTTGAGGGGATTTTGACAATTACCTTAATTGGATTATATTTGTTTTTGTACATCAGATATACTCCCACTGTATTATGCATTATATACCCAATAGGAATAACTTATATCTTACTCTTTTCTATTACAACACTATTAGCTCTGTTTAATACCTATAATATCACTATCTACCTTTGGAAATTTAGTAAAATCGTATCAAACATGTTCATCCTAAGAATAATTAATTTTGTTACTAGTCTAACTTTAACATTAATTTATCTTATTTGGCATAGTAAAGGATGTGGAAATTTAAGAACAATACAGCTATTACTCGTTAAATTGATACCTTTCTGTATTGGTTCTCTGTTTCCTATTCTACTTTTACTGCTAATTAAAGAGATCCTTGCACATAAAAATAAGACATGAAAATATTATTACGTTTAAGCTAGGAGAACATTTTTGAGCAATTAGAAAAAAACTAATACAAACATTCTATTTAAGTTAGTGAAAGTGCTAGAAAGAGAAAGTGCCTATAAACACTCATTTCAGGGTATAGTTGCAGTTTTAACCATTCAGCTTAATAACTCGTTCCAGTGGAAATAAAACAATCACCATCTAATAAGGGGTTCTTTACAATAAGAAAGTAACAAATAATAATATACCACCTTTCAATAACGTATATTAGACATCCATAATAAAATTAGGAGTTATAAGCTATATTATTCAAGAATATAACATTTTATAAAATAAATTCAAACATTGCAGTAAAATTGCAGTGGAAATTGCATTAAATCTGCAGAGAAATTGCAGTAAAAAAGAAATAATGCAAGAATAAAGGTCAAAAGTATAAATGCACATCTTGATTTATAAAATATCAAAAAAAGTTGCAGTGAAATTGCAGTAGACAAGAAGTAAAAAATAGATGGTGATTAAATTCAACTATTTAAAGGAAAATAAAGAGGATAAATTATTTTTGCAAAGTTCTTATAGACTGGAACTCGATAATCGTATTGTTCAATTAATGAAGTTAATCTGATTATCTCAAATTCTGAATACGGTTTCATTCCTGGAAATTGCTCTGGATCTCCGTAATCTAGGATTTTATAGATTACCTCGCCCAATTCATTTAACTCTAAATAAACTTGAATTAATAAGTGGATGTGAGGAGTTAGGAGTTCAACTTTCTTTTCTTCTTCAACTGAATTAACTATTCGCAATATTGAAAAGATCACTGCTCTTCGTGTGATGTAATCTTTTGAGTAAACCACTTCTTTCAAAGAAGATAAAATGTCAACGTCATCAAGATAACCTATTGCTCTAATAGCTGCATATTGTAAATCATAATCACTTTCTTCAATAATTTTTTTGATAAAATCTTTCGAGGAATAGTCTCTTAACTGTCCCAGGATTTCCAATACAGACAGTTTTGTAGCTAAGGATCTCTTTTCAAGTAATTGATGAAGCTTTAGTAGGATTTCCTCTTTTTTTTCTGGATAAAGATTAACGAGTTTAATTATAGTCAATGCTGTAGCGTTTCTTACATTCCAATCCTTGTCACTTAAAAGTGGCAAAAGATTATTGATGTCCTTGTCTTTCCCTTTCTTTCTTAAAAAAAGAACAGCTTTTAGTCTATCTAAGTCTATTTCGCTTCCTAATTTTTTTATCATTAACCATCTTTTAAACATAGTACATTCCTTCCTTTATTAGATAACTTATAGCGTTTCTTTGAGGTTGAGAGAGTTTCTTCAAATGTGTATAGTCTACTCGTTCAACTTCCATTTTCTCTTTTTCTTCATCGAGTTCAGTTTTGTATGCATCCTTTCTTTTCGTTACTTGAACAGCTCTAGTCACAATAGGCAAGTTATAGGGACTAATTGGTTGTTTTCTACTAATTTTATGGACAGCAAACAAAGTTGCAACGTGCATACCTCTGATTTTTTTGAAAGCGATAATGTCTGCAAAAGCAGGAAGTATGGTAGCAAAATCTTCACGATATAAAGCCATGTGATTATGCAAAATAACCAATTGATCTAGTCCCACACCTTCGTTATTGATTTCAAAGACATAAACTTTCTTTTCATCAACAGTTAAATATCCCTTGAATTCTATTTTTGGGTTATCATCCATCAATTGTCCAAAAGTACTGTATTTCTTTCTATATATCTTTTTGATGTAATTTTCCAGTTGTGTCCAACCATAAGCATAAACAGACCAAATATCAGTGAAATTGGTAGTTGTTACATGCCAATCCTTTAACACTTTTTCTGAATGAGCTCTTTTTTGTTCAGACACCCAATTTTTTAGCTCTTGCCAATCAAAAGTCTCAAGAAATTCTAAATCAGTCCTAAAGCTAAACAGTTTATCAAACAATCTTTTTTCAATTTCTTCTGACGAAAGGCTCTCCTTTTTCTCCTTTTCTATTTGTTCGCTTATAGCCAATTTTAGTTTATCAACTAAGAACAAACTTATTTTTCCAACAGGGGGAGCCATAAAGGGTTTAAGTTCTTTAGGAAGATTCTTGGGGACTTGTTTATTTTTATTCAAATAATCTAAATGCATCCTTTGAATATAGAATGCAAATCCTTCATCGATTAAATCGTGGAGATGTTTCTTTCTTGATTCTTTTGCTCTTTCCTTTAGAACCTTAATAACCTCAATTGAAAAGTTGTTGAATAAAGTGTATTTTCTTGCTTCTTCAGGAGGAGAATAAAAGTCTTGTACTCCAGCCTCAACAAACAATCGTATAACGCTTATTAGATCTTGATAGTACTGCCAAGTCCACATCAACTGTTTGTTTGTTTCTTCGTTAATTTTGTAAGCATTATTTTGGAATAATTCTTTTAAAATTACATCTAGTTGGTATATGCGAGATAACTGTTTAGGATTATTGGATTCTGTTTTTTCATTCATATAGGCATGAGCAAAAGCATGAACTATCATTATTCTCAAAGTTATTTTCTCTTCCTCTGTCAATTCATAACGAGGTGTTGAAAGATAAATTAGTGTGGGTATGCTGTTAAAAACTGTTTCTTTCCCTAACGGCATATATTCATTATTTCTTGCTGATTGTAGATGAACAACTTCTTCAGCAGTTAAGATTGCCTGGGGAGTTCCTGCACTTTCAATCACCCTGTTAACAGAAATATGTAAATCAGGGTTAAGAAAAATAAGTATTCTATAATTCTCTGGTGTTTCACCTACCAGTTCTAAGAAATCTTTTCTTGCTTGCAGATACACATCAATGATGTCAGCTAATTCTTCTTTATGCATGGTGAATACTCTCCCGTAGTACTTGCTCTCCAAGTTTGTTAATTTGTGCAGGATCTACTAAAATTGGTTTAGTTATACCTTTCAACATTTGATACGTATGACTATAAATTTCCTTTTTTCTCAAAGCTTCTGTACCCATCAAAAAGTAACTTATGTTCCAATTTCTATTAGGATCTGATTTTAAGTGTTTAAATATGGCATTAAGTTGTAACAAGCACTCTATTGTCTCTGGACTGGTTTTAGTATCGATTGAATTGAAATAATTCTTTAATGAAGAACTAATTTTGTAATTAAATGGATAAACAGGTATGTTTGGCATACCATCCGTTACAATTGTAAGTTGAACATCAATATTTTTATGCTTATACTGTGCTTTAGCATGCTCAATAGCTTTCAAAACACTGCTTACAGTATGTGTCTTTCCTTTGGCTTTAGCATTCAATAAAAGATCTTCCATTTTTGTATCATCATCTACTACAAAGGGGTTTCGAACAATAGGGACTACTGCAAGTTGAAACATATCGTATCTCTTTCTTTTTCTCCTATTGGCGGTTTTAAAGTAGTAATATAGACTTAGAGCAGTTAATAGAGCTCCATCTAACCTTGTCATTCCCCCCTCAAACACTTCTTTTTGCATTGATTGGCTTAAATCCACTAAGAAATATACTAAACTTCTTCTATCTTTTTTCACACGGATAATATCTTCTTGTTTTACGCGCGTTGGAGGAATTGATTGCGAACTAAGCACTGCACTTTTATAGGTTTCTCGAAGTCTAATTGTTCCTCTTGGGCGTTTTTGAACTTCATCAATAGGAAGAACATTGATTTGCTTTAAAAGGTAATGCCCAAGGATGTTACCTAAAACATCCATCACTTCTTCTCGTTTTATCCTCTTCTTTCTTCCGTATGCATCTGTAATTTCTAAATCAACAATGTCTTTAAGAGAGTTCAACTTATCTGCAAGAAGGTTAAGATCAACTGTTCCCTCATACTTCAGTTCTCGTAGTAAATTCTGGATGTATCGAATAATATCGTCCACTGTTTGAAGTTCGTTCTTGTTTACACGTTCTAGAACATCAGGGAGGACTCTATCTCCAATAAACTGTAATATTTTTAGTTCATTAATTAGTCTCTCTTCTTCTGCTTCAGTAAGATATGTTGTCATTATTTTTTGGAGTATGTTTTGGATTGCAACAGCGTTTTTTGCACCTAAAGATAGTACAGCTCCTTCTCTAGAGCTCCTACCTAGGTGAGGATTACGCCAAAGTTTTAATAATTCAGCAGCACCTTCAAAGTCTAATATAAACTCAGCATCGCCGTAATTTTGTAGAGGGTCTCTAAACTCTGATTCCGTAAGTAAAAAAATTCGATGGGGCATTAGTTTTTGCCACCTTCACCAAATTTTAGATATAGTCTACCTTCAATAGAGCTTCATAACTCGGTTTGAGTTGTTCAACGATTTTAGGTAAAACATCTGATTCATAGTATCGTTCTAGTTTTTCGTAATTGATAATCAATTCGGATAATTCTTCGTCACTTAATGCCTTCATCTTTGATATATCTTCACTTATATCTTCTGCTTTTACAGCCATTCCCGCGCTTTTAAGGTTGGATCTAAGTTTTATTTTTATTTCCTGTAGTGCATCATTTATCATTGCTAAAGGAATATCGTAATCGTTTAATACTTTTCTTACATGTTCTATTGTAACAACATTATATTCTTCGTCTTGAAGTTCTCGTTCTCTATTGAGCAACACGCTACCCACAATGTTTGATGTTGTACGTAAATCGATATGTGGATTTCTTTGAGGATCATGGATTTCATCTAATCCTGCGTAAAAGTCTAATCTTTGAACTCTACTTTCAGAACGAATTCGTCCTTTTTTAAGAGCTTCTGGTAAAGAGTTATTTCCAATGAATGCGAGGAAATCTATGGCTAATTTACTCACATAATCCTTCGAGCTTTTTTCTCGATCATACAACTGAACAATGCTTGGATTTGCGGTTATTTTTTGTCTAGAAAGCGTAATTTGTTCTCTAAACATATCTCGAACAATTTGACTTCTACTTTCCACGGATCTTGCAGGCCAAAGAACTTCTGGAATACGATTGATAATAGGTTGTGATTCTTCTCCAAATACTGTTAAGGGAGCATTAGAAGTAAATATCATTGCTCCATCAATATAAACAGGTTCTCCTTGAAGATTATACTTTATTGAAGTTGTGTCTTCAAGAAAGCCCATCAGTGCTTCGAGCAAGGATAGGGGAAGACGTTGAATTTCGTTAACTACAATAAAACCTTTACTAAGCACACCTACTTTATGTGATGTTGGAGTGTAAGTTGTTGAAGTTTCCTTTCCAAACAGTTCTTCTAGATTTTCTACACCAGCTAATAGCATATAGAGACTTTCAGGGTCTGTTCTTGGGTCAAGTTGTGCTTTTCGTACAACAGTTTTTTCTACACCGATTTTTAATAATTTTTCTTTGAATTCAACGGGTTTAGTTTTAAGAACACTTGCTGTATTATCTAATTTTACATCTCCTTTCCCATCACTCAAAGCATTTTCAATTTTAGCTCTACAGAAAGGACAAAGAGATTGTAAAACCTTTATTCCATTGAACGGATCAACTTCAAATTGCTCGATAACATCAATAATGTATCCTGCGTCCTCAAGGAAAGGACAGGAATCAATATGATACTTATGATCATTAATTTCTCGAACTATGTGATCTAGGAGAATACGACTGAATAGCGTTTTAGCTTCTCCTGTAGGACCTGTGATAAGTACTTTTCCTCCGACAGCAAGCTTATCCATGACTAAATTCTTTGCGTCTTCATTTCCTCTAACACTTGGATCATTGATTACACGTTTTCTAAATTCGTTATTCATTAATATATGCCTAACTGAATACCCTTTATAGCCAGTTTTTATTAATTCCTCAACTGTATTGACCATTTAAATGCACCATTTATCATTCTTTCAATAGTAAAGATTTAAGATTCATTATCATTTTTCTTATCTACAATAACAATCTTTTTTTGAGAAAGTTTAGTTTTAAGACTTTCTTTTCTTTCCCAATCTAATGTCCAACCCATCCATATCGCTTCCTTAAGCCAGTTTAATGCGCTTAATAAGTCGTTAACGTCTCCAACCTCAAATAACTTCCAAACCCTATCTGTTAATCTAACAAGTGACAGATTCTCTATGAGTTCTCCACTGGTTAAAGAGCCTTGTAAATTACTATTATAAGCACAAATTGCAATTGGCTTCTCTCTTATATCCTCGTTCCAAACGATTTTTTCCCAGAAGAAAGCTCGCTCATGCTTAATCATATCTTCTTTTGTAGCATCGATAAGGTACAAAATCCCCTCAAATGATTCGAAAAGTTTAGGTTTAAACTTAAACTTGTCTTCAACTGGAAGCTTAGAAAGATAGTCATCTAAGAGAAAATCATCAATTGAGATTTCTGCATTCAATAGTTTTACTCTGTTCCTAGCTGCTGGAGTATCATTTCCCATAATCAATATAGAAACTTCTGGCTTTCCCAATCGTCTTCGGATTGAGAGCAATAATTGATTCATTCTGTTGGACATTGTCTCTTGATTTCGAGAAATAATAAATGTTTATAAGGATTTCATTTCGAAGGAAAAATAATTAATGATATAAACATAATAAGAAGATATGAGCGAAACTAAAAGTAGAATTTTAAACGTTGTAGTAGCAGGAATACGTGACACAGTAGAAAATAAATGGCTATTGATTCGTCGAGAGAGAGGAGATTATATCGGAAAATGGGCCCTAGTAGGAGGAAAGTTAGAATTTGGAGAAACAATTAAAGAAGCATGTTTACGAGAAGTTTTAGAAGAAACTAATTTGAGAGTAAAATGGGAAAAACAGACAGCTATAATAAACGAACGTTTAATTGATCATAATACAAAGAAACAACTAAAACAATTTCTTATTTTCTTGGCTGAGACAACAGTAAAAGCTGGAAAAGTAAAAGAAACAGACGAAGGAAATCTTTCATGGTTTTCAGAGGAAGAAATTAGAAATATGAAAAGAGATATTATACCAAGTGACTTTTTTATGTTAACAAATATTTTGATTCCTAACAATCAGTTTCCCGAAACAATAGAAATTGATATGATACAAAATGGCAATGAGTTATATATTGCTAAAATAGTAAATCAAAATGAGACTTAAGTGAAAAAAATGGATGTACTAAAAGAAGTTATTGAAGCAGAAGAGAGAATTAAACAATGTATAAGAAAAACACCCCTTGAATTTTCTCCTTATCTTAGCAGAATAACGGATTCAAGGGTTTTCTTAAAATTAGAAAACATACAAGTTACAAACTCTTTCAAAGTAAGGGGGGCTTTTAACAAGCTAATTTACTTAAAAAATCAAGGTATACATTCTAACATTATTACTGCATCCACTGGAAATCATGGTCTTGCTGTGGCTTATGCACTAGATAAACTTGGTTTAGAGGGTACAATTTATCTTCCATTCACTACCAAAAAAAACAAAGTGGAATCTCTTGAAGAATATAATGTAACCATAGAATTTTATGGATATGATTGCCTCCAAACAGAACTTTATGCCCAAAAAAAAGCAAAAGAAGAAAAAGCACATTATGTTAGTCCATACAATGATATTCATATTATTGCTGGTCAAGGAACTATTGCGCGTGAAATTGAAACACAAGAAACTAATATCGATTGTGTTTTTGTTCCTGTAGGAGGAGGAGGGTTGATTTCAGGTATTGCAGGATATTTAAAAGAAAATAAAAGAACAAAGAACATATCTATTTTCGGTTGTCAACCTAGAAATTCTCCTGTGATGAGCAAGTCAGTAGAAGCGGGTAAGATAATAGATTATGATGTCAGCCCTACCATTTCTGATGCAAGTGCGGGAGGAATAGAAAAAGGATCAATCACTCTCGATTTTTGTTCAAAGTACGTCGACGATTTTGTTATCGTATCAGAAGAGGAGATAAAAGAAGCTATAGAGATAATATATGATAAACATTTCATGATAGCAGAAGGAGCAGGAGTATTATCAGTTGCGTCTCTTTTGAAAGAACAAGAAAAATTTGCCAATAAAACAGTAGTTTTAATTATTTCTGGAGGAAAGTTGTCAAGAGAGGTATTAGAAGAAATTATTTGTAAAAAAGAAAAAGAAAAAATATTCGTTAACCCATTAGATTCTTTAAGACTGCCATAGTTGTGTGTAGTCTATTTTCTGCTTCATCAAAAACCACAGAATTCTCTGACTCAAATACACTTTCTTCTGCTTCTTTGTGTTTATATGGAAGGCAGTGCATAAATATATAATCAGGCTTTGCGTTTGCAACTAATTCTTCTGTAACAACATAATTCTTGAAAGCTTCGAGTTTTTTCTTAGCTTCAGCTTCTTCACCCATAGAAACAAAAGTATCTGTCACTACGACATCAGCATCCTTTACAGCTTCAACAGGATCATGTGTCATAACT
This sequence comes from Candidatus Heimdallarchaeum aukensis, assembly GCA_021513695.1. GTDB lineage: Archaea > Asgardarchaeota > Heimdallarchaeia > Heimdallarchaeales > Heimdallarchaeaceae > Heimdallarchaeum > Heimdallarchaeum aukensis. The sequence continues at coordinate 2,113,887 of CP084166.1, read as the reverse complement.
AATTTTGCACCACTTTCTTCGGCAAATTCCTCGCACATTTGTACTACATCTTCAGGGATTTCATAACCCTTTGGAGTAGCAACATACATATCGATACCCATTTTAGAACAACCGATTAGTAAAGAGTTAGCAACATTATTACCATCTCCAACCCAAGCTAGTTTTAATCCTTTGAGTTTTCCTTTGTGTTCTTCAATAGTTAATAGGTCAGCTAATATTTGTAAAGGATGGAATTTATCTGAGAGAGCATTTATGACTGGAATACTTGCATATTCAGCTAATTTTTCTACATCAGAATGAGCATACACGCGAGCTAAAATACCATCATTGAAACGCGATAAAACACGAGCAGTATCTTGTATGGTTTCACCAGCTCCTAACTGAATATCATCAGCACTTAGGAATATAGCATGACCACCCAAAAAGTACATAGCTGTTTCTGTTGAAACACGAGTACGAGTGGAACGTTTCTGGAAAATCATTGCAAGTGTTAAACCTTTCAAAGGTTTAGTTCGCTCGTAAGCCTTAAATTGCTTTTTCAATTTCTTTGATTCATCTAAGAGAAATCGGATCTCTTCAGGAGTGAAATCAGCTAAAGTTAACAAATTACGTTCTTTGAGGTCCATGAGACTCACCGATTCACTTGAAATCATATAACCTTAAAAAATGTTCGATTTCACTGTTTGAATACTCCAGTTAATAAAAAAATTTAGGAATAAAGAAAAATAAACTTGACCATTTAGATAACTTTAACCTTCTTTCCGACTTTAGTTATAATCTCTAAAGCTTCATCTATAAGGTCAGCGTTCATTGAAGCCATATAAGAAGTACGTAACAATTCACGACCTTTAGGAGTAGCTGGAAAACGTACAGGATTAGTAAAAACGCCTTTTGGTTCATGTTTATAAAGTTCATGAAAGAATTTTAGCATCTTTTTTTCTGACCCCACAATTAGAGGGATAATTGCTGTATGACTATCTGTTACCTCAAAACCCGCATCACTTAGACCAGTCTTCATTTTTAGAGTCATATCTAAAAGGTTTTTCTGATAAGAATCATCTTTTTCAATAATGTCAAGAATAGCTAGAACAGTTGCACAAGTAGAAGGTGGAGGGCTCGCGGTGAAAATAAATGGACGAGACTTATGACGAATCCAGTTACAGACCTCCTTACTGGCTGCGATATATCCTCCAACAGAAGCAAAACTCTTAGAAAATGTCCCCATAATTAAATCAATTTTATCTGTAACACCGAAATAGTTAGAGGTGCCTCTACCATGGGAGCCTAAAACACCAACGCCATGAGCATCATCTATGTACACAAAAGCATCATAATCTTCAGCTAAATCTACAAGATGATCTAAAGGAGCAATATCTCCCTCCATTGAAAAAACACCATCAGTAATGATCATACCTTTACCTTTAGGTACGGAGCGTAAACCCTTTTCCAGATCATCCATATCATTATGTTTGAAAATATACTTATTTTCTTGATTAAAACGTCCCAACCTAATGCCATCAATTATTGAAGCATGATTATATTGATCTGATAGAACCCATTCATCCTCCTCAGACAATAGAGCAGAAATAGAGCCAAAATTTGCAAGCATTCCAGTTGAAAAAACAACACAATCTTCCATACCCAGAAAATTAGCTAAACGCTGCTCTAACTCTACATGAAGTTCCATTGTCCCATTTAGCAGTCGAGAGCCAGTAGTACCCACACCAAATTCTTCAATTGTCTCAATAGCTTTTTCCTTAACTTTTGGGTGACTAGTCATTCCGAGGTAGTTATTACTACCGAGCATAATAGTAGGTTTTCCATCCATTTCAACAACCGGATTTTGTTCAGAATTGATGTGCATAAAATAAGGATAAACACCAATTTTCTTAGCCATAGTAGGAGCGCCAAATTTATAATAGCGATTACATTTTTTCCTGAATTTAGACATCGAATAAATCACTCTTAGATACTCTAGTTTTAATTTTTTTAGGTTGTTTATATTTTTAATTATTGAATATAATTAGATATCAGTAAGAAAAGGTTACAAAATACCCCATTTCAAAAGAATCACAAATGAAGGTATATAAAAAAGTACCTAGTATTAATAAAAAGCACAAATTAGATAAAAGAGGCATATAAAGAGTAAAACAAGCAACTGTTATTTAAGAACTATCAGCTGTTACAATTTCCATTAAAGATAGAATCTCTTCCAATTTTGATTCAAGATCAATACCAACAAGCCCTGCTAAAGCTAAAGTGCTTAATAAACTTTCAACTAATTCATCTTCAATATATGGATCTGATTCTAAACCTTCAACATCATTTTGGATTTGATTGGCAAAAGCATCTAGCATTCTTTCACCAATTATCCTACTGGGAAGCTTGGGGATACGAACGGTGTCAGTCTGCTTTATACTATTTCTACTATGAATGAGTTCAAGTAATTTTTCTTGGGCTTGTGCGATTGTAGTCATCATACCACCTGTTTTTGCTTTCACTATATTAACTGAGATGTTATTATTTAAAAAGTAACCTAATATAATATTAAACCTTTTCATTGTTTCAGTGGAAATATATTAAAAAAAGAATAAGGTTAAATATTTTTCAGAAAAAGGCGATAGAGCGGCCAAAATAACAAAAAACGGCACACTCCATTGGAAACAAAGGGGAGGGGGCTTAAACGCAAATACTTATTTAAAAAATGAACTAAGAAGTTTTATGTCGGAAACAATGCAAAAAGTGATTAAAAAGAAAATGTAATACCCAGATAATTATTAGAAAAATATTAGTAAAAAAGGAAGAAAAGAGAAAAGAAAATTGTAACTAATAAAAAAATTTTTTAGCACAAAGAAAAAGAAAAACAAAAAAACAAAAGAAAAAGCAATATGTATAAAAAGGCCTCGGTGGCTTAGCTCGGTAGAGCGTTTGACTTGTAATCAAATGGTCGGGGGTTCAAGTCCCCCCCGGGGCTCCAATTATTTTTTAGAGATTTACTGTGAGGGTAGATAGAATAATTTTGATGTCTAATAAAAAAGAAAAAATTGAAAATGAAAAAAAGTTTCTTACATTGTAATTATCTTAACTTTACTTTCATCTTTAATATTTAGTAAGTTTAATATTCCTTTTATAAGCTCATCTTTCGTTTTTGCTGTTTTCTTTTCTAAGTATTCATACACTTGCTCAATATATCTTTGAGCTTCTACATGAGATTCTTCTGGATTTATGATCATTGTTATTATCACGTCACTTCTTTCGTGACATACGAGTTTTATATTCTCGTTTGAAATAGTAGATAATTTTTCTTCTTTGAGCGTAGCTGATTCATATTTAAATATTTGAGCTAATAATTCTCTGATTTGCGATATTTGTTGTGATAATCCTTCAAGATCTAAGAATAACTGCACTCTGCCTAGTGTTGTACTTATAATCAAACCTTTTGGATGGACTATTTTTTCTTTTCCTATTTGTTTTAGTTTGTTTGTAAACCAATCTAATGCAGCGTCTATTCCTTCGCCTGTTTTATTACTTGTCTTAAATATTTGGAAACTAATCTTTGAGTGCTCACTCATCCTTGGGAGTTCAAGCGCTTCAATAATTTCTTCTATTGACATGCATTCTAAATCGGCTTTATTAGCAAAAAAAGCTACAACTATTCGGTCTTCAATTTCAATATTGTCTATTAGATACCAGAACCACTCTTTTCCTTCTGTTGTTCTTTCTTTATCGGAGGCATCAAATACAAAGATAATACCATAGCTATTTGATGCGTAATTTACCCAAAACTGTTTTCGATAAACAAATTGTCCCCCAACATCAAAAATCTTGAATAAAGTATCACCTACTTTAAAAGATTCAAAGCTTACACCTAATGTAGGAGTTGTATCTTCTACAAAAGAACCTGTTTTTAACCTCTCAATTAGAGTGGTTTTTCCAGCATTTTCTAACCCAAGTATAGTTACGGGTACTGATTCTTTTCCTACCTTTAGTACTTTGTCATTCACAATCTATCAATGATAAGTTGATACTTATCATTTTTATTTTTAGCGGTAGTATAAAATAATATCAGATCATTTTTTAAAAAAAAGAATGAATTTTAAAATTAAAAAAAGAAAAAATGATTAATTTCTCTGCAGTTTTATATTTCAGGGAACCAACAACTGACATAATGATTAGGTTTAACTTCTTCCAAAGGAGGCTGTTTTTGAGAACAAACTTCTTTAGCTTTCCAACAACGAGGATGAAAAGGACAACCGCTTGGAGTATTAATTGGACTTGGTGGGTCTCCTTCTAATATTATTCTATCCATTTTTATTCTTGGATCTGGTCTCGGTATAGCAGACAATAAAGCTATTGTATATGGATGAGCTGTGTTTCTGAACAATTCTCCTGTTGGTGCCATTTCCATTATTTTTCCTAGATACATCACTGCTACTCTATCTGATACATGCTTAATTACACTTAGATCGTGTGCTATAAACATATATGTTAATTTGAAATCTATTTGCAAGTCATGTAATAGATTTAGTATTTGAGCTTGAACTGATACATCTAATGCAGATACTGGTTCGTCTAACAGAATGACTTCTGGATTCATAGCTAAAGCTCTTGCTATTCCTATTCTTTGTCTTTGGCCTCCTGAGAATTCATGTGGATATCTTAATGCATGATAATCTTCAAGACCAACTTTACTTAGAATTTCCAGTACTCTTGCTTCTTTTTCTTCATAAGGCATATCAGCGAAATGTATATCGAATGGTTCTTTTATAATATCTAAAACCATTCTTCTCGGGTTTAGGCTTGCATATGGGTCCTGGAAAACCATTTGTATCTGTCTTTTTATTGCTAACTCTTCAACTCTTGTCATTGGTTGAAACATATCTATTCCTTTAAAGTAAACAGACCCTTCTGTTGGTTCTTCCAATTTAATTATTGTTTTTGATGTTGTACTCTTTCCACACCCACTTTCTCCTACTAGTCCAAGTGTTTCACCTTTATTCAAAAAGAGATTTACTCCATCTACTGCTTTTATGAAGTTTACTGTTTTTGAATAGAGTAATGATTGTTCAGCTACTGGAAACCATTTCTTCAAATTTTTTGTTTCAAGAATAGGGAATTTATTTGGGTCCCATGCTGAAAACAAGTCTGTGTCTATTACTTCGTATTCTTCAAATGATCTCATGCTTGCCACTTTTACACACCTTCCACGGAAACAGCTGTTTTTCTCACTTCTTTCACTTTTTCTTTATCGATTGTAAGATCTAATTCTTCCCAGTGGTGACACTGTACACGTCTTGTTTCTGTTACCCACATATCTGGAGGACGAGCCCTTCGACATATTTCTGTTGCATATTTACATCTTGGATGAAATCTACAACCTTGCGGTGGGTTAATAAGTTGAGGTACTGTTCCAGGTATTGTTGCTAATCTTGTTTTATCTTGTTCTAGTGAGGGGATACTATCAAAAAGTGCTTTTGTATATGGGTGGAAAGGATTAACGAATATTTCCTCTGTTGGACCTGATTCCACTACTCTTCCACCGTAGAATATATGTACTCTTTTTGTTATTTCAGCTACCACACCTAGATTATGAGTGATTAGCATCAGAGCTAAACCAAATTGCTTTTGCATTTCTTTGATTATTTCAAGAACTTGAGCTTGAATGGTTACATCTAATGCTGTAGTAGGCTCATCAGCAATTAACAAACTTGGTTGTAATGCCAATGCTCTAGCAATTAGAATTCTTTGTCTCATTCCTCCACTGAATTGATGAGGATAATTGTCAATTCTTTCCGCGGAATCAGGGATACCTACTGCTTCCATCATCTCAATAGCTATATCCCTTGCTTCATTTTTGTTTACCTTTCTGTGTAACTGGATAACTTCAATCATCTGGTCACTTATTTTGAAAATGGGATTAAGACTAGTCATCGGATCTTGAAATATCATTGCAGCTTCTTTTCCTCTAACATGTCGCATCTGTTCATCTGTTAAGTCTAAGAGATTAACTCCTTTATAGTATATTTCACTTGGAGGTTGTAGTATTCGTCCATTTTTAGGTAAAATTCTTAGCACACTATGACTTGTTACAGTTTTTCCGCACCCGCTTTCACCTACAATTCCAACAGGTTCTCCGTAACCTACATCAAAGTTAACACCATCAAGTGCTTCTACTACACCACTTTCTGTATAAAAGCGGGTGTAAAGATTTTTCACATCTAGTATAGGTTCTATTTTCTTCATTATTCTCATTACTCCTTTAGTCTTGGATCCATTGCGTCCCTCAGGGCATCACCTAGTAAGTTAAAAGCTAATACAACAAAAAATATTGCAAAACCAGGTATGAATGCGAGTTCAGGATTGGATCTGAAAACTGTTTGGGCTTCATTTACCATTTGTCCCCACGAAATAGTTGTTGGACTACCCAAACCTAGGAAAGTCAATCCTGCTTCTGACAATATTCCTCCTGCAACAGACAATGTTGCTATAACAATTATAGGAGCTAAAATATTAGGTAAAATATGCAATAGAATTATTCGACGATTACTGGCCCCTAATACTCGTGCAGCATTAACATAATCTAACCTATAGATCTGCTTTGTATTTGCAGTTACTAACCTGCACAGTCCACCCCAACCAAATATTCCCAGTACAAGAATAATAACCATAGACTGAGGAATTTGTTTCAAGAAAGCTATCCTTCCTCTCCTAATAAAGGCTACAGCAAGAATAGCAATAACTAAGAAAGGTAGGGATAGGAACATATCTGTGATTCTCATAATAATTTCTTCTGACCAACCTCGATAATATCCAGCGATAGCTCCTAAGGACACACCAATAAAAACTGATAAGACAGTTGAAAATACTCCAACAGTTAAAGAAACCTCAGAACCAGCAAGTACTCTTGAGAATTCATCTCTACCGAGAATATCTGTACCAGCAGGATACTTCAAATTAGGTCGGGCGATTGAACCACCGCCATTCCAAGCATCAAATAGAGGAACTTGTTGTACAGGGTTAAAGGGTAAAAGAATAGGATAAATTATAGCAATTAAGGTAACGATTGCGACCACACTTCCAGACAAAAGAGAAACCTTGTTTTTCTTATATCGTCTCCAGATAAGACTCCAATTAGAAGGACTACGTTCTCTTAACGTTCCATCTTTGGCAATAATAAGTTCTTTTTGCATAGCAGTTTGTTTATAGAGACGAATAGAAAATCTAACTACACCCCAGACTCCTGCAACAATTAGAGACCATATGAGAATCCGGGCAAAACTAGTATCCCAGGTTATTGATAAAAAGATAAGGAGAAAAGTAAAGATAGCCAAACTCTGTACAGCTATATCAACACTATAATGTCTCCAAGCAATAGCTAATTTTGCTACCCAAGACATTGATGGAGGAAGGCGATGCTCTTCCATATAAGCTTTAACGTTATTTTCAAACACTGTTTTTCTTTTTTCACGAGCCACTCGTAACATTTTTTTTCACCTACAATTCAATTCTCGGGTCAACAGCGACGTAAACAATATCAGTAACTAAATTTCCTAAAAGGATCAAAATAGTAAGAATAGCAGTTGTACCCAAAATCATCGGAAAATCCAAAAGACCCACAGCAACAACATACCTATAACCTAAACCAGGCCAAGTGAAAAGCGTTTCTGTAATAGGAGCACCAGCTAAAGCCGAAGCTAAAAATAGACCAACATAAGTAACTACAGGAATAAGAACGTTTCTCCAAGCATGTTTCCAAGTAATAACTCGTTCAGAAAGACCATTAGCTCGAGCTGCTAAAATATAATCTTGGCGAAGAACTTCTAACATTGTTGTTCTGACTAAACGAGTATAGGTAGCAAGAGAAGCGAAGGTCAAAGCAGTAGTTGGAAGGATCATGTGAATTATTGAATCTCCCGTACGCGCCATCAGCGAGGACCACCACGTACCCCAGTCTCCTGCCCGGAGTGCGGACCAATCAACAACAGGAGTTGGAATGGAATGTGCTTTAGCTGCTGGTAGCCAGCCTAAACCATATCCACTGAAGATATAAATAAGCATTAAACCAAAAACGAAAATAGGCATGGACAAACCAAGAAGAGCGATAGTGCTTGCAGTTGAATCAATCCAAGTATTCTGATTCTTAGCTGCGACCACACCTAGAGGAATAGCTATGAGTAAAGCTAAAACAAAAGAAGCAAGCTGAAGTTTTAGTGTTTCCCAAACAAGTTCACCAATCATGGTGTTAATAGAACGACCACCACGATAACTTTCACCCATATTACCATGAAGGAAGTTATAGAACCAAATAACAAATCGAGCATAAACAGGTTGATCCAATCCAAGAGATCTAGTAAGGTTAATTTTGTCTTCCTCGGTAACGTTAATCTTACCCAAGAGTAACAATGCGACAGGGTCTCCCAACCCAGAAACCATTACAAAGGTCATAACCATAATGGCAATGAACAAGGGGATGAGTGTAAGAAGTCGGCGAAGAATATAGATGGTCAACCTCATTGTAGCTATTTGTTTAATAAAGGAAATGGGTTTAGAACTAGCGAATTTTTTACTGAATGTTCCCTCACTTGGTTTTGTCCAATCAACAGGTAAGAATAAACCTGTTAGAGTGAGAAGAACACCAATAATATAAATATAAAACATGAAGGTCATTTTTCCACGTAAGCTAATTAAGAAATAAGAAGGATTACTATCATTGGGATTGAAAGTTACTGCAGATGAAGGAGTAGCAGTCTGTCCAGACAATACCGCTTTGTATTCACTCGCAGTGAAGTTCAAAGTCCGATTAATAGCAATTATGAGAACAATCAAAGAGACTAACAGGAATAATGCAGCCATTATGTCTGCCATATTACCTCTCTTTTTCACTCCTCCTGACTGAAATACTTGACCTAAAGCAGCAGCGAGAACACTAAAGAATAACAAAAACCATAGCGCTGCAGACAGTAGGACTATATTACTAGGAATTTGTAACTCCGTATACACCTTCGTGATATTGTTATTGTAATCATATCCTATAGTATTATATTCAACTCTCGAACCAAATATACTAATTAAAAGTGAATCTTGTGTATACTTGTCATGCTCACTCAGTGGAGTAGCATCATAATAAATCTTGTAGATAGGCACAAAGGCCGTGGTAAATATTAAGATAAAACCTAATACTTTCAATCCGATTGCAATTGCTTTCAAGTCGATCAACTCTGACTAATTTAATTTTATCTTAAAGAATAATATTCTTTTCTTTAACTCACCAATTGTTGATATTTTTATAAGTTTTTTCTAAAGAAATTAGATGATAAGTTCAGACAAAAAACTAAACAAAAGAAAATGATAATTAAAAAAAGTACAAAAAGAAGAAAAAGAAGCAGAGAGTAAGAAAATCAAGAAAGAACTTTTTTGCTGTTTAAATAAGATAATAGGGTAAACAACTCGATGAAAAAATTGAAGAAGAAAAATTCAGAAAAATTGAGAGAAAAAGTAGTAATAATAACAGGAGCATCTTCAGGGATAGGAAAACAAGTAGCAAAAGAACTAATAAAGTACAACGCAAAAGTAGTAATTTTTGCAAGGAGAGAAGAAAAGCTAAGTAAAGTAGAAGAAGAACTAAAAAGAAACAACATCAGCACATTAAAGATAGTAGGAGATATAAAGAACAACGAAGACATTAGAAAACTTGTAGATGAAACGTTAAAAAAATACGGAAAGATAGATGTACTGCTAAACAATGCAGGATATGGAAAAAATATAGACTTCCTAGAGCAGAGTGATGAAGATATAGAAGAAATGATAGAAACAAACGTAATAGGACTAATAAAATTAACAAAAAAAGTGGCAAACATAATGAAAAAACAAGGAGAAGGGCAGATTATAAACATGTCTTCAGCAATAGCAGCAGTACCAACCTACAGGTTCACAACTTACTGTATAACAAAGGGTGCAGTTAAAATATTAAGCGAAAGTATAAGAAACGAGTTAAAAAAAAGCGGAATAAAAATAAGCACAGTTTATCCAGCACTACATGATACACCATTCTGTGAAAAAGCAAATATAAACACAAAAACGTTCAAAACATACAGAAAAGAAGATCTAGCAAAAAAAATAGTAAAATTAATGTTAAATAAGAAAAAAGAATTATATTACCCAAAGGTTTACGGAATAGTAGAAAAATTAACAAGGCTCAGCCCACAACTAAAAGTAGAACTAAGTAATTTTTTTTCACGTAAACTAGAAGAAAGTAGATCGACTGAAAAAAGAGAAGTAAAAGAGATGAAAAGTCAAACAAACGTTAGTAAAACAGTTAATTAATGGCCACTAAAAGTAATAAAAAGTGGTTCACTTCTATATTTCCTCTTTAACCTTTTGGTTTATCAGATAAATGATTCTCTTTTGAAGCTTAATTAAAAGAAAAGAGGATAAAACCAACAATTAGAAGCGTTACAACTGTTGATTTTAAAAGTGCTTAATAAATAAGGGGACATTATGTATACAGTGATAAAAATGGCAGAAAGAAAAACAGGAAGAACAGAAAAATACTGGAAATCAAGACCAGTACAAAAAAGAACAAGACGTGAAGAATTAACTCAAACTTCAATATACCTTACACAAAGAAAATGTGTAGTATAAAATCCAAACTATTCACTTTTTTATTCCATTTTTGAAGTTTGAACTTTTTTGATGTAAAAGCAAGGTTATAAGAATAACAAATGACAGGATAGTATTTTTTCCCTAGAAGTCAGAGTCTATAAGAAAAAACTTTAGTAATTATTTTTTCTAAAAACAGCCTAAGAACTCATTAATAATTTTAATAATCAAACTTACTTAAATGAGATACAGTTGAAGAAAAATAACTCAACAAAAAATATTTAAACAGAGGAAAAAAAAAAGCAGTAGACCTTAATAATATTGGGGTAGTGATCTAGCCCGGCTATGATACCTCCTTGACGTGGAGGATGTCACAGGTTCAAATCCTGTCTACCCCACCAGCCTTATTTTTTTAAGTTCCGTTCCTTCTTGTTATTGTTTACGAAGTACGACAGATTTGTCTTAATAACTAACTTAATAAAAAATAAATTTTTGAAAAGTCTAAAAAAGGATGAGTAACTTTGATTAAGTCCAAAGTAGTTATTGTTTTTCCTAAAAGAGATCAAGCTGCATCAGCAATGTGGGATATAATTGAAGAATCTTCTCTTTTCAAGAAATTAGATTATGACCAAGAGATTTATGCTTATACTAAGTTTCCTAATGATGTTAAAGCTATTCATGTTGATAACGACGGTGTGAATATTTCTAATTTAGAAGATATAATTGATACCGATTTGTTTATTTTTGCTAGTAGACATAGTGCTGAATCTGGTTTTCCTGCTTTACTTATTCACACTCCTGGTAATTGGGGCGAAGCTAGATTGGGGGGTAATAGTAACGAGCTTGCTTATTCTTCTGCTTTAGCCATCAAGATCGGTTTAAAGAACTTGAGATTTTTCAAAGACGATTTAAAACTTGAAGAATACAGAGTTGGGATAGAAGTCACTCACCATGGTCCTACTAATATGAGTACTCCCTTATGTTTCATGGAATTAGGAAGTAGTGAAAAATATTGGACAGATAAGCGAGGAGCTGAGGGAGTTGCAAAAGCTATAATCAAGACTGCAGAGGAATATTTAAAGGCAAAAAACCGAGAAAATGGAGAATCCGTTTATGTTGGTTTTGGTGGAAATCATTATGCTTACCGTTTTGAAAAAAAGTTGTATAGTGAAGAAAGCATTCTGATTGGTCACATAGCTCCCAAATATGTTTTAGATCATATCAATTACGAGATAGTCAAGCAAGCTTTTAAAAAGACTATTGAGAACCCTTTTGCTGCCATGGTAGACAAGAAGGGAACAAGATCTGAACACAGGAAGAAGATTAGAGAATTCATGGATAGATTGGGTAAGGAGTATTTAGAAGTATAATAGTTGTTTTTGAGCAACATATTACTTCACACTTCTTTGTTTTTTCTTATTTTTTAATTCATAGTGTTTTTCACTTAGTATTTTTTTGCACACAGTCACATAAAATTTAATAGGTACAATCATTTTTTTTTCTTTATGAATGCAGATTTTAATATTGATTCCATCCTAGCGCGTTATAATTTTGATTCTAGCGCTCTAATTCAGATTTTGTCCGATGCTCAAGATAAATATGGTTATCTGCCACGTGAAGTCTTAGAGGACATTTCACAAAAAATTGAAGTCCCTTTAAGTAAAATGTGGGGTGTAATATCTTTTTATGCCTTATTTAAACTTAAACCTCCTGCCAAATATAACATAACAGTTTGTCAAGGCACAGCATGTCATGTTTCAGGAGCAAAACGCAATCTTGATTACATTGAATCAAAGTTAAATCTAAAAGCAGGAGAGCATTCTCCTGATGGAAAATATTCTCTTGAGACTGTAGCTTGTATTGGTTCATGTGCTTTAGCTCCAACTATTGTTATCAACGGAAAAGTTTACGGCAGAAATACAGTAAAAACAATAGATAAGCTACTTTCGGGATTAGAGGAGGGCGAAAAAAATGAATAAATCCAATCATTTTCATTATATAACTGAAGAAGCGATTTTACATAGCAAGGAGAAGCATAATAAAAATAGGATTATTATAGGCTATGGGACTTGTGGTATTGCTGCAGGTGCAGAAGAAGTTCTGAAAGAAGTGCAACAAGTGCTTCATGAGTTAAAAATAGACGATGTCATTATAGAAAAAACAGGATGTATAGGTTGTTGTTCTTATGAGCCTTTAATGGATATTGAACTAGCTAACTCACCCAGAGTTTCTTATAAAAATGTTAAGCCTGAAGAAGTAAAAGAAATAATAGATAAACACTTTGGAGGAGATCTCAAAAAAGAAAAAGTTTTCTGCATGTTTGATGAACAAGAAAATATTATTCAATACCAAGAGTCATGGAAATATAATATTCCACAGATTTACTCTGGACTACCAACTTTCAAATCCTTGCCAATGTTAAAGAAACAAAAGAGAATAACGTTAAGAAATGTTGGGATAATTGACCCTGAAAACATCAACGATTACCTTGCTAGAGGTGGCTACCAAGCCCTTTACAAAACTCTAACTACTCTTTCTCCCAAAGAGGTTATTGATGAAATCAAATCTTCTGGCCTTCGTGGTCGTGGTGGTGCTGGTTTTCCCACTGGCGTGAAATGGGAATTTGCATATAATGCAGAACTTTCAAAAACGACCGAGGATAGTATTGAAAAAACTGAAAAATATGTTGTCTGCAATGCTGATGAAGGCGACCCTGGAGCTTTCATGGACAGATCTTTGATTGAAGGAGACCCTCATAGTGTAATTGAAGGATTGACTATTGCTGCGTATGCCATTGGAGCAAATAAGGGATTTATTTACATCCGAGCTGAATATCCACTTGCTATTAAGCGTTTAGAGATTGCACTAAAACAAGCTTACGAAAACCATTTTCTTGGAGATAACATCTTTGGTACTGATTTTCATTTTTCTATTGAAATCAGAAAAGGAGCTGGTGCTTTTGTTTGTGGAGAAGAAACAGCTTTAATAAATTCTATAATGGGATTACGTGGTGAACCTCGCCCCCGTCCTCCTTATCCTGCTGTTTCCGGATTATGGGAAAAACCAACAATTATCAACAATGTCAAGACTCTTGTCACAGTTCCTGTTATTCTTCTTAATGGCGCTAAATGGTTTAGTAGCATTGGAACAGAGGACACTAAAGGTACAGCTGTTTTTGCTCTTACTGGGGATGTTAAAAATTCTGGTTTAGTTGAAGTTCCTATGGGTACAACTCTTCGTGAAATCATTTTCGATATCGGTGGCGGTGTCAAAGGGGATAAACAGTTTAAAGCAGTTCAGACAGGGGGTCCTTCTGGTGGTTGTATTCCTTTTTCGCTAATTGATACACCAGTTGACTTTGCTTCTCTTAAGAAACTTGGTTCTATTATGGGGTCCGGAGGCATGATTGTCTGTAGTGAGTCCACTTGTATGGTTGATTTAGCTCGTTATTTTATGACATTTATCGCATCTGAATCTTGTGGAAAATGCACTCCTTGTCGAGAAGGAACAGTTCGCGCATTAGAAATGCTTGAGAAAATCACATCTGGTGATGCTACACTAGACATTCTTACTGATTTAGAGCAATTATCATTTGTTATCAAAGATACTGCTCTCTGTGGCTTAGGTCAAACGGCTCCTAATCCTATTTTGTCTACTCTTAAATACTTCAGAGAAGAATATATTGAGCACATTGAACAAAAAGTATGTCGAGCAAAGGTTTGTCCAGGATTATTCAATTATGTTATTAATGATGACCTTTGCATTAAATGTGGTGTGTGCCAAAATGTTTGCCCAGTTGATGCTGTTTTTGGTTCTAAGGAGACGGGTTTTTTCATTGAGAATCGTCTATGTATCTCTTGCAATGCATGTTTTGAGCGTTGTCCAAAGAAAGCAATTGAGAAGGTGAATTAAAATGTCAGAAGAAAAAATTTCTATTATTGTTGATGGTCAAAAAATCTTATGTAAAAAGGATGACACATATCTTTCAGCTATCACTCGTGCTGGAATAGAGATCCCTACTTTGTGTCATATGGAAGAATTAAAACCGTCTGGTGCTTGTCGTATTTGTGTTATTGAAGTTGAAGGAGCTCCTAATTTAGTTGCCGCTTGTGTTACACCTGTTCGTCCTAATGCGGTGGTTACCACCTATAATGAACGAATTCATCGTGCTCGTCAAACTAATATTGAATTACTTCTTCGTTCTCACCCATTAAACTGTATAGTGTGTAATAAAAATGGTGTTTGCACTCTACAAAAACTAGCCTATCAGTATGTTCCAAAGAGCCGCTTAAGTAAACTAGAGGGTAAAAAACCAACTACAGACCTAGTAGAAGTGAATGAATTTTTTGTACTCAATTATTCCGCCTGTATCCGTTGTCAGCTTTGTGTTCGTGTTACAGATGAGATACAAGTATGTAATGTTCTTTCCATGCAAGACAGAGGTTTTGACATCTATCCTAGTGCTGGTTTTGGTAGAAGTTTTGAAGAAGCAGGTTGTGTTGCTTGTGGGAACTGTGTAGAAGTCTGTCCAGTTGGAGCATTAGTTAGCAAATCTATCAAAACTACAAAAAGTCGGTCTTATGAATTAAAGAAAACAGTAACAACATGTACCTACTGTGGAGTTGGTTGTCAACTAGAACTATTGGTTGATCCAAAACAAAATAGAATCGTAGATGTCCAATCACATAGAGATAGTATTAATGGATTGTCACTTTGTGTAAAAGGGAGATATGGGTGGGAATATGTCCATCATCATGATAGAGTGAATACTCCACTAATCAAGAAAAATGGAAATTTCGTAGAGGTAAGCTGGGAAGAAGCTTTCGATCTTATTGAAAAACGATTTAAGGAAATTATCAGTGAAACGGGCCCTGATTCTCTTGCTTTCCTTACTTCTGCTAAATGTACAAATGAAGAGAATTATCTGATGCAAAAACTTTCCCGTGCAGCTATTGGAACGAATAACGTTGACCACTGTGCTCGACTTTGTCATGCCTCAACAGTCACAGGACTTGTCAAAGCTTTTGGTTCAGGAGCAATGACAAACAGTGTCTCAGATTTAACTAATAATGCTGAAGTTATATTTATTATTGGGAGCAATACAACAGAGGCGCATCCCGTAATAGGAATAAAAATTAAGCAAGCTGTTAGAAAAGGCAAAACAAAATTGATTGTTGCAGATCCTCGTAGAATTGAATTAGCAGATTATGCTGAAATTTATATGTCTCAGAGACCAGGTAGCGATGTTGCCCTCATTAATGCTATGATTAAGTACATTATTGACGAAGAATTATATGATAAAGAGTTTATTGAGAATAGGACAGAAGACTTTGAGAAATTGAAAGAAAAGATAAGTAAGATAGACTTTTCTTCACTGTGTAAGATTGCGAATGTTGATGAGGAAGATGTGAAAAAAGCTGCTTCACTTTACGCTACTGCAAAAACTGCTGCTATAGTTTATGCCATGGGTATTACTCAACATACTACTGGGACAGATAATGTTCTAAGTTTAGCTAATTTGGCTATGTTAACTGGAAATGTTGGAAAACCAGGTACTGGAGTTAATCCACTACGTGGTCAAAACAATGTTCAAGGAGCTTGTGATCTAGGTGGTTTACCTGATGTTTTCCCAGGTTATCAAAAAGTAACTGATGAAAAAAACATCAAGAAATTCAAAGAGTTCTGGGGAGTAGATAAACTTGATGACAAAGCGGGGTTGACTGTTGTTGAAATAATGAACGAAGCCCATAAAGGAAACATTAGAGGGATCTACATCATGGGTGAAAATCCTGTTATTAGCGACCCAAATATTAACCATGTTAGAGAAGCTCTTGAGAAGGTGGAGTTCTTAGTTGTTCAAGATTTATTTATTACTGAAACTGCAAAATATGCAGATGTTATTCTCCCTGGACAATCATTTGCAGAAAAAGATGGTACTTACACCAATACTGAAAGAAGGGTACAGAGAGTTAGAAAAGCTATAGAAACAGATGGAAGCAGATTACCTGATTGGAAAATCTTAGAGATTATGCTTAATCGTTTTGGAATTGAAAAACACTATAACTCTCCCAGTGAAATAATGGATGAAATAGCTCAGGTGACCCCAATCTATGGAGGAATAAGTTATAAGAGAGTAGAAAATGGAGGTTTACAGTGGCCATGTCCATCTGATGACCATCCTGGTACTCCAATTTTACATAAGGATAAATTCTCTAGAGGGAAAGGAAAATTCCATGCCATTGATTACTTGGATCCAGATGAGCTTCCTGATGATGAATATCCCCTAATTCTAACTACGGGTCGCAATTTATTCCATTTCCATACGGGAGAAATGACACGTAGGGTAGAAGGAATACACCAACGTAAACCAATTGAAAGAAGTGAAATAAACGTCAAAGATGCAAAAAGATTAGGAATAAAAACGGGTGACAAAGTAATCATTGAATCAAGGAGAGGTAAACTACTAACAGAAGTAAAAGTCACTGACAAAATTAAAGAAGGAGTTGTTTTTATGACTTTCCACTTTAAAGAATCAGCTGCTAACCTCTTAACAAATGATGCACTTGATCCTCTTGCAAAAATACCAGAACTTAAAGTCTGTGCGGTAAAAGTGACAAAAGAATAATCTTTATTTCTTTTTTATACCTATTTTTTCTTTTAGAGTCTTTATTTCTTTTTTATACCTATTTTTTCTTTTAGAGTCTTTATTTCATTGTCAATTTCATTAGACACATTATTCTGAAAAGTATGTGATAAATCTTGCAGCGCATGTAATCCTAAGAAAGGTATATTTTTCTCCATCCAATATTCGTACTCTGACTTTAGTGTTAAGTTGACATAGTAAGAAAAGAGGTCAAAGTCAAAAACTTGACTTCGAAATAGGTATTTTGTTACTAAGAATGCTAAAAAAAAGTGTTCTCTTTCAATCAAATGGTGAATTCTCTCTGTAGGATCACCATCTAAATCGATACTATCAAGAGGTTCAAGATTTTTTCTTTCCACAATTTTAGATTTTGGTAAGAAATATTTCTCTTTTTCTAAAGAGAGGTCTGAAGCTGTTAACCTTGGAGTGTTTACATTTAAGAAAAAACTAGATCTGAGATCATTCATCTCAATTATTTCTGTTGCATTATAAAGCCTGATTCGAGGAGCTAAGCGGATAAACACGTCAGCTCTGCTTAGATCAAAAGAAAAAACAAAGAGTGGAGGAAATGCATAGTTTTCAGCATATAGAGCAAGCAGTGGCTCAATCAATCCACTTTGATAAATAAGTATTGTTACTCCCTCTTTTACTGTCTCTAACTGTCTTAGTAATTTCACATCAAGGTAAGGGCGATCACAAGGAATGAATTGGATTGAAGTTTTTGGCAATAATTTCAATAGTACAGAAGCAATTCCCTTTCCTACTCCAATAAAATTAATTTCTTTATCATCTTCAACAAACTCAACATTATCGCTTTTCAGTAGGGGTTTTAATACACTTTCATACTTTTTTTTCCTTTTATTGTTGTTCAGGGATACAATAACATTGTCGTAATTATTAAGACCATCTTCAACTATTTTAAAAAGCAGAGGCTTGGTATTTACTTCCATTAATGCTTTATCTATAAGTTTACCTTTCTGCTTATAACGCTTCGAATCACCACCAGATAAGATAGCCAAACTTACCTGTATGTAAATTACCTCCTAATAGAGAATAGGTTTGTAACATCTTTTTAATTATTTCTCCTTTCAAAAAAGTAAAAAGTCTACATTAAAAGCCTAATAATAAAAGTCCTTTTACGTTTAATATTTAACTTTCATCGAGAAATAGGCGTTATAGAAAACTTGGAATAATATAATTAAACGTATAACAAAACGAATTTAGATTAATTGGTTAAAATATAGATTATAAAGGTCTATTTTTGCTTATTTTGTCTATTTATAATACAACGTTATTAACTAAGATTTAGAATTTCATTTTAACTAACATTCAAATCTTGAATTTAAGGGATAATATCAAACAGTCATAGTATATGTAAACTTAGAAGCAGCCTAGGTAGCTTTAGCTAGACATATATAAAATATTCCGACAAAAAGCCTAATACTATGCGCAAGGATTTTATTAACTAGTAAAAATTTTTATAGTTGCAAGTAAAATGTTATATGAAAGTGATAGCACTATCAAAAAATGATAGTAATTGAATGGTAGTCTAAATAAAAAAACCAAAAAAGATGAAAAATAATGTTACAAGGTCAAGAGCGATGGAATAAGATAGAAGAGCTAAAAAAACAAGGATATACATACTCAGAAATCGCTCCCATTATAGGTCTTGGTTCAGGAAAAGCTGTTAGTGTTTGGGTCGCTCGTAACAGAAATAAGTATGAAACAGGAAAAAAGCAACCAGCTAAAAAAAGAACCGAGAGAGATAAACGCTTTTCACAGATACATGATAAAAAACAGATATACAATTTTCATGAAGAAGAATTTGAAAAAGGAGAGATTTTAGATATTAGTCAATTTAATAATGAGGATATAGAAACTTTTCTTTCATCAATTCTTAACCTGTGTGATGTTGATGTAACAAAATTTCACATTCACAAAGATGAAGAGAATGAACGTTGGACCGTGGGCATCCTTGCTGAACTTAAAAGTCGTAATAAAACCATTTTTCCTTATAGTGTAAGAATACGAACAACTGCGGCTATAGGAAAGTATCTCCCAGAGCTTAAAGATCAAGAAGAAATAGAAAAGAAGAGAGTTATCGCTTCTAAAATCAAGTCCGTAGCTCAGGAAGTAGAAATTTTAAGTGCGGCCATGGGCGAAAGCAATACAGAATAAAAAACCATAAAAAAAGAAAACACCCCATTTAGAAAATTCTATCCTTGGTTGATAATCGAAAAAGCTGTCAGTATGTTTTTTTAGGACTAACCTTAAATTAATTTAAATAACTTTTTTCTCAAAACATTTCGATTTTGGTTTAAAAAGTGCTATCACTATCACTATCACTATCAGCACTATCACTATCGAGCAATCAATGAAGTTAAAAAAGCAACTATTTTTAAAAAAAGAAATAAAAGATGGGAACTTAATCTAGTTTTGTTCCACAAGATATGCAAAACTTATCTTGTAATTCATTTTTTGTTCCACAGTTGGGACAAAACTTTACTTGGGTTGCGTCTTGCGTCTGTGGTGATTGATTAGATTGTTCAGGAGCTGGAGAAGTGGGTACAGAAGTTGGAGCTTGATAGGGGGTTTGTGTGGGTGGTTGTGTAGGAACTGTTTCCGTTGGTGTAACCAACAGAATATCTCGCTCTAGATCTTTTAATCCAATTATCAAAAGAATAAAACCAATTAAACCAAAGAAACCGCCAACACCGATCATAGCAATGCTGTTAACAAAGTTCATTATATTGCCTATTAGTGTAAAAGCCACAGCAATAAACAATTTTTTAGATGCGGGTTTACCAAATCTACCTTGTTTTCTAAAATCTTCAAACGTTTCATAAATGAAGTAGAAACCTGCAGCTAATGAGAAAGTACCTAAAAGTGCCATTATTTTTCCAAAGGTTCCAGGAATAATAAGGCCTAAAACATAACCCATGATGTAGCCATAGATTCCAAAACTAATATTTTTCGCATTTGGCAGGGAGGGGTCCATATTAGCAACTTCTGAAAAGCCTTGTCCAAGTTTGTAATATTGTACTAGCACCATTATTTGAATGACAATAAAGGCTAAAGCAATTAAAAGAATAAAGATACCTAGAACAATAAAGGAACTAAACATTGCACCAACTGCCGCATAAGGATTACTTGGGTCAATAACAACAGAACTTCCTCCTGCTATAGCTAGCATTATCATCACAAGGATTATTAGTACAAACAATAGCGCAACAACAGCTATAAGCAATTTAGCTATTTTTCCTGAACTTTCAGATATCTTTCTTTTTGATAATTCAAAAGGATTTACTTGTGTTTGATACATTTAAACACCAAAAAATGTAAGTTCGTTCTAGTTAATAAATGTGTCTCAACAGATTATCTTATTTTTTAAACTATATATAAATCTTAAGGGACAGATGCTATTACAGGCATCTATTAAAAGAAAAACCAATAAAAAGTTTCAATGCTAAAACAGTCTTACAATGAAGAAATTACTGTGGTTTCTTAATTTTACTGAATTTAGCTATAGGATAGGAGCCTTAAAGCAAAAAAATAAAGGTTGTAATCAATGTGTTTACTCTACATTATCCGTCTTATATATTTTCTTTTGTAGTTTGTTTTGGCTCTTTCTCAACCTCATTTCTTTTTTCTTCTAATTCTTTTGTTGCATAGACTTTAGCTGGAAAACGTTCACTTCTTGAATCTCCCACATGACCAACTAAATCAGAAACAATATATTTTTGCTGCACAGTTTTATGTAAATCCCCTATATTATCTTCTGTTAATTGCTGTAATCTACTACGTATCCCCACCCGTTCTCCTGAAGATAACAAAAATCCTGATCTGCTTATTGTATCTGCTTGCCTTCTTGCCGTTCTTTGAGCAACCAATCCTAAGCTTTTTGCGAATATTAAGTTCCATTCATTTCTTTCTCTGTTAAATATTAACAAACCATCAACGCCCACACTATCTAAACTTGTACTTATTTCATCGGGAGAGCCTTGAGTTATTGATTTGAACTTTTTTTGATCTGCAGGTTCTTTAAATTCTCTTACAGAGTGGTCATAAATGAGATAAACATGTTCCATACTAACACCTAAAAGATATACTATACTATGATTGATTTATTCGTTATTAAAAAATTTCCCCACTAGGCAATACAAAAAGTTTAGAAGAATAAAAAAAGGAGAATTATTTTTTGATTATAGTGTAAAAAAAAAGAAAAATTATTGTCCTTTTACTTGTGCTAGTTCATTGTTTACATTCACTAATACTGTGTTAATGTGGTCTAAGCGATTATTTACTTCAGTAATTTCGCTTTCAGTTGGGCTACCACCCCCTGCGATTCCAGTTATAACGTTTATGTCAGTTTGTATAGATACTAGAGAGAAGTAAATTAGTGCAATTGCATCACCAGAACTACTTAACTGTCCCATTCCATTGCCTATAGTTTGGTTAAAGTAGTAACTTGCATTCCACATCTGATCGATGCATGAATCTAATGATGTATTAGCGGCTAAGAAGTTATTATAGGCGGTCAAATAATCTGAATTATCAAAAGCAGTTTGTCCAGTTTCAATATATCCTTTAATGTCCTTAAGATCTTTCATAGCACCAAATAGATAATAGAATGATTGGGCAATATAATAAGCATTTTCGAGGTTCAAAGTAATATTAAATTTCTGGAAATTAGATGCAAAATCACTTGCTGTTTCACTGAACTCTCCATAAATGTTTGCTGTTGCGTTTTCTTGAATTCCTAAAATCCTATTATCTATCGAATGAGCAGTATCCTTTAGGTTATCTAATTCTGTTATACTATCAGAAATATCTGCTCTAATTGAGTCATAATCAGTTACATTTTCATATCCATTAGACAAAACTGAAAGTGTGCTATTTAATCCAACAAGTGTTGGCCCCATATCTCCACCGAAGAAACTTAAATCAGCGGCCAATCCGGTCATATCAACAATGAAAGCAACAGTCCCATTTAATATTGGGGTGTCTGAATGTATTAACTGAGCAACAGTTCTTGTTTGTAATGCATTATATGTAACATTAAAGTGTTCACCAGCCCTGTTAAAGTAAACTTCTGTTCCTGCAAAGTTAGTTTCATCACCTATAATTTCTTGAGCTTTCATTATATTATAAGCCCCTAAGAAGAAATGAATTAATGTTGCATAATTACTTTGACTACCATTAGCAAATGTTGGTTTTGATATTAGTACATCAATCAATCCTGTTGCATTTTCAAAGATGCTGAGATAACCTTCCATCTGGTCCAAAGTTGAATCTATTTCTTCAGTCCCTTCTATCGGCAATTCGTGAAGTTCAGTTTTTATTTCTTGCCAATCAACTTGTTTTATTTCAGTTAAAGCATCATCAAAAACATAGCTACTATTATCAAATAGTTCAAGACCTTCATTAATAAAGTCAATACCTTGATTAAACAAATCGTCGTCTATTGCTTGTTTAACTTGATCATCTTGCATAGTTAATGACCCAGAGCTTGTATTCAGAGCTTTTGAAATCAGATCAAATCCTTTGAATAGTTGATATGACCCATTAACAAACGTTCCTGCTCCACCTAAGAGTATGAATGCTGCTTGGAACAGGTGATTAAAGTCATCGGCTGCATCTCCTAAATAAGGTGACATAGAAAGCGCGCCTAGGAATACCTTTATATCTTCTCCTCCTTTTTGAAACCATTCTGAAGCTAAATTCAGATTAGCTACTGCTTCATTAATATCTGCTTGATCTGCATTCTGTAAATCTTGTAGGTATGAAAGTCCATTTACCATATATAAAGCTCCGATGCTCATATTAGTTCCTAGGTCAACAACGCCCGCAATAACTAAGTGAACAAAGGGAGTCATAATCATTCCTATCATGAAAAATATTAAAGCAAAAAACGCAGAGAAAATCACCCACCATTTAGGTTTCTGAGTAAATATCTGAACTATCCACGTCACAGATAACGTACCAAGGATAAATATCGGTAAACTAATAATTAAATCAACTACAAATGCAAAATCAGCATATTGTTTGATAGATTCCATATTATTCAATAGATCTGCGGGAATATTGTCAGCTATAGAAGTATTAGCAATACTATCTAGTTCATCTACAATCACAAAAACTCTTTCTGAAACGGGAGCTAATGGATTATATATAGGAGCGTTAACTAAGTGTAGCAGGTAACCTGCACCAAAGATAATTAGTATTGCTAAGGGAAAGGTTACCAAAACTTTCCATTTACTTCGAGTCAACCCTGCGAAAACACCTAGGCCTAGTAATCCTAGAGCATAAGCAACAATTGTCGCTATAATACTATCTGCAGGATGCAGAGCTACCTCGAGAATAAACATAAGAGCTATTGTCCAAATTAGAAGAAACAGCAACCCCCAACCTAGAAAACTCCACTTTTTCTTTTTCTCATCCTGTTCTAAAATTTCTTTTTCTTTTGTCATTTAGATTCTACCCTAAAAAGTTCTATTATATATATTAGTAGAATAATATTTATATGTGTTGAAATTTTGTGATTTCTGAATTTGAAATCAAAAAAATAATGTTTCAGGGTCAAAATTATGAATAAAATGAATCAGGATAAATTAAAAGAGTTGGCGCAACCATTTTTCTTAAAAGCCGAAAAAAAAGAAACAAATACTTTGATTTTACTAGTACATGGTTTTGGTGCGTCGTGTACAGAAACACGTCCTTTAGCTGAATTTTTAGTTAGAGAAGGATATGATTGCTACGGTATTTTACTATCAGGTCATGGATCTTCCTCCAAAGATTTAGATAAAATAAAATGGACAGATTGGATCAATGATATCAAAGATGCTTATGACAAATATTCAAAAAAATATGACAAAGTAATTATTGGGGGGGTATCATTAGGCGGAGCTCTTTCTTTATACTTTGGAAGCTTATTCCATGTTGACGGGATCTTTACCATAAATGCCTTTTATGAATTCAAACCTTTACACAAAATTATTACTCCATTATTAGCTATATTCAAGAAACATATTCCAAGGAGTGAACAACGTATTAAATGGTATATTGAACACAATCTTTTTTCATATTCATATGATTCTACTTACGGAGCTTATCAAATTTTAAAATTCCATAGAAAATTACACAAAAGCATTAAGAGAATTAATAATCCTGTTCTTTTAACCCAAAGTCAATCAGATCAGACAGTTAACCCTAAAAACGCTGAAAAAATATACAAGAAACTACAATGTAAAAAGAAACTTGTAAAAATACCACAAGGAGATCATATTCTTACAGTGGATGAAAATAGAGAATTAGCGTTTAAAGAAATCATAGCGTTTATTCGCGATATAAATTAAACCAATTCCCCATAGTTTCCCCCTCCACCAGGAATGATTTCCAATTTATTTTCTCTCATCAACTCTATTTTTTTACCAATATAATCATTCTCTTTTCTAATTTCTTCTATTGATGCATTAAGTAAAATATTGTATTCATTTTCAAATGTAGCTATTAAACGGTTATACTCTTTTATCACCGTTTTTGAATCAGGGTTCTTTATTTTAAGTCCTTTAGAAATAAGTGACACGAGAGGCACACTATCAAAATAAGGAGGACGTTTTGTGTTCTTTTTATTTGTAGTTGCTAATAACTCTACCCTGTCATTTACGCCTAATTTAAGTAAACCATTACATGCAGGACAACGTAGTTTTCTAGCTGATATTGAAATCATGAATTGTTTCTCATTTTCTTTTTCAAAATAAATGAACTTTTCATCATAAATTTTTGAAGGATTATGAATATATACTATCCTTCTTCTACATTTATAGCAAAAAGACAAATGATATTTGCCCAAACGAGGATCTAATCCAACATTCAAAATAATCTTGGACTCCTTTCCTTTTTCTAATGACTTTTGGATTGAACTGAAAGATACATCATCAACCTCTATCACATTTGCTTCT
Organism: Candidatus Heimdallarchaeum aukensis; assembly: GCA_021513695.1. Taxonomy (GTDB): domain Archaea; phylum Asgardarchaeota; class Heimdallarchaeia; order Heimdallarchaeales; family Heimdallarchaeaceae; genus Heimdallarchaeum; species Heimdallarchaeum aukensis. The sequence goes on along the minus strand of CP084166.1, from coordinate 2,088,684 downwards.
CGTCCTATTTTCGATGATTTAGGAGAATGGCTATCTGAATTGCTTAAAAAAGTATACCCCCAAAGTTCTTTTATTTTATCGGCCATCGCAGAATTTGCAGAAAGGCCGAGCTCTACAAAGTCAACCTTAACAGTTGATTCTTTAAAACAGTCTTTTAGTGATGAATATTTATTTTCTCTAAAAATTGAAGTAAAAGGAGTAAATATATGTGCAGGACCAATTAAACAGTTATACTCTTTTACCAAATCTACAAGTTGAGAAGCATCCATGTCCACTCTAGGTCTCCCACCATAGCGAGATAGCTTTATTTTGTTCCTTTTTTCAAACTCTATTGCTATCTCGATACCAGTTTTTAAACTAGGAACTATAACTAAATGATGAATATGTTCGTTATCCTCAACTTCTCCTGTAGCAATAAACAATGTATTATATTCTTTCTTTGAAGGGCTGTATAATCCATCAACTTCATAAGACAAATTTTCTTGGAGGTATTTATTCCATTGTTTGTGGAAAACATCTCCGGTTCCGATTATATCAAGTCCTTTTTTTCTTGCTTCTGCAGCTAAAATAGAAATCTGCATGTTTTTTGATACACCACGCGAGAAAGGACTATGGATATGAAAGTCAACTATCTGCTTCAAAAAATCAACTCATCTTTAACTTTTTTTTGTTGAGAAAATTAAATACCCGGTTTTTAGATTTGATGCTTCTTCCTCGGTTAATATTTCAACAGTTAGTTTTTCTTCATCATATGGGACAATTAAACTATTTCCTAGTGGATCTTCAATAATAAATGTAAGAGGTAAACTTCTTTCTATATAACTATTTAACTGGTTAATATATTGGATAATTTTTTCTCGTTCACCTTCGCTTTGTGCATTCTTAAGTAAAAATAGGACTTTTTCTTTCACATCTTGCAGTACACCTTCTATATTATTGATAAAGCCAGTTGAACTTGGTCCTGGTTCTATTATAACGCCTAATTCAGGGATTCTCACTGTCCCATTGGCAGAGCGAACTATTTTAGAAGTATAATCTTTGGCGTTTTCTACTTTATAAATATATCTCGTCGCTTCCTTAGATTCAAGGTTTAACATATCATTATGTTTGTAACCACAATTATTGCATTTAATGTTATACAACCAAACCTTTGAAAAATGGGGAATATCTAGAATCTTCTGAGAGACCTCAACATCGTTACTTTTACAAGATGGACAAGTAATATCAAATTCTGAAGCATCAATGTCTTCGATTGTCATTTGCGTGACGACATTTACCAATGTTAATATAAAACTTCGGAATAAATAGTTAAGTAAACAAAAATTAATTTATTAGTCCAATTTTGTACAATCAATGGATTTAAGCGAAAAACTACAGTTTACTTATCAAAAACTATTAGAATTTTATGGAAGGCAAAACTGGTGGCCAGGAGAAGGAATAGAGATAGCTATAGGTGCAGTACTTACTCAACAAACATCATGGAATAATGTTGAAATAGCGTTAAATAACCTCAGAAAAGCAAATTGTTTGTCAATTAAATGCTTACAATCAATCGAATTAAGTAAACTCGAAGAATTGATTCGTCCATCAGGTTATTACAGATTGAAGGCCATTCGGTTGCGTAATTTGATTAATTTACTTGCAGAAAAAACTAAACCTACGCGGGAAGAGCTTTTAAGTGTTAAAGGAATTGGTTTCGAGACTGCAGATTCTATTTTAAACTATTTATTTGAAAAACCCTTTTTCGTAGTCGATGCTTATACTTTCAGAATTTTTAAAAGATTGGGGATTTATAATAAAGAGAAATTTGATTATAACGAATTACAAAAACTAGTATCACAAAATATACCTGAAGATGTAGAATTATACAAGGAACTTCATGCACTATTAGTTAAACATGCAAAAGAGACATGTTCAAAAAAAAGTCCTAAATGTGATAAATGTCCTCTCAACGACATATGTGAAAAATTAGTGGTTTATTAACCAAGAATAGACAATTGAAAGCGTTTAAATAAAAATAAGAAAAGTTAGAAGTAATGTATCTAACCAAAGAACAAGAAAGAATTTTAGAAGGAGAAAAAGGGGAAGCTCTTTCTAAAATGCTGCAGCTAATAGTTAAGATTGGAGAAGTAAATGGTGCAGAGAAGCTTATTTCTGTAAATAGTGCTCAAATTGCAGGAGTCTCTTATTTAACTGTAGGTGATGCAATATTTTCTTTTTTTGACATGATAAATAAAGACAATTTGAAAGTTAAGATCCCTTCGTGGTTAAATCCAGCAGGAATGGACATGGGCAGATACAAAGAGATGGGCATTGATAGTTTATTTTCTAAAAAGCAAATACAGATTATTGAAGAGTATAGAAAGCTAGGGATAAAAGATACTTTAACATGCACGCCCTATTTAGTAGGGCACGAACCAAAATTTGGAGAACATGTTGCTTGGAGTGAGAGTTCTGCTGTTTCAATGGCTAATAGTTATTTTGGAGCAAGAACAAATCGTGAAGGAGGGCCCTCATCTTTAGCTTCAGCGTTAACAGGGCTTACTGCAGAATATGGATTACATTTACCAGAAAATCGTAAACCAGAGGTATTAATAGAAGTAGATGCAGCATTAGAGTCCTTCGCAGATTTTTCAGTTTTAGGGTTTTGGTTTGGAGAGAATCAAGGAGGAAAAATACCTTTCTTTAGGGGTATAAAACAACTGTCTATAGAAAAAGCAAAGAGTCTATCTGCAGCAATGGCTGCATCAGGAAGCGTAGCAATGTATCATGTAGAACACTTCACACCAGAATATAAGAAAATTAAAAAAGAGGATTTAACAGAAACAATTCACTTTACTGAAGAAGAAAAAAAAGCAATCTATGAAAGATTTAAAGAACAAGATAATATTGATTTGATTGCAATAGGTTGCCCCCACGCTTCAAAAAAAGAAATAAAAATGATTTATAACGTTGTTAAGAGCAAACAAAAAAAATCTGATGTAGATATAATGATTTTTACTTCAAGGAAAGTTCTAACTGATATTGAGACAGTTTCAATAGTAAAAGAATTGACTAAAAAGGGTATAAAGGTTTATGCTGATACATGTATGGTTGTCTCTCCTGTGACTAGACAAAATTACAGAAATATTATAACTAACTCTTCTAAAGCAGTTTTTTATTTAAGTAAAAACAAAGAAACTAATGTTTTCCTTGATACACTTGAAAATATTTTAAGGAGAACTCTAAGATGAAAGAAGTAGAAGTAAAGGTAATTGTAACAGGTAGTGTTAGAGGAGAAGCAATTGTTTCTAAAAAACCTATTTCTTTTCTTGGAGGAGTAGATGGAAAAAAAGGTATAATTGCAGACATACAAAGCGAACTACACGGAAAATCAATTAAAGATAAGATATTTGTCTTTCCTGAAAGTGTGGGTTCCACAGTAGGATCTTATGTAATATACAGTTTAAAGGTAAATAACGTTAGTCCTCTAGCTTTAGTAACAAATCACGCTGAAACAATTGTTATTGCAGGAGCAATTTTAGCAGAAATCCCTTTCTTTGAAGTAGAAAATAGAGACATCACAAAAATAGTGTCCACGGGAGATATAATATCAATTGACCCTGAAAGAAGAACATTAACGATAGACAAAAAAAGTAATAGCTAAAATAAAAAGGTTTAATCTTTCTTTTTTGAACTATTTTGAAGTTGAGATAGACGTTTCTGAAACTCTTCTTGAAGAAGTGATTCTTGTTCTTCAAGCGCTTTCTTTTTCTCTTCTTCCATCTGAGCACGAAGTTCTGCTAAAGCTCGGTTTTTTTCTTCTTCAGCTTCCAACTTGAGCTCTTCGATCTCCTTCTTATGCTGGCTGTTTAATTCATTCATAAGTTCTTCTATTTCTTGTTTATGTGTTTCACTAACTTCAGCTTTAGTTTGTTCAATAATAGTAGCCTTCTCTTCCTCAAACTTCTGACGTAACTCATTTTCGAGATTGGTTAATTCTTCTTGATGGCGGGTAGACAACTCTTGCTTCTCTTTTGCAAATTCTTCCTGTAGTTCAAGTTTTACTTTCTCTACTGCAGCATCAATTTTCTCTTGGATTTCTCTATCACGCTCTTCCTTTATCTTTTGTACAAAATCAGGTGAGGTTATATCATCAAAGAAATTAAAGGCTTTGGAGATACTCAATATGCTAGATTCAACACTTTTAAACTCCTCTTTACTTATATCTTCTTCTGCGGCACGTATGATATCACGAATCAAAGAAATAGTTTTTTCAACCACTTCGTCTGGAAGAATTAAAGAGTTCTTCAACGATTCTTTATAATTATTACACCTTGCTTCAAAATCAGCTAATTTTCCTCCCAGTTCTTTTGACAAACTAACTTCACGAAAGATAAGATCATAAGGTCCAATCATCATTGTTTGCTTGGTTTGAAGTTGGTCATAGAAGGTTACCTTACCACTAACCTCATGAGTAACTTCCCCAGTAGCTGACATACAACGAAAAGTAAGAGAATGCTCATGTTTTTGTCCAGAAGATAATTCAGGGACGATAAATTGTTTCTGTCCATCTAAAATTTCAACCTCATCAGGAATATAAAGTTGAAAATCAATATTAAAAGCGTCTCCTTCACCTTCATTCTCTAAGACAACTTTTAGAGTACTGGGTTCATTTAAAACAAGATCACGAGAGAAATTAAGCTCGGGGATAATTTTAGGAAGTTTGATTTTGGAACGAAAGATGCGAACAACATCGTCAAGAGAACGATCGATAGCATCCACAAAAGAAGAATCCATCATCTGAGAAAGATGGGGTTTTAGATGACTCCCAACAAGTTGTTGAGCACTAAGAAGAGCCTTTGCGTCTAAATCCTTAACTGCTTTAATAGCATACCCAGCTGCATAAAGAACTTGCTGAGCCACAGTAAAACCTGGATCATTCTGAATTTGAGCAATATATTGATTGTAATATTGCTCAGCAAGACTAAAATCTTCTAAAGAGAATAACAGAAAACAAGAAGCAGAAACCAAAGTAATAGCTCGCTCATACTCGTTCCATAATTGTAAATAATCTTGAGCTGCAGCTAAAAGGTCATCAATGACAGCCCGCATAGCAGCAGACCAATTTTCTTTATCATTTAATTTTTTATAAATAAGAGCAATTTGGTAGAGGTTTTGAGCACTAGTACGGTATTGCTTTTTTTCTTTGTAATCCTCAGAAGCACGTAAAAAATTCTGAATAGCCTCATTATATAAATCACGAGCTTGTTCTAATCCTAAGGTCTCATGCTGAACTTCAGCAGCTTTAAGATACTTATTAGCTGCCTGTGAATAATTGGCAGATTTAAAAAGATCACGAGCTTCAGACATTAAACGAGCGAGATCACCATCATAACTTGTTCTTTCACCAGACATAATTTCTACCTTCTATTATATATTAATCCCATAAGTATAAAAAAGGAACTAATATAAAAAAAACTTTGTGGTTAAAAGAAAATCCAATAATGGAAATTAAAGTAAAAAAAAGAAAACAAATCAAAACCAATAACTGATTACTAAAAAAGTAATGGTGGACTGGGGGGGATTTTCAGATTCGGCGCACACAGCGCACGAAAAATCAATTGAACCCCCGGCCTCTTCCATGCCAAGGAAGCGTTCTTCCTCTGAACTACCAGCCCACAATGTTTTTTCACAATTTATGGCAATTGTGATTTTCTTCTTTTATAAATTTTTTTAGGTTAGTAAAATCTAACCTTTTAGTGTTTATGCCATGCATAACTTCTTATTTTTGCTGTTCTTCCATATCCACATGATGCACAAACTTTTTTTGTTCGATGATATGATCTTTTTCCACATCTTCTGCAGATCATGTGTGTTGCTGCTTTATTATGTCTTCCGAATGATGGTGTTCCTTTAGTCATTTTTATCCCTTTTCTACTTTATTATTATATCACTGGAGAGACCATTATCACATTGTCTCCTCTTAGTATTATGTCTCCTAGAGGTATAAGTCCTTCCTCTCCTATTTCTTCTGCATTTTCTAGTATTAGGTTGAGGTGCACGTCGTAAGCTTTTAGTGTTCCTCTCATTCGTCTATTTCCTCTTAGCCTTATCAACACTGTTTTTTCTCTAGCGTTATTCAACAGGTCCATTGGTTTTTGTGTCTTACTCATTGTCATTACTCCAATTCTCTCGTTCCTCAAGTTTATACTGTTAATATAAATATTTCTTTTTTCGATTAGTATTGTAAAGTAGATTGTTTATTTTCCTTTCCTCTGTTTTAAGTATTAGCCACTAATTTTAAATTTTCTTTTTATTTATTCCAATAATCAACTAATTAGAAAAAAAGGTTCAAGCCAATAAGAAGAAACAAGAAAAAAACGAAAAAAAAGAAAAAATTAGTAAAAGTCAAGTTGCATTAATTGACTACTTACCCCATTTCGTTAAAGCTTTGGCTAATTCTTCATGCTCTTTTGCATACTCGTCTAATGGGATACCTTTTAATGTTGCTTCTAGTGCTTGCTTCATTGCTGTTGCCCCTTTCCTTGTTCCATCAGGATGACCGTGTATACCTCCACCTGCTTGAATAATGATATTATTTCCGCCATATTTTACTAGGTTGGGTATTTTTCCGGGATGTAATCCTCCGGAAGCTACAGGAAATGTGGGCTTAAATTCATACATTGGATGAGTGAGGGTATCTTTTATTTGTAATTCTAGTTCTTTATCAGTGTCCATCTTACCTTGTCCATATGAGCCAATATGCAATTGGTCTCCACCAGACATGCGAACTATTTTTGCAATAGGTAGCATAGAAATTCCATGAAGTGGGTTTCGAGTGAAAGCGGCATGCATTGTTCTATGAACATGTATGGGAACATTAACTGCTGGATCTTCAGCCATTTGAGCAAGTTCTTGGAAACCAGTTAATATTACATCAATCATTAAACACTTTGCCCCGTTATCTAAAGCCATTTCTATTCTTTTCCACATAACATCATGCTTAGCAGTAACATTTACAGCATGTAAAACAGTGCGACCGGTTTCCTCTTTAACCTGATCTAATTTTTCAAGTACTTTTACAACTCGATCTTCTAACCTGCAGAAGGACTGATCAGACAAATTTTCATCATCTTTGATGAAATCAACACCACCTATAGCTGCTTCATAGGCTACATCAGCCCACTCTTGAGCGGTTAAGCCCATTTTGGGTTTGACTATTGTTCCGATATGTGGCCGATTAGGAAATTCGCCTTTATCAGTCCCTATTATCTTTCTTACACCTTCGATACCAAATTTAGGACCAGGATAAGTTTCAGCAATGACTCTAGGAAACTCAACGTCTAACCAACGTATGTTTCTTAAAGCACCGAGACCAAAGAGATTTCCGGCAAGCATAGAGAGGATACTAGTAATACCAGCTTCTAAGTCAAAAGTCTCAGTTTTAAAGCCAATTAATACTTCACCAGTTTGATAACCATCCTTCTCAGAAAAAACTTTAGTGTCCAAAACTTCAGCTCTAAGTTTAGCAACGTGAGGCTTACCCTCTGTAGTACGTAAGTCTGTCCAAGTGCCAACACTTTCTTCATCACAGATTTCTTCTGCGGCTTTTTCCACGCTTTTATGCTCAACGTAATAGCGAGCAACTACTAAATCTTTATATGCGTTATTCATAAAATAAAAATAGCAAATGAACTTTTAAATGGTCTGTTTTGTTCAAATTTATTAATCAGAAAAAATGAAAATTAAAAAAACTCTTTACTAGTTATTAAAAAAAATTATAAATGTATTAGAGAAAAAATCAAGCAAAAAATCAATAGAAGAAAAAGAAAGAAAAAAGAAAGAAAAGAAAGTTGGCTCATAAAATTCATTCGTTTAAGAGCATAAAGGGATAACGCTCTTTAATAATCATGTAAACCAAGGAAGGAGCAAAAATACCAGCTTCAGTGATTACACCATCAATAAGATCACGAGAAACTGTCTCAAATGCAGGATTAAGAATTTTCAAACCTTTAGGAGGATCTTCCCAAACTTCAGAAGAAGGGCGAAATTCAATCGCAGATAACTTGCCAATAGTAGTGGAAGCATCATACTTCAACAAGTTGATAGCGGTATAAAAAGGAACATCCATTTCCCTAGCAGCCAAAGCTAAAAGACGAGTACCAATCTTATTAATAACAGTACCTTGGCTAGTAATTGCATCAGCACCGGTAATAACAATATCAACATTATGTCTGTTGATTACGTAACGCATAGCACTATCAACAACCATAGTAGTAGGAATCTCAGCATCAACCATCTCCTTAGCAGTAATACGACCCTGCCACTTAGGACGAGTCTCAGTAAGAAAAACCTCAATGTTTTTACCCTGACGGTGAGCCTCAATAATTATACCAGTAGACAAGGAAGAATGACAATGAGTCATAATAACACTATTATCACGAATCCGGTGAGCTCCATAAGAGATAACTTTCCTTTTAGAATCCTTCAACATCTCAACGTATTTCTGGGAAAGAGAAGAAACAAGTTCCTTAGCCTCAGAAACAGAACTAGCTTGATGCTCTAACTCGTAAAGAATAAAGTGTAAACCATTACGTAAAGCAGGTTCAGTATCTCTAGCAGTAGATAAAATAATACTAGCTTTCTTAAGATGTTCAAAATAATCAGGGAGAGAAGAAAAATCTATTCGCTCAGCTAAAGAAGAGAAAGCCTTAACGCCCTCAATAGCAATATTGGTCGCTCCTTGAATACGAAGAGCTCGGATATCATCAACTATTTTCTGAAATTTATCATCCAGTTCAATCACCTATATTAGACAATAAATAAATTAAAGAAAACAATTTATAGATTTATCGTTAAAGCAAAGAAAGAGAAAAAGTGTAAAAACGGAAAATAAGAATATAATAAAAAAATTTTCCAATAGCCTTTTTCTTGCACTGAAGAAAAACGATAAACTATATCAAAAGAGCTGGTGGGGCATATCGGATTTGAACCGATGACCATCCGGTCGCTCTTTTGCGTTCTTAATGAATTAGACTGTTTCTAGGACGCAAATTATGAGCCGGATGCTCTAAACCAAGCTGAGCTAATGCCCCTGTCTTGACTTTTTTTCGTTTTACTCTTTCTCTTTCTTTCTTAAATTTTTCTTTTTGGGTCTCTTTTTCTCCTTTCTTAGATTTATATTCTTTAAAAGAACTCCTCTATTGGTAATTTTTCATTTGCTATTTTTAATGGCCTAGCATCCACATTTATTTTTTTTCTTAGATAAGCTGCCAATTCACTTTCAAATCCATATAATGTATATATTTTCTTTGGTTTTATTTTTTTAGCGTATTCTTCTATTTCTTTTGTATTTGCGTGCATCGAGAACGGAAAAGCTTTTTCGAAACTTGTATAATTAAATCTTGCTGCCTGTCCTGTTACTATTGCTCTTTTCACTTTTATTTTTTCTTTTATTATTTTTTCTGGTATTTTTTTTTCTCCTCTTGATAACAGTATCAGGCTATTTTTTGGGTCTATTTTTTCTTCTATTTCTTCTATTTCTTTGTATTTTAGTTTTATTCCGTTTTTTTTGTACACTTCATTTATTCTACTTGTTTTTTTGTTGCAATAGATATCTATTTCTAGCATTTCATTTAGATAAGCTATTATTTCTTGTGCGGGCCCCAGATTTCCCACATTTATTACTGCCAAGTTATTTTCTTTTATTTTTTCTACTATCCAGTTGAATATTTTCATTTTTACTGTTTCTCTTGGTTCGAAGTATAGGTCTGGTTTTCCGTATGTTGCTTCTGTTATCAGTATGTCTATTTTTTCTTCTGGTTCTTTTGCTTCTTTTACTGTTTTCATTTTTCCAAAGCTTATATCTCCTGTATACAGTATGTTCTTTTTTTCTGTTTTAAACAGAATTTGTGCTGCTCCTAGCAAGTGTCCTGCTGGCAGTGCTTCTATATTCATTTCTTTAATTTTTATTTCTTTATTATATTCCATGAAAAATGTATTTTTGCTTTTTTTTCCTGTTAATGTTGAAAACAATTCACTTGCTATTTTTGTTGCGTATACTTTTATTCCTTCATTTGGGAAGGCTATTGCGTGATCTGTATGTGCATGTGTTATTATTGCTGCTGTATTCTTTTTTGCTGTTGCTATTGTTGTTGGATCAGCTATTAGACTAGTTTTTCTTTCTGTATCTATCACTCTTATTCCATTTTCATATTTTACAATACTTGGCATGTTTATATTCCTAATTACTGTTTTTTTTTCCCATTAAAAAGTTGTTTTTTCGCTTATTTTTTTCTTCTTTTTTCCCTTCTTCTTTTCCTTCCAATTTATCCTCGTATCAGAAAAATTAATTACGTTTGTTGCGCATGCCAAATTATGCCCCATGTTTATACCATCCTTGTTGCTGATTCTTCTCTGGAAACTTTTCCTTCAGAGCTTTTATCCAATTTACCCGTCCGTAACTTTTTTCGCAAGATAAAGAAAAAACCTAGTGATATTATTCTTGATTCCAATTATCATTCTCGTTTTATGTCTAATTTACCTAATTTATCCAAGCGTGGTCGTCCTGATATTCCACATTTAGCTCTTCTTGCCTGTTTTGGTTCTCTTCTTTCTCAAGATCGCCGTCTTCGTGTCTTTATTCATACCATTAATGATCTAATCATAGAATTCCATCCTTCTATTCGTCTTCCTAAAAATTTAGATCGTTTTAAGGGGCTTATGATTCAACTTTTCAAGGAAGGCCGTGTTCCTCCTCTTTCTGATGAGCCTTTACTCACTCTTCATCCTCAATCTTTAACTCAATTCTTAATTTCTGCTCGTGAAAAACATGACCTTATTGTTGAATTTTCTCAAAAGGGAGATGTCTTACCTTCTCGTGAATATGCTTATCTTCTTTCTTCTCGTTGTTCAAATCCTCTGCTCATTTTTGGTGGATTTTCCCATGGACACCTTAATATTGACTCTAAATTTGTTGATTATCGATTATCAATTTATCCTCATGGATTAGAGCTTTTTTCTGTTATTTCTCACGTTTTAGCTTCACTTTATAACTTTGAAGAAGAACAAAATGTCAACCTATAAAAAAATTATTTCAAAAAGTAGTAGATGGGGAAAAAGAAAAAAGGAAAAAAAGAGACAAATTTCTTTTTTTTTTGTTATTTATTAACTAATTATTGTTATCTTAGTTATTTTTCTACACAAATCATAGTCATTGTTGAGCGAACATTTTCTAATACTCTTAAGTTATCAGTTACAATCTTTTTTAAAGAATCCATTGTTTCCGATTCAATTTTAGCTATTAGGTCATATACACCATAAACTACATGAGCTTCTTTCACATTTGGCATCCCTAGCAGTTGTTCGAGAACAGATTTTTCTTCTCCTATTTCACTATTTATTAATATAAAAGCTGTTGCCATTTAATCACCTATGTAGTATACTGATTTTTTCTGTTAAAAATCTTTTTCAGATAAAAATAGCTTTTATTCTTTTTTTCTTCTTTAGATGGTTTTTTTCTAACTATCCTTGAGAGCAAAGTTGTCTTACAAAAATTAAGCTAATCAATATTTAACTACGCCCAGTTTACTATCAATTAAATGAAAAGTTATTAATGTCCAAGTGAATAAACAGGATGCTAATTTGTAAATCAAAATAGTTTATTGAACTATTCGTTCTAATTCTCTTCCTTTTTCTCCTCAGAAACAACAAGTATTTATTATTTTTAGTAAAATGGTTTTTAACCCACTTTAACTGTTGATTTAAATGGACACTGCAAAAAAAATTGATCTTATTAAGTATAATACTACTGAAATTGTTACTGAACAGGAATTAAAAGAGCTTTTAGAGACTAAAGATTCACCTAACATTTATACTGGCTACGAACCTAGTGGTCCTGTTCATCTTGGTCATGCAGTTACTGTAATGAAGTTAAAAGATCTTGAAAGTGCCGGTTTTCATATTAAGATTTTACTAGCTGACGTTCATGCACTTTTGAACAAAAAAGGTACTGAAGAGGAAATAAGTGAAAATTGCGTTCTCTGGGAAAAAGCTATGCGTGCCTTAGGCCTTAAAAATCCTGAAATCGTTCTTGGTAGCGAGTTTCAATATGACAAGGAATACATTCAAGACTTACACCGTCTAGCTTTGCGTGTAACTATTAACCGTGGTTTACGATCTATGCAAGAAATTGCTCGAGATATTGAAAATGCTACCGTATCTCAGATGATTTATCCACTTATGCAAGTATTAGATATTAAATATCTTGATCTTGACGCTGCACAAGGAGGAATGGAGCAAAGAAAGATTCACATGTTAGCTAGAGAAGTTTTCCCTAGTGAATTAAAGTTAAAACCTCCCGTATGTATTCACACTCCTCTTATTTCTTCCCTCATGGGCCCAGGATCAAAGATGTCTTCTTCAATCCCAGAATCGATGATATCTGTCATAGATTCCAAGGAGGATATTCAACGCAAACTTAAGAAGGCATATTGTCCTGCTAAAATCGTTGAAGACAATCCTGTTCTTCAGATTGCAAAATTGATTATTTTTCCGAACATTAAATCATTAACTGTTGAAAGACCCGAAAAATTTGGCGGAGATATTTCTTTCAATAATTATGAAGAATTAGAAAAAACCTTTGTTGAGGGAAATCTTCATCCTCTAGATTTAAAGAAAGTTATTGCTACCGAATTAGCAAAAATCTTTGAACCTGTGAAAAAGGTATTTGAGTGATTCAAAGATTTTATTTTTCATTTTTTCTTTCTTTTACTATTTATATAAGAACGAATTTTAAGTAGGTCTATTAACAACTTTATTCCTATAATAAAGGTAAAAATTGCTTCTAGTGTTGCATTTACAGCTATCAAATATAGCTCTGTTTCATAATCTCTTACATTTGCTGCTATTCCTACAACTATAGCTACTACTATCCTGTAGGAGCCAAAAAGCGGATAAATTAAACTAAAATTTATCTTTACCTCATCATTTTTTTTAAGTTTCAAAAAAACTCTGTCTAAGTAAATAAATGCTATCAATTTACCGAAAATAATTGCTAGCAGAGTAAACGCACCTAATACTATTGTACTTAATGTAAAAAGCGAGACCATTTCTGCTATACTATAAACAATCAGCCAATTTTTTGCTAATTCTCCTTCTCGCCTTATAAAACCTACAAAAAAGTTAGAAAAAATCATCCCAAAACCTATTGCAAGGGGAAGAAAGCTAATAGACATCGTTGATCTTATTAGGTATTGTCGGAACCATCCGACATAAGCCCATCTTGTAACTAAAAGGTCTATGATGTTGAATAATGAAGAAAGCAATAACAAAATTACACCTGAAAAGCTCCAAATGAATGTTTCCTTAAAATGATATTCTATTTTTAACGGTAGTAATGCTTCGTGAGAAACGTCCAATTTAATTCACAAACCTTATCGTTAGTAGTTTTCAAACAAAAAATCAGTTCTTTAAACATTACGATAGTGAATAATCAAGTTATCTATAGAACTCCAAGTGTAAAAGGTGAAAAGGTTCAATTCAAATTTTATCTGGAAGAACATTCTTGATTATTTGTTCAGGAATAAATGGTTTTAAGTCATTATATTTTTGTCCTACGCCTATAAATAAAATTGGTTTCCTTGTAGCATGCACAACAGAGATTGTTGCTCCTCCTTTAACATCTGCATCCATCTTATTAATAATTGAAGCATCAATACCTATCTTACTATTAAATAATTCTGCTTGAGATACTAAAGAATTACCTGTTAAAGCATCACCTACAAAAATCTTCAAATCAGGTTCAACAACTCTATCTAATTTCTGTAATTCAGCCATTAAGTTCTTATTTGTTTCCATCCTTCCTGCCGTATCAATTAGAACTACATCAATTCCTTTAGCTGAAGCATGTGATACTGCATCAAAAGCTACTGCTGCAGCATCAGAACCATATGTTTGAGAAATAATTTTTACCCCTACTTTTTTTGCATGTTGCTCCAATTGTTGTATACTTCCAGCTCTAAAGGTATCTGACGCAGCAAAAACAGAAGAAATGTCATTTTTTTTCAAGTAATAGCCTAATTTAGCTATTGAAAGAGTTTTACCAACGCCATTTATTCCAAAGAAGGCAATGACTAAAGGCTGTTTTTTCTTTTTATATTCTTCTACTAAACTCAATAAATCAATTGTCTCTTCTGGTTGTAAAATTTCTAATAATGAAGAGCGTAAAGCTTCTAGGATAAGGCTTTTTGGAGAAGACATACGTTTATACTCAACATTTAGTAACTTATCTGAAACACTTTCACAAATTTTATCAGCTGTTACCACCGCTACTTCATTTTGTATTAGTATGTCCTTAAGGGGGTGAATTACCTTTTTTATAGTCTTTTGGTTAAGTTCGGCAATAGTGATCTTCTTCAAAAGAGAAGAAAGGCTTTTTTTCATATTTTTGAACAAAAAAATTCCCCCGTAAAGAAAGATTATCCTTGTTGTATCATTCTAACAAAAGAATCGATTTCTTTTAGTCTCTCAATTACTTGGTTATAATTTGCCTGTACTTGTGAGATTTGATTGTTTACATCAGTTTTTCTTTTTTCTATGTTAGCTAATGCCTGGTCGATTGGTATCTCTGCATGTACTCCTGCACCTAAAGAGGAAATAACTTTCTCTGTTTTCTTTACTGATGCATGAATGAAATTACCTGCACCTATTGGAACGAGAATATTTTTTTCATCAGAGATATTCTTGAGCTCTTTCATTGCTTTTTCAGCATTATTCATATCAGCTAAATAACTTTGAAAGACCTCTAGCTGTTTCTGATATTGACCAGCTTGTTGCTCTAGTTGTTGAGCAGAATAAAGTAACTTACTTAATTCTTCCTGGCCAATTTGGGGTTTATTACTTGCCAATCTTATCACACTAAGCCTTTTTTGGGATTTTTAGGTTATCGTCAGTTGTGAATGTATGAACATACTGATCTGTTATTTCATTGGGATCAGTAATTTCACGAATGCTATCTTCAGTAAGAACGATCTCAGTTCTCTTTACGTGATGTTTACTACCCATAATTGCATAAATATTTTCCAAAGCATCTTGTGGATTTAACGCACGAACAAACTTGCTGAATTTTATCCTTTGTTTGCCCTTCTTATAATGTCCAGTAATTTTGTAAACTTTTACGCTCATTGAGTTCACCTTTTTATCTCATAGGAGCGTTGATTAGTACCTTTTTCAAGTTTTTGAATTTAGTGTTTCTTTAAAAAAGGACAAAAATAAAAGAAAGAGAGTTTTAATCACAAATATTAGGGGTATCGTCCAATCGAAATCTGTAAAAAGAATAAGAAAAAAATAACTTAATGAGTGAATGTTTTGTTATAAAATACGATACTATCGATTATTTAAGCGCATTAGAGATACAGAATAAAATAAGAAACATAAAAGAGGAAGATAGACAATACGACAATTTTCTGTTATTGTTACAACATGATCCACCAGTTTTTACTTTAGGGAAACAAGGAAAGAGAAGTGAAATTCTTGTTAGTGATGAGGTGTTGGAAAAAGAAGGAATTGAAGTTGTTGAAATTAGAAGAGGTGGAAAAGTAACATATCACGGCCCAGGACAATTAGTAGCTTACTTTTTATTAGATTTAATACAATTGAAAATCACTATACCCGAGTTCGTTCACAAAATGGAAGAAGTAGTAATTCAAACGATAATGGAATACAACATAAAAGGTTTCAGAAGAGAAGAATATCCTGGAGTGTGGATAGAACATAATGGTCAAATATCCAAAATAGCTGCTGTCGGAGCGAGAGCATCAAAGCATATAACATCACACGGATTAGCACTGAATGTAAATACAAATATGAGTCATTTTCAAATGATAATTCCATGCGGAATAACAGATTTTATACCCATATCACTCGAGGAAGTTCTAAATAGAAGCGTTGATATGCGTGAAGTGTATGAGAAATTTAAAAACAATTTTACTAAAGTATTTAACATAGAAATTAAGGATCTTTCACCAAGAGATTTATTGACAAAAATAGAAAAAAAAGAAAGAGAAAGAGAAATAGAAAAACAATAAAACAATAAAGAAAAGTGAGTAATAATGCCAAATGTAAGAAAGCCAGAATGGTTAAGAATTGGGAAGGTGCAGAGGGAAGAGATAAAACAAGTTCAAAAACTTATGAGAGAACTGCATCTACATACAGTATGCGAAGAATCAATGTGCCCAAATATAGGAAAATGCTTTGTAAATAAAACTGCAACATTTCTAGTGATGGGAAATGTCTGTACAAGAAATTGTAAATTTTGCGATATTACAACAGGAAGACCACAACCACTAGATCCCATGGAACCAAAACATATTGTTGAAGCAGCTAAAAAACTAAATTTAGAGCACGTAGTAGTCACATCAGTAACAAGAGATGATTTACCAGATGGAGGAGCTGCACATTTCGCCGAAATAACAAGAAAATTAAGAGAATATAAAGAAGATTTGATAATAGAACTACTTATACCTGACATGAAAGGAAAAGAGGAGAGCATTAAAACAATAATAGAAGCAAAACCAAACATAATTAATCACAATGTAGAGGTAGTACCAAGATTATATAAAAAAGTCACACCACAAGCAAATTATGAAATATCATTAAAAGTACTGAAGATGGTCAAAGAATATAGTAAGGAAATATTAACTAAATCAGGAATAATGGTTGGACTAGGAGAAACAAAAGAAGAAGTAATACAAGTATTAAAGGATTTAAGAAAAGTAGATTGTGACATATTAACTATAGGACAATATCTGAAACCACCAAGCTCAAACTTAGAAATAGAAGAATACGTTCACCCAGATACTTTTAAGGAATATGAAAAAATAGGTTATGAGCTGGGATTTAAGTTCGTAGCTTCAGCTCCGTTTGTGAGAAGCTCATTTAACGCAAAGGAAGCAGACTTTCTCTTAGCATCAGAAGTATAAAAAAAGGGTTTAAGCATGGTCTCAAACGAAGAAAAGCAGAAGAAAATATTTAACACAGAAATAAACAAATTTTCTTTTTTAGCAATAACGGGAAGCATTTTGTTTACAATAGCAGCAGCAATAAATCTGTCGAACAGGACAATACAATACTTAAGAGCAGTAAATTGGTTTTTTGATTATATTTTTGCTGCAGTAATAGCTCTAAGCTTAATACCAATAGCATTAAGCTTCGGAGGAATAGCAGACCTATACTTTAAAGACCACGTCAGAAAGGAAGGAATGCAAGGAAGAACATATTTGTTGATTTATGCAATAGGAGAAATATTAAAACCATTCACTATAGGAAGTGTGGTTTTCGGAAGCTTTGCGATTCTAATAAGTCTAGCGTCAAGAGCAATAGGATTCAGAAAAATAGATCTAATGCTAACAAGAATAAAAAAAATAACAGATATTAAAGTGGGAAGTATATTATACCAAATATTCGGATTCTATTCAATAATTGTTTCAGTAATAGCTTCAATAGCTAATGCAGCAGGAGATGAAGAATTCCTAATTTATCTACTGGTATTCAATGGAACAATAGAAACAATATTGATGATAATGATAGGAGTAAAAATAATAGTAGATGTGACGATAATAAAAAGATACATCAAAAGAAAAAAAATAAAACCAAGATATATGAGAATTTACGGAACAATAAGAGAAAAATAAAGTCTATCACTATCAAAAAAGGTGTAACTATCACTATCACTATCAAAAAATAAACAAAACGAAACAAAACGAAAAAGAAAACAAAAGAAAAGAAGAAATGGTGCGGGGAGAGAGATTCGAACTCTCCAAGCCTAAGAAAATAAATCAGTATAAATAGAATAACATTTTTTAACAAAATCATCAATAATTGTTCCTTCAACAGGAAATAGGTAGTGTTTAAACGACCACCTAACCCTTGAATTACTTTCATTGTAATTGAGTAAGACCATTTTGTATTGCTTGCCATTGAGAACAATTTTATCTCCTTTGGTAGATAAGATAATTTTATCCATTTCAGAATCTAATTTTTTATAAACAACGTTAAGGACAAGTTCTTTAACCAAACTCCACAACTTAATAGTTTCTGATAATATTGCCAACAATATTGAAAGCTTTTTTTGGTTACAGTTATAGAATAAATCAATTCCACTCCGCTTATTTCGTTGACCATAAGAAAAAGAGGACAAAATCTCAAAGGAAAGATCCATTCCTTTCAATTTTTTAAGATATGCAACCCAAATTCTGTTTACTTCAGTGTTAGTAAAATCAGTATTAAATAGAGCTGATAACTGCCCTGTGCGTTTATTTAAACTAAATTTAATAGGAAAAAGCAAAAGATTTTTTGTTACTTTAAAAGACACTTCCTTACTTATATTAGCTAAAATATCTTCAAAGTTCAATAAAATGTAAAAACGCTTCTTGTTAAGCGAAAACCATTGATTGTTGGTCTCATCCCAAAAAGCAAGAGCTTTCAAAGAAATTTTATTATGTTTAAACCGTAAAAAATTACCGTCAGGATAAAGAGCAAACTGACTAAAATAGCAATCTAAAAAAATTTGAATATCAGGTGAATGACGTAACTTAGTTTCAATAAATTCTAAAGGCATTTCGGAAAAATCATAATCAGAGGATAAAATAAACTCAAGAAGCTTTTCTTTAAAACGCTTACAAAGAAGGGTATCACGACTAAAAGAACCAGAGAACATGTTTTTTAGTCTATCGCCAAAAGGAGCATTCCACTGCTGATAAAACGAATAGGGAAAAATTGAAAGTGAATCGTGTATATAGGATAAGTATCTCTTGATCCGATGAGCTGTTTTTGGTAAAGTAAAAATTTCCAAATAAGATTTAACAAAACCATCGTTAAAGATACTTAAATCAGCAATTCGTCTAGAATTAAGTAAAAAAAAGAGAATCTTTTTTTGATATAAATTAACTTTTTTTACAATTTCAAAAGGAGGGAGAGACAAAATATTTACATTAAAAATCATATCGCTCCGTAAAGTGTTAAATAGATTGTTGAGTTCCTGATAAGCCATAAGCTCGTTTTCTGTCTTTGCATATGAAGAAATCTGAGATTCAGAGTACTGAGGTACAAGAAAATGACCCCTAGAATCTATTCTTATTTCAAATAGCGACGAAGGAAAATGGATTTCAACGCAAGAACCATTTAAACAATTATAATAACATATAACAGAAGAGACCAGGTCACCAGGATACCTCTTTTTAACGGTATAATAACCATCAACAAAAGCCAATTTAAAACAAAAACCAGACTTAATCAAAGAAATAAGCTGGTGCTGGATAATAGAACCCCGAAGAATATTATTGATAGTTTGATCATCTAAAGAAGGTTCAATTAGTTTAAGAGAAGATAGAAAATCACCATTCGTGATTTTACGTAAAAAGTCTAATCCAACAGAGTTAGAATAAGTTAAAGAGCGATCATACAATAGAGAGGACAATTTAAGTCTATCTTTTTCAGGATAATGAAACGCTTGTAAAAGAAGAATAAAGGGATTTAAGTGGGTTTTAGCAAGGTAAGAGAGATAACGCGTAAAATCGGAAGAGGAAGAAGGACTATCTAAACGCTTAACGTCTAAATGGTTCATTTTTTGCTCAATAACACAAATAGTAAAGCAGGGAGAAACGGGAGAAGAAAAGGAAGAAAGAGAAGAAGGAGAAGAGGAAAGAGAGGATGGAATGGAAGAGGAGGAAGAAAAAACAATTAGATCGTCAAAACCATTACTTGGATTAACAGAAGAAACATAACGACCAGGATGATAAAGAGAAAGAACACGAGTAGAAGAAAGAGTAAAAGGAAAACGCATTTTGTCTAAATGAAAGTGCAATTTAATCCAAGAAGTTTGAAAAGACTCAGCAAATTGACGAGGATCAACCTTAGCACGAGAAGAACCAAAACCGAAAACAGATTTATCAAAGCCACAAATATACAGAAAGGACTTAAAATAAGAGCTAACCTCTTCAGAACGAAGGAATGGAAGAAAAGGAGGAAAAAAATGGTTAGGAGAAGAATTAAAACGATGACGCATAAGGAGACGATAGGAAGGTAAAAAAGAATCAAAATAAGAAAAGAAAAAATCATAAAAAGATTCAAAAGAGAAAAAAGAACTGAAAAAGGAAGAAGATAAAAAATTAAAATCTAAATCAGATAAAAAAAAGAATGCAAAATCAGATAAAAAATTAGGAATAGAAAAATGCAAAAAAGAAAAATGAGCATAAAATAAAGAAAAATTGCAAAGAGAAAATTTACGGGAAGAAAAAGAATCAAGGAAAAAGGAAAGAAAAGATTTCCAATTAAAATGAGAATCAAAAAAATGAAAAGAGGAAGAAGAAAGAGAAAAAGGATCATCAAAAGAAATAAGTAAAAAAATGTCCCTTACAAAAGAAGAAAGAGAAGAGGGAGAAGAGGAAGAAAGAAGAGAAAGAAACGAAAAAAAGTCAGGGGAAGAATCAATAAAAGTCTGAAGTAAAAAAACAAATTGAGGGTCGTGAAGAAAAGAGAAAGAATCGATAACAGAAAAAGTAGGAGAAAAAGCAACCATAAAGAAAAAAGGAAAAGGAAATATATAAAGATAAAAGAAGAAATGGTGCGGGGAGAGAGATTCGAACTCTCGAACCACTAAGGACTGGATCCTAAGTCCAGCGCCTTTGACCGCTCGGCAATCCCCGCGAAATTTTAAGCAAATGAACAAAGTAGGAAACGAGCAGTTTTTCTATATGGATTAAGAAACGAGTTAACATTTATTTTTTAAATTTATCTCTGTAAGATAATAACAGAATATAAAGAAAATCATTATTAATAAGAGGACACGACAAACAAAAATATTAAAAATCAATTTAATTCTATCATTTCAACAAGACAAAAACTCTATGCCCCGATGGTGTAGCTCGGCCAATCATTGCGGACTTTCACATGCTAAAGTTCGCGGATGTGGCAGGAATATCCGCAGACCCGGGTTCAAAAAGAAAAATGTTGAGGCATTTTTTTTGAGGTTCCCGGTCGGGGCACCAAGTTCCTATTTTAATTAGTTTATAGAGAATTAAGATTAAGAGGTCAATTACTAACAAAATGGATTACCTTCTCATGGAAGAATCTTTTGTCATCTTCGATACCCGTTTGAGAGGTTTAGGTGTCCTACTGAGTACAGGATATTAAATCAGTGATAATTATGGTGGATCTTCCGCTTTCCCTTCTTTGATACATCCGAGTGTTTACACACCATTCTTTATTAGTATCTTCCTTATCTTTTTAATTCGCTTATAGATGGTTTTTCTACTCAATATTTACTATACTGCGGTTTAGGTTACTTCCTCTCCATTCTGTACTTTTTAACTACTCTCTTTCTAAGTTTTCTAGGGTGTGGTTGTTTTTTATGTTTATTGTTTACTTTTAGTAACTAGTCTTTTAGAGTATTATCAAGATAGTTCTAATTAGTCATAATACTTCTTAATAGATAAAATTTATAAATATTTATTGAGATTTTCGTTTTAATGTACAGTAAAAAAAAGGAAAAGGACTTTCATAAGCAATTAACACAAAAGAGGAGACGTATGAGCCTATATTCTACAGCTGTAAAACTTGCTGAATATGGCGAAGCTGAGGCTAGTATAAAGACTCCACCAAAAAGAAAAACCTCTAAGTATGTGAGTAAAAACTGGTCGAGATGGAAGCCTTTTGTCCAGATTATTTGTACTGTTTTAGGATCCTCGATTCTTTATGTAATTGCTCTTAAAAAGTATCCTACAAACAGCCTTGTTTATCTATTTATGTTCACTATTTTGGGTATTTTTACTGTGAACTTTGGAGTTGGGCTGTTGTTTAAGTATCTTTCAAGTGGTGCATATAGCATAAGTAGACTTTTTTTTGAATTTTTTTATATAATAGCAATAATCGTAGCTACTATTTCAGCATTATATTTACCAACTGTTATTGTTCTTCTAGTAGTAGGAAAAAGTGTAGATTGGCTTAAATATCTCTTTATTATAGCCATAATTGTTTTTCCTATTGCCTACGTAATTGGTTTATTATTTAATCATATAAAGGAGACAGGTTTGTCAGTTAGAGAATATTTCTCTTATCTTTTTAATCGTGAGAGAAAAAATGAAGAAAAAAGAAAAACTACAAAACAAATTAACAGGTATAATGATTTTTATAGCGGCCTTAATAGAATTCAAGAAAATTATAATAGGAGAACTAGTAAAAAGTTAAGAGCAGAGGATTTACTCTCCAGTTCGTCAGAATAACAAAGCGTTTTTTTGTTGTTAGTTACGAGAATACAGTGAATATGAGCTAACAATTATTGGTCATAATAATTAGATTATTTATTCAAATAGTAAAATATGCATATCTTCCCAGAAGAAAGAACTGAAAAAGCCTCAAAACAAAGGAAAATGGTGGCGGAGAGGAGACTTGAACTCCTGATCACCTGGTCCCAAACCAGGGGCCATACCAAGCTAGACTACCCCGCCAGCGCTTTTAGTGGGCGTTTTTGCCATTTTTCTTTTTTCTTTTTTGTCAATTTTTTCTTTTTATTGACGGATTACTGCTTCCAAATTATTAATTAAAGTTTTCGCTTTCTGATAGTTACAATTTTTCTTTTTCCCACCCATTGCTTCTTTTGTCTTTTTTCTTTATTTTTATTTGAATAGTTCTACATTTTCTATCATTATTTTCATGTCTTCTATTAACCAATTATTGCATTGTAACCACATTTTTCCTTCTATAAATGCTTTTATTACTTCTTCTGTTGTCAATTGTTTTGTCATCACACTTGGTTCATACTCTCTACTGTCTCTATCTTTTGCTCCGAATATATGGCTTACTTCATGTTGTACCAGGCTTTCTGCCCATTCATCTATCACTGTTACTTGTATGTATCCCATTCCTGCTTCATTTAGTGCTTTTTGCAGGTAATTTGATTGAGCGAAGTGGAAGGCTGCATTTTCTCCTCCGAATATAAATCCGAAATGTTCTCCTGTTTTATTTGTGAAAGCGTTTAGCATATCGAACCCATTATTTTTTTCTGATCTTCCTTTTTCTACTATCCACTCTTGTTTTAATCCCAACAATTTTTCTGCATCTTTTATTGCTTTTTCATGCATCTCATCTAAGCTTATTATTTTGTTTTCACTTTCTAGTTTCCACTCTACTCTTACCAGTGGTATTAGTTTTATACCCAGGTTCTTCTCGAAATATTTTGATGCTCTTTCTACTGCTATCTCTGTCTCGTTTCTTATTACCTTTCCTTGTGCTATTTTCCAGTTATTATCTAATATTGCTATGAAAATCTTTTTTTCATAAGCTTTTATTGACACGTTGTCAATTATTATTTCAAAATCTTTGTTTATTTCTTCTGTTGTTGTTATTTCTATTGATATGTTTGCTTCTTCATTTTCTTCTTTTATTTCTCCAAAAATTATTTTTTGATGCATTTTGCTTTTTTCATCTATTTCTTGCACATGTTTTCTTTCTTTATTGTTAATTTTCACACTTAATTTACTTTACTCTCATTTTCACTTATTACTTTTACATCCATTTCTAGGTAGTGTATATCTTTTAGTTTAATTTTCTGTGTCATAGTCAATATAGATGTTTGATTTGTTTCTGTCTTTTCCTCATTTTTTCTTAAGATTAGTGCTTTTCCATCTGTATACTCATTTTCTTTAAAATTTAGTGTAAATTTTTCTTTATTGTATTCTATTATCCAATAATCTCCTTCTTGTTCAAAATTTCCATTTTTTATTCTTTCTTCCTCTTCTCCATGTTTTATAACGAAATTTGCATTTAATCTATGCTTGATTATTTTTCTTCCTATTTTTAACTCTAGGCTTTCTATTTCATAATTTCCTACGTTTAATGCATAATATCCATTTTCATTTTTAATTAATGGTTTTAATGATACTGTGATGTTTGTTCTTTTTGTTTTTAAATTATCTATTTCTATTTTTTCTATGTTTGCTTTGAACACTCCCTCATAAGAGTAATTTTCTGATTTTATCCCCACCAGACAATAATCTATTTCTGAGATCTCTTCTATTTTTTTATTTATTTGGACTTTTAATGTCACATTCTCTCCTTTTATGTACTCTTTTTCAAGAAAAATCTCTTCTACTTTTACTAGTTGAATGTTTGTTACTATCAATATTGTTGCTGCTGACGCAACTATTATTATACCTATGATTTCTAGTGCACTGATTGACTTTGAGATTTTTCTCTTCATTATATTCTTTTCTCTCATTTCAATAATTAAAACGTTTTTAATCAGTAAAAAATAAGAAAAATCAATTTTTCAAAAAAGAACTTAAAAAGAACTAAACTATCCATTATTTTAATTCTAGTCTTTTTTCTCTTCTATTTTTTCTTTTTGTCCAATTTTTCTTTCTGTTCCTTTTATTAACCTTGACACATTTTCCCTATGTCTCCAGATTACAAACAACAAACATATTGCTCCTACTATTGCTGCTTGCCAATTGTTGTTAAAGAAAGGATCAGTTCCCGCGAACACCCATAACAATGGAGGATAGAGCATACCTGCTACTAAATTTGAAAGTGAAGTATATTTAGTTTTTTTAAGTATAACAATCCATAAACTCATTATTATTACAAATGCTATTGGGTTTATTCCTAATATTGCTCCTCCTCCCACACTTGCTGATTTCCCTCCTTTAAACTTTAACCATATTGGAAAACTATGCCCTATTATTGTTGTAAAGACTATTAATGACAGAAATAACCCTTCATTTGTTAATTCTACTTGTCCTATTTTTCCTAATCCTTCAAAATTTTTTGTCCATATTAATATTCTCCCACTTAGAACGGCAATTGTTCCTTTTACCATATCACCTATCATTGTCATTATTCCTGCTTTTTTTCCGCATAGACGCATTACATTTGCCATTCCTATATTTCCACTACCATGTTTTCTTACATCAATATTATAACCTATTTTTCCTATTAAGAAACCTACGGGAATCGAGCCACAGATATATCCTACAAGGAGTACAAGAATCTCTAAAAGCACCATGTTTTTCCTACTTTTATGGTATTATTTAAAATTTATTTGCTTTTATAAATAAAAAACAAAAAAAGAAGAGAATTTATTTAAAATTCTTTATTTTAATTAATTAAGTACTATTTTTACATCTACTGCTGAGATTCCTTTTCCTTCTTCATAAGCGAAGAATGGGTTTACGTCCATCTCTTTAATATCGTTTTTGAAATCTCTTGCAAGCAGTGATATTTTCACCATAGTGTCAACTATTGCCTTTATATCTGAAGGTTTTTCTCCTCTTACTCCTTTTAACAATGTGTAAGATTTTGTTTTTCTTAACACAATTTCAGCTTCTTTGTAGCTTAGTGGAGCTAAACCGAAAGCTGCATCTTTAAGGAAGTTGGTATATATTCCTCCTAATCCTATCATTACTAGTGGACCAAATTGAGGATCTTGTAATATTCCTGTTATTAATTCTCTTCCTAGAGGAGCCATATATTGCACTTCTATTAGGCTTTCTGCGTTTGGATAATGTTTCTTTACATTTTCCATTATTTCAGTAAAAGCTTTTTCTACTTCTTCTTCATTTTTTATACCTACTTTTACTCCTCCGATGTCACTTTTATGCATAATTCCTTCCCCTGTTATCTTCATAACTACAGGGAAACCTAGTTCTTTAGCGATTTGTTTAGCTTCATCGCTTGTTTTTGCTAATTTAGCCGCAGGAGTAGTTATTCCATATACCTTTACCACTTCTTTTGCTTCTGTGCCATATAACGTTTTTCTACCTTCAGCCCTTACTTTCTTGAATATTTCTTCTACTCTCTGTTTATCTACTTCTATTTCAGGTATAGGTTCATCTTCTGGCCTGTTTTTTATTTTAGCATATCTTGCCATAGCGGCCATAGCTCCAACCCCTCTCTCTGGAAGTGTAAATGTGGGTATTTTGTGTTTCTTCAAATAATATATTGCGGGGCCTAATGATTCTCCCCCTATAAAAACTGCAATGATAGGTTTTTCAGGATATTTTTCATGCATCTCCACAATTCTTTCTGCAGTTTCTTGTCCTTCGGTCATAGCTTGTGGCGTTAAAATAACGACTATTCCATCTATATTTTCTTCTTTACATGCTAGTTCTATTATCCGTCCATAATCCTCTCCTTGTGCTGTTCCTAAGGCATCTATCGGATTTTTGAAACTTGATGCAGGAGGTAGAAATTCTCTTAATTTTGCCTCAAACTCGGGGGATATCTCTGCTAATTCTAACCCTTCTCTTTCGGCAGCATCAGTTGCCAGAATTCCAGGTCCACCAGCATTAGTAATTATTACTATTCTATTTCCTTTTGGTATAGGCATACAACTGAATGAAAATGCCATATCAAACAATTCTTCAGCATCATCAGCTCTTATTACACCACATTTTTCAAAAGCAACATCATAAGTTGTATCTGCACCAGCCATACTTCCTGTGTGTGAAGATGCTGCCTTTGCTCCAGCTTTTGATCTTCCTGATTTAATAATAAGGACAGGTTTTGTCCTCGTTACTTCAGAACAAATCTTAATGAATTCTTCCCCTCGATTTATACTTTCCAAATAAGCCAATATTGCTTTTGTATGCTTATCCTCACCTAAAGCTTCAATAAAGTCTGTTGCGTCCAGATCTGCTTTATTACCTATACTTATAAAAGATGAGAAGCCTATTCCCTCTGCTCTACTCCAATCTAGAATACCCGTTAAAAGAGCTCCACTTTGGGATATAAATGCAATATCTCCTCTTATTGGAGTTTGTTCTGCAAAACTTGCATTTATAGGTGCAATAGTATCTATTATACCTAAAATATTCGGCCCTACCATTCTCATGTTGTATTTTTTCACAAGTTCAACTAGTTCCTTTTCAAGTTTTGCTCCTTCTTCTCCAACTTCTTTAAAACCAGCAGTTATTACAGCAACATATGGGACTTTCTTTCCACCTAATTCTTCAATAGTTGCAGGAATAAACCGTGCAGGAATGCAAATTACTGCTAGATCAATTGTATCTTCGATATCGCTTACACGAGAATAACACTTGACACCCAAAATTTCATAATTATAGCGTTCAGCTTTGGGATTAACAGCATATAACCTTCCTTTGAACCCACAATCAATCATATTTTTTAATGCTGCATAACCAACTTTCTTTTCATCAGAAGAAGCGCCAATAATTACTACGCTTTCAGGCCTTAATAGTTTTTCAAGCTTAGTCACACTGATTCACCAAAATCTAACCTTTGTCCTCAACCGATTATTAAATGATTTAAGTGTGTCGATTGATATAATTTACTTTTTTACGTAAGTTTTTCGCACTCAGTCTTTCAAGAGAGAAAACTAAAGGAAGTTTAATCACTTGGTAACTCAACCTAAACATACAATGAAAGGAGAGGGTTGAGACAGACATATTGCAAAAACTTTAGAAGAAAGGTTAGTGCCTACTGCTAAAAACTATTTTCTTTTTGAATTATCACTAACATTTTGTGGTCTTTATAAGTTCTATTTTTGTATAAAAAAGGAGAACAATCAAAGGAAAAATTAGGAGTGAAAATATTGTCTTTTGGAATTCTAACAAACAAAATTAGTGAAGAAATAACTGATTGTATAAGTGAATTAAGATTCAAGTCCCCAGGGATTTTAGATATCGCGGTTGTTTCTGTCGAAGGGTTACCCATAGCTTCATTAATGTTGGACAACATTGATGAAACTCGCATTTCAGCAATGACTGCAGCAAGCTTGTCTCTAGGGGAACGTGTGGTTTCAGAATTAAGAAAAGGAAAAGTAAAGAAGATTCTTATTGAAGGAGATAATGGATATATTGTTACAATGCAAGCAGGAGAAAATGCAGTTATCACCGTTTCCACTACACCAGACACAAAACTTGGTTTACTATTTTTAGATTTAGAAAGAGCAGCTATTAAATTAGGCAAATTATTGACTTAAAAATAGAAAATTGTATCGGTAAAATCACTTTATAATAAATTTTGAATAGGGTAAACTTAAATCTTTAACTACAGAGGTTACTTCCTTATTTGAGTAAATCTGTCTTAGTTGTTTAATAATTGTAGGAGAGGACAATATTTTTGAAAGAAATTCATTTTCGCGTTTAAAATTAATGACTTCAGGTTTCTGCGTAAAGACAATTTCTTGCAACACTTCTTCTAATTCTGAAGATAGTTTCTCTCTAAGATAAATTTCAAAAACCAAAGAATTTATTATAAACTCGAGTTTAGATCTGACTTGCATATATAGTCTATCATCCAATTGAAGTGCTTGTGCTCTGTACATACATTCAGAAAAGAAACTTACCACTTTTTGGTTGTGAGAGACTTGAATAGGTAGAGTGGTAATTTGACTTGTTCTAAAATCGTAGAGATAGTAAATTTTTTTGTTTCTGTGTTTAATATAATAATGTAAAAGTTCAGAATTTAGAAGAGAAAGAAGAAAAAACCAGTCCAACTTAGAACGCATTTCTTGTTTGATAACAAGAGTGATAACATCTGTTTCATTAATTGTTAGGGGCGCTTTACTTTTAACTAAAGCAAATCTATTAATTGAAGACTGATATGGCGTTACGATTTTTGGAACACTATCAATTAAATTTAAAGAGCGATAGGCTGCATAGTCAAAGAAGTTCTTACTACCATATTTTTTTTGTGTTTCTTTGAGTTTCTCGATATACTTATGTAGATACTGCTCAATCATAGGGTAATCTGAAATAGACTTGTCTTTGAGAAATATCCAATATCGCTCTTGTTTTTTAAGAAAATAGCGGGTAATATCACTATTTTTAATTAATCTTCTTAAAACTCTTTGTTCATTTTCAGGGAGAGAAAGTTTAACTTTTTTATATCCTTCAAATATATTATCTTTAATTTTTTTTAAAGTAAATATTGAATTATTACCTGTTGAACAACCTTTCCCGATATAACACACACCAGGAATATTATTTTCTTTATCTCCCCCAAGTGTTAAACAACTATGTTCATCGAGATATTCAACCAGTTTAGGAACATTAAAGTTCCATCTTGAAGAGGAGAGGGATTCTTGATCGATTTGTTTAACAAGAAAATTATGTTTATTGACAGAGGTTATTCTCTCAGAATTTTGTAAAATATAAACGTCAAACAATCCTTTTTCTTTTCTTTTTTCTAAAGTTACAATAGAAACATCGACCCCCAACTTTTTTTCGCTCTCAGAAAACAAACTCCTATTACTTTGGAAGTCCATGATTTCAAGGATTCTAGAATTCTTCTGGATAAAATATCTCAATTTATTGCTATCTTTACCCTCTAACCAGTATCGAGGAACTATAAAAGAAACAACTCCAGAGGGACGTAATATTGATAATGCACGTTCCCAGAAAACGTTAGATAGATCACCGTTGGAATTATAAGTTTCATAAATGCTTGCATAAATATATCTCTCAATTTGTGGTAAACGTTTAACATTGATGTAGGGGGGATTTCCTACGATAATATCAAAACCTTCTCGATTTCTCAATTGAGGAAAAAATGATTTCCAATGAACTAGTTTTTGTTTTCTTAAAAAGTTATAAACTTCTGTGATTAATGTTTTCTTTTTAAATTTAGATAAAAAAAGTTCAACCCAGTAGTTTGTAGAATCCTTTCCATTAATATATTCTTTATTAATAAAACCTAGTAAACTATTTCCTTGTCTAAAATTAGCACGAGGAAGTTTAATATTAGAACAATTTAGAGCTTCCATTACTTGTTTAAATAACTTTAATTGAGCCAATTCTATAGCCTTTTCGGAAAGATCAGCACCAAAAAGACTATTCTGAATGATATCTATAGCGATTTTTTTGCTTTCCTCTTCTAATTCAGAAGAAGAAGGAGAATATAAAAGAATAAATACGTTTTTACGCAGTAAAAATAAGTAATCAAATGTATGGATGAGGAAGACACCCCAACCCATCGATATATCACAGACAGTTATATTTGGAAAAATATGTTGGTGTAAATATATTAGAATCTTTTTTTCATGATTTGAGAGGTTTGAGTTAAGAGACAAGATTTTCTTAACTAATTGCGGAATATCGCTGTCAAACTTCGATAAATATCTAAGAAAAGCGTTAGAAACAATATAATCAACTATAAAGTCAGGGGTATAGTAGATACCAAAGTTTTTTTTCTTGGAACTATTAAATAAATTCAATTCAGACTCATAGATACTTATTTTATGCACAACATCAGAAAGAGATAAAGGAATATAGGAGGTCAATTTTGCTATCCAGAGTATGTATTGAGGAAAAATAAAAAAGGTTACGCTTAAGGAACAAAAAAAGAATAAAGTTCTGAACAAGAAAGAAAAATAGGCAAAAAATAATTAGTTATCTATAAAAGATACTCTCCTTCTTCCTCTTCCTTTTCAGTTGCGGCCTTTTCGATAACGCGTATTGATTCTCCAGAAATAGTAACGGGTATTTGAAGATCAACACTTAAAAGCTCCAAGGTAACTTCTTCTTTTGCAGAATGAATATCTGTGACACGTGCTCGAGAACCCTTAAAGGGACCAGAGACGATTTCTACTATATCACCAGGGTTTACCCCTTCAATAACAGGACGAGGCATAAGAAAATGTTCTAGCTCATTAATAGGTATCTCTTCAGCTCTAGAAGAACGAGGACGTTTCCTTACGTGTCTGACTCCTTCAACTAGTAACTCTATGTGATCAATTGAACTTGATTCTATAAAGATATAACCTTTAAGAGAACCAGTAACCAAAATAGCTTTAATATCAAGCTCTGGTCGTTTATCTGCTCGACGAGCTAAATACTCAGAAACAGATTGTTCCTGCCCTATTGCTGTTCTCAATGCATATATTGGCATAATTTCATCTCCACGAGGTTTAAGTAAAACGTAAGAAAGAATAATATCATTTGTTAATAGCGTCAAGTATAACGTTGAACATAAGATGAAGAACCCAACCGATTAATCCAATGACTATAATACCTAAAGCAGTAATTTTAGCAGTCATGGAAAGCTCTCGACGACTAGGCTTTTTAGCATGACGAAGTAAACGTCTACTACGAATAACGAAAGAACGAGTATTGTTAATAAATTTGCTCATTATCTATACCTCTATTTTAAATATACTTCATGTTTAATTTTTTACTAGCATTCATAAACTTTGTTTATAACGAAATTTAATCCTCATTCTCAGAGAGAATATCATCATATACTCCTTCATCTATCTCCTTCTGAACTACACGAGGAGCTTTACCATCACAAGTAATACCCATACAAACCATGGTCCCAAGCAACTCTTTACAAGCAGCAGCAAGGGTAGCAGCAGTAAGATCAGGCCATTTAGCTTTAGCAGCATTGATCAACTGTTGAAAAGTAATATTACCAACAACCTCAGTATTAGGAGTACCAGAACCCTTGGAAATACCAGCTTCTTTTAAAATAAGAGCAGAAGCAGGAGGAATACCAACGGAAAGGGTAAACTCACGTGTTTTCTTGAAAACGGTAACAGTAACAGGAACCTTCATACCTTTATAAGCTTGAGTTTGCTTGTTAATTTCATCGACAACTTGCTTGATATTAACACCAGTAGGACCAAGAGCAGGGCCCATAGCACCACCAGGGGTAGCTTTACCACCATCTACTAAAAGATCAACAGTAACTGTATCTGAACTCATAATATATTCTCCTCTAAATAATGTTAGTATATCTTAAGTCAGAAACAAAACAACGTTACTTAAATATATTGATTTTAAACAAATAAAAAAAAGAAGAGAAACATAAATTAAAAATAAAAAAAAGAAGAGAAAGAAGAAAAAAAAGAAAAAGACAAAATCCATAAAAGTTAAAAAGAAATCGGTAATCAAAAGAATAGAAAGAAAAAAACAAAGAAAGCGTCAATAGTATAGTGGTAGTACGTCGGACTTCCATTATATGGCGTCTAGAAGCCTCAAGAAGAGATTCGACGGCCCGGGTTCAATTCCCGGTTGACGCACCAGTTTTTTTCTTTATTTACTATTTTTAAATTAGGAAGTCTGTTATTTTTGTTTGTCCTCTTTTTTCATTATTTCTTTTCTTTTGCTCGTACATTGACCATAATCCTTTAGGTGTTAGCATTTTTAGCAATTCTTCTATTTTGAATTTCTTTGCTACTAGTTCTACTTCCATATCGTCTTGAGTTAATATTTCATTGAATTTTCTTATTTTCAATTTTAGTATACTCTCATATTCTTCTATTATTTCATCTACCAATTTTCTTAATTGTTCTCTAGTCATAAATTCTGGTCCAAATACTGATGAATATTTAGTTTCAGCCAGTTTTTCTATTATTGATGCTGTTTTTTGGTCGAAATCGTTCAGTGATGATATGAACTCTCCATTCATTTCTTGTTCTGTGCTTGTTTTTACGTCTTTTAATTTTAGTATTGTTTTGCCTTCTTCCGTTGTTTTTTCGAAAATTACTGTTGTTTGCGCTAAATTAATATCTAGGCGTTTCATATAATTTCTTCCTGTATAATATAGTCCATATATTATATCCAGTAACATCAAGATTTCTCTCAATAACATCCCTTGTAGCCTTAATTTTCCTCTTACCTCAGGGGTTATATTTTTCAGATCCACATATCCAATTTGAAAAGCCAACGATTGTCCTTTTTCTATATTTTCTATGGAATAATCTTTTCCTTGTTTTATTTTTCTTTTCGTTCTTATGGTTACTTCTTCTAAAATATTTAGTATTTCTTTTGTTCTTTCTTCCCCTAAATTATTTACTAGTATAGCTTCTAATTCCTTTGGATTTCCCAGGTCCCTTAGATTCTGGACGTCATCTATTTCCATTTTACCGTTTGTTAGTGTTTTTATCAGATAAAGAATGTTTGCCATTGCATAATTAATGTATATTCTTCCTTCCTTTGCTACGTACTTTATGTGTTGTGCTAGTCCCAACACTCTTTCTGCAATATCATACTTATTTGCCTCACTACCTGCATGAATTTTGTTATTATATCTTAAATCACTGATGAGACTGTATATTTTTACAACATATGTGTTTCCATCTTCTATTACTGTCATCCCTGCTCCTTGTTTTCCTACTATATTTTTTCCATTTATATTGTTGAACTCTTCTTCTATTTCGTATAGTTGCTCTACAGTCAAATGGCCTTTTTCATTATCTAATTTTTTGTTGTAAAGTTTCCAGAGCCTTATTTCTTCTTTGGATATTTTTTGCAATGTTTTATAATTGTTCAGTTTAGCCATTGTTTCTTCATGTTGGAGAAAAGCAATTGATTTTGCTTTTATTGGTCCGCGGATTAATGGTTTTATAACTGTTTTTCTTTTAAATACTTTATTAGCTAGTTCTAATACTGAATTTTTATCTTCATCAAAATCTAATATTCCCTCTTCTTTGACCTTGTTTATGAATGCTCTCGTACCTATTTGGACAATTACATTATCGAAACCGAATTTCATCGGGTTTCTTGAAAAAGGTACATCTCCTTCGAATAAGTGTATCTTATTATACGAGTCAAATCTATTTAATAAAAGTAATTCAATTGACGATTCTAAACTGCGATAATTAAGTACATTATATGTATCGACTTCTTTAATGTCTAGTCTCAAGTTTGAAAAAAATGGTTCTTGAAATGCCTCTATTTTAGCAGCGTCATTATGTAATCTTTCAAAAAATTCTTTTTGTTCTTTTAGAAATATTACCAACTTTTCTTCTTTTGTTAAATCACTTTCATCTTTAAACTTGTATTTATAGAACTGTTCTTGTTCGTTTATTATTGTTTGAATAACATTCATTCTAAAGGTTAGATATTCTTGTTTATTCTCATAACCATATTTCTGGTATAGATTTCCATTAGTATCTTCTGCTATTTCTATGATTTCACCTAACGATTTAGCTGCATTCCAATCATCTAGATATGCTCTGCACAAAAATGCTTTATTTTCTTTATTTAAACTAGACACATAATAAGTATACACTTGACTTGTAGAGTACCATCTAATTAACTCATATACTCTCTGTTGATTTACTTCCTGAACTGTTGCTGGTCGAGTTATATATTCATTATCCTTTGTTTTAACTTCTACTACAGGCAAGTTATCTAATTCATCTAATTTATCCAATAACGCTTTTGCTGAATTAATCTCATCTAAATATATGTTTTGCACGTTGTATGTAAACCTTCCTGGGCTTAAACCCATATGGATAGGCCATAAACCCTTTTCATCGATAAAATCTAAGTTATCATCTTGCAATCCGAAAACAATATCGTTGGAATGTTTTCTTGGGTAAAGAAAACTAGCAAAATTGATGTCTTTTTCTGTTGCAGTTGAATAATCTCCACCTATAAACCTAAATAAAGGAAGTTGTTCATCCATTGAGACAACGTAATCTATGTTCCCTCCATTTTGCTTTGCTTCTATTGATATTATAGGTTGACTACTTCTTATTTTATTTCTCTTTGGATGAAACTTATCTACCTCTTGCAAAATATCCTCCGTTCCAACAACTTTTATTCCTTCCTTCAGTTTTTCATTTTCATAACAATAGTGTTCTAATGTATCATAAACTATCTCTCCCTCATTTGTATCTTTGTTTATTTGAAACCAAAACACGTTAATTTCTCTTTTAAAACCACTATATTCATCTAGTTTCTGATTTTGATTTAGCATAGTGTCCTCAGGAAAATTAGTTCTTAAAAACAGATAACGATTTACATTGGAATCATAGAGTAATATTGCATCGCCTGGAACAAAAGGTTTAGGTGATTTTGAAGCTGTAGGATCATAATATCTAGCATTGTATATCAATTTATTATCTATATCCGTGATAATATCACCTTGTAGCTTATCATAATAATAAATAACACTTCCATGACCTATATATGCATTTTCAGCTGCTACAGAGTATAAAATATTTTTTGAATTAGCTTTATTGAATATTCCCGTTGAATCTTTAACAGAATAAAGAGACTTTCCTATTTTTGTACTGTGTATTAATCCGTCTACTCCATTACTTATAAGAGTCTGTCTAATAAAATTACTTTTTTCAAATAATTCTAGAATATCATATTTACTATATTTTTTAGCTAATTCAGCAATGCTAATACTGGGTTCTTTTTCAAAGTCATGCTCTGGAAAATCAATTTTTAATTGATCCTTTACATTTTTATCATCTGTATAAAATCTAAAATCTAATAATCCCATACATATAAGCTCATAGATTATTGAAGTTTGATCATTTCTAGCAGTTAAAGCATTTCTTACTCCTTTGGGAAAATAGTTTTTTAATTCTTCACTTCCGAAAAGGCCTAACAAGTCTATTCCTGTTCTACCGATTACAGACCACTTAATATATTCATCTCGTGTCCTTAACTTAGTTAATGATCCTTCAGATTGCCCTAACAAATCTAAAATTCTTGCTTTCCAGATATGATTCCCTTTTTCATCTTTTTCAAGGATAAAGACTTTATGACTTATATTTAGGGGGGAAGAAGATAAAATTTGATCTAAAATGGAATGAACTTCTTTATTGTATTCATCTATATCGTCGATATTATTTTCTAATAAGTCTTCGTTAAGACCTTTCTCTACCATTAGAACTTTTAGAAGCAGTGAAACTGCAGGTGATTCATCAAATATGTGGCTAAGGGCTAGTTTTTGTAGCGAGGGATCAACAGGCAAATGTAAAATCCACCATATAGGTGTATACTCTAGATTTTCACCCTTTTCATTTTTTATTTCTATTAACCTCTTATCTGTGTATTCTAGTAGTTCTTTATATCTTTGGAATGATTCTGGTGTCGAATGTATTGCAGCAATAGATGAAAAAGCTATAGTTATATGTATTTTTGCGCTTTCTACATCTCTGAAATTGAATTTTTCACTATTATACTCTTTTATTTTTTCATCATCCGCTAGATATTCATGCTTCCAGTAATACATTGCTATTTCATATTCTAATTTTGGCAAAATATTATCCACGGTGTTGAAATGTCTTATTCCTTCAGTTTCTTTCTCATTATCAATTAAATTGGGAGAGAAGTGTATACCTACTCCTCCTGGGGTGTTCATGTACATATGTGTAGCATATCTTAAGGCCATCATAACATAGAAGCGTGACTTTTCAACCGATTCTAGTATTGCTTTTGATGTTGCTTCCAATTCCATTACTTTCTTTATAATAATGTTCATGTAATATTTTGCTACTATATTTGCTCGTTCTATAAGTTCTTCAGTTCCAAATCTTGCTAGCATTTTTGGATGGCTTAATATAGCTCTTGTCATTTTAGCGGTATCATCTAGTCCTTGGTTGAAGTATTTTTGCGCTTTAATGTTTAACAACATTGCTTCTTCGATATCCATTCTTCTGATGGCATAAATCATTTTAGAGGCAAATATCATGAATGACCCTAAAGTTATTTGTAAACTACTCATGAAAATCTTTTGCGGGAGGAAGAAGAACCATTGATAGAATTGATTGGCTAGTTTAGAGAAACGGTAAGTCACTTGTGCTGCTCCAACTATCCAGATCATTAGTTCTGATTTTCCTGCTGCTCGAGCAATGCTTTTCCACTCTCCTTTTGGGAAATTTTGTACAATATCTAGTAAATTAAATGTTTTTGTTATCCTATTTACTTCTAAGGTAACGTCTCCGACTATAGATTTGAAAATTTTATTCATTGTATTTCCTACGAGAGAAAAAGGTCCTGGAGTGAACAAATCTAGTATATCCATTGGTATTTGCATGAGCGACATTTTGCGTATGAAAGGAGTAGCTCCTATATAGGCATCTCTGATATCAATAAGTAAAGCGCCTATATCTACAAGATTAACTAAAAATTCTAAAGTAACGATTAAGCTGAATTCACTCATGCTAAAAGTATTATAACCGAAATTTTCTCCTTTTGCTGCATTTCCTAATCTTTTAATTATTTTCATCATTGTTCTTATATGTGGATTAGAACTTTGACCGAATACAAGAGGGATAAAGTCTATTAGTTGTGATGTAGCAGAAGTGGGCACACGTGTTTCTTTATCTAGACTTACAAACCAGTTATATTCTAAATATTGGTCTTCGATTGTGGAAACAGGAACGCCTATAACAAAATAATTTTCGTCAAAATCTTCTCTCTCTTGACTATTCATCTCTTCAATGGTGTAAACCTTGATAGCATAAGGGTCATATCCTTGTTGAATAGTAAAAGCCTTCAACCAGTAATAGATCGAATAATCCACTCCATAGGGTTGCATGTAATAAGCCTCAGCACTATAATCTTCATTTGTTATCCAGTCGATCATAGCTTCATCTCCTCTTACTCTGGCGTCAAACAGTATTTTGTCTACTACAGCTCGGTCAGTATAGGGCAAATATTCGCTAGGATCATCTATTCTACTTTTATCTGCCAAGTTCCAGTGTTTAATAGCTTTATCCCATAATTCGTCAATCATCAAGAGTTTTCCAGTTCTCTCACTCTCGCTAAACAGAGAGACAGAATTTTTAGGTATTCCACAGCCTGCACTATTACCTAAGATTAATCCCCAAAACATAACTAGACTATATTTGAAGTCCACATAACTAGAGAAACGTGGGTGATGAGTCTCTTCTGGTTTAGGTTCCGAACCGTAGGTTTTGAATCCGCGATAAGGAATAATAAGGTCTAACAAAAAGGACATAGCAGCTATAGCTTTTTTCTCTGAATCATATCGAGAAGTACGGTTTTGGTATTCATCAAATAATTTGTCTGATTGTTGGATTATATAGGAGTTAAGTATTGAACTAATCCATTTAGCAAATTGGATTGTCCCAGTAGGATAATACTGATAATTCTGGTTGTTATTTAATGTTTCTTGAGAATAGAAGAATTGTTGTAGAGTCAAATATTCATTAAAGAAAACAGAATAGAAGAGATCTAAACTGTAATAATCCATCTCTATTTCAGCATCATACATTTCCACGCTTAGTTGAGAAAGACTTAATCCTTGAACAAAAGCGTCTACAATTGTTGTTGGACTATTGTTTAAAATTTCTTCATCTTTTGAATCAAGACTATTAACTGTTTCTTTTATTTCATAGTTATAATTTTCTAAGACTACCATAGGTGAAAGAGTTTGTGGATCATCTAACAATCCGTAAGAATTAGGCGTTTCTTTAAGTTTATACAAATCGGTATCATAGAGACTTAGTTTATTATTAAAAGTATAAAAATCTACTCTGTAGTTGTCGTTAGCAAGAGCATCAGGAGTGAGGACAGAAAAACAGTCATATCTAAAATCATAGACTATTTTTTCTTCTTCTCCTGTAGCATTATCAACACTGTGGGTGAACAATATTTCTTTATCATAATCATAAGCAAGGTCAATTTCTTTATTATTTGAAGAACTAATAGTTATTTCTACTCTTGCAATATCTTCAGAGTAGGTCAAATAGTCATTTTCTATTAAAGAATGAAGATAACGATCAAGAGTTAATCCATTGTTTTGAATAGCAGCTATTTCGTCAGAAGTGTAGGATAAGGGGATGGTTTCTTCTGTTTTTGTAATTACTGTAGTTGAAAGAGAAGATATCAACGATTGGCGTACAGTAAGATTCTTGAGTTCTGCTTGTTGTTCATCAGTAACATCATAACTTATTTTCTTCTCTTCCTCTGTATTATACACTACACCTTTTTTTACATCATCGTAAGTAGAACTAGCATCTAAGGGGTCTGCTAGACCTATATAAGGAGCACATGTATCTTCTAATCCATCTCCATTTGTATCTAGCCAATCACAAAAGACCATGTAACCTACTAGAAAATTAAAAGGCAATTGCAAAACTTGTGGAGTTCCTTCATCTATAACAATTGCAAAATTCATCTTTCCTATTACATGTTTCCAATTGTAGTGAGCTGTACTTTCATAGATAACATCGTTAGAATCATCAGTATCACCATCATATATTTTCCATTTCTTTCCTTTATCTAAGGTGTATTCATCAGAAAAGCCAAGACTATAAATTCTATAGGAATGGTATTGACCATAGTCATCTTTGAAATATCGTGATTTAAATAAAGTATTCTCGTTTTTCTCTAATTGAGCAAGAGTTTGAGGTTGATGAAGATCGTTTTCAAATTGAATAAAGTTCTTCTGTGCGATTGCATGAAAGTCTATTGCTTTATCTGAGGGAGATAAAACAGTTCGCACGCTATCATCTACATTTTCCAAATATATTCCAAAATCTGTATTATAAGGAGAAGGAAAGGTTAATTGGATAACTATTCTGTGAATGCCTTTGTTGTTCAAAATAACAGAATCAGGGTTAACAGAGGATGTTTTTATACTATAAGGGTCAGAAGATGAAAAATGAAAGTTATAATCAGGGTCGTTTTCTATGAAACCATACTCATTAGGGTTGTTTTCTTTAGGAGAAAAGAGACTGTTGACAGTTAACCCTTCACTATTCAAAGGTATAGTAATCATACCATTTTCCAAATCGGAGTCAATTTCGTTAAATACTCCTTCATTGATGTAAAGAAGTGGAGTCTCATCCCAAAGTAAGGATTGTATTGTTATGCCACTTTCTTTGTTTAGAAGTAGAACTAAGGAAGTGTTCAAACTTTTGGCGAAATCGAGCGTAGTAGTGAGAATAACAGAATAACCTGAAGGAACAGCATGAGGAACAAAGTCTAAGATAGGACAAAATCCAGGAAAAGTGAATTCAGAAAATTCTATTGTTTCTGTGTGGGTAAATCCTTCTGAATCTACTACTCTTTTTTCGAATCGCTCTCCTTCCATAGGTGTAACTTGTGAAATAAAATTAAGATAATCAACGGTGTCCTCATTTTTTTCCGAATAGAAAGGAGTAGAGATCAACCACTCTGATATGGCATCTCCTTCTCTATTGTTTTCAGCACTTATAGCCACTCCTCCATTGGAGATGTATTGAATGCGTATATTCTGATTAAAAGCTGTTTTTGGAAAAACAACGTGAAGATACAAGGGAGTATATCCTTGTTGTGCGCTAAAGACTGTAGAAACAACTTCGTTTGAAAAACCCATCTTTTGTAATATTATAGAGTAGCGGTTAGAAAGAACAAAAGATCCCTCAGTTTCAACTGTTAAATGTACTTTAGAATAAGTGGAAGCATCAACATAAACCACTACATCGTAGATATAATACGAACTACCGTCAAAATCATCAAGATAGACATTATCAAGAGGAATATACCCATCAAATGGAACATCATATTTTTTCCATTTTATTTCCTCAGGCAAAGAAGATAAAGCATTTTCGTAAGGATATGCGCTATGGATGTTAGTAATTGTAGATTTCAAGTCAGAAATGTATAGATTTTGATTTGCTCCTTTTTCTAATTGGATGATTTTTTCCACATATGAACCTTCATAATTAACGACCATTTTTGCATCAGAAATTATACCAGAAACAGGGTAATTTTCATCTAATAGATCAACCTCTTTATTTCCATTTGAATAATTATCTACAAGTAATTCTTTAGGAATATGTCTCGCAAGCTGATAAAGGCTAATATAGAAATATTTCCACTGTTCTTGCTCCTCTGCTGAACTTAGAATAGCGGAATAAGTAATCGTTTTTTCTTCTCTGCTGATTGTAGCAATATACTGCTCTGTACTCTCTCCTACACCTACTAAACCTATGAAATTCACATTCAAACTAGTAAATTTGTCTGGAAGTTTAACTTGAAAAGAGAAAGAGATTTTACCTTGTCCTTTTATAAATCCTTCAAAAACCACGTTAGGAGCGACATCTAGATCTTCAGGAGAATAATTATACTTGAACTTTACTTGTGTTGTTCCTCCGACTTCAAGAGCATGAGGTTGCTCATAGGTGGAAGAATAGACAAGTTCTGAACCAGAAAGATACTCCATTGGACTATAGACTTGGTCTATATACTTATTATTGTTAGAAAGATAAAGTATAGACTCAATATCTTTCATCGGTTCAATACTTAACCAATTGATTATAGCCATATTACTAACAGAAAGAGAAACTTTAACTGGCAAAGACATATCGACAGAAGAAGGTATAAGATAAGAATAATAGTCCATTTTCAATCCTATAGAAGATTGTTTCCAAATTTGACTGACAGTAGTAGTGGGGTCATCATTGAAGGTCACTGTAACTTCTGTTTCTCCTTCTATAATCGATGCACCATAAATAATTAGTTGGGATTGAGCTTTTGTCACCTGTATCTGTCTGTAAAATCCTCGAGAAATATCTTTTTCCCACTCATCGTCTAACAATTTTCTTTCATTTTCAAATTCCTCATAGAGAGAAAGGAAAGATAAATTGTCTATTATAGTTCTTGAACGCTTATGAGTTAAAGTGAACTTGTACTTATAATATTCCTCGGTATCAATATGAAAAACGAAAGGATAATCTTGATTATTCAGAGTTATAATCAGCTGGTCTTCTTCACTCCCACGATGAATAGATAAACTGTTCCAAGTATAACTATTCACCACATCAAACATATTCTCTATTTCTGTATTATTGAGAGAATTCCATGAGTCTCCAGAATCTAATGAAAGTTTACACTCTTTTCCATTTATTTCCAACTTAAGAAAATTCTCGAGTGTATCATCACTCTTTATTCCAAATAAATCTAAGGAGAAACTGGACTCTGAAGTAGGTATGAAATAAAATTCAGTGGAAGGAAAAGAATTAAGATTATAATCTTCATAGTTAAGTTTAACTTGATTTTGTAATTCTAACCCATGATTAACAGGAGAGTAAAGATAATAATCCCCTAGTTTTCCTGCTCCTCTGTAATAGCGTTCAGAATTAGTATCCTCTACAGGCATAAAGGTTCGAGTGTAAATCTTATCTATAAACAAGTAAGCGTTCTCTGTCTTAAAATATAAGGTATAATTTGTCAAATCATTCGTTCCTAATTCTCCTGTTTCCGAAAGGTTATAGCTTATTTCATAGGATTGCTTATTACCGTATTTTTCCGACCAGAGTATAAAAGTCAATATTTTAGTGGTAACATCATATTTTATATTTAAATAATCATATAAAATCGAATTCTTGGGTTGAAATATACGTTTGAAAGTAGAAGAAAGTGTGTCTGTTATTAATGAATAGTCTGACGAACTCTGAGCGTAACCTTTTATCCCCACATATGTTCCCATAAGTGGTTGAGTTATTTCTGAATCTAAACTTGGTAAAGAATCGTCTTCTGTAAAAGGAACGATATTATCAATCTGTCCTGAATTTACATACTCAAAATATTGGTTATATGGATAGCTATTTTTCATATAAAAATAATATTTAAGATTAGGGTTATGCAAATCTTGTAACCCAACTTCGAAAGAGTAGTCTAGAAAAGTGTTATCATAATAACCCCTACAAGAAGATATTATGTCTTTATATTTAATAGCTATATCCAAATCATTTGTCAGATCTAAAGAGGTTATTGCACTACCAGGTTTAACTATAACATTTTCTCCATCCGTTGCTACGTCTCCGTTGATAATTGAGAAATCTTCTTCTCCATCCTCATCCAGATCAGTTGTCTGAATAGAGTTAAGAGGAGTAATAGAAACGTCACTTATCCCCACAAAAGGATAATTGACTCCAAAACCTATTGTTCTTTGTGGGATTTTGTATAAACTATTATCTAAAGCATAATCTATGTTATATAAAGCAGTATCATATTCATAAATTTCATTTGCTATGTTAGCCCAATTATATTCTCCACTAACATATCGAGGGTTCTCAAACCTTACATCCGCTAAATCTGAACGAACCATTCCTGCATAATTGTCTCTGCTATAATAGTGATAATCCCAATCGTAAAGAGAAGGGTTAGAAGGGTCGATACCGTACTCGGATAAAGATAAAGAGTAATATTTATCGGAAACTAAAGAACGTTGATATTGCAACCAATGGTAAGTATGTTCAGTTAATGACCCAGTATCGAAAAACAGTCTAGCGTCAGGTTGAAAACCATTAGGTTCTTTATCCCCATATAATCCTTTGTAGTAAGTGTTAAAAGCCTCAGAATATTGAGGGTTGATATAACCGTTTTCAGAGTTTTGAGTATTAAATAACTGATTATACATGAGGTCGTACTGGTAGTTATTGGGTATTGCTTTATTATCATCTTTGTCTTTATATGGATAAGCTATTGTCAACATCCACATCGGCAATTTAAGCAAATCCCAGTACATATTGTCATTATTTATCCACATCTGGAGGTTATAATC
Organism: Candidatus Heimdallarchaeum aukensis; assembly: GCA_021513695.1. GTDB lineage: Archaea > Asgardarchaeota > Heimdallarchaeia > Heimdallarchaeales > Heimdallarchaeaceae > Heimdallarchaeum > Heimdallarchaeum aukensis. The sequence goes on along the minus strand of CP084166.1, from coordinate 2,045,421 downwards.
GTAATAAGCTGTAATTTGAGGACCTCCATTAACACCCTCTTGATAAATAGCATAACTCTCGTCTATCTCTTTTTCCTCTACCGCTATTTCGAAATGGAGGGATACACTTTCTGAAGCCTTCCAAATTCCTATTATCGATCGACCTAAATAGATACTATAATGGGGGTCAAGTTTAAAAAATCCTGTCTCTGTATCTGAATCGTGATATTCTGTTCCTGAATCATAATAGATGAAAAGTCTTAACACATTGGGAGCTTGGGCTAAATCTTGATAATAAGGTTTGTTTCCATGAGAAGGTAAAATAATAGGTATACTAATATAGAAAGAGTATCTTCCTTCTTCTTTGTCAAAAAATTTGACATAGTTTTCAGCAAGGTTACCAAGACTCCATGAATCAACGTTTATATCAAACGACCATATAAAATTTTTAGGTAAACTAGTAGAATAGTAAACTGGTTTAAATCTTAAATAATCGGGTAACATACAAGAAAAGTCACGGTGATCACCTGGAATTTCATCGTAGATATTATAAATCTGTAATTCATTCTGGTCATATATATTATATCCTTCTTTTTGTATTATTTGGCTTTGCAAATCGTACATCCAATTGTTGTAAAGATATAGCTGGTTCTGATAATAGGGGGAAGAGGAAGGGTTAAATCCTTGAAATGCTTCACCTGCAATTACTCTATCCCAAAGGCTATGACCAGGTTGGTCATTTCCTCCTTTCATATAGTAACTGGGAAGATAATATATAGTTTTTCCAGAAAAAGAGAAAAGATCTTCTAACTCATCAGTGGGGTCAAAATAATCGTAAATACTATCCATATTTTCGCTGGTAAAATCTATGGAATTCTCATCTATAACTAAGCCTAGAGGAGAAGAACGTAAAGAAGGTTCTTTTACTCTTTCAAAGAGGCTAAAATCAACTGTTGTCCAGTCTTCATAATTAGTAAAACCGTCAGTAAAAGAATACTCTCTTTTTTTGTTTTTTGCGTAATATTCATAAGATAAATAATCTAAACATGAAAGATAGGTTTTAGGTAAAGTGTCTTTTTCATAAGTAGAAATAAACTTCAAAGAACTAACAGTTTTATCAATAAATTCATTTTTCCAATTTTTGTTTTTCTCGTCGTTATAATCAAAAATATAAGATTTGAGTATGGTATTACCTATAAGTTGGAAATTTCCTGTCCCTTCAAAGCTTAAGTCATAAGTAGTAACATATACATCTTGAAGAGTAGAAAGCGTGGCAGAATAATATTTGGGTAAATAAATAAAGTCTCCATAGTTTTCGTTTACTAAATAGGGAGTAACATCTATTTCTTCAAAAATTGTTTTTAAATCTTCCAAAAGTAAATAACGGTTTTCAAACAAGTTAATGTGATGTGCAAGAGGTTTATACCCTGTCTCTTCGTTTCTAGAAGGTTCGTAAGAATTAACATAGAAAGTAGGTTCAGGTGACCAATTAATAGAATAATCTGTTCCCCATGTAAGTTCAGTAGTGGAGTTAATAGCTTCAGAAGTCTGAATAAAAAGAGAAGGAAACATTGAACTAGGAATTGTTACATCAGCGAATAATAGAGTAGCTTTTTCTCCACTTCCTCCATATAGATCCAGAAAAGTGTCAAAAGAGGATACACCTACAAAAAATGGTGTGTCAAAAACCTCATCTTTAGAATCAGCATCGGCATACTCTCTTTTAATTTCTTGATCTTGACCAAAGTGAATAGAAATAGTATACGCTTCTTCAAAATTGACAGGAAAAACAGCACGAAGTTCACTTTCTTCATTTGTATTATAAATAAGGTGCGTAATACCTTTTTCATAATTTTCAGTTATTCTTAGCATATTAGGAAAGTCTAAAGTATTAGTAGATATAGCTTGAAGAAAATCAGTATTATCGCTCAACATATCGTAAGTAGGAGTAAGTTCAGTTTCTTCTACTCCATCATAAGCAAATAAACGGTAGTACAAATATCCTCCTTCCATCTCTCCTTCTTCATTTTGCATTTCAATTGAACCATAAAGATAGAACTTAAGTTTATAATAAGAATAAGGAAGAGAAGTAGCATAAGCATCAGTATTAGGCTTGAATTTATATTCAAAAAGTTCAATTGTCATATCCTCATTAAACGTCTTTCTATTTTCAATATCCATACTAATCATAAAATTAAGATTCAATGAAGTTAAGGGAGTAGAATAGATTCCTACTGACGCTCCTTTATTTACCCTCCAATCGTTTATAGGAACAGTAACGGTAGAAGGAAGCAAATAATGGTTGTTATAATTATAGTAATATTGTTTTAATCCTTCCGCATCGTTATCTGTCCATACTTTAACCCTTTCGTTTGATGGAATATAATTTAAATCTATATCAAGCAAGCCATAATAATCGCTCAAAAAGGGAGCAACAGAAAAATTGTCTCCTGAATAGTCAGAGGTGTCAAATCCACTATCATCTAAATACGACTGATCTTCTAGTTTGACTTCTATGTTAGTAAAGCGATAAAGATGAATATCGGAAACGATAACAGACTCGTCCTTATCGTTATAAAGGATATAGTTGGTGAAAAATTCTATTCCCGATAAAATTTTAAGACTATCAGTATAATCAAAATTGAAAAAGTATACTTTTGGTTCTTGAGAAACAGAATAATAGTACTCGTTTGTGCTTCCATCAGAGTAAGTTAAAGTTAATTTTAAGTCTATTGTACAGTTTGAATATGTTCTAGCAACAAAACGCAAATAGGGATAGCCTTCAGGACCAGTGGAAACATCAGGAATATCAAGTTTTACTCCTCCTACAAAGGAAGCAAGGTTATCTTCTACTGACCATATCTGTGTATCATCTGTAGAAGGCGTCCAATCAGTATATTGTTCATAGTTCCCATTTCCATCGTCTTTCATATAACAACTGGGATGAACTAAAGAGTAATAACTCTCTTCTATAAACTGGTCTATACCATTGAATGCATCAATTTTATCAGTGGTAAAATCTTTTTCCCAAGATAAAGGGTTGGTAAAACCTACTGAATCAGTTACAGCATTAGCATAAGAGGTCAAAGGTCGAAGAAGAAGGTAACTAATATTTAATTTACTTGTAAAAATTAAAGGTCGTTCTAATCTTATCTCATAATTTCCGGGTGAAAGATCAAGATAAAGAACATGAGAAAAGAAACTTCCACTTTCATGTTCAGTCCAGTAAACTGTTCCTTGGAAGGTGAAAGGAAGCCCACTATTTAATTTTCGAGTATAAATATCTATTTGGGTATCGGGAAGAGAGTCTTGTGCTTCAGCACCTATCTCCAATAAACTATACCTTTCTTCTACTATTGCGTCATAAGAGGCAATAAAATTATCAGAAAGGTCTTCAGAAATAAGATTACGTTTCTCGAAATAGACAGAATCAGATATATCATAGTAATCATAAGAGGGGATAATTGTATTATATTCGTGTATTCCTGAGAATTTCATAGCCAAAATACTAAATGAACTAGTTAGCTCTTCATCAGGATTAGTACAATACACTTCTAAATGAATATACTCAAAAGGTTTAGGAATATAAGAAAAATAAAGTATACCTTCTTTGTTTTGAGATAACTTCTTTTCGTCTATAACTACTTTTTCCGAAGAAAAACTCAAAGGATTGATTCTTGTAGCTTTAAGTACAACAGTAACATATTGTTGAGTTTTACTATAAATCAATAAACGACGGGGACTATATTCTGTTATACCACTTGCGGATAAGTAGTAAAAGGAAACAAAGTTATCAGGGCTAGGTTGAGGAATTTTAGCAAATATACCTGGTTTTCCTCCTATCGCTATAATCTCGGAAAGAGAAATAACTATTTCTTCATAATTAATTTGAACACTATAAGCTTTATAACCAAATTTAGAGGAAAGGGAAAGAGAAATAACTTGTCCTTCTCCAAAAGTCTGATTGAGAGCATAAGAGCGAATTAATAAATTGTCTTTGTAGACATGTAAATAAGCTTGATAAACCTCTTTTACTTTCACTGTGGTTGTCTCTTCATCAACATAAGTTTCTTCATAAAGAGTCATATTCCCTACAGCAAATTCGTAAGAATGTGTGCCATAAATACCTATACCTGCAAAAATACGGTTACTTGCTAAACTATTAAGATTAAAAGAAGTAGAAACAGAGAAATCACTACCAATAGACTCAGAGGAATAAAGGTAACCTGAGGAGTTTAATCTCAGATTCTTAGAACTGTCGAAATCATATACTAAGGTATCAGGGTTACCTATTGTATAATTTTCTTCAATAGTGCTTGGATCTAATTTATCATAAAATATCGTATCCATATGTGAGATCTTATATGTAGCAATGTATCCTTGTCTATCAACGGTAAGAGCATTAAATACCCTTCCTTCTACTACTTGTTCAGAGATATAAGCATTGGGAGATTTGCGAATATAAAGTGCAGGGTCGACATATTCAGACTGCTCTTCAACGTTATTGTGAGGTTGAATGAAAAAAGCAATTAATTTTATTTGTATGTCTTCCTCATTTGTTTCAAAACAATCAAAATTTAAGTAAAATCTTACATAGTAGTTTCCTAAAAGTGTTATTTCTTTATCAATAAGAGAGACATAGTCTGCTCCAAAACTCATATTTGTATAACTGTATCCTAATTCTATTCGCTGTTCTACTTCACCAAAACCTCCTAATCCATATATATCGGCATAAATATGAGCAAACATAGAATAATTAGAAGTAAGCGATGGGACTAAATTAAAAGCGAAAGTAAGATTAACGTTATTACCTTCTGGAACTTTGATAACTGGAGTTTCATAGGTCACTTCTTCTGTGTAGGCTAAATAATCAATATATAACTGATTAAATTCGTGATAAGCATTCGGAAAAGTTTTTCCATCGTTAAGAAAATTATGATAATACAGTTTAGGAGTAAAAATTCTTATATAATCAATAATTTTTATGCTTCCAATAATATTGATATATAGCGCTGAAGTGTCTTCATACACGTATGCGGACAAGTCTACAGAGACATTAAATGAAGAAAGTTGAGATCCTCGAAGTTCATATAAGATGCGAGAAGTATCAGCGTCTATAACTTGTATTGCTGAAGAAGAATCAAGTTTTAAACTATCTATTCCTTTCACTTCTAAGAACAACTGTTGCATACCATACCAATAAAGGTCTATTTTTTTACTCATAGCATTAAAATTACTATCTACAATTATAGACCCCCAAGATAAGCGATAAACTCCTTTCCACTCTTCTTTATCTGAAAAGTCAGAGTAGAAAAAGGTATAGCTATCATCGTCTGATGATTGAGGATAGAGAGCAATAGAGAAACTCTGAAGGATAACAATTACTGAAATAAATAACGCTACTCCTGTAATAACAAGACTACGTTTATTCAATTTGCCTAGAAAAGTATTCATTTTAGATTTGATTTTTTGCATTTTTATTTCCTCCTAAACTGTTTATTTATTATTTTGAAAAATTTCAGAGAGTAAAATTTTGTTTTTAAAAAGGTTCGTTTACGAATAAAAGTCAACGAGCCAATAAACAAGCTGAATGATAAAATTAAGGCTTGATTAAAATAAGATTGAGTGTTTTTATTTACTTTTTCTCCTACATGCACCCGTAAAATTTCACTATAAGCTACATTAAACGACTTATCAGAAGCTTTAACTCTTATGTAATATCCAGGAATACGTAAGGCTTCAAATTTCACAAAATAGTAAGAAAAGGTATCTTTCATAGATAATTTTTCATAGACTCGCCATTCGTTGTTTTCATCAAGATCTAGTAATTCTACTTCTACTTTGTCCATATTTTTATCAGAGACAACAGATGTGATTGTAATTGGTGTACCGTATTTGTAAAAAGAGTTAACTTTTATTTCTTCTATCACAGGTGGGGAAACGTCGCCTACAGAAAGAGTGAAATTGCGAGAGGTATATAGAACTTTGAAATAGTCTCTGATAGAAACTGAATAAGTTAACAATTCTAATTGGTATTTATCTATTACATTTTTGATATAAACAGAATAAACATTTCTCTCTTCATCATTTTCATGGAGAAGAGACAGAGGTAAAGAATAATTTTCAACATATAAATTGAGGTAAACAGAATAGTTTTCTGATGAGAAATAATTACGGAACATAACATATAAACTATCCTCCTTATAGATAGTATCGTCCACCGAATAGTATTCTTGGGAGAGTAAAATCCCTTTATATTCTACATAGTCCCAGCTACTCCAACTACCTGTAACCCCTGCGACGCTTTTTGCTCTAAAACTGAAGTAAACTCTTTCTCCTATTGTATCACCACCATAAAGACCTTTCTGCCAGTAACCATCTCTTAAAGTTCCCGAATATTTAGAAGCTCCACCTGACAAAGTTGTGTAAGAAGAGGTCGAAGGACCATAACGTATGTCAACAGAAGAAATATCATCGGTATCACAAGTAATATGTGCTCGAGCATAGAAATAATCGTTAGCTTTTGTTTGATCATATCCTGAATCCCATCTACTAACAACAACAGGAGCATTATGACGTTTAGTTACATGAACGGTAATAATACTGCTAGTAATAGAGTTTCCTGCTCTGTCCGTAACTATTGCCTTAAACTGTATATCTTGATCTGGAAAAGAACTTGCAGCGGAGAATTTGGCATTTGCATACTTTCCACTTTCGGAAAAATAGTTGGTTGAAAAGTGTGTCCAGTATGACTGACTAGATGCTTTATAATAGAAGTCGACATTAGTAGAGTAATAGATTCTTGATGCTCCTTGATCTCCATTCCAAGGGTCACCAGGGTCGTAAGTATTTACAGTAATATAACAATACTCGTCATTGTAAATATTGTAGTCATCAGAAGAGATACTGGTGATAGATGGCCATCTCATATCTAAGGTTTGTATTTTTTGTGTAAAAGTGACTGTTTCAGTGTTGGAGTTGCTATCTGTTGCAACGACTTTGATATCATACCAACTTGAAGAAGAATACCAAATAAAATACATCTCATTAGCGTAAATATACCATCTATTTGTCATATAATTTGTTAAAGTCCATCCTCCTTGCCAAGAAGACTGATCACTACGTTTGACATACGCTTTTACCGAAGATAAATCAGAGTTGTCGTCTACTGTAACATATATTGCTCCACTCCTATCAAAGGAAGGTTTATTTTCATGTGCGTAAAGATTAATATATTGACATGCCCAATAATCTGTACTTGGAGTAAAAGTTGCGCTACTGGAACTAGAAGCAACGTGTAAACGTATTTTTTGTATGTTTCTCCCGTCAGTTGAAGAATCAAAAGAATCAAAGTAGAAAACACTTGTATGCCAATTTGTATCTGAATACCATGAAGAGTATCTCCAAGTATCATGATCCCAGAAGTTTTCTCCATTACCAGAAGAACTAACACCCACACACATTCTAACGCTTGCTCCAGAGGGAACATGGTTTACTCGCCAAGATATTCGGAAAACACGATAAGAAGTATCTACCATGTTGATAGGGTGAGTATATTCATAATAATATGTACCAAAATAGTATCTTGTTCCAGAGTCTACTCTCACAATCAAATTTCCATATTCATTCACATACCGTTGGCTAGAATATATTCCTGCATCTGCCCACCCATCAGTATCATCTTCGAAATCCCAAGAATCTTTTATAACATCAACTGAATAGTCATAATAGTAAAATGTGTTTTCAGCTCCATAATCAAAATAATTTATAATAGGTTTTTTTTCATCAATATTTATTGTTACGGTTTTAGAAATCTCTAAACTATTACCAGAACTATCTTCTGCATAAACATAATAAGTAACAACATTTTGCCATGATAGAGCACTGTTAGGTATTTTTGCTTTATAGAGATTTGTAAGTAAAGGATCTGTTTCATAGCTTAAATGATAAACTGTAGAATCTCCTTGTTTAACATAATAAAAGTCTATACTACTCTCATCTACGGCTATATTGTCAGTGATAAATGCGCTAAACCACAAATCAGAGTTATCACCATAACTCGTGGGTGCATTATCCCATGTAATATCAGGAACTAAAGTATCTATAACTGTATATGAGAAAGTTTCACTTCTGCTATTGGCACTTTGGTCAGTAACAACTACTTCTACAGTTACAGTTCTCAAATCAGAATAAGCTCCAATTGTAACATCCCACTCATCATTAGCAGAGTCATAAGAAGAAGTATCTAAGACGGTGTAACTTGTCCAAGTTGAACCCCCATCATAAGACAAACGATATTTACATTCAATGTTTTTGTTAGGGGTTATTTCATCTATTCCTCTAAAACTAAAGGAATAGGGTGAATCTACTTCTATCGTAGAACTTAACCCACTTGTAAAGACAATATCCGAAGGAAGAACATTATCTATTGTTCTAAAACGATAAAGAAAAGAAGAACCAAAACCATGAATATCTTGTGCATTAATGTTTATTGTAATTAACGCATTGTAATCATAATTCGTACTTCCTATTGTAAAAGAAAAAGGATTTGTTCCAGAGGGAGAAAATGAAGAAGAAGGATCAATAATTGTATAACTGTAAGCTACACTTCCCACATCTACACCAGAGACGTCATTTAAACTAAAATCAAATATCAGATCTTCGTTATACCCTATTTCATAATCCACACCTTCTTCTTGAGAAGAAGTAAAAGAAGATTCTACAGTTATAGTTGGAGGGTTAGATTCTATAAGTGTTATTCCTGTACCATAACTGCCATCAAAAGTCTGAGATAAAAGGTTACCTTCATCATCTGTTACCTCAAGAATTATATCTATATTTTCTCCCGCACTAAAATTGATTAAATCATCTAAGGTAGCCTCTATTTTGTATTTCTTGCAATCGCCATCATAATAGTTTGTTATACTATTAATTGTAGCATAATATGTGGATATAATACCATGTTTTTTGAATTTTACAGCAATGTTTGTTTCTGCTAATATCGTTATATCTTCATAAACAGCAAACCATACTTTATTATTAGATTGTTCAGCAAAAAGTAAGGGAATATTATTTTCAAGATAAACTGGGGCATAGATGTCTTTCAGATAATATTCTATGATTTCAGGAGAAGAAGAAAGACTATTTTCTCCTGGTGGAGTTGTATACGAATAAATCATCAATTTTACATTTTGTCTTGCATACTGACTTAAGTCTGGCAAAACTGTTTTCCATGTGTTTGTTCCAGAATCAAAAGTGAAAGAATAATCAGCTATCTTCAACACTTCATCAATATATATATCTAATTTAACGTCCTCTACACCATAAACGCAAGTGGCGTTAACTTCTATATTTACTGTAGAATTATAAGGAAGATATGAACTAGGGGAAGGATTCATAGTTACTGATTTTATTTCAGGCTTTCCTTCAATTACCGTCCTTGTAACTTCCAAAGTATCGACTTCATTTCCTTTATCATCGACAAACCAAGGAATAAATTTCAACCGAGTTCCTGTTACAACATTGTTTGTTTCAAGTGTTTCTCTATTTAATATTCCACTATATCCCTTAAATATTCCTTCATCTCTACTACTGTCTGGAGAAAGAAGAATAACAGCTATTAGTTCCCAGCTATCAGTACCTACTTCTTTATACACTTGAACTTCTGTTTCTCTTATTTCTGACCAAGCATCTCTTGCTCTTATGACAATTTCAGTATCTGCTACCGCTGTAATTTCATTGATGTTATCTATATTCACTAACACTTCATCATTCATAATAAGTGGTGGAGTGTCATCTTCTAGAGATATTGTGAATTCTGACCAATGTGAATTAGCATATTCATCTTGACACCATATTTTTATCAGCATAGCGTAAGGAGCTTGATGATTTTCTGATACTAGTGTAAAGTGGAAAGAGTTAGTATTAGCATCATAGATCATTTTTTGTTCGTTGCTGAAATTTGTTGTATATACCCATTCTCCATTTTCGTTCTTGTAGTTAATATACACGTTTTCTGTATCCACTGCCGAATCATCGACCAAAACTGCTTCCACTGTAATATCTTGACTGTATCCTGGAGAGGAGGGAGAATTGAATAAAACCGTGGGAGCTGTAATATCTGTCAAAGTTCGACTGACTATTAAGTTTGTAACACTATAATAATCCGTTACTGTTATATTAAAATCATATATTTCTCCTGCGGACATGCTTGAACTGTCGAACGAAGCATTAACTAACCATTCTCCATTTCCCAAAGATTCAGTATAATCCACACTACACGGATTCCAATTGTTTTGATTATAGGGAGAATATTCGATTGTAATTAACCCAGGAATAATAGTCCTAATATCTTCTTTTACCTTAAATGTAAATTCTGCAGGGTTCATTCTTGCAGGAATAGAAGAAACATAGGTAATCTCGGGAGGAACAATGTCCCAATAAACGAAATCTATTATTCTTGTTTCTTCTTCATTCACTGTTTCTGTGTTAATAGTTGCTGAAGCATGTAACTCTAATCTTACTTCATCTTGTAATGTTGCTCCTAAGGTATTATAGTCAAATGAACCATAAACGTATGTAACATAATCTCCTGTTCCCAGATTCAATGTAGTAGAGTAAACGTTATTGACATACACGTCTGCCCATACGACAGGAGTAGGATAATACGATTCAATGATAGTAACTGATAGGGATAAATCAGAAAGAAAATGAACATAGCCATTTTGATCCGGAGTAGGATTAAGATAAGGCGTTCCTAATACTATTCTCGAGTCATATAATTGTAATTCTATGGGAATAGTAAAAACATTAGGTATTGATGCTAGATCTGAAACAATTATTTTTCCTACTATTCCGTACCCTGCTTCAATTCTATCATGAGGAATAACTAGTTTATATCTATAGTACGTTTCTCCATTGTGAATTATTTCTCCATCAGTTTGCAAACTGAAACTCTCATAATATATTGTTCCATTATTTGTCCATTCAAAATTCTCATAAATAGATTGACAATATTCTGCTGAAACATTTAGTTCATCGCTAGTAAATATCTCATCATACGTCCATATCTCAATTATCACATCTTCTGCGTCGGTATAAGCTTCTATTGAGTGAGTATAGTAGCTGGGAGCTATTCCATCCTTATATTGAAGAGTAAATATTTCTGAATCCCATACTTTTCCATCTTCTGCATGAATGGTGTAATAGTAATTTACTTTGTAAGGTATGATTTCCTCGTCTCCATATTTGTAAAAACTAAATGGAGTTAAACCATCTCCTAAATACCATCTATTGTTAATTTTGTTTAATGTGTAAATATCATTAATTTGATAAATATTATGATGAAAATCTTCGATATTTACTATTATGAGTTCAACTGTATTTACTCCTGCTATATCTTTCGCTTCTGTCCAGATCAGCTGACTATTATTGTACATTTGCACAATAAGATAATTAAATTGTTGTTCTATCCAAGGATTGATACCATCATCTATCTGCCATGTTTTTTCATAGATATATTCATTTTCCCATATTGAACCATCCACAGCATAAATTTCTATCCATATTCGCTTTGCGTAATAGGTAACATCCCCCTCAATTTGAGGGCTAGGGCTATAAATATTAAAAATATCTCCAAGATCAAAAACCATGTATTCTGAATAACTATCGGATTTAGTATATACTATACCTTGATCATCTATTCCTCCCCAATCATATTTTATACGATATTGGAACTGATTATTTTTCAATCCAGAATAATCTTCTGCAGAGTATAAAAACGTCCAAGTGCTATTTTCTAGACTCAGAGGAGAGACAGGAATTAGATTGATTGAAGGAGGTGATGTATCCTTTGGATAGGTGACATCATATGGTAAAAATTCATCAGTGATAACTTTCAACTCTGCAAAACATATTTCTAATACATTTTGAGCACTTTGTGTAAAGGTTTTTATTTTAAATTCTACTTTAAACTCTTTTATTATATAGAAATACGCTGAATCTGCTGAAATATTTAATTCTATTTCATAATTTAGATCACTTGTATAATCGAAATAGTATTCATCATCATTTGATAAGTATAGAACATGTTCTTTATTTTCAATATCTATTGCGTATATTTTGTAAATTGAAACTTTTTCTATACTTTCCCCTATATCGAGAGATAAACGAGCTTTTATGTTTATCTTGTCTATTATGTTACTTGGAGTACAAGCTTCATCGTCAAATCTTATAGTTTTAGATGAGATATTCACAAATGCAATAGAATTTGTATCACTCTCATATGGAAGGAAATAATAGAATCTGTTTCCATCTTTCGCTCTTTCATATTGTTCATTGATATTTGAATCTTCTTTTTTTGTATTTCCTATTCTAAACTCTGGTGAATCAACTTGTATGTAATCGGAAGAAGAAATACTTCCTACATAGTTTAAACTTGCTCTATAAGTAAAGTACTGATAAGAACTTGGAAAAATAGCTTCTGATTCAGGGATTATGTGGGAGAAACTTTTAGTAAATTCATTATCTACATTTTTACTCTTATAATGAGTATAGCTCTCTTCAAAATAAATCTCATTTGATTGAGAGTCAAACACTTTCTGCCAAAGCGTGCATGAATCATTATTTAGTTCTGTAATATCATATTGAATCTTATTGTGAAATTCTACCTCAATCCATCTATATCTTTCATTAGCTAAGTAGCTATTATCATAATTTTCTATTTCTCTGGGTAACCACCCTTCTCCATAATCAATAAATGCGACAGGAAGAACATACTTTAATTCTAAGGGATGAGAATAAAGATTCTCGATAGATGTCTGTAATCTTAGTTTGGGGTGAATATCGTCAGTAATATAAAAACCGTTCATTATTCCATTATAGTAGCTAAATCCTTCTATATGTATAGGGAGATAACCGATTCTATTTTCATGTAATTCTTCTCCACCAAGATAGAGATCATCCAACAAGAAGGAGTAATATCCTTCAAAATTTAGATGATCAAGATTACCAGATTGATTTTCTTGGATTTGTACGACTATACACCCGTGTTTATCTGAATGGAGAGAGGTAAAATCTAATGGGTTATTCCACCATGGAGAATCGTAACTTGTATCTTCAAGAGTGGGGTTAAGTGCATCACCTGTCCTGAAATCTGCCTGAGGTATCCCTTCATAGTTGAACCCTTGTAACAATTCATTATTAGAATAAAAAGAATAATAATAAGCTGTAAATCCATCTCCATCAATCGTTGCATTCGACATAATGTAAAAGTAATTACTCACTCCATAAGTTTCATAGAATTCTAAAGTGTCAAAAATTAAAGCTATTCTTTTTTGGTTATTGTATGCACTCTTCCAATATAATCTTTCTCCGTCTACATAAACAATTTGAACATCTGTAACAATGGAATTATTAGGTTTCTCACTTGCTCTATCAATTGCAAGATAAAACCATTCTCCCTTTGTACCATAAAAAACTTCCAATTCATTAATTGCATCATACCATATTTCCTCTGTGATATTACCTATACTTGCACTTTTCTGATTTTCACCATTATAATTTTCCATTTGCAAAAATAGAGGGTCAGGATTTCTCCCGCTATTTTTTTCATACATTTTTTCGAATTCCAAATAATTTGGTCCTGATAATTCTTCTATTCTATAAAAAATGCCAAATAATTTAATATAATCAAGCGTAAATTCATAATTGTACATTTGCACAAGTTCGCTCGTTATTCTTGCCCAGTTATGTCTTATTTTAAACAACACACCTGTGTATCTATTAGGGTATGAACATGCAAAATAATACACTCCTGAGCCATCTATTTTTCCTAGATGCACATAACTTCCATTTTGCATCAGAGTATCTCTTGCCATATTATCTACCGCAAAAAGATCAACAGAATAAGGTTGCTGTACAAAATTGATTGACAGTTTTATTTGAGGGAGATAAGTATTCATCCATAGGGGTAAATATAAGTAGTCATAAAATTCAGGATTGGCTGTGATTTCTAATATTTCATTATTTTCATTATATCCATGGTAATACATTGAAAGTTGCTTATCTTCTATATTTGCTGGAATTCCATTATTTTCTTCTGCATTCTGCCATTCTTGAGCAGTGAAACTATCTCCATCACAATGTATTGCTTCTATTGCATCAATATATACTGGAATGTCATCCTCTACGGTTTCACTCCATATTTCTACATATCGTGCTTTATCTAACCCTTCATCTTCTAAGTCCCAAGAAGTTATACCCGTTCCTGTTCCTAGATAATGATATTCTTCCATAGGAAACCACGAGTTAAATACTAATACTTGATATTGTCCTGACCCTCCATAAACTGTGAAATCTGCTCCATCTCCAGGCTTACTTACTATTATTCCTTCATGCCCCATGTCTAAACGTATACTTCCAGTAACTTCTGCCATGTTTCCATCTGGTGCTCCAAGAGCATAGAAACTATTTTCACAATAATGAGTGTAAAAATCTACTACACTTTTTGCAAATCTATCTCCATAAGGATGAGCGTAGTTTATAGAAAAATTTTCTTCTACACTAAAATCATAGGAAATTATAGTTGTTTCTGTTTCTCCCACCCATCTTTTATCTACGTTATCTCTGGGGTATTCTCTAAAATCTCCAAATTTATCAGCAAGTTTTTTATATGATTCAATACGAGGAGTATAAATACTTGTTTCTATATCAAAATTAGGTAGGGAATATGCTTTTCCTCCAATACATGTTAAACTGTTATTATATTCATCTAATGCTACAAAATATATTGATACCGCAGGATATAATATTCCCGATGGCAGAGATAATGTTTTGGTAAATGACCATTCAGTATAAGGAGCATATTTCGTATTATCTATTGATTCAAGATCCATTACAGCTACTTGAAAATCTGAAAGAGTAGCATTTTCAGTTGAGGGTGTTTCCACTGAAGAATTGAAATTATAATAAAGGTAAGCTACAACACTTCCTATATCCTTAACTTGATAAGAAATAGTTATTTCTCCTCCCCCCAGTTCATAATTATTATCCGAATAGGAGAGTAAAACAGGAGGAAGTTTGTCTACAATGTATTCTGTACCCAAAAAAATATTATTTAGTGCATTTCCAAAAGAATCTACCGCTGTAATCTTTAGATTGATATTTTCTCCTACTTCCCACGCTTTATTTATTTTAATCTGATAATGTTGTAATGTCCAATCATGATAATATTCGTCCCATACCACTTCTCCTACAAAGGTACCTTGAGATGTTTCTGCCTCCAAAATTAGGTTAGTTATAGTAGATGCATCTTCTATTTCTAAAGTGATATATGCATCTTCATTATAGCTTATATCACCATACGAATTGTCGACATTATACAACCCATTTGGACTATTATATTCAGAGTTGATTTTTATTATAGGATTTACATTATCTATTAGCTGTACTTGATATTCTGGTGTTTGATAAATGTTTCCTGCATGATCAATTACTTGTGCATAATAATAAAGTATACCTACTTTATCGAAATTATGTATCATTTTTTCTGCTACAGTTAAATTAGTGATAGAATAGCTAGACATAAAACTATATACTTCCGAACTCCAGCAATTTGATTCATGAGAAGAAGTATACCAATATAGCTGGATAAGTTTTATTCCACTTCCTCCTTCATTCTCTGTTATATCCATGTTTATGTCTAAATATTCTCCAGATATTCCTATTTCTGCCCCTGCAGGATCAACAACTGTTTTTTCTTCTCCATTATATGTAACGGTCTGACAAGTTAAAGATATTGTAGGTGCACTATTTTCTTCTACAACAAAAGAGTAATGTTTACTTTCTCCACGATTACCACAAGGATCTTCTGCACTGAACCAATATTTCCACATATCGTTGAAATTTAAATTTGTTGTAGTGTCAAGCCTATACACCCACACTTTTCCTTTATCGTCCCAGTTATTCTCAACTGTTAAGTTCGCACTTATTTCTTCTAATCCGTTAATCTTGTAATGAAAACGAACATTTACTGCATCAGTTGGATCTATTATAGAATAATCAGTGATAGCCATGCTAAAGTTGATTTCAATATCACCTATATCCACTCCAGAAATTTGTTTGATGGCAAATGTTGGAGGTCTACCATCAGTTACTATTATTGTTTCCTCATTATTTTGGGTTTGGATATTTATTCCGTCGCTCGCTTGGATATAGAAAGTTATTAATTGATCAACCTTTTTAGCTTGATAATAGCCATAGTATTCAACAAAATCATGATTTATTTCTTGATGATAAGAGTCTATTCTCTCGCCATTTAAAGTATTTATACTAAACAATCTAATATTATCAATACTTAAACCATCAGATGAACTAAAATTTCCTCCTTCAGCAGGAACGAATTTTATCCATATCGCATTTGTAATATCGTCCATATTTTGAAGATTGTATAAACAAGCTGTTCCGTATTCATCTATAGTAAAAACCTTGTCTATAGGCAGTACATTATCGTAAACATACTCTCCTACTGTTTCATTCCAAACAACTGTTTCTCCTAAATCAGTGTATACTCCTGCTAAAAGAATATCTTGTCCTATAGCTTTTGCTTGTATAACCAACTGATTATAACTTAAAGGAACAAACCCTTCTGGGTTGATAATCTTGATAAATAATTCATTTTTTCCTTCTACCGCGTAAATAACTAATGTTTCACTTGCTGCTTCTTTTCTCACTGCACTAACATATTCTTCTTTTAGAACTAATCCATCAAAATAAAAATCTCCACTTATACTCTGATCAATACTCATCTGTTGAATAAAACTTATCCCGTCATCTCCATAATAACCCATTTTCTGGAAATATTCCTTTGATGAACGAATAAGTTGCAATCCTGATTTATACTCTTCAGTAATTATTGCAGTGACATCTTTTGTATTCAAACGATCAAGTACATTAGCATAGATTTTTACTTCTTCTCCTTCTTTTAATGTTGATACCCCGTTGCTAAATCCACTTTCTAATATTGTTGGCGCTTCGCAATCTCTTACTCTAAAACTTTTTTCTTGTTTTTCTACTTCTGCTTCTTCTATTTGGTAATCTGAAGTGTACTTACAATTTATTTTCAATTCTATATTGTCTATATACCCAATCGATTCTATTATTCCTGTAAATACAAATTTTGAATATTCACTTTGGGTTAAAATATAACTTTGTTTTGTAATTTTTTGTGTAACCTCATCATATCGGTTTATAGTTGCTGATACTTGCGTGATATTCATACCTATATTTTCTCTATAATAGATTGTTGTGGTTAAATTGAAACTTTCATTATACAAAGGAATATATGGATACCTATCTACGCCATAAATGTAAGGTTTCTCGTTAATGACAGGTAACTGCAAATGTTTGCTCTCCCCATACTGGTGTGCAGGACTTTTATCATAAGCTCCTACCCACACCTCTATATTTTCTCCTTCACTCATTTCTCCATCTAGTAGATTCACAGAAGGTAAAACGCTTTCAAATACCCCTGTTGTGGAATTATAAACTACTTGTTGTGTTCCTTCTACTCTTTCTGTTCTGTAATATAATAAAGGTGGATCAATCCCTGTATCTTGAAGAGAAATATTATCCTCATCATAAATTGTAAACTGGAATTTATATTCATCTCCTAAATACAGAAATTTTGGTTCGTTTAATAACTGTATTTTTGGTATTCCGTCACTCACCACCACATAATCATATTTTAGTGAGTGTGCAATATTCTGATTCTCACTCGAATCAGTCACTTCGATAAAATAAGTTATTTTAGTTCCTGCAGAAAAAGAAGGAAGAGAAGCGTAAAAACATGTTCCATTCCCATAATAATTGGGTAAATACTTCATTGGTATGGATGTTAAGTTATTATTCCTTTCGTACATCAAATATATAGAACTGAACCCTGTTTCGTCTTCCACTTCTACATAGACTACCACTCCATCGAATTGGGTAGGAACTTCAGGAAACTGTGTTACTCTGAGTATAGATGGAGGACTTTGATCTCCATTTTCTGCTTGCAAAAATTTAAAATTCAATCCACTTAAATTAGAGAATATTAATATTATTAAAATTGAATAAATTGTTAATTTTTTCTTTATCTTTATTTTCTCCATTCTTATCCACCTTTATTTTTTTTGAAAGAGAACAAAAAGAAGCACTATTATGCTTGAAAATAAACTTAAAGGAGAGTGTGGAAAGTGAAAAAATCTTCACTTTCCTTTTTTCACCCAGATCTGTCATTGAAAAAAAGTTTGCTAAAAAGCAACATGAGTCAATTTTTTCTTTCTGGGTTATCCTTGACTTTGATTTTTTCAAGGATTTATGAGTCAACATAGTAGTGTTTGGGTACTTGGGGTTGACCAATTTCTTACTATATTGACTCATAAAATGTGACTATCTCTTTTTTTATTTAAATCAATATGGTATTTATAAATACCTGTAAATTTTTCTCTTTTTCTTTATTTCGTCTTTAATTTTATAACCCGTAAGTTGTTTTTATCTAACAGTGTATATATATCCCACTTCTTATTCTTCAGCCTTTTAATTAAATAAAAATACATTTTTTAGTATCGTGTGAAGTTTTTTCTTTTTGGTCAATTACTGATATATATAGCTATTGGTAGTATTTAAACTCAGGAGAATTTTTTACCACTTTATAAATAATTTTAAGAGATATTTTTTGCTAGAAATTGAGTTAGTGTCGATAGTTTTTATAGACGTTTCTCAAAAGTGTCGATAGTTTTTATAGACGTTTTTTATAGGTACCAATTTACTATTCTTAATTCATTTATTTCTTTTATAATGTGACTTTAATTTACTGTTTTATAACATTAAATGACTGGTAAAGCAATAATTTACAAAAATTTATTAATAAAAAAAGGTCTATTTATTCATGATATTTATTCTAAAAAAAAGGAAAAAGAATTCGTTTGTACTTGTGTTTATGATTTTTTCTTCTATTATGTTATTTTCACCTACTTTTAGTCCGATAGTTACTTCTTCAGCATCTAGCTCTGGCTCTTTTCCTCCCCCTGATGGTATTTGGAACATTACCGAACCTACTGTAGTTGAGAACGAGTTTATTAAACTTACCAACAGAGTTGATGTCAAGGACGAAGGCTCTCTTATTCTTCGTAACTGTTTTATTGTTATTGAACATGATCGAGTAGGTTCTCTAAGTATTTATGCCTATGATAATTCTTCTTTAGCGATCTATGATACTACTATCCTAACTTACACCGACAGTCCTTGGAATATTGGAGCACGGGATAATGCCCATCTTCATCTTGAAGGCTCCACTCTTATTGGTGGGACCAATAAAACTTATTCACGCGAATTGATAACATTACATAGTTCTGATAATGTCATTATTAACAATTTTATCACTCACACCGAGGAGGCAATAGATATCCACTACGGTTCTCACAACTTGGTTAGCGGTAATAACATTTCTTACACTAGATGGGCAAGTGGCATTGATATGACCGACACTTGTTTTAACGTTATTACTAATAACTACTTGTTGTATAGTGGAGAACGGGGAATTCTTAGTTCAGGACATAATAACTTCATATCAAATAATACCATTATTTATACCAATTATGATGGGTTAGCAATAGGTGGGGATAATAACACTGTGACCGATAACGTTATTTCCGAGAGCAGAAGAAGTGGTTTGTCCGTAAGTGGTTCTAACAATCACCTTTCTTCTAATGTTTTTTTTAATAACAGCGAGTATGGACTATATATTTACAAATCTGCTTCTAACAACTTTATCTCTCGTAATGTTTTTTTCAAGAACAATCAAGGTAAGAACCTTTCTCAAGCTTTTGATGATGGGATAAATAACACTTGGTTTGACCCCGTCTATTCTATTGGCAACTATTGGTCAGATACTGATGGCTCTGAACCTTACCCTATCGATGGCGCGGCTAAAGCTTTTGACCCTTTTCCTCGTGGGAGCGATTTCGATGGAGATAACCTTCTGGATTATCTTGAAGATCATGTTTATGGTACTGATCCTTGGTCTAGCGACACTGATGGAGACCTTTTACCTGACGGTTGGGAAGTTCATTATGGTTCTGACCCTTTGACTAATGACTCTTATCTTGATTTTGACGGGGACGGTCTAACTAATCTTGAAGAATTTTACAATCATACCAATCCCTTAGTTAAGAATCAGATGATGTATTTAATAATCGTAATTACTCCCTTATCCTTTGTTTCTCTTTTCTCCCTTAAAAATCTCCTCCGTTTTTTAAAAAATAGAAGATAGTCTCTTTCTCTTATCTCCATTCTTTTGTGTTTTTTTCCCTTTTCGTTTTGTTTTGTTTATTTTTTGCTAGTTCAAATGAAAATAATAGTGATAATGATAGTGATAGTGATAGTTTTAGAGATAGGGATAGTGATAGACTTTATTTTTCTTTTCTTTTAAATTTGATATCATAATTCTTTACTGTAGTTTAGCAGTGTTTGGTACATGTTTTTTTCCTTTTCTTTTTCTATGTATATTCTCCTTTCTTTTACATTCTCTTTTATATAATCTAGTGATAATTCTACTACTCTTACTTTGTTTATTTGTTCTTTCTTTAGTTGTTCTTTCATTTTTCTTTCCAATATTTGTCTCTCTTTCTCTGTTTCTACTGGTACTTTATTTATTATCACATCAATCGGATCGATGAATGTACTCTCTGGAAATTTTTTTATTTTTTCTATTCCTTTAGATATATCTCCCAAAGGGGGAATACAGACATAAACTAATTTATCTGATAGCAGTAAAACACTCATTATTTCGGTGTTCGTTATACTTGGAGAGTCTATCAACACTATTTCGTATTTCTTCCGCAGATAAGCTAGTAAATTTCTTATAAAGTTTGCAAAATCTTTATGATGATAGTCTCTATCTCTGTTAATTAGATCTTCTATTGTTGCTGGAGCAGTAGGGATAATGAAATCTACTCCATAATCGTTTGTAATTATACTTTTCTTAATTATTCTATCAATCGTTTCTAGTTCAAGGATGTTTCTATAATCTTGCATATATAATTCATCTATAGATTTCGCAGGATTAAACCCAAAAATAGTTTGGTATTTAGGTGAAAGTAATTCTAGTTCTAGCACTATTGTTTTCTTCCCTTGTTCTGCTAATATTTTGGCGATGTTAACAACTAAAGTCGTTTTACCTACTCCTCCTGAAAAACTGAAAAAACTCACTACTTTTCCTTGTTCATCTTTTTTCATCATATGACCTCACAACCCCTACCCCTACTTTTCCGTCCTCAACCTTTCTTTTTATAATTCCAAGATTTATCAGTTCTGTTAACGATTCACTGATGTAACGTCTATCTTTTATTTTATACCTCTTTTCTACATATTTTACCAGTTTTTCCACTGAGATGTAGTTGTCAAAAGAAATGAGGGATATAATTGCTTTGTATACAGGAGAAGTTGGACGGTTTAAATGAAAAAGCATTGATTTAATGTTGAACTCGTTATATGTCTCTTCTGCTACTGGAGGTCTATAATACGCTCTAATACATTGCAAAATTACTCTTTTTAATTCATAAAGTTGGTCTTGTATTTTAAATAAAGGCATTTTTTTGTCCAGAAACATGTTTATTTCTTTTCTTACTCTCTCTTCTAGACATATAGGAATCAAGGACTTGTTTATTACTATCACTAAACAAGCTTTGACGGATGTTACTGTAGGAAGGATTTTTTCATCTCCTACGAAGTAAGTATAAACAGAAGAGTGATTTTCTTGATTCTTTATGAAATCATACCTGTTCATTATCGTGTAGTATCTTACTATTGCATAATTAGAGTAACTTTTAGCTTCAAAGGGGACATTTCCTTCCTCATCTCTCCTTATTATTCTATCATCCAAGATACGAAAAGTCTCTTGTATTCCTTCTAATTTTGACAAATACTCTTCATTTTCGCTATTGAGACTGATTAGCCTTTTATTTTCTCCCATTTGATAGATAAAAGCTATACACAAGATCTCATCGTTGTGGATGGATACATCTCTTATTCCTTCTTTTTGTTTTCTTCCGTAAAAACCGTAAAAATCTTCTGTTGGACAAAAGATACTGACCTTTACTTTTTCTCCTTTTTTGAACAGTTTTTTCATTCGATGCGACAAAGTAAAAACTATCTTCTCTCCACGTTTTCTAATTAAAAGGTCTACTCCTTGTAATTTTTGATCTGTCTCCAAACTTTTAATATGTAGATGATATTTTATTCCTGCCTTTATTCTAATATCTTGAATAGCAATCAGATGTTCCTCTTGTATTACTGCTTCAAACTCAAACGGAATTATATCTGCTAAGGTTCTATTTTTTTCCCCTTTAAAATCATAATAGATATTTGAAAAAAACTTATCCTTTCCCCTTTCACTTACAGTCATAAACTCCACCACACGGTTTCACTTTTTTGAAGTGAAGAAGTCCTTCTCTTTCCTCCTCTTGGTTTGTTGTTTACAATATTTATCATAAAAATAATTTATAAACGCAGAAAAAAATAAAAGAAACTTTTTTCCTATAAATGTTCTACTAACAAAACTATAAAAATCAGGCTTTACACCCTCTAGTTGAATACTTATCCACAAAACACCTAACTCTTTGTCCCCTATATATTTATGTACGGAACAGACTACAGAAGAAGGCGTATATACGTTTTTTTCTTCTTTTCTTCTCATATCTTTGACCCATCATTCTTTTTTCATCGCTCCTTAGGTTCATTTCTATTTTTATTCTGTCGCTTAACCCCTACGTATTATTTGGTTTACTCATATATAAAACATTCGTATATATGCATACATTAATTGTATAAGAATATTTTTTAGCTCTTAGACAGTTTAAGGGTATGGGATACCGAAGAATGAGAGAACGAGAAGGTTCCCTTTCTTTACTTGAACAAAAAGGAGCTCTTAGGATACTGTTATACCTATTATCTGAAAAAAAAGCAATGATCACACAACTGATAGATAATATACCTGGTATAGCACAAACATCTGTTTATACTTCACTTAACAAACTTCTCGTCCTTGAACTCATAGAAGAGGAATACCTACCTCCTTACAATAAACGTGTTTTTAGCCTAACAGAAAAAGGAACTAAAGTAGCAGAATTTATACAAGAAATACAAAAAATAATAGACGAATAAGTAAATAAAAAATAAACGTGATTATTCCTTGGTAATCTTTCTTGATTTTGTAAGTTTTATTAGTCTATCTTCAAAGTCTTGTAATTCCTTTTTCTCATCTTCGGAAAATTTGTATATTTTTATTGGTCCTTCATTTCTTATTTCTCCTATAGTATAACAAGTAAAGTCAAACCAATCCCACTCTTCTTCTTTTTTTGTAACTTTATATGCTGCGCCATCGATAATATCAACTTGAACTGGCCTAGTAATCGTCCTCCATTCTAATCTTAATGGCTCTTTAACAATATATTTTACCTTTTCTCTATCTAAGATAATTATTTTAATATCGTTTAACACAGGAAACTTTTTACTTAAGTGTCTAGGAATATAAAAGAAATAGAAATAAACATTTTTTCCATTTATTATGTTTTCATAATGAGAATGTGATATTGCATCTTCTTTTGAATTATGAAGAACTTGATTTACTAGACTAGGTCTATCTGCTGCAGGAATCCCTCGAATAATATCTCTTAGTTCACTATTAATAAACAAAATAGGTCTTGTATATTCCTCTGTTATTTTTGTTATATTTTCAAATATTTCAATCCAACTATCATCAAAAAATGTTTCGTGATTATTTACAAGATCATATTTTATCTTTGCTACTTCTGCTTTATATACACTCTCAATAATATTGCTTTCTATCCTTGATTTACGGCTAAAAAGCTCATTAATGTATTCATCGTCATCTATTTTTTCATAGAAATCATCTATAGATAAGGCATATCCTGAGTAGCTGGTTTTGCTTCTCAATCCTGATTTAGGAAAAGGACTTAACATTTTAGCCTTTTTATCTTCTATTGGATTTAATTCCTTGAAAATCAAACTTTTTCTTAGTTCTAAACCTTGCTTTCTCCTTTCAATAAAATCTCTAAACATTGGTAATTTTGTTGAGACATTATATTTGTATCCTGTTTTTTTATAATGCTCCTCAATTATCTTATTGAATTTATTTCTACATCCCCTCTCTAGTTTTTCAAGAGTAAGGTTTTGGCATTCCGATTCCCCTTCTTCTATTTGTAAGTCAATATCAACATATGTCCAATAGATCTCTTTTGAGTCATCAAGGTAAACCAAAAAAACAAAAACGGGTATGGGCGAATTTTGCCATAGTTTTAAATGTCGTTTTTTAAAGCTATATGAAACAGTTCCATCTTCATTTACCCTACTTTTTTCTCTTTTAGATTTGAGTTGAACAAAAGCCTTTTTCCTTAAATCTATATCTATTGCTCTACGTTCTTCGTAAAAATCATCCCTTGGCTCTTCTTGTAATATATCCAGCTCACCATCTATGCCAAAATCGATATGTTTACAGAAATTAACAAGTATGTTTTCTTCGATCATAAATTTCTGGAAAACAATACATGATTCATATTCTTGAATATGTGTTCTTGAAGCCATTTCAAATTCAAAAATAACTTTTCGATATATAAACATAATAATAAAAAAATAAGATGTGTTATTTTTGACTATGTTTTTTTCTTTTTTATAAATTTATTAAAAGATTAAAGATTAGCGTGAATGTCATGTTCCAAAAACATGTTAGTATTAGCGTTACTGATGTTCTTGAAGATGATTTTTGTACAATAAGACCGTATATTGAAGTTCTACTTAAAATGAATAAATTGAGAGAGTATGCTTCTTCTTCAAGATCTATGGAGCTAGGAACTTTTTACCATCTACTTCTACAATCTGTTTTATCAAACAATTTCGACTTAGTACAACATTTTTACATACACGAAAAACTATCCGTCAAAGAATCTTTTTTTACCGCTTTATATGAGTTGACAGAAAGATTTTTCTTTCCTGATGGAGAAAAGGACTTTGATTGTATAATTGAAAGAGAAAAAGAAGTAAAGTTTGACGATGAGCTTTATTTTAATTTACGCTCTTTGGCTATGCTTTGTTCTACTTTAGTTGAAGAGAATAATAAAGGAAGATTAATTTCTCTTGTTATCGGAACTGAATACAAAATTGAGTATGAATTATCAGAAAAATTTCTTTTAACAGGCAGAATAGACATATTAGCTTGGACAGTAGATCGAACAGCAATAAGAGTGATAGAACTAAAAACAGGAAAAAAATCACCAAGAGATAAAAGGCAAGTGTTAACCTACTCAGAAATTATTAGAAAAAAGAAACCTAATATCGAAATTACTCCTGAACTGTGGTACTTAAATAACAATGATGAAAAGAAAAGAATAATATTAGATATACCTAAGGAGGATATAGAATTAAAAAGGATTAGTAGTATTATATCCTTTGTTGAGAAACTAAAATCTGAAGAACAATTATCACCTAGAATTAAAGACAAGAACTATTGTAACAAAACGTGTAGAATGTGTGAATATATAGATGAATTCTTTGTACAAAATAAAACAATGCCCAAAAATGAAGAAATTGTTTGGAAAAAAATAAGGGTTAAACAAGAACAGTAAGTTAAATTACATTCATTATCTCAAAAAAAATAGATCTTTTGGAAAGTTATTAAACCATTTTCGTTGAATTTACAACATCAAGAAAAGCATAACAATAAGCGAAAAATTTAATTAAGAAGGAAAAAGCATTAATCAGAAATTAGTTAAAAATAATTTATGCTCGCGTAGTCTAGTTTGGCTAGGACTCGTCACTGCCAAGCTGCTTTCTGTATGAAAGTAGTTGTGGAACTGACGGAACCCGGGTTCAAATCCCGGCGCGTGCACCACTTGCATTTTTCTTATTTCAAATTAAGACTTTTCCAACTTTTAAATGCTGTATGAGATCGGATTTTTGCCTAATATATTTCTCTAGCAATTTAAAAAAGAGAATTAACGAATCAGCATATCTAGAATTTTACTTTGTTTTTGTTTTAAATTAATTTTATCTTATTCTCAATTTATTTTATCTTTTTTTTGTTTATTTCCTCAATTAACTTTTTTATTTTTTTATCCAGATCTTCCTTATTTAGTGAAAATCTAAACATTGCATCAGGTTTTTGTAGTTTTACTATATCACTTGTTATTGTTAATTTTTCTCTATTTATCATTCTATAATTATCTATTGCTGTAAAGTATTTTTCTGGTTCGTATGTTATTATTGTTCCTGGTCCTACTAATATTACTATATTTGCTTTTCTCACGCACCACGCTGGATGAGCTGAGTTGTTAAACCCCTCAATTAGTATTATTTTTTCTTTTTTTTCAAAATAATTAAATGTTGATTCTGTTGCTTTAGCATAATAATCCATATTTAGAGCTATATACTCTTCTTCATTTGAGTATGTGTTTATTTTCTCTGCCTTTTTTCTTAATTCTTCTATTATCTCTTCTTCATTAAAGAACTTTGCATTTTTATAGCTTTGATTATTTATTATATAGTAATTTTTGCTTTTATTCTCTTCTTCTATAATTGTAAATCTTTGTATTAACGCCACACTTTCTGTAAATCTATTATAATAAGTTTGAGTCACTCCTTCCTTTATGAATTCGTAAGGTATTGCTGGCGTATTTAATTTATGAACTGGGTTATTAATTGTTGGATTTTCTACTTTAGTCTCTGCTTGTTCTACTAGTTCTATTATATCTAGTGATAGTATCTCTTTGTATTTATCAAAATTTTTTCTTATTTCTTTGAAGTTATAATATAAATTATTCCCACTTAAAGGTTTGAAAGGTTGTACTATTATATTTTCTTCGTCCTTAAAGTGTTTGATTATCTCTTTAGATAGAGTAGTTTTTCCTGAATCATGTTCTAGTAAACCAGCTACAAAGATTACAAAAACCATAATTGTTTGCTCTTTCGTCTAACTTAATTTAAGTATTGTTTTTCCTACGATATTACTGTACTCTGAATGTTCTTACTTTCTGATTTTCTAAACATTCTTTTTTTAAGTTTAGACTGTTATTAGTAGCATAACTTTTGACGCAATAATATTTTTCAAAAAAGTTTTTTTCTTCTCTTATTGGAGCGGGGTAGGAGATTTGCACTCCTGTCCACGGTTTTGCAGACCGCCGCATAACTACTCTGCTAACCCCGCTTTCTTCTTTTTCCATAGCGTTTTTAATTTACGATAATTCTTTTTTTTTGTACCTAAAAAAGCTTTTCTATTGTTATCTTCTTCTTTTAAAGCTTCAAACTTTATTTTTTAGTTTACTCTCTTTTTCTCAAAATATTGTTCTTAAAAAAAATAAATAATTAAAAAGAGAATAAAGAAAAGAAAAAATTTTCTTCAGAAGACTTTGGTCTTTATTTTGCTTTATCCGAATAAAGCTCCAAGACCTAGATCTTCTTCTTCTTCCTCTTCTTCAGGTTCTTCTTTTTTCTCTTCAGCTTTTTCTTCTGCACCACCTGCTGAAGCTGGAGCTGAAGGAGCTGCAGCAGCCATTACTGCTGTTTCTAGAGCTTGTTCGATGTCTACTTCTTCAAGAGCTGCTACTAGAGCTTTTACTCTTGACTCATCTACTGAAGCTCCTGCTGCTTCAAGAACCTTTTTTACTGCTTGTTCATTTATTTCTTTTCCTAATTCATGTAGGATCATTGCTGCATATACATATTCCATTTTTTTTCACCTATCCAAATAGTGCGCCTAATCCGAGGTCTTCTTCCTCTTCTTCTGGCTCTTCTTCTTTTTCTTCTTGTTTTTGTTTATTGTCCGTGCTTACAGTGGTTTTTTGTGCCACCGAAGCCGTTTTTGCTGCTTCTAGCGCTTTAGCAGAAACAGCATTACTATCTATTTCACCTATTATTCTAGTCAACGCTAATGCTTGGCTTCTTACTTTTGCGAGTAACATAGGTAATGTGCGTGTTGTTGCTATTCCAGCATTAACAGTCAAGTTTATTGCTTGTTGATAGACTTTTTGTATCAAAATAGGTAAGCTTCTTTTTGTTACGATTCCTGCATTAACTGCTAAGTTCAAAGCTCTGCTATGGGCATATTGTAAGTTATTGAGATATTGTTCATAGTCTACTATCAAATCTTTTCCGTGTAATAGTGTTCCATCTTGTAGAGCTACTGTCATGCTTAATCCCACGAAGAAAGGCTCAATGTTCAATCTTCGTAGTAATAAAGCAACAGAACGAGTTACTTTTTCTCCTTCTTTTGTAACGACGGAGGGTTCAGCTATTTTTATCTGTCCTCCTTCAATTCTAGTTTTCAGTCCGAGTGATTGCAATTCAGATATTACGGGTCCTGGAGGGATACCTGTATTCATTGCAGGAACAACTATATCATTTGAAGCTATTTGTCCTGGTTTTGCTGGGGCAGGAACTTTGTTTGTGTTCATGTATGTTGCTAGTTTGAAAGGATTAGTTTTTGTTAATAAAAATGCACAAGGTCCTTTAATGTATTCTTTTAGTTGTTCTATCCCCTTTACTTTATCTTTCACTTGATCTATTGCTAGTTTCATTAAATTGTTCTTTGCCATTACTATTTTAGCTTCTTTTCTAAGTTCTGATCTCATCTTCTGTACTACACGTGCATTAATGTTCTCAATTTTTACGAGACCGATAATAGGATAGGAAAGCAATTCTGATTTGAGTTTCTCTACTGTTTGTATTTTTGCTTCTGAAATTCTTACTGACGACATTTATGTCACCTATTCTACTTTTACTGAAGGACCCATAGTCGATTTAAGATAAATTGATTTTATGTTACTTGCGCCTCTTTCGAGTTTTCCCTCTACAGCACGAAGTACAGCCATTGCATTTTCTGCTAAGTATTGTGTATCCATGTTCATTGTTCCAATTCGTGAATGTACGACAGGATTTTGCCTTAAACGTAATTTAACGGTTCGACTATAGTTTTTCACTAGGGGTTCTAGTTGTTCGGTTGGCGGGACGGGTCTAGGCATTTTTCCTCTAGGCCCTAAATATCGCCCTAATGTTTTACCGATAACAGGCATAAGTTGTGCGCTGGAAATGAAGAAATCATAACTCTGTGCAATCTTCTTTGCTAACTTAGGATCACGAGATATGTTTTCCAACTCTTTTCTATCAATTACTTTAGATATTTTGAGTTGCTGTGCTTCAATTAGATGAGAACCTTCACCAAAGAGACAGATTTTTATTTCTTTTTCTATCTCGTGGGGAAGAATAACATCTATCTGAAACCTCTTAGATGGATCTTTGAGATTTACATCCTTAAGATTTATAGCCATATCAATCGATTCAACGAACTTTCTTTTGGGCGATTTTTCTTTTACAGCTTCAATAGCTTTACTAAATTGTTGTTCATTCATAATATCAACCTCTACCGCTTCCGTTTGGGATATAACCAACGGTCAAGCGCGGTTAGAACCTAATATCACCACTTCCATTTTCTTTTTAAAGTTTTTTAACTTCGAGAAAATGAGTTGCTCAATCGAATCTTTTAAGATATAAATAAAAAGATGCAAATTGTATTCTGCAGGCTATAGGACGTTGTTAAACAAATTTTTTCTTTTATAAACTCTTTTTTTAGAAAAAGAACAAGAAATCGTTATTAAAACAAAAAACTTATTATTTTACAAAAAAGAATCGACATGATTTATTTGGAAAAAAGTGATATCACAAGAAAAAAGTTTTCCTTTTCATTAACAATAGATGACATCTTTATCTTATTTGGAATTTTAATGAATGGGATAAGTATAGTTATTGGATTTATCCTTGGATTTACAATTGCAAGCCTGTTTCTTCTCTTATGTGAAATAATTTTAGTGGGAATGTATATTTTGAAAATGTTATGAGCTAGAGTTTTTTAGGTTAATCTAGACTCTATTTTCTCTTTTTTTAATCAAGCTTTGTGTTTTTATAGGCTATTTAGGTTAACAAATTAAATCGCTAAAAGTGGTTAAATGTTTAAAAAGCGATATTCTAATTACCCTCAAAATAAAAGAATTATTCATAAGAAAAAACTTTTTCTCCGTAAAATTCTTCGATATCTTATTATTATTGTTATATCTTTTTTTTCATTTCTGTATATTTTTCATGATCTTCCTGTAAATAGCAAACTAATATTGAGTATCAGTTCACTTTTAGATATAGATATTAATTTTAGATTTTTGGATCTTATTGCCTTTTTTTCTAATTTGATCATTAAAACAAAGACAATTCTTTGGAGAGTTGTATATGCCACTTTAGCGCTCTGTATAGTTTTAATGATAACAAAATTCCTTCCTTTTTCAGAAATAGAAAATGACTCATTCTTTATTGAGAAAAAGTTCGGTCTACCCTATTACCGAATATCGACTATTGCTACGGTTCAAAAAAATACAGCTTTATTTCTTCAAAAAAAGTTTTTTGGAGAAAAACATCATCAAGATTTTGTAGATGATATTTTTAGCTCCTATTTCAGGTTTAATATACTGCTGACAAAAGAAGTGAATAACATAATATTTTCTTTTGTATTTGCAGAAAAAGGGTTCAATCCAAAGAAAATAGAAAAAAATATCAAAAACAAACTTCTATACGTTGAAAACTCATTATTACTCCATTACAATCTTGAAACAAGAGTGTTATCTAAAAAACAGATCAAACATCTTCGTTTTCTTATAAACCACCAGAAGAAGAGATATAGGCTAAATAAGACAAATCTAAAAAAACAAAAGATAAATTTAATTGATAAATTCTATCAGATTTTTATTAATCCAGAAATAAAGAGTGCCACATTATATATTGATATGTTTAAACATAAAAAGAAAACGAAATATTCTTTTGATTATTATATTTCTACAGATACAACTTTGGAAAAAAAAATTATCGAAAATTCCTTGCATGTTAAATTAAAAAGACTTGTTTTTTCTTCCTCTATTTGGAATGTTATTTTTTCAAAAAAACAAGTTAAGAGTAGAAAAATAATTAATAACGCCAACATAATTTCTTTTTTTCATGTTCCAGATGGAATTACAAGTGGATCAATTTCAGCGATTAGAGAAAAAAATCTAGACTTCAAAAAGAAAGATAAAACAGACAAAGTAATAGAAGTTGGTTCAATTTTAGAAGGTAATAACAATTTTGAGGCATGTAAGATTAATATTGAAGACATATTGTACAACATTGAAGTCTATGGAATGGTTGGACAGGGAAAAACAAGTTTTGTGAAAAATATTATTTCTCATTTGTTAAAAGAAAATATTAATTGTTTAATTTTTGATATTAAAGGTGAGTATGCTGCTTCATTTGTTACAAATGAGAATGCAGAGATTTATACAATAGGTAAACCTAATCCTCTCTGTATTAATTTATTTAGGAATACAGATGAAGAAGATCTGAAATCAACAATTTTAATAATTGAAGAAATGATGGAGTCAGCCAAACAAGAATTTAGCCCTGCAATGAAAAATTTATTTGAAAATACCCTTTTTTTAACACATAAATCGAATAATCCAAACCTTAGTACTTTTGTAGAAAAATTGTTTGAACTTTCAGAAAAGATTAAAGAAAGGATAAACACTTCTTACATTCAACAAACATTAGACGCAGTTTTAAATAGATTAAATTATATTTTCAACCCTACAAATTTTGAGATTTTAGGCGTAAATACTACGACAATAGATTTTTCTATTTTTGAAAGAGGAAAGAGCATAATTCTAGATCTCAGCGAGTTTCAAAAACGTGCAGCAAGACCTTCTGATATTTTTTTAATTACAAATCTTATTCTGAAAATGTTCTATAAATATGCTTCTTTAAAGGGAACAAGTGATTCTTTACGCTATGTTGTTGTTTTAGAAGAAGCAGTAAATATTATTCCTAAAATATATAACTCAGACAGTTCTGCATCATTAATAACTGCAGAAAACAATTTTTTACTTGGAAGAAACTTGGGAATAGGACATATTACTGTTTCTCAACTTTGGGAAAGTGTAAGCAATATTGTTCATGGGAACTCAGCAACAAAAGTAATCTTCAGAACAAGTGAAAAATCAGAATATATTGCTTCAACACTAAACTTACCAGAATCAGCTATTAAAAAAATTCACACTCTTCCCACTAGACATTGTTTAATACTAAGCAAAGATAGTATAGAAGCACGAGAAATAAAAACAAAAGATTGTGAACTGAAACCTGTCTCCCAAGTAAAATATAGATCTATTCTTAATCAACGATATAAAAACATTCGATATCCTCTATTATATACAAACTTTATTGAAATGCGAAACATCATTAATCAAAGCATATTCTTCACTAATGAAAATGACACAGGAGTTGAAATAGGAAAGGGTGATAACTTACAAGGTACAGCAGAAATTATGGAATTCGAAAAACAAAAGAGAGTTGAGAGAAAAAGCTCATTATTTTCCAGTATAAATTACAAAAAATCAGAAAATAATTTACCTGGAATTAATGACGATATTTTTGAAAATGAAAATTTGATTGATTGCGTAAAATGTGAGTATTATAACGATAATAATGCTTGTAAAATCAATGAATACTCAGCAAAGTTGATTATCGAGTTATTGCTCTCACAAATTTCTTTAGATAAAATAATACAATTAAAACTTAATCAACTAAAAAAATTAATTCATATAATATCTAAATCAAAGAAAATAGAACTAACAAAAAGTTTAGAGTATTGTATTATGCTTCAAATTGAAAATATCTTACAAATAAAGAATCAATATATTACTTAACTTACTAGTTTAAGATAAATATTCGCTTTCTCATATTTTTTTCAAAAGATATGAAGAACATTAGTTCCAACTGTCCACTTGCTAAAAAATTGCAAAAACTGGTAATATTTATATTCAATAAAAATAAGGTTGTATCAGAGATGGAAAAAAAACAAAAGGAATCTGAAACAAAAAAGGGCATAACTCTATTTCAAGAGAATATGCCAAAGACCACAAAAGAAGTAAATAAACGTAAGAACATGGTGGAAAAAAAGCCAGATAAGGAGAAAAAATCCTTCATGATCAAACTTGTTTTAATTGGCGATGGGGCAGTGGGTAAAACTTCGATAAGGAGAAAATATCTGGGAGAAGGATTTGTAAAAGAACATCTTGCCACCCTAGGTGCAGATTTTGCTGTAAAAGAAACAACAATAGATGGAGATAGTATCAAATTTCAAATTTGGGACATTGCAGGCCAAGAGTTCTTTAAAAGAGTAAGAAGTCGTTTTTATCGTGGATGTTTTGGTGCTTTAGCTATTTTTGATTTAACAAGAAGAGAGACTTTTACAAACCTTTCTACATGGTTAGAAGAACTTTACCAAAATAATGGTAGGGGAGTAATACCAGTTATTATTTTAGGAAATAAGAGTGACCTTCCTAATCAAGAAGTTAGAAAAGATGAAATAGCTAAGTTTGTAGATGATTTGAATAAAAAAACAAAAGAAAAGGGAGTTGAAAACTTTTTCCTACAAACATCAGCAAAAACAGGCGTAAATATCGATAAAGCTTTTGAGATTATTGGAAACTATATTGTAAAAAAATTTGAAACCGAATAATCCTTTGAAATAAAAATAAAAATCACAACAGAATTAGTTTATAGAATTATAGAAACAAGAACATAAAATATCTACTATAATTTAATATTTAGACTAAATTTTTTTCCAAAAAACGAAATAATTCTAGCTATCAAAGCAATATTTTTAAAACAACTTACAAACAGAAAAATCGGAAAAAGCAAAGTTAAGCTTTCTCGCAAAAAAAATGTAATGAGTGAAATAATAAATGCCAAGCGCGTATGATGTTCCTGCAGATAAATTGATATTACGAATTGCTGAAGAATTAAAGAATAACCCCAATATTCAACCACCAGAATGGGCACTATATTCTAAGACAGGTGTTCATAAAGAAAATATTCCTGTTCAAAAAGATTGGTGGTACATTAGAGCAGCTTCTATCCTCAGAAAGATATACTTAAAAGGACCAATAGGTGTTTCAAGACTCCGTGTAATTTATGGTGGGAAACATCGTAGAGGTGTAAGAAGAGAACATTTCGCAAAAGGAAGTGGCTCTATTATCAGAAAGATTATTCAGCAATTAGAAAAAGCAAATTATATTCAAAAGAAAACTGATCATCTTAAAAAAGGAAAGGCTATCTATGGACGAGTAATTAGCCCAGAAGGGCAATCCTTTGTTGATCGAATTTCGGCTGAAATAAAGCGAGAAATTCCTGCTTTAGAGAGATATTAAGCAATAGAAAGTTTGTCCTAGTAAGTTGGTGAGAAAGTTGGGTTATGATGAAGAATTAGAAGAAATTCGACGTCGAAAACTAGCTCAATTACAACAAAATGAAGCAGTACGACAGATGCAAAAGGAACAAGAAGCAAATATTGAAGCTCAAAAACAAGCTATCCTACGTCAAATTCTCACTGAAGATGCTAGACAAAGGTTAGCAAATGTAAAATTAGTAAGACCACAATTAGCTGAATCTGTTGAACTACAACTGATTCAACTTGCCCAACAAGGTGCTCTCAGGAGCGAAATCAATGATGCTCAACTTAAAGAGCTCTTAAAAAAACTACAAGGACAAAAAAGAGAAACAAAAATTGATATAAGGCGAATATAATGGCGAGAAATAAAGTATTATCCAGAAAACTGCGATATGCAAAAAGTATGAAGACAAACAGTTCAGTTCCGAGCTGGATTGTTGTACGAACTAATCGTAGAGTAAGAACTCACCCAAAAAGAAGAAGCTGGAGACAAGTAAGGGTTAAAAAATAGGAGTTGAATGAAAATGTCACAAGAACCTCTTGAAATAATTTATACTGTTCCTTTCTTCCCAAAATTAAATAAAACTCCAAGATATAAAAGAGCTCCAAGAGCTATAAGATTGTTAAAAGAGTATATACTTAAACATACAAAAGCAGATATTGTTGTGATTGATAATAAATTAAATGAATATATCTGGGAAAGAGGAATCGAAAAACCACCTAGAAGAGTTAAAGTTCGCACTTTAGTTGAAATAGAAGAAGAACTTAAAGTTGCAACAGTAAAACTAGTAACAGAAAAAGTAGAAGTTGAAGCTCGCCCAGAATTAGAAGGAATTACAGTCCCAACAGAATTAGAGGAAGAGGAGGAAGAAGAAGAGGAAGAAGATAATCCAGAAGAAGAAACTTCAGAAGAAGAACCCTCTTCCTAAAACTTTTATCTTTTTTTTAAAAAACAAGGGGATTAAATTGGAAATTTCAAAAGGAACTATTTTAGGCAATTCAGGGATAGGAATATTCGGATTTGCAACAGATAAGTATGCTATAGTTCCTTTTGGGATCAAAGAAACAACAAAAGAACTAATTGAAGAAACACTAGAGTGTAAAATAATTCAAAATTCTGTTGCTAACACTGTTTTACTTGGAACAATGTTGGCTGGTAACTCGAAAACGCTTCTAATTCCACCAAATATGACAGAAACAGAATACAATAACTTTTCTCAACTAGAGGAACTTGATGTTGAGATTGTAGAAATCAAAAGTAAATATACCGCTCTAGGAAATCTCATACTTTTAAACGATAAAGGGGCAGTAATAAGTGAAATATTCGAGAAAAAAGCTCAGAAACAAATTGAAGACGCTCTTGGAATTGAAACTATAGTAGGTAATATCATATTTTCTCCCTTAGTGGGAACAACAGGATTAGCAACAAATAGAGGATGTTTAGTTCACCCACTAACAACAGAAGAAGAAAAAAGAGAACTTGCTTCTCTGTTGAAAGTTAAAGTAGACTTGACAACAGTAAATAGAGGAGTTCCTTATCCAAAAATAGGAATAATAGCAAATTCTACTGGAGCTTTTGTAGGAGAAGATACAACAGGTCCTGAAAGCATGAGAATTTTTGAATTGCTTCTAAGTTCTCTTTAAAAAAATAAGTTTAAATTTTCAAGAGAATGAATGTTTTCCCTCTAATTTCGACCAATTTACTATGAGTTAATTTAGCAATATTTTTTGCAATAGGTTCAATAGATTCATTTGGAATAATCTTTAAACACTTGATTTTAACTGCTGAATCTCTTTTTAAAAGATTCTCAACTTCGTCAATAATAGCTTCTGTAACACCTTTTTTTCCTATTCTAAGTTTTGCTGGTTCTTGTTTAACACGAGATAGTAATTCCTTCATTGTACATTTACCTTTTTTTGTGTTTATAATATGGGAACCTGTTGTATTGACCACAAATATTACACTTAATAGATACAACTCGATTAGTGGTTGACAAACGAACTTTACAGTTTACTCCTGGTTTTAAGAGTATTTTACAATGGCGGCAAATTCTTTTTTTCCAATAACTGGGAAGACTAACACGGGTTCGCATTTGAATCTTTCTAGCTTGTTCAACATACCTTTGTGCGAGCTTAAAATCAGTTTTAATCAAATTGTCAGCTTTAGTGAGTAAATTGTTAATTTGCTCTATAGCAACCTCTTGTAATATTTTTTTTCTCATTTGTTTTGGTTTAGGTCTTTTTCGAAAGTAAGGATACTTTTTTTCCCAGTTACTCATTAAAAACAAAATCTTAACAATTTTTTTAACTATTTGGTAGAGTAGAAAAACCAACCCTCTTTTTAATAGTGTTAGATAAACTGTTCTGAACCATTTTACAAAGCATATCGTTGTCAAAATGACTTTCGATTGTGGGATAACCCAAAGCAAAGAAAATTTTATTTTGTTCAATTTCTTTTGCTGAAAAAAATCGAACCAATATAGTACAATCAGGATCGTGAATGTCCAGAAGTTCATTAAACTGATTAAAGAAAATATCTTTTTCCTTTTCGTTTCCTAACTCCTTTGAGATAATGATGCCCTGAAGATAGTTACAATCTGAATTTTTTACTTTTTCTAATCTATTACTGAGAACAACTTTACACTTATATTGTTTAACTAAACGTTGTATGATAGGAGTTATCGTCTCATTTTTGTTAGAAATGGGAATAAATGTGAAAAAAGTAAATAAGGAATCGCCTAAGTGAAAAGTTTTTTCACAAATGGTCTTATTTACAGAGCGAAAATAGAACCTTGAAATCTTATGAGATAATTCCTTATGATTAAGAGGAGAGAGGAATAATTGACTAGTGTTTGACAGAAGACTTATCCTTGATTCTAATTTAACAACAGAGTTTAAGATATCTGTCGTTTTACTACTACTAATTAAGAAAAAGATCTTTACTGCTTTTTCTTCAAAATGGAAAGTAAAGGAAAGATTTAGCTCAATAATAAGTTTGACAAGATCTTTTACTGCTTTATTTTGTTCTTCAAAGGAACAATCTATACAGATAATTGCATAACCAACAATACCAACAAATGTTTTTCCTGATTGAAGTAATATAAAGTTATCAGTGGCTACAATGTCAAATTTCTTCATTTTTCAATTAATATAATAATTAGAAAGATAAAAAGACCACAAATTTCTTAGATTATCGACTTTAAAAAAAGTGCTCTTGGACAACAAGTTAAATTTAATATTCCACCTTCAAAACAAACAAAGTCAAGTAAACAAAATAACTAACTAAAATTGAAAAAACAAAAAAAGTAAATGATGTAGCTAGTTATACCATAAGTCCTCAATAGTGGTTTCGTCTTCATCAAGTTCAAGATAAGGAGAATCAACTTCAGCGATGACAACAGTAACAAACAATTCATCATCAGCCATAGTATCATCAATACTCAGACCCCAAATGAATAAAGCATCAGGGGCGATACGAGAAGTTATTTCATTGGTAATAGCTTCAAGCTCCATTGTGGTAATCTTCTTATTAGCTTTTATATTAACAAGAGCACCAGTAGACTTAGAAATATCAGCCTCTAACATACTATTGGTTAATACTGCGTTAACTGCGTCAAGAGCACGATTCTCTCCTTTTCCTTTACCGATACTAATAACAGCAGGGCCACTATTACGCAAAATTTTCTTAGTGTCAGCAAGATCAACATTAATCTTAGCAGTTTCAACGATAACATCGGTTAAACCAACAACAGCATTAATCAAAACTTCATCAGCCATCTCAAAAGCGTCTAATACTGAAAAATCAGCAGCTTCCAATACTAACTTCTCATTAGGAACAATAATAATAGTATTAGAGTGGCGGTTCAACTCTTGTAAACCACGTAAAGCAGTACGCATCTTACTTTCTCCTTCAGAAGCAAAAGGAAGAGTACAAACACTAATAACCAAACAACCTTCTTCTTGAGCTATCTTCGCAATATAGGGAGCAGCACCAGTACCTGTACCTTTTCCAAGTCCACAAGCAATAAAAACTAAATCAGTTCCACGAACAAGTTCACGTATCTCTTCCTCGTTCTCAACCGCAGCAGCATGACCAATATTAGGATCATTACCTGCACCAGTACCGCGAGTTAATTCCTTGCCAATAAGGAGCTTTTTCTCAGCCTTTGTATTTAAAAGATGACGAGCATCAGTATTAATAGCAATTGTAGTAGCCCCACCAATACCACCACGCTCAATGATATTATTAATGGCGTTACTACCAGCTCCACCAACACCAATAGCTAAAATACGATCATCTCGAACATATTCAATAATCTCAGCATTAGCGTTATTAGTATCATATTTAGAAGTACGAGAAGAACTAGTCTGAAGAAGAGACAATAATTCTTCATCAGAAGTACCGACATCAGGACTTACAGGACAACTAAGAGAAGAAGAATCGCCCTGAGAAACATCATTGTTAAGGTGAATAGGATTAAGATTACTATTATCACTCATAGTTGCTCAAGGAGTATTAATAAAAAATAACATAGAAATACAAATATCATTGTCAAAATATCAAGGTATTACAAAAAAAGAGAAGAGAAAGGAAAAAAGAATAAAGAAATCTCGCACAGAAAGAAGAAAATTTTCAAAAAAAAGATACAAATGAAGTAAAAGTTCAAGGAAAAAGGAAAATAAGAAAAAAAGACAAAAAAAAAGTCAGCTGACAAGAACTCTCCAAGTATCTGACGAACTGATACCTATTTGGTCGAACTACGCTTGAGCGATTAGTAGCAGTGGGCTAAACATCTCGCCGAAGCTCGACGCGCACACCCCTGCTCTATCAACCGGATCTTCTTTCCGTGCTCTCGTCTATACCAAAGGTTGCTGTCACCAGCCCCCAAAAGGTACAGAATGGGAGACTCGTTTCGAGAGAAGCTTCGAGCATAGATGCTTTCCGCTCTTATCTTCAAGGGCTTAGCTACTCGGCAATGCCCGGGAGGACAACCGATACACCAGAGGCCCCAACCGCCTGTTCCTCTCGTACTGTGGAGGTTTTACTCTCAATCTCCCGCCAGCACCATCAGATAGAATCCAACCTGTCTCACAACGGTCTAAACCCAGCTCACGTTCCCTTTTAATGGGCGAACAACCCCACTCTTGGAAGCTGAATCACCTCCAAGCTAGGAAGAGCCGACATCGAGGTAGCAAGCCGTGAGGTCGATGTGAACTCTTACCCACGACAACTCTGTTCAGGGCTACACCAGTCTTTTCGACTTCGGTTATTAGATTAGTTGTCAGCCTCGGCTTAAGGCAAGTTACCGATCTAATAACCTCTTGACCTCACACTTTCAAAATGGCTCTTCATCTTTTCCAAGGGTCTTTTTTCTTGATGGTTAAGGCAGATGTTGGATCCGTTCTAATCCGCTCAAGTTTTCCTTTTGACCATTAGGCGAAAACTTGTAAGTAATCCTCACTCGATAACTTTTTTTTGCGGTATATTATTCATTCGGGTAAAATTTGACCCACCTTAGCTTTATTTTTTTGTTTCATTTTTTCGTGCCCTTGAAAAGATAAAGTGCAATGCAGGAAAAGTTCCTTTTTGTCTAGCCACTTTGATAGTGTAACATCAAAGTGTAGTTACCCCTGAGGTAACTTTTCCGCCACCTCCGCCGCCTACTATGGGCAATGCGAAGGATCGCTAGGCCCTGCGTTAACATCTGCGAACCTTCTCTATCAGTTCACAGTCAACCAAGCTTTTGCCCTTGCACTCTACACCGGATTTCTGTCCCGGTTGAGCTTGGCTTTGGGCCCTCTTGATATCTTTTCAAGAGGCTACCGCCCCAGTGAAACTGCCAGGCAGAGGGTGTCCCCCTCGCAAGAGGTGAGTCGTACCAATGCTCAAAGTCAGTATTTCACTGTCGGCTCCCCTACATCCCGGAGAATGTAGGATCGACGCCTCCTGACTATTCTATGTATGAGCACCAGTACAACAGCCTCTGACAGCAGTAAAGCTCTACAGGGTCTTCTCTTCCCGATGGTGCATTCCAGACTGTTCGCTGGACTGTGGGTTCAGTAGGATTCAGGTGGAGACAGTGGGCACCTCGTTGGTCCCTTCATGGACGTCTGTAATTAGCAGACAAGGCATTTGCCTACCTTAAGAAGCTCATAGTTAGCTCCGGCGTTTACTGGGTCTTAGCCTGGTTGTACCCAGGTTTCAATCACCAGCACCGGCCAGGATTCACAAACTGTACACAGGTTTTCACCCTTGCAGTTTGCTATGTTTTTATTAAACAGTCGGGTGCCCCTTGTCACTGCGACCTGGGAAGGCATACACCTTTCCAGGCACCCCTTATACCCAAGATACGGGGCTAATTTGCCGATTTCCTTCACCTGATTTCTCCTAACACGCCTTAGCCTTCTCAGCTAGCCACACCTGTCACGGTTCTGGGTACGGTCGCGCATAATCGTTCTTCTCGCATTTTCATGGACTGTTGGGATTGATGGCAGCCAGCAACCGATGGCCAGCCTATTCATCCATTCTTCTGGTTCTCACCATAACGGTTCTCCCCAGAATTCGGGATTTAACTAGGATACGCTCCTAGGCCACCTACCCACCAGTGTCTGCTCAAAGCTTGTGTCACCACACCTATATGCGCGGTACAGGAATATGAACCTGTTTCCCTTTCGAGTGATTCGTGTTAAGATCACCCTTAGGACCGACTAACCCTTGGCTGACGAACAGTGCCAAGGAACCCTTGGGCTTTCGGCGATGAGGATTCTCACCTCACTATGCTCCTACTACCGCCGAGATCTGCAAATCAAGCCGGTCCACTGGGAGTCACCCCCCAGCTTCAGCCCAACCTGATCGCCCGCCTACCCAAAACTCTTTTGAAGTTCGGATTGGTATCGGGACCTGGTTTAGCCCCGTCCATTTTCTGAGCCCAACAGCTCGATGAGTAAGCTGTTACGCTTTTTTTAACGGATAGCTGCTTCTAAGCTTACCGCCTCATTGTCTAAGCCGTTGGACGTCATTCAGTTTAACATTTAACCAGGATTTAGGGCCCTTAACCAACCTCTGGGTTGAACCCCTCGCGGCCATATCCCTTGCGGATACACGCCCGTCTGCCACCATCTACGGCGCATGCAAGTTCGGAGTTGGAAGGATTGGCGAGGATTTCACTCCCCGGGACAACCCGTCCGTAGCTCTACCTCACATGCAACCTCCGGTGACGCTATACTGTGGTTATACTTCGGCGGGAACAAGCTATCAGGAGTCTAGATTGGTCTTTTGCCACTACCCCCAGTTCAGAGGAACAAATTGCATATTAGAAACCCTTCAGGCCTCCACGCTCCTTTCGAAGCGCTTCACCTTAACCAGGGGTAGATCGACTCCTTTCGTGTCTCAGACCCGTGACTTCACGCACTTATCGTACGTCGCACCTGGCACATAAGTGCTGCGTGCAGGTCGCTTTCGCTACGCCACCACATACGTTTAGGCTCGCCACGAATCTGAACTCCTCGGCCCGTGTTTCTAGACGGAACGGATGACCCCGCTCCTCTCAGCTCGTACTAACACCTCACGGTGAGTTCCTTCGCTGAGAATCTACGCTTTCGAGCCATCCACGTCTGTTACCATGCTGTTTCAGGGTCTTTTCACTCCCATATTTTGGATACTTTTCAACTTTTGCTCACGCTACTAGTGCGCTATCGGTCTGGGGGAATATTTAGGTTTGGGACATAGTTTTCCCATATTTGCGCGACAAATCCAAGCCACGCTAGTCTTGATCCTGCTAGGCCGAGCGCTTACGTCTACGGGGCTTTTACCCTCTATGGCGCAATGTTCCACATTGTCTTCGACTTCACGCTGACGGTCCATATTGCAGTCACAAACACCACATCTACCCTAATCTTTCGAAAAGGGAATTCGGTTTGACCTGTTCCGCTTTCACTCGCCGTTACTCACGGAATCACAATTGTTTTCTTTTCCTGTGGGTACTTGGATGTTTCGGTTCCCCACGTTCCCCACCATTACTGGTTGACACAACTTATTAGGCTGTGTCGGGATCCCCATTCGGTGACCCTCGGATCGTAGACTGTTTGCGTCTCCCCGAGGCCTTTCGCGGCTTACCACGACCTTCATCGGTTCCCCAGCCAAGTCATCCACAGCATGGCGTAGGCATAGTTCGATTACTTTAGATATCAGTTTTCGCCTATTTGGAGAGTTCTTGTCAGCTGACTGGTTTTTTACTTAACTTACCAGTTCTTGGAGTTGATAATCATCATGTTTTTCATGATTTTTTAGTGTTTTTTCTTGACTTTCTTCCCTTTATATAATTATCGTTCACTCACATTTTCTATTTTTGTGAGTTGTTAAGAGAATGTTTTTTCAATAATAAAGCAGTTCTTGCTTTTCTTGCCGGTTAAGGCATTTCACAACAGTTTTCTGTGGATTTTTTCCACAATAACTACTTTTTTTGTCGTTAATAAAAACTTATTGATTATTGATTCAGTTTTATTTCCGATAGAAAGAGAGTTCATATTTTCATGAAATAGAAAAACGAATACTTTCTGATTCAGAGCTCCATTATTTCACATATGCTGGCACCTATATAACGGATATACTTGATACTTTTGTGGATTATGAATACAGTACCAATGACTGTCCAGATAATGGGGATGACCCTGAATGGGAACTTCATGTTAATCATCTAGATGATAACATAAACTTTGAGCAGGAACACTATGTTACTTCATATTGGGATGGATTAACTGCATTGAGCGTGCGAACTTATTCAAATTCACATTGGTTTACTTCAGAAGTTGATGAACTTACTGGCAGTTTTTTGGATTACGACCATCTTTTACGCCAAACGTTTACCTTTACAATGACTCAAGGTTCATCTGGAGGAAGTGGAGGAAACGGGACGCTTTTAATACGTTCTCTAAATGTGCCTCTCTCCTTCCACAGTTCGTCAAATTGTCAACAATAGAGCTACTTAGATTTAATGACAGATTAACCATAAAGCAGGTTTCTTCTACTCAATTCAAAATAATTAACAAATTTAAGTTCCTAGATATGCAGAATAGACAAAATTTTAATAAATAGTCCTACTCTCTTTTAATGAAAAAAGTAAAACATAATACATTTAATTGTGCATCCATTTATGTAGAGAAATAGTTGATAATCCATGGCTACCGACCATATACTATAGTGTATTTAGGATTTCTGGAGGTAAAAAATGGATACGAAATACTTTAATAAAGCAAAACAGAACTTCAGCAAACAACACACTATCATTCAACATTTTAGATGGTTTGTTATATTTTTTGCCACAAGTTTTTGCTCATTATTACTCTTATTTATTCTATTTGCTAGCCTTGAAGAAGCATATGATTCCGTTGAAGATTTCTTCAAATATAATTCTTGGATCTTTTGGCCATCTTTAATTGCATTTTCGCTTTTGACTGCAAC
This sequence comes from Candidatus Heimdallarchaeum aukensis, assembly GCA_021513695.1. Lineage (GTDB taxonomy): Archaea > Asgardarchaeota > Heimdallarchaeia > Heimdallarchaeales > Heimdallarchaeaceae > Heimdallarchaeum > Heimdallarchaeum aukensis. The sequence continues at coordinate 2,001,631 of CP084166.1, read as the reverse complement.
GATAGTTATTCTGCTATTGTGGAAAGGATATCTGAACATGAAACACACCTTGATATTTGTCAGTGTTGGTCTATGTTATCTTCTTTTAGGTTTAATAATTTTCCTTATATTTGAAGGTAATTTGTTGCGCACGAATGCTCAAATAGAGACTATCATACTTATAGTTATTGATTTGTGTTCAGTTATTCTTGCTTTCCTAACTACTTTTGTAATTCAATTTTTTGGGAGAAGAAACAAAAAATGATTTTTCTACTTTTTTCTAACCACTCTATTTTTCGCTTGATAAAATTGAATCTTCGATTTTTCAGCAAAAATTTAAACGTATGCCCTGTTTCTTTTATTTAATGCGAATATGTACTCTTGGAGCGGGTTTTGTGATGCTTTTTTTATACTAAAATGTTCTAATATTACTATTTTATGGCATTTAAGGTCAATCGAATACATTTCAAGTTGGATGATTTTAGATGTTAAACATCCATTACGAATTTCGTTCTGACCTAGTTAAGCTTTGTCAAGTGAAAACTGCTCGAAATCTTTGAATTTATCAAGAATCAAAGATTCTTTATTAAATCAGAGATGTTAGAGCGTTTTAAATGAATAGAGCAACGTTAGACCTTCACCTTACATTACTAGAAAAACTAAACTAATCAAGATAATTAATGTAACCATTAACAATAGAAAATATGCTCTTGTTTTTCCTTCAGAAACTTCTCAATTGTGCTTGACCCACTCGAAACCACAAAAATGATCAATTTTGTACCTTCACAAATCAACTTACTTATACATTTTTGGTCGCGATTTTGCTTCTCTGTTGCTTATGGTTATTCTTTTATACAATTATTCGTTCTTTTCTTTATGCTTGAGATTCTTTCCTCTGATCTTCACTCCAGAATAACTTTTTTTGAAGTTAACAATAAGAAAATTTTAACTCCTACACTTGTTCCTGTCGTTGATCCCAGGGATAATATCATCACACCTCATGAAATGAAACACACATTTGGCTTTAATTTTCTTATTACTAGCTCTTATTTGTATTTGAAACGATACGGTATGCCCAACGTTCATTCCCCTCCGATTCATCAGACTTTGGACTTCGATGGCATTGTTATGATGGATAGTGGAGCATATCAAATTCTTGCTTATGGAGACGTCTCTATTTCCCCTCTTCAATCTTTAGAACTTCAATCATTAGTTCAAACTGATATTGGTGTTATACTTGACGTTCCCACTCCCCCTTCTGATAGTTTTGATGAAGCCAAAAACAAAATGGAACAAACAATTGAACGTATAGAATTGTCTTTAGATCATGTAAAAACGCATGACAAAACTTTATGGACACTCCCAATCCAAGGAGGAAAGAATGTCTCTCTTATTGATAATTATATTCAAAAAGTTAAGGAAAAGAATTATCTCGATTATTTCAGTTTTTATGCCCTAGGTAGTGTTGTTCCTATTATGGCTTCATATGATTACACTACTCTTTTCTCTATGATTCATCATGCACGAAGTAACCTTCCTTATCACATTCCATTGCACATTTTCGGTGCTGGTCATCCTATGATTTTTCCTTTTATTGTTGCTTTGGGAGGTGATACTTTTGATAGTGCAGCCTATATCCTCTTTGCTAAAGACAACCGTTACATGACTTCTACAGGTACACTTATTCTTGATAACATCCAAGAGTTTCCTTGTGATTGCGAGGTTTGTTCAAAATATACTCCTCAAGAATTAAGAGAGAGCCCACATAATGAACGTATTCGTGCTCTTGCAGCTCACAATTTACATATTTCATCTACCGAAATCAAGTTAATTCGTGAAGCAATTCGTAATGGTAATTTATGGGAATTACTTGAACAACGAGCTCTCAGCCATCCCAATCTTTACCAAGCTTTTCATGTTTTGACAGATCTTAGTAAAAAAGGTTTTTTTGATATCGGAACCCCTATCACAAAAAGTGGAGGCTTAAAAATCTATAATCATCTTTCTTTTGATCGACCTGAATTCAAAATTATCAGAGAACGTATTCTAAAAAACTATCAGAAAAATAGTGAAAGCCTTTACATTTACTTACTTTCAGGAGAAAAAACACCTATTGAACTTTTTAATCTTAATCCAGAGCTAAAAGATAAACTAATTAACCATTTATCTTCTGCCGATGTATCTCTCTTTTTACCCTTTTTCGGTGTCTTTCCTTTTGAACTTCATGAAACTTACCCCTTCTCGCAATTTGTTTTTTCTAATGTCATTGACTCTATCATCCTAGAAAAAGCCATAGAGGTTACGATTAATTATATAATGAAAAAAGGATATAGTGAGATCATCATTCTTCCTGCAGAAAGAAAAGAAAAACTCAATTCAATTAGGGATAAGCTTCAAGATAAATTACAAATGTTAGATAAAGTTGAACTAAACGTCTATACTTCTAAAGAAAAAAGTGAGGAAGATTAAATGATAGACAAAGTTAGAGAACTATTAAAGCAAATTGATAATTTAGTCACCTATGAACATAGTCGACTGGAAGATGAGATTGATTCATTAAAAAAACAACTAAGTGAAATAAACGAGCTTGACCTTGAATATGACAACTTAAAAAAAGAAGCAAAGAAAATAGCTGATGAGAATAAAGAGCTAAAAAACGATAATAAAAAATTGATTAATGAAGTTCAACAATTAGAATATTTCAAAAACAAATATGAAAAATTAGAAGAAGAATTTAAGAAAAAGACTATGCTTCTGTCTGGTTTGAAATTCACTCTAAAAGTCATTACTACTTGGATTCCAAGTCAAAAAGAGAATATTTCTGTTCTTCTTGCTTTAGCTTCATTAGATAATTATTCTTCCAATTATGATAAACTCAGTAAGAAAACTAAAATACCTGTTGTCACTTTGAAAAATCGCGTTGTTCCTCTTTTAAAAGAAAAAAATCTTGTAATTGAAACTCAAAACGTTATTACTTTAAATTTAGATGCATTAGATGACGATACAGAAGAGATTTTTTAGTTAGCATTAAAATTTGCAATAATACAGTAGAAAATTTATTAATTCTCTTTTATAAATATCCTTATGCACGATACAGAAAAAAATATCCAAAAACTAGTTATTAAGGCAAAAGAAGTTTCATTGCAGGCATATGCTCCTTATAGTAATTTTCGTGTTGGAGCAGCTTTACTTACAGCTTCAGGAAAAATATATACTGGTTGTAATGTTGAATTTTCTGACTATATTGCTTTACATGCAGAGTTAAATGCGATTGGAGCTGCTGTAAAAAATGGAGAAAAAAATTTTGATTCAATTTTAATTTATTCTTATTGTTCTCCTCCTGTCCTTCCTTGTGGCTCATGTAGGCAAAAGCTTTTCGAATTTTCTCAACTCAATAAAAAGGATATTAAAATAATTGTTGTAAATGATAAAGGAGAAAAGAGTAAATATCTTTTAAGCGAATTACTACCTTCAGGAAATATCCCTGTAGAAAAATAAGGATATTTTCCTCTATAGCTGAACTACAATATTTATTCTGACTTATTTCTATTAATCTATTGATCTTGATTAGCAAATAATTTATTATAAAGTCTCATAGAATTAGTTATAGTTTCAAAAGCTTCTTCTTTTGAACCCCAGCCTATAACTTCTGTATTTTTTCCATATTCTAGACCTTTGTAGGTCCTAAAAAATTCTGCAATTTCAGCTAAGGTATGAGGATAGATATCTTTTAGTGTGTAAACATCATGATATAACGGGTCTCCACTTGCTACTGCTAGTATTTTATCATCTCTCCCTTTTTCATCACGCATCTTCAGAACACCTATAGGTCTAGCTGGAAGAACACACCCTGGGAAAGTAGGTTCTGTAATCAAAACTAAAATATCCAAAGCATCTCCATCTTCATAATATGTTCTAGGAATTAATCCATAGTCTCCTGGAAAATGTACAGATGAATGAAGAACACGATCAAGCACTAGGTAACCTTCTTTTCTAAATTCGTATTTATTTTTATTATTTTTTGGATTTTCTATAATGACAAATACCTCTTCTGGAGGATTAGGTCCAGTTTCTATTTTTTCCCATAAAGTTTTCATTAATCAATAAGAATTAATTTACAATAAAAAATCTTTGATTTACCCAATTTTTACTGATTCTTAAAATACGAAAAAAGGCCTGCTTAACGGCTATAATTAAAATGATAAAACACGAAAAGAAAGAAAAAATTAGTTAAGAAAAGAAAAAGGAGATATGATACCAGTTTTGTATTTTTCTTTTGCTTCTAAAAGTCGTTTTCGTTGATTATTAAGTTCAATAAAGAACTCCTCAGGCATCATTTTCTCTTCTTTAAATATTGCTTCTATTCTATCAAGTTTCTCCAAGAATTTATCAACTCTGATTGAAAACTCTGCTTCGTACCTTTCTTTTGAGTAATCAATATTGAATACATCTTTGAATAATTTTGCAAGATCCTCATATTTTGGAATATAACCTATTGGTGTTTCAATAGCTTCACATTCGTTATGTACTCTACTTTCAGCCCAAAGCAACCATATCTTTTTATCTAGGATTTCATCATAATATTTGTTATTTTCATCTTTTAGGAAGTAATTGGTTGAAAAGATTTTTGGGCGTTTATCTTCTTTGACCTTTTTACCAAACTCATAATGGGCTTTAAGGTATTTACCTAATGGTACCACTATAAAATCTAGGTTAGCCATCGGTTGATGCTTTCTTACTCCTGCTTTTCCAAGTGTTGCAGCAGTAGTCTCTGATTCTACAGAAGCACCTACGAAAACCCCATGATTCCAATCAAAAGATTCGTATACAGGAACCGAAGTATCGCTATCTCTTCCACCATAAATAATAGCAGAGACTTTCACTCCTTCAGGGTCATTTAAAGCTTCATCACAATTTTCTAGATCTTCAATTCTAATTGTATACCGAGCATTAGGGTGAGAGAATTTCAATTCATTTCCTTCTTCATCTTTCTTTCCTTCTTCCCAGTCCCCAAGAAGAGAAGTAGTCCAATTTGTCCCAGTTTTTGGAATTTCAATATCATCTCCCATTCCTAGCCAATAGGGTTTTCCATCTTTTACTAGCACATTAGAGAAAATTGTTTCTCCTGGAGTGGTCAAAGCTTTATATATTTCTGGATCATCCTTAGGATTTACATCTCGAATAATTCCGAAAATTCCGCTCTCAATATTAACAGCTCTTACTTCTCCCTCTTTGTTAATCCTTAAGTAGGCGATATCATCGCCAACTATAGAATTACCAGGAATCATAGCAGTGCTTGTTTTCCCACAAGCACTTGGAAATGCACCTAAGAAGTAGGTTTTTCTATTCTTTTTTGGTGGTATTACTGCAGAAATAAACATGTGTTCGGTTAACCAACCCTCATTGATAGCTTTATTTATTGCTAAACGAAGCGCGAGTTTTTTGAGTCCCAAACTATTACCTGCATATTGATTGTTTACTGATAAAACTCTATTTTCTTCTAGATCAATGTAAATACGTCTTTTATCAATATTTTTGGTGACGTTCTTGTCTGTTAAAGGTCCAGCTGAATGAATAAAATAGAAGAAATCATTAGGGTCTTTTAATCTTTTAAATTGTTCATATCCCTTTCTATAAAGAATATCCTCGGAATGAGCTACATAAGCTGAATCAGTAATTTGTAAAGCTGAAATTGAAAAATCAGAATTTGTTGGTCCAAGACAGAAAAAGCGAATAATAGCAAGTTTCCCTTTCATACATCCATCCATTATAGACAGTATCTCTTTTAACCCTTCATTTCGATCTATAGTATTAATGTGCTTTCCATATTCATCCTTTTTCTCAGCAGGAACAAGTAAACGAGTATTGGCTTTATCTCTAGCTTGATCATAATAAGAATCAAAATGAATTGTATGTCCATCTAAATCCAAAGGTTTTTCTTCACCAAGCTCTAATGCTAGTTTTCTTACATAATTAATATCTTCATCAGAATCGTCAATAACTACTCCCTTTTCAGGTTTACACAATGAGAAAAATTCTTCAACCACTTGTATAACCTTCGGGTTGTTCAAAGCTTCAAGTTTTTTAATATCTTTCTTACTGAGCCATTTTTCTAGTGCCATAAGCATCTTGAAATCTCTCTAATTATTATATTTATTGCTATATATATAAAAAAATTGATTATCACTAAAAGATGTATACTGAAAATTTTTATTAGATTGAATTAATACTATTTTAGAGTTCTAAGGAAGGAAAAGAAGTGCCTGATGAAGAAATAAAAGATTGTCCAAAATGCAATGGAAAAATGATAAAAAAATATGATTATCTACCTGACGATATGGAACTTAAAGAACCAAAAAAATATTGGATTTGCCCATCTTGTATGTACTATGAAATTATTGAATAACTCTTATTTTGAAAAAAAGTGTTTTTTCTTAACTAGTGTTATAAAAATCTACTATTAGAATGATTTTAGAGATATAAATATCTGCTCGCTAATCTTCTTTACTATGAAATAAATGGCGAAGTTTCGAGAAGAATCTTTCATCCGAGGTAATATATACCATAAGTCTAGATTCACGGAGGAAAACTTCGCCAATAAAATTATGAAAATGCAACTATTAAAATGGTGCCATTGTATATTTTTTTTATCTTAAATATCACAAAAACATAAAAAAATGGATTAAACTATGCTAAAGTTGATGTCAACTGTAATAATGTTAACAACTAACGAAAAAGATGTTGATGGAGCATAATCATAATCTAACTTCTGTAGATAATTCGAAGTTTCAGCATTAATTGTTAAATCAGTACTGAATGTTCCTAAAGAATATGACTTTAGGATTTGCGCTCTTTTAGACAACTCGAGTTTTGCTTCACTATTGATTAATGGAAAATACTCTTTTTGATTATTATTTACGTGGGTAGTGTTCAAATTTATGAGTATAAAGTTAACTTCAACTTCGTCTGACTTTACATTTTCAATTGAAACGAATATATCATAGTATAATTTAAGGAGTTTATAGCCATCAAAAGTCTGATATACGATATTAGTTACATCAGTAGTTCTGTTTGGTGAATAAACTAGTAAATCAGGTGAACCTACACTATAAATTGAGCCACCATATCCTTTGTAGTGACCATCTAGCTGATAAGTTAACTGTCCAAGTAAGGTTGAATAGTTAAATATCACAACTTTTTCTGATTCTATAGCGAGATTAATTGAACGATCAAAAGACATATCTAAAATTCCTTTATTTATTTCATAACGGATAATTTCTGAAGCATTTTCAGGAGAATTAATTAATTTTTTAATTGAACTATCAATATTCATGAATGTGTTTTCAGCAGCTACAAAATCTGAACTTGCTTGAAATTTTTCAACAGATGGGAGTACTTGCGAAAATGCCAAAGTTATTGCAGAAAGCATGACTACGAAGATTACAAGTGTTGCAATAATATTACTAGCACCACGTTTTTTTGTTTTTAATCTCAAAAAGATTCACCTAATTCATTTCTTTTTTTATAATATTTTAATTTTTGGTGTTTATAGTTTTTATTATATTCATTTTAGTTGGTAAGATTTAAATCTGTAAGAACACAGAAAATTCTGGATTTTAAATAATATAATAACGTTAACAAATATAATGAATAATAGCATCTACGTTCCTAAAGGAACCTTTTTTGAACCAGGAAAAACAGTAAAGGAATTTGTTGGGGTGATAAGATCATTTACAATTCAAGAATGGGGAATTGAAGGAAAAGCAGTAAGAGATAACAAATATTACAAGTTTAGAATAAAAAGAAATGTAAACGTTAAGGACTTTATTTGCTCTGGTCTGACAATCAAAATCATTAACGGTTTTTGTATTAAAAATAAAAAGGGAGAACTAATAATTACAGATGGAAAATTTGGTGAAGTGATTCTTCTGTTTGATTTAGAAAATTATTTTTTTAGAGACTTAAATGAAAGAAAAACAGAAACTGTTACAGGAATAATTAGAAATATAGAATATAATAACAAAAATAAGACAATAACTATTGAACATGGTCTTTTTAGAGAAAAAAATGACATAATTGAGATCAATAATCAAATCAAATTATCTTTAGAAAAAAAATATTATCTAGGAAAAACAGTTAAAATTCAATTTATTCGGGAAAGATCAAGAAAATTTTGCACAAAACTTGAAATTCTCCAAAATGATGATATCTTTTACAAAATAATAAATGCAGACAAAAATCCAAGTGATCTCTTATTTTTAATTCCGTTTATATCAAGGCAACAAGAATTAATGAAAGATATTATAGGAGAACTTATTGGAGAATTGGTGTTACTAAAAGGAACATTGTCCAGAATTAACAGACAAATATTTGAAGATATAATTTATGATAAAATCAACAATGGTAAATTAAAACCCCTTTGTGTGATGCTTCTTCCTGAGTATTTTTTTGTCAAATATTTCGAAAAAATGGTTAACTTTATTCGCAAGTTACGAGAAAATCATTCTTTTTTTGATTCCATTGAAGACATATTAAATTTGATAAAATATTATTATCCACCTCTTGAGACAAATATCTAATAATTTAGAATCTATTAGTTTAATTATATGACTAAGAGTATTGAAACACATAATTCAAATGCTACTAGCTTGACTAACAACACAAAAACAAAATAAGATAATAAAAAGCGCATTAAATCTAACTGCGCTCAAGTGCAATTTCGATATGAACATCTTCAGGAACATGAATACGCATTAATAATCGCATACTTTTTTCTTCAGCATCCATATCAATTATTCTTTTGTGTAATTTCAATTCAAAATGGTCATATGTACTAGTTCCATTTCCACAAGGACTTTTTCTCACTGGTAAAACAATTCTTTTTGAAGGTAAAGGAATTGGTCCTCTGATTCTTACACCTGTTCTTTCAGCAATTTTTTGAATCTGATTACATATTCTTTGAAGACTTTGTGGATTATTCCCTATTAAGCGAATTCTTGCTCTTTGTGTCATTGCTACACCTTATCCATAGGAAAGAAAAAAGGAGGTTTTAAATAATTATCGTTATTTGTTTTATTGCATTAAGCGGATTATGTACGGTGTTCGATTACTGATTCAAGTCTTTTTATTCGCTCTTCTAGGGTAGACAATTTATTTTTGATCTGTTCTAGAACTTGTTCAACTTCGGAAAGCCCACTATCTTGCACAGGAGAGGAAGTTGATGAGGTTTCTTGTATAAGAATTCGCGCTTGATGAACTATGTCCTTTACTATTTGATCAACAAGAAAGTCACCAAGATACAAGTCAACTTCAGACATAACCGTTCGAATATTATCGCGAATTCCTCTTTCACTTAAATCTTTAACAACTGTCTGGGCTTCGACAGTATCACCCAATCTCAATTGTACCATCCATTGCCCTTGGACGTTTGCTAATGCACAAACATATCTAGTAGTTGGAATTTTTGTTTCATAAGCCATTATACTCAACCCATAAATACTCTAAATTATAATAGACCTTACTAATTATTAATTGTTACCTAGTTGTTAATTATTAATGTTTGCTTAAAGTCAACACAATTACAATAGTGTTACCGTGTAAAGACGTGTTAAACGTTAAATTTCAACATTTTTTTAAAAAATGTATGAAAACATTCAAGCTAACAAATGTAAACAAAAATTATATTCATACATTATAAATTACTAACAATGAGTGAAGTAGTTATTCAATGTAAATACATAATTTCTGGAGAAGAATGCAATAAAATAATAAAAAACGGATCTATTATAATTGAGGACAACAAAATTATTCATGTAGGAAAAATTGATGAAATGAAGAAATATGTTACGGGGCATGACAAAATTGATAGAATGAATCATGTTGCAATTCCTGCTTTTATCAATGCACATACTCACTTACCTGAAACTCTTCTTCGTGGAATTTGTGATAGCAGTAAACTAATAGAGTGGTTATATGATTATGTGTGGCCTTTTGAATCTCATATGACTGCAGAAGATGCATATTACGGAGCCAGCCTAGGAGCTTTAGAATTAATTGAATCAGGTGTTGCAGGATTTATTGATCAGTATTTTTTTGTTGAAAGCATTGAAAAAGTTGTAAAAGAATCTAAACTTCGGGCTTTATTATGTCCATCTCTCTTTGATGGAACTCCAGAAACAGGAAGCATCGAAGACACATGGAATCATATCAAAAAATTCTTGCATTCAAGAAATAATATCATAAAAGAAAAAGATTCGTTGTTAAAATATGGTATTGGTCCTCATGCACCATATACTGTCCCCAAAGAGTATTTACTAAAAGTGTCCGAAATTGCAGAAAAATATAACATTCCAATTCACATACACATAAGTGAAACTGAAAAAGAAGTTTCTGATTTCAGAAAACAGCATCAATTAACACCACTTGAATATTTAGAAAATCTGAGTTTACTAAAAAATAAAATACTAGCTGCTCATTGTGTATATCCATCAGGAAGAGATTATGAAATTATGAAGAAATATAAGGTTACAGTTCTCCATAATCCACAATCAAACCTGAAGTTATCTAGTGGTATCGCTCCAGTTTTTAAATACATAGAAAAAAATATTGATGTTGTGGTAGGTACTGATGGAAATGCATCAAATAACAATTTGGATGTTTTAGAGGAGGTAAGAACTGCAGCTTTATTACAAAAATTCTTAGCTAAAGATCCAACAGTTCTTCAGAATTATACAGCTCTTAAAATAGGAACAACAGCTGGATCAAAAATTTTTGGATTAGAGAAAGCAGGTATAATCGAAAATGCAATCGCTGATATCACTTTATTTTCACTTAGCGGTGCTCATTCTTGGCCTCAAAATGACATAATTTCAAACGTTCTTTACTCTGCCTCTAGTGGAGATGTTAATGACCTTATTGTAAATGGTAATTTTCTTTATTTAAATCGTGAACACCAAACATTAAACAAAGAAAGAATTATTGAAAAAAGTACAAAAATAGCAGAAAGAATTCTATGTGAAATAAGAAAATAAAAAAATACTCTCATAAACTATTTAATGTGGCTATGATGTGTCTAGCCCTTGACTGATTAGTGATGAGGATCTTGAGTGCTGAGCCACTATTCTTTTATTTTTCTATAACCAGACACATCAAGTTGCCAAAATGCAAAGCCTTCAGAAGCTTTCCTTAATTCATTTGCCAATGAAAGAGAGGATCGCACAGTTATAACCCCATAAATAATCATTTTCGAAGAGATTTGCTCTGTTTTCTCCACTTCTCCACCATATTTCTGAAAAACAGAGAGCACAGCACCAAGATAGTCAAGTGGAGTCGTTATAGTGATTGTGTAAATTGGTTCATAAATAAAAATAGAATTGGATATGGCCTCATGGATTATTTTCTTAACTGCAGGAACAATAATTTCATATCGAAAAGCATCTTGTTCAAGCATATCTATTTTTTTGATTATAACAGTCAAATTTCTAATAGGATTAGAAGATTTAACCCCTAATTTTATAGCATTTTTAAAACCAATAATTAATAGATCAATATGTTCGTTTTTTATTGATGTATCTTCAACAACCAAAAAATTATTTTTTTTGTCTTTAAATACAACAGTATCGCCAGATATTTTTGCTTTAGTTGTAGGAGAACACTTTATACTTAATTCTACTTTACCTAACGAATCAATTGACTTATGTTCAATTTCCTTATCTATTTGTTCTACTAATGCTACTTCTGGATTTGAAAGTTCTATTTGCAAACCTGTCTTCATAATATCTTTAAGAATTATTTCTAATTGTAGTTCACCAATCCCATAAACTTTAATTTCTCCTGTATTTTCGTCTATAATATATGAAAAGTTGGGCTTGATTAAAGAAAGAATTTCAAGCTCTTCTTGCAATTTCGGAATATCACTAATATTCTTTGGTTCAATTCGTATTGTAATTACTGGTTCTTGTAAATAAGATATTTGTTTAAACTCAATCATTTGCTCGATATTTAAATCTTCAACCAACACATCGCCAACTTGTATTTCTTTCATTCCGATAAGTGTAGCTATATTTCCTGCTTCAACTTCCTTCACAGTAATAAGTGAAGGACCTTTATACAAACAAACTTGGTGTATTCGAACTTCTTTCTTGTTTCTAGTATTTATTAGAATCGAACCTTTTCTCAAAACGCCAGAAAATAATCTTCCAATTGCTATTATTCCTCTATTTTTATCATAGAGTAATTTACCTATACAAATGATTGTATTTCCATTATTGTCACACTTTTCAATTGAGGTCCTATCTTGATTTGATATAGATTCAATAATGTTCGTAATTCGAGCTTTTTGCGCAATAAGGGGAGAAGGAATAGAATTTACTATTGCAGGCATTAAAGCACTAATTAGTGAATTTTCTTTTTTTAATTTTTTCACATTATTTTCTTTATGCAAACTAATGATTGTAGAAAACTTTGGTATTTGTTCAGAGTACTTTGACAGAGCCCAACCATATAGTGCAGAACCTATTATAACAGTCCCATCAGAAAAACTAACTTTTCTTTGAATATTATTGTTGTAAGAATATTGTAAAATCAATTCATTAACAAACTGTATGATCGTATTTAATTTACTTTCAATAGTTTTTTCGTCAAGCTTAAGTTCATTTATCAATCTATCAACTTTATTTATAAAGAGAATTGGCTTCAATCCCTCTTCTATTGATTGTTTAATTACGGAATGTGTTTGTGCCATTACCCCTTCTACAGCATCAACAACAATAATTACTCCATCAACTAGTCTTATTGCTTGAGCAACTAATCCTGAAAAATCGACATGACCAGGTGTATCAACAAGATTGATTAAATAATCTGTTTCTTTGTGCTTATAAATGAAAGAAATATTAGCTGTTTTTATAGTAATCCCACGTTGTTGTTCTTCTTCAAGATAGTCTAAAACGCGTGCAGAACCAGCGAGAGATTGGGATATTAATCCTCCAGCTTGAAGAAGATAATCAGAAAGAGTAGTTTTACCATGATCTACATGACTTACGATACATATGTTTCGTATTAATTCTTTATTTTTCATGTGGTTAACTATAGTAGCTGCGTAATCACTCATCAATTATTGTTTTATACAATCTTTTTAAAGTTTAATAAAAGAGGATAAAAAGAGAGAAAAATAAAGGTCGAACAGTCTATTAGTGTTAGTTAATTGGAAGAGAAGAGGAAAAAAGGATGATAAATAATAAAAAAATCAAACTGAATTCTCCTCAAAAACTTTTGAAAGTCTAAAATCTTTTTCTAAAATCTCTTTAACTTGTGCCTTGGGAATAGTAAGATTAATTCTTTTTGAACGCCCATATCGACCTTTACTTATTACTCTAGCTGTCACAAGACCTAGCATATCCAATTCATTGATTAAATCACTAACTCTTCTAGGAGTTAAACGATCTAAACGTATTAGTTTACAAATTGAAGAATAAATATCATAAACATCGCCTGTATTTAGTTCCTCACTTTTACTTTCACCAATAAATATAGCTTGTAAGACAGCTTTTGTTTGAATGGGTAATGAACTCAATACTTCAACAACTGTATTTCTTTCTATAACTTGTTGAGCTTTTCTTACATGTAACTCTGTTACCTTTTCAGCTCCTTCTCGTTCAGCTAATTCTGCAGCAACACGTAGAAGATCTATTGACCGTCTAGCATCTCCATGCTGTTGAGCTCCAATTGCAGCACATAAGTTCAAAACACCAAATTCTAAAGCGTCTTTGTTTAACGCTTTTTCTACTCGTTGATTCAAAATATCTTTTAATTGTTCAGCAGTATATGGTGAAAAAACGATTTCTTCTTCACTTAAACTACTACGTATCCTAGGATCCAAAGTTTCTTTGAAATTCACATCGTTCGTGATACCTATTATCCCAATTTTTGATTGAACCAATTCACTATTTAATCTAGTAAGGATGTATAATGATTCAGTACTCTTTCTATACAAGGAATCAACTTCATCTAATACAATAATATGAAGAGTTTTTAATTCATCTAGCCCCTCTTTAAATTTTTGATAAACAATATCAAAATGAAGACCTGTAAATGGAACATCAACTGCTATATCATCACACAACTGAGCAAATACGCGATACTTTGTGTCAATATGTTGGCAATTAAAAAACGAAAAACTAAACTCTATTTCTCGTTCATCAGCCTTTTTTTTCAACTTTTTTAAAACATATTTCGTAACAGCTGTTTTTCCTGTTCCAGTTGTACCATAAATAAAAATATTAGAGGGTGAACCTCCTCTCAAAGCAGGTCCCAATATTTTTGCCATCTCTTCAAATTTATCTTCTCTATGCGGAAGATATTCAGGAACATAATTAGGACTAAGTATCTCACGATTTATAAATATTGGATTATCTTCATCTAAATATTTGTCAAATATACTGTCTATATTGGAATGCTCATCCATTCTTTTTTCTCCTTAAATTAATAACTAAAGTTTATACACTTTTATGAACTTCTTAGTTTGTTACAACATTACAACTTTAACTTTGTCGATAATTAACGAATCGAACAAATTAGTAAATAGTGAATACTATTGTGAATATATTATATTAATCAATAATATCAAGATTTTATGCAAGTTTGAATAGAATTTTAGGTCTTCCTCTAGTTTTTCTTGGAACTGATTCTTTTTTGACATAACCTTCATCTATTAAGCGAGCTAGATTATCATAAAGTGTTGTCCTGGGAATATGTGTTAGTTCTACCAATTCGTCTCGTGTTAAAGGACCTTTTTCAGATAATATATTGAGTATTAGATCATCTATGCTTATTTTTTTTCTATAATTTTCTGAGTAAACATATAGTCTTCTTCTTCCTACTACAATACCATCAAAACTAGTTTTTTCTTTTATTTCTCTTTTTAGCAATCCTTTTTCTTCATTCATAGCATCACTACTTTGATATATTATATTTTCAATGAATATTTATATATCGATAATATCCAGAAAGTATGTTAATATTATTAAGAGATTTTAAAGAATTTGATATTTAAAGCTAAATTATGTCACCGATTGATAATATTTTAGAGCAGTTAATTGAGGAAAGTAGAGAGTTAGAGAAAAAAATTGCTACACTATCAAGAAAACCATATATTATAGGTTTTATATCTAAGAAGTATATAAAATGTGGAAAAAAAAATTGCAAATGCCAAACAAACAAAAATTACTACCACGGGCCATATTATTATTTACGTAAAGAACCAGATTACAAGTATAGAACTTATTTAGGAAAAACAATTCCAGAAAACATCGAAGAAGAAATAAAAACAGGTATATTACTTAAGGAAGCAATGGAAAGAAAAAGAAAGATAGACCAAACAATAAAAAAAATATCTAACCTCCTTGTTAAGAAATAAATAGTTTTTTAACTACTTTGTTTATAACTATTTATAATCTGCTATTATTAGCTGTAAATGTGTTATAAATGAGCGATGTAATTATCAAATTAACTGACGTTAAAAAAATATTCCAATTATTTTGGGAAGATCTAGTTGTTTTTGAAAATGTAAATTTAGAAATCAAAAGAGATGAAATCGTTCTATTCTACGGACCTAGTGGAAGCGGAAAAACAACATTATTAAACATAATAACAGGATTAATTGAACCAACTGAAGGAGATGTTGAAATTTGTGGATTATATTATGATCAAATGAATAAACAAGAGAAAAATGATTTTCGTGCAGAAAACTTTGGTATTGTTTTTCAAGATAATAATCTCATTTCAACATTAACAGCCGAAGAAAATTTATTATTTTTTCAAGAAATGTTGGGAGGAATAGAAAATTCAGATGAAAAAAGAATTGAAAATTGGTTAAAAAAATTTGGTTTAGAAAACAGGAGAAAAAGTTTTCCTGAACAACTAAGTGGTGGAGAAAAAAAGAGATTAGGAATAATTAGAGCTCTAATTAACAACCCACATATTTTAGTGTTGGACGAACCTACTGGTAACTTAGATGATGAGACAAGAGATCAAATTTGTGAAATTATTAAAGATATTTTCCAAAAAACAGATATTACAATTGTAATTTCATCGCATGATCCTAAACTTAGAAATATTGCATCAAAGATATATAAAATTGAGAAAAAGAAAGTTTCTTTAGAAATTGAGTTTCCTGAAAGGAAAAAAGAAGATAAAATAATTTATAGACCAATTAAGAGCATAGAAAAATGGGAAAAAATAGAAATAGAAGAAGAATTGGAAAGATATGATATTTTTGAAGAGTTTTTTGAGCAGGCTATTTATGAGGATAAAGAAAATTATGAAAAAAGGAATGAAAAAACAAAATGATAGGTCAGGTAAAATACTCTTGGATTAATTTTAGAAGATCTTTTACAACTTCATTAACCCAATATGCAAATTTAATTTTATCCTACATTTTAGTTGGAATAAGTATCAATTCTATTTCAATAACCAAAGCAATTTTCGAAGGAAATGTTTCGTACAGAATACAACAAAGCTACCTGATTTTTAGCATTGTATCTACAATTTTGTCATTATTTTTAGCGATTATAGTAACAAGGAAAACAGTTAGACAGATATTCAACCACCAAATAAAAGATATTGCATTAATGAAAAATGTAGGATCAAAAACTAAATGGATCTATAGTTATATACTGTTTTACCATATACTTGTTGGAGTAATTTCTTTTGTAATAGGACTATTTTTAAGTGCGATAATTCTTCTAATCATATTATACATTTTTAAAATGGGTTCATATGGAAATCAGATAAAATTTTTACCTGCATTCTTAATTTGTGGTAGCATAGTTTTATTACATTATTTAGTAACACATAATGAGATACTTAGAATATTAAATGAAAATAATTTAGAAATTTCTTCAAAAGGATTAAGAAATTATAAAAGCATTTTTGAATTTGACGAATTATTCAAAAAGATAAAGCCTGCTAGAAAGTTTGGATTAAAAGCATTTCTTCGTTCAGGAGAGATAAGATCAACTTTCTTTTTCATTTTTCTAATTTCAACAGCATCAGTAATTTTTCTTTTTTCTACAATAAATATTGGAAATACATTTGTGTACAGTTACACAGAGCAATTTGGGAAATATAAATATCTAATTAGTAAAGAAAATGTAGCGAATTTCTTTGAAAATAATATAGGATATAGTGAACATAATTATAATGATTTTTTCACAGAGAAAAGCAGTTTAAACTCTGATTTTATAAATAACCTTAAAGAAAATAATGTTGTTTATGACATAATATTTCTGAATAAAAGAAAAGTTAGTGAAATTAATGTCACGATACCAGATACAGTAAATTTAGAACAATATAAAACTGTAGGTAAAGAAAGAAGTCTAAATATTACTATTATTGGATATATAAACGAAACAATATTCTTGGATCGATTAATTGAAGGTGTAAAGCCAAATAAGGAGAAAAATGAGATAGTAATAAGTCAATCAGTAAACAAAATGTTGTTAGATGATTATACTTTAGAATTTTTACGAATAGGAGGACTAAAAGAGAAATATAGAGTAACAGGAATTGTTAATGAAAATTTTGCTAATGGGTATACAATATATATTCCTATGAGAAAGTTAAGAGAAAATTTGTTAACAAGCAATGGAAATTGTATTCTTATTAAATCTGTGAAAAGTGATATAATTAGTAAAATATATACTAGTGCTGAGGAAAGTAATTACCGAGTATCCAATATCACAGAAATCGTTGAAAAAAAGATAAAAGGACTGTGGAATGTAATTAATTTAGTAAACTCAATTTATGGTATTCTTTTTATAATAACTTTAACAAGATTTCTAGCTTTTGGAATCCTATTGGTAAGTGAAAATTCTGACGACATAAAACTAATGTATAAGATAGGAACTAAAAAAAGAGTACTTCGGAATTGTATGTTAAATGATATGAGTTTAAATACTATTCCAGGACTTGTATTAAGCTTTTTACTTGGTTTAGTTATTATCAAATACTTCATTGTAGAAATTACTATTACTAAATTGTTAGGTATGAAAATTTCATTATTGTGCTTTTTGAATTATCTAATAACATATTTAGGAATAATAATTGGTGTAAATGAAATAATAAAAAAACAATAACTACCTAACAGGGATAAAATCTTTATCAATTATTTTCTTAATTTCATGTTCTGTAAAATGATTAGAACGAAGTCCTTTTACAAAAAGATCTAAACAAGTCTTACAATAAACATGTTTAGTTTTTAAGTTATAAGCTAAAGGAGACATTAAATTACTTTTTCCACAAAATGAACAACGATTTTTTATTCCTACGTTTAATTCAGAGGCACAATCTTCACAATATCCAGATCTTTTAATAGGGCGTCCACATTTCTGACAAAAATGAACTCTTGTAACCATAAGCGAAAATGTTGATTTTTTTTATTAAACTTATTGGAAGAGCAAAGAAGTTGCTTATCGAAAAAAAACTATGATGAAATATGGTTTTAAAGCAAATGTGTACAAATCTATAAAAATGTCTTTTAAAGAAGCACAGACTCCCGTACACGTCAACTGGAACTTTACTTACTGCATACCTAATTTCTCTATTAGTTAATATACTAAAAGTACATACCCTCCCATAGTTTTGCAAACTTCTATATATATAAACTTTTTGAAAATCATATTTTTCACTCTTAAATAAATTATATATTCTCGAATAGAAATAAACGGGTATCTTTACATCTTTTAAAATCGTTTATAAATTACTGACTTTTTTTTAAAAAAAGTGATTATACCCTTTCTAAGTGTGATATTACTGGCTAGAAAAAAAGAATACCTTTTATTGTAATACCTCACCAAAGTACTATTGGTAATATGTAGTTTTATAAATGAATATGCGATATATAATAATAGAATTACTAAGTGAGTTCTAATGGGTAAAGAGATTACAATTAAACTTCCTGATGGTACTATTATTAGCGTACCAGAGGGATCTAGCACCGAGACCATTAGAACTATTATTTCTTTAGTTACAGGAAAAGGTGAAATAACCGAGGACGAAGAGGAAGTAACCAAAATAAATACCCAGAATGAGCTTCTAAGTGCTTCAAAAAAGGAAAGAATAGCTTCTATTGTGAGAAATCATTATCCTGAAAATGATTGGTTTACATCTAATGACATAGAAATACTATACTCAAAGATCTTTAATGAAGGCATACGATTAAGTACTGTAAGTACAACCTTATCAAGAATGGCTGATGAAGGTTTATTGACAAGACGTGGAAATGTTTCACAACGTTATTATTCTGTAACTAAAAAGCTGTTGAATGCTTATGGTGAACTAGACATTCATTCAATTCCTGATCTAATTTCTAAATAAAGTTTTATTTTGTCTTTCAGCTCATTTTTAGTTGATTTTTGTTGTTATTCGGCTGGAAACCCACTTTGCTTGATTGAAATATCTTACCACATAATATTATGTGGTGTGGTAAGATTTCTCATTTTTCCGCTTTGGCTCTCCACTTACGTTTTAACATTTTCTGTTTCGATATTATTATGCAATTGCTATCGTTATTATTATTCCTATCACTATCACTATCACTATCAAAAAATTATTTCCGTTAAGAAGCCTTGATCTTTAATTTTTTTTTAATCAATTCTGATGGCAGTAACAACTATTATCTATTTTTAATCAGGTAGCAATCTTTTTTGTATATCACTTTGGGTATTTAGCCTTTTATTACTTTTAACTTGAACATTATCTAAAACTATATAAAACACATATCAAACAGCAGTAACAATTATACTCTGCAAAAATATGTGTAAGAAATAAGCTGAATCTAAAACTATATAAAACACAAAGTGGAGTATACTAAAATTATAGTTGTTTACAAATATAAGTGGTTAAAATGACTGCAAAAAGCGTTGCGAAACAAGAGAAGACTATTGATGAGATGATTAGCGAGATACAAGATAAATATAATATTGTGGGTCGTGAAAGAGAACTCAGAAAATGCTTAGCTGCCAAACTAGCTGAAAGACATATTTTATTAGAAGGAGATGTAGGTGTAGGAAAAACTACATTAGCTCATGCTATTGCTTCCTACTTCTCACAAAATATTGAAAGAGTGGACGGAGATGAGCGTTATAGTAGTTCAAAATTAGTGGGGCACTTTGATCCCCCTATGGTAATAGAAAAAGGATATAGCTGGGAATCTTTTGTCACAGGAGCATTAACAAAAGCTATGCAAGATGGAGCTATACTTTTTCTTAATGAACTTAACCGTATGCCTGAAGGTACTCAAAATGTTTTATTAGCTGCAATGGATGAGGGTACAATCATTTTGCCTAAATTAGGAGAAGTGAAAGCTAAAGATGGTTTCTTTATAATAAGTGCTATGAATCCAGCAGAACTTGTAGCCACAACACCATTAAGTGAGGCTTTAAGAGATAGATTTGTTTGGGTTCGTTTAAATTATCAATCTGAAGAAGAAGAAGAAAATATTGTTCGTGTAAAAACAGGAATAAAAGACGATAAAATTGTAAAAATTGCTGTAAGAATTGTTAGAAAAACAAGGGATTGGCCTGATCTAAGGAGAGGTTCCTCAATCCGTGGAGCAATAGATTTAGCTTCTATAATCCGATTTTTAGATCCTAATGACATTGATTCTTGGATTGATAGCAGCATTATGGCTTTAGCTACAAAGATAGAATTAGAGGATGGAGTAGAAAGCCAAGTAGAAGATGTAATAAAAGAAATTGTAAACAAGGTGTTTGAAGAAGAGGATTTTTTCTAACAGAGGGGGGGGACATAAGCTTTGATCTTCAAAAGCCATACGTTTACAGAGGTCGAATGGATAAAAACAAACTACTTGAAGCAGAAATAGTCTCTGGTAAAAGGAATCCATCTGTATATTCTAGTCTTTCAGATGGAATGAGTTTCTATGAGATAAAAAAACAGACCGAATTAGCTATTGATGTAAACAATATGCCTGCTATTCAAGGATTAGCTATATCAAATAAATTTGCTGTAGCAGAAGCTTTGAACTCAAAAAAAGGCTACACCCTTCTAGCTCGAAGAGCTGCAAAAGGAGATAGTAGTGCTCCAGAATTGTTTTTCATGCTAAGAACAGCAATAGATGATAAAATGAGGCCTATTTTCAGGAGATTGGCTAGGCAAGTAATCTTGAAAACAGCTTACGGTATAACTGGTCAAGGTATTCGTGGAGAGGTTTTTGAACAAACAGAGTTTGAACCTGGTTTAGATGAATTTGATATTGATGAAACCCTAGAACGATTCTTACAAAATCGAAGTAGAATATTGCATAGGGAAGATATTGTAGCTTTAGAAAGAAAAGAGAGGTTAAAAACAGCCGTATTGATTTTTGATACTTCAGGTTCTTTATATGGTGAAAAATTTACAACTGCTGCTCTTGCTGTTGCAGTTATGGCCTACAACCTAGCACGCGATAATTTCAGTGTAGTATTGTTCAATACAAAAGCAACTGTGATTAAAAGAATGAAAGAAAGAGTAAGAACCGATGAATTAGTAAATAGAATATTAGAAAGTGAGAGTGCTGGTTATACAAATATTGCTGAAGGATTGAAATATGGTGGTCTTGAATTAGAGAAAATAAAAAGAAAGAATAAATTTGGTATTTTAATAACAGATGGTGCATTCAACAGAGGAGGAGACCCCCGAAAATACTTAATGTATTATCCTAAATTACATGTTATTGCACTTCCATCAAAACATGATTGGGGAACTAGGTTATGCAAAGATCTTGCAAGATTAGGACGAGGAAAATTTGCCGAAATAAAAAGTTATAATTCCTTACCTAGGGTGTTGATGAGATTACTAAAACAGGTATAATGCAATGCAAGAAAAGAAAAAACGAAAGAAAAAGAAGAATATTCCCTATTTAGGAAAAAATATTCTCTATTTTTGTAGTGATTGTTCTCTACCAATTGTTAAGTCTGATATTTGTCCTAAATGCGGGAAGAAATTAAATAAAATCCCAATAACTCCTCCCTATGATGTTCGCCCAGCTACAAAACAGGATATAAAGGAAATATTAAAGCTAATAAAACGGAATTTTGGAGTAAGAAAAAAGATATTTTCTTTAGATGACGTATTACTGCTCAACCATGTGGGTTCAGAGGATCAGATGGATGAAATAGTTTATTATGGTAATATCATTGGAATAAGGCGATATGATCTAGTTTATAGGCATTGGACCATTAAATTAAATGCTTATGGACTTTTATTGATAGAAAAAGAGATTAGAAAAAATTGGGTAATTGTTGATGATGGTGCAATTAATAACATTTTAAATGGCTCAAATGCGCTTATTCCTGGAATTATCGACGCAGATCGTCGAATAAGAAAAGATAATTACATTGCAATTTTGGATAAGAATAAAAACGTAATTGCTGGGGGCATAGCCAAAATTAATGAAGTAGAAAGAAAAAAACAAGCAAGAGGGACTTATGCAAAAAATTATGTCACCATAAAAAATAGAACTCTAAGAAAAATAAAGAAAACGACATGGGATGAAGTAATTGAAGCAAATTCAAGTATAATTAATGATATTACTAAAGAAGCTGTTCAATTTATCAGAAGAATAAAGGAGGAGTTAAAGCTACCTGTGGCTGTAAGTTTTAGTGGCGGAAAGGATAGTTTGGTTACTTTAGACTTAGCTCAAAAAGCTTTACCAGAGGAAGACTTGAAAATCTTTTTTGTAGATACTGGAATAGAATTTCCTCAAACAGTTTCTTATGTAAAAAGGTTAAGTAAAAAAATGAATTTTAAAGACAATTTAAAAGTAAAAAAAGTTAAAACTAAAACATTTTGGAATGCTTTTCAGAAATTTGGTCCTCCTGGAAGGGATTATAGATATTGTTGTAAATTTGCGAAGCTAGCTCCTATTAGAGAGTTAATACTCCAGAATTACCCTGAAGGAAAATGTATAAGTTTAGTTGGTCAACGACGTTATGAATCTTATGCTCGAGCTACTGCCGATATCTGGCAAAATCATTATATTCCTAATCAAATAAATGTCTCTCCTATTCAAAATTGGACTGCTTTAGTTGTTTGGTTATATATTTTCTTAAATAACTTACCTTACAATCCTTTATATGATAAACAATATGAACGCATAGGCTGTTGGGTTTGTCCTTCATCAAATCTTGCTCAATTTGATTTATTGAAAAACAATAATAGGCGATTGTATAAGAAATTATCACGAGAATTAGAAAAATGGAGAAATAAAAAGAAATTACCGAAAGAGTATATTACTAAAGGCTTATGGCGTTTTAAGCACATCCCTCAAAAAATTAGAAATATTTTGACACTTGATAAAAAAGATCTCTTTATAATTGAAAAAAGAAAAATGGCTATTGATTTGGATGATATTGATGTAGAAGAATCAGAATGTAGAGTACAACAAACTACTATAATTGGTTCTTTTTCGAGGATTACTAAATTTGAAAATCTACAAAAAACACTTTCAATGGTAGGAAAAGTTGTTAATAATAATAGTTTAGATTTCATACAGGTAAAGAAAAATGATTTTACAGCATTTCTCTATCCTGATGGGACTTTTAAATTGAGATTGGGAAAAAATAATGAAAAGAAATTGAAAAATTTTGTTGAAAAATTTGTTTTTTCTGTGTTACGAACTGAAGAATGTTTAGAGTGTAAACTGTGCTTTGATGAATGTAAAACCTATTCATTATCTTTTAATAACAAAGGTTTGATTGTTGACCCTAGTACTTGCGTCCAATGTGAGAAATGTTTTGATGTGTGTCCTATTTACACAATAACACATCGAAATACAAAGGAAAAAATAAAAAATACCGTGTCTGAGATTAATTTCTAAATTACTAAATGCTCAAAAATAACAACATTTTTTTAATAATAGAAAAATTGAACCTTGATAGATATGCCAAGTAATCCAAATCGAGAATTTCTGTTAGAATTGAGTGCACTTTTGAACAAACGTGTAAAAATTATTTTAGAATCAGGTAGAGTCTATACTGGAATATTACGTGGAATCCAAGATCAATCCTTGAATCTTGTGTTGGGTGATGCTGAAAGTGATAATGTGAAAATATTTAGAGTTTTTATTGCAGGGAAGAGTATTTCCGAAATAACTTTGGCAGAAGAACCCTTTGATCTTACTGGTCTTGCAAAGGAATTATCAGCTATGTTTCAACCACAAAATGTGAAAATTATAGAAGAAGCAGGAATCATACAAGTGTTAGATAGATTCACAGTTTCAGAGGAAGGAGTAAAAGGTACAGGGCCAATTGCAGAAAGAATAGCCAAGATATTAGAAAAATATAAAGCTGAGAAAATTAATGCATGATTTTCTTTTTTTTTGATTTTTTGTTGATTCTTTATTGGTTTTTTATGAGAACTGCAAACGTAATACCTAGCAGATACGTTGTTTTCAAAATTCACAATGATTTGAAGATAAGTGAACAGATATAACCGACAGAATACTTTAGAATGTCTTTATTTTGTTTCACAACTCTTGAGTTTAAAACATTCACCGCTGTTCACAACAAAAAAAATCTTTAATTACTTGCTAGATGGCATGTACATGTGATTTATTTTACTACTTCATTTTATTAAATAATTAAATATATTCTTAACTAACCCCTTTATTTCCACTGGAAGATGAATTAGTCTGATTCTTTATTCACATGTTCACAACCATTCACAACAAAAGTTGAATTAGAATATAACAATAAAATTTCCAGTGAAAGGGGAAATACCTGTTTATTTATAATATTAAAAAATAGTTCGTCTATTTAGTAAAATATTTTAACTCACGAATATGAAAAAAACTAAAAGCCATTTACCAATTAATTATTTGTAATGGAAATATCAGATGACGAGTTAATTTCAGTAAATGTTAGGGGATATTTTGAGGAAATTAATTCATTGATAGAACAAACTTATAGGATTGCTAAACAGGCGAGAAAAAAAGGTTATGATCCTTCTTCTGAAGTTGAAATACCTATCGCTAAAGATATTGCTGATCGAGTTGAAGGATTAATTGGACCTAAAGGGGTTGGGAAGAGAATTAGAGAACTTGAAAGACAAGGTCTCTCTCGCGAAAGCGTGGCATTTAAAATTGCAGAAGAAATAGCTGAAGGTAAATTTTTTTCTTCTGAAAAAATTGAGCTCGCCGAGCAAGCACTCCGTACATCATTGGCAATAATAACTGAAAGCATCACTGCAGCTCCTCTTGAAGGTATAGCGAAAGTAAAAATTAAGCAAAATGATGACGGATCCGACTACTTAGCTGTTTACTATGCTGGACCTATACGCTCTGCTGGTGGTACGGCAGCGGGTATGAGTGTTTTGTTGGCTGATCACATACGACGAACATTAAAACTTGATAGGTATAAACCTACAGAGAGAGAAATAGAGCGAACGGTAGAGGAAATAGATCTTTACAACAAAGTAATGCATTTACAACTTCCCACAACTAAAGAGGAGCAGCGATTTGCGGCAAGAAATCTTCCCATTGAAATCACAGGAGAACCTACTGAGAAAGTTGAAGTTTCTGGAAATAGAGATTTGAAACGTATTGAAACTAATAGACTTAGAGGAGGTGCTTGTTTAGTTTTTAATGACGGTATTGTGGGTAGAGTAAAAAAACTTGAAAAAAGAGTATCAAAACATAAATTAAAGGGTTGGGACTGGTTTTCCGATTTAATACAAATACACTCAAGCCAGAATATTGAGAATTCTGGAGAAACTGATGAAGAAAAAGGTACAAGTAAACATGAAATTGAGCAAGATAATTTGTTTATTAAGCCTGATACAGGTTATATTCAAGACGTAATTGGTGGAAGGCCAGTTTTTAGTCATCCATCCGCGAAAGGTGGTTTTAGGATTAGATATGGGCGTTCTAGAATTACTGGATTAGCTGCAATGGGTGTACATCCAGCACTTTTTGCAATCACAAATGATTTTTTGGTTTGTGGAACACATTTGCGAACAGAAAGACCCGGAAAAGGAGCCATTGTCATGCCTGTGGATTCTATACATCCACCTATTGTGCTTCTAAAAAACGGTAATGTTTGTAAAGTTAATTCCTATGAAGAAGGTATTCAATTAAAAGATCAAATAGAAAAGATTCTTTTTCTTGGAGATATGCTTTATGGTGTAGGTGAATTTAACCAGTTTAACCATGATCTTGTACCTTCTGGATATTGTGAAGAATGGTGGGCAAAAGAACTTGAGAAGCAGTTAATGAATTTTTCTGAAGTAGAGATAAATCAGTTTTTTAAAAATAAAAAACAAAAGTTTGATAAGTTCATAAAAGACCCCTTGAACATTATCCCAACCGCTGAAGAAGCTATAGGACTATCGCTTTTACTTGATATTCCACTTCATCCTGAATATACATATCATTGGAATGATATTTCAATTTCTGCATATATTCGGTTACGTGAATATATATCATCATACTATAATAAAGATGAAAATTTAGAGTTACCTTATGATAAAGAGATAAAAACAATTTTGGAAGAAATATGCATTCCTCACTCTATAAGGGATGGAAAAATTTTATTTGGGGAACATTCGCAAACTCTACTAATATCTTTAGGTTTTAAAAATGGAAGTTTACTTCCGGTGGAAAATAAAGCAAAAACTGTTTTAGAAATAATTAACTCCTACAAATATATTAAAGTGAGAGATAAGTGTCCTTGTTATACTGGTGCAAGAATGGGGCGTCCAGAAAAAGCTAAAAGTAGAAAGATGAAACCTCCAGTGCATCTACTTTTTCCAATTGGTGAAGCAGGAGGTAATCAAAGAAATATTGTTTCCGCGAGTGAAAAAAAAGTTATAGAGATCGAATTAGTACAAAGAAAATGTCATGTATGTGGTTCTACTACGCATTTATCCATATGTTCACGTTGTAATGTAGTAACAGAAATCATTAAATTTTGTCCAAGATGTGGGTTAGAATCTAATGACGATAAATGTAAAAGGTGTGGGATACCTCTAATTAGTTACAAAACTAAACCCTTTCCTATTAACGAAGAATTTAGAAAAATTGCAAGAGAATTTAACTCTGATTTACCTAAAAATGTAAAAGCTGTTAAAAAACTGATGAATAAACATCGTATACCAGAATTTATAGTAAAAGGGATATTACGTTCTTTAAACGATGTATTTGTATACCGTGATGGAACAATACGTTTTGATGCTACTGATGCTGTAATTACGCATTTTAAGCCAAAAGAAATTGGTGTTTCAATTTCAAAACTCCATTCTATAGGTTATACACACGATATTCATGGGAATTTACTAGAAAATGAAGATCAGCTACTAGAATTAAAAATTCAAGATGTGATTGTTAATGAGGAAGGAGGTAAATATCTCCTAAAAGTCTCTCATTTTATCGATGAGTTGTTAGAAAGATTGTATGGACTTCCTCCCTTTTACAAAGCAAAAACAATTAATGACCTAGTTGGTCATTTAATTATAGGTTTAGCTCCTCATACTTCAGCAGGTATTGCTGGAAGGTTAATAGGATTTACTGATGCTAAAGTAATATTAGCTCATCCTTATTGGCATGCAGCAAAAAGAAGAAATTGTTTATTTCCAACTGAACAACTACTTATTTGGGACGAAAATAAGAAACAGGTCATTGTAAAAAGTATTGGAGAACTAGTAGAAGAAGAGATAAAATCAGGAGCTAAGAGTAAGCTGGTAGATGATTTTGGGACATTTGCAATTGAGAATCTTCATAAAGAATGGAAGGTCATTAGTCTAGATCAAAAAAACTCTTCTTCTATTTTACAACCCATCAAGCATTGGATTAAGGGAAAAAGTGAAAGATGGTTGCAAATAAAAACCAAAAGTGGAAATGAAATAACAGTAACACCTGACCACAATATGCTCGTGTTGAATGAACTGACAAATGATTTCGAAAATGTGAAAGCAAGAAATTTACAAATAGGCGAATATATTGCAATTAAAACAAAGATTCCAGAGTTAGGGTTTCAACATAACAAAGTAGTAAATGTTTTAGAGGAATTGGCAAAAAACTTACCTGACAGCAAGAAGTTTACTGAATTTAAACACACAGTAAGACTTAGAAAAGCCCGAAATTGGATAAAAAGTAAGTTAAACGATTTCTGCAATAAACTTTCTCAAGAAAAAAGCAGCAATATTAACTCTTCTTCATGTACTAAGATACTTCTAAATTATATTCTTTCAAAAGGAATCGATATACCTCATTCTACATACTTCTTTTCTAATCACTGGTTTGATTCTATCCCCTTATCCCACTTAGAACTTTTGCAAAAAGAAGGAATTTTTGACTGGAATGAGATCCCTTCAGATGCAAGATTGGGGATGGCTAGAGATGATTTTACTATTTCTCCCTATTTTCCTTTTAATGATGAGTTAATGAGAATTCTAGGTTATTACATTTCTGAAGGACATATTCGGGATAATAAGAACTGTTATCAGATTAATTTTTCTATCCCAGACGAAAAAATGAGAAAATATTTGGTGGAAATAATAAAACGAACTCTAGGTCTTACTCCTTATATCAGCGAAGAAAGAAACGTTATTTGTTCTGGAAGAATATTAGCCTATCTTTTCGCATATGCATGGAATATGGGGAAAGGAGCTTATAGAAAACGTTTGCCAAACTTTCTCTATACAGTACCAACTAAATATAAATTAGCTTTTATTTCCGCCTATCTAGATGGAGATGGAACGCTCTCAAAAGATGTAGGGGAAATATCATTCTATTCTGTTTCAAATGAATTATTAAAGGATATAACTTATCTCTTTTCAACCATTGGTGTATTCGTAAGATCTAGAGTATCTTCTCCAGAAGGACATTTTGGCAAAAAAATATTGGAAAAATATAAAGAATTGGGAAAAGAGCCTAAAAAGACAGTTGTTCACAAAATATCTATTAGAGGAGCAGACCTTTGGATAATGCAACATCTAGATCTAATTAATCAAAATAAAAAAGAAAAACTGAAACAATTTATTAAAAAAGGTTTTCCTGAAAATAGACGGATAAAATACAACAATCACTATTATGAACTTAAAGAAGCACATAATACTATATGTGACCAAATAGCTGAAATAAATAATATTGCAAAAGAAGAGGCTTCATATTGTTTGGAAGTTGAAACAATAAGAAATGACACAATGTTACATAATTTCCAGACAACTAGTTGCATTACGATGAACTGCGATGGAGATGAGGATAGTATTCTTCTAGCTCTTGATGCTTTTCTTAATTTTTCAAAATTCTTTTTACCAGAAGTTAGAGGCGGTCAAATGGATGCCCCGCTAATTTTGGTTTCTACAATAGATCCCTTTGAGGTTGATGATGAGTCTCATAACGTTGATACAGGTAACTCTTATCCTTTGTCTTTTTATGAATCTACACTGAAATCATTACCCGCAAAGAAGGTTCTCCCTTTAATTGACATTGTAAGTCATAGGTTAAACACAAAAGCTGCCTATGAAGGTTTTTCCTATAGTCATGAGACTTCCTCAATTTTCGTAGGCGAAAAATCTTCTCTTTATACTCGTTTAGCTACAATGAAAGAAAAAGTGGATGCACAATTAGAACTAGCTAGTAAGATTAGAGCAGTTGATGTTGACGATGTAGCAACAAGAGTAATTTTCAAACAATTTCTGCCAGATCTTATAGGTAATATGCGTAGATTTGGTAGCCAAAAAATACGTTGCACAAATTGTAATACTACCTATCGTCGTATTCCTTTGGGCGGATATTGTACAAAATGTGGTGCAAATAAGCTAAATCTTACTGTTTTTGAAAAATCAGTAACCAAATATCTTAATATTATCAATTATTTAGTTTCGAAATATTCAGTTTCAGAATATTTGCGATCTAGGATAGACGTACTAAAACAAAACATTTTAACAATGTTCCTACCTGATGATGGATCAGCTGATAAAAAATCAAAGCGTAAAATTAGAAAAACAGAGAAAAAGAAATCTGTTAATTTATCAGATTTTCTTCTTGAACAATAGTAAAAAAATAAAAAATGAAATATCTTCTACTTAATTTTTATATTTATTTTCTTTTGTTTTTTGTAACTATACAACAATAAAGCGATAACGAAAACCACTGCGGCAAAACCTAAAGCTAACAAAACTAAAGCGTAGAAAGGCATGGCTATAGGATTTCTTTCTTCATAAGGAGTTATATGTAGTAACCAGTTGATTAAGTTTAACCATAGTTCTTTGTTTTGTTCTTCATCAATAAACTTCTGATCTTCATAAATTATCAAGTCACTGAACATAATAGTTGAACCAGAAAGAACTATTCGTGCATTTCCTATTTCTTTAGCAAATAACCAAACAAGAAAACCATTTATCATATCTTGAACGATTGAACCATCTTTCTCTAATGCGTAACTAGTTATTTCTGTTCGACCTATAGCGTTTTCTTTTTCTGGTCTGTCAAAAGATATTGCAGTAGAATAAACTGTTAAATTCTCAACTTTACTTGTTTGCTCAAAAATCTTATTTTTTTCAAGAAACTCATTATCAGAGGTATTGTAATTGACTATTGAAAGAAAAGATTCATTATTATATTTATTATGATAATCATCCATTATAACTGTTGAACTTTTATCTAATCCTGTTCTGAATCTGGCTGAGGATAGTTTTGATAATCTTGCACTAAGTATGTCGTTGAAGGAAGAAACATGTCCTGTAATATTTGTATCAGAAGAAAGTGGATTAGCAAGTAGAAATAATGAACCTCCTGCTTCAACATAATCTTGAATAACCTCAACCTCTTCCGAAGACAAATTGTAATTCTTGTATATTCCAGGATTTCCAATAATAACTAAATCAACACCCTGAAGATTAGTAGAATTAAATTTCGACTCATTGAAAAAGATAAATCTTACATTTAAACTATCATTTATGGCACTTAAAGCACTTTTCATCAAAGTACGGTTAAAATATTGGCCATGTGATTCATCAAATAAGATCACATATTCTTTTTCTGTGTTAGGTGCAGCTAAAATAAATTGTCCTTTTGTTGTCATAATAAAAGGTGACATTATAAGAATTAAGAAAGCAAGAGTCTTAAATTTCATTAGAATCTCCTTTATACTTGTTTTGAGTGCAAATAAAAAGAACTATATTTAGAGTTTTCGCCCTTTGAGGAAATTGGAATATTCTCAATCATAAGGTTTAAAAAATATTCGAGATGAAAATCCGTTAAGGATAAATTATCTTAAGGAAACAACTACGAGCCTCGATAGCTCAGCTGGTAGAGCGTTACCTTGGTAAGGTAAAGGTCGGGGGTTCAAATAGCTCTTTGTTGTGAGCAAAAGCTTGAAATCCCCCCTCGGGGCTCCAGATTTTCTTAATTGCTTATTTTAATCTAAAACCTTTATTCCTTCTTCTGTGATTAAATATAAACTTCTAAAATTCTTATCGCTATTTATTGACCATAATTTTTCATTTACTTGATTAATTTCGAATGTTGTGTCAACATATTTTTCAAAGATTTTTTTACCCACTATCCCCATACTAGCTCTGAATTTATCCCTTTCTCCTTTCATTTGATTTGTTACAATTACTGCTATTTTCATTTTTTTTGCGAATTCTTTCAGATATGCTACTTGAAGGGCTAAAATATTGTATTTATTTGCTTTTCCTATTTTTATTCCGTTATTTCTGAAATGGTTTGTTATTCCATTTATTGCTATGAATTTTATTTTTCTACTACCTATCAAATTATGCAGGTTTAACACTGTTTTGTGTTGCTCATAACTATTTTTTGTTTGTATTATTATTATTCTTTCTAGTTCGATTTCTTTGAATTTTGTTATTTCTATAAGTCTTTGAACACTCACGCTTATTTCTGCATCAATAATTATTGCCTTCTCTCCTTTACGCACTTTTGATACCAAATGATATAACAGTGTATTTTTTCCTGATTTTGGTGGCCCTACAATATGTGTTAAATTTCCTCTTTTCAGACATTGTTTAACTATTTCTTCCAACATCTTTTTTCCTTCTTTTCTTTTTCTACTCTATTACACTTCTTCGTATTTGTCAGTATATTTGTTTACTATTGGCATTTTCCAACCTATTCCAAAAGCTCTTTTTGTTACTTTTATTGTTGGCGGAGCTTGCCATCTCTTATATTCTGCTTTTCTTATTCTTTCATACACGTTATCTATTTCTTCCCTAGGATAACCCATTTCTTCTAATTCTTTTTTTGTTCTCCTGTTTTCAATTATTTCATCTACTAATGGACTTACTATATCAAAATTGAATGGGTCATATTGATTTTCTTTTAGTTCTGCAGAAGGTTTTTTTCTGAATACATTTTCTGGTATGATCTCTTTTTTCTCTCTTATATTAACATATTTTGCAAGTTTATATACATCTAATTTATTTACATCTCCTATTACACTTAGTCCCCCTGTCATATCTCCATATATTGTGCAATATCCTAATGCTAATTCTGTTTTATTTCCTGTGTTTAAAACGAGAATACCTAATTTTGATAATCTATTTGAAAAATCCATTAAACAGTTCGCTCTTACTCTTGGCTGTATATTTTCATCTGCTACACTGTTATCCTCTTCTTCTGACACTTTATAATATTCTCTTACTTTTTTTAATGGCTCTTCTAGAACTCTTGAATACATGTCAACAATGTCTTGGATTGAAAATTTAAGATATACTATTCCTAAATTATTTGCTAGTTGCTCTGCGTCACTTTTACTATGGTCACTAGAGTATTTTGAAGGCATGGATACTCCTATTACATTGTTCTTTCCTAATGCGTCACATGCTAAACAAGCTACTAAAGATGAATCAATCCCTCCACTTAATCCTAAAATTGCTTTCTTAAAGCCTGTTTTCCTAAAATAATCTCTTATTCCTAAGACTATAGCATTGTAAAACTCTTCCTCTCTATTGTATAGAGGTCTTTCTTCAGGTTTTTCATTACCTCTTTCTAAATCTAATTCTATTATGGATAACTCTTCCTCAAACTTTTTTCCATAATAGATTGTTTGAGCATTTTTATTTACTATCAAACTTTGCCCATCGAATACTAGCTCATCTTGTCCTCCCACTAAGTTACAATAAACAAAGGGTGTGTTCGTTTTTCTAACTTTTTCTTTGATTAATTCTTCTCTTTCAATTCCTTTTCCTACAAAATATGGTGAAGCAGAGATATTTATTATAAGTTCAGCTCCTCTTTCAACAAGTAATTCTGTTACTTTGGTTTCATAATCATGATCCCATAGATCTTCACAAATTTCAACCCCCAGATTAATCGTTTTCCCTCCAATTTCAACTTTTACAGGTTTTATCTCTTCTCTTTTTGCTGGAATAAAATATCTTAACTCATCAAAAACATCATATGTTGGAAGTAAAGTCTTTTTTATGGTTCCTATTATTTTTCCAGACTTATATATCGCTGCACAATTATAGAGCTTGTATTCTTGGTTATAATCAATAAACCCTACAATGGTAACAATATCTGGACTTTCGTTTACAGCTTTCATCAGATAATTCTTGTTTTCCCTAATGAATGATTTTTCTAACATTAAATCATTGGCTGGATAACCAGGTATAGATCCTTCTGGAAAAATAACTATGTTTGCACCATTTTCATAAGCTTCTTTAGTATAATTGACAATTTTTTTGTAATTCCTTTCTAAATCTCCAACTGTGGGGTTGATTTGTGCAATAGCCACTTTCATAGATAAAAATTAATAATTGTATTATAAAGTCATTTGGTATAATCTTTTTTTGAACAGTTAGAATAAATTAAGTTAATAATAAATAGCTTATTGAAAATAAATACCCGGGCATTAAGTAGTTAAATCTGCAGTTTTCAACAGGAAAGAAATTACTATGACATTAGAAATAACAGAAATACAAAAAAAACTGTTAAAAATGTATGTTGGTGAATTAAAGGGAATAAAGGTAATTGGAAAAGAATTGAATAAAGATCCAAGAACTATAAAACCTCTTTTAACTTCAATGGGTTTGAAAATACCTTTTCCTGGTTCACTTTGGACGAAAACTAGAAACCATATTAACAAGGAATTTACACATCCTATCCCTTTAGAGATACAAGAAATCATTGAAGGAATGATGTTGGGAGACGCAAATTTACGATTGCAAACAAAATTGCAAGCGAGTAAGAAGCAACCTCTTTTGTCAGAATATCTCCGTTTATTGGATAGAGCCGAAAAATTAAGAAAGAAAGTAAATGAAGGAAAAGCTATAACTAACACAGATATCTCTAATTGGAATAAATGTGTATCTAAAATCTCAAAAGTAAATACTGCTGCATTAAGAATCCATAAATCTATATTAGAGTTTCAGTGGATTAAAACTCTTATTCCTCTATTTAGCAGTTTTACGAAACTAAAGGTATTTGTTAAACCGAGTAATACAGAATCAATAAAATGGTCTTGTGGCTTTGATACTTCTTCCTCTGTAGAATTTTTTAGTTATTGGGAAAATTGGTATTCAAATAAATTAGGTAAAACAAAAAAGGTTTTGAAAAAAGATCTTACTCTAACACCAACTGTTTTATTATTTTGGTATATTGACGACGGTTATTTTTCAGGTACTGATTTATCCTTATGTACAAATAACTTTACGTTTGAAGAACAAAAGTATCTGATAAAACTCTTATCAGAAGTTGGGATTAAAGCAAAAATAAGAAAAAAAGGTAACCACCACCAGATAGGCATTTCTTTGACAAAAACAAACAAAAAAGATTTCTTTAGCTATATTGAGCAAGCACGCCTGTTTAAAATAGCTAATGAGTTGTTTCCATTCAAATTTTCTAATTCTATCTCTAAAAAAGAATGGAAAAACGAAATAAAAGAAAAATTTCCAGAATATTTTTCTGAAGAAACTGAAAATAGAAAAAAAATCCTTTTAAAACTCTT
Organism: Candidatus Heimdallarchaeum aukensis; assembly: GCA_021513695.1. Lineage (GTDB taxonomy): Archaea > Asgardarchaeota > Heimdallarchaeia > Heimdallarchaeales > Heimdallarchaeaceae > Heimdallarchaeum > Heimdallarchaeum aukensis. The sequence continues at coordinate 1,966,685 of CP084166.1, read as the reverse complement.
AAAATAAAAAATTTAATCTAATAAAAAAGAAGAAAAAAGTGATTATTTCTTTGTATCTTTTAATGCGGAATGAGCAGCAGCAAGTCTGGCTATTGGGACACGGAAAGGACTGCAAGAAACATAATTTAATCCTATTTTGTGGCAGAATTCAATTGATTTTGGTTCACCACCTTGTTCCCCGCATATGCCTATTTCCAGATCTGGTTTTGTTAACCTTCCTTCACTTACACATAGTTGCATTAGTCTTCCTACGCCCACCTGGTCTATTGTTACGAATGGGTCTGCTGGCATTATGTCTAAACTTAGGTACTTGTTAATAAATGGCCCTGCATCATCTCTGCTAAATCCTAGTGTCATTTGATGTAGATCATTTGTTCCGAAGCTGAAGAATTCTGCTCCTTTTTCTCCTTTTGCTATATCTGCTGCTGTTATTGCTGCTCTTGGTACTTCTATCATTGTTCCTACTAGATATTTGAATTCTACTCCTTCTTTTTCCATTATTTCTTTAGCTATTCTATCGATTATTTTTCTTTGATGTTTAAACTCTGTTTCAAATCCTACTAAGGGTACCATTACTTCTGGCATCACTTCTATTCCTTTTTTCTTAACTTTTGCAGCTGCTCTGAATATTGCTCTACTTTGCATTTCTGTTACTATAGGCATAGTTATTCCTAGTCTGCATCCTCTTAGTCCAAGCATTGGGTTTTGTTCTTTCATTAGACGTACGTGTTCTAGCATGTTGTATTGTTCTTTAAGATCTTCTTCTGTTTTTCCTGCTAATCTTGCTTCATAAATCTCTATTAGTAATTCTTCTTCACTTGGTAGAAACTCATGCAATGGTGGATCAATTAATCTGATTATTACTGGTCTTCCTTCTGCTGCTTCGAATAATCCTTCGAAATCTTTTTCTTGGAATGGTTCTAGTTTATCTACTGCTATTTTTCTTTCCTCTTCAGAACGTGCTAATATCATTTCTCTTACTATGTCTAAGTGGTCAAAGAACATATGCTCTGTTCTGCATAATCCTATTCCCGTTGCTCCAAATTCTATTGCTTTTCTGAATTGGTCTGGCTTATCTGCGTTTGCTCTTACTTTTAATTTTGCGTATTCATCTGCCCATTCAAGTATTTTTTGCATTCCTTCTGGTAATTCTGCTGGAGTAGTTGGTAGTTTTCCTTGGTAGATTGCTCCATCTGTTCCATCAATTGTTATCCATTCTCCTTCTTTGACTACTAGTCCATTTCCACGAACTTCTTTAGCTTCAAGATCAATAGTTATTCCTCCTCTTTCACTACCAACAATACATGCTTTTCCTATTTGTCTAGCTACTATTGCTGCGTGTGAAGTTAATCCCCCTTTCATTGTTAGAATTCCTTTTGATGCAGCCATACCATGAAAATCTTCTGGAGTTGTTTCTACTCTAATTAGTATTGTATCTTCTCCTCTGTCTGCAGCTTCTTTTGCTCCATCAGCTGTAAAATATGCAATTCCACAAGCAGCTGCAGCTCCGGCAGGTAATCCTTTTCCAAGTTGCCTCTTCTTTAATTCTGCTTTTATGCTTTTTATTGGAGCATTTGGATTTATTTGAGCCCAATTAATGCTAGGAAACAGACAATTGTCTACGTCACTTGCACTAATTCTCAATATTGCTTCTTCTTTAGTTATTAATCCTTCTTGTACTAGATCATAAGCAATTTTTCCTGCGGCTATACCTGTTCTTTTTCCATTTCTTGTTTGTAGAAGATATAGTTTTCCTTGTTGAATAGTAAACTCCATGTCTTGCATATCTCTATATCTATTTTCTAACAATTGAGCTAGTTCTATTAATTGATTGTAAACTTCTGGCATATGATCTTTTAAGTGGCTTATTGGTTCAGGAGTTCGAATTCCTGCAACTACATCTTCACCTTGAGCATTTACTAAATATTCACCATAAACTTGTTTTTCTCCAGTAGAAGGATTTCTTGTAAATGCAACACCTGTTGCAGAGTCATCCCCCATATTTCCAAAAACCATAGTTTGGACATTTACTGCTGTTCCTAGATCATGGCTAATTCCATGATAATTGCGGTAATCAATAGCTCTTTTATTGTTCCAGCTATTAAATACTGCTCTTATTGCTTTATCTAATTGTTCTTTTGGATCTTGTGGAAATGGCTCTCCTAGATGCTCCTCATATACTTTTTTATTTATCTCAACCAGTTCCTTTAGTGATTCTGCACTAAGTTCTGAATCGAATTTCACTCCTTGTTTTTCTTTCATCTTTTCTAATTCTTTTTCAAAATAATCTTTAGAGAGACCCATTACAACATCTGCGAACATATAAATAAAACGTCTATATGCGTCGTAAGCAAAACGTGGGTTATTAGTCTTCTTTGCTAATCCTTCGACTGATACATCATTTAGTCCTAGATTAAGTACAGTATCCATCATTCCAGGCATTGATATTGCAGCACCACTTCTTACAGAAACTAGGAGTGGATCTTCATTATCTCCTAATTTTTTACCATTGACTTGTTCTAATTCAGTCAATGCTTCTTCTATTTGTTCGCTTAACCCTTCGGGATACTCATTGTTATTAGCTAGAAAATGTAAACAAGCTTTTGTAGAAATCACAAAGCCTGGAGGTACAGGTAGACCTAAACTAGTCATCTGGGCAAGATTTGCTCCTTTGCCTCCCAATAAGCTTTTCATTTCTGCAGAACCTTCACATTTTTCTTTTGAAAAAAATCTATAGACGTATTTCTCACTCATTCATTAAGCACCTTTGTAAATGTAGTTTTCATAAGGCTAATTGCACTCTCGAGTGCAGTCTTTTGAACATTTTGATTAATGAAAAAATTAAACGAGAAAAAAATATGAAAAAAAATTATCCTCCTGTTTTTTTCTTGTATAAAAGCACTATAACAACATACCAGATTAAAACAAATATTGAAGCTATTACTTCAATTTTTTGTGCCGTGTTCACATCAAAGGTAAATCTTGTTGCATAATCAAATAAGTATAAACTTAAAGCTGCAAAGGCAATGATAAAACCAGCTACTATTCCTTCAATAAGAAATTGTGCTTGTGTGGCAGGATAAACAAAAAGAGGTTGTCCTTGCGATCCACTTCCCAATGGAGCAATATAATCTTTATTGACGATATCATAAGCTCCACCACTGAAAATGTAAAATATTATTCCATATACTATAAAATACCAAACACTTTGTGGAATTTCAGTGGGTATTCGAAATGTTACTTGATGAAGATTAAATTTAGGTCTTCTTATGCCCGGAAGTATCCACGGTAATCTTTTCGTCATAATATTCTCATTTTTTGAAAAACATTGGTTCTTTTAAACATTTCGCACTACGAGATAAACGTTTTTTGTTAATTTTTTGTTTGAATTTCTTATTGTTAAGATTGTAACTAGCTTTATTAGAACATTATTTTCTAGATATTGAAAGAAATAAAAGAAGACTCGGATTTAGAATAATAATTATTGCCAAAATTTTGTCATTATTAATAATCTTTATAACTAAAAATCTAACAGTCCAATCAAGGTGAATAATGAGATGGATTTAAACCGGAGTATTAGAATCGCCGTAGATACGGGTAAAGTTGATTTTGGTGCAAAATCAGCTATTAATGCACTATTAAACAATAAAGCTAAATTAGTTATTATTGCAGAAAATACACCAAAAAATGTAAAATCTGATATTGAATATTACGCAAAAATGTCAAATACACCCGTTTTAACATTTCCTAGTTCAACATTAGATCTTGGTGCTACTTGTGGAAGACCACATTTTGTTTCTGCTTTAACTATTTATGAAACAGGAGATAGTGACATATTGAATGCAGTACAATGAATGTACTGATTTATTTTTTCTAGATTGTGGTTTAATGTTAATAATTATCTAAAGCGTATAAAGAACTTTAAAAAGCTAATAATGAGATATTGAGCCTTTTTTCTGCACTATTAAGTAGACTTTTTTGTATAACCAATTGAATGAACATACTAATACACAAGCGTAAACCAGTAATATAATAATTGCACTCCAAACTGTTGTGTTTGTTAGCACTGCACCAGTAAATAATATCTCTCTGAAAGCTGATATGGCCTGTGTTAACGGTGAAGCTAAAGCTATGGCTTGAAGAAATTTTGGGAAAACTGATATTGGATACAAAATTCCTCCCAAAAAGTGTAGTAGGCCTGAAATTGCCAAAGCAATTTCTCTTCCTCTTTTTAATACTACAACTATTAAAGATGATGTTAATGTAAGAATTGACATGAATAGTATGTAAGCAAGCAATAAAATTATTAGTGTCATAATCGTTTTTAGTGTAAAACTTGTTAAACTGCTTGTAAAAGGGTAAATTAACAAAATTGGAAAAAGAAAGATGATATTCTGAAATGAATAATATATTACCTCTGAAATTATTTCTATAATAATATATTTTTTAAGGCCATATGGTGTTAAAACTATTGATTCAAAAGTACCTTGTCTCATTTCATTAGTTAAAGATCCTAATCCTGCTCCTAAGATTGTAGTACCGTATGATGCAATTAATAATCCAGAAAAAATATAAGAAACACCAGAAACAGTATAGCTTTCTGTAGCTATTACTTTCTTTGGTAATAATAAAGAAACAAAAAAATACATTGAATATGCAATAAAACTATTCAAAAACGAGTTGAAAATTTTTAGTTTGTATTTTGCTATTATTGAAATATTTCTTTTAAAGATTGCACTGAATCCAGAGATTATTGATTGGATCTTTATCTGTTTTGTAGAAAAAACTTTTCCTATCTCTTCCAAACTTTCATACATAGTGTTTATCTCCTAATAAATTGATACACTTCCTTCCTTTCTTATTTTTCTTAAACTTAAGTTTACCATGACCACTCCAATTACTCCGATAATAAAAGTAAATCCTCCCAAAATGGATGCGTTTACTAAGACTGACTTATCAAAATTATCTAGAAATAAAACTGCATATATCCCTTTTAGACCATATGTCAAAGGCATTATTCTAGAAAAGAACCACGCAACAGGATATCCTTTCAGCAAAATTATTGGAAAAGTGATTCCTGTAAAAGCTTTTGTTAATTCATAGAACATTTTTGTTATTCCAATATTCTTTTTGTACCAAATAGAAAAAGAACTGAAAAATATGCTAATTGATATATAAGACAGCATTATTAAAAAGAAAAGGATAATTAAATAAATAGTAAAATTAATGGAAAACCAAAATGGTATCTTTAGAAAAACTGTTGCTATAACATATGATATCAATATAGAAAATGAAGACAAAAATATTCCTGCTATTGATGTTCCTAATGCGTATTCTACAATATTAAAGTAGAAAAAAGTAGATGACCAGGTTCCAGTAATAATTTCTTGCAGAATATTTTGCTCTGTAGAAGCTAAAGCCGTTCCTACTACCATCTGGAGAGATAGACCAACAAAGGCATATTGAAAGTATGTAATTGACACTCCATGAATTTCAATAGAAATATTGTTTTCTCCAAAAAAATAAAACATGAAGATATATATTATATTTAAAAACAAAGTCATGAAAAATGCACTTTTATAGTTTAAAGCTGTTTTTATTTTAGCTCCAATTATGGCTTTAATTTTTTGAAAAAAGTTATATTTTTTTGACTTATCAACGAAAAAGGGTAGAATTTCCTCTACATTAACCATTTTCTCACCAATTAGTAATCTTTATTTTTTGTTCCATGTTTTCCTCATACTTTTTTTCACTAGAATTTAGATAAGCTAAAAATGCCTCTTTCAATGATGGTTGGTATGGTTGTAGTTGAAACACTTTTCCTCTCCTTTCTACAATCATCCTATTTAATAGTGCAATTGTTTCATTGATTGGGAATTTCTTAGCCAAAATTCGTGCATTAAAAATATGGACATTTTTCTTTATTTCACTTTTTTTTATTTTGACTAGTTGTCCCCCAACAACTTGTGAAACTAATGCTGAAAAGATTTCCTTATTGAATTTTTGCATAGAAAAATGAATGTCAATGAAATTTTTAGATGCTAGTTGTTTAAAAGATTCAGGAGCACAATCTTTTATTATTTTTCCTTTATCAATTAGAACAATGCGTTTTGTTAAGCTGTCTACTTCTAAAAAATTATGGCTTGTAAGAATAATAGTTGTCTTGAATTTTTTATTGAAATATTCTAAAATTTTTCTAGCTTTATCTGAAGTATTTGCATCAAAACCAAGTGTTGGTTCATCTAACAGTAATATCTTTGGATTGGGTATGAGAGTTCTAATAAATAATACTTTTGTTTTCATTCCTGTGCTCAATTTCATTACTAATACGTCTCTATATTTATCTAGATCAAAATAATCTAAAAGAGCATTAATCCTTTTTTTTGCAATTTTTTTTGGAACACCGGCTAAACTTGAATAAAAAATTAAATTGTCATATATTGACAGCCTATAATACAAGCTCCGACCTCCATTTTCTCCGAAAAGAGGCCCAATAAGTTGCCTTATTTTTTTAGAATTTTTAATATTTATATTATCAATAAAAGCTGTTCCATGATCTGGTGATACCAATGTTGCTAATATTTTTGTTAATGTTGTTTTTCCAGCCCCATTTGGTCCTAGAAGTCCAACAAACTCCCCTTCTTTAATGGACAAGGTAATGTTATTTAGTGCTATAATATCTCTTCCTTTTACTTTGTAAATTTTTGTTAAATTAGATATTTCAATTGACATTCATTAGAGATATACTACGAAAATATTTAAACTCCAAAAATACCAGCTATGTTATAATTCTTTAACTTTATATAGAGAAATCTCGTTTATTATTTTGAGGATTTTGGAATCAAATCGAATTGAGAATCGTGAGTATCAAAACTATATAATTGATCGTATTTTGACTTCTGTTAATAACAATCGGAATGTTATTTTAGAACTTGATTGTGGGATGGGAAAAAGAGTAATTATTTATCGTTTAATAGTAGAAGCTTTTTTAAAAGAGAAAATCTTGATTTTTCTTCAAAATCAATCAAGTTTACAAGAAACAGAAGATTACTTAAACAATAGATATGGAGGCATTGAAGATTTAGGGGTTGTTCATTCAAAACACAGTTCAATCCAAAGAAAATATATCTTAGAAAATAGCAGGATAATACTTACACTACCTTTATCTTTTATGAATACAATCAAAAAGTACCCTAATATTGCATCTTCCTTTAATATAATAATTATAAATGAAATCGATACTATAATTCGAAGAATTAGTTATAACACAGTATTGCGAAATCCATGGAATCACATAATATCTAGATTTAGTCATTGTAGATTTATAGGAATGAGTGGGACTTTAAGAGATTATCATACAATCTCTAGTGATAAGAAAGTTTTCAAAAGAAAAGAATTGTCTACGTTATTAGACTTTTTTCCAAATACTGATATCATTTATCTTGAAGATCTTAATAAAACAGATATTAATAATTATATTACCCATACAGAAATTTATCTTCACCCAGTAAACGATGATTCAATAAAAGAAGTTATAGATTTCCTATCACTTGAAATTAAAAAAATAGAGGATAATATAAAGAAAGATCATTCTAGTGAGCTTCAGAACGATGAGATGTTCTTAAATGATCTTCAATTTCTCGATATTGAACCTGAAATAATAAAAAAGTTAAATCACCTTTTAATTTTAAGGAAATACGTTTATTCTATGCCTGTTTCCTCTTTTTGGAAACATCTACTTAGATTTGGATTTTCTCCTGAACAATTGCCCCCCTATCCTCAGAAAACAGGAAAAGAAAATTATACAATAAAAGTCGCGCAAAGATTCAAAAAAGTTGTTATTTTATGTTCATATTTATCATCTATTTACTCATTAAAAAAACAATTTTTATCTATTGGCTATAATGTTTATGTATTAGAAGGAAAAACAACTATAAAAGCGGAACCTCTTATAAATTTTAAAAATGCGAAAGAAAAATCTGTATTATTAATTTCTTCTGTTGGAGAACGTGACCTTGATATTCCACAAACAGATGTATTAATTGTTTATGATTTAGTTAATAGTCCAAAAACTGTATATCAGAAGATGAAACGTAGTCGAGGAGGAAAGGTGTTTATTTTATTTTATAATAACACCTCAGAACAGAATAAAGTCCGTAGAGTAATTAGTGAAATCGTAGTTAAATATCCGTGGTCTATTATTTACTATGGAGAAAAAAATGTTAATAGTTAATTTTTTATTAATTGTAGTCTTAACCCTTAACTTTGTTTTGAATATATTCTAAAAATTTTGATGTTTCTTCTGTTTTTGCATGAAGATTAAATCCGATAGGAGTAATACTGATGGCCTTTTTTTCAATAACTGCCCATGTGTCTGAACCTTCTGGAAAGGATTTTTTTCTTTCTCCCCACAGCCAAAGATAAGGTAGTCCTCTCGGATCTTTTTTTGCGATCATGTAGTTATCATATTTGTATAAATTTGGAAAAGTTATAAACATCTCTGTTTCGTCTGTAATTTCTACAGGAAAATTAACATTCAAAAAAGCTAAATTTTTTGGCCACTCTGTTTCTAATACTACTTTTGTTATATTTTTTGCAATCTTTGCCATTGGTTCAAAGTTTACTCCATCTTGTTCTATTAATTGTGCATCATCTGCAACATCTGATGAAAAAGCAATTGCGGGAACACCATTTAAGGCTGCTTCAAATGCAGCAGCACAGGTACCAGATGTTAAAACGGAGTGAATTGAACTATTATCTCCATAATTTATACCTGAAACTACAATATCTGGTTTTCTATTTAGTAAATGAAAGCCAACTAGTACATTATCAGCAGGAGAACCTGAAGTACTATAACCTTTTTGTCCTCCTTCAAATTTTACTGATCTGTACCTTATTGGTTTATGGAAAGTAAGAGCTTTTGATATTGCAGAACTTGGGGACCTTGGGGCAATACAGATAACATTCCCTAATTCTGCTAATTCTCTCCTTAAACTTTGTAGACCTAATGAAGCAATTCCATCATCATTGGTTAATAAAATTGTTTTGTCAAAGCTCATATACTTAACAGTTTTTAACATTTGTTAAATCTTGTCATTTTTTATATTTCTATATTCATTATTGCTTATTTGGTGAGGGTCGATTTTTTAAAAAGTTTTTTTACAATAAATTTTCATAAACTTAATTTTTGTACAAATTGTTCGACGTAATTTTACTCAAAGGAAAGTTAAGAGAGAAAAACTAACCACTTATTGTACCAGAAGAGAAGATTGAGCACTTCTCGAGCACTAAAACCAGAAAAAAGGTTTTTTCTTCTCACGTGAGAAATGAAGAGAAGAAGACCAGAAATTAGTGAAGGACAAACAAAGTTCCTTTAGCCCTTTCAAAGAGATATTTCGAGAAGCATTACAGTCACTATTCACCCCAAAACCACAAGAACTCAAAGAAATCTGATGTTAGCTAACCTCTAGCAAAAAACATCAAAACCAAAATGCTTTTAAAAATGAACCTTTGGGTGTTATTCAAGTACAACTTGAATAATAGTAAGTACATCTAGAAACTTAAAGGTGTTAAATATGAGTTCAAAGGAAAAACCACACTTAAATTTAGTAATCATTGGTCATGTTGATCATGGAAAATCAACAATGACTGGCCATTTACTTTATTTATGCGGAGGCATAAGCGAAAGAGAAATGGCAAAATATGAAAAAGAAGCAGAATCTATCGGCCGTGGAAGTTTCAAATTTGCTTGGGTCTTAGATAAGCTCAAGGAAGAGAGAGAAAGAGGAGTAACCATCGATCTTGCTTTCTACAAATTCGAAACCAACAAATATTATTTCACAATCATTGATGCTCCAGGCCATAGAGACTTTGTTAAAAACATGATCACAGGAACTTCACAAGCAGATGCCGCTATCTTAGTAGTCAGCGCTGGAACTGGAGAGTTTGAGGCAGGAATTAGCGCAACTGGTCAAACAAGAGAGCATGCTCTTCTTGCAAAAACATTGGGTGTCGATCAGTTCCTTGTTGCAGTTAATAAAATGGATCTTGCAGATTATAAACAAGAACGATACGAAGAAATTAAAAACGAAATGGGTCGTGAATTAAAACGTTTTGGTTTTAATTTAGATAAGGTCGAATTTGTTCCTTGCAGTGGTATGGATGGAGATAACTTAAAAGATAAATCCACCAAAATGCCATGGTATAAAGGACCAACAATTCTAGAAGCCTTAGATAAATTTGAAGTACCAAAGAAACCAATAGACAAACCTCTTAGATTACCCGTTCAAGATGTCTACACAATTACTGGTATAGGAACTGTTCCAGTAGGAAGAGTGGAGACTGGTGTTCTTAAACCAAATGATGAAGTTATCTTCCAACCAACTGGTAAAAAAGCAAAAGTCATGTCTATTGAAATGCATCATGAGCAAATTCCTAAAGCTGAACCTGGTGACAACATCGGATTTAGTTGCAAAGGGTTATCAAAGAAAGATGTTCGTAGAGGAGACGTTGTAGGACATGTTTCAAACCCACCAACCATCGCAGCAGAGTTCACAGCTCAAGTACAAGTTATTAGACATCCATCAGCTATAGCTGCAGGTTACACTCCAGTAATTCATGCAGGAACTGCCCAAGTTGCTGTAAGATTTGCTGAACTTGTTAAAAAGATGAGTAAAGGCCAAACCGAAGATAAGCCAGCCTTCTTGAAGAATGGGGATGGAGCAATAGTTAAAATGATCCCCACAAGAGACATGGTTATTGAAAAATACAGTGAATTCCCAGAACTTGGCCGTTTTGCAGTTAGAGATATGGGTCAAACTGTTGCTGTAGGAATAGTTAAGGACGTAGTTCCTAAATAATTTCTCTCTTTTTACTTCTTTTTTTCAAACCAGTTTACAAAAGCTTCTCGTAAGTTATTACTTTCTTCAATAATTTGGATATCTTGAAAAGCATTATTACTTTTTTTCTCTTCTTCAATAGCATTCAAGGTTGCAATTCTTGATCTTCTAATTTCCCCCCTTCCATCAACCGAAATTACTAAAGTATGATCGTTGGCATGCATTATAACAAAGTTGAATAATTGGCTATTCCTTAATTCTTCAAGTTGTTTCCTATCGATTTTGAAGTCTAATTTTCTATTACATTTAGAACAGACAAGAGTTTTATTAATGAATTGTTGAAATTTTTCCATTTTTTTCTCCCTTTATCAGTTTGTAAAACATATGAAATTGAAAGAGTTATAGTCATTATTTAAGTGAATATTGATTTATTGTAGAGATATGCTCCTTAGACTCATCAAAGACTATTTTTTCTATTAAATAATCAAATAATGGATAAACATTATCTCCATACATTCCGCTAACGAGAAAATGCTTTTCAATGTTGTGAGTATTCATAAAGCTGTATATATCTTCAATTGAAACTTCTGCATCACCAATATCAATTTTGTTTCCTACAAGTACTTCTGGGACCTGGGAGATATTATTTTCTTTAAAATAATTTCGCACAATTTCTACAAATTCATAAAGCAGGTATAATGTTTCTATATCGTTTACGTCATAGACATATACGATTCCTTTTACTCCTCTTAGGAAAATATCAATCATAAATCGAAACTGCTTTTGACCCGCAAAATCCCAAATTTGTAAAGCAATGGGCGTAGATTTATGAATAAGATTCTTTACCGCAATGTCGACTCCTTTTGTCATTGTAATTTTTTCTGTTTCAGATAAGTCTTCAGAATATTTTTTTGATATTGTTGTCTTTCCTACAGAACCTTCACCCAATATTGCAATTTTCAGAGTTTTTTTTGTTTTCCAATTTTCCGAGATCATTGTTAAGTCAACTACTTTAACTATTTAAAACACCACAATTTTTTATTCTCCAGCTACGAGTCCATGGATAGAAACAGTTGTATACATTGGTTTTTTATTGAAAATTGAGAATTCACAACCAGAATATAAAGTGATGAATGGCACATCTTCTCCTAACCTTTCTGCAAGTTTCTTATTTTCTTCAGCAATCTTGTCTCCTGCAATCAATAACCTATTTGCACAATTGATGAAAATTCCGAATTTTGGATTAATAATTTCTTTTACTGCTTTATTTGCACACTCATAAGCTGATCTTTGTATTCCCAATCCTGACTGTGTGAACAGCTCTGCTTTTATAGGTTTTTTAGTTATTTTACTCGGAGGTAGGGTAGAAACAACTCCTTTCAGCTTTGGATGATTTGCTGTCATAAATGGATGATAGTCGCCATCTTCTTCTTTAATTCCTGAAAGATAAAGTGCGTTTGCGTAAGAAAATCTCTCAAAAAATTCATTGTATATGTTACTCGGGAGATCCATTATTTGTAGAAGCTGGTTATTTGCTCTTTCTCCGTTTATTTTCTGGATATATCCACTCTTCAATTTATGAGTGATAGAGTATTCTCTAGTCTTTTCTGATTTATCAAAGGCCCAACTATGTCCGAATTTAATCGTATCGGATGAGAAACTGGTGCCTACTAAAGAATTGCTATGAATGAAATTATTTACAAACTGATAGTTGTCTTGTAGATCAATATCAAAAGTTGCACCACCAATTAAGTCTGAAACATTATTTATTGCTAAATAATTTAATAATTCATCTATATAACTTCCAGTTCCTAGACCTTGTTTTCCTAAGAACCATTCCAACCCTGAACCAAGTACATTGAACATGTTTTGATATTTTATTGCAGGATAACTATCAAGTAATTTTAGCTGTTCCATCGCATTTGGTTGAAGTTTTGGTCCCGTAGAAAGGACAAAAGATATTTTTGATTTTGCTTTTATAGAATTGTAGATTCTTGGAAACTCACTGATAAACTTCTTTTTCTTTGTTCTAATATTTTTGTAGATGACTGGTCTTTGAACTTTTATTTCGTTTCCCTTGAAAGTAAACGCTGCCCCTCCTTGAGTTGTTGGAATTTCATTTTGGACTCCTATGGTTGGAAATGTCCCTCCAATTAAATTTTTTATTCCTGTTTCTTGTGTTATTAATTCTAGTGCTTTTTTATAGTCTGATCGCTTATATTTTGATGTAAAAGCTATTAGTAAGAAATCAGGTATGCCTTTAATTTCAAAAATTACATCATTAATTAACCCTTTTACTACTTTTTTGAGAGAGCGATTACTCACTATTCCTGAATTTACTTGCAAAAAAACCCCTCACATATAGTTCTCAATTATACTAGCTTTTCTTTTTGTTTCTACAGCTAATAGACTCAAATTTGCAGTATTGTTCGCTAACGTTGTCAATATTCCAATTTTTCCTATAGCAAAAAATAGAATACATGTGTCAGAAAGCTCATAAGTGACTTTTTGAAGGTTATTCCCTCTCATTTCTTGTGAAACTCTTGGGATATTATCTTTACACCATTGTAACACTCTTATTTTTCTGCTTGTGTAATTATTGTCAAATGATGATTCAATTACACTTCCGTCGATTCTAAACAATACCACTGCTTCTACATCTTCTAATTCAAGTAAATCTTCTAATTCAGATTTTATTCTATTAATAGAACTCATCTTTTTACCTCTTGAACTATACCACTATCTGCAAGTAATTTTATTATCTCGTAAGTTGTCTCTTGATTTTTCCTATTTGGTTTTTTTATTAGATCAATCCCAATTTCAGCTATTGCACGCTGTTTTTTATCATTAGATTTAGACCATAGTTTCAATTTTTCTAAAATTTCTTTTTTTCTTTCCACTAAGTATGCGTTAAAAGATGTTTCATGTTCAACCCCTGTTTCAATTTCAATTCCTGTTCCATAGTTAAATCTTAATGGGTAAATTCCTTCTAAATGTGCAGTCTTCCGTGATTTTATTACTTTACAAGTTCGGTTGTACTTTCCACCTAAACCTAAGTTTTGGATGTGGATAACAGTATCTGATAAGTAAATTGGCACTCTTGTCTCACTTGCACCAATATCTGTTTGCCCAAATGCATTCGGTTCTTCTACTGTTTGTAATACTGTTCCTAAAGAGCTTAAGTAATTATAGACTTTTGTCAAAACTCTTCTTTGCTCTCTTTCTGATGTGAATTCCCAAAGAATTGGGGTTAAAGGATCTAATACAATTCTTGTGTGCTTAACTTGTTGAGTTTTAAGTTTTTTTGCAAGTGCAGGTAATATCTCTGTCATAAACTCTACTATTTTCTCACTTTCTACTAAATGAATGACTTCACTTATGTTTTCGTGCTTTTCTTCAAGATTAATACCGAGAGATTTTCCTTCTGATATTAACTTCTTCGGTTCTTCTTCAAATGACAAATATAAAACATCGTCTCCTGCCATTATTCCTTGTTGTAGGTATGCTAATGCAAAAGTTGTTTTTCCAGTTCCACTACTCCCAACAATAGAATTGATCGAGTTTTTTATAAATCCTCCATAGAGCAATTTATCTATTCCATTAATTCCTGAAGAGATTCTATCTATGTTTTCCATTATTATCAATTACTATACATATGAAAATTATATAAAGGCCAAAAAAATCTTTGAGATGAAAAGGAAGGTTTGTATAAATGAAATTAATTGGTTTCTTACGTTCACTGTTTGTAAGTAAAGAGAAAGATTTCATTGAAAAATTTTACAAGATATTAGATGAAAAGAGATACGCTAATTTAGCTAAAATAGAAACAAAGCTAGCATATAATCAAAGAGTTGATATAGTAAATAGATTACTAGCAGAAAGTTTAATCTCTGGTATTTTCTTACCCAAGAAAAAATACTTTTTTTCACTTGAGGAAAAATTGATGGTAGAAATAGAACAAAAGCTTAAGCAAACAGGTAAATTTGATATACAAAATCTAAAAAAACAATGGCCTATAAGTGAGAAATTGTTGTCTTCTGTACTTCAAAAATTTGGAAAAGGTTTTTTGGGTCATACCTTCTATTACTCTTATAATTATGTTTACTCTCTCCTAAAAGACAATTTAATGAAATGTGAAGAAGAGTTCTCTCTTAAGAATCTGTCTGATGAGCTTGGTTTGGATGAAGAAATCATTCTTAAACTTGCCAAGTCCCTTTTAAATGATAATGAAGTTAAAGGAGCAATAAAAAGTAATTCCATATTCCTTTCAGAGCAACAAACCTTCCAGTTGGTAATTCAGATAATTGAAGAACAAAGCCAAAGCTCCCTAGAAATATCATTCGACGAAATTTCAACAGAGGTTGATATTCCCGCATCTTTTATTGAACCTATTCTGTTTAAAATTGTTAAAGAGAATCCAGATAGGTTCACTTTATATCCTATCGATAAAAAAATATTAATCAAAAAATAATTTTTTATTATTTTAAAGAATTAAGGCTAAAATGACAAACTATTCCCAAAATTGTATTGTGCTCAAGAAGTTATAATTTAAAGTAATTATCAAGAATTTTCTGTAAGATTTTCTCTAGGCTGTTCTGTCACGTAATTGGTTAAACTTACTTTTTCTAAAATTTTTGACTTCTCCGCGAGCAAGATTGACGTACAACTAGTTTGTACAAAAATCGAGTTGATATGTATTCCAGATAACGAAATGCTTATTAATAGGAATAAAATGGGTGAGATGATTAATATGGACTTTAATGTAGTATATGTGTTGACTATTATACTGGCAATATTGGGAGCATTTTTTGGACTTTTCTTTCATGCATTTCACACAGGATCATCCGATTCTGAATAGATTATTCCTCTTTATTTCTTCCTTTTGTTAAATTAATTTTAATACTTCATTAGCTCCTTCACGATGATCTAAAAAGTCCACTTTTGATGCACTGACTTCTATAACATTAAGATAATTATTCAGTCTAGCAAAGCCTGTAATTCTAACAAGTTTTCCAATGAAGTTTTTATTTTTCAAGTACATATATGGTGCTTTATCCGACTCACTCTCTTTGATCAAAGATATAATCGCTTGTGTATCCATTCCTATTACTTGTTCAGCCGTTTTTCTACTGCAAACTATGTTTAAATTCTCTGTTCCATCATTTATTACAAAATTGAAAATAAGCAGAGAATCAGCATCAGAGATCATATTATGCGTAGGGCATATAAATTGTCCATTACTATCGATAGAAACTTTCTTTCCACACTCTTTGCACAAATAGTAAATAAATGGTCTATCATACAAATGTATTATTGTTCCTTCTACTATCACTTTTTCTCCTTGTTTTATCTCATCTAAGTCTATGATTTTCTCTTTAGACAATTCAATTTCTGCAATCTTATTTCCTGAAACAAATCCTAGCTCCTCATCTGGTTTTTTATTAATCTTTATCAGAACAGTGCTATTTGTGACTATCAAATCTGGGGGGTAATTTTCATTTATTTTGACTTTTGCATTTATTATTTGGACATAATCGTTATCTGAGAAATTCATTAATTTTTTAACATTATTTCGCCAACATGTTACACGAATCTTTCCAGTATTATCATTCAAATTAAACGTTTGTAGCTCTACTGTTTCTCCCGTCTTTGTCTGAATCTCCCTTATCGGTTCTAAGTTTGTTATAACTCCTCTTACATTTACTATCTCTGTTTCACTCGAAATTTCGTTAATATTTGTGATTTTTATACCTAAATCTTTGAGTTCTTCCTTAATTTCATCAATTACAATATTTGTTTGGTTCCCACAGTATATTTCTAGCCCAAAATTATCGTTTTTCTTTGTATATCCTCCTATTATCTTTAGTTGTTTATGAAGATCTTCTTCGTTTATTTTTTTGGCGTTATTATCCCATAATACAACGCGAATTGAAGCAGTTCCATCTGAAATAATTAAGTTACGAACTAGTCCCACTGTTCCGTCGTTTCTCTTAAATTCTCTTATGGGCATTATAGAAGTAATAATTCCCTTAGTTGAAACCATTTTGTTTGGTTCATTTATGCTCTGCAGAGGTTCTAATTCTATATTTTCAATATTGTTTGCTCGTATTAGTTCTTTTTTTACCTTAACCTCTTTTTCAGCATCCAATTTTATGATCTTACTTACTCGTGTAGACTGTAATTCTATTTGTCCATCGCCTCTAATTTTGGCATTTAGTCCATTAATATACACTAGATCTCCTACTTTAAATTGTGAAATTTCTGGTGCTAATTCATTCCAACAGTTAACTATCACTTCTCCTGTTTCGTCTCCAATAATAACTGTAACCTTATATCCTTCTGTTCCATCATTTCTTTGAAAATTTAGTATTTCTTCGTCCTTTTTAGTTATTTTTCCAAAGATTGCTATATCCTTTTCATTTCCTTTAATTGTTTTTATTTTATATGCATCGATCTTATATTCTGGCAAATCCGCTTCACTAATATCTGACGGACGAATTTGTACATATCCTTTGTTTCCAACATGTAGCTCACACTCTCCATTTCTTCCTTCCTTCGTATAAGCTCCTATAATCCTGATAGGGTCACCAATTTTACAATTTGCATTTCTTAAATCTGTTACCTTTTGATTCCAGCAAACAACTCTTATTGTTCCTGTTTTATCTTCAACAATTAATGATTGTAAAACTCCTTCTCTATTATCTGTTTTTGATTGAAAAGTATATTCTCCGTATATCCTTAAAATTCTACCAAATATTGAAACATTGTTCAAATTTGGCACTAAATCTTTAATTGGGGTTGTAACAGGTAAAGCTTTTTCAATTTCCTCTTTTGACGATAAGTCAACATTGAGATCTTTTGCAACAATATGTGCTGCACCTATTTCTGTAACGAGATCTCCTAGTTTTTCCTTGTGTTCCGATATCAATTTATAAATTTCATCTTTCGTTTTTCCTGTTTCCAAAACTATTTTGTCTATTATTTCTTTTAAATTATCCATCTAAATCCTCTTTCTTTTTAATTATCACGATTTTTAATATAGCTTTTTTTTGATATTTCTTTATTTAATTCATCAATATTCTCTTTTATTATTGTTGTGTAGGTAGTATTTATCTTATCCTTTTATAAAGTTAAAAATTCATTATACATTTTTTTTCTTGCATTAATTGCATTTTTTTTCCTTGATAATATTTTGTTTCTTCGTTAATTACTAGATAACAATTAGGGTATTTTTTAAGAATTTTTAGTAAATCTTCAACATCTTCTCTCCATATTTGGAGGATATAAAACCATGACTGATTATTCATCTTATCAATAACATGGTATTCTTCTAAAGATGGTAATAAGGGATATAAAAATGATTGTTGTGTTTTAGTAATTAGTAGAATTTTAACATGATTTTTGCTTTTAATCCTGATTTCTGGTTTGATTATCTCTTGATCCACAAATTTCTGCTTTGTTCTAGTTAATGTTCGTTCTGATATTTCATAATTTTCAGTTATTACTTTAAAATTTGGTCGTTTATAGTCTTTTGCACAATTTACTAACAAGCTGAGAATATAGTCATTAGTTTTTTTTTCTATATGATTTGTACTATTAATCTTTAAATAGTTTGATTTATCCTCTAAATTTTCTTTTTTTTGCAATATTACTTGTTCCATTATTTTATTCTGCTTAGATAGGTTTCTGTTCTTTAAAATTATTGGAATATTAATAATATATTTTTTATTAACTACTCTATAATCTGCTGTTTTATTTTCGTTTAATGATATTATGTAATGGATTTTTAAATCAGGAAAAAGAGTATAATTCTTTTTCATTAATATTGATTTACCAACTTCTTTCTCTGATAAGGTGAAACATTCATTTATTCCGATCTTTTTCCAATCTATACTAGCTTTTAACCTTATTCCTTTTTTCTTCAAATTGTTTAAGATTATAGTGATCTTCTTGTTGGAAACGTTTAATTTTTTTGCAATCTTATTAAATATGATTGGTTCTTTGCTTTCTATTTGTTCATTTAATAATTTCAGAAATTCTTTTTCTAATGGAGTAAACGTACTTTTTTCTACTAATTGTTTTAAAAAATAATTTTCAATTTCTTTCAAATTCATTCCTTTGAAATATACTGAATCATGGAATTGTTTTAGTTCTGGGAAAAAATTTTTGTAGTCTACATATTCTATTAAAAAAATATTTTTTTCATAATCTTTAGAAAAGAAATAACTTTTAAACAATCTTACAACAATATTTTTTATTGTTGTTTCAAATTTCGGAAAAGAGTCTCTGAATAATGTATACACCTTTTTTTGACTGTACTTCGCTGTTTTCATTCTAAATTCGGTAGGTGATATATACCCTTCAAGTAAATTTTCAATCAATCTTCTTATCTCTTTAATTTCTTCACGTATGCTTACTTCTTTAATCATCATCTTTATTACTATCATTGTTTATAAAAATGCAACAAAATTGGGGGGTTTCTTTTACACTTACATAATTAAATAATAAATTGCCTTATATATAATTAAATTGCTATTTTTAAAAACGAAAAACTATTTTAATTACTGTCTATTAATGATAAATTACACGAATATTATAATAAACAAAATTTTTATTAATGATTTTACTGCTCATTATATTGGGGGATACAAATGCCAACCATTAGGAAATGTGCTATATGTGGATGCAGTAGTAATCATCATCTCATAATGGGGGAAGATGGAAAATATTATTGCCTTCCTCATTACGTTGTACAATACTTAAATCACAAACCTGATAATACAAAAACAAGGATAAACTTTAGTTTGTAACTTTTTTGATTTTACTTCATTTTTAAAATTGAAAAAAGATAAAGGTAAAAAGAGAAGAAAAGAAGTAGAAAAAAGTTAAACTTCTGGATATAAAGAATTAAGTTCAGCAGCCAACTGTGCAATATTTGGTGGATAAATGACTTCGTATATTCTGACTGTTGGGTATGCTCTTGCTTCTGATAGGCCACCTAGACCAAAGCTTCTAAAAACTTCTTTGAAGTAAACGAAGCCATCACTTCCTTCTAAGGTTTTTACAGGATAATTTTTCATTAATACAAACGATCCGCTCTCTGATGTTTGAGGTCCGTTTGGATGGAAAGCGAAACCTGAATTTTCATCATAGGCTGCTAATCTATATAAGACTGACATATAGAATGGTTCCTTATATATTGTGCCTTCTCCTTCAGTTTCTGATTTGGAATAATATTCTGTTTCATTTATTCCATATCTAGGTACTGTAGATTCTGCAATACGTATTGGCCATATTGCTTTTCCTAGATCTGAACCTAAACCAGTTTCTCCTGCTTGACTGTTGATCAAGACGTATTTCACATTATATTTGTACATTAATTTCACTGCTTCTGTGAAGTTCCACATAAGCATTGTTCCAACTACACCAATCTGCGTTTTGTTAGTGGTTGCGTTATCAACAAGTGTTGTAGCGTTTCCATAATTTGTTATCCAATACCCGTAATCCCACCAGCTGAGCACCACTGAAGGGCTGTTTTTCACTATTCCTTCTCCTTGCGCATTGTTTCTTAACCAAAGTAGGGCTTCTTGCCAATCTGTGAGTGGCAGCAGATTTTGGCTGTTAACTATTGGAGCCATTTCAGATTGAGCAAAGTTTTTAGCTATTCCCATACTGTGGAAAACAAAGGTAACTAGTAAACCAAAAATTATTACATATACTATAATTGCCTCATCTCTTCCTATTGATTTTGCAACACGTAGTTTTCTCTTTGTTAGGGCTATTTTTCCATGAGCACTTAACGCATATGGGAATAATAATTTATCAATAGCTATTGCACTTAATAAAGATGCAGCGGGTGCAAGTAATAAGGCTAATCTTATCATTGAACCTGAGAAGTATATCGTTGTTATTCCAAAGAGTAATATGGTGATATTAACATCTGTTGGTTTTTTTAAGCAATAGTAAATGCCTAATGGTATCAGAAATGTCATTATGTGAATGTTATTGAATAATTCTCCCCAAGCCATAGGTTGATGTTCGCTTACTGATGATATTATTGGAATTGAAGATCGACCACTAGGTAGAATTACTGCCCAGAATTTGTCAGCAATGTTTTGGAATATACCTAAAGAAAGGAAGATTGCAGTAGCAACAGCAACTAATGTCATTATGCTTAGGACACTAATAACGACTATTTTCTTAAACAATCTTTCACTCAGATTGCTAGCCATATTTTGTATCATACTTACCAATATTAGAAAAACAATCATTAAGACAGGTATCATGATTTCAATATTGAAAAATTCATTCTTGAGGACACGAATAACAACAAAACCTAAGCTTAATGCTGTGGAAATTGTTATTGTGTAACTTTTTACAATTTTATAGTTAAGTTTACGAAGCATTGCTAAGAAAAATACAGTCAAAGGTAGTAGATCTAAAACGTACCTGTAGGCACCCCAACTACCCATCAAAGCAGCTAAACTTATTCCTCCCCAAATTGCTGATGAGGTCTTACCGTTTTTCATTGCCTTTATGAAGAAGTACAATGAGAGAACTGTAAATAGGATACCTACTGATTCATTGTCAAAAAATCCCGCAACACTTCTTGATAAGAATGCAGGAGTAATCGACATGAAAAATGCAGTAAATAATCCCGTTCTTGGACCATTTGCTTCTTTTCCTAAGTAATAGGCTGCGATTATTGTTAAAGTTCCATAAATTACGGGGCTGTAATAGGCTGCCTGCTGCATAGTTATATTTATTGATAGAAAACCAAGTATCATCTTTAGCAAAACAGCACTTAAAGGTACTCCCCAATACAATTCTTGTCCAATCTTAAAACCAAAAGGATACCATGAATCTGTTTTAAACCAATGAACAAAATTTGCAAAACCGTGATCGCTAATGTATGTCGCACTTTGTAGTTGAACATAGGGATCAAATGCTTTTATCAAAGGGTCATATCCTTTGATGACACTAAATAATCTTACTATTATTCCTACTGATAAAATAAGTAGAAAAGCTAATTTGTGCAGAATATCCTCTTTTTTTATTTCATAATCTTCGAAGTGATCGACTATACGATCCCATAAATTTGATAACATATCTGATAAGCCTTCGTTGCTAGACACAGTTATTCACCTAATTGTTGAACTATTTTTTAGTCTCTTATTATTTGAAATGAGTAGAAGTGTGAGGTTTAAAAACATTACTTATCAGATTAATTTTTATTTGTTAATTTTTTTATTTGAATAATCCTCCGATTTAGTGTTTAAGATTTCAAACTATAAAAATCAATAATTAGAAAAACTTATAGTAACTAAAAAAATTTCAATCAAAACTAAAAAGCGATCTATATGGCGAAAAAATCTAAGTTTGTTCTTGTAACAGGAGCATCAGCTGGAATTGGGTTAGCTATTACTAAATTTCTGGCAGAAAAAGGAGACTATGTTATTGCAACAGATAAAAGTAAACTTTCTGATGAAATTCTTGAGCAGTATTCAAATATTGATTTCTTTAAAATGGATTTAAGTAACCATGATAGTATACTAATAACAAAGGAACTTGTAGAAGAGCAGTATCAAGGAATTGATGCTTTAGTTAACAATGCTGGAATTTTTGTTGGTGGTTCATTGATTGAGATGGATATGGAACTAATAAATAGGATTTTCGAAGTAAATGTGTTTGGAACAATTTTTGTTACTAAAACTTTTTTTTCACTGATCCATAAAAGAAAAGGAAGAATAATTAATATTAGTTCCGAAGCTGGTAGATTTACTCCCCCATTTAGTGGGCCCTATTCTATGACCAAATATGCAATAGAATCATTTTCTGATGCTTTACGGCGCGAATTGATGTTTGTTGGCGTTAAAGTTTCAACGATACAGCCTGGTGCTGTAAAAACCAACCTTTTAGACAAGACTCCTAATTATTATGCAGAATCAGAGTCTTCTTTATTTTCAAGGCAAATAAAGAGAATACATGAATTAAGTTCAGCAGAGTGGAAAAGAGCTACTGATCCCTACACTATTGCAAAATTGGTTTACAAAGTTATGCATACGAAAAATCCAAAACCAAGATATAAAATTAAAAATAATCGAGGTAGACGCGTTTTAGAGTACTTACCTGATAGATTAGTGGATAGGATGATAAAGATAATTTTAAGATAAATTCACTTTTTTTATAGTAAAATTAATTAAGCTAGTATGCTTTAATCGTTATTTAAGAAAAGATGTTAAGGGGAAAAAAATGAAACTAGAAAGAAAAATTGCCTATGCTTTAGCTAAAGAACTAAAAGAAATTACACAACAAGCTAAATTAGAAGCTCTTGCGGTCTTAACTGCAACAGGTGATAGGGTGGCTTTTTATGCAGGAGATAAAAAAGCTAATTCTACAGAATTATCAGCTATTGGAGCAGCACTTGTTGCTGCAGCTAGATTGGCATTAGAACGTCTAAATTTTTCACCTATTAATGATGTTATGGTACGAGGAAAAAACGGGCTGTTGATTATCAAATCTATTGGAGATTTTCACTTAATTGGTGGAACAAGCGATATTGAAGAATTTAAAACAGCGATAGCGGTACTATCTAGCCATGCACCAAAGATTGCAGATATTTTATCCTATGTAGAAATTGACGAAGAATAAATTTATTTTTATTATTTTTTTAAAATTCTAATTTATATTTTTGAAATCAATACCTATTCTCTGCAGATTCTTTAAATTTATAATATAGGTTTCTCCAGGATTTGGATTAATATTCATACTTTTCTGATATTCTGTTTGTGACTGGAATGTTCCTGAGCTAATTAAAGTAACATTTCTATAGGTGGAATCCTCACAAAGATGTGTGTGTCCAGCATGAAAAATATCTGGGATACGATTGATGACTAATTGATCAATATAATCTGGCATAATCGGTGTTCTCTGTCCATATATTGGGACTAAATGCCTATTTCTTAGCATTTCGACCATGGCAGGTACTGCAGATTCATTGGGAATATCCCTAATTGCTGCATTAATGTCAATTATTGAATTGCCGTGAGACATTAAAATCTCTACATTATGAGCTTTAATATATGCGGGACTACCCAATAAATGGATATTATCTATTTCATATAGCTCTTCTGCAAATTCTTTTCTAATGGGTGATTGGGGTTCTGCAGCTCTTGCTGCGTCGTGATTTCCTGGTATTATAATTATCTCAATATCTGAATTGATCTTTTCAAAATATTCTGAAGCTTGCAAATATTGAACTTTAATATTTTTTAATACAAGATCTGCATCTTGATTAGGGTAAACCCCTACTCCGTCTACTACATCTCCTGCTACAAAAAGGTATTTTACTTGCTCTCCTATTTTATTAAGCTTTGAAGAATTTAAATCAGAGTTAAGAAATTTTATACTCTTCATGAACAAATTCTTGAGAAAATGTCTTGAACCTATGTGTATGTCAGAAATAAATAGAGCAAAAACATCTTGTTCTGAATAATGTACTGGTTTATTATATGGAATATCTGGCCAGAAAATATCTGAAATGTAAAGTAATCCTCGTCTCCATTGACCTGTGAAACAAAGAATTGAATCTTCAAGGACATGAATAGCTTTTTGTATTATTGTTTGAGGTTTTTTTACTAATATTGCTTCTATTTTACCTTCTAAGTCCTCCAATTCAAAAGAAAAAATGCCGTTACTTCTTTCAGTTTTGGAAAAAACAGAGGCGATAACTGAAACTTCATCACGTGAATCAATCGATTTTAGATATCTTGTATTGACAATATTTTTTATATCACGCCTTCCCTCAAATATCTTTGATATTTGTTTAAATCGACTAACAAAATATTCGTGAAATCGATCCACAGAGATTCTATCTACTTCCATTGAAGGTGTATTAATAATCTCTAATTGTGTGTCAATTTTATTTTTCCTCTCTCTTGGTATTGTTGCTGGAGGACTCTTTTGGACAATTTTTTTTTCTATAACTTTTTTTTCAGTAATCTCAATTTGCTTTTTTTTCTCACTATCACTTAATTTAGTTTCTGAAATATCTGTTTTAATGATTCTTTTGATTGTATCTAGATCTAAAATAACTTCTTTTGGTTTAATTTTCAAAATCTTATCTATAATCCCATCTCTATCCGTCTCTTGCATCAAAAACGAAAATGTTTCTGGCGTAAGTTGATAACCGCTACTCATAAGTTCTTTAAGCTTCTCGGGAATTACCATTCGAGAAAACGGTCTGAAGAATCTATAAAAATATTACACTATTTTACTCTACTAAATTATTTATCCTCTTTTAAATCAAAGAAACTACTCTCTTTTACTTTTAAACATCCTTCTTTCTTTTTTTAATAATATAAACAGAATACGCAAGACCTATGAAAAGTAGACTTATTGATACAATAATAAATATCGATAGTTGGAGAGCACCTGAAAATATCATATAGACTACAATTAAAAGTAGAGGAACACCTATTGAGAGATTAAAGTAAGGAAGACTTTTCCACTTATTATTTTGCTCACTATTTTCAATCATTATTAATAATAAAAATAAATAATATTTATACTCCACAGAAAATTGATACTCGGTAAAAAAATTGAAAGTGAAAATATCGCAGGAATTGACTGTTTTAAACACTTTAAAGGAGAATCTGAAAGTAATTGATTTATAATGAATGTTTCGCTATATGTTTTTATAGAATTCTAAAATAGACAAATTGCATATAATGAAAAAAATTGTTTATAAAAATGCAAATTTAAATATCTGGAATCTTTTGCGTTGCTCTACTATTACAGAATTATTTCATCTCCTCAAAGAACAACAAGAACTGGATTTAGAAAGAAATAACTTAAAGAAAATAAGTAAATTAAGAGTGGATTCAATTACTAGACTGGAGTTAGAATCTCTTAAATTATTCTTTATGATTTTTATAAATAAAATAATAAAGGAAATAGAAAGTTCAATTTATAGCAAAGTAGGAAAAAAGGAATTTGAAAAGAAGTACAAGCACTTTTTTAGAACAATTAATGAGATTGAAATAGAAGCTTTTATTAGAATCATCTTATTTTTAGCAGGAATAAAAGAAGAAGTAATTTTTGTTAATGATCCACGAGCTTATGTTGAGAGATTTCAGTTAATTTATATTTTAAGCACATTAACAACAAAATATGTTGTTGAGTTGATAGGAACAGCAGAAGAGACTCTATGTTTTGGTAAATTTGGAAAGAGGAAAAATAATGGATTTGATCAGTTACTGCTGGCAAGAGATGCTTCAGGGAAATATATAATTAAAACGATAAACTTGAAGTTTAATGGTTCAAATAACGTATATTTCAGACGTAAATCTAAAATCTTTGAAAAAATAAACTCTGAAATAGGTAGTCTAGATGAGGCAGTGAAAGAGAAAAAAGAACTAGTAAGAATGTTAATAAGAAAAAGAAGAAGTTCTCTACACGATATTGGCTTAGATTTCCTAAGAAAAGAAAAAAACGGAGATCTAAAAGAAGCGCTAATAAAAAGTGGTTTAGATCTTGATACAATAAATCTTATCTTAAATGCAGCAATAAAACAACATCAACTTATTTCTTTACTTGAAAATGGTTGGACATTTGAAGCAACAAAAAACCTTCAAGGATATTTAGTAGTTACAAACGATATAGTCAATTATATAGATCTAGTGAGTGAGAATAACTCTATAGTGAGAATTGAAGCAACTGATCTTCAACCAAGAATTAACCTTGATTTTATTGAGATTCCATCATTTGAAGAAAAAAATGAAAATAAAAATATTTTCAAAAAAATAGATAATCTTCTTCTCACGAGACTGAAAAAGAGAAAATTTGTTTATAACCTAGAAAATAAATATAGTTTTATAGAGACAATCATCAAGATTCAGGACGTCCTTTATAATATTATTACAAAAGAGGGGCTATTCAAGGATTTTGAAGTTTTAAGCAGCTGCGAAACAAAACACCGTTTAGAATTTATTGGGTGCAAAGATGAGCTGTTTTACTATTACTCTTATTTAGAAAAATGGGCTTCTAGATACGCAATTAGAACTTACGACGAAATTGTTCTTAATTTAGTGCCAACAAATGAACGTTTCTCTTTAATAACAAAAATTTCTGAAAGTAAAAATATTGAAACAATTAACAATATTAAAAGTTTTACAGAGCAAATCTTCAAAGAAATAATAAAGAAAATAGAAAATGTGGATTTTACCTGTCTTTCTTTAGAAGAAATAGAAAATATATTAGCCAATAATTCTTCAATAGCAAAAAAAGTTACAGAATTTTTCAAATTTAAAGTAGGAACTATAGATGGCAATTGGATAGGACATAAGATAACCGAAAAAAGAAATATATCAAAAGACACGTTTGTTATACTAGAAAACGAAAGGGGAGATCTTTTAAGAGTAAGCGAGAACAGAAAAAGCCCACTGATAACTTGCAAATTCAATTTATTAAACGAATTGATGAAAAATGTTGATATAAAGAACTTTAGCCCTGTTCTGTTGCACGAACCAATGTATTTTAAGATAGATAAAAAAGGAAAACTTTTCGTAGACTTTGGTAACTCAAGAATGATAGAGAAAAGAGAAGCTTGGATAAAATATCTAAAAGAAAAGTACAATTTAAGTGAGGGAAAACTGTCTATTCTGAAAAAAAGAGCTGGTCTATCAACAGCAATAAAACAAGGAATGTCTATAAACGGAGTAAATATGCTGAAAGGAAAAGAAGAAGATATAGCTCTGATAATACTGATTATGTGGGAATACCAACAAGTGTGGAATAAAGTAGGAGAAAAATTCGTGGAATTGATAAAAGAAAAAGGGTTCTCGAATGCCAGAAAAGAGAATGACAGAAAAGAGAATGCAAAAAAAGAATATGAAGTGACTAATCAAAACAAGATAAGAGTGAAAGAAGGAAAACAAAAAAGAGAATACAAAGTTAAACTGGTGGGAGAAAAAGAAAAAAAGCCCAACGTACAAAAGAAAAAAGTAAACTTACCAGAAGAAAACGAATTGGTAAAGAAATACTTGAAAAAATTAAGAGAAATAGCAGAGAGTGAAGTATTCAAAGACAAAAAGGGGGAAATAATAACAATAATAGGAAAACTAAAAATGTAATGGCGACCCTGGGCGGATTCGAACCGTCGACCGCTGACTAGCTTCTCTCAACTGAGATTAGAAGGCCAGCGCTCTATCCTGCTGAGCTACAGGGTCTTATTTTTCCTTTTGATTCTCTTTTTTACAATTCTATCTTAAACTTTTTTGTATTTGACTTAAGTCTTACTCTTCTATTTTTTTTACCTTATGTCCGTTTTTTACTTTTTCTGCTTTTACTTATTTTTTCCTTTCTTTTCATTCACTTTATCTTTATTTTCTTAATGTTATCACTCCCTTTGATAGTGATAGTCGATAGCATTATTGATAGTGATAGCTGTAATATGATAGCTAAAAAGAAAGTTAACTAAAAAGGAAAGGTATGGATCTAAAAATGAATAAATTAGGCTAGAAAGAATAAACTAACAATGAATATGTATTTGAAACTTAATAAAGAGGAATAAAGAGAAAATAAGAAAGGATAAGAAAGAGAAGGAAGGAGGAAAGGCAATTCTATAAACAAACAACTTCCATCTAAGAAAGAAAAAGCTAATCCATATCTAAAGAGACAAAAATAAGCTGAATAAACCCTTAATGCTCTTGATAATTAAAAAATAATAATTTAGTCGCTGGAAAGAAGAATTTGGTCAATTTTTTCTTTCTTAACAGGGTGCTCAGAACCTATCTTGTCCCTAAATTTGAAAATTTCTTCCTTGCCAACAATACTAAACCTGTAAGTATTAGACTTTTTATCAGCTAAATGAATGGAGGAAGTTTTAATATCGAAAGAAGAAAGAAGAGATTTAAGTTGATATAAAACAGTAGTATTCTTTTGACTTAAACCAAGATAATAAGTAGAACTAGATGAAGGAGAAACATCACCCTCAGTGTCAAAAAAAGCTCGGAGAAAGTAAGACTGAGTAAGAAGATCGCTATCTAAAATAAGACGAGGAACATCCCAGTGTAACTGAGTCTCACCCTCACGAGGAAAACCAAATTGGTCAATCCAGAGAGAATACAAGCGCTTGCTTGAAATGCGAAGACGATAATGACCGCGCTTATATTCGTCAATAGAATAGTTTAAACCAAATAATCTAGTTATACGCTTACCAATAGAGTGAACAAGCCAAGAACGATACTTTTGATAAAAAAGAGTATAGTAAGACCTATTCCGAGAATAATAGTAAACAGAACCGTCACGTAAGGCACCAACAAGGTAAGAAAGGTCAGGAGAAAGAAACATACAGAAAAGAGAGAAAAAAAGTACATAAATTTATCCAAAAAAGAAAGGGGAAGGAGAGA
Organism: Candidatus Heimdallarchaeum aukensis; assembly: GCA_021513695.1. Classification (GTDB taxonomy): domain Archaea; phylum Asgardarchaeota; class Heimdallarchaeia; order Heimdallarchaeales; family Heimdallarchaeaceae; genus Heimdallarchaeum; species Heimdallarchaeum aukensis. The sequence goes on along the minus strand of CP084166.1, from coordinate 1,937,437 downwards.
GAAAGAAAGGAAGAGGGAGAAAAAGGTTAGTTAGAAAAAAAAAGAAAAATGGAGAAAAATGGAGAAGAATGGGAGCGAGAATAAAAAATTTAGAAAGTTGAAAAGGGATTTTGGTGGAAACACGACTAAAAGTGTTAGAACATGAAAGAAAGAAAAATTGAGACAAATAAAAAAGTCCAATGATAACAAGAACTCCAAGCAATGAAAAACAGAGAGTAAAAAGAATAATAGGGAGGGGCCTGAGGCCCCCCAAACTTAGGAGGTGATCCATCCGCAGGACAATATCGTGTTTTTTTCCTTTCTCCTAATGAAGGGAGATTTCTAAAAAGCAAGAGTAACCACTGTTATGTTGTATTGCTCTTTGACAGTTTGTAGATAATTCAGTATATCTAGAACTGTATCATGAAAGAGGGATAGAATCTTACCTAAAATAATAAGGGATGTTAACAGGTAGATCTTTTGTGTAAGATAGATTCAAATTTACAATCATAAAAAAAGATTTATGGCTATAACTGAACAATAGATTTTTTTCAGAAAGATAGGTGTTCTAAAAAGAAAAAACTAATATACAACAATTTAGAAAAATTGTATTTGATCTTTTATCTTGAGAAGAGCAGGAGCTTCAATACTATCCTGAAGGTCTCGAGGACAAAGCAACTGTAGTGAAGAATCAAAATCAAGATTTAATAATTGTCTATGCCGAATGATAGGAGAAATATTAAATTCACCTTCTATTCCACGTAAAACTAATTCTTGTAGATTTGGACAGTTTTCAAGAACACTAATGTCTGTAACTTTTGTTTCACTTAAACGTAATCTCTGTAAATTTGGACAACTTGAAAGAGCACTAATATCGTGAACGTCTGTTCCACTTAAATCTAAGTATTGTAGATGGGGCAAGCTTACAAGAGGACTAATGTCTTGAACGTCTGTTCCATGTAAATCTAATACTTGTAGTTTCGGACAGTGCGAAAGAGGATTAAGGTCTTGAACGTCTGTTCCACGTAAAACTAAGTATTGTAGATGGGGTAAGCTTACAAGAGGACTAATGTCTTGAACGTCTGTTCCATGTAAATCTAATACTTGTAGTTTCGGACAACTTGAAAGAGGATTAAGGTCTGTAACTTTTGTTCCATGTAAATCTAATACTTGTAGTTTCGGACAGTGCGAAAGAGGATTAAGGTCTGTAACGTCTGTATCACTTAAATACAGTGCTTGTAGATTTAGACAACTTGAAAGAGGATTAAGGTCTGTAACGTCTGTATCACTTAAATACAGTGCTTGTAGATTTAGACAACTTGAAAGAGGATTAAGGTCTGTAACGTCTGTATCACTTAAATACAGTGCTTGTAGATTTAGACAACTTGAAAGAGGATTAATGTCTGTAACTTTTGTTCCACTTAAATCTAATTCTTGTAGATTCGGACAGTTTTTAAGAACACTAATGTCTGTAACTTTTGTTCCATGTAAATCTAATACTTGTAGTTTCGGACAGTGCGAAAGAGGATTAATGTCTTGAACGTGTGTACCCCTTAAATCTAATACTTGTAGTTTCGGACAGTGCGAAAGAGGATTAATGTCTTGAACGTGTGTTGCAAGTAAGTACAGTTCTTGTAGATTTAGACAACTTGAAAGAGGACTAATGTCTTGAACGTCTGTATCGCTTAAATCTAATTCTTGTAGATTCGGACAGTTTTTAAGAACACTAATGTCTGTAACTTTTGTTCCACTTAAACGTAATCTCTGTAAATTTGGACAACTTGAAAGAGGACGAATGTCTTGAACGTGTGTTCCAAGTAAATACAGCACTTGTAGATTTGGACAACTTGAAAGAGGACGAATGTCTTGAACGTGTGTTCCAAGTAAATACAGCACTTGTAGATTTGGACAACTTGAAAGAGGACTAATGTCTTGAACGTGTGTTCCAAGTAAATACAGCACTTGTAGATTTGGACAACTTGAAAGAGGACGAATGTCTTGAACATCTGTTCCACTTAAATATATTTTTTGTAGATTCGGACAGTGCGAAAGAGGACTAATGTCTTGAACGTCTGTTCCACTTAAATCTAAGTATTGTAGATTTGTGCAGTGCACAAGAGCACTAATGTCTGTAACTTTTGTTCCACTTAAATCTAAGTATCGTAGATTTGTGCAGTGCACAAGAGCACTAATGTCTGTAACTTTTGTTTCACTCAAATCTAATTCTTTAATTCCACCAGGAAAAAGTCTTAAAGATAAACATATGTTATGATGAGAAGAGATACTTCGTTTATTAGGATGTAAAAAAGAATAGGAAAGTACTCTATTTCTAATATAGTCTAAAATGTGTTGTAGTGTAAGATCTTGATTGTCTTTCTTGTCTCTTCTAAATTCAAGACATTTTATAATAAATTTCTCAAAATTATTCTCTTTGCTATCTTTCCATTTATCAGCAATAAGAAACCATACTTCATCGAAAGATTCATTATCCATCCACTGAAGATACATTCGACCATCGTTATCAAATTTAGGCTCATTCTCTTTTTTTTCCCAAAAGGAACTAATAGCATAAGCTAGAAAAAAGTCTAAATATAGTTCATGGACTAAACTATAAGAAATAGTCCGTTCCCCTCTGTTATCTTGTACTTTTTCTATAAATAATAAATCAGTCAATACTTCTAAAGGATCAGTTCTCACAATTTCTGGAGGACGTACGTTATCTATTGCGTCTTGCAAATCTTCCTCTCTGAAAATCATCCTTGAAGGGACATTAGAGTTTTTTTTCACTATAAAATAGAGAATTTGAGAGAACCAAGAGAGAATTTGTCTTTTTAGTCGATCATTAAGTTTACGTTGAGCATTTATACTTGAAAAATCACGTTCGAGTATAGAGTAGAAAAAATCTTTTAAAAAACTAAATTTAGTAGTCTGCTCGATGTTGAAGTAATTTATTGTTTGAACCGTATCATTGATCCCTTGTATTGATAAGTTATAAACTATAATATTTAGAAAGAAAGGAATAAGAAATTCTTCACCATAATGTTCATCTAGTGAACTAGCGATAATACGTGCACATTTTTCAGGGACATGATTAAACTGAGTTAGAAAAGAGATGGAATCTTGAACAGTAAAAGGTCTAAGAGTATATTTATCAAAAGAAATTGAAGATGAGCCTAAAGGTTCTCCTCCCATTCTAGAAAAGATAGTTATGGTATCTCTATTGCTTAACCAAGTAATCATATCATTTATGGGGTTTTCATTCCATCCATCGAGAATCCAGAAGATTTCAAAATCATCATCAGAAAGACGTAATTCTACATTATCAACAGATTTACCTTCAAGAAAAGCAAGATAGGTTTTAAGTTGTTCTTCTTTTGACACCTGAGTACTACAATCCTTAAGTATATCACGTAATGATTTCAAACCATTTCCTAGCTGTTTTCTTCCAGTTCTTTCACCTATATCAAACCAAAGAGGAAGATAATTTGATTCTTTGTTATTGAAAGCTTCTAACTGTTTTAGGGCAAGTTGAAAAGAACAACTAGTCTTCCCTACTCCGGGAATTCCTGTAATAATATATTTGAGAAGTCTTTTTCCCTCGTTCTTTATTTTTTTTCTTTTTCTCAAGATTCCCGTAATAATATATTTTAGGGGGCTAGAAGAGAGTGATCTTGGAGGTGAACCTTTTAATTCTTCTACAATTTGTGTAAAAGGAAAAGAATCAACGTTCTTCTCACCCCTTTCGACATATTTTTCCAAATCTTCAACGCTCATAATTCTTCGTTCTATTGAATGGAGAGGTAAAAGTTCATTAACTGTGTTTCCTCTCGCAGAAGGAATAATTAAATGTTGAATAAAATTGCGATAATTTTCTTCTAAGATTGAAACGATTCTTTTTCTGTTATAGTTGGCCTTTTTAACTATATTTGCAATATTACTGTAAATAAGCTCAATAAAGGGGCTTAGTATTGGGCTTAATAATGCAAGAATGATAACTAACGTACTATTTAAATGAAAGATTCCTTCTGAAACTAAAGCAGGTAGTGCTCCAACAAGGAAAGAAAGTACTAACAGAATAATAAAAAATACGAAGATTCTTTTCTTATTAGGCATAGTTTTTTACTCCTTTCTTTAAAACAAGATTAGTTTTTACGCTATTAATAAAAAAAGCTTTTCCATTTATAAATTAGCCATCTTTTATTTAATGGCTTTGTTGAAAACTTGCGAACATAAGGGGATTCTTTTCTCACAGGAGTTGACTGAAGAAAGCAATATAAATCCCAATATCTGGATTTTTCTTTTTGTTTAATATACTCTAAAATTTCATTTAATGCATCATTTTGTTTATTATTACTATTTTTTCTAAATTCAAAATATTTTAGAAAAAATTGCTCAAAAATGTTATCTTGGTTATCTTTCCATCTATCTGCCATAAGAAACCATACTTCATGGGTTTAAAGAGAACGGTAAACGGTATAAAAATCAAAGAAAATGAAAAATATTAACTAGGTCAAACAGATTCTGGAAGAGAATCCATGTGGGTGTAAAGTAATCTTACCAACGATTGCATATCTACTATCTCAAAATATTTTTCTAATAATCTAGAGTTTTCAAGTAGTATTTGATCAGAGGTCGTAAACTTTAGATTATCATTTCTATTTTCCCGTATAAAAGCGCAACATGAGTAAATGTGAATTTTATCATAAGTATTTCTTTTTGTTCTTGCACCTTTAAAGATTTTCTTCATTATCTCTTCAAAATCTTCCTTAATTTCAGTATCTCTTAGCTTATCAGTTGGATCATAGTATTTAAAGTAGGTTCCAAAAAGTGATGAAAAGTAATTAATATCGAACCTATTCTTTAGACTTATCATTTCTGAAAATTTTTTCCTTCTTGAAGCTGTATCAATTAAAGAAGAGTAATTTTTTTTCTTGTCTAACATATTTCTTTTAATATATCTAATTAATCCAGCATCTTTTGGATAAATCGTTTCTAGATCTTCCATATATTCAAGGAATTCGCTTAATTGTTTCATTGATAAAGATGTAGTTCTTTCAGGTATTATTTCTTGTAATTTTTTTGACATTTCTTTAATTATATTACCTAAACGAGATCCTATCACCGCACTAATCTCATCAACGACTGACTTTAGAAGTAAGTGATAATATTTTGAATAACTTCTATTGTTAATATTATTACTTATTTCAAGATAATTTTCAAATTCATCTCTAATTCCATCATCATATATGTATGCTAAAAGAATACATGTATCATGTCCAATTGAAATTAAAGACATGAAAAACCTCCTACTGTTGTAAAATTTCTATAAAGACCTTTGCTAAATTTTTATTTCCTTCTTCTTCGATACTTGTTTGAGATAATTGTGCAATTCTATTTATATTATAGATGGTCGATTTAAACGTGTTTATATCCCATTCTAATAATTCTAAAGACAAATTTTCTCTCTTTGTGTTTCTATTAGCACTTATTTCAATCCATCTTATGAATATTAGAATAATACTATCTAAAAATTCAAATAATGCTTCAATTAATATTCTTGTAAATCTACGTCTTTTTCTGTTGAAAGAGAATTTTGTCAATGCTTTTGATACTTCATTTATTCCCTCAATAATCTGTTCTTCTGTATTAAGAAAACGTAATAATAGAACCTCTTCTGTTTCGTTTTCATACTCTCTATTTATTTCTTTATCAATATTATTTTGAAATTCCTTAATTAAATTATTAAAGAAATCCTTATTTCTCTTAAGTCCTTCACTTAACTGTTGATCACTGTAAGCAGAAGTACTTAATATAAGTCTTCCATCTTCTTTAATCTCCAAGCATAATAAACTTTCCAAGAGTTGCATAAAATCGCTTACAGAACTTAACGAACGAATTGGATTGTCATTCAACCATTGAATTACCTCTAAATATATCCTATCTTTTTCTTCTTCTGATATATTAACATCTATTTCTGAATTAATGTTATCTACTTTCATACATATTTCAATTGAATCTTCAAAATCCATTGTGTGCACGCTTAAAATATAAGATGTTCTAATAATTAATATTTGTTTAGGTATAAAAAACCTTTGTTTAAAAATATTAAACCTTGTAACCCTAATATGAAACATATCTGATTCTTTTTTCTAATTTAACGGCTTGTTGTAATAATTCATTTCTGTATTGGAGAAAACCACAACAATATTTTGTGCTAATTTAGGATGAGACATACAGTCACAGTAACAAGGGAGAGAAGTTTACCTGACCAAAGGAAGACATTGTTCCATCAACTCGATTTTTGTACAAAATTTTTGTACTGTAATCTTGCTCTCGGGAAAGGTCCATCCGGGAGGGAGGAAGAACCTACCACTCATTGAGCCATGAATTAGGTAGTTGAAACTAAAATAAAATTAAAATCCTCGCTTACTGTTTCGGTATTTTGCTAGATTTTATAAGACTTATATTACAAAGTCTAGTACCTTTAAATCAGAAAAGTAACAAAAAATATCGAAAAATCGAAGAAAAATCTATTTTTGTAAGCTTTATCAACCGAACTAATCACTATACAATTAATTACGTAGATCACAAATCTAATACTTAGATAAAAAAAGGAAATGGAAAAGGAAAAAGAAAAAGAACATACCACCCGTTGTTGCAAAAATAAGGTAGAAGCGCGGAAAAAGAAAAAAAGTAACAAGAAAGTAGCCGTAGGAGAACAGAAGGTAGGATCACCTCCTAGAGAAAAAAGGGAGAAAGGAGAAAAAAAGAGAAAACGTAATAAAAGAAAAAGATGGAAAAAAATAGAAGAGATAAAGAAAAGTTGAGACAAATAAAAAAGTCCAATGATAACAAGAACTCCAAGCAATGAAAAACAGAGAGTAAATAAAGAGAATAATAGGGAGGGGCCTGAGGCCCCCCAAACTTAGGAGGTGATCCATCCGCAGGTTCCCCTACGGATACCTTGTTACGACTTTTGCATCGTCACTTGGCCCGGTATCAACGAGACTGAATCAGCCGCGCTTTTACCGAACCAAATTTCGTTGCAACGACGGGCGGTGTGTACAAAAAGCGGGGACACATTCTCCGCGCGTTGATGACACGCGGATACTAGGCGCTCCATGTTCATGAGGACGGTTACAGCCCTCAATCCCTACTGAGGACGGGTTTGGAGGTCCGCTTCTCCTTTCGGAGTTGCTTCTCATTGTCCCGTCCATTGTGATGCGTGTGTGGCCCTGGGGATTCGGAGCATACTGACCTGCCGTGGCCCGCACTTTCATCTACCTTCATCGGTAGCGATCCCCTTATTGTCCTCAGCCAAGCCGAAGCTTGCTCTTAGCAAATAAGGGCGCGGGTCTCGCTCGTTTACTCACTTAAGAGCACACCTCACGGCACGAGCTTGAGACGGCCATGCACTACCTCTCTGTTTTATTCGAGTAAGGCCTTTAACCTGACTCACATTCAACAGTCGCCCCAGGTGAGTTTCCTCGCGTTGAGTCGAATTAAACCACACATCCCGTGCCTTGTGGTGCTTTCCCGTCAATTCATTTAAGTTTCAGCCTTGCGACCGTACTCCCCAGGCGGAGGATTTAATAGTTTCCCTTTGGCACTGACCAGGCTCATGGCCATGGCCAACACCTAATCCTCATCGTTTACGGCCAGGACTACGCGGGTCTCTAATCCGCTTCGCTCCCCTGGCTTTCATCCATCACCGTCGGAGATGTCCAAGTGAACCGCCTTCGCCACTGTGGGTCCTGCGAGAATCAACGCATTTCACCGCTTCTCTCGCAGTACCGTTCACCTCTTCCATTCCCTAGTTCAGCGGTATCCCTGACAGCCTACAAATTAGGTTTGCAGATTTAACCAAGGACCTACTGAACCGGCTACGGATGCTTTAAGCCCAATAATCGTCCTGGGCACTCGCAGAGCTGGTTTTACCGCGGCGGCTGGCACCAGCCTTGCCCTCTGCTTGCTGTTGGAGCTTTGGACACTCCATCACAGTTAGGGGTATCCCTAACACTCGGGCTCGCGGGCTCACACTTTCGTGCATTGGTCACGATTCCCGACTGCTGCACACCGTAGTGCTAGGACCAGTGTCTCAGTGTCCTTCTCGGGGCGCCTACTCTCATAGCCCCTACCGATCATTGCCTAAGTGATCCTTTACATCACTTACTAGCTAATCGGCCGCGGCCTCATCCTGTGGCGTCCGAAGACCTTTAGGTATTGGCCCCTTCCAGGATTCCATACCTATCGGGTATTAGCCTCAGTTTCCCGAGTTTATCCCCGTCCACAGGGCAGATTGGCGACGTGTTACTGAGCCTTTCGCCATGCCTCCGAAGAGACATTAGACTTGCATGTCTTTAGCAAGCCCGATAGCACCCAGGTCCGGCATGATCAACCGGCTTCTTTTTCAGACGATTTTCGTACGGTCGTTATTACCTTTTTCGCTTTTTAAAACTTGAATTAACTTTTACGCACACTCCAAGTGTCACGCTTTTTCTGTACTACCAAAATTTTTTTTTGGCCTAAAATTCTCTAACTCATCTGTTTTTCACGCTTAGAGTTCTTGTTATCATTGGAGGTGATGCTGCGTTTGTTTGCAATTTTGTTGTTTTTGCATCGTTTTTAAATTATTCGTTCGTTGGCTTTTTTCTTTTTTTGTCGAACCAAACGAACGTTTCTTTGTTATTGCTTACTAATATTATTATTTCTCAACAGCTATTAAAAATTGTTGTTTAGAGTCTTTTTAGAAAGGCAAACGAACTCTTTTATCAAATAATCTTTTTAATATCGAAGTATTTTTAACTACCTATATTCATCGTTGTTCGATAATATATGAATAGTGAAACCGAGCCTTTAGTTTTACGTGATTTAATTCGCCTTGAAGGTAGATCCAAGCATGTTTATTCTCTTTATTCCTTTATCGTTGTTATACTCTTAACTTTTTTATTGTATGTTGTTCCTGACTATTATTTCTTAGAAGAGATTACTTATAGTACTGCTTTTTCTATCTTGAAGCTTTACCAATTCAATGTTCGTTATGATGGCTTATTTATTGACACTAGCCCTGCTATCGAGGGTTCCTTTATTGGTTCTATAATCGACTTTTTTGCTAAGTTTGACTTTCATAATGGTCAATCTCCTGTTATTAAGGCTATTACTGTTAACAAGCGTTTTGCCATTGTTCGCGCTTGTACTGCCATGCAAGCTGGTGCTTTACTCATGGCTCTTATTATTGTTACTCCCGCCAAGCCTTGGGATAAAGTTAAAGCCACTAGTTTTACTATCTTGGCTCTTGTTCTAACTAATTTTTTGCGTATAGCTTTAATCGTTGGTATGACTGTCACACTCATGGTTGATTATGGTACTACCTATGATGCTGCTTGGATGTGGTCTCATGACGTGTTAGGTAAGCCTATTGGCTTTTTTGGTACAATTTTGTTTGCTTTTATAATTGAAGGGCAGAATGTTCCAATTTTAAACACTGTCTCCTTATGGATCGACAGTTTGTTGGACCTCTTCTCTTCAAAAAAGGACTCTAAAAAAGAAACAAAAAAAAGAGACTAAAAAAGACGGTTAAATAATCTCTTCTCTCTTTTTGCTTATTTCTTCTCTTTTAATCTAAAATTTATTTGAAATCTTTTTTTCTTTTTCTTATAATTCTTCTTGGATTATTTTATCTATATCTTATCCGCCGTGTGAAATTGGAATTATTCTTATAGTTAAATCTCCCTCTATTTTACTTCCCAGTTTTCCTGTTGTCTTTAGTTCTATTTTGTTATTTAAGATTAAAAATCCAGGGCGTATTTTTTCGTTCTTTACTAAATAATTAAATGCTTCTTCACTTTCCTTAAGTGTTTCAATTAATGCTTCTCCTATCGTTAGACCCTTTTTCACTCTTTTCTCTATTTTTTTTTGATTAATTGGAATTGAAGGGTGAAAAAGAATTTGTAGAGAGGCGTAGTCTTTTATATCCACTCTATCACCCTATCTACTTTACCTTTAATTTGTTCTTTTTTATCCTATGTCTATCTCAAACATACTTAAGATATCTTCGATATCTTGAGCTATTTTTTCGTCTTCCTCGCTTAATTCTGCTCCTTCCTCTGGTTTAAGGAATTCTATCGCTCTTACAATTCCATTTTCACATATCATTCTTGGCACATGAGATCTAGAAAAGAATACTCCTTCTGGTGGTTCATCTAATTCTTCGAATGAACCATCATATGATTCTGTATATACGTTTGTTCCTATAATTATAAGATCTCTATAAAATCCCTTTGGAACACCTAAATCTTTCAAAATTTCAAAAGATTTTTTGAGTAAATCGTCCGCTTGTTCTTGCATAGCTCTTTTGGTTGAGATTTCTACTTCCTGACTCACTTGTTTTGTTTTTGGAATAGGCGGTCCTTGTTCCCCTTCCTCTTCTAGCGCGTCCAGTGCTGATAAGATCGAAGGTGTAGGTCTATTTCCTGGTGCGCCCATTTTGGCCATCTTTGCTGGCAATTGTGATGTAGGAACTTGTGCTGGTCGATCTTTTATTCTAGCTACTTCCTCATCGCTAATTGATGCAGTTAATTTATGAGGTTCTTCCTCAACTTCATCAAAAACATTTATTCTACTTTGTCTTTCCATGAGTTCTTTTGCCTTTCTCAAGACTTCACTACTAACTAGATCCTCTTTTCCTATTTTTTGAAGCATAGCAACAAATTCTGCTGTTTCCTCTCCTTGATCGCATGTTTGAGGAATATATGCGAATCCATATTCTTTTTTCCTTAAATCTGATAGTGCTCTACTTCCAATAAACTTCTTTCTTATTTGACAATTTTGGCCCTTCCATAACCACATCCTTTTATCTACTTCATCTACGATAATGATAACGCTTTCTGGCTTTAATTGTAAATCAGGAAGTTCGGTTAATGAACCATCTTCATTCACTTCTAATACTTTCATGTATTTCACACTCGACGAATTATCTCTATATTGTCCATATTTATATTTTATATATATTAATTTTGTTTCTAAAAAATATCAAAAAATTTTCCGACTATTAGTCACTTGTCGACTTTTTTTGTTTCAGTTTTTAAGTTTTTAAGAATTTTATTTATACACCGATGAACGAGATTATTCTATTCACATCCAACGATTGCTTATATTGTTCTATTGCTGAAAAGAAATTAAAGGAAGTTATTGATGAATATGGAGACTTGTTTGAATTGAAACTTAAAAACGTTGAACACGAAGACATGGAAGCATCAGTAACCGTTTTACCTACTATAATTATTGGTAAAAAGAAATTTGAGGGCGTTCTAGAGAAAGATCAGATTCATATTGCTCTCTTCTCTTCTTAACATCTTTTACTTCTTGAAGAATCTTTCATAGTCTATAACTTCTTTTACAGTTTTTCCGACTCTTTCATCTAAAGCTGAAAGTTCTTTTAAGTATGCTTCCCATGATAATATCCCATACGCTTTAAGCCAGAGTTCGTATCCTTCTAAAAGTGACTTTTTGGCTTTTTCATGAATTTCGCAAAAAGTGTTTTCTCCATTTTTTTCCTTTTTACAAATTGGGCAGTGTTTTATACTATTTTTCATTTTTATCACTCTTCTTTGAAGGACAATCCATTGATATGCATGAAATTATTGTCTTTTTCTTATTTTCAATTTTTATCATTGGAAGGTTATCATATTCACAAATTTCTTCTGTTGGATAAATATTGCCATATTGAGGTAAAGGAAAGGTAGCTTTACATTGTATTTTTGGATTCCTAAAAGCCGAACAAGCAATAAAACGCTTTTTTGTTTTTTTATTTTTTACGATTATGAGTTCTCCTTTTTTACATACAGGGCATTTTCCTAAAACAGTTGTTTGTTCATTATTATTTGGCATTGAATGGAGATCAGTTGCTAATTCATATCCAATTACTTCCTCTTTTTCATGAAAGCCTTTCAAGGTTTCTGTTAGTTCTTGTTGGATTGAAATTAACTCTGATTTTAGTTCTCTTTTTTCTTCTTGGATCTTATCCATCATTTCTTCTAAGTTCCGTGTCATGGTAGGTGTTATTATGAGAGGGAAATTTTTTAACAACACTCGTATAATGGATTCTCCTAATAGAGTAGGTTTTATTTCAATTCCTTCAATATATTCCCTTGTGTAGAGGGTTGTTATTATATCTGCTCTCGTAGCTTTTGTTCCTAATTTTTCGTCTTCCATTTTCTTTAATAGTGTTGATTCATTAAACCTATTTGGCGGTTTTGTGAAATGTTTTTCATGTTTTATGAAGTTAAAAATTACCTTATCATTTAATTCTACATTTGGTGTGGCTTTTTCTTCAAATGACACATAGGGTTTATAGTATCTCATCCACCCCTCTTCTATTAGCTCTTGCCCTTTAAAATAAAATATATGTTTGTTTACACTTATTTCTATTCTTTTTTCTATCTTTTTACCAGGACCAGCAAAAACAGACAGATATTTTTTTACTATTAGATCAAACAGATTTCTTTCATCTTTCGTGCTTTGGGAATCTAGGGGTAACCCCGTTGGATGAATAGCTGGGTGAGCAGCATCGGTTTTTTTACCTTCAAAAGGTTTAAACTTCTTTTTCTCTAGAATTTCTTCTGTTAATTCGTGATATTGCGATATTTGACTAAGTTTACTCAAAATATTTTTATGTCCTAGTGTCATGGGAAGCTTCTGACTATCTGTTCTGGGGTAGGAAATTATACCCTTGAGGTAGAGTTTTTCTGCGATTTTTAGGGTTTTACTTGGTGAGAATTTAAAAAACCAATAAGCTTGTCTCTGTAATTCACTTAGATTAAAAGGTGGTTGGTTGTATATGGGTTTTTCTTCACTTTTAATGTCGGTTATAGTCCCCTCTAACGAACTACATTCAGAAGAGATTTTTTGTGCTTCTGCAAGAGTATCAATTTTATCTTTAAAGTATGAAACAGAGAGATTATTTCCTCCCATTTTAACTTCTGCTGAAATTTTCCAGTAGGGAATGGGAACAAATAAGTTGATTTTCTCTTCTCTTTCAACAATAAAGAAAAGTGTAGGGCCTTGAACTCTACCAATTGATAAGAGTTTAAATTTTCCTGTAATCCGTTTGTATGCGTTAGAAAGGGCAGTTGTAAAATTTATTCCATATAACCAGTCAACATAGTGTCTTAATAACCCCGCATTTAAAAAACCTATATCTAAAGATTTTTCCATTGCATCAAATGCTTTGTTTATATCTCGTTTTGTTAGAGTTGAGAATTTCATTCTCTTTGCATTTTCTTTTCCAAAAACATATTTCAGGATTAAGTATCCAATTACTTCTCCTTCTCTGTCATAGTCTGTCATTATGATTATATCTTTAGTTCCATTTCTTAATGATTGAAAGACTTCAACGTATTTTTTTGTTCTTTTACTTTTTCCTTCTTTGTATGTTGGTATCCATCTGAAATCTAAAGCTGGATATAACCAATTCTCTCCAATTTGAGATAATGTGAATAGGTGTCCTATAGCTGGAACAATAATGATCTTTTTCTTATTCCTCTTGCACAAATAAACAGAAACTCCTTTGATATCAACTTTTTCTGGTTTATTTTGTTCATCAATAGCCCAAGCTAATCTGTTAGCAGCTTGGGGTTTTTCTGCAATTCCTATAATATACGGCGGAGTTATTTTAGATGTTGGCATTATTTAATCTCCAAGTGTTTACTTCTCAAGAAAAAGCACTGAATGGAGCCAGGACGGGGATTTGAACCCCGGATCTCAGAGAGAACTGATTTTCAAGACCAGCGCCGTAGTCCGCTTGGCTATCCTGGCTCATGTTTCTATATCTTCTACTATATCATTAAATATTCTTCTGCACTTATAATTGAAAAAACGATGGCTAATAAAAATTTATCTTTACTCGAGAGTGGTGGTTGTGATAATTGCTTTAATCAAAGATAATTCTATTATATTCGCTTTCATTTCTGCTCTCTTTTTTTGTAGCATCAATAATTACCTTAATGCTGGTATCATCATTTTTATTTCGAGAAGGATCTAAAGATGAACCTCTTATATTATCTATAACAATAATATCTCCTGAACCTGCTCTTGTTATCATTGCCCATTCAACGCTTGAGGGATTGTTTACATCAATATCTTCATTGACTACTGTGCACCATTTTAACGATGGATGAGCTGCAAAAGCAGCTAAAGCTACATTCTTTGCATCTCCTGTTTTTCTTTGAGTAATAGAAATAACTGCATGTAACCATCCACATCCTCCTGATGTTAAAACTAAATCATGAACTTCTGGGACTATCTTCTTAACATATGAGTATATTGCAGCTTCTTTCGGGAACCCCATCAGAAGATAATGTTCTTCATGAGCTGGTAATATTGTTTGAAAAATAGCATCTTTTCTGTGATATAGTTTTTTGAATCTTATTACAGGTTGAATTCTTTTTGTATCTAAAGTTCCTGTAATATCTACAAAAGGCCCTTCTTCCTCTGTTTCATCCGCAATTATTTCTCCTTCAATTACAAATTCAACATCTACAGGAACATCAATTCCAAAAATTGGTGTTTTGATAACCTTTATTCCTTTTTCTAATAAAGCATTTGCAACAGAAAGTTCACTTTCTCCATATTTAAGAGGTGTTGATGCTGCTAGAGCAATTAATGGATGATAACCAACAATTAGTGCAATTGGTGTATTTCTCCCATTTTTACGATTTGAATGAAATATTTGATACAAATCACGTGGTACTAAACGAATAATTCCCTCATTTTTAGATAGAATCATGATTCTATGTATACTAGCATTGACTTTATCTGTCTCTGGGTTTTTTGCGATGACAATAGCAGAGGTTAAATACCTTCCACCATCTTTCGGAAAAAATTTAGGGATAGGCAGCTGGTTAAAGTCGACTTCAGTTTCAACTTCAAAGCTTGTTGAAAAGTCAGTTTCTTCGGGATACTTTGCTTTTGTAGACGCATTATTGAGTTTTTCATACATTTCCTTTTTATTTGATTTTAATAATAGATTAAACCAGCTTCTTGATTGTAATAAATTTCCAATTAATGGGTATTTTGCATTTTTCACTTTTTTAAAAAGAATTGAGCTATTACTATGCTTCTTCATGAGTTTTGTAATTTCTAAATTTGAATCAACAGTATCATCAATTATGGTTAAAAGTTTTCTTTTTTCTAATTCATTGATATATCCTCTAAGACTCACTTTAAACACTCATTTTGTTTTAATAAAAGATGTAAATAAACCTTTTAATTGTTCCTTATTATTCATTAATTTTTTCTCTATTTATAATGATTTCATTTAATGTTGATAATATATCGTCAAAAATATTGATATTCTCAATGTTTAAGGAAACAAGGACCATTTTCCCAGTTATTTTGGAATATCTCTCTCCTATGATTCTTACAAATTGTTCGTTTTTCATTCCATGTAAAAGGCTAGTTGAAGAAGAAAAATCGATTGGAGGGTATGACAAACCTATAGTGCCTAATTTCGGAGATTTTTCTGATATAAATATAGATATTCCGTTATCAAAAAAAATTACTGTAAGAAAAAATAAATTATCTTCTATTTCAACATCTTTGTTTACTATTTCAAGTTTCATAATCAAAACTTTTTTCAATCATTGTAAATTTTTTGTATTATTTGAAGTTCTCTTGAGTTTATTTTCTCTAAAAATTTGTCGTTTCTCGTAATTAAAAGTAAAAGTTTTTTAATGTTAAGAAGTTCGCTAATGCAAGATTGACAACTTCAAAATATACTGCTAATTTTCTTGTTGCATCAACTGCTCTTATTTGGGGAACTAGTTTTGTTGTTATTCGTTTTGGATTGAATTATTTTGATCCAATATCTTTTGTCTTTTTGAGGTTTTTATTTTCTGTTTTTTTGTTTCTTCCCGTGATTATAATTAAAAAAATAAACGTCAAAAAAGTTCTTTTTGATAGAAAAATAATAGGTATCGGTTTTTTTAATTTTGTTGCCTTTTTCTTTCAATATCTTGGCCAAGATTTAACCACTGCTGGAAATTCTGCTCTTTTTGTAAACTTTTATGTGGTAATTGTTCCTATCTTTTCACATTTTATCCTAAATGAAAAGATTGGTATAAAGACCTATATCAGCGCAGTTATTGGTTTTATTGGAGTCTTTTTTGTAAGCACTAATTTAAATTTCAAGGAATTAATGTCTGGGACTTTTCTTGGAAACATATTAACATTTGGTGCAAGTTTGGGTTGGACAGGGTATATAATAATATCTAAAAAATCACTTGATGAAACCAATAGTGAGCTAGAAACTTTTTTTGGCTCCATTTTCTGGACAACTATCTTTTTGCTTCCTGAATTCCTTTATTTTTTAGTTCTAAAAAAGAATGCAGTTTTAGATTTTTCTTTAATATCTATTTTATGCTTGCTCTATTTGGTTATTTTTTGTACTGTTGGAGCTTTTAGTCTTTATTTATTTGCTCTAAAGTTTGCTAATGTGAGTCAAAGTTCAATCTTTCTTTTACTAGAAATTGTGGTAGCTTTTAGTTTAGAAATCATTTTATCGATCTTTTTTCCAAGTCTGTTTCCTCATTCAATTCCTGGAACATGGTCTCTTTTTGGAATTTTCTTGATAATTCTCTCAATGTTTCTTGTTTCAATTAAATTCACCAGAAAAAATAGACCCTTGATTGATTGATATTTTTTTCTTTCAAAAATTGTGGTCTATTAATAGTTCATTATTGTTAAATTGTTAATGTTATCCGTAAATTATGTTTATTTTATTATTTATTTAGTAGATCTATTTTCTAGAATCTGCTTATTTCTTGGAGTGGTATTTTTTGTATTTCAAACTACAAAAAGGATTTTTTTGAAAAAGAAAATCTACTTCATTTGGTGGAAAAGGATAATCATATTATCGATACTTTATATCCTCTGCCAGATAATATTGAGCATCTTAAATGGATTTTACTGATCTTATTGCAGAGAAAAATTTAGAAGTTAAGAAGGAAAAAAATATTTTCTTACTTCTTTTTCAAATACTCTCTAACTAGTTCTTCACCCTTTCCAATCTTATATGTACACGGAGTTGGAAAACGGTCTGCTCCTCTTTTTAATGCGTCTAAAACAAGCTTATAGTTTTTTGCTTCAGTTCGTACTGTAATTAGTTCTTGCCCTACTCTTACTCTTGCAGCTCGATCTGTGGGTTTTCCAAAAGATCTTCTCATTCCGTCTTGTATACGGTCTGCTCCTGCAACAGCCATCATTTTATTCTCTCTTAAAATATGGTGAGGGTGAACTCTAATTGTCATATGATAATTTTTTGTACCAAGGTTTCTTGATAATATTCTGTTTACTGCAATACGTGCTGCTTCTAATGCTGTATGCCTTATTTGACATTTTTCTTTAGCTACTAGATGTATGTGCACAGGAAAATTACCTTTTCTATTTCCTGCATCATATGCTCTTATTCTTGGGTCTGGCACACCTCTAACAAATTTGTCTGTACGAGTGTTTGCTGGCCCGCGTGTATATCTATAACAACTTGCTGGTCTCTTTCCCATATTTTTTCACCTTATCTTGCTGATAGAGCTATCCTTTCTACTTCAGCTTTCTTCTTAACTGCTGCAGAATTGAGGTCATTGTTTGATGCTAATATTAACTCTTCTGCTACGATTTCGTCAACACTTTTAATGTTATTAAAAGACTTTTGTTTAATTGCTTCTGCTAAATATCTTAAAGCCAAGTCCACTCTCCTTTGTGGAGCAATGTCAACACTTGAGTGTTGAGCAACTCCTCCCCAGGTGATTCTTGTTGTTTCTTCTCTTGGAGCAGAATATATTATCGCATCAACTAATACTTGAATTGGATTTTTGCCTGTTCTTAAGTGAATTATTTCAAAAGCAGTTTTTACAATATTGATTATTCTTTGCTTCTTACCTGCATTACGCCCTTTTTTCATGAGTTTATTGACAAAACGTTCTACAATATTCATCTCTGATTTCTTAAACCTCTGGTCTTGAAATCTTCCTCCACTATGTGGAATTATTACAGGACGTAAACTGATATATCTTTGTAAGCCTAAATCTGCAACTTCTACTTCATCAAAGCTCCATTTATTAAATAGGCGAATGTTACTTTCACTATTAGATTCTGCACTCATTACTCTCAGCATCACCCATCAATAATTTACTTAAAAATATACTGTTCAAAGACAAAGATTCTCTAGTCATATCTTTTATCTGGGTAAATTGAATTCCTAAAAAAATAAATCTTTCATTCCATTTCTTAACCTATTAATTTGATTTTTATACAAGATGATTGTACGCCAATCTTACTCTCGGAAAATTCTATGGCGCTTTTTCTCCCTCTCTCTATCTTCTATTATTAAACTTTAAAAAGCTTGTAAAAAAAAGTTTACCATGAAATTAAAACATTGGATTTCTTTACTTTTTGTGTTATTGGGCTCTTGTTTAATTGTTATTTCGCTTATAATTGTCTATTCTACTTATCCTGTTAGAAACAATATTGATCAAACAATTACTAATTATTTTTATTCAAGCAGAAATGAAGTTATCTCCATTATTTTTTATATTATTACTCACTTAGGAGAAGAGCTTGTATACATAGGTATAATTACTATACTCTATTACACGTGGGACAAGTCTAAAGCATATAAGATTATGGCAGTTGTTTTAAGTTCTACAGTCGTGAATGGGCTTTTTAAATATTCATTTAAACTAGAGCGACCTAATCAAGAGTTATGGTATAAAGGTTCAGAGGAAACTTCACCTGGCCTTCCGAGTGGTCATACTCAAATAGCAACATCCTTTTGGGGAAGTTTTGCTTTACTAATTAAAAAATGGTGGATTTATATTGTATCTATTTTATTAGTCCTGTTAATTGGATTTAGCAGAATTATTCTAGCTGTACACTGGTTTACTGATGTACTAATGGGCCTTGGCCTTGGCTTATTAATTCTAGCTTTTTTTATTGAATTTGAAGATAAAATAACTAATTATGTAAATTCACTAGCAACGAGGTATAAGGTAATATTGAGCTTTTTACTTTTTATATTCCTTATTATTCCTGTTATTGTTGTGTTGCCTTCCAACCTTGTGGTTAATGGAACACAAGTTACTCCCCTTCTTGATATGTTAAAACTTATAACATTATTTTCTACTGCAACTCTCTCCTACGCTGTTGAAAAAGACTTTGTTAACTTCAATTCTAAACCTGATAAGTGGTGGAAATATATTATACGCGTTATAATTGGAGTAGTTATGCTTATTCTGTTCTATTATGGGCTTAAGGTATTATTTAACCTAATCATAGAATCCGTTGCTTGGGTAGGGATTAAACCTACTCTAGATATTATTCGTTATGCCCTATTAGGCCCCGTTTTAATTCTTCTTTCTCCTTGGATAATGCAAAAACTTAATGTGTAAATATATTTTCAACTAGTATTTACAATTTTTTTTATTCTAAATCCTCTAGAAGTAAAATATTTATTGCTCTGTCAATTGATGTCGTGAAAATTTTTCTATCTGGCTGTTTATAAATAATAACTTGGTATATTCTTGGAGCTACTTGTAAAACCTCTCCTCTTTTCTGTGTAGCCCTGATGTCTTCAATTTTCAAATCTTCTTTTGGTATTATCTTTTGGATAGACATGCTTATTATACCACTTCTCAGTATTTAAACACAACAACTATTTTTTCTGCAATTTTGCGATGAAGAATCCAACAGTTTTATCAATTCCAGGAATAAATCTCTGAATACCTTTTTGAATTTGACTTTGGTTTAAGTATGTATTTCCATATTGAAATTCTTGTTCTACTAATTTCAAATCAGAGTTGCTAATTATATGCTCTATAACATCTTCATTTTCCTCTTTTGTTATTGTACATGTAGAATAGACTAAAATTCCTTTATTTTTTAGCATTTTGCTACAAGCCTTTAAAATCTTTTTTTGGTATTTTGCACTTTCTTTTATGATTTTATGTGATATTTTCAAATGAAGTCTAGGTCGTAGTCCTAGTGCTGTACAAGGAGGGTCTACAAGAACTTTATCAAATTTTACTTGCCAATTTTTACTCATTTCAATAATATCGCCCTTAAAAGTATTAATATTGTGTAATTTGAACTTTTTAATTCGTTCATTTAATTTCTGTAATCTATTATTTGATCGGTCTACTGCAACAATTTTACTTTTCCCGCCAGAGAGCTCATGTAAATGAATAGTTTTGTTTCCTGGAGCTGAGCAACAATCTAAAATCTTGTCTTCAGACCCCGGGTCTATGTTTAATGCTGCTAAGTATGCTGGGAAGCTTTGAAAGAAAAGGGGCTCATTTTCCATCTGCAATTCAAGTAATGAAGGCACTCTATATGGAGAAAGAGTATTTTTTGCTGCTATCCCTCTTTTTTTGGATAAAATTTCATTATGACTCATTAGAGCTTTTGCTTTAGCGACCAAAATTTGTTCTTGACTAACAATCTTCACTTGGTCTTTTTTTTTCACTTTATTTGCTCTTTTTATTCCTGGTATAAAAACATCAGCGCCTTGATAAATCATTTCAGAAGCTATATTGTCTACCACTATTTCTTTTAATTCTTCTTCAATAATTAGCTTGAAAGGTCCTTTTGGTTTTACTTCGATTAGATTTTGGAATCTTTTGTTTACATGTGCCTTATATTCATGCTCATGTAATTTCTTTAATATTACATCTACTTCTTCATAGTTTTTGAAAATATGCAGAGTATATTTTTCCATTGGTGTAATTATTGATTTAAGATATTTTTTGGATACTTTTTTTCCCAGTAGATTATTTAAATAGTTAAATAATTCGTCTGAAATAATAGGTAGCTTTAGATTATATGTTTTTTGCATAGATTTCAACTTTTTAACTATCTATATAAATGAAAGAACTTTACTGAATTTGTTTTTGTGTCTAAAATTGCAACAGATGGATCTCCGTACAAATCATAAACTTCTCCAGGATTTATAACTAATGTATTTTCTATTTTTTTTAGTACTTTTTTATGTGAATGTCCATAAATTACGTAATCAAATCTTTCTTTGCCATAAATTAAACTATTTAACACCTCTGTTTTTGTACCATGGTATAATGCAAATTTCTTATTATCTAAAATAAATTTGCCAATATCTTCGAAGAAATATCCTCTTCCTTCTATTTTTTCATTAATTAGTACTATATCTCCTTTATTATTTCCTTCACACAAATAAAATTTTCCTGTATAATTGTTGAACAATTCGATACAAAAAGGAGAAATAAGATCTCCTGCATGAATAACGGTTTCTACTTCATTTTTTTCAAAAATTTTTAGCGCTTTTCTTATGTTTTCTCTTTTATCGTGCGAATCACTCATTATTCCAATTTTCATTGTATCACTCAAAATTCTTTTTTTTATATTGGTGCGGGGAGGGAGATTCGAACTCCCGAATCACTAAGAATATGGGCCTGAACCATACGCCTTTGACCGCTTGGCTATCCCCGCTTGAATAAACATCATTACTTCTTTTATTTCGATTTTAAATGTTATTCTATTGGATAAATGATTCTCGATTTTTTACCTTTGATATTCACTCTTCATATATAAAAATTGTAAAAATAAAAAAAGAAATGATAGTTTTTTGAATATTAAGCTATGTCTTCGAGTTCAATATGTGGTGCAATACCTAGTGACATTAATTCTTGTAGTAATAGTTTGAAAGCATAGCTTATTATTACTCTTGACACAGTTGTTTCTTCTTTGCACACTGGACAATGATACCTGTCTTTATTTTTATCATGCATTGCTAAAAATCCACACTTTGAGCAGATAAAAGCTTCAGTTTTGTCAGATTCATCTAGTAATCTTTCTTTCAGTAGTATTGATGTTCCATGTCCAATTAAACAATCTCGTTCCATTTCTCCAAATCGCAATCCACCCTCTCTTGCTCTACCTTCTGTAGGCTGTCGTGTCAGCATTTGTATTGGTCCTCTCGCTCTAGCATGTATTTTATCTTGAACTAAGTGATGTAGTTTCTGATAAAATACGGAACCAAAGAATATTGTCCCTTCAAGTTTTTTACCGCTTTTTCCATCATACATTACTTCTCTGCCTAGTGGATGCAATCCCATTGTCTCTAAAAGATCTTCTAAATCCTTAATTGAAACTTCACTAAAAGCTGTAGCATAAATCTCTTTTCCTCTTTGTGCTGCGGCTTTTCCAGCTAAGAGTTCCATAAGCATTCCCACTGTCATTCTGCTAGGCACTGCATGAGGATTAATTATAATATCTGGAACAATTCCGTTCTCAGTAAAGGGCATGTCTTCTTGTGGTATTATTAATCCAATTACTCCTTTTTGACCATGTCTTGAAGCAAACTTATCGCCAATTTCAGGGATCCTATCTGAACGAACTCTAACCTTTACTAACTTATTACCTTCATTTGTATCTGTTAAAATAACCATATCGCTTATTCCTTTTTCTCCATGCCTCATTGCTTTACTTGTCTCTCTCCTGTTTTGTGGTGGTACATCAAATTCAGTATATTCTTCCAAAAATCTTGGGGGGCTAGTTCTTCCAATTAAGACTTCTCCTCGATTACCATCTACTTCTATTTCTGGTTCGATTATGCCATCTTCTCCAAGGTGAACATACTGAGACACATCTTTATATCCTCTTACTGTGTCGTCTGGGACTTCAAATGTATCCTCCTGTCCATTAGGATATTTTCGCTCTTCAGCTTCATATGTTCTATAGAATGTGCTTCTCCCTAATCCTCTTTCAATTGATGCTTTGTTTATTAGAAGAGCATCTTCCATATTGTACCCTTCATAAGAAAGTACAGCTACTACGAAATTTTGTCCTGCTGGTCTGTTATCGAAGTTTATTGCATCCATTCCATGAGTCTTTACTAGAGGTTTTTGTGCATAATGAAGAATGTGCGCTCTTGTGTCTACTCTATACTTGAAATTAGCTGCGTATACTCCTAAAGCTTGTTTGGCCATACCCGCTTCATATACATTACGATCTGAACGATTGTGTTCTGGGTATGGAATTAAGGATGCACATATTCCCAATATTGTACTTGTAGTAATTTCCATGTGAGTTGTTTCTTTAGTAATGCCCTTTTCATCTAGCGCAATAAGTAAATTCTCTTCTTCTTCTGCATCTACGTATTCGATGACACCCATTTGAATTAATTCTGACCAAGTTATTTTTGCAACTTTGGATTCTGGTATCTTAGATGTTAAAGGAACACCATTTTCAACAACAATTAATGGCCTTCTTACTCTTCCCGCGTCACAGTTGATAATTAATTCATTAGTTTCTTCATAGAATGAAACGTTAACTTCATGATGAAATTCTCCTTTTCGTCGTTTTTCTATAAGCTTATTTCTGAATTCCCAACCATCTTTTGCTATTCCAATGAACCTTCCATTAAGAAATATTTTTGTATTTTGAGGATCTTTTAACAGATCCATTCCTGGAGAATCTGGTGTTGTCATTTCTTCGTAGTTAATAGGAATCAAATTTAATAGTTTGATGAGTTTCTGTTCAACTACTTTTTCATCAATTCCAACGCTTATATAAGCTTGCAAAGCTAGATTTTTTACTAAACCACAATTTGGCCCTTCAGGAGTTTCATTTGGGCATATTTTTCCATAATGCGTAGGGTGTAAATCTCTTGCTTCAAAATGAGGTTGGCTTCTACTTAATGGACTTACTACTCTTCTTAAATGACTTAATGCAGACATGTAGTTTGTTCTATCTAATAATTGACTAACTCCGGATTTTCCTCCGGTCCAGTTCCCTGTGGCGAGAGCGTGTCTTAATCTTTCTGTAATTAAATCTGCCCTCACTGCGGTTTTTAAGTTTGGTTTCTTTCCTCTTACTGTAACTCTTTCCAATTGATATTTTATATCTCTACAGAGAGCATGAAATGCTACTCTGTACAGCATTAACAAAAGATCTCCTGCAAGTTTCAACCTTTTATTTGCGTAATGATCTTTATCATCTTTTGGACGAATTCCAGCTTCTAGTTCTAGTAATCTTTGTGCCATCCTTGCCAAAAAGAATGCTTTCCTTATTCTAGATTTTTCGTCACTACCTAAATGTGGCAATAAATACTTGTCTAATACTTGTTGGGCTCTATTTATTCTATATTCTTTTGTCTGACCAACAGCTACTCTCTTTCCAATATAGTCAAGAGCACTCTCTGTTGAATCAATATCTGAATCTTCTCTCATGAGGATTGACATTACGCGAGATCTAAGTTTTGGCGTAGGGCTTATTGCCATAGCAATCATATCATCTCTTTCTATTCCAAGCGCCCTCATTAAAAGAATCAAAGATATTTTTCTTGGCATACTAGGAAAGCTTACTCTTAATTGTCCATCAGCTGTATGCTCAGCTGTTACTGGCGCTCTAAATCCATGAATTACGCTGAATACCTTGGCTTCAGAAGTGATATTTCCTTTACTTGATACATCTTCTATTAAAATGCGATTGGGTGCTAAATCTTCTTGTGTTACAATTACTCTTTCGCTTCCATTAATTATAAAATATCCGCCTGGATCGCTTGGATCTTCACCATTTCTAATTAAACTCTCTTTCGATAGGTTATATAACGAACACTTTTTTGATTTTAGCATAATAGGTAAATAACCAATAAATACTCTAGCTTGTTCTTTTGGAGTGTCTATTTCTCCCTCTGCTTCCCTCTTGATTGGAGTCATATACAAAAACATTCGGGATGCATAAGTTAAATTTCTAATTCTTGCTTCCATTGGATAAATTGTACTTTGAGACCCGTCTGCTTCACGAACAGTTGGTTCTTCTACTTCTATTTTGTCTAATCGAATATAATAGTCACTATCTTCAGGTTCAATGATTTTTATTTCCTCAAGAACTGATTGTAAACCGTGCTCAATAAAGGAATTAAAACTGTCGAGATGTTGTCTTACTAATCCAAGTTCGTCAAACATTCGATTTATGTAAACCCACCTATCATTATTGTTTTTTTGTGAGCTGCTATTCAATTTAGTTTTGGACATTAAAACACCTATTTTATGAATTCATAAAAATTATTTCTCTTGTTTGTGAATTCTGTGTTGTAATAAAAAGCTGTTGTTTTTTGACATGTTTTGTAAAAAATATTTGAATACAAAGAATTAAAAAGCTATTGAAAAATATTCATAAATATAAAGCATATTGCACTAATTGAGTTACTTTGATAACAAATCTGTGAGTGAAAATGACTGGTAATGGAGTTAAACTTTCTATTGATGAAATGCAATTTATTACAATTTATCAAGGCATTGTAAATATAAGGATAAGGGATTGCATAATAGACGAAAATGAAAATAAAGTTTTATTTGTGGTTGAAGAAGGACAAGCTGGATTAGCCATAGGAAAAAGAGGAACAAACATAAACAAATTAAAAGAATTAATTGCTCGTGACGTGGAAATTATTGAATATTCAAGTAAACCATCAATTTTCATAAAAAACTGCTTTCTTCCTATAATACCTAAAGATGTCTCTATTCAAAACAGAAAAAATGGTCGCGTAGCTGTTGTAACTGTAGATCAGAAAGATATAGGACTTGCAATTGGGCGTGATGGTCGTACAATAAAAAAAGTTAAACAATTGGTTACAAGACAATTTGATATAGTTGATGTAGTAATAAAATAATATTAATGACTGAGTTTGAAAATGATATCAGATTTTATAATGAGAAATGAAAAAATAAAAACTTTGTTTAAAATAATCAAAGAGGAAAAGATTTTTTCTGAATCATTTGAAAATGAGGTTATTAACTTATTTGGAAATCGAGGAGAAAAAGCAATAAAAGTTCTACAAAATCAAAACTTAATAAAACTGAATCTAAATAATAACCTTAGTTTTTGGCTTGTAAAGGGAACAAATAATAATTATGTAATTATTGATAATCTCTATTGTGATTGTAGAGATTTCTATATTCGTATAATTAACAGGAATAGCAATGAACCTTGTTATCACCTGTTATCAAAGATAATAGGAGAAAAATTAGGCTTGTATCGAGAACAAAAAATAGATGAAGTAAAATATAATAAAATTATTAATAATCTTTACAATAAATAATAATAGACTTCTAATCTTACATAGAAAAAGTTAAGTTTTTATAATTCTGATGTTATAAATAATTCTGTTTTTACGGATTGTATTATCACAAAATAGCGGACTAAAATTAAATTAATAGTATTTTATATTACATTAAAAACAAAGATAAAACGGCCTTTAATAAAAAATTATTCTTCTTTTGGTGGCTCGGGGGGGTTTCGATCCCCCGACCTCAAGATTTCTCCTCGCAAGCCATATCTAGCCCTTTAACACAAGATTATGAGTCTTGCGCTCTAGCCTGCTGAGCTACCGAGCCTAGAAGTTTTGATTTTTCCTTTTTGTAATTTTTCATATTATTGCATATTTATTTCTTTTGTTATGTTGGATTTTTAGAAAAAAGTGACATCTAATAGTTTTTAAAATACTTTGGACTTTTATTAATATGTGCCACAAATAAAAAATAATATAAAGCATATTTTTTAATCCACTTTGAAAGCAATGAGTCGAAGACAAACCAAAAGAAAAAGTCGTGATACTAGTCCAATGCCTGCAACAGGGGCAGGATTAATGCGCTATTATGATGAAGACTTACCTGGTGTTAAAGTTGGTCCATGGTATGTAATCGCTTTTGCGTTAATATTAATTGTAGCTGTTTTTGTAGGTAATATATTCAGTCCAAATTTAAGTTAGAATTAAGAAATTACCTTTTCTTTTTTAAATCTGCAAAGCAGAAAAATGTTTAATCTGCTATTTTCACTCTTGGTCATTTTCAATATTTGTTGGTAAAAAAATTCTTATGAAAACAATAGAAAATGATTTTTCTATCAATAAGTTAAAAAGTGTAAAAGGAGAATAGATTTTAATCAAAATGACAAAGGCAATTGTAAAAACTAATAGAGGAACATTTGAAATTGAATTTTATGATAAACAGACTCCAAATACAACAAAAAATTTTGTAATGCTAGCAAAGAAAGGATTCTATAATGGAGTCAAATTTCACAGGGTGATACCAGACTTTGTTGTACAAGGTGGAGACCCCACTGGAACAGGTCGCGGAGGACCTGGATATGAGTTTGCTGATGAGCTGGATAATGATGTTCAACACCATGAGCTAGGAGCTGTTTCTATGGCAAATTCTGGTCCTGATACAAATGGTTCACAATTTTTTATTGTTTTGAATCCAAAAAACTGTAAACATCTAGATGGTAAACATACTGTTTTTGGAAAAGTAGTCAAAGGAATGGATGTAGTAAAGGCAATAGTTCAAGGCGATACGATGCTAGAAGTTTCTATTGTTGAGGAATCAGATATAATAAAAAACTATGAATTTCAGAAATTATTATAGTGTCTAGATCTTCAAGATATTTATAATTTGTCTGAACTTATAACAGAAAAAACTTATTTATATGCCTTAATGGAAATTCTTTGCTTAGAGAAGAATTACCTTATCAATACTATCTATTAAATATCTGGTGTCATCTATGAATTCACCTAATTTTCTAGTTATTTCCGACTTTAGTGATATTTTATTCAAAGCTACTTTTTCTTTCAACATTAAGAGATTAGTTTTAATGTTGGTAATTTCCGTATAAACTGTTATTAAATCATTTTCTCGGAGTGCATTTAGCAGCGATTCTAAAATGTCAAGAATATAATAAAGTAGGGTGTTAATAGATCCTGATTCATCAAAGTCTTCCATTATTAGATTAAATGAAATTTCCTCGACAACGGAGTAGATGTCTTCATAAGCTATTTCAAACATTGATAGTACTAGTTCATCAATTTCAAATTCAAGTTCATCGTTTGAATCTTTTACGTTAAGTTGTTTTTTTATGAGGTTTAATTCTTCATCTAACCAATTTGTAAATGAGGGAGTTATTATTGGGTTTGATTTTTGAAGAGAACTAGCAGGAATAAAATCTTTTAGCGGAGGATATTTCTTGTAATATTCCGTTTTTATTTCGGAATTTATTATAAATTCTGGATAATTTTCATAAACATACTCTATTAGCTGTCTAATGCTATAGTTTTTGAAATCGTAGCATAGATCTTGTATAACTTGCTCGTAAATTTCTGGAATGTCGTGTTCTAGTAAATATTCTTCACCATACTCTGTTAGTTGATATCTATGAATCACTTCTCCGTCTCCTCGATCTTCCTCAATGTGGAAAATGTAACCATATTCTATTAAATCTTCCAAATCTTCTTGTAACGCTTGACAGTACGGTCCGTATTTAAATGGAATAAAAGAATAGCCAGTATTTAGGTGATAATTGTGTTCTAAAAGAAAAACGTATTTTTGGAACTGTATTCTTCCATGAATATATCCTGCGTGTTTAAGTAGCGTAAGAAGAATAAGATTGCGAGACATTCTACTATTAAATATTAGAAAACACTATTTAAACTCAACTAAGATATTTCCTTAGCAAATATCCTTACATAACAATTGAAAGATCACTATGTCACCGTATGTTTGTTTAAAAATAGTTTGCTTTAAGCCATTAGAAGACTTATTTCTTTAAACTTCATATTCACCCATCTTTTCCATACTTTCAAAAAGTAAAAAAACGATAAGTTTAAATGAAATATGAATCTAAAGGGGTGTAGAGTTAAAATAACGGGGCAGTAGTTTAGCTCGGTCGATGATCGTGGACTGTCACTCCATGGACCCGGGTTCAAATCCCGGCTGCCTCGCCACTCTTTTCTATAATTTTACTGCTTTTTTTAGAAGAGTTTATGAGAAAAAGAAGTCTTTTATATTTTCTTCGGCCCAATCTAACATGCTTGACACAACAGTAAAAACTATAACAAAAATAAAAATGGCTACTCCTATAAGTAAAATTTCTTCTAGAATTGGTGAACCTTTTTTGTTTTTTAGTATAAGTTTAAAATTTTTTATTATATTCTTCATTTCCACTATTTATTATCCTTATAGAATTATATAAGCACCACATTTTTTAAAATTGTAAAAGTGGTGAGGAGAGGGAGATTCGAACTCCCGAACCACTAAGGACTGGGTCCTCATCCCAGCGCCTTTGACCGCTCGGCAATCTCCTCTTCTCTTGTATTATGAGCCAATATGAGATTTTTAAGTTTGTCGGTACTTAATTAAGTTGATTTAATTTTGTTCAAGTTTCTAACTTGATTGGATAGAATTTTATAGTTAATTTTTTTAGAAAGTAACAACTCCTCCAAAGAGTATCTTTACACTTAAGACGATTGCAATATGAACTATAGCTGCTATAATTAGTTTTAACCCAATTTTGCTCTCCTTGCTAATTGATAACAGAAAATAATTATTCAGTAAGTTAATTAATAGAAAAGAAATTGACATAGGTGAAAATAAATCAAATGAATATTTTATATGACCGTCTATTAAAAAAGAGTATATACCTGAGAAAAATGGAGCTATACCTCCAATAATAGCAATAGTTACTAATGTAATGATCCTAATTATCTTCAATCTTCGATTTAATATGTTTACTAAATTTTCTTTTTCTTTTATTGCTTCATTTCGCTTTTTTATAAGAGCTGCTACTACTTTTATTCTGGTTATGTTTTCCTTGTGATTGGCATTTGATAATGAACCAAGCAAGTTAATAATAACTGGATATTGAAATTCTATAAGTGATAGAGCCTTTATCGGATTAGAACCAAGCTGTATTTCTAATAATACATCTCTTGCCATATATGGTATGTTGAATATTGCTTGTTCAATATTATGTCCTTCCTCTAATAATGTTGCCATATCATTTAAAAATGTATTATCTGAAACATTTAATTTAATCATTTTTTTCACCAACATTACTAAATTGTATGAATTGCAAAATAAAAGATCCAATTAGGGAATACAATAATGGAAATAAGAAAATAAGAAAAGAATTACTAGGAAGAATAATTGACACAATAAGGCTTAAAATTAGCGGTAGTAATGAAGAAAAAGTTATGAATATGGAAATATTATCTTCAATAGCGGTCATTTCTCTTTTTATTTTGTTTAAAAAATAAGGGTCTGATTCAATAAAAGATTCCTTTCTCGCTATTCTTGAAAATGCTTGTTGATATCCCTCATGCTCAAAAAAGTTTTTTTCATTCTCCAAAACTTGCGATTCATTTGTATTTAAATTTAATTGGAACATCAATTTCTTCTGAAAATTTCTTAATTTCGAATTTTGAATATCAAATTTATTTGTCATTTCAAGAGCAAAAGGTAGTGATTGAACCGTTGTCATACTCATAGAAAGCGAATTAATAAATAAGAATGTCTGTTCATCAAATTTACTTTTTTGCCTTAAAATTGCTGATACTGTTGATAATGCTGATATTTCTAAAATTGTAATATATGTGATTATTGAAACAAATATTGTCAATAGAAGATTTAATTTAATAAATACTAGCTGAATTACTAATATGAATATTGAGAGAAGAAATGCAATATTGCTTCTTGTTACTAACTTCTTAACATGCTCAGGAAAAATTGATGTTTCTACTTTTTTGAATTGAATTTTAACCAATAATGTTTCAACGATAAATCTTGATATAACATTATATAATTTTTCATTTTCAAATTTTTTAGTAACATATTCATTCAACAATTATACCCCATTTTCAATTATTGCAATTCTTTTTCTATCGATAAAATATGTTCATATCTTTCTGATAATATTGAATTGTTTTGTAAACTTTCGCAAATTTTGGACATATTCCACGTTTTTTCATATACTTTTTGATAAAAAGTAAGATTTTTGCTTTTGTTTTTATCATTTATCTCAAATATCTCTTTAACTACTCGTAATATTTTTCCATTATTAGTTATTTTTCTCTCCATTACTATTACAACTTCTAATGAGAGAAAATCGTCCATTGAGACACCATAATTTGACCATCTTCGAATCAACTTCTCGAATGAATCAGAATGTGCTGTTTGGATTCCTTTTAGCCCTGCATTTAGAGCTTCAAACATTGCCTTCGTGTGTTCCTTTGTTTGTATCTCTCCTAAATAAATCCAGTCAGGAGATCTGTGTAACAATTTCAAAATCTCTGACGTTTTATTGTAATCTGATTTATTTGAATCAAAAGAATCTACTTGTATCACTGTTTGTTTATAACCTAATCTATTTTGATTTATAGATTCTATTGCATCTTCAATTACAATTTTTCTCCAAAATTTTGGGGTGTATAAATCAATTGCATTTGCTAGCGTTGTTTTTCCTGCATTTGGCTCTCCTATTATGGTTATATTTTTTCTTTGATTAACAGCTTCGATGAAGTAAGCTCCAATTATTGGGGGAAATGAGTCTAGAGTGATTAAATCATAAATTGTGAGTGGATTTGCCTTTATTTTTCTTATATTAACAGTTGGCCCATTTGGTGATAATGGTGGGAAATCAATTGCTACTCTTAAATGAAAATATTGTGATACTAGTTCTACTTTTAATGAAGGATTTTTATATGAAACCGAAATTGGGTGTTCTAGCTTTAGTCTTGCAATTAAAGCTTGCATTTCTTCTTCTGACAGAACTATTGTAGTTTCACAACGTCCAAAAAGTTGATGATCAATATATATTGCTGTTTTTGCATTATCTATATATATCTCATTAATTCTGTTATCATAGAAAAGTGGCATTAATTTATCCAATTTAATTAATTTATATGTAAATAGTTCCACTATAATGTTTTTATCTTCTACAATAGATTTTTCTTTTTCTAATCTACTAAAAATAATAGATGATACTGTTTTTATTAATTCATCTAACTTTAAGATTCTATCACTTAAGCGATCTTTCATATTATATAACATATCTACTAGTTCTGAAAATAAATAGGTATATTCGTCAAAATCAAAAATTGGTTCTGGTATATAATAGAGTCTATCATTTGATTTTATTATTTTTACGTTAAAGCCTCTTATTTTATAATTTTCCGTAATTTCTTTCTCATAATTCTTATCTTCTTCTAACTCAATCAGTTGCTTCATATTCATTAGTTAGTATTAGATTATTATTTATCAACACCACAATTTTTCTTTTCTTTTATTTATGCGTTTTCAGTGTGTAATTTCAGAAAGATATTTAGTAAAAAAATAAACTATGTTAAGAAAAATTCGAACTTAAGTTTCTTGATATCTCTTCAAATATGTTTTTATAATCATATTTGAAAATTAACTCTGAATGTTCTCTTACAGTGAACTCTGCTACATTTGTAGCTTTTGCTACTAGTTTCTGTGTAAACGCTGATGATGTATTCATCTCACGTGCAAATAATTTGTCTGCGGTATATGCTGTTGCTGCAGCAAAAGGGTAGGGTCTCCTACTTCCTCTGTCCTTATTTGGGATTTCAGCAAGAATCTTAAAACAAGCTAATTGTAATATTTTTTCATACACAAATGATTCAATTTTATACTTTGATTCAACTCTTTCTTTGATTTCAGGATATGAGCAAATTAAGTAACTAACTCGTGAAATATACTCTTCACTTCTTCTAATTCTTGAAGATGGTAACTTTATGTTTAGTGTTTGCATTAAACTTATGATCTTTTTTCCTGAAACACGATGTCCCAATTCACTATATGTCTCAACTATTTCTTTAAACTGTACTGGGCATGTATTTTTTGATTCTCTTACTGCCAATAACAGTGATATAGCAGATAAAACAACGTGATTATTAATTTCCTCTGTGAATTCTCTTTTGTATTTTTTAAATAAAAATATGGCTCTATTATTTACTTGTTCTGGAATATCTAATATCTTACAGACTTTATTCACTATTGTAAGAGATCGGTGGATAGTTTCCTTTCCTTTTACTGCACTAGCAACATGATATAGATTTTTGAATTTCCTAAATTGCTCTTGTCTTAATGGTGATAAAGCGGTCCCATATGTGTCTTTAAAGTAATATTCTTTGATTGTACCTATTGAAGACCCAAGTGAACTTACAGTTGCAAGTTGATTGTCTATTGCCGCATATTGTGTTTTTCTCCTTTTCAAAGGTTCTTCCACCATTCCTAGTTGATAGTTACTGCTTTCATACACAGCGCCTAATTCTAGGCCACAATTAGGGCATACATATCTTCCTGTTTCTTCTATAATCCTTGAATTACATTCATCACAATACAGTTCTGCCATTTTTCCCAAGTGAAGTAACGAAACAAAATTAATTAAGCTATTTTTTATTATTCTAGAAGATCTTTATTACGTTTAACTGATTCAAATTAGCGTTTTTGTTCCTATAATTGATGATTTAGTCTATATGGGGGAGGTGACTGAAATTATTATTTGTCTGACTAAATATCCTACTTAAAATATTACGTTTTTTATACATTTTCTGAACTGTAACTCTTACCCTCTAATTATTCCTGCAAAAAGATTATATCATTAAAGTAATATTAGATTGGAAAATGTTAAAACATTAGAAATCATCACTAATTTTTTTGCTCTATTTTATTTCTTCTAATTTTTCTTTAGTTTTTGTATTGCTCAAAAGTGAATGGTGTTTATAATAGCAAAAATTGTTTAACTCTTTGTTCTATGTCTTTATTTTCTTTTTTATTTAGAAAGCAAACAAACTTTATAATTGCTTCAATCGATTGTTCTGAAATAACATGCTCAATTGCACATGCATCTTGTAAAGCTATTTTTTTGTCTATTTGTAAGAACAGCAAAAAATCTTCTATTGCTTGATGTCTTTGTAAGAGTTGTTTGGCAACAGATAAACCTTTTTCTGTAATAGTGACTCCTTTATATTTCTCGTATTTAATTAATCCCTCTTCATGCAATTTTTGGACCATTTCTGTAACTGATGACAAACTTTGCAGCTTGAGTCTTTTTTTAATTTCACTTACTTTAGCTATACCTTTTTCTAGACAGATATCATAAATAATCTCGATATATTCTTCTTTTCTTATTGTATTCATTTTATTCGACTACTTATCTGAGTAAGTTTTTTTATTAATATATTGCTTTTTATACTAAAAATTGCGTAGTTTATAAATGTTCATTTTGTTAGAAAATTAATGAAATTAAAATCTAATCCGATTAATAAGCAATTATTAATTGTGCTGATGATTACTATTATAATAGGGCAATTTTCTTTCTTGGATATACAGAATTCAACTTTATTAAATGCGCTTACAGAATCTGATTCTATTTCTTCTGTTTTTACAAAAACATCTCTTCCTAAAGCACAAATTGTATACTCTGAGACAAATGAGCCATTAATACAAACATCGTCATCTAACTCTTCAATAACTTACTTGAAAAATTCGATAACTGTCGATGAAAATATTAACGTTGATTATAATAAAACGATATCCAATTTTGCTCCGAAAATCGAATTAAATGGGCGATATAAAAGTGATCTAAATTATTTAAACCTCTCAGATAAAGAAATAGGGATAACACTTCCAGAAAAAGGAGATTTTTTTCTTGTGGGTAATGTTTCAGATTTGAAAGCTAACATAATTCAGAATTCAGGAGCAGAAACAGCAGAGAGTTTTTACGCTAATGATTCAGTTCATACAGGAATCGAATTACAACGCTATCTTACAAGTAATGGATTGTCTGGTAATTACTCGTGGAAGATTTATGCAAATAATACTACTTCTTTAAAATATTCAACCTATATGAAAGATTTATCATTATTTAGTCGAAATATTATTCTCTCTTATGACTACAAGTTTGATAGTAATTCTTCAATTCAAAATGTTATAAACTCCAGTGTAATTTTCGATTTTACTTTTGATACGTGTAGAGTAGCGATATATAACTGGGTTTACAGTAATGTCGGATTGGAACAAGTAGGTCAAAATGATACTTCTGGTGATTATGATACTTTTAAATTTGTAAGAAATACAACGTGGGATGATAATTGGAATAGTTTGTCATTAAATTTATCAGCAATATTATCAGAATTTTCCTCAAATATTCCTTCTCAGCTAGAAGGATTTAGTATCTTTGTGATATCACCAGAACAATCTGAAAGTTCATTTTTCTTTGATAATCTTAAAATAGAGTCTCAACCTATTCCTGAAGAAATTGAACTTAAATTAAATGGATCTTTAGTTAATAGCATTGATGATCTAAAGGGTTCGTTTTCAATTCAAGTGCATGTTGAAGAAAAAACAGATGTTAATCTTATTTTTTCATTAAATTCTTCTTATACTGTTGAAGGGCAATTTAGTTTACAAGCTATTGGAAACATATCACTATTCTCTAAGAGACAGTTATTGCTTGTCCCACCCGATGAAATTTTATTCAATGTTTCAATTGATAATATTGTCACTGGAGTTTTTGGTGTTGTTATCGGTATTCCATTAAATTGGTCTCTAGTTGAATATAATTCTCAATATGTTACACTTATCTCTGTCAATGAGTTTGAAGACTTTGATCAGTATGAACTGTTAATTTGTAATACAAGTAGCTTAGTAACAATATTTGCTATCCAAAACAATGTGAAAAGCATTGTTCTCACATCGTCTATCCTATTTGAAACCCTCAATGTAGAATTTAATCTCACTTTCAATAGTCTTTCAATTAAAACAAACTTTTTTTGGATTGGACCTGTAAGTGGGGGGGTGATTTTAGATATTCAAAACAACATGCTTGAATATCGTTTTCCTTCTATTATTCCAAGAGGAGAGTACTCAATAATTTTTCTGAATCTTAACTCGACAATTTTTTATTATTCTTGTAATATCAGTTTAACGCGCTACGCGGCAGATATTGCCATTGTAGACAGTTTAACCCTGCCACAATATGGAAGTACATCTGTCAACCTTTCTTATCATAGCTTGGGAAATAATATTTCAATCGAAAATTCTTCAATTTATGTATTTCTCGATGATACAAAAGTATATTCTTTCACAAATATAACAGAAGTAGATTTTATTGTTTCAATGTATTACTTAAGCTTAGGAAATCATACTGTTAAGATAATGGCTTTCTCTACATTTCATGCATCAGTTGTTAAGATTATTTCTCTCATTTCATATGAAAGCCCTCTTAACGTCGTACTAGACTATTTTTCCTTGAATGATAAGTATTATTCAATTAATCTGAATGTGTCTTGTGATGGTTTTCCTGTTGCTTTTGCTCCTTTAAAATTTTATATAGGAAATATATCTGGCTCCGGTGGTGCTTTATCTGGTATCACTGATGAAATGGGATACTTCCAAAATAAGATTTTAGTTCCTCTTAATATTTTGTCTATCAATGTAACTTTGCATATTATGCGATATTCTTCCATTATTAAGATAAAAACATTTACAATAATTAACCAAATTCTGAAAGTCGATGTTGATAAAACTGATGATGAGTTGTTACTCGGTAATAATGTAACATTTTCTTATTGGATCAAATATAGCGCTCAAAATGATAGATGGTTTTTACCTATGGTTGACGGCATTCCTCCTGTTCTAAATGCCTATATTGATACGGGGTTATTTATGATTCCAGTGACATGGGATAATACATCTTTTTATTGGCAAGTTAAAGCTAATAGTTCTACATATTCACATAAATTTGTTATTATTTGTAAGGGTCCACAATTGAATGTTAAGTCTTATGTCACTAATAATGAAATCCAATTTCAACTAAAAATCTATGCTTCCTATTTGTACAAAAATGCATCTATACTCTTATATTCAAATATTAATACATCTCTTAGTTCCTACGATTGGAAGATCACTAATTCAAATGGGCTGGAAATTACCGACACATACAAAATAGTTATCTCTTACTCCTATGTAAAAATTAGTGGACTTGAACTTGCTGAGGGAACCTATTTGTTGCTTAATCTGATTGGTATTAATAATAGTTTTAACAATACAGTTATCTTTATTCCTCTTGCTATAGGATCTCTTACTATTTCAGCTATTAGTTTTATTGGTATCAAATTTTATAAGAAGAGAAAAAGTTTAAGCATTGAACTATGATATTGTTTCTTTAAGGAATAAAATACTGGCAAGTTCAACGCTTATC
Source organism: Candidatus Heimdallarchaeum aukensis (assembly GCA_021513695.1). Lineage (GTDB taxonomy): Archaea > Asgardarchaeota > Heimdallarchaeia > Heimdallarchaeales > Heimdallarchaeaceae > Heimdallarchaeum > Heimdallarchaeum aukensis. Next base: position 1,900,375 of record CP084166.1, on the reverse strand, counting down.
ACAAAAATGTACAAAACTTACTGATGTTTAAACTATTTTTTTAGTTTTTAAATACAGTTTTTTCTATTTTTTATACATCACTTTGCTTAAATTTCTCAACTATATCACGCGCTTCATTTTCTTCTAGTTGTTTCTGTGCTGGGAACTCAAATAGGTTGTCATTTGTGTACCTTGGTACAATATGGAAATGGACGTGTGGAATAGTTTGTCCTGCATCTTTTCCGTTGTTTTGCCATATGTTTATTCCTGTTGCATTTGTTATTTCTCTTATTCGTTTGACTATATTAGGTAATTTCTTAAGAAAATCAATCTCTTCTTCTGGGACATCATCAATTGTTTTGTAATGCTTTTTTGGTATAAATAGAGCATGCCCAAAAGAAACTGGATATGCATCTAAAACTACAATTACTTTTTCGTCTTCAAATAATGTATAAGTAGGTATTTGACCACTAACTATTTTACAGAAAATACAATCTTGACTCATATTAATCAAATTGTTATATCTTTTTAGCTTCAAATATTTTCTCTCTTATCATTTTTGCCATCTTTTTATTTTAGGAAATTACATTTTATGTCTTCCATTCTTATAAACGGTATTTTTTTACTCTATTGAAAATTGATTTTTTCACTTTCAATAAGGTGTCTGTATCAACTATAAATACTATGTTCATATTTATATTTATAGAAAGCAAAATGTATTCATCTGATGAAGATTATTTTAAATTATTAGCTGAAAAACCTTCCGTGATTAAAAATGAAGGTTATTTATCAATTTCCTTTATTCCACCTTTACTCCCCCATCGTGAAGAAGAGCTAAGACTCTTGGCAAAGCAATATAAACATTTAACAAATAATTATCTTAATTTTAGCCGTTATGCAACTATTACTGGCCCAACAGGTTCTGGCAAAACCACACTTGCGAAAAGATTTGGTCAAATTTTAGAAAATGTAGTTAAAATTAAAAATTTTCACTTTATATATATAAATTGCCGTATTTATAAAAGTCCTTATTTGATATTTAATGTCCTTCTACAAAAACTGAACAAAAATATCCCGCAAAGAGGTTATTCTGTTGAAGAATTACAGCATTTTTTTGTGAAGCATTTACAGCAGAATAAATATAAGCTGCTGATAGTTCTTGATGAAATTGATTACTTAGTCACACGTACTGGAACTGATATCTTATATTCTCTATTAAGAATTGGAGAAATATCACAAGATCAATATGTTTCCTACATTTTTATCGCAAAAAATACTAATTTCTTGAAACTACTTGACACAAGTACACAAAGTAGTTTTCACTCTAATCACATATCGTTGGACAGATATTCTGAATCTGATTTAATTGATATTGTTAGATCAAGAGCTGAACTGGCTTTTTATAAAGAAACAGTTACAGATGATGCAATAAGGCTTATTGCTGATATTGCAAGTAAAACTGGTGATGCTCGATATGCCATTGAACTACTTTGGGGTGCTGGACATTGTTGTGATAACGACAACTCTCCTGTTGTTTATCCTGATCATGTAAGAAAAGCAAAGTCGTTAATTCATCCAGAGTTACGTAAGGAGGTTGTGTTAGTTCTTTCCATTCACGAGAAACTGACATTGTTGTCTATCTTGCGAAAACTTAAACATACAAAAAATGCATATATTTCAACAAGCGATGCTATAAGTACATATCGCTTGCTCTGCGAAGAGTATGGCGAACACCCCAGAAAGCATACTCAGTTTTGGTCTTATTTGAATGAACTTTCAAAACAAGATATTATTAACTGCAAACTTTCAGGAAAAGGAATGAAAGGAAAAACAACACTTATCAGTGTTCCTGATGCTCCTTTGGCATTTATTGAAGATGTTATATTGAAATCTTTAACAAAGAGCAAAGGTGAAGTAAGTCAAAAAAAGGAGGTTGGCTAAAATAAATAATCAGAGTATTAAATCTACGAGTTCTCCACCAATAGATGAGGTCTTATCTTCTCGTGGGAGAGTAAAAATCTTGAAACTTTTGGCTGAGAAAGGAGAAATTAACATATCTGCAATATCTAAACAAGTGAAGTTAAATCATGGAGTTGTAGTTAATCATTTAGAATATCTGGTAAGAATTGGTTTAGTAAAAGAAAAAACTTTTGGTAGAATTCGAATATTTCAATATCAAGATCAAAATATTAGAGCTCACTCATTAAAACAATTATTCAACATTTGGGATAATACTGTTTAATAATTTAATTATTATTCCTTAATTTTACTTCTATAAAATTTTAACACATTGAAAAAAATTAATTGAATGAGTAAAAAAACATAAAAAGCTGTAAATATTAAAGAAGATAAGGTGCAATAAAGGGTTCAAAAATGACTCTAAATAAATCTCAGGGAAAAAAATACATATTTAAAATTGTCTTACTTGGAGATCCCGGAGTAGGCAAAAGTTCATTAATTTCAAGATATGTCCATAATCGATTTGAATCATCGTATATGATCACTATTGGGGTAGACATTTTAAGTAAACAATTATTTGTGGGGGAGGACGAGGTATTATTTTTGATTTCAGATATTGGGGGTCAAGAAAGGTTTTCTTCTGTTAGAGAGAAGTTTTATCGTGGGTCAAAAGGGTGCTTTCTTGTTTTTGATCTGACAAGGCCTAACACGTTAGAATCTATACGTGAATGGAAACGTGGATTAAATGGGGTAGAGGATGACGTAATATTTTTTGTTATTGGTAATAAAGCCGATCTAAAAGATCAAATTGCTGTTGATGAAGAGGAAGCACTTAATATAGTAAAAGAACTTGATTTACCTACAGATTCATTCTTCATAACTAGTGCTAAAACTGGAGAAAAGGTAGAAGAGGCATTTCAAACTTTTGCTCGTGAATTAATAAAGGCAGTTGAAAAGAAACGTATTGAAGTGCGATAATAAAAAAATTAATTCACTCACTTGCATATACAAGGATTGCTTTTACATCTTGGACATTGATTAGGATATTTATTTAATAAGGATGATTCCACATCTATTTCTAATAGGTTTGCAATGCTAAATATCCAAGCAATAATATCTGCAATTTCGCTTTGAATTATTTTTTTGTCCCTTGAGTTAAGGCATTCAGCTAGTTCTCCTATTTCTTCAATTAGATGAATAAATGTTCTTTCAAGCCCTTGTTGTTGATCTCTTTTTAAGTAAACGTCTTTCATAAGTTGTTGAAATTCATTAATTTCTAGCATTAATTTTTCTTTCATAATTTCATTTTTAAAAGATTTCCAATCAACTTAATTTTTGTACAAAACAGTTGCACAACCAATTTTACTCTTGGGTGAGTTCAGATAAGAAGCACTGTCATTCACGTTGCCAGAGGAGACGGTTGAGCTCTCCTTGGTTACGAAAACCAGAAACAAAGGTTGCTTTTTTTCACTTGGAATATTTTTGTTTTTTATAATGGAGAGTAAAGCTAGTCTTATTGTTTTTATGTCTATTCTTTGTTTTTTTCTATTTCCTCATTTAAGCTGTTCTTTTTTCTGCTTAAACCTAAACATTTCCTCTCTTCCTTAAACTTTATAAAATTTGGGCAAAAAATTCAATCATGAAGAATAACGTTTCTTCAACTTTATATGGTATCAATCGATTGATGAAAAAGAAACAAATTGCATCAAAATATAATATCCCTATAGATCAAATCATTGATCTTAGTGCTGGTGATAATTTATTTATACCTCCCAAACTCATTCGGAATCTAGCAATAAATGAAATAAAAAGAATTGATCCTCGTGATAGGTATCCTATAGATTATTCTTCTTTCATTGAGGAAATAAGTCGCTTTACAAATGTAGCTAAAAAATGCATTTATCCTGGTATTTCACATATCACACTAATTGAAAAATTACTGCGTTTTTATACTAAAAAAAATGATAAAGTAATAATTCTTAATCCAGAAAAAGATATTTTTTCAAGGATAATAAAAAAACTCATGTTAAAACAAATTTCTGTAGATTTGTCGGATGATTATAAATTAAATACTGATGCTATTATAGAAATAGCTTCTTCAGAAGAGGTTAAAGCAATTTTAATTTCGTCTCCACATTATCCAACAGGAAACCAATTTTCTGAAGTTCGTATGTTATCCATGATTAATGAACTTGATATTCCTATTATTGTTGATGAATCTTATGTTGAGTTTGGTAAATATTCGCTCATAAACATAGTAAATAACTACAATAATTTACACATCATCCGTAACTTTTCTAAAGCTTGGGGAATTGGTGCTTTTTCTTTAGCCTATTTAGTAGCAAACGATAATATAATAACAAAAATGAAGCAATTATATATGGTTGAAGAGATTCCTCCTATTCATATTCTAGTGGCCATAAATATCTTGCGTAATCCCTATAAATTTGTTGAACTCATCCAGCTTTTTTTGCAAGAAAGAAAACGAGTTTATGAATATCTAAAACTACTTAACGGAGTAAAAGCTTTTCGAACTGATTCTAATTTTATTTTCATGCAATTTGAGCATAACACACAACCAATTTTTGAATATTTATGCAGTAAAGGAATATTAGTACAAAACTTTGATAAATTGCATGCTTTTAAAAATAAGGAGAAATCTCTTTTAGTAACATTGGGGACAAATACCATAAATGACAAATTTATTATAAATTTAGTAGAAGTATTAGAAGCTATTTCGCTATCATCAACTTGATTTTTTCGCGTTTTTTTCTAACATGTTCTCTGGTCTACTTTTTCAAATTTATTCGTGGTTGAGATAAGCTTACATCCTCTGGATCCATAATCAGATGTTGTTTTTTGCCTTTTAAAAGTAAAATTTGTGTGCAACTGTTCTGTATAAAAATCAAGTTGCTATTCATTATTATTACTGAATGAGTAGTCACTGCTAATCTATTGTTTCTTGAAGATAGTAATAAATAATAATACCTTTTTTATGAAAAGACACATAAATGTTGTTGCTCTAGTTAGAACGAATTAAAGGTGTACGAATGGAAGAAAAAAGATTACATAAATACACAGTAGAATTTCCCATTGATGTCTGGAAAATCCTGCAAGAAAAAAGAGGAAGCGGTTCAATAAAGGACTTTCTAGTCTATCTTATTGAAAAGGAGTTTTCGTTAAGAAAAGTGAAAGCTTTTATTCTTGCTGGTGGAGAAGGAGCTAGATTAAAACCTCTAACTGAATCAATCCCTAAAGCTATGATTCCAGTGGGATATAAGCCACTTCTAGAGTACAATTTACATTTATTAATGAAAAATGGAATTACAGATGTTAACCTTCTTGTTGGTAAACTTGGGGATCGTATAATGCAGTATTTTGGACAAAAATGGAAAGATATAACACTCAATTATGTTGTTGAAAAATCAATGTTAGATACTGCTGGGGCTTTATATAATGCACGAAATCTAATTAATGAAACATTTTTAGTTATGAATGCTGACATCTTAACTAATATCAGGATTAGTGAATTAATTGACTTTCATAAACAAAATAAGAAAGATTTCGTTGGTACAGTCGCTGGGATAAATTTACTAGATTATCAGCAAAAGATGAATAGTAAAACTAAAGATAAAGCTGTTTTTAATGATTTTGGAGTTTTTCAGATAAGTAACAGTAAGCAAACTAAAATTCTTAGGTATGAAGAGAGACCTACCAAAGGCATGCAAAACGGTTATATTGATGCAGGAATATACATATTCGAGCCAGAAATTATCGATTATTTACATGAATCTGAGGGTAAATCGTTATCGAAAGATATATTTCCTCAATTAATAAAAGAGAACAAGTTACAACTTTATCCTTGCAAACAAAATATTCATTGGATTGATGTTGCTCATCCTATTCGTTGGTCAATAGCATGGGATTTATTAATATCTGGTGCAATTGAGATATAATTATTTTTCTAATTTACAATAAATAAAGTTAAGGAAAAAATCGAAACCAACAAATAAAAATTTATCTTTAATAGAATAGAACTTCTACCAATAACCACGTATCATTCATTTAGTATTATTCATTTATTAATCTCTAAATTTAAATAACCAAATCTTATTTTCTTAATGGAGATAATGAAAGTAAATTACAATATTATGTGGACAGAAAAATATCGACCAAGATCATTAAACGATCTTAGGGGACATCAAGATATAGTTGTAAGATTAAAAGGATTTGTAGAAAAAGGTAATCTGCCACACCTCTTATTTGCTGGACCACCTGGAACAGGAAAAACAACAGCAGTTTTAGCTTTGGCACATGATTTATTTGGTCCCGATACTTATCATCATAATATTCTAGAATTAAATGCATCAGATGATAGAGGAATTGATATTGTTAGAACACAAATAAAAGAATTTGCAAGAACTGCACCATATAATGCACCATTCAAAATTATTTGCTTAGATGAGGCTGATAATTTAACAAGTGCAGCACAACATGCACTACGAAGAACAATGGAAAAATATGTTAGGACTAGTAGATTTGCTCTAATTTGCAACTACTCCAGTAAAATAATTGAACCAATACAATCACGTTGTGCTATCTTTAGATTTAAACCCTTATCAGATGAGGAAATAAGAAAATATTTGATTTACATATCTGAAAAAGAAAATCTTGTTTATGACAAAGAAGGAATCGAGACTATTCTATACATAGCAGAAGGAGACTTAAGGAAAGCAATAAACATTCTCCAGTCTACAGCAGCATCGGGGCATTCTATTGAAGCGTTGACTGTAAGAAAAACTATTGGTCAAGCTGATCCTGATCAGATAAAAAATATGGTATTGCTTGCATTAAACGGAGAGTTCCAACAAGCAAGAAGTCAGTTACATGAGTTGATGTTAGAATATGGTTTATCAGGAACAGATGTAACCTATCAAATATATAAAGAGATACCAAAACTTGATATTCCAGAAGTATCAAAACTTGAGATTACTCAATATCTGGCAGAAGTTGATTTCAGAATATCTGAAGGGGCATCAAGTAATATACAAATTGGGGCATTCTTAGCTAAACTGTCAAGAATAAAACATGAATAGTGTTTTTCTATTTAACTTTTTAAGTACTGTTCTGTCTTATCTTTTAACTTTTCAATATCTATTGTGTGAAAAACACCATTCTCATAAACAATTCTTCCGTCTATCATAGTCAATACAATATCTTTACCACTAGCAGAATAAACAATATGTGTTATTGGGTCATATAATGGAATTGCATTTACATCGCTTATATCTAATAGAATTAAATCTGCTTTCTTACCTATTTCAATTGAACCAATTTCTTTATCCATATGAAGAGCTTTAGCTCCCTCAATCGTTGCCATTTTCAAAACACTTTTAGCTGGTAATTTTTTTTCATTTAGATATTTTAGTCGCTGGAGAAATGATGCCAAACGTATCTCCCTAAACATATCTAAGTTGTTGTTACAAGGAGCACCGTCTGTAGCTAATCCAACAATGATGCCAAGTTCTTGAAATTTTGAAATATCTGCAATACCAGAAGCTAACTTGCTATTACTACTTGGGTTATGACTTATTTTTGTTCCAGATTCTTTAATCAGTTTGTACTCTTCTTCATCTAACCATATTGCATGAGCTAGAATTGTGTTTTCTCCTAAAACATTTAACTCATTTAGAGCACGGATGTATGATTTTCCAAATTGTTGTGTAACAAGTTTGCTCTCATTTTTATTTTCGGAAGCGTGAGTATGGATTAGAATGTCGTTATATTCTTGTTGTAATTTCACAACTTCTGCTATTAATTCAGTACTGTTGTTCAAAAGAAATCTTAAATTTAAGGAATATTTTATCCTACCATTTTGACTATTGTGGTATTTTTTAATGTGGTCTGTGACTTCTGCAATTATGTCATATGTTTTTTCAAGTTTTTCTTTTTTATTGTTGATGTCAACATCCATAAGCATTTTTCCTATTCTTGCCCTAATTCCAATATCAATCGCTGCCCTTATTCCTTCCTCGGAATGATGTGCCGTCAGCATATCGTTGCATGTAGTTGTACCTGTTCGTATCATCTCTGCAAAACCCAAAGCACATGATGTATAAACATTATCTGCACTAAAACTTCTTTCACCTGGTAAAATTACTTTTTGGAGCCAATCAATTAAACTTAGATCTTCAGCTTTACCTCTTAACAACGTTTGTACCGAATGGGAATGTGTATTTACTAATCCTGGAAGCAGTATTTTATTCTTTCCTGAAATTATCCTTGATGAGGGGTAATAGTTAGCAATTGTATCTCTTTTACCAACAGCTTTTATTTTATTTCCTTCAACATATACAGCACCATCCTTAACTACTTCGTCTGTTGAATTGCATGTTACAACGTAATCAGCTTCTATTATTATTCCTTTCAATTGAGAGACCTCTCTTTAATGACTGTAAATATATTAATAAATCCTTTTTTTCTCTTAAACTTAATGAAAATCTCAAATGATCTCGAAGACCTTACAAATAAGATAAAAATTTGTAAATTATGTTCTCTCTATAAAACAAGAAAAAACGTCGTTCCAGGAATTTATGGCTCTAATAATGAACTGTGTTTTATCGGTGAAGCTCCTGGATATAATGAGGATAAGGAGGGATACCCTTTTGTTGGAAAATCAGGAAAACTTCTTGATGCGATGCTAAGTGAGATTGGATTAGAAAGAAAAGAAGTTAGTATTCTAAATGTGGTAAAGTGTAGGCCAGTTACAGAAAATGGAAAGAATAGAATCCCATCTCAAACTGAAATAAATATTTGTTCAAGTACATGGCTAAAACATCAGTTAGAATACTTACAACCTAAACTAATTGTGACGCTTGGCTCCGTAGCATTAAAATATTTTTTTCCTAAAGCAAAAGTTACAAAAGAAGTTGGGCTATTTAAAACAACAAATGAGGGTTTTACTGTTTTTTCAACGTTCCATCCAGCTTATATATTAAGAAATAACAGTGCATTTATGCGAGAAACATATAGAAATCACTTTAAACAAATTTATTTTTATATAAAAAGCAATAATGTTCTCAAAAAACCTCCAATTGATAAAGTATTATCTTCTACTAATGTAAAGCAGAGTAGATTAGACAATTTTTTCAGTTAATAAAAAAGACTAATTTTTTACTACAGTATTTACAACTATGTGATTCATAATATGAAATTTATAATATAAAAGAAATTGGTGCCCTGACCGGGAGTTACAAAATAAATGCCTCAACATTTATCTTTTTGAACCCGGGTCAATGGATTCTTCTGTTTTGGCCCACGGACCTCAACATGTGAGAGTCCATTATGATTGGCCGCGCTACACCATCAGGGCACTTTTTTTTATTCTTATTTCTGTTTTTGATTTTTGTTCTTTTTTATTTTTTAAATATTGCTTTTCTGTCGTTTTCTTAAGACTGCTTGAGTTAAATAATCAGCTTGAGTTCATACATTTTTCTAATCTTGTTTTTGTCATTCAGATGAATAGAGTTATTTAACGAGTCAGAAAAGATGATTGAATGTTTTTGAATGTTTTTCAACCGAAGCTGTAGACGAAGATTTTTCCTTTCAAGTAATGTGTGTTATAATGCGATAGATACCTAAAAAGAGAACTGCCTTTTTTCATCTATAACCTCTATTCGCTCAAGTAGTGAAAAAAATGCTAAAATGAGCCAACTGCTTTTTTAATTTTCTTCGATCCTATCTTTAAAAAAGGACCATTGCTTTTTGAATCTAGCATGTTTTGAATCGAGTTCAAAAGATTGAAACATTGAATATGATAAAATTTTCTTTAATGTGGTTTGGTTTACTTTCCAATTAAGATTTTCATAATAATGCTCAACAAATAAAAGGTGGTGTGGACTTGCTGGTTTAAGGGGAAGGTGATTTATGCTATTTTCCCCTAATAATTCCTCTGTGTCTTGAAACTGTTCTGGTAGAAAAGGAAATGATAAAATGTAGGATACAATTCTTCTAATTTGCTGCCAAAGAAATGATTGACCGATGAATTCTAAAATTAAACTATCTTGATTTTCAATTAAATTAATTTTGTCAATTGATCGTATAGTATCTTTTTCATTAAACTTTGAAAATAATCTAAAATCGTGGGTTCCCTCGAATTTTTTACTTACTTTCTTTATATCATTAATTGATAACTGTTTTTCATTTATGTAGTCTCTTGAGAGAAAATACCAATATTTTTTTAGTTTTGCAAACCTTGGAGAAAAATCTTCGTCTACGGTGCTTTTTGCCCAACAAATAATACTGTTATTGTGAGGTAAAAAATGATTTAATTGGGTAATTATTAGATCCTTTTTTGTATTAAAAGCGAAACAATTTCCTAATGCACTTACATAACGGTCAGTCCGTGTTGCACTTGCAAAATTACTTGTTTTTACATCAGTAATGTATCCTGCCTTCTTTAGTGCATTGATAATTGTACCTTCTACAGTAGGTACATCAGGTTGTCTTTGGTAACCATAATAATAATCACCCAAATAAAAAACTTTTACTGCATATCGCATTCTATCAATTCTTTTTAGTACTAATACTTTTTAAAACTATATCTTGTTGAAGAAAATTATTATGTGTCTTGAATAAATAGTAAGAGTTTGTTATAGTACTCAATAAAAATTAAAGGATACTTTATTTGAATTTTCTGAGATTAGGTGCTTTATTAATACTTAATTATAATAATTTATTTCCAACCCAATATTTTTATTAGATAATTCTTATTTTCTTTAGAAGGGCATTGCTGACAAAAGATTCTTTAATACTTCTAGTTTCATCAGAAAAAGAAAGTGCTTTGATTTCTGCATCAGAAGCGCTTTCTATGTTATTAGAAAAGGGTTATAAGGTTGCTCTAAGTCAAGTTTTAGCTAAAAATTTACGGAAATCTGATTTCATTATACAAGGACAACAACCCGATCTAGTCATTGTTTTTGGAGGAGATGGGACAATCCTGAAAACTTTTACTCAATGGAAAGAATCTCCTATTTTGGGAGTTAATTGTGGTCGTGTAGGTTTTCTTACTGAGATAATTCCACAAAAGTTAGATTGGGCAATCAATAAAATATTGAATGATGAATTTATAATAGAAGAGTTTTCAACAGTAGCTGTCTCATCAGAGTCTTATCCCCCTATTTCAGCAGTTAATGATATAACTATTGTTCCAAAGAATCATGGAAACATTATGAGGTTAAAGGTTGAAATTAATGACAAATTATTTTATGTTATTGAAGGTGATGGTGTAATCGTTTCTACAAGTGCAGGTTCTAGCGCATATGCAAGGTCAGCTGGAGGACCTTTGATTATGCCTAATGTAGAAGCTTTTTGCCTTGTTCCAATCTGTCCCTTTATTGTAAATGTTTCTCCTATTGTTTTTTCAACTGATACGGTAGTAACAGTTACTAACGAGGCTAAATTCAGAACAGGCATCGTTGTTGTTGATGGACAGGCTCACTACACGTTAGGATACAATGAACATGTAAAGATTTACAAATCTGGAGAAAAAATTAGATTTATTAGATTCTCTGATAATTATATAAAACGTGTTCGAAATAAGTTGTTGGAACGTATTCGGTGAATTAATTGGTTCAAGAGGACATTTACCTAAAAATTTTCCAAAAAAATTAATACTAGACTCTACGGTTGTAATCCAAATCTTGGCAAAAGATTGGTTCTTAACAGACGATTGTGTTGTTATAATTCCCGCTAATATCACTGAGGAATTAAAATCATTTGAAAGCAATTTAGTTTTAAGTCTTCTTGAGAATAAACAAAACATTCTTTTTCTCATCCCTTCATCTTCTTCCTTTTCTAAAGCAGTTAATCTAGCTAAGCAAGCTGGTGAATATGGACGATTATCGAGTTATGATCTTACTATTATAGCTCTTGCAATAGAAAACCCAGAGTTCACTATCATTTCAGATGATAATGCTATTCAAAATTTATGTAAGATATTTAATATTAGAGTAGAATCTTCTTTCTTTAAAATTACAAAAAAGAAAAAGTATTTCTGGAAATGTACTGTGTGTGGAGCTAAATTCACAAAAAAACTGGTTCATTGTCCAGATTGTGGAAGTCCTTTAAAACGTTATTTTAGTAAAGTCTAGTTTTCTAGCTGTATTATAAAAAACGCAAAACAACATCTTTATATGAGCAAAATGATTTTCGGAATACAAGCATAAGATACCAGTTTGTACATTAAAAATAACAAACTGGTTTTATGGTATAAAAAATAAAAATAAAGATGTGAGATAACATGGGAAGTAGAACAAGCCATGCACCTCGTCGCTCATCGCTTGGATACAGAAGGAATAGGGCCGCAAGGCTTACTCCTAAACCAAGAGCTTGGCCAGAATATAACGGGCAGCCAAAGTTGCTTGGTTTCTTAGGTATCAAAGCGGGAATGAGCCAACTATCGTATATAGAGGATCGCCGGCAAAGTCATCTGGCGAACCGCGAGGTAACAGTAGCTTGCACTGTTATTGAGACCCCACCAATTGTTGTTTATGGTCTCCGCGGCTACGCTAAGACTCCATATGGTCTTAGTATTTCAGCTGATCTCTTCTCTTCTGAATATAAGGAAGAATTACGTCGGCGTGTTAAAACCCCTAAAAAATACGATTTTGAGAAAGCAAAAAAGAACTTTGAAGAAAAGCTCCCCGAAATGGTGGAGATCAGAGCCATTGTACATACACAACCATACTTGACTGGGATAGGTACAAAAACCCCCTCTATTGCCGAAATAAAAATCGGTTGTAATAGTCCCTCTGAAGGATTCGAATATGGATTATCTCTATTAGGCAAGGAAGTAATGATACGTGATGTGTTCAAAGCTGGAGAGTTTGCCGATGTAATTGCTGTTACAAAAGGAAAAGGTTTCCAAGGACCTGTTAAAAGACATGGAATCAAAATACTACAACAGAAGGGCATTGCTGACAAAAGATTCTTTAATACTTCTAGTTTCATCAGAAAAAGAAAGTGCTTTGATTTCTGCATCAGAAGCGCTTTCTATGTTATTAGAAAAGGGTTATAAGGTTGCTCTAAGTCAAGTTTTAGCTAAAAATTTACGGAAATCTGATTTCATTATACAAGGACAACAACCCGATCTAGTCATTGTTTTTGGAGGAGATGGGACAATCCTGAAAACTTTTACTCAATGGAAAGAATCTCCTATTTTGGGAGTTAATTGTGGTCGTGTAGGTTTTCTTACTGAGATAATTCCACAAAAGTTAGATTGGGCAATCAATAAAATATTGAATGATGAATTTATAATAGAAGAGTTTTCAACAGTAGCTGTCTCATCAGAGTCTTATCCCCCTATTTCAGCAGTTAATGATATAACTATTGTTCCAAAGAATCATGGAAACATTATGAGGTTAAAGGTTGAAATTAATGACAAATTATTTTATGTTATTGAAGGTGATGGTGTAATCGTTTCTACAAGTGCAGGTTCTAGCGCATATGCAAGGTCAGCTGGAGGACCTTTGATTATGCCTAATGTAGAAGCTTTTTGCCTTGTTCCAATCTGTCCCTTTATTGTAAATGTTTCTCCTATTGTTTTTTCAACTGATACGGTAGTAACAGTTACTAACGAGGCTAAATTCAGAACAGGCATCGTTGTTGTTGATGGACAGGCTCACTACACGTTAGGATACAATGAACATGTAAAGATTTACAAATCTGGAGAAAAAATTAGATTTATTAGATTCTCTGATAATTATATAAAACGTGTTCGAAATAAGTTGTTGGAACGTATTCGGTGAATTAATTGGTTCAAGAGCGACATTTACCTAAAAATTTTCCAAAAAAATTAATACTAGACTCTACGGTTGTAATCCAAATCTTGGCAAAAGATTGGTTCTTAACAGACGATTGTGTTGTTATAATTCCCGCTAATATCACTGAGGAATTAAAATCATTTGAAAGCAATTTAGTTTTAAGTCTTCTTGAGAATAAACAAAACATTCTTTTTCTCATCCCTTCATCTTCTTCCTTTTCTAAAGCAGTTAATCTAGCTAAGCAAGCTGGTGAATATGGACGATTATCGAGTTATGATCTTACTATTATAGCTCTTGCAATAGAAAACCCAGAGTTCACTATCATTTCAGATGATAATGCTATTCAAAATTTATGTAAGATATTTAATATTAGAGTAGAATCTTCTTTCTTTAAAATTACAAAAAAGAAAAAGTATTTCTGGAAATGTACTGTGTGTGGAGCTAAATTCACAAAAAAACTGGTTCATTGTCCAGATTGTGGAAGTCCTTTAAAACGTTATTTTAGTAAAGTCTAGTTTTCTAGCTGTATTATAAAAAACGCAAAACAACATCTTTATATGAGCAAAATGATTTTCGGAATACAAGCATAAGATACCAGTTTGTACATTAAAAATAACAAACTGGTTTTATGGTATAAAAAATAAAAATAAAGATGTGAGATAACATGGGAAGTAGAACAAGCCATGCACCTCGTCGCTCATCGCTTGGATACAGAAGGAATAGGGCCGCAAGGCTTACTCCTAAACCAAGAGCTTGGCCAGAATATAACGGGCAGCCAAAGTTGCTTGGTTTCTTAGGTATCAAAGCGGGAATGAGCCAACTATCGTATATAGAGGATCGCCGGCAAAGTCATCTGGCGAACCGCGAGGTAACAGTAGCTTGCACTGTTATTGAGACCCCACCAATTGTTGTTTATGGTCTCCGCGGCTACGCTAAGACTCCATATGGTCTTAGTATTTCAGCTGATCTCTTCTCTTCTGAATATAAGGAAGAATTACGTCGGCGTGTTAAAACCCCTAAAAAATACGATTTTGAGAAAGCAAAAAAGAACTTTGAAGAAAAGCTCCCCGAAATGGTGGAGATCAGAGCCATTGTACATACACAACCATACTTGACTGGGATAGGTACAAAAACCCCCTCTATTGCCGAAATAAAAATCGGTTGTAATAGTCCCTCTGAAGGATTCGAATATGGATTATCTCTATTAGGCAAGGAAGTAATGATACGTGATGTGTTCAAAGCTGGAGAGTTTGCCGATGTAATTGCTGTTACAAAAGGAAAAGGTTTCCAAGGACCTGTTAAAAGACATGGAATCAAAATACTACAAC
Source organism: Candidatus Heimdallarchaeum aukensis (assembly GCA_021513695.1). Lineage (GTDB taxonomy): Archaea > Asgardarchaeota > Heimdallarchaeia > Heimdallarchaeales > Heimdallarchaeaceae > Heimdallarchaeum > Heimdallarchaeum aukensis. Next base: position 1,885,287 of record CP084166.1, on the reverse strand, counting down.
ACAAATCTAAAGGAACAAAACGTGGTGTTGGTTCAATAGGCCCCTGGCACCCAGCACGAACAATGTGGACTGTTCCCCGACATGGTCAAATGGGTTTTCATACTCGTACAGAATACAACAAAAGAATTATGCAAATAGGTTCTGATGGTAAAGAAATTATTCCTGATGGCGGATTTGTAAATTATGGGCTGGTAAAAAATAACTACGTTTTAGTTAAAGGTTCAATTCCTGGAAGCAAAAAGCGTACAGTATTTTTGAGAAAACCCATGAGAAAAACTCCGCAGCAAGAAAAAGAGCCACAGATAACTTATATATCAAGGAAAAGTCAACAAGGGTGAAATGAATGAAAGCTATTATTATGTCAGTAAATGGTACAAAGACAAATGTCGAAATGGAACTACCTGTTGTTTTTAAAACTCCATTAAGGAAAGATGTAATTAAACGTGCTGTCCTTGCAGAACAAAGTTGGAACAGGCAACCAAAAGGAGTTAGTCCCTTAGCTGGTAGACTAGTTTCTGTAGAAAACTGGGGTCCTGGAAGAGGAGCAGCAAGGGTACCTCGAACAAAAGGAACGAGAACCCATAGTGCCCAACGTGGAGCTTTTGTACCACAAGCAAGAGGTGGACACAAAGCGCATCCTCCAAAAAGTGCTAAAAACATTATTGAGAAAATCAACAAAAAAGAGCATCTTCTTGCTTTGAAATCGTCGATTGCTTTTACAGCATTAAAAGATGCAGTACGAGAAAGAGGACATCGCTTCAATGATTCTGTTGAGTTTCCAATAATCGTAGAGTCAAAAGCAGAAGACATATCAAAAACAAAGGATGCAATTAAATTGTTGAAAAATTTAGGCGTTGGGGCAGATCTAGAACGAGTTAAAAATGGTCGTCGTATCCGCCCTGGAAAAGGAAAAATGCGTGGACGAAGATATAAAACGCCTGTTGGCCCATTAATTGTTGTAGGTAATGACGATAGTCCCATACTAAAAGCTGCTAGAAATGTTTTAGGAGTTGATGTGCAACCAGTTGATAAATTACGAACAGAGTTACTTGCTCCAGGAGCTGATCCAGGTCGACTAACAATATGGACTGAAAAAGCTGTTGCATATTTGAATGAAAAATACAGGTGAGGATAATGGATTTGTACAATATAATTAAAAAACCTTTAATTAGCGAGAAAGATTTCGAGTTAATTGAAAGAGAAAATAAACTCGTCGTCCTAGTTGATCGTAGAGCAACAAAGCATCAAATCAAGGAAGCAATAGAAAAATTGTATAATGTTAAAGTAGAAAAAGTTAATACTTTAATTACCCCACGAGGTACGAAAAAAGCCTATGTAAAATTGAGTGAATTTGATGATGCTGCTGATATTGCTTCGAAGATGGGTCTATTCTAAGGTGGTGAAAAAATGGGTAAGAAAATTTTAGTCCAAAGACGCGGAAGAGGAACATCACAATTTCGTGCCGCTTCTCATAAAAGAAAAGGGAGTGTAAAATATAGAAAACTCTCTAAAATAGAATACTCCGGGAAAATTACTGGTGTAGTTAAAGATATTATCCATGATCCTGGAAGAGGAGCTCCTATCGCAAGAATTCTTTTTGAGGATGAACTCAAAAAGGTTAGTTTAGTTTCTGAAGGTGTTAGAGTAGGTCAACAGATAGAGTATGGGGCAGCAGCTTCTATACAAATTAACAATACCCTTCCTTTACAATTTATACCCGATGGAACTCCTGTATTTAATATCGAACTTACTCCAGGTGATGGTGGTCGAATTATTCGTTCAAGTGGTGGCTATGCTTTAATCCTTGGCAGAGATAAAGGCAAAGTCAAAGTTCAGTTACCTAGCGGTGAAATAAAAGAGATTCCACAAAAATGTAGAGCAACTATTGGTATTGTTGCTGGTGGAGGTCGAACAGAGAAACCTTTTGTTAAAGCAGGAAATAAATATCATGCAATGAAAGCAAAAGGCCATTATTACCCACGTGTTCGAGGTGTTGCCATGAATGCTGTCAGTCATCCACATGGTGGTGGCTCACATCAAGGTCCACCAAGATCTACAACAGTATCTAGACATTCTCAACCAGGAAAGAAAGTTGGTTTGATAGCTGCTAAACGAAGTGGTCGAAAGAAAGGAAGGAAATAACCTTCTTCATTTTTCTTTTCTATTTAATCTTATTGGTGGAAAAATATGGTTTTTACAAAAAACTACGGAGAAATTAGTTTTGTATTTAAAGAAAAAGAGGATTTTAAAGGTTGTACATTATTGAATGGTTGGCATGGGATTGGTGAGTGTGGTTATATATCTGTTAGTCACATTGTTGAAAAGATAGAAGCTAAGAGAATAGGTTTTATAATTACAGAAAATATACCTCAATTTATAACTATAAAAAATGAACGCATTACTTTTCCCTTTGAAATATACCGAAAGGATAATCTAGTCATTGTATTACCTATTTTTGAACCAATAAAAAGTGAGCACTTAAAATTTACAAAAACATTAGTAAAATGGTGTATTGATACTGGTTTTAAACAAGCAATATTGGTTGGTGGCTTAGACAACAGACTTAAAGATGATAACCAGCTAAAAGCGATATATACTCAAGCTTTTATTAAACTTGAGAAGTCTATTTCAATTCCAACTTTAGATGAGGGTCTCTATGTAACTGGGCCTTTAGCCTATGTAATGCTCTTTTCTGAATTACATGATTTTCCAGCTATGGCTTTATTACCTTACGCAGAAAGATCAAGGCCCGACCCAATTGCAGCAAGTATTGCAATTAAAGAGATAGAAAAGATGGTTGGTATTACTGTAGATATTTCTGCACTAATTGAGCAAGCTGAAAAAATTGAAAAAGAAATTCAGAGTCTGCTGAAAGCTAACAAACCTCAGGCTGAAAAGGATGATTCAGATAAAGGAATGTTTGTCTGAAATCATAATTTTTTTCCAATTTTTTACTTTAAAAGAAATATTTTTGAAACAATAATTTTAGTATCATTCAAGGCGTATAGGTGATACTATTGGAATTTTGTCCTAAGTGTGGAAAATTATTGATACCAGAAAGTAGTAAATTAATTTGTACAAAATGCGGTTATACAAAGGAAATTAGTGATGCCCAAGATAATTCATTTACAGAGGAAATTAACCATGATATAGAAAGAGAGTTATTAAAGTCGGAGGTTATTGACGAGTCTGCGATTGATGAAACCTTGCCTACAAGAGAATTATACTGTCCAAAATGTGAAAAGAAGCAGAGGGTTACCTATTGGCAACGACAGACTAGAAGTGCAGATGAATCTCCAACTCGGTTTTTCCGGTGCGTGGAATGTGGTCACACTTGGAGAGAATATGATTAGTTAGAAATTTTAACCTTTATTCTTTTCCAAGAACCGAATTTACTTTATAAAAACGAGTTATTTGTCCGAAAATGACAACTTTTTCAATTCTACTTTAATTAATCTTGGGCCAGTAGTCTAGTGGATAAGGCACCTGCCTCCGGAGCAGGCTATCGTAGGTTCAAATCCTGCCTGGCCCGCCAAAATAAGTTTTTTTAAGAAAAATATTTGAAATCTAGTTTTCAATAGATGTGATTTTAATACTCTTATGCAACAGGTAGAAATGAGTATAATTCACTAGATCTTTCGTGTAATACTTTCTTTAACGTTTCTTCATCCATACTTTCTAACTTATTGACCATTATAATATTATAATCTCGTAATATTTTCTCCGCTTGTCGTTCAAAAACTGGTGCAATAACCAACGCTAAAAAGTTGTTCCTTAAACCAGCAATGCTTGATAATTCTTCAATAAGTTCATAAGCGTTGTGAGATAGAAATGTATCTGTAGAGATAATAACAAAAATGTAAGATGTCCCTCGTCTTAGTACGATATCAAACTTATTATTAAAAATTAAACTTTCTTTGAAACCAATTGTTTTGAAAATTCCAGAAACTGTTTTTCTTATTTGAACCTTATTTGATTTTTTTGAGACTTCAGTTGTCTTTGGAATTGTTTGAATAATCATCGGTTCTTCAATTTGAGACATAATTTCATCTTTTTTTAGTTTAAAATCTTTATTTGATCTACCTATGTTGTAGTTTATTTCTTTTACTGAAGGTAATGGCTTTTTGTCAGGATTATAAGTTGAATTAATTTTCTCTTTTTTTCCTTTTAAGTTTTCATGTTTTTCTTTTAAGTTTAGTCTAGCTGTAGTGTTGAAGTTATTAAAAAATAAATTAAAATCTAATGTAAATGCCAGATTCCCAGAGTGTCTTATCCATGGTAATAAAAACTGGAATTTAGTTCTATTCCACTCAATATCTTTTTTTGTTGCCTTTACAAAATTTATATTAAATAATTTTATTTTGCGATTAATTAAATTCATAAAATGCTTATGCTTTATTTCAAGTTCTTTTTCATTTTTATTTTTTGTAATTAGAAATATTCCCCAATTTTCACTATTCTTTCCTTCCTTGTTATCAAATTTTTGTGATATTACAATGTCAAAAAAACCTAACTTTGCTATATCACTGAAATACTTAGCAATATCTTTTTCTAGAAGTTGTTCTCCTTTTCTTAATTGGCATACATATATTCTATAGAATTCTTTTTCTTTATTATCGTAAGTAATTTGTATTATATCGTTCTTTTCTTTTATTTTTCTAATTTTTTGTACTGGAAAATAACTATTGGTTTCATTTATTATATCTACATAGCTAACTAAAAAACTGTTATTAGATACGTCTTTAGAATCAATTCTTACCAATTCATCTTTGAAATAATATATAAACAAAAGAATTTCTTGTTTTGAGATATAAAGACTGTAAGTTTGTTTTCTAGATGTCAACTCGTTTATCAAGTGCTTGTTTTCTGCATTAAAATTTTTAATTTTAAAAATTTCAACTCGTAATTGCAAATTTTTTTTATGATATAATTCAATTACATTATCATGAGTACTTATTCTGGAACTCATATCATTAATACTACCTTCATAGCATATATAAGAGCAAAAATTTTTCTAAATTTTTATTCAAGCTTAAATGTTATTACTAAGTTAGTCAATATAATCTTCAATAAATGACACAGAAGAAATAGTGTCCCCCAATCCTACAAGATGTGTAGGTTTTTTTTCTATTAAAGTTGGTATAGCAACAATAGTAAATTTTTCGGATCTTAAATACCCATCAAAAGAAAGTGATCCTTCAACCTTATACTTCTTAACCAAGTACTCTTCTAATGTTCTTATTTCATCTATTCCTTTACGTGAGATAAGATTTTTTATATTTTCTTTGATATATAATATATTTGAAGATAGTGATACTTTTTGATAGGCTTTAATTGCTGCTTTAATTAGAGAAGAACGCCTAGTCATAATTTTTTCTTCTGAAATTGGTTTTGAGAGGATGAGATAGTAACCTAAGAAATGAAAATGAATCCTTAAGTTTGAAAATCTTCTAAATATCTCAAATAAACCATTACAATAGTCAATTATTGTTCCGTTTCGCATTTTTGAAGAAAGTTCAGTGTCAAAAATTCTTGCAACCATGATTAGTTCTTGTTCATTTAACCCAATGGAGTCAATAGTTGGAAATAGTTTTTCGATTACAAAACTTAAACTTTCTATATTATTAAATGAAGCTAGCTCTATGTGAATTTTTATCTGTTTATTGTTTTTCTTCAATTGTTCTATTAGTTCAATTGTACTGTTTAAGTTATTTTTCTCTTTTTCTTTTAAGATCTCACTTCGTAGTAAATGAAAACCAGATAATATTGCAACTGTAATTGATCTTGCATTTTTTCTGCTCCATTCTACAAAAGCATCATCTATTATCATTTTTGAATTTATCGTGTCTGCAGAAGCTATAAATCTGTTGTTTCTAGTGCAAACTATACGCTTATTTCCTATAGAGTACTTCCCTGAATTGAATTCAAAGATATAGTGCTCTATGTTGTATTTTCTTTTGAAGGGTATTTTTTTTATTGGTAATAATTCTACTTCATTATTCTTTTTGATTGGAATTCTTATTTCTTCATTAAGTAGATGTTTAAAGCGTTTATCTTTTACTGGTAAACTTAAAATTATGTTGGTGTAACCAAAGTCACTTAATATATTTGCGATGATTGCAGCTTGTCCTCCAATACATGTTTTCTCAAGAGAGAAATTTGATTCAATCCATTCCTGAATTTTTTCGTTTATGAGGTATTCTTCAGCCTTTCCTCTTTTAATGGCATCGATAAGAAATTTAAAGAAATTCTCCTCTGTTTCTATTATTTTTTCTTTTAGGGAAAAACTATTGTTATTTTCAAAATCTTGAAATTTAGAAAAATAGTTGGAAAAATTAATTGGAGTGATTTTTATTATTTTATCTAAATTAACATTAAAACCGATTAAAATATGGCTTTGATTGGGATTTCTAGGCTTAAGTTCTCTGAGTGATGAAAGATAAAACTCAATCCAATTATTCATATGTTTACATTTTTTTTATATTCAAAAATATTCTTTTTAATTCTGTACTAAAATACTTCTTTTATTAAATTGGAAAATTTTGTGTTCACTCAATAGACATGGGTTACACTTTTGGGCACTAGAGAAACGTAAGGGTGATTCATAAATCTTTCTCCAGGAGTAAGGAGGTTAAGAGACTGGTGAGGACGACTAAAATTGTAGTACGAGCGATAGTAAGAGAGGTCGGAGTTGCAGTATTTTAGACCTAATCTTTCCATCTCACGGATGATGGTTCCATGTAGTCTTTCTACTTTTCCGCATGTTTCAGGGTGAAAAACTCTAGCTCTGATGTGTTTTATTCCCTCTGTTTGACACCAACGGGAGAAGGTACTTGTTCCTCCTCTAACAGAAGAGAAGAGGGCTCCATTGTCCGTGAGTATAGACTCGGGGCGACCATATTTTTCTATTGCTTCTTCTAGCAAACTTATTATCTGCTCTTTTTTCGGTGCAAAAGGGTGAAGTTTAGCTCCTAGACAGAATCGTGAGTGATCATCTATGAGAGTTATGAGGTGGAGATGTTGTCTATCCTTGTTCTTCTACCCAGAATGGTCCTTTCACATCTATCTGCCAGAGTTCGTTAGGTTTTTCTCGCTCAAATCTCTTGTATCGAGGTCTCTTCCTCTTTTTCCTATTACTCCACAGAGGAAGACCAAGCTCTCCTATTACTTTAATTACTGTATTTCGCGATAATCCTCTTCCTTCTTTCTTCAACAGATAAGCTATCTTCTCCACATTCATTCCTTGTTTTATTCTTAACTCCCTTATCCTCTCTTTTAACTCCTCATCTACTTTCCTGTGTATAGTTTTTGGTCTGGAAGATCTATCCTTCCACCATTCTCCTTCAGGGTTCTCTCTGAACCTCTTTAACCATTTATACACAAACTTCCTACTCACCATATAGTCGTGAGCTACCTTTTTTATCTTCTCTTTTCTCCTTCCAAAGCTTTTTTAACCACAATCTTTCTTAGTCTCTCTAGGTTACGTTCGGGTTTGTTCATAATTCATCATTTACCCTCGTAACCCACTTTCTATTTATTTGTTACCAACGTAGGTAGAGTATACAAAATTGGAAAATTTTGGATAAACTTTTTAAATAATTATAACCACCTAACGATGAGAGTGGTCACTTGGGTTGGCAATTACTTTAAAGATAGTTTTTCTTACTTTTGCAGTGAATAGTGATCCATCTCGTTATATGGAAAAACAAAGTTTTTTAGTGACGTTTTTTGGTGATAGATGTGAAACAGAATAGTAACTATGATATTAAAAAAAGAACTGATTACGAAAACATTATGCGAGAATTTGGGATTGAAGATATAGACAAACTTCAATCGGAGATAGAACAAGATATTTTCTTTTTCAGAAGGAAAATTGTTATTGCACATCGAGACTTTAATAAAATTCTTGAACGAGCAAAAAATGGTCTTGATTGGGCAATAATAAGTGGTCGAGGACCTTCAAATGATCTGCACATTGGTCATTTGATTGTTTTTGAATTGATATTAGAACTACAGAAAAAGTTCGGATGTAAGTTTTTTATGCCTTTATCAGATGATGAAAAATACGTTTTTAGAAAGTTAAAAACATTGGATGATGAAACATATAAATTAGCAATCGAGAATGCAATAGATATTTTTGCGTTAGGCTTCAAACCAGATAATGTTCATTGTTATTTATCAAGTGAAACACCCAGAATATACCGATTAGCACTTGATTTTTCAGTTAACCTTACTTATAATTCAATTAAAGCTGCATTAGGTTTTTCTGGTGAAGAAAATGCAGGAACTGTTTTCTATTCTTGTGTGCAAGCAGCTCATATCCTTCAACCTAGTGTTGACTACAATCTTCCTGTAGTTGTACCTATAGGTTTAGATCAAGATGTATATATGAGACTAACTAGAGATATCGCTGGGAGAAGGAAAATTACAGCTCCCGCCTCCATTTATGTGAAATACTTGAAAGGACTCACAGGGGGTCCAATGTCATCATCAGTTCCAGAAACTTGTGTATACATAAGAGACGATAAAAAAACGATAAAAAAGAAAATTATGAGTGCATTGACTGGTGGAAGAGATACATTAAAAGAACAGAGAGAACTGGGTGGAGTTCCTGAAAAATGTACCGTATTTAATTGGTTTGAAACTTTCTTTATTAGGGATGATAAAGAACTAGAGCAAATAAGAGACCAATGTAAAAATGGAAAGCTAATATGTGGAAAAGACTGTAAACCAAAACTTTACAATTTAGTTTGTGAATATCAAGATAAATTTACTTTGAAAAGAAAAGAGGTTATTGAAAATCTGGAAAAATACTTTGATCATCCTATCAAACCAGAAATTTTAGAACAAATAAGGTGTACTTAGTGTCAAGAAAAAAGCAACATGATCGTTATCAAGGAAATCCCTTTCGACGTGTAGGTTATATCCCCCCAGTTAACGAAATACTAAAAATGGGCTTTAATAAAGCAGCTGCTGTTCAATTTAAGCAGAAGAGAAGTAGAAGAAAATCTAGAGAGGAAAAAATAGCTGCTTTAGAGGCAAAACGCATTTCTGCTTTATCTTCATATATTTGCACACAACTAGAAAAAATTATTTCACAATTTCCTTGGATTGAAGATATGCATCCTTTTTATATCTCTCTTTGTGCAGTATTTGGAGATATTGCCAAGATAAAACAAATTTTGGGGAGATTAAAAGGAATTTCTGAACAAATAAAGAAAATAGAAAAGGAAGAATTGAAAAAATTAAAAGAGACAACACACCCCCAACAAACAGCTAAAATTAGGCAATCTGCTTATGGGAGATTTGCATCTTTAGTAAAAAAAGCTAAAGGTGATATCAAATATTTAATTCGTGTGACTAAAAAGGCTAAAACAATTCCCGATTTTGATATGACTATTCCATCAGTAGTAGTTGCTGGCGCTCCAAATGTTGGTAAGTCCTCACTAGTGAGATCTATTTCAACAGGTAAACCAGAAATCGGTGAATATCCTTTTACAACAAAAAAAATCATTTTTGGCCATCGTAATCTTTTTTTTACGATGGCACAAGTTGTTGATACTCCAGGAATATTAGATAGACCATTTGGTGAAAGAAACATAATTGAGCTTCAGAGTATTTCCACAATTCGATATATATCGGATATTATCATAATTCTCTTCGATACATCATATAATGCTAGTCTTAAACTAGATGAACAACTTAATCTATTGAATGATATTAAAACGAACTTTCCTCAAGTTCCAATTATTCGTGTATTAAATAAAATTGATTTATTATCTGATGAAGAAATTGAAAAAGCTAAATCTAAATTTAATACAGACTTTGAGATTTCTACAAAGGAAAATATAAACATTGACCTACTTACAAAAAACTTGGATGAACTTATCATTCATATATGGAAAACACATGATAAATTTAAAGAGCAATCAAAAATTGAAATTTCTGAAGAATATATAGACCAAATAGAAGATGAAGATCTCGAATATGAAGATATTGACTATAATCTCTAAATTTAAGTTTATCACAAACATATAGTTCGATATACTTCTTTTTTTTACTCGACTAATGATTTTTCAATAATTCTCATTTTCCTGTATAAATTTAAATCAAGCTCATGAAGTTCTTGTATTATATCACTTTTAATAATGTTTAGCTCTCCTTCTATTTTTCCGAAGATACGGACAAAATTTCCCTCTTTTAAATTCTCATGGACAAATCCTTCAGGGTATTTTACTGAAATTTCTCCAGTCTCATCGGATAATTGGAATCCATTGTCTTCAATTTTTGATATCTCTCCTACAATACAGTAGTTTCCTATAGTAGAAATTTCATTTATTTGTTTTTCAACATACGTAAATCTTTTTTGAAAACTAGAGATTGACACAAGAAACTAATTTCATATTTATTAAAAACATATTGTTAGGAAAACTGTTGAGATAAATATAGAAGGATGAATATTATAACTGAGTTTCAATGTAAAATCTATTGAAGCAATAAAAATCGCTGTCAGACTTGCTTTGACAAAAATCAATAATTAAAAAAGTATATATGAATTAATATATTCACTTTTTTTATGAGTGTTAATTGGGATTGGGTTGGAAAAGAATTCAATGTAAAAGTTCTTTTTTCTGTTGCTGGAGTTGCATCACAAATACTTATACAGAGTAGAGGTGAAGACAGTTTTCTTTTAGTTGATGCTGGAGATGGAATAGTTAGAGACCTATTAGAGTTACCAGGACAAATTTTTGAGAAAATAAGTACTATTGCAATAACCCACGGCCATTTTGATCATGTTGGAGGTATATTTTCATTACTCTCTATTTTTAGATTAGTGAAACGAAATAAAACTCTCAATATCATTTCACCTCCTGATAACTCCAATCTTAAAAATATGATTAATGTGTTTACAGAATACCATAAGCAACATCAAACTTTTGAAATAAATTTTGTCGAAGCAAAGGACATTTCTCTTAAATTCGGACCTTTTGTTATAACTCCTTTTTTAGTGCAGCATAGAAGCTCTTTAAGTCCAGCTGGAAAAAAAATGAGTGCTGTTGGATATAAAATATCAAAAAACAAAGAAACGATCTTATATACAGGAGATACTGGATATTTTGATCAACTAGAAAAACTTGTCAAGGATATTGACCTTGCTTTGATAGAAACAACATTCATTGAAAAAAAAGAAGATTACCACTTAACTCTGTTTGAAGCGAAAAAATTGAGTGAATTAGCCAAAGACTATATCTTTGTTCATGTTCCAACACATGTTCACTTTAAAAATTTAAAAAAGAGAGAGGATTAGTTTTCTTCTTCTTTGGCAAACTCTCTATAATTTGGACTCATAGTAAGATCCACAATTCCTGTTCCTAATGCAATTGTTTGTCCAATTATAACATTTTCTGTAATTCCTTCTAAAGGTTCATGTTCCCCATGGATTGCGGCTTCTAACAAATGTTTCACGGTTACTTCAAAAGCTGCTCTAGCAAAAACAGAGCTTTTCTTTCCTGAAACACCATGTCGTCCAATTTGCTGTACTTCTCCAACCAATGTCATAAGATCTGCAACAAGCATAACATGTCTTTTATCTACGTCTAATCCCTGTTCTTTCATAACTGCTAAAGATTCTTGTATGAGCGCATTTCTTGCTGCTTCAATCCCTAGGGTTTCTGCAATTTGATTTATGTCACTGCTATAGCATCTAGTTGGATCGACTCCCGGTATTCGCAGTAATTCACTGAAATTACTCCCTTCACTTTGAAGATAATACTCTCCTTGTTTGTTTTTAAGAACTACTACTCTAGTAATATTTTTTAATCCTTTAATAGGTATGTCCTTTACCTTTTCTGCAAGTTTTGGTAATTCATTGAACTTAAGTTCTTTTGTTGGGGTTACAATAATAGTATATTCATCGTTGGGGTCTATTTCTACTTTAATACGCCTTCTTTTCTTCTGGATCTTTTTGACGATGGTCTCAGGCTCAATACCTTTATCTTCTAGTAAAACTGGTTCCAATTTGATCTTTATGCATCCTTCTGCAAAACTGTGCTTAATACTAGTTGCTACATTGCTAACAGTAGTTAACTCAATTCTTCTAGCGACTTGTTTAGCTATTTGTTCATCCTTTTCTCCTATTTTATCTAAATGAATTCTCATAGTTGGAGTACTAGGATTTTTTCTAGCGTCAACGATTTCTATTAATCTTGGTAAACCTCGAAGAACAGACATCTCTGCAACACCAGAGTAATGGAAAGTCTGTAAGGTGTTATGAGTTATTATTCCTTCTGCAGTCATAAATGTTTCAAGTTCTGAAACCCCAAAATCATAGACATAAGGTGTAGGAGAATCGATTTTCTCTAAACTTATAATTTCATCCCATAATACGTCACTATTATATGCTTGATTTAAGGTCATAAGCTCATTATCTATATTAATTCCTTTCTTCACAGCAATTTCAGAAAACATTTTGATATATTGAGCACATGCTTGTCTTCCAATGGCTTGTTTGTTGCTTGCAATAGAAATTACTTGTGGGCTTAAGTCTAGTTTTTCTTTTATATCCTCAAAGATGGTTCCTAATCCTGGTATTATATCCACAGAGTCATCTGTCTTTTGTTTTGATTTTTCAATTTCTATAAGTTGAAGCAGTGATTTTTCTTTATAATCAATGTCAGAACCAATTTTTGAATGGAATATCTCCGCATATTTTCCAGGAATGGTTAATATGTAACTATTTCCTTGGTTACTTTTTTTAGCAAAAATTCCTAACCTTGATAGTAAAAGACATATTCCATCGCGTAATTCTTTGGATTTAGAACGAGCTATGATTACACCTTTTTCTGTACTAATAGTTGCATTTCCATCGAAAAATCCTCGAAGCAAGTGTCCAATAAATTCCGTTTTTGTATTGATTGTCCATCCTGGAACAAATTTAGTTTCTGGGCCTTTTCCACACATTCTTTTCATCAACTTTGCGAGAAGCATTGAGTTAAGATGGATACTTAAACTAGATCCAAATTCTTCATTTTTGCTTGTTGTTGCTGTTGAAATATTTAGCCACTCCGCAAACTTTCCAACTTTTTTAAGGTAATCATAGTTGATATTTGAAATGGAAATTCTTGTACCAGTGTTACTCCCTTCTGCTAGATATGCACCAATAAACCATGCAAAATCATCTGTGAGAGGAATTTTCTCAGGAATGAGTGCTTTATTATTTTGATAAATTCTAGGATAAAAAGAATCTTCCTCTTCAATTTTCTCTATTTTAATGATTTCATACGAATCATCTTGTTTTATTGATGTTGTATGTTCGTTGTAACGATTTCCTCCATATTCTTCTCTGATTGGTATTGTTATAGCTAAATCTGGGTTATGCCATATTTCCTCTTTTGGTAAATATTCACTTACTGATAACTCTGTTATTGGCGTCATAGATGGAATAGATAAGACGATAGGTAATCTGTCTCCTAACTGCAATTCTTTTCCTTTTACTGGCACAATCTCATTATCTTTTCGTATAACAAACGAATGAGAAAATGTAGCGGTAATTGTTCTACCTGATTTTGTTTTTATTCTTAATAGGCTCCCATTAGGCAAATGCCTACTTATTTGTAGAATTCTTTGCCATACTATTTTTTCTTTATTGTTTATCCCTAAAACATAGATATCACTATTATTTGGTAGATCATAAACAACTGTCTCTGTTTCATTTTCTATTAAATAACCTTCATTTTTTTCTAATAAATTGTCAATAAACTCTCCGATTTCTATAATTTCTGTTTTACTTCCAATTTTTACAACTACTTTCTCATTACCTGGAATACTCATTTGTGTTCCTGGTTCGCCTATAGATTGTGCTGCTACTGTTCCTACTGCGCTACCTGGGTCAATTTGCGCAAATTCATAACTCTTAACTATCTCTTTTATTATAAGATCCATCTGTTTTTGAGTTACGTTTTTTCCTTTCAATTCTTCTTTTAATTCATCAACAATTGTCTGAGGAATTCCTTCTTCTTTCAACTTTCTTAATTTATTACTAATTTGTCTTGTTGTAAGATAGTTAGCCACTTTTTTCACCTCGTTATTCTTCTCCTTCCTCGCTGAAAGTCTCTAAAATTTTGTTTACAATCAACTTAACGTTTACAGCTTTTCCATGATCACTTTTTGCAGGGTCTACATTATCTTCTCCATAGGTAAATTGGACAATTTCCCCGGTAGCATTTCGGACAGTATTATCATAGCAAGATGAAATATCTTGTAGTGCGTTTACCAACCTTCTTTGCATGTACCCACTTTGTGATGTTCTTACTGCAGTATCTACTAAACCTTCTCTTCCTCCACAGGCGTGCATAAAGAATTCAATTGGGTTTAATCCTTTTCTAAAGCTACTATCAACGAATCCATGAGCTTCAGCAGATAAATCATCCTTCTTGAAAAAAGGTAAAACTCTGTTTCTGTACCCTCTTACTATTCGTTGTCCTCTTACTGCTTGCTGTCCGACACATGCACTCATTTGTCCCAAGTTTAGCATATTTCCTCTTGCACCCGTTTTAGCCATAATTAGAGCTTCATTATCTGGATCTAAATATTGTGAACTGACCTTTGAACTATCATCTCTTGCCTTTGATAGTGTTTCCATTATTTTTGCTTCCAATGTTTCTTCTTCAGTACGTCCTGGTTGTCTTTCTAAGGTTCCATTTTTGTATTGTTCTATTAGTTTATTTACTTCTTCCTTTGCTTTCTTTAGTATTTTTTCTATTTGTTTTTCTGCTTTTGCTGGAATGTCAACATTGCTTGCACTCATACTAAATCCACGTAATGTAATATTTGTGATCAATAACCTCGTAACATTATCTAAGAACTTTCTAGTAATATCTGCTCCATATTCTTTCAGAATTCTGTGTAGGACGCTATCTGGAACTTCTGCACCAAAAGCTTTTTTGTCAATAATTCCTGATTTGAGCTGGCCATTTTTAATAAATATATATGCTTCATTAGGACATTTTTGTTTCATACAAGTCTCGTGTTCCTCACAAAGTTTGTTTTTCATTGTGAAGTTGAAATCTTCAGGTAATAGTGCACTGAATAATGCTTTTCCACTCCAAAGATCTTTTCCGTCTTCGCTTTTCAGATCTGGTTTTGGAAGTTTTTCTAAACCTGCTGCCGTTATAAGTTGTGATACTTCACTTCTGGTGTATTTCGCGTCTTTTCTTGTAAGGAAATATGCGCTTGTAATGAAATCCTGGATTGCTCCAATGATTGGTCCTCCATATCGTGGAGTACTTATTTGTTCTTGAACACGCATTAAAATTCTCGCTTCTGCTTGTGCTTCTTCACTTTGAGGGACGTGAAGATTCATCTCGTCTCCGTCAAAATCAGCATTATAAGGCCTACAAACTGGAAGAGTTAATCTAAATGTTTTATATGGAACTACTTTTACTTCATGGGCCATAATACTCATTCTGTGTAAGCTTGGTTGTCGATTAAAGAGGACAATATCTCCGTCTCTTAAGTGGCGTTCAATAATAAACTCTGGTTTTATACTATCTGCTGCTGCTTGTAAATTTCGTGCGTATCTAAGGTCAACTCTTCGACCATCAGGGCGGATTATGTAATTTGCTCCTGGAAATGATTTTGGCCCCTTAAGGACTAGTTCTTTCATTTCTTCGATGTTCCACTCTGTTACCCTTTGAGGTACTGTAAGTATTTCTGCTATATCTTTTGGAACACCAACCTCATTTATTGATAATAATGGGTCAGGACTAATTACGGTTCTTGCGGAAAAATCTACACGTTTTCCACTCAAATTTGAACGAAATCTACCTTCTTTTCCTTTTAATCTTTGTGTGAGTGTTCTTAGTGCTCTCCCACTTCTATGTCTTGCAGGGGGAATACCGCTAATTTCGTTATCAAAGTATGTACTAACATGGTATTGTAGAAGTTCCCATAAATCTTCAACTATAAGTTGTGGTGCACCAGCTTCTCTATTCTCTAAGAGCCTTTGATTAATTCTAATTATATCAACGAGTTTGTGTGTCAAGTCATCCTCTGAACGAATACCATTTTCTAATGTAATACTAGGTCTAACGCTGACAGGAGGAACAGGTAATACTTCGAGAATCATCCATTCAGGTCTCGCATATTTTGGATTTATTCCAAATAATTCACAATCTTCATCACTAAGACCTTTAAACCATGAATGAATATCTGTAGGGCTTAATTTATTTAATTGCTTTTGCCCGTTTTCTATCTCTACTTCTTCAAAATAAGTAGTTGGTTTTTCTAATCTTATTTTATGCTGTTTTTCTCCACAATATGGGCAAACATTTTTTTTAGCAGCACGTTTCATTAATTCCTCAATTAATTCGTAATCTTCTTCTCCCCATTGCTCTCTATATTCTGCAAGTTTCTCTCTCGCTTCTGCGATTTCACTTGGATCCAATAAAATTCTATGACACTCTGGATTACGGCAAGACGCTCGTAAAATTTTGTATATTAATTTATTAAATCCTACGTGTATTACTGGTCTAGATAACTCAATGTGGCCAAAGTGACCAGGACAACTTCCGATTCTAGCTCCACATGTTTTACATCTTTGTCCTGGGTCAATAGTTCCTAATTTTCCATCCATCAATCCAGAATCAATAGGACTACCATCAGCGTCATATGTATCGGGGGTAATAATACGTTCTGCAGACAACTTGCGAATTGTATCTGGATCTAAAAGTCCAAATTGGACACCAGATATAATTTTATATCCTTCCGACGACATTTCTATTCTCCAAAAAAACTTTGAATCTTTACACTAGTGTAATAACCTTAATTATCTTGATTTGCTAATTGATAAAAAGCTTTTGATTTTTAACCAATAAAAATATCCATTTATCCTCTAAAATATTATCTGCACGCTAATAATCTTAAAATATGTAACAATTTATATATAATAATAGCGCAAAGAGTTTAATGACATCTGTTTTTAAAAAATATAAACTATTGACTAAAATATTTGTTATTATTATTCTATCACAATTTTTTATACCAAATTCGTTGTTTGCGGATTCTAGTTATACTTCTAATACAGAAAAAGAAATGAATACAAAAATTAAAGCTGAAACAGTAAACTATTTTCAAGATTCTCCTCAAAATGAAATTGTGCTTACTCATAGTGTTCCAAAAGAAATCATTGAAAATACTAAGCATATATCACGTTCAGAAGTAAAAAAGACTACGAGTTATAGTCTATCTTTCAATGTAGGAGATACTAAAAGTTTTTACGTAGAAGAAGGCGGAAATACAATTAGTTTTAGAATTGCAGAAGCCAAAGTTGTTGCCATTTCAGAGCATGCATACTATTTTGTAGAAATTGATATGATTAATGAATATGGGGTAAATGCTGTAAATAATCTAATAACAAGCGAAAAAAGTATATTCGAAAGTAAAATCTACCCTATAGAATATGATTTTTTTGGAGATATGGAGGGTAATTTGGGGAACATAGGTGATGGAAGATTAATCATTCTTCATACTTACCTTCCCTCAAATTATGCTGGGTATTTCTGGGGAATTAATGAGCATACACAAGAGGAACTAGATGCACAAGGATACTCCTATTTGAAATCTAATGAATGGGAAATGATATTTATTGGTGGTATCGCAGATTACACTGATACCTTGGCACATGAGTTTCAACACTTAATTCATTACAACCATGATCAGGATGAAATGCGCTGGTTCGATGAAGGATGTGCAGTATTTTCAGAGTATATAACTGGAAGAATGCCTGGTGGTTATGAAGGAGTTTCTTATTGGAGTGAAAATTACTTTAAAGAACATTCAGATGATTCTTTAATTTATTGGAATTATTATTCTGAGGGAAACCGTGATGTACGAATTGATTATGGTGGAGCCTATCTTTTTGTTTTTTATGTTTACGAGCAATTTGGTCCTGATATAATCAGAAAATTTGTTAATGACACTAGACCTGTCCAAGAATCCATAAATGATGAATTAAAAGATAAAGGCGAAACATTTAACGACTTTTTCTACAACTGGCATGTAGCTTTATTAATAGATAGACCCGACCTTGCTAATGGAACATTTGGATTTACAGATATTACATTCACTATCGAACCAGTAACAATAACTTATACAGAGATATCCTCTACAATAGATGTACCATATTATGGTTTTTACACATTTGAAATAAATCTGCTTAACCGGTTTATGGATGTTAGAATAAATAATAAAGATAAAAAAAGATTAGGCATTGTAACTTTGTATTTTTCTAAAGATGACACACTAATTGATTATGAAATTTATGAGACAACAAAAGAACAATTTTATGTTGAACCAGAAAAAGAAGTAAGGAAAATATTGTTCTGCTTGGCTTATGTTGACGAGGATTATCCAACTGTTTATGGTGATCCATTTGGTTTGGGTCCTCAAGCTAGTGTGTTAGTTGAAACCTTAGAACATTTCAAATTAAGATTGGATAAACCAATAATTTCATTTGACGGAAGAACGCTTCTTATAAGTGACTTAGATATTATATTTTATAATCAAACTGAGATTAATGATGCTAATGGAGCTGATTTTGTAACAGTAACATTGAGTGGGGAGAAAGGAACATACTACTATAATCTTACTTTCAATGAAGAGAAATATGCTGGATGGGGCGGTGAAATTCTATTGAAAGGAGTGAAAGGGGGGTTATATTCACTTTCATTTGATGCCGAAACTTCTAATTTTAGTGGAAATAGAGTCCAAAATAATATAGAATACAAACCTCCAATCCCTGTTTGGGTCTGGGTTGGTGGTGGGTTAATACTTATGTCCGTAATCGGAGCTGTAACCTTCCTATTCTCTAAAAAATAAATCCTTTTTCTTTTTTTATGTTTAAAAGTTATTATCTATGTCAGAGCAATAAGGACCTTTTTAGATGGGTATTCTGTTGACTGAAAAACCTTGTTGTTTAGGTCTCCTTAAAGCATCGTGTCTTTTTAGAAGAAATATTTGAATCCATTTGATTGTTACAATTTTATTAGTAGGGAACTATTTTCGATATCTTTTTAATTTAATTTTATTTTTGGAAAAATGATGAGATGTCTGAATAAGCTCTTGATATTTACTATTCTATTCTTACCTGTTATTTTTGTTACACCAATACACAGTTATGATAATGGAATTCAGGATAACGATTTAGTATCATTTGGTTACCACTTACTTGTTGATGGGAAGACTATTGAATATTATGATAGTTCTATACCAAAAAAGATATTGTTTAATGAAAATAACATTAAGCCTATTGGATTGTACACCAGAATGCTTGGAATGAAAATTGGTGAAAAACGAAATTTTGATGTTCCTCCAGAAGAAGGTTTCGATGCTTCAGACCCAGACTATGGTTATTTAGCTGGTAAATTGTTACATTATCAGAATGTTGAAATCTATGGTGTTGAAGGTGTTTCTTCAACAACTTCTTCTCCATCTGGAAACTTTAACTTCCTTAAGTTTATAATAGTCTTATCTGGTATCGGGGGGTCTTTGGTCTTAATTTATTGCGGCTTTAAAGTTTATCCTAAATTGTTTTTCAAAAAATGTTCTATTTGTAATAAGAAGGCTATAGGCAAATGTAGTAAGTGTGGACAAAGTTATTGCATTCACTGTTTCCGAAATGGTTGTCCAAGTTGCAATGGAAGAACCTTAGTTCGATTTAAAAAATAGACTTCTTAGAAATTCTTTTAAACTAAACCACTAACAGAAAACCGATGAGTAGAGCTAGAGCTAAAAACTTAGCATTTTTTCTTATTGTTATTAGTTTATTCCTTTCTTTAACTATACCTGTAGATGCTTATGACAAAAAACTAGGGATAGAATGGGGCGACCGTGTAGAGGTTGCTTGTGAACGATATATAGATGGCAAATTAAAAACCGTATATAGTGAAGACTACCCTTTAGAAGTAGCAATTGACGAGGATATTACAAATTATAATTTTGTTAGTGAACTAGTAGGGATGAAGGTAGGAGAAACAAAATCCTCTATTTCTTGGTATGTAACTCAAACAAATGGCTCTGTGAGCTACTTTGAATACAAAAATGTAAAAATCTTAAGAATAACACTAGATGCGACTCCTGATCATACTGGACCTAGTGCTGGAAATGTGTTATTAATTATACTTAAAGTTATTTTAGGACTTGGATTAGCATTTGTGTTGCTTTATTTAATATATAAATTATGGAAAAGGTTTCTGATTAAAAAATGTTTCAAGTGTAGAAAAAATAAAGCAATAAAAAAATGTTCCAAGTGTGGGATTTTTCTTTGTGATAAATGTACAATAAATGGTTGTCCGGAATGCAAGAGTAGAACTTTCGTTAGATTGTAACTTTTCTTTTTTTAACCATATCTTTGTTTGTTCGAAAATATCAAGAAACACAAATGTACTTATATCAATTAAAAAGTGAACAAGGTAGAAATCTTAAAATATTGACTTCAATGAAAATCAAGACAATGAACTTTTCCTTTGCCAGGATATCCTAGTGGTACGGAGGCGGTCTCGAAACATCAGAGAGATAACCGCTGGCTTATGCCTCCGGGGTTCAAATCCCCGTCCTGGCTCCACTATTTGGCTTTCTCTTTAATCCTCTATTTCTTTCAAGAAGACTCAAATGTTTTCTACTCGTTTCAAAAGCATAAACTTTTATTCGGACATGCTTAATCGTTTGTGTCGTTAGAAAATTTAAGTGGTGATTTAATGGTACCAACTTTTCGTGTTAGAAGTATTTATGATGTTCCAATTATAAAATTATTATCAGATGATTTAGGATATAAATTGGTACAACCGAGTACTGAACAAAGTAAAATTTTTGGAATAAGTGAGAATCTAAATGCCCACGACATAGATATAACTGATATTCTAGGCGGTTACGGGATAAAAATTGAAGGTGATGAAGAGTATGTTGAAGAAATTATTTCAAACATTTTTGATAAAATACCTAATTCCATCGTTTTACTTCATCCAGTACAACTACATGCTATATACAATGGAGAGATAGTACATGTGAATTTCGAGAAAAATCTTTCAATTGTAGACATCGGAGAAAAAATAAATGCAATTTTATTTAATGCAAATTATAAAAAAGGGCAAAAAGTTGTTGTTCAAGTAAATGAATTGAATGTTCTAGGGGATCAGCTGCCTTTATGTTCAGATATTATTCATTTTCCAGGACAGCATGTTATTCTAGAGCGAGATGCACGCTTTGTTAGAGTTTCGAGAAAATTATCAAAAGATGATAGAGACAATCTGTTTGAGCGTGGAAAAAAACTTAGACCTCATGGCCATGGGCTAATTATGCGAACTAGTGCAGCATCAATTAGCGATAAGGATTTGACCTCTGAGATACAGAAGTTAATCCAGAAATCTGAAGAGTTAGACCTGTTAATTTCTGGTTCCTCCTATGGACCTGGAATATTACAACCAGGTCAAACTGTGGCTCACATATTATTTGTTCAAGGCGCAAAGCAAAAGCTAGATGAGATAAGAAGTATAATTGCTCCAACATTTCCTTTATATCATTGGTTTATGTCATATTCTGAAAATTTGAAGATAGCAACTACTTTCGCAGAAAGAATATCCCAGGATATTGATCCTGATAAATTATCTAGAATACTTAAGGAGGTTATTTTAGAGAAAGATTTCTCTGAAAATGCATTAATCAAAGAGCAATCATATAGCTTGATTGCATCTCCGTTAGATAGAATACTAGGACAGTTAAACTGGGACGATGATACAATGGTTATAAAACGGAGTTTCCGAGCTTCAAGAGGGTCTCACTTCGCAATCGACGAACCAATTAATAGTGGAGACAATGTGGTTACATATATCAAAGAAGGGTGTTGGACTGTTCACACTAAAGTTTACAGAAAAGAAAAATTAATGGGTGAATACATAAAAATTGTAACTCCAGTAGAGCTATATAATGAAGGATATATCCGTTATATTGATCTAGGTGTTTCTTTAATAAAGAAAGCAGATAAAATTGAGGTTCAAGACACAGAAATTATAAATGATTTAGCTGAAAAAGGAATAATCTCAAATTCATTTAAAGAGGAAGTATTTTTACTTGTGGACAAATGCAAACAGATGTTGGAAGAAGGAAAAGAAATTATTAATATTATAAATTTCTAATATCTTTTTTTTCCTACTTTATCTGAAAAAAGAATTACGCTGAACAAAGTACTCGTGATTTAATACCTAATTCTCTATAACGAGTAAATCTTTTTAAACTGTCAATTAATAATAACACAAAAATAAGATGTGAGTATGTATGAGTGAATATGATGTTCAACCGATAAAAGCTGGACAAGTAAAAGCAGGAAATTATATAGTTAAAGATGGAGATGTATATCTAGTACGAGATATAGAAAAGTCAAAATCAGGAAAACATGGACATGCAAAATGTAGAATGAAAATAGAAAACATTTTTACTGGAAATAAAACAGAAATAACGATACCTGGAGACCAAAAATTACAATCGCCTATAATAGACAAAAGAACTGCTCAAGTATTAGCAATAAGCGAAGACAGTGTACAATTGATGGACATGGAAACATACGAAACATTTGAAGCAAGTTTACCCCCAGAAGGAGAAATAGACGGAGAAATAACGGAAGGGTGTGAAGTAGAGTACTGGAAAGCATTAGGCAAAATGAGAATTATGAGAGTTAAATAATCTATACTTTTATTTTTATTACTAAAACTAAGACAGAGCTATGAAAAATTCATTATGATACATTATTATTACTAAGAATATCAAAAAAAGTAAGAAAAATAGTAGATGTCAAAAGATACAAAAATAAGTGGAAACTTAAAAGTTGCAGTTATAAATGTTAAAATAATTTATTCTTGAAAAATTTAGAAAGAGTGGGCTGGTAGTTCAGAGGAAGAACGCTTCATTCGCAGTGAAGAGGCCGCGAGTTCGAGAGATATGGCGCTGTGGGTGTCTAGACCGAAATTCTCGCCCAGTCCACCAGTTATTCTTTTTTTGTCGAAATATCATCCAAAATCAAAAAGATTAAAAGGATTTAATATTAAAAAGTTATTGTAAAGTATAGAGGAATCGATATGCAGTCTAATTTAAAATATACTCGTACAATTAAAGATGCTATTCATGATGAAATAAGAATAACCGAGATAGAAAATAAAATAATTGACACTCCTGTTTTTCAGCGATTGCGCTGGATAAGTCAATTATCTGGGGTTCGTCATGTTTACCCTTCTGCAGTTCATACACGCTTCGCTCACTGTGTTGGTGTTATGCATTTAGCTGGTCAATATACTGCTGAAGTGTTCAAGGATTATGATGATGTGACCTATAAAGTGCAACTTGCTAGGTTAGCAGGGTTACTCCACGATATTGGACATGGACCATTTAGTCATCAATATGATGACGTTGTTTATAAACAAGTATATCCTGATCATCCCCATGGTCATGATGTCCATCGTAATAAATTGATAAAATCTGATTTACTCAAGCCTATAATTGAGGAATTTTGTGACCCTGAGGAATTGATTAAAGTTTGGGATGGACGTAGTCATTTATTACATCCTCTGATCCAAGGCGCTTTAGGCGCTGATAGACTAGACTTTATGTTACGTGATTCTCTATTTGCTGGAACTACTCACTTTGGTGAAATTGATGTTAATAGAATAATAAATAATACCATAATTCATGAACATGACGGAGAAGAAGCCATACATTATAATTGGAAAGTTCTAGATGATATCTACTCATCTTTAATTGGTAGATTTTTTGAATATAAGAGTGTATATTTCCATAAAGCTGCAAGAGCTGCTGATATTCTAATTCAATCGTTTTTAAGAGAGTCATTAGAACCTCTTAATTTAATTGAACGAACAAAAGATTTTGAGTTATTTACCTACTTGAACGAATATACATTAATAGGGGAAATATTTTCTAGCGAGGCTCCGGAGCTAAAGAAAGCCAAGGCGTATGTAAAAGACTTTCTAAACCGACGCCTACACAAAGCTGTCTGGGAAAAGATAATAGACGAGACAACTTCTGAAAATCTAGGTGTTTCTGTAGAAGAACTATGTGAAATGACTGCAAACGAATCATTCATTAAAAAAGTTAAAGAATATGCCAAAGCAAATAATATCAAAATAAAACATAAAATGATAATTGATTCAACATATAAACTTTCTACAATTAGCGCTGATGAGTTTCAAGCTTCAAATGTTTTCATTTATGATCCACACAACCGTATACATCCAGGAAGAAAATCTTTTACACTTAGCGAAGCGTTGATAGCAACTAAATATATATACACCATAGCAAGTGGAAATTCAAGGTATACATTAGTCCGAGTTTATGCTCATCCTGATGATGTTCAGAAAATAAAAGGAATATGGGACAAAATTCAACCAAATTATGAAAAAGCAAAAAAGGATGTCTCAATAACTTCCTATTAATAATTTTCTTTTAACCTTCTTTTATTTATTAATTATGAGGAAATAAACTTTTGAAATATTTTTTTCTCTCAATAAGAAAAAGAATATGTATAAAATCAAAAGTTTTTTAATGAAAGGTAAAAGGAAGAAACATAAGAGGAAGACGTAGTAGAGTCAAACTTATTAAAACTATGGTGTATAAAATGACTGGTTCGAAAAGTCCAAAAGGAGAATACGCAGCACGTAAATTAGTTCAGAAGAGGAAAAAGTTTCGTTGGAAAGATAGCTATTATAAACGAAAAATGTTAAGATTAGATAAAAAAGCAGATCCATTAGAAGGTGCTCCAGCTGCAAGAGGAATTGTGGTTGAAAAATATGGTGTAGAAAGTAAGCAACCTAACTCTGCTTTAAGAAAATGTGTAAGGGTAAGATTAACAAAGAATGGAAAACAGATAGGAGCTTTTGTTCCTCACGACGGAGGATTACTCTATATTGAGGAACATGATGAAGTTCTTGTTTGTTCTATAGGTGGGGCACAAAAGGGAGCAAAAGGAGATATTCCTGGAGTAAAATGGCAAGTAACCCATGTGAATGGTGCGGCTATTAAAATGCTTGTAGAAGGAAGAAAGCAAAAGCCACAACGTTAGAATAACAACATATTTTTTTACTTTTGTTAGAGGAACAAATTTTTTTATGTTTTTATTTAATTTTAAATTAAATTCTGAAATATATCTTACAAAAAAATTTAAAATATGTGAAAAATAGGTTCGTTTGAGCTTATCCTTCATCTAACATGGGGGGATAGCCAAGAGGTCAACGGCGACGGACTCAAGATCTTAAAGAAGATGGGCCATCCGTTCCTTAGTGGTTCGGGCGTTCGAATCGCCCTCCCCTCACCATTTATAGAAAAAAACAACCATGCGTCTATTTTTTTACTTAATTTACAGTTGTTGGCGGCAAAGTGAGGAAAAAAGAGAAGAGCGGAGAGGAAGGAGAGGGGTTTTTATAGTGAAAAAAATAGAAGAAAAAAGAGGAGAAGAAAAAAAAGAAAACAAAGGAAAGGAAGGAAAAAAGAATGATGGAGGACGTCGTCAAAACCTTGAAAGTGAGAGTAAAGAATAAGGTATTGACGACAAGGAAAAAGGAAAGGTTAAGGAGAATAACAGGAAGAGACACAAGAATAATAGAGAAGTATGTGAGAATAATACATCACAACAGAAGAAAGGTATGTAGAAGAACAAAAAAAGGGGAAATAAGGGTACATAAAGGAAAACTAGATGAACTGACGCTAACGACTTCAAAAGTTAAAGAAGAGGAAAGGAGAGAAACTGTTCCTCACGATTTCAAGAAAATGTTCCCTTATTGTTCTCACGATGAGTTTCAAGAGTGTAGAGATATAGCTGTGCAACTATACGAACAAGGGTATAGACCCAGTCCTACTCGTCCTCCGATAAAGAGAGCAAGAAGACAATTAATTAACAAAAAGAGGTTCATTCTAGTTCATCTACCTAAAGAGAAGGATAATACTCTCACTCGTTGGTGGGTGGGGGTAAGAGACTCGTTAGATACATGGAGAAGAGGAACACCTTACCACCAGAGATTGTGGTTACCTTTAGAGATGAGCACTTTCCACCAGAAAGAGTTAAAGAAAGGAAGAATAAAAAGTCTAGAGTTAAGATATAAACGTTCTACACGTGAGTGGTGGGTATATTTCCAATTAAAAGTTCTTTCTTCCTCTTTTTATCCTCCTGAAGAAGAAAATTCTTCTTCTCTTCCTCCAGCTGTGCTGGGAATAGATATAGGGATAAACATTCCTGCTGCAGGAGTGTTACTGACGCCTAAAAAGAAATTAACAAGTAAAGAGATAAAATTATGGCATACCAAACAGTGGAATAGAGTTAATCATCGATATAAACTCAAACTTTCCCGTCTTCAGAGGAAAGCGGCTCTAAACGACCAGTCGGGTAAGAAACATCAAATCTATCGTTTTCTCGGTCTTCTTCGAAGAAGATATAGAAACGTTAAACGAGCTTATACTCACCAATTTATAAGCGACATCGTCCAGACGATAGAGACCTATGCTCGAAAGTATGACCTTTTCGTTGTTGTAGGTTACCCTAAACACATTCGAGAGGAGAAAGAAAAAGGGAAAGGTAAAAGTACTCGTAAGTTTCGTAGAAAACTTCACCAGTGGAATTTTTACCTTGTTCTTGCTCTTCTCCGTCGAGCATTGATACTCCGAGGTTTTGAACCTCACCGTATATTAATAATAGGAGAAAAAGGGACATCTTCTTACTGTGCTCGTTGTGGAAGGAAAGTTGTCCGTCCCGTTAGAGGGTTAGTACATTGCTCCTCTTGCGGTTATACTTTCCACTCTGACCTCACAGGAGCAATGAATATCGCTCGGAAGTTCCTTGGGACGCTTTTCCGTCCCCGAGGAAACACTATTACTGATTACCTCACTGGTCAAAAATACAGTTCTACTCATTTCACTGTTTGCCGAGGACTCAGCCATTGGTTGCAGTTCTAGTAGACAAAAAAAGAAAGGACTAATTCTCTCCTTTTGTGTTAGAGTTAGTTTCTTCATTCTTTCTTTTTTGTCTCTCGTGGAGTGAAGAAAAGAGTTTTTAGTTCTTTTCTTCTTTATGATTCCCACGATTCGTGTATGATGTCTGTCTCAACCCTCTTTATAGTATTGTATGCTTGGGTTGATTTCAAGAGATTAAACCCCTTCAGTTAGTTTTCTCTCTTGTAAGACAGAGTGCGAAAAACTTTACGTAAAAAAGTATATCATGGAAAACCTTTTTTATAATTATAATTGGGTTCGTATAGATGAACCTTTACTAGGTGGCACTATATGGACATTGATATAATTGAATTACTCCCGAATTCTGTGAAATTTATATTAGAAGATACTAGCATCGCTTTTGCCAATGCTATTCGTAGAATAGCAATAGCTGAAGTTCCAACACTTGTTATTGAGGATGTATATGTGTTAAAGAACACTTCTCCACTTTTCGATGAATTTATAGCTCAACGATTAGGCTTAATCCCTTTGAAATATGATGCTGACACTCTAGAGCTGAACTTTAGAGATGAGTGTGACTGCAATGGAATAGGTTGCAATCTTTGTACTGTAACTTTAACAATTTCAAAAGAAACAAGCCAAGAACCTGCTATTGTTTACAGTGGTGATCTTATTTCTTCTCAGGAAGGAGTAGAACCCATTAGTAGTAAAATTCCTATAGTAAAGTTAGGCCCTAATCAAGCTTTAGAGCTTGAATGTATGGCTCAACTTGGTACGGGAAAAAACCATGCTAAATGGCAACCTGTCTCTGCGATGGGATATCAGTTTTACCCCGTAATTGAGATTGATCATGAGAAAATTAAAGATCCCAAGAAAGTTGCTGATGCATGCTATCGTAATGTATTTTCTATAAAAAACGGGAAATTGACTGTTGAAAATCTACTTAACTGTAACTTATGTGGTTACTGTACAGATTTTGCCGAACCTGGTGCGGTTCAAATAAAACATGATTCTTCTAAAATTATCTTTTCTTTCGAAATTAACAATGGTATGCCACCATCTAAGTTAATGGAAAAAGCTGGAGAGATACTTCTCTCTAGAATCGACGAATTAAAAAACAAATTAGAAGTAATCACTACAAGCGAAGAAGAATAAGAATAAAGTGAGATAATCATGCCAAAAAGAACTGGTCCAACAGATACAAATCTGATTGAAGTAATCAACTTGTTAAAAAAACTATCTTCTGAACATAAAGTTCAAATTTGGAAGACAGTTGCTGAAAAATTAGAGAAACCCAGAAGACAAAGGGCTGCTGTGAACTTAAGTAAAATAAATCGTTATGTTAGTAAAGACGAAATCGCAGTTGTTCCTGGTTCTGTATTATCATCTGGGGTGTTAGACCATCCTGTTACTATTGCTGCACTACGCTTTTCAGAGAATGCAAAAGCTAAAATCGCTGATTCCAATAGTAAAATGATGACGCTAACTGAACTAATAAAGAATCCACCTGAACCAAAAAAGGTGAAAATAATCGTATAAGGTGTGCAAAATGCAGAAACAGAAGGAAAAAATAAGGAAAATTATACAGAAAAAAGTAATAATAGATGCTGAGAATGCTATTCTTGGTAGGCTAAGTTCTGAAGTTGCTAAATTACTGTTAGAAGGAAATAAAGTTGATATCATCAACTGCGAAAAAGCTATTATTTCTGGAAAGAAAGCTTCTATATTAAAGGAAACATTAGACATGCACAAAAAGCACACATTATCAAATCCACGTAGAGGTCCTTTTCATCCAAAGAGACCTGATAGAATCGTTAGACGTACAGTAAGGGGAATGTTACCTATGAAGAAACCCAAGGGTAGATCTGCCTATCATCGCTTACTGGCACATATTGGAATCCCAGAAAATGTTAAGGCGGAAGATATTATTAGACCAAAATATGCAGATGGAAGTAAACTAACCTGTCAGTATATTACTGTGGGTGAACTGTGTAAAGAGTTTGGGTGGGGAAAATAAGCTGGTGATAATTATGGTTAAAGTCGTAGTAATGTCAGGAAAAAGAAAAACCGCAATTGCTCGTGCAACAATAAAAGAAGGAAAAGGTAGAGTAAGGATTAATGGTATTCCTCTTGAAATATTGCCCAATGAACTTCAAAGAATAAAAATCGAAGAAATTTTTATGCTCGCTGGGCAGGATATTCGTGATAAAATAGACATAAGAGTCAATGTCCATGGAGGTGGATATATGGGACAAGCAGAAGCCGTAAGAACTGCAATTGCCCGTGGGCTTGTAAACTATTTTGAGGATGAGACCTTGAAAGAGAAATTTGTTGCATATGACAAAACAATTATTTCTGGAGATCCAAGGAGAACAGAACCTAAACATTTTGGAGGACCAAGTGCTCGTTCAAGATTCCAGAAATCTTACAGATAATTTTGTGCTAGTAAAAACCCTTCACATATTTCTTTTTTAGTAATTTTTTTAAGAACTATACTTCTTTTTAATTAATGAACTCTCCTACGAAATTATTTGGTACTGCAGGAATACGAGGATTATTCGGAAAGAAGGTTACAGCTGGTCTTATAATAAAATTGAGCCAGGCTGTGGTTAAAATGTTCCCTAATGAGGGAATTATTGTGGGACATGATGCTAGAACAAGTTCAGAATCATTAGCTCAATATGCATTGGCAACGATATCTATAAATGGAGCACAAGTGTTTGATGTTGGATTATGCACTTTTCCAGTTATTGCATTTATGTCACAGAAACCAGAACATAAAATAGGAATTTATATTACTGCTTCTCACAACCCCCCAGAGTATAATGGAATTAAATTATTATATAATGGGCGAGAATTTACAGAAAAAGAGCAAAATAAACTTGAAAAAGAGATAGCTCTTTTTAAATCAATTTTGCATTCTAACTGGAATGAGATAAAAAAACAAAGAAAAATAGTCGATGCCAATTCTCAATATTTTAATGCTATAATTCAAAAAACAAACTTTAAAGCTGATAATAGAACTTTAATTGTTGACTGTGCAAATGGACCAATGAGCCTTTTATCCCCAAAAATCTTTTCTGCTCTAGGTTTTAACGTTATTACAATTAATTCTAGTATTGATGGGAGTTTTCCTGGTCGTTTAGCAGAGCCAAGTAGAGAAAATCTATCTGTGCTTATTAATTTATGTAAAGAAAAAGGTGTTATTGGTATTGCTCATGATGGAGATGGAGACAGAGTTTCATTTATTGATGAACAAGGTAATTTTATAGAGTTGTCAAGAGTAAATGCTTTGCTTGCTCAGTTATCACTTACTACGAAGAAAGACGGCATTGTTGTCCTTAGCATAGATTCGTCGACATGTATCGATAATTCATTAAATGCTTATCCTGTAAAAGTTGTTCGTGCTCCCCTTGGTGATCTTCATACTAAGGTTTTAGAGTTGATTAATAATGGAGAACAAGTTGTTTTTGCTGCTGAACCATGGAAACCCATATTCCCTTTAGAGTGGGGGCTGTGGATTGATGGATTATTTGGCGCAGTTGTAATTTTAAAAGAATTGGTGGAAAAAAACTGTTCACTTCATACTAGAATTAAAACAATTCCAAGCTTTTTTTCAGAAAGAAGATCCTACCTTGTTTCAGAAGAAAATGCAGACCTTATTTTCAATTCACTAAAGAATCAGTTAACCACAATCTGTGCTTCCTATAAAAAGAACGTCTTAGATTTTGACGGTTTAAGGTTCGATTTTGAAGATGGAACTTGGATATTGATTAGAAAATCAGGGACAGAACCAAAAATTAGAATATACTTCGAAGCTCCAACAAAGGAACAATTTAAGTGGATCTCCAACATAGTTGAAAAGCTTGAAAAACTAATTGAATAAAATTGTATAATTTGAAGAATATTTTATTCTAATTTTATTTTCTATTGTATACTCAACTCACATTGGTAACAAATAAATAGAAGTGGGTTACGTGGGTAAGTGATATATTATGAACAAACCCGAACGTAACCTGGAGAAACTAAGAAAGATTGTGGTTAAAAAAGCTTTGGAAGGAGAAAAGATAAAAGAGATAGCTCACAAGTATATGGTGAGTAGGAAGTTTGTGTATAAGTGGTTGAAGAGGTTCAGAGAGAACCCTGAAGGAGAATGGTTGGTGGAAAGATAGATCTTCCAGACCAAAAACTATACACAAAAAAGTAGATGAGGAGTTAAAAGAGAGGATAAGGGAGTTAAGAATAAAACAAGGAATGAATGTGGAGAAGATAGCTTATTTGTTGAAGAGAGAAGGAAAAGCACTCTCTCAGACGACAGTGACGAAAGTAATAAAAGAGTTAGGTCTTCCTTTATGGGTTAATAGAAAAAAGAGGAAGAGACCTCGATACAAGAGTTTTGAACGTCAAAAACCTAACGAACTCTGGCAAATAGATGTGAAAGGGCCATTCTGGGTAGAAGAACAGGGACAACATCTCCACCTCATAACCTTGATAGACGACCACTCACGATTCTGTCTGGGAGCTAAATTCCACCCTTTTGCGCCAAAAAAAGAGCAGATAATAAGTTTGCTAGAGGAAGCAATAAAAGAGTACGGTTACCCCGAGTCTATCCTCACGGACAATGGAGCACTCTTCTCTTCCGTTAGAGGAGGAACAAGTACCTTCTCCCGTTGGTGCCAAACAGAGGAAATAAAACACATCAGAGCTAGAGTTTTTCACCCCGAAACATGTGGAAAAGTAGAAAGACTACATGGGACCCAACCATCATCCGTGAGATGGAAAGATTAGGTCTAAAATACTGCAACGCTGATCTCTCCTACTACCGCTCTTACTACAATTTTAGTCGTCCTCACCAATCTCTTAACTTCCTCACCCCAGGAGAAAGATTTATGAATCACCCCTATGTTTCTCTATTGCCCAAAAGTGTAACCCAAGTCTATTGAGTAAACATAATTTTATTTTCTATAATAAATATTATATAATGAAAAAAAATACAAGAAACTAATGAACAACAGTTCTGACGATTATTCAAAAGCAGGGGCAGACATACTATTGAAGGGTGGAAAAATGTTAAATAAGGCTTGTCCTAAATGCTATTCTCCCTTATATGAGTATGGTGGTAAAACAATTTGTGTTAAATGTAAACAAGAGTATGTATTGGTTGATGAAAAATCAAAATTACAGCAAAGGAAGCAAATGCCCTCGAATCAAGTCAAATCCCAGTACCAGATATCGCAGCATGGTAGCAATATTACCAATGAAACTCTACTTGAAACACAAAGTGTAATCATGAAAAAATTAAGTCAATTAAATAAGCAGCTAGAAATTTCTGATAAGATAGATGAAATAATTTCTATTAATAATGCAATAAAAAGCTTGTTGGAAACTCTCAATAAGCTTAAATGACATTTGTCAATTTTATTGTTTATTTTTTTATACTCTAATTTTGCTCTCAAGGACTGTTGATGAAAAAAGAAAAAGTTATTTTATATGAGTGTATCTATTATGAAATCAACAGGATTTGGTTCCAGTAGAAATTTTTGAGACCATGTGTTGTTAATAAACGATTGGTAAATTGGGATCTCTTTTTGAAAAACTTTCCATTTTTTTTGTGTAGGTAGCAGCTTCATTGTTGCTATTTCTTCATAGTTGGAATTAAAAATCCATTTATCATTTTGTTCTCTGTAATAACATGCTCCTCTCGTCATATTGTAATGCTCATGGATAGACTCTGCATCTCTAGCTCTAAGTCGAATTACAACTGTTTTTTTATCGGTAGGGTTGATTATTGTTACTCCATGTGCTGGAGGTATTGTAACTATTTCTCCAACTTGACATCTGTATAAAATACAATCTTTTACTTTTTCATGTTTTTCAGCTGGTTGTTGAAGAAGAAATTCTGCATAACCCTCGACAACTTGAAACAGTTCAGGAAAATGAAATCCATTGTCTGCATAATTCCTATAATAGCCTGGAATATGGTTAAACTCACCTGAATGAAAACCAGGTAAAATAACAAAAATATCAAATCGAACATCATCAAAATGTGGTTTATGCTCAGTAAGGAAAATGTCTTGATATTTTTTAAAAACAATTATTTTTTCTTTTTCATCTTCTTTATTTTCCCCCCTAAATACAACTTCAGATAAAGAGAACTCTCTTAAACCTTTTGTATGAATTAGTTCTCTATTAAAATAAAGTTCATCCTCAAAACTTTCCATTGGTAAACCAATGTTTTTTTTAAAGCTCATTCTTGCATCACATGTTTTTATAGACTATAAAAGTAATCTTCTCCTTCTTCTGTAATTTTCCACTGTGGAATAATTCCGACAGTGAATCTTTTTAGATATCCTTTTTCTGTTAGCTCATTGAGTACCTCTTCCACTACTTTTTGATCTGGTTTTTCTCCTCTGGGAGCGTAAAGAGTATTTAATTGTAACATTATATCAGCTACACTAAAACCACGTTTTTGAGTGGCCATTATGTCCAAAATGTCTGTCATATATTTCTCTTTGTTCATTTCAATCACTCTGATATAAAATAGTTTCATATCGTAAAAAATTTTGCGCATTTTTTAATTACAGTGGAACTGTTTTACCATACTGACCCAAAGAATAAGTAAGCATCCCTTCATATTTACTCTTTCTCCAATTTTCATCCATATGAACTGCAACAATCTCTGCAATAAAAAGATGATGACTTCCTAACTCAATAATTTTCTTTACTGTACATTCAATATTTACAGGACATTCTTTAATTAAAGGTGTGTTTACTTTACTAGGTTTCTCTCTTGTAAAATTACATTCCATCCACTTATCAACATCTTTTCCTGATTTTGTTCCACAAAATTTCACTTTTTCTATCATTTCTGAAGTTGGCACATTAATTACAAATTCACCTGATTCTTTTATAATATTGTACGAATATCTGGTGGGTCGAATTCCGACAGAGATCATTGGTGGTTCAGAACAACTTGTCCCTACCCAAGAAAGTGTAATTATAGATTCTTTGTTACTACTCTTGCAGGATATTAATAGTGCGGGATTTGGAAATAAATATGGACTTATTTTTTCTAGTTCGTGTTTCATGTTCTAAAAAAGAAGAAAAAATTCAAAAATTTTTGCATTTTGCTTTTTAAGTTATTAAACTAATTGCTTCTTCGTTTGATATTAAACTTAGTTTTTCTCTTATTTTTCTATCCCAATACTTTGAAACGAATATCAAAGTAATTAGAGTTAGAAATGCAAAAGCCATCTCTAAAGTCCAAATATTAATGAGGTTCTTTAAAGGAAAGAATATTATCCACACAATAATTAATCCATCAAATAGTATGTGTAGAGTTATAGCTATCCACAATCCGTATCTTTTCATCAAATGTTTTTCAAGAATTGACTGAAAAATGACTAAACTCATCAAGACATGAAAAACAGAAACTGTAAAACGTTCAAATAAACTTGCTAATACAAGTGACCATGCAGATGTTTCCCAAGGTATATTTAATGTGTTCATCGAGATTAAGTATGCTGTATAGATGTAAATTATCTCTCCTAAAGTCCACCCTATCCCTAATATTATTGGACCTTTTGGATAATTAGATTTTACATCTCTTATTTTTGAAATAAGAAAATATCTGCCAAATTCCTCAAATAAACCTGCAAAAATAGGCCCCCACATAAGGACTATAACATTATGTGACGCAGCTTGTACTGCTTGTGTATCTGATAAATCTATTCCTAGAGAAACTAGTGTGAGTGATTTAGCAAGATTTAGAGGAATAATACGCAAAAGAAATGCAATTAACCACCCCATAGCACCTATAAAAACAATCCAAAAGTATTTGCTTTTCTTTTCTTCATTTTTAATTATTAGCAGAAAAAGAATAATGATCGTTATTATCAAAGAAAGAACAACTAGTAAAAACTGTAAAATGCCCATATTCAAGAATCTAAAGAAGATAAAAAAAATTTTGTGATTTTTTAGATAATTTTTTTCAATAAATTTTAAATCCTTGAGTATTAATAATGATTTATGTGTTTAATAAAAGAAAAAGTAAATCAAGCAATAGCAATCCTTCAAGAGCTAGATATTGACATGTGGTTGACTTATGTCAGAAAAACATCAGAGATTCATGATCCAAGTCTTTTCTTTTTAACAGACTCCACTTGGTTAACTTGGCAAACATGTTTCATTTTGACTAAAGAAGGCAAAAAAATAGTAATTGTAGGTCGATACGATGCTCCTAATATTGAAAAACAAGAAATCTATGATGAAATTATACTCTATGATTTAGGAATCAAGGATGGGTTGCTTAATATTTTAGGGCGCTATAAACCTAAAACAATTGCAATTAACTATTCTGAAGATAATGTTGCAGCTGATGGATTAACCTATGGTCTATTCTTAAAATTAAGAAAGATCCTTGAAGACACTCCATATAAGGATAGATTAGTATCTTCTGAAAAAATATTGTCTGCATTACGAGGAAGGAAAACCCCTGAAGAAGTAGAGAGAATTAAACAAGCTATAAAAATAAGTGAAATAGGTCATGAATTATTAAAAGATAGTATACAACTTGGAATGACTGAAACTGACCTTGCGAATATTCTAAAAGCCAATAATGAAAGATTTGGAGTTAAGTATGCTTATCCTCCTTTAATTAATGTTGGTCCAGAAACTGTTATTGGACATGGTGATCCTTCTTCAAAAATCTCTGTGAAACGTGGTTATCTCGTAAATGTTGATTATGGAGTAATATATGGTGGTTATGCTTCTGATATTCAAAGATTAACATATGTTCTTGGTGATAATGAAAATTCTGTTCCAGATGAGGTTGAAAAAGCATTTAACACTTGTAAGAATGCAATTACAGAAGCTGCCAGTAAGATTAGACCTGGAGTAAAAGGATGTGAGATTGACAAGATTGCTCGAGAATATATTATTTCTGCTGGTTACTCTGAATTTATGCATGCATTAGGTCATCAAGTGGGTATTAATGTTCATGATGGTGGCTGCTTAATTGGGCCAAGGTGGGAGAAATATGGACAAGCACCAGAATTGAAAATTGAGGAAAATAATATTTTTACACTAGAGCTACATGTTTATTTGCAAAGATATGGATATTGTTCAATTGAAGAAATGATTAGGGTTACTGAAAATGGCTGCATTTTTTTAACTAATAGACAAACTGAACCTTGGGTTGTTAAACTTTAATTAAATTTATAACATCTTGCTTTTTTTTTAGTTTTTTATACTATTTTTCCATTATATTTATGATAAACAAATGATTGATATGGACGAGTTTTGTAAATATTATCCTGATATACCCTCTTTTTTATCAGAATTGAAAAACA
Source organism: Candidatus Heimdallarchaeum aukensis (assembly GCA_021513695.1). GTDB lineage: Archaea > Asgardarchaeota > Heimdallarchaeia > Heimdallarchaeales > Heimdallarchaeaceae > Heimdallarchaeum > Heimdallarchaeum aukensis. The sequence goes on along the minus strand of CP084166.1, from coordinate 1,848,940 downwards.
AGTTGAGTCATTGTAGAGCTGAGTTATCTGATTCTTTATTCAAGTTTATTGAGCGAAGAATAGATTATTTTGAATATAGATATAATTTCCTAAATTTACCTATCACAGAAACAGATTATATCGAGCTACTCAAGCTAGAAAAAAAATTGTGTTCAAAAGAAAAACTTTCTAATTTGACTATTCAAAAACATGAAGAAGATGTTACAAATGAAAGTTGGTTTAAAGTTTCGTATTCTGATAATGGCCCTACTTACTCCTATAAATACTGTATTTTAGCTAGCGTTACCTATTCAAAAAATAAAGCATTAATAGAGAAATGTAAGGAATATTCTTCGACTCAACCCTTTTCTAAAAAATTCTATATTTATAAAAAATGGCTTCCTGAGCTTAAGGAACATGCAATATACTGTGATAATAAAAAAACGATAGAAGAAATTACTGATTTTATTACAAATAAATTAGGTGGCTCTGTCAGAACAATATAGAAATTCAAAAAAACCTTGGGTTGTGATTTCTTGTTCTCTTAGATAAACTTAAAAAATTCTTTTTTTACAGTGGTTTATCAGAAGCGAGAAAGATAGAGAATGAATGATGCCAAAGTTGGAGTAATAAATAAAATATCAGGTCCTGTAGTGCAAGCATCTAACATGCTTGGGGCTAAACTTTATGATGTTGCAAGAGTAGGGAATGAACGACTAGTTGGTGAGATAATTAGACTAGAAGGTGATGTAGCTACAATTCAAGTTTATGAAAGTACTGACGGTCTAACACCCGGAGAACCTGTGTACCCCACAAATAATCCTCTTTCAGTAGAGCTAGGTCCTGGTTTACTTCGTCAAATATATGATGGAATTCAACGTCCTCTTCCAGAAATACAAAAATTGACAGGAGACAATATCTCTCGAGGAATTGATGTTCCAGGATTAGATCACAAAAAATTATGGGATTTTCGTCCAATACTTAAGAAAGGAGATAAGGTGGTAGGCGGAGATATATTAGGAATTATTCCTGAAACGCCTACAGTTGATTTTAAGCTGTTGGTACCTCCTTATATAAAGGGAACTCTAGAATACATTGCTCCTGCAGGCGATTACACCATAGATGAAACTGCAGCAACAGTGTTAACAGCTAGTGGAGAAAAGATAGATTTACAATTTTTCCATAAATGGCCTGTCCGAACTCCTAGACCAATATATAAACGTTTACCAAGTAATGTCCCCCTGATAACTGGGCAAAGAATATTTGATACTTTCGCCCCTATTGCAAAAGGAGGAACTGGAGCAATTCCCGGCGGTTTTGGGACTGGGAAATGTGTTGTTGGTTCCACTCCAGTATTCCTAAGCGATGGAAGTTTGGTAGAAATAAAGGATCTTTATAAAAGTTTTATTCAAAATGATGGATTGATTGAATTAGATAATGAAAATGAAACTCTGATAAAAATTACCGGTGACCTTTCTATACTAAGTTTTAATGGAGAATCATATGTTGAGCAAAAAGCAAGTTACATTTATCGTGGAAAAACGTCAAGACTGGTAAGTGTAAAAACAGATAGTGGAAGAGAAGTTACTGTTACACCTGTTCATAAACTTTTTAGATTCAATGGACGCAAAATAGAAGAGGTAGAATCACAGTATCTACGACCCGGTGATTTGCTTATTGTTCCTCGCCATCTTCAAATTAAAGGACAACAAAATCCTATTAGTGCCTATGATATCGATCTATCACTTAGAGTTGCTGACACACAAGCTTTAATGAGGATGGAAGAAATTATCAACAAACTAAGTGAAGTAATGTCTTTGGAAGAAATTGCTCAAAAAACTAATGTTTCATTCAACATTTTAATGAAATATTTAAACAAAGAAAAAGAGCCTAATTTAGCATTTTTACATAAACTAACTAAATTAGCTGGAGAACCAGAAATCAGTGTTTCTGTATTACGTGAAGAAACTAATTCTTCAGTTGTGAAGTTACCTGTTTACATGACTAATGAACTTGCTGAATGGTTAGGACTCTTTACAGCTAATGGTATCATTAGAGATGAAACTATTTTCTTTAGCACAAATTCAGATTTTTTGTTGAATCGTTTTAATGATCTTACTGAGCAAATATTTGGACTATTTTGTGCCTATGATTATGATAACACAATAGGGGAAAATTTTGTACATTTTTCAAGTTCTGTAGTTGTTAAATTCCTTCAATATCTTGGACTTAAAGGCAGTTTGACAGATTCTGATGTTCGTGTTCCAAAACTCTTGATGCAATCATCCGATGAGCTGTTGGTTCATTATCTAAATGGTTACTTTGTAATAAATACATCGTTCAATGATACTACTCTTCAAATATATCATAAAAACAAATTCCAATTATCAGAATTTTCTTATCTCCTAACACGATTAGGTGTTGTTTATAATCTAAAAGATCAAAACAACTTTGTTTTCGAAATAAAAGAGAAAGAACTACTGAAGTTGATAGAAAAGTTCTCTCATTATAATACCACTAAACATGAAAAAATGTACCAACTATACCAGTATCAAGAAACTAATAATATTACACAATTAGCAAGAAAAGTTGTTCAGTCAAATAATAGTTCTGTCGTAATAGAACAAGTGGTAGATGTAACAAATTCTAATTTTGATACTAACACTTTGGATGATTTTAGTAATCGAGCCTATCTTCAGGAATTAGTAGAACATGTGTTTTTCGATAGAATAAAAGAAATTTCAATAATCGAACAGGAAACTGATGTCTATGATTTAACAGTAGACGAATATCACAACTTTGTTGGAGGAGAATTACCATTCACCCTACATAATACTGTATCACAGCATCAACTAGCTAAATGGTCGGATGCTAAGATAGTTGTTTATGTAGGTTGTGGTGAAAGAGGAAATGAGATGACTGATGTCTTAAGAGAGTTCCCTAAACTTGTTGATCCGTATACTGGTGGCCCCCTAATGGATAGAACTACATTAATAGCTAACACTTCCAACATGCCTGTAGCTGCAAGAGAAGCAAGTGTTTACACTGGAATAACAATGGCTGAATTCTTTAGAGATATGGGTTATGATGTAGCAATGATGGCTGATTCAACTTCCCGATGGGCTGAGGCATTAAGAGAAATATCTGGAAGACTAGAAGAAATGCCTGGTGAAGAAGGTTTTCCTGCTTATTTGGCTTCAAAAGTTGCACAATATTATGAAAGAGCTGGTAGAGTGCTGACTTTAGGATCAGAACCAAGAACTGCTAGTATTACAGTTGTTGGAGCTGTGAGCCCCCCTGGAGGCGATTTTAGTGAGCCAGTTACTCAAAACACTTTAAGGATAGTAAAAGTGTTCTGGGCATTAAGCAAGGATCTTGCCGCAAGAAGACATTTTCCTGCTATTGATTACCTTTTAAGCTATACATTATATTGGAACGTATTACAAGAGTGGTATTCAACTAATATTGATCCTGAATTCCCAGAATTGCGTGCAGAAGCTATGGCATTGTTACAAAAGGATAAAGAACTTTCTGAAATTGTTTCTCTTGTAGGTCCTGATGCTCTTCCCCCTAAAGAGAAAATCGTCTTAGAAATTGCTAGAATAATAAAAGAGTCTTTTCTACAGCAGAATGCTTTTCATGAAGTCGATTCGTTTTGTAGTATGCAAAAACAATATCTTATGCTAAAGGCGATATTAAGTTTCTATCATAAGGCGAATGATCTGTATCAGAGAGGTGCAGAGGTCAAGAACATATTTGAGCACGATGTTGTGGTTAAAATCGCAAGAATGAAGTATATCGTACAAGAAGATGTAGAAGAGGAAATAAACGCTCTTATTGCTGAAATTGATGGTATCAGTCCTACAGATGTAGGCGTGGAGGATTTGAGTTAAGCGTGGTGAAAAAAATGGACGAAAAGTTACAATTAAATTATAGAGAATTTCAAACAGTCCAACAAGTAAGTGGACCTCTACTGTTTGTTGACTTAAGGAATAAAGGTGGAGTTTCATATGGTGAAATTGTTCAAATTGAAACAGTAGATGGAGAAAAAAGAAATGGACAGGTACTGGAAGTATCCCGAAATTTAGCCGTAGTTCAAGTTTTTGAAGGAACAAGAGGTTTAGAGACAGATAAAACTAGAGTTCGATTTTTAGGCCGTACAATGGAGTTTGGAGTGAGCCACGAAATATTAGGAAGAGTTTTTAGTGGAAGAGGAATAACAATTGATGGAGGAGGCCCTGTTGCTGTAGAAAAAATTCTGGACATAAATGGAGCTCCCATTAATCCCTCAGCTAGAGAATATCCAAAAGAGTTTATTCAAACAGGTATTTCTACTATTGATACGCTGCTTACATTGGTTAGAGGACAAAAATTACCTCTCTTTTCAGGTAGTGGGTTACCTCACAACAGAATCGCAGCCCAAATTGCAAGACAAGCAAAAGTTTTGGGTGAAGAAGAAAATTTTGCAGTCGTTTTCTGTGCCATGGGGTTAACAGCTGACGAAGCAAGATTCTTCAGAGATGATTTTGAATCAACCGGTGCTTTAGAACGAACTGTGCTGTTCTTGAATCTTGCAGATGATCCTGCTGTAGAAAGATTACTAACTCCCAGAATTGCTCTAACAGCTGCTGAATATCTAGCTTTTGAGAAAGGATACCAAGTATTAGTAATATTAACTGATATGACCACATATGCAGAAGCACTGAGGGAGATAGGAGCTGCAAGAAATGAAGTTCCTGGAAGAAGAGGATACCCAGGCTATTTATACAGCGACTTTGCTACAATATATGAAAGAGCAGGAAAAATACGCGGTAAAAAAGGCTCCATTACGCAAATTCCAATCTTAACAATGCCAAATTTTGACATCACCCATCCAGTTCCTGATTTAACTGGTTATATTACAGAGGGCCAAATCTACATTGATGTAGGCTTAAACCGCAAGGGTTTGTACCCACCTATTAATCCTTTACCTAGTTTAAGCCGTCTTATGAAGGAATGTATAGGTATTAATTCCACTCGTAGTGATCATAAGTATGTGGCTGACCAGTTGTATGCTTTATATGCAGATGGTAGGGATCTAAGGGATCTTGTTGCTGTTGTTGGTTCAGAAAGCCTTTCGGATTTAGATCGAAAAACCTTACAATTTGCTGATTTATTTGAAGAAAAATTCATTAACCAAGATTACCATGAAGACAGAACAATTTTTGAAAGCTTAGATTTAGGATGGGAACTATTATCCATTTTCGACGATCCAGAACGTGTACTTAAACGTATTCCTATTGAGGTTATTAAAAAGTTTCATCCAAAGTTTAGAGATAAAAATATCGACTTTAATAGAACAGACATTTAGACTTAACCACTTTTTTTATCATTTTATTATTTTATTATTTTTCAACCAAATAAAAAATAAAAAAAAAAAGAAATGAGTTCCTTTACCACTTAAGGAAAGTATAAAGGAGGGATGCAATCTGCATCGTCTGGCATATCTTCTACTGGGTCAAACATTGTTATCACTCTTTTTGGTAATTCCTTTACCTCTTTAATAGATAAGAAACCCAAAGAAAAAAAGAGACACTATTAGAAATATTCAATTTTATCTTTCTTTACTAAATAAACTACTGACGATTCCCTTAAATAGCTAAATGTTTTTTTACATGTAGACTAAAGATAGTAATAAATTGAGTTAGGGGAATTACAATGAGTTTCGATCTACAACTTGATAACGAAAATTCAAAGATTTTAGCTAGTAATATTTCAATTATTAGTTCAATTGTTTCTGAATGTTTTTTAAGCATTAATAAGGACAGTATTCAAATAAAAACTTTTGATCCAACAAGAATATCAATGTTTGATTTTGTTTTGAAAAAGGAAGCTTTCCAAGAATTTAAGGTAGACAATAGTTTTTCCTTAGGATTAAACTTAGAGACTTTCAACAATATGCTAAAAACAGCAAAAAAGGATGAAGTTTTAAATTTGAATTTCGACGAAAGAGAACAGCGTTTACGCATTGTATTCAAGGCAAAAAATAGAGAAAGAAGTTTTACTTTGAAAATGATCGATATTAAAGATGATAATCCTCCTCCTGACAAAGTAAAAATATTAAGGACTGCACAATTTAATATTGATGCCTCATTCTTTCAACAAGTATTAAAAGATTCGATGATGATAAGTGATCATTTTAAAATACATGCCTTTCCTGATAAAGTAATCTTTAGTTGCTCAAGTTTTTCAAATGAGATGGAAACAGTAGTTGGTCCTGAAAGTGAAGAAATAGAAACTGAGTCTTTTGAAATTATAGAAGAATCCGAGTCTTCCTATTCTCTTGAATTCTTGAACAATTTTATGAAAGGTATTAGATCCTCAGAGACTCTCACTATTGGTTTTGCAACAAATAAACCCATTATTCTTGAATATAATTTAGAGAATAAAGGATATCTACATTATATGCTAGCCCCAAGAATTGAAAGTGTTGCAGACGAAGAAGATTACGAATATGATGACGAAGACTATTAATTCTTAACTGAGGGAGGGAAAATACAACTAATTGGAAATTAAAAATGTCTTCACGAATTAAATTTCAATATATTGATGATTTATATTCTGTATGGCATGCAGAACGAGAAAGTAGCAGAAAGATTACTCCTATTAAACCTAGCTTCTTCTCTGATATCAAAATCTTAAAGGATAAATTTTCAGAAATTGTTGAAAAAGAATCTGATCCTATAATAAAAAAAATATTAAATATCAGATTAAATCGATTAAATTATGTTTTAAAAGATCTTATTGAAATAAGGACAAAAAAAATTTCCAATGCTGTGATTGAAAACAAAAAAATTGAAGTAAACTTAGCTCAAGAAGAATATGCCTTTTATTCTAACTTTCTGAAATTGCACAAATTTTATGTAAGAAGCTTAGAACGACCAAGTGAAGCGCTGATTTTTCAAGAATTCACTTTTTATGAGCCTGAAGATGAAATTAGTAAAGAAACGAGTTCAAAAGAAGAAACTAATATCGAATACATTATTGTGCGATTTTCAAAAGATGTGAAAAATGAAATTGTAGGTATTGATGGATCAATTTATGGGCCATTTAAGAAAGAAGATATTTGTAAATTGCCAAAGGAAAATGCAAATAGCTTTATAACTCATGATATCGCTGAAAAGGTAGAACTTTAATGTAATATAAACGAATTAAAGTATCTTTTTTCTTGTTAAAATAAAATAGATTTATTTACAAATAGATAAAAATGAAAGTTCTGCTTTGAAATTCTTACTTTAAGAAAATTGTTCGATAATTTCGCCAAGAATCTGTGCTTTACCACCTCTTGGTTTAGCAAGAATCTCGTCACAAACATTACACTTAACAATCGATTTAACAGAATCAAATACAATTTGTTCATTATTGCATGATGCACATTTAACTTTGTAATATTTTGTTTTAGGATACGGAACTTTAGACATGTTTGAGCATAAACAAAATTTATTTAAAAAACTGTTGTTTGAAGCGAAGTTGCAGAACTTATATTTAAGTGAAATGATAAAGAAAGGTATTTAAAATAATCCATATCCTATCTATTTTAATGATTGACTTAGATGATGTTAACGTATTGAGAGCATTAGACAAATCGAACCAGCTAGCATTAATGAATAACTGGACTTCATCAATAACAGAATTAAAAAAACGATTACATGATTTTTCTATTCCGGAAGATTATTCATGGAAAGATCAAGTTGTTCAATATACAAGTCCAGAAAAAGTTCTGCTTTGTGGAATGGGAGGTTCTGCAATTGTGGCTGATTATGTTTCTAATTTATTGATTGATGAAATCAAAGTTCCCATTATTGTAAACAAAAGTTACTCAATTCCCAAATTCGTGGATGAAAAAACACTTACTATCTGTATTAGTTATTCAGGAAATACAGAAGAAACAGTTTCTTGTTTCTATCAAGCTTTGAAAAGAAAGTCAATGATTGTAACAATCTCCTCTGGTGGAATTTTAGGTGATTTTTCATCTAAAATTGGTATACCTTATGTGAAATTAAAAGGTGGTCAACCGCCCAGAACTGCATTTCCTCTACTTTATGTTTCGTTGTTGAAAGTGTTTGAAAAAATATTCTCGATAACAAATATTGATGAAGCTTTAGATGAATCAGTAGCTCTATTGGAGCGTCTATCAGAACAATTGTCGCCAGAAGTATCTACTAGTCAAAACCAAGCTAAGAAATTATCTCTCTTATTATATAATTCAACCCCCATTTTTATCAGTAATTCTTATTGTTCTCCTGTTTCCTATAGAGCTAAATGTCAGCTAAATGAAAATAGTAAAATGCTATCTTGCTACGAGAACTTACCAGAAAGCAATCATAATGGTATTGTTATTTGGGATAGCTTAAAAGTGATGAACCACATTTCTGTTGTTCTATTAAGGTTACCAAATGAACGACCTGAGATAAAAACAAGAGTTGAAGTCACTGAAAAGATAATGAACAAAAAAACAGAAAAAATCTTCGAATTATACGCACTTGGTAATTCAAAAATAGCTCACCAACTAACTTTAACTTACATTATTGATTACATTAGCATTTATCTGGCATTTCTCAATGAGATTGATCCCACTGTTATTGATGGAATTGATTTGTTGAAAAAAACTTTAACAAAAAAGCATGGTTTATTAAAAAATATTAAAGAATTATTGCAAGATTAATTTGTATAACGAAACCTTTATGAACAACACTTATTTACTGTTATTGAGTAAAAAACAGTTAATATTCTTAATAGGGAAAAAAATGTGTGGAATTGTAGGAATCATTCAAAAAAATGAGACAAAAATTGGTGTAGAAATTATTCAAGCTCTTCAAAAATTGGAGTATAGAGGATATGATAGTTTAGGGGTTGCAATTATAGAAAATGATAACCTTATTGTCCAAAAAGATAAAGGAAAAATAAATGAAGTAGTAGAAAAAATTGATATTTCCCCAATATCCGGAAAAATAGCTATAGGACACACACGATGGGCTACCCACGGCCCACCTTCAAAAATAAATGCGCATCCTCATGTTAGTTGTGATGGAAAAATTGCTGTTGTTCATAACGGAATTATTGAAAATTTTCAGGAATTAAGGAGAACTTTGAAGGAGAAAGGACATAAATTCAGTTCTGAGACGGACACAGAAGTAATCAGTCACCTTATCGAAGATTTTTTTATCAACGAGCAGTTAGATTTCCGAGAAGCAGTAATTAAAGCTATTGAACAACTAGTAGGAACATATGCCATTTGTGTCATAAGCACGAATGAACCTCAAAAGATTTATTGTGCTAAAAAAGACAGCCCCCTAGTAATAGGTTTAAATTCAAATAGAATTTTTGTAGCTAGTGATATTCCCGCATTTCTTGATCAAACTCAACAAGTGGTGCTTTTGCATGATAATGAGTTTGTAGAGATAAGAAGTGATGGTTATGATATTGTTAATCTAAAATCTAAGGAACATATAACGCGTACTCCATATACTGTTTCTTGGAAAGCAGAAATGGCTCAAAAGGCTGGATACCCTCATTTTATGCTAAAAGAAATTCACGAACAACCAAATTCTTTGTATAACTACATACGAATGAAGCAAAAATCTGTAAAAAAAATAGCAGAAAAGATACATGCAGCAGAAAGAATTTTTTTTGTTGCTGCAGGAACAGCATATTATTCAACATTAACGGGAGAGTATTTAGTAAGAAAATTTAATAAGAAACTAAGTCAATCAATAATTGCTTCTGAATTTGAATCAATTTTAGACTTAATTGATGAGAATACAGTTGTAGTTCCTGTGAGTCAATCTGGAGAAACAATGGACACAATTTTAGGTATTAAAAAAGCTAAAGAACAGGGTGCATCCATTCTCTCTATAGTAAATGTAGTAGGTAGTACAATTACTAGATATTCAGATGAAGTTATATATCTCCATGCAGGACCTGAAATTGGCGTTGCAGCAACAAAAACATATCTTGCACAAACAATAGCTAACTGGGATGTAGGCTTAGAATTAGGTCTTTTAAGTGGTGCTTTTAATAAAACAGAGTATGAATCTCACAGAGAAAAATTCAATCAGCTCCCCAAAATAGTTAAAACAACCATTACAAATAATGAAGTTCAAGCTAGAACAGTCGCTAACTGGTTTTCGAAAAAGAAAAGTGGTTTTTATTTGGCACGTGGAATAAACGTGCAAACAGCAAATGAAGGAGCTTTGAAAATGAAAGAGATATCTTATATTCACTGTGAATCATATCCCGCTGGAGAATCAAAACATGGTCCAATTGCCTTGGTAGAAAAAGATTTCCCTGTTGTATTTATTGCACCAAAGGATCACACCTATAGGTTGATTCAATCAAATATTATGGAAATGAATGCTAGAGGAGCATCTACTATTGGTGTTATTGAAGAAAATGATGATGAAATAAAAAACCTTGTAACTTGGAGTTTTAAAATTCCTCAAGGATACTCTGAAATATTCTCAACAATTCCATATGTTGTTCCCCTACAATTGCTTGCTTATTATACTGCAGTTAAGAGAGGATATTCGCCTGACAAACCAAGAAATTTGGCAAAAAGTGTAACAGTGTTGTGATAATAATGTCAAAAAATATTTTTATCTATTCTTTTCAAAAACTGCATAACGCTTTTATTAATTCTATGTATACTTTTTTTGAGCTAAGGTTGTTTTTAAGTTCGAAAAGACTTATTAAAAATGTTTTTAAAAAAATAATAGGAGAATGGAGCTAATGGCAAAAAAAGAACTAAAAGCAGTTATTCTTGCTGGTGGTGAGGGTAGAGAACTATTCCCACTAACCCAAACTAAACCAAAACCTATGATTAAATTACTAGGAAAACCAATTTTACAATATATAATTGAAGAGTTGAAATCACTGGGCGTAACAAAAATATTAATTGTTATAGGATATAAAGGAGAGCAAATAAAAGATTACTTTAAAAAAGGGTCGGAATTTGGTTTATCAATTTCATATGCTAAGCAGAGTAAAGAAAACGATATTAAATCTGCTTTTCTTGCTGCAAAAAAATACTTAGCAAATGATGATGAATTTCTTCTCTTGTTTAGTGACATAATAGCAGAAAAAGGCTTAATCCAAAGAACGCTCAATGCATATGAAAACACCCAAGCAGATATGGCAATGGCACTGACATTAAAAGGTGATACGGGAAACTTCGGAGTTGTAGACATGGATTATAAGGGATATGTGAAATCTGTAGGCCTAGCGACTGAAATCGATACAAAAAGCAACTATATAGATGCAGGGTGTTTTGTTCTAAAAACAACTATATTTGATGAATTGGAAGTTCATCCTAATATACCTAAATCAATTAATGCAAGAATAAAGAAAGGAGATAAAGTTATTGCTGCAATATGGGAAAAAGAGTGGATCGATATTGGAAAGCCATGGAACATTATTGAAGCAAATCGTTTGCTTTTATCTAAACTTACAGAATCAAGAATCGCAAGTAATGTTACAATTGAATCTAATGTTGTGCTAAAAAATGTGGTTATCATAGACGAAAATACAATAATAAGCTCTGGCACTGTTCTAAATGGTCCATTGTATATTGGGCCTAATACATATATCGGTAACAATGTGTTATTGAGAGATCATACATCAATAGATTCAGATTCTTTAATAGGCTTTGGGAGCGAAATTAAAAATTCAGTCTTATTTTCTGGTACAAAAATCTACAGATTATGTTATGTTGGTGATAGTGTTATAGGAGAAAATACGACTCTTTCAACTAATGTTATGACCGTAAACACTGAAACCCCAATTAAACCAATAAAGATGAATGTAAATGGGCAAAAAATTGACACTGGTCTCACTAAACTTGGAGCAATAATCGGTGATAATTGTATAATTGGAGTAAATTCAATGATCTTTCCTGGTAGGAAAATAGCTGCTGGCAGTACAATTTTGCCTAGGACTCGTGTTCAAGAAGACGTAGTATAATTGTTTTCTCTAGTATCGAACCAAAGCAATCTATCTATTATCTATCTTTTAACTAGAATGTCGTGACATAGATGTATTTTGCTTGGTGAAAATTTCTTTACTATTCTTGTATTTATCTCTTTTATTGTGAAATCTTTTTTATGTTGCATTTTTTCTAGATATGTAACTTTTCTTCTTCTATCTTCTGAACGTTTTATTAAATCATGAAGGTGAATCCATCCTTTTTCCCTAATTGCGTCAACTGCTATTTCTAATTGTAATTCATCAACATTAAAAAATCCCATTAATACTCTGTCTGCAATGTTTTTTGGAGTTTTTTTTCTATTATCTCCAAGAATTGGGACATATCGTTCAACTAAATTGTTAAGTGTAATATTTTTCTTTAAAAAACCATATGTATAACGATTCTTTTCGATAGCAAATACTCTTATCCCTTCATGATTTTTAGCAGTAGGTAATGATAGGTTTCCAATACATGCAAACATATCAACTATAGTCTCTCCATCTTCTACAATATCAATTAACCGTTTCCTTTCATATTTATTCCCAGGAGAAAAAGTTATCCTTGAAACATCAATCTCAAATAACGTGTTAAATTCTTTATGGATAGTTATCATCTTCTTCTCACCAGAAAGATGCTCTACAATAGGTTTACGAAAAATTGAGATAGTATCTTTTTGTTCAATAACAGTTTCTACTCTGTTTTCTAATTCTAGCAATTTTGTGGCAATTATTTTTTTATATTTTTTCGGTATTTCATTTGAGAATCTAACAATAGCAATATTACCTATTACTGAATAACTTGAAGGAATCAAGTGAATTAAATTGGGTGGAATAAACCCATTTAATTTTTCTTGGAGTCTTAATTTAATGTTCATTAAATTTCACAATTTCCTTATCTTTTCATTAAGTCAAGTGTATAAATACTTAATAATTATTTCATTACGTTGTTGACATAAAAATGTCTTTCAATGCTAAAATAGTTGGAAATCAAGTAGTGGTTTATGATACGAGAATAGCTAATGATCTCTACAGTACAGGATGGTACGGTGAATTATCGGATAATGGCACTCTTATTTTAGAACCTTATGAAGCTGTCTTATTGATGGAAAGAAAACGAATAATTGTTGTTGATGAAGAAGAAAAAGAGTTGTCCCTATCAGAATTAATTTCTTATTTCTCAAAATTATTTCCAAGTTTCTTGGTTTATTATTTATTGTTTAAAGATTTAAGAGGGAGGGGTTATGTGGTGAAAAAATATGAACAATCACTTAGCTTTTTTACATTATACGAAAGGGGAGCTTCTCCTAATAAGAAAAAAGAAACTAAATATGCTTTAATTGTTCCTTTTGTTGAAGGAGTAATGTTTAATATTGACCAAATCGAGAAAATAGTATCTAAAGCAGATTATATGGGATTAAAGTTAATTTTTGCAGTGATTGATAGTTTAGGCGATGTAAACTATTATTCAGTAAAATCGTTAGATTTTCCCACTATTAATAAAGAAAAGGAGAATGATGAAAATGAATTACCTGTCTGATGTAGATAATAATGTTTCATTTGTTCCAGACACAAGTGTAATCGTTAATGGAGAATTTTTAAAGTACTTAAAGAAGAAAAAACAAACAATCAACAGAATTGTACTATCACGTGTGGTTCTCGCTGAAATAGAACATCAAGCTAATCAAGCTAGGACAACTGGAGTTGCAGCCTTGGAGGAATTGATTGCCTTAAAGGATTTTGCATCCGAACAAATGATCGAAATAATAATTGATGGCACACGTCCAACACCAAACCAAATCAAATTTGCATCATCTGGAGAACTAGATGCTCAAATTAGGGAATTAGCTTATGAGCATTCAGCTATTTTAGTAACAGCTGATAAAGTTCAAGCACATATAGCTGAAATCGAAGGGCTAGCTGTAGTTTTTCTAAAAGAAACAACTGAAAAACCAAGAAAACGAATTGATGATTATTTTACTGAACAAACTATGTCAGTTCATTTGAGAGAAAGAAATTTGCCTCTCGCAAAAATAGGTACACCAGGAAATTTTCATCTTCAACCTATTGGGGATTCTTTCTTAGAAAAAGAAGAAATTGAGGAACTAGCGAAGGAAATAGTAGAAAGAGCTACTAGAGATCCAGAGTCATTTATTGAAAGTGACATGCAAGGTTTTTCTGTTGTACAATTGAAAAACATGCGCATAATCATTACCCGACCACCTTTTAGTGATGCTATGGAGATAACTGCAGTTAGACCGATATTAAAAAGAAAGATTGAGGATTATAAGCTTGATAAAAAATTATTGAAAAGGATTGAGACAAAAAGTGAGGGGATTCTAATTGTTGGAGCTCCTGGAGCAGGAAAAAGCACTTTTGCAACAGCCTTAGCAGAATTTTATGCAGATAAAGGAAAAATCGTGAAAACTTTTGAAAACCCTCGAGACCTACAAGTTGATGATCGCATCACACAGTTAAGTGGATTTAAAGGTGATATTTCTTCTACAGCAGACCTCATTCTACTTATGAGACCAGATCATACTGTATATGATGAATTAAGGAAAAATATTGACTTCGAAACATATGCAGATCTACGATTAGCTGGTATTGGCCTTATTGGTGTTATTCATGGTACTACTGCAATAGACGGAGTAAAAAGATTCATTAAAAGAGTAGACTTGGGAGTGATTCCAAGTATTATTGACACACTAATTTTTATTGAAGATGGAGAAATAAGGAAGGTATATACACTTTCAATAAAAGTAAAACTTCCATCAGGATTAAAAGAGAGAGATTTGAGTAGACCTGTTGTTGAGGTAAAAGATTTTCATTCTCATAAACTAGAATATGAGTTATACACATTTGGTGAACAAATCATAGTAACCCCTGTGAAACAAACCCATTCAATAACCGAACATATTGATATTAGTCGAAAAAAAATAAAAAGAATACTCAAACAATATAGTGGCGTGTATGATTTTGAATATAAAATAACCGAACCTGATTCTATAACACTTTTCGTGCGTGATTCTGACAGGGCAAAGATAATCGGAAAGTCTGGAAAAACAATAGAAAAAATAGAATCTGCATTAAATCTAAATGTTGACGTGCGTTCTTATTCAGAAATGTCTGAATGGAGTGATGTTGAGCAAAAAAACAGTTTTGATGAAGAAGCGGAGTATGTACTCAATGTGTATCAAAGTAAAAACAATATTTTCTTAGTATTTCCAGATTTATGTATCGGTAAGGACGTTGATATAATGATTAATGGTGAAGTCATTGTAACTTTAACTGTAGGAAAAACAGCAGAAATTAAGCTTAATAGCAATTCGGAACTGGGGGCACTATTTAAAGAAGCTTATGAACGAGGAGCTGTTATCTCAGCTCTAGTTAGGTAAATTATTCATTTATTTTTCCTAATTCTTTCTGTTTCAATATAATTTACACTATTATCTATCCCTATGACAATCTTATCAGCTTTTTCAGGGAAAAGACCGTTTTCAATTATTCCTGGAATATTATTTATCGCTTTTTCCATATTTTTTGGGTTGTATTCTTCTCTAAATACCACATCTCCCAAAACATTACCATTATCTGAGATAATAGGGCCAATTTTTCCAGTTCCATATCTTAATTTAAGTTCTCCTCCCAATTCAAATAATGGTTTTATTACCGTATTTACGGCAAGTGGTATAATCTCTACAGGAACAGGGTGAGATAAAAGTTCCTTTGGATATTTCTCGCTATCTATAATTACTATGAATTCATGAGCTGAAGAAGCCAGAATCTTCTCCATAGTCATTGCTCCTCCACCCCCTTTGATAAGATCATAATTTTCTGTAACAATATCTGCTCCATCAACGTATATATCAACTTCTGAATTTTCGATAATATCACTAACTGTCAGTCCTTTCTGTGTTAAGAGTAACTTTGTTTCTATAGATGAAGGAACACAAACAATGCTTAAGTCATCTGTATTTACTTTTTCAGATAACAACTCAATAAAAATGTTTACAGTAGTACCTGTTCCAACTCCAACTATTAAATCATCAAATATTAAATTATCAACAACATATTTTGATGCTACATATTTTTCAATTTCCTTTTTAGATTGCAAAATTTATCACCGAAAACAAAAAAGAAGTGTGTTATATTAAAAAAAAATAAACACACATTATTTGTATAACCTTTTATCTCATTTATTTTGTTCAGACATAAATGCTTTCAAACGATCTAGTTCTTTAAGCATTTCTTTTCTTAAAGCAGCAATAGATGTACTCTTTGCAAATAAATCTCCTTGATCACTATCTGTCGTTGGACTTGTTTCTACAGGTGCCTGAGGAGTCGTTTGTGTCATAGGCGTTGGTGGTTTTGTTGGTGTTGGTATTGAAGCAGATGTGCTTGGTGCAGTTGGTGTTGGTGGAGTTACTGTTTTTGGTGGTGTTACTGGAGTTGGTGTTGGTGGAGTTACTGTTTTTGGCGGTGTAGTTGGAGTCGGTGTCGGTGCAGTTGGTGCAGAAGGTGGTGGCGTTGTCGGTGCAGTAGAGGGTGTTGTTTCAACCTTTGTTTCTCCTGCAATTTTTGCCAAATAATCTCCTTGCATTTTCTTTAATTCTTCTTCTAACTGGCTAACTTCTGCTTCTTTTTCTGTTCTCTCAATTTCGTCTTCTATTTTTTTGAGATCTGATGCATATCTCACAGATAGTCTTTCAAAAATAGTGTCACTCAACTTTTTGCGTTTGTAAGAGTCTGTTAAAGCTTTTCTAGCCGCTATAAACTTCTCCTTTTCAATTTTTAGTATTTCTATTCTTTCTTCCGGTGCTATATCAGAAATGGGACGACTAATATCAAAATCAAGTTCTTTTAATGTTAGTCCTCTTGATGAATAATATTCTCCTCTAGTTGAAAAGTGAACTATTATTGCTGTAATTATTGAAAAAATAATGATGAGATAAATTAATAATTTCAGTCCATTATCATCAATTAGTGGTGGAAGTTTGTCTATCCAATCTAAGATTGACATGATACCAATATCCTCGTTTTTTTTTATTCTCAATAATATTTATTTCTTTCTCTGAAAGAGAAATAGTTCTAAATAATAATGGAGTATCTGGTATTTATAATTTCTTATTATCTCAGCTTATTATTTCACAGCAAATACTAATAATTAGTGATTCTATATCCAATTGCATTTCAAATATTTTCCTTAATGTAAAAATGAATATCTCAAACTTTACTCTAAATATTTCCTTAGTATTACGTAGTATGAAATAAATTGTGTTATAAGCTTGACATGAGTATTATGTCCCACGAAATTAGAAAAGACATTTCTACAATTCCTATTGTTAAACTAAAAGATAACCCTGAAAGAAAAATTTGGAATTATGAAACCATTCTCGCATCCAAACCCCGATCAAGTGTAAGAGATATTGAGCAAATTTACAAGGTTATCAAGGTTTTGAAAGGAATGGAGAACACAAGAAAGTATAAAACTTGATAGTTTTGTCAATTAATTTTTCTACAGTGTAAGTTTCATTATACTTCTCTTGATTTTGATTTTTCCTTGTATATATATGATAAAAAGATATTGAATAACAAAACAAAAAAAGGGTTTTAGAGTCGTTGTCAAAAACATAGTTAAGAGTGCACGAGGAGAAAACTATTGACTGATACCAAAGAAAATAAAAAACGTACAAGTGTGGAATTATATGAACTTAGGCAATCTATAAAGCGACTAGAGCAAAAAAAATCATTTAACATGTCAACATCTTTGATCTCACTTTATATCCCTCCTGGTACTAGATTATCTGACATACGTAGCCAATTATTAGATGAACATGGAACTGCATCAAATATTAAGGATAAAAATACAGGAAAAGCAGTACAAGCTGCACTAACATCAATTATGGCCAGACTTAAAAATATGCAAAATACAGAAAACGGTCTAGTTATTTTTTGTGGGATGACAGGATTAAATAAAATGGAGTTTCATTCAATTGTTCCCCCTGAACCCGTTGGAATCAAATTATATATGTGTGACAACAAATTCCACACTGAACCATTACGAGAAATGTTAGAGCCAAAGGTAAGCTATGGCTTAGTAATTATATCTCGAGGAGGAGCTACTTTTGCAGTATTGAGAGGAAATGATCTGAAAATAATTCGAGATGAAGAATCTCATGTTCCAAAAAAACACAAAATGGGTGGACAATCACAAAGACGTTTTCAGCGTTTAGTAGAAGAAGCAGCGAATGCTTGGTATAATAAAATGGCTCAAATGATGAATGAAATTTACTTAGAATCCTTTCCTGTTGAGGCAATAATTGTAGGTGGTCCTGCAATATCAAATTCAAAATATCTGGAAAGTAAAGCTATAGATTATCGAATTAAAGAAAAGATAATTGGGACTTTTGACGTAGGATATACAGGAAAAGCTGGAATTAAAGAACTAATTGAACAAGCTCAAGATTTACTGCAAGACTTTGAATTAGTAAAGGAAAGGAGGTTAATGCAGCAATTTCTTACACATCTCGGTAAAGACACAGGCTTAATCACATATGGAGAAAAGCAAGTTAGAGACGCTTTAGAAAAAGCAGCTGTTGACATTGTACTTATTTCAGAAGAGGTAGATAGGGTAACGTTTGAATTGAAATGTAACTCTTGTGGGCATGAACTGAATGACACCGTAATTGTCTCTAATTATGAAGATTATCTTAATAATCTATCAAATAAAAAGTGCCCAAAATGTGGAGAAACAAGCTTGGAAATAATAAACGAGAAGGATCTCGTAAGTGAACTTAAGCAAAAAGCTGAAGAAACAGGTGCAAGTATAGAAATAATTAGCACAAAACACGAGGATGGAATGACACTCTACAGAGCCTTCGGGGGTATTGCAGCAATACTTCGGTATAAATTATATGGTTATTAGAATAGGCTCAATAGATATTTTTTTACAAAAATATACACAAAAACTTTTTTTCTTCAAAAGAAACATTTTTAATAAAAAGTGTTAGCAGCACTATGAAGAAAATGCCAATGGAACTCACTACTAAGGAACAATTGGAAAGGATAATTCAATTAACTATCGAGCAAAATGGAGAGTTAAGAACAAAAAGGTCCAAAGATAAAATAAAGTTAAAATTTAGAACAAAAAAGAGATTATATACTTTTAAGCTTCCAATAAATGAAGCTGAATCTTTAATTCGTGATCTTCAAAGTAAAATGAATGTTAAAGCCTTTTAATTAACTCTTCTTTAATCTGTTTTTTTCTTTATTACAACAATATCGCCTAGAGTTTGGTAGCTTTTTGAAGATTTTTGCTCTCCACTTCCGTAATCAATTATTTTCTCAGTGAGTGTAATGCCAAAGAATTTTTCAAGTATTTTTATTTGTTTGTCTGTAGGTCGTAGTTTCTTCAACTCAAAACTTTGAATGTTACTAGCAGATATTTTGGTTTTATTTGCAACATCCTTTTGGGATAAATTCATTTTTTGTCTAGCAAGCCTCAGTCTCTTATCATAATCTTCAGCTAAAACAATTGTTTCTTCGCTTCTACTCTGAATTGTCTTCTTAGATCTTTCTTTAGTTGTAATCGGCGTTTTACTTGCTTGTGCAGGCCCTCTGACAAATCTTTTTTTTGGTTGCGAAACAGTCTTTTTTACGACTTTTTTTCCATGTCTTGAACAACTTGAACAAACTAATAAACGAGCTCCTTCAATTTCAATTTCAACTAGATGTGGGACTTCACGCCCACACATTTCACAACGATGTAAATTGACCAATAATTTCACCATTCGAGAATTTTGTTTCCATATAACACAAAATCTTATACTTGAAAAGATTTTTCATTGCTTAAAAAATCTTTCAATAGTTTAAATTAACGCTCACAAATGGGAAAAACAGTAATCGTTCCATAATTTTTAAAAACAAAGTTAAAAACAATGAATTGAGTTAAATGTCGAGTGGTTTTGAGGAGAAAAACATAGACTGTATTCTAGCCATTTTAAGAGAGAAGAATCCTGCATCAACAAAGGATATATTAGCTTTACGCGACTTATTTCCTGAATTATGTTCTGGGTGCTCTAGTGGTGGAGATGTCATTTTAGCTGGAAAAAGACTTGTTGAAGAAGGGATTGTTGAGCGAAAGTGGACTAATTCTGGCTTTCTTTGGGAGCTAGTACATGATCCAAAAAATGAGGGATAAAAATGGTTGTTTGGCATAGAATTAGAAAAGATTTTCCTGTTCTAGATCAACTTTATGAGGGAAAAAGGTTAATCTATTTTGACTCTGCATGTATGTCATTGAAGCCTAAACAAGTTTGGGAAACAATTGAATATTATTATAGATATTTAGGCGCCTGTGGTGGAGCTGGACGGTCTACTCATTCTCTAGGCACAGAAACAAGCCTACTAGCAGAGGAAGCTAGAGATAAAGTTGCTAAATTTATAAATGCCAAAGATTCAAGAGAAATAATTTGGACACGCAATGCAACAGAAGGATTAAATATTGCTGCTAATAGCATTTCTATCACTAAAGATCAAAATATTGTTACAACCTCGCTTGAGCACCATTCAGGGATGCTTCCATTTTATGAAAGAGCAAAAAAAGTAGGAAGTGAATTTAGAATAGTAAATGCTTCTAAAGACGGTCGATTTGATTTAGCAGATTTTGAAAAGAAAATTGATGGTAATACAAGAATTGTTTCTTTAGTTCATGCTTCAAACGTGACAGGAACAATTGCTCCACTGAAGGAAATAATTGAAATAGCACATGAGCATAATGCATTAGTTATATCTGATGAGGCTCAATACGCACCTCATGCTCCACTAGATGTAAGAAAATTAGATGTTGACATGGCAGTATTAAGCATGCATAAAGCGTGTGGTCCTACTGGCATGGGGGTTCTTTACGGCAAATACGATATTCTAGAAGAAATGGATATGTTCTTAGTTGGGGGGGATGTAATCGAAGATGTAGTTTATAAAGACGGTAAGATAATACCAAAGTATCTTCCTCCACCTCATAAATTTGAAGCTGGTTTACAAAATTATGCTGGAATGATGGGTGTTGGTGCAGCCGTAGATTATCTGATGAACATTGGAATGGAGGAAGTACATAACAGGGAACAATCTCTTTTAAGAAAGTTGCTTAGAGGGATGTTAGATCTGGAAGGAATAGAAATAATTGGTTCTACAGAATTAAAAGATAGAGCAGCTTTAGTGTCTTTTAGGCCAAAATCTGATGTTGTTTCTCATAATGATATCTCAATGTATATGAATGATATGCTTCCACATCATAGAATCATGATGCGCGCAGGAAATCATTGCGTTCATCCATTTGCGTACAGCATTGGAATGGATCCTAGTAAAGGTGAAGGTTCAGTTCGTGCTTCGCTCTATATTTATAACACATTTGATGAAATTGAAGTCTTTCTGGGTGCACTGGAAGAATTTCTGAGGACAATAGGCTAAAACAGGTGGGAGTAAATGGAAGAAAATATATTAGTAACTGGCGGATGCGGTTTCATAGGCTCTCATATAATCGACCAGCTTGTTAAAGATGGATATTTTGTCACTGTGATTGATGACCTTTCTGCTGGAACAAATCTACAATACATTCATAACTACATTAAAGATAAAAAGGTTGATTTTTACCAATTTGATATCCGAGACTTTGAAAAATTATTAAAACTTGATAGAGAGTATAGTTGCATTATACATTTGGCAGCTCAACCAGATGTGAAGGTTAGTGTGAACAATCCTAGACTAGACTTTGAGGTCAACGTAGATGGCTCATTTAATATTTTGGAACTAATGAGAAAAAAAGATATTCCTAAGATGATTTTTGCAAGTTCTGGAGGAACAATTTATGGAGAAACACAGCAATCAAATAATGAGAATCAGCCATTAAAACCTATTTCAAACTATGGTGCGGCAAAAGCAGCAATAGAAATGTATTGCAGCAGTTACTCTTCATTATACTCAATGCAGATAACATCAATAAGATTGGGAAATATTTTTGGCCCTCGTTCTACACACGGTGTAATGTACGACTTTTACAGAAAATTAAAGAAAAATCCAAAAGAACTTGTTATTCTGGGGGATGGAAAACAAACAAAAACATACTTATATATCTCTGATACCATTGAAGCATTTAATTTGTTATTAAATTATGAAAACAAAAACTACTTTGATGTTTTTAATGTTTCATCTAATGAAACAATATCCGTAACTGAAATTGCAGATGAATTGACCGAAGCTCTTGGGCTTTCGAATGTTAGCTATATGTATACTGGTGGAAAGAGAGGTTGGAAAGGAGATATAGTTTTTACTTCAATGGATACAAACAAAATTAGATCGCTAGGATGGTCAAATAAGATAACAATAAGAGAAGGAATAAAATTATATGTTAAATGGTTAAATGAACAAAAGTATTAAACCTAGAAAATTAAAATGGATTCTATCAGAAAAATCTAAATAGTAATTAAAATAATACTTTTTAGAAGAAACGGAGGATATTAAAAATGAACAAGGATAAAATAATCGGACTATTCTTAATTCTCTTTTCAATTGCAGTAATAGGTGCGACTATTGTCTTAACAATAGTATTACCAGCAATAGATTTTGATACTTACCAAATTATTGGATATTACGTAATTGCAGGGATCATAAGCTTCGCAATACTAGTTATAATGCTCTTGCTTGCTTGGATAGGATGGACACTAATTATAACTCCAGCTCCAGAAGAAATAGACTTCGAAGATCTTGATGAAGAAGAAAATGAAAGCTCAAAAGATGAAGAAAAAGAAAATGAAAATAAATAGACCAATACGTGATTAAATTGATGGGAAAAAGACCTTTAAGTCCAAGAGAATTAAAAAAGTTACAAGGAAAGATGAGAACAGTAGAGCTTAACGGTGTCGAAGAAGTAATAATTCGGTTTTCAAATAAAGAGATCGCAATCCCAAATCCAACAGTGTCAAAAATTACCTTCGGAGAAGAGATGTACCAAGTTATTGGTCAAGGAGTAGAAAGACCAATAACTACAAACTCTCAAAAAGTGACCGAAAAAAAGGTTTCAGAGGATGACATAGAGTTAGTAATGGCACAAACTGGAGCTTCAAGAGAAGAAGCTGAAAAAGCTTTAGACGAAGAAAATGGGGATTTAGCCGGAGCAATTGTTAGACTTAAATCCAAATAAAATTAATTTTTTTTACCTTTTCTTGTGTTAACTGCAACCCCTCTCTTGAGATGTTGCATGTAAAATGAAGATAGTTTAGCTGTTCCTACGCCTAGAAATTCGTTTGTTTTATTAGTGATAATTACTTCATCTTTTACTAAAATATATTCGCCGCTATCAATGACATGTTGTGAAAATAAAGACTTACTCTTTCGGATAAAAGGTTCAGCATCTGGATGACAAATTACTTTATTTCCGCAATTAGCATTGTGAAGTAACTCTCCTCCAAATAAAGATAAGACTAAAAATCCATCTGTTACCCTATAGGAACAAATCCTATGTTCATCTAGATATACATATCTTATTCTTTTTGTACTTTTTGACCTTTCTACTAAAACATTATTAGGAAATAAAACATTACCTGAACCTATTCCAAATTGTATATCGGCAATACATTTTAGTTGCCTTAGTTCAAAGAATGAAGGACTCTCTCGTTTCATTAAAAATATCCTAAAAGTACATATTATATTTCTTTTCATTTGGTAAAAGTAAGAAATAACAGTCTAGGAATGGTTTAAAAAAAGTTTGTTTCTTCTAATTTGTATGCAAGAACGAAACGAGCGCATTCCTTCAGAAGAAGAATGTTTATCATTATTAAAAAAATATAAGACTCCGTCAAACGTTATTCGACACTGTGAGGTAGTTACAAGAATAGCTAAACGAATAGCCTCACAATTAAAGGGTGTAAATTTAGAGCTTGTAATTGCAGGAGCAATGCTTCATGATATAGGCAGATCTGTAACTCACAGTATTTTTCATGCAATTGAGGGAGTAAAGATTCTGAAAAGGGAAAATATAAGTGAAAGAATTATTAATATCGTGAAAAACCATATTGGTACAGGTATTCCCAAAAAAGAAGCAAAAAAATTAGACCTTCCTGAAGATGATTACATTCCTAAAACTATTGAGGAAGAGATTGTTTCGTTTGCAGATAATCTCTCAAAAGGAGAAAAGGAAATTAGTTTTGAAGAAGCTAAAGAGTTGTTTGTTAAAAAATTTGGCCATAACTCTTATGTTGTAAGAGGTTTTGAGCGTCAAAAAAATAGGATTGATAGCTGGAAAAAAAGGCAAGAAAGTTAAACAAATAAAAAGAAAAACAATGATAGTAGTTTTAAATAAATCCAGTAACGTTTCGTACTACCTTCTCCTTGTCTCCCTTTACTTTTTTTACAGCATTATAAAAGTCTTCATTTGTAATATAATCACGATTATTTCTGATTGCAAACATGCCTGCTTCCATTGTAATGTTATAAATTTCAGCGCCACTGCTTCCATCAGTCATTTGAACAAGATAATCTATATCTATTTCTTCAGAAATGTTCATTCCTTTAAGATGTATTTTGAAAATAGATCTTCTAGCTTCTTCATTAGGGATAGGAATCTCAATTAGTCTATCAAAACGACCGGGTCTTAACAAAGCAGGATCAAGAATATCTAATCTATTAGTTGCAGCAATTACTTTTACATCTCCTCTTGGATTAAACCCGTCTAGTTCAGACAATAATTGCATTAATGTACGCTGAACTTCACGGTCACCACTCGTTGCAAGATCTAATCTTCTGCTCCCTATTGCATCTAGTTCATCAATAAATAGAATGCTAGGGGCATTTTCACGAGCAAACTCGAACAGCTCTCTTACTAATCTCGCACCTTCTCCAATGAATTTTTGAACTAACTCACTTCCAATTAATCTTATAAAGGAAGCATTTGTTTCATTTGCTACAGCTTTTGCTAACAATGTTTTTCCTGTTCCTGGAGGACCATGAAGTAGTACGCCTTTTGGAGGTTCAATACCCACTTTTTCAAACAACTCAGGTTTTAACAAGGGTAATTCAACTGTTTCCTTAACCTCTTGAATTTGTTTATCCAATCCACCTATATCTGCGTAGGTTTCTGTTGGTTTTTCAATTAGCTCCATTTTTCTTACTAATGGGTCCTTGGCAGGTGGTAAAACGTCTATTATAGCAAATGTGCGTTGGTTTAAAGCAACCCTAGTTTGAGGTTTTAGTTGACTCTGATCAATTCTTCTGGAAATTGAAACAACTAAATTAGGGCCTGTTGTACTCCTAACCACAGCTTTATTTTCACCAATTATTTCAACTACATACCCCATAAATAGAGGTGGTGTCCTTAATCTTTCTAATTCTGCCCGAAGATTGTTAACTTCGCGTTGTAAGCGTAATCGCTCACTTTCCACTAATTGTTTTTCACTTTCTAGTTGTCTGGCTTGCCTTTCCAAATGGTGAGCATAGGAAAGTAAATAAGCTGGGTCATTCTTTTCTTCTTCAAAAGGTGATGGTTTGTCTTTAGACAAATGTATGGCAACCCCTTTATTTCTCTATTATTCAATTCATAATTCTAATATAAAAGACTTTATATTGATATAAACTTGTGATTAAACATTGGATTATTAAGAAATATTTTCAATTTTAAGCCTTTTAATAAAGGTTCATAAAAACATAAACTCGTGATTGAAATTATAAAGATTTATATTGTTTTTCAATCAAATCATTATATTATTAAACAATAAGTACGACATTTTCTAATTCTCAAACTTCAAACATCAAGTTTAAGTAAGTTAAAAAGCAGAAAAAAACAATGGAGATAGTCGTTTTAAGATTACATCACAGAATAACGCGAGATAAACGTATGTCAAGTCATCTAGCTCTAGTGGCAAGAGCATTTGGAGCTTCAAAAATAGTGTATAGTGGAGAATATGACAATAGAATAGAACAAACTGTTGCTCAAATAGTTGAAAGTTGGGGGGGAAATTTCAATGTTGAGTATACACAAAATGAAAGACAGTATATTAAAGAATGGAAAAGAGAAGGAGGAGTTGTTGTTCACTTAACTATGTTTGGAATAGAAATAGATGATGTAATAGATGATTTGAGAAAAGTGGAAAAGGATGTCCTAGTTATTGTTGGAGGAGCAAAAGTGGAAATAGAGTTTTATCATTTAGCAGACTTCAATATAGCTATAGGACATCAACCGCATTCAGAGGTAGCAGCTTTAGCAATATGCTTGGATAAAATAACAGGAGGAAAGGGGAGAAAAAAACGTTATTCTAATGCAAGAGTTGAAATTGAACCTTGTAAAAAAGGAAAAAAAGTAATTGACAAAAGGAGAAAAGAATGAAAAAAATACGCACACTTATTAAACTGTATAATGTACCAGAAGAGAACCTAAAGAAATCAATAGAATTTATACTAAAAAATGAGTTTAGAGAGTTAGATATTCGAATAAGAAAAATTGTTTTTTCAACAGAAAATCTAGCTGAGATACATATTGATGGAGAAGATGAAGAAATTGTAGCAAATTTTATTCACAACCAATACGGTGCAGAATATAATATATCTGAAATAATAGAAAATAAAAGCTACTTTGGGAGAATAAGAAAAACAGACAGCGTAAATTTTGGGCTGTTTGTAGATATAGGTGCATATATGGGCGAAAAAAAAATAGATGCACTTTATCCTTTGTATGAGGTAAGAAAACAATTGGTAGAAAATAGAAAGATCCCGCTAAAAAAAATAATTCACAGTTTCGGCTTTATAGAAAATCTACCTCTAATGTTTGAAGTGACAGAAAAACAAGTAATTGGAAGAAAATTAAGAGTGAAATTAACAAAAGAATCATTAGAATGGTTGCTAAAACCGTTTAAAGAAGAAAATGAAGCATTGATAATTACAGGAGCAACAACTAAAATGATTAAAGACTCACTAAAAAAAACGAACCATAGTCAAGATATTGAAGTAATAGAAAGAATAGGCTTCCTAGAACATAGGTTGATATGTAAAAAAAATACAAGAGCAGAGGGTATAATTCCTGAAATAGGTTATTTACTGAAAGAAGCGAAAATAGCTGTTCAATCGCCAAAAAGATTAAAACAACTACTCTCTACAAGCAAATAAAAATAAGATACATAGCAAAAATTTTTATGATGAAATACAAAAAATAGAATTTTAAGATAAGTTTTTTAAGAAAAAAATAATCTTTGAATTATGGATAACCAAGATAAACTGAAGCAACAACTAAAATCAGTGGGGTTAACTGAATATGAGATAAAAACGTACATGGCTTTAATGGAAAATTCAGAAACTGAATTAACAGCCGAACAAATACATCAAAAAACCAACATCCCCACACCAAGAATTTATGATACAATTGAAAACCTATCCAAATTAGGGCTAGTAAAAATAATCTCAGGAAGACCAAAGAGATTTAGAGCACTACCACCAATGGAAGGTTTCACAAGATTTCTAGAAAAAAAAGAACAAGAAATAAACTTAGAGTGGGAAAATTTAAAGAAAAGGGTATATGAAATAACCTCTTTTTTGGGACAAATAAAAATTAATCCAGAAGAATTGCTAGAAGGATATTCATCGTTAGAAGAAATGGAATTAAAAACAATTGAAATAATAAAAAACGCAAAAAAGGATATACGGATATTTACAAATGTATTTTACTGGTTCGATAAGATAAAAGAAGAATTAGAACTTGCAACGTCAAAAGGAGTAAAAGTAAGAGTTATTATGACAGTAACTGATGAGAAAGCAAAAATGATAGCAGAACAATTAAGAAAAATAGGTGCAAAAGTAAAGTTCATAGAAAAAGAAAGCGTACTAGTAAGAGGAACATTAGTAGATGAAGATCAAGTTGTATTCGTAATATGGGTGTCACCAAGAACAGGAGAGAAATATATCTATAGACCACACTTCTCATCAAATCCAGGAATAATAGAGTTGTTCACTAATAATTTTGAATATCTATGGGAAAAAGGAAAGTGAAAAAATTCTTCATTCTTTTAAAAAAATATTTTTACTGAATGAATATTTAATTAAAAAGAAAGATTTTATTTATTTAGATGTGGTGGGCCAGGCAGGAATCGAACCTGCGACCCTCTCCGCGTAAGGGAGATGTCATAGCCACTAGACCACTGGCCCATTTTTGTTTGAATTATAGTTTGAATGTTATCAAAACTTTCTTTTCTCTCTCTTTTTTATATTTTTGGTTTTGGGATTTTTATATAACTAATGAAATTGGAAACTAAGACATATACTTTGAATTTTGAACTTAAAACTTTTTTATTTCACTGATATGGGACTTTTTTAATATATTTTTTTATTATTTGTTTCCTGAATATCGCTTTTACTACCCTTTTAACTAAAATTTGTTGGTTTCTCTTTTTTCATTTAAAAATCTTCTCTCGAAAAAGTTAAAAACCTAGTAACTCTGATGGTAAGTGTAGTGTGTTCTTTCATTTAAATTTATGAGGTGTTTAAAATGGATAATGAGTCTGTTGAGCAAATTAATGAAGCTATTGCGCTTCTTGAACGAGTTTCTGAAGATACTACCGTCCCAAGAAATATTAGACGCGCAGCATCAAATTCACTAGAAATTATAAGAGATCCTGACCCTGAATTGAGTCTTGCAGTTAAAGCAAATAATGCTATAGAAATATTGGAAGAAATAAGTTTAGATCCCAATTGTCCAATGCATGCAAGAACAATTCTATTACAAATCATCACCCTTCTTGAAATAAGTGATGATTAATCCTATTTTTTTCTATTGCTTGTATGAAAACTGAATTCTGAAAATGTTATGCTTAAATATTGAATTCTTATATTTATTCTGAGAAGAGCAGTTTAACCTATTTTCTCTTCTCTCTTTTCCCCCTTTCGATTTACAAAGTAGCTTTTGCTTATTAAAATTCTCATAAAAACAGTGGTGAGGGGAGGGAGATTCGAACTCCCGAACCACTAAGGAACAGGTTCCTTCTCTAGCCCTTTTTCAAAGAAGCAATCTGTGATCTTAAGCCTGTCGTCTTTGACCGCTCGACAATCCCCTCTTTTTTGGGTGTTTTTGTTTCTATTTTTTTTCTTCTTCTTCTTTATTAAAACTTTTTGCTTTTTGATTTTATTAACTTTCCTTGTTGCTTGAGTTCTAGATTATACTCCTATTTATCTCTAATATTTAGTATTTAACCTTGTTTTACTTTTTTTCTCTTATTGTTCTTTTATTTCTAGTACATCTAGTTCTACGCATTCTGCTTTATTTTCTGCTATTTCTGTAAAACTAGGTTCTGTTCTTCCCTCATCTCCTGATATTAATTCCTTCACATATGTTCCTCCCTCACATGTTATTATCGCTTCTACATGTTTTTCATCTATTCTTTTGCATCTTACTTCATATACCCTTTTCTTTCTTATTATATCTGCTCTTCTATGTTTTACTCTTGTTGGTGTTTTTTGGTTTAAGGTTTTATCTTTTAAATTCTCTTCAATTTTTTTTATTGTTTCATCTGAAACTAGATTCTCGAACTCTACTATTGCTTTATATATCTTGGTTGATTGTTGTGACTTCGTTTTAAGTTTGATAACTTCCTTTTTTGAGGAAATGCGCAGATTATTAACTTTAATCTTATTATTTGCTTCTTTGTTTATTTGTTCTTCTAATTTTTTTAGATCTATATTCCTTATTTTTGGTTTTTTTACTTCCAGTACAAAAGGTCTTCCTGAACCTAACATTCTCACATCTATATCCTCTCTTCCTGAGCCATGTAATACAGCCTTTTCTCCTTTTGTAAGTTCTAAAACTGGTTTTGCCATTAGTTCCTCTACTGATTCTGCATAATTCTTTCCAGTAAAATTACACTTCTCACATCCTTTCCCCTTGCAATTTCTACAATCCCAATGAGTTTGTGGAATAGTTCGAACGTATTTATTGTATCTACCGTAAATGTAAACTGAACGAATTTTTATTTCTAAGATCTTTGATGAAAAAGGATTACATTCAATAATTATCTCTGGAGTATTAAAATCTGTTTTCTTTTTCGTAATTTCGTTAATTTTTTTTCCTATCTCTCTATTAAATTCTTGTTTTAAGTATTCGGTTCCATGTAAACCGAATTTGTCTTTTATCTTATTTTCTTTAATGTATAAACTATTATCCAGAACATTTCCAATTAGAAAACTTTCAAACTCATATTCGTTGATTGCTTTAACAATTTTCTGTACTAAATCTTCTAGTTCATCTAGTTTTCCTTCACACAAATAGCATTTTTGAGTTTCTTTTGGGATGCAACCTATTTTTTTTAGTGTCTTTTTTGCGAATATTGCTCCAGTTTTTGATAGATTTTGCAGTAATTCTATATTTATTTGCTCTTTTTCGAGAGTACTATTCATTGCTAAAACTAGTTTTATAGATGCTCCACGCTCTTTATTAGTTGTTCCAGTAGCTAAATTTGAAAACTGTCTACCCAGACAACGATCACATAGTGCGTATTCTTCCAGTATCTTTTTTGATTTGTCTAGTACGTCTAACATAATTTACACAAATCGAGGTAGTAATTAAGTAATATCATTTGTTCATCAATTTCGATGTTTCCTAAGAAAATTTCTTTCCAATTTTTCTCCTTTTTTTGATATCCAAATAAGAATACTGCTTCATGTGTTAATTGGTTGTCTATGTCACTTTTTTGAGCTTGTGTTCTGTTACTAATGAGAAATATGTCTTTGCCCTTGTATCTTTTTTGAAAATGGTTTAATGTTTCTTCTTCTATTTTTTCTACTGTTAGTCCTGGAGTTAATTTTCCCTTATTGGAACGAGGATTAACTATGTGGGTTAAAGCTCGAAGAAGTAGATTGCTAGCTGAAAAATAACTTGGACCTAAATATCTTAATTTCTTTCCATTAAAAGAGATAAGATAAGTATTATTTTTAAAAAGTGTATAATAATGCAAAATATTGTTAAATCGAAATTTATTCGATAGAAAAAAGCAATCTGCTATTGCTTTAATATATGTTCCATGAATATAACTAAGACGGGAAAAGGGGATATAGATATCATTCTTTGTGAACAAAGGGGTAGGTGGAGCAAAAATTACAAAATGGTTTTTTGACATATGAGAATCCCTGTTGTTATTCTAACCAAACATTCCTGGAGGAAAACCGGGTATTTGTAATCCTCCTCTTCTACTCTTTTTCATTTTCTTCATCATCTGTGAAACCATTTTATGTTGATTGATTAACTCTTTTACTTCTGCATGAGACCTTCCACTTCCTCTTGCTATACGATTGATTCTAGATTGGTTAAGTTTCACCTTATTGTCCAGCTCTTTGTCAGTCATTGAATTCATTATAACTTCAAATTTTTTCATATTTTCCTTACTAATATCAAGCATGTCATCGGTAAGTGTCATTCCTAAACCAGGTATCATTGATAACATCCTCTTCATTGAACCCATCTTAGAAAATTGTCCTAGCAATTCCATCATCTGACGAAATGTTATTTTTCCACTTAACATATCTAAAGCTTGTTCTTTTGAAGGCAAACCTTCTAATTCTTTTACCTCTTTTAAAAGACCTTCAATATCCCCAAGACCCAATAATCTTCCGACAAATGATGTGGGGTTAAATTCTTCGAGATCATCAATAGTTTCGCCATTACCGATGAATTTAATTGGGACTTTAGCTGCTGCGGCAGCAGAAAGAGCTCCTCCTCCTTTTGCACTTCCATCGAGTTTTGTAACTATTATAGAGCCAACTGGAGTTTTTTCAGCAAAAGCTTTTGCTTGTTTGTAAGCAGTTTGGCCTAAATTACCATCAATTACTAAGATGACTTCATCTGGTTTGATCTTTGAGTAGAGATCGTTCATCTCATTTAGTAAGTCTTTCTCCTCTTTATGTCGCCCTGCTGTATCTAGAATAATATAATTATATTTCTCATTTAAAAACTTCTTGATACCTGTTTGAGCAATTTTTACAGTACGCTTATTTTCAGGATCACCATATACAGGAACATCAATCTGAGAACAAAGTTGTTGAAGTTGTTCATATGCTCCAGGTCTCCAGTTGTCTGCAGTTACTACGGCAACCTTTTTTCCTCGTTTCTTAATATACTTTGCAATCTTAGCTGTAGTAGTAGTTTTTCCACTACCTTGAATACCTATTAACATAATAATGGTTGGTTTATCATGGTTTATTGTGATGGGGTAATGTTTTTTCCCCAGAATAGCTACTAGCTCGTCATGAATAATACTAATAACACTTTTTTTTCTAGATAAACCATCTGGAAGCTCTTTTTCTAAAGATTTTTTTTCAACTTCACTGACTACTTTATTAGCTATTTCAAAATCAACATCACTTTCGAGTAAAGCACGTAACATTTCATTTTTTAACTGTTTTATCGCTTCTTTGTCTGCAACTCCTCCGCTAATGAAATTAGAAATAGCTTTGTGAAGCTTACTGCCTAAAGTGCCAAGCATTTTAATCATGATAATCAAAATGTATGAACTAAAGAATGTTTTCATTTTCGATAATTTTTATGGAATAAATGAGAGAGAACAATAAAAAAGACTAAAAAGATATATGGAGAAAAAAGAAAGAAAAAATTACTTCTTATTGAAGATATAATATATTGAAGCTAAGGAGAAGAGAGTAATAAAAACTATAAACATAGAAATAGGTGTTTTTGTTGGTTCTGTCGTATCTGTTCCCTCTGTTGGCTCTGTTGGTTCATCGACTTCACAACCAGATGGGTCTAAATCAGTAGGAACTGGTAATGTCTCATGTACAATGTTACTAGCAACATCCATCAATTCGATTGTCAGATTAAGCTCGCATAGGTGGGCCATAGTTTTTGATAAAGTAAATGAGGTTTTCCAGGAAGTCGAATTAACTTGCATTAAGGGTTTAGGATACCAACGTTCATAGTTTTTAAGTAAAGTAGCATTAGCTGAAACGAGGAATAGATCTTCTTGAATAACTACACCTACATCAATTTGGAATTTGTCTGAAACTTCTGAAACTTCGACATCTATTTTGACTATTTCAGGAATGCTTGTATCGTCATAATGAGTGATAGGAATAGTGAGAACACTACTGATATCCTCATTTCCTTTAAAATCACTTACGATCAACTTTGCACCAATTTCGTCTTGTGGATATAAAAAGGCAACATCAACAGAAACAGTTTCGTTAATAATAAAGAAATCACCATCGCGTTTAGGATTAAGCGAATAAGAAACTTCAGTATCAGAATCACCAGACAAAATCAGTTTAGTGCTATAGACCTCTCGATCTTCAGTAATGTTGGCAAAAACGCGTACTTCTGGAGAGTAAATAGATAAATTATCTCCAACTATAGTGTATTGAAAATCAGTAATTGTAGGCGCAACAGTGTCTGGAAGCAACTTGTAAATCTCATCTTTGATGATGGGTCCATATTCTTCTGCAAAACCAATTAGTTGATAGGAAACAATTTGATCTTGATCAATAATGACAAAATGGGGAATACCACTCACTCCGTAAGCGTCACCAATGTTCTCTTTGTCAGAACCAACAATCCAGTCCATATCGTGGGCTTTGCGGAAAGAAGAAATTTGTGAATCGGTTTCGTCTTCGTCAACGTCTATAGAAATTATCTGAATATCGTCGCCAAAAATTTCATAAATATCAACTAAGTGTGGAAGTGCTTGAACACAATAAGTACACCACGTTGCGAAAAAGTCCAACATAACTGGCTTTCCAGTGAAATCACTTAATTTGTAGGTGATTTTAGAATCTACATCTGTAATAGAAAAATCTGGTGCTTGAGTACCAACTTCAATTTTCCAGATAGTGTCCCCAGTATGATCACTAGGGTTAGATGAAGAATAAACGTTCTTCACGGTGAAACAAGAGAAAAAAATGATTACTAAAATTAATATATTATATTTTTGTTTCATATTCTCCGAAATTTTCACGCCTTTATTAATATTTTCCAGAAATGAATGGTTGAACCCTAATTCTTTCATTCTCGTTCTATTTTATTTACAGTGGTTTTTTTTCCCTTTTTTATAGAAGGATATTATTACTATATTTTGTAAATTTTTGGAAAAATAACCTTGCTAATATTGCTTTTGGAAAAAAACCTTTTTTTAATTTCTGTGGCCAATGAGAGCTCAACCATCTCTTCTGGCTCTGTGAGTGGTTAGTACTTCTTCTTTAACTTTTCCAAGAACAAGATTGGCGTACAAAAATTTGTAAAAAAATCAAGTTGATAGGAATCCAAACCTTAAGTTTTTATATGCCTAATTTGAATTCACATTGGTTTATAATGAGTAGAAGAAATTTACCTGAACCCGGAGATCTAGTCTTAGGTACAATAACAAAAATTGAGAGTCACGGTTGTTATATAAAACTTGATGAATATGAAGATCTTATTGCTTATTGTCATATAAGTGAATTGTCTTCAACCTGGGTTAGAAATATTCGTAATGTGGTTAGGGAAGGAAAAAAGGTTGTAGGTCGTGTTCAACGTGTAACTGGAACACAAATTGACGTTAGTTTAAAACGTGTTTCTGACAGCCTTCGTCGCTCTAAAATTGAAGACTGGAAACATTATAAGACCGCTCTCGCTTTTCTAGAAATTGCCTCCAAGAAGAAAAAGGTAGATTTTGAAACTGCAAGAAATGAAGTTGAAGATCCCTGCTCTGATTACTATGAAACTTTTTACCAAGCTTTTGAAGAAGCACTCTTCAAAAATGAGCAAGCTTTTACTGATGCTGGTGTATCAGAGGATTGGGCAAAGATATTAACAGAAATAGCTCACAAAAACCTAATAATTCCAATTAAAACAATTCAAAAGGATATTGAACTTTTATGTTGGGAAAGTAATGGTATTGAAGTTATAAAGGGTGCTTTACTTAGTGCATTAAAAGCCAGAGAAGATTTTAAAGATGTAGAAAAATCTGAATTAAGTTTAGACATTTTTACTGTTGGAGCTCCTCATTATCGCCTTGTAATAAAAGCTAGAGATGTTAAAGTTGGTGAAGAGTTATTAACTAGGGTGGTTGAACGAATTGAACAGTTTTTAGAGGGTCATGAAGCTAGTTTTACTATCTCCGATGTTTCTAGTGATTAAAATGAAAACTCTTTATAAATGCACAAATTGTGGTGAATATACCCTTAAGCATGATGTATGTCCCTATTGTGGGGGGAAAACTTACACCCCTCATCCAGCTCGATTTTCTATCGAAAAAGAGCAAAAATATAGTAAATATCGTAGAGAATTAATAAAAAAACAGTTAGTCGATTCAAGTTAACTTAATTTTTATCGCTTTCTGCTTTTATAATTGCTACATTGATGATATGATATCTTTTTTTATGAAACCTAAACATTTTAGGTATCTCAAATTCTGCTTTGAATACCTCTGATACTTTTTTATTGTGCTTTTCAACTACTTTTTTTAAAAATTCAATATTTTTTTCATTATAAAGGTGTATTGAATATACAGTTTCTGCGTTTGTTAGTGCTGTTTCAAGAAAGAATTTGTCTCTTACTTTACCTTGGATGCCAAAGGGACTATTCATAAAAACCGTTTCTACCTTAAAATTTGTTTTTAATACATCACCTAGTATCCATTCAACATTAATATTGAATTTTAATGAATTTTCTTTAGCAATTTTTAAGGCAGACCAGTCTATGTCCACTCCAAAAACTTCTCTCGCACCAAGTAATTTTGCAGCGATAGAAAAAGAACCCGTACCACAGCAAAGGTCTAAAACACTTTTATCTTTAATTTCTCCTAATAAGTATGCTCTATAAACAATCATAGCAGCTAGTCTCGGAGGAATTTGGTATTGTTCTAAGAAAACTTTTGGCTCCTGAAATGTTTTTAACCTTGATAGAAAAATCTCTAAATCCTTTTGTTTCATTCTTTTCACTAACATTTTTTCTCTAATTTTCTTCTTATTGCCTTGA
Organism: Candidatus Heimdallarchaeum aukensis; assembly: GCA_021513695.1. Taxonomy (GTDB): domain Archaea; phylum Asgardarchaeota; class Heimdallarchaeia; order Heimdallarchaeales; family Heimdallarchaeaceae; genus Heimdallarchaeum; species Heimdallarchaeum aukensis. The sequence continues at coordinate 1,812,978 of CP084166.1, read as the reverse complement.
AAAAACCTATTAGACCATGAATTTCTTGATGATTTGGAAAGCTTCTATTAATTATCTTTTGAATTAATTTATACACTATTGGTTTTTTGTGTTCGAAATATTCTATCTTTGCTAAAATCTTTTCTATTTCATCAAAAAGGACCTTCCTCTCACTATATGACGACATTCGTTCTTGCTTCTTTATTTTTTCAATATTTGTTGATGCTTTCCACAATTCGTGTAACAAAATTGCTACAGCATGTGATAAATTTAGTACTTTATGTTCTCCAGGTAAAGGTACATTGACTAGAATATCACACATATCTATTTCTTCATTTAGTAATCCAATATCTTCTCTACCAAAAACTAATCCAACCTTTGTGTCTGGAGGTATTTCTAGCTCTGCAAAATCCCATGGTAGTATCGGTTGTCTTGAAATTTTATACTGTTCGCCTGCTTTTGCAGTTGTTGCTATGAGTGTTGTATATTTTTCTCTGATATCAGATAGAGTAGAGTAAATTTTAGCATTTTCCAAGTATTTTGATGAATGCATAGCTCTTGCTCTTGATTCAGATGAGAGATGGTCTACTTGGGGATCAATTAATATAAGGTTCTTTGCATTATAGTTGTTACAGAGTCTAGCAATTGCACCAATATTTCCTTCAATTTTTGGTTGTACTAATATTACAGAGTAGTCGAATAGTGTTTTTTCTGATGCAGTCAAACTAGTCACCGATAAGAATTTTAACTAAATACAATTTTTCAAAAGGTAATTTTTGTTCTTTAATAATTTCAAATTGAATACTTAAATTTTCATTCCTTATTTCTTCTTCGGGATCCCAAGCCAATGATGAAAAAATCGTGTAAAATGTAGTATTCATCTTCCTTTTGTTTAATTTATTTATCAATTTATAAACTGCTTCATATCCTTTTTTTCCACCAAAAAGCATCATTTTTTCAGTTTGCGTAAAAAAAGAATGTTCTTCTTCAGGTAAATAAGGAGGATTCCAAAGAATTAAATCTGGAGAAAAATTAATCAGGGCATCAATTGAATCTGAGCATATTACATCAATATTGCTTTGTAGTCTGTTTAATTTTATATTATAATTTGTATATTGTGTTGATATAAATGAGATATCTGATAAAATAAAACGTTTATTTGGGAATTTTTTACTTAGGGCAAGACTAATTATTCCGCTTCCACACCCAATCTCTAGTATTATTTTGACATTCCTTGGAATGATAACATTATCTATCATAAGAAAAGTATCTTCAGCTGGTTCGTAAATGTCATTATTTATTCTTAAAGAAATGTTATACTTATCTAGATAATATTGATTAATGTCTTTCACTTGAATACCATCCTGCTTCAAGAATCTCATTGTATAGTTCAATCAACTCATTTTGGGTGAGGGTAAATATCCTTCTATGTATAAATGGTAACTTTTCTAATTTTTCCTTTTCTTTGTCTGATAAATTAGATAAAATGTTTTTGAAACTAATTTTGAGGGCACTTCTCACAGTTTTTCCTTTCATAGTGAATAAACTAGTGATAAACTCTCCAAATTTAATGATGTCTAGATTGAGTTCTGTATTTATTGGTTTAATCGCAACTAAAGCACTTTTCACTTTTGGTTGGGGATAAAATGAGTGTTCATTTATTGTTTTCAAATAATTTACTTTTCCTTTTAGTTTAATCATTACTGAAAGCCGAGAATAATTTTTACTTCCTGGTTCAGCAAATAATCTGTCAGCAAATTCTTTTTGATACATTAAAACTGCAACTTGAAAAGAATGCTCTAAAAGCTTGAAAGTTATAGGGGACGATATTTGGTATGGAAGATTTGAAACACTTTTAGAAAAAGAAGGCCACTCAATTTTTAGTGCGTCTCCACTAATAATCTCAACATTGTTGTATGTAGAAAAAAAATCTTGAAGAAATTTGGAAAAAACTCTATCTAACTCAATACAATAAACTTTTTTAGCTTTCTCTGCTAAACACTTAGTTAAAGAAGCTAATCCTCCACCTATCTCTAATACAATATCTTCTTTGTTAATTTCTGCCTTCTCAATTTGATATTTGATAACGCTTGAGTCAATCAAGAAATTTTGGCTACGTAGTTTGGTTGGGCTAACACCTAAATATTTTAAACTGTTAAACACATGATGTCGTAATTCTTTTGATGATCTCCAACACCAAGATTGAGAAACGGTCATAATAATTTCTTAAATTTTTATAAAATAAAAGTTTTGTAAGGAGAATTAAAAAAATCTTAATATTTTTGTCCTCGAAATCTCTTCCTATAGTCACTTTTTTTGTCAAGTTCTAGTTTTGCTGTAAAAAGTAGATGCTTTTCGTCTCCTTCTAATTCTTGTCTTATCCTTTTTTGTATCATTTTTGAAATATCTGTTACTTTTACTCTATCTTCAATGTCTTTAAACGAAACAAATGGGAGTTTTTTTCTTTCCTCCAATATTTCCCACATAAGCTGCTTTCCAATACCTGGTATCAATTTTAAAGCATGTAATTTATTAGTAATGGGTTGAGCTTTGTTAAAAAAGGTAACAAACCTTTTTTCATTTTTTCCGATTATTAGACAAATAGCTTCATCTAGAGCTTCATAAGCAGTATTGGTTAGTTCATCTATCGATATTTGTCTTAAAATTCGTTTTATTGGAGTATCTCCGTTCTCCTCATCTGGTCTAGGCAATTTTAATTCTGTGAATTTTGCATAGTTTCCTCTCTTACGAAGTGAGACTTCAAGCAAAGAGAACCACTTTGTTCCAATGCCAAGAATAATTGGTTCTTTTCTTGGAGCTTGACTAAAACCTTTTCCTTCTGGTAGATAATCCAATACTAATATCTTACTTTCAGATTTTTTTGGTGGACGAACATGTTTTATTTTTCCGAATTCAAAATCTAAAGGGTTATCTTTTTGGTTTTGACTTTTTTCTTTATTTGGTTCTGGATTATATTGCATATGTCTCACCTTCAATAAGTAATACTATAAAAAAAAGTTTTGCATATATTATTAAAAAAAGGCTTTTAAATTTAGATTTAAATTCCGATTCTTGTATCTATTCTCCAAGGTATTTTTGAACAAAAGGTCGAAGAAAATCAAAGATAGCTTTTATTTCTGAATCAGTTAAAATTTTAGGTTCTTTTTGTAACAAATCTTTTAATTCTTCAGGTCTTGTTGGGAGTACATTTGCTATAGAAAAAGCCGATAATTCTGTAATTTCAAATTCATTCATGAGGGTTTCAACGATTTTACGTGAATCTCCAGAATCTACTCTTGCATGCTGCATTGCATGTTCGTAAGCTACCCGTTGCCAGTAAGACAGTTCGTCTTCTTCGCTTCTTTTTTGAAGTATCTCCATTGCTTCAGTGATAGTTAACGGCCTTTTACTTAAAACATTCTTTGGCATTCTAATCCCTTTTATACTTTAATCTGAGAGCGTGACTTTCGAATATGTTCTCTTCTTGCTATTATGTTTTTTATAGCTTTCCCTTGTTTTATTTCTACAATAAAAGATTCGCCTTGTTTCTTTTTTATAACTCCTGTTTTTCCATGATATCTCCTATGAGGCATTCCTTTATGAGAACTTGGATCAATAATAATATCTACTATATCTCCTTCCTCATAGGGAGTTAATATGTAATCTGGAGGTCGAATCCCTTTATCTCTTGTTTTTTTACTAAATAATTTTCGTGTCCCATGCCTATATCCGTGTGATTTACGCATACTTTCACCTTCTACTTACTATCATCGTCTAAAGAATTTCTTCCATTTTTCTTGACGAATTGTTTTCTTTCAGTGATTTTTAAGTCTTCTTTTTGAGTAGTAGTTGTCGACAATTTATTGTCTGTTAGCTACAACAAAATATTTTAAGTAGATAATTTTTAAGATTTTAAGAATAAGAAAAATTCGGACGATGATCATGTCAATTGAATTATTACGTAAAATAAAGGAAGCTGAAAGAAACTATCAACAAAAATTGAAGCAAGCAGAACAAGAAAAAAAGTCAGCAATCAATGAAGCAGAGAAAAAAGCAATTTTAAAAATTCGTGAGGCAGAAATAAAAGCTAAAGAAGAAGCATCAAAGATCACTGAAGAAGTTAAAGCCAAAGCTGAAAAAAACTACAATGAATTACTAAATCAATTTGAGAAGAAGCAGATGAAATTAAAAGAAAAAGCAAAGAAAGTTGAGAAAGAAGCTATTGAACTCATTGTAAAGCAAATATTTGATTAAATAAGTGATTTTGATGAGTAGTAACGTAGAAAGAAAAAAAATTGTTTCTGTTGGTGACGAGGAAACTTCACTCGGTTTTAAGCTTGCAGGAATAGCAGAAACATATACTATGGAACCTGAAAATGCTGGACGAATTTTGAGAAAACTAGCTGAACAACCAGACCTTGCAATACTAATAGTAACAGAGGATGTAGCTAAAGCAAATAGTAATGTAATTGCTAAAATTAGGCAACAAACTTATCCGGTAATAGTTGAAGTACCAGGAAAAAAAGCTAAATACGAGTCAGAAGAAGATCGAGTACAAGAGTTAATAAGAATGGCACTAGGCATAGATATTGAGTGATCTTCTATTTTTTAAGCAACCTTAATTTAAATCCTTTTTACATACTAACTATTTGATTTCTTTTTACTTGGGAAGGTTTCTCAAAAATTTTATAACTGTCTCAATTTTCCCCCCCGTATGAAAAAACGAGATGCAATTATTTTAGCAGTCACATTTATAATATTAAGTACTTTGCTTGGAGTTTACTTTTTTACACGTTATTCTGGTTCTGGAAGCAAAAAAGCTGCATCTTTTCAAGTAGAAACTCTAGAAGGGGAGATTATTTCTTTTGAATCTCAAAGTGATAAGGTTTTTCTTCTTGACTTCATGAGTGTTACTTGTACAGTATGTAAGGAAATGAATCCTGTGTTAAACAATTTATGGACTGATTCATCGATAAATGAAAATATAACAATAATAACACTTGAAATTGATTCATTTACTACAAAGGAAGGATTAGAAAATTATAAACAAGAATATAATATTTCTTGGTATGTTGCTTTTGCTTCAGAGAATATGGTTGACGATTATAGTGTAATCTCTCTACCTACTTTTGTTATTATTAGTAAAGAAGGTATAATCACATTTCATGATACAGGAGTTATAGCTGAAGATACATTACGAGATGTATTGCAACAAACAATAAATGGGGAGTTAAGTGGAACAGAAATAACTACAAGAAGTGAATTTACTATAGGTTTTGCTGTATTAACAGGAATAGCTTCATTTTTCTCTCCTTGTGCTTTTCCCCTTCTTCCTAGTTACTTAGCTCATATTATAGGACAAGATCAAAAACGGAAAAAAGAACAAAACGATCAGTCAATTGAAGAACAAGATAGTAACACTTTAACAAGTGCTACAGAAAAAGAAGAGCACAAAGGAAATTCTCCAGTTTACTTATTGATTGGTAGTGTTGGGGGAGTAGGAATACTAATTAGTTACGGAATATTGGGTGTTCTAATCACACTTATTGGAGGAAGCATAAAAAAATATGTTCCTTACTTGGTTCCTATAATCGGAGGGCTCTTAATCGTACTTGGAATTTCAATGTTTACAAACTTTTCTTTACAATTTAACTCTATTCAACAATGGATAAACAAAAAACAAAGGAAAATAAATGAAAATAGAGAAAAAAGAAAGAAAAGAGAAACTATAACAAAAATAAATCAGACCTTTCTTTATGGCATTGGATATGGACTAGCATCACTTGGTTGTAACGCACCTATTTTCTTTGCGTTTGCTCTTCAAATATCTTCTTTATCTGTGACAAAAATAATTTTTGGATACATAGCTTTTTCATTAACAATTATTTTTCTCATGGCTTTTGCTACGCTCCTTATTAGCCTTTCTCGAGATGCACTACTCAAAAAGATAAGAAATGCAACAGAGCTCATCAAGAAAGTAGCTAGTGTTATAATAATATTAGTGGGGATATATTTATTATTGGAATTTTTTCTTTTAAGCTGAAATGAAAAAACTCTTATCAGTTAAACTAGTTGGTATGATTACCATAATTCTTTTCTTTTTTATTGCATTAGAAACTAGAATGTATGTCTATGGACAAAATTACAATATAAAATCAATAAACGAAACTCCTTCATTTGTTACTCCAGAAACAAATGTTACTATTACAATAGAAGCTTATAGTTCAGAAGATATATCCTATATAAGGCTCTTTTTCTGTCAACTTAGTCCTGATTTTATTTGTGATACGAATCCAGTTCTAATGGAGCAAAATGGTGATATTTTTTCTGGAAACTATTACGTAACACAAGAAGCAGGTTCAACAATTGGATATCATTTCATAGTTTATTACGAAAATGGAACAAATATTCTCCTTCCCAATTCTCTCGACTTTTTGGGGTTAGACAATATAGTTCAACCAACAACGGACTCATATTATATTAAAATAGACGTTAATGAGCCAACAGCTGAAAAAACACCAGTATGCTTGGGCACTTCATTACTCGCTTTGTTCGTTGTCCCAATTCTCAGAAAAAAATTTACTTAATTTTCCTTTTTTACAATAAATATTTATACATTTTTTTTAAAAATTAAAAAGTGAAAACCAAGATTCGTACAATAGGTATTGATGACGCTGCATTTGATCGTAATAGATCCAAAAAAACTTTTATTTTCGGAGTGATAACTCGTGGCTATGATATTGTAGAGGGAATTTTAAGGAGCGAAATAGAAGTTGATGGTCTAGATGCAACGGAGAAAATAATCAAGATGATACAAAAAAGTAAATTTGTCACACAGTTAAAAACAATATTTTTAGCTAGTTCAACCATAGCTGCTTTTAATGTAATAGATATGAATGCTTTGTATGAACAATTAGATATTCCTGTTATTACGATTTTAAGTAAAAAACCTGATGAAGAAAAAATTCGAAGAGCAATTATGCATTTGGAAGATGGAGAAAAACGTTACAATACGCTCTTTTCAAATCCTCCAATGAAAAGTATAAAGTTTAAAAATCAAATTGGTAGAGAATTTGAGGCAGTTGTTCAGTATGTAGGTATCGATGAAATTAACGAAGTTAGAGAGATTATTGAAAAGGCAACTTTCACTAGTTTTTTACCAGAATCTCTAAGAATAGCAGATCTAATTGGTCAAACATTTAAAGATTATATCCTTGAATGAGAAAATTGTTCAGCTTTCTTTCTTTAGAAAGCCAATTACAATTCATTGAAAAGTTTGTTTAATAAGAAAGAAAAAACTTTTACACATATCTCGTCTTCTGGTTGCTTAAGAGCCATTTTTGACATTTTAAGAAAGTGGACTAGGTTCGAAACAATTTCTAAAAGTTTTGATTCATTTTGAATGACGATATAGCCAATAAATGCCTCAACAGCGTCGCCTAGTTCTCCCTTCTTTTTTCTAGTACCTACATAATTTCTAAGAGGTGAAGTTTTACATGCTTCTGAAAGACAATAATCTGATACTTTAATGCCTGTTAGAATATTATAAGCTTTAAACAGTGCATAAGAATAAACAAAATTTACAACAGAATCGCCAAATTTAGCCAAGTGTTTATTGTTTAAAATCTCATTTAAATTTTGTTTATCTAAAAAAGAATTGTCCAAAAAGAACACCCAAAACTAACTAAGCTTTTCTTTACTCACCTTAATAAATTCCTCTGTTTGTTCTCGTATATTGTCTAAAGCTTGCTTGATCACTTCAATTGGGTCTTTTGATTCATCCTTTAATCTTACTTGGAAGATGATACTTTCATAAAAAGATTCGTTTCTCCAATAACCTGCAAAGTCTACTTCAGGATCACTTAATAATTGAACTCGGAGTAAATTAAATAAAGTATGGGGGTCAGTTCCTCTGATGTTTAGTTTAACATATCCGTCTTCTTTTTTTAGAATTTTTATTTCCATTAACACAACCTCAAATGCATATTAACACTTTTTTTTTAAATTGTTTGTTTTTGAACTCAATTTTTTCTTTGAAAGATAAGAATTTTAATCATCATTATCGACGTCAAAAGAACTATTTCCGAGACGGTCGCCTATTGTAGTCCACTCATTATCGTTTGTTTCAATAAGAATGCTAGGTTTTTTTTCAGTTTTATCACGAGGGATATGCTGAATTAACCCAGAGATACAACGTTCGATATCTTGTGTAACTAAAATTCTATTTTTATATTCTCTGAAGAAACCTTTTTCTAGACCATAGTCGATAATAAAGTCAACACTTTGATTAGTAATAAAGCTAACCGTTAATAGTACCTTTCTTAATGGTTTACCCTTAATTTTTTCTAGTTCGGGTAAAATATCATACGATTTGTTCAGAACATCAAGCACATCTTCCATCTTTGCTGTTGAAATAAGTTTTTTTTCAGCCAGTTGAGTCTCAAATCCTGCATAATTTAAAATAGTTGAAAGTGTATCTAAAGCAATTATTTTCTTTGTAGTGCGTTGAATGAGAGGAAGATGATGAACATAAAAACCTTTATCATTCTTTCTTATTGACTCAAGATACATCTTACTAAATGATTTTATTTTTGAAATAGATTCAGAAACATCGTCTTTTTCACCAAATAAACGGATTTTTATACTCCCCAATTTGTATTGAAGAACAAGATCAACTCCAGTAGGTGCATCAGAAAGTAAGTCTATGAATTGCGTTAACTTATCTTTCTCTGTAAAACTAATGGAGAGTTCTTTCATTGTAGTTTTAGCCAATAAAATCACCTCAGACTACAAACCTATAATTTAAATTGTAAAGCACTGTGTCCGTAATCAATAGCTGTTTTTCTATTTTCAATATTTCCACATTCATTGCATCTTAATTTGTTTCTTCCTATTTTTTCCAATCTATTCCCGCAACGAGAGCAATAACTAATTACCACTCCTAGATGACTATCGACCATAGTGCATTGAAGAGGAATTGTCTTAGCATCGATTATCTTTACTCTGACAACATCTCCTAAAGCAACAGCTTCATCTGCTGTCTCAAGATAGGCCTTTGAGGCCTGAGAAACATGTAATAAACAAGAATAGGTTGGGTAAACCTCAACATTATTTACATAATAAATTGCTATATTGATCATTTGCTTAGATACACTAACAACGGTTCCTAAACAAATGGAGCCAACAACGGGTTGAACTAGTTTCTTATTCTTTAATTGCATTATTGATACTTCATAATTTAATTTATCAATTACAACTTTTCCAGGTATAGCTGCATAGATGTAACCATCATCAGTGTAGGTTCCAGGTCCAGCATAAAACTCTTCAATTACACCAAGCCTTGTTCCTGGGAAAACCATTGTCTCTTCGTTTTTTTCGCGGTCAAATATTTCTAGCATTGTCATATCCTCAAATTTTTTCCTTATCCTCTATAAAAAAAGGATAAATAAAATACCTTTCGTTTTTGTTGAAAATAATTTTTTGTCAAATATAATAACAACACTTATTTTTTTGTAAATTAATCTAAAAATAGCCAAACTATAAAAAAAGTAATTTAATTAGTTTCTGTTAATTTATGTACTAATAGGAAATTAAATTACGTTACATTTTAACAATTTTTCAAAAGAATATATACTGAGATTTAACACAAAGTTTTAATGAATATAAATTTATACGTTCAAGATGAGCGCCAATATTGAATTTGGTACCGTGAAGACAACACGTATGGAACTGTTAAATATCAGAGCAAAAATTAAACTTGCACAAAAAGGTCATGATCTATTAAAAGAGAAAATGGATGCCTTAGTCTTAGAACTTTATGCAATTAAGGATGAAGTTAGAGCAGCAAAAAAGCAAATTGAAGAGGAGCTCCTTCAAGCATATAAAGCTTTAGCCAAAGCTGAAATGATGATCGGACCAGACAAAATTAGAGATTTTGCACAATATGCACCTGAAATTCTACAACTTCAAACTCTAACAACAAGCATAATGGGTGTAAAAGCACCAAGGTTTATTGTTACTGAAGTTAAAGAAGCAGAAGAAGAGAAAGTTTTCTATGGGTTAGCAAATTCAAGTGCACAGCTTGATCTCGCAATAACATATTTTCGAAAATCTTTGAAAACATTAATGGTTATTGCAGAAAAAATGACTTTACTAGAAAAAATAGCTTCTGAAATTAATAAAACAAAAAGAAGGGTAAATGCTCTTAATTATATATTAATCCCTAAACTAAAAGCAATTGCTATATTTATTGCAAGTTCTTTAGAGGAACAAGAAAGAGAAACATTCTCTCGATTAAAAAGAGTCAAAGATATCCTTGAAGCAAAAAAACAATAGTTAATGAAAATATAGACGAAAAATAAACTTATGCACCAACTATTTTTTCAGTCTTCTTTTGGATTTTCTTTAGTTCGTCAATCTTATTCTTTAATACTTTTTTAATTTGTTCATTATCAAAAGCTTCCAATCTTCCTCCACATTTTGGACAAATGAAATTTGCATCCATAGCTTCTTGAAATGTGAAGCGAGGACACTCTGCAGTGCTGCACTTAAAGAACATATTAGATTCTTCATATTCTAAGCGTGATTGAAGTTTTTCAAGAACCTCTTGCTGCTTCTTTTGAACAAAAATGTCAATTCTTTCAGGATGAAGTGTCCAAAAATAAACGAACCAGCCAGTATTTTTATCTCTAATACGTCTAAAACTCGCTAATTGGAGGTCGTATAGTTTGTATAATGATTTACGAACAAGATTTAAACGCATATCTAATTTCTCAGAGATCTCTTCATCAGTGATTTCTTCATCACTATTAAGTAAAACAAGCGTAACTTGTTTTACCTCGTCTCCACAAATGTCTTCAACAACCTCAATTAAAGTTTGACGTTGACGTTCAGTAATGTTAATATTAGACGCTTGTTTCTCTTGCTCAAAGTCATCACTACTTTCACTCATTTAATAGAATCCCCTAAACATTTTCTTAGTTTTGCTAAGTCGACCGTTTTTTTATTCTCTAATAATAATGTAACTCATCATTCTTTAATCTTCCTTATGTAAACATATTTTCAACATTCTGATTTCTGCTTTTAGCAACAATAATAGTAAAGAATACAATTTATACTTTAATTTTTTAATCAAATTTGATGTGGTGGCTGGAGAGTGATTTGAACACTCGATCACCAAGTCCCGAACTTGGAGCCTTACCAAACTAGGCCATCCAGCCCCAAATTTACTATTTATTTCGTTATATGGCGCTCCTTCTCACTAGATATTTTTAGTTATTAGATATAACTTAATCGTAATATGTTTGCTACTTGAAACTTCACTTTCATTAATTGTTTTTCAAATAGATTTTTAGTTTAAATTAACTTTTTAAATTTTGGTGTTAGTCTTCTTTTTTGCTTAAGACCATAGTCCAAATTTGTTGACAGTTTGATCATTGTCGTGATAAATGTTGCGTCTTGTGAGTAAAATGAAGAACTTTTCAATCGAGATTACTTTATAGAATTCCGATGACCAATTTGTTAAATTTAGGCTTTTCTTTGTGCAGAGTTGTTGTGATAATAAACTGGATATTTTTTTGTATTTTACCCTTTTTTAGATGTTAATTTAGTAACGAGGATAAGTAAGAGGAAAAGGAAAAGCTCATAGAGTATAACATGAGGTAAATATTGTATCCATATTTTTCCGGTTTTAAAAGCTGCACGAAAAACCATTCGTATCACATAATGTCCTGGCATAACTATAAGTGCTGAATTATCATACTGTCTTGAGTAAAAGGGATGCTCCAGAAAAGCGACATCAAGTATAACAATGGTTAATAAGAGATATAAACCAAGTTCTCGAGATTTTATTAGGGTTGAGAGAACAAGTCCTGTTGTAGAAAATAAAAGTGAGCCAATGATAAGGGTTGAAAAAAATCCAAGACTGTTGTAAGGGGTAAACCAAATTAGGCTTAAGGAATAGATAGCGACTGATGTAAGAATACTGATTCCAGTTGCAAAAAGAATGAATGTTGTAGAGATTTGTCTAGAGGAGTATCCCATTATCTCGAGTCTTGGTTTTACTTTTCGTAACTGTATATTTGCAAAGAATGCAGTAATCGAAGTTACCATTGCAACTGCAGTAAGTGCGTTCACGACGACGGCAAGTGCTTTTGCGTTTGGTTGTGGGTCAATAATTTTTCCTTCAAGAATGACAATAGTAGTCTGGTCAGGAACGGTTGCTGTTGCAGTGAGAATCAAAATGAGAGGGAGAATAACTAAGATTAGAACTGTAATTTTTTCTCGTAAAAAATTCTTGTAAATAGATAAAAGTAGAGTTTTTGACATGTTAATGGCCTCCTTTGTTATATAACAGCGATTTTAGTTGTGGGATGATCAGAAGCACGAGAGAAATAGCCAGTGTCCATAGTATTGGTCCCCAGTAATAGAATGGGTCATCCAAAAACCCTGCGTGAAGAACAATTTGCGTTGGCCAGAACCCTGGAAAGAATTTTGTCCATGGTTTCAAGTATATCTCTCCACCCATAGGATTACTTATCATCATTAAGTCAATGAATGAAAAAATGAGGACAATAAGTGTTCCTTCCATAATTTTTGTGAAATAAAAACCGATAAAGAAACCAAAAACGGTGTAAATGATGGTTGTAAACAATATGGCAACGAGGACTCCGGCTGGATTTTTTGGCCAGAAGAGGAGAAGCGATAAGAGAAAGGTGCTGATATTTGCAAGAGAGAGAATGGTAAAAATTGAAACTAAAAGACTAAGACTGATTTCTAGTTGTGTGTATCCTGTGATTTTTAGACGTGGAGAAATCATGTTATTTTCCACAGTTAAAATGTAACTAATAATTCCCGATGTGATTGCGACCGCAGTGAGCGCTCCTGTGAGAATATGTACATCTTTCATGCTTTGGTAGAGTTGTTCATTATTTTGCAATTCAAATGACATTAGCTCATCTACTGTAACCCACCAAGTTGACAGTAAAGTTAGAATAGGAAGAATTAATGAACTGAATACAATGGTTTTATTTCGAAGTAAGGATTTTAGAGTAAAACCCGTTAGAAAGAACCCACGTTTTAGCATGATGTCCCCTCACAGCACACGGGGCAATCTTCTTTTGTACATGCTTGTAACTTTCCGTTAATAAGATGAAGTGAATGTGTAAACTTTTCTTTATCTTCTATTAAGTGACTAACAATAATGATTGCTTTTCCTTGTTTTCGCATATCGAATTGTATCTCCCAAAACGCAGTGAACGATGAATAATCCATTCCTTGGTATGGTTCATCAAGAATAAGCATATCAGGATTCCCGAGTAAAGCTATACCAAAATTTGTTTTTTGTGCAGTCCCTCCACTCAAATTTTTCACGAGAGTGTTCTCATATTGGGTGAATTTTAAACGTTCCATAATGTCTTTTGCTTGCTCACGAATTTCTTGCTCATTTAGGTTTAAACCTTTTCCGAATACCATAAAATTTTCCATTACTGTCAAATTATCAAATAAGAGAATATCTTGTGGTGAATATCCAAGTTTTCCATGGAGAGTGATTTCTCCCTTTTGAGGTTTTAAAAGACCAACAAGTAATTTAAGGAGAGTAGATTTTCCAGAACCATTTTCTCCGCTGATTCCTATGATTTCTCCTTTGTGGACCTTAAGGGAGAGCTGTTTTATGACAGGGTTATTTTTCTTATAGCCAAAGGATAAGTCTTTTGCACACATTAATGGCGTTTTAGCTGAAGATGTTGTGTCTTTAAGCAAATTTTGCATGATTTAGATATGTTTGTGTTAAATAATATCTCTTTCTGTTAAAATTTTCAAGTATTCTTTTATTAAAACGAAAAAAAATAAAGAAATTGGAAATAGGAGAAATTGAGGGAATTATACTGAAAACTTATGAAAACTCGTAAAAAAGGTGTAATATTGTTAAATACGTTGTAATAACCCAGTTTTATGGTAAATGTATATAGTTTATTTCTAGTTAGAGGGAATTAAGAGTTGAGAACTGTTAAAAAACTATTATCGGATTGCATCGTTAAACGCATTTACTAAATTAAAAAAATATTGTTCTTGAAGCTTCAAATTGATTTAATTATAGAAAAACACATAAAAGGCAATTAGTGTTAAAATTAGAAATGACGGAGCGTAAATATTTTGGTACTAATGGAGTTCGAGGGATAGTAGGTGAACTCATAACAAATTCTTTCGTAAATAAACTCACATCTGCAATTTCATCTTTTATTGAAAATAAAGGAGTTGTAGTTGTAGGTTCTGATGCAAGAACTAGTAGCCCTTTCATCAAATATGCGGTTATTTCTACATTATTGTCTAGTGGAGTTGATGTAATAGATTTGGGATTAGTTCCAACTCCTTTAACACAATTTGCTGTAAGAAAATTAAGATCTAAACTTGGTATAATGATTACAGCGAGTCACAATCCTCCCCAGTTTAATGGATTAAAAGTTATTTCTAATGATGGTGTTGAATTAAGTGTCGAAGATCAAATAAAAGTAGAAAAAAAACTAGAGGAGGGTGATTTTTATTCTAGCGACTGGACAAAGTTGGGTGAGGTTACTGAAATTAATATGATAGATGAATATATTGATCAAATAATTAGTTTTGTTGATGTTGATAAGATATCAAAGAAAAAGATGAAAGTTGTTGTTGATGGTGGAAATGGTGTAGGAAGTTTAGTAACTCCTTATTTATTTAAAGAATTAGGAATGAAAGTTTTTTCCATAAATACTACTCTTGATGGACATTTTCCCGGGAGAGGTTCTGAACCTTCACCGCAATTACTTACTGAGATGGCAAAAACAGCAAAAAGTGTTAATGCTGATTTCTCTATTGCTCATGATGGAGATGCTGATCGAGCAATATTTGGTGATGAACGAGGTGTTGTTTATTGGGGAGATAGATCTATAGCCATTTTTGAGAAAATGATTTTACAAAATGAACAAAACAAACTTTTTGTGACTCCTGTTAGTTCATCTTCCGTGGTAACAGATATTGCGGAAGAAATAGGAGGGAAAGTTGAGTGGACAAAAGTTGGGTGTATTTACGTTTCAAGAACGATGCAAAAGCTTAATGCAATCCTAGGTGGAGAAGAAAATGGTGGGCTTTTTTATTCTCCTCATGTTCCAGTAAGGGATGGAGCAATGGCTGGCGCTCTAATGGCAAATATCTTATCAATTTCATCTTCTACACTAAGTGAATTAATGAATGAACTCCCGCAATATGCTCAATTAAAGGATAAAGTAGAATGTCCCAATAATCTAAAAAGTAACGTGTTAGATGCTATTAGTTCGAGGGTTAAAGGTTACACAGAATTAATCACCATTGATGGACTAAAGGCAATTTATGATAATGGATGGATGTTGATCCGCCCTTCTGGAACAGAACCTATCTTTAGAATCTTTGTTGAAGCGAATACAATGGATGAAGCCGAAAAACTGTTGAAAGAAGGTAAAAAAACTATAAAGGAAACAATAGAAAGTTTCCAATAATTTTTTTTTAAAATACAAGAAAATTAAGGGTGAACCCTTGTTGGATCTCTTGGAAGTAATCTTGCTTCTCGGATATTTGGTAAATTAAGTAATTTTTGAACAAAGCGCTCAATTCCTGTTCCAGATCCTCCATGAGGTGGTGTTCCATTTCTGAAGAATTGTATATAGCTTGCAACCTCTTCTTTCTTGAATCCTTTTTCTTCTGCTTGTTTTTCTAAAATATCTGCTCTATGCTCTCTTTGTCCTCCAGTAGTTAGTTCTTGTCCTTTATAGAGTAGGTCAAATGATTTTGTTAGATTATCATTATCTTCTTTTTTCATTGTGTAAAAGGGCCTAACTTCCCAGGGATATTCATCGGCAAAAACAAAATCTGAGTTATATTTTTCTTTTACATATTCTCCGAGAATCTTTTCTGCTTCGGCATCCAAATCTTCGTATTCTCCCAATTCCTTTCCTTCATTTTCTAATATCTCATGAATTTCTTGGTGAGAAAGTATTGGCCACTGTTTTGGTTGTTTTTCTATAATAACGCCTAATTCTTCTAAAGAATCAGCTTTTTCTTTTCTAACTTTATCTAAAGTATACATAATGGCTTCTTGTAAAACTTTCATTACATCTTTTTGATCAGAAATATATGCAATTTCAAAGTCAATTGAAGTATATTCACACAAATGACGGGAGGTATGATGTTTTTCTGCACGGAAAACGGGACCGATTTCGAAAACTTTCTCAAAGCCAGAAACAAGCATCATCTGTTTATAAAATTGGGGTGATTGAGCTAAGTAAGCTTTTCTTCCAAAATATCCTATCTCAAATACATTAGCTCCACTTTCTGTTGCAGAACCTACA
Source organism: Candidatus Heimdallarchaeum aukensis (assembly GCA_021513695.1). Taxonomy (GTDB): domain Archaea; phylum Asgardarchaeota; class Heimdallarchaeia; order Heimdallarchaeales; family Heimdallarchaeaceae; genus Heimdallarchaeum; species Heimdallarchaeum aukensis. Next base: position 1,796,644 of record CP084166.1, on the reverse strand, counting down.
ATTTTACTTGAGAAAAACTGTAGGAAATTGTTTTTATGAAAGAATTCTTGGAATGCATAAGCTACAGCACTCTCAATTTCAAATATTTGAGCTACACTTCTATTTCTTAAGTCTAAATACCTATAATCTAATCTTTTATCAATATTGGTGTTAATTTTGTCGTCAATAGCAATAGGATACTCTTGCTGTCGCTTATTTACAATGTCAATGGTTGAGGGAAGGATTTCTTTCCCTTTAGGAGCAGAATTGTTGGTGACAACTTTACCTTGAACTAAAAGAATATCGCCTTCTTGATAGTCTATAGTGAAAATTTCAGGTGAAACTTTCTTTTTTGGGAGAACTATCTGAACAAGACCAGAGCGATCTTGTAATTGAATAAATTTTAATCCCCCTAAATTCCTTACCTGTTGAACCCAACCTGCAATAGTAACAGTCTCTGGATCACTAGTAAAAATATTTGCTATTTGTGTACGATTTTTAAAATCCATATTTCTTTCCTCAAGCGATTGAATGATAACTTAATATAAGATTTACTTTTTGTTATTCTTTATAGTTTCATTGGCAAAAACTTATTTAGAGAGCCATATTAGCTAAATTGAAGAAAAAATGAAAGTAGTTTTGAAAATAGGTGGGTCTTTACTTTATAATCAAGATGGTGAATTGAACACTGAACTAATAGAGAATTATCTTGAAGTTATTAACAAGTTAATAGATAAGGGTTATCAAATATTGATCGTTGTTGGAGGAGGTAAACTAGCAAGAAAGATAATTAAAGTAAGCAGAAAAATAGGAGGAAATTTCACCTATCAAGATTTACTGGGAGTAGAAGCTTCGCGAATGCATGCACTGCTATTTATATCTGCGCTAAAAAATCATGCATATGGGGCAGTCCCAAGATCATTTGATGAAGCATTAAAGGCATTGTCGACAAATAAAATAGTTGTTTCGGGGGGTTTACAACCTGGACAATCAACAAATGCTGTATCAGCTCTATTAGCAGAACTGTGGGAAGCAGATATTGTAATAAATTTAAGTGATGTGGAAAAAGTATATGACAAAGATCCAGATAAATATTCAGACGCGAAAGCATTTGATAAGCTCACAATGGATGAATTCTATTCAATAATTATAAAACAAGAAGAAGAACCAGGAAACTATGCCCTTTTTGACAAAGTAGGGTGTGAAATATTAAAACGTTCAAAGAAAAAAATAGCATTCGTGAACGGAAGAAACCCTGAAAATATCCTCAAAGTACTAAATAATGAGCAAGTAGGGACAATTGTAGAATAATATAGAGTTGAAGGCTAAAATAAACTATTTGGCACCTTTACTCTTTTTTTTCTTCTCAAGTTCTTTTTTCAGCCACTCAATGTTTTCAATAGTTTCTCCAATACCCTCTCCCGTTTCTATTTCATTATAATCGCTATAAATATATTCAATTAACTCGTCAGCAATCTTTTCTCCAATACCTTGAACCTCAATAAATTCTTCTCTTTTAGCATTAACAACTTGTTTCAAACTTCCAAACTTCTTTAAGATTCTTTTGGCTATCCTATAGTCGACGTTAGGAAAGGTGGTTAAAGTTTGTTCTAATTGATGTTTCAAGCCAATACCTTTCTTCATGTTGATAGAAATTGACCTTTTCCTTTCTATTTGTTCTCTCTTAGCAATAGCATAAAGAATCTCTGCAGTCTCTTCTTGGTTATTAGTATAAATAATAGGAATCTTGAAATCAGTAGCAATTGAAGCTATTGCTCCTGCAGTAGCATGAGGATGAAGAGAAGTCTTGAAAATGCTAAAATCGCCTTCAAGAATAATAATGGGATTAGAACAAACTTCAACAAGCTGTTTAACTTGACTGAATAATCTCTTGTCCATAATAGAATTAATAAAATCGGATTTTTCCTTCCTCTCAATTATTACGTGGTCAGAACAAACATAATCACCAAAATCAAGTTTAGAAAAGGAAATACTGACACCTTTATTAATTAAATGCTTAACAATAGTTGAATTCTTTTCCCTAGAATCAACGATGATTGAAACCTGGTCACCTTTAGGAACATCTACTACAGATTTAGGTTTGGTGCTTTCAACTTCTTTATTCAAATCCTTATGGATTTTTGACTCTGAAGAAACAGTAGGTTCAGTATCGCTAACTGAATCAGCAAAGAATTCAGTTAAATCTCTTTGTTTATCAGATTGTTTGTTATTCTGTAATTCATTAACAATACCCTTCATCTTTTTAAGCTGACGCTTGGAAGCCCAAAAATAGCCCTCATCTCTTGTTCCTTCAGCAATAAGCAAAATAACTTTACCTTTTTTCCTTCTGCCTGTTCGACCCTTTCTTTGAATCAATCTAATGGCACTAGGTACAGAGTCATAAAAGATAACGAGCTCACATTCACCAATGTCAAGACCTTCCTCGGCAACACTGGTGGAAACAAGAACATTATAATCTCCACGACGAAAAGCTTGCATAATCTCGATCTGTTCCTTCTGAGAAAGACCTTTGTCTCGGACAGAAGATTGACCAACAAACCAATGAACTCTAACTCCATCAATCTTCTCCAATTCTTTGGCAATAACCTTAGCTGTAACACGATAATGAGCAAAAACAAGAATTCTATTATCAGGATTGAAACGAACTTCAGTTTCAACTAATTCTTTTAACTTTGAAATCTTAGGATGAATAATATTATCTTCTTCAAGCTTATGTAAAGCTTTTAAGACTCGTTGAATCTCATCAGAAAAAATTAAGTTACGAAGAGTTTGACTACCTTTCCCCATACGAAGATCATTAATCTGAGACTCAAAATACTTAGATAAAGAAGGAACGCCTTGAGTCTCAATTAATTCTATAGCATGAGATAAACGGATAGAATTACCTGCTAGCCCCATAGCCTTAAAGTATTCAGAGCGAGAAGAACTGTCAACCTGATTGCTATACTTCTGATTGATGATCTCCTTTAATCCTAACAATTTTCGGCGAGGATAATCAGAAGGATTAGAAGAACTAATAATACCAAGTTCTTTTAACTCAATTAAAATAGATTTAAACATACCATTTAAAGTTTTCAAAATAAAAGCAAACTCAGAAGGTAATTGAACTCTTTCCCAAACTTCGTCAATAGAATGAATATAAGGCTTAACATCACGAGAAGAATCATCACGAATCTCAATATTGGAAACTTTAAGATTATCCTTAATCTGTTGAATCTTGTCGAGGTCAGCTCCAGGACTAGCAGTAATACCCAAGACTAAGGGATTACGAGAAAGTTTCATGTACTGGTCAACAACAAAAACATAACTGTGATCGCCAACAGCTTTATGAGCCTCATCAATACCAAGAAAAACAACTTCAGATAAAGAAACACGCTTTTGAACAATATCATTTTGAAGAGTTTGAGGAGTACAAACAAAAATTTTACCTGAATCCCAAAGAGAAGAACGTTTGTCAGGGTCAATCTGACCAGATAATTGAATAATAGAATCCTCTGGAATATTTAGAAGATCCTTAAGAGTACGCTCATGTTGGTCCAAAAGAGGTTTAGTAGGAGCACAAAGAATAACTTTACCATCAGGAAATAATTGAAGACGATGAACAACAAGCAAAATAAAAATAATAGTTTTACCTAAACCAGTAGGAAGAATAACTAAAGAATTCTCACGGGAACAAGAAGCAAAAATAGTCTCCTGGTAAAGTCTACGCTCAACTTTGTTAGGCTTAAGAAGAGGATGATTAATAAACTTATCAGTACTCATTTACAATCACATTATTACCGTCAGTTAAAGAAGTTAACTAATTACTAGTAATTATATAAATCGAAAAGTTTTGACTATTTAAACAAATGAAAAATAGAAAAATGCAGTTTCGCTCCCATAAAACTAACGAATTTTTTAAAAATGGTGGAGCTACCCAGGATCGAACTGGGGACCTCACGGTTTCTAAATGCATTTTAAACCATTTCTGGTTTTTTGCTTTATCAGCCGTGCGCTCTGACCGCTGAGCTATAGCTCCCAACTATGTTTTCAGGCCTTCTAACTAACAAATTTGTTTTTTTGTTTTTCTCGGCCTATCCACTTTTTCCTTATTTGCTTTCTTTTTAAACTTTTTCTTCATTTCTATTCTTTTTATTTTTTTCTCTTAAGTCCGTTATTAATTTTGCAAAACTTATTAATTCTCCTATAATAAGGAACAATTTTTCCTCTGTTTTTGAAAATGCATTTTCTCTTTCACTTTTTGCGTTTAGTACTCCTAGCAGTTCTCCTTTGTGTATTATTGGTATTGCTATCTCACTTTTTATTTTCTCGTTTATGCCTAAGTAATAATCTATTTCTTTCACGTTTCCTATGTTTAATGCCTTTTTTTCTCTAGCGCACTTTGCTACTACTGCTTTTTCGTCTTCTAGGCTTACTTCTTTTAGTTTTTCTGGTATTTTTTCATATCCTGTTATTGCTTCCATTCTTAGAATTTTTTTGTTTTCTTTCTCTGTCATAAAAAGGGCTGCACACTTTATTCCAAGAGCTTTCTTTAGAAATTCTCCTATCCTCCCAATTAACTCTTTATAATTTAATTCTTCAGTTTCTACTATAAAGCTTAGCACATTCAGTAGCGATAGATATTTTGTTTCTGTTTCTTCTATTGCCAATACTAGTGCTATTTTTTCTGCCAACATCTCGAACAATATCACGTCTTCTTGGTTGAAAGCTTTTTCCATTTCGCTTTCAATGTTTATTACTCCTACTGTTTTATCATTAACTGGTGATATTACTGGTACTGCTAATTCTGATAACACGCTTGGATCAACCATTATATAGTCCTTGTCTTTCTGAACGTTCTGAATGTTTTGTGTTTGCCTTGTTCTAGCTGCTCTAGCTACGATTGACTTTGCGTCTATATCTATTATCATATCTATAATATTCTCTTCATATCCACTTGCTTCTACCACCCTTAGCCCATTTACTTGATAATCCATTAATAATATTGATATTCTTTTAAAATCGCATATTTTTTTAGCCATTTTCAATATTCTTGAATATAATTGCTCATTAATCTTTACATCTGAAAAACTGGTTATGAATTGATTTATTTGTACTACCTTTCTTTCAAATGTATTTTCTTCTTTTTGTTTTTCTATATTTTTAAAAAGATTTGTTTTTATTTTACTTAAGGTATTTTTTATACTTTGTATATCCATTGTGCTATGGTGATTTGCTGTTATTACTTCTGATATTGTTTCTCTTATATATCTCCTGTTTGATAATAGCGATTCTATAACTCTTGGGAAAACTATTGTAATTAAACATGGCTTTCTTTGCTTTAATCTTTTATCTATTTCTTCTTCTTTTGCTTCTATTTCATAGCTATAGACTATTGCTAAGTAATCTTCTTCTTTTACTGGTAAGGGTAATGGTCCAAATAATCCTTTCTTGTTCTGTATTGCTGTCATATAATACAATCCCATTGATTGCAGCGCTCTAATGACCTCTTCAGAGTAGTTTTCTGTATCTACCCCTGCTATTAACTCTGGGCCTGTTTTCTCAAATGCATAATGTATTATACCAATATTCTTTTTTGCATAATTTATTATTTCTAAAAGACCTAATCTTTTTGCTTCATTTATTATGCTCATATCTTGAAATATAAGTAACTTTAGTTCTGAATTAGCTATTTTTGAAATACTTACCGCTATATTAATAAATTCTCCATTTTTAGTTAGCATCTCATATTCTGTTAATGGGACAAACTCTTTCTCTGCTGGGTTTTTTAGATATATTTTTGGAAATAGATCGCTTACTTTTATTTTTCCTTCCAGAAACTCTTCTTTAGTATATGAAAAAAGATTACAAACTGCTTTGTTTACGTATATGAACTTATTTTCTTTGTCTGCAATTCCTATTCCATTCTCTGAATTTTCAAAAATATCTATTTCTAATCTCTCTTCTTTTTTCATTCTACGTTTATATTTTCTTAAAGAATAAATTAAGTTTGTTCTAGTTTACATTATCCAATTTTTTCTAGAACATGTTGTTAACCATTCAATTTAAAAAAGAACACTTTTACAAAAGGTTAAAGGGTGACAATTATTGAATCGATTAAAGAAACGATATGACCCATTAAAAGATGAGCAGTTAATCTTTGAATTATGGCAAAAAGAGAAAACTTATGCCTTCAATAAGAACTCTGGCAAGCCTATTTATAGTGTCGACACCCCTCCCCCTTATGCGAACGCCCCTTGGCATATGGGTGGAGCTATTCATTATAGCGGTATTGATATGATCGCTCGCTATAAACGCATGACTGGTCATGAAGTTCTTTTTCCTATGTGTTTAGATCGCAATGGTCTTCCTGTTGAGGTACAAACTGAAAAAGAGTTTAAAATATCTATGCATGATATTCCTCGAGAGGAATTTCTTGATAAATGTCGTATTATCTTAGATCGTGTTGGCGATGAAATCTTAAATGTTTGTAAATTTCTCGGCTTTAGTAACTATTCTTTTGAGTGGGATGAAATTTACAAGACTGATCACCCTCAATACCGTGCTCTTACTCAAAGCACTTTTATCAAGCTTTTCCGTGAAGGTTTGGTTTATGAAGATGATCGTCCCAATAACTACTGTACTCGTTGTAAAACTACTATAGCTGATAATGAGATTGATTATAAACCAGGTACTCATATTTTATATGATATTGCTTTTAAGGTTAAAGAGACTGGTGAAGAATTAATTATCGCAACTTCTCGTCCTGAATTAATTCCTGCTATTGGTGTAGTCATTTTTAATCCTAAAGATGAGCGTTACAAGCATTTGGAGGGCAAAACAGCTATTGCTCCTTACTTCAACGTTGAAGTTCCTATTCGCTCTCATCATTATGCTAAAATGGATTTCGGTACTGGTATTTTGATGGTTTGTGCTTATGGTGATATTGGCGATGTGCAGATTTTTCGTGAATTTCAACTAGAGCCTAGGACTGTCATTGATACTGATGGTAAAATTAACGAAAATGTTCCTGAATTTCAAGGTTTGAAAGTAAAAGAAGCTCGTAAACAAATTGCTGATAAACTTCGAGAGCTTGGTTTCATTAAATCTGAAACTGATGTTCCTCATAACTTTCCTATTTGTTCTCGCTGCGATAATCCTGTCGAATTTTTGGCTATGCCTGAATATTATCTTAAACAAACTGACTACATTGACACTTTACGCTCTTATGCTGACAAATTAACTTTTTATCCTGAATTTATGAAGCAGATATGGTTAGATTGGTTAGATAGGGTTTCTATTGACTGGCCAATCAGTAGAAGAAGATATTATGGTACCGAGATTCCTATTTGGTATTGTAAATCTTGTGGAAAGCCTTGTTTACCTGAACCTGGTCCTTATTATCAACCTTGGAAAGATGATCCTCCTTTTGATAAATGTGAGCACTGTGGAGAATCTAAAGGTTTTATCGGTGATACACGGACTTTTGATACTTGGATGGATTCATCTATTTCTGAAATTTATATTCAAATGTATCCTTATAATAAAAAAGATCTTGAATTATTTGAAAAACTTAATTCTCGCCCTTATATCTGTGATATGCGTCCTCAAGGTAAAGACATAGTTAGGACTTGGCTTCATTATACAATGCTTCGTGCATTACAGTTGTACAACAAACCTGCTTTCAAAGAGACTTGGATATCTGGGCATGTTGTTGATAATAAAGGAGAGAAAATGAGTAAATCTAAAGGTAACATTGTTAAACCTGAGAAGATGATTGCTAAATACGGCGGTGATGCTTTACGCCTATTTGGTGCTTCTGAAGCCAGTCATGGTAGTGATATCCGTTTTAGTGAGCAGAAATTACAAGGTATTGCTAAGTTTATCAATAAGTTTTACAACATTGCTAAATTTGTTAGCGGTTTTCCATCTGCTGAGGATATGGATGAAAATTCTCTTACTCCTACAGATGTATGGATTTTGTCTGAATTGCGCTTGGCAATTGAGGATGCTTTACAAGGTTATGAAATATTTGATTTTCACAAACCTGCTCGAGCTTTACGAAAATTTACTTGGGAGCTTTTTGCTTCTAATTACTTGGAAATTGTAAAAGGTCGGGCCTATAATCGAAATAATGAATTCACAGAACTGGAACAGAAGTCTGCTCATTATACTCTTCATAAAGTCTTAGACATTTTACTGAAAGCTTTTGCTCCGATAATACCTTTTGTTACTGACTTCATTTATAGAGAATTGTATGAGAAAACCGTTCATACAGAATCTATGCCTCAACCAGATGATGTAATTCGTGAATCAAGGTTTACTGAAAGTACTGAGTTGATATTGAAATTAAATTCTACTATTTGGAAACAAAAGAAGGATCTGGGATTGTCTCTTAAGACTCCCATTAAACGTGCTTTTATTCCTCAAGAATTAAACGATTTTTCAGCTGATTTAAAAGCTATGCACTCAATTGAGACTTTAATCAACGATTCTTCTTCATTTGGCCAAAATTCCAAGAAGATTGTTCTTGATGAAGATAAGAATCAATTCATTTATCTCGAATTTTAGTAATTCTTCTTTCTTTTCACCTTTTATTCAAAAATTTATGTTAAAACTTTCATTTTTTATCAATTTTTCATGATTTTTTTTTCTCGACAAACCAAATTGTTTTAAACATTTTTTAAAAGTTGAAAATGTTCAGTGTGTGGTTGTCACTTTGAATTAAAGTGAGTAAAAACAAACCTTAAAAATTGGATACTCACCACACACTTTAGAGAGATAATAAGAAAGGAGATATTAAGTTGCCTTCATATAAATACAGTATAATAACTGACCCTGATCGTAGCGCAAAAGCTTCAGCTAGGGATATTGACATATCACCAAAAGCTGCTAGAGAGATTCTTAGAGCAATTAAAGGTATGAAGATTGATCAGTGTAAAGAATATCTTGAGGATGTCATCGCTAAGAAGCGAAGTGTTCCATACAGACGATATAAGCGAAACGTTGGACATAAAAGTGATTTACAAGGATGGGCTGCAGGACGTTACCCCGTTAAAGCTGCCAAAGAAATCTTAAAGGTTGTTGAAAATTTGGAAAACAACGTCGAGGCAAATCAGCTTCAAGTTGATAAAGCTAAGATAATCCATGCTGTTTCTTTGAAAGGTTCTAAAGAAGTTCGTTACTTTTATAGGGCTCACGGAAGGTCAACTCCAAAAGTTCGACAATATGTTCATATAGAACTTGTAGCAGAAATTGAGGATTAAGATTATAGGTGAAGTTATGCCAGCAACAAAGGATTTTATCGCAAGAAAAATTAAAAGAAACGCTATTGATGAATATTTAGCTAAAAAGCTTAAGACTGCAGAGTATGGAGGGTGTGAAATTAGACGTACTCCCTTGGGAGATAGGGTCATTTTGAGAGCAGGTCGTGTTGGACTTGCAATTGGTGGTCGAGGAAAAACCATTAGATCAATCACCAATACATTAAGAGAACAATTTAAGTTAGATAACCCTCAGATTGAAGTATCACAAGTAGAAAACCCTGATCTCGACGCAAGAGTCATGGCTTATAGATTGGCCTCTTCTTTGGAGAGAGGGAGACATTTTCGACGTTCTGCTCACGGAATCATGCGTAGAATATTAAGTGCTGGAGCAAAGGGCGTTGAAGTAATAATAAGCGGAAAAATTACGAGTCAAAGAGCTAGAGTAGAAACTTTTCGAGCGGGTTTTGTAGCTAAATGTGGTGCTCCAGCAACTGAATTCGTTGATGAAGGAAAAGCTACAGCTATTATCCGAAGAGGAAAAATCGGTGTGAAAGTCAGAATTATGCGCCCAGATGCAATATTACCCGATGATATTGAGATAATTGCTGAACCAACTGCAAGAGATACTAAAGAAGTATCCATAGGTGAAGAAGAAGTTGCTGGTGAGACAGAAATCGAGGAATATTCTGAAGAATTAGAAGAAATTGAAGAGTTAGATGAAATGGCTGAACTTGACGAAACCGGAGTCAGTGAAATTGATGAAATGGCTGAACTTGACGAAATCAGCGAAACTGAAGGTGAAATCAAGAAAGAGGAAGTAGAAGTTGAAGACATCAAAAAATCAAAAGACTATACTGTCAAGGAAGCAAAAGTATTAATGGAAAAAATGACTCCTGAAGAAATACACAAGTTTGTTGAAGGGGATACTAGAAAAACAATTCTAAAATATGTCGAGAAAATAAATAATGAATAAAAAGGTGTAAAATATGGCTGAACTTAAACCCGCAGAAATAAGAAAATTAACAAGAGAGCAAAAATTAAAAAAGTTAGAAGAGTATAAACAAAAACTCTTCAAAGTAAAATCGGAGTTAGCATCTGGAGGAAGTATTGAGAATCCAGGACAAATCCGAGAATATAAAAGAACAATTGCTCGTATTTTAACTATATTAACTGAAGAAGGAGAACTTTAATTTTTATTTTCTCTCTCCCTTTTATAAAATACATTTTTTAATTTACTTTGGTTGAATATTTATAAGTAGAATCTGGAATTGTTTGTGTAAGTACTAATTAAATGGAGATGAACTTGATTTTTAAAAAAAAGTTGTATATATGGGCAAAACTTGCTGTTGGTCTCTATGGATATCACATTGAAATTGTTAAAAGCCCTATGGAATCACTTACAAATCTTAGTGGAGTAGTTATTGACGAAACAGCTCATATGATAAAAATTCGCTTTCAAGACAAGATTCGTTCTATTCCAAAAAAAGGGTTCGTTTTTAAAATTACTATTGAACCTGGGTTAACAGTTAAAGTTAATGGAGAGAATCTTTTAGGAAAACCAGAAGATAGAATGAAGAAAAAAATTCATTCTTGGTAGGGAGAAGATTATTTTTTTAGTTTGAAAAATCTTAACAATAAAAACAATTAAAAAGGAAAAATTTTGGCTGTAATTAGTATAATTAATTGTTAAATATACGTAAAATAAGACGTCTTACTCTAGTTATCTAGAGCCAAAATTGGTAGAACTTACCATGGGTATAAGACGCTTATTGGAGTTGATCATATGAGTAGTAAAGTACGGAATATTGGAATTGATGTAGAACCCCCCACAACAACTTGTGATGACCCTAGATGTCCATTTCATGGGAAATTGCCAGTGAGGGGAAGAATATTTGTTGGACGTGTTGTATCTGACAAAATGCGAAGAACTGTCGTTATTCGAAGAGATTTCTTACGATACGTTAAGAAATATAAGAGATACCAGAGAGAGCATGGAAAAATAAGTGCACATAATCCTCCTTGCCTTAATGTAAAAGAAGGAGATTTAGTACGCGCAGCAGAATGTCGTCCTCTCTCTAAGACTGTTTCTTTTGTTGTAATTGAAAAACTTAAATCCGCTTGAGGTGTGTGATTATGGCGAAACGTAAGACAGTTGGACGTCCATTAAAAAGAAGAAAGCCATCACTTATTGTTGGTAGTAGAGTGAAGTGTGCTGATAATTCAGGAGCTAGAGAAGTGGAGATTATTGCTGTCAAAGGATATAGAGGAAGATTAAATCGTATTCCTTGGGCAACAGTAGGAACTATGTGTATTGTTAGTGTGAAAAAAGGTTCTCCTAAAAGAAGGAAACAAATTTATCATGCTGTTGTAGTTAGACAAAGAGCTCCTTTCAGAAGACCAGATGGTACATGGATACAATTTGAAGAAAATGGAATAGTCTTGACAAATGAAGTAGGAGACCCCTTAGGAACCGAAATTCGTGGACCTATTGCTAAAGAAGCTGCAGAACACTGGCCAAGGATTGCTCATCGAGCATCAATAATTGTGTAGGTGATTTACAATGAAAACAAAGACAATTAAACCTGGGAAACAAAGAAAACGATATTTCAATCGTCCTTTGCACCAACGTAAAAAAGGCATGACTGCAAGACTCTCCAAAGAATTACAAGAAAAATATGGAGTAAAAAGAATTCCTGTTGTTCGCGGAGATAAAGTTGTTGTAGTTAAAGCTATTAGAGAAGAAGATGAGATAAAAGGAAAAGTTATCAGATGTCTTCCTCAAAAATATGCAATTCACATTGAAGGTCATAGTAAAGAGAAAGCTGACGGAACAATAAAATCTTTTCCAGTAAAACCCTCAAATATCATTATTACAAGTCTGAATTTGAAGGATAAGAAGAGAAAAGAATTATTGAAACGACGTTCTGTGAAAGATCTAACAGATGAAGACTTAGAAGAAAGCATATTTGATGAAGAAACAGAAGTAGAAGAAACCTTAGACGAAGATTATGATTTCGAAGAAGATTTCGAAGAAGATTTTGAAGAAGATTCTACAGAGGAGGAGAATGAATAATGACAAAATCAGGCGGAAAAAAACACTTGAAAAGATTAGTTGTTTCTGAGCATTACCCCATACACAAAAAAGAATACACCTTTTCAGTTAGACCATCTCCAGGACCACATGCTGCAGATGATTGTATTCCTACAGCTATAATTTTAAGAGATCTCTTAAAATATGCTCGAAACATCAGTGAAGTTAAAAAAATAATTTATGAACGTAACGTTCTCGTTGATGGACGTGTAAAACTTGACCGAAAATATCCTGTCGGTTTTATGGATGTTTTTAGTTTACCTAAAATAAATGAACATTATAGGATGCTATACATACCAAAAATTGGTTTACGTCTTGTACCTATAGATGAAGAAAAGGCAAAGGTAAAATTCTGTCAAATTGTTAACAAGACCACATTAAAAGGAGGAAAAACACAATTAAATCTTCATGATGGAAGAAATATTATCCTTTCAGAAGATGACTATAAGATCGCTGCAGAATATTCAACTCATGCAACAGTAAAAATATCTATACCTGAACAAAAAATAATTGACAAATTCGATTTAGAAGTCGGTAATTATGGATTAATAATTAGTGGTCGTGGTATGGGTCAACATGGAGTAATAGAAAATATTAGTACTCACGGAACATCAAAAACAAAAACTGCTACTATTCGTACAACATCAGGAACTACTATTGAAACTTTGTATCGTTACATTTTCGTTATTGGAAAAGAAACTCCAGATCAAGATGTTGGTTTACCGGAGGTGGATAACTAATGCTTTTTGGAGAACCTTTAGAAGAAGTTGAAATCGAAGAAAAATACTCAAAAGAATGGGAAAAACATCCCATGAGAAAACCATACTTGAAAGAAGTAATATTGAACGCTGCAGTAGGTGAATCTGGTCCAAGATTCGAGAGAGCTAAAACCATACTATCTCAAATTACAGGACGAGTTCCCTCCGAACGACCAGCAAAGAAAAGTATCAGAGACTTTGGAATAAGAAAAGGAGAGCCTATCGCAGCCATTGTTACTCTGCGGGGAGAAGAAGCAAAAGAAATGCTAGACAGATGTTTGTATGCAAAAGACTATATTATAAAGCAGAAAGCGTTTGATCAGCAAGGTAACTTCAGTTTTGGTATAACTGAACATGTAGATATCCGAGATGCACCTTTTGATCCAATGTTAGGAACAATAGGGTTTAATGTTGTTGTTAAACTAGAAAGGCCAGGATATAGACTGAAGTACAGACGAAATCAAAGAAAGAAAATACCAAAGAAACATCTGATTACAAAAGAGGAAGCAATGGAATTCGCTTCTAAAGAGTTTAACATTAAAATTGTGAAGTGATAAAAATGCAAGAAAGAAGAGAAATAAAATATGGAAAAGGATCCCGCCAATGCCAACGTTGTGGTACACATCAAGGAGTAATTAGAAGAGCTGACCTAATGATTTGCAGACGATGTATTAGAGAAATATATGATAAAATAGGTTTTAAGAAAACCGGGAGTAGAGGTGGATAAAATGGTACAAGTTGATCCTTTAGCAGATGCTCTAAATTCTATATTGAATGCTGAAAGAACAGGAAAGAAAAAAGTATCTATTAAACCCGCGAGTAAACTAGTGGCAAATGTTCTTAGAACTGCACAAAGAGCTGGTTATCTGGGTGAATTAGAATATATCAATGACCATCGAGGAGGAATATTTGAAGTTCAGTTAATGGGACGAATTAATAAGTGTGGAGTAATAAAACCTCGTTATCCTGTAGCAAAAGATGAATTTGAAGAATGGGAGCAAAAATATTTACCCGCTAAAAATTTTGGAGTGCTTGTTGTTACAACCCCTGAAGGAGTTATGAGTCATGACGATGCAAAAGAAAAAGGAATAGGCGGGAGATTATTAGCATATATCTACTAGGTGACGTAAAATGACAAAAACTGTAGTTATAGAAAGAGAAATAGAAATACCCGAAGACGTAAAAGTAACCCTAGATGGAAAAATTATTACTGTAGAAGGTCCTAAAGGAAAATTGACAAAAGATTTTAGTAGATTTGATGAAACATATATTAGCCTAGAAGGCTCCAAAATGAAATTCAGTGCATACAACTTAAACAGAAGAAAGAAAGCAAAGATTCTTTCTGCCGTTGGATTATTTAGCAATATGATCGAAGGAACAAGGAAGGGTTATACATACAAATCTAAAATAGTATTTTCCCACTTTCCTATTACTGTAGAACCAGATAATAAGAAGAGAGAAGTAATAATAAAGAACCTTTATGGTGGTAGAAAATTACTAAAAGCAAAAATAGTAGGCGATGATACTAAAGTTACAGTTGACAAAGAAGACGTTATCACAACAGGAATAGATAAAGAAGCAGTAGGACAAACAGTAGCAAATATGCAAGAAATATGTAGATTAAGAGGAAAGAGAAAGAAGGATCCTGAAGTTTTCATGGATGGAGTCTGGGTTTACGAGAAAGAGTAATTCCTCATCTATTTTTTTGTTTTCTTTTATCCATTAACTTATTTTTTGTTATCTCATTTTAGTCAAGCTTTTTGTTATTTTTTCAGTTTCCGTAATTAATGCATTCTATTATACTTATAACCCCCAAAATGAAATTATCTCTTTTTTGTTTCAAAAAAACAACAATGATAATGATTAAAAAAGGACAGTGGAGATTTTACTTACACCACGTTATTGACGTTAATAGTTGATTGACGATGACAGAAAATAAAGAACGATTACGGTTATTGCGTATAAAGCAAAAAATAAATGCAAGAAGGCCCAATTTCGTTCGGCCAGAATCTTGGAGATACAAACGTCTTAAGAGCAATTGGCGTCGTCCAAAGGGTATCGACAACAAAATGCGTAAAAAGATAAAAGGTTATCCAAAAATGGCTGGCGTTGGCTATAGAGGGCCTAAAGCAGTTCGTGGTATGCATCCTTCAGGTTATTCAGTGAAACACGTAAGCAATGTTTCACAATTAGAAGGACTTGATCCAGAAACAGATGCCGTTATGATTCAACGAACAGTCGGTTTAAGAAAAAGACAACAAATAATTGAACGAGCTGAAGATCTTCACATAAAGGTACTTAATTTACCAGTTAAAGCCGTTGAAGTAGCTGAATTTGGTGAAGAAGTAGAAGAATACGAGTTACTAGGTGAAGACGAATTCGAATTTGAAGAAGATTTTGAAGAAGAACCTGAGGAAGCTCTAGAAGATGAAGATTCAGAGCAAGAATCTTCAGAATGATACATAGTGCGAATATGGGCGTGAAAAAGAATGACTGATGTAAAATCACAAAGAAGAATTGCTGCCAAAATATTAAAGGTTGGTAAAAATAGAGTTAAAATTGATCCTGACAGCCTACAAGATCTCTCACTAGCTATTACAAGAGAAGATATTAGAGGGCACATAGACACCGGAGATATAAAGAAGCGAAAAATAAAAGGTGTAAGTCGAGGAAGAGCTCGAGCTAATGCCGCTAAAAAGAGAAAAGGTCAAAGAAAAGGTCCTGGAAGCAGAGAGGGTCCAAAATACTCAAGACTTCCAAGGAAAACCCGTTGGATTAATCACATTCGAGCTCAACGAAAATACCTTGCTAAGCTGAGAGATGAAGGATATATAGAAAAATCTGTTTACAGGAAACTCTATTTACAAGCTAAAGGTGGCTTATTTAGGAGTGTACGATATCTTAGAACCTACATCGAGGAACATGGGTTGGCTAAGAAACGCCTTCCTGACTTAAAATAAGAGGTGACTGAAAAATGTCAATGTCAAAAAAAGCAATGAAACGAAGAAAGAGATATAGGAAGAGAAAAAGTCCTCCACCACAAAAGAAACATGGTCCTCTCTATAGAATGCCTTTCAGGCGAAGAAGAGAGCAAAAAACAGACTATGGGCAGCGAACAAGATTGTTAAAATCAGGAAAAATTCGTGTTGCAATACGCCCCTCTAATAAAGCTCTACGTATTCAATTTATCCGTTCCAAACAAGGTGGTGACCAAACCATCACCCAAGTGTTATCAAAAGATTTAGCACAATATGGTTGGGACATAGCAACATCTAATATGCCTGCAGCCTATTTAACTGGATTTTTAGCAGGCAAAAGAGCGCTAAAAGCGGATATAGATGAAGCGATACTAGATATTGGAACCTTGGAAGCATTACCTAAAACAAGGTTATTTGCAGCGTTGAAAGGAATAGTCGATGCTGGAGTAGATATACCTTATGGAGAAAAAATGATCCCTGATGAAGAGCGAATTAGAGGAGAGCATATAGCAAATTACGGAAGACTCTTGGCAAAAGAGGATAAAGAGAAGTATAAGCGATACTTTGGTAAATATCTTCAAGTGAATAAAAAGCCAGAGGAAATACAGACTTACTTCGAAGAAACAAAAACAAAAATAGAGGAAAGTGAGTAAAATGAGTAGTAATGATTTTTTAGATTATGAAGAATGGGAACCACTGACTAGATTAGGAAGAATGGTAAAAGAGGGACAAATAACAAGCATCGACGAAATATTTGCGCAAAACTTGAAAATACAAGAAGCAGAAATAATTGATATTTTATTACCTGACCTTGAGGACGAAGTTATTGATATTAAATTAGTACAAAGGCAATCAGATGCAGGAAGAAAAAGAAGATTTAGAGCTACTGTAGTGGTAGGAAATAAGAACGGATATGTAGGTGTAGGAGAAGCAAAACTTAAAGAAATCGGTCCTGCAATAAAGAAAGCCATAACAAATGCAAAATTGAACATTAGACCAGTAAGAAGATCTTGTGGAAGCTGGGAATGCTCTTGTGGAGGAAATCACACAGTACCATATAAAGTAGAAGGAAAATGCGGTTCAACAAAAGTAGTACTAATTCCAGCACCAAGAGGACTAGGACTAGTGGTGGGAGATGTAGCAAAAACGGTTCTAAGATTAGCAGGAATAGATGATGTGTGGAGTAAAACATTCGGAGAAACAAGAACTACAAACAATTTCGCAAAAGCAACTTTTGAAGCACTAAAAAACACTTACTCAGTAGTAGCACCATACGATTGGACAAAACAATAGGTGAGAAAAAATGAGCAAAGATGAAAAAAAGACAATGCTAGCAGTAATAAGAATAAGAGGAACTGTAGGATTTTATTATAAAATAAAAGAAACACTAGATATGCTTAACATTAGAAGAAAAAACTATATGACTATAATACCTAATACACCATCATATATGGGTATGCTAAAAAGAGCAAAAGATACTATCACATATGGAGAAATAAATCTTGAAACCCTAACCTATTTACTAGAAAAAAGAGGAGAACTAAGAGGAAAGCAAAGACTTACTGATGAATACATAAAAGAAAATTCAGAGTATAAAAGCATAAAAGATTTTGCAAAAGCAGTATACGAAGGAAAAGCAAAATTGAGCGATGTTCCAGGGCTGAAGAAATTCTTCAGGTTACATCCACCAAGAAAAGGTTTCAAGAGTGTGAAAAGAGGATACAATGAAGGCGGAGATCTAGGCTACAGAGGCGAAGCAATAAATGAATTAATTGTGAGGATGGCGTGAGAAAAATGGTAGTAAGATTCAAGAAAAGAGTAAGAAGACTTAGAGGTTCTCAGCATCATGGATGGGGAAAACAAAAAGGACACAAAAATAGCGGTATTCGCGGAGGTGTAGGAAAATGTGGACCCAAAACTCGACACAAGATGCTAGTAATTCTAGGTCGACGAAAGCCTATAGGAAAACATGGTTTTACTCGTCCCCCTGCAGTGGTCAAGAAAGATAAAGTTATCAATATCTCCCAGATTGATGCTATGATCCCTAATTTAATAGCTAAAGGACAAGCTGAGAAAAAAGGGAAAAATATTGTTATCGATCTCGGAGCGCTAGGTTACACTAAGCTTCTCGCTCAAGGAGCAATATCTTCTCCTGTAGAGATAAAGGTGAAGAAGGCTTCAGAACGTGCAATCAAGAAAATAGAAGAAGCTGGGGGAAAAGTAGTTCTTCCAGAATAAACTCTTTTTTACTTTTTATTTAACTTATTTTGTTAGAAAAAGACAAAGAGAAAAGGCTTTTAAAGGTACGATTTTTCTGAAAAAGACAGAGAAAAGAAAAAAGAAAGAGGAGTAAAAAGTGGCAAGTAAATTCTTAGCAATATTCAAACCTTTTCAAAGATTTACTTTTGAAGTGAAAAAACCAGAAAGAAAACTGTCATTCAAAGCAAAATTATTCTGGACATTCGGAATATTGATACTGTATCTGGCAATGCTAAATATACCCCTTGTAGGATTTAAAGAAACACAAGGAACAGACCCATTTTATGCAATGAGAGCAATATTAGCCTCGCAAAGAGGAACATTAGCAGAGTTAGGGATCGGTCCAATCGTAACTGCCGGCTTAATCATGCAACTCCTCGTGGGTTCCCAAATTATCAAGGTTGATTTTAGTAACCCTGAAGAGCGTGCTTTGTACACTGGTGCTCAAAAGATTATGTCTATTCTTATGCTTCTTTTTGAAGCTCTTGCTTATATTCTTGGTGGCGCTTATGGTGAAGATTTAGGTTTCGCTCAACAGACTCTCTTTTTAGTTCAGCTTGTTGCTGCTGGTTTTGTTATCATGATGATGGATGAAGTCATCCAGAAGGGTTATGGTTTAGGTAGTGGTATTTCTCTCTTTATTGCCACTAGTGTTAGTTTTAACATTGTTGATGGTATGTTCAATCTCACCCCTGATCAGTATGGTTTAGCTCGTGGAGCTGTTATCGCCTTTTTCCAGAGCATTATTCGTGAAGAAAATACCGTTATGCAATCTATCAATCGTACTGGACGTACTCCTGACATTATTGGATTGGTAGCTACAATTGTTGTCTTTGCTATGGTTATGTATGTTGATGGTATTCGAATAGAGATTCCTGTTCAACATAGTCAATACAAAATGCCTGCTCGTTATCCTATCAAATTCCTCTATACATCCAACATCCCAGTTATTTTAGTTAGTGCCCTATTTGCAAATATCTACTTTATCAGCAATCTCCTGGATAATAAATGGGATGCAAACGATCCAGGAATTCGTGGATTCTTGGTCACCTTTTTTGGTGAATGGGATACCATCGGAGATACACAACAAAGCCGGCCAATCAATGGTTTAGCTTCCTTTACTACTGCTCCATATGGTCCGGAACAAATAGTTGAACAACCTTGGCAAGCTGTTACATACTTTATTTTGATGGTTATCCTCTGTGGTGTCTTTTCTAGGATTTGGATTGATACTGCAGGTATGAGTTCTCGTAATGTTGCCAAGCAATTACTTGATGCTGATATGCAAATTCCTGGTTTTCGTCGTAACCCTCGTATTGTCGAAAAATACCTGGATAGATATATTCCTACTGCAGCTTGGTTAGGAGGTTTCTTTATAGGTGTATTAGCGGCCTTTGCTGACTTTCTAGGCGCATTAGGAACGGGTACTGGAATTTTGCTTACTGTCGGAATCTTGAAACAATATTATGAGATTTTTGCCAGTGAACAAGTAGCAGAAACAGTTCCAGCATTAGCTGGTTTCTTGGGTATCAAGAAATAATATTTACCCTTTTTTATTTTTAATTTGCTTTTATTTGTTTAAAATTTATTTTTTTCTTAATTAGATTCCTCTTAAACACACTAACTTTAATATATTGTAAATTGAATTTAGTTTTGATACTATGGGTCAAATGAATTTAGAGAAATTTTTGTCTCGCCCCAATATAGAGAGAAATAAAAAATCCTCTTCTCCTACAAAGGTTTCAGAAATCAAAGGGGTTGAAGTTAAAGAATCGTCTTCCAGCGATTCAGATAGTAGTAACATCACTTTCCTTGATGATAATTCTAATATTTTAGTTGTCCATTCTGATCTTCCTGCATCTTATCTTATTTCTGTAAATTATGATGGTGAAAAAGAGCAAGCATACATGAAATTTTATAATCCTGAAGATGGAAAAGTTTACCGTTTTTACGACAAAACAGAACATAAACCCTATTTGTTGACTACAAAAACTATTAGTGAAGTAGAAAGTATCCTACAAGGTAATAAGGAATTTGTGGGTTGTGAAACTGTAGAAAAATACAATTTGTTAACTGATAGTTCTATTTCTCTTACAAAAGTTTATGGTACTAATCCTCTAGCTATAGGAGGAAAATCAAACAGCTTCAGAGAATTTATCAAGCCCTCCTATGAAGCTAATATCCGTTACCATCTCAATTATATCTACGATAATTTACTTGTTCCAGGATTGCTATATGAAATTAAGGACGGAAAAATAATTCAAGTAGAACCAGAAATCGATCCTTCCATTAAGGACGAAATAACAAAAATTTTCTCTAGTCAACCTAGTGAAATACATGAATTGGTTTTATCTTATTTTCCTACATTTTTTTCACCAATTCCTGATATTCCCCGTTGTTCTCTTGATATTGAAGTAAAAAGTGATAAAGGAAGGATTCCTGATCCCAAGGTAGCTAATGACAAAATTATCTCCGTGGGCTTTGCCGACACAAGTGGTGATGTGTCAATATATGTTTTAAATGAAGAAAAAACGTCTATTCAGAAAAAAGATGAGAAAATAAAAGTTATTGAATTTGAAAATGAAAAAGAATTGATTGAAGCTGTTTTTAAGAAAATAAATGAATATCCTATAATTATAACTTTTAATGGAGATAATTTTGACTTACCTTACTTAAACAAACGTGCAAAAAACTTGGGCATAAATGACATGAAAAATCCAATTATAACTACAACTTCAACTCAGAATGATACTTATCTTGAATATGGATTGCATCTTGATCTTTATCGTTTTTTCAGGCAAGCATCGATGAGAATTTATGCTTTTGGAGCAAAATATGACAGGGTAACTTTAGATGAGTTAGGTTCAACTCTCTTAGGCAAACATAAGGTTGAACATGAAAAAGATATTTGGGATCTAAGTTTAGAGGAACTTATAGAATATAACGCCCAAGACGCTGTAATCACTCTTGAACTTACTACTTTTAGTCAAAATCAAGTGATGGAACTTATCTTTATGCTTTCAAGAATGACGAAGATGCCTATCGATGATTTTATCCGTTCAAGTGTAAGTATTTGGATACAAAATTGGTTCTATTATGAACACAGAAAAAGGAACTATCTTATTCCTTTACCAGAAGACATACTACGAGCCAAAGGAGAGGTATCTACTGAGGCGATTATAAAAGGAAAGAAATACCAAGGCGCCATTGTTATTCAACCAAAAGCTGGAGTATGGTGGGATGTTTATGTCCTGGATTATGCCAGTCTTTATCCCTCTATAATCAAGACACGTAATCTTTCATATGAAACTATTAGGTGTAAGCATAAAGAATGTAAGGAACTAAATAAAATACCAGAAACAAATCACTGGGTATGTACAAAAAAAGTTGGGATAATGTCCATGTTGATTGGCTTTATCCGTGATATCAGGGTCTACTGGTTTAAAGAAAAAGCAAAGGATCAGACTGTCGATAAAGCACTAAGGGTTCTAAGCAATGTAATGCAAGCATCATTGAAAGTTCTCATAAATGCTTGTTTGCCCTATGATGCAGAAGTAATTGTAAGGGACAAGCAGACAAAAATAGTAACTAAACTCCCAATTGGAGAACTCGCAGACTGTTGGCAAGATTATCAGATATTATCAATCTCTCGAGAAGAAGATGAAACTTTTGGTTCTCCTATATTTGTGGACATAGAAGGTTACTGGGAAAGGTCACCTGCTGACTTAATAAAAATTATACTTGAGGATGGGAGAGCTATTAGACTAACAGCTAATCATAGAGTTCCTGTACTACTATCAAATTTTCAAGTTGATGAGAAATATGCTGGGGAATTGAAGATTAATGATAAAATTTTAGTTGTTCAAAATATTCCATTGACTCAAAATCCTCCTGAAACTCTCTTTATTCCAGATTTAATTCATGATCAAGAGTTGTATATAGGATTCTCAAGAGCTGATTTTGAAAATTTTTCTAACAAAATAAATCAACCAGTTGACAAACCAAGCATACATACTATTAAAGAGCGATTCTGTCAAAGTAAAAAATTGAAATTATGTAAAGCAAGATGGATTGAGCTAAAAGAGTATGAAAGAGAAACCATTAGAAAAAATCTTTCAGAAGAGATAAAAGTTGCACTTGGAGATGATGAAAGTTTATGGTATAATGCCAGAATATCAATTGATGACGATCTCATTCGATTGATTGCTTGGGTTATCGCTGAAGGGAATATTCAGAAAAATCATATATTTATTTCTCAAAATCAAGATAAGAGTCCAGAAAAATGGAAAAAGATTAATGAAGTTTTATCTCGCATGAATCTTAATTTTAATGCTAGTGAAAAAGGATTTGTAATAAACTCTAAAATTTGGTCTAGGATTCTAGAACAGCTTTGTGGAAAGTACATGAGCAATAGGAAAATTCCTCTTCATTTGTTAAATAAATCCAGAGCCGAGATTTTCATAGAAGAATGCTTCAAAGATAATGAAAGAGCTATGACAGGTAATAATATTCAATATACAACTGTAAGTAAACAATTGGCTACTGATCTTGTTATGGTTGCGAATGCAACAGGTAGATTTGTAAATATTCGTAGAGACGAACGGATTGAAAATGGTAAAGTGATTCAAACTATTTATCAAGTTGTTGAACAGTCTGGTAAACTATACAATAGTAAAAAGCAAGATTTTGTATCCTATAATGGAACAATTCCCACTCGAATTAGAGACATCCGCGCTTCTTCAAGTGAACCAGTATACGACATTCAAACATCAAACGGTTGGTTTGTAAGCGATACTGGCATTGTTGTTCACAATTCATATGGTGTTTTAGGTTCAGATAACTTTGCTTTATATTGTCCTCCAGTGGCAGAATCGACCACTGCTTTGGCTAGAGAAGCAATTTCAAAAACGAAAGAGCACTGTGAAAAAGATTTGGGAATTCCTGTGTTATATGGTGATACAGATAGCATATTTGTCTACCAACCAAAATCAAGTGATATTGAAGAACTAAAGAAATGGAGTTTAGATAATTTTCAAATTGAATTAGGGATTGACTACGTTTTTAGATATTGTTGCCTTTCAGATCGAAAGAAAAATTACTTTGGAATAACAACAAAAGGAACACCAATTGTAAAAGGCCTAATGGGCAAGAAAAAGAACACTCCTTCTCTAATCAAACGTGCTTTTGATAGAGTTTTAAAAATTCTTTCTGATGTTAATTCTCCTGAAGAATTGGAGACTGCAAAAGAGAAAATAATCAGTATTGTCCAGCGAACAATGAGAAGGCTCGATGAAAGATCGTTTAAGCTTGAGGACCTAGCTATTTCAGTTACTCTTTCCAAAAGATTAAAAGATTATGAGAGCTGGACACAACCATTACAAGCAGCAATACAGTTATTAATTAAAAATCCTAATAGTGATATAGCCGTAGGCTCAACTATAACATTCGTTAAAACAAAACCCTTTAAGATAAAAGTACCTTCCGGTCTACTAAATGATAAGATTAGTTTAAGTGATGAGTGTTCCGTCAAACCTATTGAACTTGCAACTAAATCTGATGTAGATGTGAAAAAAATGAAAGAGTTAGTACAATCAACATTCGGACAACTATTGGATACACTTGGGATCTCATGGAAAGAAGTTGAGGGAATAAAAAGTTTAGACACATTCTTTAGCTAAACGGTGAAATGGTATGGTAAAAACAATAATGATACGTATGAATCAGAAAAAATTATCTAATTCTGCTTTAGAGAGAATATACGATGCGCTCGAAGGAGAAAAAGTGGTAATAAGAAGGATTTTTGACCGTCGTTTTTCTGCTTCATGTGATGATTTGATTATTGAAGGAGAGCTAGATAATTTCTTGAACAAGATTGTAATTGATGATATTGATTTCGTTAGTGTTAAGTTTCAAGTAGAATTAGGTGATTTACATTCTAAACTAGATGATTTCTGTGCTTTGAGTATTAATCAAAATAATCAGTATTTTTACTTCGGAACAACATTAATTAATTATGAATTTGTTTCTTCTCGCTTACGTATCCCCTCAAAAGAGCAGATACTAAGTTTACTCTTTAGATCTCTGCTAGGTTCAAAATTCATTTCTTTAATGCCAGTAAAAATCAAAGGACTAGTTAGTTATTCTAAAAGTGATAATTCTTTGAGTTTCATTTATCCTTCACAAAGAGTAGAAACATTGAAACAGTGGATATATGTCTTTTCTTCCTCTGAAAAAGTAGATTTTGATACCCTTGTAGATATATTCAAAAAAACTGATCCTGAAATGAGAAAAAATCTTGAAGACACATTAAATTGGATAACAGGGCAACTGCCAGAAATTGTAGCAAAGTCAACAACTATTGAAACAATAGATATTCTTAGATCTTATCAGAAATCGTTTAAGTTTGTTATATAGTTATTTCTAGGAAATATCTACAACTTAAGTTTTTTAGAAATGGAGCCAGGACGGGGATTTGAACCCCGGAGCCATAAAGGCATATGCTTAATGGGTAAACCTTGGAATTATTACTCTCCAGGCATACCTCTTACCGCTTGAGTATCCTGGCAAACTTAACGGAGACTATTTTTACTCTTGTAATTCATAATTTAAACATTATGATTATTGCTCTAACTAAAAAGAACTATCTAATTATAAAACATTTCTTCATTTCCGAAAAACTTTTGATTGAACTTCAATCCCTACATTGTAAAAGATGAAGGTATTTATTTTAGTGGGATTTCAACTAAGCGGTAAGTCATCACACGGACATAAGCTTCGTGAAGAGGAAAATATACCAATGGTTGAAACAGGTCACGCTGTTTACCACGAACTTAAGAGAAGAAAACTAGAAGTTACTCATAAAAATACAACGATGGTAATAAAAGATCTTTTATCAAGAGACCCAGTGGCTTTTGCTAGAACGATTTTAGATGCTGAAAAGAACATTTATTGTGATTCCAATGTTTTGATTTTGAATGGAGTAAAATCTCCTTCTGAAATTGAATACACAAAAAAAAGGTTTGGACGAGAAAATGTAACAGTTTTAGGTTTTCATGCAAGCCAAAAAACACGATTCCTACGGGTGAAAAATCCTGATAGGTTTAAGGTTTCTGGAAAACATCGAGAAAAAACAAAAGAAGATAAAGATTTAGCAGTTTGGGATAATTTCATAAGTCGAGATAAAAGAGAAATTGGTTTAGGAATCGGAAATGCCATTGCATTAAGTGAAAGAATAATAATAACAGAAGATAGATTATGGCCTTTTCACACCTTCGATGTTTCATATAAAATATTTAAAAATATAATTCTTTCAAAAATCAGTCAATAATGCAGTCTTTTAATTTTGTTTAGGATAAGTACCTGTTGGCATTAGAACTCTTTTTGTTTTAACAATAAGGCCAGAATCCATCTTTTCTAGTTTACTTGCATCCACTTGTGCATCTCCTAAGGCTACTAATTCATTTTTTAGCGAATGAATTGCTACTGTATCTCCTTCCTTAAAATTTGAAGTGAATTTGGAAATTGCAGGTAAAGCAACAGGTGCTCCGTGACATATGGAGTCTACTGCATTGTCTTTAACATAAATTTTAGGTAAATGTTTTACCGCAAACTCCATAGGCAAAATAATATTTCTCAGTGGGATTTCATCTTTTTCTTCTTTATACCACATAAAGGCGTCATAAAGGCCATGTAAAGTGGACAAGAAAGTTTCCTCTGTAAATGGTCCCGTTCTTGTTCTTCTTAGTTCTTTCATATGAGCTCCACAACCTAAAGATTGACCTATGTCGTGGGCGAATTTTCGTACGTATGTTCCTGCTTGACATGACATTTTGAATAATACTTGGCGATCATCTATTTCCAGAATTTTTAATTCATAGATTTTACGTTTTCTTAAAACTCTTTTTACACTTGCTCTAATTGGGGGTCTCTGGAAGATTTCTCCAACATATTCAAGCATAACTTCCTTTATTTTATCATGGGAGATATCCTGATGTACTTGCATTATAGAAACATATTCCTTTCCTGCTAGAAGTAAAGTGTCCAGAATTCTTGTTGCTTTATTTAGAGCAATAGGTAAGACACCAGTAACTGCCGGATCAAGAGTACCAGAATGTCCAGCTCGAGGAATTTCTAAAATTTTCTTTACAAAACTCACAACTTCGTGACTTGTTGGATTTGGTGGTTTATCTAGGTTAATAATTCCATAGTTGAGGAGTTCCTCTATTGATCTATTTAATGGTGATTTACCATAGCGATAATCCGTTGTTTCAGAAGATAGAGTTATAATAGGAATGGTTTCGTCTACTAATTCTATCTCTGGTGGTTCAAAAATTAGTGTCATATAAATCACTGTATGCGAAAAAATAAAAAGAATAAAGTAATAAAAATGTAGTGATACATTTTTATTGAGTTAAGGAACAATTTCCTCTTTCATAAAATCAGTAAGGCCGGCCTCATCTATTGCTTTTATTATTTCATCATCAGAAGCACTGCGTTTAATGGAAACAACTTTATCAGTTAATTCAATGTGTCCAACGTTTACTTTTCTTCTTCGTACTTTTGTTAAATCTTTAGGACCAGTAATTAAAACATAATTCTGATCAATTAAATCTGCAATAATAGCTTTTTTACCAGCTTCTCTGCCTGCTGTTTTTACAACTATTCTTCCAATTTGAATTGCTGTCATTTTTGCACCTCGATTAATTGTCACCAACTAATCCACACTAATTAATTGATAATTAGTGGATAATCGTTTGGTTAAGTTCCACAATAAGAGTATATATTAAAAGATTCTGAAATTTGAGAATCTGATTTAGAAATGAATTGTATGAAAAAACTTTATACATTAATTGAACTGAAATATATTTCAATCTCTTTCCTTTATTGCTGCCAATATTATCTTTACGACTGTTTGTGCTTCTAACCTGTCAGTATTAATTATTAAATCATAAATACTTAAATCACTTAAATCAAAAGAATATAACGAAGCGTATCGCTCTTTTTCTGATTTTTCTCTTGTTTTTGTTTCTTTAAAAACTTCTTCAATTGTTCTGTTCTCTCTTTTTGCAATACGTTCTATTCTTTTATCAAAACTTGCAGAAATACAAATCGAAAGATCTGCAATATCCTTAAGTAACCAACCGGCTAGTTGCGCATCAACAATCAAATCTTTTTCAGATTTTGCAATTTCTACTGTTTTTCTATCAATATATTCATCAATTGAAGTATCTTTTTCTGCAAGTGCAGTAAATTCTTCTAAGGTGTAACCCTTTTTTTCTGCCATTTCTCTAAAAATAGAACCTGCAGAAAGGTACCTATAATTAAGACTTTCTGCTAACATTTTTGCTGCGGTTGTTTTACCGCTACCATGTTGTCCAGAGATAGCAATAATTGGCAAAGGTTACACCTAATTATTAAATCAGCTATACGCTTCTGACTTTTGCTTTGATCTTCCTTTTTAAACACTCAGGACAAAGATAACCAGCATGAACTCTTGAAGGCAATCTTCTGGACCTAGGAAGTTTTCTAACTTCGTTCTGATTACCAAAAGCGACGCCACCTAGAATAGCACCACACTCTCCACAATGAGCTTTACTTGTTTTCTTCTTTAATCTCTTAACGCGAACACCACCTGGGGTTCGAACCATGCGCTTTTTACTAACTCTTAAATTAGGTCTCATTGAAAATCCTCTTTTTGTTTCTGAATACTATACTTTCATGGAAAGAAGATTATTTTTAAATATATATTTTGATGACAAAATACATTTTTTAATTTGTCAGTGGAAAGTTAGCTTGTTATAAATAAAGCAAGGAAACCTTGCTTATTTATTTTTTTTAACCGTTTTTTTGGATGTTTTTGATTTCTTCTTACTATCTGTGCTTACTGCTCCTTGGGGGTTTGTTCCTAATATACGTGATATTAGAGAACCAAATGCGAAGCTTGATAGGAAATACCAGAATGTAAAGCTAATCTTTGAATAAACATGTCCATCATAAGTTACTTGTTCGCTCCATGGTGTCTTACCTATCCATGGAAAACTACCCATATTGAATGGTATCCAAGCATAATAATGTCCATTAAAAGCTCTTCTTAAGATTGCAAAGATAACCATAAATGGAATAAATGTAACTAACATTGGCTTCATTCTTTTCATCATCATACTCTGTTGTAAACGCTTTATTGCATCTTCTTCTCGTTTAACACTTAGCCATAATTTTTTATCTGCTCTTTCCATTGCCATTTTTCTTTTTTGATTCCATTTGTTTATTTTTTGCATGTCTTCGTTAAGTGATTCTGTATCCACTAACAGTTTCGTAATTATTGCAGAAAACGCTGAAATAGAAATACTAGTGAGTGTGATAAATAGCACAGATTGCGGTAGTTGATTCCAATTATTGTTAGAAATCCATCGTGCGATAGCATCCAACCAGTCAGACCAAAATCCCATCTTAATAATCCTCTTTCCGTTATTTTATATCGTTATTTTTAACGAGAATGATTAAATTAAAAACCTTATGATTCCTTTTTTTTATAAGAAACATTTACTAATTTCAGTGCTCCCTATGCAAAATAATGAGTCAAACCTGAATAATTTAATGTCAGCTTATTCAACAATAAGTGAATACTATATAAGAACAAAGCGCAAGCCATGGAAGGATTTCAAAGAATATTTGCTTAAGATCTCCAATTTAATTGATTTATCAAAAAAACATCTCATATGTGATGTTGGTGGTGGAAATGGGAGAAATCTTCTTTTATTTCAAGAATATAAAAGCCAATTTATATTGTGTGACCTATCATTCAAGTTGCTAAAAAATTCCGTACTATTACTAAACTCTGCTAACCATCTAGTTAATCTAGAAATGACTTCCTTACCTTTTAGAAAAGAATCTTATGACTTAGTTCTGTCAATTGCAGCAATACATCATCTGAATAACCAAACGGATGTTATCTGTGCATTTACTGAAATAAAAAAAATATTACAAAAAAACGGCTTTTTTATTCTTTCAGTTTGGTATAAATGGAAAAAAGATACGCGACTTAAGATGATTTTAGATTTAATCCTATTCCCGATTAAGAAATTGTTTAACAGTAATTGGCGCTTTGGTGATTATTATTTACCTTGGAAGAATTCTGAAGGTTTAGTTATTGCAAAACGCTATTATCACCTTTTTTCACGTCGTGAACTGGTTAAGTTAATAAGGAAAACTGATTTTAAGATTGTCGATATTTCTCTCCTTGGAGGAAAATCAGGTAAAGATAATATATTCGTATTGTTACAAAATAATTAATTTTACATTACCTTTCTATTCTTTTTTTGTATTAATTTTATGCATAAAGAAATATTTATAAGCAAATTAACTCTATTTAACTCAAAAAAAGTAAATAGTGTTTATTATGAAAAAATTAGGCGTTGCAGTAATAGGAACAGGGAGTTGGGGAAAAAATCATGTTCGAGTTTACAGTGAATCCGAAAAAGCCAATTTGGTGGGTATTTACGATGCTTCTGAAGAACGTGCAAAAGCATTAGCAAAACAGTATAAAGTTAATACATTTCCTGATTTAGATTCTTTGCTAAAAAACGAAGAGATAGAAATGGTCTCAATTGCGTCTCCTACAACAACACATGCTGAATTAGCCATAAAAGCTCTTGAAGCTGGAAAACATGTTTTTATTGAAAAACCAATGACTAGTACTATTGAAGAAGCTAAGAAAGTAATTGAAGTAGAGAAAGAAAGTGGGAGGAAAGTAGGAGTCGGTTTTATTGAGCGTTTTAATCCAGTTACACAGAGATCAAGAAAACTAATTGAAAACAAAGAACTAGGTGATGTTGTTCTACTTAGTGCCCGAAGATTAGGTCCTTACTGGCCTGATAGACTTAAGGATGTTGACGTTGTACGTGATGTTAGTATCCATGACATAGATGGTTTTAGGTATATGGTTGGGAAAGATCCTGTGGCTGTTTACGCTCGTGGAGGAAAATTACGTCACAGATATTATGACTATGCAGAAATACTTCTAGATTTTGGAG
Organism: Candidatus Heimdallarchaeum aukensis; assembly: GCA_021513695.1. GTDB lineage: Archaea > Asgardarchaeota > Heimdallarchaeia > Heimdallarchaeales > Heimdallarchaeaceae > Heimdallarchaeum > Heimdallarchaeum aukensis. The sequence goes on along the minus strand of CP084166.1, from coordinate 1,766,281 downwards.
ATGGAGTAACAGGATTCATTGAAAGTAATTATTTAACTCCTCATAAGTTCAGAAAATTAATGTTGACATGCGAACATGGCATTGTTGAAGCAGATTTCATGAGCCAAGAATTTGTTGTTGAAGATGGTGAATTTATTAAAAAACGTAAAACCCCCTGGAAGGAGCCATTAAGTGCAGAATTAAATGCATTCGTCTCTGCTTGTTTAAATAATGAAACCCTTCCTGTTAGCTCTGATGATGGTATCAAAGCTCTAAATATTGCAGTTTCTGCGATGAAAAGTATAGAAAAGCACGAAGTAATCAACTTAGATTTTTAAATTTCAAAAAAAGAAATTTTTGAAATTACTTTATTATCTTTTTTTATAGTTCAAGAAGTGAAAGATTGAATTGTTCATCAAGAGAACGATAAATTTCTTCTTTTGATTCTGTAATAATGAATTCTCCTGTAACTGATATTATTGTGTTTTCGAAGAGATGTCCACCAATGACTCTAAATTCATTATCTCCTAAAATGATATGACAATGAATAATATATTCACTTGTTTCTTTGTTCTTGGAAATATTACCTATGCAACTTAACATTTCAGCATTGATTTTCATATTATTTCTTAGATATTGTTTTGTTTCTAGATCAAAATAACCAAGAGTCGCCTCTTTTACTGCGCCTATTCCTTGAATAAAACCAGATTTTATATTGTGTTGTTGACAATATCTCTTAAGTTCAGGGAGAATGTCTTCTCCAGGTTCTAATTTTACAAAATGCAGTCCTTTAGAAGAATCGATCTTGAATTGCATGGCTATTCTTTTTGATGAAAATATAAAAAACTATCTAAGATTCTAAAAAACACGAAATAGGAAGAATAAAGTGGATAATAAGCTCCTTGTTATATACGAAAATAATCGTAGAAGAGAAAAATCAAAAAATTGCTTTTTTGTTAAAGATTATTTTGTTGTAAAAAGTAAAATTAGACTTGCTTATTATCCCTCTTTTGAAAAATGAGAGCAATAGTCTGCGATATTTGCTATCGATTTATAGAAAGACATACTTGTAATAATTACTTCCTTCTTTTCTTTTAGTTTTAACACAATATCTTTCAAATGCTCTGCTGTAATCCAATTATTTTGAATAAGAAGATCGATATCTGAAATCAATATTAACTCTTGTTCTGAGGAGTTTATAATTTCCTTCAAGAAATTAATGTCGTTCTTAGTTTTCAGCTTAAAAATTCTAAAATCATCTGTTTCTGTAGAGATTTTTTCTACCCAATAGAATTTTTTATCTGTTAAAATAACTTGAACCTTTTTTCCATGTCCTAAAGCTCTAATTGCGGTTCCTATTCCTGTATAAAAGGTTTCATCAGCATCTCCAAAATAAAAATGAACAAAATTGACCATTTTTCTCATTTTTCTAATTGCATTCTTAATTTGTTTAATACCCTTTTGTAACCATCAAGAGTATCTTCTATTCGTAGGAGGTGTTGTTGTGCACTTATCATTAAATCTTGCCATTCTGCTTCATCCATTTTTTCTGTAGCAATTATTTTTTCGAGTTTCTTTACCCGTTCTATTGCGTTTTCTCTTTTGTTTTCTAAATGGCTAATAATATTCTCAATATCAGCAATGCTTAAAGGTGTTTCATCTGTTTGACCAGTTTCTGCTTCAATTATTTTAGTTAAGGGGGTAGATGTTGAATCATCATCAGTTTGTTTTGCTACTTGATCAATAGTGTCACGGATTGCTGAAATGAATGTTGCTGCATCTTGTATTTTGTCAGGTGAAGCCAAAATGTCACTTAATCTATCAACTGACGAAGGAACACTAGCATCTTTCATTTCAGCTTCTTTCGCTACTTCAGTGCCAGTTTGCTCTTGCACATCAATTTGAAATTCTTGCTTTTTTTCTGCTGCTATCTCAGCTTTTCCTTCATCACCACTTAGCTCTAATAGTTTTTGAGTTAATGGTGAAAGAACTAGATCGTCGCCTGGATCAAGAGCTTGAAGTAAATTTGCAAGTTTTTGCAGACTTTCACTTTCTGTTTCTAAACTCTCCTTTATAGGGATGTGATCTTCTTCAAGTTTTGAGGCTAGTTCGATTCCTTCAATTAAATTTATGTCTTCTTTAGAAATATCTTTAGGTATGCTACTAATATCTTCAGTTGTAATATCCTCTAATTTAGACATTACAGTTTCATCTACTGTTTCTGGTTCTTCCATCTCAACGGCTTCATCAACCTGTAACAGCTCTGGTTCTTCTTTTACTAATTCAAGTGCTTCTTCTAAGTCTTCTGCTCTTTCAACAGTTTCAAGTTTAGTCTCTTCGCCTAAAATCTCTTGAGTTTGAAGAAGTTTTTCTTCTTTTTCTTCAATTTCAATTATTTCGCTTTCTTTAACCAAATCTTCTTTGGTAATCCTCTCTTTAACATAAGTTTTTATTTTTCTAAGTTCATTTTCAAGTGAATTTAACTTCATTTCTATTTTTTCAAGTTTTATGTTATAGTATTGTAGCGCATCATTATTCATGTCTTTATATCGCTGTACTTCTATCTGCAATACATTTGCATAGGTAAGAATATTGTACACTGCATCAATCATCTCTGGAAGCTCTCTGAACCAAGGGCCAGCTGAATCAAACCGCTGTAAAATGTTACGTGCTTGAGAAAATTGTTCTTCATATTCTTGCTGTTGTTCTTCTGGCAAAAAAGATTTTGCAAATGCAGTTAAACTTGATAAAGCAGTAATAAGTCTTACTTTTACATCTTCTTCTTCCTCAGGGCTGTAACTTCCCTTTAAAACTCCCCAGAACATTTGTTTTATTTCTTCGACTGCGTCTTCGATCCCCTTCATTTTAAAAACCTAAATTAATTTGCCTTAACTTTGTGAAGTCTGTTGGCTTTATATCTTGGATGTAGATATTGTTTGGGTTCAAATCTTCGCTTAACTTTAAAACAAGATCTAATTTTTCTTTGTCATTAACACCCCAGAAAAGCAATGAATGTTCAACTCCTGTTTTTGATAGTTCTAAAAGTGGTGAAAGGGCATTAACAAGATTTTGGAAGTCTTCACTGCCAGCTGAGGGAATCTCTGTCCAAGGATTAACATGGGTTATTATGTTATTTGTAATTTTAAGCATATTTGCTATATTCTGTCCAAAATTCTCCTCTGTTCCTGTTAAATAGCTAGTTTCTTTATCTGCCTTGATGACAAATGCCAAATCAACATTCTTGATCTGTTTCATTGAATCTGTAATCTCTCTTAGTGTATTTTCTATTAGTGTTGTTCTAAACTCAACCCAATTATCATAAAAATCTCTTGATTTTAAGAAATCATAACTGAAATCTCGTTCAATATTCCATTTTTGTGCAAATAACCTTCTACATCTATCGCAGAAACATGCTTTTAAATTTGCAAATAAAATATTATCCAAAACTAGTTTATTAACTGGATATTGTACGATTTCTGAAACAATGGCAGAGTTATACTGATTAATGTAAGGATGACTTGGACATGCGAACAAATCAATTTTCTCTCCATCACTACTTTGTTCCCTGAAATCTGCATTTTGAACCAAAAAACTATCTCGATGTACATGACTAAAGGCATCAACTTTTATTCCCATATTATCTGCAATAGTGCAGAAGGAATGGAAATAAATACTTAAATTTGGATGTTTTGGGGCATTATTACTGGGGAAAAAAGTGAAACCATTACTCCCCTTTGCATATAAACCAATTACATCTAATAAATGTCCATATTTATCTAAAAAGTCATCTACTGTTGTTTGAATTAAAGCTGGATTAACTAGATAAATTGCACCAGAATCAATTATTTGTTGTACTATTTCTGACACGGTAACCACTTTTATATTATTTTGAATGAAGCTACTTTATGGTACAAGTTTGTTAAAAATCTGTAAAAAAGTTTTGGGTTAATAAATAATAGAATCAAATTTATTTTCATTTTATTTGAAATGGGGATACTTGTTTTATCAATATGTGAAAAATAAATCATCTGATAATCTTAATATATATTCATTTAATTTCTTTTTTTATGGTGCAAATCGAAATTATCAGGGGAACAGGTAGAGGAAAGACAACAAATGCTGTTGGTAAAATAATTAAATCCCTGATAGATAATAAAAAGGTAACAGTAATTCAATTCTTGAAAACAGGAAAAGAGTGTGGGGAGTGTAAATATATTACAGAGAAATTTAATGTTAATTGGTTCACTATAGGAAAAGAAACGTTCTTTATTCCACAGAAAAATGAAAACGAGTTTAGAGAATTCATTAAAGAGCAACTATCTATTGTAAAAGATTCTATTAAAGATACAGAAAGTGATGTGTTAATTCTCGATGAGTTAGGATTTGCGTTATATTATAATCTTATACAAATTGAAGATATTTATTCATTAATTGAGAAAATAAATGAAAAAATAATTATTACTGGGAGGTTAGCATCTAGGGATTTCAAGGACGTAGATCTGGACTTAGTAATTAAAGAAATTGCGCACCCCTTTCAGCAAGGAATTTCTGCAAGAAAGGGAGTAGACTATTAAAAAATTTTTAAAAAAATACTAACTTTATATAGCTTAATCTATCTATGTTAGTTAAGGTAATTTATTGAGTTATCGGTGCAAAATATGAGTAAGAAAGATGAAAATGAAGATCTTGTAAAGGAAGCTGAAGAGTTCTATGAGGAATCTATTGACGAAAAAAAAGAAAATGATGAATCTTTTGTGGATATAGAAAGTATTTCACTAAAAGATATCCCTGGACTTGGAGATAAGACAGCAAAGATTCTTGAAGAAAATAATATAACAAATGTCGATCAGATAATGACAACAAGTCTTCTTGAACTTCAATCTATGGGTGTAAAAAGAGCTACAGCTAAAAAGATTCGTGAAGCTATCAAGAAAATGGTTCCTAAATATAAGTATTTTAAAGAAGAAATAAACTTAGAGGACATACCAGGTATTGGTGGAAAAACTGCTGAAACATTAAGAGAAAAAGGACTTAATGTCTACTTAATAGAAACAACTCCAATTAGAGAATTAGAAGAAAAATATGGTATAACTGCTGTTGCAGCACAAAAATATAAAGAGGCGTTAAAAGAACTTCGTGGAGGAATAGAGTTTGTTAACGCTTTGGATGTCTTAGAAAAGCAAAAATCTATTCTTAGTTTTACGTATGGTGTAAAAAACATTGATGCATTAACTACGATTGATGAACTCGGGGTTTCTGGTGTAAGACTTGGTGAAACCATAGAACTTTTTGGGCCATTTAGGTCAGGAAAATCTCAACTTTGTCACCAACTTTGCGTTACTGTACAACTACCAGTTGAATTAGGAGGAGCTGGAAAGAAAGCGGTGTTTATTGATACAGAAGGAACCTTCTCGCCAAGTAGAATAAAAGCAATCCATGAACGTTTTCAAAGAGAATTAGGATGGAAAAAATCTTTCGAAGATGTGTTAAAGGATATTAGTTATGCAAGGGCATATAATTCTGACCATCAAATGACTTTATCAGAAAGACTGTTAGAGCTGTTTTTCAACCAAAAAGATGAATATGGACTTGTGGTTGTTGACTCTGCAACAGCACACTTTCGAGCAGAATATGCAGGAAGAGGAACATTAGCAGAAAGACAGCAAACTATGAACTACCACTTAGGAATTCTAGGAAGAATAGCTGACACATATAATGTTGCAGTGGTTATAACGAATCAAGTACAATCAAATCCTGGAGCTTTTTTTGGTGATCCAACTCAAGCAATAGGAGGAAACATTATGGGTCACTGGGCTACAACAAGGTTTTATCTAAGAAAAAGCAAGGGGGAAAAGAGAATCATTCGAGTCTATGACTCTCCTGTTTTACCAGAATCAGAGGCTATCTTCGCCATTACTCCTGAAGGTTGTGTGGATGCAGAATAATTAAGATAGATCTTATCTTTCTATATAACTTCCACATTTTCCACAATATTGCCAACCTTCGTTCACAATTGCTCCACATTTAGAGCAGGTTGTTCCATTTGATGATAAAGGACGGCCAAAAGTTAAAGTTCCTACTCCAATCATTTCTCTTGGTTCAGTGAATGTCTTACCTTGCTTATAAGTAAGAGGAGATGCTTCCTGTTCTTTGTCTGAAAAACCAAATGAAGATTTCTTTAACGGTGGATAATCAAAAATTTCATCGTCTAGGTTAATATTATCCTCATAGATTTCATCTTTTATTATTGTACCTTGCTTATAGTTCTCAGACCTACATGCAGATTTTTCAATTAACTCCTTATTGTTGATATATTGGGGAAATTGAATTTTTCTTTTTGCATCCTTAATAATTTCATCATACTTTTTACATATATCAATAATTGGGCACGTTTTATATTCTTCGTCAATAAAAACTTCTGGTTTTAAGAATCTTTGCCCAACACGTAAATTCCCGTTAATAAAAGAAACTGAAAAACCTTGATCTACTAAACTTTCTATTAATTGAGCTGCACTAAACTTCACTCCTGCAATCTCAATTACTCCTTTTACTTGATCAAGGTTCAATTTTTCACTTCCTAAACTAGTTTATTTGTACGATATATTATTTTATGAACACAGTTGTTCATACTACCTTAGTACTTAACACAATTTAAAATAAGTAACATTAGAAACAACACACACGTATTACAGTGGATATTTAAGAAAAACAAGTTGTTGAAAATACTTTTTTATTTGTGTAAGTAGATTAAAAAAATAATTGATATCTTTATTCAAGCTCTCAATAGTCTACTACATCAACTTGATTTTTGTACAATTTTTTGTACGCCAATCTGTTTTTCAAAGAAGAACAAAAAAATCTTTTTTATAAACCATATTCTTGTATTTGACTAAATGATGCGTATTTTTCCACGTATTCTCTGGCTTTTTGTTCAAATGCTTTAAGATCTCTTTTCATTAAGTTGGCTGCCGTGGAATTTAAAGGATCGTCAGGATTTGGTTCACCAAGCAAAAATCGTATGCTCTCAATTACATCAACAAGGTTATTTGCTGGTGTCCAATCTGCGCCTAAAACCCCTACACAAATTCTTCTATTAAAGAAGTTAGGATGAAAAATTTTTGTTAAACATTCTACTTTTGGTGGTTTAAATGGGTATTCTCTAGGGATGATTATGTCTAAAACAAATACTCCTCCTTCATAAAGTCCTGTTCCAAAAATAAATCCACGTAAATGAGTCATATCTCCATCAACTGGTTTAAAAGTAGGAAGCTCACGTTTTAATTCATTTGCTTCAATAGCTAATCTTGCAAAAAATTCTTCTTCATCCAAGCTCATATTGATTCTTCCTTGATAATTTCTCTATTAATAATTCTTTTACATCTTTCTTATTTTTATCCTTTATGTTAATTCTGTTTTTTTATTTTTTAAAGCGATTCACAAGATCTTACGCTTTTTGTGCTTTGGTGAGCTGTTAGGACTTTTTAATTTTTTGTTTTTTCTTACACAAAACTTATCAATTTAATTTGTACATTTATTTCGTTGATAGCTATGTCGGAAAGAGAACTTATTCAACTTCTAATTCAATGGCGAAGTGTAGCTCAAATGCTTGAGCGTGATGAATTCAAAAAATTAGCTGGTGATGAAAAAGGTGTAATTGCTGCCTTGTTGTTAATACTGCTTGAACTTCAAAAAAGATGATCAGTCATCTTTATTTCTATTTTTATTTAAGCTATGACTTCTCCTAAAAATAAGATTTAATCGAATCTACGCCTTTTTTTGTAATCTAAAAAGTATTTTCTTATAAAAACGAGTGAGAATATAGACCGTTATTAAAAAAAATAAATATTACTCTTGCAATAAATTTTTTATAGTTATATATATTAAAATCAAGTAAGTGAAATTAAATGAGTGATGTTGAAAATAAACTTGTAGAATTAGTTAATTCAATCAACACCCTAGCAGAATCTGTAAACGCAATTCAAAATACAATAAGTCATTTTTCTGAACAATTATCAAATTTTGAGAAACAAATAGCAGGATTTAATTTAAATGAATTGAATGCAAAAGTTGATGACATAAAAACTAAGATCGAAACTTTTTCTCTTGTTAGTGATAAATTAGCAAATGGTTCCTTGGAAAATTTACAATATCTTACAGATATACCTTCAATTCGAAATATTTTAGGAATTTTAGAAACAAAGATTGAGCAATTAACTGCAAATCTTGATAAAAAATTAGTTGAGGTTGCATCAAAACAAGAAATTTCTAAAAAGATTGAACCTAAACCAGTTCCTTCAGAGCCTACCCCTGCAACTACTTTATCTAGTTCTGAAGTACTTAACAATGATTTTGAGATAAAAGAACATGCTCCCCAAAAAGAAACTAGTACAGAATATACCTCACCCGGAATAGCAGAAGAACCTGTTATCTCTACTGCTGCTGCTGATGCACAAGTTGCAATGGACGCAATAAAGAATAAGTTTAAACACATATCTCAAATGATAAGTCCACAATCCATATCTAGCTCTGTTCTAAAGTACCTTGAAGAGTTGCGTGATGAAGTAGAAACGAGCGTGGGCATGAGCCCAATGTTGTATGAAATTAATAGTTGGTTGAAAAAAATAGATAAACTTAAAGCTGATGCCCCCTTACACCCCGATTTACATAAAGAGCTCGCTGAAAAGCTAGTTGACTGGCAAGAAAGAGTATTGTCAGCAATTAAAAGAAAATATGAGTGAACTGTTTACCCTTCGTCTTTTCTAATTTTTTTATTTGTAAATTTGAAAAATTATTCTTCTGTTAAAAGAGAATTTTTATTTACCCCTAAATATGTTTTCTAGTAATGAAAAAAGAGCTAACTAAATACGGTTTTATACAAGAAATATTCTCTTCTTTCCAAGGTGAAGGTGCTTCACTTTCTGGTAGCTGTTATGGTTTAAGACAGATATTTGTCCGTTTTGCAGGCTGTCCTTTGGCACTTGGGGCTTGTGGAACAAAAGGTTGCGTGTGGTGTGATAGCCCCAAAGCTCAGATATTAAAACCAAAAATCTTTTTTGTTGAAAAGAAGGCTGGAGAGCAAGAATTTAAAAAAGTTGAGAACCCTATTTCAGTCGCTCAACTAGTAGAAATTATAGAAAACCTAAAAACACCAGATCTTCATTCTATTAGTTTAACGGGAGGAGAGCCCTTGTTACAGGTTGATTTCGTCTCAAATCTTATTGATGAATTAAAGAAACGGGGGTATCTTTTATATTTGGAAACAGCTTATACTGAAAATCTTAGTGAATTAGAGATGGTTTCCAGTAAAATTGATTACGCTTGTGTAGATATTAAAGATAGGAGTGCACAGTCAGCTAAAGATTGGAAAAAACTAGCTGAACAAGAACTCAAAATGTGCAGAATTCTTCAAAAAAATGGCGTAAAAGTATTTGCAAAAGTTGTAATCTCTAACAAATCAACTGAAGAAGATTTTCGTTATATTTCTAGTATGTGTGGTAAGCATCAAATCCCTTTAGTAATTCAACCTGTTACTCCAAAGAAAGGACTTGAAATTCAACCTCCCGCATGGAAAAAAATTAGGTCTTTTACCGAGATAGCAGGTGAATATCTTTCTTCAGAAAAAATCGGACTTTCAGTTCAAGTTCATAAATTAATCAATATCTTGTAGGTGAAAAAATGAGTTTAAATAGTGAAATTATTTCTGATGTGCAAGCTGATAAAGCACTAATAAAGTTAAGTTTACAGCGAGTAGGTGTTAGTAATATACCTAAAATAATTAGAAGAAAATGGAAGAACTCGTATAATGAGTTATCAGCTAAAATAGATGTGTATGTAGACCTTGTTTCTACACAAAGAGGAATACACATGTCACGAAATATTGAAGCAATAAATGAAGTGACGGCAGAACTACTGAGCGAAGTTATTTCAGATACAGAAGTATTATGCTCCCGAATAGCAAGAAAAGTTATAGAAATACAAGATGGAGCTAAATTTTCAGAAGTGAAACTTGAAGCTGATTATGAAGCTGAAACTTTTTCTGAACCTTTGCTTAAGAAAAAATCAAGTGTTCATAAATTAAAAGCTGGAGCAAAAGCTGAAGTTATTAATGGAGAAATCAGAATTAAAAAAATTATAGGCGCTGAAGTACAAGGAACTACAGTTTGTCCCTGTTCAGAGGAATTATCGCGTGATTTTGCTAAAGAACAATTAAAGAAAAAAGGTTATTCAGATGAACAAATTAATGAAATTTTGGATATAATTCCACTTGCTGCACACAATCAAAGATCAAAAGCAATACTTCTTTTTGAATTACCTGAAGACTCTCCGAGAATTGAGTTAGATGATATTATAGCACTAATGGAAATAAGTATGAGCGCTCCAATTCATGAAGTGTTAAAAAGAAAAGATGAACAAGCAGTAGTGTTATACGCTCACAAAAAACCTGGTTTCGTAGAAGACGTAATCAGAACATTATTACAGAATGTAGTTTTCAAGTTTGGGCATTTACCCGATGAAGTACAAGTATATGCAAAACAGATTAATTATGAAAGTATTCACCAACATGATGCAGTAGCTGAAGTTTGCACAACTATTGGAGACTTGAAGAAAGAGCTCTTGGAGGAAAAAAAAGATGAGTGAAGAAAAACTAGAAGATTATACAATCAAATATCTGGATTTCAATGAAAAGATATGCTACGATGGTTCACAGATTCAGTCTCTATACACATATGAACACTATAATGTTCCTGGAAATAGTGTACTTATATTTAGAGGTGATATGAAACTAACCCCAAAAGAAATGCTTGATCTAAAAGATATTTTAAATGAATTTCATTTAGCTAAAGTTCTAATTAGTTCTGATGATGCAATTCATTTTATAGTTGAAGAATTTGATGTTCAGCCACCAAATCTAGAAATTATGTATTATAGACTTAGAATTTTAACAATTGTTGTTATAGAATCATTAGTTGAAAAAGGTGTTAACTTAATTCAACGTAAAGGAACTGATATTTACGTTAATGGAAAAAAACTAAATGTGGGTATTGCAACAATAGGAGGAAATAGCGGAAAAATTCATTTTGGAATAAACATCTCAAGTGATGGAGTGCCTAACCATGTTCAAGCAATAGGCTTAAAAGAAATAGGTTTCTCAGAGGAAGAGCTATTGTCATTCGCGATTTCTGTAGCAAAAAAATATGTTCAAGAAATAGATAAAGTTAAACATGACATTGTTAAAACAAGAGTAATCAAGTGATAAAAATGAAGATACAAATTTCAGGAGATAAACTTTCGTTTTCAGCAGCTCATATATTGTCTCACCATGATAAGTGCTCTAGATTGCATGGGCACAACTATAGATTAAAGGTTGAGGCCGAAGGTCAGTTAAATGAAAAAAAGATGGTGGTAGATTTTGGAGAATTTAAAACTAAAGTTAAGAACATCGTAAAACAATTTGATCATAAGGTACTAGTGCCTTTACATAGTAAAGAATTTAATATAACCACTGATGAACGGGAAGTAAAAATTTTAACTACAGAAAATAAATATTATCGTTTTCCAAAAGAAGATGTGCTGATTCTTCCTATTGAAGCTACTACTGCAGAATTGTTAGCAAGATATATCCATAATCTAATTAAAGAAAATTATCCAGAATTAAAAATCACAGTTTCTATATCGGAAACTCCAACAAGTATAGCTGTTTTTTCTGAATAAAAAAACCATTTTTATCCAAATCTTTTTTATTCATTCTTATGATTCGTTGTTCATGGTCACTTCACTCTATCAATTTCTTAAACAGCTCAAGAGAACATTTATTACTGATAATATGTCCTCTCAAGCTTTTATTGTTGAGTTTGCTCCAACTAATGAAGAAAGATTGAAAGCTCTTCATGTATCTGGTATATTAGTTACTCCTTATTTTTCGAATAGCAATATCGGTTTTATGTTAGAAAACAAATTGAATCTTGTATTAAAAGCAGAGTCTATACCTTTTGCAAAGGCTGAGAAAGGTCAGCTTATTGATAAAGAATATGAATTAATAAGGACATTAGCAATTAACAATATTATTACAATCAATATTTCACGTAGTTGGCTGTTTAAAACTGGTTTTCAGTATTTTCTAAATACAATTGGGATGAATTATCTCGATGAAGAACCTATCACTTTACATAATTCTAATAGTACAATATTCTCTGTATCACCTATTTCTTTTGACGAATTCATGACATCTCTCTCTCATCTCTCAAAAAATTGGGTGTCTTTAGATTTGAAAGATGATAACTCCAAACTAATTGTAGAAAATCCTTCTGCTCCATTTACCATAGATGATATATTTGTAATAAAGGATTCGGGTGTGGATACTGTAATCTCTTTTCATATAAATTCACAAAAGTTGCCTTTGTACAAAAAGGCAAACTTAAACCTAATATATTTGAACCACATTGACTATTTGAATATATTACTTAGAAAACTTGCACAAACAATTCAGCTGGATGTTGAGATACCAACGCTATTTCTCCCTCAAGATTCAATAAAATTAAAAACTCCTCATGATTATGACCAATACTAATGTAAATTAAGACAAAAGCTGAAAATGAGAGGGAGCGACATGAACATAATCATAAAACCCATTCTTTCTGCATTGGTTCAAGTAGAAAAGGGAGATTCTATTCGAAACGCAATGAATAGGGTTAGATCTGAATATACATTGAACAAAGATGAAGAAGCAAGGATATACTACTTCGTTTTTAATATTATTGGGAAATTAAATGTGATAGATCTTTATATAAAAGAAAGTTCTTCTTATTTCTCACTAAAGAAACTCTCATTCGAAAAAAAGGCATTGTTACGTTTAATCACTTTTATTGTTAAATATGCTCAAGTGTACAGTTCGATGTTAGGAGACATAAAAAAAGAGTTCAACACTCTCTTCAATAACAACAAAAATTTTGATTTTGAAGGCATTGTGAAGAATATTGAATCTGTGTCAATGCAGATGTTAGAAAGAAATAAAGATGAAATCAGCCTATTATCCCTGAAATATTACACTCCAACATGGATCATCAGAAAGTTATTTTCTCAATGGGGAGAGAACTTTTCACTGGATTTTCTTAATTCTATCCAAACTGTTCTTCCGACATACATAAGGGTAAACACCTTAAAATCTGAAATGAAGGAAATAGAGCAAGTATTAACCTCTTTTGACATTGAATATGAAGTTGATAAGGATATACCAAACTTAATACAAATTAAAAAGTCTCCAGTAGCTCTTCCTAGATTAGATATTTTCAAAAATGGAAAAATAGTAATTCAACAAAAATCTTCAGCATTGGTTTCTTTAATCGTAAAACCAAAGCCTCATGATCTTATTCTAGATGTATGTGCTGCACCAGGACAAAAAACTTCTCATTTAGCTGCACTAAATAATTCAGGAAACAATATTTTTGCTTGTGAGTTAAATGAACGAAGAGTATCTATCTTAAAAAAGAGAATGGATCTTCTAGGAGTTAATGGAATTGAGATTATAAACACTGATTCAAGAATGATATCAAGTTTATTCAATAATAAGTTTAACAAAATACTTCTTGATCCGCCATGTACAGGTTCTGGGACTTATTCTACCCGGCCTGAAACGAAATTTCGATTGGAAAAGAGAGATCTGAAATTTTATACAGCTATTCAAAAGAAGTTGTTGGATGAATCAGCAAGAGTACTTAAGGACGGAGGAGAAATTACCTACTCAACTTGTTCAATATTTAAAGATGAAAATGTATATGTAATAGAGGAGTTTCTCTCCAAGAACACAAATTTTAGTATCGAAAAAATGGAACCGATGATAGGGATAAGAATAGAATCACTTGAAAATAAAGCACAAATGTTAACTCCTAGCTTACATAATACAGAAGGCTTTTTCATAGTAAAATTGAGAAAGGATTAAACAGAAAAATAAAAAAACATCTTCCATTCTTGTTTCACAATGAAAAAAGCCATAGTATTATTTTCAGGAGGATTAGATTCTACAGCTTGCTTGTATTGGGCATTAGAAAAATATGATTCAGTCTCTTTACTATCATTCTTGTATGGGAGTAAAGAAGATGAAGTAATAGAGAGAACTAATAAGACATTTGCAGATTTTTTCTCTATAGAATCAAAAATTATCTCTCTGCCATTTCTAAAGGAGTTTACTGCTAAAGCAGGTTCCAATCTCTCTCAATCTGTAGAAGAACTCCCTGAATTTAAAGAATTTGAAAAACTAGATGACAAGGATATAACCATAGATTCTGCAAAAAAAGTGTGGGTTCCAGGTAGAAATTTACTATTTTTGTCTATAGCTGCATCGGCAGCAGACAGCGAAAAAAATACAGTAGATATCATCTTTGGTGCAAATATAGAAGAGGGAGAAACCTTTCCTGACAACACCAAAGATTTTGTTGAACGAATGAATGCCGCTATGAAACTTGGTTGTATGAATGAAGTAAAAGTTATTTCTCCTTTTATTGCTTCTGATAAAAAGGATATTGTGTTGTTTCTAAATGAAAAAAGTGCAAAATATGAGTTTTCGTCTTCATGTTACAGACTTACTGGATGGACTAAAGATAGAAGACCAATTCATTGCGGAAAATGTGAAAGCTGTTTACGAAGAAAAAGAGCGTTTTCAAATGCAAATATAGAAGATAAAACTCTTTATGCAGAATAGTACATTTAGTTTGAAGAAAAAAGGAAAAATTTTAGTATTCCCTTCTGATTATATTACTAGTGTGTAATTTTAAGGGGGATCCAATGACAATAAGAATCTTCTCGGTAAAAAAAGATGGGAGTTATTCAGAGGTAGGTGCTGATATTTCAAGTTTGGAGAAAGGTAATGGGGCATATTTAATTTTAGCTCGGGAACCAAAAAAGATCTGGATATACAGAAAACCAGGTATAACCAGATCATTAGCTTATGCTGCAGGGAGAGCTGCAACTAATCTAAATGCAAGATTCTTTTCTTCTAAGTATAAGATTGTAAATATCGAGCACGAAGAATCAGAAGAAAAATTGCAAGAGATATTTGCAGGAAAATTAGAAGATTTTGGTAAAGAAACAATACGGGAGGTAATGAAGCCAGTAGACATTAAGACAGAAAAAACAACCTTTCAAGCAATAGAAGAACAAGAAAGAGCACTAGTCTCTGGAGAAAAAATGATTGTTCCAAAAGAAAAAGCTGTTGTTAAATCTACGGTTAGAGCAAAGAAAAAAACGATCAAAGCAGAACCTATAGCAAGTGTTGAACATCAACTTCCAGAAAGTGTGTACAATGATATACTTCGTACTATAGCAGCTCATATTATATTAGAACAAGATTTGACAGCTATTAAAACTCTAGAAAAACCACCTAAAGAAGTATTAAGAAAAGAAATGATAAAACATCTTGATAGGCTCTTGGAACAACTATATTAAGCATCTTTTGTTAATTTCTATTTTATAAAAGAGATATTTGGCTCTGGTCGCGGAACTAGTCTTCTAAAATTGTAAGTTGGAACACCCACGCTTAAACAAGAATGGAGAATATGGCCTTTTGGCAGGTTTACAAGTTTTTTTATCTTTTTTGAATGTTTCCAAGCTCTAACAAAATAACCAATAATTGTTGCTCCTAACCCCAATGTATTCGCTCCTAGCATGATGTTTTCTGAAGCGATCGCGCAATCTTCAATAGGGCTTGCAGCTTTTTTTCCTGTGTGCAGTAAAATCAACATAGGTGCTCCATGGAAAATAGTATCCTTCTTATTCTCAAAGTTAATAATATGGCTATTTAATCTATATTCGTTTTTTTTAGCTTCATTTACAAAATTCTTTTTTCCAGCTAAAAAGGCTATTCCAACCCAAAATGGATTGTTAATTTTGCGTATCACTTCCTTCATCAATTGTATTGTTTCTCCCCATAAGACATCAATTTTGTCTCTTCCAATAATTATCGTATACTCAACTGCGTTAGTATTGTGGCCAGTAGGCGCAAATCTACTAAATTCTAAGAGTTGCTTAACCTTTTCCTCAGAGATAAGTTCTGATTTAAATTTCCTTATTGATCTTCTTAAGCGAATAAAAGATAAAGCTTTTTCATAATCAATATTTGAAGGAACTAAAGGAAAATCTACATCCAGATTATCTCCCATTCTAGTATTAACTATTGCATCTTGGGGACAGATTGCAACACAATGTCCACAATCGTGACAATATTGAACATTCTCATTAATTATTACTTTCTTAGATTTTGTTTTATCGATTTGAAAAATGTATCTAGGGCATATATCTACACATCTTCCACATAAGATACAATTGTCACTCACTTTTAGAAAACCCATTATGAAGAAAGTTATTAAAAACTAAATTATAAATATTTAGAAAAAATTCTGTCTAAAATAGTATTTGTAAATTCAAAATAAATGAAAAATAAAGAAAGAAAAAAAGTCTTACATTCTTCTTCCTCGACGGCCACCTTTTCTTCTGGTACCATCAGTTGGAAGAGGAGTAACATCTTCTAATCTAACTATTCTCATTCCTGCTCTTTTTAAAGCTCTTAATGCAGCTTGAACTCCTGGTCC
The DNA here is from genome assembly GCA_021513695.1 of Candidatus Heimdallarchaeum aukensis. GTDB lineage: Archaea > Asgardarchaeota > Heimdallarchaeia > Heimdallarchaeales > Heimdallarchaeaceae > Heimdallarchaeum > Heimdallarchaeum aukensis. The sequence continues at coordinate 1,749,722 of CP084166.1, read as the reverse complement.
TGGAGTTCTATTTTTATGACCACCAGGTGCTCTATAGCGAACATATAAACCAGTTATTCCCTTATCCATTGCTTCATTTGCCGCTTCACTAGCAGCTTTCATTGCAGCATATGGGCTTGACTCGTTTCTATCTGCTTTTACAAACATTCCTCCGCTTTTTCTACTAAATGTTTCTGCTCCTGATAGATCAGTTATATGAACAATTGTGTCATTATAGCTGCTGTAAATATGAGCTATGCCAAATCTGATATTTTTCTTACTCATTTCTTACACCTCGTCTCCTTTATCCTTCAATTTTTTCTAGAGTTTCTACTTCCTCAGCGTTTTCTGGTCCTGCACTTTCATCATTATTTTTTATATTGTCTTTAGACCTACCAGGTTTAGTTTTACCTTTTTCTTCAAAAGCTGGAGTTGCTTGAGGTCTTGCTGGATGATCATCTTTGTTGAGAGGTGAACGGGGTGCATAAGATATTAAATCTTCTTCTTCAACAGTAATTAATCTTCCTGGAGAAGTAACTACTCTACCGTTTAAAGCAATATGGCGATGTACAACAAATTGTCTCGCTTGATAAGGTGAACGAGCTAAACCTTTGTTAAATACAATAGTTTGTAACCGACGATTAAGTACTGATCTAACATCAAGAGCTAGAACAGTATCTAAATCTGCTCCTGGAGGGAGTAAACCTAAACGAGTTAATCTTGAAAGCAATTCTTTTTCTCTTTGTTCTCGAATATCAGCTGGTTGGGCTAAGAGCCTTCTAGCTTGAGCTCTAGCTGTAGAAAGAATAGTTCTGGCTTTCCACAATTCTCTCTTATTCCTGAGACCATACTCTCCAACAAATACAAGCTCATTAATCAATCTCTCACTGTCATAAGGATGACCAGGAGTTACAATCTTCTTTCTGTGTCTACGAATTCCACCCATTATCTACACCTTCCTTATTTTTTCTTCTTTGAAACACCCACAGTGGTACCTTTCTTACCATGTGTTCTAGTTCGTTGACCTCTAACCTTCAAACCATATTGGTGTCTAATTCCACGACGAGAACGAGTTCTAATATACCTCTCGATATCTTGTTTAGTTGTTAAGACCAACTGTGCTTCAGTAATATGCCTATCCTCACCAGAAAAACGATCTTTTCGACGATTTAACAGATAAGGAGGAATATTATATTCTAATGGGTTCGCTAAAATAGCTTCAATATCTTTGATTGATTTTTCAGTAAGCGTCCCAATTCTAGTATCTAAAGAGATCTCAAGTTTATTAGCAATAAGAGTCGCTAAACGCCTGTTAACTCCTTTTATTCTTGTCAATCCTATATGGATTGGTAAATCACCTTTTATATCAGTGCTCATTACACGTACTAAATACCTAAATCCAGATTCATGCGAAATCTTAATCACCTTTTTTTTTGATCCCACGATCTTTCTTCGTGGCGCTCGACATTAATGATATTATTAATCGAGCTTCGCGTTTCAATGGATAAACCGACGAATTATTGATTTGTTATACTGTCTTTTTATCCTCTAAAAGAAACGAATAGAGTATTTTTTTAAATATTACCTTAAGAGAGAATAATTATCGTTTCTCCAGTAGACAAAAAGGTAACTTCCTCTGCCTAAAAGATAAGTGCTTCTTGTAAAGACACTCATCTAATAACCCCACCTTAACGCAAGATACTGCATTCTCTTTATAAACATCTGTATTACTATCCACTTGATTTTTGTAAAAATGATTGTACACCAATCTTGCTCTCGAGAAAGTTCTATGCTTGCTCTATTTACTATTTTGCTCTTTTGTCCCGATATTTTAGATATGCTGCTACTACTGTTTTTTTGGACAGATTGTGTGTTATGTTGTCCCAAGGCAGTTCGTCTTTTATTTCTGGATGCCAGAGTAATTCTTTATCAAAACTGTTATTGTTTTTCTTTAATAATCTCTTCCAATTGCCAATAGTATTCTTCAATTGTGCTATTTCTAATAAAAATGGAAAGTAAGTTTGATCTCTTAATGATAGTATCTTTTGGATAGCTGCCCACTCTGGTTCATAGAATCCAGGGGTGGTATTTTTTATTTGGTAAATCTCTTTCTTGTACTTTTGTTGTTTCATCTTGGAATCTTTAATTGTGAGCATTGGCGCAAATTGAAATGGTGTGTTTGCTTTAGAAATAAACTGATTAATTGAAACTGAAATTTTTCCAGTGGGAAAATATTTTTTTCTTATATTTTTAACAAAATCAATATTTCTTTGTTCTACTATTTCGTCTTCAAAGGGGAAACCATAGATCATATATAGCTTTAATTGCCTAAATCCTGTTTTCCATGCAATATCAACAGCATTAAAAATATCTTCATCGTACATAATTTTGTTTATGTCTAATCTTAATTCTTCATCTCCTGTTTCTGGAGCTAAAGTTAAAGTTCTTTGGCCACCATTCTTCAAAATTGTGAGTAGTTCCTCTGTTATATAGTCAGCTCTGAATGAAGAACAAGAGACTTCGTATCCTAAATTAACAATATGCTCTAGTAATTTGTCCAAATTTCCTGATTGCGCTACTGCACTCCCGTAAATTATAACTTTATCAAAATCATTTTGTTCTGAAGCAAGATCTATAATTTCAGTTAATTGTTCCAGAGTTCGACCAACTCTAGGAAAGCGGCAATGGCCAACCATACAAAAGTTACATCTTTGGTTGCATCCTCTATCTGTTTCTAAATAATATGCTTTTCCAAATACAGGTTCATTTTTTGTTCCTTGAACATTTTCAGGAATAATTTGCTTTATTGGGTAAAAAGTATTTGAGAAATCTTTAATCTTTACCGATCTAGCTTTTTGTCCTATCCATTTACCATTTTTATCATAAGAATGATTATAGCCAATGACACCAGGGATATCTAACAATGATTCAATTCTTAATCTCTTTGACTTTTCGCTGAGCGCGTTTCTGAATAGTCTTTCAACTGGTTCAAAATCGCCTAAGAAAAAAATATCAGGTACAAACAATATAGGGAAGGGGTTTACAGTTACAGATGGTCCTCCTATCATAATGAGAGGATCACTTTCTTTTCTTTTCCTCACATCAGGTTCTATTCCCGCTTTTTGAAGCATCTCTATTGCATAAATATAATCAAATTCAAATTGACATGAAATAGCTATAATATCAAAATCTTTCATATTTTTCTGACTTTCTAAAGAATAAGGGTTTTGAGTAGGGTTTAAGGGTTTAAATATTCTTTCGCAGATGAAATTATCCCAACTATTAAAAAGAAAATAAAGTAATTGTATCGCTAATGAGGTCATAGCCACGCGATAAGTTTGAGGATATACTAAACCGATTTTGATTTTTTCCTCGTTCCACTCTTTCTTTATTGCGTTTTGTTCTCTAACCAACATTAGATTCTTTTCCTTTTTGTATATTTTTAGGTTTTGAATAATATATCATTTTAGATTCTACATCTTCATTAACGATTGTTCCTGCTCCGATCCATGTGTCATGTCCTATTTTTACACCAGGCATAAACAATGCTCCAATACCCGTTTTTACATTGTCACCTATGATTGCCCCTAGCTTTCTTCTTTGACTGTCGACTCTCTCGTTTTTGATAAACATTTTAACCGTTCTATCGTCCAGTCTTAAATTAGCAGTTATTGTTCCAGCTCCGAAATTAGAATTTTCTCCAATTATGCTATCGCCAATATAAGACAAGTGTCCTGCATGTGTTCCATCATAGATAATAGAATTCTTCACTTCACAAGCATTTCCTATTCTAGTGTTTTTTCCTAAGTAGGTGTATTTACGTATGTAGCAATTTGGACCAATATCTGCTCCTTCATCAATAAATACTGGCCCTTGTATATATGCTCCACTTCTAACAATAGCACCTTTTTTTATGATAACTTTTCCTTCAATATGAACATTATCTTCTATTTTTCCTTCTTTTTCTTCTTCACATAAAGAAAGGAGTTTCTGATTAGCTTCCAGTAAAGTCCAAGGTAATCCAATATCAAACCAATAATCGTTTTCTTCTACCTTTATTAATGCAGTTTTGTAGTCACTATAGGAAATAAGCTTGTTTATGGCTGTTGGAAATTCATATTCTCCTCTTGAAGAGATTTCCTTTTGTTTGATCATATCTTCTAAAATATCTATTATTCCAGTTGGTAATACATAAATACCGATATTTGCATACCCTTCCTCTATTTCTCCTTTTGGAGGCTTCTCAATAATTGCGGTAGGATATTCATCATCTAGCTGTATTATTCCATAATTATGAGTGTCCTTTACTAATCTGCCCCCTAATCCAATTTTCTTGTCTTTCAGGATGTTTACAGCTTTTTCTATTGTTTGTGGCGAGTATACACAGTCCCCATTCAAACCTATAAAGAAGTCCTCATCAAGATAATGCTTCACGCTTAGAAATGCGTCAGCAGTCCCCCTAACTTTCTTTTGATGAACAAAAATTATAGATGTGTAGGGTGGAGCAATTGAAGCAATATGTTCTTGTATTTTTTCTTCCATGTAATTTGTAACAACAATGAATTCTTTTACCCCAGCTTCTGCTAAAGCAAGAAATTGACGCTCAATAATCGTTTTTCCTAAAAGCTTTAACATAGGTTTTGGGGTAGTTTCTGTTAAAGGTCTTAGCCTTTCCCCTTTTCCTGCAGCGAGAATAACAGCCTTCATTTAAAACCCTCAAGAAAAAAAAGAAATTACAGTTCAAATACTTCTCCAGTATCTTCTTTATCCTCTTTTATTTCTCGTTTTTGTCTCATTTTTTCTATATTCTCTATGAGCTCTGTAGCTTTTTCGTCATTAAAGATACGTTTCATAGAATCCCATTGTTCTAAACTGGTAATAAAAACACCTTTTCTTTTAAGTGGTTTTCCTTCTTCATCAGTTGGAATTATTTTTAGGGCGAGATTCAATTCTCCCTCTTTAGAGGGAAGCTTTGCAATTTCGACTCCCATTATAGATGTTTTTCGAGTTTCCCAATCTTTCATTTCTTGAGCAAATTGCTCTAGTCGTTCTTTTAGACTCATTATACTCACTGAGTAATAAAAATAATTGATTATAAAAACTCTACTTTATATGGTTTTACAAATTCTACTTATTAAAACTCTTTTTACTAAAAATTAAAAGCTATTTCAAGACAATCTTAATCTTTAGCGTCTTAAGAAACTGTTTATACCTATTTCTTAACGTTACTTCGGTAATTTGACAAACTTCAGAAATAGTTTTTTGTGCACAAGTATGTCCATTTTTAATTGCAGATATGTACAACGCAGCAGCAACGAGAGAATTAGGGTTTTTACCTACTGTTATCTTCTTTTCTTTTGCTTTGACTAATATGTCTTTGGCTTCATTAACGACTTCTGGAGGAAAATTAAGAATACTAGCATATTTCTCTAATTTTGTGTCTGGAGTAGCAAGAGGAATCTTTATATCTAGATTTTTCAATAAAAGACGATAATTCCTTGCTAATTTTTTACGAGATAGTCTTGTTTTTTTTGCTACATCATCTAGTGTCTCTGGTTGTTTATTTAACCTACAAGCTAAGTATACACTGGCTGCAACTAAAGATTCAGTGGATCTCCCCCTAATTAGTCCAGTCTTCAGAATTTTACGATATATTATAGAACCTGTTTCTTGAATTTTCTGTGGAAGATTTAATTGGCTTCCTATTCGCTTGATTTCGCTTAATGCAAATAGTAGATTTCTTTCTGTTCCATACTGAAAAACTGCTCTCCTTTGTAATGTTCGAAGTCGAAACATTTGACTTGCTTTTTTAACTGAAATTTTATTACCAAAAATATCTTTATTTGAATAACTGATTACAGTCCCATAATTGTCATAGGTCAGTAAGTTTTTAGGAGAACCTGTTCTTGCTCGCTTTTCAAATTGATCATGGTTGTATGCCCGCCACTCTTGACTTGTATCAATAAATCCTTCTTCAATTACAAGTCCACACATAGCACAACTTGTTTCACCTCGTTGTGAATCAAAATTTAATTTTGTACTGTTACAATCTGGACAACGTCGTAAAGATGTCTTATTCTCGCCAGATATGTTAATAGTATCGTAGGGCATATTCTTCATTGATATATAAAACTGACCACTATATAAGTTTGACTTATAGTTCTATCCGGTGGTGTCTAGTTTCTCCCGACAAAAATATTATTGGGGATTCTAATGTGAAAATATGAACAAACTAAGAATATACTCCCTTTTTAAAGGGAGCAGAATCCCCAAGAAAATAATCATAAGAGCTATTTATGAATATATCGGTTCAAAGAATGGGTTGAGGACAGTAGCATGGAAGAATGGTTTAACACACCAGGCACTATGGTATTGGGTAAAGAAATTCAGCCTCTTTAGGGAAAGTTTACATAGAGTTGTAGCAGAGAGAGGGGGAATACCAGAGATTATAGTAGTAGATGAAACAGAGATTAAGACCTCTCAAGGCTCAATGTACATGTGGTTCGCGTTAGATCCTTACAACAAGACTTTACTGGGTTTTAGTATTACTAAAGGACGGAGTAATCTTGAATGTTTACTAACTTTTCGTTATTGGTTCAAATGTTGGGGTTCTAAGCCTCGTATTGTCGTTACAGATGCAGGGGTATGGTATCCTGTCTTACTTCGTCTCGGTATTAAAATCTCCGTTATCAAAGGTGGTTTACGCTCCTATATTGAACGTTTTAATGCTACTCTTAAGAGTTATCGTTGGTTTCATTCTATTCTCCACTGCACTTGTCCTATCCGTGCCGTCTATGGCTCTACTCATCTTTCTGGTTTTCTTACTCTCTTTATGCTCTATTATAATTTCGTTCGTCCTCATCAGAGCTTAGGACATCCTCCCCTTAGTTCCTTTTTACCTAGGAGGTGGTATAAAAACTAGACACTACCAGTTCTATCCTAAAATAAAAAAGAAATAATTCAATATTTGTAAAAACCTTCCCCAGTTTTTCGACCTAGCTTACCTTGCTCAACAAGATTTCTTAAAATATCACACGGCTTATATTCGTCACCTAACTTTGATGCAATATAATCACCAATGTTAAGCATTACATCTAAACCAATGTAGTCACTTAGTTCAAAGGGCCCCATCGGATGGTTTAATCCAAGTTTCACGGCTTGATCAATTCCTTCTTTTGATGCTACGCCATTTTCTAGTAGCTTGTATGCTTCATTAAGGAATTTCCATAACAGCCTGTTTACTATAAATCCGGGTGCCTCATTGGATGGTACCGGAGTTTTTCCAAGATATTCACAGAACTTAATAGCTTTCTGGATAGTTTCTTCACTTGTTTTTTCTCCTTTAATTATTTCTACAAGTTTCATGATTGCCGGAGGGTTGAAAAAGTGTAATCCTAGAACCTTATCTGGTCTATTTGTTACTTCACTCAGCGCGGTAATACTAATAGCTGATGTATTACTTGCCAATATTACTTCAGGAGAACAAATATCGTCGAGCTTTTTAAAAAGGTCCTTCTTTATTTCTTCATTTTCCACAATTGCTTCAATAACAAGTTCGACTCCATTTACCGCATCTTCAATATTAACAAAAGGAGATATATTAGAAATTGTATTATCCATCTCTTCGGCAGAGATTTTGCCTTTTTCTACAGATCTTGCTAGAAATTTTTTGATTCTTTCAATGCCTTTATCTATGAATTCTTGCTTTATATCCACTAATGATATCTGTAATCCTTTTTGAGCTAGGACTTGTGCTATACCCGCACCCATTGTTCCTGCTCCAATAACCGCAACTTTTGAAATCTGATGACTCATAGTAATCAAATTTTTGTTATTTTTTAATTTAAAAAGTATTTGTGTAAAGATATAATCTTTCTGATAAATTAAAAACTATGAAGCGTTTTAGTGATAGTAGTTGTTCATTCTACAACACTTATTTTTTTCTTTTTATATGAAATTGCAGAATGTATTAATGTTTTGAAAAATTCTCCTAATCCTTCACCAGTTGCAGCAGAGGTTTCAACGTACTTACAACCTAGTTTTTCTGCTATTCTCTTTGCATCTTCAAATGAAATCTCTCTTTTTTTAGAATCAATTTTGTTTCCAACAATTGTTATTTCAACATCTTTAAGTTTCGTCCTTAACTCTCTAATGTATTGGGCAACAGAACGAAAAGAATCCCTTTTTGTAACATCAAATACAACTGCTGCAGCATCTGTGCCAGGATAAAGAACATTACGTACACTTACAAATCGTTGTTGTCCCGCAAAATCGTAAAATAAGCCAACATTTTTTCCTTTCTTTGTGTTAAATTTATAGCTAAAAAATTCTGCCCCCACTGTTTCTTTATAGGATTTGGTAAATTTGTTATGTACAAGTCTTTTACATAAACTTGTCTTTCCTGCTTGACCTGGTCCGCAGATACTCAGTTTGTACACTTCATAGTCTCTAAATTTGACTTCAATATCCTTTCCCATCTCATCACTCGATTTTTCTTAATTTAAAAAAAGCGATGTAATACTTGAAAAATACTGTTGTGTAAAAAAAGAAAAAGTCAAGTGATGCAAAAACTTATTGTATATCTTTTTAGAATATATATATATGAATAGAAAAAATCATATAATTGGTGGATTCTTTTTTTGGGTTGTTACTATTATTATTCTTTATTTCGTGGAAAAAGATCTTTTCGCAAGTTGGGACAATTCGTTATGGATTGTTATATCTGCTTTGATATGCATAATCGGAGCTGAATTCCCAGATTTTGACATAATTTGGAAAGAAGTCTTTCATCACAGATATTTCCTTACTCATTCAGCAATACTACCAGCAATCTTAACTCTACCTGTAATTGCTGTTTCGGAAAGAACTAACTTCCTTTTACCTGTTTTTGGTTTCTTTTTGATAGGTAATGCATCTCATTTGTTGTTGGACCTATTTCCAAGTTGGAAAGAAGAAAAAGATGGAAAAATAAAAGATGATGCTCATGCCATGGCTTGGTTAACAACAGGTTTATCAGGAAGAGAACTTTATTCAAAATTAAAAGGGACTTATCTAATACACTTTTATCCCTTTAGTATTAAAGGAAAAAATACACTTAACAAAAAAGCTACTCGTACATGGTTTGTTGTTAATGCTCTACTAATGATATCATGGGCTATTATTTTGTTGTTCTTCTTTGGGTACTGGGTTTTGTAACTTTTTCTCCTCTTTTTTTTCTTTTTTAATTCTTTCTCTCTCTTTTTCTAGTTCAATTGTTGCTTTATCCAACATTTTTCCAGTCCCATGACAGACGGGACAGGTTTCTTGTCTCTTATTTTTTCCTGTACCCATATCAATATATCCTGTTCCATAACAATAAGGACAAGCAGTTTGTATAATTTTAACACCTTTCTTTGCATAAATATATGAAGCAACATACAGAAAAGCTCCAGAAAGAAGCCAAACCAAAGAAATAACGTCCATAGTTTCAGTCGCTTTTACTCTCATAATTCCTATGATAAAAAAGATTGAAGCTATAACAATTAAAGAATATTGCATTGTATAGATTGCAATAGTAGAACGAGGTTTAAGTTGTTTTCTCATATATTTTGGTTATTTTGAGGAAAAATAAAGATTTTGTTATATTAAAAAGTTGTTTTAAATATTCTTAAAGAATTAGACCAAGTAAACTTTACGTATGTATTTTATATTAACTTGATTTTTGGGTCACTTATTTCAAATTAAGAAGAAAAAGAGAAAAAAAGGCTAGTATCGTCTTATTTTGATTGTAAAAATGTATGATGAAGCTATAGCTATTAAAACTGGAGCTAAAGCAAAAATCACAGTAGCCACTGTAGGGGTTAGTTTTTTTCCACCTTTCCAATATGGAACATCTTCTGACCAACTTTCTATTTTCTTAAATGATAATTGGACATTTCTAGAAGATTCAGTTTTCTTTTTATCTCCCCAATTGTCCAAATATGTAACCTTAACACGGGGAATAGTATAATCTCCTTCTTCTTCTGCTGTTATGTTTAAGTTCACTAAAAATTTTGTTCCATTTTCCATTTTATCAACTTTAACTTCAAAATATTTTTCTGTTAAGTATCCCTCTGTAATATTTAATGGAGTGAAAATTCCCTCAGATGAAGATAATATTGTTTCGTTAAGTGTTACATTATCTCCTGATAGTTGACCGAAATCACATGAGGTAAACTTTACCGATTCAAGGTCAGTATTTGAAGAAAGATTAAGAGAAATAGTAATATTAGTTAGAGTGAAATTCATGTAGTTCTTTACTGATATTGACATTGAAATATTACTATTAACTGGGCCTTCATATTTGTCAACAATTTGATTGACAATAATGGTGTTCTCTGGTACATACGCTACTGAATGTTGAACAAAAACATTTACTAGTGTTAATAAGATTACAATTGAAATAAAGTTTAACTTTTTCTTCATCTGTAATTCCTCGACATAACGATAAATATAATGCTGTTTTTAACTTTAACTGTTTTGTATTTGAAACAGATTTTTGAAATTTTAATGATTATGCCTTTATCTTTCAGCAGAATTCATATTGTTTTTAATAGTCAAAAAGCGATTTATTTTTAAAGCAAAGCTAAACTACTTCTTTAGAAGGATTGTTTGTAAAGTGGGTGATTTTTATTTACTATGATACGAAAATCAGGGAAACATTGCGTGTTCCTCCAAATCGTTTTGGCGAAGATTTGAGGGAAGTACTTGTTCAAATAGCAAGAGAAAGTATTGAAGGTAAGATTGATCCAGAATTAGGAATTATTGTTGCAGTTTCGAGAATTGATAAGGTATATAGAGGGAAAATTGTCCCGAATGATGGAGCTGTATATTATGAATGTGACATTGATCTATTAACTTACCTCCCAGAAATTAATGAAATAGTAGAAGGAATAGTAATTGAATGTACAGATTTTGGAGCATTTTGCAGAATTGGAACAATCGATGCTTTGTGTCATGTTTCCCAAATAGCTGACGATTACTTTAGATATGTTCCAAAAAACGCCCTTCTTAGGGGAGATAAAACTAAAAGAGATCTCGTTGTAAATACACGAGTACGAGCTCGAATAATCGCAGTTAATGTAAGAAAAACAGAAATTCAGGTAGGATTGACAATGAAGCAAGACGCTCTAGGCGCATATGAGTGGATTGAAGAATGGAAACAGAGTTTCGATAAGAAACCTGAAGAAGAAAAAAAGTGATTTAAATGGCAAAAGCATGTAGAGTATGTCATATAATCGTTGAAGACAATGTAAATATCTGCCCTCATTGCAGAGTCCAAGATTTGTCTTCAGAATACACTGGTGAAGTGTTCATATTAAACGTTGAAGGAAGCGAAATAGCGAAAAGAATGAATATTACAACTCCTGGAAGATATGCACTACGAGTTCGGTGAAAAAGTTGTGTTCTCTTTTTTCTACAAATTACTTTCTACCAACAAAAAATAGATCTTTTTTTAAAAAGCCACTTGGGAAGCTGTTGAAGACAGACTCTGAAATCAATTCTTTTTTTGATTTTATAAAAGAAAACAATATAGAAAATGAATTAATATCTGTAGGGGATGCAACAACAAAAAAATTGTTAGAAAATAAAATCTATCCCCGCTTAATAATAATTGATGGTCAAATAGAAAGAAAGGAAACTTCAATTATTGAAGTTAATGATTATAAAATTGTTGATGCAATTAATCCCCCTGGAGAGATAACTCTAGGTGCATGTCAAAAAATTCGTGATGCATTAAAGTTAGATTCAATCAAAACTATTATAAAAATAGATGGAGAGGAAGACTTACTAGTGTTACCAGTAGTATTTGAAGTAAGTACGAATTCAAAAGTCTTATATGGGCAACCAAAAGAAGGACTAGTAGTCGTATCCGTTACTGAGGAAAGAAAACAATTTGTAAAAAAATTAGTAGAAAAATATCTGGTGAAAAAAAATGGAGATTGAAATACAAAAACAAATTAACAATAAATTGCTAGAACGTACAGAAGTTTATGCATTAATTAAGCATCATGGTGAAGCCGTACCTACAAGGGATGCTGTATTATCAAAACTTGCTGCTTTACTTAACAAAGAAAGGAATCAAGTTGTTCTCATAAAAATGGAAGCTCAATATGGTATTGGACAATCAGATGCTCTATTTCATGTATACGATTCTGCAGAACGCGCTCTAAAAGTAGAGCGACCTCACTTGCTAAAACGTTCTGGCATAGTTAAAGATGAAAAAGAAGAATAGGTGAGAAAAAATGACTCAAGCTCATAAATATTATAAAATTGAAGGAGATAAGTTAGTAAGAATAAAAAAAGTATGTGAAAGATGTGGTGGAGCTACATATATGGCGGAACACAAAGACAGATGGACTTGTGGGAAATGTGGTTTCACACAGTATAAACGTGGTCGTAAATTTAGTTAAATTATCTACTCTTTCCTCTTTGTATGTTTTGTAAAAGTTTATTAGGTTAAACATTAGTTTTTTATTGGCAAATGAATGAAATGAGACGGCGTAGACTCCTTGAATGATAGAAGATAGCCGGATGATGCCGCTAAATATTCTTTTTTTTATTTTTGTTAAGTTATAAAAGGAAATTGTGTTAAAAAATAGATACAAATATCTTTTTTTTTAAATTAAGAGACAGTTATTTCAAAAAATATTTTACTCGCGAAAGAGTTTTTAATAATAGATTCTAATAATTTATGAGGTAATAACATTGAAACAATTTAACTTGAACATACCAGATGAACTGTATAGTTTTATAGAAAAGAAAGTTGAGGAGGGTAAATTCACATCTATTGAACATTTTATCCTTCATGCAGTGTCTGGTCTTGCTGAGTTGTATGGTTTTTCAGAGACCATAACAGGAAAAAAACTTTCAGATTTGTTAACAGATATTTTCAGTTCAAAAATTAGTACAATTACACCATCTGTACAAAAAGTAGAAACAGTAGTCAAAGAGCATAAAATTCCCAATATGAACCTAATACTAGAATCATTTTCCTCTAGCAAATTTATGTATGAAGATGCGCTATATACGGCATGTGTTTTCTCTAGAATGAAGAAAGGAGAACAACCTTTATCGAAGGAAGAATTTACAAAGACTCTTTCAGAGATGGAGAAAGCCGGAGTATTAAGCAAAATCGAGCAAAATGGAAAATTAATGTGGAAAAGAAATTAGAAAAAAGAGAATTTTTTATATTATCTTTTTTTATCAACTTAAAATTCCTTCTGCCATTTCTTCTAGAGCTTGTTTTGGGTTTTTTGCCTTAACGAAACCTGAAGCAAGTAGTACACCTTTAGCTCCTAATTTTATTGCTTTTTCTATATCCTCTCTTGTTTTTACTCCTGCTCCAACTAAAGGAATTACATTAGGATTAATATTTTTTATAGATTCTACTGTTTTTCTAACCAAGTCTGGTTTTGTTGTAACCGAAACATCTCCCCCAATTAACTCTGGAGGTTCCATTGCACAACAAGTTGGATCTAACGCGGCTAAAGATATACTTGTTTTTATGTTATTTGCACAAACACAAGTTAAGAAGCCTTTCTCTTTTGATTTTTCAATTATTGCTTCTATTTCTGAAATCTTTAGTTGATGTTCTGAGTGGTTGACCAGTGTTCCCACTGCACCAGCTTCAATAATAGCATCAATTAGATTGTTTCCAGTATGACTACCTGGATTGTTAGAATCCACATGTTGGGCTAAAACAGGTAAGTCTACATTTTGTGAAATCATTCTAATATCGACAGTCTGAGGGCAAATAGCAATATTTACATTTTTATTTTTTGAGACTTCTTCTGCAATTTTTGCAAGTTTTAATGCTTTTTCTCCTGTTCCTTCACTGTAATTTTTAAAATTTAAAATAATGATTGGGTATTCTAATTTTCTCATATATTATACAATAGTAAATCCAATAAAAATCTTGCTCTAGGATTTTAAATGTGCTTTTTCTAAATTTATGTCTAGCTTTCTCGTTATTTTGGTAAAATTTTTATTCTTCTGAGACTAACGCTTATATAACTAATTATTAATAGTATATAATAACTATGATTAGTTAGTAAAGGTGATAAGAATTATCGGTGTAGATAAGATAAACAGTATTCTCCATGAAATTATTACAAGTGATCCTTTAATAAACCATGTTATTTTAGCTGATAAAACAGGGTTGACACTGGCATATTCTTCAAGATTTGCTTTCGATGAGTTTGAAACAGAAGCTCTAGGAGCAATAGCAAGTGCAGTATATTTAGCTTCTGAACAACAAGGAACAAATGTTGGTCTAGAAAATTTGGATATTATTATCTCAGAATTTGAAGATGGATTTATTTTAGTTGCTAGTTGTGGTAGCTCTGTACTCTGTCTTATAACAGATGCAGGCATTCAACTAGGTTTGGTTAGACGAACTATGAAAATACAGTCTGAAAATATCAGAGCAATATTGGATGTTGAAACAAAACCCATAGAAGCAAAACAACCCGTTAGTACACCAACACAAGTTTCAACTGCTGAACCAACTCCAAAAGTTGAATCTGTTCAAGAAGAGTATTTATCTGATCTTGAACTCGCACTAAAAGAACTAGAAGAATTCTAAATAATTACTCTATGCGGGGTTAGAAGATGAGTTTCAACAATACAAGAGGAAATATAGAAAGAATAGGTAAAGTAGGCGCTGAATCTACACTTTCCACAGGATTAATTAAAACTGGAATTCGTTCTTTAGATCAAAAGCTTGGTATGGAGATGTCTGCAAGACAAGGTATTCCTTCTGGTTCTGTAATTGTCGTTTCTTACCCTGCATCTTCAGTAATTCCTCTGTTATTTGTACAACGTATTGTTCTTAACTGGGCTCAAAAAACTGATCTTAACCGTGTTTTTTATGTGCATAGTAGTAAACCATTTGAGCTTGTAAAACAATCATATACGGCATACAACTGGGATATAATGAGTGTAAAGGACAAATCTTTTTTCTTTGAAAATATGTATGATATGGCTAGCAGCACAACTACTTCATTAAAAATAGGGCGAATTGAGGTAAAAAGAAGAACATACGTTAAACGTATTATAGAAAAGATTATGCATGTTAAAGAAACACAGAAAAAGAATTGTTTTAGTGTTTTCGATGACCTTCTATGGCTAAAGGAAGATCAATTGGATGACGATCATAACACATTAATTAGTTTTATGAAAGAGATAATTCAGATGTTTTCAAAAATAGGTGGAGTGCACTTTTTTTTACTCCCTCAAAATATTCTGAATCCTGTAGCAGAACAAATTATTTTAAATTATGCTCAAGGAATTTTCTATTTTACAAGAGATAGAATTGGTTCAAGGTTAAGAGATACATTTTCTATAAGTAAATTAATGGGTGTTGCATATATAAGTGAAGTTTTGGATGTATCTCCATCAGAAGAAGAAGGATTCAAGATCGAATCAACCTCAAAGATATAGGGTGAAAAATGACAATAGATGAAAATAAAAACAATGAAAAAGAGAGAATACTTACTGAAATTATAAAATTATCAAATGAAATACAAGCTTTAAAAGAGAGTTTAACAAAATATCCACCTATTTTACAAACAAGTACAAGTAAAGATCTTCCTTTTGAAATTACTTCAATTGTTGATATGATTAAAGAGCAAATTGACGGTTCCACCAAATTTCTTTTGAGCGAAATAAAATCAGAGTTTTATAGACTAATTACACTATTCTATAGTTCTTCTGATGTCGATGAAAAAGAAAAATTGTTAAAAGAATTAGATTTTGATAGACAGAAGTACAAAAAACAAGAAGAAACTGAAAATCAAGAAGAACAGATTTCCATTGTCGAAGAACAAAAAGAATACATTTCTAGACTTATTAGCATGTTAGAAGAACGAGAACAACTAATATATGAATTATCTGATCAAGTAGTTGCTCTTTCTGTAAAAAAATCTGAAATTGAAAAAGAATTGAAGAATCTAAAAGAAGAAAAAGAACAGTGGAATAAAGTCAAGGAGATAACACAAAAACTAGTTTCTACAGATCCAAGATATAAAATAATAAGTATGTTAAAACAGTTACAATCAATTTCTCAAATGCAGTTATCTTTTGTATTAGGTATCTCTCTAAGTCAAACAAAACAATACCTTAAGGAATTAGAAAAAATAAAGATAGTACAACTTAAAGAGGATGATACCGTAGAACTAGATCCAAATTTTGATACAACAGTTATTTAGTAATATTATTTTTCTCTCTTTTACTTGATTTGTTTTTTCTGATAATGTTTTTTTTACAAATATCACTTAAAAAACAATTATCACACTTTGGATTGCGAGCTAAGCAAATTTCTCTTCCATGTGAAATAAATAAACGAGTCAATATACCCCAACTATTTTTTGGAAAAAGAAGCATCAAGTCTTTTTCTATTTTTTCTGGATTGGTATGCTTTGTTAAGCCTATACGATAACTAATTCTTTGCACATGAGTATCTACTGCTATTCCTTCATTTATTTGAAACCAATCATTTAAAACAACATTAGCTGTTTTTCTTCCAATTCCTGGCAATTTTATTAGTTCTGAAATTGTTTTAGGTACCGAAGAGTTATATTCACTTAGTAAAACTTTAGAAAGATTATGGATATTTCGGGCTTTAGTCTTGTAAAGTCCCACGCTTTTAATATATTGTTCTATCTCTTCTGGAGATGATTGTGCAAAAGATTGGGGATCTGGATATCTTTTAAAGAGTTGGTTAGTAACAGTGTTCACTTGTTTGTCAGTGCTTTGAGCACTTAATAATGCTGCAACTAGTAACTGAAAGGGAGTTGAATAATTATTCAAAAATTCCTTTTTTTTGATGTCATAGTGTTCTAAAAGTCTTTCAAGAACGACATTAGCTAACTTGTTCATATTTTTCATATTTTTCAGAAACTTTTAAGCTTAATTATCTTGTCCTCACAAAATTTCTTATTTTTTTCAGTCATGGTTTTTGAAACTTGAATTTTTGTTTTTTTTACAATTGTTTGAAAAAACTTTTCCTAGTAAGCAAAATATTTAAAGCATTACAAAGTAATTAATTTATAGTGTTAATTTAGTCATTACTAATTGGAGTTAATTGGGGAATAAATAATGAGTTCATCACAGCGAAAAATTTTCAAAGTAACATTACTCGGTGACGGTGCTGTAGGAAAAACATCACTCAGAAAAACATACCTAGGTGAGGGGTTTAAAGAAGGATATAGTATGACAATAGGTGCAGATTTTGCGGTAAAAAGATTGAAAATAGATCAACAGGATTTTGTAGCACAAATATGGGATTTAGCTGGGCAACAAAGATTTTCAGCAGTACGGGAGGTATATTATCGTGGAACATCTGGTTGCCTGCTTGTTTTTGATATATCTCGTAGGTCATCTTTTGAGAACATACCTGCGTGGATTGCAGAACTATTAAAAAATAATCATAATCGTGTTGTTCCAATTGTTTTAATTGGAAATAAATCTGATTTAAGGGACACAGCAAAAGACCCCATTTTACGGGAACAAGCAGAAGAATATGCAAGATCGTTATCAGCTTGGTCAGGTTTTGCAGTTCCATATATTGAAACTTCAGCAAAGACTGGTGAAAACGTGGACGAAGCATTTAAAACTCTGCTAAAAAACATTGTACTTTTCTATGAGAAACTATATGCTTAATTTTCTTTTTATCCCACTTTTTACTATAACTATAGTGTATTTCTAAATAACATATTTATAGCTGATAGTAAGTTAAAAGAGGGCAAGATATAATCAGTATTTTTTATAACTGCTTTCTGTTTTTGAGAACAAAAATTTAAAATCTATACTGCTTAATATGACATTAGAGATAAAAGAATAAATAAAATTTAATTTATATGTGAGTGAAACAAATGAGTGATGTTAACATATTACCTCCATTATTAACCAGAATTGGTCTAAATGAAAATGATATAAAAATATATACAACAATACTTGGCTTAGGAAAAGCGACGATAGGCGAAATCATGGTTATAACTCAACTAGATGCTCTATCAACAGTTCAGTCAGTAAGAAATCTGGAAGAGATCGGTTTTCTTAAAAAAATTCAAGGTTTAACTCCACAATATCTCGCTGTTTTTCCTTTTTTGAAACAATATATAACAGTAGAACGTGATACATTATATGCAATTGAAGGAATAATAAATAGTTTAAAGAATGACGCAGCATCTTATAAAGAAAAACGAAAGCAATTTGGTGGTAAACTAGATACTTCAAGTGATGAGCACATATTTGATATCCATATTGTAAGTGGGTTAATAAAGCAACTTACTGATTCTGTTAATTCTCAATTTGTAGAAATGACTGAAGCAATAGAAAATGAATCATTTAATATCCTTGATGAAACAGTTAATTTGATTTCTAAAGAAATTGCAGAAGCTCAGAACCAATCTATTGCCATATCTCTCAGAATGGAGTCTTATTTGCAAGAATTAGATGCTTTCATAAAACAGTTTGAACATTCTGCAAAAAAAAGAAGTGAATTAAACAAAAAAAATATAGAACAACAGCTTTCAGCTAATTTTTCAGAATTATTTAAAATCTTAAAGAATGGTCTTGAGTCACATACGGAGAATCATAAAGATTTTTTAGATAAGTTTGCACCAGAACTTGATAATGTCTTGAAGGAACATTTAAACTATGCAAATGAATTACAACAAGAGTTTCTAAAAGAATATAGAAGAATATGGGAAGATACTTTTGAAGCTTGGATTAAGGAGAGTCGTAACCTGGCTGAATCCTTGCAGCAAGATATTAATCTCATCTTAACAGAACAAACTCGCCAAACACAAGAACTAAGAAGATCTGTAGAACAAATTGATAGAAACATAAACAAACTTTCTTCTACTATAGTTGATGCTTTACATCTCGCAGAAGATCTGAAGAAAAAGAAAGCAAGCCCGTTAATCGAGAAACTACAGGAAGTAAGAGATGGAATGAGGTTGCTTGCTAATAATTTTTCAGAAAGTGGTCTCCAAATAGTAGATCAACACGTCTTAAAAATTAACGAAACAAAAGATAAACTACGTGAAAAAATTGATCATTTTCAACTAAGTGGAGTAACAAGTATTAAAACAAAAAAGAGTAAAATAATAGCAGAAACAACTGAAAAAATAGAACTCCTCCCTGATGAACTTCTGAACAAAATCCAAAATGAAGTCGAGAAATATGTAACCTCTTCTTACGAATCATGTAGAGATGTTAGTTCAAATTTAATCAAGACTATTTCCGAAAGTATGGACAACACTTCGTCGAACATTATAGGAAATGTCCAGCAGTTCCATGATGAGCATTCAAAAACAATGATAGATTTCAAGAATGAAGTGAATACAGAGTTAAATAAAACAAAAGATGATATTAAAAAAATTGGTGGAGATTTCAAAGAAAAATTGGCCATGTTTGATAAAGACTTTTCAAGCAAAGTGTTAAAGACTAAAGACAAAATTGCGAATCATATAAACAATGATATAAAAATTATGGAAGAAAAAACAGAAGAAATAAAGGAACAACTGACATCTAAAATAATTGAGGCAGAAGAAGTACAAATAGATACTATTGTTGCTCAAGTAGCTTCTGTTATCAAGGATGTTGATGAAGCAATAATGGAAACACTCGCTTTGTTACAAGAAAAAGCATCAGCCTATTATCAAATAATAAATACAAGAGAGGGTGAGTTAAAGCAGATTGATAAAGCAGCAAATTCTATTAACATTCGAGGACATCACAATGTATCAGTGATTGTTGGGGAAGAAGCAATTCTTGCAAGTTTAACTGATTTAAGTATGCGAGCTAGTAGAGAGTTGTTAGTAATAACACCGTATCTGGAAGAATCATTGTTAGAAGAAATGGCAATGTTCACCAAAGCAAATAGAGTAACACTTGTTTCTGATTTTTCTTCTGGAAAATTTAGAAATGCTCTAATTAACTTGAAAGAACGATTTGTAGGTTTGAAATTAAGACAATACGATAAAAAGGATGTTTTCTGTGGTATTAAGGATGGTTTTGACGAAGCAATCTTTGCATTTTTGGTGCCAGATGCTGTGCCTGTAGCAATTAGAACAGACAATGAATTACTTCTACAGATGTTTAAAGCAGCTGTAAACCGCGATGTAATGTTTCATACCCATGATTATGAACTTTAAAGATTTTAACTTATAGTCATTTTTTCTTATTTATTCCTTATTTACTTGTTATATTGCAATAAGTTTATTTTACTGCTGCATTTATCTTTATAATATCGTTGTTTTGTAATTCATAATCTGCTCCAACTCTTCTTCCCGAGGGGGCTAGTTGTCCATTGATGAAGTTTTTTGCAAAGTCAGAATGTATTTTTCCTGCAAACTCAATAGTTGTAGTACCTTTCGGAACTAAAAAAGCATCAGGTAGGACATTTCCATCTTTGTCAGTGTACTTTGTTAAGTCCTCAACAGGATATACAACAATCATTTTCATTTTATCAAATACGATATAATTTAGTATTTTTTGAATGCCAGTTGATCCATATCTCTCTAAAATTTCATGTTTTATCTTTAACAAAATTTCTTTTTTCTTCCCCAACTTTTCTTCATCTAATATTTTAAAATCCGAATCTCCAGGGGTATAACTAATAGTACCCTTTTCTTGCTCTGATCTCAATACGACCTCAGAAAGTGCAGAAGCAGGAAAAACATCTTCTTTTAGAATTTCTTTCATTCTTTCATAGTTTTTGTGTGCTGTTTCTTGATCAATCTTGTTCGCTACTACGATTATAGGTTTGGATTTTTTTCGAATTATAGTAACAAGATTATCCAGATTTTCATCCCATGTTTTAGGGTCATCATCAACGATGTCTGATTCGAGGATAGCTGATGAAATATCAGAAGGAGAAATTTTTAATCCAGAAAGTTTTTCAGTTAATAACTTTGATAGCCTTATCTTTTCTGCTTCAGCCTTTTTTTTCATTCCTACATAATCACGAGTAATTATGTTCTTAATCCAAGAATCGATTTCTTTTTCCAAAAACTCAACATCCTTCAATGGATCCCAGCTACCTTTATCCACTTGATTCCCTTCGGCATCTAACGATCCACTTGCATCAACAACATGAATCAACAAATCAGCTTGACGTAAATCGTCCAAGAATTTATTTCCTAATCCCCTCCCTTCAGATGCACCTGGAACAAGACCCGCAACATCTAAAAATTGAATAGGTAAAAAACGAAAACCATTTTCACAGATGCTATTTTTTGGATTATCTTTGACACCTAATTCTGTACATTTACATTTTGTTCTTACATAAGCAGTTCCTCTATTTGGTTCAATAGTCGTAAAAGGGTAAGAGCCAGTTTTAGCTCCAACCATGGTAAGTGCATTGAGAAATGTACTTTTTCCAGCACTTGGTTTTCCTACAATTCCTATTAACATGATATTCATTTTCAATTGAAATTTAATCAAATTAAAGCTTTTTGAAAAAATCAAACATCTAAATTGAAAAAAATTTTTGAGTATCCGTAAGTGTATTTCTAAAAGAGAAAACAAAAATAGATATTTTAAAAATTAAAATAAATAGTTTGATGGATTTATTCACAATAAAATTTACTTGATCTCATATCTAATAAGTGAGGTAGTTTCTCTATTAGGCCAGCTCTTACAAGTAGCTTAAGTCCATGTCTAACAGTTCGTGGCGCCAAATTGCAGATTTCTACAATTTCAGCACTCGTAATTGGGCCTTTTTCTTTCACGATCTTAAAAACTCTTCTTGCGCTTGGAGGTAGTTTTTCTAGCAGTTCAATTTTCTGCGTATCTAAATTTAGGTTTGTTGTTCCTGAAGAAATTGCCATTTTTCAGATACATCCCTTTTTGTAGGTTAAATTAACGTTTTCAGTTGTCTTTTTAAATCCTTTTACCAAAAACGCTGGTTTAAATAGTTTAAACTAGTGAAAATGGCATAACTCGTGAAATTTTTTATCTTGCATCTATTTTTTACAAGAAAAAAATAATAATTATTCTTGATGTTTAAATTTTTGCAGGAAATTTGTAAAATTGTTCTATTTCGGTGTGATGGACTGAAAAACAAACCAACTATCTATTAAATAGTTGATTAAAAATTAATGAATATCTCTGTATTAGTTCAAAAAATGAGTTGTTTATTTTTTTTGTTGCTGTTTTTGCATGATAATTAGAAATCATTATTTAATACGTATTATTTTTTTTTCTTTTCATGTATTTTCCTATTTTTTTGTATGCAACTATCCTATAAAATATGTAAACAAAAATTTAGCATGGTTAAACACCATTAACTATATTAATCCAGTAGATAATAAAGACTTAAGATGAGCAAAGAACAAAAGAACACACCGTCTAATAAAAAGAGTGAGCCTATTATCCAAGCTGAAGTAAATATCGGGACAATTGGACATGTAGATAATGGTAAATCAACGCTAGTTCAAGCTCTTTCTGGAAAATTTCCTGATACCCACTCAGAAGAATTAAAAAGAGGAATTTCCATAAGACTTGGGTATGCAGATGCTGAATTTAGAAAGTGTCCTCAATGTAGTGACCCTGAGTGTTACACCACAGAGAAAATATGTCCTATTCATAAAGTTGAGACAGAATTATTACGAAAAGTCTCTTTTGTTGATTGTCCTGGTCATGAAATACTCATGGCAACACTCCTTTCTGGAGCAAATATAATGGATGGTGCAATTCTACTTATTGCAGCTAATACAGAGTGTCCTCAACCTCAAACTCGTGAGCATCTAGCTGCTATGGAAATTTTAGGTATCTCAAATATTGTAATAGCTCAAAATAAAATTGAACTTGTATCAGAGGAACAAGCAAAGAAAAACTATCAACAGATAAAGGATTTTATAAAAGGAACAATCGCTGAAAATGCTCCTATTATTCCAATTAGTGCAATGCATAAAGCAAATTTAGATCTACTAATTAAAGCAATTGAGGAAACTATACCAAGTCCTAAAGTAGATGAAGAAAGCCCATTTGAAATGCATGTTGCACGTTCTTTTGATATCAATCGGCCAGGGACAAAACCCAAAAAACTCAAGGGAGCAGTGTTAGGTGGCTCTATTAAGAGTGGAGTGGTAAGAGTTGGTGATGAAATTGAGATTGTACCTGGTCTTTCTCTTAAAAGAGGTAAAAAAACCGAATATGTTCCAATAAAGACCAAAGTGGTAAGTATTGCAATTGGAGACCAAGGATTTACAGACATTGCTCATCCTGGTGGATTAGTTGGATTAGGAACAGATTTGGATCCATCTTTTGCTAGAGCTGACAAAATGTCTGGAAACATTGTAACTTCTCCAGGTCATTCGCCACCAATACTTAGCGAGTTAACAATGAAAGTTCAACTGATGAAATATGTTGTGGGTTCTGAAGAAATTACAGAGGTTCAACCATTAGCTAAAAATGAAACTTTAATGTTAAATGTTGGGACGGCTAAAACTGCTGGTGTAATTACAGATATTAAAGGGGATTGGGTAAAAGTTAAGTTAACAAGAGAAATAGCTTCACGAGTTAAAGAAAAAGTTGCTATATCCCGAAGGATTCAAAGAAGATTCCGTCTAATTGGAGTTGGAGAAATAATTGATGACAAATGATCTCAACAAAAAAACGGTTAATACTTCTAGATAGTTGTATCTTGATGTTACCAGCAGAGAAAAAAGTAAACTTAGGACAATTAGAAACTCTCCCTTTTTCTTTAAAAGTAGTCATACCAGAAGTCGTGATAAAAGAACTACAAAACTTGATAAATAACGGAAAATCAGCTGTACAAAAAAAAGCAAAACTAGCTTTATCAATAGCTCAAAAATATGAAATTCTACCATCAAAAACTGAAGAGCACACTGATGATGAATTGATTCGTCTGGCCAAACAATATAATGGAATTGTAGCAACAACGGATGTAAATCTGAGAAAAAGGTTGCATAAAGAAGGGATTTTGTGCATTACGTTAGTTGGAAAAAAACAATTGAAACTTGTAGGAGAAATATAAAAAACTAAAAAGTAAAGAAAAGAATAGACACATCTTGCTTGTTTTTATCAAATGCCGCTTTTACTTTGTCTCCTATTCTTATATTCTCAATTTGTGTAGTTTTAATACGCGCCATTATTCTTAGATTATTATTGAGTTGAACTATCCCTACGATATATGGGGCTTCTTCAATAAAATCTGTTGGAGCAACATGAACAACAGTAAAGGTTTCGATTGTGCCTTCTTTTTTGGCCTCCTTAATTTCTAGTTTGTCGTTACCACAAGTGGGACAATGGTATGCTGGTGGAAGAAAATCTTTTTCACACTGATTGCACCGATTGTATAGAATTTTCTCGTTTTTTAGTCCGTCAATAAAACTATTTAGAATTGAATCCACTTTAATCAACCTCCTTAAGAATATGTACCACGCTAGTTGCCCCAGAACCGCCCATGTTTTGAGCAAGTCCGTATTTTACTCCATTTAATTGCCTATCTCCTGCTGTTCCTCTGATCTGGTGAACTAGTTCAATTATCTGAGCAACTCCTGTAGCTCCAATAGGATGACCTTTGGCTTTTAATCCCCCGTCTGTATTTATTGGTAAATCTCCATCTATAGACGTTATCCCTTCCTCAACCGCTTTTCCTCCTTTTCCTTCTTCAAAAAAGCCTAAATCTTCAGTGGTAATTATTTCCGCAATCGTAAAACAATCATGTACTTCTGCAACATCTATGTTTTTTGGAGTAATTTCAGCCATATTATAAGCTCGTTTTGATGCAATTTTGTTTGCTTCAATGCTTGTAAGTGATTTTCTGTTCGCTAAACTAATAGAATCAGAAGCTTGCCCCACACCTACAATTTCTACGGGTGTGACGTCAAGATTTTTTATTTTTTCCTCTGTAGTTAATATAAGTGCAGCACCTCCGTCAGTGATGGGCGAACAATCATACAAATTTAATGGGTCTGAAACAATTACAGAGTTCATCGCTTTTTCTAAAGTTATTTCTTTGTGAAATTGAGCATAAGGATTCTTTAAAGCGTTAAAGTGATTCTTTACAGCAACCATTGACAAATGCTCCTTTGTAGTTCCGTACTTATGCATATGAGCTCTGGCCATTAACGCATATAATCCAGGAAATGTTATACCGTGTGGGAGTTCAAAAATATTATCTGCACATGTACCTAAAACATCTGTAACTTCTGGAGTACTTAGATTTGTCATCTTTTCTGCTCCGCCTACAAGAATTGTGTCGTGAAGACCCGATTTTATCGCTAAATATGCTTGAGCTACCGCTACTCCTCCAGAAGCACAAGCGTCTTCTATCCTTGTAGAAGGAAAATTACGTGAGGAAAAATTTGAAGCATTAATTGCTGCTGTATGTGCTTGATGTTCAAATCTGTCAGAAGAGAGATTACCAAAGTATATCCCATCTACATCGTTAATATCTATTTTTGCATCTGCGATGGCTTTTTTTGAAGCATGAAAAAAAAGATCTCTTGTACTTAAGTGTTCATGCTTTCCAAACTTAGTTAGACCTACTCCAATAACAAAAACTCTTTTCATTATTGGTTAATATACAATTAAGATTTTAAACTATTCTGTAATACATTTTACAAGAAACTATGAATGTTATTTCTGAGCAAATAGGTCATATACTAATTATTAGGTCAAAGGGGAATTTAAAAGACTTAAAAAGATTTGCAGAAGAGCAATTATCAAAAAAAAAGTATATACGAACAGTTCTCTTGCAAACTAATAAAGTCTCCAATGAAGAAAGAGTTCCCTCTTTAAGATACTTTATGGGAGAAAAAAAATTTGATACAATTCATAGAGAATATGGTTGCAAATTTTATCTCAATCCGGCAAAAGTATTCTTCTCCCCTAGGCTAAGCTTTGAAAGGCAACGTATTGCAAGCAAGGTGCAGGAAAATGAGAAAATAATAAACTTTTTTTCAGGGGTTGGACCTTTTTCTATTTGCATAGCAAGAAAAAAGCCTTCTTCAGTGATTCATAGTATCGAGTTAAATCCTGTTGCTTATCAGTATATGATCAAAAATATTGAAGCTAATAAATGTAAAAATAATGTAATTCCTTACTTAGGAGATGCTTTTGAAATAGTGAAAAAACAATTTATCAATTATGCTGATAGAATAATTTTACCTCTTCCAATGCTCGCTGACAGAGCTCTTTCGTTAGCAATAAAAGCTTTGTCTGATGAAAAGGGGACTATACACTGGCAAATTTCTGGATATATAGGAAAAAAGGAAAATAAAAATGATATTGAAAAGATTGCTAAAGAAAGATTGGAGAAGGTAGTTAGAGAAAATAGCTTAACAAATAAAATTAGTATACAATTTACAAGAAAAATACGCTCTTTATCGCCAAATATCGCGCATATTGCAGTAGATCTCACTGTTAATTAAGTTTCAAAAAAACAAAGTTTAAATCGTCAATATTAGAAATTAAACTTCAAAATTATAAATCATAAGTCTTTTAATTAGTAAATTTTATCTTTAATTATGGAAGATAAGCAAAAAAAAGCTAACTCTGGAGATTTGGAGGAAAACATCAAAGAATTTTTTCCAGCAATTTATAGAGAACTAAAAGAAAGTGAACAGATTCTAGCTGAACACGAGGCAAGAACAAGCAAAGGAACAAAAAAAATAAGAAAATTCAGAGGTTATGAGCCAGGAGTTGTAGATTTTATATGTCGATGCAAGACAGTTGATGAGGCAATAGAGATAATTAATTTTTTGTTTAAAAGAAATGAAATATCAGAAAAAGAGAAAGAGGAGTTATTGTTGCAATTGAAAGAAGAGGGACTAGAATCTTTTGGTCCTCATAGAACTCCAGGTTATTATGAACGAGCTTAATTAATACTTACTCTTCTTTTTTGTAGGCTATACTTCCATTAATCATGGTAAGTTTGTTTTGAGCATAGAAATTCTTTAGAGGATGATCAGACCAAATTACAAGGTCAGCATCTTTTCCTTCCTCTAAACTACCAATTCGATCACTAACACCTATCATCTCTGCAGCATTTATTGTAACAGCTCTTAATGCTTCATCCACTGGTAATCCTTCTTTTATAGCCATACATGGCAAAATCGGAAAATAGCATAGTCTTGTAAATGAATCACTTTGTATTGAAATTTTTACTCCAGCTTTCCAAAGAATAGCTGGTGTTTTAAATGTTATATCTCTAAGTTCTACTTTCTCAAAACCCACTAATGAAGGTCCGACAGAAGCTGATACTCCTTTCTTTGCAATGTAATCTGCAATCTTATGTCCTTCAGTAGCGTGAATTAAGACAAGGTTTATATCAAATTCTTCAGCTAACCTAATTGCTGTGACAATATCGTTTGCTTGATGGCAATGCATGTTTAAAGGAATTTCTTTACGTAATACTTTCACAAGTACCTCTTTGCCTATGTCTCGTTCAGGTTCAGAAGGTATTTTGTCCTTATCTCCTTTTTCAAGAGCAAGCTTCTTCTTTGTTTCATATTCTTCCCATTTTTTAGCATAGTTTTGAGCTTCAACAAAAGCTTTTCTAAATACTGCAGCATTTCCCATTCTTGTTGAAGGAAGTTTCTTATCTGTCCCATAGACTCTTTTTGGGTTTTCACCTAGGGCTGACTTTAAACACGATGGTTCCTTTAATATCATATCATCTATTATTTTGCTTTCAGACCAAGTTTTAATAATAGTATCCGTTCCCCCTATTACATTTCCTGATCCTGGACCTGTTTGAATAGTGGTAACTCCACCAATTCTTGCTTCAACTAATGCTGGATCCTCAGGATTAATAGCATCAATAGCTCTTACATAAGGCGTTGCAGGGTCAGTCATTTCATTTCCATCAAAACCAGCCCAACCTACAGAACCATCAAATAGCCCTTGATGAGTGTGAGAATCAATGAAACCAGGAAGAATGTGTCCTCCTGCGGCATCAATTACTTCATATCCTTCTGGCTTTATTATTTCAGGAGATATTTTTTCTATTTTACCGTCTTTTACAAGAATTGTACCATTTTTAATAACTGCATTTTTTTTATTGACAGTATATATTACTCCATTAATTATAGCGAAATTCATTTTAACCGTATTACTTCTTTCAAAATTATTTTTAAACAATTGGGTGATTATACTAGAAGAATTAAAAAAAGATTTCATTAAAAAAAAAGAAAAACTAATATATGGAAATTAATAGTTTTTAACAGCATTAAAGTTAATAACTAGTTCATGTTATGTTAGCTTGAATATCTAAAAAGTGATTTCTATGAACAAAACATCTATGTTGACATATTCAAAAGTTTACGAGAATGCGATGGATGTTGAAATTTCAGAGGATATAAAAGAAGAACTATCTAAAATGACTAAAGATGGACCAATCTTAAGTATATATGCAAAAAATGCAAGAGCATTATACTTTTTCCCTGTAACTAGTTCAATACTTAGACTATCCATTTCGATATATCCACTCACACCAGAGATTGTAGCAAAGGTCATGACTAAAATCTCAGAATTTGCAAGTAAAGTTATTTATAGCACTGGCTTATGCCTTATGGAGAATAAGTGTCTTTGGGAAGGGTTTTTCCAGAAGAAAGATTTAAGCAAAACAGCTGAAGAAATTAAACTTATATTAAAAGAGATTCCAGAAATAAAAGAAATAGTATTAAGTGAAGTAAACGCTTAACCTCCATAAATAAACGCCTGAAGTTTATTTTTTTAATGAGTAATTATTTAATGAAAAATGATACTAAATTCTGATTTAATAATAATAAGCGACAAAAAAATAAGAAAAATGTTAGTTTGTTTCTTCTGGGGTTTCTGTGAAAAACAAGTAAACTACGCTTAAAATTACAAATGCAAACAAAGAACCAAAAATTGTCCATCTCATTCCTGCTGTATAATTCCAGTATTTTTCTGCTTCTTCAGGTTTTATGAATGTGGCCATTATTCCAATGAGAAATGTAATAATCGTACTTAAAATGATACTTCCCCAACCTGGTAGGTTTGCTCTTATTTCATTTATTGTTGCAATGGCTATTAATGTAAATAAATAAAGGATTGCCAAGCAAACAAAAGTAATAATTGTCAAACCAATATTATATTCTCCAGGTGTATACATCCACTTTAACCAATCAGGGACAAAGTCCTGCTTTAAAGATGCTAGGAAAATGACTAAAATGAGCATTGCAATAGCTATAATAGAGGATACTAGTGCAGTACGATTTCTTTTATCTTTCCAAAATGTTTGATAAATACTCATATTTATATCACCATTCTTAATTGAGGTTACTTCTTGATGGAAATCAATATACTACTTATAAATTAATTGGTTAGCTATTTAGGTTGGCTTATTTTTTTTGAATTTTAGTCTAAAAAAACGTTTTTGAATTCTGAAGTTTTTGATTATATGGTTATGAAAAAATGTTAATTGGTGAGACAAAAAATAAACTCTCAATTCTATCATGTGAAAATTTTATTGAGGTAAAAGATAACGATAGATTGCTAGAATTCATTGTTTTTTCTAAAAAACTAGGTATTAAGCTCTTGGGCATAGAAAATTATGAGAGAAAAAAGATTGATCAGTTTATACAAGAGAAAATAAAAGATTCACGTGAAAAAGTAAA
Organism: Candidatus Heimdallarchaeum aukensis; assembly: GCA_021513695.1. Classification (GTDB taxonomy): domain Archaea; phylum Asgardarchaeota; class Heimdallarchaeia; order Heimdallarchaeales; family Heimdallarchaeaceae; genus Heimdallarchaeum; species Heimdallarchaeum aukensis. Next base: position 1,720,098 of record CP084166.1, on the reverse strand, counting down.
AGCCATCTCATCAATATTCTCACAAATTCAAGAATGTGAAACAGATGACGATAGAATAAAATGCGCTGTTAAAGAAATAAGAAACTCCCCAAATACTACTTTCCTTTTCTCTAGAAAAACTTTGAGAGGAGAGTCTATAGTTAATTTAAAAAATGAACTAAATAAATATCGAAAAAAGTTTGAAATTATTAGTGTTTTTTGTAATAATTTGGAGGTAGCGAAGTGGGCTACCCATGATCGAAGAGTCGACTATTTGACGATAGATATTTCCAATAAAAAAGCAGTTGATGAAGGACTGATATCGCTAGCGAAACAACATAATATGACCTTTGAATTATGTTTAGACCATTTAATTCAATCTAACGATACAAAACAATTAAGTTTGACTATACGTTCAGCAAAAAAAATTACAAATTTGATAGCCAAAAAAAATAAGTTTATTCTTACAGTTAGACCAATGACACCTTATCATCTAAGAACATCGCAACAATTACGCTATCTTGGAGAATTAATTGGAATACCCTTTAATAAATCAAAAAATGCAGTTTTTAATGAACAATTAACAATTCTTATTTCAAACTTAACTAGACTAAGTGAAAAATATGTTTTTGATGGGGTTGAAATAGTAGGTGAGAAAAATGATTGATAATATACGTGACAGATACATTGTTTATAAAACCATTGCAAAAGAAGTATTAAAGTTATCTGACATTAAGAGGATATTTTGGCAAAAATATCAGCTCTTGTTTGGAATTACTAAAACAACTGAAGCTGGTCTTTTTTTTGAAGAATATAGAGAACAAGATGGAAAAGGATTGTTGCGTTGTACTCAAAAATCACTTAAAAACACTCTTATAACAATGGCCTTGATTAACGAAATTAATTCTATTCCAGTAATAATATTCCCCGTTTATATTTCAGGAACAATAAAAAAAGCAAAAAGTGCAATTGAATAAGTGTTTAACTTCATTTAAACAAGTTGCTTAAACTTTTCTTTTTCTAAAACATATACTGGGATATTAGCTGTTTTTAGAATGTCTCGACCGTCTACCCCCATGTTATCCTCTAAAACAAAAACTTCCTTTATTTTTGCATTCACTAATGCACGAGCACAAAGTTTACAAGGAACAGTAGAGCAATATAAAGTTGCATTTTCACATGATACTCCATATAATGCGCATTGGATAATTGCATTTATTTCTGCATGCACTTCTGAACAAAGTTCATATCTCTCTCCTGATTTAATTTTTCCTTGACGTTTTAATTCTTCACGAGGGCAGCCCGTGTCTATTTCATGTGGAAAACCCCTTGGGGTACCGTTATAACCTGTGGCGATAATCCGTGTGTCTTTAACTAGTACTGCACCTACCCTTCTATGAGGAGACGTAGATCTCGTTGATACTAAGTCAGCGATTTTTAAGAAATATTCATTCCAAGAATCTCTTTTTTTCATTATTTAGCTCAAATTTTTGTAAAAATATAAGTTTTTTCAGAACTAAAAAATTGTAATTAAAATAGTGTTTCGGTAAAAATTATGAAGAGGTTTCACCTATAAGCTCTTCTAAAGGCTTTTTCCCTTCTTTTTCCACCTTAAGGTTAATTTGGTAAATTGCTTCTGAAATTGTATTTCCTCGAACACTCTTTCGAGCTCTTCTTCCTTTACGAGGAGGGTGATATCCTACACCACCACGTAGAAGATGTTTTTTTCTTCCAGGACCATCTACACTTTTTCTCATGGGGAACCCTGATCTATCACTTCCACCAGTTATAATAAAAGTCCAGTCCTCTAATCCAATAAGGCTTCCTTGAACTGTTTGTCCGATTTTATAACCAATTAATGCATTAGCCTGTTCTTCTTTGACAATTTTAACATAAGCTTTACCCTTTTTATCTCCAATATTTAATTTGAATTCTAGTGCTTGGGACAAAGTTAGTATTCACCTTTTCCTTTACTATTGTCAGATGATACAAGTTTATTTTTAAAAGTTGACATTACTGATTTATTTAGAAAAGTCAGTTGAATAAAAATTAACTTAATGAAAAAGAAACAAAATAATAAATAAATATAAAACTAGGCGGAAATAATCTTATCTAATGTTTTTCCACCTGGAAAAGCTAATACCTTGCTTTTTCTAATTTCTACAAGAATAGTTGGATAAATCTTATTTACAATTGCTTCAACTTCTGAAGCTATGCTTCTATTTACTAAGTTTAAAGCAAATGTTTGAAAAGTTTCTTCTTTAGCTTTCTTATCAATATACTCTTGTATTGCTTTTCTTATTACTTTTTGTGTGCTTGTTCCACATCTCATTGGAGTAACAATAATGGTACTAATCCTGAGTTTAGCTTTGTCTTTTGTAGTAACATTTTGTATGCTTTCTACTCTACTACGATTTCTCCTGATAAGAGAACGAATTTGTTCTTTAGAGATTTCGTGTCCAACAAATTCTGTCCTACAGACTGTACCTTCGACATTAACAATTTTGAATCTAACCTTTAAATTTAAATCTGCAATAATATCATCTAGTATCCCCAATTTAGCCATTTCAATGACTCGGCCATATAGTTTTTGTGGATCATCTGCTATGGTTTCTCCTAAAACCTGATCTGTGATATATGGCGCTGCTTGTACTTGATACCAAGATTTTAATTTAAACTTATCAACGACTTTTCTTTGTGCTCTTTTACGTCTACTACTTGATGACATCGCTGTACCTTCCTATTACTTCAGATTTTCCTCACTATTTTCTGAACATTTTCAATTCAGAGCAAGGTATTTTAAAGCTTGTGAATGCTTACAAATCTTTTATGCCTCTCGTTCTGTCTTTAATAAAACACTCTCTGTTAATCTTATAGTATGAAAAATATCATCTATAGTATTTCTTAAGGACGAAATTGAAGCTGTAGAATTAATAGTTATCTCTAAATTATTCTCTCTCAGAATCGATGTAATTTGAGTTCGATTGCCTAAAATATCGTTTTCTGGTTCTAAACACTCTTTTATTATTTTTGCAGTTTGAGAATCTTTACAAATTATGGTGATCTTTGTTTTTGTTTTATTTACTTTTTTCATATATAATATCCTCCATTGGATAATCAGTTTATATTTAGTGTCAATGGCATCATTGCTTTTCTCCGTGATAGTGATAATCCATTTTATTCTCAATTTCAGAATAAGCTTTATCTAAGGAATCGTTTAGTATTTTTATGGTAAAAAAGTCATCTTTATCGGAAATTTCTTCTATAATTTTCTCTTCTTTTAACTTTGCAAAGATAGGATATATTAGATATCCTTTGATTTTTTGGACAGACGATTCGTAAACAAAGATTTCGCTGTATTTTCGTTTTTTAAACAGGAAAAATATTGGTTTATCAAGGTCAAATTTTCCACTTTGACAAAGTTTTTTCAACACATTATAGTTGTTTGGAGATGATAACCCCTTGATTACTGTGAAATATTTTCTATCTTCTAACGTAATCTGATTATTCTCTATCTCACCGATGATTTGGCTCGATTCTCCATAATAATTATCTATTTCATATACAATTTGATTGTATTGGTATGTTCTATTTCCTAATAGCACAGCGAAAGCAAGACCATAAAGTTCAAGGTTTACAGCGCCCTCAATTAAGAGTAAAAACTCATCTAAGTTTCTAGTATAGGTCTCTTTTTGTTCATTTTTCAAAACATAAATAGGTCCAATAAGTTTACTTATGTCATTAACATTTTTACCTTCGCTAACAATTAGTGAAATTAAAGCATCATTTAATGTTTGCATCTCTTTTTTTGTGAGATCACTTATTTTTCTCCATTCATTATTTTGATCTTTCATTGTTATTCCAATTCTAGAAATGAAAGCAGTACAAGCTTCCTCATTTCCAGTTAAACCTGGAAAGTATGGGTCAATTGAGTGCATAAGAGCTAAATGAATAGGTTTTGTTTCTCTACCCCTTATTCTAGTACCATGAACAAGAGAAAGAATATTTGCATCTATTAATTCATTAAGAATAAATCTGTTAAAACCCATAAACTCTTGATTTGATGTTTCTATCTGCCCTTCAGCTAGAGCACCTAAAAGAGCTTGAATTCCATATTTATAATAGTCCTCTTTATATGCTTTTGCTACAAAATATAATAACCCTGATGAAGTAAGGAATCTTTCATTTAAATTTAGAGACACTGAAGATAAGACATGCATCATTTCATTCTTATTGAACATTGAAAAAACTTCTTTATTCATCCTATAATTTATAATAAAAATTGTTTTATTGCTCTCTTTCAATACCTCAATATCTTCTTTTGTTAGTTTAAAATTTATAAGCCAAATATTATCAAATTTTTTTTCTTTTAGTTTCTGTAAATTTCGTGTTGTTTTTTTAAAAGAAACTTGCACTCCGCTTTTTTTATCTGATAACAAGTCAAATATAATTGATGACGAACACAACCCATCAATTGTAGGATTTGTTAAAATTAAATGTGTTCCAAGAGTATTTTGGATTAGAGATGAAAATTCTTTTGCCATATTTTTTAAGTTTGTATAAATCTCTTCAGTGACCTCTTCACTCATCTTTTCCACTTATTGAACATAAAAAAAGAAAAATAAAAGACTATCGAAAGGAAAAATTGGTTCCTAAAGCAATAACCCAGCTTTATCTGGCTGATATTTGAAGTTTGGTGGAAATACACCTTTTCTCTTGTAGTATTTAACTAATCGTCTAATCTTAGATTCGACTAACATAAGTCCTCTACGATTATGTAAGTCCTTTGGATTTTCTTCCAAATGCCTTCGGATGTTAACAGCTTTACGTACTAGTGCGGTTAAATCTTCAGGATACTTTGGTTTCAAATCTTTTTCTTCTAAGATTTTAACGAGTTTTTTTCCTAACACTTCTTTAACTGAAGGAACTCCATATTGATCTCTCAATATTACACCAATCATTGCAGATGGTAAACCTTGCCTTCTAAGTTCTTCTATCTTCTTTAAGATAAATTCTTTATCATATTCCAACCAATCTGGAGCTTCATTACGATAAGGTCTTGTAGATCCAGCTTTTCCTTTTGTTCTTGCATGCATTCTTGCCATAATTTATCACCTATCTTTTAGAGACGAAGGCGGTTTGATAGGGACGTGAAGAGTTCTTGAAGACTTTTTCCTCTGTGTCCTTTTAAATTCTTTGATTCTTTATTCATTTGAGCGAAAGTTTTGTTACTCCCTACTGGCATAAAAATAGGATCAAAACCAAATCCCTGTGTTCCTCTTAATTCTTTGATTATTTTGCCTTGAGCTATCCCTGAGAACAGTTCAATTTGTCCAGCGTTGTAATAAGCTATCACTGACTTAAAAAAAGCAGAACGTTTATTATCTGGAACATCATAAAGCAATTTTAGAATGCCATGATTACCTATTGTACGGAATACATATGAAGAATAAGGACCAGGGAAACCTTTCAGATAATCAATAAACAAACCAGCATCTTCAATGAAGAAAGATTTGTCCTTTAAGTCTGGTCTAAGTTCTAGGATTTTTAAACAACTTGAACGAGCAATCTCTTCAAGACTATCATCTTGAATTTCTTCGTACTCTACGTTAATCCACTGCAAGTTAATATTAAATAATTTAGCCTTTTCATACGCTTCTTCGAATTTATGTTTATTGTGGGTAATAAATAATATGTTATGCATATCAAAGAGTTATAGTTTAGATTATTAAAGAAATCGAAGATGCAGTCATCTGAGTTTTCTTGCTTGTTCAAGAATGTCAATGTTAATCCAAGTAGATTCACCAATCTGTCTTAAAGGTGAGGAAACATTGTGAATCAGTTTTTTCAAACTTCTCAAAATGCCTTCAGGATAGACAGAGTAGTCTCCTTTTTCAAGAAACATGTTTAATTTATTTTCATCAATGTTAAGAATAATATTTCCTGTTTCAAAAGAAAAAGAGTATACTATTGACTCTGAATATTTCTTTTTCGTTGAAGAGGAGACTTCTCCCTTCATAATTTCCATCTTTTCAAAATCAAAGATCAAATTGGGAGACAAAACAATGTATCTATTATATCCTTGTAGTGTTAGTTCTTCTTTTCTCAAAGGAATTAATAATTGCTTAATCTCTGAAAAAGCTAAATTTGCTTCATATATTCTAAGATTACTATCACTATCAATAATAGCTATCATACTATCATAGTAGAAAATTCCTAGAATTGATGAATTAATATGGAAGTGTGCTATTTCTTCAAGATTTGGAATAGTGTATCGTTTAACATACCCATTATTAGTACCTATTAAAATAAATTCAGGAGAAATTGAACAACAATTAATATTTTGAACAGGAACTCTTTTTTTGATTTCATTAAAATTACTATCATAAACTCCAATTAAACCATTATCAAACCCAATAACAAAATTTTCATTTTTTAATTGAATTAAACATAGAGGACGATAAGGCAATTCATAGGAATGATGTTTTTCTTTGGCTATATCAAAAACTGCAACCTTAGAATCAAGAGCAATTGTTACAACTTTTCCTTTAAATATATGAATAGACGTAATATTTTTGTCGTGAGAAACAAAAATATGTGAAAGCTTGAAATCCTTCTTTTTCCATACTGTAATGATGCCATAGAAGTGTCCTAAATAAAGAAATTTTTCATCAAAAGTGAAACAAGTAACAGAAAGACCTCGAACACCCTCCAAATGTCCAATAACAGTATAAGGGTCTTTCTTGTATGTAGAAAGGTATTTTCCTGATTTCCTAATTGCAGATACAAGTTTATTTCTTTTCAAGGTTAAATAAGATAAGGGGTTAAAATCTGAATCGTAAATAGAAATTGATCCGTCAGAACAAGAAATAAGAATTTTATCGTCAAAAACAAAAAACTCTTCTAAATAAGGAATTTTAACCTGTTTTACAAGATGAAATTTTCCCTCAGAAAAAGACCATTTCTTTAGTAATCTGTCACGTCCTCCTGTGATAATATAGTCACCAAGAAAGTCAATGTTAATAACAACGGACCCATGAACTTGTTGCGATTGCAGTAATGAAAAGTTATCCCATGACCATAAGCGAATATCTAAACCCTGTGATGATGTGATAATAGAAGGTGAAAAAGGGAACCATTCAATATCAGTAATAGAAGAGGAATGAGCTTTAATAAAACCTAATTCAGAATCAAAAGATGTATTCCAAATACAAATTTTACCTGAGGCATCTCCAGTGAAAATTAATCTATTTATTTCCTTAATTACAGTAATTGGTTCATGATGTCCTGATTGAGGGATAACAATTTGAAAAGTAGAAGAGTTACTCATTAAAGAAAAAAATACTGAATAATTAATTAAATATTGCTTTTTTAAAAGAGAATGTTCAATTAACAAGTTACAATTACGAAAAAAGAAATGTAAACTGCTGCAAAAAGCGAAAAGAACTAATTAATGTGGCTCATTGTGTCGTAGGGTCATCATTTGAATAGTCAGACTGGGACGGTTAAGTCATCGCCACGAACGACTACATATAATGTAGTCATATAAAAAAAAGGAAAGGAGCTTTTTAACATTACTCTTGTTGTTATAATAATATTAGAAAATTCTAAGAAAAATTAAATAGTCAAAGCAACCAAGTATTAAAAGAATAAAATGAAAATCATAGGTCCATTTTCAAGATATTATATAAAAAAGAAAATTCCAAAAATACAGAGACAAATAAAAGAACAAACAATTTTAACTCAACTTGAAATGGTTAGAGAAGTAAATAAAATAACTGAAATCACAGGTATAGAAGAAGATGAAGTAAGAGCTATAATTCAATCACTAATAGAAAAAAGAAAAATAGAGGGCGAGCTAAAAGAAGACAGATTTGTCAAAATAAAGAAGAAAGGAGAAAAAATAATTAAGGAATTAACAGAGGAAGAAAGAAAAGCAAAATTTGAACAAATATTAATGAAATATGAAGAAATAGAAATAGAGACAATGGCTGAACTGTTAGGATTTACTGATGAACTAGCATTGCAGAAGTTTTTGCTAGATTTACCAACAGACAATATACGAATTAAAGGAAAAACTGTTTTCGTAGACAAAAAAGGTGTATCCGGGGAAATAGAAAACTTACTTGAACAATTTCAGAAATGGGAGAAAAGTGGAATAGGAAAGGTATAGATAATAAGGAGAAAGGTGGAAAAATGAGCTCAGAAAAGAATTTAAACAAAACTGTAGTAAGGAAATGGGAAAAAGTAAAAGTTCCAAAAATGATTTATCTGTTTGATATAGTGTTTTGGTTAGTGGTTGCTGGGGTAACAGTGTTGATAATTACGACAATATTAAGTATTTTTATACGTTAAAAAAAGGATGAAAGTGCTTTTTATATTCTTATACTTTTGAAAAACTAAGATCCAATAATTTTTACTTTTTCATTATTTTACAATGCTTGTTTGAAAAAATTGATGTGTAAGGATAAAAGCATAGAATAAATTCCTAAATAAGGGAAAAGTGAGAATTCTAGAAAAGTGAGAAAAATTGACTTCAAAGTAAAATATAAGGTAAGAAGAAAAGAAAGATTTAAAATAAAGGATAAAAATAGACTGTTGAGGTAAAAAAAAGGATGGATCGCGAAATTCACTAAGGAAACATTTTTTACACGTACTCTTAGCGCAGTCCATCGAAGATTTACTAATAATTTTTTAGGAGAGGAAAAATGAATGAGTAGTGGTAACGTTTTTGAACCTGTGAAAACGACACAAGAGTTTGCAAAAGAAGAAGAAAATGTACTAAAATTCTGGAAAGAAAAGAAAGTATTTGAAAAATCAAGAGAGAAAAATAAAGGAAAAGAACTGTTCAGATGGTTAGAAGGCCCTCCAACAGCAAATGGTCAACCTCATATGGGTCACGTATTAACTCGTTCTATTAAAGATGTGTTCTTACGATATAAGACAATGAAAGGTTATGATGTTCAACCTAGAATAGCTGGTTGGGATACACACGGTTTACCAGTTGAAAGAGAAGTAGAAAAAGCCCTTGGTATAAAAGATAAGAACGAGATAGAAAAGTATGGAATAAAAGAATTTAACCAAGAATGCAAAGAGAGTGTGTTCAAATACGAAAAAGCTTGGCGAGATATGACAAACAGAATAGGCTTTTGGCTAGATATGGACCACCCCTATATAACTCTAGATGAAAATTACATAGAAAGCGTATGGTGGTCATTAAAAGAAATATGGAAAAAAGGGTTGATATATCTAGGACATAAAGTAGTTCCTTACTGTACAAGATGCGGAACACCATTATCTACTCACGAAGCAGGACAAGGGATGAAAGAAACAACTGATCCTGCAATATTTGTAAAGTTTAAAGCCAAAGATTTTGAAGACACATATTTCCTAGCTTGGACAACAACTCCATGGACTTTAATAAGCAATGTATGTCTAACAGCTCATCCAGAAATAGATTATGTGTGGATAGAGTATAATGGAGAAAAATTGATACTAGCAGAAGAAAGAGCAAAAGTACTTCTAAAAGAAGAATATAAAGTATTAAAGAAATTCAAAGGAAAAGAACTAGAAAAGAAAAAGTATGAGCAACTATTTCCATATATAAAACCAAAGAAAAAAGCATTTTATGTAACACTAGCTGATTATGTAACAACAACAGAAGGAACAGGAATAGTACATTCTGCACCAGCATTTGGAGAAGATGACGCAGAAACAGGAAGAAAATACAAATTACCAGTTCTCAATCCAGTGCTGGAAGATGGAACATTTGATGAAAGAATAACTGATTTTAAAGGATTACACGTGAAAAAAGCTGACCCAAAAATAATAGAACAATTGAGAGAGAGAGGACTGTTATGGAAAAAAGAGAAATATAAACATACGTATCCATTCTGCCCAAGATGTGATTCGCCACTACTATACTACTCGACACCAACTTGGTACATAGAAATGACAAAAATGAAAGAAAAATTAATAGAAAACAACGAAAAGATATTCTGGAAACCAGAATATTTGAAACATGGACGATTTGGGAATTTCATAGAGAACGTGAGAGATTGGGCGCTATCAAGAAACAGATATTGGGGAACACCATTACCAATATGGATATGTAAAAATGGGCATAGAACATTTGTAGGAAGCAAAGCAGAATTAAGAGAACTATATGGAAAAGAATTTGCAAAAGATTTTAACTTACATAGACCATGGGTGGATGAAATAAAATTCAAATGCCCAGAATGTGAAGAAGAAGCAGAAAGAGTACCTTATGTAATAGATTGCTGGTACGATAGTGGAGCTGCACCTTTTGCTCAATTCCACTACCCATTCGAAAAATCCAATGATATGTTTAAGAAATATTTTCCGTTTGATTTCATAACCGAGGCTATTGACCAGACAAGAGGGTGGTTTTACAGTCTTTTGGCTATCAGTACCCTTCTTTTTGACACCTCTGCCTATAAGTCTGTCTTGACTATGGGTCTTATCTTAGATGAAACTGGTCGTAAGCTTAGTAAGCGTTTGGGTAACTATATCGCTCCTGAGGAGATAATAAATGTACATGGAGCTGATGCTATACGTTGGTATCTTTACTCATCTCCTACTTGGAGTGATGCACGCTTTTCTGATCGTTTAGTTCAAGAGTCTTTGCGTAAATTTATCCTTACTTTGTGGAATAGTTACTCATTCTTTGTTTCCAATGCCAATGTCGATAACTTTTCTCCCTCTAAATTCAATGTTTCCTTCTCTGAACGTCCGGAGTTAGATCGTTGGTTACTTAGTGAATTAGAATATTTGGTTGATAAAGTTACTAAGGCTATGGATGATCTTTCTGTTCATTTAGCGGTAAAAGCTTTCGAGTCTTTTGTAGACAATTTTTCAAACTGGTATCTTCGTCAATCTCGCCGTCGTTTCTGGAAAGAGGAACTCGATAAAGACAAAAAGTCTGCTTATTCTACTACTTACGAAGTTTTAGTTACCTTAATTAAGCTTCTAGCTCCATTTATCCCCTTCTTAACTGAACGAATGTACCAGAATCTAGTTCTTAATGTTGACAGTTCTGCCCCAGAAAGCGTTCATTTATGTGACTTTCCTGCCTTCAAAAAGGAATATGTTAATGAGCAGCTTTCATCAGAAATGGATATAGTGTTGAAGATTGTAACTGCAGGACGAAGCCTTCGTTCTAGTGCAAATATAAAGATGCGCCAACCTTTATCTGAACTTATAGTAGTAACTCCCCACGAGAAAGATCCTATCTTGACAAAATATGAAAAAGTAATACTTGAAGAGTTAAATGTTAAACAATTAACTGTAAAAACAGGTTCTGAGGAACTGATAAGCTATACTCTCAAACCTAATTTCAAAGTTCTTGCCAAGAAGGTTAAAGGTGCTATCTCTAAAATAAAGCAGTATCTTGAAGCTCTCGATTCTTCTGTTGCTCGCGGTTATGTGGAGAAATTTAGTTCTGGAGAAAATGTTACAATAACTGTTGACGGTGTCGACTATGTTCTCACTCCTGATGATATAATCTATCAGATAAAGGTTAGTGAGGGATTTGAAGGTCAAGAAGTTGGTAGTTACCAGATACTTCTAAATACCGAACTTACAGATGAATTACGACGTGAAGGTTATGTTCGTGATGTTGTACGCCGTATTCAAACCATGCGTAAAGATATGAATCTAGAATATACACAAAAAATAAAACTAACTATAACCACTGATGGTTTTGGCAAAGAATCTATCACTCAGTTCAAGGATTATATAATGGAAGAAACACTAGCAACCGAGCTTACTTTTGGTACCGCCAAATCTGAATTTGTCAAAGATTGGGAATTTGATAATCACAAAATTACGATAGGAATAGACAAAGTCTAACTTTTTCTAAAGTTTTTATCTATTATTTCCTTTTTTAATTCTCTTTTAATATTCCTTTGTTTGTTAGGAATTTTTTATAATCGGGATTGATATCAAAAGTTTTTAGTCTTAACTCAATTTTTACATTTCTTGGGCTATTTTCTGTTTTTAAAATTCCTTTATACGCTTCTTCTTTTTCTATTCTTATATAGAATCTATTTTTGTTTTCATCAAATCTTTCTTCAAATTCTGAAAAAAGTTTTTTCTTGCTTTCTTCAGTCAACCTTTCTGAGAAAAAAGTAATAAATTCCTCTATGTCTTTTTTTCTTGCTAGTTCAACTTTCTTTATGATTATTGGATTTCCATATCCTCCCTCAAATTCTTCAGTAATTATTTTATTCTTTTTTAATAACTCTTCAGAAATAATATTTGTCAAGGCTTGGTCATTTTTTTTCATGCTTTCAGTTGCGTGAACTGACATAATGAGTTCAATTCTATTTATTTCAATGGTCAATTGTTTCCCTCAATTAACTGGTTTAAAAGAAAAAATGATAAAGTAGAAAAAAGGTCTTTAATTTCCTCTTCGGCGATGTCTTCTTAAAGAAGGTCTGTTCTTTTCTGTTCCTTTACCTTTTTTCCTTTGTCCTCTCATCTTCTTTCCTGCGCTAGTTTTTCCTCTGAATACTCTTCCTCTCTGGTTACCACGTTTTAAGTAATATTTTTTGTCTCCTCTGTATTCAAAGTCTGATAGCCAGGAAGTTCGATGATCTTTTGCTATTGCTGGGTGTTGAGGATCAACCATGATTATTTCAAACCATTTGTGTCTTCCATCTTGTCCAACCCAATAGCTATTCAGAACTTCTAAGTTTGGATATTTTCTTGCAGCACGTTCTTCAGCAATTAATTTTATGCTCTTTTTTGGAGTGATTTTGTTTACACCTAAGTTTCTTGACTTTCTTCCTCGAACAGGTCGCTTCTTTCTTCTTCCTCCTCTTCTTACTCTTGAACGAACAACAATATATCCTTGTTTTGCTTTATAGCCTAGAGCTCTTGCTCTATCTATTCTTGTTGGTCTTTCTACTCTTTGAAGTGTTCCTTCTCTTCTCCATGCGATAATCCTTGTTCGCATTAATTCCTTGAATTCTGGACTGTTTCTTTTCTTCCAAAAATCACCGATATATCTGTACATACTTTTTGCCATTATACTCACCAACGATTCCTTTCGACATCTCGTTGTTAATGCAAATTTTGAAGTTAAATTTTAAAGCTTATTATTTATGTTTATTTTTACAACACCTCTGAAACAAAAAAATTATTCAATTTTATAATTAAAAAGTATATTTAAAACCCGCTATAGATTTTTTCTTTTTCTATTCCTGAGACTATAATAGGCTTAAAGTGAATATTTTTGCAATTTGCTTGCTTACATCTTGTCGGTGGAAAAAAATAGTTTGTTCCACATTCTGCACATTGAAAAACAATAAGTGTTTCTTTAGTTTGCTTTTCATTGAATGATTGGCTGTGATTAATATCATATCTATCATTTAAATATTGGTTACTTGTTATTTTCAAATAATCCGTCTCCTATTCTTTTTTCAAAATAATAGACTAGAATAGTCTTTTTTTACTATATACTTTTGTAATACTCATTTCAGATAAATAGTCATAATCTTAATTTAAAGAGAAAGTTTGATAAGAAATGAGAAAAAAAGTGACATTATGTCATATTTCAAAGTACAGCAAATTGGGAAAGTTAGAGTTGAAGAAGATTCTTGTTTTATTGAATTGTCTAAACATTATTCTCCAGGATTAAGGCATCTCCAATTTTTCAATTATATTTTTGTATTATGGTGGATTTCAATGAGGGATACACCAAAAGATCGTTCACAAGTGTTAGCTCATCCTCCAAATCTCGATATGGAAGTGGAAACAGGAGTTTTCGCTTGTCGTAGTCCTGCTAGACCTAACCCTATTGGATTGACTAAGGTTAAAGTTCTGAAAATAGAGGAAAATAAGATATTTATCGATAGAATTGATGCCATAGATGGAACTCCAGTGTTGGATATCAAACCATATTTACCTGGAGATAGTGTACCAATAGATGAAATTAAACTTCCAGAATGGTTTAATCATTTAAAAGATAAAAAGTGAAGGTTTAAAGAGCAACAAAATATTTTCCTTCAGCTTTTTGTTTTTTATCCAATTGAGAATCTTTCTTATTAACGCGTGGTCGAAGGGTTTTTGGGTCTTGTCTGAAAGTTATTTCCATTTTTTTGAGAAACTTATTCATTCCTTGTTGTAGAGACATAATAGAAGTGCTTTTTCCTTCTCTTCCTGGAGTTCCGTCAAAGACAATGAGATTATCACTTAGAAAATTAAGCATCATAACATCGTGTTCTACTACTAGTGCTGTTGCTTCATAATGACTGATTACTCTTTTTATCACTCTTGCAGTGCTTACTCTATCTTCTGCAGAAATATATGCTGATGGTTCATCTAACAGATATAAATGTGCTTTTCTAGATAGACACGCTGCAATAGAGACTCTTTGAAGTTCTCCCCCTGACAATTCACTTAATGGTTGATCTTTTAATTTCTCTATATCTAGTGGTCTAACTATTTCTGTTCTGAACCATGCCCCCGTAAAAATTTCAGGGCTTATTTTTCCTAGATAGCTTTCGACTGTTTCTTCTGATTCAGTGTAGAGGTATTGGGGTTTATGACTAACAATAACTTTTCTCTCTTCATCATCTGCTTGTTTCTTATCTATTTCAAGGATTTCACTTAATAATTCAACAGGTTGAGACATTGTAGTGGGTTCTAGAACTCCTGCTAGTATCTTGACAAAAGTTGTTTTACCAATACCATTCGGACCTATTATTCCTACAACTTCTCCCTTATGTATTTCTCCTCCTTTTACTTGTAGTTTAAATGTATCGAATTCTTTTGTTATATCTCCATATCTAATTGCAATTCTATGTGATAAGCTTGTTGAAGCAAGTGAAGCTTTTCTAAAAACTATACTTGTATCTCTGAATCGCATGTTTTCTGAGGGTATATAGCCATCTAAGAAAACATTTATTCCCTCACGGACACTCATTGGTTGACTTACAATTCCATAAGCTCCCGCTTGTCCATAATAAATATGAATATTTTCACTTACATAATCCAGCATTGCTAAGTCATGTTCAACTACAATAATTGTTCTATTTGCTGCTTGCATATCATTAATATATTTAGAAATACGAACTCTTTCATTTATATCTAAGTAACTTGTTGGTTCATCAAACATGTATACATCAGCATCTCTTGCCACTGTGGCAGCAATCGCAAGTCGTTGAAGTTCTCCTCCACTAAGTTTAGAAATCTCTCTGTTCCATACATTTTCTAAAGAAAACTCTGTTTTTATTTCGTCTATAATTCCCCTTTCGTCGACTTTTTTCAACAATTCGAAGACTTTTCCTTTAACTACTCTTGGTAGTCTGTCAACGCTTTGTGGTTTTTTTACTACTCTTAATTCTTTATTTACTAGCTTTGAAAAGTAATCTTGTATTATTGTTCCTCTGTAATGTTCTATTACTTCGTCCCATTCAGGAGGATTCTCGTAATTACCAAGATTTGGTTTTAACTCTCCTGATAGAATATTAAGGGTTGTAGTTTTTCCTGAACCATTTTGACCCACTAATCCAATCACACTTCCAAATGCAGGCATTGGTAGTCGATGTAATTTGAAGCCATTAATGCTATATCTGTGTGTGACTTGATCATCCAGCTCTTCAGGCAAATTTATGATCTTTATACAATGGAAAGGACATTTTTTAATGCAAATACCACAACCAGTACACAGTTCTTCATGTATTATTGCTTTATTTTCTGGTCCATCAAATGTAATAGTTTCCTGTCCCATTCTAACTGGAGGGCAGTATTTGTAACACACTTTGCCACACTTTGAAGGTTTACATTTTTCTATATCGATGATAGCGATTCTCATTTTTTCCACTGTTTGAATCTAACTCAAACTATTTTATTTTTAAAGTTAGAGATACCTAATTTTGAGAAAATATTTAGCTATTATCAAAAACAAAGTTTTAGAAATGAAATATTTGATATTGTAAATAAAATAGAATTCTTTAAAGTTAAAAAGGAAGCTATTTATAGTGGATTCGCTATTTAGATTCAAGGAGCGTTGATTAAATATGACCATTTCCGATGAAATTCTAAGTCGAGAGGCCCAATTTATTTATGAAAGAGCTTATGGTTTTGAACCTAAAGATGGCAATTTAAGAATATGGAAAGGTTTTGTTCCAGTTCAAACCTATAATGGCACCAAAAATGCTGAAATAGAAATTGTTATTCCTAATGATTTTCCAAATGTTCCTCCAACTATCTATGTCAATACTCCCATGGAACATCCAAATGTCGAAGATGGAATCCTTTCTATGAGAATGTTAGCTCGGTGGAGGCCAACTTATCATATTTTTCAAGTAATTGCAGAAGTAAAGCGTCTGTTTCAAAGAGTAAGAGCAAAAATGGTTTCATATGCTGAAACTACATGGGAAGATCCAACATCAGAAATTGCGATGTTAAATAATCAAAAATCTCAATTAGTTCGAATATTAGAACAGAAAAAGAGGGAATTAGCAGAGATCGAGCGAAAAGAGAGAAGCAGTGTTTCTGAAAATGTTATTGCTCAAGAGAAATCAAAACTACTTGAGGATGAAATATTAAAAGTTGAGAATGAATTATTTGCACTTGAACAACAGTTTGAGGATTATGAAGTCTCTAGCCTAGAATTTGCTAAAAAGTATCATTCATTAAAGAAAAGATTATATCTTTTAGAATCACAAAAAGTTTCTTCATAACTTTTATGTATTTATTTTTCTTTCTGTTTTTATTCCTCTTCTATAGATTCGGTTTCGTTATCATTTTTCATTAGTTTTTTTGTCAAAACGTACCAAATTATCAACCAAATTCCTACTAGGACTGCACTTCCTCCTATTTCTAAAATTCCGTATACAAAAGCCCAGAATGTATTACTAGTATTTGGAACAAGATTCACTATCAATATATTGATTAATTCACAGATAGCTAAAAAACTTATAAAGACAAAAAATTCTAATCCTATTATATTCTTCAATCTTGGAACTATTTTATAATACTTCATTTAATTCACCAAAAAAGTTTCTGTTACCCAGATTAATATCGCTGTAATTATGGACAAAAATCCACTGATGATGACTAAGATATTAAAAGCTTTAACTACATCATCTTCACGTAGCGGCCCTTTTTGTAATACTAGTCCTGCTAATGTGATTGGGGCTTGGGAATCTCTTGTTGCTTGAAGCTTCCAATCTTCAGTCATCGAAGTTGGACGTACTTTAATTTCTCTTCTTTCTTTCAATCCTTTTACACTACTTATTATTCCAAAAGAGTTCATTATTAAAGGAATCATTGCAATAATAACGACTATTTCTAACTTACCTAGTACAGCTATTGCACCAAGTGATGCTCCAAAAATTAAACTGCCAGTATCTCCCGCAAAAACTTTTGCAGGATACCGATTGAAAA
Organism: Candidatus Heimdallarchaeum aukensis; assembly: GCA_021513695.1. Lineage (GTDB taxonomy): Archaea > Asgardarchaeota > Heimdallarchaeia > Heimdallarchaeales > Heimdallarchaeaceae > Heimdallarchaeum > Heimdallarchaeum aukensis. Next base: position 1,702,701 of record CP084166.1, on the reverse strand, counting down.
TCCAAAAAGAAAAAGCTGCAGCTATCATAATTAAAATGTAAATGTTGGTTGTGCTAAGAGTAGTAAATTGGAAACCATTTATTATTCCATTTGAGATAAAAATGCATATTAAAATAATTATTGTAGTTGAAGCCATAGAACCATTATAAACATCAATCATGTTAACCGCATTAGATGTAACAGAGATTACAAATGGGAGTAATAGATAATAAACAATTGTTAGCCTAGTTTTTCCAACAAACGGTAATACTGGTTGCGGAGTAAAATATCCAGAAATTATTATTGGTAATGCTGCAAATAATAAAAGTATGGGTTTTGTAATCGCTCCTAATGGACGAATATCATCAACTATACCTATAATTCCTGCAATAGTTAAAGTTATGGTAAATATCATAATCTCTAATTTTATTGACTGATCTTGAATCAATAATATTAGAATTACTGAACTAATAATTATTGCAGATAAAGTAACTATACCCCCCATTTCGGCGACTTTCGGTTGTTCTTTCTTGTGAATATCAATCCCATATTTACCTATAGATAACATTTTTCTTATAAAAATTGGAAATATGGCTAGAGAAATTAATGCTGGTAAAACAAATGCTAATAGATAAATTATAAAAGGAAAAATCATTAAATACAATGATTTTCAAGCATTAAAGAATTTTTTCTTATTATAATTTTTACTTTAAAAAATAAAGATTATAACTCTTCTAATTTCTTTAACGCTTTTAGCAATTCAGCTTTGTCTCCTGAAGCTGGTTCCTCTGCTGTACTTGGTGTTTCTTTTTTTTCTAATGATCTTGCTACAGTGTCAATGCGTGATGGACTAAACGATTGAGGTGAGGTTGGTTGTTCAAGCTTTGGAGGAGCAGGTATTGGTGCACTAGGCGCTTCTTTAGCTATTGGACTAACATCTCTCTCACTAGAGGGGACGGGTTTTGTAGCTGGTGCTGTTACTTGTGGAGTTGGTTTTGGTTCTGGTGGCGGTGTTGTTACTTGTGGTGCTGGAGTTGTTACTTGAGGAGTTGGTTTTGGTTCTGGTGGCGGTGTTGTTACTTGTGGTGCTGGAGTTGTTACTTGAGGAGTTGGTTTTGGTTCTACTACTGGAGTTGTTACTTGTGGTGCTGGTTTAGATTCTGCTGCTGGAGTTGTTACTTGTGGTGCTGGTTTAGATTCTGCTACTGGAGTTGTTACTTGTGGTGCTGGTTTAGATTCTGCTACTGGAGTTGTTACTTGTGGTGCTGGTTTAGATTCTGCTACTGGAGTTGTTACTTGTGGTGCTGGTTTAGGTTCTACTGCTGGAGTTTTAGGAATTACTTCTGTTTCTCTTTTTTCAACAGTTTTTGCAGCGATTGATAGAAGGAACTTTTCATTTAATTTTTCGAATCGAGTTTCTAATTTGTTTAACTTCTTTTCTAATGCTGTATAATCATAAGAACTTTCTACACTAGTTCCTGTTCGGATCTCTTGGAGTTCATTTTTTATTGCTGTAATTTCTTTCTCAAACTCTTCAAATCTTTTTTGTACGACTTTGACAATATTTTCTACCATTTCTTTTAATACAGCTACTGAATTAACTAAACTTTTTATTTGATCTTTAGACATTTTATTTTTCTCCAACTATATAATTAAATTCCTTAAAGGTGTATACCTTTCATATATTAAAATAATTTCGTTTCTGAAATAATATATCTTAAAACTCTTATGTGGATAATCTATCCAATGCTTTTACTTCTATACTCAATCTGTTGTTTCAAAAAATGCTAAGGAATATAATCATTCCTTAGTTTTTATACTAATCTAATAAGTTCCTTAGATTTTAGGTATTTAAAGAAATTTTCTATTACATTTAACTCTGGAATATTGTAAAAGGTTAAAGTATACTCTACTAAAATATTAAGTAATGTTCTCTCGTTATTAATTAAATTTATTAGTTCAAGAACTGAACCACCAAAATAAGATGATTGAATAAACTTCTTAATCAAGGTTTTTTCTTCTTTTGTGAGAATATCTTGTTCTTTCTTCTCTTCGTTTAACAAAGAAAAAATCTCGCTAATGTTAAATGGCCCTTCCCATCTTCTTTCAACTTTTTTCAAGTACAATTCATCAATCTCAAAATTATTGTCTACCTTATTTTTTAATGTTAATTTGTTTAATTCATTTTTTGTGTGTTTTAGCTCTGACTCTATAAAATCCAACAATTCTTTATTAAAATTTTTAAAATTGGTTTTAATACTTCTTACCTTTTCTTTCTCATTAAAGAAAAAGGAATCACCCACTCTTTCTAATATTTTCATTTCAAGATTATTGTTACTTCTTTTCTGTAATTTTTTTAATTCAGTCTGTAAAAATTTAATAACTTGACTTTTTCTGTTAAGAAATCCTGTAAGATATGATAATAGAATTTCATTACTGAATTGTGTTTCATTTAAGGATGACAAAACTGTAGAAGCTGCCAGGACACCAACTCGTTTTAGTTCTGTTGGATCAACCTTCTCTATCGTATCTAAGTTTGTATGCCAAAATCTGTCTTCATGCCCAAACATCACAGAAGGAATTCTAACTGGTTCATCAGTAAATAAGATGTGATCAGAACCTCCTGCAAAAGGTTTCATTCTGCAATTCCAGGGGTGGCTCCAACCTGATTGTTCAATTAATAATGGGTTATCCTTGCATTTTTCTATTAATTCTGCTATTAAATCATTAAGAAAAAATGGTGTGGAAACACTTGATTGACTTACAGTAAATGGTTCTCCAATTATTCCTGGATGTTCTCCTACCATATCTAAATTAATGCAGAAAACAGGATTCCACGTACCTTTTTCTATTTGTTTTTTTATCCAAGGAATTGTTCCATTAAATTCTGGTACCCATAAAAATCTGATTGATCTTTTAGGAACAACAATCTTTTTTTCTATTAGTTTTTTTAATGTTCTATATATCTCTAATAGCAGTCCACTTCCTGATGCATTATCATTAGCAGAAGGGTAGGGATGACAAATGTGGGCTATTAGAACGATTTCTTCATCACTTTCTCTATTTCCATCTATTTTTGTTGTCAAAACGTGGAGCTTTCCAGCATAAAGCTTAGAATCAATTTTTGCATGAAGAAGCACTTTTTCTTTTTTAAGATAGTTCTTCAGCATTATTGCTTGTTTTCTAGATATTGAAAAACCAAATGTTGTCATTTCCGCATCTGATTCATTTGGCCACAATCCAACATATTGAATTAAATTTTCTTTTCCCACTGCTCGTTTTTCTGAAGGATAAATTATTACTCCTAGAGCACCTAATTTGTAAATTTTTTCTTTTATGTTTTTAACAGAGGCACTTGTTAATACAATCTTCCCTTCAATATTTTCTTTTTTGAGGAGTTCTTTATTGGTTGCATCCTCAATATCAACTAATTCTGCTTTAATATCTGTTTCTTTTGAATGTGTTGCAATGCTTTCTGGTGTTTCATTAAACCTACATAAGTAAAGATTTTCAGGTTCTATCATTCTTAGAAAACCATCGTTAATTTCCCAAGAAATTGGTGAATACCAAGAATAATTATTTTTTTTCCCATCAGCGATAAATTCTTCAATTTTATAATTTTTATCTCCTAATCTCTCAAGTTCACTTCTTATAAATTCTATTGCATCAAAAAATCCTGAACTAGCTTGTATTCTATGATAGCTAGAAACTTTTGCTGTGTATCTTTTTGCACGTTCACCAGATAATTCTTTTGAAACAATTTCTATTAAATTCTCCAGACTCATTAAGACTAACTTTGTTATTACAGATTTAACTGTTTTGGAGTAACTTCGTGATTGTCTAGGTTTGGACTTCTAAATTACTTTTGACATTTTGGACAAAAGTATGTTGTTCTTTTGTTTTGAATTATTTTTTCGATTTTTGAGTTACAGTTTGCGCAATATTGCTTTCGATATACCTGATGCCATTGTTGTCCACTACCTTCTTCTCCTGATGGCAATCTATAAGTACTTATTGAGCTTCCACCACTTTTTACTGCCTTTTGAAGTATTTGTGAAATAGCACTAGCTAATCTTTTTTTCTCTTCTAATGAAAGATTCTTTACAATTTTACGGGGATCTATTTTTGCTAGATGTAAGGATTCAGATTTATAGATATTACCTATTCCTGCAACTAATTTCTGATCAAGTAGAATGTTAGCAATCTGTTTATTCACATACTTTTTCTCATCTAATTTTTTAATAAAAAGTTCAGTTGGAAAGGGCAGAGTTAATCCATCTATCCCAAGATCCTTTATGGGAGAATATTTCTTTATTTCCGAAAGATTGTTAAAAATTCTTAATTGACCAAAATTTCTAATATCACTAAAAACAGCATTGATTCCAGATACTGTTTCTATAAATAGTTTAGGATGAGTTGCACTTTTTATATCCTCTCCATTATTACTTAAATACCACATTCCTGTCATCCCTAGATGATTAAGGATCACTTTTTTGGAGTCGAATTCCCAAACAAGATATTTTCCATATCTAGTGATTTTTCTGATAGTTTTTCCAATAAAATATTCAAATTGTTTACTTTTTCCTTGATATTTCTTATATTTTTGTGATTGCTCTGTTAATCCTATTTTTTTGATTTTTTCACCTACAAGTTTTTGTAATGCATTTTTTACACATTCTACTTCGGGACCCTCAGGCATATATTTCAACTACTTTCTTATTTATGTGTCTGTTCCTCTACTTTTTTTAAGTATTGATATAATATTTGTTTATTCTCAATCTTAATAAGCCTTATAAATTAGGTGTTGAATATCTTATTAAAAAGGAAAATTTCAACTTTGACATTTTAGAGTGTGAAAAAAATGGGTCATGGATATACTGGCAGCACTATTGATAGACGTATTGATTTGAGAGGAAAATCGATAGTTCGATTGCAAACACATGGTAGAAGGTTTGAATTATTGGTTAATCCTGAACCTGCTTGGTTGTTTAGGCAAGGAGAAGATGTTCCTGTTGATGATATTTTTGAGTCATATACCGTCTATGAAAATCTTTCAAGAGGAGAAAAAGCAAGTGAAGATGACATTATAGCTGTTTTTGGAGATCTAACAGAACGGGAAATAGCAGTAAAAATACTTAAAGAAGGAAATTTACAGCTCACACAAGAGCAAAGACAAGAAATCCAAAAAGAAAAGAGAGCAGAAATTGTTGATTATATTCATCTACATTGTATAAATCCTCGTACAAATACCCCAATTCCAAAGGATCGATTAGAAAAAGCCATTTTGGATCTTGGAGTGAATATAAAGTTTAATGAACCAGTTAAAGATCAAGCTCATGAAATTATTAAACTATTAAAACCCGTCATGCCAATTAGGCTAGAAACTGTAAAATTAGCTGTAAAAATACCTCCTAGCTATACCGGACCAATTTATGGAGTTTTGCACGGTAAAGGAGAATTGTTACAGGAAGAATGGCTTGATGACGGTTCACTAGTTGCTGTTATTCAAATACCCGCTGGATTACAAGCAGACTTCTTAGATGAAATAATGACAAAGTCAAAAGGAAAATCGCAAGTAAAAGTGTTAGAGCGATTATCCGAATAAAGAAATGGTGTAAAGAAACAATTATTATTAGGAGTTGTGAAAAAATATGAATGAAATATTTTTTGAAAATCATGCCATAGTTGTACCGGGAGATAAACTTGCGACCGGTCATTTTAAGTATGGTAGTGGAGTCGTAAGACAAGACAACAATTACTATGCTACTGTTGTTGGATTATTTAGAGATCGAGGAGATTATATCTCTGTAAAATCATTAAAAGGTAAATATCTGCCAAGAGCAGGAGATCTAGTAATTGGATTAGTTATAGATGTTGGATTAACAAACTGGATACTAGACATTGGTTCTCCATATGTTGGTGTTCTCACAAGTATGAATGCTGTAACAAAACGTTTTGACCCAATAATGGCTGACGCAAGAAAAATTTTCGATGTTGGAGATATCGTTTTAGCAAAAATAATTGCTTTTGATAGAACAAAAGATCCTAACCTTTCAACCAAAGAGCGTGGACTTGGAAAATTAAAAGGAGGGAGAGTAATAGAAATTGAAGCTGCTCATATTCCAAGAGTGATAGGAAAGAAAGGTAGTATGATAAATATGATAAAAAGATTAACAAGATGCCAAATTATAACAGGGCAAAACGGAAGAATATGGGTTCAAGGAAAAAAAATTCAAGACGAATTACGTGCTATTGAAGCAATTAAGAAAATTGAGCGAGAAGCTCATACACAAAATCTAACGAATAGAATTAATGAATTTTTAAACTCAAAAAGGTGATTATATGGCCGGTGATGGTTCAGTAAAATTAATTGATGAAAAAACAGGAAAAAGAACTGATGGAAGAAAATTTAATGAACTTCGTCCTACGAAAATAGAAGTAGGTGTTTTAAATAATGCTGATGGTAGTGCTCTCATATATATGGGAAATAATAAAATTCTAGCTGCAGTTTATGGACCAAGAGAACTTCATCCAAAACATTTAGCTTTACCCGATAGAGCATTGGTTCAGTGTTATTATAGAATGTCGACTTTTTCTGTAGCTGAAAGAAAAAGCCCTGCTCCCTCAAGAAGGGAAAGAGAAATATCAAAAGTCATATCAGATGCTTTAAATTCTGTGATCCTTACCAAGGATTTTCCAAGAACGACAATTGATATTTATATTCAAGTTTTACAAGCAGATGGTGGAACAAGGTGTGCAAGCTTAACTGCCGCATGCACAGCTTTGGCTGATGCTGGTATCCCCATGCGAGGAATAATTTCAGGGGTCGCAGCTGGGTTGGTAAATGACACAGTAGTATTGGATCTTCATGATATTGAAGATCAAAAAGGCTCTGGCGATATCCCAATTGGATATTCTGCAACATTGGACGAAATCTCTCTCTTGCAATTAGATGGAGTTTTTACAATTGAGCAATTTGAAGAAGCAGTAAAACTAGCAATTGAAGGTGCTAAGCAAATATATGAAATTCAGAAGGAAGCTTTAAGAGAAAAATATGCTCAAATTAGAGCAGAATTTGCTGGAGAACCAGAAGAGGAAGAAGCAGAAGAAGAGGATACCATGGAAATTGTAAGCCAATCTTTAGCTGAAAGCGAAGCTTCAGTTGATGAAACAGCTATTGATGAAGCTGTTGCGTCTGAAGAAACTGAAGAAAAGAAGACTGGTGAAAAAACAACCATAGAAATTGAGGAAGTCTCTGAAGTTGAAGAAGTCTCTGAAGTTGAAGAAGTCTCTGAAGTTGAAGAAGTCTCTGAAGTTGAAACTGATGAGCATCAAGATTTAGTTAGTGACATAGCCGAAGAACTGAATGAAGAGCTAGATGAAGATGAAAAAGAATTAGAAAAGGAACTAAACAGTCTAGGAACTGAAAAACCTGAAGAAAATGATGATACTACAACTACTAATACCACTGAATCAGAGGACGATGAAACAGAGCATGAAGAAATAAATGACTTGGAGGAATAAAAATGTCAGATGATTATGTTGTTTCAGAAATAGAAAAAGATTACATTTTAACGTTATTAGATCAAGGAAAGAGAATTGGAGGAAGAGAAAAACAGGAACATAGACCAATTAAATTTGAGTTGAATTTTGTTGAAACAAAAGCAGAAGGTTCAGCTATAGTAACTCTAGGTGAAACAAAGATTATTGCTGGTGTAAAAGCAACACTAGGTTCTCCTTTTCCAGATACTCCAGACTCTGGAGTGATTACAACAAGTGCAGAACTTTCACCTATTGCATCACCATATTATGAATCTGGTCCTCCAGGAGACGATGCAATAGAATTAGCACGAGTTACAGATAGAGCAATTAGAGAATCACATTGTATTGATCTCTCAAAGCTATGTATTGTACCAGGAAAATATGTTTGGATACTCTTCATTGATATGTATGTTTTGAATGCTGACGGGAATCTGATTGATGCTGCAACCTTGGCTTCCTTAGCTGCATTATCTACAACAAAGATTCCTAAAGTAAAAATAAATGAAGAAGGAGAACCTGAAGTCCTTGACGAAAAAGAGGTCCTTGAATTAGATCATTATCCTGTAACTGTAACTAGCTATAAAATAGGAAAACATAGAATCATAGATCCAATATTAAAAGAAGAAAGAATTGCAGATTGCAGAATTACTTTTGGATTTGATGAAGAAGAACACATTGTTTCTGCTCAAAAAGGAGGAATAGGGGTCTTAAAACCTGATGAACTTGTTCCTATAGCTAAAGAATGTCTTGAAGTTTCAAAGAGCTATCGAGCAGAATTGTTAAAAGCAATAGAGGAATTTAAGAAGAAGGGAAATTAAATCCCTTTTTTTAATCTTCAATAACGAAACGTTAAAAAATACACTTTTTTTTTTGATAGTAAGGATATAGAAGAAAAACTTTCGTGATTACTATGGCTCGTACAAAAAAAGTTGGTTCAACTGGACGATTCGGAACACGTTATGGAAGTACCATTCGAAAACGTGTAAGAGAAGTAGAAAATAGAAGTAAAGCAAAATATAAATGCCCTAGGTGTTTAAAACGCACATTTAAGCGTGATGGTTTAGGAATTTGGGTATGTACCTCTTGTGGAGAAAAAAGAGCTGGCGGAGCTTGGGAACCACAAACAAGTGCAGGAAGAAGTATTTTAAGAAGAATTACAAGAATCGCAGAAAGTTCAGAGTAAATTTTTTCATTATTTTATACTTTCCAATTTTTACCTAAAATCATTATCTTTTTATGTATAGGTTATTTAACAAAGGTATGACTAAAGTAGCTTTTACAACATCACGTGATCCGTCAAATAAAACAAGAACATTTCTTAAAGACATTGTAAGCGTTATCCCAAGCTCTAAAAAATTTACAAGAGGCACGCAGAACTTAAGTTTTACTTTAACAAAATTACATTCTGAAGGATTTGAAGTTGCAGTTGTCATAAATTCAGTTAAAGGTAATCCAAATTTCTGGAGAGTTTTCAACTTATCAAGCTCTGAACATGAGGAGCTTCCATTTGCAATTAAACTTAGAGGGCTAACTTTGTCTCGTGATTATCATGCAAAAAAAATTAGACAACCTAGCAATCTTATCTTGATCTCCAATATAGATATAAGTGAAGAGAGAATATTGAGAACGATATTTAATATTACAGAACAGAATATTGATGACCTTGAAAGAAATAGTTATTTAACAATGTATGCTGATTATATAGATAAAGATGAACGGATAATTTTTATAGAATTTTTAGATTCAGAAAATAACTCCGTTGGACCCAGAATGAAAATAAAGATAGTTTCACGAAAGATTGAGACAGCAAATTAAGTGGTTCTAAAATGATTAATGAGATAGAGTTTACTTCAAAAATATCTTTTGAAGATGAAAATATGTGTAAAATTATTGCGTCAAGTTTAGAAATTGAAACAAAAAATCTAGTCACTGATAGGGCTGTTGCTTCTATTAATAGAGATAAAAAAGATCTTTTTCTATTAATTAAAGCAAAAGACAGTGTTTCAGCTCGTGCTGCAATGAACTCTTATCTTAAGCTTATAGATGTTTCTCTAAAAATAATTCAAAAAACAACTGAACACTAATAAAAAAATAAAAATTAAATTATCTTATTTTTCTTTAGTTTTGCTTGTATTATTGGCTTAGTTATCGCTAGTCTAAATGTGACCTTTCGATATAATTTTTTCTTAAATGTTCTAGCCACTTTTCTGTAGGAATCAATTACGTCCCAAATTGTAGGGTGTGCATCAATTTCATTTACTATAATTTTATTATACCCTCTTTCTTTAATTTCTCTTAATATCTCGTCAATGGGGAGAATTCCTGCTCCGAAAGCATAGTGAGAATCTTCTCCTTCTAAACAGTCTGATAGATGTATCTCTTCTAATTCTGAAAAAGGAAGTAAATCTAGAATATCTAAATAATGTTTTCTCCCATTTCTCAAATAAGAATGAGCAACATCAAATAACCAGCCTTTCAATTGATCCCCTAGTTCAATCTTAAGTTTTTCATAAATTTCTTTAAACTCCTCATTTGAGTACCATACAACATTTTCTAAAACAATTGGAATATTTAATTTTTTTAGATTTTTCACTAAAACTTCAATATTACCGTTCCCTTCAGGGGGGTGAACAACAGCTAGAAGAAGGTTAAGTTTTTCTCCATAGTTATTTATGAGGGAAATAACATTATTGATTTGGTCAGCTTTATCTTCTTGCGAAAAATCATATCCTTCAATTCCTTGTATAGGAAGATGAAAGGTCAACTTCATTTTTCCGACTTTAGAGATTATTTTTTCTACATTATTTAAAGAAGTTCCTGCTGGATTTATTTCACAAGATTCAAAACCTAATGCCTTTACAAAAAGTAAGAGTTGTTCTGTACTTAGACCTTTATAGGCTTGTAATGTTTGTCCAATTAAAACCATACTTAAAAGAAAGTTAATACTGATAAAAATTTTTGGGAGATAATTTCTCGTTTTTTTGCAAAGAAATAAATAACAGAAGAGACAATATTTACAAGATGTTTGGACGAAGAATAGTAAGATCTTTTATTGGTTTTGTGACTTGCACACTTGTAGTAGTATTAATTATGTTCATTTTATGGCCTACAATTGATATTGTTCCATTAATTGAAGCTCATGATTATCTAGTTGACAGATATGGTTTTGGAGGACATTTTTTTACAATTTTGTTAATGTTGTTAATTGTGAACCTCTTTATTCCGTTTAAGTTTAATTTACCTATCGGCTTTTTACCAATGTTTTCTGAATTGAACATAGATCAATCGTTTGCTATTGGTAATAAATTTGGAAACGCAGGGTTATATTTTCTTATCCTTGGAATATGGTTAGTTGGCTCCTTCGCTGGAGGTCTAGTATCAAGAGGAGGATTACGAGCTGGTTCTACTTCTGCAACTTTATCATTTATTTTTCTAGATATTGTTTTTTCAATAATGGCTGTATCCTTTGATTGGAATATTGCTGGAATATCAGGTTTTCTATTATTTTTTGTTATGTTTTTTTTTACCCTAGTTATAGGTTCATTTATTTTTGTAGGAATTATCGGTCTTATCGGAGGAGGAATAGGAGGAATTCTAGGAAAAATGCTGTTTACCAAAGATATAAAAGATAAGAAAGAATAGCTCCATTCTCTTCTTGAGAATATTTTTTATAGTTAAAACTTTTATTCTATTTTGCCTTATGAGTTCCGAATCTCTTAATTTACCATTTGTGGAGAAATATAGACCCAAAGTACTTGATGATTTTGTTGGAAATAAGCTTGTAGTAAAAGAAATTGAAAGATGGCTACGAAATTGGAATCAAGAAAAGAAAAAAGTTATTTTATTAGTTGGTCCTGCTGGAGTAGGAAAAACAAGCGTAGCCTTATATTTAGCTAGAAAATATAATTATGAGTATATTGAAGTCAATGCAAGTGATAAAAGAAATAAAAAAGCTGTTGAATTACTTGTTGGTAAGGCTTCCACTGAAGGAACAGTTTTGCAAGGTGGAACAGTTAGAAAAATGATCATTGTTGATGAAGCTGATGGATTATTTGGAAATCAAGATAGAGGAGGAGGAAAAGCTTTAGAAAAAGCAATTAAGGGAACTCAAATTCCCATCATTGCCACAGCTAATGATGTTGAAGCTAAATCGTTAAGTTCTGTAAAAAGGCACATGAAAATTGTTGAATTTCATCATTTAACAATTGATGAAATAATTGAGTTACTAAGGCGTATTGTTAAAAAAGAGAATCTTACAATTGATGATGAAGTTTTATTGGACATCGCAAAAAACAGCTCAGGTGATGCACGTTCAGCTTTGAATGATTTAGAAAGTATTGCTCTTAAAGATTCATTATCGGTTGATGTAAAATTTGAATTTTCCCAAAGAAATCAAGAACAAAAACTAAATCAAGCATTATCAAAAATTTATTACGCAAAAAGCTTAGAATCAGCAAGAAAAGCTATTGAGGGCTTAGATGTAGATTACAGAGAGTTGTTAAATTACGTAGACGAGCACAGCTATAAGCAAGCTAAAAGTCCAAAAGAATTAGATAATATGTATTCACTTATAGCGGAAGCAGACTTCTATTTATCTCAAGCATATTTAACTCAAAATTGGATTTTTCTGAAATATTTTTTTGTATTTATTTCTAGTGTAGGATTAATGAAAACTTCGCCCTATAAGCAAGTCAGATATACTTTTCCCTCCTACTGGGCGAAAATTGGCAGATTAAGAATGAAAGAAGCTAAGCTCACGTCAATCATTAAAAAAAGCAAATCAAAATTTCACTGCTCTTCTTCTCAATTTAAACAAGACATTTATCCATACATGAGATCCATTTTTAAAAATGATGCAAAAATGGCTGCAGGAATAGCTACTTGGTTGAATCTTGAAGCAGATGAGATCGATTATTTAACTGAAAAAAATGCTAAACAAACAAAGTTAATTCTGGAATATATGGATGAATTGTATGTTGATTTTGCAAAAGAAGTAACTCTCTCGTCTCCTCCTTCAAAAGTAACACCTTTAATTTCACACTTTGAAGAAGAAAAGCGAGATGAAGAAACTGAAGAACTGAATGTTAAAAAAAGTAAGAAAAAGAAAAAAGAAAAAAACACTGAATCCACAGCTCAAAAAAGTAAGGAATCCAAAGTGAAAGAGATGCAGAAGAAACAAAAAAAGAATAAAAAGCAACAACCATCGCTAGATGAGTTTTTTAATTAGTTATATTTTTTCGCCTTACTCTTCTGCATAGACAGAATATATAGATAAAGATGTTTTGCAGTAAGGGCATCTTCCTTTTTCTTTAATCCATTGGATTAAGTGAGTGTAATGATAAAGTTTTTCACAAATTGGACATTGAATAGCATTCTCATAAACTTGTTGGAAACAAATTGGACATTTGTTTATTTCTTCTTTTGATTTGTATAATTCTTTTCCTTTTGCCTTAACTTTTTTGAAAAATGAAGCAACTTTTGATATGGAATCAGCAACTATGACCGTTCTTATTTGTTTTTCTATCAATTCCTCTCTTTCTTCTATCTCTTTAACTTGAACATTTTCTACATTATCTCTTAGATAACTAATGTACTCTCCTAACTCTCCCTCAGTAAGATTTGGGTTTCCAACTACTACCAGTTTCTTTTTAGCCCGCGTAATAGCAACATTGAGTCTTCTTTCATCTGAAAATCCCTTAAAACCGTGAATATTTGTTTCTGTTAATGAGAGAATTATAATCTCTCGGTCAGAACCTTGAAACCTATCTACAGTATCGACCGAAACACCTGGTATATATCTTCTTATTTCACCTACTTGCCCTCGATAAGGTGCAATAACTCCAATTTGTTCAGTGCTTATTCCTAATCTCAAAAAGTTTTTAGCTATTGTAGCAACAATTTCAGCTTCCATAGCATTCAGTTTTTTTTCAGGATTGAATTTTCCATTTACTTGAACGTATACTAAAGGCATTTTTGGGTCATAGATAGCCTTATTTTCAAATTGCTGAAAATCTCCTGCGAAATTTCCTAAGTCATATAAGTTTTGGAGTGCAATTAGGTTATCAAAACATTCTAGTTTGTTCTCATAAAACTTTTTGTTTGAAAATTCCATTATTTTCTCATTCATTCTAAATTGGATTGTTAGTAAATGAACAAATTGGGGATTAGATTTGGCCAATTTCTCAAATAATGAAATATCAAACCCCTCGTTTTTACACAGCACACTTTGAATAACAGGGGGCAATTGCTTGTGGTCTCCAACAAGAATAAATTTCTTACCTTCTATTAAAGCAGAAAGCAGAGTTGTTTCAGTCATCTGGCTTGCTTCATCAACGATTACTGTTTGTATTCCAAGATTAGAATAAACTGGTGAAGAAATAGTGGATGTTGTGGCAACAATTATTTGATATTCGTCAAGAAGATCGAGTACTTTTTTATTTTTATTTTTCTTCAATATTGAAAACAAAGTGTATTTTCTTATTTTTCTCTGTGTGGCATGCGTAGAGCCTAACCTAACAAAATTTTGATAACCATTTTCTAATAGATATTTACACATGTTGTCAACAGCTCGATTTGTATAAGCTGTTAAAAGCACCTTCTCTTTTTTATCAGCGAGTAAAATTGCAGATTTGGCAATTACATGTGTTTTTCCTGTTCCTGCAGGGCCTTGAATCAATAAGTAATTTTCAGTACCAAGAATCTTTTGGATAGCTTCATTTTGAGAAGAATTGTTAGGTACAAAATTTCCTTTGACTTTTTTTATAACAGGAGGTTTATGCCCCAAGATTATATCTTTAAAATTATTAGATTTAAAAATAAAGTTGAATAATCCTCTTTGTTGACGATTAAATCCCACATCAATAGAATACAAATCAATTACAGAAACTTTTTCAGGATGAGCTTTTGTTTCTATTTCTATAGATGTTGATGTAATGTTAGTCACAGTTCCTGTACTAATTGGATTGGAAATTACTTCCCCGTCACTTAAGATGATAACATCTCCTTCTCTTATCTCTGACTGATTGTTACAAGAAAAAACTAATGTCCTTATTCCATTTTCTAAAATTTCATTTTTTAATACTAAGTTAACTATAGTTTTTCCTTTTTCTACTCTCTCTTCTAGAGAAAGATTCCACAAATCAGCTAAATTGCGGTTTGTTTCTAGCCTTTCCTGAGACAACAAGTAACTATATTTATTGAAATATTCTTGCTCTTTTTCAGATAAAACTGTTTTACTGCAAAAATGAGAATGATTACATATTTCACAATTCCTAAATTGATTTAACCCTGCGCAAAAAAGGCTACACATAACTTGAACTGAACATTTACTGCATTTTCTGGATTGGTTTTCGCCAAGAATAGGAGGAATATAATCTAAAAAAGAGATTCTATAGGCAATATTACGCATTTGAATAGCATATCTTAAGATTCCCCAACTAATGTTTACTTCTTTTGGTTGAAGAGTTTCTGAACCTACATATAAAACAGTTCCATCTGTTTGTGCTATACTTTCCTTCATATCTGTTAAACCAAAAGAATAAAGAGTTACTTGCATCATATCTGAAAATCGTGCATCATCATCTGTACCAAGTTTAGCTGTTTTAAGTTCGTAAATACGCTCTGCAAGTACATCAATTCTTCCTCTGATTCCTAAGTAAGGTGAGAAAAAGAGTGACTCGGGAATTGTTTCTGTGGGAAGAGTTTTAATAAATTGATCTAGTGCTTCAACCATTTTGTAGACTTCTGTTTCAATATTTTCTCGAGAGTAACCTAGTTGCTCGAATTGGATTGAATAGTAATCAATAACATCAGATAATACTTCCGTGGGAGAGTTTCCAGAAGCGATAGCTGTACTCAAAGCTACATGAACAATTGTTCCTTTAATTGCAGATAAAGGAGAAAGAGTATCTCCCATTTTTTCACTGATGTAATAACTTCTTGGGCAATAGGAAATATTTCCAATTGTAGACGCATTAATTAGAATATCTGGATCTACGACAACTATGGCCTTTTTTCCGGCAGAATAGTAGATCGAGTCACTATTTTTTATCTTGTCAACGTTAAAAGCACGTATCTTGGTATAAGGTTGAATGTAATCACCAATTTCATTCCAAGGAGTCCAAAGATTAAGAACATATTGAATTTTGTTTATTTCAACTAATAATGAAGTGAGGGGATTTTCTCCTCCCTTTTGAGAGAGAATTTTGATACACACAGCTTCGATATTTTCCATTATTCAACAACTGTGGTTTCAGTATTTAAGGTTTAATAAAACATTTAATAACTAGACTTTTTTTAGCAGAGTTTAAAAAACTAAAGCCAATGAGGTAATTAATGTCTAACTCTGTAATAGTAAATAAAGAAATTTATGACGAGTTTTTACGTAAAGTAGCGTTTAAAGCAAAAGAAAGTCTGTGGATAATGACAGGGGTATCCAGTGATTTTAGAGTACAAATTATTTCAAAAAAAACATATCGTATCTCTGAAGTTTTGATCGCATTGAGTAAGGATATTGATTTAAGAATTATTAGCGGAAAGGATTCAACACAATCAACTTTAGTTAAGAAAATAGAACAGTATGATCCCTCCCTAATTTTTCATTGTCCAAGAAGCCATGGAAAGGTGTTTATTGTTGATGGGAAAAAAGCATATGTAGGCTCTGGAAACTTGACTGGAACAGGAATGGGAAAAGTTGAGGACACAGCAAGAAATTGGGAAATTGGTGTGATTATTGAGGACTATTTGGAAATATGGAAGTTAGTAGACTTTTTTCAAAGAATTTGGGAAAGAGAATTTTGCTTGGATTGTAAATATAGAGGGAGATGTGACAAAAAATTTGGTTAAAACTTAATATCTCTTTTTTCTGTGCGAATTAAAAATTTAGAAAATAGCATTTAAAAACAAAAAGAAAAAGCAAAGATATTGCTTTATTCAAAATCAATACATTCTGAAGGACATTCGTCAATACATAGGCCGCAGTCTGTGCAATCTTCTTTACGAACAGGAACAGCAATGTCATTTATAAGGTCGTAAACGTTCTCTGGGCAGACATCTACACAAGCTCCACAGCCTACACAACATGATTCATCTACTACTGTTGGCATTTTTTATTCACCTTTGTTGTTAACTAGGGAAAATTGTTTTCGCTTATAATCTTTACGCTAAAAACCTAACTGTGATTCATACCTTGAAATTAGCATTTTTTGCGAAAAAAGAATAAAAAAAAGGGTTTTTTACCTTATTTGTCTGGAAGCTGCTCCGCTTAAGTAATTGCTAAGTATGGTGTATGATAGGACTTTTGCAAATTCGGTAGAGTTTGATAGTATCCCAACTACTTCTTTAGTAGTTTCATCTTCAATTGCTACTAGCACCTCAGAACTGTCTCTCTCTACAGCATAGATTACAGGCATATCTGTTCCCATTCCTCCACCTAATCCTCCTTCTCGTATTGTTCTGATCATGATGTTTGCTTGTGTATTATTCAGCAAATCATTTATCCACTCTTTGTCCATCTCCTCGTCAATTTTAGTAACTACTGTAATTTGCACAGTTCCTTTTAATGCTTTTAAGACTTCTACTGGAACAGACCTTTTTGTTGGTACAAATAATGTCCCCTTTCTTTGTACATTTTTCAATATCTCTTTTATGTGTTCTTCAACTGCATCAACACCTATAATCGCAGTTGTATTTATTTCCGGTTCTTTAACTGCTGTTGTTTTTGCTTCTAAAGTTTGAAAATCTTCACCAAGCTTCACAGAAACACTCATCAGTTCTTTAGCTAGATTTTCGAGATTTGAATGTGTCTCTTCCATTATTCCAAAACTGTTTTCTATTTCCTTTTCTATCATCTCTTCGATGAAATTCTTTGTTTTATCGATCTCGCCTTTTGAAATGGAAACTAATGCTTTTGCTGTTTCCAATGTGTCATTGACTATTTTGTCAACTGTGCTTAAAATTGCTTCCTGAATTATCTTTGTTTGTGTTTCTATAGTTGTTTTTGTTTTTTCGTATAAGTCTTCTATTTTTGTTGAGTTGGTTTCAATAATGGCTTTAAGCATATTCTCAATGTTAGATAACGTTTCATTGTTTACATTAGCATTTTTTTCTAATTCTTCACTAATTGTGCTTTTAATGTCGTTTATTTTCTTACTAAAAGTTTCTTGGTGTTCAGACAAGATCGACACTATCTGTTCAGAGAGTGAAGTAAATTCAGCCAAAGCTTTTGAATTAATGCTGCTGACTTTCTGTTCAGCGTTAGTTTTTATTTCTTCAATTTTCTTGGTAAATTCATCTATAGTCTCATTATAATAGGCATCTAATTTTTGTGAAAAAATATCTTTCTCACTCATAAATTCCTGTTTCCTTCGTTGTTCTTCGTTTGAGAACTCTGTGAATTTGATGGCTAGCTCATCTTTTATTTTCAGTAATGTAGATGCTAAAACAGCACTTTTTTGTTGTACCATCTCTGCTACAAGATCACCTTTTATTGCTTCGATTTCATTGCTCAAGGATGCTAAGGTTTCTTTAATTTTCAGTACCATTTCCTCAGTCTTGGTATTTAACAAATTTTCCAAGTTATTATTGAGCGTATCTAAATGGCTTTTTACTGTCACTGTTGCATTGTCTAGAGTTTTACCTAATTCTGTTGTTATGTTTTGAGAATAATCAATAGTTTTTGTTGCTTGTTTATCATTAAATTCCTTTAGATCTAATCTAGCTAGATCAAAGTTTGTTTTTGTGATATTGCTAATTTCATCAAATTCTTTTACATAGGTAGCTTTCAATTCTTCTAATTTTGGTTGAAGATTAGATACTGCATTATTTATATCATCACTTTTTGTCTTGACTGAAGTTGCAGTTTCCTCAATAATTTTTGCTGAATTATTTTCTAAGTTTGTTATGAGTTCTGTTTTTGAATCCGCTATTGATTTTTTTGAAGTAGAAATTGATTCTAAAGCTTTTCCCGTACTATCTCTAAGTTCTGAAGTAATTTCATCCTTTAAAGAATTGATATCCTCTCCCATTTGAGATCGGATTTCTGCAATTTTGTTTGAATCCTCTTCTTTAATTTCTGATATATTGGAATGTATTTCATCTTTTTTTGTATTCATCTGTGAATCTAAACTTTTTTTCTTGCGCTCAATTTCTTCTGAAATCACAGTTTTTGTTTTGGTTGCAAGTTCTGTGAGCTTTTCTTTTTCATTTGTTAGAGAAGAAGTGGCCTTAGTAAGATTTTCGTTGATTTGATTGGAAATATTTGAGCTCTTTTCTCCAAGATATGATAATGGGATTCTAGCAAAATACTTCTTGATATATCCTTTAGTTTCACCAACTGCTCCTTTTTCAATTAAAGAGTTTAAAGCATTTATTACAGTCTGAAAATTCTTTCCTGCAAAATTAGCTAGTTCTATCGCTGTCAAATTTCCAAAGTTAAGTAAAAACGCATATATCTTTTTTTCATCTTCTGTTAAATTCAAATGTTCTATGAATGACAAATCATCACCTAAAAGTTTATTCAATAAAGATAAGATTCACGTATTAAATACTTTTCT
Organism: Candidatus Heimdallarchaeum aukensis; assembly: GCA_021513695.1. Taxonomy (GTDB): domain Archaea; phylum Asgardarchaeota; class Heimdallarchaeia; order Heimdallarchaeales; family Heimdallarchaeaceae; genus Heimdallarchaeum; species Heimdallarchaeum aukensis. The sequence goes on along the minus strand of CP084166.1, from coordinate 1,683,628 downwards.
AAGATACTTTTATAATATTAAGGGGTTGTAGCAGCGGTAGTGTCTAGTTTTTATACCACCTCCTAGGTAAAAAGGAACTAAGGGGAGGATGTCCCAAGCTCTGATGAGGACGAACGAAATTATAATGGAGCATAAAGAGAGTAAGAAAACCAGAAAGATGAGTAGAGCCATAGACGGCACGGATAGGACAAGTGCAGTGGAGAATAGAATGAAACCAACGATAACTCTTAAGAGTAGCATTAAAACGTTCAATATAGGAGCGTAAACCACCTTTGATAACGGAGATTTTGATACCGAGACGAAGTAAGACAGGATACCATACTCCTGCATCTGTAACGACAATACGGGGCTTAAAACCCCAACATTTGAGCCAATAACGGAAAGTTAGTAAACATTCAAGATTACTCCGTCCTTTAGTAATACTAAAACCCAGTAAAGTCTTGTTGTAAGGATCTAACGCGAACCACATATACATTGAGCCTTGAGAGGTCTTAATCTCTGTTTCATCTACTACTATAATCTCTGGCATTCCCCCTCTCTCTGCTACAACTCTATGTAAACTTTCCCTAAAGAGCCTGAACTTCTTTACCCAATACCATAATGTTTGATGCGTTAAACCATTCTTCCATGCTACTGTCCTCAAACCATTCTTTGAACCAATATATTCATAAATCGCTTTTATTATTATTTTTTTGGGGACTCTGCATCTCTTAAAAAGAGTAGATAGTTTTTGTGTTTTCATATCTTACTATTAGAGTCCCCACAAATATTTTGTCGGAAGAAAACTAGACACTACCTGTAGCAGCTTTAACAATATTTTTAAAAATTAGCTTTAACAGATATATATCCTTGAGGTGCTAGTTTTGCAGTATGAAATAATAAGCTGGGATGAAGCATACAACATGTGTTACTATTTGTTTGAAAAACTAATAAATGCTAACGAATTTCCTGATATCATTGTGGGTATCGCTCGTGGTGGGTGGATTCCAGCTCGATTGCTTTCTGATTTCTATGGAAATAAATTTACCGCTAATATAAAAATAGAATTTTATCGAGATACTTCACAAGTAAGAGAAAATCCAATTATAACACAAGAACTAACAGCTGAAGTAAAAAATAAAAAAATATTGATAGTAGATGACGTAGCTGATTCAGGAAAAAGTCTTCAGGCTGCAGTGGAACACATAAAATCAAAAGAGCCAAAATCTATCAAAACTGCGACACTACATTATAAAAAACATAGTGTAATTGTACCAGATTTTTACATTACTTTAACAGATAAATGGATAGTTTATCCTTGGGAATATGGAGAATTTATAGCTTTCCAATACAAGGAATTAAAAGAAGAGCATAATGTGCTTGAAATCAAAAAACAGTTGAAAGATATTGGCATTCCTCCTCATCTCGTAGAATCCTATTTTGAAAAAGTTCTCACTAAAAAGTGAGGTGTAGTTAAAATGGATGAAAAAACTGAAGAAAAAAAAGATCTTTCTGAAATGTTACCAACTGAAGTAATGGAAAGAATAAATTTAGGCGTTGTAGGTGTTTCACTCAGTATGTATGAAGAAGGAATGACACTTGATGAACTAGCTGAAGTGACAGGAATCAATCATGAATCAGTAGAAAAATGTTTGAATTATCTGATTAAGAATAGAATGGTAAAGCAAATTTCTCTTAAAAAAACCTACAAGGTAGTTAATTTCAAAAAGATGCTTACTCTATTAATAGAACTCGGTCTAATTTTTCCAATAAGTGAGTTTGCTAAAAAACAATCCAAAGAATAAAAAGCCATAAAAGAGTTAGTAAACCTCTCATTTTTCAGGGTCTATATTTCTAAGAATTGTTACAAAAGCTAAACACAATTTCAGAGAATGTACAAATAGCCTACAGATAAAACATTTTATCAATAAATAAAAAGAAAAAAAAAGAAATTTAATTTTATTTTCTAAATCTTCTTAATGCTACTAAAGAAGCAACACCTAAGAAGGAAATGAAAACTAATCCTGCGATTCCAGTTTTAACAGCTGTTTCAGTTTCTAATGTGTATCCAGCAGCTTCAATCAAAGATTTAGCTAATTCAAGATCATAGGTGTATGGTTCTAAACTGGTGTCAAAACCTACTGAAGCATCAGGCATTGGGTTTACACCAGGTGCTCCAAGACCTTGTAGAATTTCTGTTACGATGGTGTCACGAGGAACAGCATGGCTAATTGCTTTTCTGATGCTTTTTGCTGCATCAGCTGTTCCAGCAGGAGTGAGTTCTCCAGTACCAATGATTGGGTGCTTCAAGTTAATAGCCATTTCTTGTGTAGCTGGAGTTTTAGCAACTACAACGTTTGCATCAATTCCCTCATAATCTGATTCAACAGGAGCGTATTGTGAGTCAACAATATCTACTGTTCCATCAGCGAGAGCAGCAATGGCTGTATCTTTACCAGATATGAATGTGAAGATTAAACTTTCAACAAGATCATCATCTGTTAAAGCCCAATGAGGATTGGGATGTAGAGTTACAGTGCTTGTAGCTGTGTCATAGTCATTAATGTCTAGCATGTATGGACCTGCTCCAGTAACTAAAGCAGTATCTAGAGCTCCCATGTCATAACCGTTTTCATCAATGTATGCTTGAACTAAGTTCTTGTTGATTATACCATAACTTAGAAGACCTAATGCGAAAGCATATGGTTGTTTCAAAGTAAATTGAACGGTATCATCATCCAAAGCTACAATTGAATCATTGTCCTCAAAGAAGGTTGTTAGATAACCATAAGAACTGGATGCAACTGCAGGGGTCATGTGTAATTCATATGTGTAGTCAACATCATATGCAGTTACTGGATCTCCATTGCTGAAGTAGGCATCAGGACTAATATCAACAGTGAATACCAATTTATCGTCTGAAACAGTGTAACTGTCAGCTAAAACTGGTACCATTAAGTGTTCATCTTGACTTCGTCCGAAGAGACCATAGTAGACACAGCTCATCCATTGAGCATCATAATATGATTCTTGGACAAAGATGTTATATTCTGTTAATTCAGCAGGAAGTGCATAAGTAATGGTAGAATCAGCTTCTGTTGTTCTCCAGTTTTCTGGACGATGAGCACTTGTACCTAATAATAGGGTATCAATTCCACTCAAAGCTTTAGAGAATCCAAATACTTCTCTAGGATAGATGAGTGTAATTGCTGGTAAATCATCATAGAGAATAGCTTGTAATTCTTTAGCCTTAGCGATACGAGCAGTATCATCAAGTTCAGTAGTATATTCTACTAGTTTTTCATCAAAAGTAGGATTACTGTATTGGTACATATTGTCTCCAGCAGGAACAATACTGGCTGAATCATAAAGACCTGTTGGATCCCAATCTAATCCCCAGCTCCAACCTACAAAAAGGATGTCATAACCACCATCTTCATATGTTGGGATGTAGTCAAACTTACCTTCTTCACCAACTGGATAAGCCCATGTACGAGGCATGATGTTACCCCAACCAGTGGACTCATGGAAAGCTATACCAATTCCTATTTTTGGTAATTGGTTTTCCATTAATGCAGCCCATTGATTTCTGGCAGGGTTGGTGTTAGGTGATAGTAAGTTAATATAGAAAGCAGGTATAATGTCTCCTTCTGCAGCGGATGCTGGGATCATTGATGCACTAACAACAAATATCAGTGCAATCCCTAAAAATGCTTTTTTATTCATTTTTTATTTCACCTTTTTTTCCATCTAAAGTAAATAAATGGAGGCAATTATAGAATCAACAGAAACTTAATAAACTTTTTGGGTATTATAAGCAGATAAATTTAAATTAAACATGTTTTTCTTAAATTTTTAACTGAAATTCATAGTTTTTTACTTATTACTTTTTATGCAATTTTAACCAAAATTTGCAATATTTTATGAAGAACAATCAGATAAATGAATAGAAATAGCCCAGCAAAATAGTATGAAATGGCATTGAAAGTAGCTTCTTTAATCGTAAATTTGTTTATTGTTTCAGACTTTGTAATTTTTTCTTTTACCTTTTGAATTACAACTGATTGTTTTATATTTCCTATACAAGCCCCCCATATTACAACAATTGCTACTTCTCCTAATAAAACATATTCAAACGCTACAAGAGTTAATATTGCATCTCTCTTTAAACCAAGTATGAAAATGAGCACTATTATTACATCTAATATAAAAAATAACAACGATGAAAAAAAGCCTGTAAGTAAAATTACATCCCATTTAGCTTTTATTTGCGTTTTCTCAATTTTCGCTTGATTTTTTATTTCCTTTTTATTGTTTAATACTTTATTGTCCTCTTTCATTTTGATACTCTCTCACGATTTTGTTTTAGATTTAAATATATGATGTAATGCAGTTCTAGCTTTAGCTATTATTTTCATTTTCATCTTCTTGTTGATATATGGGTTTTAAGACTATTTTTTTGTTTTCTAAATTTATTGTAAAATGTTTTGGATTATTTAGTTCTTCAAGAATTGATTGTGGAATGTGGATTCTATTTTGTCTATCTATTTCTAATTCTCTGGTTTGCTTTAGCTCTCTTAAACGTATATCCTTACCATGCTGCGCTAGAATTACTCCATCGCTAAATTCTATAATTCTATCAGCTCTTTGTGCGACGAGTTGTGAGTGGGTGACTATTAGTAGAGCAACATTTAATTCTACGTTAATTTTATCCAACAAGTCCAGAATTTTACTAGACGTTACTATATCTAGATTGCCTGTCGGTTCGTCTCCTATAATTATTCTAGGGTTCGTAATTAAAGTGGAGGCAATTGCTGCTCTTTTTTGTTCTCCTCCTGACAGTCTGTTCTGTTTTTTATTTCTCTTATCCCATATCCCCATAAATTTTAGGATAAATTCTAATCTTCTCTCTGTCTCTTCAAAGTCTAAATTAGCATAATGAGCAGTTAATCTAATGTTCTCTTCTACTGTTAAATGTGGTATAAGCTTTGAATCTTGAAAAATTACTCCTACATAATTTCTTCTATTTCTTATAATCTCTTCATGAGAGCTTCTTGTGATATCTTCATTTAAATCTCCCCAAAACACTTTGCCAGAAGTAGGTTTATCAATTCCTGCTAGAATGTTTACTAACGTTGTTTTTCCGCTTCCAGATGGACCAATAAGAAAAACTTTTTCTCCTTCATGAACTTTCAGCGAAACACCTCTAAGTGCTTGTGTTTCACTTTCGCCTGTTTTATAAATTTTTATTAAATCCTCCGCTAATAAAACAACTTTTGTTTTACTACTTGAATCAAATTTGTTTTTTAAACTAGTATTGGTGTTCATTTATTTCTTTCTACTATACTTATTTTTCTTTGAATTATATATTATTCCATTTAATACAGTTGATTTAACATAAAAATTCTTCTCAGTATTGTTCCTTTATAAGCATTTAAATGACTTTAACTGAAAAAAAGAAAAAATTTGTAGAAATTAGTTTTGATTTATTTTTTGCTGCTCGTGGAATAAATCAACAACTTTTTCTCTTTTTATTTTTGTCTTTATATTTTCAATAATTTTTTCTCTATTTATCCATATTTTATCAATATTCATTGTGATCAAAAACATCAGATAAACAATAGCAAAGGGTATAAAATTAATCAACCACATTGTTAATGCTAAACCAATGGGATGATATTGACCACTTAGATTGTATTGAGTTCCGTAAATAAAGAAGCTATTTGTCTTTCTTTCAATGAATATTGATCTTAAGATTCCACTAAAGCGTAGCTCTATATTACCTGTCATTAGAGCCATTGCAATCCCAACGATAAAAGATGCTATCAAGCTATATAGTAAGCTGTTAGTTGGTTTCGGAATAGCTCTTTTTCTTTTTTGGATTTTCTTAAATACGATAAAATTGTATATAGACGCAATTGCAGTTCCTAGAATTACTGGCATCCACACTATCCAAAGATACATTGCTGTCCATTTTGGATGATTTGGGTTAACTAAATCGCTTCCCCAGACTTCAGTGTTGAAAAACATATATGTTTTTTGGAAATCAAGTTCTTCTTTTGGAAAAGCTCCATTTCTAAAGAATCCACAATCTGGTAAAACAAATAGGGTTATCCCTAAAGTAATGACAACCATTGGAGCGAAAATCCAATTAATTACTGGCTTAGCAATGAATCTGTACGTAGGATCTTGTCCAACATTCAAACCATAAGTAAGAAACGTTCCTATCCAGTAACTAGGTCCCTTGAAAAATGATTCTCCTCTTAATATATTTGTGATTCCCATTGTGATGATACTCACTAACCAGATACTGATAAACCAAACACCCATTGGAGAATGAATTTTATCAGTTAGCCATGAAAGAATACTTTTTCCCCAATCTTGCCAAACTTCTTTTTCTGTTCTTGGACCAAGTTTAGTTTCTTCAGATGAATCTGTTTTTTCAACATTTAATTGCGACATCACTAATCTAAATTAGGTGTTTTATTAGACATTTTAAAGTTTATTGTTTTTTTGGGCGTGTTTTGAAAATCAATAAAATCCATTTGTAATCTATCGTTTAAACAAAGATTTAAAAGAGAGGTAGAATCCCTTTTTATGAACTAGGATGGATGAGGAGCACAAACCTATATACTTGAAAAGTCTAGGGATCGATGTAGGAACTACCACAAGCCACATTGTGTATTCTTTATTAAAGCTGGAGAAAGTATATTCTCCACAAGGAAGATTAAAATTCGAAGTTACAGAAAGAAAAATATTATACAGAGGAAATATAATTCTTACTCCAATTGATATTGAAAATCAAACTATTGACTACTTTGAACTCATCAAATTTCTTAAAGAAGAGTACAAAAAAGCAAATATTAAACCAGAAGATATTGACACAGGAGCTGTGATAATCACTGGTGAAAGCGCAAAAAAACACAATGCTGAAGACTTAGTAAAAGCTCTTGCACACAAAGCTGGTCGATTTGTTGCTGCTACAGCAGGACCCAATTTTGAATCCGTTATTGCTGCTATGGGTTCTGGAGCAGTTAAGTATTCAAAAGAAAATAAAAAAAATGTTATTAATATTGATATTGGTGGCGGTACATCTAATATTGCAGTTGTTTCCAATGGTAAAGTTGTAGATGCTTCATGTGTAAATGTGGGAGGAAGATTATTAGCTTTTGACTCCGAGAATAGAATCATTCGAATAGAAGAACCCATTCGTCATCTTGAGCCAATAATTGGAATAAAGTTTGACTATGGAATTTCTATTTCTGAAGAAACGAAGCAAAAAATAGCTAAATATCTCGCAGAAAGTTTGTTTGATCTCCTCTTCAAAAAAAATTCATCAAATCTTGCACAAAACTTGCTTATGACTAATCCCCTTTCATTTGAAGAGGAAATTGATCAATATTCATTTTCTGGAGGCGTGGCAGAATATATTTATGAACGGACAACTGAAGATTACAATGATCTTGGTAAGTACTTGGGTATTGAAATTCTAAAGTTAGTGAAAAAACATAACTTGTCTCTTTATACCCCTAAAGAGCTCATCAGAGCAACAGTAATAGGTGCGGGACAGTATACTCTCAAAGTTTCTGGTGTTACAACACACGTTTCTGACAATGATATTCTACCTTTACACAATATTCCTGTAATCGAACCAAAGTTAAATGGAAAGCAGTTAAGTATTGAAACTGTTTCAAAAGCTATAATTAAAAGTTATAAACTGTTTGATAAGATAGATGGCCAAGATGTTGTTGCATTGCTCTTCAAGGGCGCAATAGGTGGTTCTTATGCAGGTTTAACTACTTTTGTAAAAGGGATAGAAAAAGCAATTCCCAAGACAATAGAGAATGAATTACCAGTTATCTTGGTTTTTGAAAAAGATATAGCAAATTCTGTAGGAAATGTGATGGTGAGAGAAACAGCTGTTAAACAGAATATTGTTTCTATTGATGAAATAGATGTGGAAGAAGGAGATTTTATAGATATAGACAAACCTAAAGCAGGAGGTTTGGTTGTTCCCGTGGTAGTAAAATCTCTAGTCTTTTCAAATTAATTTATTAAAGTCCTTCTTTTACCATGCAATAACTGTACCGTCTGCTCTAGGGTCTGTTCCTCCACAAAGAACTCCAGTTTCAGGATCTCTCTTAATTATTTGTCCTCTACCAAAGACAGCTCTTGCCCAGCCAGTTACTGGGACAACCTCGTGTCCCATTCTCGCTAATTCACTCATTACCGTTACATCTATACTCTCTTCTAAAGCTACTTTTCCCTTGCTTGTTCCATCCCTGATGCAAAATCTGGGTGTATCTAGTGTTTGTTGAGGATTCATGCCATAATCTATCATATTTACTAATATCTGAACGTGACCTTGAGGTTGCATGAAACCCCCCATAACACCAAAGGGGGCGTATAATTCTCTGTTCTTTATTGCCATTCCTGGTATTATTGTGTGATATGGTCTTTTGTTTGGAGCTAAAGCATTTGGATGCTTTGGATCAAGAGAAAAATTAGCTCCTCTATTTTGCAGAGTGAATCCACAGTTTTTTGGAATAAGTCCTGTTCCAAATCCCATATAATTCGAATTAATAAAACTACAGGCATTTCCTTCTCCATCAACCACGCAGAAATATACTGTATCTGAACTGGAAAAAGGAGTTCCTCTCTTAACATCTATTGTGGCTTTTTTTGGATTAAATAATTTTTTCCTTTCTATTGCATATTCTTTAGAGAGAAGTTCAGAAGTTGGAACAGAAACAACATCAGGATCAGCTACATACCACCTTGTATCTGCAAAAGAAATTCTCATGATTTCAATAAGAAGATGAAAATATTCTGAAGATAAATGTTGAATATTTGTGAGATCGAACTCTTCAAGAATATTTAATGCAATTAAAGCTGTTATTCCTTGTCCATTAGGCGGAATTTCAAAAATATCAACTCCCCTATAATTTACGGAGATAGGCTTGTCAAATGTACTTCTATGATTTTTTAGGTCCTCTAAAGTCATCACTCCTCCAAGAGATTGTAATAGATCAATGATAGATTCAGCTATTCTACCCTCGTAAAAACCCGCTTTTCCGTGTTCTGCTAATTCACGAAATGTGCTTGCTAATGTGGGGTTTTTCATTATTTCCCCTTCTCTTGGTGCTCTTCCATTGATTAGTAACTCTTCTGCATTTGGCCCATTCTTTAATTGCGTGACACCTCTATCCCAAAAAAAAGCAGTTATTGGAGAAACAGGAAAACCTTCTTCAGCCAATTCGATAGCAGGAGCTAAAACCTCTTTTAATGACATTGTTCCATATCTTTCTATAGTGTCTGCCCATCCTGCAGCAGCACCAGGAACTGTTACTGTGTGAACACTAAAGGGTGGTAAGCTATCTGTTATCCCTTGTTCTTGTAAAAACTCTAAAGATAACTCACTAGGTGCTCTCCCACTTCCATTAATTCCTGTAACTTCTTTTTTCTTATTATCCCAATACAAACAAAAACAGTCTCCTCCTATTCCAGTAGAGGTGGGTTCAGTAACATTTAGGGCAGCAGCAACTGCAACAGCTGCATCTGCAGCATTACCTCCTTGTTGTAAGATCCTCATTCCTGCCTCTGAAGCTAAAGGTTGACTCGATGCAACCATTCCTCTTTTTCCATATATTGGCACCCTAATAGACTTGCTTCCACTAATCATTGAAAACAAAAATCGCAACAAAACATAAATCTTTCTCTTTCAAAAATATTTTTTAATCAACAAAATATTTTTTAGTGTCGTTTAATTCTTTGCGCTAGCACATATTAAAATTTAAAAGTGTAGTCTTTTTCCTAAATAGAGGAGGTTATCATCATTATTGGATGTAACACGATTACTTGGTTTAAACTTTTATGGCAAATAAAGTTCAGAATTAAGATGAAATATATTCCAAAATTTATTGGGATCACGCTTATTGTATTAGTTACAGCACCTCTCCGCTGGTATGAGAAAATTCGTTTTGGTAAAAAAATAAAACAAATTACTGTAGATAAAGAACCTATTTTTGTTATTGGACATTGGAGAAGTGGGACAACACATCTTCATACATTATTAACATTAGATCCACAATTTGAATATATGTCAATGGCAGAAACAGCTTTTCCACATCTAATATGTGGAAGTAATAAACTAATTCATAATTTAATGGCCCCATTCACTCCTAAAAAAAGACCAACAGATAATGTAAGAATGTCTCCCCGTATGCCACATGAGCATGAATTCGCAATAATGAGTTTATGTCTCCATTCTCCTCTAGCAGCGATTGCCTTTCCAAGACATTTAAACAAATATATGAAAACATTAACATTTGAAAATGCAGAAGAAAAGGTCGTTCAAGAGTTTAAGAATAGTTTTGAGTACATGATAAAGAAATTAACACTGACTAAAGGAGGAAAACAGCTAGTACTAAAGAATCCATCTGATACTGCAAAAGTGAAAATCTTGCATGAAATTTTTCCCAAAGCAAAATTTGTGCATATTTATAGAAATCCTTATCATGTATTCTATTCAACAAGAAAATTACACCGATATAACATTAAATACTATGAATTTCAAAAAAGAACCTATGACCTTGATGAACTAATTTTCTCAACTTATAAAACAATGCATAAAAAATTATATGAGGACATTCAAAATCTCCCAGAGGGGCAGTATGTGGAAGTAAAATACGAAGATCTAATAGCAAATCCGATAGAGAATCTTGAAAGAATTTATGAGAAACTATCTTTGGGAGACTTTAACAAAGTAAGGCCAATAATTAACACATATCTTGAGTCAATTAAAGAATTTAAGGCTGCAAATTATTCCATTCCTCCAGAAGAAAAAGAGAAGATAACTGCTGAATGGAAAGACATGATAGAAAAATGGGGTTATAAAGAGTAAAATATAGAAATTAAAAAAAATTAAACTTTTTTATTTCTTTTTTTTCTGATTATAAACAACGAAAATAGAGTTATGCTCCCTATTATTATAAAGTTAAAATTCAGAAAACCAGTAGATTCTAAAAAGGCTAGCTGGTTTAAACTGTTTATATTGTTGACTAAAACAAGGATCTGGTAAGCGAGATAAGAACTCTCAAGAGTAGGCTTATGACCTTTTTTATCCATAAAACCTCCCTCAGGAGCTTGCAGATCTAAAATAGCATCGACAATCTTATTCTTATTTTCGATTTCTCCACCTAACATAGAAATCGTAGAGATTGCGTAGTAAGTATCTTTTATAGAAATGACGTCAGAGGAGTCTTTTGCAAATCCAGTATCATTAAAACGAAATGACTTGAGATAACGAATTGTTCCTTGTACATCGATAGGCGACTGTTCAAAAAGAGAAAGAAGGTAAACAACTTCAATAGCGTAATAGAAACTTGGGAAAGTACCATTTGTGAACTGTATGTGCTTTAGAGCGGCAAGTAAGGAATTATAAGGAAATAGTACAGTTTCATTCAAAATAGAGCTAGTTAGAAAGAAACGATAAATGGAATAAATATCTTGTGTGGTTAAATTAACATAGGTCGAGGGGTTATAAAGAATCTCAGAAATGGTTTCGTTAAGATATTGAAAAATCTGCCAATGGTTAAGATCTTCGCTACCAATACCTAATTGTTTTAATGTTTGAACAGCAAAAAAGGTAGCATTAATGGTTGTTTCTTGATCCACTTGGTTAGAAAAACCATAATTGCTTTTCTGATGTTTCTGGATGTAGAAAATAATGTCGTAAACGTCATAACTAATTTTCAAATAATCAGACAATAAAACACCATAGTAAGTGGATTCAACAGAGGAGTTCTGTCCGAGTTCGTTAGAAAAACTGTCGTTTAAGTAATTATCCTGAACAAATTCTTTTAACAACTCTAGTCTGGTTTTAGCTCCTTGCTCTGTTGTAGTTTCTGCAGCAAAGATAATAGATGAACTAAAAATAAAAAGAACGAGAGTTAAACACATTATTCGAGAAATAGATCTAAATTTCATTGATGAACCTCCTTTTTACTAAAAATCCAAAAACCAATAATCTGTAAAATGACTATTAAAGCAATAAAGCCTATAAGCTCGTTTGTAATGGATCCTGATGTAGTTATTGTATTGACATTGTATAGAACAGGGTTGAGAAAATGTTGTAAATAGCGAGTGATGTTAAATTTACTTATTAAATTATCAGAAAAAGAAAAGACAGAGGATAGGAGCTGGACAGCAAAGATAACAAGTAAAGAAACTAAAGTAGCTTGAAGAGATTTGTTGAATATTGAAGAGAAGAGAAAACAGATGCTTAGAAGTAACATAAAACCCAATATTACAACTAACAGACTGACAATTAATTCGTCAAGAGAGTGCCAGAACACCCACCAAAAATTCTTTGGAGAATAAGTCCAAATTTGAGTGAGATAAATAATAAATCCCCCAGGAATAACCAATATAGAAGAAAGAAGAGTAATTCCAATAAACTTACCCAAAAAAATGTCTATGTCACTAATAGGGCGAGATTTAAGAGACAAGATGGTCCCTTTCTCAAACTCACTAGAAATAGCGTCACTTGCAATAAGGATAATAAATAATTGACCAAAAATGGACATCCACCAAACTTGTAAAGTATTATTGAGAGACTGATGAATTTGATAAACAGCGTAAGCTTTTCCAGAATAATAAGAAGGTTCAGAAATTAAAACGTCGAAAATACTACCTAAAACAGGAAGTAAAAAGTAAAAGAAAATAATGTAAAAACGCTTGTTTTTAAGATTCTGATTAAAAGTATGTTTTGAAATAATGAAAGATTTCAAAGATAAACCAGAACGGCGATAAAAATTACCAAATCTGTTGAAAACTGTCGCGAAACTGTTATTCAAAATTAAGCACCTCCAGTGTGAACTAATGATAAGAAAACCTTTTCCAAAGGATCTTTAACAGGGGACATAGTACGAAGTTCAATGTTATTTTCAGAGCAAAATTTGGGAACGGCCTTCCATAAGTCATTAAGGCGATCATTTTTGATTTCAACAATAATTAGGTTATCTTCAAGAGTAAAATTAGCTATAAAATCCCAGCCAGAAAACTCCTTAACCAAAGTTTCAGGGTCGGAAACAACAATCTTGTACTCAAGATCATAAACATCTTTGATCAATTGAGTAGTCTTTTGAGAAGTCAAAAGATGACCATTAGAAATAATACCAATATGGTCACACATACGCTCAATCTCAGGTAAAATGTGACTGCTGATGAGAATAGTTTTACCTTCATCTCGTAAACGAGAAATTAATTCCATAACATAAACACGACCTTCAGGGTCAAGATTAGCTGTAGGCTCATCCAAAATAAGGAATTCAGGTTCGTTAAGGATGGCACAAGCAAAGCCTAGACGTTGTTTTTGACCTTGAGATAAATTACCAACTCGGTAATCTTCAAAACGCCCCAATCCCAGTAAATCTAAAACAATACGCGCACGAGAAAGAGCTTCAGAACGAGAAAAGTTGTAAAGACGAGCCATAAGACGAGTAAAGGATAAAACTTTCATATCTTGATAAAAAGAAGGGTTCTCAGGTAAATAACCAAGACGAAAATTAATTAGCTTACGATGTGTCCAAGGGTCTAAACCAAAAACACGAACATTACCAGAAGTAGGGCGAATGCGGCCAGTTAAAGTCTTAATAGTAGTACTTTTACCAGCACCATTGGGACCTAATAAACCATAAATGTAACCTTTGGGAATATTCATGGAAAGATTATAAACAACCATACGAGAACCAAAACGACGGGATAAATGCTTAACTTGAACGATGTAATCATCAGACATTAGATAAAAAATGAAAATCAAATATTTAAATGCTTACAAAAGGAGAATAAAATTTGAAACAATAAAAGAAATAGAAAAATGGAAATTAGTAAAAGAGTAAATGAAAATTAAGAGAAATAGAAAACAAAAATAACAAAATTGTAAAAATAAAAGACTGGTAGCGCGGGGTGGATTTGAACCACCGATCTCTGGGTTTCTCCTTATAGAACCCGGCTATAGGCTCTAAAGCGGGCTAAAATATGAGCCCAGCGGACTTGACCATCTATCCCACCGCGCTTTTTTTTGTTTTTTTATGTTTCTTGTTTCTACTCTTTTACACCTTTTATTAACTTTTCTTTTCTGTTCTTATTGTTTGCATAGTTCGTCTCTTTATTCTCTTTTTTCTCTTTTTTTTCTTTTTTTTCTCTCTTCTCTTTAAGCAATCTTTTAAAATCTTTATTTTTCATCTTTCTTATGAACAAAAAGAATGGTTTTGTTATTTCTAGTGCTAGAAATTTTGAGCGAAGTGCATCTAGTGAGGTCTATTACGCTCTTACTGAATTATTAGATTATGATAATGTTACTGTTTATCCCATTAAGAAAATTTCTGGTTTATCTTTAGCTTTTTTTGATCCTGATTCTGTTTATACTTTACAGCTTTTGTCTGATATAGTTGAGTCTGATCCTTCTATTTTCAGATACACTCTAAAGTTGGTTCCTTTTCAGTATGAAATTTCTTCTTCTTTAGACAATTTTGCACAAATTGGTTCTCTCTTCTCTTGTGAAATTGGGCCGGAGCAGAAATGGAAAATCCTTTTACGTCGTCGGCACACTCAGTTAGATAGAAAGTCTATTATCTCCTCTATTGCTACTAAGATTTCTTCTGGAAAGGTTGATTTAGAAAATCCTGATTTGATTATTTTTGTTGAAGTAATTGGTCAATGGTCTTATGTTGCTCTTTCTCCTTTTTTGGAGTTATCCTTATCCCAATATATTCAGGAACAAGAATTTGATGACTTTAGTTTTTAGTTCTTCTCTCTCTCTACTTCTTTATTTTTTTCTTTTTCTTTATTTTTAACTATTTTATCCTTGGAGAATATTATTATAATGAAAAAGTTTTATAATGTTTCCTTGTTTATTACATCTTGACAACTATGGATTACTCCTTTGATAATGGATATTTTGAGCAACGGATGCGTGTTAGGTACTCTACCCTATTTTTGCTTATTGTAGTTACTTCTTTAGCTTATTATATCCCTTATCGAAATGATATTCATATTGGACATTTATTTGGTTTAAGTCTTTGGTTTTATTTTGGTTTGTTAAACGCTCTTTTGCTTACTTTAGTTTATTTAATTATCCGTGGAGAAATAATCATTGATTTTAATGTTGATAAATTTATCATTCGAGAGCCTAAAAATAATAAGGAGTGGCTTTTCTCTGAACTATTTGGTATCTATTTGTTATCTTATGACAAAGCTTATTTAATTCGTATTCGTACAAAAAAACTTGTTGCTTATGATTTAAAGGTTGATTTTGAAGCTGCTTACAAATTAATTGCACTTTTTGAAGAACGTGGATTTCACTTTATACATGTTAGAAAAGATTCTCTCTCCAAAGTTACTGTCCCAATACCTATTTTACTCTCCAAGTACGAGAAAAGGAAGAGCCCTGATTTTCATCCAGAGTTTACTACTTTCCGACGTGGCCCCACTTTGCGAGCTAAACTTATCTCCATAGGTTTTGCTCCCATGCTTTATGTTATTGCTGCTACTCTTATTTTACGTATTCCCTATTTGCTTCGTGATCTTACTCTCACTAAAAAGTTTGTTTCTTTCATTTATTGGGCGACAGCTGCTTTATTAGTTGATAGTGGGTTATACTTACTTTTTGGACTATCTGTTGTTGCTTATATTGCTACACGAATTGCAAAGTTTTTTATTCATTCATCTTCTTCAGCAAAATGAAGCATTAAATATCTACCTAAATAATGTTTAGTAAACAAATAAGTAGTTAATTTCTAATGAGTATGTTGGTGAGAATTTGAAACAATCACACCCTGATAAAGAAAATATGAATGAACTTATAGTGAGTAGAGAACTCGTTTGTAAAAACAATCGTTATCTTTTGGATAATGCCGCTACTCTATTTAGTTTGGTTTCTAGTCGGAGGATCCCTTGTTTATTCAGACTATCCTCTACTCTTAAAGAACCAGTGAAAGTTAATATTTTGCAACAAGCTTTTGAGAATATTCTCCCTCGTTTTCCATATTATTCCGTTAATTTACGTCCTGGTTTTTCTTGGTATCATTGGCGTGAAATTAGAGGAAAGCCTAAAGTTATCTTAGATGAACGTAATCCTTGTCAAAAAATGCCAATAAGAAGGCGTGGTTTTCTTCCTTTTCGTGTTCGTGCTTATCAGAATCGCATTGCAGTGGAGTTCCATCATTCTTTAACTGATGGTACAGGAGCTTTAACTTTTCTCCGAGCTCTAGTGGGTGAATATTTTAATCTTTTAGGGGTTAATGTAGAAGATTGGAAAGATGTTTTTCGTCCTGATCAGAAACCCGACCCTGAAGAATTTGAAGATGCTTTTAAGCGGTATTATGAGAAAACCGTTCCTGAACCTGAAAAGATTATGCGGGCTTTCCATCTTCCTTATAAGCTTGAAAAAAAGGGTATTTATCATATTACTACTGGAATAGTTCCGATACGGGATTTACTGAAGATCACGAAAAGCCATTCTGTATCTTTAACCGAATTCATTTCAGCTGTTTATATTGATGTTTTACAAGAAATTCTATTTTCTTTACCTGAAAAGCAAAAAAAGAGATTACTGAAACCAATACGGTTAATGATTCCTGTGAATCTTCGTCGCATTTATCCCAGTAAAACCATGAGAAACTTTTCTCTCTATGTTACTCCTGGGATTGATCCTCGTCTTGGTAAATTTACTTTTGATGAAATAGTAAAAGAAGTATATCATTATATGAGAATAGAAGTAAATGATAAGTATATTAATCAACAAATCGCTAGAAATGTACGAGGAGAACTTCATCCCCTTATGCAAACAACACCATTATTCATCAAAAAAATGTTTGGAAAATTAATTTATAACCATCTTGGAGAGTTTCTTTATTCTGGCGTCTTAACTAATTTAGGTAAAGTCTCAATGCCTGTTCCATTAGAAAACTACATTGAAGACTTTCAATTCCTTCCCGCCCCTAGTCCAGTATTAAAAACAGGTTGTGCAATTGTAAGTTTTAAAGATAATTTATATATTAACTTTGGGAGAGTGGTGAAAGAATCAGAAGTTGAGAGGTTGTTTTTCACAAGATTAAGAAAACTAGGATTGAGAGTAAAGATTGAAACCAATTAAAAAAATTGGTTATAATTAAATTTACTTCTTTATTATTTTGCTAAATGAAAGTATAAATAGTGCGTTGGATATATCTTTATGAAGATAAAACAATTAGGTCTAAGAGTGCATTTGTGATAGAAATGAATGAAAATAAAGAAAGTTTCCGTGAATGGTTTCGCTTAGATAATGCAGCGATAATCTTTTCACTGGTCTCTTCATCAAGGATACCTGCTCTTTTTCGACTATCTGCAACTTTAAAAGAACCTATTAATGTTAACCTTCTTCAAACTGCACTCAATAGAACCATAGTTCGCTTTCCTTATTTTAGAGTAAATCTACGTCCTGGTCTTTTTTGGTATTACCTCCGAAAGCTAAAAACTTTTCCCCGTGTAGAAGCAGATTCAAAATATCCTTGTAAAGAACTACGTGTAAGAAAAAGAGGTACTTTTCCTTTAAGAGTAAGAGCTTTCAAAAATCGTATCGCAGTTGAATTTCACCACTCAATAACTGATGGTACAGGTGGAATTATATTTCTAAAAACTCTTGTTGTGGAATATTTGAAATTACGTGGTGTTGAAGTCTCAAAAATTGAAGGTGCTTTTGATATTAGCGACGAACCAAATTTTGAGGAATATGAAGATTCTTACAAAAAATTCTATGATAAAGATTTACCTTCGATCAAACTTCCTCCAAAAGCATTCAGACTCCCCTATAAACTTGAAAAAGAAGGTGTTTATCATGTTACTACAGGAATAATACCTGTAAAAGAATTCATAAAAAAAGCTAAAGAATATAATGTGACTGTAACTGAGTTTCTCGTAGCTATATATTTGGACTCTTTACAAGAAATTCAGTTCAATCTTTTAAAAAATAAGTCAAAGAGAAAATTAAAGCCTATAAGAGTCTCAATTCCCATAAATCTTCGTCGTATTTATCCTAGTAAAACCATGAGAAATTTTTCCTTATTTGTTACTCCTGGGATTGATCCTCGCCTTGGTAAATTTACTTTCAATGAAATAGTGAAAGAAGTATACCACTTCATGCGAACCGAACTCAATGATAAGTACATCAGCCAGAGTATTAGGCAAAATGTAAGAGCTGAACTTAATCCTATTCTGCGGATAATGCCCTTATTTGTTAAAAAGTTATTTGGTCGACTTATTTACATGAGTTATGGTGAAAAAAGATACTCTGGTTCTCTGTCAAACTTAGGACTTGTAAAACTTCCCTCAGAAATAGAAGAGCATATTGAGGATTTTCAATTTCTTCCTGGAACTAACCCTACAAGAAAAGTAAGCTGTGGTGTTGTTAGTTTTAAAGATAAAATGTATATCAACTTTGGAAATGTCAGTGACTGTAAAGAACTGGAAAAAACTTTCTTTAGAAAAATTGTTAAAATGGGTATTCCAGTTAAGGTTGAATCTAATTAAGGTTTTTTTGAGAAATTACTCTATTTTTTTTGTTAAAGTTAGATTGAAATTATTCAAGCATAAATTTAAAAAATACTGTGACTGAGTAAAAAACATGCCATATTGTTCTAGATGTGGAGTAGAGGTTGATGCAGGAGTAGAAAAATGCCCTTTATGTGATACTCCTATACAAAAATTAGAAGGTGTTAGTGAGACACGGGTTACTAAAAAATATCCTGATGAACCAATTGAAGAAAATCCAGTAAGAAAAAGAACTGACAAAGAAAAAAGAATGTTTGCTTTAGAAATAGTAAGTATATCTCTTACTTTACCATTTTTGATTACAACCTTTTTAGATTTGATAATCAATAAAAGTATAACATGGGCTAGGTTTCCGATGTTAGCATTTTTATTTATTTGGGGTACTACAGCAATCCCTTTGTTGTTTCCAAAGAAGCCAGTTGTTCTAGTTCTGGGTGAAGTTTCATTTGTCATGGGATTCTTGGCCTTGGTGGATTACTTTGATGATTGGAGATTAGAATGGTATGTTACCTATGCCCTTCCTATTGTAATTGTTACTATCTTATTCTCCTCATTGGTCGTACTTGCTTCAATATTAGTAAAGAAAAAGGGAGCAAATATTGCTGCTTTTATTTTATTTGGAATAGGAGGGTTAACATTTTGTCTTGAAATAATTATCTCAAGGACAATAAGCTGGTCGTTGTTCGTCTTAACCCCTACTGTAGTGATAGGCTTATTTCTACTCTATTTACACTATCGCTTCACAAAAGATATAGATATTAAGGAAAAACTAAAAGAAAAATTGCAGATATAATCATGTGCTTTCTTCTTTTCTTCTTTCACATTTTTTCTATTGAAAATCCCTCTTTCTTGCAACATCTTGTTTTCTTTTCTCTCAAATACTAATCCTTTTAAATAAAATTAATACGTTTGTTACAGATGACCTTATGAAGGGCTTTAAGTTCCTGAGGTGAAAAAATGGCAATTTATAAAAAGTTTGAAATTCCAGAAGAATTAGTTAAAGAATCGTTGAATATTTTAGAAAATGCAGCTAAGACTGGTGAAGTACGAAAAGGTACTAATGAGGTTACTAAAGCTGTAGAAAGAAAAACCGCTTCTATGGTTTACATTGCTGAAGATGTCGAACCACCAGAAATCGTAATGCACCTTCCTTTGTTATGTGAAGAGAACAAAATACCTTACACTTTTGTTCCAACAAAAGAAGAATTAGGAAAGGCAGTGGGTCTTTCTGTTGGTTCAGCTTCAATAGCAGTAGTAAAAGCTGGAGAAGCTAAAAGCACTCTTGAAAGTCTCGCTCAAAAGATTGCAGAACTCAAAAAATAATTTGGTGATTAAGAATGAGCTCTGAAGATCTAGGAATACCTGCTGAAGTTATCCAGGTTTTAGATAGAACTGGTTCAGTGGGGGAAGTCATCCAAGCAAGAGTAAAAGTCCTAGAAGGACCTGACAAAAATCGTATTATTACACGTAATCTTAAGGGTCCTGTAAGAAAAGGAGATATACTCATGCTTAGAGAAACTGAGCGTGAAGCAAGAAAAATAAGGAGACGATAGGTGACAAAATATGCCAAAAACACGAACTTGTTCATTTTGCGGAAAAGAAATTCCCCATGGTCAAGGTTTATTATATGTTCAACGCACTGGAAACGTTTTACATTTTTGTAGTAATAAATGTAAAAGATCAAATCTTGACTTCAAGCGAGACCCCAAAAAACTAAAATATACAACTAAATACGAAAAGAAAATTTTCTAATTCTTTTCTTTCTTTCTAAACTGTTTTTCGTTTGTTTTTATCCTATTTTTAGTAATTTTCTAATAATGTAATTTAAAACTTAATCGAATGTTTTTTATTTCCTTATACTTTTTCGATTTTGGTGTTAATATGGAACGAGAATTTATCATGATAAAACCTGATGGTGTTCAGCGAGGATTAATTGGTGATGTTATCAAACGCATTGAGCGTGTAGGGCTAAAAATTATTGGTCTAAAAATGCTCCAATTAACCAAAAAAATGGCAGAAGAACATTATGCTATTCATAAAGGAAAATCATTTTATGAAGGCTTAATTGAATATATAACTAGCGGTCCTGTAGTAGCAATGGTTGTTGAAGGAAAAAATGCTGTTAAATTAACACGTAAAATAGTCGGAGCTACAGATCCTGTTGATGCTCAACCAGGTACAATACGAGGAGATTTTGCATTAGAAATTGGACGTAATATAATTCATGCTGGTGACTCACCAGAAAATGCAAAAATTGAATATTCTATCTATTTTGATGAAGAAGAATTTGTTCAGTATCAAAAAATAGATGAAGAATGGATATATGAATAGAATAATCATCTATTCATTTCTATTTATTAATTATTTTTGTACATATCGTTTTTTCATTGTTTAAGACAGAGCGAAGTCTCCCTTCAATTAATCCGTTAACCAATACTACTTCATTAACTTTGTCTGAAAGTTTTCTTATAATATTAAATTTATTATTCATCTCTCCTGTAACGTCAATTTTTTCTGTTTCTTTTATTTTAGCTATGTTTATTGTATCTATTTTATTATATTCTATTTCTTCAATTAGCAATTGCTCATTTTTTTCATTATATACTAATAGTCCGTCGATATCTGAGCAAAAAACTACTCTTTCAACCTCGAAAAAGTGTGTTAATACTTCTATTAGTTGATCTCCGCTAATTATAGAAAAACTTCTGTTCTCACTAAATATAATATCTCCCGATAAAACAGGAATCAAATCCATTTCTAAAGCTTTTTTGATAGGCTCAACAAAGATTTCTATTCTTCTCGTTTCTTGATTCTCAAAAGTTATAGCACTAGTTTGGAAAGAAATAGCTTTCAAGTTTTTTTCGTTTAGTAGTCTTACAATATTTTTTGTTAATTCTGTCATATCTTCTCGAATTTTTATTATTCCTTTGATTTGTTCTGTCTTTTTGAAACCATTAATTATATCATATTTTTTTGCAACAATGTGCCCAAAAGAACCTGCTCCATGAATAATTAT
Source organism: Candidatus Heimdallarchaeum aukensis (assembly GCA_021513695.1). Classification (GTDB taxonomy): domain Archaea; phylum Asgardarchaeota; class Heimdallarchaeia; order Heimdallarchaeales; family Heimdallarchaeaceae; genus Heimdallarchaeum; species Heimdallarchaeum aukensis. Next base: position 1,662,042 of record CP084166.1, on the reverse strand, counting down.
TCTCGATTTATCAAAGGATAATGAAATCTCTTCTATTATTCTCGCAAGATTCTTTGTTAACAAAGTTTTATAATTTCGTTTATCAGTTATTACCGATCCTCCGATTTTTATTATTTCGATTTTTTTAGAGTTCATTTTCTCTTGCTCCTATTTTAGATGGTTCCGTAATAAAGGCCTCAAAACCTTCATCTTCTGCCCTTTTTACAGCTATGGAAGCTTCTTGTTTACTTGAAAATATTCCGAGAACACACCCTCCTCCTCCTGCCCCAGTTAGTTTTGCACCTATTGCTCCTTCACTCCTTAAAATATTAACAGTTTCTGTAATTTTTTTGTGCCCTACTCCTAATTTATCTAATGCTACTTGGTTTTGATTCATTAATTCACCTATTTTTTCAGTCATCCCTTTTTCTATAGCTGTTTTTGCTTGTTCGGTTATCGTTTTAATTTCATTTAATATCTCTTTAGTATACTCTTTATTTTTTTCATATCTCTTTTTTACTGCTAAAACTAAATCTTTTGTATTTCTAGTGACTTTTGTGTTAATAATAACTATTTTAAAGGATATTTTAGAAATGTCAATTCTTTCTAGTGATTTCTTTAAGTAATAAACTCCTCCTCCAAATGTTGAAATGAAGTTGTCTATTCCACTAGGGGTTCCATGTTGAATCTTTTCAGCTTGAAAAGCAATTTTATTAATCTCTTCAAGTGTTAGTTTTTTGTTAGAAATTTTAGTTCCCAACATTGCTAATGATACACTAACTGCAGCGCTAGATCCTAATCCTGCTGAAGGAGGAATTTGAGACTTTATTAGTATTTGTTGCCCATTAGATAAATTGTCAACCATATTCATTTTCTTTAAAAGAAAAAAGATTGCTTTAAGCTGTGTAGGGGCATCATGCTCGTTGGTAAGATCAAATCGTTTTTTTGGAAATAAATCTGGGGTGAAAAGAGTTTTTAGTTCATCATCTCCTTCTGTTATGCTTACTCTTGCTCTTTTATTGATGGCTAGTGCAATAGCTGGAAAGCCATAAACAACTGCATGCTCCCCAAATAGAATAACTTTACCAGGGGCAGAACAGGAGATAATTTCTTTCATATGTCTGACAAAAAATTGGATGATAAAAGCTTTTTCAAGCTTCTATATTGATTTTTTTTGAAAATGGAAGAGAAAATAAAGTTGTGTTATTGAGCTTCAATAATGTAAACAAATAAAAACACTATGAAATCAATGAAACATAAATATAAGGAAAGAATTCTGTTAGAGAAGTAATTTTTACATATTTTAATTTAAAGATAATATCTGATAACGACTAAGAGTAAATTATTTTTCTATTGGAAAGTTTAACTGATAGTTCCTAAAGGACTGTCGCAAAAAAGAAGTAGAGTATTCCCTTTTCTTTTTAACAATAAAATGAAAGAAAAGGAACACATTAATCTCTAATTAGTTTGAAAGAAAAGTCTTCTACAGTTTCTGGCAAATCTTCGTTTTCGCCTAACTCTCCACGCTCGATCAATACCTGTCTTGTTAGTAGGTAATATACTAACGCAAGACTTTTTCTTCCTTTATTATTTACAGGAATAACAAAATCGACATTTGTTGTGATATTATCTGTATCGCATAATGCAATAATAGGAATACCACGTGAAGAAGCTTCTGTTAGAGCTTGTTTGTCTGCTCGTGGGTCAGTTAGAATTATTATATCTGGCTCAATATATCCTGAGTATGTAGGATTGGTTAAAGTTCCTGGGATAAAACGACCTGGAAATACTTTAAAACCACAATAACGAGCCATTTTTGTAGATGGTACAGATGCATATTGTCTTGTTGCAAAAACTGCTACTTGAGAAGGCTCGAATCGAGCTAAAAACTTAGCAGCAGTACGTATACGTTCGTCTGTTAAATTTACATTAAGAACAAAAATACCATCAGTGCGAACTCGATACATGTATTTTTGCATTGATTTTGTGCATACACTTGTCCCAATATGAATTCCGCTAACTAAATATTCATCTCTAGGAACTAAAAGTGTTTGTTCTTCTTCAATTGGATCTTTAGTTTCTTCAGACATTTTTCTTCCTCGTTTCCTAATCACTTCATTCTCTTTTAGTTTTATATAAAAAGTTTCGTTTCTTGTTCTTTTTTTTGTTGTTTGTTATAAACTTCCTAACTGAATGGGAGTATCTCATCAATGAGATCAATATGTGCTATCAACATTCTTCGACAACACCAACGATTGACTTTCAAGTCATCTAATACTTTTTCTGGATTCTCGTTATTTTCAACTCTTTCGTGAAACTCTTCCCACTTATCTGCAATTAAAGAACCACATGTCCAACAACGTACGGGGATAATCATTTTTTTTCCTCGAAGATTTCATCATTGGTTTGCATTTAACTCTTATGGTTTTCGTCCTTTATTGCACAAAAAAGAAAAATAGACTAAAAGAGGTTAAACAATGTTTTTTCTGTTTTTTAGAACGATTAATTTAAAATCCATAGTCTCTTGCTAGTTTGAAACCTTTATAAAGCAAGTATAGTTTTCTAGGATTTTTGATAAGTGTTGGATTAGTTGCTAATTTTAATAAATATTTTAATATCTCTTTATTTTCAATTCGATTTATATATGTTTCATTAAATAATTTGCCAATTTTCTCTTGAAATTTTACAGAACTTGTGTAAAAGTAATTATGGCATTTTATACTTATTTCAGAAGTAAATGGGTGTTTTCTAACTTCTTTCTCAAATATTCTAAGATCTATTTTTTCTCTGTTTTTTAGCTGCATATTAATAATATCTGCAACTATTTTCCCACTGAACATTGCGTTTCGTATTCCGCCGTAAAAAAGAGGATTGGCAAAGCCCCCTGTATCACCCAGTAGAGCTATTTTTTCTGTAGCAAGTCGTTTTACTATACCCTTTTTTGGTATTGCCCCACCTATTTTTTTTATTATCTTTCCTGAAATATTTCTCTCTTTAAGAAAATTATCCAAAATTTCTTTACGATTTTTGGCGGTAGTTACTATTCCAACATTTGTTTCTTCTTTCCTTGGGAATATCCAGCAATATCCAAAGGGATATTTCTCGTTATCAAAGTAGAATTCCATAGTATCGCTGAACTCTCCCTGAATTCTATATTCTAAAGCTCTTATCATCTCCGGAGTTTCAAACCCTAGTTTTTTTGCTATATTCGCTTTTGGTCCTTCAGCAATAAGTAAGATGGAAGATAAGAATAATTGTCTTTTTCCTTCTTTTTCTATCTCTATCTGGACACCTCCTTTCTTTTCAGTTACGTCAATTACTCTAGAATTTGTAAGAATTCTTCCTCCACTTCTCTCAACATGTTTGGCAAGAAATTGATCAAATTTATCTCTCATAATCATGTATGCATGAGTATCTCCAAAAACAGCATAGTTGCCTGGAAAATAGATTTTTGTATTTTTAAATTTCCTTAATAGGAATCCTCTATTATCCTTTAATATTGGAAAATCTAGAAAAACTTTATCGCTAATACCCTCTCCGCATTGAACAGGTATTCCCACTACGGAGTGTTCTTCAAAAATTATTGGTTTATGTCCATTCATTGCTAAAGCTAAACCCGCTGATAATCCTGCTGGTCCAGCTCCAATTATTCCAATATCTATCTTCTCGATTTGCACAAGTCATTCTTAAATGTCTTCAATAAAAACATTACTCGTTTCAATTAAACTTTAAAATATCTCTATTGTTTTAGCCGATTATTAGAAAGATTTTATAAAATTAATTTATAGTTGTTGCGAAAGTTTTTTAGATACTAATTAAGATTTTTCTATAAATATTAGTACAAGGATTGGAGGTTGGAAATTGGACGCAATGAGAAATATAGAATCAACAAGAGAATTGCTTGCCGATTGGACCAAAAAAATACCAGAATCTGAGATTAGACGCTTATTAAAAAATAAAACAAAGTATTATTTAGCTGGTGGTCTTCCCGGCAATTTACCTACTAAAGTATTTCCTAAAATTTTAGATGAGTTATCAGAATATTACAAAGAGGATGAAAAAAGAGTTATTAATGAATTTCAATATGGTATGACTGCTGGAGCCAAGGGATTAAGAGAAGTTTTAGCTGAAAGATTACATGTTAAAGATAAAATTTCATGTATCTCAGGAAAACAAGATTGGGAAAAAATGTTAATTACAACAGGGTCACAACAAGCCACTTATCTTGTTCTTGATATATTAGTAAACCCTGGAGATATAGTTATAACCCCCAGTCCTGCATATCTAGGATTTGTCACAGCGGTTGTAAAAATTGGAGGAACAGTTGTAACTGCTCCCACAGATGAATTTGGGCTTATACCAGAAGCTGTTGAGGATACAATTGTTAAAGCAGAAAAGGAATTAGGCAAAAAAGTTAAGCTTCTATATGTTGTAAGTGATAGCGACAATCCAAAAGGGACTACTTTACCTTATGAAAGGAGAAAGGCCCTGTATGATCTCGCTGAGAAATACAATGTTTTCATTTTAGAAGATGAAGCTTATAAAGAAATGCAATTTACTGAGCGTATTCCTCCAATCAAGTCTTTGGATAAGGATAATGAATGGGTTATTTATGTCTCTTCAACATCAAAAGAAGCTGCACCTCTTAGAATAGGTTATTCTCTAATGCCAGAGCATCTGCATTTAGAAGCAGAAAAATCAAAAGGTTATATAGACCTTTGTACTCCTACTTTAACTCAAAGAGTTGCTGAAATATATTATGCCAAATATATTGATACCTATTTACCTGAAATTGTTCAAAAGTATAAAAAACAAAAAGATGTGGCTTTTAAGGCATTACAAGATACTTTTCCAGAAGGGGATTATACAAATCCTACTGGTGGTTTCTTTATCTGGTGGCAAGCACCTGATGAAAAAGCTTATTCTTTTGATGTCGGAAAGTTTAACCAAGATATTCTTCTACCTAATGATGTACTAGTTGTTCCTGGAGCTGCATTTTATCCCCCCGTTGGGTATTCCTATGATTTGGAGACGAGAACTATTGTACCTCTAAAAGTAATTAAAGGAGGAATGAGAATAGGCTTTTCCTTCCTTAATCCAGAACTGTTGGATGAAGGAGTAAGAAAACTAGGCGAATTGCTTACTAAACACGTATAACCTTGTTGCAATATAATGAAATATCATTAAAACCTCTAAAACCACATATTTTTTATTTTTATTGTTATTCTTTTTTATATCCTTTTAAATCGAACCTCATTAAAATTAGAGGACAAAACTCGCTCAAACTGGAATTTTTTGAATGTAGGGCAATTATTGTCGGCTTTTTTTACTAGATAGCGTAAGGTTTTAAAAAAAGATGGCTAAACCAAAAACCTTTTTAAGGGGCTCTGTAATAGTATTTATCGTACTTGCGTGAAAAACGCAAGGCACAAAGCATAAGGTGACAAAAAAATGATTGTCGTAAAAAGTAAAGTAAGAGAACTCATCAAGGAACTTGGTGATTACAAAGTTGGTGGAGACCTCTTTGATGCTCTTGACAAACTTGTTGAAGGAATTGTCAAGAAAGCAGCTGAAAGAGCTAAAGCCAACGGACGTAAAACTGTAAGTGCAAGAGATCTTTAGATTTATAATCTTTTGTTCTTAATTTTTTTTCTTTTTTCTTCATTGTTGTTTTTTTTAATAAAGTATAACAGACCAATTTATTTTTAAAAAAAGAGAAATAAACAGAAATAAGAGTAAAAGAAAAAAGAAAGGTGTTTCTATTGTCTAAAGTTGTAAATGAAGAAAGTGGAAAGAGAATTCGAAGCCCAATAGCTGTTATTCTTGGGCATGTTGATTCTGGAAAAACTAGTCTTTTAGATAAGGTAAGGGGAACTGCTGTTCAAGCTAGAGAAGCAGCAGGTATCACACAACATGTTGGGGCAAGTTTTTTTCCAACAGAAACGATTGTAAAAGTAAGTAGTAAATTAATGAAAAATTCTAAAATAGAGTTAAATATTCCTGGAATACTCATTGTTGATACTCCTGGACATGCTGTTTTCACAAATCTGAGAAAAAGAGGAGCTTCTGTTGCAGATATTGCAATATTAGTTGTTGACTTAACTCGAGGGTTTCAAGCTCAGACTTATGAATCAATGGATATTTTAAAGGCAAGAAAAGTACCCTTTATTGTTGCTGCAAACAAAATTGATAGAATCTCAGCTTGGAAAGGGATAGAAGGAGCTACTTTCATTGAGTCTTATAATAAACAAATACCTAAAGCTAAACAGGATCTTGATAACAGAATTTATGAAATAATGGGAGAGTTAAGTGAATTAAAATTTGAAGCTGATCGTTATGACCGTGTGAAAGATTTTAGAAAGAAAATAGCAATCATTCCTACAAGTGCAGTTACAGGAGAAGGAATACCCGACTTGTTTTTGGTTTTAGCAGGTTTAACACAACAATTTATGATGAAAAAACTAGAATACAGTACTGGGCCTGGTTCTGGTACAGTATTAGAAGTAAAAGATGTTGAAGGTATGGGAACAACAGCTGACATCATCTTATATGATGGTGTAATTACAAAAAATGACCAAGTTGTTATAGGAGGAAGAGGAGGAGCTAAATTAGTAAAGATACGAGCACTCCTCCAAGCTAAAGAACTTGATGAGATGCGTGATCCTCGAGATAAATTTAGAAATGTAGATAAAGTTTATGCTTCTGCTGGTTTAAAAATAAGTGCTCCTGGTTTAGAAGATGTTCTAGCAGGGGCTCCTGTACGAGTAGCTCCTAAAGGCAAAGAGCAACAAGTTATTGATGAAGTTAATGCAGAACTTCAACAGTTTGTTTTTGATACTGAAGAAAACGGAGTAATCGTAAAAGTTGATACTCTTGGTAGTTTAGAAGCAATTGTTGACATGTTAAAAAGTAGAAATATACCCATTCAAAAAGCTAATGTGGGTGAAGTTACTAAAAAAGATATTATTGATGCAGCAATAGTGGCTGAAAAAGCTCCAGAGTATGGTGCAGTATTATGTTTTAATACAGAATTGCTTCCCGATGCAGAAGAAGAAGCTTCAATCAACGATATCAAGATTTTTTCTGATAGAGTTATCTATAATTTGATAGATGAATATGATCGCTGGAAAGAAGATGTTAAAGAGTCTATAAAAGCTGAATCTCTGAAAGATATAATTATGCCCGCTAAATTAGAAATATTACAAGGATACGTATTTCGTAGATCAAATCCTGCGATAGTTGGAATAGAGGTATTAGCTGGTAAAATAAACACTGGTTCAATGTTAATTCGAGAAGATAATAGACGGGTTGGAAGAATTCATGGTCTTCAGGATAGAGGAGAAAACATACAAGAAGCAAAAAAAGGTCAACAAGTTGCTATGAGTATCAGAGGACCAACTGTTGGTCGACAAATTCATGAGGGTGATATTCTTTATGTTGATATTCCGGAGAGACATGTAAGGTTACTGAAAAAGAAATATGGTGAGTCTTTAACACAAGACCAATCTAAATGTTTAGATGAGCTAATTGAGATAAAGAGGAAAAATGTTGATAAATGGTGGGCATGGTAAGATCATTTCTCCGATAATTTTAAATAGAAAAAAAACATTAACTCTTTGCTGAGGTTTTTTAACCGACACTCAGCGCTCATACGCGCCTTCATTGGAGGGGTTAACCTCCTAATTCTCGTTTTTTCTCCACCAATTATTAATAAGAACAATTTTATTCTCTCTTGAGTTTTCTATAGAATACCTTCTATGGGGTTTAACTAAATGCCGCTGAGAACCAGCTGGAGGAATATATAGTCCTTTTTTCAATTCTCTGTAAACAGTTTCTCTAATTTTTTTGCTATTTCTATCTTTGTAACCACATTTTTTACATTTATGGCCTTTTGAAAAACCAGCAGAAGTCATTCTCTTTCCACATTGAGGACAGAGTGGAGAAAGCTCTTTGTATTGTTCTGCAACATGCGTAACTATCATCTTTTCTAGTTGAATTGTAAAAACATTCTCCTGAAAAACTTGAACTCCACCAAAAGCAATTATTCTGTCATTTGGTAGTAATTGTTTAACTACTAGTCTAAACTTCTTTGTTGGTTCAAATGCAGCAACATCTACGATTTTACCGCTATCAAGGATTTTTCCTTTAAAAAAAACATGTCCTCCTAAGATAGTTGTAGGCTTTGTTTGGACTTCTATTTCGCCTTTGAATACTGAATACTTTTCAATTTTTGAACTTGCAAATTTAAAATGTTGATCTGTTCCTTGATTTGTCCTAAAAATACAGTATCTTTCTATTTCTTCATAAGTTTTAACAATTTTTAATGCTTTCAATAATATTTCAGCATTTTCTCCTCTGATACCATATAATACTGGGTCTTTTCCTGCAGGAGCAATGATCGATTTATTTTTTTCCTCATCAATATTGTTGAAAACAAATGGATACAGTTCTTTATCCATTAAATGAACACTTTCTTCAGACACTAATCGTTTTTTTCCTATGTTCTCTTTTCGTCTGTAAGTAAGTAATTCATACGTGAAATCTTCTTCTGAAGGTTTTAACTCATTGCCTAATGCAGCTAAAGCACCAATTAAACCTCGCCCATTACCAATGTGAAAAGATTTTAAATTTAGATCCTTAATCAGTTCCTTTGCTTCATTAATTTTGATATTAGAGATTAAAGCTCTTTTAGAAAATTCTCTGACAAGAAGAGGAACTTCTCCTTTAATGATCACACAACCTGGATTTGTATTAATATCATGTTCATGATTATCTTTTATGTAGTTAAAAATAAAAGAAATTATTTCGTCAATATATTTTTCTTCTACCTTAAATGAAATTGCAATTGCCCCATTTCCTCTAGTTTTCCATGGAATATTGGGGTTATTTCTGATTAACCTAGGATAATCGCTAAACTTGACAAAATTAGAGAGATATTCTATGATTCTTGCAGCTACATAAGTGGTACAATTTCCAGATAGTGAATCAGTGTCATCTATGCCAATGTGTAATTGAATGAAACTTTTTGTCATTTTAGCTTATAATGAAATTTAACAGACTAAATAAAAATGATTAGATAGAAAATAAATAATCATTTTTTCGATTATCAAATTTATACTTTACAATTCCTGTTTCTTCAGCTAGTTTAATTAACCTATTCCTAATATCTCCTCTCCACTCTCGTAAAGTGTTCGATAAGTGATTAGAAGAAATCCATTCTTGCTTCATGTTTACCATCTCTCGAAGCAAAGTCCGTACATAAACTCTATCAATATATTCTTCTATTGTGTTCTCTAAAAGGTCATTAAAAATCTTAAAACATTCATTTATGTCTGCAACTAATTCTTTTCTCTTATTATCTATTTTTACAACTTCAGCAACCTTTTTCTTAATCGAATTTTTAACTTCTTCAATACTTCTTATGTCACTTTCTCTAATTTTCCTAATTCCTGTTGTTTGTACCTCTTCATCACTGGTTTCTGTCTCAATGGGAACTACTTTCCAAGAGAAATTGTTAGGCCCGATGTCAATCATAATAGAAAATGTTTTGTCTATCTGTGCATACCTTCTTACTGGTCCTTTATCACTCTTTTTTTCAATTGTTTTTACTAATCCTAATTCTTCAAGTTCAGAAATATATTTTCCTATTATTCTTGGAGATATTTCTAGGATTTTTGAAATTTGAAAAGGATATAGAGCTTCAGACGATAGTAGTTCAAGAATCTTTCGCCTTGTAGAGTTACTAAATACTTCAAATAGTTCTTCGATATCCATAATCTCTTCGTCATCATCCATAATCCTCATCTCCTGAAAAAAAAGAAATGGGTTAGATGAAAGCACTAGTGTCTTTCTTTATTAATTCTTTTCTCATGTCTTTGCCTACAGATACAGCTCTTTCAGGTGTAGGTTTAGTATTTTCGAGGGCTTCTTTAAGAATCTTTTGTGTAACTTTACAGTCACAGCTTTCATCTAATTTCATCTCTCCTTCAGCAACTTTGTCACCATGTTTAGCTATAAATTCTTTAATAGCTATCAATTTTGCTTCTGAACAAACAGAAGCTATGTCTGCTCCAGAAAAGCCTTCAGATTCCCTTGCAAGTTCATCTATGTCAACATCTTCAGCTAATGGGACATCTCGTAAGTGAATATTGAAGATTTGTTTTCTTCCTTCAAAGTTAGGTGAAGATACTTTGATTAATCTATCGAATCGTCCAGGGCGTAGTAGTGCAGGGTCTACCATGTCTGGTCTATTTGTAGCTGCAATTATTGTCACTCCTCTTAACTCTTCTAACCCATCGATCTCTGTTAATAATTGACTAATTACCCTTTCTGTTACTCCAGAGTCAGTGGCTCGCCCTCTGACTGGTGTTATACTGTCTATTTCATCAAGAAAGACTACACAAGGAGCTGCTTGTCTAGCTTTTCTGAAAATCTCTCTAACAGCCTTTTCTGACTCTCCTACCCATTTTGAAAGCACTTCTGGCCCCTTAACACTGATGAAGTTAGATTCTGATTCATGAGCAACTGCCTTGGCAATAAGTGTTTTTCCTGTTCCTGGAGGACCATAAAGTAAAACTCCTTTTGGAGGTTTGGCCTTCATTAATGAGTATAACTCTTTGTATTTAAGTGGCCATTCGATAGTCCTCTTCATTTCTTCTTTAACTTCTTCTAATCCTCCTATTTCTTCCCATTTTACGTTAGGGACTTCTACAAATACTTCTCTTAAGGCAGAAGGCTCTACAACACGTAAAGCGTTAACAAAATCATCCATTGTTACATCGATTTTTTCTAGAACTTCTAAAGGCACTTCCTCTTCTTCTAGGTTAATCTCTGGAATTACTCTGCGAAGTGAATACATCGCTGCTTCTTTTACTAAGGCCTCTAAATCAGCTCCAACAAAACCGTGCGTTTTAGCTGCAAGTTCGTTTAGGTCAACATTTTCATTTAATGGCATTCCCCTAGTGTGAATAAGCAAAATTTCTAATCGGCCATCTTGGTCAGGAATACCAATCTCAATTTCTCTGTCAAAACGACCTGGTCTTCGTAGAGCAGGATCTACAGCGTTAGGACGATTTGTTGCGCCAATGACAATTACTTGTCCTCTTGATTCTAGTCCATCCATTAATGTTAGTAATTGTGCAACAACTCTTCGTTCTACTTCTCCAGAAACTTCTTCTCTCTTAGGCGCAATAGAATCGATTTCATCAATGAATATTATACTTGGGGCGTTTTGCTGAGCTTCTTTGAAAATATCTCTCAATTTTTTCTCTGATTCACCATAAAACTTACTCATGATTTCAGGACCAGCTAGATTATAGAAATTAGAATTGGTTTCATTAGCTACAGCTTTTGCTAGCAGCGTTTTTCCTGTTCCTGGAGGGCCATGGAGAAGAACACCTTTTGGGGGTTCAATACCTAATCTTTTGAATATTTCAGGGTGTTTTAACGGAAGCTCGACCATCTCTCGTATCCTGTTTATTGCTTCGTGTAGTCCACCAATATCCTCATAAGAAATCTGTTTAACATAAGCTGCTTGAACATCCTCAAGAGTTTTATCAGTTACAACAATGTTGGTGTCTGCTGTAATAATTACTGCTTCTGCAGGAGGGTTAGTTGATGCTACTCCTAAAAAGATTCTTCTTCCCATACCTAATCCAATGGGGATTATATCTCCTCTTGTAAGCACTCTGTCTTCAAGGTTGGATTTTAACCATGATTCAATTCCTTGAATTCTTACGTTTTCTGTAGGAGCAAAAACTACCTTAGCAGCTTTCTTAACTTCTTTTGCTTTTCTTACTGTAACTTTGTCGTCTATTCCAACCCCTGCATTAGTTCTAATCATTCTGTCTAATCGAATTATGTTTTTACCAAAATCTTCAGGAATTCCCCTCCAGACTCTAGCATAGGTCTTCTTTGTTGGACCCTCAATTTCAACAATGTCTCCTGTACCTAAACGCAATTCATCAGCTACATCTTGACTAAGTCTGACTATTCCTCTTCCAACATCGCGTGTTAGTGCTTCTTTTACTCTTAATACCTTTTTATCTTCTGACATATTTTTTACCTCCTAAAAAAAGAAAAAATTTAGTGGATGGTGATGTCTAATCCATCATCGTTTTTTTCATCTTTATCTAGTTCAAATTGTAGTTCGAGAATACCATTTTGCATAGTGGCATCGATTTTAGATTTTTTATTCACTTTATATTTGAGGTCAATTACAGTACTTATTTCCTTCTTGTTGTTTTTTGCAACTAGATAGAGTTTATTGTCTTTAAGCTTGAGTTTAAGGTCTTCTTTCCCAAATCCAGGAAGTTCAATAATTAGATATAACTTGTCACCTTCTTTTTGGAAATCATAACTTAATTCTTGCTTACCACTAGATTTATCATTTTCTAATGGCTCAATTGATCTTGGCTCTGAAGCCATAGGTAATCCTAAACTTGAGATGTGTTCTTCAAACATATTACTTAATTTTGGAAAGATACTGTTCAACAATCCAAATCTGTCAACTCTCAATTCGTTACTAAACATATTTTCAAACTCTCTAATTCTTTCTTCAATGTTTTCACTTAAATTAAACATTGATGGATCTCCATATTCTTTATAGATTTTTTTACCATTTTCGTCAATAGTGTAATCATAACCATAAGTATTTTCTTTACCATTTATATTGGTATAATATCTAACAGAACGAAACTCTCTAAAGTTGGGGTTTCTTTCATCCTTTTTGTTTTTCCATACCATTTATATCACCTCTCGGTATTATACTTTCTGTATAATACTGTCCAATTACTGATATATAAATTTTACGATTTTTGACTCTTTCTTTAGTTTCAAAAACAAAGAGCAAGAAGAGAAATAGATTAAAAAGAGAGCTTATATCCTGTATGGAACGGTTTTACCGTTTCCTTCCCAAGTTTTTGCTGAAGGAAATCGAAAGCAAAATTACCTGTACAATGGTTCAAATAAAGTATAGGTTTTTTGTATTTTTCAACAAGAACTTTGCTGATATGTTCTAATTCATGTTCATTAAATTTTAGCATGTGGGTTCCCCCGATAACTGCATAGATATTTTTGTTTTCAAACGTTTGACTAACATGGTTTAGTGTATTTAACAATCCTGAGTGACAACAACCACAGATAATTACTAGTCCTTTATCTGTTTCAATAATAAGTGATTGATCATCTTGTAAAGGATCTCTTTCCCATTTTTTGCCATTATGATGTATTAACCTATCTTCTGTTCCATCTTTTTCATTTCTATTAATAATCTCTCCTGAAAGGAAAATGTTGTCTGTTATTGCATAAAATTCTGTTTGAAATAAGAACTTTATTTTCTTTTTAAGAGATGATTTCAGTTTGGGAAATCCAATATCAATTTTTACGTTGAAAAACCATTTTTTAAATTTCAGTTTTTTGGGTTCAATAATGCTTGGATGCCCTATTATAGTTATTTCTTTTTTTCTTACTTTAAGAAAACTTTCTAATCCTCTTGTATGATCATAATGACCATGAGAAAATGCAATTAAATCAACTTCATCTGGGTGAATACCTAAAAGATTCATATTAAAAAGAACGTCGTCTCCTTTTGTTCCAATATCAAAGAGAATTTTCTTACCTGATTGTAGGTTTGTAATAAAAAATGACTGACCGTGTCCAGTTTTGAAGTTAGTGTTGCGTTCTTTTGTGTTTGTATATACACTTGTTACTTGAATACTCATCGCTTAACATGTAACGACTTTTTATTTAAAACTTTTTAAGAACGTTTTACACATTTGAAAGTTATGTGTAATAATAATTATCTTCCAATATAGAAAAAAAATATAGATTAGATTATTAATTTTATATCTTTATTTCTTGCATTATTTTTACCTATAAAATCCGTTAATTTCAGAGGAAAAACCTATTATTTTTCATTCCTATCTTCTTAAGGTCAAATGAAACGACCAAGATTAATACCTATAGTAAAAAGATTTTAGAAAAAGTGAAAACAATGCTTGTTGAGAAACATTATTATATATTTACTATTCGATTTCGACAATTAATTTGTGCACAAAAACGAACATTGATTTGTTGTGAGGAAGAAAAATGACAGACAGAAGAATTACTAGACACCCTGTTTTGCCTACGAATATTGAACGAAAGAAAGTTTCTTTTACATTTAATTCAAAAGAAATGTTTGGCTATGAAAACGAGATGATATCATCTGCTTTAATAGCTAATGGAATAGATATTTTTGGTCATCATAAAAAGGATAAAAGCCCTCAAGGGATTTTTTGTGCAAATGGTCAATGTGCCCAATGCACTGTAATTGTGGATGGCTTAGCTGTAAAATCTTGTATGACGCCCCTTAAGGAAGGAATGAAAATAGAAAGTTTAGAAGGCTTACCATCATTACCCGAAGATGATGAACCTATTGATTTGAAACCCGTAAAGACAATAGAAACTGATGTTTTAATTATAGGTGGTGGTCCTGCAGGATTGTCTGCGGCAATGGAATTATCAAAATATGATATCAATGTTCTAATTGTAGATGATAAATCTAAATTAGGTGGAAAACTCGTCCTTCAAACGCATAAATTCTTTGGTTCCATTAAGGATTCATTTGCTGGAACAAGAGGGATTCAGATCGGAAATATATTAGCTGATCAAATTAATTCATCACAAAAAGTAGATGTTTGGCTTGAGAGTACAGCAATTGCAGTTTTTTCTGATAAAGTTGTGGGGATATTAAAGAAAGATCAATATATTCTAGTAAAACCAAAAAAACTACTAATAGCTACAGGTGCAAGAGAAAAAATGTTAGTTTTTCCAGGAAACACTCTTCCTGGAGTTTATGGTGCTGGAGCTTTTCAGACATTAGTAAATAGGGATTTAGTAAAAACTAGTGAAAGGATTTTTATTGTAGGAGGAGGAAATGTAGGTTTAATTGCTGGATATCATGCAATTCAAGCTGGAATCGAGGTAGTTGGTTTAGTAGAAGCATTACCCCGTTGTGGTGGGTATAAAGTTCATGAGGATAAGCTCAGAAGACTTGGAGTTCCTATCTTCACAAGCCATACTATTTTGGCTGCACATGGAGAAGAGAGAGTAGAGTCTATAACAATTGCAGAGATAGACGAGAACTTTAAGCCAATAGATGGAACAGAAAAGACTTTTGATGTTGATACAATACTTATAGCTGTTGGGTTAAACCCTGTTAATGAATTTTATCTCAAAGCTAAAGAATATGGGTTTGATGTTTGGTCTGCTGGAGATGCAAAAGAAATAGCTGAAGCTTCAGCCGCAATGTTTGGGGGAAAAATTGCTGGTGTTGAAATAGCTAGATCTTTAGGCTTTACAAATGAGAGTATTCCAGAAGAATGGAGAGAAAAAGAAGCAATTCTAAAGAGTCATCCTGGAAAAATATTTGAGAGAGAAAAACCCAACTCGACAAGTGGAGTTTATCCAATTATCCACTGTAACCAAGAGATTCCTTGCAATCCTTGTACGTCAGTTTGTCCAAAGAATCTAATAAAAATTGAAGAAGGAGGAATTTTAGGTATTCCTAAATTTATAGATACAGAGGATAAATGTATAGGTTGTGCTCAGTGTGTTGCAATTTGCCCAGGATTAGCGATTACACTTGTTGATTTCAGAAATGATAATGAAAACCCAACTATAACGCTTCCTTGTGAAATATTTACTGAAGTAAACCAAGGCGATACTTTAGTGCTCGTTGATGAGGACGGAAATGAACTCGGGAAATTTAGTGTCAATAAAGTTAGAGAGTTAAGAAAATATCCAGCAACAAAATTGGTTGAACTTCAGGTTCCAAAAGAAATTGCGTGGAAAGCAATGTCATTTAAAGTACAAAACATTATAGCACATAATGTTGAGGATAAATATTATGGAACGATTATTCCTGATGATGCTTATGTATGTCGGTGTGAAAGGGTTACTGCAGGAGAGGTAAGAAAATATATCCGTTCTGGTGTAAAAGATATGAATGAATTAAAGGCGATCACCCGTGCAGGTTTAGGTGCGTGTGGAGGTAAAACTTGTTCTTCACTAATTGAACGAATTTACAGAGAAGAAGGCTATACGAGGGGAGAATATAAACCATCTTCAAAAAGGCCACTATTTGTTGAAGTACCTCTAAAGAATTTTTCTTCAAAGGAGGAGAACTAGATGAACAAAAAGTATGATGTTGTAATTATAGGTGGAGGAAGTGTAGGAGTCCCCACTGCTTTGTCAATAGCAAAAAAAGGATTAAAGGTTGCAGTGATTGAGAGTAACGCTGCTACAGGACAAGGACAGAATAAACGTGCAATAGGGGGTATTAGAGCAACACATTCTAGTTTTGCTAAAATAAAGATTTGTCTTGATTCAATTCGTATTTTTTCTAGTTGGAAAGAGACATATGGGCACGATATTGAATGGGAACAAGGAGGGTACGTGTTCGTTGCTTATACAGAAGAAGACGAGAAAATGCTGAAAGAGACTATTAACGTCCAACAAAAAGCTGGCCTAAACATTAGCTGGGTGTCAAAAGAAAAAATAAAAGAGTTAGTGCCAGGTATTTCAGAAGAAGGATTAAGAGGAGGTACTTATTCACCTGAAGATGGAACTGCATCACCTATTCTTTGTTCCTACGCATTTTATGATGCTGCAAAAAGAGAAGGAGCAGATTTCTTTTTTGAGGAAACAGTTACTACCATAAAGACAGAAAAAGGACAAGTAAAACAAGTTGAAACTGATAAAGGTGTTTATGAAACAGAGTTTGTTATAAATACTGCAGGTTCTGAAGCATCTAAGATAGGAAAAATGGTTGGAATAGATCTTCCTATTTATCCAGATTCACATGAATCAGGTATAACTGAACCTGTAAAAAAATTCGTTAAACCCTTAGTAGTCGACATACGTGGTCGTCCTGGAACAAAAAATTTCTATTTCTATCAAAATAAACAAGGTCAATTTATACTGTGTTTAACACCAAATCCTTTAATTCCAGGAACTGATTGTAGAGAAACATCCGTCTTTTTACCTCAAGCTGCACAACGAATGATTGAATTATTACCGAGAACTAAACATCTGAAAATGCGTCGCACTTGGAGAGGTATTTATCCTATGACACCAGATGGTAGTCCCATTGTTGGACCAGTAAAAGATGTTAAAGGATATATTAACGCTGTTGGAATGTGTGGTCAAGGCTTTATGTTGGGGCCTGGGCTTGGTGAACTATTGTCTAGATTAGTAACAGATGAACTTACTTCTGATGATAAAAGAATTCTTGATGAATTATCATTGTATAGAGACTTTAAATCTACAGAGAAGTTAAAGTAAGTCTTAATCAAATTTTTTCTTTTTTATTCGCAATTTTAGCAAACACTAAAGTCTTCAAATACGTACTAAGTTTTCAGTTTTTACCTAATTTGCTCCAAAAATTTAAAAAAAATTGATGAATCAAATTGTTTTTAAATTATTTATTTGTTTTTCATAACGAAAAGAAGGGTTTAAAATGGAACTAAAATTAAAATCTGAAGAAGATCAAAAAATTGAGGAAACACTCAGCAAGATCAAATATAAGATAGCTGTTTTGAGTGGAAAAGGGGGAACAGGGAAAACGACTGTTACTGTTAATATTGCTCAAACCTTAGCAGATAAAGGATATAAAGTAGGTATTCTTGACGCAGACATTACAGGACCTAATGTACCTTTAATGCTTGGAGTAGAAAATGAGCAATTAATGTCTGACGGAAACAAAATTCTTCCAATAGAAGCAGGAAATGTTAAAGTTGTTTCTATGGAGTTCTTACTTGAAGATAAAAGCAAAGCTATCATTTGGCGAGGCCCCTTAAAAATTAAAGGTCTAAAACAACTTATTGGAGATGTTGCGTGGGGAGAACTAGATTTTCTAATTGTTGATCTACCTCCAGGAAGTAGTGATGAGCCCTTATCAATCGTACAAACAATTAAAGATTTGAATGGAATGGTGGTTGTTACTACTCCACAAGCAGTATCTTTGCTCGATGTAAGAAAATCTATCAACTTTGCAAATGTTACTAATACTCCAATCTTAGGAATTGTTGAAAATATGAGTGGTTTCAAGTGTGAACACTGTGGAAATATTACCTATATCTTTGCTAAAGATGGAGGAAAAAACGTAGCCAAGATGCTTAATATTCCATTTTTAGGTGCAGTTCCACTAATTCCAAAAATATGTGAAGCAGGAGATACAGGAAAACCTGCTGTGAAATTAGATGATTTGACTAAAAGCGTTTTTGGTGAAATTGTAACAAAAATGCTCGAAAATATAAATAAAGAAAAATAAATAAGTATCGATTTTGGATACTATTGTCTATTATTTTTTTTCTTTTTTTATTCCAATAATCTTAATTATATGTGGATACTCCTAATATTGATATGCAACTTATAATCTCAAAAAGTGAAAAAACTTGGACTGGAATAATTCTTAGAAATAATAGATTGTTCTATTCTACTTATAATTTTCCAACGAAAGAAAAACTTCTATCTCATTTAAAGTCAAAATGTAATTGTGATGTTGAGGTTATTGAAGATGAACATCCAATAATCAAAGCAATAAATAACATAGTAAACGGTGTAAATTATAATATTCCAAAGATCGAATTTGATTTTTCTGGTTACACAAATAAAGAAATTAAGGTATTAAAGGCACTGCTCAAAGTTCCAGTAGGAAAAACAGTTTCTTATGGAGAATTGGCTAAATTAGCAGGATTGCCTAACGCAGCAAGATTTGTTGGAAATGTGATGGCCAAAAACCGCTTTGCTCCAATTATTCCTTGTCATAGGGTGATTTTATCTAATGGAAAACCAGGTAATTTTTCATCAGAAGGTGGAGTCGAACTTAAGAAAAAACTTCTAATGCAAGAATCTAAACTATTTTTTAATAAACAGTAAAAACTTCATATCAAACTAAAGTTTTTTTTGGTAAATCGGGGTAATTGCTAAAATTTCTTCTATCAATTCAGAAATTTCCTGATGTGACTGGTTTACTTTAATTTGTTTGATTAAATTTTGTATCCCTTTTCTGAAATTTATTGTTGGATACTCAACACAAACAAAACAATTTATTTCTCCATAAGATTCAATCATTAACGAATACTCCCCAAAGGATATTTCTTTAGGTTTCACATCTTTGCCGATTAAATCTGTAGCAAAAACAGAAATGGCGCTTGTTACACCAGGTATAAATCCAGTTGATACGTTTCTTTTTGTTTCAAAAGTGGCAGTGTAAATATCCATCCCCATATTATCATAAATATGGAGTGAATGAATCTTGGATGAATAGTAGAAAGTTTTTACTCCTCCTTGAATGGTTGCTATAAGCATTATAACTGCTCCAATAGCTACAGCTAATAATTCAACATGAAGTAAAATAATTTTGTTAAAAATAATGAATACTACCTTTCGAGAAACAAAAATTGTTATTGTCCCAAAAAAAGCTATTATTGTCCCAATGATCATCAAATTTAGAGCTGAATTATGTCTCTCTGGAACAATCTTTTTTTGTCTAGTTAAGTAATAAATCAGCAAGCAACCTGCGTATAATGGTAATGCTGTATCAAAAACAAACCATGATGTATTTACTTTTGCAATATAAAAAATATTTGTAGGATCTACAATTGCTTCTTGGACATCATATACAGGAGACAAAGTAAGGGCAATAACACCTCCAAGTAAAAACGACGAAATAACAATATGTGGAGAGTTGAAAAACTCTTTAGAAGTTAAAAATTGTGTATAAAAAATTACAGATATCATCGCGATCATGCTGAATGTTGTACCTAATTTGGAAAAAAATCTAGCAGAATCGGAATCTCTTGAGTTACTTGCTATAATTAAGCCCAAATCAGTGATAAACCATATAATCAAAAAAATCAACATTGAAAGAAAATAATAAAAGGCTTGACTAGACATCTGGAATTTGTATTTCAACATTGTAACAATTACAATTAATAAGATGAAAATTGCAGAGGTAATGTAAACTAATGATGTCCATATCATTAAATAAAAATAGAAGAGGTGTAAAAAAATTTTTCCTAAATTTAATTTCCAAATTTAAAAATTGTTCTGAAAATATTTTTCAAAACAGAGAATACCATGAATGGGTTTTCGTAAAGCCTTCTACGTAAATAAGCGATAGAATATTTTTTCTCTTCTGCAAAAGGCACATAAAGTCGCATGACAAAACCTCGTTCAATGATTTCTTTTTGTATCTTCCTTCTCGGTACCCCAAGAAGCATTTGAAATTCAATTTGATCCTTTGTTAAACCTTTTTCATCGACAATAGAGAGCATCCGTCTAATATATTTCTCATCATGTGTCGCAAAGGCAACATAATGATTATTGGAAATAAGTTCTTGTGCAAAAGCTATCAAACGCTCTTTCATCAGTTTTTTATTTGTATAAGCAATTTCTTTTGGTTCTCTGTATATACCAATACATAATCGTATCCTCGCATTAATGTCTCCTAATTCTTCGATATCTCTCTCTGTTCTGAATAATCTAGTTTGAAGTACAGTACCTAAAAGAGGATATTTTGGTTTTAATAATTTATATGATTTCAGTGTAATGTCTGTATAGTTATGATCTTCCATGTCAATTGTTATTTCAATTCCCTTTTCTGAAGCATAAGAAACAACTTTTTCTAAGTTTTTAATGTAATAGTCCTCTGATACTAAGTACCCGAGAGATGAAGGTTTAACAGAAATTGAAGCATAATCTTGCATTTGTTCTTCATTTACTCTATCAATAGCTTTTAAATAAACACCAATAGCATGCTCGACTTCTTCTTTACTTTTCAAATCTTCTCCAAGCATATCAATAGTTGAGGATAAACCTTTTTTCCAAAGTAATTTAGCCTTGTTAATTCCCTCCTCCAAACTATTTCCACCAAGATAAGGCTTTGCAAAGAAATAAACTGCAAAATCTGGTAAGCAATTTATTATAAATATCTTGAAACGAGACAACAAATCACCAAATAGGATTCCGTAATCAATATTTAAACTTTCTTTAAGATTTTTATTAATTTGAAAAAGAATAAATTAGTATTTATTAAAGATTAGTTAGGCTTTTTTATATATTAGAAGAATTAGTTTCTACATGCTTTTCTAGTTTAAGACCACAATGACCACAAAATTTGTCAGATATTTTTATTGGGGAATTACAATTTGAACATAGGTTTATGCTATCTTTTTTAATTTCTTTTGAATATTTGATTGTGTTAAACATAAATGAAAATAAATTAACGTTTATTGCTCCATATTTTCTTCCTATTTCTCTAGTTACACTAACAAAAGTTACTATTATACCAAGTCCTGTAAAAACTGCAACCCAGTAATTAAAAACCTCAGTTTCTCCGAAGAATGAAGTGATGACGTTGCTGTATATAGTTGTTGTATATATGAAATATAAGTAAAGTATCAACTTTCTTTGGTTAACTATCAGTTTTTTCTCCTTCAACTTTTTGCTTATGTCAGAAATGAGCTGCCACGAAGTTAAAGTTATTAGTACTAAAATATCGATAACACAAGGAATAGATTGATCTGCTTTTAATTCTGTACGAAAAGCAAATACAAAAAGATAAACGTTATAAAGTTGTAATATAGGTATAGTCCAAATAAAAGTCTTTTTCACTTCTTGATACAGTGGATCTTTTCTCCATGAAATACTTTTTTCGTAAAAAACTAAATTTTTAGTTTGTGGAGTTATTAGACCAATAACAACCAGAAACACATTTGTATTAATAAATAATTTACGATATTGGGGAGTGTTACAACTTTTCCGCTGTCTTTATATATTCAATTATCATTTATCTATTGTCTTGAGCTATATGCTTAAAGACGTAGGTTTCATTCCTACGACACCCGGTCTTCCATGTGGGAGTTATGAGTGCCCGGGATCAGGAGATGAACCCCTTAGAGAACTCACTTAAGACTGTGTCTTTCATTTTCTCTTAAGCCAGTCTTCACAACTTTCGCTATGTTTATTGACTGGTTGGGTAGAGTCCTGAAGAAATTAAGTAAAATTTCAACCTCATAGTTAAGAAAAATACTATTTCAACTTCATAGTTAAGAAAAATACTATCTATTTCAAACGTTTCAACAAAGTTGAGTAGAAAATTTGAGAAATTGCACAATTCCTTTTTCCAAAAGTACTCAAAAATCTGTCATATGAATAAACTTTTTAATTAATATCTCCTTTTCTGTTTTAGGAGACCAGAAGATGAAAGGTGACTATGTTCTTCTTGGAAAACAGTTATTTTATTAACATAGTTACTGGATACAAGGTTTCCCGATTTTTTAGAAAAGAATCTTTTTACAGTAAATTTATAATATTACTATTTTTTATCGCAACTGTAATTTACTATAGAAAAGAAAAATTCTTTATTCCAGTATTGAGGTGTAAATATGACTGGTTTTTTAGAGGAAATACGTAAAATTGAAACGAAATGGCAAAAACGATGGGATGAAAAAAAAATCTTTGTAGGTAAAGTAGACAATTCCAAACCCAAGTATTTTGTTACTGTACCTTATCCCTATGCAAGCGGTTCTCTTCATATTGGCCATTGTCGAACATATAATCTTGGTGATCTATTTGCAAGATATAAAAGGCAACGAGGATTTAATGTGATGTGGCCAATGGCTTACCATATTACGGGAACTCCTGTTCTTTCAGTTTCCGCAAAAATAAAAGAAAAGGATGAGAAAGAATGGAAAAAATACAGAGATTATGTATCTATCTACGAATCTGATGAAAAGAAAGTTGAAGAAATAGTTAGTTCATTTGTAGAACCTATGAATGTAGCTATGTATTTTTCAGGTAAGTTAATGGAAGATTTTAAGAGAATGGGTTTTTCGATAGATGATACACGTGAGTTTACGACTGGTGATCCAGAATATAACAAGTTCATTGAATGGCAATATAAGATTCTTAACGAAAAAGGATACATTACAAAGGGAGAATATCCTATCTTGTGGTGTACAAACTGTAAAAATGCTGTTGGAGAGGATGATATTTATGCGGGTGATGAAACAAAAGTAGAAGTATCTGAATTCGTCGGAATCAAGTTCAAAATAAAAAACAAAAACACTTTTTTGGTTGCTGCTACTTTCAGACCTGAAACTATCTTTGGAGCAACAAATGTTTGGATACATCCTGAAAATACATACTGTGAGATTAAGATAGATAATGAAAACTGGATTGTATCATCAGAATCTGTAAGTAAATTAGAGAATCAACATCATAAGATTGAGGTAATTAGAGAATTTAAGGGAAGAGAATTATTTGACCAAGAAGTTGAAGTGCCATTAACTGGTGTTGTTATTCCCATTTATCCCGCAACATTTGTTGATACGGATCATGCAACTGGAGTAGTGTATAGCGTTCCAGGACATGCTCCTTATGATTATGCAGCATTAGTAGATTTGCAAAAAAATGATGAAGCGATAAAAGAGTATTCATTAGATGAAAAAAAACTGAAAAGCATTACTGCTATTTCTCTAATTAAATTAGATGGATATGGAGATTTTCCAGCTGTAGAAATATATGAGAAAATGGGTGTTCAAAGTCAAGAAGACATTGAAAAGTTAGAGAAAGCTACGCAGACAATATACAAAGAAGAATTTTACTCTGGAGTAATGAAATCAAATACTGGTGAATTTAAAGGGCTAAAAGTTGAAGAAGCAAAAGTTGCTGTTGCGAAAAAACTCAAAGAACTGAATTTAGCATCAAATATTTACGAAATTTCAACAAAAGCAAGATGTAGATGTGGTGGAAAAATAATTGCTGCAGTGATTGAAGACCAATACTTCTTAAATTACGGAAATACTGAATGGAAAGAACTTGCATTTAAAGCATTAAACAAAATGAAAATAGTTCCAGAAAAATACCGTCAAGCATTTGAAAACGTGTTTAATTGGTTAGATAAACGCCCATGTGTGCGAAAGAGAGGATTAGGAACTGAATTTCCTATTACAAAGGGAAAAGGGTGGATCATTGAATCATTAAGCGATTCTGTCATATATATGGCATTCTACACAATCATAAAGAAAATTAAAGAATCAAAAATAAAACCAAAGCAGTTAAAACCGATATTATTTGACCATATATTCCTTTCCAAGCACGATGTTGAAACAGTATCTAAAGAAACAGGAATTTCTATTGATAGTATAAAAAAAATGAAAAGTGAATTTGAGTATTGGTATCCTAACGATTTGCGACACACTGCAATAGCACACATTTCTAATCATTTGTCTTTTACTATTTTTCACCATGTAGCAATTTTTCCAGAAAAATATTGGCCTCAAATGTTCTCTTTGAATGAGATGTTAAATAGAGAAGGAGAAAAAATGGGAAAAAGTAAAGGAAATGTAATTCCAATAGCTAAAATTCCAGAAAAGTATAGTGTTGACTTAACACGTTTACATTTAGCTTCTGTTGCAACACAAGAGTCTGTGGTCGATTGGAGAGAAGTAGAAGTTAACCATTCTAAAGAAAAATTACGTAAGTTCTGGGAATTTGCAACAATGGTAGAAAAAAGCAAAAAAGTTGACCCACAATCATATTCTTTTATATCTAAGATCGTCATCGCTTCTGTAAAACGTAATATGAAATTAGCAATTGATGCAATGGAGCAATTTAATCCACGAGACTATATATTATCAGGGTTCTTTGATAATATTAGAGAAATAGAAAATTACTTGAAAATATCTTCAAATTTAGACAAGAAAGAAGTTCAAAGTGTAATAAAACAGACTATTGAAAACATGATAATACTGATGGCGCCAGTGATTCCACACATTTGTGAAGAGATATATGAACGATATGGAAATACAGGTTTTGTTTCCTTACAGAAAATAAACGATGTTGTTTTAACAGAAGAAGATACACGACTAGCATTACAGCTAAAATTCTTAACAAATCTAATGAAAGATATCGAACAAATCATGAAATTAGTTAAATCAGAGCCTAAAAAAATGATTATATATATAGCTCCACAGTGGAAAAATGATTTTTATAAACTTGCTAAGGATTCCTTCGTTGAAGAAGCTTTCAATATAGGAAAAATAATGTCTTTAGTGAAAAACCACGAAACATTAAACAAATACATGAAAAATATTGCCGAAGAAGCAAAGCTGATGATAAAAGATCCAACAATTTTTAGAATTTCAATGCTTTCTCCTGAAGAACAATTGGATGCAATTCAAGGATATATGAAAATTATCAATCAAAAATACCCTGAAATAACAGTCGAAACCTACATCTCTGAAACAAAAGATATTTTTGACCCACAAAACAAAGCTCGTAAAGCTAGACCTATGAAACCAGCTATTTTACTTCTTTAACTTTTTATTATTTTATAATTATATAATATTTTATGGCTATGAAACGAACAAAGATTAAACTTAAAAAGAATTGAAAAAACATAATTTTGAAAATAATATTTTACGGCCATAAAAACTAGGAAGTATTATAAAGGAAGCCGTAAAACTGTATTTCGAGAAATAAACTATAAGAATCGGTGAAAAAAGTGATGCTAAGTAGCACAAAAATTAACGGCTCTACTCTTAAGAAAATGATGATTACTGCTGCTAATAATTTAGAACGAACAAAGGAAGAAATAAATGCAATTAATGTTTTTCCAGTTCCAGATGGGGACACCGGTGTGAATCTGTTTTTAACCGTAAGAACGGTAATTGAACAATTCACAGATGATAATGCCAAATCAGTGGCAGAAGCTGCCCAACTAATCTCTAAAGGGTCTTTTTTGGGAGCTAAAGGAAACTCTGGTGTTATAATTAGTCAGTTTTTCCAAGGATTTTCTTCTTCAATTGAAGAACATGAAGAGATAGGAATTAAAGAATTTGCAGATGCATTACAAGAAGGAAAAGAATGGGCTTATGATGCAGTAATGAATCCTCAAGAGGGAACAATGTTAACAGTAATAAAAGACACTGCAGACAAAGCAAGAGAAATAGCAGAAAATGGTGGCGATTGGGTCGAAATGATCAGTGGCACTTATTTAACTGCAGTAGAATCTCTAAAAGAAACACCCAATTTGCTACCCGTTTTGAAAGAAGCTGGGGTTGTAGACGCAGGAGCTAAAGGTTTTGTGAATATCTGGTTGGGTTGGTGCTTTGTTTTAATGGATAGCCTTGGTATTAAAATATCTCATATTGAGGAAGAATTTGCCAAACTAAAATAACTTTTTTTAATTTCAAACTCTTTTTTTATTTTTATTATTTAAGAAAAAAAGAGCACTATAAAATAAAAGAGATATCGTTTTGTAAAAGATTTTAGGTAGAATATGACTTAACAAAAACTTTATTTCCTCTATTACTTGACGTTCATATCATTTAATGAGGATATATTATGTCAAGTCCAGGAAAACTTACTCCAGAACAAGAAAAAGATGTTCAACGATATTATGAACTCAGACAAAGTCTAGATTCAATTAGACTAAACATACAGCAATATGAAATTATGAAACATGATAGTTCTAATGCCTTGAAAGTAGTTGATGAATTAGATGAGTCAACTGTAATCTATCGCTCCACTGGTCCAATACTTTTTCAATCAGACGTTGAAACAGTTAAAAAATCGTTAACAGAGGAACTTGAAAGAATAGAGATACATCTGTCTTCTCTTCAAAAAAGAGAGAAAAATATATTGAACTCTCTAAAAGAAATTCAAGAACGACTAAAAATATAGGGATTATTCCCTTTTAATGGTGTATAATGTATGACAGAAGATTTCATCGAAATCGGCCTTCCTTCTTTTTCATCTAAAGAACTAGAAAACTTTGCTGAAAAACTGTCAGAGAAATTATTTGATTATTTGTCCGCGGAGAAATTATTGTCTATTCTTACTGAATATTCGATCATAATTAATTTAGAGCAAGATAAAAGTAGGAAACTCACCTTAAATTTAGAAATTGAATCTTCTGGTGCACTTAATAGTGAGAAATTAAGTGAGTTGCACGAAAAAATATCAGAATTATTAACTGTTTGGTTGGAGGAGGAACTCCGTTGCTACAAGAATTCCGAAAAATAATTTCTTTCTTAAAAGAAAGAAAAATAATCAAAATAGCAATACTTCTCCACCAGAATGCTGATGCTGATGCAATAGCTAGTGCAATGGGTTTAAAAGAATTAATACATCACTTTATCCCTTCAGTAAGCATACAATTATTTGCTTCTTCCTTAAATTCACTCACAGGAAATCTGTGTTCTCATTTTAAGATAAATGTATATGACAATTTGATAATTGACGATTACGAAGCTTTTTTCTTTTGCGACGTAAACAATCTTTTACAATTAGGTGAACTAATCCTAAATCAAGAATTTCCAGGTGATAAGCCGTTTTTTATTATAGATCACCATTCTTTTCATGAATTTAGTGAAAGAGCTGATTTCACAATAATTGATCAATCATTTAGTTCTGCTTCGGAGATAATTTCATATATTTTTTATCAATCAGGTATCTCCTTACCAAAAAACATAGCAACTCTATTATTAGCTGGAATAATGTCTGATTCTCGTCGCTTTCTCATTACTTCAAAGCACATTTTCGAAGTAACTAATTTTCTAACCAAATATGGCGATTATGAACAAGCTTTATCTGTTTTAGCAACACCAGTATCCCTATCTGAGCGAGTTGCAAAAATTAAGGGTATGCAGCGAGCAATATTAAAAAAAATAGATGATGACTTAATTGCAATATCTCATGTAAGTTCTTTTGAATCAGCCGTAGCGAGAAGTTTAACCTCTGTAGGTACAGATTTGGCAATTGTAGTTTCTAAACAAAAGCCATCACAACTGCGAATAAGTCTCCGATGTAAGAAGTCTTTTGCCAAAAAACATAGTATAGATTTAGGAGAAATAGCGTACCAACTTTCACTCAGTTTAGGTGGAACAGGAGGGGGGCATATAACCGCAGCAGGAATAAATCTGCCAAATATAGGTGACTTACCTAATGATATCGATAAACTTAAACATGAAGTGCTAAAATTGATACTCGATAAAGTTTACTAGTCAGTTTTGGTTCCAATGAGCGGTGTTGATTTGTCTATAGATAAACCTGTAGTAGAGTTCAAGAATTTTAGTTTTAAATATCATTTTAGAGACAAATATGTAATCGAAAATCTATCCTTTAAGATAAAACAAGGTGAAACAATTCTCTTAACTGGTTCTAGTGGTTCAGGAAAATCTACTATCCTCTATTCAATTTTAGGTCTGGTTCCACATCTTTATAAAGGAGATGTAAAGGGAGAAATTTATGTTAATAGAGAAAATGTGTTATCTTCAAAGATTTCAAAGATTACCGAACGAGTAGGGTATATCCCTCAACGAGTTAATAATTTTATAACTGAACCTACAGTCTATGAAGAACTGTCTTTTGGCTTAGAATACAAACAAATACCAATATGTGAAACTAGAGCAAGGGTTTTTTCAATTGCAGAAGAATTATCATTGAAGGAACTACTGCCATTGAACCCTCGAAATATATCAGAAGGAGAAAAACAAAAAACTTGTTTAGGTTCAACTATTATTTCTTACCCTAAATTAATTATAGCAGACGAACCTCTTGCCAATCTCGATGTTATAAACCAGAAGAAGACAATAAATCTTCTATTAAAACTAAAAGAACAAAAATATACTATTATAATTGCAAGTCACGACATTTCGAAATATTCACTTTTATCTCCCAAGATATTTCAACTTCAGAACAATAAATTGACAGAAATGAGTTTTAGTGAAGTAGAAAAAAAGAATTCTTTTCCATCGAGAATTAAAGAAGTTTATCTTGATTATAGTTCAAATACTAATCTTGAAATTGCTTCTTTCTCTTTAATACTTGATAAAATTCACTTTAAATATAAGGAAAGAGACGAGAGTGTTTTTGAAAATCTCTCTCTTTCTCTTAAAAATGGGCAAATAGTTGGAATTACTGGCAGCAATGGTACAGGAAAGACAACTTTACTTTCATTAATTACTGGACTTTTAAAACCAAAAAAGGGTCAAATATTAATCGACAACCAATCCGTTCATAAGTTTAAATGGTTAGAAAAAGCTTCTCTATTTGGATTTGTATCACAAAATCCTGAGTTACAATTTTTTGAAGAAACAGTAGAGGATGAGGTAACATTAGTTCTCAGAAATTTAAATAGAAAAGTTCCTGCCAAAAATAAGATTATTGAGACATTAAAGAAAGCTGGATTAGATGAATACTCCCTCTATAGCCCTTTTTCTTTATCTGAAGGCGAAAAAGGAAGATTGGCATTTATTTCTTCTACCTTCCATAATCCAAAAATCATACTGCTAGATGAAATTACAAATGGAATGGATATAGAAAATAAAAAATGGCTTCAAATGCAGTTGATTAAAGAAAAAGCGCAAGGAAAATTAGTAATTTTCGCTAGTCATGATTTAATGTTTTTGAAGTCCATTGCTGATGAGATATTTGTTATTAAGAATAAACAGATAGCTAAAGTTGCTAGAGAAATTTAAGATCAAGAGTGAAGAAAATGATAGATACTGACAAAACAATTGATAGATTAATTGAACCCCAAACAATTGATCCGAGAACGAAGATTGTTTTTCTTATTACTCAATTAGTTATTCTTTTTACTTCAGAATCTTTATGGTATCATTCTTATCTTATAGTTTTATCACTAATTCTAATAATTAGTATTAAATTTCCACTAAAAACACTACTAAAAATAGCTCTAGCTTTTCTTTTCTTTTCGTTTTTGGGAATTTTCTTCTTACACCAGAAACAAACCTTAGATGAATTAATTTTATTGTTCTATCTTTTCTTTAATCGTTTTATCACTTCTTTTTGTTTGATTACTTGGTTTTTTCAAACTGTTTCAACAAATGAGTTGTCTATCGTAATGAATAAAATGTATATTCCACAAAAGTTGACAACTATTTTCACAAGTCTCTATCAATTAATACCTCTTTTCACAAAAGAAATATCCATCTTAAATCATTCAAGAAGAATAAAAGGATTTGTTTCTCCTAGTTGGAATGTCATAAATCAATTTTCCATCCTAAAAAAAATGTTGAAAACAGTATTTATTAGAGCTATCAATAATAGTATCCTATTTGCCGAAACTTTAGTTATAAAAGGATATAACCCCTCCATCAAACGAAAATATAGCATCAGTAGGAGATTTAGAATAAAAGATTTCTTTATCTCATCTGTTTCGATAGCTATTTGTGTTCTTTCATTTTATTTCTTTTAGAATAATCTGATTTAACACCAAGCAAAATTTTTCAGCTTAATATTAAACAGAGCAGATTCTCCGTTTTTAAATTCTTAATAAGAAAAATAAAGTAGTTTCAAAAAGAATTATTGATTTAAAGCAACATTTATTTGTATTCACTAATTTTTCTCATGAACAAGTTTTTTGTAAAAAAAGAGGAAAGAAAAGAAAAGGAAAGAGAGAGGAGAGGGGTTTATATAGGAAAAAAAAGTAAGAAGAAGGAATGAAAACGAAAGGGAGAAGAAAAGGAAAGAAAAGGAAGTGGAAAGAAAAAACAGTAAAAGTGAATATTCTCCCGAGTAGAAGAAAAAGAGCATACATGCAGAGAGCACAGAAAAAAGCGACAGAGATGGCAAATAAAATAATAGTGTTCAAGGAAAAAGCGAAATCAGGAAAAGAGTTCCATCATTTAGTATATAAGAGGTTCAAATATGTGAAGTTACACAGTCAAGTGCAAGAAGCGGTACAGAGAAGAGTTTATGCGGCAAGGAAAGTGAAAAAGTTCGATAATTTACCGTTGGAGTTCAACTTTCCCAGGAGTGGAGGAATAAAAGAAACAGAGAGAGGGAACCCTGTTTTAGCTATTTCTCCGATGAAAGAAAGGATAGCTATACCTATCAAACTAGATGGAGGATGGAGAAGAGTAGAAGCATACCGCAGAGAAGGATGGAAAGAGCATAGTTGTAAAGTCTTTAAACGGGAAAGAAAGTGGGTAGAGCACATAATTTTACGTAAAGAACTTAACCTTTTTCCTCCTCAACAAGTAGAAGGAACGATAGGAGTAGACGTAGGTAGAAAGATAGCTGCCGCAATAACACTTAATCATCCCTCTTTTACTCTAATTGAACGTTACCTCGGAAAAGATCTTGCCTGGAAACAACATAAGTTTAATGAAAGAAGAAGAAAGCTACAATCGTATGCTGATAAAGGAAGTGAAAAAGCACGGCGTGCGTTAAAAAGATTGAAAAATAAAGAAAAAAATTATAACAAAACCCGATGTGAGCAAATAGCTCACGAGATTGTAGATTTAGCAGTAGTTACACGCTCTGCGATAGTAATTGAAGAAATTAGTAAAATAAGAAAAAAATGGACTAAAAAGAATTTTAGAGGAAGAGAACGTATTCGTCGCTCTCTCAACCGCTGGTCTTATCGCTTTTTCCTCTCTTTCTTGACCTCTCTTGCTGAAGAAAAGCATATTCCTGTTCTTCCTGTCCCCCCTCATTATACCAGTCAACGTTGCTCTCGTTGCGGTCACGTTTCTCCTTCCTCCCGTGTCACTCGTGACCTTTTTCGTTGCGTTTCTTGTGGTTTTGAAGTTCACTCTGACCGCAACGCCTCTCGCAACCTTTCTCTTCTCTTTTTTGGTTCTCTTCCTCTCCCTCTCTCTTCTTCCTTTTTTTCTTATTTTCCTGTCCCACGTGAGCGGAAAAAGTTCTTTTTTCCAGTTTCCGTGGTCGAGGGTTTATCAACTCTCTCCTCTGGCTCTATGACCGGTTCGCCTAATCTAAACTCTCCTTCGTGATAGTTTCTTTTAGTGCTTTCCGAGAGCAAGATTCTTGCACAAAATTTATTTTTGTACAAAAATCAAGTTGATTAATGACTGGAAAATTATTATTTATTATCCTTGATGGATTAGGTGATCGTCCAATTCCTGAATTAGACGGTAAAACTCCCTTAGAGTATGCAAAAACACCAAATATGGATAAGTTTGCTGAACTGGGTGTAACTGGAATCATGGACGTAATTGAAACTGGACAGACGCCAGGAAGTGATACTGCTCATCTTGCACTATTTGGAGTTGATCCTTTTCAGTATTATACAGGACGCGGACCTTTTGAAGCTTCAGGTGTTGGTTTGACTGTAAAAGAGGGAGATATTGCTTTTAGAGTGAATTTTGCCACGATGGATGAAAAAGGAATTATTATTGATCGTCGTGCTGGGCGTATAAAAGAAGGAACAGAAGAGTTCATTAAGCAATTAAATGGAATGAAGATAGAAGATGTTCAATTTCTCATGAAAGCAGGTACTGAACATAGGGCTGCGCTAGTTCTTCGTGGTGAAAATCTATCAGATAAAGTTTCAGCAAATGATCCTAAAGTAGAAGGAAAAGCTCCTTATTCGTTTAAAGCTTTAGATGATTCAGAATCAGCACAAAAAACTGCTAGGGTGTTATCTGAGTTTGCAAGGAAATCTCACGAAATTTTGTCTCATTCCCCCCTAAATGAACAAAGAATTGAAGCCGGTAAATTACCTGCAAATTACTTGCTAATCAGAGGTGCTGGAAGAGTCCCTAAATTGCCAAACTTTGAAAAAGAATATGGGTTGCAAACAGCATGTGTAGCGGGTGGAGGTCTTTACAAAGGTGTTGCTCGAATGCTCGGAATGGAAATAGTTGAAAAAGATGGAATGACAGGAGGAACAAACACTGATGTACGTTTAAAAGCTGAAACTGCTTTTAACCTTCTAAAAACTCATGATTTCATATTTTTACATTTTAAGGGAACAGATAATTATGGGCACGATGGAAATTATAACGGAAAAGTCGAATTCATTGAAAAAGTTGACAAAGAGCTTTACAGATTTCTTCCTGAAAACTTTGATGAAGAATTAGTTGTAATGATTTCTGGGGATCATAGTACTCCTTGTTCCTTTAAAGACCACTCTGCTGATCCAGTTCCACTAATTGTTTATTCTCCAACTTGCGTAAAAGATAATGTTAAGTATTTTGGAGAACGTTATGCGTATAATGGTGGATTAGGAAGAATTAAAGGAAAACATCTAATGAAAGTGTTATTAAATGAGTTGCACTTGGTAGAAAAGTTTGGAGCTTAAAACACTATATTACTTTATTGACAGTGAGGAGTATTGGAATTGGTGCAAATGAAAAAAATTAGAAATAACTCGTGGATAAAAAAATACACCCCTTTTATTCTTTTATTCATAGCAATAATTGCCGTTTCATTTGCTGCTCCTCTCGTTGTTTTAATTCAAGAATACAATGTTTCTTCTGAAATTGTGGCAATGTATCGAACCTTCTTTGCTGGAATTGGTGCTCTCACTATTTCAACGATTAATAAAGATGTTAAATGGCTAAAATCAGAAAAAACTAGAAGGAGATATCACTGGATAATTCTCTCTGGTATACTATTAGCTATTCATTTCGCAACTTGGTTCTTATCCCTACGATTTATCTCTGTTGCAATCTCCACAACATTGGTCGACACTGTACCAATTTTTATGGCTATTTTTGGCTATTTATTCTTTCGAGAAAGGGTTAACTGGATAGGTGTTACCGGGATTGTTATAGCAATTGTTGGTAGTGTTTTACTAACACTCTCAACATCTCAGTCTTCTGATTTGCTTAACCCTTTATTAGGTGGAATTTTAGCTATAATAGGAGCAATCACTGTAAGTTTTTATTTCTTAATAGGAAAAAAAATATTAAAAGATTCTCCGCTATGGGCTTATTTTGGAGTTGTAAACATCGTTTCTGCAGTCGCGTTAATGATTTATAATCTAATTCAACGTAATAGTTTTGTTTTTTCAGGAAAAGCATTTTTATTTATAGTCCTAATGGCTTTAGGACCATCACTTATTGGTCATGCTACATATAACTATTCTCTTAGAAAAATCCCCGCTTTTATTGTAGGAACTGTTATAGTTGCAGAACCTATTGGAGCTACTATATTAGGCATAATTTTTCTAGATCAAATTCCAGAAATAATCACACTTGCTTATGCTCTAATTGTGATAATAGGTATCGGTTTAACATCTGTTTCACAAAATTTGAAAAAAACAAAAGAAGAAGTAGATAAAGAATAAAGGTATTCTCTTATTTTCTATTTTCTTTTAACAATTCCTCAAGCCTGTTCATTGATTCGTCTATCTCTTCTGGTGTAGGCAAAAAGACCATACGGAAACCATTTTTTCCATAAGGACCAAAACCAGTTCCAAAGACTGTTAACACATGTTTCTTTTTTAGAAAATCTATTACAAACTCTTTATCATTTTTCCATGTGAATTGTTCCATATCAAGTACAGGAAAGATGTAAAACGCTGCTTGGGGTTTATAAACAGAAACACCATCCATTTCTTTTAATCGATTATACATTAAATCTCTTCTTTTTCTTAAATCTTGGATGACTTCTGGTAAGTAAACGCTTTGGTCAATTTTTAAGGCCTCTGCTCCTGCTTTTTGCAAGGGGGTTGAAGCACATAAACGAATTCTAGCTAACTTATTTATTCCTTCCCAAGGTTCTTCTATCTTTCCTTCTGGGTCATGAACGTAAAGATACCCCAATCTCCATCCTGGAGCCAAAAAAACTTTGCTAAAACCATTGTAAGCTATTACTGGAACATCTTTTGCCACTTTTGCAGTTGGAATGTGTTTGAGTCCATCATCTAAGATTAGTTGATCGTAAGTTTCGTCAGAGACGATACACGCGTCATATTCTCCAACTATATCAACAATCTCTTTAATTACTTTTTCAGGATAAACACTTCCAGTAGGATTATTAGGCGTATTAAGAAATACCAATTTCGTTTTTTCTGTCATGAGAGAACGAATCTCATCTGGGTCAGGATAAAAGTTTTCTTCAACTACCGTCTTATAAAATATTGAATTAGTGCCATAGATTGAAGAATTTCCAGAATAACTAGGATAATGTATTCCTGGAATTAAAACATCATCTCCCTCATTTGTGAAGGCCATAAATGTAAAAGCAATGCCTTCACTTACCCCTGAAGTAGCTAACACGTTTTCTTCTGAAACATTTAATCCATGTTTTCTATTTTCATAATTCGCAATTTGCTCTCTAAATTCAAGCAAACCCTGAGAATCAGCATAAAAATTATAATTTTCTGTTTTTGCAAATTTTAATTGTTCAGTTAAGATATCAGGAGTTTTAAAGTCATACTTAATAGGGTCTCCGATATTTAATTTTATTAATTTATGACCTTTTTCTTCCACTTCTTTAGCTACCGATAGAATGTCTCTGATTGCATAACTAAAACTAGAAGCTCGACTTGATATTTTCATGATTGAATTTTTTGTATAATTTTTATAAAGTTTAGGAAAGAAGAAAAATAATTGAGAATTTTATAGAAAAAAAAGAAAAATTCAAGTAATAGGTGTGAAAGGGAGTAAAGAAAGATTAGAAAAAGCAATAAGAGTAAGATCAAAGATACTAACTTGAATAACATTATTGCTATATTTTAATTCAAAAAGAAAGAAATTTTGTTCTGAACAATATAAAGAAGGGTTCAAGTTTCTTCTTTGATTGGAAAGTATAAATCCATTAGTTTCCCAAAAGTTAATTTTTTTCCTAATTTTTTTTCTACCTTTTGCTTATGAACTCGGAAAACAATATAGAAAACTAAAATGATTATTACATATCCTAGAAGTGATAGATATGGCGATAATGCTAGCATTTCATAGTTTGCATCAGTAATCAGTGAAGGGTATGCGAACATTGATATTAACCAGATAATTCCCCAAATGCTAAAGCTAAGTATTATACTCCTAAAGCTCCAATCTCCGTGAATAGCGGTAAATAATAATGTTTCAAGGATGGCAACTAATAAATAAGCTCCTCCATAATATTTCAACAAGTCTTTTTTCTTTAAGGTAATCACAAGATAACTTTTTTGATATTGTTTTAAGTTTTTTTAATGTGTAACTTTCAAATAAAATAACTTGTTCAATTGTCTACTTTTTTCTATTTTTTGCTTATGCGGAAAATTAAAATTTCTTATACTTTATTCCTTTTCAATGACGATTAAAATTGGTTTTATTGTTAATCCAATTGCAGGAATTGGAGGAAAAAGAGCTTGGAAGGGAACTGATGGAATAGAAGAAGCTTGGACTATTTTCGAAAAAGAGAAATATGCATATGAAAGAGTTGAAAAAGCTCTATCTTCAATTTCTGACTCAAAATCACTTTTCTTCTATTATTGTTCAGATCCAATGGGTGAATCGATTCTACAAAACTATCCTTTTAAAAAAGAATTAGTGTATTCATTTGCAAAAGATCAAACGACAGCTGAAGACACGAAAAATGCATGTAAATTGTTCCTAGATAAAAAAGTTGATTTAATTGTTTTTGTTGGAGGAGATGGAACAGCTAGAGATATATTAACAGTGGTTAACCAAGAAGTTCCTATTGTAGGTATACCCTCTGGAGTGAAAATGTTCAGTGGATGTTTCCTGCAATATCCTACTTATCTTGGTGAGATAATCAAGGCAATAGAAAGTGGTGAGATTCAATATACTTTAGAAGATGTTCTTGACGTTGACGAAGAACTCTTCAGAAATGGGCAAGTTTCAGCAAATTATTTTGGCTCTGTTTTAACTCCAGTAAAGGGTGGCTTAATGCAAGGAGGAAAAATTCCCACTGGACATAGTGATGAAATTGAGTATGAATCTATTGCAGAGGATCTGAAATTTAGTTATGATATATTGAATGGATCCGTTATCTTAGGTACAGGGAGTACAGTTTATCAAGTGATGAAATATTTGGGTTTTAACAAAACTCTTTTAGGCGTAGACTTTATGGAAAATGGAAAAATTATTGCAGAGGATGTTGACGAAGAGACATTATATAATCTAGCGAAAGATA
Organism: Candidatus Heimdallarchaeum aukensis; assembly: GCA_021513695.1. Taxonomy (GTDB): domain Archaea; phylum Asgardarchaeota; class Heimdallarchaeia; order Heimdallarchaeales; family Heimdallarchaeaceae; genus Heimdallarchaeum; species Heimdallarchaeum aukensis. Next base: position 1,625,151 of record CP084166.1, on the reverse strand, counting down.
AAGAAGTTAAAATTCTTCTTTCACCAATAGGGGGCCAAGGATTTCTATTAGGTAGAGGAAATCAACAAATAAGCGCAAGAGTAATCAATGGTTGTAAAAAAGTTGATCTTATTGTTGTCTCAACAAGTTCAAAGGTTCAAACAATTGAAAGCATAAAAATTGACTTAAACGGTGAAGTGAATATTCCTGAATTAAATAATGGTTTCATTAGAGTGTTAACAGCTTACCACCAGTACAAAGTAAAAAAAGTAAAACTAGATAAATCCTAATCATTTTTTTATTTTTTCAATAATTAAAAAGTAAAATTATATCTGATGATATAACATTTTCTTAAATGAATGCTTGTCTTTATCGTATTTTACTTTTATCATAGTATTTGTGGGTTCAAACTCAATTCTATTGATTTTTTCTTTTATTTTTGGGATTTTTTCTACAACCTCTTTTTTATATTCTTCAAATGTTTCATCAGTAAAAACAGCTTGAAAAACCATACCACCTAATATCAGAGCCTTCTCGATCAACACAATTACAGGAAAACATGCTTCGTAGACGCTTTTCCTCATTTCTTCTAGAATTAGCCTTTTGAGTGTTCTAGAGATATCTGGCAGAATAATGGTGTCAAGAACAAGTTTTTTACTTTTTTCATTTGCTAAATAATCCAATATCTGAAGAAGTTTTGTTTTAAGGTTTTCATCAAAGTTTCTAAAATCCTTAGGCTGAACCTTTAGCAGGTTATCTTTATCCGCAATAGGAGTCAAATCTTTCTTCTTTTCAATAGACGGAGTAAGCTTATCCTCTTCTTTCTTAATTTCAATTTTTTCCTCGAGTTCTGTTTCTTTTTTGGTAGGTTTAGGTGCTCCTTTTGGTCTTACAACTTCTTTTTGAAGATGGAATATTTTTCTGAAATCCAAAAAAATACCTTTACCTCTAAAGACTATATTATGAGCTTGCCCTGGTTCATAAATATATTCGTCTTCATACTCCACAACAGCTTGAAATTCTCCGTCCTCATAAATAGGGATAGTAATCTCAAAAACTACTCTCCCTTTTACTTTCTTTTGCTCAAAAGGTAAGGCCGCATTAATGTTGTCAGGTAAGCCATTATTCTTCCCAATTAGAAGCAATTTATCAACAAGGGTTTCATCTCCCTCATAAGTTAAAACTAATTCTGGAGTGTCTTTTTCTTTTACTGAAATATTACTAAGATACAAAGGAAATTCTAATGGTAAGTTACTCATTGTTTATTCTTGTCAGTAAGAGCAAAAAAATGTTTTGGAAAAAGATTGAATATTCATTTTTTTAAGTTCCAAGTAAAATGATAGAATCTATAAGAAAAGAAAAAGATTTTTTTTAAGTCTATATTACTTTTTTTTGAAGAAATCATTTATTTTTTCTACAATGAAAGTAATTTCTTCATCTGAAAGTGTGGATACCATAGGTATTTCGAAGTGGTTTCTTGCTAAAAATTCTGCATTAGGGCAAGAAACTTTCGAATAATCTGGATAGTTAACAACACGAGACATGTGCCAATTTGAAAGATCAGTATAAGATGGTTGTTCGTAAGAAAGTATTGAGTAAATTGTTCTTGATGAGATGCCATTCTTCTTAAGGTAACTAATAATTTCTTCAGTTTTCACTTTTTCATTTAGTATTATTGGTGTCATTATATAGTCACTATGCTGATGGCCTGGAAGAACTTTTTGTATCATTAAATTTTCTTGTTCAGAAAGTAATTTTCTATAAAGTTCTCCATTCTTATGCCTTCTTTCTAAAATTTCTTGAGCTCTATCCATTTGTACATTCATGATGGCAGCAGATATATCTGTTGTTCGATAGTTAAACCCTATTCTATAGTGATAATACCCTCCTTTTGGACTTCTTCCGTGATTTTTTATACTTTTTATTTTTTCGAAAAGTTCTTCATCATTACAGATTACTGCCCCACCTTCTCCACCAATAAGGTTCTTCGTTCCATAGAAAGAGAATGAACCAATCTGTCCAAAATTTCCAGTATGAACACCATCTATTCGCGCATCATGTGCTTGAGCACAATCTTCAATTACTATTAAATTGTGATCTTCAGCGATATCAGATATTGCTTTCATGTCACACGGGTTTCCGAAAATATGTACGGGAAGAATAGCTTTTGTTTTTTCAGTAATTGCTTCTTCAATTTTCTCTGGGTCTATGTTAAAAGTCTCTTTATCAACATCAACAAAAATCGGTACTCCACCATTAAATAGGATAGCATTTGAAGAAGCAATAAAAGTAAATGGTGTAGTTATAACTTCATCTCCAGGACCAATATCCAAAGCGGTCATTGCAAGATGAAGCGCGGCTGTACCGTTTACAACAGTAGTAACATATTTAGCACCAGTGAATTTAGCAAATTTCTTTTCAAATTCTCTCGCGTTCTTACCTTCTACAAGATACTTGCTTTCAATTACTTTTTTTACCGCTTCTAACTCTTTTTCATTAATATTCACATCTACAACAGGAATTGGATTCATTTTTTCAACTCTTGAATTAACTAAAATAGAGTTAATTACAGTCCTTATTAGTTTTTCTATAGTAATAGGAAAGGAAAAGGGGGTTAAGAAACTTGATCATAAAAAACACCCCACAATTCATCTATCTCTCTGATTTTTGCGTCATTTATTCTTATTTCTTTTTCTAAACGAGATTGCTCTTCCATAAGTCTCTGTAACAGGTTGTTGAAAACTTTAGGACTTTGATATCTTCCTGTTCTAGATTGCGTTATTTCTTGGATTTTACGTCTTATATTTGCTAATCGTTGTAATATCTGCTGTCGTCTTGCTACTAAACTATTTTTATACATTATTTCTCTTTTTATTTCTCTCTTTTTAAGAAGAGAAACACGGAGGTTGTTGAGGTATTTATTTATTGCTTCTCGTAAATCTTTTACAGATAAATTATAATATTTAAATTCATTAATTACTGTGAGGTCACTTGTAGAATATTTGAAGTATTCATAATAGATACTGAAATATTTTGATAACTCTGAAATAGCTATATCTCTACCAAACAATGAATATTGTGAAAGTAATGTTGAAATTTTTACAACCTTTCCTTTCAATAATGTTTGGGATTCTGAAACTAATCTTACATTAGAGAGATCGATTTTCTCTTTTAATTTTAACATTGTACGAAATAGGCCTTTTTCTCTTAAGAGGTAGATGTTCTTGTTTGTTAAAACAAAAACATGACGCTTAGGGAGCTTATAACTTTTTTTTATCCACATTCTAGGAATGATAGCAATTAATTCCTCTCCTTCAACTTCAGGAATAAGTCGGTATATTATCTTCAAAAGAGTATATTGATAATTCAGAAAATCAACTTTTTTGCCAATGGAGGCAAAGTATTCTTCTATTTGCTCAATTTTTAAATGTAAGCTATATCCTAAAGATTCATAGTTTTTGTCTAAATAATTGATTAATTCTTCAGCTGGTTCAAGGTTGTTTAAGTTTGGGGATCTAAGGTAGTTTAATGATTGTAACTTTTTGTTTATTTTCAAAAATAAGCTATCACTGATGATTCTTAGTTTTTTGATTAAGTTGTCTATTTTTGTTCTTAGAATGGAGAGATCATCTTCAATTTCTGGAAATAATTTTATTTTAGCATATCGCACTTTTAGAATTTCGTCAACTAATTTGTGATATCTATCTGTTAGGTAAAGCAAATCAGCTATCTTTTTATTTATTCTAAGTATTGAACTAAATATTTTTTCAGGTAATTGTTGATGATAGGCATAGCCATCTACTACTGTAGGAGTTTTGCACCATTCGCACAGGAGAACATTATCATTTCTAGAAAATTCTGTTTTGTTTCCACACTTGTGACATTGCTTTTCATACACTTCTAAATCACAGTTTTTACAATAGTAGACTGTGTGGGCTTCAGTCGCATGTTCTGAACATAGTAATTTTCCACAATTTGTACAATAATATTGAGCTTTATTACCACAATATTGACAACTTGATAATACTAACAAGATGGTTCAACCAACAACACAATTATGAGGGGTTTTTAAAATGAATGTAATATCTGGAAAATTTGATTACAAGTATCTTATTTTTAGGTGCAAATTTTCGTTTTTAAAACATTGAGAATCTAAAGAACATCAATAGAAAAAAATTTTATAGAAGGGGCTTCAATTCCTCAAGAACAATAATGAATGAAATAAAAGAAAAAGAAGTAATTCCAATATTGCAAAAACTCATCCAGTTTAAAACAGTAAATCCTCCTGGAAAAACAATAAACGCGATTAATTATGTGAAAAAAATTCTTTCTGAAAAAGGCATACAATGTGAAATTCAAAAGTATTCAGAAGATCGAGCCAATCTTTTTGCGGAATATGGATCTGGTAAAGAAAGCATAGTACTATGTGGACATATTGATGTTGTTCCCCCTGGAGATGAAGAAAAATGGACTTTTAATCCTTTTGAAGGGATTGAGCATAATGGACGAATATATGGGCGAGGAGCAACAGACATGAAAGGCTCTATTGCGTCATATATAGCAATTTTGTTAAAATTAAAAGAAAAGAACATAAAGTTAACAAAAAAAATTAAGTTGTTAATAACAAGTGATGAAGAAGTAGGAATGGGGGGTGCTAAAGCTGCTTTAAACACTGATATAATGGATTCGACTCACTTTCTTATAATAGGTGAGCCAACAGAATTAAAACTTTCAATAGCTCAAAAAGGTGTATATTGGGCAAAAATAAAGGTATACGGCAAGTCAGCTCATGGCTCAACTCCTGAGTTGGGAGTTAATGCTATAGAGAAAGCTGCTGAATTAATAGCCAAAATTAAGAAAACTATACCATCAACTAAGCATCCTCTTTTAAACAACTCAACTCTTAATATTGGTAAAATAAGCGGGGGGACTTCTTTCAACGTTGTTCCTGAATATTGTGAATTTACTCTAGACTATAGAGTTGTTCCTTCTGTCGATTATAATGAAATAAGAATGAAAATAAATAGAGTATTAGATCAGTTTAATTCTAAAGAGGATGCACGAGCAGAGTTTGAAGAAGTACATGTTATTCCTCCAATTGAATCAAATTCAGAAATAGCATTTTTAGACAAATTAAAAGAAAAACTCAAAGAAAAAGGCATTTTGGAAGTAATAGGTGTTACCTACGGTACAGATGGTGCAGTATTGGTTCCACCTAACAATACTGATTTTGTGATTTTTGGTCCTGGTAGATTGGATAAATTACATGTGACTGATGAATATACATTAAAGGATGAGGTCGTGACTTATTCAAATTTGTTGTTCAAAACAATTGTTGAACTATTTAAAGAAAAATAAAAAATATAAAAAATTATTCATAATTTGCTATTTTTTCTTTGACTTCTTTAACGAATTCTTCAATCTTAACGCCAAATCTTACTTTATTTGTTCGATCACGAACAGCTATAGTGTTGTTCTCTATTTCTTTTCCACCAACGTTAATAATGTAAGGTATTTTTTGAAGAGTAGCTTGTCTTATTTTGTACTCCATTCGCTCTCCAGAAAGATCAGCTTCTGCTCTAATTCCTTCATTATCAAGTGCCGTTGCAACCATTTTTGCATATTCTATATGTTCATCAGTAATAGGAATAACAATTGCTTGTACAGGGCTCAACCATATTGGCAATTTTCCTGCATAATGCTCGACTAATATAGCTAAAAACCGTTCTAAGGCACCGTATATGACTCTGTGAATAACAAATGGTCTATGTTTTTGACCATCTTCTCCTATGTAATTTATATCAAATCTCTCAGGTAAGTTAAAATCTACTTGTATAGTTGCTAATTGCCAACGTCTTCCAATTGCATCTTTAACATCAACATCAATCTTTGGTCCATAGAAAGCTCCATCTCCTTGCTTAACCTTGTATTTGATTCCAACTCTTTCTATAGCATTCATTAAAGATTTGGTGGCGTGTTCCCAGCCTTCGTCAGTTCCAATAGACTTCTCTGGTCTTGTACTAATGAAAAATTCCCACTCTTTGAATCCAAACACTTTATAAAAATGATTAACCATTTCAATAATCTTTACTATCTCGTCTTCTAGTTGCTCCGGAAGCATGAAAATGTGACTATCATCTTGGGTAAAACCTCGAATTCTGAATAAACCATGAAGTACTCCTGAAAGTTCGTATCTATATACAGTACCCATTTCTGCAATTTTTTCAGGTAATTCTCTGTAGGAATATGTTTTTCTATTAAAGATCATCATATGTCCTGGACAATTCATAGGTTTAACATACCAACGTTCACCTCTAGCGTCAACTGGATACATGTTTTCAATGTAGTAGTCTAGATGCCCACTCGTTTTCCAAACTATCTCTTTGAACAGATGAGGAGTTTGAACAACCTTATACCCTGCTTTTTTGTGTTCTTTTTTCCAAAACTCTTTGATTGTATCTAGAAGGATTGTGCCTTTAGGATAGATTAATGGCATCCCAGGCCCCCATTCATCTGCAGTATCGAATAGGTCAAGTTGAGGACCTAAAATTCTATGATCACGTTTCTTTGCTTCTTCAAGCATTTTCAAGTGCTTCTTTAGTTTTTTAGCGTCAGTAAAAGCAATACCATATACTCGTTGAAGAGATTCTCTTTTTGCATCTCCTCTCCAGAATGCAGAAGAAGCGTTTAACACTTTTACAGCTTTAATTTTTTTCGTTGATGGAACATGTGGTCCTCTACAAAGATCTTTGAATTTACCGTTTCGATGAGAGTAAAAAGAAACGGTGCCAACATCTGGCATCTCTTCCAATATTTCTACTTTGAATTTGTTTTTTTCAACTGTTTTATAGTACTTAATGGCTTCTTGAATTGGAACTTCTTCTCTAATAAACGGAGTATCTTCTTCTATTATCTCTATCATTTTCTTTTCTATTTTTTCCAAATCCTCTTGAGAAAAGGGCTTTTTTACCTCGAAATCGTAATAAAATCCCTCATCAACAGAGGGTCCAATAGTTGGCTTCGCTTCAGGAAACAATTCGACGACAGCACTAGCTAATACGTGAGCCGCACTGTGATTTAGAATATGAAAAGCTTCATCTGATCTGGCTGTAATTAATTCTACTTTGCAATCTTGTTCAATTGGGTAAGTAAGATCCACTAATTTATCATCTACTTTTGCTGCTAAAGATGCTTTTGCTAAATTAGGGCTTATTTTATTGGCTAAATCCAATACTGTTTTACCCTTTTCAATGGTAATCTCGTTGTTATCAGGTAATTTTACTTTTACTTCTACCATCTTTCCACCTTAAAACATTTTTTCCCAAGAGGACAAAGATAAACTACTAAACCAAAAGAAAGCATTTTACTGTATTGTTTCATATTCACCAGGATTCATTGTCCTCAAAAGAGGAAAATTGCACCGATATAAAAAAGTTTACTTTAACTTAATTTTTTTATTACAAAAATAGGCAAAACACAAACTATTTATTCGTTACAAAAAAAAGCAAAACGACGAAAAGTAAATTATTCCTTGGAGTGAAACCTTTGAGAAATAAGCATTTTGTAAGCTTGTCTATATTTCAGATAATGGCTATGTTTAGGAGAGGAATCTTCTATTTTTTTCTAAGTATATATTTGAAAGAGAATCTGGGTGTAAGTAACACAGAAATGACACTTTATGCAACATTGCCAATGGTTGCTAACATTTTAACTCAATCAGCAGTTTGGGGGAGAATCTCTGACAAATTCCAAAAAAGGAGATTATTAATTATTTTTGGAGAATTATACGCCGCTGTGGGCTATATTGTAGTTTATTTCATTCACAAGAACATGGCCATAAACAAGAGTCTTCATGCAGCAGCTTATACAATAATCATAGGTTTCACAATAATAGAAGCTGGATGGAGTAGTAGTAACCTAGGGTGGACTGCATTAATTGCAGATCTAACAAAAGAAACTGAAAGAGGAAAAATAATGGGTAGACTCCAATTTATTGGAGGAATAGGAAATATATTGGGCGTTACAGCGAGTGGATTTTTATACTTAGGTGGAGAGGGATTTTCCAATGGAAATCTGTTTTTTATTTCTTCAGGAATAATGGTTTTCAGTATTATAGCCTTGTTCCTTATACCTGAATCTTATGCTGAACTGGAAGATAGTGGTGTAGTGCCAATTAACAACGCGATTTTGAATAAAAATGAAGAGGGTATGGAGAATAAAGGAAAAAATAACACTGTCGAGAATCCTCAAAAAATACGTTGGGAATGGCAATTATTTGTGTGGATTTTAGTAGTTCTTGGAATTGTAAATATTGGAGGAAATAGCATTAATCAAATGGTAAGTATTTACATAAGATTACCGTCAACTTTTGCTGCTTCAGATGTAATTGTTGCTCAATTAAGAAATACAAGTAGTATTGCAATAATAATTGGTGGATTACTTGTTGGTTTTTTAACTAAACATTTCAGTGATCATACACTATTGTTAGTTGGATTTAGTTTTTTGTTTATTGGAACATTAATTCTACCTTTTGCACCGTCTATTGTACTTATCTTTGTTTATATGGCTCTTTTAGGATTATCTAGGGTGTGGATACAGACTATCTCTTATTCAATGATAACGAAGATTATCCCACTTGAAATAAGAGGGAAAATGATGGGCTACTATAATGCCGCTTTTTATTTGTCATGGGGATTAGGGGGGACATTAATAACTGGCCCAGTTGCAGATAGCATAGTTGACGTAAATCTAGTGACTCTTTCAATATATGTTGGATTCTTCATTGTAAGCGTATGTATGTGGTTAGCTACATTCTTTATTTCTTATTTCAAGTTAAATAAAACAAAAGGTATTCAGATGTCATCCTTTAGTATCTCTTTTGTGTTTTCTGTAATTGTTGCCTTTCTGTTCTCACAAAAAATAGCTAACTGGATAAGTTCAGGGGGAAATTCTGATGCTTATTCATACAGAGTAACCTTTTATATTGCAGCATTAATGATAGTAATTGGAATGCTAACTTATATGTTATTACGACCAGAAAAGTTTGAATTATTTAAAACAAAAAATAAAGAGAAAACAAAACATAAAAAATGAAAAAGTAAAAAAGGGATTATTTTGTTAATAGGAAAGGTCATTTATAAAAATAGAAAATTTAACGTGCTATTTGATCAAAAAGAGGAAAAAGTGTATGAAATATTATCTCCTATTGAGGAAGTCTTAAAAAATCACGAAGAGATAGACCTTGATCCAATAGGCATTGAGATAGAAAAGGTAAAAATTGATATTCCAATAACTCCAACAAAAATTGTTTGTGTAGGAAGAAATTATAGTGAACACGCAAAAGAATTGGGTAATGAAGTACCAGAAGAGCCAATAATCTTTTTAAAACCTCCAAGTTCTCTACTTCCTCACAAGGGAAGAATAATTTATCCTTCTTTGTCAAACCATGTGGATTTTGAAGGGGAGCTAGCTCTAGTAATAAGAAGAAAAATAAGAGGTGAAAAAGCAGAAGATATAGCACAATGGCCAGAAGATTATTATGCTTGGACTGGTTTTTTGGATATAACTGCTAGAGATTTACAGAAAAAAGATAGATTGTGGACAAGAGCGAAAGGGTTCGACACCTTTGGACCTTTAGGCCCGTGGATAGACTTGACTACTCGAGTAAAAAACTTAAGTATTCAAACATTTGTAAACGGAGAATTAAAACAAAATAGTAACACGAAGAAAATGATTTTTCCACCAGAAAGAATGATAGAATATGTCTCAGAAGTGATGACTTTAGAGCCAGGAGATATTATTGCAACAGGAACACCTGAGGGAGTAGGAAAAATAAATTTGGGGGATATAGTTTCACTGAAAATAGGTGAACTACCAAAGCTGGAAGTTAATGTAGGAAAATGAACAAATAACTAAAAATGTTAACTTCAGTTTCTCTTTTTTTATAAACCCTCTTTAAGATTTACATTATTTAATAGAAAATTAAAATATGAAGAAGAAAGCAGAAATAGTAAAAAAAGGGGGGTATATTTGAACAGTATCATAGAAGTCATTCTTTGAAAGTGTAAGATTTCAGTCCTTCAAGTTTTTCTTTATTCTTGTTGTTTTCTTCTGATGCAAGAACACGAATGGGGATTTCAGAATAAACAGAGTGATTAGATAAAATTCTGGGTTCTTGATGGATAATTGAATCAAGATCATCAATTAAAGCTTTAAGTGAAATATTAGTTCCAAAATAACTCATACTAGAACAGATTAAAGCAATTTTGCTAGGATTCCAGGGATTTGGAAGTAAACCTACAATAGAACCTTTTGTAGAAGAATAATTTTTGGAAGTCAAGGAACTATATATTGATTTAGATTGAAAACGAATAGGTAAAGAGTCACCATAAAGAGATAAAATATCGGCAGTAACCTTGTTGACTTCTCCAGAACCAATAACTATTAGATTATTAGTTTTAACTGGTGTTGCTTTAATATCAACAATATTAGAAATATGAATGTTTTCAATAGATAGTTTTGCATATTTTAAAGCCCAAACAGTAAGAAGCTTTGTTAGGTGTGAAATATCTACATTTTCAGGTAAATAAGTACTGGTGACAATATACAGGGTTAAAGAACCATTATCAACAAGGCACTGAGGCCAATCTTCCCAAAGATAAGTAAATTCCAGATCTAGTTTGGCTGGATAATTTAGATCTTCATATTCTAAAAGCAAATCTTGATAAAAATTACTTCGTAAAAGTTCCCGATTGGGAAAATAAAATTCACGCTCTTGAGAACCAAGGGAAATTTTCTTGCTTTTAATAATACCTATATCTACAAACTTCTTCAAAATTTTAGTTAAAGAGTAGTTACTAGTTAAAGAAGGAAAAAGAGAAGAAAGTTCGTCAATAGAACGGCTACGATGGGAATGTATAATCTCCGATAAAACAGCGCGATAGTTAGGCTCAGATAAATAAGATCTGAGTAAATTGACGTCCAACAATATACCCCCTAAAAGAATGTATACTCAAAGAATAAAATAAAGTTTTCTCAACCCGATAAAAATTAATGAAAAAAATTTGAGAATATTGAAGAAAAGACTTTACCAATAGGAAAAAAGAAAAACAGAAAAACACAAAAATGAAGAAAAAAGATTGAATTAAATAAATTTCAATCAAGTTAAATTAGATACAACGATAAACTGCGGTAGGACCAGTTTCTTTATACTCTTTCTTAGTCACCCAAAGTTTGGTAAAGGTCTTAAGACTACTGAGGATGCTTCCTCCTATCCAAACACTGTAACGACGTTCTGGTGGAGCGATAATCTTAACCTCCATAGTTTCGGGGACTAGTTCAGTAAGTTCCTTGTGTAATCTCTCCTTCAAACCTGGGAACATGGTGGATCCACCAGAAAGAACAATGTTGGAATAAAGATCTCTACGAAGATCGACATCACAATCAGTGATAGCTTGATAGATCTGTTCATCCAAAGGAAGTTCTTCAGAACCGATGGCACCAGGATTGAAGAACAATTCAGGAGCCATAAAGCGCTCAGCGCCAATGCTTAGAGTTTCACCATCTGGCAAGGTGTAAGTCTTTTCCATACCAGAAACTTTCTCAGCAAGTTTGAGTTCTTTTTCAGGATCTAAAGCTACGTAACAAAGACGTTCCTTAATGTCACGAACAATTTCTCGTTCTGCACTGCTGGTTAAGGAATATCCTCTTTGTCTTAATAGACGACGTAGATAGTCAGTAATATCACGACCACCAATATCAGCTCTGCGAATAGCATGACTAATTGCAAAACCTTCGTAAACAGGAACGATGTGTGTAACACCATCACCACTGTCGACTACAATACCTGTAGTACGACCAGAAGCATAAAGCGAAAGAATAGCTTGCATGCTAATATACATAGCAGGAACATTAAAGGTATCAAACATTAATTCGGCCATCTTTTCCTTGTTGACATTCTTGTTAAGAGGAGGTTCGGTGAGCAAAATAGGATGCTCGTTAGGATTAACTCTAAGGTCGTTATAGAAGGTGTAATGCCAGATTCTTTCCATGGCGTCCCAGTCACCTATTTGACCATGTTCTATTGGGTATACTAGTTTGAGCACTCCTCTCAAGTTTAGTGCTTCTTCTCCTATATAGTATTCTCTTACGTAATGTTCAACATCAGTCATTATTATTTGGTATTTTGGATAACCTATTAGCGTTGGGAACACACTTCTTGGTTGATCTTCTCCTGCGAATCCATTTTTTGTGAATCCTGTTCCGTTGTCTATTACCAACGGTTTATCAGATACTATTTCTTCCATAAATTTTTCACCTATTGTTTGGTTTTTTTCAAATTTTTTTCGACTTGTTTTTACAAATCTAACCTATTTGGTTACTGACCTTAGTTACCTTTAGAAAGTTATTAAACTTTTTGTTATTCTTAGGTCATTCTTTTTAAATGAATCCTTCTTCCATCTTTTGTTTTTTGATTATTTGCATATCTGTTATTGTTTCTCTTTTTTACTGTTTTTCCATTTGAAAATAATTATTCTCGAATAAAATTGAAAAATTTCACTGGTTTTTAAACCAAACAATTCTTTTTTCAAATCTCTTTTTTAATTTTTTAACTCTCTTCTTTGTTTTTGTAGTTCATTCTTCTCTTTCTTGTTTCTTCTCCAATATTTTCTCATATTTTTTAGTAACAAGCTCACTATTTTTTTTGTCTTATGTTCAGTAGGAAGATTTTAAAATTGTTCTTGCTTACTATTCTGGTGAGAAATTAATGGCAAAAAGAGTACTTTCAAAGGTTCAGGTGTCACCCTCCGACTCCCTTCCTCTTGTATCCAAATTACATTATTTAGATTGTTTTGATTTTGTTCAAATTGATACTCAATCTCCTTCAGAATTGGCTAAAATTGAAGATAATCGCCAGCTTTTTTCTGATTTGTTAAAGCGTTTTACTACCATATCACAAGAACTAGGTCTAGATCTTTCTGATGTTTATTCATATTCAGAAAAAAACTACTCTGATGTTTTTGATGCTTCTAGATTTCTTTCCGAACTAAAATCTTTCTTAGATACACATGAAACTTCTCTTATCTCTCTTTTTGAAGAAAATCATTCTTTAACAAAGAAGCATCTAATTGCCGACAAACTTCATTATTTTCGGCATAAGTTTGAGACTGGTGATATCCCTTTAGATTTACTTTCTTCTGGGCCTTCCACCTTTTCTATCGTTGGAGAAATCCATCATTCGTATAAGAAAGTTATCTCCTTTTATATTGATGAGATAACTAAAGGTCTTTATTACTTCTGGAGTATTGAATCATCTAACCCTGATTTTCGTTTGGTTTTTATTCTCACCCCCCAGGAATATCAAGATGAAGTTTTGACTATTCTAGAAAATTTCTATTTTTCTTCAATAGATTTTGAACTGTCTGTTTTTGCCGATATGTTCAGTGATGAAGAAACTAGCAAGCTTACAGTAGCTAATGTACATGATTTTCTGCACGAAAAGCACGATGAAATTTTATCTCAAATTTCAGAATTGCGTGATGAACATCGTGAAACTCTTTTGCATTTTCTCACTTTTATTAATCTCATGCTTGAGTTATTTGATATTCTAGAACAGGGTCGAACAACTCAAACTAATTTCACCCTTTGGGGTTGGATTAAACCTAATGATTATCTTAATCTCGAAAAGGAACTCAAAGAGCTTCCTTTTCCTGTTAAACTCACTCAATTGAGGGATGTTCCTCTGAAATATAAAAAATCTAAAAAAATTTCCAAGGATCGTGGTTCTTTGACTTTGAAAGAAGAAAAAACAATTGAAAAAGAAATTCCTCCTTATCATCATTTAGGTGACAGTAAGGGAGGAGCTTTATTTCCGAAGGATGTAGAGTTTGTTAAAATGGAAGTCCCAAAGGAGCACACACGTAAGTTAATCTCCTTTATTCATAACACTGGTATCCTTCATCAAGAAAAGATAGGAAGACAGTCAGAAGATATTTTAAACGACATAAAACAAAAAAGACAGAATTTTACTTTACTATCTTCCAAAATTAGCAGATACAAACAAGCCCTTGGATTATCTATTCCTCCAGCAATATCTGATTCTAAGATTGCTGTAAAAGATAACTATGATGAAGCTATATCTTTTGTTGAGCAATTTATTGCAGATTATGGAGAAAAAATAGAAAATCTTAGTTCCGAACTTAAAGAATTAAAAGCGAAGAAAACAGAATTAGAAGCATATATCCCTATTTATTCCTATTTAAGCTCTGATGTTAAACCATACTTGGATGATCCAGATTTTGAAACTTGTACCTTTTTGGGGAATATCCCAAAAAAGAATGTTAAGGCTGTAAAGTTTTTCCTAAATGAAGTTTCTGATGGGCAATTAATTTTCATTGAGGTTGAGCAACCAGAAAAAAGTGACACAGTCTTTGTCTACATATTGTCTCTAATAGATTATAAGAAGTCTATACAACAAGTTCTAGAAGAATATTCCTTTGAGCTGTTATCTATTGACTATAGCATGATATCTTCAGAATCTATTGAAAGTCAGCTCACGAATCTTCAAACTGAAATAGAACATAAAGAACATGAATTGGATGAAATTAGGGAGAAAGTAGAAGACAAAATCTTCGCACTAGAAGAGTTAATAGAAACAGAAATTAAAAGGTTGGAAACAGAAGAAAAATGTAAAACTGATGAAACCACTACAACAATTTGGGGTTGGGTTCCTAAAGATAGGGTTGAAGACTTAAAGAAAGAAACCGAAAAATTGGATTTTCCAATAACTATGTCTGAAAAACAAAAAGTACCATTAACGAATCCTTCAATGACAAAACATGGGAATAAGGTTACTAAAGTTTTTCGAGGAATAGTTGATGGAATGGGTATCCCTTCAACTCATGAAGTAGACCCCTTCAAAATTATACAATTTACTTTTCCCTTGATATTTGGTATAATGTTCGCTGATGTGGGACATGGAATACTTCTCTTCTTGATTGGATTGTTTCTAACTTATAAGAAAAACAAAAAGAATATTGAACCTGATGAATCAATGTCTGGATTTCTGTATAAAGGTTCTGAGTTACTTGCTCTTTCTGGTTTTTCTTCAATTATCTTTGGTTTCCTATTTGGAGCACTTCTAGGTGATGAAGTATTTCTACCTGATATTTATGAAAACGTTTTGCATATTGAATGGTTGCCTTTGATTGAGCCTACAAAAGAAGTACCATTGTTCTTATTGTTTTCCATTTCTATTGGTTTTGTAATTATACAACTTGGGATCTGGTTAAGATTTATACAAAACAAAAAATACGGTCACGGTGTAGCTTCATGGATTTCTCCAATTATACTTTCCATTTTTTACGTAGGACTTTTTGCAGTATTGTATAATTTAATGGGTGCTGGTGCTACTTCACGACTTATCGGTGGAAATGCACTTCCTAGTATTCCAAAACCCTATTCTACAATATTTACAATTATTGCCTTAGTTTCAATTCCTCTAGTTTTCCTATTCGAATATCTCCATGAAGGAACAGAGGGGATTATGGAAGCTATAGATCATCTTATTGCTCTATTCTCTAACACACTATCCTTTAGCCGTATCTTAGCTATGTTACTAGTCCATGCAATTTTGAGTGGTCTTCCATATATTTTAGCTGGTGTTGATACCCATAACGTCTCTGCTTTAGCTACCTCTTGGATTTATTGGATTGTTGGCATTGTTTGGGGACTTGTTGTGATTGTACCTATTGAAGGAATGTTCTCATTCTTACAGACACTGAGGTTGCATTGGGTAGAATTTTTCTCCAAGTTCTACAAAGGGGAAGGTGTCCAATATACTCCATTACTAGAGAAAACCAAATTTATTCAATACACAACTATTGCTGGTGAATGAAATGTTCTCAGGAGATGGATATTTATATGGAAGAGCTCATGGAATAATAGGCAAAGTACTTAGTCGAAGTCAGATAAATTTTCTTCTATCCTCTTCTAATCTTAAAGAACTACAAGCTGCTTTTCGGCAAACGCAATATGGTCCAATTGTTCAAGATATTAATTTTGTTACAGAGATGCCAGAAGTTGCAAAACAATTAAAGAACCATTTTGCTCAAACTGTGAGCACTTTTTATAAACAGGGATCAAGTAGAGCAAAAAAGATAATTGATCTTCATTCCCAACGATTTCATGCAGAGAATATCCGATATATTCTTCGTGGACTGTTTATGAAGCAACCTCATGAAGAAATAATAGAAAGAATTTCTCCAGTTGGAAGATACAGTTATGAATATTATGAAAAAGTTCTTTCTTCCTCCTCATCAATTGCTGATATCATTAAGTCAGAAAAAATTCAGACTTTCAAACAATTATTAGAACAAGGCTATTCTGAATTTCAGAAAACAGGACGTTTTGTACCAGTTGACGCAGCAATAGATCAATTTGAATATTATATTCTCCCTGTAATTTCTCGTGAGTTTGATGTCTACGTTAACTTAAAGAACATAATTTGGGTGTGTAGATGTATTAATCTTGGGATTGCTCCCTATCGTTATATTAAACCAACAACATTTATTGCAAAAGCATTAGAATCAAATTCCATTCCTGAAGTCCTAAGCATGTACAATTTTGGAATATACAAAAGAATCTTCGCTGACTACATGGGAAAAGATGATATTCCTCTACATGATATAGAATTTGCTGTTGAGCGTTTCCAAATCAAAAAATGGAAAAAAATATTTCGTCAAAAATCTTCAACTGATCTTAAAATATTGATTGCCTTTTTTGAAATGAAATACGCAGAAATCTCTGATCTTATTAGAATAATTGTTGGAATTAATGCTGGCTTTAGCCAAGAGGAAATAGAGAAGAGTTTCCTCTTTTATTAACTCTCTCTTACTAATCAGTTAGTTCTTTTTTTTAATTCTTTTTTAGTTTAACAATTCTGCAATTGTGGGGCTATGCCTTCTTATTACTTGTATAGCTAAACCAACGCTGTGTAAATCCTTAGAAGCTCCAATTAAAAGATAGTGATCTAAATTAGATAAGATAGTAAATCCTTTAGCACCGCGGATTAAAACTTGTTCCAAAAAACCGTGAGAAAGCTGTTTTGTAACCATCTCTCCGGTGGAAAGAACAGCCGAGCTTACAGCGCTGAGTAAATCAGGGTCTGCACTTTTCTCGGCAAAAAAAGCTACTTTAATTCCCTCATCTGTTACAACTGCTAAAGCTTCCAATTCACAACCTTGTGAAATTTGTTTTAATATTTTAATTAATTCTTTTTTCTTTTCT
The DNA here is from genome assembly GCA_021513695.1 of Candidatus Heimdallarchaeum aukensis. GTDB lineage: Archaea > Asgardarchaeota > Heimdallarchaeia > Heimdallarchaeales > Heimdallarchaeaceae > Heimdallarchaeum > Heimdallarchaeum aukensis. The sequence goes on along the minus strand of CP084166.1, from coordinate 1,607,886 downwards.
GGTGGTAAACTTATTGACATTTTACTCTTCCTTTCTTAATTACTGTATTAATATTAAAAAACTATCTTTCAAACAAAAAAATCTATCGTTTGTCACAGATTTTAAAAAATAAAATAAGAAAGTGAAAAACTAGTAGGTTCTTGAAAGATACACAACATGTTTAGCTTTTTCACCGCAAACTGGGCAATCTCCAAAAACTTGCTCTACTTCACCATACTTTGTGCCTAGAATATTAGCTCGGAAGTTTTCTTTTATATATTCAGCACATTTCTTATTTCCGCACCAGTTTGTTCTGATGAAACCAGGTTTTTTTGTGTTGAATTTCTCTTCAATTTCTTCTAAAGTTTCTATTGTGGAAACAGATTTTTCCAATAAGGTTTTGGCTCTTTGTTTTAATTCTGTAGTAATTGCTTCAAACAATTTTTGTATCTCTTCTATTATATCTTCATTTTTGACTTCGATCTTTTCCTTTGTATCACGACGAACAATAATCACTGATCCTTTTTCTACATCTCTTGGACCTACTTCTATTCTTAGTGGTACCCCTCGAAGTTCATATTCATTAAACTTCCAGCCACTAGTTTTAGGACCGTCATCTAATATTACTCTTATACCAGACGACTTGATTTTCTCATATATTTCTTTACTAGTTTTTTTCACTTTTTCTTCTTTGCCTTTGAATATAATAGGGATAATGGCTATTTGTGTGGGTGCTAGATATGGAGGTAAGATTAGTCCTCGATCATCACCATGTACTCCAATAACGGCAGCTATGACTCTTGTGGATAGTCCGTAACATGTTTGATAAGCAAAATCATGTGAACCATCTGCTTTCTGGAACTTGATTTTAAATACTTTGCTAAATCCTTGTGCAAGATTGTGTGTAGTCCCAATTTGTAAACTTTTTCCATCAGGAAGAGGGCAATCATAAGCTACGCTATATTCTGCTCCAGGAAAAGTGTCATGTTTTGGACGTTTAAGTACTAAATAAGGTAAACAGCATTCATCAAAGAATGTTGAATAAATCCACATCGATTCTTTCACTTGTTCTTCTGCTTCTTCTGCTGTTTCATGACATGTATGGGCCTCTGTCCAGTGAAACTCTCTGTCACGAAGTAAAGGTCGAGTATCCTTTGTGTCAATTCTAATAATGTTGCACCATTGATTTACTTTTAAAGGTAGATCCGTATAACTTCTAATCCATTGACTATATAAGTGATACATTATAGTTTCAGATGTTGGTCTCAAAGCGTAATTTTCTTCTAATTTTTTTTCACCAGCGTGAGTAACGAGTGCTACTTCTGGAACAAATCCCTCAAAGTGTTCTTTTTCCATCATTAAGAACTTTTCAGGAATTAATAAAGGAAATATCATGGTCTTGTGATTAGTTCCATAGAATTTCTCATCTAAGATGTTTTGCATCCTTTTCCAGATTTCATATCCGTTGCTCATAAGTACGTTAGCTCCTTTTACCCCTGTTCGAGTGTCTACAATTTCTGCTCTTCGAATGACATCAAGATACCATGCCATGAATTGCTCATCCTTTTTCTTTGTAAAAACTGACAACTGTTTCACATCCTCTCATATTTTTTTTCATAGAAAAAAGACTCTTCAAGGTGTTGTTCCTACTCCTAAGTAAAACAATGTTGCTACTGCAAGTTCGGAACAAATTCACCTATACTCATTAGTCCTCAAATAGCATCATTTCTTTTTATTTAAAAATGCTTTGTTTTTGAAACTTTTTAAGAAATTTAAAGTGATACTAAAACAATTTAAATTAAGTTTTTTTCCAAAAGTTTAGGTTTTAAGTTCTTAATTATTAACTCATGAACTGCTTCTATACTATCTGTTCCATCTATTACGACTATTAAATCACTGAACTCTTGAGCAATCTTATGGTAAATTTTCCTTACTTTGATGAGATTCTCTCTTTTCTCAAAGGTATTGATTTTTCCCGCTCTTCCATTAGATATTCTATCTATTGCTTTTTCTACAGGAATGTCAATTAAAAATGTAATATCTGGAGGTGGAACAACCTTCATATTTTCTTCTAGAATATATTTCCAATCTAGTCCTCTAGATCCCTGATATGCAGCAGATGAAAAGTAATATCTATCACATACAACTATTGTCTCTTGCTCTATAAGTGGTAGTACTTCTTTTGCAATATGTTCCTTTCTATCTTCTAAAAAAAGTCTAAATTCTTCTTCAACAGATAGTCTTTCTGGGGCAAAAAAACTCTCTCTCAACTTTTTTCCATAAATGCTCCAGTGAGTAGGCTCAGTTGTATATTCAGCTTTTATCTTCTTGGACTTTAGGAACTCAACTAGCTTCTTTGCTTGAGTAGTTTTACCTACACCATCGATTCCTTCAATAACTAAAAATAGACCGTTCGTTGAAGTTCTAGAGGTCATATAGGCACAATGTGTTTTTATTTAAAATAATTACTATACTGAATCAAAAAGATTTTCCTCGAAAGATTTGAGTATGGTTCTTTCTATCTTTTCCCTACAATTTTGAAATGACTTTTGATTAAAGATCTTTTTGGCTTCAGATGAAATTATTTTTTTTATTTTCTCAGAAAATTTGGGTATTTTAGCGTTAGATAATAATCGTTGTGTATACGAAACTCTGTTTCCTCTTTTTCCTCCATATGAAAAATAATATCTCCTAAAGAAGTCACTATTCAAATAACCTAGAAGGAAGAAGGGATCAACATCTTTGTAAGGAATGATTGTAATAACATCTCCTGAAGGAAACAATTTTTCATAGGTAAGGCTGAAACGGTTTATCTTACTTCTATCCAATGTAGGAACAAAAATCTTGGGAGCATCTAACCTCTTTCTGTATGTTTCATAATTTCTAAGAGCTTGCCAATGAAACCATTTGCCGTTTTTTGGTAAATACCTTTTAATCATTTTTTCTTTAGAAGACAAAATCATAGAATAAAAATTGGGGTATTTTTTACATAGTTCTTCCTCTGATTTTATGTTATTATCTAGTAGGAAATAATATACGCAACCTTGAATAAAATATCCCTTACAGTTTTCCCCTTTTACAAATGGAAAAACTCTTTTTTGTTCTTCATCGTTTAGTAATTTAATTGTTTTTTCTTCTAGTCTAAAGACTTTATCATAGCCTGAAACCATTCCAACTCCAACAAAAGCTAATTCTGATAGTCTGTTAAAAAAACTGACTTCAATATCTGGAAAAGTTGACCATGTTTCTGCTTTATAATCAAATTTTTTTATGAAATAGGAAAAAAGTTCATTTTCTCTTCTTTTTTCTAAACTCTCTAGTGCTCTTTCAGCAACTTGTGCTGGTTTTGTTAACCTTGTTTTAATCTTTAGAACAACTGTATCTCTTTTCTCCTTTACCTTCTTAAACTTAAAAATTATTGTTTCTGGTAACTCTCCTTCAAATAAATTTACTTCATCTAAATCTATTATTATCTCAAAAAAACCATTTTCTGCAAGAATCTCTCTTACTGTTTTTGCAAATGTATTATAAAAAAAACTGTATGGTACAATAAAAATAAGTTCGCCTTCATCCTTCAATAATTTTACAGCTTTTATGATAAAAGCATAATAAATATCTGTTTCTCTTGTTTTTGTAATTGAATAAACTTTTTCTCTCATACTTGTAGGAAGAGAATTATAATGGGTATAGGGTGGGTTACCGATGATTACATCAAATTTGTTATCTTCGCTCAAATCAAGAAAATCGTGGTTAACTATATTATTTTGAGAGAATTTATTTTTACAATAATTGTACAATTCTTTGTTTAATTCTACTCCTGTTATGTTAGTGAAGTTCTGTTCCTTTAAACATTCAATGAAAATACCTTTTCCACAACCCGGATCTAATATACTGTCAGTTTTAGATTTTGTTATCAAAGAAACCATTAGAGAAGCTATCTCTTTTGGTGTAGGTATAAATGCGATTGGCTTTTTTGAAGATTCTTCCATAACTTTCACTGTTTTGAATAGTTTTACAATCCCTTAAATTTTGCAAAGAAATCGGTCAAATCAATATTTCCGCCTGAAATGATTGCTCCTACTCGTTTGTTTTTTATACTTTCTTTTTGTTTTAATAATCCAGCTAATGAAACAGCACCAGAGGGTTCAACAACTAATTTCATACGAGACCACAGAAATTCCATTGCTTTTACTATTTCTTCTTCTGTTACCAAAATGATTTTATCAACATTGTCTCTTATTACAGAAAAAGTAATATTTCCTAATGAAGTTCTAAGGCCATCTGCTATTGTGTCTGGATTAATTGAGGGGTAAATCTTATTGTCTCTTATAGATCTAAAAGCATCATCTGCTTTTTCAGGTTCAACACCAATCACTTTTGTTTTTGGTGATAATTCTTTAACTGCTAAAGATGTTCCACTTAATAGCCCTCCTCCTCCAACAGGAGCAAAAACATAATCTAGATCTTGGATCTCATGTATCAATTCATAGGCTGCTGTTCCCGCTCCACGAATAATGTCCCAATTATTTGAAGGATGAATTAATGTATAATCGTGTTGCTTAATTAATTCTTCTGTTTTCTTTTCTCTATCCAAGGGTTTGTTTCCACAAAAAATAACTTCTCCGCCGTAATTTCTGGTTGCTTCAATTTTAACCTTTGGTGCATTTTCAGGCATAACAATTGTGGCTTTAACATTAAAAAAAGAAGCTGCAAGAGATAAGGCCTGAGCATGATTTCCTGAACTGTGCGTTATTACTCCTTTCTTTTTTTGTTCTTCAGTTAGATTTAGTATGGCATTAACTGCTCCCCTAATCTTAAATGCACCCATTTTTTGGAAGTTTTCACACTTTAAGTAGCATTCCGCTTTAGTTAGTTTATTTAGTGTAGTTGAAGTCATCACTGGAGTTTTGTTGATATATTGTCTTATTTTTGCATGAACTTCTTTTATCTTGCAGCACATTGATGTTTTTTATTTTTGTTAAACTATAAATATTTTCTTAATTATTGTTTTTTACACTTTTTTATACTATTGTCCTCTTTCAGGGATAAATGAAATAGAAACATTCAGCACTTACTGTAAAAACTTTAAAGAAAAGCATAATAAATGACTTACTTTTTTACGTAAATTTATAAAAATTGAGGAAGAGTGCAACGAAAAAAGAAAGGAAAGAAGGAAGGAAGAGGGAGGGAGAGAAGAAAAAGTGAGGAATTTTTATAGGGAAAAAAAGTATAATTAAAGGAGAAGAAAAAAGTTTAGAATAAGAAAAGAGGAAAGAAAGATGGAGGACGTCGTCAAAACATTAAAAGTGAGAATAAAGAATGAGGTATTGACGACGAGAAAAAAGGAAAGATTAAGGAGAATAACGGGGAGAGACACGAGAATAATAGAAAAATATGTGAGAATTATACACCACAACAGAAGAAAAATAAGTATAAGAACAAAAAAAGGGAAAATAAGAGTACATAGAGGAAAATTAGACGAGTTGACACTGACTACTTCAAGAGTAAAAGAAGAAGAGAGGAGAAAGACTGTTCCTCACGACTTGAAGAAAATGTTTCCCTATTGTTCTCACAATGAATTCCAAGAGTGTAGAGATATAGCTGTACAATTATATGAACAAGGGTATAGACCCCGTCCTACTCGTCCTCCAATAAAGAGAGCAAGAAGGCAATTAATTAATGGAAAAAGGTTCATTCTTGTCCATCTACCAAAAGAGAAGAATAATACACTTACTCGTTGGTGGGTAGGAATAAGAGACTCGTTAGATACCTGGAAGAGAAAGACACCTTATCATCAGAAGTTGTGGTTACCTTTAGAGATGAGCGATTTTCACCAGAAAGAGTTAAAGAAAGGGAGGGTGAAAAGTCTAGAACTAAGATACAAACGTTCTACACGTGAATGGTGGGTGTATTTCCAATTAAAAGTTCTTCCTCCTTCTTCCTTTTATCTCACAAGTCAAGGAGATAATTCTTCTTCTCTTCCCCCAGCTGTGCTGGGAATAGATCTAGGGATAAACATTCCTGCTGCAGGAGTGTTACTGACTCCTAAAAAGAAGTTAACAAAAAAAGAGATAAAATTCTGGTATACTAAACAGTGGAATAGAATCAATCATAGATATAAACTCAAACTTTCCCGTCTTCAGAGGAAAGCAGCTTTAAACGACCAGTTAGGTAAAAAGCACCAAGTTTACCGTTTTCTTGGTCTTCTTCGTCGGAGGTATAGAAACGTTAAACGCGCGTATATTCACCAATTTATAAGCGATGTTGTGCAGACGATAGAGAGTTATGCACAAGTGTATGACCTTTTCGTTGTTGTAGGTTACCCCAAACATGTTCGAGAAGGAAAAGAAAAAGAAAAAAGTAATCGTAAGTTTCGCAGAAAACTTCATCAGTGGAATTTTTCTCTTGTTCTCTCTCTTCTCCGTCGGGCACTTATACTTCGAGGCTTTGAATCTCACCGAATATTAACAATAGAGGAAAGAGGGACATCTTCTCACTGTGCTCGTTGCGGGAGGAAAGTTTCCCGTCCCGTTAGAGGGTTAGTTCATTGTTCTTCCTGTAACTACACTTTTCATTCTGATCTAACAAGGGGAATGAATATCGCTCGTAAGTTCCTTGGATATCTTTTCCGTCCTCGATGTAACACCATTACTGATTACCTCACTGGTCAGAAATTCAGTCTCACTCATTTCACTGTTTGCCGAGGGCTCAGCCATTGGTTGCAGCCCCAGTAGACGAAAAGAAACTAATTCTATCCTCTTGTGTTAGAGTTAGTCTTTCTTTTTTGTCTCTCGTGGAGTGAAGGAAAAAAGAAAAAAGGTTTTACTTTTTTCTTCCTTTCTTCTTTATGATTCCCACGATTCGTGTATGATGTCTGTCTCAACCACTCCCATTCATTGTATGTTTAGGTTGAGTTACCAAGCGATTAAGCTATTTTATTGTTTTTCTCTCTTGAAAGACCGAGTGCGAAAAACTTACGGAAAAAAGTAAATCATGTCCAAAGAAAACATTTATGTTTTATGTAGTAATTCTTTGTTATTGTGGTTAGTCGTAAAGCAAAAATTTTGTTAAATCTTTTACGTTCTCTGCCCGTAAAATCTACTGGAGACAGGAGTGTAGAAAGAAAAAGGCACATTTTAGAGAGAACTCTTTCTATTTTAAAAGTACCAAAAGCAATAACTGTTGAAAAAACTGAAATAAATAATTTAAATGCAGAATGGTTATATCCAACAAAGATCGGTTACATGAAATCTGAATATACTATTTTATATTTACATGGGGGAGCATATGTAATTGGATCTCCAAAAACGCATAGAGCTTTTGCAGGAAGATTTTCACTGATAACTGAAACGCAAGTACTACTTCTTGATTATCGTTTAGCTCCAGAATTTCCTTTTCCTGCAGCTCTTGAAGATGCAACAAAAGCATATTTGAACTTGATAGGCGATCTGGAACTTAACCCAAAAAAAGTAATCATAATGGGTGACTCTGCAGGAGGAGGATTGACACTATCTACAATGCTCAACTTGAAATCATTAAGAAAACCTCTTCCTAGGGCAGGAATATGTATCTCTCCCTGGACTGACTTAACCTTATCTGGTGAATCAGTTCTTACTAAAGAAGATGAAGATCCCCAGTTATCAAAAAAGAATCTAGAATTTGCCGCCGAAATGTATCTACAAGGACAAAATCCTAGAAACCCCTTAGTGTCCCCTTTGTTTGGTGACCTTCGTGGTCTACCTTCAATATTTATCCAAGTTGGAACCTCTGAAATTTTACTCGATGATTCAATAAGATTCGCAAAAAAAGCACTAGAACAAGGTGTAAATGTGGAGCTAGATATTTGGGAAGAAATGACACACTGTTTCACTCTCTTTGGAAAAATGTTGCCAGAAAGTAGACTTGCTCTTCAAAGAATAAGAGATTTTTTAAATAATTTATAGGTTAAATATATATAATTTTTTTATTTTGTTACATAGAAATCATTATATACTTAGATGAGAATAGTAAATACTGAGTAACAGTAACTTCAATAAATTTGGGGTTTGGGCGAATTCCTAAGTCCGCGTTGTGTGTATGGATAAACATACGCAACAATGATACGTATTCATTGCATTAGCAGAGATGCTCTCGGACTAGGCAAAAGTTTATAAACCCAGTAGTTTGATTGAGTTACGCTCAATATGCATGTGTTAAAGCTAGTGTAAAACACTAGATGAACAAAAAAAAGGTGAATCATGATGAAAAGACGAAAATTACCCCGAGGCGGAGAAGATATAATAAAAGTATTGGACGAAAAAGGACCAATGACACAGAAACAGATCTTAGCATCTGTAGAACAACCAGAACGAACAGTTCGTTATGGTATTAGACGCCTTCTAGAAAAAGGCATTTTAAAGAAAATGTCTAATCTATCAGATATGCGGTCGGTCTATTATTACTTAGCTCCTGAGTTACGTGAAACTTTTGAGTTCCTACAAGAAGAAAGCAAAGTAACAGACACTGCATAAGAAAATTCTATTAAAAGGGAGAGAGAGAAAGGATCTTTCCTTTCTACCTTATCTTCTTATTTTAACAGTTTGTTTTTTAATTAGGTTAAAATTCCTATTATTGTCTAATATTTATCATTCTTTGATTTTAGTAGATTAAAAAGTATATTTATATACAGAGAAGTATTATCAGAGATGTGTAAAGTAGTGGTCTTTAATTAAATACTCAAATTACTAATTAATCTGGTAGAAAATAATGTATTCTCAAAAAAAGAAGCAAAGGATAGCTAGAATAATAGAAGTACCAATTCCTATAGCAATATGGGATATGATTGAAGATTTAATGACGGAATATGGAAACCCTATAACTGCAATTCTTGCGTCAATCAAGGCACACCATAGTGAAAAATTTGGTTCTCTTGAAGAATTAAAAGCATCTCCTGCATTGTTTTTTCCACCCACTGAACCCTCAATTCCTAGAAGAATAAACATAACTGAAGGCCAGTTTGCAAAGATAACTGAAACAAGTAAAAAGTTTGAAGAGAAAACCAAAAGAGAGTTAGAGAAAGTAGATGAGCTTTTAGAAAAAATTAATGCACTCAGTTCTCTGAAAGATTTGAAAGAAGAAATCAGTTCTGTTAAATCAATGTTAAAGAATATTCAATATGTTAGTACGACTCCAACAACGAGAAGAAGAGCGAGAGCAGATCTTTCATCTTTAGATATTTCTGTTGCAGATAAAGCAGATATACCATTAACTCCTCCTGAAAGACCTTCCCTTGACTCTGTTTTAGACAGTGTATTAATGTTTGATGATGACTTCTTTGAAGAAGAAAATGAAGAAGAAAAAGAAGAGAAGCAAACTGATGATGAAAAATAATAAAAAAGTAAATCAGCACTGGATTTTTTCTAGATTTTTCTATGCATCATTATTTATTGGTAATAAAGATGAATATGGCTCATATCTTGAAAAAACATTAAATTTCTCTGCGAATTTTACTCCGCAATCCATTCCATCTGTTCTTCTTCTTACATGAATCCAATCACTTACCGACCATCCATAGAAATCAGCGTAAAGTCTAAACGCTTTTTCTACCTGAGGATAAGTTTCACTAATATCTACGTAAACTGTTCGTAAAGGGCTGATTTTCTCATAATATAAGAACATGGGTATATGAAATGGAGGTCTGTGAGGAGGGTCAGGACTTGTTATTCTTGGGATTCTAGCATATGTCATAGCATCATACAATAATTGTACTGTTCCTCTATGATCTGGGTGTCGATTATTAAATCCCCAACTAATAACGGCATCTGGCTTAATTTTAGCAATTATTTTTGCCATTTTAATAGCATTTTCCCTAGTAGGAATGACTTCTGTGTCACCATAACCTAAGAAAATAGTTTCTACATTACTTCCTATGATTTTACCGATTTCTCTTCCTTGTTTTTCTCTAATATCTTTTACTTCTTCAAAACTCATCCCTTCAAAAAAAGAAGCCATCTCACCACTAGTAGTCCATGCAATTACAACTCTATCTCCATTTTTTGCATGGTTTGCTAATGTTCCAACACAACCCAATTCATCATCAGGATGGGCAAAACAAGCAAGTATTGTTTTTTTTGTCATTAAAATTATTTTTTTTTTCCATTTTTAAATTTATATTTCTCCCAAAAATAGTTATTTGGTTATTTTATCTTTTTCTAAAGGTTATCCTTGTTGAAATTTCTTACTCAATTTTAAATATAATATCTGATTTATTGATCTAATTATAAGTCCCTGATAGCAATTTTCTAACCAGTTTAACAGCAAAACATATATTAACCGAAAAAAATGAATAGATAGCATATGAGTAAAATTTTGTCGTTAAAAGAGATTAACAATGATATTACTATAGAGAAAATGGAGTTAATTATTAATTTATATGAGCAAGGAACATTAACAAAAAAAGAAGCGTCAAAGTTAGCCGAGTATTTATTAAAAAAATTTAAAGCATTCAAACCACAGAAAGAGAAAAAAGAACAATATGAATTCATATTAGATCTCTGTATTTCTCTTACTACTATTAAACGCGCAGAAGAAAATTTTGAAACATACTATCTTAAAAGTTTAAAAGAAGAGCTTGTAAAAGCAAAAAAAATGTAAAAGTTGAGAATAATGCGTTCAATTCGTCCTGATTTCAATTTCAAAATACTTCTATTAGGTGCCGCCGCTGTAGGAAAGACATCTCTTGTACAACGTTTTGTTCATAATCGTTTTGAACAAAGTTATCTGATGACAATAGGTATGGAACCGAGTGAGAAATTTGTTACATTAGAGGACAATACAGTTGTAGCTCTTTCAATTTGGGATCTAGCAGGACAAGATAGATTTAGGTTTATAAGACATACTTTCTTTAAAGGAGCAAAAGCAGCACTGATGGTTTTCGATTTAACCAGGAATTCAACACTAACTGATCTAGAGAAATGGAACTCTGAACTTGTTAAAAACTGTGGAAAGAACACCCTTACCATCTTAGTTGGAAATAAAAATGATTTAGAAGATAAAATTGCTGTATCAGATGATGAATGTAAATCATTACAAAACAAAATCAATAGTTTGGATTTCATAAAAACAAGTGCACTTACAGGAGAACATGTTCAAGAAGCATTTGTGAAACTAGCTACACTTTTAGTCAAAAATAGAAAGTAAAAGAGTTTATTCCTAGGTTCTATTGTAATTTAGAATTATAATCAATTTTTTTTCATATATTTTTTTCTCAAGAAAAGACTCTTTTTTTTGAATGCAATATTTTTTAAACTTTGAAGTTTATAACAATAATAGAAGAGTAAAGGTGAGACAAATTTCTCTAGATCAGATTCTTGCTAATGAGATGCAATTAATTTATAATAATGTTGAAGGATTTGAGCCAGTAGGAGGCAATTTAAGAAAGTGGAAAGGCCCTGTAGGGATAATTCAAGGAACGAAGATAACTGTTTATGCTACAATATATATCTCTCCAGAGTTCCCAAGAATTCCTCCTCAAGTTGAAATTACTCCTAAAGTAAATCATCCTAATGTTGACGACAATGACTTTCTTAGTTTGCAAATACTCGCTCAATGGAAACCACGCTATCATATTTATCAAGTTATAAATGATATTCGGCGATTATTTGCTAATGTTCCTGCAAGACCATTAAGAACAAAGCATATGTCTACAGCTAGGAGTGTGTCTAGATCTGTAGTTCAACCGATGAAACCAAGAACAGTTTCACGTCACACTGTACGTAAGCAAAGTGTACCATCCTTTAATGAACGGAGTCAAACATCGATAGAAAAAAGTACTATTGAAGCAGAGATAGAAGCGTATCAGCAGCAGATAAACGAACTAAATAAACAAATTGAGGAAAAAAGAGCTGCTCTAATCAAGAAAGCTGAGCCTTCACATTCATTAAAAGAACTTACAATTTCTGTAACCGATGATTTAAAAGCAAGTTCAAGAGCATCTAATGACTTATTAGAGCTATTAAATGAGAAATTTGATGATGGAGATCTTTCAAGTGTTGATTACTTGAAACTTTATAGAAAATATTCAGTGGAAAGTTATAAGACAAATAAAAAATTAGCTTATTTAGAAAATGTTGGAGGACAAGTAATGCCTAGTGATTTAGATAAAAGATTAGATTTTGAAGCTGATTTATATGCAGCAATAGTGACATTAGATAATTTAGCGAGAGGGTATGAAAATGGTGAGATTGAGCAAGTTGCATATAAAAAGCAGTTAAGATCACTAATAAGAACAGTTTTCAAAACAAGAATGAAACTGGAACAATTAGGTGGATTTGATCTCGATTCGTTTATAGAGCAAGAAAATCTGCTAAATAGATTTGACAAAGGAATGAGATTGCTACAAATGGCTGAAGGAACTGGAACTAAAGATGTTGAAATGATACCATTTGAATCCTTAAAGAAAATGCCTGTAAAAACAGCTGATTTTGTTTCAGCTGCAATTGAATTAATTGATCTAACAAGGCTTAAATCAGTCGCACGAGCTGATTTGCTGTTGGCTGACGTAGAAGAGCTAATTCATGTTTTGCACTCGTTTCCATCTATTCCGCAAGATCATTGGATGCTCAGCGATATGAAAAACTGGAAAGACATTCTTTCAAATTATAAACCAAGTGAAATAATAAATGAAGACGATTGTGAAAAACTAGAATTCCAAGCATCAAGATGGTTAAACGAATTTAGACGAATTTTAAAAGATATGTAGTCCTATCTTTTATCCAGCCTTTTTAGAGGAGTAAACATGATTTCTAGGAGAAAATCTTTAGAAAATACCTATAATAAAGCAAAAGATAGTTTATTCGAGTTGATGGATCTCTTAGAAATAAAAATTGACTGTTCATACATCTTAGAAGAGTTGGAAGAGATAAAACATCTTGTTAAAAAAATCAATTTGGTAAATGATTCAATTGTTGATGAAATGGACAGCGTTTATCAAAAACTATACAAAAACTATAAAGACAAACTAGCAGCTTTTCTTCCTCCAAATGAATCTAAAAAGCTTATGAATTCAATTAAAGAGTGGATTAGAAGACTTCCTCTCCTTTTTTAACTCTAAGCTAATTGCGAAATTAAATAGTATATTTTTTATATCTCACTGACAAATAAAAAATAGTGATTAAAGTTGGGCTTAAGAGATATTGAAAAGAAATTAAAAGTGAAGTCAGCTTTCCAAGTTAAAGAAGCCGAATTAATGATAAAAGAATTAGAACAAATGTTGGAAAATATTAAACAAGTTAAAAAGCAACTAAAGAAATTTGAAAAGAAATATGGTGATAAAATAGTTGAAAATAAAGAATATTATGAAAAACTTGCTGGCCTGCGAGAAGAACTAGGCTTACCTACAGAAATAGGGAGATATGAATGGAAAGAAGCTCCAACTCTAAAAGATAGATTAACAGGAAAAGGTTTCTATGATGTTTTAGCAAACGAAATCATGGATTTGGGTCAAAAACTTATAGAAGAAAATGGAGGTATAATGTCTGTAGGTGAATTGTTTACCCAATTAAATAAAACTAGACCTGGAAAACTAGTTACAATTGATGACTTGTATCGTTCATTAGAGAAACTCATAAATTCAAAATTAATTCCACCTTTCAAAGTTTTAGAATCTGGAGTGAAACTAGTAGAATTTGCTCCTGTTGAATTCAGTCCCGACCATGATGTAATATTAAACATTGCTTCAAGAACAGGATTTGTAACAAAAGAAGATCTATTACTTAGAACAGGGTGGGCAGAGGAAAGAATTAATCGTTGCTTATCATTTTTTGAAGAAAATGGTATAGCAAGAGTAGATAGTTCCTATGCTGAAGGAACTAAATATTATTTCCCTGGACTGTCACACACCTAAATTTTCTTTTTTCACTCAATCTTTAACTTTAACTTGATTGGTGAAGCTAAATTTTTGTCCATTACAAAAACCTTCATGTTATTTTTTATACCTAGTTCTTGGATTTTTGAATCGTGAGGGAGTATCCTCCCTTTAATCATAATGTCTGGGCTCTCAAGTCCGAATTGTAAACCTAATTGGATTAATAGTTCTTTGACGGTATTATCTTTATTTACCACAAATTCGACTTGTTCCAACTCATATAGTTCTCCACAAGTTGGACAATCTTTTTTTCTTCTTGCAAGTTCAATTATTGTTGTTGCATTATGTAATCCATCATAGAAAAGATAATTCTTGATTGGTTCACCTATGTCTAAAAGAAGTTTTAAGGCTTCTTGTGCCATAATTCCTCCGATAATCGCAGACAATGTGGCTACAGATGGTAATTTCGCTTCATCCTCTTTTTCTTCTCTGTTTTTCTTCCTTTCTTCTCCGAATGGAGTACAAGCTTGCGCAAGTTCTCTTTCTGCAACTAAAGGTTGACAATCAAAGCAAGCAGTTTTTTTTGGTAAAACAACTTGAACATCTCCTAGAAAAGCAAACATTCCACCTAAAATTAAAGGTTTGTTTATTTTTACAGCAAGTGAATTTATCCATCTTCTTCCAATGAAGGTATCAAGACAAGCCACAATGACATCTGCTTTTTTGTAAATAGAAATAGGTAAATCTTGCATCTTCTTATGATGAAAGGTAATGTTAATATCTGGATTTAGTTCCGATAATCGCATAGCTGCAATTTCAGATTTGGATTTTCCAATATCTCCATCCCGAAATAGTAATTGACGATTAAGATTAGAGATTTCAATAGTATCAAAATCAATTAGAATGAGATTTTTTACTCCTGAAGAAGCTAAAATCGTTGATACATATGATCCAATTGCTCCCACACCAACAATAATAACTGTTGATTTGTTGAGTTTCTTCTGATTCCAACCAGGTATGAGAGTCTGTCTCGCATATCTACCTTCTTTAGACATCCACTTTCACAAAAATATCTTTTAGAAGTAATAAAACAGTTTCTATTCTTCTAAAAAAATTTTGAAATAGAAAAGCTAAAGTCCACCTTTTGTTCTTGCAATTAGATAGAGTTTATCTCCTTCTTGTAATCCGCAACTCTTAATTGTTTCACCATCATCTAACTGTTGACCATGATGAACCAAAATAACTGTATTTGCAGGTATCTTTTTAATTCTTGAAACTTCTCTTTTAAGTTGTGCAATTGTTTGATGGCTATCAACATCTAATTCTAAAAGACCTCCTCCTATTGCGGTAACAATACTCAACTTCATTTATCCATCAGCTCCTTTCTAATACTTTATTTTCATTATCCTAAATAAATGTAACCTAATAAGTAAAAGTCAATTATTAATCCAAAACTTTGGATCTTTCTTTTTCTCCTTTTCTCTTTATTGTGATTTTAGAAGGAATATTATCTATTTTTCTTTCTAATTTTTTAATTCCTAGAAGAGAGATAAGTTTTCCTTCCATAAAACCAATCTTAATCAGATAGAGCAAATTAATGAAAATTGTTTCTGCTGTATTATGCTTTTGTGGATTTTCATATAGACTCTTCCAATAAGAAAAAGCGTCATCAGTTAGAAAATAATTCATTAAACGATACTTGTCCTCTTTTGTAATGCTTTTTGGCGCTGTTTCCTCTTGTTTAAGTTGTTCCATTTTTGATTTTCTCTGTTCTAAAATTTGCCTAAGTTGTTGTGCCTTTTTTTCTCGAATCCTTTGTAATTCTTCATCGTCTAAAGACATAAATCTCAAAAGTCTATTCAATATATAATTTTTAAACATAGCATTACATCACAAAAAATAGTAAATAAATAAAATTAAAATAAAAATTAAAGTTAGAATACCTTTGTTGCTTCAAAGGAAATTATAGTTCTTTCTCTATTTAACCATCTAGCAGAACCTTTTTCTACGAGTAAATTGCATACATGGATTAAATCATCTGAAGGTAAAGAAGACCAGGGTTGTTCATATTTTGTTAAATCATATAAAGAGTGAACTTCAACTACTCTACCGGTTTCAATCATCCATTTAAGTAAATCTTCAGCAAATTCTTCTTTTGTTTTCCATTCTATCTTTGCACGGATCTTTTTTGTTAAAGGTTTTCCAAGTATCTTTGCAAAAAGTTTCTCAAAGAATTTTGTCCTATCATTTATCCAAAGAGCAAAACCCTTTGTTTCAAGAAAATCGATGATATCACGAATTTGATCGATGGTAAGTTCTTTTCTTATTTTCTTATTACAAAAAGGATAAGTTTCTCTAAGAGAATTGACATTAACAATATGAATAACAAATTTCTTTGTATAATCAAGCATGACTGATGACCAACTGTCTAACCAAGACTCAACTTGATTTGCCTTTTTTGGGGTGACATACATCCAAGGCTTGTTAACCCAATCAGGTAAACTTTGCTCAAATTCTTTAATTAGCTTCGTCTTTGTGTCTTCTGTTAGTTCTAATCTTGCTTCTTCTCTAACAATAGGTTTCGTGGACTTCAGTTCTTCTTCTGAAACTTTTAATCCCTTAATACTGGCTTCAATAAGCTTAAGCTTATCTTCTGATATTTTCTTTTCTTCTTTCAATTTTTCAAGATCAATTTGCTCAAATTCATTATCTTTTTGTTTTTCCATTGTAGCCATGATTTACTATTTTACATAACTTTATATAAAAATTGAGGAAGAATAATGAGAAAAAAAGAAAAGAAAGGACTTTTTATAGGGAAAAAAAGTATAATGAGGAAGAGAAGAAGTAAAAGAAGAGAAAAAAATAGAAAAAAAGAGAGAGTAAAATAAGAGGAGAAAAAAAGGATGGAGGACGTCGTCAAAACGTTAAAGGTGAGAGTGAAGAATGAAGTATTGACGACGAGAAAAAAAGAAAAGTTAAGGAGAATAACGGGGAGAGATACTAGAATAATAGAAAAGTATGTGAGAATTATACACCATAACAGAAAAAAAATAGGTATTAAAGCAAAAGAAGGGAAAATAAAAGTACATAAAGGAAAATTAGACGAATTGACATTAACGACCTCGAGAGTAAAAAAAGAGGAAGAAAGAAGAACGACTGTTCCTCACGATATGAAGAAAATGTTTCCCTATTGTTCTCACGATGAGTTTCAAGAATGTAGAGATATAGCTGTGCAACTATATGAGCAAGGATATAGACCTAACAATACTCGTCCTCCAAGAAAGAGAGCAAGAAGACAATTAATTAATAAAAAAAGGTTCATCCTCGTCCATCTACCAAAAGATAAGAATAACACTCTTTCTCGTTGGTGGGTAGGAATACGAGACTCGTTAGATAGGTGGAAAAGAAAAACACGTTTTCATCAGCGATTGTGGTTACCTTTAGAGATGAGCGAGTTTCATCAAAAAGAATTAAAGAAAGAGTAAAAAGTTTAGAAATAAGATACAAACGTTCTACACGTGAATGGTGGATATATTTTCATTCAAAAGTTCTTCCTTCTTCTTTCCTTCAGGGAGATAATCTTTCTTCTGACTCTTCTTTTCTTCCCCCAGCTGTGCTGGGAATAGATCTAGGGATAAACATTCCTGCGGTAGAAGTGCTACTGACCCCGAAAAAGAAGGTAACAAGTAAAGAAATAAAGTTCTAGTATACCAAA
Source organism: Candidatus Heimdallarchaeum aukensis (assembly GCA_021513695.1). Classification (GTDB taxonomy): domain Archaea; phylum Asgardarchaeota; class Heimdallarchaeia; order Heimdallarchaeales; family Heimdallarchaeaceae; genus Heimdallarchaeum; species Heimdallarchaeum aukensis. The sequence goes on along the minus strand of CP084166.1, from coordinate 1,590,349 downwards.
CAGTGGAATAAAGTTAATCATCGATATAAACTCAAACTTTCCCGTCTTCAGAGGAAAGCAGCTTTAAACGACCAATCGGGTAAAAAACACCAAGTTTACCGTTTTCTCAAACGTCTCCGTCGGAGGTATAGAAACGTCAGACGAGCGTATATCAATCAATTTGTAAGTGCTATCGTGTGGACAATAGAGGTTTATGCTCGGATCTATAATCTTTTCGTTGTTATAGGTTATCCTAAATACATTCGACGAGAAAAAAATAAGGGAGTAACTAATCGCAAGTCACGAAGAAAACTTCACCAGTGGAACTATGCTCTTGTTCTTTCTTTTATCCGTCGTGCACTAATACTTAGAGGTTTTCCCTCTCACCGAATTCTGACGATAGAGGAAAGAGGAACATCATCTCACTGTGCCCGTTGCGGAAAAAAAGTTACCCGCCCCGTTAGAGGGTTAGTTTATTGTCCCTCTTGCAATTACACCTTCCACTCTGATCTAACAGGAGCAATGAATATCGCTCGTCTGCTCCTTAGTTCTCTTTTCCGCCCCCGTGCAACAACTATTACTGATCTACTCACTGGTCGTAAATTTAGTCTCACTCATTTCACTGTTTGCCAAGGGCTCAGCCATTGGTTGCAGCCCCAGTAGATGAAAATATAAACTTACATTCTCTCTTGTTAGAGGATTATTTGTTTGTTTTTTCGTCTCTCGTGGAGTGAAGGAAAGAAAAGAAAGTAGAATAAAGAAGGAGATAACCTCCTTTCTTTTCTCCTTTCTTACTTTTTTCTTTTCCTTCTTTATGATTCCCACGATTCGTGTATGACGTCTGTCTTAACCACGTTTCCTTTCATTGTATGTTGTGGTTGAGTTATCAAGTGATGAAACTCCTGTTTTCTCCCTTGAAAGACCGAGTGCGAAAAACTTACGTAAAAAGGTAAATCATAAAAACACCCTTTTACGCTGAACCAAATTCTTCATTCCATTTCTCATATTTCTCGATTTCTTCTGCACTTACAGAAGGATTAACTGACTGAATAGACTCAAGAAAATCTTTTTGTGTAACTGGTCTGGCTTTAATATTGGGGTCATGAATGTCTCCTGATAAATCAAGTTCACGAATAGGAGTCATAATAGCATCGCGACAAACCATAGCAATATCTGCTCCAGAATAACCTTCTGTAATCTCTGCTAAAGATTCAAAATCAACATCGGGAGCTAAGTCCACTCCTTTGACATTTAGTTGAAAGATAGCTTTACGCGCTTCAAAATCTGGAAGCTTAATGTAAATACGACGCTCAAAACGACGGCGAAAAGCTCCATCAATAGACTCAGGAAGGTTAGTAGCCCCAATAACTACAAGACGATCTTGAGCAGAGCTAGATAAACCATCCATAGAAGTTAATAATTCAGTTTTAACTCTGCGCATAGCATCATGCTCGCCACCACGTGCTCCGGTAAGAGCATCTACTTCATCTATGAAAATTATACTTGGTTGCCTTTCACGAGCAATTTTAAATAATGTATTAACTAATTTTTCAGATTCTCCTAACCATTTGGATATAACCGCGGACGCACTAACATTAAAAAACGTAGCTTCTACTTCTGCAGCTGTTGCTTTTGCTAAAAGAGTTTTTCCACATCCTGGGGGGCCAAAAAGTAAAATCCCTTTCCATGGTCTTCTTGCACCACTAAATAAGTCTGGTCTTACAAGAGGTAACACTATTGCTTCTCGAAGATTCCGTTTTGCTTCTTCTAGTCCTGCAATATCATCCAAAGTAACTGATGGCTTTTCTGTAACTATGATATCGCTAATTGCTCCTTCTAATTTATCAGATTCTTCGTCTGACCCTGTTTCTGCCCCCTTTTCAGCTTTTTTCTCAATAATTTCTTTTAGATCTTTTGCTCGTTCAATGTACATCTCTGCTTTTTTCTTTAATGTCTTTCCCACTTGTGGATTTCTTTCAAATTTTATTGCTTTCATTAGAGCTTCTGCAGCGTCGAGATAAAGTGGTATTGCCTCATTGTATTGTTTTGCCTTATCAAGTTCATAAGCTTTTTTTGCAAATTTACGTGCGTGTTCAATCAGTCCTTGCGCGCTCAATTCTTTAACCTCTCTAACTGAATAATCCTATTAATTGAATTACTAAACTAGTAACATCATTATCGTTAAAAAACTGTTCGTTTCTAAAATGATGAAAAAAAGAATTGAAAAAAGAATTTGATTATTATTATTTGTCATCACTTAACTTCTTCTTAAGAGAAGCTAATTCGGCTTCAAGGTCAGAAGTATCTTCTTCTTTTTCAGTCGGTTTTTCTGATGGAGTTGAAGGAAGATCTGAAAGATCTGGTAATTCTTCTGTTTTACCAAGATTCATCTCGGCTTCTAATTGAGCAAGTTGATCATCAATTGCGACATCATCTTCGTAATCTAAAATGCTCTCACTTAGTGCAGTATCAGATAAAGCTTCTGTCATCATTTCAATTTCATCACGTTGACTCATAACTTCATCCATTACACGTTCAGTTTTCTCTACATCAACTTCTTGCATCTTCGTCTTGACAACTTTCGTACCTAACTCCATTGCCTTTACTGTTTCAACAGTAGAGGTTGCAGTTTGAATACTATCAATCTGACTCTGAAGGTTCATTAGCATATTTTGAACCTGATTTAAACGTTTCATATAAATAGCTCGACGCTTAAGAGCTTGTTTAGCTCCAGCTTTATTACCCGACTTTAACATCTTAGCAGCTAAAGATTTTTGTTCATCAGCTTGACGTTCTAAATTGCGGGACTCGTGCTCATATCGATTGATCTGAGCTTTGAGTGTAGCTAAAGCTTCAGCATCATCCTTGCGTTTGGTTCCAAATAACCAGTTTTTCATACCCATATAAACACCTCATATTTACTCTTTTTTCCTTAATTTTTGAATCTCTTCCTCGAGATCGTCTGTTGCAACAGCGCTTACTGAAGGGAGTTCTCCTCCTACACTAACACCCATCTCTGTAGCTGTTTGGTCAATTAACCTATCGACTTCAGCTGGGTCGGTATCAGCAATAAGAAGATCATCAATTCCATCTTCAATTGTTTCAGTTGAATCCTCAATTCCATCAATACTACGTTCCATGTCTTGAATAACATGATCTAAATCAGGAACATTTAATTGAGCGTTAGCTTGTCGAAGAGCTCCTGCAATAGAATGCATTTCAGCTGCCAAGTTAGCAGCAGAATCAGCTCGTTCTAGTTTAAAAATAAGACCATTAATACGAGAAACTAAACGCTGGTAACCTAAAACCCACTTACGAGAACGAACAATATCTGTAGCATAAAGACGGGCACCTTCTAAATCACCACGCTGAATAGCTGTTCGCATTTTTAGTTGTATTCTTGATTCATCTCTCTCCAGTTTCCTTTGAGCTCTTTCTAGTCTGCGAATAGTTAGTTTAAGGTTTACTATATGGTCTCTACTTGATTTTTGAGTTCCTAATAACCATCTCATAAAGTTTCCAAACATTTTACTCACGATAGAATCTTTTCTTAATAATCATAAAGTTTTCCCATTTATTATAGGTTTGCTTTCTTACTTATACATGAAATATAAAATATGTTATTCTTAAAACTTTTTTATTGAAAAAAGTATTCAATATTAAAAAGTATCCAATACAAAAAACTAATAAAGAAACGATGATTTGTAATTTTAAACACGTGAAAAAGGGACGTATTATGAAAAAAAATGATCTGATTATTGGACTACTAGCAATTGTTGCGCTTATCATTATAACCGCAAAAGGTACATTCGCTGCAGAAATTCCTCTAGGTGAAGAAGGAGATATGAGACCTATAGGCGCTGCTCTAGCAATAGGTCTAGCAGGAATCGGTAGTGCACTCGGAATGGGTTCAGCTGGTTCGGCTGGTATAGGCGCATTAGTTGAAAAACCAGAGATTTTTGGTAAAATCTTCTTGTTCATCGTGCTTATTGAAGCAGTAGCAATTTATGGTCTACTTGTAGCTATTCTATTAATCTTCTAAACTTCTTATTTTTTTATTTTTGGTGGTTAATATGGATGAAATAGTAGATAATATAAAAAAAGCTGCGTCAATAAAACTTAAGGGATTATCAGATATAATAAAACTCATTGCTTCAACTTTATCAGATAGAGTGACTGGTTATATTGGATATTTTTATGAAAAAGAAGCGAATAGGAATATTTTTTTCATGTTCAACACTAGCTTAGGATACTATAACTTAAGAGCTCTTCCAATAGTGGTCTGGATAGAAAATGATGAACCTCCTGCAGGATCATTTATAAGATATAGAACAAGTCCAAAGGAAGAGTTCGAATTCGCTGATGAAGTAAGTGATGCTAGATGGCCCGTATCAATACCAATTGTAAACTTCGAAGAAATGCCAGAGTTTCTAAAAGTTTGGAAATAAGAAAAGAGCAAATAATTATTATTTTAATTTTTCTCCACATTTTCTGCAGTGTTCATCTCCTTTTTGGACTTCAGCTCCACATTTGGGGCAATGCTTGATTTCTTTAGTTCTTTTCTTTTTACCTCTTAATATAAGAATCTGACTAAAAGCAAGTAATAATAGAACCCCACCAATAGAAGCAATAATTATGTGGACAATCTTTTGTTCTGGTAAACCTTTAAATAAACCATAAACTCCATAACCTGCGGCAGCAAAGCCAATAATCAACTCTGTGACAATCCAAGTAATGCGATCAAATTTTGATTTATTTTGCTTGGTCATATCTACATTGTGAGAGAGGAACAATAAAAGTATTTTCCCAAAGAATAAACAAAGTAAGAAAATGAAAAATCAAAGTTAATAAAAAAAATTGATAAGAAAAAAATTACATCATACCAGGCATGCCGCCCATGCCGCCCATGCCGCCCATTCCACCACCGCCAGGTGGACCTTGTGGAGAGGAAGCCTTAGCGACAATTACATCATCGATTCTTAGAATCATTATAGCTGATTCAGAAGCTGACTTAACAGCTTGACTAACTACTCGAAGAGGTTCAATTATTCCTTCAGCAAACATGTCAAGAACTTGACCATTCTTAAAAAGATTTAGACCCATAGAAACACCGTTTTCAGAAGCATGTGCAGCTTTTAATTCGTTCATGATTGAAATAGGATCTAAACCTGCATTTTCAATTAAAGTGGTAGGAATAACCTCAAGAGCTTGAGCAAAAGCCTTAACTGCCATTTGACGTTTGTCTTTGAACTCTTCAGCGAAAACATTTAGCTGTTTAGCAAGCTCAAGATAAGTAGCTCCTCCACCAGGTAAATAGGTTTTGTCTTCAACAGCATTACGAGCTACACATAGAGCATCATGAAGAGCACGTTCAGCTTCATCAGTAACGTATTTTGTAGCTCCACGGAGAATAATAGAAACGCTTTTAGGATTCTTACATTCACGAACAAAAACGTGATCATCATCACCAATTTTGACTTCTTCAACTAGTCCAGCATAGCCAAGATCCTCAGCTTTAGCGTCTTTGTAATTACTAATTACTTTTCCTCCTGTAGCACGTGAAAGTTTCTCCATGTCAGATTTTTTAACGCGACGAACAGCCATAATACCCTTCTTTGCAAGGAAATATTGGGCCATGTCATCGATTCCTTTCTGACAGATTAAAACATTGGCTCCTGTAGTAGCTATCTGCTCAACCATCTCTCTTAACATAGCTTCTTCATTTTCTAAGAAACTTTGCATCTGTAGAGGGTCGCTAATTCTAATTTCTTTGTCAAATTCTCCTTTTTCGATCTCAATGTTTTGATTGAGTAGAAGAATCTTTGCCTCTTTAACTTGCTTTGGCATACCAGGGTGAACAACTTCTTTATCAATAATTACTCCTTCAATAAGTTCAGACTCGGCTAAACTCTTACCTGATTTTTGTAAAATCTTAATGTTATCAAGATCAACGATATGATTGCCATTATCTTCATCTGCAACCTTCTTTACAGCGTTAATTGCTAGTTGAGCAATGTGCTCTTTAGCGCCAGATACAGATTTGCTGTTTAATGAAGTATTAGCAATCTTGAACAGAATTTGTTCATCGCCAAAAGGATCAAATTGCTTGGCTAATTCTTGTAAGATCTCTTCAGCTTTTTCAGCAGCTGCTTTATAGCCTTCAACAATTATTGAAGGATGAATCTGTTTGTCTAAAAGATCAGTAGCGTTTTTTAGCAATTCTCCAGCAAGGGTAACACTTGAAGTGGTACCATCTCCTGTTTCTTGGTCTTGAGCTTTTGCTACTTCAACCATCATCTTTGCTGCAGGATGCTTGACGTCAATTTCGTCAAGAATTGTTTTACCATCATTAGATATCAAAATATCTCCTAGCCCGTCAACGAGCATTTTATCCATACCCTTTGGACCTAGGGTGGTCTTAATTGTTTCAGCTACTACTTGTGCTGCCATTATGTTATTTCTCTGTGCATCTTTTCCTTTTGTCCTTTCTGTTCCTTCTTTTAGGACTATCACTGGTACTTGGCCTTGCCCATACATTTTTTTTTCACCTTTAGTTTTTTATTTCTCTGTGTTATAATTTATTATTTTTTAGAATTTCTTACTTGATAATTGCTTTAATTGTATTTTTTTCTTTGTTTTTTATTACACGAGAAACAATTTCCGTAAAAATTCGACTTAGACTGATATATAAAATTAACGGTCAGTCAACTTTACTTAATTTTGTAAAAATTCTGGGAGAAAAATGGCTATCTGTAATATATTCGTTTAAGAACTCTTGTGTATTCTACTTTTGTTAGTGTCTAATAAAACTTCGACAATTGAAAGTTGATGTCGAGTTTTTTCTCGACATATCAAATTAAGGTTTACAGCACTTTTTTTCTTATTTTGTTTCTGTAACTATCTCTCTATCTTTTACTAGTATTTTTCCTTCCTTTATTACTGTTGAAACATTATTTGTTCCAAATTGATAAACTAAATCGTCTATTGAGGGTACGTCTAAGATTAGGACATCTGCTTGCATTCCTAGATCTAAAGATCCAATCCTTTTTTCTCTATTAAGTGCTTTTGCTCCACCAAATGTTCCTGCTTTCAGAGCTTCTTTTGGTGTCATCTTCATCATATATGTTCCCAGTGTTAGGATAGTTTGCATGTTTAGAATATAACAATTGGGATTGAAATCGGTGCTCAATGCAACTGTACAATTTGCATCTCTAAACATTCTATAATTAGCATATTTTTTACTCATCAAAACAAATGGTGTTCCTGGTAATAAATTTGCTACAACTTCTTTCTCTGCCATTGCTTCTGCAGTTATAGCTTCCGATTTTAGTAAATGATCTGCTGATACTGCTCCCAGATTTGCAGCCATGATTCCTGCTCCAACATTGTCCATTTCGTCAGCATGAACTCTTATTTTGAATCCCTGCTTTATTGCTTCTTTAAGGAAAAATTCTGATTCTTCTACTGTAAATGCTCCTAAATCAGTCCATATATCTACATATTCAGCTAAATTTCTTCTCTTTATCTCAGGGAGCAAATACATCATTGTTTCGATGTATTCATATGTGTTACCCATGAAGTCCTCAGGTTTGATATGGCAGCCTAAAAATGTTGGAACTATCTCAATCGGATGTTCTTCATTTAATTCATTAATTACTTCCAATATTTTTAGTTCACTTTCGTGGTTTAATCCATATCCTGATTTTGCTTCAATAGTTGTTGTTCCGTGTAATAACATTTTATTTAATACCTTTAATGCAGCTTCTTTCAACTCTTTTTTTAATGCATTTCTAGTCTCTCTAACTGTATAATTTATTCCTCCTCCTTTCGCAGCTATCTCACTATAACTTATTCCTTGAATTTTCATTTCTAGCTCATGGGATCTATTTCCAGCAAATACAAGATGTGTGTGGGAATCTACAAAACCTGGGCAAACACTCTGTTCATTATTGCAATTAATATATTCATAATCTGTTCTATTGTAGTCAGCTAGTATTCTCCCAGTTTCACCAATAGCTTCTATCTTTCCATTTTTTATAACGAGAGCGTCAGGTTTCTCGTTGGGATAAGATGGTTCATATTTTTTTACTTCGCCTAAAAAAAGCTCAGCTATATTTGCAATAATAATTCCTTCTTTTTCTTCATGGAACATTTCAGTTTAACTTTTATGTACTTTAATTTATTTTTTTTGTAAAAAACTTGTTTTGATTTCTAATCCCGATAAATAGAATTTTCCAATACTTTAACCATTATTCTTTTTTACTTCCATTTACAAAATTTTTGAATAAATCTTTATAAACTGCCTTAAATCTCTTCCATTTATGAGTTTGAAGGTTATTAAAACTAAATACTGGACCTCATTATTGAGTGTTTTTTTAGTCTATGCCATAGCAATTTTTGCTGGTTGGAGTTTTCTTCATTATGTTAATTGGTCAATCTCCATTATTTGGAGAACTTTTATTGCTGATGTATTGGCTACTATAATTGTCTACTTGTTCAGTGTTCTCTTTGCAAATACAAGTGTATACGACCCTTACTGGAGTGTTATTCCTATATTTATCGCTTTTTATTGGCTATTTATTAATAACTCGAATGATATCTATTTAAAACCGTTAATTGTTGCTATCCTTGTTTCTATTTGGGGAATTAGATTAACAGTTAATTGGTTAAGAGGATGGAAAGGTTTAACTGATGAAGATTGGAGATATACTTTGTATCGAAAAAAACACTCGAGGTTTATTTTTGAATTGATTAATCTTTCAGGATTACAGATGCTTCCCACTGTCCTAGTTTTTCTAGGTTGTTTATCGATTTATCCTTCCGTGAACGTTAAAAATGAACAATTTAATTATCTAGATATCATAGGCATAGTTATCACAATAGCTGCAATTGCGATTGAAGCAATCTCTGATGAACAACGAAGAGTTTTTGCTAAAAGAAGAAGAGAAGGAGAAATAATTATATCGGACTTTGGAAGTATTCTCGCCATCCTAACTATTTTGGAGAAATATCCTTCTGGTGGGGATTATATTTCTTCGCACTTGGTTCTTCTTTAAGCAATTGGTGGATGATTATTGGGCCAATCTCTATTTCGCTGCTGTTTATATTTATTAGCATCCCTCTTATGAGTTGAAATTTTACGTAATTTCTTCAGGACTCTACCCAACCAGTCAACAAACATAGCGAAAGTTGTGAAGACTGGGTTAAGAGAACATGAAAGACACAGTCTTAAGTGAGTTCTCTAAGGGGTTCATCTCCTGATCCCGGGCACTCATCACTCCCACAGGGAAGACCGGGTGTCGTAGGAATGAAACCTACGTCTTTAAGCATCTAGCTCAAGACACTAGATAAATGATAATTGAATATATAAAGACAGCGGAAAAGTTGTGACACCCATAATATTGTATATTCTTTATTAATGCAAATGTGTTTCTGGTTGTTATTAGTCTAATAACTCCACAAACTAAAAATTTAGTTTTTTACGTAAAAAAGTATCTTATGGAGAATAGACTGCTTTCTAAATACAGCGCATATAAAGATTATAAGCATAGAGTTTCTTCATTAGTTCCTCTACCAGTTAGAAAGAAGTAGGGTGTAATACCCTATTTTTTATTTTTACAGAACCTTCGATTATCGTACAATTTTTCTTTGCTTAAATTTCATCCGTCTATCCAAATTCTTAAATTTATTTTGATAAAGTAATTACCATGAGCAATTTTATTGTCCTTAATGGAAACTCTCTAAATATAAACGATTTAATCAAAATAACAAGACAAGGATATAAAATCCGACTAAGTGATGACAGTAAAGAAAGAATAAGAGAATCACGTAATGCAATTGAAAATTTAATCGCCGAAAACGATCCCATCTACGGTGTCTCAACAGGTTTTGGAAAACTAGCAAATGTACTTATTTCAATTAATGAGCAATCACAGTTACAAGAAAATATTATTCGTTCTCATAGCATAAGTTTTGGTGAGTTTCTTCCTGATGAAATAGTTAAAGGAGCTATGGTTATTGCGATTAATTCTTATTGTAAAGGTAGCAGTGGAATACGTTTATCCACTGTCGAGCTTTATGTGGATTTAGTAAATAATAACGTTATTCCTCTGGTTCCTAGCATTGGTTCTTTAGGCGCAAGTGGTGATCTCGCTCCTTTATCCTATATTGCTAGTGTGTTAATAGGAGAAGGAAAAGTAAAATACAATGATCAAATTTTAACAGGCAAAGAAATTCTAGCAAAGTTGGGGCTAGAACCTATCTCACCTGTATCAAAAGAAGGTCTTTCCTTAGTTAATGGTACTCATGTTCTTACTTCTTTTGCAGCTCATACGATTTATGATTCTTTAAATATTTTGAAACATTCAGCTATAGCGGTTGCTTTAGTTTTAGAAGCACTTCATGGAAATACTGATGCTTTTTCTCCTTTCATCATGCAAAATAGAAAACATAAGGGGCAATCTGACTTTGCTGATACAGTGTTAAAACTTATAAAAGGAAGTGATATTGAACACATTAAAGCTCCGAGAGTACAAGATCCCTATTCTATACGTTGTTCTCCTCAAGTTCATGGGGCAGTTCTCGATACTATTAGATATGTAAAGAGTGTAGTAGAAGTAGAAATGAATTCTGCTACTGACAATCCTTTAATTTCAGTAAACCATAACCATGCTTTCTCTGGTGGAAATTTTCATGGAGAACCAATTTCTTTAGTCATGGATTTTCTTTCTATTGCTTTAACCGAATTAGGAACAATATCTGAAAGAAGAGTTAATCAATTATTAAATACCGCGCTTTCTGGTCTTCCAGCCTTTTTAACAGGGAAACCAGGATTAAATTCTGGATTGATGATTCTTCAATATGCTGACGCTGCTTTATCAGCAGAAAATAAAATTTTAAGCACTCCTGCATCGATAGATAATACACCTGTTTCAGCTGATCAAGAAGACCATGTAAGTATGGGGTTAACTTCTAGTAAAAAAGTTTACAAAATAAGAGATATAGTCTCACAAATGATTGCGATAGAAATTTTTACTGCATGTCAAGCTTTGGAATTTCGAGGAGAGAGAAAACTCTCACCAGTGAACATGAAAATCTATAATCACATCAGAAAAAAAATACCGCCTATTGCTAATGATAGACGATATGATGAGGATGTATATTGGGTTATTGAACAAGTAAAGACAGGGGGCCTACTAAAATTTACAGAAGAAGAATTACTCTCAATTTCTGGTGAGTAAGTTGAAAGCTATCGTTATAGCGGATATTCATGGGTCATTAAAGTTATTAAGACGATTAAGAAAGGAACTAGAAGAGGTTGATGTGATTTTTATTGCTGGAGACATAGCAGGAACTATTTGTATACCTCTTATTTTTCAATCAATTATCAAATATAAAAGAATTAGTAGAAAAAAATACATGGAACTTGTATTTGGAGAAAAATATAAGGAATTTGTTGATTTTCAATTACAAACAACCAAGAAAATTCTGAATTTTCTGCGTGGATTAAATAAACCTGTGTTCTTTACACACGGAAATACAGATATTCCTGAAGTAATTACATATATTAAAAAACAAACAGAACAAAATTCGAATTTAATTTTTATCGAATCAAGCATTGTTGAGCATGACAAATTTATTGTTTTAGGGTATGGGTATTGCCAAAAAGCTGAATACTCATCTGTTCAAACACCTACAAATAGAGACATAAGCATTATAAGAAAAGATTTACTTAAACTAAAAGAACAAGCTCTTCTTCTTAAAAAGAAGAATGAAAATAAACTATTTATTGGTCTTTTCCATGAACCCCCCAAGAATACACATATTGATCTAATTCCTTCAAGAAACTATCACGCAGGAAATCAAGAAATCACCTCTTTTATTTTTGAATCATTATTGTTTGATTTTGTTTTTTGTGGGCACATTCATGAAATACAAGCTATTCAAACTGAAAAAAATATTATGCTTATTAATCCTGGTCCTTTAGTAAATGGTTTTTTTGCTTATGTAGATCTTTTTACAAGAGAAGCTATTCTTCGTAGAAAAAAAGTTCTTTCATTTTCTAGTATAGTTTACAAATTACGATCAGTTTTTGTGTAAACTAAATTGTTTTTTCTAATATTCGAGCTTTTTACAAGTTAGTTTAATGAAGATAACAAATTCAATAATTGAAATAACAGAAACAAAGATACTTTTCACTTTTTTCTCACATTGAAATACCAGTTGTGTAGTAACTAGATCGTTACTAATGTTATCTACAATAAAAAAAATATTTGTAACTAAGTTCATTATGTTCTTGTTTTTCTATGATTTTTTCTTTAGTTATCCAGTATTTCACAATTAAAACATTTGTCAATATTAGGTCTTTTGTAAATGTATTTTTTCGTACTTAATCCTTTTTAATATGCAAAATTCGAAATATAACAAATACCATTCTGTATTAATAATTGATGACATTGTAATTGTTACCTATTTTATGTCTGACATACTGGTGTTAAAGCACCTAAAGAGATGTGAAGAATTATTAGAAACACAATTGGAGTTGTTTTATTTGCTTATTCAGATAGTTACAATCTGAATTAAAAAGGTGAAAGTAGTATATTCTTTAAAAAATGGAATAATTTTTCTTCTCCTTTACGTAGACTGAACTTATTACTAAAGAAAAGAAAAAGTTAGTTTATATTACTTCTAATTCTTTTCCTACTTTTTCAAATTTTTCTAGTATTTTCTGCATGTCTTCTTCTGTATGTGTAGCCATTACACAGCACCTTAATCTTCCCCCATCTCTAGGGACAGCAGGATATACGACTGGTGGAACAATTATTCCTTCTTTTTCTAATTTTCGTGCAAAGCGAAATGTCTTTACTTCTGGGCCTATAATAACAGGAATAATGGCAGTATCTTTGCTTTTTAGAGTATCAAAGCCTAATTCTTTTACACCTTTTATGAACTCTTTAGCATTATGCTGAACCTGCTTTATTCGCTCTGGTTCATTTTCTATGATTTCAAAAGCTTTTAAAGCTGCAGCAGCACTAGGTGGAGGTAAAGCAGCGGAGAAAATAAAAGGATTAGAACTGTATCTTAAAAATGTCATTAGTTCTTTTTTTCCAGTAATATAACCGCCAACAGAAGGAATGGCTTTACTTAATGTTCCCATTTTTATATCAATATCATCTTTTTTCAATCCAAAATATTCTTCGACTCCTCTTCCTGTTTCACCTAAAACACCAATGGCATGTGCTTCATCAACCATCGTAAAAGCATCATATTCTTTTGCTAGTTCGATAATTTCAGGCATATGAGCTACATCTCCATCCATTGAGTAAACACCATCGACGGCAATAACGATGTTATCGTATTTTTCTCTATTCTCTTTCAAAACTCTTTCTAGATCTTCCATGTCATTATGTTGGAATCTTGTCCATTCAGCTTTTGAAAGAGTACATCCACTGTAAATACTTGCGTGAGCAAATCGGTCAATAATAATAAGATCTCCTTTCCCAAAAATACTAGATAAAATAGCTTCGTTGGTAACATAACCACTTGAATACACTACAGCATCCTCTGCATTCTTGAATTCAGCTATTTTTCTTTCAAGTTTTTTGTGTAAATCCAGTGTTCCTGTAAGTAATCTTACTCCTCCAGCCCCTGTTCCATATTTATCAATAGCTTCTTTTGCTGCTTTTTTGATTTCTGGGTGATTAATTAGACCTAGATATGAATAGCTACCTAACATTATATAATCTTTTTTTTCGCTAGTTACAAGACGATCAGTCGGACCCTCAATAGGCCTCATATATACATCATTTAATCTTGCTAGACGCAGTTTTCTTTCTCTTTTTAACAACTTTGCAACTCGTTCAATTTTGGTTATATCTGTCACGTTTTTTCACCAAATCATTTGTGCATTTTTTTTAGTCATTAATAAAATTTTATCTGAAAAGTTCAAATTTCTAAAATTAATATTGGATAAATGTTTATTTTAAATATGTCTTTTTTTATTTATAATAAAAAATTGTTTTATTGACCGATTAGTCTGTTATTTTTCTTTTCGATTTTTTTGCATCGAAGAAATCTTTTTCAATATAAACGAATAATAAGTATTAAGAAATTTGTAAATGCGGTTACTATGTCAGAAGAAGAAATGCAATCTAAGGTTCGATTATTACTATTTACAAGCCCTACATGTTTTGCGTGCCCATCTGTAGAACATGTTGTAGAGCAAGTAGCAGGGACCTCTCTAAAAAATCTTGTGAGTGTAACAAAAGTAGACATAACAGAGGAACCTGAGATTGCTTCTCAATATAATGTAATGTCAGTACCTGTTATTATGATGAATGACAGCGTAATTGCACAAGGGATGATAACTGAAGACGATATCAAAGACAAATTGTGGAGTCATATTCTTCCTTTGATGGTAGCTTCTGATAAAAAAACTCAGAGAAAAGAAAGTATGATGGTTCTTACAAAAAATACCATCTCTTCTCTCATTTCTCAGAATATTGTTCGAAAAACTATCGGGGATTATTGCCATATCAGCGTATATCAGCAAGTTGTTTTATCATTACTCGCTTTAGACCCATTAGTACCTCAATTACTTTATCAAAGTGGAAGAGAATTAGGGATTTATGGTGCAGACCCTTACTATCTAACAGTGCTTAATCCTAATGTTCAAGCTGTAAATCCAGAAGAACGTTTTCAAGAAGTTCTAATCGCATTAGCCAAATTGTATAGTCATAATAGCGATGTTCCAATTTATCAAGCTACTCACTGTGATATAGCAAGTATTGAAAATTATAAGGCTACACTTAGAATTCATGATCTTTGTACTGTTTCTGGAGTAATTAACGTAGGAGAACCTTTGTGTCACTTTACTGCAGGAAAAATTGCAGGTACGGTTGAAGCAATGACTGGTTCTGCTACATCTGTTGTGGAAACAAAGTGCAAAGGGCTTGGCGATCCTTACTGTGAATTTGAGATTGAGGTATATATAGGAAAAGAACCAGGAAAAGCTCCATATAAAGTAAAAGAAATTGATGAAAGTAAAAAGAACATTCAGTACTTAGGAGATCTTCCGAAATCAGAATATCGTAAGCAAATGTTTTTTGAACTAATTCATGAAACAAGTCAAAATGGATTTGAATCTTTACTTATGACTAACGCTTTACGACCAAATGACGTGGATTACGTGCATATAAGCATCTTACAACAACAGATAATGTCACTTAAGTTCAGAGATAAATTCTGTGGAGCTCTACTATACTCTGCAGGAAGAGAGTTGGGTGTAATTGGACCAGGTAAAACAATAATTTACGATGTACTAGAAGAAGAAAGTTTACCTATCGAATCGCTAAAAAAAGCAGTTGAAATCTTGAAACTTTATCTCACTCATCCTACAAATATCCTAAAAAGAGAGTATTCTTTTGTTGAAGTCATAGATGGGGAGGACGAAGATGAAATGTACATTAGAATCTATGAAAATGCCTATTCCTCTGGAATAAATCTTACCGAAGATGGAGAAAGCAAAGGTGAAACGCTGTGTGACTTCACTTCAGGATACATTGCAGGAAGACTAGCATTACTGCTGAAAGACCCACCAATTGTTACAGAAACAAAATGTCATGGAACAGGATACAATTACTGCGAATTTAGAATAGAAAAAGGTTATTCTTTTGAGGAAGATATGCATTAACTAATAGAAACTTGAACAGAAAAGTTAAAAAAAACACTGTTGATTATAGCAAAAGCATCCCTAATGTTAAGGAATGAAAGCTATGAGTGAACAATCAAGATTTTGGAACAAAGAAGCAGCTTTACCTAGTATTTTAATCTTATTTGGAATATCCATGATTGCACAATTACCACACTATTATTATCTCAGTGAAATTGTGCAACTAAATCAGGTAGGATATATTAGCTTAGTAATTGCTTTTCCACTATTTGGTGCAATAGTGTTAACAGCTTCATCATTATTAGTAACAGATTATTTGTTAAGTAGAGTAAGAAGAGCTGAAGATAGAAAACTTTTGAGATATCTAATAAGAGGAGCATTTATCACAGTTATACTATATTTCTTTATACAACTCTTTATAGTGTTTTTTGGCTTCCAGGCAATTACAGCCTTTAGAGAAGGATTACCACAAGACATTGTAAATAATGTAACATTTAAGGAATCTGTAGGGATATTTCTATTACTATTAACAGTATTTTTCATTAATCCTCCTGGAGGAAAACAAAGGATAGTGTAATATCCTTATTCTTTACCCTTTTTTAGTTCCAATAACTAGATTTTTTAAAAATAATAAAATTTCATAAGAAAGTTGAGACTAGAGATCCAGAATTGCTTTACAATACCATTGTGTACCCTGTTTTTCTACAACTAAATGGTGCATAGTTGCAGCTTTTACATCAGTAAAGTGGTCTTGTTTTAAACTATCTATTGGCGTTGTTTTTGCTTTACAAAGAAGTTTATAACCACTGTTTTCTATTATCTCAATTTCAAAATCTGTAAAAAATACCATCTCCACATCTTTAACAAAGATTATTTCGGAGAGAAATTCATAAAGAAGCATTTGAAGATTAGACGATTCTATTTCGAATGAGTATTCTTGGTCTCCTTTAAGTTGAGAAATGTCGACCATTGCACTCATTGTAGCTAACCCTGCATACTTAAACAATTCTCCTAAAGAAGAACCATATGCTTCAAATGCAAAATCACCAGTGGTCTCCTCTTCAAGCAATCGATATTTTCCCATGTGAAATTCTTTATCTCTTCATAATTTTAACTTAATTGTTGTAGACATAAGTTCGCCTATCATCTAATAATGTAAGTTATTAGATGGGTCTATATATAAGAAGGTATATGGTTTTTCTTAGCTTTAACCATTTGGTTAATACTCGGTGAGAAACATTTTTCTATTGCATATTCTGAATAATTGCGTTAAAAATGGAAATATACGTAGTAAGACACGGGGAAACAGATTATAATGTCGGTGCTATTAGATTTAGAGGGAGAAAAGACATCCCACTATCTGAATTAGGAATTAAACATGCAGAAGAAACAGGACAAGCTCTTGCTAAAGTTCCTGTAGAAGCTATTTATTATAGTAAACTTTCTAGAACAAGAGTGTCAGCAGAGAAAATAAAAGTCCATCATCCTAAAGCTATTTTTAAGGAAGAGCCTTATTTGTTAGACATGTCTTTTGGTGATTGGGAAGGAAAAACCTTTGATGAAATTTTTGTAGGAGAAGAGAAAGAAAAATGGTTTTCTAATCCACACGATTTTATTATTCCTAATGGAGAAACATTTTACACAGTTTTAGATCGAATTCACAGATTGTTTAAGCGACTTGAAAAACAAGACGAAAAAGTTGTTGTTCTCGTTACTCACGGAGCAGTAATAAATTTAATATTTGTTTATATTACTAGAACTCACCCATCCAACTTTTGGCGAGTTTACCCTAAACCAAGTTCAATCTCAAAGATAGTTTATGAGAATGGTCTCTTTTATATTAGCCAATTCAATAATACCGATCATTTAACTTAATCTAACAAAATCTATAACATAAAATTGTGAAACAATGATTAACTAGTAATTTTTATTTATAACAATTTTTCCATAACTTTTTTTGGGTTTATGACAAATGAATTAGATGTTGGATTATTGGTGGAGAGTCTGCTGTTTCTTTATTATATTATATGAATCTTTTAGTATGCTTACTACGCAATTCATCTTAACCTTGAAGAGTTTGAGTTTTCTTTCTTATTGTTCTGTCTAAGAGAAAAAAATAAAATGTTTAACATTTTTGAACCCTTTTGAGTTTAGTTTTTTTCAGATAAAAAATCAAAAGTAATACTCCTAGAAAGGAATTCAAGATTTGCCATGAAATCTGTGAAGTAATAATTGGAACCTTATAAGTATAAATTTCGCTTTTCGCTTCGTTACCAAAAATATCACATACAATAAAGTAGTATTGATTTATCCCTTGTGTCAATTTAGGAATTTTTGCAATAAATTCTCCTGTAAATTCATCCTTTATCATAGTCTTAAAAGTCCATGAACCAGATGAACCTAAATCATAAGCTACTACAATTGTAGCCAACATAAAATTGTCAGTTACACTAGCATAGATGGTATCATAAATAGAATTATCGCCCCCTGGAAAATAATTTTTATGATTAAGAGTTGGGGCTTTTTGATCGAAATTATTATTAAACGTAATGGGGAACATTAATGGATTTTCATCCATTATTATAGGAACGGACGATACTGGAAAGGATGCATCTCCTATACCATCGTTGTTAAAATCTTCTAATATATTTTCTAAACTTGCTTGTATATCGGCTGAATAGAAATTACCTTGACTGTTATAACTGTAATATTGATTTACTGATAGTTTTGGGTATTCTATTACTATTTCTCTTTTATTTTCTATTGAGAAATTAAACACTTTCTCATAGAAATCTGGATAATCATTTATATATATGGGGCCAACTTGATTATTCATATAAAAGAAACTGTTCTTTATTTCTGCTGTTATTGTATAAAATGAACTTTCCAAAATAGGTACTGCATTAATGTTACATGAAATATTAATATATTCATTTGAACCCATTAGAAAAACGCAAGATCCTATATCATAGATTCTTTCCTTTGTAGCATTAAAAATATTGTAATTGACGTTTATATAAGAACAGTTAGCGAGTTCCAGATTTTCAGCTATGTTGAATTTAAGTAACAATTCGCAGGTATTATGAACCATTAGTTGCCCAAAGTGATTTTGTGTTATTGTAATATTTCTAGAATCTTTTAAATGCATGTGCATTGATGGTCCCTTATTGTTATTAATTATCGTTGAAGTGCAGTTTCTAACATTTAGACCAAAGGAATTATCATAAGATCTTGCTTGTTTAAATGTGTTTTCTGAAATAATACTGTTCTTTGAATTCAAGATAACAAGCCTGTCTATTTTTTCTTCTGAATATTCTATAGACTTTGTTTCCTCATTTCTAAAGAAATTGTTGTGTGTAATTATATGTTCAATTCCACCATTTAGAGTTACCATGGTATAATTTGTTCCAAATCTCATATCTCCCCTCAAGCTTGAGTTTAATTTGCAATTATTGATTACGATTCTGTCTGTATTATTAGCATAAAGAATTCCCCATAATGCATTAATATTACAATTTTCTAGTTTTAACTCACTTATTTGGTTAACATTTATCCCACTATTTATGTTATCTATAATTCCTAAATGTTTCAATTCGCTGTTTATAAAGTACAACTGGGAAGATTTTTCTGCGCTTATCGTAAAGTAATTATTACGTATTTGATTATAACTTAATTCTACAAATGGAACTAAAACTGATATTGTAGTATTAATAAAAATAGTTTTACCTCCAAGAATTCTAATCTGTAAAGCTTCTTCTACAAGATTTCCATTATTAACTATCCACGAAGAGTTAAATATTAAAATTGAATTCTCTATTGTGATATTCCCTGTTGAGTTTACAATTAGATTTCCTTTTAGTAATATAGTTTTTCCTACAACTGTAATTGATTCATTAATTACCCAATCTTTATCAAAAACCACATCAAAACTTATTTCTGATTTTATTTTTTTATTCAGCTGGTTATTATTTAATTTTTGTTTCATTTTTTCTTTATAATTACTATCCCTAAAATTGTTATCTGTAATAAATGAATACTTTTCATGTTTTAATTTATTATAATTGTTGCCTTCAATTTTATAAAGACTATTAATTCTGCTCATGTTCATACTACTACTATAAGCAAATAATAAAAGAAAGAAAAAAATGAAGAACTCTAATCTCTTCTTAATTTATATCACCTCTGCTGTTTTATTCCATTGGACTAAACCAGAAGATTGGGTCATTGATAAACGAGGATGTCAGCATATCATCAGATTCAATATAGAATTCGAGGTCTTGTGTAGTGTCTTTGATATATAATTTAGTTGTATAAGAGTAAACAATTCCGTATGTAACTTTGCAACTGCATTCCATTTTAATCCCTGATAGAGGAAAGCTTAACTTTCAATTCAAGATAATCATTTACCTTAATTTTAACTGTATAAGTAAATGTTTTTGTAATACCCTGCCCAACAGTGATTAATCTATTGTACAAAACATGAAACAATAATCAATTAGAAATTACTTTTGGTTACAGCAAATTTTTTTAAATATTAGCTTTTTTTGAGTGTGTGTCAAACGAATTATATGATGTTGCGATTATTGGAGGAGGGCCTGCTGGTTCTTCATCAGCTTATTATTGTGCAAAAATGGGCCTGAAAACCATTTTATTTGAAAAAAAGGCTTATCCCAGAGACAAACCTTGTGGTGGAGCTTTATCTTATAGAACTTTATCCTTATTAGGTGAAAAAGCCAAACAGTCTATTAATTGTTCAATAGACAATATTACTATCTATTCACCGTCTCTTAAACATTTCATTAATAGGGGCAACAAAGGTTATTTTGTTATTAGAGAACAGTTTGATGAAGCTATGGCTCGTGACGCTCAAGAACAAGGTGTTATAATTTTTGATGGTGAAGCAGTTCTAGAAATAAAACATGATTCCAATAATGATATATACACTATTGTCACCACAAAAAGAATAATCACTGCAAATTATGTTATTCTTGCCACAGGAGTTCAAAATAATAAGTTAATTCGTTCTCTGGGTATTAGATCTCGCTGGCCAGAGGGTTATCTCGCTATATGTGTTAATTCAGAAACTGAAATCGAACAGAAATTATTAGCTGATTTAGGTATAGAAAAGACTAGCTTGCAAATCTTTTTTGGAGTTGTTCCCAGAGGGTATGGGTGGTATTTCATCAAAAAAGGTTACATCAACATCGGTATTGGAGCTACATGGGTCGATATTAAAGAAACTGGCCCAAAAAATGTATATGAACGATTTGTTGAACAGTTAAAAGGAATGAATCTTATTCCCTCTGGTATCAAATTAGCCAAAGCAAAGTCCTATACACTAGTTTTTAAGAAACCTGTAAAAAAATCCGTTTTTCATAAACTCTTGCTAGTAGGTGATGCTGCAGGATTTGTTAGTCCAGTAACAGGTGAAGGACTATATTATTGTATTTCTGGAGGAAAATTTGCTGCAGAAGCTATATACAACAATAAAAAATATGGTAAACCGTTGAAAGCTTATCAGAAAAAGTGGATGAAAGATTTTGGTAAAGATTTAAGCAAAACAGGGCTATTTCTCCAAAACTTTCTATATAAAACTTTGAGAAGAATGGAGCTAATTGTCAATTTAGCTATTAAAGATGATAAATTAGCTGACTTAGTAGGTAAGATGATAATGGGAATATTAGACTATGGAAGGTTTTTAAGAAAAGTACTCTACCATCTTCCTGTAACAATTATTAAAACACTAAAAAAATGAAATCATAGAATTATTGTTAGAGATACAATTTACATAAAGAAGAAACCACTACCATTACTTTTCTCGCTCAAACATGAAATTAATGAAACCAAGCAATAATTTAATTTTTCATTAATATTTTCACAGAAAATAATTAATAGTTTTACGCTTCAATAGAAGAAGAGACGAAAAACCTTTCCTTAGGAAGTGAAAACTATGAATGAGTTAAAGAAAGATTCATTAGGAAACGATTCCCAGAAACCTAGTTTTAGTAACATCTTCTTGAATATGGTCTTGTTTGATGCAGTATTTAGTACTCTTTTTGTCATCTTCTTGTTACAATATCTAAAAGATACAACAAATTTTGATTGGTTTATCGGAGCTTTATTTATGCTGGTAATCTCTGGAATAGGTAGTATTTTTATTTTTAAAGGCAAACTAAAAATTGTTGGTTAGTTCTATCATTTTTGTTTGCTTATCTTTGTTAAAATTTATTTAATTTTTTTCTACATAAAAAATGATTCTTTTCAAAAAATACCTATTTGTCGATATTATTATAAGTGTCTTTGGATATAAGTTGACGATGTATCGGTTAAAATTCTATATTTTGTAGAGAAGAAGGGTTGTAATTATTGATTAGTAATTTTAACCTTACATCAATAGATAAATAAAATAGAGGTATAAAAATGAAAAAAAAATTGTACAATCTAATTCTGCTCTCTACTCTTTTGATAACTAGTTCATTTTATGCTTTAAATACAAAAGCTGAAGCTGATATAATTGCGGTATTAACCCTTAAAGTTAGTGGTAGTGGTTATCTTCCTGATTATGGTCTTTACATTGCTCAATATTTGGACAAATTAGGTATTAAAGTTAATATAAAGAATGAAGAATGGATAGTCTTTATAGGTACTCTTACTGTTACATATGATTTTGATCTTGCATTCTTAGGTTTAACTGGTGGAGGAACAATATATGATCAGATGGAATTATTTGGTGAGAATGGTTCTCTAAATTATTTTGGTATAAACTCAGAGATTCCTTATGGTGACGATAATGAAGAGATGTTAGAACAAGGCTCTCTTGTCATGGGACTTGAAGAAAGACAACAACACTATTACAAATGGCAACAACTAATCATGGACAAAATCTTGCCAATGTTGCCATTCTTCAGTCCACGTTCATATGTCGCTAATTGGGCTACATTAGACGGATATAATGCACTGTGGGGGGTTGTTGAATCCCTACCATACATGGAGTTCAGTTCCTTACATGAAGGCCAACAATCAACTGAAGAATTAAATGATTATACTGATTTATGGGTAAATTTAAACCCATTCGTGCAACATGATTCATCTAATTCCTACATTTTTTCGCTAGTTACAGAACCACTAATCCAGATGTCTCCTGGTTTTGAACCCATTAAAACTGGTTTAATTGTTGATTGGCAACAAGATGAAAACAATGAACTCTTATACAAATTCACTCTGCGTGATGAGGTTTTCTGGAATCCATCTTTTAACATTACTGGAAGAGATAGCAGTTCTGACCCTTTAATTTATGATAATGGAACTATTGTAGATCCATCAATACTCATGAAAAGTGATAATGGTGAGTTTAGTGATGGAAGTAACCAACAAGTAACTGCTAAAGATGCAGTATTTACTTTACTTGCTTATGCTAACCCTATTATTAATGGAGATGCAGCTGATTATTGCTGGATTCACAATGTATGGGTTGATTCTAATGATCCTTTGTCATTCTGGATAGAAATAGATGGTGATCCTGAGACAGAAGAGAAAGAAAAATACACACAATTCTTGGAAGCACTAGCAGTTAGACTATTACCAGAATTTTTCTTAAACACAACAGATGAAACAGTCACTTACTCCACTGGGGGTGTTCCAATGAAAGGACTGTATAATGGTGTTTTTAACACTCCTCAGTGGTCTACATATGGAAATTCTGCATTTGGTTGTGGTAAGTACATGCTAGACTATCATGAAAAAGATACAGTTGCAGTTTTGAGGGCTTCTCCCTTCTGGTTTGGTGTTGGAGCTATTGATGGGACAGAACAGGATCTAGATATTAAAACTATCAATGTGCGTTTCATTCAAGATTTAAATACAATACTTGAAGAGTTTAAAGCAGGAAGACTTGATTTATTAGGAGAAATGGACACTTTCATAGATGAGAGAAAAAGCATGCAAGATGACCCTAAGTTTGAAATTCAGTCAAAACTGAAAAACTACATGAATTTTATGATATTCAACCTTAGAAGACCCTTTATTGGAGGTGATGATAACTTTATCTTCTTAAATGAGACAGGATATGAAAACTATTCAAAGGCTCTTGCTATAAGAAAAGCAATATCATATGCAATAGATAGAGAGGAAATAAACAGAGAGATCCACGATGGAGAATATTTAATATCTCAAAGCCCCATTTATCCTATTCAATCATATTGGTATTATAACGACATTATGAAGTATGACTATAACCTTGATACATCTATTGAATGGTTAAAAAGAGCAGGTGTTTACGAGGAAAATACAACTACAGTTCCGTTTACAATAATATATTTTGTAGTTGCTATTTTTTCCTATCCGTTAATTAGAAGAAGGAAAAAATAGTTTTTTTTTCTTTTTTAAGGTTAAAACCTTTATGTAATAATCAATTAGAAAACTTTGTAAAAGCATCTCGCTTGGTCGTGTTAAAAACAGATATCTACATAGTTAAACATGAAAATGGTTTGTTTTATGTTAGTGAATTCAAAGACATAAACCAATTATCCTGATATTTCTAATTTCATCTTCTTAGTAACAAAAAATAAAAATCATTTTTCTATTTTATTTAGTATGGAAGAAAAGGATAATAATTATCAAACTAGCGTTGAAAAGCCGAAATTTAAAAACATATTTCTGAATATATTACTAGTTTCAACTGTTTTTAACGTTCTTTTTTTGATATTTATTCTTTTGGCATTTACAGAGTCTGGAGATGTTAACTGGTATTGGTTTTCAGGTGCAATCCTTAGTATTATTATCTCTGGATGTGGTGCAATACTTATTATCAAGGGAAAATTAAAAATCATAGGTTAAGAAGAGAATCTACCTTCTCTTCTTCTATTTTTCCTCTACTTTGAAAAAGAAAAGAGAAGAACAAAAATCACATGTTTAGTATATAAGGTACATAACTTATTACCATAAAAATCGGCACCACCTCCATTATAGTTATCAAAATCTTTTGGAAATGTTCTTAAATCTCCACAGTTTTTGTCATTATCGAAAGTAGCACCAGAAGAGTCATCTATCCTTACAAAAAGAATTCCAATTTGTATTCTGTATTGAGTAGATGTAGTTCCTTCAAACTTATCAGTAATCTCTATTTTTTCTATTAAAAATGCACGAGTAGTTGTTTCGCTAGTTCCAGAATGTGCTCCAAGAAGAATTATTCAATTTCCCAACAATATTAACAAAGCATGTCCAAAAATTCTTTTTCACCTACTAAACGGTCCGAAGGAGTAAAAGGTAGTTGTAACAGAGGAGAGAACTGTACAAGGTAGAGAGGATGGTGGAGGGTAAACGATCAAGGATTGGGGGAAGAGAGAGTTTGAGAAGACTAATCCAAAGACGTGTTCAATACTACTACGATACTCGGGGTGATGATTACGACGATAGAGACCAGGGTAGAGACGATGAGCTTGAACTATTGGTCCAATGGGAGGAGGAGAGGGATAACGAGCATTACTTTTTGGGGGAATAACAGGGAAAAAAGAATGTTGGCTAAGAAGACCGACGATATTTTCTGTCCAATAGGCGCAGTCACCATAGAATCGCAAGAAAGGTCTTAAGAGTGCAGAAGGAAGTTTCTGCCATAACAAACCGAAGACTTTACTATCGTGAGTGTTACTAGCAGAATGTGCTAGAGAGACTATAGCTCTGGAGGGTAAACCAACTATAAGGTGTATCTTCCAGAAAAGTTTAGTTGGAGATTTTCTTTAGTGCTCCCCTTGACCACTTGAGAAAACGCCAAACAGAAGCTTGACGAATTTTAAACCCTGAACTATCCACCGCCATAGCTTTCAACTCTTTTTTTCTCACTATCTCTCCCCCTAAATCTATTATCCACTGCTCTAAGATTTTACTTTCTGTCGCTCTCCACACAGCATGAAAAGTGGATTTAGAAGGAATCTTCTTCATCCACCCCTCTTCTATCAAAAAAGCGCATAGAGACAACTTTTCTTCTAACTTCCTCCAAGCTATCCCTTCTATTCTAGCAATGATTGCTATTGCTAATATTACCCACCTTTCTGCTATTCTCTTTCTCCCTCTCTTACTTTCTCTCGGTTCCACTTTCACCAGTTTCTTAAGGAAAGGTTCATTAATGACTATGAATTCTCTTACTTTGTGGGGGTCTAAAATCTGGAAATAACTCATACTTCCGACATAAACCCCCACATTAATAAAAATTAATTTTTGAACATGCTTTTAACAATAAGAACACATATTTTTTTTCATTGAACTATCTCCTAATAAAAAAAAACAATCGTATTATGTAAATATTTATTGTCTAATTAAAAGAAGGATTTAAACGATTTATAAAACTACAAAAAAATTTGTTAGTTGTAAATTTGTAAAATTAAAAAACGAATAACTATTTTTTCAAAAACTGAATTGTTAAGCGTTTGATCTATAATTGATATACTAATTCTCTATGTTTATTATCTTTATCTCTCTTCTTGTTCTTCTCTCTCTTTTAAATACGTTTCAGGGTCTTCCCATATCGGAATTTTTCCTTGAATATACTCATTCATGAATATCGAAGCTGCTGCTTCAATATCTAAAACTCCTCCTTTTTTTCTTCTATGCCTTTTTTCAGCGAATTTCTCAATAAATTCAGGAGGAGAACGGTACTCTATTCCATAGACTTCAGTTAAAATTCCTGGGTTATACTTCTCTATTCCTTGAACCAACACCCAAGAAGCTTTAACATGGTCTGCAAGCTGATCCCATCTATAAGTACCTAGTAATATTCTCTCATTGGGGTTAATATTTTTTGTAAGTACCCCAGGTGTATCAAAAATTCTTAATCTTGTAGTTATTCTTAATACTTGTTCTGCTCTTGTGTAACCTGGGATCGGAGCAACTGGAGCGCTAGCTCTTCCTTTTAGAATATTAATAAGTGAACTTTTGCCTGTATTGGGTAAACCAATAAAACAAGCAGTTACAAAGTATGTTTCTGGTGGAGCAACTTTAAGCAGTTCTTTTCTTAATATAGAGGTGCTTAACCTTTCTCTTGCACTTACCGCAATAACATTTAATCCTTCTTCTTCAAGAATTTTCTTCCACTTTTTTACTACTTTGTCAGGAACTAAGTCAATTTTATTCATTGCTATTACAAGACTTTTTTTTGGATTTCTTAATACCATATTTTCGTATTTTCTAACTCTGGATAGTGATGGAAAACGTCCATCTATTACTTCACAAACTACTTCACTTTGTCTGATCATATTTCGAACAATCTTTGCAAAATCTCTCTTCTTCTGTGGCATTAGTTACATCAATATTCTTTTAAAAAATCTAAATATAAAGAGTTTGTTCTAATAGAAAAACAAAGCTTTTACAAAACCAATTGGTGATCCTTACTCTGGATTTTCTTTTAATCTATTTTAAAAGGTTCGTGTAAATCATCATGATTTGGTTTAAAAGGATGCTTTGGAGGGATGTTAGGTTTAGGTTTTATTGGTTGGGGGCGCCATCCATGTTGATGAAGATGTTGTTCGAGCAAATTACGTAAACGTTCTACTTCTTTCTCTAGTTTCTCAACTCTTTCTTCTAAACTTGACATAATTTTATTCCTCTTAGTGTAAACTTTACCAAACAAATAAATAAACTCTATGATAAATTTTATCATGCAATTTCACGATGCTCATTGCCATTTACCTATTAATTACTTTTACAAAGATATTGATAATTTTATGAAACAATGGTCAGATCTTGGTTTGGAATATGTTATAGGAGTATCTATGAAATATACAGAGATTGAAAAAGCAATTGAACTTCAAAAAAAATACAAGCAGATTATTCCTGGGTTTGGTATTCATCCTTGGAAAGTAAAGCGTAATATGCTTGAAGAACAGATCAACAAAATTTCTAACTATGTAGCAACTGTTTCTCCTCTGATTTTTGGGGAAATAGGATTAGATCACCATTTTATTAAAAAAGAGCAGTATTATCCTCTTCAAGAAGAAGTTTTTAGTTTCTTTCTTACTCTCTCAGAGAAAAATTCAATTCCCATTAACGTTCACTCAAAAGGGGCAGAAGAAAGAGTTTATGAGCTCTTAGATTCTTTTTCGATTCCTCCTTCTAACATTTTGATACATTGGTATTCAGGCCCGAAAAAAATGCTTTACAAATTTAGAGATAAAGGTGTATTCTTTTCAATCAATCCTTCAATTTTAGGAGGTAGTACACATCGTTTTGTTCTAGAAGAGGTGGGGTTAGAGCAATTATTAACTGAATCAGACGGGAATGTAAAATATTGGATAAAAGGAGAAAAAATAATAGGTTCTCCAGCTATTATCCCTCAAATTATTGAAAAAATAGCTGAAGTAAAAAACTTATCAATAGATGAAGTTTCAGAAGTATTATCAAGAAACTTCAAAGAGTTTGCAAATATTAGTTGATAGAAGTTGATTAAGATGGAAATATCTGATATACAGAAGCAAAGGAAAGAATACAGAAATAAAATCCTTTCTGAACTTAAAAAAAGGAAAACTATGAAGGTAGCTTATCATTATAATTGTTGTGATGGAATAGTTTCGGGAGCAATTGTTAAGAAACTCTTTGAGAACAATCAAAAACTAGTTTACTTGCCAATCGATTATTCACTGCTTAATAATCCCAATCTTCGAAAAAAATTTGAGAAAGCTAACTGGTTTGCAATAGTAGATTTAGAGCCGTTTAATCTTAATGAGATGGAACTATATGTTGATCATCACATTTCTGCAGTTGGAAAATTAATTAATGCGCGAAAGATATTTTTTGAAGCAGGAGGATTAAGTACCTCTTATCTACTATCTAAAAATTATTCTTCTGTTCTTCCCGATTATATTATTGAATTAGCCAAAATGACAGAAATTACTGATACAGCAAGTTACTCGATTCCACCTCCAATTGAATTGGAATCCTCTCTAGAAGATTTTAACGAAGATACAAAAATATGGTTCTTAGAGGATGCGTGTAAGACAGCTTTTACATTAGAGGATCATGCCATATTAACCGATATTCTCTCAAAAAAAGGTTGGCTAGGTCTATGGGATCTAGAAAATCCTAACGTAGAGTTTATTCACAAAAAAATCAGTAATTTAAGATACGGAAGAAAAAAGGCTCATGATGTTTCCCAAGAAATTGAAATAGCAGATTTTGTTATATTAATTGATAGACCTTCACATTATAATGTTACTTACATTGCTCATGAAGTGATGTATAGGGGAGCGAAAGGGACAGCATATTTAACAGAGTATCCTGATATTACAAGAATAAGTCTAAGGTTGAGTAAAAGGTTGTCTGATGAACAAATTGACTTTTTACGAGTTGATAAACTTGCTAAAACAATGAATGGAGGAGGACATAAACCTGCTTCTGGAGCTCAACTTGAAAGTACAGATGAAGCTGTAAAGCGTATTTCTTCTTGGGCTAAAAAAATGAAGCTAAGCGTAAACATTGTTGATCTAAGAAATAGACCTTAAAATTAAATCAAAAAATCAGAAAAAAGGTTTTTTAACCTTTAATGTTGCCTATTGGTCTTAATCTTGCTACTGGATGGGATATTCCTGCTACCTTTAATGCGTGGATTACAGCATCTATATCTTTGTAAGCATGCCCTCCTTCTTCTGCAATACCCTTATATGATGCTCCTTTTAGATATATTCCTTTATTAGATAGTTGTCTTTGTACCTCTTCTCCTCTTTTGACTCTTCTAGCTTGTGCTCTACTCATCACTCTTCCTGCTCCATGAGCAGTTGAACCAAAAGTAATCTCCATCGATTTTTGTGTTCCTACAAGAAGATAAGAACCTGTTTCCATTGAACCTCCAATAATTACTGGCTGGCCGATTTTTTGATAGGCTTTAGGGATTTCTGGGTGACCAGGTGGAAAACCTCTCGTTGCACCTTTTCGATGAATAACAAGTTTTCTTTTCTTTCCATCAACTTCATGTTCTTCCATTTTAGCAATGTTATGGGCAACATCGTAAATTAACTTTAATCCTAGTTCATCGCTGTCTTTTTTGAAAACCTCTTCAAAGACTTCTCTAACTTTATGTGTAATTATTTGTCTATTAGCAAAAGCCATGTTAGCTGCTGCATTCATTGCTGCAAAATAATCTTCACCCTCTTTAGAAGTAATGGGTACACTAGCTAACTCTTGATCCAACACTGGTATCTTATACTTGTCCATAGCTTGAACACAAGTTTTTAGGTAATCTGAAGCTACTTGATGACCTAAACCTCTAGAACCGCAATGTATCATAACAGATATTTGTTTAGCATGAGTAAGTCCAAGTTCTTTTCCTATCTCTGGATCGAAGAGATCTCCTTCTTCTAAAACTTGAATCTCAAGATAATGGTTTCCAGAACCCAATGTACCTAATTGACTACGACCACGTTGTTTTGCCCTTTGACTTACTTTAGACGCATCAGCATGAGGAAGGTGTCCTTCACTTTCAATTCTCTCTACATCTTCTTTAGAAGCATATCCATTTTCTAGACACCATGTGGCTCCTGTCTCAAGAACTTCATTAAACTGCGAATCATTAAGACGAAGAGTACTTTTTACTCCAACACCTGCAGGAACTGCTCTAAAAAGCTTATTAATCAATTCTGAAATTTTAGGGCGAACTTCTGATTCTGAAAGATGTGTAGATAACATACGGACGCCGCAATTTGAAACTATAATTGAATTTGCAACAAAGTTGTGTGATTCATGGTTAATTGTAAAATCATAGACATAATCATCAAAATCTTCTTTTTCTATTGATACTATTTTATCCCAGACAACGCCACTTTCTTCCAAATTGTCGCAACACGCACCCAAAAATGCTTCAAATGAGAAAAACGCTTTAGATGGCCTTGAATGATCAACTACACCATCGTAGATCGTTCTTTCTACAAAACGTCTGTTTACTCCGTATTTATCGTTCATTAATTTAGAAATTTCTGTAATGCCTTTATTTTCTTCTTTCAACTTTATTATTTCTTTTCTTGCTGTGTTACGAGATTCAATTTCTTTTTCTTTAAGTTTTAAGTATACTGTAGCAGCATTAGCTAACCACTGTTTTCTTTTGTTATATTTAAAATTAATAGTAGAGAAAAGTTTGATCAAGTTTTGCGAATCACCTTTTATGAAAATGGTTATAGCATAGCTTTTTGTTCCTTCTTCATTAGTATATCGTAAAACTGGCTCTGAAATTGATGTATTAATATTAAATTCATTGTAAAGTTGTTGAAGTTGTTTAATATATTGAAGACCTGATTGTTCGTATGATTCTTTTCTATGAATTTTGATATATGGCATGTAAAATGTACCTTCGTTAGAAGTCAATGTAGTTGGTGTACTCATATCTGCTCCTTGAAGTGAAGCTAAAAATAATCGTTTCATCCATTTTGGAACCTTCATCAACCATTCTGGTAAAACCCAATCCTGAGAGACTCGGCTTCCTACAGGAAAGCCTAGTGCAGCAATTAAACTTACAAACGAACGTGACACTTGCTTAAATGAATATTCTTCAGAGATAATATCTTTTACATATCCGTTCTTGAAGAAAGGTGCTTTTTTTGTACGATGGTAAATTTTTGAGGGAGACCATCCAAGTTTTCTTACATCCTCTCGTATCTCATCTAAATCTTCAGGCTTTCCATAAAATGTGATGTAACCTTTCTTTCCTTCTGTTGTTGATGAAACTATTACTGTTCCATCACCAAGGATAAAACCAATAATAGATAGCAGGTATGGTAGCTTAGGATTATTGAGAGTAAGGGGGAGCAAATCTCTTTTCTTTAACTCTTTAACGATAGATTGATTATCAAACCCTAGGTCAAGCTTTAAGATATCTTCTTCAGTTAGAAGAATTTCATTTTTTGGTTCTTCATAATCTATACCCTCAAAAGGATAAATGGCTAATTTGTCACCTACATGTAGATTCTGAGTTTCAATCATGCCATCTGGAGTAAGTAAAGGATGATCAGGAGTAGCCTTAATTGTGTAACCACAATAAGTGCGAATAGTATAAACTTCAGTGTCTCTTTTTTTAAGAAAATAGGCAATAGACGCAGTTTCCATAGAATTTTCTGATGTATTGAAGACACATAATTCCGTGTTACGCCAATCCGATTCAAATTCTTTAATAGTTTTTCTATAACCCAAGCTATGAAGAATTAAAGTGTCTCCTGGTAAGCAATTTATGTCAAATCCAACCCCTCCTGGAGATATTACTCCTTCCTTCACATCCATTGCAGCTACTCCTCCAATAGGGAATCCATATCCAGCATGAGTGTCTGGTAAAGCTATTGCATATTTTACTATTCCTGGCAATGTCGCTACATTAGTTATTTGTTCTACTACTCGAAGTTCTACTCCTTTTTTCAATTCTGGTGTTAAAAATAGTCTTGCTGGGACTTTCATCCCTTTCTTATATGATGTTGGTATCTCCCATGTTACCTCATCAATTTTTTTCATTGGGACATTTTCCATTGACATTTTTCTTCAATAGGATTGTAAATTAACTAATAATAAAGTTCTTGTTCTAAACTATTTTATACGGGTTAATAGTAAATAGGAATACAGATTTTATTAAAACAAAATAAAACTAAAATAAACAAAAAAGAAGAAAAAATGATTTAATGATCTTCTGGCCATTGTGGAGGCCATTGACCTTTCTTTTCTAATTCTTTAATCATTTTCCATGATAGGATTAAGTTTCTTGTTGCCCAAGCGTCATCTACTCTTCCCACAGCGGTGTTATATGGTGCATCATGAGCATATTGTGGATTCTCTTTTGCTTTTGCGATTTCTTCTTTGAATACTTGTATGTATCTGTCCAAACTTTCTTTATTCTCATTTTCTGTGGGTTCTATCATTAAGGCCTCATGTACGATTAGTGGAAATAGCACTGTTGGTGCATGATACCCTCTACTGATTAGCATTTTAGCAATATCCATAGCTCCAACGCCAATTTCATGCTTCAATGGAGTTGCATCAAGAACACATTCATGTTTTCTAGGTAGCTCTCTGTTGTATTTCAATACTAGACCATCAATTTCCTCTAGTTTCCTCATAACATAGTTTGCATTAAGAACAGCTTGTCTTGATGTTTCGATTAATCCATCTGCTCCAAGAGCACAGATATATGCATATCCTCTGAGAGCTATGGCTATATTACCATAGTAACCATGGATTTTACCTACAGTTTTAGGAATGTCATAATTTAAGAAGTAACGATTATTTGCTTTATCGAACTCTACAATAGGTACAGGTAAATATGGTGACAATCTTTCTGAACAACAAACTGCTCCAGAACCTGGTCCTCCTCCACCATGTGGAGTTGAGAAAGTTTTGTGTAAATTGAAATGAAGAACATCAAAACCCATTTCTCCAGGGCGTATCATTCCTACTATTGCATTAAAGTTTGCTCCATCATAGTAGAGTAAGCCACCTGCATCATGGATAATTTTGGATATTTCTTCAATTTGTGATTCAAATATTCCAAGAGTATTAGGATTCGTAATCATGAAACCTGCTGTTTTCTCAGAAACAACTGCTTTTAGTGCTTCTAGATCTACTTGTCCATCCTTATTTGATTCAATTTCAATAATGTTGAACCCATTCATTACTGTACTTGCTGGGTTTGTTCCGTGGCTAGAGTCTGGAGTAATGATGTCTATTCTGTCATAGTCTCCTCGATCATGATGATATGCTCGAATAAGATTTAACCCTAGGTATTCTCCTGCTGCTCCTGCAGCTGGTTGAAGCGTACAATAAGGAAGACCTGCTAATTCTGATAAGATCTTTTGAAGGTTGTAAATTAGTTCTAATATTCCTTGTACTGTTTCTTCAGGTTGATATGGATGAATATAGCATAGTTTTTCATTTCTAGCTAAAGCTTCGTTTATTTTAGGATTATATTTCATTGTACAAGAACCAAGAGGATAGATACCCGTGTCTACACAGTAATTCATTTGTGAAAGATGTAGATAGTGTCGTACTACCTCTCCTTCATGTATCTCAGGCAATTGTGGAGGTTCTTTCCTTTTCATATTTGAAGGTATAGTAATTTCTCTAGGGGGAACATCTGTCTTTGGTGGAAGATGTCCTCTTCTTCCTGGTTTTCCTAACTCAAAAATTAAAGGTTCATCATATGTTGCTTGCTTGTAAGTCATTTTACTCATTCCTCCATTCCTCTATTGCCTTAACATAATCGTCAAGGTCTTTCTTCTTCAGCAAATAGGACGTAGTGATTAGATAATCATAGGTTTCTCCATCTAAAGAAAATGGTATCCCCGCAAATATCTTTCGTTCTAACATGAATTTAGTAAATTCTTCTTTTTTATCTTTAGGTATCTTAAGATCTACCAAAAACGTATTGAAGAATTCAGAGTTAAAGACAGTTTTTACGCCTATTTTTTCAAGTTCTTCTTTCAAGTAGTGTGCATTATAATACATTGACTCTCCAGTTTCTTTTAGTCCTTGAGGACCTAGTAATGCAAGATGAAAAGCTGTACTCATTGCCATTAGAGCTTCGTTTGTACAAATATTACTTGTTGCTCTAAATCTCTTAATGTGTTGTTCTCTTGTTTGAAGTGTGTTAGTAAATGCCCACTTGCCTTTCTTTGGAGTGAGTGTGATTCCAACTATCCTCCCTGGCATTTGTCTAGTCCACTTCTTGTCAAATTTCATTGCAAAAACTCCTGCTAAAGGGCCACCGTAATTTAATGGACCAGCTCCAATAGATTGAGCGTCTCCAATAGCTATGTCTGCTCCATAATTACCAGGGGCTTCCATTATTCCAAGAGAACTTGTATCAACACCAGCAACAACGACAATCTTTTTCTCTTTTGCAACTTTAATTACTTCTTCAATCTCATCTTCAATTACTCCAAAGTAATTGGGATTTTCAAAGTATATTCCTACAACTCCTTCTCCCATTAATTCTATAGCTTTCTCCTTGTCCATTTTACCAGTTTCTTTGTCATAAGGGATCTCTATTATTTCAAGTTTGGCTCCAGAAACGTAATTTTTCAATACTTCTTTTCTGTTAGGTGCAGTAGCTGCTGTATACAAGAATTTGTTCCCTTTCTTATTTATCCTTGCAGTCATTAAAGCTGCTTCACCTAATGCAGTAGCCCAGTCATACATAGAGCAATTAGCTGTATCCATAGCAAGCAATTCACAAATCATACTTTGATACTCAAATAGTGTATGCAATGTTCCTTGACTTGTTTCTGGCTGGTATGGTGTGTAAGCGCTATAAAATTCTGTTCTTCTTAGTAGTTCATCTTGAGCTGCGGGAATGTAAACATCGAGTAATCCTCCACCTAAAAATGATCGACATTCTCTTGTTGAGACATTTTTTGATAAAAGTTTCTCGATGTGCTCTTTTACTTCAAATTCGCTTTGAAAATGAGGTAGTTCTAGTTTTCCTTTGAATCTAATACTATCAGGAATATCAGAGTATAGCTCATCGATGCTATTTAAACCAAGTTCAGCGAGCATTTCTTTTTTATCTTGCTCAGAATTGGCAATATAAGGGTGAGAAAAATTAGACAATAACACCCCCACCTTTAATGCTCAATTTCCTTTTTAACAATCTCAGCGTATTCCTCAGCTGTAATAAGTGTGTCAGTACCATTTGTTGGTTTGACTTTTAGCATCCAGCCTTCACCATAACAGTCTTCATGGATGATATTTGCATCGTCTTCAAGTTCTTCGTGAATTTCTACTACTTCACAATCAAATGGTGCGTAATAATCTGATACTGTTTTCAAAGCCTCAATAACACCCATTGATTCTTCAGCTTCAAAAGTGTCTCCTACTTCTGGAAACTCTACAAAAGCGAGTTCTCCAAGTTCTGTAGCTGCATATCCTGTGATTCCATAGAGCCATGTTCCATCTTCTTGTTCAAGTAACCACTCATGGGTTTTTGTGTATTTGAATGGCTCTTTTTTTATAACATATTTGTCCTTTATCACAATTTCTTCTGTCAATTCTATTACCTCAAAATTATGTTAATTGTTAAGAAAAGTGAAACTAAGTTTATAAATTTTGTTCAGAGACCACAAAGGTTTAAAAAAAGAAGATAATTAAAAAAAAAGAAAAAATATCTATTTATTTCTCTTCCATCCCCATTTGGAAGTATCATAAAATGGCAATTTTGACACTTTTGCTGGAACTTGTTTCTTTCTTATTTGTACAAAAAGCTCTGTTCCTGGTTTTGAATATTCTATGTCAACGTATCCCATTCCTACACCTGCATTCATGATAGGTGATCTAACTCCGTTGCACATATAACCTATTTTTTCTCCATCTTGATTAAGAATGTCGTATCCAGCTCTAGAAATGCCTTTTTCTAACAAAATAATACCTACATGCTTTATTTTTACTCCTTCTTCTTTAGCTTTTAGGATGGCTTCTTTTCCAAAGAACCAAGGTTCCTTATCCACTTTCATAAATACTGGAAAATCATATCCCGCTTCAATGGGATTAACATCTTCATGTATATCTTCTCCATATAGGGGTAATCCTGCTTCAATACGTAAAGCATCTCTCGCTCCAAGACCACATAAGGCAATTCCTACTTCTTCTCCAGCTTTTAGAATTGCATTCCAGACTTTGATTCCTTTTTCTGGATTTTCTACTGTTGAATCAAATATTGTTACTTCAAAACCCATCTCTCCAGTGTACCCTGTTCCAGTGAATAAGCATTTAGCTCCTTCAACTTCTGCTTCGACTATTTTCCACCGTCCAGTGTCTGGAACACCCAAGTTATCTAAAATAACCTTATAATTTGGCCCTTGAACAGCAAACATTGTTGTTTTTTCTGTCCAATCAATAAATTCATGTGGTTCTCCTGTAAGATCTTCAACAATTTTAACAAAGTTTTTCACCCATGCTAAGACTTTCTTAGTCTGTGACCCAGCGTTACATACGTTGAAGAAGTGTTCATTGTTTAATTTTCCAATTATGGTATCGTCTCTGTATCCTCCTCTTTCGTTAAGATAGTAAGTATATCCACATTTCATATCAGACATTCCTTGAATGTCTCTTGGAGTAACCATTTCCATAATCTTGTAAGCATGTTTTCCTTTGATTTCATAACGTCCCATATCAGAGACTTCTACAATTGAGACATTTTCTCTTGTAGCCATAATTTCTTTATCTATTCCAGTATAAGAAACAGGAAGGTAATAACCTGAAAAATCAATCATTCGAGCTCCTGCTTCTTCATGGATTTTCCACATGGGGGTTTTTTTTAATTCTGTCATTGTAATCAGTTAATTGATTTTTTTTATAGATATAAATGTTTTTCAGAATCTATAAAGGATATCAACAATTTGAAAAAAAGTCAATAAACTATTTTAACAAAAGATAATTAAAAAAAGAAAAATTCTATCTCATCTTTTTCTTAACACTTTTCTTGCAATAAATTCTAAAGCTTGAGTGACAGGATAAATTGTTTCGTTGACTGCAGGAGCATAGCTAAGGTCTGCTTCTAGTAATTCTTGAAAAGTCATTTCTTTCTGTAAAGCTAAAGCTACAATATTGAGATTGGTTATAGTGTAATCTGAACCTATAGCTTGTGCACCTAGAATTTTATCTGTTTGTTTGTCTACGATTAGCTTGAAGTAAAAGTCTGTTTTATCAGGCATATAATGAGGTTTATCAAATGTTTTTATTTTTGCAGAGACAGTTTCAAATCCTAATTCTTTAGCAGCAGTTTCAGTTAATCCTACTGAACCTACTCGGATGTCAATGTATGGAACTATAAAGTTGTTTAGTGTTCCTGGGAATTTGAGTGTTCCTGGTTTTGCAATAGTCATTGCAGCAACTCTTGACATTCTTACTCCACATGTTGCTAGTGCAGAATTCACTGGTTTTTTTGAGACTAGATGAATGGTTTCTGCACAATCTCCTATAGCTAAAATATTTTTGTCTGATGTTCTTAGTTCTTCGTCAGTCACAATTGCACCTGTCTCACCAATTTCTAATCCTGCTTCTTTAGCTAATGTTGCCTCTGGTGCAACTCCTGCTGCAGCAATAACCAGATCTGCTTCTAATTCTTCTCCTTCAGTTGTAATTACTTTTGTTACATACCCCTCATCATTTAAGACAAGTCTTTGAGCATTAATGCCTAATAAAAACTTCAGTTTTGGTAGTTTCTCCTCTAGAAGATTTACAATTAGCTCACCGTAATCAGGATCAACAAGTAATCGCATAATACGAGAACGAACTAATACTTTAGTATCAATTCCACGGTGTGCAAGTTCCGTTGCAACTTCTAAACCAATTGCTGAAGCTCCAATAACTACTACATTTTTGGCATTTTCGGCTGCTTTACGTATCTTTTCAGAGTCCTCTATCCATTTTAATGTATAGACATTTTTACCTTCTTTTATTCCTTCAATTGGTGGTAATTTTGCTTTTGAACCTGTAGCAATAATAACATAATCATATTCTAAATCAACTTCTTCGTTTGTTTCAAGACTTATGGCTTTGACAATTTTATTTTCTCTATCAATTTTTGTTGCTTTGTGCTTTCGTAAAAAGTTTATTTTCATTCTTTCATAATTCAGTTTTTCAATGATTGCTGTTTCATCCTCAAAAAGTCCACCAATTACATAGGGCATTGCACAAGGATGATAAACATCATAATTTTTCATGTCAATAACAGTGATTTCACATTTCCTATCCCAAGCACGAAGGGTGGTTGCAGCTGTCCAACCAGTCGAACCATGACCAATAACTACTACCTTCATAAAAATAAAGTGAACTGACTGCTTAAATAGATTTTGCAAAAAACATGTGTGTGAAAACAACTCCTAAATGTGAAATATTGGTTGTATATCGGACTCCTCATTTCTCAAAATATAATTATTCATATTCAATCGTTCCAGGAGGTTTACTTGTAATGTCAAACAAAACTCTATTTACTCCTTTAATTTTGTTAATGATCTGGTTAGAAATCTCCTCGAGAATATCATATGGTAATTTTGCCCAATCTGCAGTCATCGCATCAATTGATTCAACGGCTCGAATGGCAATCATCCATTCATAAGTCCTCTCATCTCCCATGACCCCTACACTTTTAACAGGAATTAAGGCAGGAAAAACTTGCCACAATTGGTCATACAGACCGTGATTTCTAATGATGTCTGTAACTATTGCATCTGCTTTTTTTAGAATCTCTATTTTCTCTTTGTCGATTTTACCTAGTATACGTATTGCTAAGGCAGGACCTGGAAAAGGATGTCTTCTAGTGAATTTTTCTGGCAAACCTAACATTTTACCTACTTTTCTTACCTCATCTTTATATAAATCTGCTAAAGGTTCGCATAATTTTAAATTCATTTTTTCTGGAAGACCTCCAACATTATGATGGGATTTTATTACAGTAGCATGTTTACTAGGCTGAGCACTTTCAATTCTATCAGGATAAATAGTCCCTTGTCCTAAATAATCGAATTCTCCCAATTTTTTAGCTTCTTCTTCAAATATTTCGATGAATAAATGACCAATTATTTTTCTCTTTTTCTCTGGATCAGAAATTCCTGATAACGCTGTTAAAAAACGTTCTTCTGCATTGATTACATGAAGATTAGGAATATTTAGTTCTGAAAAAATTTCTTTTACTTCTTCTGTTTCATTTAATCTCATTAATCCTGTATCTACGTAAATAAAATGTGCATTGATTCCAGCTTTTGCTAACAATACCGCAGCTACTGTGCTATCTACTCCTCCAGAACAAGCCATTATTACTTTATTGTCACCTATTTCTCTCTTAAGTTCTGTAAGCTTTTTGTTTACCCAATCTTCTAAGTTATAGGTTCTTCTACAACCTACAATATCAAGAAAATTGTCAAGGATTTTTAATCCGTTAATTGTATGTTTAACTTCAGGATGGAATTGGATACCAAATATTTTTCTTTCCAAGTTTTGAAAAGCAGCAATTTTGCATATGTCTGTTTGAGCAATTACTTCAAAACCATCTGGTAATTTTTTAATTTCGTCAAAATGACTCATCCAAACTTGTTCATTATTTACTAGACCCTTAAATAATGGAGAATCTGTTTTTAAGGTTGCGATTTTTTTCCCATATTCACGCTCTTTTCCCTTTCCTACTTCTCCCCCAAAAGATTGAGCTATCATTTGGTGTCCATAACATATTCCTAAGATAGGAACATTGATTTTTTCAAAGAAATTTTCATGTAATTTAGGAGATTCTGAATCCGTTAGTGTTCCAGGACCACCAGACAAAATATAAGCTACATATTCTTCACTAGGTTTATAGATTATTTCGGAATAAACACCTAATTCTCTTATTCTTCTAGCTATTAAGTGACAATACTGACCACCAAAATCAAATATGCCAATTTTATCCATTTTTTTCAGCTCTTTTTAAGAAATAATATCATCTAATCTATTTTGTTCCTTAGCGAGTTTTATTTCTCTTGCAATTCTTCTTCCCATGCTCATTTCTTCATCAAATAATATCTTTGAGTATAAGGAACCTGAGATGTATAAGCTTGTTCCAGCGACAATTCTACTGGTAAATTCAAAAGCGACAATTTCCTTATCAGTTAATGCCATCTCTATACAGTAGGGACCAATTAAACCTGGATGAAAAGAGTCTACTGACACTTCTCGGAGCAAATCTCCGTAATCTAATATTTTGTGTAGAAGTGATTCTCTTGCGATTAACGGTTGATTCCCAACTACTGTATAAGTTGGATAAATTTTAGAGAATGACTGTGAGAGTCTTCCTAATGCATCAACATTGGTTTCATATCTACGATCGATTCCTAATAGCTCCACTCTATCGAAGATTGGAGAGTAAAAATAGTGAGGATACATTGTTACGCCCACAATGTATTCCTGAATTTGAGCATTCGAAGCTTCTTCCTCTGAGACTTTTTTTTCTTTGATTATCGTATCAATTTTTCCTTCAAACTCTTGATAACTTGAACATAAAAAGTAACCATCTCCTCCTTTTGCTCCTGGAAACTTAACAATACATAATCGGTCAATTTCTTCTGGTTTATATGTATAAGGTGTTCTAATTTTTGCTTTGTTTAGTAATTCTAAATTTTTTTCTCTTACCATCTCCCAATACATTCCTTCTCTGTTTCCTATCATTGGGATAGGAATGTCAAGTGCTCTTTTTCCTAAAGTGGCAATAATAGAACCATGAGGAACAAAAATTTCTTCTCCCTCATATTTCCTATCTAAAAGATCACTATAACTATCTAATGTAATTATTTGGTCTGCAACTGGATATCTTTTATAGAGTTGTTCTTTGCCTTTCAAACAGTAAACCTTTGTTGAAAATGACTCTTTTTTCGCTCCATAAAGAATTTGGAGAGCAGAATGGCTTCCAACAGTACTAATTATCATGATTGGTCCTCAAACCAACCGAAAATGAATGGTATATATTTTTTTAGTTATTTTTCTAACTCAATTTTGCTCATTCTTATCATTTTCGCTTTTTTTATAGCCTTTTTCAAAGATTTTCCATAAAAACATCTTTACAACATTTTGCAAATACAAACTTTTCTCTGAGTCTGACGATGACAAAAATATGAGAAAAATAGGTGATTGTATAAATCTTTCTTGTTTTTTTAAAATGGTAAAAAACAATTATTGCATTTTTCTGCAATTAAGTGACTATGTAAGCTAACCTTTGTTGTTTTACAGCAAATTTAATTTCCATTGCCACTCTCCTTCCAGCTGAAACTGGTTCTCCCCAGTATATTGAGGAATAATTACTACCAATTCCCATGAATGAATTTGTTCCTCCCCCCATTCTCATACTTACATCAAAAACTTTGAATTCATAATCCTTTGTTACCATTGTTTGTAGTGCAAAGGGCCCTATTATTCCTGGAGGATAGAGTTTTTTTGTTGCTTCAACAAAATAATCACCCATTGGAAAAACATATCTAAGCATTGATTCTCGAAGAGTAACAGCAAAATTACCTATCTCTTTCATCTCTTCTTTTAATCCTAACTTAAGTTGTTGTTCTGCTGGGATTCGAACAATTCCATCTAAGTCAGTTACAAATCTCCTATCAATACCCATTAATTCTACTCTATCAAAGAGTGGTGAATAGAAAAAGTTGAAGTTGAATGGAACACCCGATACAAACTCTTCTATAGAAGCTTCTTTTAAATCGTCTATTTTTATTATTCCCTCTATGACTCTTTTTTCAAACTCTTTTTCGAAATCCTCTTTATTTTTGGCAATGAAAAATCCTCTTTCAACTCTTTGTTTTGCATGAGGCATTTTTACTATTACAGGGCCATCAATCTCATCAGGAGAATTATAAACTCGTGGATATTTTATAGTTGCTTGATCCAAAATCTGGTAATAATTGTGTGGTCCTAGTCTTTCTTCTACTCCTAATAGATTTCTACTTCCAAAAATTGGAACTCTAAATCCTCTTTCTATTCTATTTGCTCCACAGTAAACAGTAAAACTCCTGTTTGGAACAAATATTGTGTTCTTATTGATTAAATCATCTTGAATATCAAAAATATCAGAAAAATGGTCCAGAGTAATAATCTCATCTATTATCCTTTTAAATCGGATATATGGCTCTTCTCTCCCTTTTTCACAGACAACTAAGGTTCTAAATCCTTCTCTTTTTGCTCCATCTAAAACATCTAAAGCAGAATGAGAACCTAAAACACCAATAGTTATGTTCTCTTTATTATATCGTTCAAGTAATTCACTAAATAGAGGTCCACTTGTAAGAGTCTGTTTAACAACTATATCTTTTTCTTCAAGTGGATCATTCTTTTTTGAATTCATAATTTACATTTAAATAAAAATTATAATAAATTTTTGATAGAAAGTTATTGCACTTTTCTTAATGAAAAATTTTGTTAACAAGAAAATCACTCTCTTATATTTAGAAAATCGCTCTTTTATATTTAGAAAATCACTCTCTTATAATTCGTCTGTTAAATTGATAATATTGCCTTCTAATCTTTTTTTTGTCCAAATCATACTTTTCACAGTAGTTTTCCATTATTCTTTTTGAAATCTTTCTATCTACTTTAAGATCTCTACATATTGATAAAATGATAACAATTGCAGCTTGGTTAGCATCGATATGTGGTTTTATTCCTTTACTTAAAAGAACATTGGTTCTTTCTTTGATTTTGTTGGCAAATTTATTTTTAAAAATCTCATCTGTTTCACATTCTTGCAAGATACTATTTACACGTTTTTTAATCAATTCACTAAATTTTACATTATTAACCTTCCGAATTAGTTTTTTTCTTTCTAACTCCTTTTGTTTCTTCTTTATTTCTAGATAACTACATATTTTACTTTTTTTTGGAATAATTTTATTCTTTTTTAAAAGTTCAAGATGTATTGGAGTTATTTTTTCTCCTAGGTGAGAAAGATTAGTGTCAAACAATATTAAATAATATTGTGCAACTCGGACTTTTGTTAGTCTCTGTAATTTGACTTCATTTTCGAAAAACCTCTCTAATTTTAAGATAAGTTCTAAAGCTGTTTTTTGTACTATCTCTTTGGAGAAGAATTTATTGAAAAAGAGAGAAAGTTCTATAATCATTCTTTCACTTCTCTTTTTTTGCAAAGAGTCAAAACTAGATAAGTCTGATATTCTTTGTTCTATGGTCGCAAAGAATAAATTGCTGAATTCTAGTTTACTCTTATCACTAGAAGTCGTCACATCTATCATTTAACTATGTGAGATAATACTATTTAAAACCAAAAATACAAAAGGAAAGTTTTTTTTAATAGATGAAAATGTTCACATAAAAAAAGAGAAGGCATCAATATGGGTTATAGAAACCGTTTAGAAAAAATAATTGCGGGAGAAGAAAAGCTCTCTGAAGAGCAAAAATTAAGAATGGATCACATGCCTAAAGAGATACCTCCCTTACCCAAGGGAGAAGAAGCTCTTAAACCTCATACCAAAGCGGGTTGGGAAACAGAGGCAGTTATTCGAGCTATGCTTTCTAATCTTCACAACGGAAGAGATTGGAAAACTCTTTATATTTATGGAGGTTCAGGTAAAGTAGCAAGGGATTGGAAATCCTTTTTTGAAACAATCGAGTTGTTGAAAACTCTAGAACCTAATGAAACACTATTCTTACAATCTGGAGTTTCTTATGGTAAAATGCAAACAACGCGCTGGGCTCCAAGAGTAGTAATAACAAATAGTGTTATTGTACCTCATTGGACTCCTTATTTTCAAGAAATGGTGGATGCAGGACTTACAGTATATGGACAAATGACTGCAGGATCTTTCATCTTTATAGGGTTACAAGGAATAATTCAAGGAACTTATGAGACTATCGCAGCAGCAATTAAATCTGCTCAAAGTAAAGAAGCTTATGAAAAACTCTCTGATTTTGAAAAACAATTATTTATTTCCTCTGGTCTTGGATTAATGTCTGGGGCTCAACCTTTAGCGGCAAAGATGTGCAATAGGGTCTCAATTATTGCTGAGATTAATCCAAAATTAGTAGACAGAATGTATAATGAAGGAAGAGATCAAGGAGCTCCATACCTTGATATAAAGACAGATGATATAGAAGAAGCTGTAAATATTGCAAGAGAATACGCAGAACGTAATGAAGCTGTATCTATAGGTGTCTGTTGTAATGCTGTTGACCTTCTCCAATATCTGGTTGACCATAATATTACTCCTCATCTCTTGACAGATCAAACATCAGCTCATGATTTGTTGAATGGTTATTATCCTCAAAATATGACTTGTGAAGAAGCAGATCAATTAAGAAAAACTGACCCCGATGAATATTTGAGAAGATCAAAAGAAACAGTTAAGAGACATGTAAAACTTATGATTGAACTACACAAAAGAGGGGCTGAAACCTTTGATTATGGAAATAACATTAGACAACAAGCTTATGAACTTGGAGTAGAAGAAGCTTTCAATTTTCCAGGATTTGTTGTTGCATATGTTCGCCCCCTATTCTGTGTGGGTAAAGGGCCTTTTAGATGGGCCGCTTTAAGTAATGATCCTGAAGATATAAGAGTAACAGATGAGTATGCCAAAAAACTGTTCTATGATGATCCACAGCTTGTAAACTGGATAAATCTCGCTTCTAAATATATTCCATTTGAGAAAGGATTACCTGCTAGAGTATTTTGGGCTGGTTTTATAGGTAGAGCTGCTTTTGGAATGCTAATGAACAAACTTGTAGCTGAAGGCAAACTAAAAGCACCAGTGATAATAGGGCG
The DNA here is from genome assembly GCA_021513695.1 of Candidatus Heimdallarchaeum aukensis. Taxonomy (GTDB): domain Archaea; phylum Asgardarchaeota; class Heimdallarchaeia; order Heimdallarchaeales; family Heimdallarchaeaceae; genus Heimdallarchaeum; species Heimdallarchaeum aukensis. The sequence goes on along the minus strand of CP084166.1, from coordinate 1,545,449 downwards.
AGACCATTTAGATGGAGGATCTGTTGCCTCTCCAAATAGAGAAACAGAAGGAATGAAAGATGGAAGTGATGCAATTGGAGATTATCCTGTTTTAAATCTACTAGGAAACGCACTTACGGGAGCAACATGGGTAAGCTATCATGGTGGTGGAGGAGTAGGAGTAGGATATAGTTTACATGCAGGACAAGTAATAGTCGCAGATGGAACAAGACTAGCTCAAGAAAAACTATTCAGAGTATTAACTTGGGATCCTCTAAGTGCAATTCTTCGTCATGCTGCTGCAGGATATGAAGAAGCTTTAGAGATTGCAGAAAAAGAAGGAATAGTACTACCAGGAAAGAATGATATTAAAGAGTTTGATTATGAGAAATTATATGATAAAATCATTTCTTTGGTGGAAGAAAGAACTGGAGTAAAACTATTCGAACCAATGAAAGAATATTCAATGAAACTCCTCTAATTCTTTACTTTTTTTATTATCGTGGCAACGCAAACCACTATTAAAACAAATCCAAAATTGATAAATGAGACTCTCTTCAAATTTTGATCTATTGGAAATTTGTCAAATGAATTTGCTGTTCCACTTATTGCATATTTTCTCTTAGAATTGTCTGACCAGTAATTTCCAATTTCCATAGTTTCATTATACCACTTGTTATTGTATCCGTTATCAAATGCTTGAGATGTTCCATTAGCATTATTGTTGATAAAAAAATTGAGATAGACAATATTCTCCCTGCATCTTACTTTATTGTCTGCAATTGCATCCATTAGCATTATACCATAATTATAATTGTTCATAATAGTATTGTTTATTATTGAATTGTAACTCGAGTCGAAAAGAAAAATCCCAGTTTCAGCATTTTCAACAAAATAGTTTTCTGTAATTAATGAGTTATTTGTAGCTAGAAGAGACAAACCATCAATCCCATTTCCAAAACAAATGTTTTCTTGAATTTCTGTGTTGTTGCATGTTTTTAGAGCAATACCCTCTCCTTTATTGAAAGATAAAACGTTATTTCTTATTATTATATTATTAGTAAGTGAAGCTAATATTCCACCATCTCCTTTGTTATACCTCATAACATTGTCCTCTATTATACTATTTTCTGTTTCTCTAAGTCTAATTCCGCAACCTGTAAACCCAAATCCATTTTCTTCAAATATTGAATTATGAATGTAAATGTTTGACGAACCGTAAACTGCAATACCTTCAAAAATATTAGAACGAGAATAAGAATTAGAAATTTCAATATTCTTAGAAAAATACATGGTTATTCCTGTTGTCGTATCAGCCAGAACTTGATTTTCTATTAGAAAGTTTGTACAATTGATTAGGAGTATTTGACCATAAATATCCTCTTCAATAATTACATCATTAAGATCTACAAAATATCCTAGTTTTTTTCCATTTACAAGGTTGTTTCTTATAATATAGGAATTATATTCTTCAATTTCTGATTTTCCATATATGTTTAATCCACAGTTTGTAAGTGAATTATTCTCAATTACAGTTTTTGAGGAAGAAATAACTGTTATTCCATATTTTTCTTTTATAGTGTTGTTAAGTACTTGTGAATACGAGGATTGGGAAAGAAAAATTGCGATATCAGAATCAATGACTTTATTACCTTCAATTCTTACTCCTTCTGATTCTGATACAAAAATTGCTTGACCTACTGAACCCAACGCATTTTGATCTTGGATGTATGAAAGAGAATTATTTATTATGGTAGCGGTTCCTTTTGATGCATTAAAAATAAAAATACCAATATCGCAAAATCTGATTCTACAATCAACAATGGTAAAATGCTTGGTTGTATTTTTTACTGAAATTGCAATTGTTTTTCCGATAATTACTAAATTTTTAATTAAATAGGGATTGGAACTAGTTCCATCTCCTCTAAAATTATATTTTTCAAAATCTTCATCACTTTCAATAAATATTGGTTGTTGGCTCTTTATTCCATAATAATTTGTTTCATTTTCTATAGCAGAAACATTAAGTAAAAATTGGGTTGAATTTTGCAGAATAAAAAAATTAAGGATAAAAATTACAATTATCAAAATTTTTGGAAACCAAAAGGGATTTTTTTTCATTATTTGTTAATCTCATTTTCTTTTATATAAATGATGGGTGAATATTACTATTTAGACATATCTCCATTCTATTGGTTTATCTTCTTTTGTTGTTATAATTACTTAACATTAATGTTTTAAATGAGTTTAATTTTGTTCAACTAAACACTGGAGTCGATAAATTTGAATACCGATCCTGGAATAAAAGCTCTTTTTGAACCAAAATCAGTAGCTATTATAGGTGCAACTCCCACTCCTGATAAAATAGGAAACAGGATTATGGATAATATAGTTCATTATTTAGTGGGTGAAACTGATAGAAAAAAGGGATTTCAAGGTAAAATCTTTCCAGTTCATCCTAAAGCAGACGAGATACTGGGATTTAAAGCATATAAGTCCATTTTAGATGTGCCTGATGAGGTAGATCAAGCAATTATTGTTGTTCCTCCCCAATTTGTTATCTCTGTTCTTCATGAATGTGGAAAAAAAGGAGTAAAAGCAGCAGTTATTATTACAGCGGGTTTTGGAGAAACTGGTAAAAAAGATGCAGAAGAAGAAATAGTAAAGATAGCTAGAAGTTATAATATGCGAATTGTAGGACCAAATTGTCTGGGTATTTATAATCCGCATATTCAATTCAATGGTACATTCGCTGATGAAGCCCCACAAAAAGGCACTCTCGCTTTCATTAGTCAATCAGGAGCTCTCTGTATTTCAGCAATACTGCACAGCAATAAAGTAGGAATAGGTTACTCTCACTTCATTAGTATTGGAAACAAAGCAGATGTAGATGATGCTGATTTGCTGGAGTATTTTGCTGACGATTATAAAACGAAATGTATCGGACTCTATGTAGAAAGCATGCCAGATGGACGAAAATTCTTTGAAGAAGCTAAAAAAATTACTTGGAGACAACCTATTGTAGTTTTAAAATCTGGGCGGACTTCATACGGAGCAGCTGCTGCTTCAAGTCACACTGGTTCCATTAGTACACAGGATGCAAGTTATGAGGCTGCTTTTAAACAAGCTGGGGTATATCGAGCAAAAGAATGGTTTGAATTATTTGATGTTGCTCAAGCATTTAGCACTCAACTTCCACCTGATGGAGAAAATATCGCAATCTTGAGTAATGCTGGAGGAATAATAGTCATTTCAGCAGATAAGGCAGCAGACGTGGGGTTGAAGCTAGCAACATTAAGCAAAGAAACAGTTGCCAAAATAAATGAAGTCTGTCCTCCAACTTGGAGTAAACAAAACCCTGTTGATATTATCGGTGACGCAGATCATGTTAGGTTTAGAAAAGTATTGCAAATTTTGGTTGATGCTCCAGAAGTTGATGGTGTTTGTCCCTTATTTAATCCAGGGTCAAGAGCTGTTCCTGATAAAGTTGCTGATGCAATTTATCAAGTTAGCACAACAACTAAAAAACCTATAGTTTGTGCTTTTGTTGGAATGGACCATTTAGAAGCTTTCAAATGGTTGAACTACAAAGGTATACCAACCTTGCCTTCTGCTGAGAGAGCAGTTATTGCGATGAAAGCATTAGTTGATAGAGGAAAATTCCTCAGAAGAGAAAATGTCGATAGTTTAACAAGAAGATATGAGGGGTGTAAATAAATGAATGAAATTAATAAAATATTTGAAGAAGTAAAGGGTCAAGGACGTAATGTCCTAACCTATGAAGAATCAAGAAAGGTTATGGAACTAGCTGGAGTTCCTCTAAACAAAATTGCAGTAGCAAAAGATTTAGATGAGTGCATAGTAAAAGCAAACGAAATCGGCTATCCTGTAGTCCTTAAAGTAATTTCAGAGGATATTATTCACAAAACAGAAGCTGGAGGAGTAAAGGTAGGTATAAAATCAGATTCAGAATTGAAGAAGGCATATGAAGAAATGATGGAATCGGTAACATCTTACCATCCTGGAGCGAAAATAGAGGGTTTCTCAATAGAAGAGATGGTCTCGGGTGTTGAAGTGTTGATAGGCCAAACTACCGACCCTCAATTTGGAAAGATGATTGCTTTTGGCATTGGAGGAATTTTCGTAGAAGTTTACAAGGATGTTTCTTTTAGGTTAATTCCAATCTCTGAAAATGATGTAGAAGAAATGTACCGTGAAATAAAAGGAAGAAAGATGTTAGAAGGTTTTAGAGGAATGCCTGCTTTGAAAATGGATGATTTAAAGTCTCTACTTCTAAATATCTCAAAGCTTGTTGAAGACCATCCTGAAATTAAAGAAATGGACTTAAATCCCGTAATGGTTACTGAAGAGGGCTTAAAAGCAATAGATGCAAGAATAATACTTGAATAATTTTCTTTTTTTTAAAATGGAAAAAGATTCTTTCCTTATTCAAAAGTGTTAAATAGGATTTATCCTTTATAAATATGCTGTTAGTATTCTCTATATTATAGGCTATTCTCTAAAAAAAATAGGATGGTAAAAGTGACAGATAAAGTAAAGGTATCCCATATCTTTGTAAAAAAATATTCCGAGGCTGAGCAAATTTTAGAGAAATTAAAACATGGGGCTGATTTTAATAACCTTGCAAAAACCCATTCTCTTTGTACTACAAGAAAAAATGGTGGAAAACTTCCTGAATTTTCAAAAGGAAGAATGATTAAGGAATTTGAGGATGTGGCCTTTAAACTCAACAAAGGTGAAATATCTGGTGTTGTTAAAACAAAAATAGGCTATCACATCATAAAAAGAGAAGAATAACAGAAATAAGTTATTGCTTTTATACGAATAGTTTTAAAATAATATGTAACTTAATAAAATGGTGATAAAATGGTTAAAGTTAAGGCAAGTCATATTTTAGTAAAAAAGAGATCTGAGGCTGAAAGAATATTGAAAGAATTACAAGATGGAGCTGATTTTGCGGAATTAGCTAGAAAATACTCAACATGCCCAAGTAAGAAAAGAGGAGGAAACCTAGGTTTTTTCACCCATGGTCAAATGGTTAAAGAATTTGAAAAAGCTGCCTTCTCCTTGAAGAAGGGCGAATTATCTGATATTGTTAAAACTGAGTTCGGATTTCATATCATTAAAAGAACTGGTTAAGTTTTGGGGAATAGATAGTTTATTTGACTAATATTTCTTGTATAAAAAATTGTAATTTTTCTTGTTTCTTATTTAGAGTAATGTTTTTTTGTTAGAAGCTAATATTTAAAAAAATAATTTTGAAGAAATATATATAAAACAAAAAGGTAATGATTATGAGTATCAATATAAGTGATGATATTAAACACCAAGTAAGAGAAATGCTTTTGCATATGGAAAATACAGTCATAGCGAAGCTTTTCCTTTCAGATGACAGATGTTTAACTTGCAACGAAACAAAAGAAATTATTAAAATAATTGCAGAACTTGCTCCAGAAGGAAAAATTAAACTTGAAGAATATAAAACTGGAGAAAATGATGATGAGATCGAAAAATATGGTATAGTAAATTTTCCTGCCATAATTCTCGAAGGACCAATTGTTAAAGGAAAAGTTCTTCTTACAGGTATCCCCTCTGGATACGAATTTGGAACAATTATTGAAGATATTCTTGACATCTCTTTAGGAAAAGTTACATTAAAAGAAGAGACACTTAAGAAACTCGAAAAAATTGATAAGGCTCTTCATATACAAGTTTTTATAACTCCCACATGTCCCTACTGCCCTCAAGCAGTAAGATTAGCTCACAAATCTGCTATGGCTAATCCTAATATAACTGGAGAAATGGTTGAAGCAACAGAGTTTCCAGAATTATCACAGAAGTATTATGTTATGGGAGTACCAAAAACAGTCATTCTGCAAGGAAACAAGTTGTTAGTCGAATTTGAAGGAGCATATCCTGAAGATGGATATATCTCTAAGTTACTAGATGCTTATAAAAAAGCAAAATAGTTTTTTCCTTATTTTCAATATTTTAATTTTTTATTCTGTCTTTTTTTCATTTGTTCTTTCTTCAGTTTCTTTTTCTTCTTCCGTGATCTCTTCATGGGTTTCTTTTTCTTCTACATCTTCCTCTTCAAATTCTTCTTCGTCTATAGGCTTTTCATATTGTTTCTTCGATTTCTTAAGATCTTTGATGTACTCTTTCACTTTTTCTGCAACAGCATTCCTTTGAATATTAAGAGTTGAAAGACTTTCTTTTACATCTTCCTCCTCTAATATATTTTTATAACTTTTATCTGAAAAACCCCCTACTGATTCTACATATGAGCTCATCATTTCTAATCGTGAAAGTAATGCTTTATAGCTTTCATGACTGTTTATTTTTTCAATTTCTTTAGGAAGAACTTGTAACTCAAGAAGGTATTGCTGCATTCGGATATTTTCATCATAAATTTGTTTAAGAACATCTTCTTTCTTTTCTTTAAATTCGAGCTCAGCTCTTTCTTGTTCAAATGATTTTTTAGCTTTTGCTCTCTCTTTTGGTTTTCCAAAGAGTAAGACATGTATTTTTGCGTATGAGTAAAGAAAAATGGGCATACAAGCCGCCATGATAATGTTTGGGATAAAAAATAAAATAGGAATCGCAATTATTGTTTCTCTTATTGCTTGAACGTTTTTAGCTAAAAATTCTTCTAGAACTTCTTGAAAAGATGGAATAACTGCCTGTAATATGATAATGATTGCGCTATAAAGGAAAATAACAGGGATTGAAATTAAAATAGATTTAAATAATGGACCAATCATTTTAACTGTTGTATCGAGCGATATTTCATCTCTGTATTCATACAAACACTCTGTTGTAATAATTAAAGCAATTAAGAAACCTAAAGGTATCTCAAATATAAAAAGGATAAGCGTCGATGTCTCAGGAAACAACAATAAAATAACTGCACTAAATAATGCCCCCATTAGGATAGAAAAAATTGATTGGCTTAAATTACTTGTCAGTTTTGAATAAACATCAGTCGTAGACATGACAATTAGAATAATACTATTCTTCTAAAAAAACATTTGGTATAGGAAATTGGATATTTTAATTTTCTAAAACTCGTTTATGTTTCGAAAAATGTGTAATTAGTTACAAAAAATTTTTCTAAATTTTAGGTTTCAGACCGAGGTACAACTGTCAAGGCTTTAAAAGGTATATTACTTAATTTTGTAATCTTCTCCCAATGAGAGCCAATACCAATAAGAATAATTACTTTAACTGGGATTCCTCCTGCCTTTCTTACAAGATTTACTAAAGCTTTTTGTGTAGAACCTGAACGGATTATATCATCAATAATGATAACCCTTTCATTTTTTCTTATATATTTCTCAGGAAAATAAAGAGTTTCGATTCTACTTGCTGTTGCAGATTGAATATCCTCTGATAAACAGCGAAATGAACCTGTAGGCTTTTTCTTTCTAGCATATACACAATCAATGTTTAGCAAATGAGCTAAAGTACTAGCAATTACAATACCATCAACTTCTGCTGTAATAACTTTATCAACATCAGTTGGGATAAACTGTTTATAAATTGCCATAAACAATATCGCATTAAGAGCTTTTGAGTCATTCAACAAATGACCATTGTTGACAGCTATCCCATACTCGCTAGGCCAAATCTCAATATGCTTGTGTGTAAGTAAGTCGATGTCCAAACCAAGTTCTCTATTCCCAACAAGCACTTCTAATAATTTATCTTTTAACTTTGATTTTGGAAGAGCTTTTCCATTAATATATCTAGATAAATTTGCTATTGAAATTTCCACTCCTTTATTATCGAGATATGTTTTAAGATCTTCAAGAGTTGTAAATTTTTTAAAAACCATTCTTAGTAGATTGAGAACCATAAGCTTTTCTTTAGCATCAAAGTAACTATCTAATGAACTCATTGCACTCAGAACAATAAAAATATACTCATTGTTAAATTTTTTTAAGCAACAACATTGGGTGTTGCATAATGGTGCAAAACACTTCCTCATTAGATGGCTGTTTTTTTAACGCTCTATTCTCGCTATTAACCATTTTATGCTATTTTTTCGTTGTATTCCGCAACATTTATTAATCTAATAAAATTTTCGTATCAAATTAAACATCAAATAAATTTGCAATATGGTGCAATGGTGGTTTGTGTTGGAACAATTATATTCTGGAAAAGCAAAAGATGTTATAATTCTTGATGATGAAAAAGTTAAGATTGTATTTAGAAATTCGATATCGGCATTTGATGGTGTCAAAATTGATGAACTAAAAGGAAAGGGAGAAGCTAATTGTAAAATATCACGGATATTGTTTGAAGTTCTTCACCATTATGGGGTTGAAACACATTATTTGAAACAAGAATCATCAAATGAACTCATTTGTAAAAAAGTGGAAATTATTCCTGTTGAATCAGTTTGTAGGAATATTACAGCAGGAAGCTTCTGTAGAAGATATGGTGTAGAGAAAGGTATTTCCTTTGAGAAACCTATCGTTGAACTCTTTTATAAAAATGATGAACTTCATGACCCTTTGGTTACTGAAGAAGTAGCAATAAGATTAGGTTGGATTAATGAAAAAGAAAAAATAATTATAAAAGCTGTAACATTAGCAGTAAACTATATTTTAAGAGAAGTGTTCAAGAAAATTGGTTTAACTTTAGTTGATTTTAAATTAGAATTTGGAAGAACAACAGATGGCAAACTCATTTTAGCTGATGAGATATCTGCTGATACGATGCGTCTATGGGAAATGAGTTCTGGGGAAATAAAAGACAAAGATAGATATAGAAAAGATCTAGGTAACGTTGTAGACCATTATAATGACATTGCTCTTAGATTAGAACAAATTAAAGAGCTTCCAAAAATAGAGTTAAAGACTAAAGTTAGAGTTACAATCGATTTGAAAGAATCAGTTCTAGATCCTGCTGGAGATATAACCATTCGCTCTTTATTACGTCTTGGTTACAAGCAGGTATCAAAAGTAAATATCGGAAAAAGCGTTGTTATTAGTTTTACATCTGCTCCTGGGTCAAAACTTTGGGATGTCACAGAAACAATAAGTAATGAAATTCTGGCAAATCCTCTAATTGAAACTTACTCAATAGACTTCTCTTTTGAATAAAGGATGATGATAATGAAAATAGGGGTAACAAAATTTCCAGGAACAAACAATGAACAAGATGTTTTAAGAGCTCTCTCATCATTTGGTGTCGAAGGTGTACTGATTTACGAAAAGGATGCAGATAAATTGAAAGATTTAAATGCTCTAATCATTGCAGGAGGATTTTCTTTTGGGGATTACCTAAGACCAGGAGTTATTGCAGCAAAAACAGCAATAATGCAAGAATTGCCTAAATTTGTAGAGCAAGGGAATTTTGTTATAGGAATATGTAACGGTTTTCAAATTCTCTGTGAGACGGGAATTCTACCTGGAGTTTTAACAACGAACCGTTCAACCAAATTTGTTTCTAGATGGGTGTATGTAAAAATTAATAAAAGCAACAGTGTTTTACTGAGGAATTCAGAAAACAAAATATGGAGAATCCCCATTGCTCACTTTGATGGTAATTATTATGCTACAAATTCACAAATTATAGAACTTAAGAAAAAAAATCAAATCGCTTTACAGTATTGTGATGAAAAAGGTGTTATTTCTGAAGACAGTAACCCTAACGGTTCTGTAGATAATATTGCAGGAATAACGAATAAAGAAGGAAATGTCTTAGGTTTGATGCCCCACCCTGAGCGTGCAAGTTTTAATTATTTAGGTTCAGAGGATGGTAGAACTATTTTTCAGAACTTGATTGAGGAATTAAAATGATATCAAATGAAGAATATTCAAAGTTGATTCAAGAGTTAGGAAGAGAACCAAACTTTGCGGAACTTAATGTAATAGGTGCAATGTGGAGTGAGCATATATCATATAAAAGTTCAAAACGTTGGTTTTCTTTATTTAAAACCACTGCCCCCTATCTAGCTTTAGGAATAGGTGAAGGCGCAGGTTTAATAGATATTGGAGACGATTTGCTGATAGGATTAGGGTTAGAAAGTCACAATCATCCTAGTGCAATTGAACCTTTTCAAGGTGCAGCAACAGGAGTAGGAGGAATTATAAGAGATATTATTTCTCAAGGTTGTAAACCTATTGCTTTACTGGATTCAATACGTTTTGGAAATCTAACATCCGATCATTCGAAGAACTTATTTGAGAATGTTGTTAGAGGAATTTCATCTTATGGAAATTGCGTAGGTATTCCGACTGTTGGGGGAGAAGCTGAATTTGATCCAGTTTTTGAAAATAATTGTCTTGTTAATGCAATGTGTATTGGAGTAGTAAAAAAAGATAAAGTAGTTCGCAGTATAGCATCAACCCCGGGACACTTTTTCCTTCTATATGGCGCCAGAACCGGGAGAGATGGAATACATGGAGTCTCATTTGCATCTAAGGATTTAGATGATAAAAGTGAGAGTGATAGACCAGCTGTACAAATAGGAGACCCCCTAATGGAAAAAGCCCTAATTGATGCTACACTTGAATTAGTAGAAAAAGGTCTTCTTTCTGGTCTCCAGGATTTAGGGGGTGGAGGATTAAGTTGTGCAATCTCTGAAATGACTGAAAAGGGGAATACAGGAGCTCTAATAAGGCTTGAAGATGTTCCTTTAAGAGAATATGATATGAAACCTTGGGAAATTTTAATTTCTGAATCACAAGAAAGAATGTTAGCTGTAGTGTCTCCTAAAAATATAGCTGCTGTTGAAGAAGTACTCAAAAAGTATGATCTTTTAACATATAGTATAATTGGTGAAGTAACAAATAATAGCCACTATATTGCTTTTTACAATGGAGAGAAGATAATTGATCTGCCAGTAGATCTAATAATAAACGGATTTCCTGAACCAGAAAGAGAATTCTCTATACCCGATTATATTCGATCTAAAAAGGAATATACTATCCCAAATCAAGGAAATATTAAAGATGAAATACTAAAAATATTTGAATCTCCAAATGTTGGTAGTAAAGAATGGATTTATGAACAATATGATCAACATGTTCAAACTCAAACAGTAATCCAAGCTGGAGCCGATGCAGCGGTTTTAAGATTAGACAATGGAAAATATATCGCTTTAACTTTAGACAGTAATTCATTTGCTGTTTATTGTTCTCCATATACCGGAACAGCTAATGTTGCAGCTGAAGCTCAGAGAAATATTGTTGCTGTAGGAGCCAAACCTTATGCAGTTGTTGATTGTTTGAATTTTGGTAATCCTGAAAAACCTGACTCGTATTGGCAATTTGTAGAATCAATAAAAGGTTTAGGTAGATTTTCAAATGATTTTAAGCTTCCAGTTATAGGAGGAAATGTGTCTCTTTACAATGAAACTGTGAATAAGGAAGGGAAAAGAGAAAGAATCAATCCAACACCAACTATAGGAATAATTGGAGTATTCGATTCTCCAGACGATCTATTAGCTAATAATTTTGTCAACCAAGAATCAAAAATTATTCAAATTGGAAAGACAGGAAAAGAACTTGGTGGTTCAGAATATTTACGATATTGTTTCAATTGTATTATGAGTGACGTACCTACTTATGATGAGAAGAGAGAGAAAAAGTCAATTGAAGCAATAACACAGTTAAATAAACAGAAACTAATTGAAAGTTGTCATGATATTTCAAATGGTGGATTTATAGTCGCTCTTGGAGAAATGATGTTCAAAAATAAAATAGGCGCAAAAATTAACCTTGAAAATATTCCTTCTGATGAAGGAGTGGAAACTAGACATAAGCTATTCTCTGAAACATCATCAAGATTCATCATAGAAGTCTCAAATGAAAAACTTAAGCAAGTGGTAAATTTGTTAGAAACAATTGGAGTGGATTATGGAGTAGTAGGACATACTACTAAAGAACCTGTTTTAGAAATAGAAAATCTTGTATCAATTGATATAGAACAATTACATTCAAATTGGAAAAATGCAATTGTAAAATATATGGAATAGAAGGAGTAGAAAAAAATGATTGATGTAATTGCAGGAAGTAAAAGCGATAGTAAAATTGTTGAAAAAGTAACAACTGTTTTGGATGCTAATAATGTAGAGTATAAAGTTCTTTATTTATCAGCACATAGAGACCATGAAAAACTTGTACAAGCAGTAATTGAATCTAGTGCTGAAATATTCATTTGTATCGCTGGTTTAGCAGCTGCTTTACCTGGTGTTGTTGCTTCCATTACTGATAAACCAGTTATTGGTGTACCCGTTTCTGCAGCTTTAAATGGTTTAGATGCTTTATTGTCTATAGTCCAAATGCCTAAAGGTGTTCCTGTAGCTACAGTTGGAATAGATAATGGTACTAATGCAGCTTATTTGGCAATGAGGATACTCGGGGTGAAGAAAAGTGCTTGAGATTGAGCGTTATAAGACTTCAATAATAGAGCTGTTTTCTGAAGAAAAGAAACTAGAATTCCAGTTGTTAGTAGAAAAAACACTAGCTCAAGCAAATTATGAAGTAGGTAAAATACCAGAAGAAGCAATTTCAATAATTGAAGAAAGATGTACCCCAAAATATGTGAAATTAGAACGTGTGAAGGAAATTGAAAAAGAAGTTCATCATGATTTAATGAGTGTTGTACTCGCAATTTCTGAACAATGTGGAGAATATGGTGGGTACATTCATTTAGGAGCAACATCTTATGATATTCAAGATACTGTTAGGGGATTACAGTTAAAAGAAGCAAAAAAAAGAATTTTAGACGATTTAGAAATTACAATTAAGAAATTAAAACAATTGTCCATGAAATATAAGAATCTTGTCTGTATAGGACGTACTCATGGACAACATGCTGTTCCTACTACTTATGGGCTGAAATTCGCTAATTTTCTTAATGAACTATTAATGGCAAAAAAAACTCTAGAAAATGCAAAAGTTGCCTATGGAAAAATGTCTGGGGCAGTAGGAACTTATGCGTCATATGGGACAGAAAAAATTGAAGAAATCGTGTTAAACAAACTTGGGCTTGAAAAACAACCAGTAACAACACAGGTTGTCTCAAGAGTAATTTATGCCAAATACATACAAGCTTTAGGTTTGATTGCAACAGTTTTAGACCACTTCGCTAGAGAAATAAGAAATTTACAAAGAACTGAAATTGATGAAGTACGAGAGTCATTTGTTAAAAGTCAAGTAGGCTCCTCTACTATGCCACAAAAAAGAAATCCTGAAAAAAGTGAAAGAATTTCAGGTTTAGCACGAAATATTAGGGCAAGTATTAATGTTGCAATGGAGAATATTTGTTTAGAGCATGAAAGAGATCTTACCAACTCAAGTTCTGAAAGAATATTACTCTTTGAAAATTCTATGTTAACACATTTCTTAATACTAGAGATGAATAAAATATTGGACAGTCTTTACTTAAATGAAGAGAAAATCAAGCACAACTTATACCTGAAAGAAGGAGCACAATGTTCAGAAAACTTGATGCTTCATTTAACTCCACATATAGGAAGACAGAAAGCACATGAATTACTAAAACAATTGTCTAACTTCCCTAATTTCAAAGAGATTGTTAAAGAGAATGAAATAGTAAAGAAATACCTTGATGATGAAAAAATTGACTTTATTCTTGATCCAGTTAACTATATCGGGTTAGCTCCTGAAATTGTAGAAAAATTTATTGCATCACTGAATAAAGAGAAAAAAGAATTTTCTCCTCCATCTTCTTATGCAGAATCAGGATTAGATTTAGATGTAGAATCAGAAGTCTTGAAAATGATAAATGATTATGTACAAAAATCATTTTCTTTTGGGAATGTTATAGGGAAAGAAGGACACTATGCAAACTTAATAAAATTTGGAGATCATGGTATTGCTTTATCAACCGATGGTGTAGGAACAAAGATAATAGTTGCAGAACAAGCAGGAAAATATGATACTATAGGAATCGATTGTGTGGCTATGAATGTAAATGACCTGCTTGCTATGGGTATCTTGCCAAAAGCTTTTGTAGATTACCTTGCAGTTGCAAAGCTTTCAAAAGAACGAATAGAAGAGATAATTAAAGGAATATATAAAGGGTGTGAGATTTCAAAGATTCCTCTGTTAGGAGGAGAACTAGCTACAATCCCCGAAATGTTGAAAGAATCAGAAAATTCATTTGACATCGCAGGAACAGCATTAGGAATAATTCACTTAAATAAAATCATAGATGGATCTAAAATTAAAGTTGGAGATAGTATATTAGGTATTTCAAGTAGCGGAATACATTCTAATGGGTTTACTCTTGCACGCAAAGTCCTTTTCAGCAAATATACTCTCGATTCTGTTATCCCTGGAGGTGTAAAACTAAAAGATGAGTTACTTAAACCCACAAGAATATATACTGAATCTATTGAAGCTTTATTGGATAGCTATGAAGTTCATGGTTTAGCACATATTACTGGAGGAGGATTTAGGAAACTTTTCAGATTATCTAATTATGGCTTTAACCTCAAGCATTTTCCGAACCCCCCAGCCATTTTTGAAGAGATAAAAAGAATTGGAAAAATCTCCTACAACGAGATGTTTTCAACATTTAACATGGGGATAGGTTTTATTGTTATAGTACCAAAAGAGAACGAAGAGAAAGTGCTCTATTTATTAAATAAATACTTCGAGACTCACATTCTAGGTGAAGTTATTGAAGAACCGAATGTAATCATAGATCACTATAATGTATTTTTAAAACGGTGAAAATTAAAGATGAATGTTGCTGTGCTAATTTCTGGAAGAGGAAGTAACCTTGAAGCAATTCTTGAAAAGGAAAAACAAAAAGAACTGGGTAATGCAGTTGTTTCCTTAGTTGTCTCTAACATCCCAGATGCTAAAGGTTTAGAAATAGCAAAGAGATATGGGAAAAAAACTATTGTTCTACCTCCCCATAGAAATCAAAATCGTGAAACATATGACAAACAACTAGCTGAGACCCTAGAAAAAAATAACATTGATTTAGTAGTCTTAGCAGGTTTTATGAGAATTCTCTCTCCCTTTTTTGTTAACAAATTTAGCAACAAAATAATTAACATTCATCCTTCTTTATTACCTTCATTTCCAGGAATAAATGCTCAAAAGCAAGCTTTAGACTATGGAGCAAAAATAACTGGGTGCACAGTGCATTTTGTGGATGAAAAAGTAGATCATGGCCCAATTATTTTACAAGAGGTAGTGCTAGTAGATGATAGTGATACAGAAGAAACTCTAGCCAAAAAAATACTAGAAAAAGAACATATTCTCTTGCCAAAAGCAATAAGATTGTTTTCTGAGGGGAAACTAATTGTTGAAGGGAGAAAGGTAAGGATTGTGAATTAAAATGTGTGGAGTATTAGGCATATCAGGGTTAACAACTTTGGAACAAGGAAAAATATTGCTACAAATGCTAACGCATAGAGGACAAGATGCAAGTGGAATAGCTTGGATAAATAAGAATGAAAAAAAGGTGAATTTAAAAAAAGTTGATGGATACCCTGATTTACTTGAACTCAACGAAAAAAGTGAAGTAACTAAACTAATCGGTTCAACACGTTATCCTACTTTTGGAGCAAGAACTGATAGCTCAAATGTTGAACTTTATGCTCAGCCATTTAAAGTTAAAACGAAGTATGGTAACCTATTTGTTGTCCATAACGGAAATATAACTAATTTAAGTACTTTAACAAACAAAAAATATGAATCTGACGCTCTTTTTTTAACAGAATTCCTTGGTTCTTTAATTGATTATTACGAAGGGAGTATAAAAAATGCTGTAAAAGAATTTATGGAAAAAATAGATGGAAGCTATTCTATTGTGGCAATCCTTGATACAACAATGTTTACTTTTAGGGATCCTAGGGGAATAAGACCTTTAGTTATTGGAAAATCTGAAAATCTTACTATTGTTTCATCTGAAAGCGTTGTTTTACAAAACATCGATATTACTTCTTTTGAAGATGTTAGACCTGGAGAATTAATAATTTTTGATAATGAAAAAATTGACAAATGCCATCTAATTCAAGCAGATCATGCTCATTGTATGTTTGAATATGTCTATTTTGCTAATCCATGTTCAACTATAGAAAATACATTGGTTTATGATACAAGAATTAATCTAGGAAAAGAATTAGCACGAAGAATAAAAAGTGACAATTTAGAAATTGATTACATTGTTCCTGTTCCAGACACTTCCAGACCCGCAACACAAGGTCTTTCTGAAGAACTAGGTATTCCAGTAAGAGAAGCTATAATAAAAAACCGTTATCTTCAGCGCACTTTCATAATGAAAAGCGAAAAAGAGCGAAGCAAAGCTGCTAAAAGAAAATATCTTTACATTCCTAAATATATAAAAGGAAAAAATATTTTACTAATCGATGATTCAGTAGTTAGAGGGTTAACTAGCAAAAAAATTGTTAATGATTTAAGAAGGTTGGGAGTTAACAACATCTATCTCGCAATCACTTGTCCCGCTGTGAGATTTGCATGTTATTATGGAATAGATATTCCCTCTGACAACGACTTAATAGCTTCAGGGAATACTCTAACAGAAATAGAAAAAATCCTAAATGTTGACGGATTATATTATCAAGATATTGTTGCATTAAAAAGATCAATTGGTTTTTCTGATTTATGTACTGCTTGTCTTTCAGGTAGTTATCCAACTTCTTATGCTGAAGAATTAAGAATAAAATACCTAAATGGAGAGATAAAATCTCGTAGTCATTATGAGGAATGAAAATGGCAGAAAAAGTTTTGTTAATTGGTAATGGGGCCAGAGAACATGCTATGGCCAAAAAAATAGTGGAAAATGAAAATAAGCTTTTTTCATACATGGCTTATGAAAATCCAGGAATAGCTGATATATCAGAAAAGTTCATACTAGGAAATCTGACGAATTTTGAAAAACTATCCAAATTTGAGAATATTGATTATGCAATAATAGGACCAGAATTACCTCTGTCTTTTGGATTAACTAATTACATTGAGGACAAGTTAGAAATCCCAGTTGCAAGTCCTAGACAAGAAGTAGCTAAAATAGAAACAAGTAAATCATTTGCTAGAAACTTACTTGAGAAATACGAAATAGAGGGTAACCCTGTTTTCAAAATATGTAAGACTATTAGTGATTTTGAGTCTTTTGTTAAAGAAAATGGTTTGGAAATTGCTATTAAACCTGATGGATTAACTGGAGGAAAAGCAGTTAAAGTGTTTGGTGACCATTTTTCTTCATACTCTGAAGCAGAAGAGATTGTTAAACAAACTATCGCGAAAGATGGATTAGTAATAATTGAGAAAAAAGTAAAAGGAAAAGAATTTTCTCTTCAGGTATTTACCGATGGAAAAAATATTCAATTAATGCCTTTGGTTAGAGACTATAAAAGAGCATATGAGGGAGATAAAGGACCAAATACGGGGAGCATGGGCTCATACAGTCTTCCTGATCATCATTTACCTTTCTTGAAACAAAATGATGTTGAAAAAGCTGTTGATATTCTGAAAAAAACCATCAAGGCACTAAAGGAGCATACGAACATTCCTTATGTTGGAGTTCTTTATGGACAATTTATGAAATCAGAAAGAAACGTTTTCTTAATTGAATTTAATGCGCGTTTTGGAGACCCTGAAGCTATTAATGTGTTGAAACTGTTAAAAGATGATTACAATGTCATCAATCAGAATATGATCGATCAATCCTTGAAAAAAGTAAATTTTGAAAATAAAGCTACTGTTTGTAATTATCTTGTTCCAAAAGGATACCCTATTAATCCTTTAAAAGATGAAAAAATAACAATTAGCTATCCGTTAAAATCTGATCTCTTTTATGCTTCTGTTTATAGAGAAAATGGAACAATAAGAACAACAACTAGTCGTTCTCTTGCTCTTCTTGGTGTAGGAAACGATATCTTTAAGGCAAAGAGAAAAGTAATCGAAGACATTACAAAAATAAAAGGAAAATTATATTGGAGAACAGATATTGGAGAATTAGAGTAGAATAAGCTTTTACTCTAATTTTTCTATTCATTTTCTATTTTTGAGTAAACATGACTTGTAAAAGGAACTAAAGCGAGTATAATCATTTGTTTGAAAGTCTCTTTTCTAGTTAACTTACCAGAAGTAAACAAACCAATAGCCCCATCTTTTTGTTTACTATTTTTAATTCCTGAATATTTATCTATAAGATCTCCTAATTCTATATCTCTATTCCTTTGGAGTTCATCAAAGAGTTTTTTAGGTAATGGCATCCTATACCCTCCTGAGACAGATATTTTTCCTGATTTGGATTTTATTGCGACATATCCTGTTAGGAAAAATCCAAAATTATCTATCCCCACTCCACCTTCCAGAGCAACATAATAGTCTGCTTCATCTATTTTTGTTTCTATTATTTCAATTCGCTTTAGCGCAGACTCTAAAGTTTCATTAGTACTCATTGGCTGTTTTAAAACTGAAGGATATTGGCTTAAATCGAATGATTCATACTCTATTTCATTATAGAAATTCTGAAAGGCTTCAATGGTAGCTTTAATTTTTATGGGATTCTTTGTACCAATTATAATTTTCATAATTCTCTTTTTAAAAAAATTAGTGAATTTTAAAAATTTATTTCCTTCAGATCGAATATAATTACATATTTCATCTTGGTATTTACATAATGTTTTTGTATAGAATGTAATATTTATAAGAACATATCTTAATGTTGAATTAAAAGGTAATCCTGATGAAAGAAAAGGTAGAGGAAGTATTGAATGCTATAAGAGTTGCACTCCAAAGAGATGGAGGAGATATTGAACTTTTAGAAGTAAAGGACGATGGTGAAGTGATAGTACAATTACAAGGAACTTGTGCAGGTTGTCCATATTCTCAATATACTTTAACGAACTATGTAGAAAAAACATTAAAAGAATATGTGCCAGAGGTAACAAAAGTTACAAACAAGAATCTTGAACGCTTAAGTATTTAATTTGTTCAACTTTTATTTTATCCAATCTTTTACAAAAGCTTTTTTGAGAGAAATGCTTTTTAGTTATTACTCTATATTTTCCATTACGTTAAGAAAGTTGATATCACAATGAAACCAGTAAATACATTGCCACCTGAAATTCAAGCTCATCAAAATCGTATTAGTGTTGAAGTTCGTGAAGTGTTTATTAAAACATTAAAAGGAAAGCTAACTTCTGAAACATCTAGTCAAATTGGTCGCTTAATGTGGAATATTATCAGCGATCCAGTTTATGAAAGTGACGAGGAGTTGAAATATTTAGCTGCAAAAATTGGTACAATAGTTGGTCATTATGACGTAGCAATAAAAAGTATAGATGACAAAGTCCCTGGTTCTGTCGTGTGGGGGAGTTTTGCTCTTTTTGAAATTGGAGAAACAGATGAGGCTTTTTCAAACTTAGAGTCAATTATTTCCATAGAATCTAATGATATTCTTCCACTTGTTGAATCAATAATTTTATACATTTATTTGAAGACTCTAATAGGCGATACTGACGGTTTAGTAGAGTATGTAGAAAAGCTTGATCTTATTCTAGGTTCAAGACAAAGCAGATTTTTACCTGAGATGATAAAGAAATTTTCTTTATTTGCAAAAGGATTAGTAGATATACATTCTAAAAGTGCAATAGAAGGATATGAGCAAGTTAACAGTTTTTATGAATATTGTAAAGCAGTTGGAGATCAATTTTGGCAATCTTTAGCTTTATTGATATTAGGAGATCAAAAATTAGATTTATCTGACTTTATCTCTGCTGAAAAAATATATTCTAATTGCTTGGAACTAGCAACAAATCTTTCAAATTCTGCACTCATAGGGGCTGCTAAAATTGGTGTTGCTCATGTTCTATATCTAAAGGGAGAATTAAAACAAGCTAATTTTACTGTTACACAAGCAATTAGAAGCCTTCAAGAAAAATCTCAATACTATTTGGGATTAGCATATTTCGTCAAAGGAAAAATTCTCGTTAGATTAGGGCAACATACTAATGCAAGACAAAATTATTCTCTCGCTGAAACTTTATCTCGTAAGTACAAAAATTATAATAACATACTTATGGCTATGTTAGAATTGGCAGATAGCTACTTCATTATAAATGAAAAGCAAAAAGCGCAAGATATATACAGAAAAGCATATTCCATGATTACAAATATCGCAAATAAAAAACAATTTACAAAGGCTCTAGTACAAATCGCAACAGGAGATTTCTATCAAGGTAATTATGCAAAAGCAATGGAAAGAATAGATAAAATTGAAACATTATCTGAAGAAATTATTTATCAAAAAGGAAAAGCTGATGCTATTAAATTACGAGCTCAACTTAACATCCAGCTAAGTAAAAATATACTAACACAAATTCAAGCTTTAAAAGCTGCTCAGATACTATACCTCGAAATAGGAGATAATGTCAATAGTGCAAATTGTGATATCGTTATTGCAAAAGCATATATAAGAATTGGTAACTCAAAAGATGCTTCAAAATATCTTGAAAGAGCAAAGCAATATTATATGAAAATATCTGATAATTTGATGATAGCTGAAATTAAAGAAATTCAAGCAGAATTCGATATCAAAGAGGGTAGATATGATGAAGCTTTAGTTAAACTTAGATCCTCATATAGCCATTATTCAGATATTTTTGATACAAGTGGTAAAAATCGCTGTATAAGAAAAATTGCCGACTCATTAGCATTAAAAGGAAGTTTTGATGAAGCAATTGCTAGGTATAGAAAATTAAGGGAAGCCCTAGAACAAAGAGAAGAAAAATTAAGTTTAATTGTGTTACACACCAATATGGGGAGAACTTATTTAGCAAGTAATAAAATAGAGAAAGCAAAAGAAGAGTATACTATAGTAGTTGATCTGTTAGAAGAGGAACAGATATTAAAATATCTTGCAACAATTTTGAGAGAAAAAATCTATTTGCATTTAATTCAAGGAGAAAAAGATACAGTATTAGAGTTGTTAAAAAAACTTGAAACACTAACAGCTGATAATAGACAAGAAGTCTATCAACTCTATCCTGAAATTATCAATAAACAGATCTCTTTACACGAAACTAAAGAAGAAAATTTTCTGAATCTAATTGGATATTTACAAGAAACTATTCAAAACAAAGATGTCTTAACTACACTACAAATCTTAGTCAATATATTATATAATGAGGTGAGCTTATATTCTGCAGAAAATGAGTTTGATGAAATTAAAAAGGCAGAGTTAGAGAATTATATTAAACTGTTGCGAACTTTAAGTTCCGATTATAATTTATACTATTTTCAAGGGATTTACTTTCTTATTGAGGTAATTTGGTATTACTTGATAGGTGAGTTAGATAAACAGCAAGTTAGTATTATTGAAGGTTCATCCTTCTTCACAGAAAAAGGATTTGAAAATTTAAGTAACTTATTAGTTGATTATCAGTATAATTTTTCTGTATGGAGCGGAGAAACAGGTTCTAAGTTATCAATTATAAGAACACCGAAAAAATATGATGATCCAAAATCAATGTTACTAGAAATTCTTGAGCTTGCACAATATTCTATTTTTGTTGATCAAATACGTGACACAGAATTTAAAATAATACATGAGTTGAATAAATGATTTTTTTCATTTTTTGCTATTTCTTTAATTAAAAGCAGTTTAGCTTATAGAAACACTAAATTTTAAATAATTTTTATATTTTTACTTCCATTAGGAAAAGAATATATTTTTATTAATTGAAGTTTCATATATTAACAGATTAAAAAAGGTGTCCAAGAAATGTCATCAGAATGTCCTTACTGTCATAGTCCAGTAAAGCAATCATGGAATTTTTGCAGACGATGTGGAGCAAGATTAGAACATGATTTAGCACAAGTTGATCCAATTAAAGAAGAAATTGCTATTGAAGATCCTGAAAGCCCTACAGGAGTAATTTATGAACCAATTAAACCTGTAGAAGAAGAGGAAAAAGTGGAAGAAAAAGAAGAAAAGAAAGAATTAACAGATGATGAACTCGTTGAAAGAATTGCAGATGTGATATTATCAAGAGAAAGATATAATGAGCTCCTAAAAAAGAAAAAAGAACTAGACAATGAAATAAATATTCTTCTAGATAGAGTAACAAATAAACTCATTCCAAAAGAAGAAGCTTTACCAAAGATAAAAAAACTAAAGCAAGAAGTAGAAGAAGTAACTGAACTTGAAAAAGAATTTGAAAATTTTGAAGGTATATTGCCAATTGAAGAAATCATTGAAGATCGAAATAATGAACGAATAAAACTAAAGAAGCTAAAGTCATTAAAAGGTGACAAAGCAATAAGTGCTTCAACAATCGCTGAAATGGAAACAAAGTATAAGAAAAATATTGAAAATCTTACAGTAAAACTTAATATTGAACTAGCGAAAATGAGAAAAACATTCGATGCAGTTAGTAGAAAATTGAAAGCTCTTCAGAAAGAATTGGAAGTGCTTTATGTTAAATTCCAGACTGGAGAAATGTCAGAAACAGAATATGAAAATGAAAAGAAACGTGTTTCTGGAGAATTAAATAAAATGAAAAAAGTAAGTAATGCTGTTGCAGCAATATTAGCCGAAGCAAAATAATGAGTGGAGAAAGAAAATGTTTGGGGAAGCAATACGTAATATCAATGATAGATTAACTATTGTTGAAGGCTCTGCCGGTCCCGGAGGAGAATTAAATAGAGGCTATATTGTTGGTGATGAAGAATTCGCAATTATTGATACCGGAAAAAAAGGGACAATAGAAAACTATTTCGAACAAGCAATACATGATAAAGGAAAAAGTGCAGATAAAGTAAAATACATTTTTCTAACACATATTCATCCAGATAATGCTGGTGGTGTGTATAGATTAAAAAAACTTTTTCCAAAGGCACAAATTGTCCTAAACGAAAAACTAGAGGAAACAGCAAAAAACCCAGCTAGTGTCTTACGAGCGAAAAATTTCTCTTTTACTAAAAAAGAGAAACTATATTTTGCTATAAA
Source organism: Candidatus Heimdallarchaeum aukensis (assembly GCA_021513695.1). Classification (GTDB taxonomy): domain Archaea; phylum Asgardarchaeota; class Heimdallarchaeia; order Heimdallarchaeales; family Heimdallarchaeaceae; genus Heimdallarchaeum; species Heimdallarchaeum aukensis. The sequence goes on along the minus strand of CP084166.1, from coordinate 1,522,472 downwards.
GAAAGATCCTTTTGATGATCTAGGCAGAATTGAGCCAGACATACTATTCTCTGATGGAGACAAGTTTGAAGTTGGTTCAACTAAAATTATGACAATAAACTTTGACTCACACTGTGAAGGGCACACGATGTATTTTTCTACTCTAGATAAAGCGATGTTTACAGGAGATGCTTTAAATATTTACCCTGCTCTCCCCCATAGTTACCTTATCGATCGAACAGGTTCTTACAAAGAATGGTTGAGAAACGTTGAATTTCTTCAGAAAGCCACGATACATTACCTTTGTCCCTCTCATGACCAATACCAAGAAGGAAGACATATAGTACCTTATGTGGAAGATGTACTTAGATCTTTCAATGACTATGAAAGACAAATTGAAATGGCAATGTCTGAGAAAAAATACCTGACTGCTGAAGAACTTGCTGAGAGAGTTAATACTGCTCAAGGAATAATATGGTATGGATATTACCAAATCTTAGCACCTAAATTAAATATTCTAGCTCATCTCAACAAATTAATTGATGAAAAGAAAATACAAAAAAACGAGAAATATAAACCAGTTACTTATACTTGGCTTTAGCTAGGCTGTAAATTCTCAACAATTTGCCTGATCTTTTTCTCTATTTCTTCGATTTTTTCAGTTTCTTCTAATTTTATTTGAGCAAATTTCTGGTTTCCTCCGCCTTTATAGTTATTAGTTTCTTGTAATTTTTTTACAACATCTGCAGAAGAAACATCAGATGTAGAGATGAAGTAAAGAATATTATTATATCCAAGTAAGGTGATGAAAACTCCAGGAGGAATGCTTTTTATGGAATTTATGATTGTTTCTCGATTTACATTTTGTAATTTAAGATTTGTATAATTTAGGTTCTTAACTGCTTCTGTACTTTGTTTTATATTTTTAAAAATCAAGGACAATGTTTCAACTAATGCATCGTTTACTCTAATATAATCTTCAAATCTGTTTTTGATGACACTAATAAGTTTATCATTCTTTTTTGTTGTAATCTTTTCAAGCTGAATAACATAGTCTCTCTGTTTGTTTGCATAGGAAAGTCCGTGTTCACCAATTAAGAGCTTGATCTTATTATGCTTTAATTCTTGTAAAATTATTCCTTGTATCTCTAATAAATTATCTACATGTGTTCCTCCACAGCAAACTAAATCGTCTATTTCTTCTATTTCTATCAATCGAACTATATCTTCTTTTGAATCTTTTCCTCGAATCTTATTTCTGTATTTTTGTTGATACTCTTCTTGGCTTATAATAATACTGTTTACTTTGCTATTTTTTGAAATTGCGAGATTAACGTCTGAAAGAACCTCAAATACATTTTCAGCACTGAGTTCTTTGTCTACTTCAATATCTATGGTAAATGGTTCAAAATTAGCTTTTAAGGTTTCGCAGTCGAATTTCTTCTTTATAAAATGTGAAAAAAGGTGTTGAGCAGTATGAGCCCTCATCAAGCTATATCTCTTTTCCCAGTCTAGTTTAAGGAGTACTTGTTGACCTGGACTCAAAGAATTACCTTTGTGACCAAGTTTGTGCCAAATTTTTCCGTCTTCTTTATAAGTTGAGATAATTCTGAATTCTTCGGAACTTTCACCATTTCTGAATTCTAAAATACCTTCATCACAGGGCTGACCTCCTCCACCTGGATAAAAAATAGTCTGTTTGAGTGCAACATTGTTTTCTTTTATATCTATAATTTCAGTGATTAAAGTAGTTTGATATGGTGCTTTCCAGTAAAGAGGTAACTCTGCTAAATTACCGTTCATAATTTCAACAAAAAAGATGGGGTAAAAAAGATTTCTACTGAATATCTGTTTATAAGCTCTTACTATTTCACCGTTTTAGCATATTTAACTGTCTGACGCTCTCTCTCGTCCCAAACAGATCTCCCAATCGCACGTCCAATTACTGATCCAATGGCCATTATTACTGCAACCACTATACTCCCAATAATAGCAAAAATAGCTAAGACCAATATTAATATTCCTCCTATAATATTACCTATTGCTTCAGCGATGTTGTCTGCACTTCCAGTTAACTGTCCAAATTGAGAATAAAGAACTACTGCTGTTATTATGCCAAGTACAACTAAAATAAATCCAAAAATCACTGCAAGTTTTACTCCATCATCACCATAAGCAAAAAAACCTATGAGAACAGCACCTACAAATATCCCAACTAGTACTAACCATCCAATATTCAAATAAGAACCTAAATATCCAATCCCCACAATCGCAACAACCCCTAAGATTATTGCAAAGATGTTTGATAGACTTCTACTTTTTCTCAAAGTAAACCCTTCCTTTTTTTATAATTTCATTTCTCCTATTTAATTTTTATTAGAAATTAATTATATTTCTTAAAAGGTATTTTTCCAAAAATTTTTAATCCGTTTAAAAATCTGAAAAATGATAAGAATGAGCAATAGAATAGCTAATTTCTTTAATGCAAAAAGTTTCTGTGTAATTGGCGCTTCAACAAATTTACTGAAGCCAGGAGGAGTTGTTGCTGAGAATTTTGCTAAAGATTTTCCCGGTAAATTATTTTTAGTCAATCCTCGTGGAGGAACACACATTTTTGCAGGTAAAGAATATACATTATACAAATCTGTGTTAGATATTGAAGAAGAAATTGATGCTGCAATTATTATTGTTCCAGCAAAATTCGCTCCACAAGCACTGGAAGAATGTGGTAAAAAGAACATAAAGAATGTAATTGTAACTACAGGGGGTTTCGCCGAAATAGGCGAGGAAGGAGTTGCTATACAGAATAGAATGAATGATATTATGAAAACCTATAATATCAATATCATTGGTCCTAATTGTCTGGGGTTATATTCTCCTGTATTAGGATATGATACTATGTTCTTACCAGTAAACAAGCTAAAAAGACCAAAACCAGGAAATGTATCAATTTTTACGCAAAGTGGAGCTTTTGGTGCAGCTTTTATTGATCAGTTAGCTAGACTGGGTTCAGGAAATTGGATAGCTCGATTCATTTCTTATGGAAATGCTTCGGATATTAATGAAGCAGATTGCATTGAATATCTAGGTGATGATGAAGATACAAAAATGATACTTGTTTACCTTGAGGATTTCAAGAATGGCAGGAAATTCATGGAAACTCTAAGAGAAGTAAGTTTAAAGAAACCTGTACTTGGAATAAAAGCAAATCGTACAGAAGCAGGTGCTAAAGCGGGCGCATCACATACTGCTGCATTATCTTCTGATGACGCAATTGTTGATGATCTCCTCAAAGAAGCAGGATTTCAAAGAGTAATTACTTGGGATGAGTTGGAGGATTGTGTCATTTCATTTGCCACCCAACCTCTTCCGAAAGGAAATAGGGTTGCTATTGTCACGGATGGAGGTGGTGCAGGAGTAATGGCTTCAGACATGGTTTCTGATTGTAAGTTACAACTAGCTAAATTTTCACCAGAGATTCAGAAAAAACTAGATGAGACCTTTCCAGTCTATTACTCTACAACTAATCCTATTGATATTACTGGTTCGGCAAATGCAAAGGATTATGAAAAAGCCTTGGAAGCAGTCTATGAAGATCCTGAAGTTGATGCAGTTGTTAATATCTGCATTCCAAGTATCCCTAACTTAGACATTAATGAATATATAGAAATAACAAGGAAGATAGCAAGCAGAAAAGAAAAAACTTTCGTAACTGCGCTTATAGGTGGAGAAGAAGCAGATTATGCTTATGATGTTTTGCTAAAAGAAGACTTTGCTGTTTTTAAAAGCCCAGGGAGTGCAATAAGAGCTGTAGGAAGACTTGTTGAATATGCAAATTACTTGAAGAAGAGAGGGAAAAATCTGTAGAAGGAGATGGGAAGATGAACGTACAAATTAAAGAAATATTTGAAAAAGTTAAGTCAGAAAATAGAAAAGCTCTACTTGAACATGAAGCAAAAGAAATTCTTAGATTGTTAGACTTACCTTTACCACCTTCAAAACTTGTTAAAACAGAAGAAGAAGCCATTATGGCCTTTAACGAATTTAATGGGCCTGTTGCAATGAAAGTGATGTCACCACAAGTTTTGCATAAGACTGATGAACAAGCTGTGAAAATTGGTATTGCTACAATAGAAGAAGTAAAAAAAACATTTAACGATTATATGAACCGTTTTGCTGAGAGAGAAGTTGTAGGCATATTAGTTGAAAAAATGGTTGAAAAAGGAGTTGAATTAATTATAGGAAGCCAAATCGATAAAACATTTGGCCCAGTAATACTAGTAGGTCCAGGTGGAATCTTTGTAGAAGCTCTAAAGGATGTTGTTTTTAGAATGTGCCCATGCTCTAAAGAACAAGCATTATCAGCCATTGACGAAATAAAAACACAAAAATTGCTTAATGGCTTTCGAGGATTAGCTCCAGTTAATAGAGAACAACTTGCAGAAATTATGTCTAAACTTTCTAACTTAGCATGGGAATACAGAGAATACATAGGAGAAATGGATATTAATCCTTTAATTGCAAACTCTAATGGAATATTTCCTGTAGATGCAAGAATTATTCTAAAATAACTTTTTTCTTTTTTTAAAAAAAGAAGTAAAATTAAAATTCAAAGAATTTTGATATAAGCGAAACACATTTTGGTCCTGTATGAGCAGAAATAGTTACTCCACTTCTAACAATACGTATTTTTATGTCACCAAGTTTTTCTTTTATCAAATTTTGTAGTTTAGTTGCACGTTCCATACTATTTGTGTGTACTATTGCAACTTCTACGGGTGTTCTTGTATAGTTTTGAGTTGCTATCTCGATCATTTTTACTAATCCCTCATCATAATCTCGAACAGTAGCTGTGACTTCATTCTTTCCTTCTTCGTTTACAATTGTGATGGGTTTTAATTGTAGCAACCTTCCGAGGAGATATTTAGCAACGCTTATTCTTCCTCCTTTTCTTAGATAATAAAGTGTAGGTAATAAAATTAATGTAGTTATTTCATTTGTAGAGTTTTGCAGCTTTTCAGCTATTTCCTTACCTGAAAGACCCTTATCTATTAATTTTAGCCCCTCTTCTACAAGAAAAGTTTCTGGCATGGAAGCATTTAATGAGTCTACAAAATAAATTTCAATATCTTTTTCTATTTTCAGAAACATTTTAGCTGCTAATTGTGCACTATTAAGAGTTCCAGATAGACCAGAACTAATTGTAATTACAATAATTTCTTTTGCACCTTCTTTTTTTAACTGTTCATACACGTTAAGAAAATCCTTTGGTGAAGGTTGTGACGTTGTTACCGAAAAATCTGGATCTGAATAATTATTGTAATATTTGTCAAAATCGAAATTCTCATCTTCTTTAAATGTTTCACCAGTATTATAGGTGACAGATAAAGGAACAACAGCTACTTTTTTTTCTTTAGCAAAGTTTCTATCTATATCAGACGCACTATCTGTTACAATTCGAATACTCATAAAAAAAATAAAGACATTTAATTTATAAAATCTTTCGCCTCAGTAATCAGATAGATATTCGAGATAAGATTTTTTTATTATATTACTTCTACGAGTTCTTCCATTTCTTCTTCTTTTCGTTCTTTGTTTGCAAAGTATCTATCTAAGATGGAGATTGTTTCCTTGAGCCTTACTAAAACTTTTGAATTATCTTCGTAATGTTGTGCGTCAATAATTCTCTTGTAAATATCTATTTTCATATCTTTGCAATATCTTAATCCGTAAGCTATTGCTTCTCGTAAGTAGGGGTCGGGGTCGTTTTCTAGTAAATTAACAAGTTCTTCTAAATAATCATATTCGTTTAAATAAAGTAAAGACAATGCTCCTATTACTCTTTGATATTTATAGTCTTGTTTGAGTAGATCTTTTAAGTAAGTAATAACCTCTTTTTTGTTTCTCTTAATTAGAATTGCACTTATCCAAAAGCTGAGATATGATGGTGTATCATCTAAATTTTGCAATAAAACATCAATATTGAGATTTTTTTTACTTATAAGTTCATTAAATGCTCTATCTCTTTTCTCTGTTCCTAGAAATAAAATAAGTTCAGAAAGTTTAGATCTCTTTGAGAAAGTGATATAGATTAAAACAAGATAGAGAAGCGAAAAAGCTGGAAAAAGACCAATTTGGTTGTATATTAAGCGATAAACAGAAATCGAAAAGTATACTATCAATCCCAAAAAATAGAAAAATCGAAGTGGATAGGTGTAAATCTCTTTAATTAGTGGTTTTTTGACATAGAAGAAGCTTATTGAAAAAGAAGCTAAAGCAAGACTGATAGGAACAAGAATCATTAAGAAAAGTATTGTCAATAGAGACGTATCTTTAGTTATTGCTGTAGTAATGTAAGCAATTATGTAGTAAGCAAATACAGGAATTAAAGTACCAACTGCAATTTTTGTTTTTTCTAATTGTTTTTTCTTATATTCTAAGAATTTAATTTGTACGTTAATGTCAGGAACTAAAGGAGATACACTCAAAGAAGATTCTGTTAATGCAGAAAACATTGCTGTATAACTTGCAGCTCCATATTTTGAAGTAATAATACTATTTACAATACCTATTAAAATGAGAAAAGCGATGAAATAAAGGAAAATTCCCAGTAGATTCGCTAAAAAGAGTATTGTCACTTCAATTAAGATAAGCACAGCAGCAAACAAAGTGACAGAAAAACCTTCTGAGGAAGTAATAGCCTTAAATTCCTCGCTTAATTTTGTTTTTAATTTTTTGAAAGAGATATTTCTTTTTTCTTCATCAATTACTATTTGTTTAACTCCATTATAAAAATGAACTAAAATTTTTGGTTTGAATATTATCTTAAATGGTGTGATTATTATTAACCCTAAAAATTTAATTAATAGGAAAGGTAATCTATACATCTTCTTCAATTCTTTTAATGCTGATATTGTATCCTTGTAAAAAATAAGTGGGTAAACAACAATTCCAAATAAACTTACATACTCTATAAGTTCAAGAGTCCTTGTAATAACATCTGAAGTAGAATTAATTCCATCAGAAAAGTTTGGAAAACCCCATTTTAAAGCGATGATCTGTGAAACAGCATTTGAAGGGGCACCAAAACCAAAAATGAAACCTATATACATTATAATTAAGGATAATTCTATTCTCCTACACATGTGATATGAAAGAATGGCTATTAAAGCTACTAAGAAGAAATATGCAAAATCTGTAAGAAAAGCCATTATTTCTCCATCAATTAGCTTTTGGACGCTTTGATTTTGGCTTAGTAATGTAAGTGCTGCCATTATAGTGCTAACCATTATTGCAACTCCTGTCATCGTGTTGGCTTTTTTGTTAAAAGAGTAAAACAATCCTGCATAAAGTAAAGCGTATGAAGCTGCAACAAGAACGATCAATGCAATAAGAACAATATAATGGTTAGTTGTAGGAATATCTACTGTATTTCCTTCACCTCCATCTCCAGTTCCTGTTTGTCCTGGTTCTGGGGGTTTTATAGAGCTATAATTTGCATATATAAATGGGAAAATATGACTATTAAATAAATAGCTTAAAGCAAAGATAGCTGAAAAAGCAAACATTATTGTTTTTAGAAGAAGAAGTTTCTTACTTGCAATTGATTTTGGACTGTTAACCTTAATGCCGAGCTTTGATAAATAATAAATTGTTAAACTAGTGATACTAAGAAGTATTCCAACTTGTAGGGCAATATATGCACTAATGTCAACAGGAACATCTATGTTAAAGAGTGTCCCCATCTTGGCTCCAAAAATTACTCCTAATAATAAACCAACTACTAAACCTAAGATTTGTCCACCAAAATTTACTGTCCAATCTAAGAAGATTAGATCTCGTCCAAGTATAACACTAAATTTAGTGAATGATTCCTCTACTTCCTCTACTTCTTCTACTTCTTCTTTTTGCTTTACATCTGTTTCGCTCATTTACTAGACCTCTATCTCACTTAGAATAATATCGAATTTTCTCTTGTTTTCCTTATATTTGGCAACAAATTTTCTTATTACAAGATAAGAAAGATAACCTATTATTAGTACAGAAACTGCAATTCCAACATAGATTATATTCCAATTACGATTAACTTTAATCATAAGTTCATATGCATTATCAAATTCTATTAATTCAAATATTTGACTTAAAGAGTCTGTGTAGATGGATATGTTTAATGTCTTAAGTCCGAATCCTTGAAATTCCTCAAAAGGAATGCTAAAAGTTTCATTAATATCTAATCCGTCTATTTTTTTGTGTATCTTTATAGTATCATTTCTAAAAATGCTGACCCAAAATGGAGCAGAGGGAATACTACCATTATTTTGAATAACAATTTCAAGTTTAAGTTTTCTTAGTTCTGTTGGTTTTTCAGGGTAGACATTTACTTCTTTTACATTTATGTTTGGAAAATGATACCAACTCGGAAAAGAGGAGCTCGTGTTATCAACAAAAGAGTAAAGATTCATTGGAAAAAGTAAATGAGAAAGGCTGTTCTCTAATATTTTTTCTTCATCTGATACAATCTGTGAAGCAAACAAAGAACCATTAGCTGAAATAACGCCATAACTAGTTCCTTGTTTATATGAATAATATTCGCCCCTGTCAACAGAAGAATAATTTTCGAGATCAATAACTAATTGCCCTTCATATAGTAGTATTGGAAGAATAATATTTGAATCATCCAAAGAAACAGAAGAGATTTTTAGGTTATCTGATATTTTATTATTATAGAACCATTCTGCCCATCTCATCTTTTCTGTAGAAATATATTGGAATGCAGATTTGTATATAGTACCATTGATAACATAAGAATATAACGTAGTAACAGAATAGTTTACAGCTGCAGATAGAAAATGTGTATAATAATCATTTGTTCCTAACTTTTGTTTTTCTAATGTAATTGTTTGATTTTCTTCCAAGTTTAATATATCTGATTCTTCTTCTGAAGTTTCGAAAATTAAAGTTCCTCCTTCATTTATATTCCCAAGTACTAAAGTAGAGTTATCTTCAATTAAGGTATCATGCGTTTTTCTTGGTGGAGGGAGTGTAAAATACTCTTTTCCCCACATGTAATATGGGACTCCTGTATAAGCGAAAGAACCTTGGCTATCTGTTAAAGAGTAAAAAACCACTCCTATTGGTCCATTTGCTTCTATAATGGTTCCTTTAGTAACCGAAATATCTAATGTTTGTCCAATCAGATCAATGGTTTCATATTGCATTATTCCATTGTTATTAATTGTTAACTTTGTACTGTTAAAGCCTGCAACTATAATTGCTCTCATATCTGAAAAAGAAGAAAGATATTTCTTTCCCCAATTTTGCATAACTAATACTGAATAAGAAAATGAATTATCGCTTTCATTATTTGTATTTGGATGAAAAACAGTAATTTGTAATGGAGAAAAAGATTGTATCAATGAACCATTTGTTAACTCAGGTTCGTCTCGAGGATCAATTATAAGTGTTTCATTTCCCTTTATAATAGCTTGATTATTCTCAAATAATGAAGAATTATAACCAAAAATTACTATAGTTTCATTTTGAAAGATGGGTAAAGCTGTAATTGCAATAAACGTTGGTGCAAAATCTCCTTTCTTAAATATTAATGGAATACGATAATTGAGGTATAACCCTCCTGCAGCACCACCGCCGCTAGTATCCTCTCCTCCTTGACCACCTGGTGGAGGAATATCTCCAGAACTACTACTCCCAGCAGAAACGATTTTGAAATCAGAAGTTACAACAAAGCTAAAAGTGCTTATTATAACAAGATATATTAGAGAAACAGATATTAAGTTTCTTTTCATTTTAAAGCCCTCCCTCTCTTTGATCCAAAATAAGTAAGTAATAATCTCTCAGTTAACATTGTAGTTGATGCAGTAACTACGTCAATGTTTAACCCTCTTATGTTTCTCTTAAAATTGTTAATTTCCTTGATTTTTAAACCAATTTCGTAATTATATTTTCCTCGTTCAAGCAAATTACTAAAATTAACTACTTTCATTTGATTTGTTTCAGGATCAAGGTATTTTACTTGTCTAGGATTCTTTGGAAAAAGAAATTCCTCTGGATCAACAGTATGAATTACTTTAACTTCGTGTTTTTTTAATTTTGCAACTTTAAAACCATTCATTGCACCTTCTAAATTTCCATGTAAATCAGTGAGTAAGATAATTATTGATCTTCTCTTTAAAGATAAAGCCACTTCACGAATAGCATCACCGATATTAGTTTTACCATGTGGAGCAATCTTGAGCATTTCATGAACAATATGATAAAAGTGCAATTTTCCACCACGGGGAGGAATATAATTGTGTAGTTTATCTGAGAAACTAGCCCAACCAAATAAATCTCGATTTATTAGGACTGTATAAGCTAATGTAGCACTTGCTTCAACTGCAAGTTTGATCCTTGGTACTGGATCACCTAATAACATCGAATGACTAACATCAAGCATCAAAACTACATTTGTATTTCTTTCTTGTTCATAATCTCTAACAATTAGTTTGAAAGGAATACGTGATGATGCATTCCAATCAACAAATCTGAGATCGTCTCCCTCAACATATTCTCTTAAATCTGCATATTCGGTTCCTGGTCCTCTAAAGATCGATCTTCGATGTCCTTGTAGAAAGCTTGTTGAACGTTCTTTTGCTAAAATTTCTAGTTTTTTCAGTTTTTTTATAGGAATCTTTACTTTATCTTTTTGTAACGTTTTTTTTTCTTCTTTGGCTGGATTAGACATTATATCACCTTGCCTTTAAGACTGCGCTGTAGAGTTGTTCTGTTATTTCAACATATTTGCTTCCATCTTTCAGGATATAGCTTTCGTCCCAAAGAAGATGATCAATAATTTGGAATAAGTTTTCTACTTTTTTCCTTAGTTCTGCTTCATCTTGTATTAGCGCTAAAATCTCTTCATTAATTACAGATAAAGTAATAATGTTTACATCTTTCTTTGTTATGCGGTCGATAATTTTTTGGTATGTGTTGATTATCTTTTTTGCATCCTTTCCTTTTTTAGTTATTTTTTCAAGCGGAATTATAAGAGGAGAACGTTCTTTTATTTTCTCTGTTAATTCTTCTGTTCTTATTTCTTCTAATTCTTTTTGTACTCCTTTTGTAGTTCTTACTTTTGCTTTTTTAAGGACTTCAATAATCGCAAAGATTGGGAAAGAATTAAACATCCAACTAGGTTCATATATTCCTTTTTCTTCTAAATAAGATTTGAAAAATTGATTAAAATACAAACCTAAAATTGTCAGAATTAGGAAAAGGTGGCAAATTATCATCCAAGAGAATTTAGGATTATTTGCGTTACTGAAAACCATGACTACTATGCTTAAGAAAAGCCATATCTCAAGAAAAATGAAAATATAGTTTTCTCTCTGCCAATAAAGCCACACACTTAGAATACTAGCCGCTACAGTAACGCTATAAGTCATTATAATTTGGATTAAAGTAAGATCCGTCCAAAACATAAATGAAAATAGAACTATTTCAAATGTGATAAGTGTAATTGAACCAAAGACAACTTCTAAAAGTTGTGTTGTACTATAATCTACTTTTACTCTGCTTGCTCTTTGCTTTGAATCTATTTCTTCTCTAAACGACTTGTAATTTAGCAATAATATTGTAAATAACATACTGGATATTATTGATATATCTAGTAGTGAAACAAGCGTTGTACCTTCTAGCAAATTAACTATGCCAGTTTGATATACTGTTACAAACTTTTCAATTATTTCTGATGAAAAAGAAAATGGTGCAAAGATTATTACTAATATGAGATATGCTAACCACAAAATATTATTTGTAGAACTTATGATATCTAATAATAATGGTGAATCAGCAGTTGTCCATTCAGCTCCACTCAAAAATCTGGGCATCCTGTCTTGGAGATATCTCAATCTAATTGTCCTCTCTATTATCTCACTAACAATAAAAATTCCTCCAATAATAAAAAGCGTAATTAGTAATCCAATAGATTTAGTTCTTGTTCCAAGAAAGAGTGCAAACAAATTAAAACCAACATTTTCTGCCATATTCTCTCCAATTTTTGGTGCAATTAATTGAATTAGAGAGAGTATTATCAGAAATAGAAAAGGAATTCCTTTTAGAAATGAATACCACAATTTTTCCATCTTTATTTTGATTCCTACTCCCCTTGCTGTCTCTACAATCGTAGCATTGACTTCATGAGGGTAAACCTTTCTTGTTCCCTTTACTATCCCTCTCGTTTTTCCCTTAAACATTCTAGTACGCATTCCAAATGAACGCATCAGAACATCTATTTTTCTTACTCCTCTTTCTAAGGGATTTTGTTGTTTAGTTTCAGTTTTACTCATCTTCTCCACTCCTTTTTTTCTTCGATACCTGGCCCCGTGTTCTTTGTTTTTTTATTTTGAAATATAAGACAAAGAGCGCAGGTGACATAATAACTAATTGAATCACAACAAAGATAACTATCCACCTGCTAAATGTTTCGATATTGGGGAAACCAGGCAGATTGATTATAGGCAGAACTAAATTCTTCTTAACTAAAATATTATCTTCACCTTTTCCTGGAAAATCCATGGAAAACTCTTCTGTACTGGTCATGTTTACTGTCTGAGCAAGGATCGATAAGGTAATGTTAAATTCATCAGTATTCTCAGGTGCATAACGAGTTTGGTTAATGCTGATTTGTTCACCGATATTTGTTAGATTATTTTCAATTATTGTGATTTGTTGGTCTTCGGGGAATTGTTTTCCTGGAATATTATATTCTGTTTTGATATAAGTAATAAATAGACTATCATTCTGAGCAATTTTTGATAACTTTATATTTACAGAAATGTTTATTCCCGTGTTTATTTCCCAAGTTAACGGGGCTGCCATGGAAACTGTTATCTGAGTAGTTTCGTTTATATCTATTATTTGTGTAGCAGTAAAAACTGTTTCTTTAGCATTGACATTATTGATCTGAATTAGTAGTAAACTAACAACCATTGAAAATATTATGATTTTTGTTACTTGTTTCATTTCTATCCTTTCCTTTCTTTTTCCATCTTTTCGATTGCCTTCATTATGGCTTCTAAATAATCTCTAGCTTGACTTTTTGTGAAATAAATTGTTTCTCCTTTTTTTATTGATGAAGAAATGGCTCGTCCTGTAGATAAAAGCTCAAAAATTTCTTGGCGTAAGTGTTTAGGAATGTATTTTGAGAGAATTTTTTCATGCATAGAATCGTCTAGCGATAATAAGTTTATAGGAGTATATCTACTAAGGTAAGCTAGTAGTTCCCAATAACCTCCTAACATCGGTTTCCATGGTTCTTTATTCTCATCGATTTTTCCACTTTCATTGAGAGCTTTAATCTGTAATTCTTCTACAGAAATTAAAAGCTCATGTTTTTGCTCCTCTTCTTTTATCTTTTTCATCATTCGGTTTCTCATAATATAATATGAGAGTAAGAAAGCTAATATTGGTGCGATAATTGCAATAAACGCGAGAAACATTATGTTTTTTGTAAGAGTGTTTATCTGTTCTTGAGTGAGTTTAGTTTCCACCCTAAAGTGTTCGAAACGCGCTGATTCATTTTCTATTGCGTCTAAAACATCAATAAATGAGTACGTGACTTGGCAAGAAAATAAGTCATGGTAAGGGTCAATCTGGCGATTATAGTCTGTAAAAGTTACCTTTCTTCTTCCCTCTGGAGTTTTTCCAAGAGTAAGAATTGATTCTGGCGAAGCACTATATAATATAGAATCCTCTGGGAGGATAAGAGTATATTGAATATCTGCTCTTGAATAATTTCCTATCTCGTAATCAAAGAAATTAAGCCAAAAATAGTCTATATACACTAAAATATTACTATTGTTATAATATTGATAGGGTTTAATAATTTCGTATCTAATATACCCTTTTACATTGCGTATCAAGTAGTGATCAGAAAATTCTTGATATGAAATTGGTAAACCAGAACTGTCATAAGCGTTAAACTCTATGACACTTTCAGTGTTTACCCAAATGCTGAAATTTTCTACTGTATAGGGAAGTTCCATTATTACTGTCTCAAAGGAAATTCCTGTTTTTCCTAAATCAATAATTGCGGTATATTGAATATCACGATCCTCTTGTTTAAGAGATGAGTTAAGCCCTGCTAAACCAATCTGTGTATTATTATTTACTAACATCGGTTCAGTAGTTTGTACGTCTTGTAATTGTGATGTTACTACGGGCATCAGTAACAAAAACAGAAAGAAACCCGCACTAAACATGGATGATACCCGTTTTGAAGGTTCAACTTCTCTCTCAATATCTTTTAACATTCTTTTAGGTAGGTTGATTGCTTCTTGTAGCTTTGACTTGAACTTATGCCTTGCACGTAAATAACCAAATATCGCAGCAACAATACTAAGAATAACAGCAAGAAATGCAATCAATTTAAAATAGGTTTTAAGCATATCTAACAAATTCTTTTCATTTTCATTTTTTTGTCGTTCTTGTTGGTTCTGAAACATTTGTTCAGTGAAAGCCAAATAAATTGGGTCAAATGTATAAGTTATTTCATAGGGAAAGGGTTCGTGAAATGGATCCATCATTCTTTCTTTATATTCCCATACGATTGCATATATTTCTTCTCCTACTTTTTCAATTAGAGCTCCATCAGTAGGGGCATAACTTACCAGTCCTGCTCCTTCAGGAAGTACTTGTTTATTATAATAATTGACAGGTGCATACCTTTCTTCTCCTTCTGGAGTAATATAACTAAACTGCGCCCAAAATGTGTCAAAGATTACAATGAAATTAGTGTCGATAAAATAATCTGGGTGATAAGCACCATATATCTCGTAGTATAATTCTGTTGTTCTAATCTGAATCTCTATTCTGTCTGGATAGAAAGTTAATCTGTCACTTGAATAATTTCCTACTGAATCCCAAAATGCGTAAGAGAACATTTCTGATGAAGAAGTATTTCCATAAAGTATCAAAGTTCCTCCTTTTAAGTCTGCCCAATAAATATATCCTCTAGTTAGTTCTGTGTTATTTTTATAATAAATTTGCTCTCTTCGGATTGTTACTGTCAAATCTCCTTCTTCTGCTTGAACAATGTTTTGATGATTAGATAATGTTACTTTTGTAACACTTAGTGCACCTATAACTATGAATTCCAGAATTAATATCAAAAGGAAGATTCTCGATTTAATCGATTTCAACTTAATCGCCCTTTTTATTCTACTACAGGTGCTGGAGTGTGTTTTATTATTCTATCAATAATCATCTCTGAAGTTGTTCCATCAAATTCATATTCAGGCTTGATTATTACTCTATGTCTGAGAACATTTACTGCAACTTTTTGGATGTCTTCTGGTTTAACAAATTTTCTTCCTGCCATAGCAGCAGAAGCCTTTGCAGAGATTGTCAACCATAGGCTCGCTCTTGGGCTTGCACCAATTGCGACTTCTTCACTTTCTCTGGTAAGGCTAACAACTCTTACTATGTATCTTGATAATTCTTCAGAAATTGAAATATTTTTTCTGATATATTTTTGAAATTCAATTATTTCTTTTGAACCTAATACTGGTTTGACATCTTCTAATTTATCATAAGAATCATATTCTCCAGTAAACCTATTAACTATCTGGATCTCTTCTTCTTCCTCAGGATAATCAACCAGAAGCTTGAATGCAAATCTGTCTATTTGTGCCTCTGGAAGAGGATAAGTTCCTTCTTGTTCAAGTGGATTCTGTGTTGCAAAAGTTAAAAATGGATCTGGGAGTGAATAGGTCTGTTTCTCAACAGAAACTTGTTTTTCTTGCATAGACTCTAACATTGCTGCTTGTGTTTTAGGTGGAGCTCGATTTATTTCATCTGCAAGTAAAATATTTGTAAAAACTGGTCCCTTTTTGAAATAAAATTCACCCGTTTCGGGACGATAAGCCATAACTCCAGTTACATCTGATGGCATCAAGTCTGGAGTGAATTGGATCCTCTTAAATTCTGCAGAAATAGCCTTAGAAAGAGCTCTTACCATCAATGTTTTTGCAATTCCAGGAACTCCTTCTAATAAAACATGACCATCTGCTAGCACAGCTGTTATTAGAGCATCAATAACCTTTTCTTGTCCTACAATTACTTTAGCAATTTCCTTTTTTATTTCTTGAACTTTGATAGAAATATCTTCTATATTAATCTCTTTAGTGCTCGTTTTTTTGCTTTTTGTTGCACCCATTTCTACTCAAAAACAACTCGCTATACTCACTTAAAAATCTATATATTTATCATTTCTCGAATTTAGTCTTGTTTCTCAAAAAAGTTTTTTAACAAAGAAGTAGTAAATATAATATTGTGAGAGGGACATTATGCCTATAAAAAGGAAAGAGCAAACATTAATTTTGCATCCTCAAAGAAAAGAAATCTATAAGATACTTTGTGAAACACCAGGTCTGTATTTCTTTGAACTCTCCAATATTTTGTCTCTCCCTCAGGGAACTATTGACTGGCACTTAAGACAACTAGAAAAAGCTAATTTGATAAAATCTATAAAATTTGGTGGAAAAAGGGTCTATTATCCCAGAAATCTTAGAACAGAAGAGGTAGAAAAGGCTTTTACTGCAATAAAACATCCAACAGCTAAAAAAATTTTTAGTTGTATAGCGAATAATGAAGGAACCTATCAATCTGATATTGCAAGAGAACTTAATTTACATCATGATACAGTACGACATCATGTAGAAAGAATGATAGAAGCAGGGCTTATTTCTAAATATAAAGAAGGTAGAAAAACTTGTTATAAGTTAGGTCCTTTGGGAAATAGAATTCAAGAAGAAAGTATAAGCTCGATCTCTGATACTTATGTTTCAGCTTTAATAGATATTCTAGAAGATAACTGTCTGGTTCCCACTATTATCGAAAAAACAAAAAAAAGTTTAACGATTCGTATTGAATGCCCCGGACATCAAGATACAACTTTTTCTATCTCTCTAGGTGACTGGGTACTAGGAGAAGTAGAAGAAGAAATTCTTTCTGAAAAAAAAGAGCAAGTAGATAGTCTTGCTTAGATTCGTAAATTCTTTTTTCGTCAAAACAAACAGAAAAATAACGTAATTTTTAATAAAATATCAATTAATAAATAAAAAATAGAAAGAATCATGTTGAGTCTGGGAACCAAACATATTACACTGTTAGATGTTCTACTTCGACGCTAGAAACGCCTTCTATTCTCTCTAACTCGTCCTTTATTGTGTCGATAGAAACTTCTTTTAACTCTTCACTATCTATGTACCCTTCGTATACACATGCGCTTTGAGTGAAACACAACCCAGTGCTGTACAAAGTTTTAATCCCAAGTCGAATAAAGATTGATCCCATTTTACGTAGGAAATCTGGAGAAAGTTTTCCTATATTGATATTAATCTTTATCACTTCAGGCGATTCTGTGGGTATGATTCTTATTATTCTAGTATTCGGTGCTAAAATTAACACTGCATGACTCTTTCCATCTGGTTTAAGAGCTTCCAAAAATTCTTCAGGTAACTCGATTGGTTCCTCTGCCACTAATTTGGTCATTTTTGCCATAGTAACGCTATTTTCTGACATTTTTCCACCTTTATTTTTAATCTAGCTTTTTTAATTATATCATTATATGTTATGGACACTGCCATTCTTAAATATTTTGCATATAACAGAAGGAGCATAAAAATCTATCGGAATCAGTATCTCAATATAGATCAATATGCTACTTCTTTTCTTATTACAAATACATTGGCGTTAAAACATTTAAAATTTTCTTACACTTATATTTGAATTTTAAATTAAATAAGTTTGAAATTAGTTTTCCATTGTTACATTAACACTTAAAATCTCAAAGATTTAGAAATTTAAACAATAAATTTAATAAGCTTGCTCTATTGCTGTCTAAACAATTAAGTGAAAACAATGATAGATAAATCAACTGACAGTAAAGAAGGCGAAAAGTTATTCATGCTAAAGCACCAGAAACGTTCTTTTTTAGGTATTATAGTTTCAACCTTTTTCTTACGAGTTGCTTTTGGTAGTACTACAGTTTTAATGCCTTTGTATATTTACAAGCACCTAAGAATGGAGGGGTGGATAGCAAATATAGCTATAATGATTGTTGAGGTAACTTACGCACTTGCTGTCATCGCTTCATCAGGTTATTTCGGAAGTAAAGCAGATCTTGATGATGCAAAGAAATGGATTCTTTTTGGAACAGCAAGTGGTGGTTTAGTTCTCTTTGGTTACGGTGTTTGCGCATTTAACTGGCAAGGATTAATAGGTATTGTTCCTCTTGCAAATGGACTAATTATATTCGGAATGAGTGTTTATCACTTTATTCATGGAATTGCAGGCAGCGCCAAAGTTAATGCGTCTTATGGATATATATCTCGCTTCAGTGTCTATGAAAATCGTGCAACAAGAATGGGAATATACAATGTTGCTGTGACTGCAGGAAGATCAACTGGAGTGGTTTTAGCTGGATTTCTCTACAAATTCTTTGTAGGGCAGAGTGATGATGTGGCTTGGCAACCACTAAGGCCTTCATGGTTGGTTTATGAATATCTAGTTTTCGCTTTTTTTCTAATAATTTCTGCTCTAGTTGTCTATTTTTCAGTGGAAAAAACAAGACCCGTTATTTCTAAAAGTAGCTTTAGTTTAAAAAAGCAGTTACTTGCATCTTGGAATCTTTTAACAAATAAAGATAGAAGAGGGATTATTCTTCCATTAGTAGGGACTGCGTCAATTATTGGGATTCTGAATAATTGGGCTTTTCTTGTTATTTCTTTGGAAACAGGTGCCGATGTTGGTAGTACAGTAACTGTTCTTTTGACTTTACTTATGGGTGCTCCAATGGCTCTTTGGGGTTATGTGGCTGATAAAATAGGTCGTAAAAAAACACTAGCTATTGGGGTCTTTGGGATGATCGGAATGACCTTTATGTTAGGTTTTTCTTATTTTGGTAACTATGTTGATCCTGATGATTTATCTTCTATTTTGGATCATTCATGGATTATCACATTACTTGTCATTTTTGTGATTCTTGCTTCAGCGTATTTCCCTGCAATTAGCGGAAGATTAGGAGACAGTTCTTCTATAGGTTTTAAAGAAGAAAGGCATGGCACAACAATGAGCGTACAGCAAACAATAATGTCATTAAGTGAAATAATAGGAATTGTTCTTGGTGGTGTGGCTTTGATAGTTGTTTATAGTTTTGTAGGAGACATTTACTTCTATTATAATATGATTGGCTTAATGATACCTATTGTTTTTCTATTAATTTTAACTACTATAGCTACACTTCTTTGGCCAGCTGAAGAAGAATTTATTTCCAAAGCAAATGTAAGAAGAAAAGAATAAAAAAGTTGCACAACAACAAATTTTTTTACCCACCTTTTATTTTTAGCTCAAGATAAAAATGAAAGAATCTCTTGTAATCTCACAACATTTTTCAATCGATTCCAATATTATCGATGAAAATACAACAGTTATTATTGGCTTCTCGGGTTATGGTTCTGTAGGGAGACTGGTCGCAAATCACTTGGCAGAGACTTTTAAAGTTACACCAATTGGATTTTGGGGTCCAGTAAGTTGGTTTCATAATGATCGAATTGAAGCTCCCATTACTGTTTTCAAACTAGATATTAAATCAAACGATCCCAAAGAAAAATTCGTTCTGGTATCATCCAGGTTAAATGTGCCTGTTATTGGAGTTCGAGCTTTTCCTGATGTTTTCTGGAAAATGATCAGTCAAGAGATTCTTTCCTGGAAAGCTAAAAGATATATTGCAATAGGTGGTCTGAGAGAAGAAATAAGGAATTCTTCAAATGATTCATGGGTGGCATTAATACCTACTGTAAAATACTCAGAACAATTTGGAGTAAAAAGAACTTTCAAAGATCATTTATCAATAAAAGGTCCAATTCATTATTTACTTATGGAATCCAGCGCTTATTCATTAGCTACATTAGTTGTACTATCTTACTGTAATACCTTTGAAGCTGACAGTGAAGCAGCTCTAATTGCACTTAAGGAACTAGAAAAAATATTTGGTTTAGACTTAAAATCTGATAAATTAAACATGTTCGACTCTTCATTTGTTGAACCAGATGAAATGATCTTTTGGGAAACAGAAGATAGTTTTGATGAATTTGTTGATGACGATGACTTTGATAGTTTTGATGAAGAATTTGATGAAGAATATGATGAAGGAGAGCCTTTAGATTTTTCTTCAAAAAAAGACGATGTAATAAGTTTTGATGTTTATAAAGAGTTTCACAATAAGGGAGACAAACTAGATAAATACAAATAAGTAAAACATCAAAAAGAAAGAAGATTAACAGATTTCTACATTTTAAACTAAAAAATCACTTGTTTATTATTTCTGCAATATCTTTCACAGTTATGAATGTAATAGCTGATTTGGGACAAACATTTATACAAATACCACAAGCTTTGCAATATGTCCAATCAACTTTAATTATATCTTCTTCTCTATGAATAGTCCCCTCGGGACAATGAAATACACATTGTAGACATTTTATGCATTTTTCAGTATCAATAAATGCTTTTTTATGACTCCAAGTACCTGTTATTCTAGTGTTCGCTGTTCCTGGTCCTATCATTTGACCTGTTTCTACTTTGGTTTTTGGAATTATTGTACCAATTGGTAATTCGTCAACAGTTGGTAGCCAAGGTTGATGCTCTTGATATGATTTACCATCCTTAGATTGACCAAAAATTATTTCATTATACGCTCTTCTTGCAGCATTGCAATTTTTTTCTGCTGCAGTTTTTCCTAATTTTACGGCAAATACTTCTTTTATTGCTTTTAATAAATTGTCTAGGGAAACGATATTTACACTCTTAACTAGTGCTCCTAAAATCGCACTATTTGTTATTTCTAGGCCTATTTCCTCTTTTGCAATTTTTGAAGCGTCGACAGTAGCTACTTTTACAACTTTTGATAGTTGTATCTCTTCTGGTTTCTTTTTTGTATTAACAACACATATCCCGTTTTCTTTTAGGCCTTTGGCTATATCTGTTAATTCAAGAAGCGAATCATCTAGTACTACAACCACATCTGGTTCATATATTTGAGTTCGTTTTGTTATTTTTTTGTCATCTATTCTAGCAAAAGCTAAGACAGGAGCTCCTCTCCTTTCTGCGCCGAAAGAAGGAAATGTAACAGCATGTTTTCCTTCATAGAATACTGCTTTAGCTAAAGCACGAGAAGCAGTGACAGTTCCAGTTCCTCCTCGTCCATGAAATCTAATCTCGAGCATAATATCCCATTTTTTTAAGTAGTTAAATGACTGTTTATCAAACCGATTTAAAATATTGTCCAATAGACAAATAGTTAATCTACTTGACGATTATCTTCAATCCATTTATTAAATTCTACTGCTAAAGATAATTGAGGGTTGTTTCTTTCTTTTAGTACTGCTTCTTCTGAAATTTCAAGTAAAGAATGGTCAATTTCAGTTTGGTTATCAACTATATTTAGAAATCTCAAAATTAATTTGGAAAAATCGATAGCATATAAATCATCCAAAAAAACAACAGGATAAAAAAAATCATCTAAAAATTTTTCAAATTCATCATAAAAAAGGATTATTTTTCTGTTTGTTTCCTTATTGACGAGGAAGTTGATCGCTGTCATAGTATTTTTTTTAAGTCTGGGGTCTCTAGCTTCTGGGTTCTTTAAATTCATAATATATGTGTAAAGATAATTATCATCATCAACCTTTGTTGTAGTTAAACCAGAAGGATCTTGATTTTGCATAATACCAATTAGTGTAGGATAATGTTCTAAATTTGTAAGCAATTTCTTATCAAAGATATTTGTTGAAAAAACTGTGAAACCTTTATCGCTAAAGTATACTATAGCAAACTTATCCTTTTTATTTTCTTTATTTTCTATTGCAATTCTTAACGTCAACTTCCTCCTAGGTATAATAATATGGAGCTATTTAAACACCAATTCGATTTCTTTTTATAGAAAAAACTGAATTGTTTTTGATGAATATAGAACCTTCAAAAATGAAATCTAAATTCAAAAAAGGTAACGATAAAGAAAAAATCGATCTACTCATTGCATGGAACAATTTACGTGATCCAGATATTGCAGATTTCTTGTTTGAAGTAATAGAAAAAGAGCAATTTTATAAGGTTCGAGTTTTAGCAGCTATTCAATTGAAAAATTATGATTCAAAAAATAATGGAGAAAAACTTGAAAGAATGTATTATAGAGAAAAAGATGAAAGTGTAAAAATCGCTATTATTGAAACTTTAGCTGAATATGAAAACTTTGATAGCAAAGATTTTCTTGTAAAGGAAGTAAGAAGGGGTTTATCAGGAATTATTAAAGGGACAGCCCTAAGAAAAATACACGAAAGAAAGAAACTAAGTAACGATGAGATGGAAAAAATATTGTTAACTATAATATCAAATGAGAATGAATCTTTTCCTAAAAAACTAGCTTTAAGTCTAATCACTAAATATGCAACTAAAAAGTCTCTACCTATTCTTTGGAATCTAATGATTAAAGAGGAAAATGAAGAAGAAAAGATAATTTTAGAACGCGTAATAAATAATTTAGAAAAAAAGTATGACTGATTCTTTTTTATGAAAAATGCTAATTTTGTAAATTCAAAAGCCTTTTAATCGCAAAAAGTAAACTTTATTGATTAAAATGAGTGATAAGATATTGATTGCCTACGGAACAAGATATGGGGCAACTACAGAAGCAGCAGCAACTATTCAACAAATTCTTGAAAAAGAATTCAAACTAAATGTTGAAGTTTATACTATAAAAAAAGGAAAAAAACTTCCTGAATTAGAGGATTTTCCCCATATAATTATAGGAAGTGGGATAAAAGAAGGAAAATGGGTGAAAGAAGCTGAAGAATTTTTAAAAAATAATGACTTTGGTAATAGAAAAGTTGCGGTTTTTATATCTTCTGGCTTCGCTGGTGAAGAAGACCTGTATGACTATGCAAGAGAGCATTTTCTAGACAAAGTCATAGAAGAAAGTGGAGTAGAAGTAATAGAAAAAGAAGCTTTTGGAGGAAGAGTTCCAATGTTATACATACCACAAATACACTTCTATAGAATCCTCCGCAGATTGCCCCGTTTTCAACTTGATAATCGAAATTGGGAAAGGATAGAGCAGTTTGCAAGAAAAGTAGGAAAAAAATTCACTGAAGAAGATTAATTCTAAAAAGAAACTTATATTTGCTTTTGAAAACAAAGTTTTTCAATTATTCTTTTAAAAACAAATCAATTTTGAATACAGTTATATTTTTCAACTCATTACTTTTACATCATATGTTTTTGTGATATTAATTTCTCCACCTATATTCTTGACAACGTAAGAAGGATAATCAACATCATTTGACTCTTTGGAGAAAAGAATATGTTGAAATGAAACTCCATGCAAGAAGCCATGTAAAGAATCTAACTGTATCCAACCTTGTTTAGTAAAAACTTCACACCATGCATGCCCTTCTAATTTTCCATTTAGTCCCCAAAAATAACCTGTGCATACCCTTGCTGGAATACCGCAGGCTCTAGCTAAAGTTACAAACAAGTCACTGAATTCAGAGCAGTCACCTCTTTTAGTCTTAATTATTTCATCAGCTGGTAATCTGACTCCATTTGCTTCATAAGTAAAGTTCTGATTTACAAATTCAAAAATAAGCTTGATAATATCAAATATATTAGTTTGACCTTCAAGAATACCTCTTGCAATCTTCTGAATGCTATAGTCATTTACAGGCCAAAGCTTTGAACCTTTAAGATAATGTCTTCCTACGGAACTAGGTTCTGATAAACCTTTTAAAAACTGAATATTTCCATATTCATTGGAAAATGTGTAACTTGTTTTATCGATTTTATACACTAAAATTATCTTTCTTTTTTCATCTTTTTTTAAATTAAAGAGAGTAACATTCGCCCAAGCATTTCCATCTGAATCTTGAGATAATTTTATTTTTTCGTTAGCTTTAATACTCACTTTTTGTTTTATGTCATTTCTTGGGACTAAAAATTTTAATGAACATTCTTCAACAGGTTCATCTGAAACATTTTTAACGATATATTCTTCAGTCCATAAAATTGAAGGAATAGGTTTTGTCTTCGGAAGATACTCAATGCGAATAGTAGAACCTTTTCTAGCATGACTTATAATAGATTTGAATCCAGGGGCTGGAGTTATAGTGTTTTTTTCAACCTTACCAATGGCAGAAACAAAAAAAGGTTTTGTGTGTAAAAAATGTATATCGGTTAAATCTTCGCTTGGCCAATCAATAATTCGTAAATCGCCAATTCGATTAGTGAAAGAGTCATCAATTAATAGAGATAACTCTGCTGCACATATTTCTCTAGGTTTTATGGGTTTTCTATGTTTAAATTCAACAATAATCCTGTTTTCCTCTTTGTTAATTGTTGTAGGAAGATCTGCAAATTTATCTTTTGCTTGAGCATTAATCACAGGAAGTTGAGTGATAAACCTCTCTGAAATAATATAATTTTGGGTTAAGTTTCTATATGCTCTACGATGTTTGATTAAAATATCGCTTTCTGCCAAGACAAGTGTTGTCTCTCTCACTTCCTTTTTCTCTTGAGAAGGCATTGTTAAAGAAAAAAGGTAATAGTAATTTAAAAAGAGTGACATTTTGAAACTAACTTTTTTCTTATGAATATTTTTTTAGTTCCTCAGAAATAAATAAAAAGAATATTTCATATGTCATCTGTAGACAGAATTTGATTGTGTGGTAAACTTGGTTCAAGTTGTAAATCTAAGCGAAACTGAATTAGAAGAGGTAAATCAGTTACTTTATTCTGTGGAAACAATAGTTAACGAGCAAAGGCACTGGGAAATAGAAACTATAATACAATCAGAAGATCTTGCAGCACAAGGGGTAATTCAAGCTTTTTTTAGTATGATAATAAATAATTTCGAAAATAGTTTGGCAAGGTTTAGGATTTATCCACGATTTATAAAGAAAATGAGTAATGGCGAAATAAGGATTCATAGTTCAACAAGAATCTCTCCAACAGAAAATGAAGATATTACATGGATTCTGAATAATCCTACGAAGGAATTTCAAAAACTAGTAATTACAGGTTTAAATAATACTACAGTAGCTGTTTATGAAGAACCAAAACAAGAGAGAATAGAAATACCAAAACTTAATGAAAATTGGATACGATTGATGGAAGCCAAGATGAGAGTTCAAATGATAAATAAAATCTATACTTACTTGACAAGTAATTTGGGGAAGAATAAGGCAAAACAATTTTTTGATGATAAAGAGTTTTTTCAAGAAGAACTTGATGAACTATTTGGATTTCTTGAAGGAATTTTTAAAGTTGTAGCTTATATTTCAATTATCGGAGCAAATGTTTACGGGTTAAAAGGTGTTATTTTTAAAAAAGAGGATATGTATGAAATAATTTTTGACAATTATAAAGATGTTGAAGCTCTACACAGTTTAGCAAATCCTGAAAAAATAGATGAAAAAGAGTTCTTAAATCTTCTAAGCTATCAGTGGAGAAAAAGACTAGAGGGAATAAATGTTTCAATAAAATTGATAGTAGATGAAACAAAAAATAGACTGATTTATCAAGTAAAAGAGAAAAAAACAAAATCAAAAAAACAGAAACAAACAGAAATGAAGTCTAAGTATGTAGTGGGAGAACGAACATTAAAAAAATAAAATAAATTGTAAAGAAAAATTTCATTGATGTCATTTTCCTAATTTGCGATAGGAAGAGCAATCCTAAAAGTAGTTCCTTTTCCCAGTTTGGTTTCAAAGTCAATTGTTCCATAATGCTGATGTATCGTGTCATAAACCCATAATAAACCTAACCCCGTACCAACTTCTGGATTTTTTGTTGTAACAGTTTCTTTACCTATTTTATCAGCAATATCAGGGGGAATGCCACTACCGTTATCATGAACTTCAATGAAAACTTTACGAGAAGAAAGTTTTGAAATACGTATCTCTATCTCGCCTTTGTCTTTAATTGCTTGAACTGCATTAATGATGAGATTCATGAAAACATGTGCAATATCAGATTCTACTCCTTTAATTTTAATAGTTTCATCAGTTAAATAGCGAACTTTAATCTGAGAACACTTTTTCATCCATTTACCTTTAGTAACAGAAATAGCAACTTCAATGGGAATAGCGATATCAAAAATGCTTACATCACTTTTTCTAGAAGCTCGACGAAGTTTATCAGAAACTTCTACTATACGATAACAACCAGAAATTAGTGTTTGAGCTAAACTTTGAATCAAGGAAATTTCCAAGTTAGGCTCTTTTAATAGTTTTAAAATGAGTTCTGCGTTACCAATAACATATTGCAAAGGGTTGTTAATATTATGACTAATAGATGCAGCTAACCTGCCAAGCATTGCAGATCGTTCTTGTTCCATTAATTTACTAGCTTTCTCTTGAACTAAATGTTCAAGTTTAGTAGTATATTCATTAAGTTTTTTTTCCATTTGTTTTCGATCACTAATATTACGCACTATAGCAATGAAAAAAAGTGGTTTTTCATGATCATAAACTACAGAAGTGTTAATCTCAAAATAAGAAGTTGTTCCAGTTTTTTTATTTGGAAAAGATATTTCTAAATTACGATAGTACCCCTCCTTAATTGCATGTTTTACAGCATTGTCGATTATTTTATGCTGATCATTAGGTATTAAACAAAAAACACTTTTGCCAATAATTTCAGTTTCTCCATAGAAATGTTTAATAAAGCGTTTAGCAACATTATTTGCCATTATAATGTTTAAGTCTTTATCTAATTGTAAAATACCATCGGGAGAAGTGTTGACAAGTGTATAATATTGTTCATAAGAGCGAGAAAGTTCAATTTTAGCCAATTTCTTTGGAGTAACATCAGTAAAAGTAAGAAAAAAAAGATAATTATTAAATAATGGAGTGATAGTAAGGAGAAACTCTTTCTCCTGACCATTTTTTAAAGAAAAGCTAGTTTCATAAGAACTAGGAGCTTTATCCGGAAATTTCTTCCGAATATGATGGTATTTAAGCAGTTTACCTAAAGACGCAGGAGGAGCAAGATCGTTCCAAAAATTGTTTAAAAGATCAGTGTCACTATAACCAGTAACTTCTTTAAAAATAGGGTTGATATACAATATACGTCGGTCAGCATCAGTAATCATAACAGGAAATTGATAAGAATCAAATAAAGAACGATTAGATTCAATAAATTCAATAATTGTAGAAGGAACATTTTCTATTTT
Source organism: Candidatus Heimdallarchaeum aukensis (assembly GCA_021513695.1). Lineage (GTDB taxonomy): Archaea > Asgardarchaeota > Heimdallarchaeia > Heimdallarchaeales > Heimdallarchaeaceae > Heimdallarchaeum > Heimdallarchaeum aukensis. The sequence continues at coordinate 1,495,207 of CP084166.1, read as the reverse complement.
TTTATTATTTATAGGAACACTAAATGTGTTATTAGTAGAATCAGGGGTCATCTTTAATCGACTGCACCTTCAAGCTTGAATATATAGGATATTTAAAACTTTTTCTTTAAGGGGTTTAGGTAGTGTCTAGTTTTTTTCCGACAAAAATATTTGTGGGGACTCTAATAGTAAGATATGAACATTCAAAAACTATCTACTCTTTTTAAGAGATGCAGAGTCCCCAAAAAGATAATAATAAAAGCTATTTATGAATATATTGGTTCAAAGAATGGTTTGAGGACCGTTGCATGGAAGAATGGTTTAACACACCAAACATTATGGTATTAGTAAAGAAGTTCAGGCTCTTTAGGGAAAGTTTACATAGAGTTGTAGCAGAGAGAGGGGGAATACCAGAGATTATAGTAGTAGATGAAACAGAGATTAAGACCTCTCAAGGCTCAATATATCTGTGGTTCGCATTAGATCCTTCCTTACAATAAAACTTTACTGGGTTTTAGTATTACTAAAGGACGGAGTAATCTTGAATGTTTACTAACTTTCCGTTATTGGTTCAAATGTTGGGGTTTTAAGCCCCGTATTGTCGTTACAGATGCAGGAGTATGGTATCCTGTCTTACTTCGTCTAGGTATCAAAATCTCCGTTATCAAAGGTGGTTTACGCTCCTATATTGAACGTTTTAATGCTACTCTTAAGAGTTATCGTTGGTTTCATTCTATTCTCCACTGCACTTGTCCTATCCGTGCCGTCTATGGCTCTACTCATCTTTCTGGTTTTCTTACTCTCTTTATGCTCCATTATAATTTCGTTCGTCCTCATCAGAGCTTGGGACATCCTCCCCTTAGTTCCTTTTTACCTAGGAGGTGGTATAAAAACTAGACACTACCAGGGGTTTAAAAAGGTAATTTTAAAGGAAAAAGAAAATGTGATAAAAATCAGCTTAAATGAAAATGAATCAAGAAAAAATACAAATGGTATTTAGTATTATTTCTATTCATTCAATTCTTTGGGTAAGATAAGTCCTCCAGTAAAAACTGAGCAAATTACTTTTAGTAAATCTCCGAGAATAAAAGGCAATAAACCCATCTTAAGCAACTCGATAATTGAAACGTTTTGTTGTTGAAAAATTTCAAACCAGATTTTTAGCCAGAATAAACCTAATCCGTATATAAAAAACAGATTGGAAAAGAGAAGGCTTAATACAAGGTATAACTTTCTTTTTTTTCGTATTTGATTGTCAATTTGTATTCCTAGTATAAAAGAAGAAAAAATGAAACCCATCAAGTAACCAATTGTAGGACCATAAATGATTTCTAAGCCACCTTTACCGTTAGCAAACCAAGGTATGCCAATAATACCCAAGCTAACATAAAGTAGTTGACTTATTCCAGACCAATATTTACCTAACAAAAAAACTGAAAGAAAAACAGCGTAGATTTGCATTGTGATAGGAACAGGAGTAAAAGGAAGGTAGAATTTTATTTGAGCACACAATCCCGTTAAACAAGCCATTATTATACTGAGTAATATCTTATTGATAAAAGTGGTTTCATTTTTCCAATTGAAGTAATTTATTTTTAGTTTTTCTACGTTTTCAAGTTTTAAACTACTCATGATTTGCTTTTTTGGCACTTCAATAAATTTTTTTTTTCCTTTCTTGTTGAAAAAATATTTTTTATCACTTTTAAGACCCTTTGTGTTAATCGTTTTCACTTTTTTGTCTACGTAAACTCATAATTTAATGTCTCTGCTTATCTTTTCACGGTGTAAAATTATAAATTAGGAGGGGTTCTTAAAAGGTTCTTAAGAAATACATCTAAACTGAAAAGTAGCACTATTCACCCTTACTTCCTCCGAAATGATTCTTTGGAACAAGGTACATTTTTTATTATATTGTTAAAAAGAATGACTTTTATTTTAATCATTGTTAACAATACTCCTTTTCAGAAAAAGTCATAGAAAAAATTTAAAGATAAATTTGTTTCTTGTAAGAAAAAAAAAGATGAGGAGACAAGTCGGATTCATCAGTCAAAACAGTTTTTACAAAGAGAGAACAAGACGCAATGACTGTGAGCAGTAGTATCTAGTTTTTGTACTATCTACTAGCAAAAAGGAAAAAATTGCTCCTTAAGAGAATAAAAAATCTTATCTGTTTATATACCCAAAAAAAAGTGGGCATTAAAAGAAAAATTTAAGAAGAAAAGACAAGAAAAAAAAATAGAAAGCTAAAACCAAAGCAAGTTGATAGTAAGAATAAACAAATTTACTGTGGAAGGTAAAACTCAAATAACACGGGGCTTAGCTCAGTTTGGCTAGAGCGGATGGCTGTAGAGAAATCGCGCTTGTGAACAATGATCAAGTCGTCAGCGTTGAAACCATCAGGTCTTGAGTTCGAATCTCAAAGCCCCGACCACTTTTTCAAATATTGAAGTTACAAGCCTTGAAGGTGCTGAATTCTTGAGATTTGGTTTTTTGAAATAAACTAAAAGAATATTAATTAAATAAAATTAAACTAAAACAAAAAAAATGGGATGAAAGAAATATGGTTTGAAATTATTATTCATTTTCATTTGAATAAGGAGGGTTGAGCTGTAAAATTCCCTCAAGATTGATCACGCTAGCTATCACTCTTGCGCTTTAGAATCAGTTAGTCTGTAATTTTCGTTATCGAAGAGAAACCTAGCGATAACTTGTTTAATCTTTGAGCTATTTTTTACACTAAACACTTTTGTATAGAAACTACTTCCTCCTAATTCTAGTATACCTTCCTAAGCTTTATCATATAATTGTGCATCATTTTTTTAGCTATGTCTACATCACTCATTACTACTATCCTATCTATCTCTATTTGAGTTCTTACGTCATCGTATAACATTCTAAACACTTCTTCTTCTGTTGTCAATATTTTCGTTCTTCAGTGATTATAAAAAATAAGTGCGCTAGTTACTGACTTTTTATGGTTCCACTTGAATTATTTTTTCTTCATTTTTTGTTTTTTTATTATCTCTTTACTTTTCTTTTTTTTTCTTTTTTTCTTTTTTCCGACTTTTTTTTAACGAACTTTTAGTACAGACATAAAGTTAAAAAACATCTTTTAATTTTTTAGAACCGTAAAGATGAAATTTAGTTCTATTAAAACTCGAATAAGTAATTGGGATAAAACAATCAGTTACTATATCTCCAAAACGTCCGAAAACAAAAAACGTTTTGCTCGACTATCCGCTCAGTCGGGCAATACCTTACCTTGGTTTCTTTTTAGTATTGTTTGTTTTATTTTTGACAAGCCGATTAATAGAATTGAGCTTCTTATTCAGTGGTTAGCTATGGGTGCTACTTTTCTTATTGTTATGCTTCTCAAGTTTACTGTTCGTCGCAAGCGTCCTGTTGACGAAATTCCTCCCGACCTTGTTGGTAAGGGTGATTTATTCAGTTTTCCTAGCGGTCATGCTGGTCGTATGGGTTGTCTTTCCGTAATTATGGTTCTTTTCTTTCCTGCTATAGGTTGGATTTTTCTTATTTGGTTGTTTTTTGTTGGTTATGGTCGTATAGCTACTGGTGTTCATTATTTCGTTGACATTATTGGTGGAACTGTTATCGGTGGCTTAATTGGTAGTTTTTTCTTCATTATTCGTAATGCTTTATCCAATTTCTTTTTACCTTTTGTTACTTGGGTTGATTCTTTCCTTTTTTAATGGCAATAGTTTTTTTATTTTTCTTTTTATTCTTGATTTTTTATTTTTCCTGTTCTAAAATGCTTTTTTTGAATCCCTTCGTTAAATTAATATTTCCTTAGATTAATATTTCTTTAATGAGTTCTTCTCTTCCTTCTATAACCGTTTTATTCTATTCTAAGATTAAACAACTTATTGGTCAAAGAAAGATGGATCTTAATTCTGATTCCATAGAAGATCTCCTACAAAAACTATTTTCTCTTTTTGGGAGAAGTTTGTTCGATGAGTTAATGCTTGATGAAGGTGTTATAAAACCTCAATGGCGTATTGTTGTAAATGGTCGCAATATTAATTTATTACATGGTCTTTCTACAAAATTAAAAGATGGAGATTTAGTTGCTATTGTTCCTGCTATTGCTGGAGGTTGATTAATTCAGTTTTTTATCTGAATTAATTACATTTGTTTAGTTTGTTAATTTTTTGAACTCTTGTGATGTTGTGTAAAATAATACCTTCTCTGGACAGTATTTCACGCATTGAGGATCTCCTTCACATAGGTCACATGTTATTGCCTTTTCTTTTATTGGATGAAGGAACATTACATTAAATGGACATGCTTCTACACATTTTCCACAACCTGTGCAAAGTTCATGATCTATTTTTATTGCTCCCGTTTTTTCGTTTTTTGATATTGCATTTTCAGGGCATGCCTTAATACATTTATAGCATAGCCTACATGTATTAGGTTTATATTCTCCTTGTTCTTCGTTCATTATTATTCTTATTCTTGCCAATTTTGTACCAAAGACTCTATCATGTTCAAACGAACATCTTAATTCACATATTCTACATCCATTGCATCTTTTTGTATCCGCAAAGATCCTCTTTATCATTTTTCCTCCTCCTTTTTTGTTGCAAATTGTTCTATTCCCAGTTCTTTCAGTTTTTCCTTTTTTGGAGCACCGTTAACCCATCCTCTTATTTCATAGTATTCTTTTAACATTTTATCCAGTTCTACTACTTGTCCTTTAGCTGGGCCACTGGGCAAAGGTTCTTCTGTAAATCTTTTAGGTAAATAATCAGAATCTTTAGCTTTTCCTTCTCTTTCATTGAACAATCTTTCTAGATTGTAAATTCTCTCTCCAATCTCCATTACTTTTTCTTCGCTAAGTTCCATTCCTGTTGCATAAGACAAAAACTTGGTCATATCGTCTGGTTTTACTGCATAAGCTGAAAAACAAGTATATTTACACATCTCTGCGGAATCTACTACAGCGCCAAAATTTTCATGCCAAACTGTCATTCTTGCTTTACTTTCCCAAGCATAAGGGTCTACTGCTTTTTCTGAACCAAACCACTCTACACCTTTCTCTTTTGGATAACCTAACAATTCGAAATTAGGTAATGCAGATAAATGGTCTGCTCCTCTGTTAGCTGTAGCCCAACCTAAACCAAAAGCTTTCGCTGTTCTTACATCATATGCTGGTGGTTCCATACCTTTAACATGTAATGCATATTCTTCTGATCCCTTATTGATTTTTTCTGAAGCTATTTTTGTTCCATCTGCTAATAGATCTCCAAATCCCTCTCTTCTAGCTATTTTATGGATTAGCTCAATTAGTGCATCTTGGTTTCCCCATGTTAAATCAATTCCATCTGTATCTTCTTTTTTTAGAACTCCTTTTTCATACGCTTCCATAGCAAAAGCAACTGTGTCACCCAATGATATTGTGTCTAACCCATATCTATTACATAGATCATTAGCATAGATTATTGTAGCTAAATCTCCTATGCCACATTTTGACCCTAAACAAACAATTGATTCATATTCTGGACTTCCACCTTCAATGCCTGCATATTTTCCTTCTTCCACTTTTGAATACTTCCCACAATGTATCGGGCATGCAAAACAACTATCTGATTTCACCTTATATTTTTCATAAAATGTTTCTGCTGAAATACCATCATAACCATCAAATACACCAAACTGGTTGTTGTTTGTAGCTAATCCTCCTCCTAAATAGGCTAAATCAACTAAAAAACTTGTCCCATAATCCGATAAACTTGGATAAGCAGGGTCATCATATATCTTTTCTAATGTTTTATTAGTAAATTCAATAAATTCCTCAGGGTTATGTACCTCGACAAATCCTGAACCAGAAACAGCAATGGCCTTGAGATTTTTTGACCCCATAACAGCTCCAACACCAGTCCTAGCTGCAGCTCTAGACAAATTATTCATTATTGCAGCATATAAGACCTTATTCTCTCCAGCTTGACCAATAGACAGAATCTGTAAATTAGAAGATTCATACTCACTTTTCAGTATTTTATCTGTTTCCCAAGTATCCTTTCCCCATAAGTGGGAAGCATCTTCTATACTTACTTTCTCATCTTGAATAAGCAAATATTTTGGACTTTTCGCTTTTCCTTTTATTATTATGGCGTCATAGCCTGCGTATTTTAACTCTGGGGCAAAATGTCCTCCCGAGTTAGCGTAGCCTATTACTCCCGTGAGTGGAGATTTTGTTGCTATTGTATATCTTGCTGAAGAAGGAGCTAGAGTGCCTGTTAGCGGCCCCGTGCTTATTACCAGTATATTTTCTTCTCCCAGGGGGTCAATTTTTGGTTTGAGATTTTTAATTAGATAGCGGATAGCTAGCCCTCTTCCTCCTATGTACTGTTCAGCTACTTCTACCTCAAGATCTTTTGTTTCTACTTTTTCTTCTGTTAAATCCACTTCTATTATTTTTCCACAATATCCTTTGTAGGGGAATTTACTTTTGTTCAAGGTATAAAAAATGAAGCATACTAGAGATATAAATTTATCTCAAGATGTCAAAGTCTTTATTTTCTTTTCTTGAGAAAGAATGTATTCCCAATAAAATAGTAATAAAAGAAGAGAGGAAAAGAAATTAAGGACGCTTCGGGTTCTTAGTCCTAACGAAAGTATAAACAAGAACAAAAAAAGAAGGAAGGGAGAAAAAAGAGAAGGCAAAAAGAACCAAGAAAAGAGTTGGACCACATAAATGCTCAGAATAAAAAGAGGAGGATAGAGAATAGTAATACTCTCATTACCGAATAAATCAAATCTGCCACAAACATAAATTTTACGATAATTCGGAAGTATTATAAGGATAAAAAATCAAGGAAAAAAACGTTTAGGCTTGCTTTTTTTTAAGAAGCTGTTAGTTACTTTTTTCCACATTCTGGGCAGTATCTAATATCTTCCTCTTTTGAAGAATGACCACAATATTTGCAAACAAAATACGGAGTAGTATTTCCTTTTCTTTTTCTTTTTTTACGTAAAATAATCTTTACTGTAATGAAGCTGAAAATTATAAGAGAGGCACTATAAAATATCCATTCTTCTGGGTATAGTGGATTTGGGTCTCTATTGTCTTTTATTAGATCTTTGTCTGTATCTTTTTTTAGTGGGTTTGTTCCTTTTTTTAGTTCTTCATAGTTTGTCAGTTTGTCTCCATCTAGGTCTTCTTCTTTGTCTGTGATTCCATTTTTATCTGTATCTTCTATTGTTGGGTCAGTTTTTGTCCATATGTGCTCGTACCAGTCTGGTAGTTTATCTTTGTCTGTATCTTTTTCATTATACTTTGTTCCAATATATTTTTCGTATTTATTGGATAAACCATCATTATCTCTATCTACTTCCACCAAGCTGTTTGTTCTTCCTGTATTCCCTCCAAAAGGATTCCAATATGAATGAATGTATTTTTCAGATTCAAAGTCATAAATGTTAAGAAAAGTATCATTTGTCGATTTTTTATCTTCTAAAGTGACTATTTCCATGTCTTTCTTCTCGTCCACGTCTACTATAAAAATAGGTACTGATGCGCTGATTAAATAAGCATCTAGTGGAATTGACCATAATAATTTACCATTATTTCCTTTTATTGCATGAATTTTTTCTTCTGTTTTTATCACCACATCTAATCTTTTATCCCCATCGAAGTCTCCTATCGTGGGTGAGGAGTATATATTTTCAACATAAAAACACCATAAACGGCTTCCTGAATTTCCATCTATTGCATGAATAACATTATCGGAGTCGCTCACTATAATATCAATTATTCCATCACTGTTAATGTCTCCAAGTGAAGGACTCATCACTATTCCAAATCGTGATTTTGTATTATATTTCCAAATAAGTGACCCACTTATTCCATCTAGAACATAAACAAATCCATCATAAGATCCAAAAATTACTTCTGATTTGTTGTCATTATTTAAATCACCAACAATTGGAGGATAAACAGTCCAAAACGTTGCATTAAACTCCCAGAGAATCGAGTTTGAAAGACTATTCAACGCGTAAATGGTATTAAAATTTGAAACGGCAATTATTTCCTTTATACCATCGTTATCCACATCAGCTATAGCTGGAGGATTGCTAAAGATATGACCATAAATTGTATTTTCTATAATCTCGTTTGAAGACCATAAAAAATCGCCATTAGACGCGTTATAAATTCTAATATGGCCATAATCTGTACTGGTCAAAACAATCTCATACTTTCCATCTCCTTCTATATCTGTCAGAATGTAATAATACCTGAAATGTGATACATAATATTTTTTCCACAGAATTGAACCATTATTTACATTTAATGCACATAATCCTTCGTTTAGCCCATTTTCACTATAGTTAATTATGAGTTCTGGAATACCATCCCTATTACTATCTAATATAGATGGTGGATACACTTGTGTTTTTGTTTTGAAAGTCCAAAGAATAGAACCTTCTAGCGGATCTAATGCGAGCACAATTGTTTCTTTTTTTCTTCCATCTTTGCTAGTTGCCATGATCGAAGTTATAATCTCATTAATAGAGTCATTATCGCAGTCAAATTGCAAAATAATATCCCCACTAAACCATTCATATTTTGGTACATTTGCATAATCTGTTAAATCCAAAGAATATATCAATTTTGGTGGTGATGTTCTATTTTTATCATATTGGTAATTATCAACATTTTTTATTCCATAGTAAACAGGAAAGACCACAATAGCTGCTATCAAATAAATAATAATTACTCTCATTAAGTGATGGTACCATTTGTTAAGTATAGGTTTCTTAAGACCTCTTATTTTACCTTGAGGGACATCAATTGTTTGAAACAATTTTTTAATATATATACTGGTTTTTTTAATTATTGACTTCATGAGTTATTCTCACACAATTTATTTCTTTAAGTGAAAAAGATAAAAAATTATGGTTACTCAATATTTGCACATTTAATGAATTTTGGGGAATTTATTGGATTTTTCCAGAATTCTTTACCTGGTACAAAATAGGCGTCATCTCCCCTAATTTTATACACGCTCCATCCATCACCTCTCTCTGCTTTAATATTTTCTACAAATTCTTCTAATTGGTCATATCGTTCTGAGATGAGAACCTCGAGTATACTGAACCCAATGGTAACGAGTACAGCAGAAATAGGAAAAGCAGGGGCTAATAAGGCTGCTAAGATTATGCCCAAAGCACCAATTGCTATCATATTAGCAATTTTTCGAACCTTTACGTCGTGTTCTAAATCATTTATTTCGCTAGGGGTATAATGATGCCAAACCAGGTTAGTATCAGTATATTGATCATATCCATAAGCATCCCAAGTATCCTCAACATCAAAGTTATTATAATAATAAATGTCGTCAAGATGTCTATATTTTACTTTATAATCATACCCATTGTACGTATATTCACTGAGTTTCATAAGCATCATCTATCATTTTCGTCCTTTCACCACTTAACTTTTACAATAATTCGGAAACATTATAAAATCGGTAAAAGACTATATTAGTCTATAAGTATGGATAAACGATCAAATACTCCTCCTTATGATTGAATAATTTTATTTTCCTTATCTTCTATAACAGAAAAAAAGTTTAGAACCTATTTTTTAATTAACTGTACAACTGGAATGTGTTCCGCAATAAACGAAAAATCTGTTTCTTCCAGCTTATCTTCCTTCGGATTCCATCCCATTAAGGCCTTTGAAGCAGTTGGGTAATTCTTTACATATTGATAAAACACTTTTGCTCTTTCTTCAACAGATAGAATTCTTGGCTCTACAGCAAATTTTTTGAATCCAATCTTTACTCGCACATCATCCGGATTAGTTTTTAGATTTCTTAACCAGTTTGTCTTGTTTCCCCTACTAGCAAAAATATACATTTTTCCATCCATTTTTCGATATTCAAGAGGAGTAGTTCTGATCTTACCTGTTTTCCGACCTTTAGTGTATAGTAAAAGAAAAATTTGTCCTGCACCAAACAGTGGTAATATCCCAATTTTGTATAGAGGAATAGTAAAAAACTTGTTGGCAAATTTAAACTTTGCAGTCATTTTTTTCTGTTCTTTTGGTGTTCCAAAAAGCATTTTATACTCTATAGATCCTTCACGAGGAACAAACTGTTTTTTTTCTGTTGTTATTTGGTTATTGTCAGTCATTGATTACTAGTAGATGAGTCAATTAATAAAACATGTGAACAAATTATTATGTTTTTTTAGCTGTTTTAATGAACATATTCTACACCTTTTGCAAAATGTTGAAATGACTTTTTTGCTTTATCATAATACAATTTTCTGCATATTATTCTCATAATGTAGAGCATATAGGAAGGTGTGGGTTATTAACATTTTCAGAAGGAGAAAAAAGGGTGTTTCAAAAATTGCAGAAGCAAACTGAAATTAAAGAAAAAGAAAATAAGAAGAAGAAATGAGAGAAATGGAAAAGGAAAAATGGAAAAAGCTATTGAAAATATTATAGATAAATATCTTCATATAAATCGATAAATATTTGCAAAGTTTGATTTTTTACAACTTTTCTTTTTCTAAAATCTTTGTTATTATCTCTTTATTTTCAAAAAATATGTTATCAAGAATTTTAAAAACCCTCTTCAAATCTATGTTCATATAAGTTTTGTAATAATGTTGATTCAAATGGATACCGAGATTCGTAAAATCGTACTTAAAAACGCAATTGATTATAAAGGAAAAGCTAGCGCTAAATCTGTCATTCCCAAGATCTTGGGGGCTTTTCCTGAAGCTAAAAAAAATATCAAAGAAGTTGTTGAGAAAGTTAATGCTCTTGTTTCAGAAATTAACTCTTTAACTTTGGAAGAGCAGATAAATCAATTACGTGATTTAGCTCCTGAATTATTAGAGAAAAAAGAAAAGAGAAAAAAAAGTCTGAAAGATTTACCCAATGCTGTGGAAGGTAAATTTGTAGCTCGTCTTCCACCAGAACCTGGTAAATATTTACATGTTGGTCATGCTATTGGATTTTATATTAACTATCTTTACACTCAAAAGTATAAAGGGAAATTGATTCTTCGTTTTGAAGATACCAACCCTCAGATACCAAAAAAAGAGTATTATGATGCGATAAGAGAAGATTTGAAAGCAATCAACATTCATTACGATCAAGAGATAATCGAGTCAAATAACATGGAACAATACTATTCCTATGGAGAGCAACTAATTAAAGAAAATTTAGCTTATGCTTGTTCATGCAGTAAAGAAGAGATAAGTAAGAAACGTAGGAATGAAAAAGAATGTTCTTGTAGAAATAGAAGCACAGAGGAAAATCTCTCGATTTGGAAGGCGATGCATGCCGATGTAAAAGAGGGAGAATTTATTATTCGATTAAAAGGAAATATGAAAGACAAAGATCCACTCCTTCGAGACCCTACCATTTTTAGAATAATAGATGCAGAACACCCATTACAAGGGAGAAAATATAGAGTTTGGCCTTCTTACGACTTTGCAGTTGCAATAGAAGATGGGTTAAATGTTACACATGTTTTGCGAGGAGCAGAATTTCTTCAACGAACTCCTTTACAAAATCATATTAGAAGTCTTTTAGGCATAAAAAACCCTGAAATTATTCACTACAGCAGAGTAAATATCATTGGAGGATTAACTTCTGGTAGAGAAATAAGAAAATTAATTCAGGAAGAAAATACTACTTGGGATGATCCTCGTCTAATGACTATTCGTGCGTTACTTAGAAGAGGTATAAATCCTGAAACGTTTAAATTATTAGCAATTAATGTGGGTATTTCTCTTGCTGAGACTAATTTGGATTATAAACATATTTCAGGAACTAATAAGAAACTTATTGATCCAATCGCAAAACGTTGTTTTTTTGTTGCTGACCCCATAAAATTGATAGTTGAAGGAGCTCCTGAGAAGGAAGCAGAAATTCCTGTTCATCCAAAAAATGAGAAACTAGGTAAAAGAAAAATAAAGACTAATGGAGTTATATGGTTAGCTAAAGATGATTTACATGAAGGTAAGTTGCGTCTAAAGGATCTTTATACAATAGAAATTAAAAAAGAAGGAGAAGAATATAAAGCAAAATTCCTAACAGAAGTGTTTGAAAAAGGAACAGAGGTAATTCAATGGGTGCCATCAGACTTTGTTAAGATGAATCTTATAATTCCTGAAGGAAAGAAACTAATCACTGTCAAAGGTTATGCAGAGCCAACTATTCAGAACTATCCTGTTGGAGAGATTATTCAACTTGAGCGGGTCGGTTATGGACGAATCGATTCTAAAGAACCTGAAGTTAATGTGATTTTTTCTCACAAATGATTTTTGTTCGTTTCGATTAATTTTTAAAAGAGTTAAAAGATTTTATTTAACAATAGCTGACGAAATAGAAAACTGTGGTATCAATGACTTTCTCAGAAATAGTTCGAAAAATGAATCCGAATATCAAGCTTGCATTTGGATATAGTATTCTACAAAGTTTCGGTCGTGGAATATGGATGTCAAATGTTCTATCAGCCTACATATTCTTTCTTACTTCAGAGTCTAATAAATTGTTGGGCTGGACATCTGCTGCAACAGGAATCACTATGACAATTTTTGTTTTTCCTTCTGGATTTTTAGCAGATCGTTTTAGAAGAGATATTTTGCTTAAATCTGCAGCCTTAGCTGGTTTAATTGGTCTACTACTTATTATAATTGGAAATAATATCATATATGTTTTTGTTGCACTTTCTTTATGGGGTTTGTATCAAGCATTAACTAGGCCTTCTTTAGAAGCTTTAATAGCTGATTCACTAGAATCAGGAACTAGAACCAAAATTTATTCTTGGTTACATTTAGCAAGACAAATTTCATCTGCAATAGGACCATTTTTCAATGTTTTCTTGTTTTTAATATTCGGAAACGAGTGGGAACTATCGATTTTGAAGAATGTTATGATACTGGGAATGAGTTTTTCTGCATTGTCAATAATTCTATTATTCCTTTTCAGTGATAAGAAAAGTTTAGGCAAAGAAAGTGAATCAATACCTGAAGAATTAACCCAAAAAGAGGTAAAGAGAAACGGAGTTGGATTACCTCTATCAGCTGAAAAAGCAATTAAGTTAATTCCTATTTTACTTGTAGCAAGTAATGTTATTATCGGTTTTGGTGCAGGAATGACTATAAAATTCTTTCCCATATTTTTCTTGAAACAATATGAACTTCCTCCTATTTCAGTGCAAATTATAATGGGGTTAACAGCTATTTTTACAGGTTTATCAGCTTTATTAGCACAAAAATACTCACTGAAAAAAGGGAGAGCAGAAGCACTATTCCTTTTCCAATTAATTGCAACTATATGTCTGTTTGTTATAGCAATATATCCTCCTTTATATATTTTAATACCAATCTTCATCGCTAGGGGGTCATTGATGAACGCTGGACAACCGCTCTCAAGATCAATTTTAATGGATGTTGTTAACAAAAAGAATAGAGCGAAATGGAATAGTCTTGAAGCAATTGCATGGGGTCTATTTTGGAATGTAAGTGCTGTTATTGGTGGATATCTAGTTGGTGATGTTGAACCTTATAATTTTCGATTAAACTTCCTAGTAACTGGAGGAATTTACATTTTAGGTCTTATTCCAATTATCTTTCTAATTCCATTAGTGGGTAAAGAACGTATTGTTGATAAATAATGCGTTCTATTCTGTTTTTATCCAACTAGTAAAATATTAAATGGATATACTTCAAAATTGAAAAGTTTCTTGGAAATTATGGGGTCATTTTTTAAAAGTAAAGTAGCTTCATCGATATCTTCAGCATATATAAGAATAATATTTCCAATTTTTTCATCATTAATTAAACCTGTTATTATGAACTTATTAGAAAGAATCTTTTTCTTCACATACTCATGATGCTCATGCAATATATCTAGCTGTGTAATAACAGAACTACTTGGAATATTCCTATTTTTTCTAAAAAAACTTAAAAAAAACTTTGTTTTTGTTTTTTTATAATTCTCTAAAATTTCCTCTTCTTTACTGTCTTTATTGTGTTTACATAAAAAAGATATTGATTGATGTGAGATATTTGCTCGATAAAAATATGAGCAAAAAAAGTTGGATTTTCTTAAAGGATCATTCAAAAAGATTGCTTCTGCTAGCTTTTCATCTTGCACATTAAGCAAAATTATCTCTTTTTCTTTTTGTTGTGTTATTCCAGCAATTTGTAACTTTCCCAACTCTTTTACATTCTTTAAATATTGAATATGTTTCGAGAATATTTCAGAGTTTGATTTTAAAATTTCACATATTCTTTTCTCCTTAAAATCAAAGATATAGGCAAAGTATCCTTCTAACATTGTAGTATTTAAAAAAATAAAAAAGGGTATTTAATCTTTTTGTGAAAAAAATAAAAATTTAAATTAGTATTTATCAGTATCTGGATTCATCCATTCTTCAGGATCATACTTAGGAGGCATGCAGCGTAAAGGTTTGTCTTTGAAGTATCCAAGAGCATATCTAGCTTGAATTATTTTCTGTATTTCATTGCTTCCTTCATAGATTGTTGCTCCTCTTACGTTTCTATAATAACGAGCTACAGGGTAATCATCACAGAATCCATATGCTCCATGAATTTGTATTGCTCTATCTGCACATCTAACTGCGGCGTTAGTAGCATACCACTTCGATAGGGCTGTTTCTCTTGTATTAATTTTACCTTGATTTTTCACCCAGCCAGCTTTCCAAATTAATAATTCAGCTGCTTCGATATCAGCAACCATATCAGCAATCATTCCTTGAATGAATTGGTGCTGTCCAATTTTCTTTCCAAATGTTTCTCTCTCATTTGCATAAGCAACAGAAGCTTCAAGTGAGGCTTTAGCAGCACCTACAGCTCCAGCTCCTACAGTATATCTTCCCCAATCTAATGCAGACATTGCAATCTTAAATCCTTCTTCAGCTTCGCCTAATAGATTTTCGGCAGGAACTCTAACTTCATCAAGATGTATCCATCCTGTTTCTCCAGCACGGACTCCCATCTTGTGTTCGATATTACCAGTAGTTAATCCTCCAAAATCTCTTTCAACGATAAAAGCTCTCATACCTTTATGTTTGACGTCTTCCTCATATGCAAAAATTAGAAAAACATCTGATGAATTTGTGTAGGATATCCACATTTTTTCTCCACTTATAACCCATTCGTCTCCTTCTTTTCTGCATCGAGATTTTATACCTGCAGGGTCACTTCCAGCAGCTGGTTCTGTCAATCCGAAAGTTCCAATGACTTCTCCCGTTGCAAGTTTAGGCAAGTATTTTTCTTTTTGCTCTTTATTTCCCCACTGGAAAATGGTCAAAGAGCACAATCCATTATGGACAGACAAAATTACTCTCATTGCCGTGTCAATTCTTTCAAGTTCTTCACAAGCAATAGCTAGTGATATATAATCTAGTCCTCCTCCTCCATACTTTACTGGTAAGGAAATACCCAGAATTCCTTGTTCAGCCATTTTCTTTAGTATTGGCTTATGAAATTCATGTGCTTGATCCCACTCTTTTACATAAGGGGCAATCTCTTTTTCAGCAAACTCTCTTACACTTTGCCTAACCATTTTATGAGTTTCACTAAGTTCAAAATGAGGACCGATTTCCTCTAAACCATCATAAATTGTTCCCATATTTATCTCTCCAATGTGTTTATGATACATATACCAAGTTGTTTTTAAATATAGTGGAGAAAAGATGTCCATCTGAAAAGTTGGAGAGAGTTTTTAATGAAAATTCTAGCAATTGATATTGGAGCAGGAACACAAGATATTCTACTATATGATCCTGAAAAAAACATAGAAAATAACATTAAATTAGTTCTTCCATCACCAACACAAATTTTTGCGAAGAAAATAAAAAAGGTTACAGAAAAGGGAAGGGATCTAGTTATTTACGGAGAAACAATAGGTGGGGGAGCGTTTACAAAAGCTATTAAGAATCATATTAAAAATGGTCATAAGGTGTATATGAGCGTTAATACAGCTTTAAGTATTAGAAATAAAATAGAAGAAGTTAAAGCTCTCGGAGTAAATGTTTTTTCAGATGTTGAAACAATATCGCATCTCTCTGGAATTGAAAATATTTGTTTATATGAAGTCTTTTTGGAAGAAATCTTTTCTCTTCTCTCAACAGCTGAAGAACATTTTTCTGATATAGAAACAATTGCTGTAGCAGTACTTGACCACGGAAAAGCGCCAGTAGGAGTAAGTGATAGAAAATTTAGAGTAAAACTAATAGAGGAGATTCTAAATGATTCTCCAAACCCTTGGACACTAGCTTTCTTGGAAAATGAAATTCCTAATTCTTTCTTAAGAATGCGTTCTGTGGTGAGAGAAATACAAAATTATAATAAAAAACATCAAACCAATTTTGGATCTTTAGTAATGGACACTTCTGCAGCAGCTATTCTGGGGGCAATAAATGATCCAATAGTTACTTCTAAAAGGAAAGTTGTTGCTATGGATGTGGGAAACTCACATACAATGGTAACAGTCATCTACGACAACGAAATTAAAGCAATAATGGAGCATCACACACATATGCTCTCAACTGAAAAACTAGTAAATGAGATAATAGCTCTCTCTAATGGGAAACTGAAAAACGAAACCGTTTTCAATGAAGGTGGACATGGAGTAGTTTACCTTGATAATAATATAAGTTGGGAAGAAATAGAAATTGTAGCAGCCACAGGACCAAAAAGAAAACTTTTAGAAAAAGCTTTAATACCTGTTCACTTTGCCTCTCCTTCGGGAGATGTTATGATGACTGGTCCTGTGGGATTAGTTGAGGCAGCAAAAAGAAAATTCGGAAATGAATTTTAGAACTCTTTTTCCTTCTTCAAACTATGGTACATTTATCTTTATTCCGATTGGACAGTGGTCAGAACCATAAATCTCATCTAAAATAAAGGCGTCAGTTACTGAATCTTTTAACTCTTCAGAGACGAAGAAATAATCTATTCTCCATCCTACATTTCTTTCTCGAGCTCTAGTTCTCATACTCCACCATGAGTACTTGTTTGGTATGTCTCCGTTGATTAATCTAAATGTATCATAATAACCGTGGTCTATAAGTTTTGTAATCCATTCTCTTTCTTGAGGTAAAAATCCAGAAATTGTTTCATTTTCCTTTGGTCTTGCTAAATCTATCTCTTTATGTGCAGTATTTACATCACCACAAACAATAATTGGTTTCCCTTTACTTCTTACTTTTTCTATATACTCCAAGAAGACATCATAGAATTCCATCTTGTAATCTAATCTTTCTTTACTACTCTTCCCATTTGGAAAATAAACATTAAAGAGTACAAAGTGTTTAAATTCTGTTTCTAGCATTCTCCCTTCAATATCGAATTTCTCGATTCCTAGGTTTTTATTTACACTTCTAGCTCTAGCTTTAGTATAGGTTAAGACTCCGCTATATCCTTTCCTCACTGCTGAACTCCAATATGTATGATAACCTGGGATCATACTTATTGAAGCAGGGACTTGTTCTTGAGAAGCTTTAGTTTCTTGTATGCAAATGATGTGTGGAGAGTAAAATTGTACCCATTCTCTGAAACTCATGTTTTTGTAAACTACTTTTTTTGATAAAGACCTAATACCATTGACATTCCAAGAAATTAATGTTAATTCTTTCACAACAACGAGTTGAGAAAGTCTTTTTTATTTTTTTTGTAAAAAATTAAAATAAAAAAACACTTCTTCTACAGCTGTTTCGATAGTTCTTCTTTGTCTTTTTGATTAATACCAATAAAGCTATCAATTTCGTCTGTTTGAACACCGAAAGCCATTCTTGGGGTATTAAAAGCTAACCCTACTCCCTTTTTTCCTAAAGCAATGACTCCGCCTAATCCTTGAACATTTTTAGAAAGAAAAGATATTGCTTGTTCTGTTGATTCTAGAGGAGAAAGCCCTCTGTCAAAAAAGTCTAGCACCCTCTTCGAGATTAGAGCTTTAATTAGGTCTTCACCGTATCCAGTCGCAGCAACACCTAGTTTGTCTTTTTCTATATATGCTCCTGCTCCAAATAATGGCGTATCTCCTACTCTTCCTGGAGGTTTTTTTGGTGTTCCTCCTGTTGAGACTGCCACAGCCATTCTCCCTTTTTTGTCTAGAACAACTGCACCAACAGTCCCTCTCGTTTTACGTCTAAAAGCATCTTTTGGGACAAAAGTAGCGTCTTTTTTTATCTTTAAGTATCTCTCAAGTTCTCTCCCTACAAGTAAATCTTCAACTTTGCATTGTTGGAACCCAAGCTGCTCAGCAAAAATTTTTGCTCCTTCTCCAACTAACATTACTGCCCCATCAAAATCATATATCGCTCTTGCAATTTTTATAGGATTAGAATAATTATTTAGGGCTGCAACAGAACCAATTTTATAGTCATCTGTAGCTATTATTGCATCCATCTCGACCTTACCTAAAGCATTTAAAAAAGAACCTTTTCCAGCATCAAATGTAGGGTCATTTTCTAACAAAACAACTACTTTTTCAGCAATATCAATGGCATTATTATTATCTTCAAGAAGTGAATAACCTAGTTTTAAAGCGTTATTTATTCCATCCAAATGGTTATCAACAAAGTTATCAGGAATATCCCAAGCTCCTCCGTGGATAATTATTCCATACTTCATTGAGAATCGTTTTTTTCAATGTTAATAATATTTGCTAAAGGAAATTAGATTAAAATATACCAATATTAAAAATATGCCTTATAATTTCGAATTCTTTTTAAGTTCGTTTTATATATTATTTACAAAAAGGTGCTAGTATGTCGAAAAAACCTGGAATATATTATATTGTAATGTTTGACTGGCCAGAGGAGATAAGCGACAAATTGTCAAAAAAGGTTAGGAAGTTTCACGAACTTGTTAATGAAGCTCCTTGGATAAAGGAAATTGTTGCTGCAAGTGGAGGAATAGGTATAGGAGCTACTTCTATCTGGATTTTTTGGTTACAAGATTACACAGATTTGAATAAACTTCTACGTAGTGAAGAAGAAATCTCTAAACTTTACCACGAGTGGACAAAAGAAATGCAAAATGTAGAAACAATGGTGCGAGAAGAAGTAATTTTTGTTTAGCTTTTCTTCATCAATTTCTCATTTTTAATCGAAAATGTTATTATTGGTATGATATTTTTTTCTTCAGAATGACAAAAGAAGAAGTAGTAACCTATTTTGAAAATCCAAGATCTCCTCTACCTTTGAATTATATTGCAAAAGGAACATTAAACACCTGCTCAATAATAGCTGCAATAAACCCCAGAGCAACGGAAGAAGTAATTCGTGGAGTTTTAAGGGCTGCTAAAAAAAAGAATGCTGTTGTAATTTTTGAATTAGCATTAAGTGAGATGTCCATTTCAGGAGGATACACAGGTTATACTCCAGAACTCTTTGCTAATAGATGTAAAAGCGCAGCAGAAAAAGAAAAATGGTTTGCTTATGCGTTACATGCTGACCATCTTACAGTGAAAAAAGGTACAGATGAAGAAATGGAACAAGTGAAAAAAGAAATAGAAGCAAGAGTAAATGCTGGTTTTACAGGATATGCAATTGATACCTCTTTCCTTTTTGACAGAAATCAATCTGAAGTAAAGGGACAACTAGAACAAATTATTAAGAAAGGATTGGTATTATTTGAATTTCTAGAAGAACAGATGAAAGGAAGAGCTTATGGCTTAGAAGGTGAAGTGGGAGAAATAGGAATTACAGAGTATACAACAGTTGAAGAAGCTACTTTTTATGTTAGAAGTTTGAAAGAACATGGAGTAACTTTAGATTATTTAGCCATCGCAAATGGATCAAAACACGGAGTAAACGTTGACGCAGAAGGAAACATTATTCCTCAATTGGGAATTAATGTGAAAAGAACAGTTGAAATCGTTGATGCCCTAAAGGAAGAAGGGTTTGGTACAAGGATTGCTCAACATGGAATAACAGGAACACCTATCGATGTTATAGAATCAACATTTCCACATGGAGCGGTAGCCAAAGGAAATATAGGCACACACTGGCAAAATGTAGTTTACTCTGTTTTAGAAGAAGAAGAACCAGAACTCTATTCAGAGATGCGAGCATGGGTACTTGAGAACTATATGAAAGAAGGAGTAGACGAGCACAAAGTTTTTGCTTCAAATGCGAAAAGGGCTTGGAAACCATTTTTCAACAAAATTGAGAATTTAAAAGGAGAAACAAAAGAAAAAATAATCGAAAAAGCTGAGGAAGAGATGCTGAAATTCATTAAGGCTCTAAAAATGGAAAATACTGCAGAACTTTGTTATCAATACATCACCTCAAATGATTTAATAGATTCTTACTGAAGGGGTTGAAATGAAAACAAAATACTCGACCTTAGATGAATATTTAGCAGATCTAGATTCATCTTTGTCAAAACTAATAAAAGATATTCTTGTTGTGACTCTAGAGATCCCGAAACAAATTCTAAGTTTTATTAAAGACGAAAAAGAATATGCTGGAACAATAAACGTTTCTGGAGATATGCAACTAAGCTTGGATGTTGCATCCCATGAATTATTCTTACAAAAACTACCAAAAGAGGACTATTATCTCCTTTTAGGCGAAGAAACAACACCAGAAAATATAACTGAAGGAACAGGAGAATTTATCATTTTGGGTGATTTTATTGATGGATCATCAATTGTAAGGTCAAGAGGACCAGGAGGAATAATTCTTATCACAGACAAACAAGGAAATATACAAGCAGCTATGACTGTAAGTTATACTCTATTTCTACGATTTGATTTAGCTACAGAAGCAGGTTATATTCAGTTTATTCACGCTGATGGAGAATTCTTTGTACTGAAAGATGATTTATCAATAAGCCCCAGCTCAAAGCCAGTTTATGGTTTTGGTGGAAAAGAAGAAGAATTTACAGAAAAAGAAAAAGAATTTGTGAATAAGATTAAGAAGGTTGGAAAACTAAGATATGGAGGGTGCCTAGTCCAAGATATGAATAACATACTTGATAAAACTGGGGTTTTCGCCTATTTTTCACCAAAATTAAGACTATGCTATGAAATTTTACCTTACTTATATATTCTCTCAAAAGTCAATGGTAAAGGATACTATATCACAAAGAACAAGGAGATGTTTACCCTTGAAACAGTTCCTCGCCTAGAACCTAATAAATTAACAGAAATGGATTATTTACACCAAAAAGTCGGTTTTGTTGGTGGGTCTTCTGACCTTGTCGATCTTTTGTAAACTTTTTCTTTCTTTTTTCACAATTTTTTTATAAGTCCATTTTTCACAAGTTTTAGCGTTTTTTAGGCAAAACATCGTTGTTGGCGAAAGTTTATATACGATACGGGTATCGAATACATATTAAGACTTGTTAATATAAGGTGATATTATATGACCAAAACAACAATTAGTTTGATTAAAGCAGATATCGGTTCTTCACCTGGACACGTAGTCGTGTATGAACCTTTAATGGAAAAGGCTGAAGAGCTTTTAGAAAAAGCAAAGGAAGATGGACTGCTTATCGACTTTATGGTCTTTAATGCAGGAGATGATACAAACCTTCTCATGACACATGAGAAAGGTGTGAATAGTGAAGAAATACACAAATTAGCATGGGATATTTTTATGGAACTTGGACAAGATGCAAGAGAATATGGTTTATATGGTGCGGGGCAAGATCTTCTTACTGATACTTTTTCAGGTAATGTTAAAGGAATGGGACCTGGAGTAGCTGAAATGGAGATAGAAGAGAGACCTGCAGAACCTATAATTGTTTTTGGTATGGATAAAACAGAACCCGGTGCATTCAACTACCCTATTTTCAATATTTTTGCCAATCCCTTTAATACAGCTGGACTAGTTATTGATCCAAAGTTACATGATGGATTCAAGTTTAAAATAATGGATATACACAATAACAAATATCTTACCCTCTCTTGTCCTGAACAGATGTATGATCTATTGGCATTAATCGGTGCACCAGGACACTATGTAATCAAATCAGTTTTCTCAAAAAATGAGCAGTTAGGACAAGCTGCAGTAGTTTCTACGGACAAACTTTCTCTAATTGCTGGAAAATATGTTGGTAAAGATGATCCGGTAGCTATTGTGAGATCACAAAGTGGTTTTCCAGCTGTAGGAGAGGTACTTGAAGCTTTTACACTTGGTCATCTTGTTTCAGGATGGATGAGAGGAAGTCACAGAGGACCATTGATGCCTGTAAGCCTTGAATATAGTCAAAATGGCAGATTTGATGGGCCACCTCGAGTAGTTAGTTTAGGTTTCCAATTAAAAAATGGAAAGATTGTTGGCCCTGTAGATCTGTTTGATGATGTTTCTTTTGACCATGTTAGAAGAAGAGTAAATGAAATTGCAGACTACATTCGAGCGCATGGACCTTTTGAACCTAGTAGATTGCCATTAAGTGAAATGGAATACACCACTTTACCAGGTGTTCTAAAGAAATTTGAAAATATGTTTACTGATGAATAATAGCTAAAATACAATATTATTCTAAATCTATTCTCTTTTTTTTCTTTCTTCTTTTTCTTTAAATAGTCTAAGAACAAAATGTAAAACATTAGTTCTTAGATATGAGTAATTATTTAAGTTGAATTTTTCTTTCTTGGGGCAGTCTTTATCTATAATAACAGAGTTGCTCTCTACATCGAATATTAAAGGATAATATTTACATCCTTCCGGTCTATTTTTATAAATAGAACATTTACCATTTTTTAAGAAAACGCAATATCCATTTTTGTTCTTTAATATGTAAAAACCATCTTCATATAAGGCAAATTCTTGAACTTTATAACCTAGTTTTTTTATTCTTAGGATATCTTCATTTGAAAGAACCATTTCTGTCTCTTTACAACATTCAAAACATTGAGAAGAATACTTACAATAAAAAAAAGAATTAGTATTTTTCAAGCTCTCGCCTTCTCCATGTATTTTTCTATTGTTTTGCTTAGCCTTTCTTTAAAACTACTGGTGATCTCATTCAAGACTTCTTCTGTATCGGCTTCAGCTGTTAGTCTGATTATAGGACTAGTATTAGACGGTCTTATAAGCACCCAACCTTTTTCTAATTCAATTCTAACACCATCTAATGTTGACACATTTGAAAATTCTTTCTTAACCTCTTCTGAGAAAATCTTCATCACTTCGAACTTAATTTTGTCTTCGCACTCTACTTCTTCCTTCTTAATTGGATAAATAGGAATTTCTTGCACAAGTTCATTCAAGCTCTTATCTGATTTTGTGAGTATTTCTGCCACTTTTAGAGGAATTACGAGAGCATCATCAAATAAGAAATATTCTGGTAATATTAAGTGTCCAGATGATTCTATCCCTAGGGGTGAATTCTCTTTTTTCGCTTCAAGGGTTAAAAAAGTATGCCCTACTGGAATCCTTTTTATTTTATATCCAAGAGGAGACAATTGTTCATCTACTGCTTTTGAACATTCAACATTTGCGATTATAACTCCTTTTTTCTCTTTCAACCCATATTTTGCGATTATTATACCTGTTTGATCCGCAGAGAGTACGTTTCCCTTATTATCAACAATAACAGCTCTATCTCCGTCCCCGTCAAAAGCCACTCCAAAGTCACAGTTTTGTTCTATAACTGTTTTTTTCAACTCAGCAAGATTTTTAGGTTTAGGGTCGGAAGGCCTTACTGAAAAACTAGGATCAGTTTCACAAAAAACAGGAACAAAGTTAATTCCAATTGATTGAAAAATTTCTGGAGCAGAAAGAGTTGTACTAGCTCCTCCACAATCCACTGCAACTTTTACTTTGTTTTCAAATTGGAAATTCTTTTTGAAAAATTCCAAGTAGTTTTCTTTAGCATCTTCTTGGGAAAGTTTTCCAATTTTATCCCAACTTGCGAGTTCAACATTATTATTTAAACAAAAGTCTCTTATTTTTTTTAGTTCTTCTTCTGGGAATCCTACTCCATCAGAATAGTAAAATTTGATTCCATTCCATTCAGGAGGAAGATGACTAGCAGTGATAAAAGCAATAGGACCTTTTTTCTTTTCCCATCCTCTGAATAAAGTTTGTCCGAAAGCCGTAGTTCCTACATAGACGACATCTACTCCGGAAGACAATACACCAGAAATAAAAGCAAAAGCTAAAGGAATGCTAGAGTATCTGATATCATTACCTACAATAATTTCATGTTCTTCAAGGATCTTTTTAGTATAAGTTCCTGCAGCTAATCCAATTTTGTACATCACTCCAGAAGTGAGATCTTTATTAAATAGACCTCTGATATCATAAGCTCTGAAAATATGCTCTTGGATGTTCATTAAAATCAACAAGAATGATAAAAAAACTTTAATTTAAAAATTTGATTGCTTTTGAGAATAAACAACCTTAAGTATCTAAAATAAAACAAATGATTATGGGCTATCTAGTTGATTATGTCTTTGTTTTTTTTATAGCCTATATTGTTGGCTCTATTCCATTTAGCTGGATTATTGTAAAATTAAAAACTGGTAAGGATTTACGTAAGATTGGTTCAAAAAATGTAGGTGGGAGAAATGTATACCGTGTTACAGGTTCATTAAAATGGGCTTTATTCGCTGGTCTTTTGGATGTTTCTCGTTCCTTTCTAGCTATTTTCATCCCTTATATCTTAATAAAGCATCCTGTTAACTTTGTTGGATTAACTGATGGTAAATTTCTTCTTACAGTTGCAGGTATAGCTGCAGTTGTAGGACATAATTGGCCACTATTTCTCGGTTCTCATGGCGGAAGAGGAATTACAGTTATTGTTGGAACAATGATATTGGTAAACCCTGCATTGATCGCTGTATGGTTGATTTTATGGCCAATAGTTATTATATTTGTAGGTTATGCTGCGCTTGCGTATATAGCTACTACTTTATTAGTTGCAACCTTTGCACTATTTTTACCAGAAATGTGGTTGATGCCTTGGATTTCTATGAGTAGACTGGAAATAGCCTTAATATTGTACGGAATTGCGTTTCTTATGATGACAAGACAAGTTGATAACATTAAAAAATTCAGAACTGGTGAGCTTGAAAAGATAAAACTATTAAAAGCTCTCAAAAAAGAATCAAAAATATCAGAAGAGATGCTAAAGTAGGCGAAAAAATTGAAAAAGGCAATAATTATTACTGGTACTCCTGGAACAGGAAAAACAACTCTAGCGAAAAAACTAGAAAGTGATGGTTATCCTGTCGTTAATATTACAAATCTCGTTCGCGAAAAAGAATTGTATGAAACTTATGACAAAAAACTAGATACTTTAATTGTCGACGAAGAAAAATTGGAAAAAGAACTCATAAAGCTAATAGAATCTAATACAAGTAAATTTCCGTTAGTGCTAGACAGTCATTTGGTCGAAATACCAAAAGATTTTCTTTTTCATTGTTTTGTTTTACAGTGTTCAATTAAAAATCTAATCTCACGTTTAAAAGAAAGGGACTATAAACAAATAAAAATCGATGAAAACGTAGAAGCAGAAATTATGGAAGTAGTTTTAACTGATATGCTAGAATTATACTCTCCAGAAAAAGTAACTGTAATTAATACTGATGGGAATATTGAGGAATCATACAAAAAAATGAAAGAGAAAATTGAATCATTACTAAACATTAATTCTAATTGATAAAATCCCTCTTTCATCTTTTACAACAGAAACTGCATCATTTGGAGCCACAATAGTGTAAGTAGACCGTTTTTTAGATGACTTGCCGAATATTTTTGAGAATCTGTTTTCTTCTCCTGAATCAAATGAGAAAAGCTTGATTCCAACGAAGTTACTATAATCTATCTTATTCATAGTTTTCTCGATTAAGTATAATTCTTCTTCTGGAGTGAGTGCATTTTCTAAAATAAGAATTTTATTTCGCATGACTTGAGAGAGAATATATCTGGTTTTTTCAACTAATGAAAACCTACCCGTTTCATCTTCTGGAATAAAATCAACACTGTAAGACATTTTATTTCACCTTTTTAGCTAATTTTGCAATACTATCATAGAGTTTGTCAATACCTTCCTTCTTCAAGGCAGAGATAGGTACAACTTCATAATCACCAAAGGCTTCTTGCACTGTTTTTACATCTGATTCAGGGCAATCTATTTTGTTTGGGACAATAATAAATGGCTTCTTCTGATGTTCTAAGTTCCCAAGAATAGTAAAATTAACTTGATCAAATGGTGTTTTTGTAGAATCTAATACTACAAGTGCAACATCAACTTGCTCTAAATACTTGATAGCTTCTACTATTCCTCTTGTTGCTTCTTTAGCTCTTTGCATAGCTTCTCCAGCACTTAATCCATAATTAACAAATGATTTTGGGTCAACTGTTGTAGCTATACCTGGCATATCTATTAAAGTTAAATCTATTTTTGTCCCATCCACATTAAAATCAACTTTTTCTAGTTTTGCAATTTCTCTAGTTTCGTGAGGGATTTCAGAAACTTTTCCCACTTCTTGTCCTGCCCAATCCATCCCCATAACATTTGCTAACGTTGTCTTCCCGGCATTTACTTCCCCATAAAATCCAAGTTTAATATGTTTGGGTTTACTTTTTAACCAAGTTTTCCAAGACAAACTGTTTCACCTTAAAATAAGAAACTGTGAATTAAACCTTAAAAGAAAATAATATCCTAAAAACACGCGGGTATTACATTATTAAAATAGTAAAAAAAAGATATTAAAGGGTAATAATCTCTTTTGGAGTATTTGATAATCTTATGCTACCGTCTTTTGTAACCACACAATCATCTTCTAGTCTGATCCCAAATTTTCCTTCGAAATATAGGCCAGGTTCAACGGTTACTACAGAATTTTCTATTAGAGGTTTATCAGCTACTGATTCTGAAGCTTTGTATATTCCTACACCTATATCGTGTGTTTCTATACCTAAAGGATGGCCAGTAGAATGGATAAAATATTTTTCAGGATCGAAGCCAAATTCTTTCATTGTTTCTCTTACCGCATTTTCAACTTCTGAAGCGAAAACTCCTGCCTTAATATGTTTATAAGCAGCCTCTTTCGCTGCATCAACTGCCTCATAAGCTCTTAAGACTTCTTCAGGAGGATTACTCCCTATCCAATAAGTTCTTGTTATATCGCTGTTTGACCAATTATAGGAAACCCCATAATCTATTAATAAAACTTGATTTTCTTTGATTTTAGTTTTAGAAGCATGGTGGTGAGGTATAGCAGAATTTGCACCAGAAGCTACAATTGCTTCAAAGGCTATTCCTCCTCGCTTATTACATTCGTATTCAATGAGTGCTTTAATTTCTTTTTCAGTCATTCCAGGTTTAATTTTCTGCTCTACAGCTTCTTCCATTAACTCTTCAGCTAGTTTAGCTGCAATTTTATGATTTTCAATTTCTTTTTTTGTTTTGACACTGCGGACATCTCTAATGATATCTTTAGCTGAAACCCAATTTATATTATTATTCATCGAAGTTAAGAATTCATATGTTCCTGCAGGAAGAATATCCATAGAAAAATTATCTAGTAAATTATCTTTTGGTACATAATTTATAGCTATCTTTTTCCCATCTTCGAGACCAGATAAAGAATTTTTTAATAATTCTATTAATTCGTTACGAGTTTTATAGGCTATAACATCATATACATCATTATTGATCATCATAGCTTCCATTCGAGAGGTGATAACAATGGGTTTATTTTCCTGCTTAATCATGATAAAAGTGGCTGATGTAATGTTTTTTTCTAGTAAATATTTACTGTGAATGTCGTAACCATGGTGACAGAATACAATCCAACTATTTACTTCATGTTTTTTTAGAACCTGTTGTACTCTTTCTATTTTTTCTTTCATCTTTTATCCCTAATTTTTGTTGAATAAGTTTAATTCTTTTGCTAATTTTTTTATACTAAGAATATCTTCAAGGTTATCTATATCCTTAAAAACATTCTTATAGCGTAATTTAAAATAATTTATTCCTTTTTGCTTAAATTGTTTTTCAAATATTAATGAAGAATTATTTCCAAAACAGAATTCTATTTCAGAAAGTAATTTTTTAGAAAATGCAAAAATGCTAGTTCCATCATTTTCTGAGGGTGCAATAACCACAGAATACTTTTTTCTTAATTTAATAATTCGTCTAATCTCTTTTTTTTTAATTTTGTAAAGATCAGCCATGATGATTATGATATTTTCTTCACTTAGATCTTTAACAGCTTCAACAATAGCTTCATTAAAGTCATCTTTTTTGTCAACTATTTTTATACAATTCTCATTAAGAAGAAGATTAGAGTTTTTTGTTAAGATGTATATAGACTTTTCTATTTTCATTTCTGATAGTTCTTGAATTACCGCTCCGAAGAGACGAAAAAGGAGTTTATCTACAACTTCTCCATTAAGTTTTCTTCTTAATCTGGTTTTTGCTTTATTTGTTCCTTTATATGGAATGAGGAATGCTGTCTTGGTCATTTTAGAATTCCTTTGTTTTTGCATTCTGATATTAACCTTTTGATAGAACTAGGGTTAGTAATTAAAGGTCTTGCGATTGAAACAGCAGAAGCTCCTGCATCAATCATTTGTTGAACATCTTTTACATTTCTAACAGAGTTATTTCCAATTAAAGTGATATCTGTTAATTCAGAAAAAGATTTTAGTATTTTTAAGTTTGCATAGGGTTTTCCAGGTTCCATGCAGTCAATATGTAAATAGTCAACAGATCTTGATTCAAGAACATTCACTAGTTTTTGTTGGTCTTTTACAATGTAACCTCTGATTTTTATCCCGATCTTTTTATCATTTGGAGAAGTTTTTCTGATTTTTTCTAGTATGTAGTCTAAATGATTAATATCTTTGAGTAAATACTCTCCTCCTCTCCTTTCTACAATTTCTTTCTGTCTACAATGAGCATTTAATTCTATAATATCAATAAAGTTTGATAAAAAATTTATTTTTCTTAAAGTTTCTTGGTCTATTTTAGATATTCGTAAATTAATTGCAATTAATTGTTTATCTGAACTTTTTTTTACATTTAAATTTAGATTGCACCACTTTTGAAATTCAGTTTCATCTCGTGGGAGTAAAATCTCTTTTCTATTTCTCTTAATTATTTCAGTTGATCCCTCATTTGTTAATTTATCTAAAGAATAACCTCCAAATGTAGCCATACCCGCACCATTATCTAATATTGATTGAATGAATGATGGTGTTGTATATCCCGCTAATGCAGATTGAATAATAGGTGGAGAGATTTCCATTTTTACACCTTAAGCAATGTTTTTGCTAAATTCTGTGAGATACTAATATCTTTCATTACTATATTTTCATTTCGAATATCTAAATTTGGATAGATATTTTTAATTTGTTCTTCTATGTTCTTATCAGACTCATCAATAAAAAAGCATGTAATAAAATCTTCATAAAGGGAAATTATATCTTTTATTGAGCAATTTTTGTTTTTAGTTGCAAGAAATTGACATGTAGGTCCACTTATTGCCCTATCTCCAACAATAGGACTAATAGCTATGCATTTCTCTTTATTTTTCTTTAATGACTGTCTAATTTTTTTTATCGAAATTATCGGACCGATACTTGTTATTGGATTGCTAGGACCTAAAATAATTTTATCTGCTTCCTCAATTTCGCTAAAAATATCATCAGGAATAATCGCGTTTTCTATTCCCTTAACATATATTTCTTTAATAGATAAGTTTGCTTTTTCGCGTACCCAAAACTCTTGAAAATGAATGTCATGGCCATTTTTTGTAACAATTCTTGTTTCTATATGATTATCTGTACATGGTAAAATTTTTGCTTTTATATTTAAACGATTGGCTAAGATAGTTGTTATTTCTGAAAGGTTCTTCCCTTCTTGAAGTTTTTGTGTTCTAAAGAGATGGATAGCTAAATCTTTATCTCCCAAAGTGAACCAAGCATTTTTGTCGAATTTCTTTAGAAATGAATAAGTATAATAAGAATCTCCTTCTATACCCCAGAATTTTTTAGTGTCAAGTAAATTTGAAAAAAGGTAAAGATATGTATCTACATCTGGAGATATATATAAACCATAAAGAGTTATATCATCTGCTGTATTGGTAATTACAGTGATATTCTCTTCATTAATAATTCTCCTAATCCCTTGTATAAGTTTAGGTGTTCCTGTACCACCACCTAAAAAAACAATTTTACCTTTTTCTTTCATTAAATGAAAAGAAAAGAAGGATGTAATAAATCTTTCAGAAAAACAAATCACATTTCTTCTTTTACTTTTTTTAAGAAAGAAAGTTTTTCTAAAGTTTTTCTAAAGTTTTTCTAAAGTTCTTCTTCTATATCTTCTTCTATGTCTTCTACAACTTCTTCTTCTAAAGAGGAGCGTTGAGTTTTTGCTGCTAGCCTTAATCTTGATGTAGATCTGATAACATATCGATAATATACTCCTGCTTCTCCCATGTTTGGGTTTCTAATTATCTTTATTATATCTCCTGGGTTTGCTTGAATAGCTTTAATCGCAGGGTCTGAGTCTAGGATCTTTGGCAATTGATGCTTCTTTATTTGATATTTCTTTAAAACTTCTTCAACTTCATCATCTTCAAGTTTTATATGAAGTGGAACCATTATGTGATCAAAGATATTAAAAAGGGGATTTGTTCCACTTATTATTTCCACTCCTCGTTCTAAACATTCTCTTTTTGCATAGTGAGTTAAAGCTCCTTCTGCTATAATTATTGCATCTTGAATATCTTCATCTTTTCTATATTGATCAAGTTCTCTTATTGTTTTTACTCCTATGCTCGCTTTTCTAGGAAATCTGACAATTAAATTTGTTTCTTCTCCGTCTTCATCAGTTTTTTCAGCGTAAAAATCAATATAATCATCATCTGTATTTATTTTTTTAATTTCATATCCTCTGAAGCTTAGAATCTCTTCTACTCCCTTTTTTATTCTATCTTCCTTATCAAGTTGATCTTTAGCGACCATTTTTTTTGTACTCCTATTTCATTTCTACTTCTTCTAGTCTTGATTTAAAAGTTGTGATTTAAAAGTAAATTTTGCTTATCCAATTTATTTTTTTTCAGGGAACTTGACATGATAGGTTCCGTCCTTATTTCTTGTTATTATAGGCTTGTTTTCAGTTACTTCTTCGAGCAGTTTCTCTAAATCAATTTCAAATGTCCCTTCAGTACTCAGTCTTATAGAAGATATATCTTTTGTAATATCTTCTTCTCTCATTTCTTTATCTATCAAGACCTTTACTTCTTTTTGTTGTTTCTCCAAATCTGTTAAAATCCTTTTGGTTATAAATTTAAACGAACCACAATCTGGACAACCTGATTCTAAAATTTCTGGAGTTAGCTTAATTACCCTATCACAATTTGCGCATCTTGTTTCTGTTTGAACTTGAGTCATATTTCTCACTAATTTACTCTAATTTAATTGAAGAGTTGTAAACAAATACTTCTTTATGACCACATTCAGGGCAACCTTTTTCGTATAGTTCATCTAATGAAGACACATCTTTCCCTACTTCTATGATATTCCCACATTTACATCTATATGGTTTTGTTTCTTGTTCTATCTCTCTGAAAAACATTGGGCCTAAATAGTGATTGACTATGTTCTCTTTTGAATTTTCTAAAACGCGGAGGATGAATAAATCAGAGTTCTTTTTGCCTAAAGCAGTCTCAAAGGAGTAGCTGTTAAAGTCTTTAATATGTTGCTCAACTTCAAGATTCATTTGATCAAAAAGTGAGTATAACTCATCTCGTTTTTCATCTTTAACATCTGTTGACAATATTATTCTACTATTACCGTCTTTTTTTGCACATTGTACAGCGCGAGAAAGGAAAACTTCATTGCCCTCAATTGTCATAGGTGATTCTGTGAAAATAAAATCATATTGATTTTTTAATACTGCCAACATCCTTATTCTTAAATCATGGTTAATATATCGAGCTGATCTAATTTTGTAGTTAAACTTCATTGAAAAAACCATTTCTGGCATTCTTTTATCAATATCAAGTACCGCTAAGTCCTTAGGTTTTGCTAATAATCCTAAGTGAAAACCTACTAGATCCATATCTCCTAGAAAAATAACCCACTTACTTTCGTATTCTTCTGGTTCAAATAGCAAGGCTCTCTTTAAACTAGTATCTTGCGTTACAAAATATTGATCTAATTCTTTATTTGGTTCACCTCGTAAAGATGAGAATTCTGTGTATTTAGAAAGTATTTGTTTTTTTTCCTCATCGTTTAGCAGAAAACTATTCATGTGAGTTAATTTTTTGATAAAATTTTAAAGATTATGTAAAGGTATTACGAAAAGAAAATTATTTTCTTAACTAGAGACAACACTTTTTCTAGAGGAAATTCTTTTATTTTTTTCTTCTCAAGTTCCAAACGTTCAAGTTCCTTTAGAAACAAATTGAATTCGTAAGTTGTTTTTGCCAAATCAGCAAATTGTTTGTCATATGTAGTTAGTGGGTCTAAAATATTACATGCTTCCTGAACCAGCTTATAACCTTCATTAAATAAAACAGCTGCTTTATAGTTGTCTTTACTTCTATCTGCTGCATAACCAAGGGCGCATTTTTTAAGTGCTTTGATTAATTTGTCTGCTGAAGATGCCAATATTTTTTTAGCTTCAATAATTTGCCAATTGACGTTTTTATCTACAATTACAATATCATTTGATATTTCTCTGTATTTCAGGGATTCTAAACAATTTTCTTCTATCTGTTTGTTAATGATTTCAAAGAGTTCAAATTTTCTAAAGTGAAATTGAAGAACTGTCTCATAATTTTCAATTTTTTCTTTCTTTTTTTCTGAAATGTCAAAGCAATAAGCAATTTCATCTATTACTTTATTTAGAAAAAGAAATTGACGTGATAATTCAAAAAGTTTTAACTCGACTTCTCTCCCTTCAGTGAAAGTTTTAAGGAACTGCTCTTCAAGCCAATTGTCAGGAATTATGGCTTTTTCCTTACTTTGAGACAAATCTAAAGCTTTATTTGAGAAATAGTGTGCTTTCGAATAATAGATGAGTTTTTCAATTTCAGACAACTCTTGGGATTGTGACTGTTTTAATGCAGCTATTGATTTAATATAACATTCCATTGACTCTATTTCTCGTGTAAGATTGAGTTTTTGTTCTAAGTTAGGTAAAAAGAAACTGATGTACTTTAACTCTTCAATCTTTTTTAAGTAATTTTTAAAATCAGTACTTTTTAGCGTCCCTTTATGGACTTTCTTATAAAAATCATTAGCAATTTTTGTTAAACTATTCTCAAGTTTGACTATATAGTATTCAAATTGTGCTATTGCATTATTCAAGATTTTCTCTGTTTTTTGTTTCTTCAGTATACCAATTCTAGCTGTTTGAACAAAGCCTTGATAAACATAAATAATTTCAGAGAAGTAATTTATATTGGAAAACAATGAAGAATCTTTGCATATTTTTTCTATTTCTGTAAGTTTTTTTTCTAACAATGCTTTATCTATTGAGGTTTGTTTGTTTATGATTTCAGCTACAGAAAGAGCTAGTCTGACAACAATATGAAAAACTTTTAAATCGTTTTTACGTTCTTCTATTTCTTCATAAAATTGTTCTTCGCTTTCTAAATGTTCATTATTGTTTTGAAAATATTCAATGATTTCATCGATTAATCCTAAAATTAAGTTTAGGTATTCGATGCTTGCAACAAAGTTGTCTTTTTTAGCTGCTTCTAATGTGATTCTATAAAAGTGATCAATTAGTGCTTTATTTCTCCAAATTTTATCTATTGTTGAGATCTTATTTTTAATTTCTTCTTTAATTTGTAGAACATTTTCCTCACTATGTTCTAAAAGGGAAAGAGATTTTTCTAAGTGTTTCATTGCTCTTTCATAGCTAAAATGTATTGCAATTGGGTCATACCACCACCATCTTTTTCCGAGTTCTTCTATTAACTTAGCAATAAAATCAAACTCAAAACTTGCTAATAATCTTTCCAACTCAAGTTGTTCTTGAATAAAAGATGGTTCTTTTGCTTTTTTAATTGGCGAATCATTTAGTATCTTCACAATTTGGACTTTTTGACTTATTGTAAATAACTTTACCATAATATCTTCAATTGATGAGGCCCTGGGATGAGTAGAATCGAAATATGTAGAAGAGATTTTCTCAAGAACCTTATATCCTTCAATGTTTAAATAACAAAAATTTTCTGCAGGTTTAGACTCAAAAATGCCTGTGTTAACAATATCTGCATAGAGAATCATTAAAATAGCTGCTTCCATTTGGAATTGTTGCAGATTTTCTATTCTCTTAATAATGAAGCTTTTACGTTCAAAATTTATCTCTATTTGTTGCTTATCTCTATTAAATTCATCAAGATACCGCTCATAGAGAAGAAATGATAAATTTGTTAAATTAAATAATGATTTTGCACAAAAATCTGAAAATTCTAACCATGAAGACGCAATTTCATTAAATTCGTCAACTAAAGCAAATGTAGAGTAAAGTCGTTCTCTCTCCATTTCTGCAAGAACAAGGCGGTTAAAAGGTGAGTCTTCTATGATGTCCTTACTCTCTTCTTGTATTACCATATTATCCAATTTATTTACGTATGAAAGATAATAAACATTTTTACGATTTTTGAAAAAAATCAATCTTTTAATTAAAACCAAGAATTAAAAAAGATAATGCTATACAATATTTGAAGAGAAAATGAATGTCTATTCTGAAATACTAGAATTTGATACAAAAGGAGAAATAACTATTGTAGATCTAACTTCAATGTTTGAAGATCTTGTTTCTAAATCAAAAATAAAGAATGGTATTTTGTCTGCAAATGTAATAGGTTCTACGGGAGCTTTAACTACGATAGAGTATGAATCAAGAGTACTAAGTGACTTTAAACAGATATTAGAGAAACTAGTCCCAAAAGGTGCGGGATATAAACACGACATGATTGATTCAAACGCTCATTCACACTTAAGAGCAAGTTTAATTGGTCCAAGTTTATCTTTATCTATTCATAATTCACGGTTACAGTTAGGAACATGGCAACAACCAGTTTTTATTTGTCTAGATGTGAGAAGCAGACATCGAAGAGTCGCAGTTACAATCATTGGACAGTGAAAAGTGTGTATACAATAGTACGTTGTTCAAACAGATATTGTGGAAAATTCTCTTATTGCAAAACAGGACAGAAAACAAAGCAATGTCCCTATTGCAATAAACGAATAGATGTTTATAAAAAACAAATAATGACAGTAAATACCGCTAAACAAGCTAGAGTTTTAGTTCAAGAATTCAATAAAGAATTTGGAAAACAAACTGAACCTGAGTGGATGAGTAACTCTTCACCAAAGAAGGAAATAAAAGAGAAAAAGAAATAGTTAAGCGCCTGTAACCTCACGTATAATATTATTGTGTAAAAGGCTCTTTGCAGCTATTTCTGCATCTGGCTCAGTTAATTTCATCCATTTACAAATGTCCTGTAACGTGGCTGTCCCTTTATATCTGATCAGTGATATGACTTTCTCTTGCTGAGGACTGAGTTTTAATTTAGGTTTTTGCTTAATAATCATCTCATTCAGCTCCAGTTTTTTATTCTTAAACGAACCAAGAATGGAATTAAAGGAAGATAATCTTTTATCGACGAATTCATCCATTGTACTAAATAACTCTACTCTTCCATTCCAATTTTCTAACATTTTACTGAAACGGGATTTAAACTCATTTTGAATTGCTTCTACTTCTTTCTTGATATAGGTATCATCATCATTTTTGTCAATACAAGCAACTGTGACAGTGTTATCTGTTTGTGCATAGATGAATTTGTACCTTTTTGTTTCAAGCTGTTCACAGCCAGAATCGACATTTTGAGCAAAAATTTCAATTGCAGAGAGAAAGCTGGTTATTAAATTCTCATCTATGTTGATGTCATCATTAAATCTTCTATGATATAGACATTCACCAGTATCCTTAGCAATCCAAATATTGTGTATCATTTCCTCCATCATGAATAATATGGGTCTAAATAAATGAGGTTGTAATAC
The DNA here is from genome assembly GCA_021513695.1 of Candidatus Heimdallarchaeum aukensis. Taxonomy (GTDB): domain Archaea; phylum Asgardarchaeota; class Heimdallarchaeia; order Heimdallarchaeales; family Heimdallarchaeaceae; genus Heimdallarchaeum; species Heimdallarchaeum aukensis. The sequence continues at coordinate 1,459,202 of CP084166.1, read as the reverse complement.
TTTGATGATATGAAAAAAATTACAGTCCTTATAAATCGTCTCGTTTTTTCCTACAGTATCATAAATGAAAAAATTTTTAGAATTAAAAAGAGAACAAAAACAAAGAAACCTTCAGAAAAGAATACGTAGCCTCGGTGGCTAAGTGGTAAAGCGTCGGATTCGTAATCCGCAGGTCAGGGGTTCAATTCCCCTCCGGGGCTCCAAAACTTGTTTTTGTTATGTAGTTTCATAGACTGTATTCACAGATCCAATTTCATTTAGTGTTTAAAATGAGTAGAAGAGAAACGGTTTTAAAACTATGGAAAAAATTCACATGCCTATGATGAAGTTGCAACGAACTGAACAATGATGAAACGACTTTTTCTGAGGCTTTAATAACTTGGTTGATAATGATGGAAGAAAAATGTTATATTCACACTGAGGTCAATGCCGAGACAAGATGTAATAGATGTTATAAGCCTATTTGCACTTCATGCACTAATGAATATTGGAAAACAAATGCTATTTCAGCAATGTTTTCTCCTCAAAAGCCGCAAAATGTTAAACTTTTATTATGTTCTAGATGCTTGAAAATAGAAAAAGCAAAGAATGTCTTTATTACTTCAGTTTTCTTAATTCTTATTTTAGGAGTTATCGGGAGTGCACTGTTTTTTTACACCTAAAATAAAAAACTTAATCTTCTTCATTTTCATTATCTTTTATTTTTCTAACCATTGTAAATCCACAACGTGCACACTTGAAAATGATTCGTTCTTCTTTTTTAGCTGCCATTTCTAGTTGATATTGACAATTTGGACATGCTTCTGATTTCTCATCCATTTCATCAACACGAACTTTTTCATATGATTCTCCAATAATTTGTTGAATGAGCTCAGAAGAACTACTTAAAGAAAAACTTTCAGAAGTTTTTGCGATGATTATCGTATCGCCAGGATTATGAGGATATTTTGTAAACCATGTTTCTAATCCTCTAAGAAATCCATCTTGATCTATTCTTACTCCATATGTCTCTTCATAGGATTCAACAAAAAATAAAACTCCTGTATTAGGAAAAAGTATTCTGTCTTTTTCAAAAACATATAAGCACTTATGGTTAATCTCTTCCTCGGTTAATTCTCGGATGATAAATCCAACATGCATTGTTTAACATATCCAATAATATGATGTTGATTAAATAATTTTCTACTAAAATTTCTTTTAAAAGTTAAATTTTGGTTTTTATAAGAATAAATCCACAACGCCCACATTTTAATTTTAATAAGTGAGGAGAATCTTCAGGGAGTTTTTCTTTTTCTAAGGAGTAGTAACAGTTTGGACATAGAATATCCTCTTCAGTCAACATTTGTACTCTTTGCATTTCCATTATCAAAGAAATCTGAGACTGAACAACTGGTGAGGTTGTGTTCAAAGAAAAGCCCGAGCTATGTTTAGCGATAATAACAATGTCTCCCTTCTTTAAAGAAGGAAATTCTTCAAACCATGATTCTAATCCTTCTAAAAATCCTCTATTGGATAAATAAACTCCAAAGGAATTGTCTAGGTAGTCAATAAAAAAAATACCATGAGGAAACAAAATTCTGTCTTCTACTTTAATGAATATTTTTTTGTGACTTATTTCATCATTGGTTAATTCTTTAGTTATAAACCCCTTGTGCATTAAATTTTCCTCAGAGTATCGTTGTTGATAATATTAAGGGATTTTAGAAAAATAAACTTTGTTAAAAATCAAAATCGTTGAATATTTTTATTTTTTATTTCTTGTTTCGAATTCAATTTTATTTTTTAAGAATTCTTTTCCAACAATGATTTTTAACTTTGATTGTGATAACTCAAATTTTGCTGTGGTTGAATTTTCACTGAACACCTCTCCTTCTCCTTCTATAGGTAATGGTGTTTCAGTTTCTATTTCAATTTTCTTACCTCTTATAATATCTACACCTTTAATATTTCCATGTGTTCCATTTTTTATTTTGTTGATCATCCAATACCATTTTATTTTAGGAACATCTCCGGCAATACAAACTTGAAAATCACCAAAATATGGTTGATTTCCAGGTAAAACATTAAATCCTCCCCCAAAACGGTAACCAAGACCTACAGCACAAAGAATCAGTTTAGTTTTTCTTTCATAATCGTCAACTTTTATATAAGCTGGGACAGATTTGTAGCTAGAAATTTTCTTCAATCCGAGAATATAATATTTAGGTAATCCTTTTATCCATTTTAATTCTGTATATGATGCTTTAGCAATAATTGATGTAATTCCTGTTTCAGCTATATTAACAAAATAGTGTTTTGTATCTGCTGTGGCTACCCCCAGGCTTAACTCTGCTATTTTGTTCTCTTCAAGAATATTAAGGGTCTGAACATATGAACCCCTAACGTGAAGTAAGTTAGCGTAATCATTTCCATTTCCTAAAGGTAACATTCCAAGAACTTTATTTGTTTCAGCTAGACCATTCACAACCTCATTAACTGTTCCATCTCCTCCACAAGAAACAAAAACGTCAAAATCATTTATGTGCTCCTTTGTTATTTCAGTTGCGTGTCTTCTTCCTTTTGTAAATTCTACTTGATAATCCAAGTTTCTTTTTTTAATTTCATCTTCTATTATTGGCCATCTCTTTTTGACTTCATCATTTCTTGAGTGAGGGTTTACAATAAATAGATATCCCATTGTTTCGATTAAAATTAGCTTATTTATATTATTTTTTAATAGTTTGGCGCTATGAGATTATTTTTGAAAAAAGACAACATCTCCAACATTACAGACAATTTTTTTGGCAATAACTGGGCATTTAACCATTAGAAGGAAAAAGATATTCAATTTTTCATCTGATAAAAGTTCATAGTTACCTTGTCCCTTACTTATAACTACTGCCTTGCTGTCTAATTTCTTCTTTATTTTTTTCTTGTAACTTCGATACTTTTTATTATTAATGCTAATTATTTTTCCCTTTAATTCTACTTTCTTAATTAACCTCTTAACTTCTTTTAGTGTAATGTCATTGGAGAAAGGAAAGCGTTTTGTTATTATCACTATCTTTTTGTTAAATCTTTTTTGCAGAAAAGATAATAATTCTAAATCAAAAATAATTTCACCCGCGTTATCTGTCAAAAGTTGAACCTTTTTTGTTATTTGCAACTTTTCAAGGAATAGATCATAATCGTTTATTGCGAAACTACTGTTTAGTACTTTTTTTAGGGTGCTTAGTAAATTTACTTCTTTATCAATAGAGAAATCTATAATATTTCCTGCGACTGAAGCTTTAATAAGAGAAAATAAAATATCTTCTGACTTCTTCTCTTCTTCTTTTATATACGGTAAAACTTGATTCGCATTAAGATTTGCTTGTTCTTTTAATTCTTTCAAGGGGTCATATATTTCTGAAAGCGAGCTTATTAAATTGAAGACTTCAAAGTTTATTTCAATTGGAGAATATTTTTTATCAACTTTGTCTAAAAATAGGTTAATACTGTTTAGGATGTTTTCCTTTCGAATTTCATTTTTTTTTAGCCTATCAATTGCTCTATCAGCAGTTTTCTTTATACATTCTAAACAAACTTGTTCTGTTAGCATTTGTTTCACTACTCAGATATTCAATTTTAGTGTTTTAACTATATGTCATTTAAGTCAGAAAACTATCTTTTTAGCTTTTTCAATAATATATTTTCTCACATTTGCAAGTACCACATCTTTATCTTTAGCTTCGATAACAGGTAACTTTCTGATTTTTGTTTCGTGGACAAGGAAATCATGAATTTTCCGAATATTTTTAAAGTTTTTAATTAGCTCTTCTTTTTCTCTAGAATACTGTGAACTTAAATTTTCTAAATGCATCTTTTCATTTTCTAAAGAGATAGTGATGTAGATTAAATTTGAAATTTTTATTGTTTCTTTGTCAAAAAAAGAAGGCAGTAAATGTTCTCCTTCAATAATTATTGAAATGTTTTCCATTGCAGCTCTATTTAACAGAGCTTCGATTCCAATATTAACATATTTTGAATGATTTTCATAACCAATAATCACTTCATCGTAACGTGTACTATAAATTGGTCTTAATGTTTTATAAGCTAAATATGAAGGAGAATGCAGCTGTGGAGCAATATCTTTAGATAGTGTTTTTCTTAAAATATCTCTTACTATGTCTGTTCCAATTACATGCCTAATCCCAAAGTCTGAAGCGATTTTCCTTGATAATGTACTTTTTCCCACTCCAATAGCTCCTGCAATAACAATCCACAAAGGTATATTTGTATCTCTTAATTTTTCGATTGTTAAGTATTCTTCAGCTAGTTTTTCAGAATATTTTTCTTTAATTGAATCATAAACAAATTCATCTAATTTATTCTTGGATATTGTATTTTCAGATAATTTTTTGATTTTTAGATATATCTTGTTAGATAATTCATAAGCTTGTTGAAACTCAAGACCTATAACCTCTAGTCTTGTAGCCAGAATCCCTCTGCTAAATAAATAACTTGCTTGCTCTCTCTTCACGTATATTGGGGATTCAAAGTTCATATTAAAAAAAAATTGAAATTTTTTATATAATAAAGTTTTGATGTTTTAACTAACTTACTTTGTTTTTCTATCAAATTAGGAATTTTTTATAAAATGATTTAACTCTCATCAGATTTTTATACTTTTAAAACCTAAGATTATCAATGAGTAAACCTTCATCTAACTTTATTAAATTTAGGACAAAATCAGGAAGAAAAACTATTTTTTCTAAGGGTATTCTTTCTCGTACTTTTTATGCTATAGGCTTAGATGAAATTAATGCTTATGAACTAGCAACCCAAATCGAATTACAAGTAGGAAAAACAGACAAAACACTCTCTCAAGAAGCTTTTTCTCAGATAATTATTGATAATCTCGAAAAATTTAATCCTTTATATGCTAAGAGATACATTGCTTTTGAGCAAAAGGGAGTATATAAACCAATTATTATCTTATTAGCTGGAGTGCCTGGAATAGGAAAAAGCACAATTGCCTCATTGCTCTCCCGAAGGCTAGAAATAACAAATATTATTGGAACTGATATGGTAAGAGAGATATTAAGGCAAAGTATTTCAAAAAAACTAGTCCCAGAGTTATATGGGAGCTCATATGAAGCTTATAAGTACTTAAAACCTGAAATAAACCCAATTTTAGATAGAAGTATTGTTGGGTTTGAAGAACAAAGTAGATTAGTCATTGTGGGTGTTGAGGCTATCATTGAATCGGCTATGTATTCTAGAGAAAATACAATTATTGAAGGTGTCCATTTATCTCCTAACTTGTTTAAAACAGAAACAATAACCCAACCTCATGTAATGCTTTTTCTTCTCCACTTAAAAGATGAGCATGAGCATCTTGAACGTTTCAAGAGGAGGGGGTTAAAAGTTGTAGAAAGAAACGCAGAACGATATATTAATGCTTTTGAGGAAATACGAACTATTCAGAGATATCTAGTTGAAGAAGCAAATAGACATCGAATCTCTATTATTGAAACACAAGATCAACAAAGAGTTATTCACTCATTGCTAGACTCTATATGGGAACGTATTTTGTTAATTATAAAAAATGAAAACAAAAAGAAAGAAGAGAAATGATCAATAAGTATACTTCTTTTTACATTCTAAAGAGGGAATTAATGGTAATTCTATTTCAAAACCTACTGTAGGCATCCATATCTGGTTTTTTTCTAAAACCTCTGGATTAACCTCTCCAATGATCCCGCAAGTTTTGCCATTAACTTGTATTTCTGCGCATCTGCCCCTAATAAACGATGGATGTTCAGTCTCTATGAGGTTATAATCAGTTTCTAGTAATTTCATCATTTGATCTAGGACCTTGTGGGCATCTTCAAAGCTTGTTTCTGTGTCCGCTAGCATATAAGCTGCGTTTGTTTGTGTCCAAGTTCTTCCTTCTTCTAACTTTACAATTTCTCCTACTTCGAAGATTATTTGGGGATATGTTTCATGAGTGTTTTTAGAAAGTACATTTATTAAATTTGGGAAAATCATATTTCGAATAACACTATAGTTTTTGCTTACTGGATTTGAAATCTTTACAAAATTGTCTTCTTCAATGTTAACATTTGCTGTTAGAATCTCAGGGTCAGTTAAGGTGTTTGTTATTACTTCTATTGCTCCAGTTCCAACAAGTATATCTCTTACAATGTTTTCACTTTCTGTTTCAGGTAAAAGCCCACCTGTTGTAAGGACTTTCCATTTTGTAGGTCCCATTTTGTTGTAATCTAAGCCAATTGCGATTTCTTCAGCAATATCAACCCAATGTAAAATGTCTGTTCTATAAGGAGGAATAAGTACTGTCATCATGTCTTTTTCTATTTTCTTGACATCAAATCTTCTTTTGTTTAATACCTCCTCCACCTTTTTCGGTTTTAGTTTAGTTCCCAGATATTTGTTTACCTCTTTGAGGTTAATTTTAATTTCTTCATATTCTATTGTAGGTGTAACTATAGTTTTATCCAATATCTCTTTTGGGTATTCTATTGTTACATTATATAATTCTGCTCCTAAATCTCCTAATGTTTGGCATAGAATGTTTAAGACGACATGTACTGTACCAAGGTGAGTTCCTGTTACTTCAATTAACATATCAGTTGTCTCTTCTGTAACTCTACCTACATCATTGCTGTTGATGATTGGAGGCATAGAGAGTGTTAATCCATCTGCTGATAAAAGAATAGGATAATGGCCATAACCTTTGACAATGTAGCCAAATTCCTTTCCTTTTTCATGAGTTTCTAAAATTGTTTCTAGATATTGTGGTTCTGTATAACCAAGAGGAATGAATTTGTGATTTTTGTCAATTACTTTATATTCAATAGGGCTTTTTATCATGGATAAGTTGTACATTCCAATAGAAGATCTTTTTCTTCTCCTTCCATAGGAATGATCAATTTTTTCTGATAATTGCATTAGTTGTTTGATATTATAATCTGTTAATGTGACATTTTTTGCAATAGCACAAGCAATAAAGGGTCTGGATTTAGATAGTTTTGGATCTACAATAACTTTATAATCGCTTTCTTTTAGTTCTAACTTTGGAATACCTTTTTCTTCTCCCCATATGCCTTTTATCTCTCTTATCATCCCTTCAGGAATCCATAAATCTGGACGGTTACTTGTTTTTACATCTATTACTAGCATATCTTCTTCTTCTACATATTCGTCTATTTCAGATTTGGCAAAAGAAAGTAGTCTATCCAATTCTTCTATTGGAAGATTCTTCCCAAGAGTTTCTAACATTTTAGTATAACTTGCTTTTATAGTGACCATCTTTTTCACCTATACCATTTTTGTGGAACGTAACCACTCCATTTTGTGACTAAATAGCTCTCTGATGTCTGTTATTCCGTACTTAACCATGAACAGTCTATCAATTCCTAAACCCCAAGCTATTACTGGTGCATCTATACCAAATGGTTTGGTTACCTCTGGACGAAAGATGCCTGCTCCTCCAAATTCTATTCTTCCAAGATTTGGATCAACAACGCTAAGTTCAACAGAAGGTTCAGTAAAGGGGTAATAATCGGGCTTAAATGTACATTCTTCTGCTCCAGCAACATCTAGGGCAAACGTTTCTAGTATTCCTAAAAGATCTCTGAAAGTTATAGAAGGATCAACTACAATACCTTCAACTTGGTTAAATTCAGAAAGATGAGTAGCATCAACAGTATCTGGTCTGTAACATCGAGAAATGCTAAAGTATTTTGAGGGAATTTTCAAACCTACTAGAGTTCGAGCGCTGACAGAAGTGCCTTGTGCTCGTAAAACCAGTCTTGAGCTTTTTTTAGGGTCCCATTTGTATCTCCAACCTTTACTTCCTGTATTATACCCATTTTCATGAGCTTGCTGAACATTAGTAACATATTCTTCTTTAGGAAGCTTACCGTGTTTAGGGTTTGAAACTCTATAAACATCTGACCACTCCCTAGCTGGGTGATCTTGAGCTTGGAATAAGGCATCGAAATTCCAGAATTCTAGTTCTACTATAGGCCCTCTCATCTCCTGAAAACCCAAAGCAACAAGTTTCTGTTTAACAGTATCAATGAATCTTGCATAAGGTTGTTTTCTCCCAACAAAATAAGTGGGGGGTTGCCCTTTTAGGTTATATGCCTTCAATTGAGTTTTTCTCCAACTTCCATCTCTTAACATATTTGAAGACAATCTTCCTACTTCAATTAATTCTTTAATTCTGGACTTTATTTTTGAATAAGGAACTTTTATAATCAAAAATGATTGTTTCTCCTCAATTACATTAACTAATCCTCTTTTAACAAGGGGAGAAATTTTATCTGAATAACTCACTTTCTCTTTTTTTATTTTAGTGAGATATTGTTGTAATTCAAGGTTAATATCTTTTTCTGGCAGTTTTATACTTATTTCTCCTTTTTCAATTGTGATGGCATCAAGTTTTCGTAGTAAACCTACTCCTGCATTCAATTCTTTTTTGTCTGCTTTAATAAAATCTCCAAGTTGAGCAAAGGATACTTTCTTTTTCTCTTTAATTAAGTTGTATATTCTTCTTTCAATCAATTGATTTTTCTCTGCTTCTTCTCCTTCCTTTGTTAAAGAACAGTATTTGTTTATTCTCTCTTTTCTGTCCAATAGATCGTGTTTTTGCAAAAAAGGAAGGTTGTATTCAATTTTTCCTCTAGAAAGTTTTGAAATGTTCTCAAGTTCATTGATTTCTAGTTCCTTTTTTTCGCTAATTATTTTGTAAATCAAAATAGCTTCTGGTGGTAAAAAAATAGATTCCTTATCGTTGTTCATACTCCTAACACTCCAAAATAGTTAAGGACTTTTAAAATTGTTCTACTAGAATTTACAATTAATTCAGATTTCCATAATAGTGCTATCGAAATTCCAAGGCATCAAGTCCTCTATTATTATCTACAACTCAACAAAAAGTTTAATATAAAAATCTTTGGTTTCTTTTTTTAAAAGAAGTAAATTAGACCCATCCATCTTCATTGTCGTCGTTAAATTGTACAAAGGCACCAAATTCTTTTGTTAATTCTTCATCCCCTTGTTCTTCCAGTTCTTCTTGAAATAGATCAAAAACTTCATCAGCTGTATATAAATCATCTAATTCTTCTTCATCGCTAATTTCAATTTTTAAGATCCATGAACCAAAGGCGTCTTCATTTAAGAGCTCAGGATTATCTTTTACATCGTCATTTATTTCTACAATCTTACCTGTGAACGGACTTTCAATTTCAATTGTTTCGTAAATAGATTCAATGGAAATTAGTTCATCACCTTGTTCTACATAGTCATCAACAGGTAATGAAATTGTGACAATGTCATCTAACAAATATTGTGCATAATCTGTAATCCCTATTGCGTAAACACCTCTTCCTATATCTTTTATCCAAACATAGGTCGATTGATAGAGGAGAGCTTCCGGAAATCTAAACTGCCTTTTCATTCTTACATGTTAGCGTTTTTAATAGCGTTTTTGAACTTTTTCTTATGATAGACTAGGAAAAATATATTAGTGCATTAGAAATTTTAGCTATTTAGCTATTTATTTGTAAAAATGTCATCTAGGTACTCTGGAAGTAAAGAAAATGATTCTATCATATGATCTGGTTCTACTGATGATAAAAGAGCTTCAGTAATAAATGGGTATTCACTAAGGATAGCTACAGTTTTAACTCCTGCATTTTTACCAGCTAGAATATCAGTCATCAAATCCCCAATCATAACACACTTATCTCTATCAACATTTAATTTCTCAATTGCTAAATTTAATTGGTCTGGAAAGGGTTTAGTAAATTTTACATCATTTCTCGTGAAAATAAAGTCATACTTAGAATGAATTTCAGGATATAGTTTTTTTAACCTCCTTATGGTAAAATTCGAAGCCGTTGTAACTAAAGCAAGTTTAAATCCTAAACCTTTTAGTTTTTCTAAAGTTTCCTCAACTCCATCAAAAGGAACAATTTTAAAGTTTTTAGGTTTTAAAAGCATTAAACCAACATTTATTAGCACTCTAAAAGATTGAAATTTAGACAAACCCGCATAACCACAAACCTTGAAAATTGCTCTTAACCATATTTTTTTACTTCTTCCTCCATGTGTTAGAAGTAAAGATGGAGCTTGTTCTCTCAGAGCATGTTCATCTATATCTTCTTTAACCTTTCTTAATGCTTTTTCAAAGGGGTTTATCCATCTCTCTTTTATACTTATAATGACACCATCCATATCGCAAAGGATCGCATATCCTTCCCATTTTTTCATTATAATCTAAAAAAAGAGAATTAGGTTAATTAATAAAGTTAACATTAAAGACAAAAAGAAAAAGTGTTATATTCTCTTTGTAAGAAGGTAATGATCTTCAACTAAAGCAAAGACAAGTGAAATAGTTTCTTCTTTTGGCCACCTGTTGAAATATTGAAGTATTATTCCTATTGTTACTTCTTTTGTATCTTTAACGAATTTAATTATTTTTTGGCTCATTGGACCTAGTTTCTTTACTTCTTTTTCCATTGTTGGATTAGTAGTTATAGGATATAATGTCCAAATATATAAGTGCTCTGTTAAATTACGCAAAATTGCCTTTTCTGCTTTTTTAAATTCATCTAAGGAACCAATCCAGTTTTCTGCAACATGAGAAAATCTTTTCTCAAAGTATTTTACGAACTCTTTTAGACCATTTGTTATATCTTCTGAAAGTTCTCTATCTGAGAAAATGTAAGTAATATAGTTCTTTGTGCCTGCAGAAGTAACAATTAAATCTCCGTAATCTAACTTTTTGACAACATCTTTATCTTTTCCTGTAATCTCTTTTGCCATTGTGGATACAGCTTGCAAAAATCCAGTCACAAGCGCTGAACTTACTCTCATATCTGAACCTAAGTCTAATTCATAAACAGGAGAGCTAGTATCTTTATGAACAACAAGAACTTTCTTTATGGATGTGACGCTTTGAAGTATATTTGACACAGTATCACAATATTGTTTTCTTTTTGCTTGTTGCCTTTGTTTTTTGGGACGAACTACTCCAAAATAAACAGCCAAGGTTATTGCTGCTACGGCAATTATTGAAATTGCTGCAATCATGTAAGATAGATATTCATAGAAAAGATCATTGAAATATGGAAACTTTATTTCAAAAGTTAGATCGAAGTTCGTTGTTGAAACAATATTTGATTGTTTAGGAAGATATGTGCACTCTATTTTAAGGCTTTTAGCTTTCCAATTTTCAACTCTATATTTGAATTGACCAATATAATTACCATTTTGAATATCACTTATTGTAATATTAAATGTAGATGTTTCAATGATATTATTAGCATTATCGAGAAGGAATAAAGTTAAAGTTACATTTTCTCCAATAGGAGAATAAGCTAATTTTGTATTATCATCAGCAAGTAACTGTATAATAGCTTCTTTTAGAATTAATGTAAATGTTACTGTACTTAGAAGTTGAATAGTATCGCTATCGATGTTTATGCTTAATTCATATCTAATGAAATCATGGATTTTTACCGTTAGTATTATTGATTGATTTTCGAATCCTGGTTTCCACATTGTAATGTTAAAAATAAATGTTTCATTTGTTACTGTAAAGTCATTAAAATCAAAAGAGATAATGTAAGCATCTAGAACTTGGTTATGTAACAAACTTACTCCTTCAACATCTATTGAATCACCAAGAGTAAGTTCTACTGTATGGTTTGCTTCTTCAATTAAAACATTGTAAGTATCCCAGTAATAAACAGTGAAATCTGCTGTTTCATCTGCATAAATTGTTTGAGTGCTACTAGAGGAGAATATCCTTGTAGGATGAATCTTTACATGCAAATAAAGTACTATAGATTGTTCTTTATATCCTCCTTTTGATATTGTGATTCTTATTTCAAAAGTTAAATCTGAGGAATTTTAATCATAAGGGTTAATATAAACATATAGGGACTTGTTCCTGTAGCATAATATTCTTCTATATACATTGAACCATTGACAATTTCAATGGTTACTGAAGCATCTTCTATATATGTATCTGTTTTATCATTTATATAATACAGTGTAAATTCTGCGACTTGATCCGCAAAAATGGTACTTTCTGTTTCTTCTGCACTAATTGTGGTGGGATTATACACTACGGTTAGGTAAATAATGTAAGATTGATTCTCATATCCCGCCTTATAGAGTGTAACATTAAACATAAAGGTCTTATCTACAGCATTTACATTATCAGGATCAATATAGACAATGTAAAAGGGTGTAGAACTATAAGCTAAAAGTGAATCGATATCAGAAGAAGAACCATTTAACTGTAACACGCTAATGAACGCACCAGTAATGTTTGTATTAGAAACTGTATCAATATAGAAAATTGTAAAAGATGCTTGTTGTGAAGAATCAATAAGTATACTATCTTCTAGGCACTGAATATCAGAAGGATTGATATCAACTCTTAAATAGATTATAATTGAATTGTTAGAATATCCAAATTTTGAAAGTGTAATGTTGAAAACAAATACATATCCTGCTGCAGTAGCTTCATTAGGGTCAAAAGTGAAAGAATGAAGAGTGACTGTGTAACCATTGTAACTTATTGATTCAAAGTAAAAACTGAGGGTTAAAGTTTCATTTCCTGTTCCTTGAGCAAAAGAAATTTGATTATCATCTGCTTCTATTGCTGTATCAGTATTTTTGTCTTTGTATTCTAAAAATAGATTCAAGGTATCAATTGTGTAAATCTGTAGGCTAGTTCCTGTAGTTGAACTCAATGTTGTTTCTCTCTCTAAAAGTAAAATGTTCAGAGTGAAGCTTTGATCAACGTAACCATCTAAGGTTAATAATACTACTAACTGATATTTACCAAAATCAGTAAGATCAGAGACTGAAATAACATATGTTCCATTAGAGTAAACAGTAAAGGTAGTAGTGTCCTCGAGTGCTTACTAACTTTTCGTTATTGGTTCCGCTGTTGGGCCTCAAAACCACGTATCGTCGTCACTGATGCTGGTTCCTGCTATTCTATCCTATCTATCTCGTCTCGGGCTTAATCATCTTGTTGTTAGTGGTGGTATACGGTCATATGTTGAGCGCTTTAATGCCAGTCTTAAGACCTATCGTTGGTTTCACTCTGTTCTCCACTGTACCTGTTCTATTCGAGCTATTTATGGCTCCGATCATCTCTCTGGTTTTCTTACTCTCTTTATGCTTTATTATAACTTCATTCGCCCCCACCAGAGCCTTGGACACCCACCCCTTAATTCCTTTTTGCCTAGGAGGTGGTATAAAAACTAGACACTACCCCATAGTAAACACATAAAGCTTTTATAAGTTTGAATTATATCTATAAGTTGAATTAAATGCAAAAAGCAAATAACTCTCCAAACAATAAAAAAGATTTTGAAAAACTGAAAAGAATACTTACTATAATTGGAGAGAGTTTAAAAGAATACTTTAAGCAATCTGTTGAAAAAGAAACAAACGCTACTCCCCATCAAATATCCATTGTTGATGTTACTTCCCAGGATTTTCGTTCCTCTCGTTCAAAAACACACTTTGTAACATATAATTTAGAATCTGAATTGGGTAAACATGTCGTTTATTTAATAGTAAAGTTCAGTAAGGACGAAGAGGCTTATATCAAAGAAATTAGCAATTATGAAATTTTAGCTTCCTCATTGAAAAACTATCCTTGTGTTTTAGTTCCTCCTATTATCTATAAAAGTGCAAAAAACAAGTGTATTATCTATGAAGCAGGTTTAGGGATTGACGTAAAAAGCAACATTTCAGAAGATGATTCATTAAAACTCGCAGCAAAAACCTTGGCCTTAATTCATGGGATAGGAGCAAAAGAAATTGATGTTGAACCTTATAAAACGGTCATTCTATTTTTGATCTCTTTATTGAACAACGAGGATCTAGAACAAGAATTGATTGATCTCCTTGTTCCCTCCTTAGCTATTTTACAAAAATCCAAGGGTTCTGCTGTTATTCATGGTGATTTTCATAAGTCTAACTTAAAAATGGTTATTGATTCATCTTCAGACCGTTCCAGTTTAACTGAACAAGATTGCGAAAAAGTGAAAGTTTATGTTTTTAATTCAGAATTTATAGAAGCTAATAGAGATAGATGCGAGGATATTGGTGCTTATTTTGCTCTTGATGTTATAACCGAATATAAAAGTACTAAATCTTTTACTTCAACAAAAAATAAAGTTATGAAATTTATATACGAATATGATAAAACTCTAACTGAAATTGGAGTAGAACAAGACCTCCAATCGATGTATCCAGATGGTTATACAATAGATTTCCATATTGCAACATATATATTATATGATATAATTGATTCCATAAAAAATGAAAATTTACCCATCAATTCACCTAAAATACAAACAAATTTGGAATTACTTCGTGCCCTATTAAGAGAAAGACCATTTGCCTAGTAAAACTAGTAGAAATTATTATCGAATAAATGTCTTTGAAAATGCCCATTTTGTTCTTACATAGTTTAATAGTTCAAAATATAGTTTACTTTCACTTGTACTTATTAATTCCAATGAATCAGGTGGTACAAAGGAAACAACGATAAAATGAACATCATTTTTGTAATTTATTTCTACTAAAGCAGTTATACTATCTATTGCTGACAGATCCCCCATAACCTTAGCAATATATTGAAATGTCTCAACAGTCTTAAGAAAATCTCTTTCCCCTACTTGTTCTATTATTATCATATCTGACTTGAATTGACCAATACCCGTAGAATCATTAAATACATCCAGAAGTTTCTTTTTCATCTCTTCTTCTAAATAGTCGAATTCAATTTGGAAAGTTTGTACATGCCCCAAGTAATTTATTCTTTGTAATTGCGTCGCTAAATGAAATATCTCTTGACTATCCGCATACAACTTTTTTCCTACTCCTAGTTCTCTCGATTCTATTATTATATTGAATCTACATATTAGTTTTTCGTATCAAATTTTTCTTTTTTTTGTAATTATCTTTTTTCAAAAACATTAATAAAAGCAAATAAAAGCTTATTTTGAGGATAATGACTCTGCGAGAACCTATTTATGAAGAACCTGTAACAAGTGTTATGACAAAAGGTGTATTATTCATTGAAGGAGAAAAGAATCTAAATGAAGCTGTTAAAATAATAGCAGATTTCGATATTGGTTCCATACTTGTAACAAATGATAACGAGCCAGTCGGTATTATTACAACTAAAGATATCGTAAAAGCTCTTTATAAGGAACTAGACTTCAATAAAACAAAAATTAAAGAAATTATGACTAGCCCATTAATCTCTATCTCAGCAAGAGAAACAATTTCAGTCGCTCTCGTTAAAATGAAAGAAAAGAGAATAAACCACTTGATAGTTAAGGATGGAGATAAGATTATTGGAATGCTAAATCCGCTAAACTTGCTTGTTGTTTAAATTCTCAAAAAATCATTTTAAATTTTTTAGAAAAAGGTTTTTTATCCATTTACAAATACTTGTCACAATGCGTGATTCAGCTGTTAGGATAATTCACTTTGGTGATACACACATAACTTCTAGACCTCAATTTGTTTCTTCCGAATATTTTGCTGCAGTGAATGAAATTAATTCATTAGCAAATAAATTGAAAATAGACTTCGGAATTTTTTCTGGTGACTTAACTCAAGACGGATTATATGAGGATTATGTGTTTGCAAATAAATTAAGGGAATTAATTAACCTCCCTAAGATCCACTGGATCATCGGAAATCATGACAGTCGTTCTGGTGGGTTCGAAGTTTGGGAAAAGATGGTGGGAGAAAGAGATTTTTTTGATGTTGATGATAAAGTTCTTTTTATTGGATTAGATTCTTGTGTTCCTGATCGAGATAGTGGTCGTTTTGGAAGGAAAGCGTTTGATTTTGCTAAAAAAATACTTACTAAGTTTGGAGAAGATAGAATAAAAATAGTGGCTTTCCATCATCATCTACTACCAATTCCTAAGGTGGGGAGAGAAAGGTCTAATGCTGTGGATTCTGGAGAAATGCTTTCAATTTTGCTTGACTATGGTGTAGATGCTGTTTTTACTGGTCATAAACATCATCCCAATGTATACAAAGTGGAAGATACTATAATTATTTCCTCTGGTTCGATTTCAAGTTATAAAACAAGGAGCGGAGAACCTCATTCTTTTAATTTAGTAGAAATAAGACCTCAGAAAGATGTGAAAATTAAAACTATTGAATCTAAAGGAAATGAACTGCATGAAGAGATTAAAACCATAACAAGGCGTTTTCGTATGGTTAATTCTTCTGGAGGAAAATGGTTACGCATTGTACAATTATCAGGAACAGATTTTGGTTCTTCTTGGTCTAAACAAGCTGAGTATTTTAAAAAAGGAATGAAATTGATAGATGATACAAAACCAGATGTAATAATTCATAATGGTAATTTGACATACAGTGGATACTCTGATGAATATGAACAAGCAATAGAACATTTTCTCAAATACAAAGAGAAGTTTATTTTCTGTCCAGGGCCAAGAGATCTTAGAGGGTATGGAGAATCTCTCCTAAACAAATATTTTGACATTGAACATTTAATAGAAAAAGAAAATTCTAATTTTTATGTTCTTAATACCTCTGAAGCTGGAACTGATATTGGTGTAGTTGGGAGGAGAACTCAATTAAAGTTACATCGTTATGTACATCAAGCTAAAAAAGAACGAAGTAAGCAATTTAATAGTGTTATAATGCATCATCATCTTGTGCCTATTCCAGGTACCCGAGAAACTTCTGCATTAGAAGATGCTGGAGATGTTCTACGGTTGTTAGTTGATACAAATGTGAACTTAGTTATGTCAGGTCATCTAGGTCGAGCTTTCTGTACGAGAGTTGAGAAAACAGTTTTTGTAAACTGTAATACTTTTTCTTCTCAAAAAACTGCAAGTAGTGAAAACAGTTTTAATATTATAGATATCTCTTCTGATGGAGCAATTGTAGTATCTGAAGTCTTTATTCCTTCTAACTTTAGGAGAATACTTGGAATATTCCCTGGGAGTGAAACAAACAACAAAATCAATTACACAGCTAAAATATAGTAATATAAATAAAAAGTTGGGGAAGTTACTATAGATTAGTTTTCCTCAACTAAGAAATAATAGACGCTTCTCATATCTGCTAAATTATTCCTTTTTATGATCAATCCCATTTCGATTAATCTTTTTAAGGCATATCTAGCTGTTCGAGCAGGTATCTCTGACTCAATAATTAATTGTTTTTGTGTCAAAGGACCTTTTTCTTCAAGTAATTGAATTAATCTTTGTCCTGAAACAGAAATTTCTTGTTTGCCCATTTTTAGTCCCCATAAAATTTTCTATATATATTTTCTCGTTATTTTATAAAAAGGATGTCGAAAAACTATCCGCAAAAAAATCGATAGTTAACTTTATTTTTAATTCTGTGTTTACTTCTTATATGAATAGAGATGGGACTATTGATTTAGCTATAATTGGTTCAGGATTGACAGGGTTATCAGCTGCGATAGCTGCATATTCAAAAAACCCAGACCTTAAAATAAAACTTTTTGGAATACCCTATGATACAAATACAGCAAAAAAAGGAACCATTGACACAATTCCTGGGGTTGAAAGCGTAGTGGGCGTTGATTACATTGTTCAGATTTTGGGGCAAATTGAAAAATTTAACAATGAATATATTTCTTATTTTTCATCTTCTGATGAACAAGATGATAATTTAAAGGTAAAAGAGAAAAGAATTGAGATTGAAGAGGAAGAAATTTCAAAGATCATAAAAGAAGAAGATTTTGTTTTAGTGACCGAAGATGGGGAATCATTCAAAGCAAAGGCTGTTATTCTAGCTTATGATCTTCCAGAATTGAAAGGTGCAGTTAAGGGAGAAGAGGAATTTGAAGGACAAGGTTTATCTTATTGTGCGGTGTGTGACGGAGCTTTGTTTAGAGGAAAGAAAGTGTGCATTATTGGAAAAGATAATTTCGCTGCAAGAGGAGCTCTTTTCTTAAGAAAATATTGCAGAAAAGTCACTGTTCTTTGTCCATCATCTACTCTTGACATTGACAAACGTTTCATGAAAAAACTGGAAAAATCACCAAATGTAAAAATAAAATATGGAATTGATCTATCAAAGGTTGAAGTAGTGGGGTCACAATTTGTAACTGGAATAAAATTTGTTGAAGATGGAGAAGAAAAAGAACTTTCAGTAAATGCAGTTTTTATAGAATTAAAAGATAAACCTGATTTCTCAATGTTGAAAGAACTCGATATAAGAATTGATGAAGAAGGATTCTTAGAAACAAATAATATAAAAGAAACAAACATTCCAGGACTTTTTGCAGCAGGAGTAATAACAGGAGAAAAAGATTATTGTGCAATATTAATGGGTGAAGGATACAAGGCAGGGATTAATGCAGTAGACTATATCACCAAAAAATAATGATTTTTTTAGAAGATAGAAATCTTTATCTCTACTTTTTTTTAATTTTCTTTATGAATATTGCCTTTATTTTTGCACACCCTGATGATGAAAGTTTTAGTACAGGAGGAACCATTGCTCGCTATTCCGCTTTGGGAAATAATGTATATTCGCTTTGTTTGACTTCAAATGAAGTAAGAAAAAAAGAATACATAGAAGCTACAAAGATTTTAAACGTTAAAAAAGCAATAATCCTAAATTACAAAACAATAGAAAATAATGAAGTAGAAATGAAAAATCAAATTATTGATTTTATTCTTACTTATCGTCCTGAAATAATAGTGACCCATATGGATAATGATTATCATGTTGAACATCGTTTAACAAGTTCTATGGTTAAAGAGGCAATAGAATGGGCAGCACATGAAACACAGTATTCAAACTCCTTTATTGTTTCTAAGCTTTATTTCACTGAAACGACAGTTCTATTATCGAACCCTCATGTACTTGTTGACATTTCAGATTTTGTTGAAGTAAAAGAAAAAGCTATGAAATGTTATAGTTCTCAGCTCGACAAAGGAGGAAATAATTTCTATATTGAGTTTCATAAGTATAGAACAAAAATGAGAGGTACACAAGCACAAGTGGGGTTTGCAGAAGCATTTTTGGAGGTTCCCTTGAAAAAGACAAGCCCCTTTTATAAAACAAAACATTCACTTCTGTAAAAATGGCGGGCCAGGCAGGACTTGAACCTGCGATACCCTGCTCCGCAGGCAGGTGCCTTATCCAAGCTAGACTACTGGCCCTTTTTCACTCTTCAAACATTGAATTTTCCTTACCTAAATAAATCATTCGATATTTAATGTCTTTTGTTGTAAAGTATCGACTTAAGATTTAATATTTTTGTTCCATTTTCAAAATATATTTGCTATTTTATACGCAAAAAAGCTCATACCCTTCAGGGTTGAGATAAATTATGTAAGAATTAAAAACGCTTAAGTTAAATATAAAACTGTAATAAAAAAGAATATAACAAGAATTAGAAAAAATAATTTAAAGAGAAAAAAAAACCAATTCTATGGTACACAATTTTTGGAGTCATAATTATCTCGTTACGAGAATCAAAGCAAAGGCAGAAGAATACGGTATAAGCGTAAAAGAAGTTATAGAAGCACACAGTTCCTCTATTTGCCCCCGTTGTCGTTCTACGCACGTATTCAAAAGAAAAAGATTATTCAAATGTCTTGATTGTGGCTTAGAGCCCCATAGAGACGCTGTAGGTTGTTTAAATATAGGTCTCGCTCAGGGTGAACGTTTCCCTGCGGGAGTCATTAACGGGGCGGTGGCACGCCCTTTGCTTCTCTCTGTAGAATCAAGAACCTCCCACGCTTTAGCGTGAGAGAATGTCAGCAATCTGTGACAGCTATCTTTATTTTTGATAAAAACATAGTACTCTTAGGGTGAGCGGGAGAGCAACTTTCGGGTTAAACCTGAGGAACCTCCTGACACCTAACAAGCGATATGGGTGCAAACCCATCACGTGAGAACGTGGTCCCTGAAATAGAAACGACACGTCCTCTTTACGTTGACAATGATATGACACATAGGGTGTCCTATGAAGTTATTGAGGAGTAAAGAGGGAGCGATGAAACGATCATACATCGTGGTGCAAGCTTAAATAGGACTTTCTAAGTCGGGTAAAGCGCATAGATGAATGTTGCTAAGAAGTTTCATGTAAATGACTTCCGAACAGAATCAGGGGTATTCCCGCACACCCTTTAAGATAAAGATTTATTAAGAGAATATACTATAATGGAATTATTACTTCACTAATAACATTGGAGGTCATTAAATGAAAAAAAAGCTAGTAATTACGCTATCTATCCTCACATTCTTCATGTTCTCAAGTTTCTTAATAAGTTCTCCAATGTCAAATTCTGAAGTAATTGTTTCACAAGAACCAGTTTCGAATTATTATAATTTTTCAGAGAAATCAGAAGTGAATTTTACTTTATCTTTGAATTCTTCTGTAATTAAACGCGGAATAAATGATTTAATTTTATTTTTCCATTTGTCTTGGTTAAATGGTAGTCCTATTGATGGTGATGCTACTATTTTTTATAACATCTCTTATGAAACTGCAAACATCATTGAAAACAAGCATATAGTTAGTAATTCTTCAACTGATTATGTAGTAAAAATCAACAAAAAAGATTTTTACAGCCAGCCAGCAGGAAACTATTCAGTCGAAAGTTTTGTTAATGGAACAAATGTCATAACCACTTATCAAACTGCTATTTTTACCCTCGAGGTTCTCCCTAGTGGGCAAATAGAAATGACATTTGTTAATAATAAAATAATCCTCAAACGTAATTCAACTACTGAAGTAGACTTCCAGTTGGTAAATGTTGGGGGTACAGCTGTAACTAATGTAACTATCTCAGCCTTGGTTAATCGGCAAGGGACAGAAGCTAGTCCCATTATCTATCTTCCATATTTGAATCTAATGTTAAATAGTGGAGAAAGCTACAAAGGAACAATAAGGTTTTTTACAAATGAGCCTTTATACCAAAAACATTCATATCAGGTTTCATTTACAAATCTAGATGATCCAGATAATCCTGTTATTGTATTAAGTGAGCCTTTGTATATAATCTGTTATCCTAATATTTCAATTAGTAATGTTCATTTTTCCGTGAATGCTTCACTAAATAAAGACTATTCAATCACTTATAACATAGCAAATTTTGAGGATGATGTTGTATATATTGAACATGAAATCACTTGTCCTCTAATAGCTTTTTCAGAGGTTAATGGAGAAATATTTGCTATATCTCCAAGCTTTTCAGGGCATCATATAATCTTAAAGGATAAACCCATAGAAGCTGGCAATACCACGATCACCCTTTCGATTCAAATAGCTTGGGAAATTCAACCTGATATTTATTGGTTTACAAGTTTTTATTTTAGTGGTGTATTTCATATTCAGATTATATCTAATGACGAACCGTTAAATCCATTTGATAAAAATATTACAATTATCATTCTTTTAATAACAGTACTTCTAGGAATAGGTTATTTCTCAAGAGACATCATTAAAGGATTAGTAAAGATAACTAAAGGTGAGCAAGAACGCATATTTCCAGAAACAACTTATCCTTATGATGTAGTCATAGTTGATGGAAGCAATGTTGCTTGGGAAGAAAAAGATGCTGCTGGTCATCCGAAGTTAGCTAACATTGAAGCAATGATCAATAAACTTAGTCGGTCAAACTTTAAGAAAATAATTACGGTTGCAGATGCTGCACTTAGGTATCAAATTGATAATCAAAGAAGGTTGGATCAACTAGTGAAAGAAGGAGCTATAAAGATGCTACCTGCGAGAGTTGACGGAGATAAATTTATTCTTAGAATAGCAGAAGAGGAAACAGCAATGATTGTAAGTAATGATCTCTTTAAAGAATTTAGAGAAATTGCACCATGGATCGATAAAAGGAGGATTCCCTTTACGATATTAGATGGAGAAGTGTTTCTACACCCCACTGCAGAAACACCAGAAGACGATATTTCAGACATGCATTCGGTTTTTGAAAATTAAATCAAAAAAGGTTTATTATGATTTTTTAAGTTAATTGTAGACTTCTGACTCTTTATCTATTGAATAAGATGGAATATCAACTTCTGTAAGTAACTCTTTTGATAGCCAGTTAGTGAAGTTGTCAATTTTCGTTTTTTCATAATCTCTGTGATTAAATTGGATGTACAACTGGTTATTCGAAGTGTTCTCTAAAGTTATTTGCCAATTTTCTGTATCTTCCCAACAAAGTTTCAAACTTTTTCCATCTTCTTTAGCGTATAAAAACCTGAAGTCACCAAACCAACGTCCATAAAGCTTATTTTTAATATAATGTTGGTCTAAACTTCTTTTTGTAAATAATTTTACCCTTTGAGTTTGAAAATCGTCATATTTTTCATAAGAAATATTTTTTCTTTTTAATAGTTCCTTGACTAGTTTTCGAGAAAATTCTTCTCCCTTTGTTGTTAAGGAATAAGTTCCATCTTGTTCCTTATCAATTAAGTCTCGCTCTTGTAACCTTTTTAAAGATTTAGAGATTTTATATTGATGTAATTGAGTTTTCTTTCTTAGTCCGGAGAATGTATATGATACACTTGAATCTGATAAAGCAAAGAGAACTTGCACTTCAGGGAGTGTAATGTAATTATATTCATTTGAGTAAAAAAAGTCATATGGTAAGTTTCCTAAGTTAGGCTCACTATATTGGAATTTCTCAAAATCATCTCTATGCAGATTCATTGCATTCATTATTCAAATGTTATTAAATATAATAAATATATCTTTATATACGAATTGTGAGTATTTCTTATAATTCTTCATTTTACTTACTCAAAATCTGTAAAAAGTGAGTCATTATAAAGGAAAAAGATAATTGATATTTAGAAACAATCACATTATTAGTGAAAAAAAATAGAGGTTTGAAAATGAATATGATGAATAATTATGGACAACAAAATCCATTTGAAAATCCAATGAAAGGGACAACTACTGTTGCTCTTAGATTTAAAGATGGTGTTGTTGTTGCTACTGATAGACGAGCTTCTGCAGGAACCTTCGTTGCTTCGAAGAGAGCTAAAAAGCTCCACCAATTAAATGATTATACTGTTGCAACGATCGCTGGTTTAGTAGCTGATGCCCAATATTTAGTTAACCTTACTAAAGCTAACTTAAATCTATATGAACTAAACAGAGGTTATCCCCCAACAACAAAAATGGCAGGAAATCTTCTTGCTTCTATACTATATGAACAGTTTAGATCTTACATGCCGTTCTATGTTGCAATGTTAGTATGTGGTCTAGATAAATATGGTCCTCACGTTTATAATTTGGATGCTTCTGGTGCAATAATTGATGAAGACTATGCTTCAACAGGTTCAGGTTCGCTCTTCTCTTATGGTGTATTAGAAGCTTTCTGGAAAGAAGGTCTTACAGAAGATGAAGCAATTAAACTAGGACTAAGAGCACTATCAACTTCAATTAGCAGAGATACAGCAACTGGAAATGGTATGGATGCATTGGTTGTAAACAAAGATGGAATCCGTTGGTTAACTGAAGAAGAGATAAAGAAAATATTGGAGGAGTTATAAAATGTTAGGTCCACAATCAATGGGATATGATAGAACTTCAATCATGTATAGTCCTGAAGGACGATTGATACAAGTAGAATATGCAAGAGAATCCGTAAGACGAGGAAGCATAGCAGTAGGTATAAAGAGTAAAAATGGTGTTGTACTAGCTGGCTTATTAAGAGTCGTTGATTTAAACGAACCAGATGCCAAAGTACATAAAATAGATGAAAAAGTATATGCAACCTTTGCAGGAGTAGCTGCAGATGGGAGAGTACTAATTTCAAGAGCAAGACTAGAAGCTCAAATATTTAGAATGACCTATGATCTCCCAACAGATATTAAGGGATTATCTACAAAAATTGGAGATTACTGCCAACTTTACACTCAACAAGGAGGAGTAAGGCCTTTTGGAGTAGGATTGTTGATAGGAGGAGTAGATGATACAGGATCATCTCTGTATTATGTAGACCCTGGTGGCGGAGTAATCTCTGTAAAAGCAAAAGCAATAGGAGAAGGAGATACAGAAGCAATTTCCATTCTTAAAGAAAAGTACAAAGAAGATTTAACAATTGAAGAGATGGAAGAATTAGCAAAAGATGTCATAAAGAAAATAGTCAAAGATGAAGTAGAAGAAAAAGACATAATGGTAGTTTCTATACCACTTGAATAATATTTTCTTTTTTTTTCTTAAGAATTCTTACGTTTAATTGGTTGAAATGAAGATTATAAAGAATTCTGGTATTCAAATAACTGATAGAGCTTGGTCTATTACTTGTGATGTCACAAGAAAAAATACGACAGATCTACTTTTTGTAAGTCACGCTCACTCTGATCATACAACTAGATCTGTTTTAGAAAATACTGTTATTCTTAGTAGTTCTTACACTGAATCTTTATTAAAACACTTTTTTCCAAGGTTAAAGGCAAACAATTTCGTTAGATTTTTAGAATTTGAAGAGGTGAAATTTACTCAAATTCCAAGTGGACATACCGTTGGTTCTACAGCTTTACAAATCGATTCTAATGATAAAAGGATAATTTACACTGGTGATGTTTCTATTCAAAGAAAAGGAAAATTAATTGAACCTTTTCAACCCAAAGACTGTGATACGTTAATCATTGAATCTACCTTTGGAGAACCTAAGTACCAATTTCCACCTTTTGAAGAAGAGATTAAAAGAGCGAAAGATCTCATTGAGGACTATTTATCAAAAAATATTCCTGTAGTGCTGATGGGTTATCCTTATGGTAAAGCCCAAATATTATATGAAAAATTCTCTAATCTTTCTGATAATTTGATTTTACATGATTCGAATCTAAAAATCCAGAAAATACTAGAGTCAGTTAACCCGAATATATGTTTTAATTATAATTCCTATGAATATATGAAAAAGAATAATCTATTAGCAAACGAAAAACCTTGGATTTTGTTTTCTCCTTTAATGAGTGGAAGAAACGGCTTTCTCAAACATTTGAGGTCAAAATATAATGTTAAATTATTTGCCTTTTCTGGTTGGTGTAATTTTCCTAGATATAAGTTTCAAATGTCAATCGACCATGGGATAGTTATTAGTGACCATGCCGATTTTAATGAACTAATTGAAATTGTAGAACGATGTAATCCTCGGAAAGTGTATACAATCTATGGTTCTTCTCTTAATTTTGCTTCTGAATTAAAAAGAAGAGGATTTGATGCGATTCCACTAACGAAGCAAAGAACTTTAGACTTCTATATATAACTAACTGACAAAATCATCAATCTTTCTTTCAAATTTTACTATCTCTGAAGAATGAACAACTTGTATATTGATCTGATTTCTATATGTCAAAAATTCCTTTGCATTTTCACTGATAGAATTGCATACTAAAATTAGTTTTTTCAACTTTAATGCATGTTTGACTCTTTCCAATTGTAAAATCTTACTCACAGGAATAGTTCTATTCCAGTCTAAAGTAATAATACCTATTTTATAATCTTTCAAATAGAAGTCTACTCTATAGTCCTTTCTTCCCATTCTTATTCGAACATTTTCGCTTACATTAAGTTTCCTTTCACTAAACTGTTCTCTTAGTATTTGCTTTGCTTCCATAGGTCTCAATTAAATGTTTTAAGCTTTATTTATATTATTAAGAATTATTGAAATAATATCGCAATAATATCTATCGACAAAAAAGAAGAAAATTATAAGTTGAAAAAAGCAAATAAATTAGGGGAAAATGTATTTATCATTATGTTTATTTTCCCACCAGATAAGAAATCTATCAATTGCGCTTAAGTGCTTTTTCAGGAACAGTTTTGGTTTGTCTGCATACACAGTAACATAGTCTATTTTACTTATTTGTACTTTATTCTCTCCTTCTCTTGTCTCATAAGTTAATTTATCTTCTTCAATATCTTTAATCTTGCAAGCTATTCCTACTTCTATCTCTTCTTTTGTGTATAAAATGACTGACATACCTTTTAATCCTTCTAATAGTTGATAGCGCAATTCTTTGTTTTTACCTCTAATCCTTAATAGAACTGGAGGAAATTCAATGATAAGCTCTTTTCCTTTTACAGTAAAGTGTTCTCCTTTTGTTTCCTCAAAATCAAATATTGTTTCATCGTAAGTTTCAGCAACTTTAATATTTGATAACTTGATAATCTGATCAATTCCATCTTTGTAAATGAATAATTGTTGATTAACTTTAGAAAGTAAATAATCAAGCGATTTTCCTGTTGAATAACTT
Source organism: Candidatus Heimdallarchaeum aukensis (assembly GCA_021513695.1). Lineage (GTDB taxonomy): Archaea > Asgardarchaeota > Heimdallarchaeia > Heimdallarchaeales > Heimdallarchaeaceae > Heimdallarchaeum > Heimdallarchaeum aukensis. The sequence continues at coordinate 1,432,907 of CP084166.1, read as the reverse complement.
TTTACTTCCTTTTCTCTGTGATCAACAAGAATGAAGATAGGTCTGTTGCTTTTTTCTTTAACGATATAGGATTTTAGTTCTCCCATTTTTCCATTTTTTAGGATATATTTTTTACCTATTTCAGCTTCATTAATGACGTAATCGGTTACATATATTGGTCGCTCTCCTTCTTCTGTAATAATGAGTAGTTGTAAAGGACGGCAAATCGATTCTTTAATTATTAATTCTTCTGCTTTCCCAGAAATAATTGTATTTTCTGTCTTATCGAACGCAACAACATTTTTACCTAGATAAGTTTGATATAATTCATTTACATGGGTTATTTCCAAGAATTGCTTGACACCTTCACTCCCATAGTATTCTCTAAATCTGCTTGATATTAATTCATCAAATGTGTCTCTCTTCTTTGTTAGGTCCTTTACAGCTTTTTTTCTTATGAAATTAGGTAAAATTAACCAATAGGGTAATAATGCACCTTTTACTGGGGATAGGCTATCATCAATAGCTGCTACAATTCTGAATGATGTTCTTGGGTGAGACATGAAAATATTTGAGAACATCGCCCATCTACTTGGTTTATATAATTGAGTATACAGAGAGATAGCTGCTTCTCCTCTAAAACGAAGTTTCTCTGATTCTGTAAATTCTTTTCCTGTTAGAAGTTGCACATTTAATCCGAAATCTCCAGCTATTCCTTGATAAAATCCTTCTAACTTGTATAGTGCTTGAGCTAGTTCTATTCCATATCCAATTTCCTTTGTTTTCCTATCTGCATCTCCTTCCATGATTCTAACAAATATCATCAAAAAAGCAATAATTCCATAACTAAGAAAGAAATATTGGATGAAAGGAATATTTTCTTTTACTACAGCATAATCTAGTGTTGTTGCAGGAAGCAAGAATGCCTTCTTTATTATCATCTCCATTGAAGAAATTACTTGTAGCCAAACAACATGTGCTCTCTTGTTATGGGCTAATTCATGTGCGACTATTCCTCTGATATCATCGTCGCTAAATTCACTCAAATCATTAGAAATAAAGGCTACTCTTTGATCAAAAAAAGGACCATAAGCCATTGCGTTGAGAATAGGTGCTTTCACTGTTCCGATCTTTATTTGCTTTTTAATCCCTAATTTTTCTTTAACTTCATAGACTAGTTTCCTTAATCTTTCATCATCTGTACGTTTTATTCCTAATAATAAGTCAAGTAGCCAACCTGAAATAAAATATAAGAAAAATGATAAAATGATTATTATTTCATAAGGTCCAAAAGAAAGAAAAATAATTCTTTTTGAAATCTCAGGATTTATAGGTAAATAATTTAAAGTGAGATTGTCAAAATTTGGAATAAATTTACCAACTGTCCATAACGCGAGATAGGCAAATGCAAACAGTGTTAGATACAATATTTGTGGAGACATAAACCTTGTTACTAAAATGAACTTTTTCCCGAAGAAAATTAAAGCCATAATAAGGAAAACATAAATCATTAAATTGTAAGCCCAACCAGTAAATATCTCTGTTTCTTCTCCTTTAACAATTTCGTAAACTTTGTCAGCAACTGTCCCTACTAAAAATACAAAATAAGTAGCTACTGAAGTGATCATTAATTCTCTCCATACAGGAGATTCTCTTAATTGCCATGTTTGATAAATTGCTAAAATGAAGAAACTAAATGCTATTGCTATTAACCAATCTTGAAGGAAAAATAAAATTAAACCAAATATTAGCACAATTGCGGATAATACCATGTTTTCGCTAGTTGTGTCATGTTTTAGTTTTGTATAAACCTCTGAAATTAAAAAAATAAGCCCAATTAACGCGATAAAAAGACCTAAGATAATTTTGGTGTCTGATGTAACATAAGACCAAAAGTAGGATATTAAATCATCGAATGCCATATTATTCAACCTTTTGAAAACTTTGTTCCTTTTATTCTTTTTTATTTGTTTAATTGTACCTTAAAAATTTTTAAATATTGAATACCATTTTTCCAATTATAAGTGTCAACTAATGAAAACTTACGCAATAATTTCAGATATTCATAGTAATCTAGAAGCACTAACTGTAGTACTAGATTATATTGAAGATTTATCTCCGGATATCATTATCTCATTAGGTGATATAGTAGGATATGGTCCTAATCCTAAAGAATGCTTAAACTTAGTTGAAAAAAAGGCTAACATTCAGATTATAGGCAATTGGGATTATGCTGTTTACAAGAATGAATACGCACATTTCAATGAAATTCCAAAAGAATCTTTCTTTTGGACTAGAGATGTATTAAGTGATTATGAAAAAAAGAAGTTAGGTTCACTTCCATTTTATTCCATATTCCCTTTTAGTAGAAGTGGAGAAAATGCAATGTTTGTGCATGGTTCTCCACGAAGTCCCTTAAAAGATTATGTCAGTCCCGATCTTCCTTCATGGACTTATACTGTTTTTTTTGAAATTTCTAATGATTTTACAGAGATAGATTTTCTATTTTTGGGACATACACATAAACCCTTACATATTGTTGTTGGACGAAAACATCTTTTTAACCCTGGTTCAGTTGGTCAACCAAGAGATGGCGATCCTCGCGCTTCTTTTATGGTTTTTAATATTGATGAAGAAACATTGAATTTTGACTATGAACTTGTTAGATTAGAGTATGATATACAAACTACACAAGAGAAAATGAAAGAAAATGGATTTAACGAATTTTTAATAAATAGACTATCAAAAGGACTATAAATATAATTTTATCCATTGAAAATTATAAAAAAAGGTTTTAAAGGTAGAGTTCTCTATTCTTTCTCATCAGGATACCATTCGTATGTACAGTCTTTACACACAAGCTTTTTCTTATAGACTGGTACGTGATTAAAGTATGCAATCACTTTGCTCTTGTCTTCTACCTCTTTTACGTTTAAACTCTTACATTTAGGACATTCTACTCTTGCCATTTTCTCACCTTTAAGAAAACTTCGATTTTCTTCTTGAGACATTAAGAATTATTCATTTAAAACTTTTTTGCAAAAGTGACTATCCTTACATGACAAAGTATGTTAAGAAGATAGATAATTATTGAGTCTTAAGTGATTTTGTAAGCGAATCTTAACAAAAATTAAAAACACTGTATTTCAAATAAAATGAAAAGTAAAAATCTATAAAAAGAGTTGTAAAAAGTATAGAGAAGAATTCTTATTATTTAAAAAGAGAGCATGTAAATATCCTTTGTCGTAACAGAACATTCTTATCTATTTACATTTAATGCTTTTTAATGAATACAGCAGGTGATTTATACTCTTCATACATCTGGGAAAATATAAAACATCCTTATTTAGAGTACTTTTATAACTTTGTTCCTAAAACTTTTCATGAAGCTCTGGAAAAAGTAAGTAAACTTCCAGAAGTATATATTGAAACAAATACTGTTGAATCTTTGAAGAAAATATTATTATCATATCATGAAAAGTTGGGTCTACTTACAGATAGAGTTAGATCCAATATTCATAATATTAACAATGGCGTTGTTTTAGCAGGTCAACAAGCAACGATTTTTGGGGGAGTAAGTCTAATTGGTAATAAAATTGCGGCTACTGTTACACTCTCAGAATTAAGTAAAGAGTATGGGCGTAAATTATCACCTGTTTTTTTAGTTAATACTCATGATGTGGTTCAGCCTGAAATCACAACAATTCACATACCAAATGCCCAAACTTCCTTTACTAAACCTATTTCTTTAATTAGCATTCAAGAAAATATTGCTTCTTTTGCAATTTCAATGAGAAATTTTGATTGGTTAGATGAGAACTTAAAGGTTATAAAGAACATATTTCTCGAGTTTCGATCTCTTTTACCCAAAGAAAAGCAAAATCTTTTCCTTGAGAGGGTAGAACATATACTTACATTCATGAGAGAAACTTATCGTTCTTCTTTTTCTTTTGGTGATTGGGCTGCTTTAATTTATGGAATCCAAGCAAATATCATCAACGATTGGGGGCTTGTATTATTTCCAACTTCTCATCCTGAAATCAGAGAACTACTTGTAAAAGGATATAAACCTATTCTTAAAAGAAGAGATGAATATATTGAAGAATTCAATAAAGCTTCTAACAAACTTTTTTCTCTCGGTTTACGTCCTACTACTCCAAAAAAAGAAAAAGATTATTCACCCTTTTTCTATGAGTGTGAAAATGGACATAGGGTTGTTTTGTCTTGCAAAGAAGAAGAAGATTCTCTAATTTTTTCAGGCAAGTGTAAAATTGACGGTCAAGAAATAAGTTTTGATATTGACAAAGAGAAAATAAATTTAAAACCTTATGCGAGAAATTTGGCTGCAAGGTTAGATACGAATCAAGCAACACTTCAATCTGTTATGCCCGTGTATCTGAGAGTATCTGGGCCCGGGGAGATAAATTATAATGCTCAAGTCATTCCTGCAGTTAGAAAGCTTGGTGTTCAATTTCCCGTATTATTAAAATATACTAGAATGGTTTACAATTCCAATTGGATAGAAGAAATGAGTAATTCTCCAGAATTGAAGGAATATAGCTTAATCACACCAGAATTATTTAAACTTCTGGGGCAAATTTCTAAAGCAAAAAAGAAAAATGAAAAAGATAAACTTTTTGAAAATGCAAAAAGTCTTAGAGCGTTTATTCTTGAAAAGTTAGAAAAAATAAAGCAAGTAGATGATTCTCCCACTTCAAAAGTATCATTGTTAAAATCTTGGCAGTGGGGAATCTATACCAGTAAAAAAACTTGGCAAGAAGTAAGTTATCCTTGGTTTTGTCTAGCAAGTATCACTGGCTTATCAGATTACTTAAGAGCTTATAAACGTCAATATTCTAAATATTCGCCCGTTGGTGGAATCCAGTTCCTAAATACTCATGTTTAGTAATATGTCCTAAAGAAGCTAGAACTAATAAAATGAAAAAATTAGTCAATTAGGGTTTCATACCATTGTATATATTGGTCTGCGATTTTGTCACATCGAAAGTTTTCTAATACTCTCTTTCTTCCCTTTACACCCATTTTTTTTGCTAATTCTTTGTCTTCTAGTAATGTAAGCATATGTTTTACTAATTGATCTTTATTTCCATATTCGAATAATAAGCCCGTTTCTCCATCTTCCACAACTTCTGGTATTCCGCCCACTCTAGACGCAATAACTGGTGTTTCGCAAGCCATTGCTTCAGCTAATGTTAAACCAAAACTTTCATTCTCACTTGCACTTATTAAAGCTGAAGAACAACTGTAAAGTGGGGCTAAATTGTATCTAACTCCTTGAAATAACACATGATCTTCAATCCCAAGACTTTTTGCAATAATTTCACAATCTTTTCTTTCAGGGCCTTCTCCAACCATAATTAATCCTACATCATCGTTGTGATTAAGTACTTCTGAGAAAGCTTTAACAATAAAAGGAGCATTTTTGACTTTTCGGAAATTTGAAACATGAATGAAATAGTTGTTGAACAGTTTTTTAAAGTCGCATTGTTTTACTTCTTGTTTTTTAAATCGCTCTGTGTCGATAGGGTTATAAATCACATGAATTTTATCATTATCCTTAAGAAAATGTTTGTGTATTTCTTTTTTCATATATTCGGAAACCGTTGATACTCCATTAGTTTTTTCAAAAACATGACTCATAACAGAATTATAAGCAGGATCAACTCCTAAAATGTGTATATCACTACCATGAGCTGTGATTCCAACTGGAATACCTGTTATTTCTTTAGCTAAATAAGCAGAAACACCAGCTGGTATAGCATAATGTACATTTAAAACATCGAGTTTCTCCTTTCTTATGACTTCAACAAACTTACTTGCGCTTAAAATAGTATAGGGGTATCCTATATCTTTGAAGAGAGGATATGAAACAAGGTCTATAAGCATTAATTGTATGTTTTCATGTCTTGATTGGCGAAGTAAGAAAGGAGTGTCATATGTAAAAACAATTACCTCATGTCCCTTTTTTGCAAGTTCAATTGCTAGCTGTGTTGCAGCAATTCCTGAACCTCCGACTTTAGGGAAAAAACACAATCCAATTTTCATTGGGAACTTAAAGTTGCTGTATTAAAAAAATTTTTGAAAGAACTGTTTGAGAAATTAGACCACATCTAAGTTTTAAACTTGGAAAAATTTTGTTAGTAATGGGATTATTTTTTTAATTCAGAAATGATCTGTGATTGTATTTCTACAATTTCTTTACTTGTTTTTGCTTGAGAGTATAGATCTAAATATTTTTTATTAATTTTATAAAACTCAAATCCCCACTTTTCAAGTTTTAAAATTTCTTCTGCTTGCTCTACATTGCCTAAAATTATTAATGCTGCAGCAATTGCTTCTAAAGTGCTTAACTTTGTTGGCTTTCCATAGTTTATTGGATTTGCAGGTACAAGGTATGGTAAAGCTCTTCCTGTTCCTCTAGTTAAAGCTTCCCTTCCTGATTCTATATTATTCCAACTGCAATCAACACCTACTATACCATATTTCTTAGCTTGTTTCTTATCTGCGGGTGAAAGAGCAGTCATCGAAAAAGGAGTTAAAACTATGTTAAATTTGGATATTTCTTTCTTTTTTATCTCTTTAGCTTTGTTGAACCTTAAAATTCTATTCGCTGTGCATTTTTTGGGATTACATGTGTGAAAATCGCAAATAAACACAGGAATTTTATCATAATGCATTTACTTTACCCGCTTTTTTGAAATTATAAATTTATGATTTTAAAGAAATATTGAATATTTATTAATTATAAACAATCAATCATGGCGACCCTGGGCGGATTCGAACCGTCGACCCCCTGCTTAGGAGGCAGGTGCTCTATCCTACTGAGCTACAGGGTCAAATGTTGTTATGACTTTTTTTCTAAATTACTATTTATTTTTTGCTTTAGTTGTTTATTTTTTCCAGATTTAATTAAAATTGTTAAAAATTTTTTGTGATATCAAATCTAGTTCTTCTTCTTTTCTTTCTCTCTGAACAGAACCGATAGCTCTGTATCTATTTCCTATTATAACGAAAGCTGATAGAAAAATAGAAAATATCTCCCAAGGCCCAATTACTGTGAAACTAAAGAAAAGAATAGCATCGCTAAGAAAAAGAAACAATGCATCAATTATAATTGATGTTTTATTATTTTTGATCATCATCAACATTTTTTTAGTTTCTGGGGACTCTTCAGAGAAAATTTTAATTTTTGATTTATAGGTTGGAATTATTAACAAACTCGCTAATGTGAAAAATGTTAGTAAAATATAAACATTAACAATTCTCTCTTTTATATAACTAGCCATCTGCAAGGCAGCTATTATATTGATAGTGGCAACAATAAAGGATAAAAACACGAATTCTCCTGAACTGACTTTTTTATTCCATCCTGGGATTAATTTACTATAACCAGATCTAGCATAATTTAAACAAGAAATGAAAGATAACAATAAAGCAATAGACCCTACAGACTTAAGAATTGTAGCCAATACTCCTGTCATCTTTAATTGAGAATATCCTATTAAATAACCTAACATTAATTGCTGTGGTTCAATATTAAACCAAGCTTTTAAAAAATACGACATTTGGAATAAGTAAAAAATTAAAAAAGTTACAATTACTTTTCCGAAATCAAATGTATCGTAGTAAAGTTTCTTTAGTGTGTAATAAATTACAGTATCTGCTATTATTGCTAAAAATCCTACTATAAAACTAAAAATTATAATGTGTAGAGCTAAAATATCAAAAAAAACGAACCATAAATACATCGCTAAAAACAATCCATAAGAGTAAATATGAAAAATTTGCGAAAAGAATATTTTCTTGTACTTAAGGAAATTTTTCAAAAAACCTCTTTCATTTTTTGTTTGGTTGAACATTTTTCTCTCTACCAATTCCAAGCCAAAGGAACATTAAACTCCTATAAACATTTTTAAAGGGTCTAAGTTGAGAATGGGTCATAATCCTCAATTTTTTTCTTTATCATTTCTATTTTTGACATAATTTCACTATCTTTTGGAAGCTTACTTTCTTTATAAATTTGAATGATATCTTCAAATTCCCTAAGAGCGGTTAATAGATTAGTTTGACCCCCTTTTTTTAGAGCTTTTTCAGCTATTTCCTTTTTGATAGCAATCAATTTTGTGTTAATAGTTTTTAATTTTCTAGTATTTCCTGTAAGTTTAACAGCTTTTACTATCCCATTTAGTATTTCTTCTTTCTTTTCCAATTTTTTTTCCTTTTTTTCCATTTCTTCTAATATCTCTAACGCTTTTTTGATTTTCTCTTTTGCTTTTGCTTTATTACTTGGAAGATAAGATTCACCCGCTATTATCAGCGATTCAGCTTTCTCATGTAAATTCTTTGTTCTTTTTGCATAACTTTCAGATACTAACGCTGTTGATGAATTAGCTATCTCTGCAATAAGTCTGAATGTTTTAGCTCTATTTAATTCATTCTTCTCTTTTTTCCAACAATCAGCAACACGATAACCAAAATAAATTGCTTCTTCAGGATCATTATTTTTCAAAGTTAAATCAATTAAATGGGCAAAAGTTTTTGCAGCATCTTTGTAACGTTTAGTTTCATAATGGGCATTTGCCTCAGATATAAGTAAATCTATTTTTCTTTGAATTTCTGACATTATTTTTTTAATCCTTTATAAAAATAAAAAGTTTACCTACTACTACAATAAATCAAAAAATAAAAAGTAAAAAAAAGTTTTTTATTCTTCTTTTTGAATTTTGTGTCTTCTTATAGTTATCATTCCTATTATAGCTAATCCAATGGAAGCTATAAAAACAATTAAAGACACGTAATCTACCGCTATAGGAATTTCTATTTGTTTTTCAATTAAAACTTCTACTAGTTCAGTGTAGTTATATCCATATCCTCTTTTGTGCATCAGTATCTCAATGTCAACCCATGAAGCTTTAGTTTCAGGAACAATTTGTCCATAGAAATCGATTTTGTTTTCTGAAGCATTAAGTTCAACAGAAGAAACAACTGATTTAAGAACAAGCACTCTTCCTTGTACTTTAACATTTGCTAGAACTGTATCGTTATCTCCTGTAACGCTAATGTTCATTTCTATTGGATTTCCCTCTTTAACTTTTGTCTGAGGGACGTTAAAGTTTTCATAGCTTATTCTGAATCTGAAGTTAAGTAACCATTGTATCTCTTTCAACAGTAACATCTTATTTGAACCAAATACAAGATTTGATGAATTATACATGTCAGCTGAGGCAGAAACAATCATTTTTCCTCCATATTTTAGTTCTAAAGCAGTTTGCAAAGTCACATTGTTTATCGCAATATCTTCTGTGCTATTGTATCCTGTTTTTTCACCTAAATTGATGAAGAATTCTCCTTCTTTTGAAAGGATCGGATATAAGTCAGCATCTTGTCCAAATAAAATGGTTTCTCCATAGGCAGAAATGTTTTTTATTGCTGTACCTGTGTAAAAGATATTACTGAATTCTGTTTCTGTAAAAGCACTATCTTCTTGTAAATATTGTAGTTGTGCAAGTGTTGTTTGATCAAAAGTTAGAGATTCATTGATGGCAGTATTGTTTGAGTAGAGTGTTGAATTGTATAGTTCCATATTGAACATTCGTAAGAATTCATTAATTGAACTTTCATTTTTCACTTCATCTGCAATAAGGAGTATACTTCCTCCATTTGTCAAATATGAACGTAAAACAGATATTTGGCTAGAAGTTAGGGATTTTTGATTTCCTGCCATAATAAATAGATCAACATCGTTGAGATTTTCAGTTGTAATCTCAAAATTATCCTTATTTGCTAATTGAGAATTTAATTGATAGGCTTCTAACATATTTCCTATTGAATTAAACTCTACTCTCTTTGTTCTTACTGAATCTGAAACGTAGGTTACTACTGACAGATCTTCGGTATTTTCTATATATGTGTAGAATTCTTGTGTGGGTTCTAATCTTAAAGTATTCCATTCTAATGAAGGAACCTCGGTATTATTGAATACATCCGTATGGTTAGCAAATGGAATTAAAGCAAATAGAATAGCATCGCTTGGGTTTAGGGCTATATCATTCCCTTCCTTATCTCCTGAGTTTAATTCTTTAGCGATTTCTATTGTTACAGTGTATTCTTCAACAAAAAGATCTGTTTGAATAGCACCTATTGTGTTATCTTCTCCTCCTAAATCTTCATCCAAAGCCAATGAATTAGTTTCTGTACCATTCAAAGTAGCGTCAGTTGCATCTTTTTCTTGATAGTTAAACAAAATAGTATCTTCAGGAACAAGTTCTGTTCCAAATTCTTTGTCAAAGTTACTGTCAAAGACAATTGCATACCAAGTGTGAGGAATGCTTGCGTTAGTTTCTGTGAGTGAGACAAACAAATTAGTCTCATAACTTATACCAAAGAAAAGATGAGTCTCATTGGCTTTTAAGGTAATAGTATAATTTATCCCATCTATTATATTACTATAAACTGTAGCATTAGCCCATTCTCCTTCATAAGATTCCAAATCCCCGTCAATTATGGGTTCATTGGTGTCAAAAGCTACGATATTATTTTTCGAATAACTTAGGTCTGTCTTTCCAAAATCACTAACTGAAGAAAAATATGCTCTTCCTAATACGCTTACCGAAAAAGTGGTAATTAATAATAATGTAATCAACAGTATTTTGTTTAATCTACGTGCACGCAATTTTCTTTTCTCCATTCGTTGCTGTTTATCCGTAAAAAACATAAAATCTTTTTAACTTTTCCGTCGTAAGTTCTATTTTTTTTTTATAATTTTTATTTTCCTTAGTTTATTTTTTATCTAATTTTTTTATATCTCCTTAGTAATAGAAACAAAATACTTATTTTGATAGTTAGACAACTATATTTCAAGCGCTCTTACGTGTAATTACTTCGCAGAATTTGGTGAAAAAAGTGTTAGATATAAAAGAAAAGCTATTGAAAGAGGATTATAGGAAAGAAGATAATTTAGCTGATTTGCCAGTAATAGCTCTCTTAGATATTAGAGAAAGTGAGGTGAAATCACTAGAAAAATTTGGTTTGGTAACAATTGAAAAATTAGCAAAAGAGTGGAATAAGCACTATAGTGATCTGTCAAAACTTTTTCCAAAAGAGCGTATAGATAGTTGGATAGCTGCAAGCAAACTTTTATTGGTAGAAAAAACTGAAAAAATAACCTCTGGAGCTAAAATTATTTTAGCAGGAATTGATAATGTAGGAAAAACCTCACTTTCTATAGCCTTGAAACATAGAGGAGCTTTTTCATTACTTTTTCAAAAGTTGAATGCACTAACGCCAACAAGAGGACTTTTACGTGGAAAATTAGAGGTTTTTGGTCTTGATATTCATCTACATGAATTAGGAGGACAGAAAATATATAGAGATGACTATCTAAACAATCCTGAACAGTACTTTATTGGAACAGACACAATTATCTATGTAGTAGATGTTCAAGCTGAAGATAGATATGAAGAAAGCTTTGAATATTTAAAACAGATTGTTAATGTCACTCAAAAACTTAAATTAGATGTTCCATGGACCATATTCTTTCATAAATCTGATCCTGATTTTGTTTTAAGTGAGAAAGCTAATTCCATCTTTGGCTCAATGGTCCAATATTTACATTCTAATGTCCCCACCTTTGATCCTGCAAGAGGAATCTTTAGAACAAGTGTTCATATACGCTCTTCTATATTGGGTGCATTCTCGCACATATTTAGAAACATAAGTTTGATTCAAGATTATATCGCAAATGCATCAAAACAAGTAGCTGAAACTTTAAATGCAGAATTTTTTGGTTTATATGATTTCAGAAGTAACATCTGTTTTGCCCAGTACTCAAAAAATGAAAAGCTAGAAGAATTATCTCATAATGCATACTATGAAGCAATAGAAACGATAGCAAATATGAGAGAACCTTTCTTAAGAATAAGAAGATATGTTTTAGACGACGAAGAAAAAACAAATGAGATTTTTATATTACGAGATTTAGAGTTCAAAAATGAAAGATATATTATGGCACTATTAACATCAGATGAATCAGTTGCAAGAAAACTAGACCAGGATGAAATTGAAAATATAATCAATAGACATTTAGAAGATTGGATAGAGTTTAGGTCTTATGCAAAGTTTCCAACAACAATATAATTTGAGATTAATCTTTTTTTCTACTTCTCTTCTCCAACTTTTCAATCAATTTCTGTTTTCTTCTCATTATTTTCTGGCTTTTCTTCATTTATCTTCCTTTCATCTTCATTGCTTTCTGTTCTAATTTGGTCATTTTCTGTTTGTTTTTCATTACCTTCATCTTCCATCAATTTTTCTAACAATTCAACTACATTTTCTCCACAAATTGGACAAATAACTAAATTACTTGAAATAACAGAATTACAATTTGGACAGATGAAGGGAGCATATTCTTCTTCTCTCCAATCATATGAATAACCTTTCTTACCCCATGTGTGCTCTCTCCATTTTTCTAGTTCAAAATCTATTTTTTCGTGGTCTAAATGTCTAAAAACTTTTTTCTCTTTTTTCTCTTTTATAATAATAAGAAAATACAAGGCATTCATAATAGGATAAGCTAGGACATGAATAAAGATTCCTGTGGCTAAAGCTAAACCGTAAATGGATAAACTTGAATTAAGAGCTAAAGAGATTGAAATTGTCGAGATAATTGACACTAATCCTAGGGTTATTATTTCAGCAATAATAAACTCTAATAAAGCAATAAAAATAACCTCGATTAACTCTTTACAAATAATAAGGAACACACGAAATAGAGAATTATAATAATCCTTAATAGCTTTTATTCTTGTAAAAAGAAATTTGATAGTATTTTGATCAATTTTGAGATTAAAAAAGTAAGTTATGCTATATAAAACTACTATGATAACAAAAATAATTGCAAATAGCCAACCATTGGAAAAAATAGAATTTAGGAATCTGACTGTTATGCTGTTTTTACCAAGAAGTTCATTTTCGGACTTAGAAATGATAGGTAAAATCTTTTTCAAAAATATACTTAAGAGTATTAATGAATATATTCCTGAAAAAGACATCATGAGGAATGTACCAATCAAATTTTTCTTTTTCTCATTTTTCCTATCAATAGAGTCCCAGGGGTAAATGATCAAAAAGAATCTATTCATTAAATTCAAAATATTTTTCTTATATTAAAAGATTAACCTAGTTTTACAGAAATACCTTTTTAAGTGTAAGATTATGTGGTTGTCGTGAGCTAATATAATGTTATCTCTTGGCATTGAAAGTTCTGCTGACAAATTAGGTGTAGGAATAATAGATAATAACGGAAATATACTTGCAAATGTTAGAAGAACCTACAAACCCCCCTTAGGTTCTGGTATTCACCCTCGTGAAGCTTCTGAATTCCATGCCAAAAATATTCCAGAAGTAATCAGTGAAGCGCTTAAAACATCTAAACTTACTATGGACAATATAGATATTATCTCTTTTACAAAGGGTCCAGGGTTGGGTCCCTGCCTTAGGGTTGGTGCAGTTGCTGCAAGGACACTAGCGCTAAAATACAAAAAACCGTTAGTTGGCGTAAATCATCCTATAGCTCACGTGGAGATAGGACGACTAGTTGGAAACATGGATGATCCTGTAGTGTTGTATGTATCAGGAGGTAACACACAAATAATTGCTTTTAGCGAAGGCAGATATCGCGTTTTTGGAGAAACTATTGATATTCCTGTTGGAAATTGTTTGGATGTTTTTGGAAGAAACGCGGGTTTAAGCGATAAAAAAGCTCCAATGGGTCGTGTAATCGAGCTATTAGCAGAAAATGGAACAAAATATATTCCAATCCCTTATGTTATAAAAGGAATGGATGTGTCTTTTTCTGGAATTCTCACACACATTTCTAAGCTACTCAAAAAAAAGGAATATACTCTTGAGGATCTCTCTTACAGTTTGCAAGAAACGGTTTTTGCAATGCTAGTTGAAGTTACTGAAAGAGCTTTAGCACATACTAAAAAGAATGAAGTATTAGTATGTGGTGGCGTTGCTTCAAACAATCGATTGAAAGCAATGCTTAAAGTTATGGCAGAATCACATGGTGCTAGATTCTTTGGATTAGAACCGAGTTTAGCGATTGATAATGGATTAATGATAGCATGGTTAGGACTCATAATGTACAACCAAGGATATTCTACTCCTCTAAAAGAAACAATTATTGACCAACATTATAGGGTTGAAGATGTAGTCGTTAACTGGAGAAATGAAAATTGAATAATTCAGCTCTTATTTTCAGTCTTGAAAAAAAGAATTTCTATAGCATTACCCCATTAGTTGCCTCAATCGATCAAAATGAAAAACTAGATGGGTTTGACATTTTACTTGAATCGGATGTTGACAGCAAGAAGATTCAATCTTATTTAGAAAGATATGATAAAGTGATATTTGCTTTCTCTTTTAGAACAGCACAACTAGAAAAAATATATTCTAGTATGGATGATCTGTATTCTAATTTAAAAACTCAAGATCTGAATAAAATTATATTTGTTGCTGGAGGAAGTCATCCTACTGGAGATCCCTTGAGCACTTTAAGGCTTGGATTTGATTATGCTTTTATCGGAGAAGGAGAATTATCATTCTCTCTTTTTTTGGAAAAATGGTTAAATAATGACAAGTTGGAAACAACACCTGGCATAGCTTATCTAGCAGAAGATAAAGAAAAGCTAATTGTTAACCCTTCTCCTCCACAAATAAAATTAGACGATTACCCTATGATATCAAGACAAAGAAAGTTGTTTCCCCCACTAGAAATTACAAGAGGTTGCTCTTTTGGTTGTGCATTCTGTCAAGTTCCAAGTATATTTAACAAGAAAACTCGCCACAGGTCACCAGATGTTATATTGGAGACAGTTCAATGGATGGCAAAACATAAATTAGATGATATAAGGTTTATCACTCCAAATTCCTTTGGATACTTATCACAGAAACCAAAAGAGACAAATGAAGAGGAAATAATAGATTTACTAACAAAAATAAAGAATACTGATGGAATAAAAAGAGTCTTTTTTGGAACTTTTCCTGGAGAAGTTAGACCAGAAACTGTTACTCAAAGCATTATGACTAAGTTGAAGAAAATAGTTTCAAATAAAAAAATAGCTATTGGATTACAATCAGGAAGTGATAAAATTTTACGAATGTACCATAGAGGGCATTCAGTAGAAGAAGGCTTAAGAGCAATAAAATATATCCGTGATGCTGGTTTTATCCCAATTGTAGACTTCATCTTTGGTTTACCAGATGCAACTGAAGCAGATGAATTCCAATCAATTGAAGTAATAAAATCCCTTAGTAAAATTGGATCAAAAATAAGAGCACATGTTTTTATGCCTTTACCAGGTTCAAAATTAGCTAATGCTCCAGTTGGTAAGACTTCCAAAAAAATAAGAAAAGAATTAGGAAAATTATCAAAGCAAGGAGTAATAGAGGGTAATTGGACACATCAGGAGAAGTATGCAGAAGAAACATGGAAAATTATACAAAAAATAAATTCATTGTCAATTATCAGAAAAAGGGGTTAGTAGATTTAGAAAATATACTCTGAAATTACATCCTCTTCTTTTAGATGTCTTCCTCTTGCTTCTACTTTTAATGCACGTTTTAATATTTCATCACCTTTGGTGTAACTAGATACATATCCTTTTTGAAAAGAAATGAAGTATTCCTTGTTATCCTCTGCGTGAGTACTAGTTAGACATTTTTTCATAAGTAGAACATCAACTGCCTTATCCTCAATTTCATTTGAGAACTTTCCGAGACCAAAATCAATGAATACTAACTTTTTATTTCTGAGAAGTATGTTGCTAGTAGTTAAATCTCCATGTATCAGATGATTAGCGTGAAGTAAACCTACTTTTTTTCCTATCTCTTCCATTAATTTCCTTTTGACTTTACTATCAAATTCTTCTGATTTCAGAAAATCTTTGACTTTAGTTCCATCAATAAATTCCATAATTATTGTTCGTTTTTTAGAATCAACATCATATACGAATGGGGTCTGGACTTTAGCTTTTTTTGCAGTAATTAGAAGCTTTGCCTCAGTGATTGTTCTTTTTTTTCTTAACATTTCATCAATTTCAGAAATTCTATATTTCTTGGAAATTCTCACCTTTTTTATAGCTTCTAAACCAAACCATTTAATTTTTGTTAATTCAGCTTCAGCTCCCCAAAAATCATAGTTATAGCTTGTTTTTTGCTCCATTCTGTATCACTTTCTTTTATTAAGAATATTGAGAGCTATAATAATATCATCACCCTCGGGAGGGTGAATTTCTTTTTCTTTGTAAATTAATTTTTTGTCACTTGTTATTACTGTTCCTATCATTTCTACAGGATATTTTTTCATTTTTAAGAACTCTACAATCTTTAATGCTTTTTCCTCTTCTGCTGCAATAATTAATCCTCCAGAAGAAATTAATCGATACGGATTAAAATTCAGCCATTCAGAGAGTTTTTTTGTAACATCTGAAAGAGGAGGAAGTCTATCTAACATAATACCTAATTTTGTTAGAGCAACAATTTCATACAATGCGCCAAAAATTCCTCCTTCTGTAGGGTCATGTAGCAGTTTTGGCTTAAATTCTTTATTTAGCTCGAGGGCAATATTAAGAATACTTATATCTGAATTTCTTTCTTTCCATTCATATATCTCTTTTTTCGTAAATTTATCATATATTGCTTCTCCTGCTTCTTCAATCAAAATATTTGTTCCTTCTTTACCCGAATAACCTAATGCAATAATCTTATCGCCAGGTGACAAGTAATTTGGAACAAGGAATTCTTTTGGGACAAAGCCTATCATATGTCCAGAAATAATTATTGTGTTTACAGATTGCGATATTTCAGTATGTCCGCCAAGGATACTAATATCAAATTTTTCACACTGTCTGTGGATTTCTTTTTGAATTGCTTTGATTTTATCAAAAGTTGTATCTGGAGGAGCAATAATTGTGATCAAAAAACCATAAGGTACTCCCCCTGAGCAAGCAATGTCATTAGAATTTACTATAACAGAATAGTATCCTGGGTTTGGAGTAGGAAAAGTGATGGGATCTGATTTTTCTACTAACAAAACCTCTGATTTACTGTCATAAAACTTCAATGCATTTTGCTTTGCTGACTGAATATCAATTACTGCCACATCATGACCAATTATTCCCGCAGAGATTATGCCATCATTTTTTGCTCCTTTTAGCGCTAGTATCTCGTTAAGTTTTGGAATTGGTAGTTTACCTTCTTTCATTGTCTGTTAAGAAGAGCACAAATCTAAAAATGTTCTTATAGGTTATTTTGTTTCTCTACTCTTTAGAATCCAAATTGCTTGATGATGAATTTAGCAATCTTAATCTTGTATCCAACATTGAAAACATCATCCTTATTTGTTGTTATTCCAATTAGGATTTTACCTTCTGTTAG
This sequence comes from Candidatus Heimdallarchaeum aukensis, assembly GCA_021513695.1. Taxonomy (GTDB): domain Archaea; phylum Asgardarchaeota; class Heimdallarchaeia; order Heimdallarchaeales; family Heimdallarchaeaceae; genus Heimdallarchaeum; species Heimdallarchaeum aukensis. The sequence goes on along the minus strand of CP084166.1, from coordinate 1,415,468 downwards.
ATCTTCTAAAATTATTTGTACTATCCCTGCATCAAGCATTTTTAGATCTTCTTTTGACTGAAGCATTTCATTTATTGCTTTTGGATGTTCAGAAATCGCCTCAAGAACGTATAAAATTTTATGTTCTTCTAAATCACCCGCATAAAGTTCTCCAATAGTTCTTCCCTCCATTGGATAGATATAAGCTGCTGCAGATGGTGATTTACATCCTTTTATAACTGTAAATAATAAAGAAATTATTGCTTTTTTATTTGCAGATTCAATAATTTCTGCAGTCATATGTATGTTGTTTACACTTGGTACAAGTTCAAATTGTTCGCTTTTTTGATATTCTGAGAGAATCTCTTTTCTTCTTTTTTTCTGGTCTTGTATATAAATTTCTTGAACTCCTTCTTCCTTCTTTTCTTTACTTAATTTTTCTAGTAAAGCAGAAGGATCCATTTTCATTCTAGTGAAAGTCTTAACAATTTCAGACTTTAGAATCTCTTTATCTAATTTTTCTATCTCTAAAAAAGATTTGATTCTTGAGCTTGAAAGGTTTTTTGAGATATAATCATCGACTAACTTACGTGCAAACTCTTCCAAGAACTTTTTGATAACAGGTCTTATTTCAAATCCAGAATTTTCCAACCTTGAAACAAAGAGAAGTAGCATGTTGTAAAATTTAATGTATGTTGCTCTAAAAGAGCCTTTAAAGATAGTAATTTCATTATATCGTTTTACCCATTCTAAAAAATCGTAAGATAATCTATTAAAATTTTTCTCAATTTCCTCCAATTCTCTGTTTGTTCTTACGTTCTCTACTTTTATTTCACATTTTCCAATTTCTGCATTGTAAGTAAGTACAGCGACTAGTGGATTTATAATGTCTTTAAAGTCTAAACTATTCATTACCCCAAACCTATTCATACATTAATCAACAAATGCTAATAAATTTACCTACTAAATAAAGGAAAAGATTTTTTTAGTTTGAAGTTATTATTTCTTTGATATGCATGTCTCCGTCGAAAAAACAATCATCTCAAGCTGGAAAAATTTCCACTAGAAAAAGAAAAGCTGCGGAAAAATCTAGTTTTGTAGAGTTAGAAGAAATAGCATATAATACTATTAAAGTTTCAAAAAAGAAAATTGAATCAGGAGAATATTTGAAAAAATTCTTGTCTCAAACATCTTCACCAGAAGAAGTGAGAAAAGCAATAAAAGTAACAATTGATGCATTACTTGACAGTATAGCAAATGATCTAAAATCTCTTTCTGCTGCAGCTCTGGTTCCACACATAGAAAGTAAAGAAAAAACAGCAATTGTTCGAGGACCATTGAATAGAGAAGTTGTAAAAAAGATACTTAACATTTTTAGAAAATATCCTCCTGTAATAAACGACCTGTTAGGTTCTACTGAAGAAGTGAAAGTATTGGATACTGGAATTGGTTATGTTGTCCTTGAAAACTGCGAGAAAGATAATTATCTTGTAGGCATTGTTCAAGATAAATCTTCTGTTGATGAACTAGCCCGTCGTTTGAAGCATGTACAACAAGTAGTTTTGAACAATTCAATTCTACTAGAAAACAATTAGCAATTTTTCTTTTTTATTTTAGATTCTTAAAATGATGTTTTTAAGAATTGATCTATTAGCATTTTAACCATTTTTAAACGTTGGACAATTGTTGGTATCTCTTCTTTGTATTTAGTGATACTTACCAAGATCCCCTTCTCTGTTTCTTCTAAGATGACAACACCGTCTCCTGCATCTAGAGTTTTTTCCTCATTAGCTGATGACAGAGTTTGTTTAATTATTTCTGGATATTTGCTTAAAATACCTAAAACAAAATTAGCATGTTTTTCTGACATTCCGTAAGATAAAATGTCTAGTTGTCCAAGCTGTTCTGTATAAACAAAACATACACCTGTTTTTTCATCTAGTCCTTTTATTACAGAAGAAAGAACTCTTTTTATTGAATCTCTTTTTGTTTCTTCCAATAACTTTTCTGTTAGTTCAGATTTTGTCCCCTCACTTGCAGCTTCTTCAGAAATTACTTCTCCTTTTACTCCTATGAATTCTAAAAGATTTTCAACTTTTCCTAAAGTTTGAACTTGTGTTTCTTTAGGTTTTTTTTCTTTCTTTATTTCTTCTTCTCTTCTTATTTCCTCTGTCTCTTTGACTACTGGTTCAACCTCCGGCGGTTGAGTTACTACTGCTTGAGTTTCTGTTTTTTCTTGAAGTTTAGCTCTTTTTGAAAAATATTCGTTTTTTATTTGATTACAAGCGCGTTCTGCAATAAGATTTCCTAGCCGTTTTATTAGCGCACATTGGGATGCGGGTTCCATTTTATCTATTGCCCCGTAATCTTTTAAGTGCTCAATTATTATTTGTTTAATTGTTTTTATTGATAAATTAGAAAATTCATCTGATGTTTCAGGCTTAAACATGAAAGCAAAAATAACATTGAAAATAATTTCGTAATCAACTCTAAAAATATCATTAACAACAGATATTTTTTTTGATTTTTTAAGTTCGTCTCTCATTTTGTTAGAAGTATCGATAATATGATAGACCGTAGAAAATGAAGTCTTAGTGTTTATAACTTTGTCAAAAATTAATTCCTCCTCAAATGTGAAAATACAAAAACCTACAAATTTATCCCAATTAACACCAGATATATCCTCCATTTTATTCACAATTCCAATGACAATATGACTACTTAATTTATATTTATTTTATACTATTTATTTTTTTAGGACTATAGTGAAAAATATTCTCGAGAAAATTACTATTTCTTCTTTTTCTTCTTTTTCTTCTTACTTACCTTTTTCCAAGTTTTAATGTTTTTTGATGATTCTTGACCAATAATTACAGCAGAATATTTCTTTCCAGCTGTTTCTCCCATATTATATACTTTAACACCAGCTTCCTGTTCTCTCTTTCTTGTCTCTGCAAGCATTTTCTGAATAATTTCTTCTCGTTTTTTCGCTCTAATTTGTTCCTCAGTGAGTAGTTCTTCTGGTTTAGCTGGTATTTCTTCTTTCACTTCTTGAGTTATTTCTACTTTTTCTGGTTTAGCTGGTATTTCTTCTTTCACTTCTTGAGTTATTTCTACTTTTTCTGGTTTAGCTGGTATTTCTTCTTTCACTTCTTGAGTTATTTCTACTTTTTCTGGTTTAGCTGGTATTTCTTCTAGAACTATATCTCTTATATCCTCTGGAAAGTCTTCTGGTTTTATTTCAACGGGTTTGTCTAAAATTGGTTCTGTAACAACTTCAGCGGACAAATCCTCTGTTTCTATTTTCTGAACAATTGATATGTCTTCTGTTGTTTCTGTTTCTGTTAATGCTTTGCCTATCTCTTTAGCTAGTGAAAAAATATCTGTTTCTACTTTTTCCTCTACAATCGGTTCTTCTACTTTTTCCTCTACAATCGGTTCTTCTACTTTTTCCTCTACAATCGGTTCTTGTACAATTTCTCCTTCTATTGTTCTTTTTTCAAAACCAATTTCTCCCATTTCTTCAAAACCAATTTCTCCCATTTCTCCAATGCCTGTTTTATCTTCTTCAAACTCTAATCTCTTCTCTTCAATAACATCTATCTTCTCTTCTGGTATTTTTTCTTCTATCCTTTTTACAGTTTTGGGCTGTGGAATCTGAGAAAATTCCATTATCTCTTTTATTTTTTGATCTTCCACTAAAGCTTCTTCATTAATTTCATTTGTAATTAATGCTTCTGCAATACCCATTTTGGCTTCTTCAACAACTTTTTCATGTTTTAGTGTTTCGCTCTCGATTGGGATTTCCATTTTGCGTTCTTCAGACTGATTAGCTATTTTGACTAAATAGTCGGCAACTAATTTTATTTCTTCCTTGCTCCAACTTATTTTTTGTACAGATGTCATACTATTTCCTCACTTTTATAGAAAGGGAGACTAATTATCTTTTATTTTCTATATTTATTAAATTTTAGTAATCTATAATTATTTTTTTATTTTTTTGCTTATACTACTTAAAAACAATAATGGTTCTTTAAATAAATAATTTCTGTTGATATACAACGCTATTGATAAAAATCTTATTTTTAATCTTCAAAAAGTTTTTGTACTGATGTGAATTAGGTAAATCAATGAATACTGATGTTGCTTCTGAGCTTTTACTAAAATTAATCAATCAATTCCGATACTACTTTATTGATGAAGCAAATAGAGATACTGGAAAAGATATAATTGATATCAACATTAACAATATTAAATATTTTAAAACAGCTGGAAGATTTGGAGAAGTGTTCGTTGTAGATGTATATTACTCTTCAGAAATCACTGAACATAAGAAGAAGGTTGCTATTAAATTTATAGAAAATAGTAATGATGCATTATTAGAAATAAAAAACACAATGACCCTTGAGAAAAAATTTGCTGCGAGATCTGTAGTCAGAATTCCAAGATTTATTTATGTAAATCTAGGAGATAATCCCTTTATAGCTTATGAAGGGATAACAGGAATTAATTATGAAGATGCTGTTGAAGTAAGAAATAAGAGTTTTTGGGCTGGTTATGTTCTTGCAGTAATTCATGGAGGACAAACAAGAAAAGTTATGGTAGATATATATGAAGAGCTTCATCGAAGATTAGTTTTTAAGATATTTGGCGGCGATGAACAAGAAAGCACGGTGGTAGAGAAATCTAAACCATTTCTGCAAATGATTAGTTCTTCAATGGGGGGTTGCGATGCTTTTGGGGATTTTCACCAAAGCAATTTAATGCTAAGAATAACACCTGATAATCAAGTAATAACTATCGCACTAATTGACCCAACATTCTGGATGAAGGGATCATATGACCGATTTGAGGATATGGGAACTTTTTTTGGGAGACAATCCATACTGGAGTACAGAGAAACAAATAATTTAGTTGAGACTGCTAAAGATATTAGAAAGTTTTTGAAAGGTTATAATGTTCACCTAAAAGAACTTCATGTACCTACTTTAGAGGAAATGTACCCTAAAGGCCTTCCTATTGATTTTTATATAGCTCTATGGGCTATGATGGATTACATAGAAAAAACTGAACACCAAGGCATTTCAAAAGAACATCCAGATATAATAAAGTTAAAGGAAATGACCTATTACCTATTAACTGAATATCCAATTCTGTCAAGATTATAACCTATTCTTTACATTAATTTTTTAAAATCAAGAAATGAGAAATATTTTATACCCCTATTATAACTTTATACTTGATAATGACTGAACCTTCAGATATTGAAATCTTATTATCTGCAACTGCTTTGGCAAAAATACTAACTGTTGATAGAATGGATACATCAAAAGAATCAGCTGGTTTGCTAATAGGATATGTTAAGCAAGATACTGATCAGCTTATTATTACAGACATTGATACAGGAAAACAACAGCAAACAAGCACTTTTGTTGTAATGGATGATGAAGCTTTAGTTGATATTGTTATGAAGTTACAAGAGAGAGATAGTGAACAAACCATAGTTGGCTGGTGGCATACTCATCCAGGTTATGGGTGTTTCTTATCAGGAACAGATAAAAACACACAACGAACATATCAAAACTTGTTCCCAAAAGCTATAGCTTTAGTAGTAGATCCGTTAAAATACTATCAAAACGAGAATAAAAAGGATTTAGATCTACAATTTTTTAGAATGATAGATCAAACAAATTATCGACCAGTATCATTCGATATATACATTGATGATATTGCTCACCATCTTGGAAAAATAGCAAGTGAAGCTTATTCTTGGAAAATACCTGTTCTTTCAAAAGAACAGATTGAAGAACTTCATAAAAAATTAGAGTCAGTTAGTTCATCTTTAGTATTAGAACAAGATAAAAAAATGTTACACGCTTTTATCGATATATTCGCATCAACGGAAGAAAATGAAAGAGAAACAACAAAAATTAGCTCGTTATTGTACACTATAGATAATAGATTAAATTCTATAGGAAAATATATAGAAAGTTTATACTTTGATGATACTTTAAAATTGTATTCTCTATTTAATATTCTTTCAGCAATAATTATTTCTGTATTATGGATTGTTTTTGCATTGTTAAAGTAACAAAGTGTGTAATAGCTGTCAACTCAAAAATTAAGTTGATAGTAATCTTTATAATAATTCACTTTAACCCTTTTATTGTTTAAAAAAAAAGGAATAGATAACTATGGAACTAGAGCTGTATATTCATTCTGAAACATGTGATCACTGCAAGCCAATGTTAAGTTTTATGAGTTCTATCATAGAGTCAGTGAATAGCGACGATGTGAAGCTTATAGTTTATCAATCTGATAAATCTACAAAGTCTTTTACAAAAAATAATATTGATCCAAATGATATTCCCGTAATTGTTTTGCCATCAGGATGTAAAATAAGAGGCCCTGTCACTCACGAGATGATAGGAACACTAGCTTGTTCTCTTATTTCTAGTTCAAAAGTTCCTGTTCAATCTGTAGAAAGATTTGAATTGAACAAAAAGAACGCTAAATTATTAATCAATGTAACTTCTGCGATCATAGAAAATCAATCAGCATACACTCTACGTCGTGAAAAATCGTTTACTTTTATAATAAAAGAATCAACAAGAGATGTACCAATTAAACGTTATACAAAATTATCTGATGATACTACAATCTTTTTAATGACAAATTTTGAAGCAAAGCCAAGCCCTAAACTCTATGAGTTCGGTTTAAAAGACAATGTTTTCCTAGGTCATATTATTCGAAGTAACATAAGCTTAACAGCAAACCTAATTGTTTGGCGTAGCAGAGCTAGCCATATAACTTATTTTAGAATAAGAAGAGATTCTGATGGAAACTATATAGGAACTTGTTCTTGCTTACTTGGAGAAGGTAAAAAAATGTTACGTGACTTTTATAAACCTTTATTTTTAACCTCTTCTACAATAAATGTTGAAGGTAATAAAGGCGAAAGCCAAAATAGAATTGTTGCTAATGTTAAAGAAATAAATAACGAACTTGAAGAATATCTGAAAAAATAATTTTAATTTTTTCTTATTTTAACACACCAAAGCCATCGCACTTTCCTACTCCTTTAATACATTCTCCAGTCCTTGTTACGAAAAATTCACAGTAATTTCCCATTATAGGTTTATATTCTGGACAATTTGCATCCGGGTTTCCCTCCTCGTTACTATCTTTAGATGGTGGTGTTGGAATAGACATATTATACAAATCCTTTTTATTTTTATGAAAATTAATTTATTAATAATTTTTTTGCTAGTTCTAGTTACCTATAAATATAATGCGGATTCTTTCTTTCACATCTTGGACATCTTTCATCATAAATAGAGAGTGGAGTGTGGCATCCTGTACATTTGAAAATTTTCTCTTCTTTTTCCTCATGTTCAGTTTTAGTGTCTTGTTTATTCATTGAATTAATTATTCAAAAATAAAATTTAACTTTATCGGATTTCTCTGAAGTTTTGTTTTTTTTCTTTAGAAACATATGAATAAGTTGAACAAATTATCTGTTTCAATAAGATGTAAAAAACATGCTTTGATTATTATTTCTGTTAGTCTAATTTTAGTGTAACAATTTTTTCTATAGCTGCTTTTTCTAAATCATCAATATTTTCATTATAATCGTAAAAATCTTTTAGTATTTTGATATTGGAGACTGGTAATTGTATAGACTCTTTAACATTGAATCCAATTTCTTCAGATATTTTTACTAAACTTCTATTTATTTCCTCTTCTGAATCTCCAAATCCGATAAACATAACATATTCAGACTGTTCTTCTATTCCAAAAACTTTTAGCGCTTTTTTTATTTGTCTGTGTCCAGAGAGCCTAAGTAACAACTCTGTTCCTTTATCTCTTGCAATATTTTCATTTGAATGAAACGCAACCATTGTTTGATATATTGCAATTTCTAATTGTTTTTTACTAATAATATATTTAGGGTTTATAACTTGAAAAGTCACACTTTTGTTTTTCAAATTATATGTTTTTATTAATTCTATTATTTTCTCTATAGAATAGATTTTGGGCAATTGATAAATTAAATATGAAAAAGAAAAAGTAAAGGAATTGTTACTTTGTTCCTTCATTCACTCACATCTCTTTTGGTCCTGAAATTACTTCAAGTATCATTCTCTCCATATCTATTGCTTCAAACTTTGTTCTAGCTAATTCTGCAGAAGCGCTCAGTTTACTAGATGAAGAGGAGTGTATTTCAAAGAGAGTGTCACCTTTTTTAACTCTGTCTCCTCTATTTACCATGATTTTTACTCCTGCTGTTTTGTCAAATGGTGCACCCGCTTGACGAGCTAAAGTGGATATACTAGCACTGTCTATGGCATAAATCACACCGTCTTGAGTAGCTTTTATCTCTTCTACATATTTTGCTTTTGGGATGTCTTCAATGTTTATGTCTGGGTTCCCTCCTTGTGCTTCAACAATCTCTTTGAATTTTTCATAAGCTTTTCCACTTTTCAGTAAGTCTAAAGCCATCTTGTGTCCAGAGCCACGGGGAACTAAATTTTGAGCTTCCAAAATAATACCCGAGAGAGATACAGCTTTATTCATCAGGTCATTGCTTCCTGATTGATCTTTTAGTATATTCAGGACGTCAATAGCTTCTAAACTTGGTCCTATCATACTCCCTATTGGTCTATCTCCAGGACTGATAATGCAATCCATTTGTAATTTTAATGAAGTTCCAATAGAGGTAAATAGTCTTCCAAGGTCTTTAGCTTTTTCTCTACTAGAGACTTTTGCTCCTTTACCAGTTGGTAAATCAATAAGAACATATTCTGAACCTGCTACAATTTTTTTACTTAAAATACTCGCTACCATAAACTCTTTTGGATCAATTTTAATGCTGTCTAGCACATGTATAATCTTGTCAGTTACATCAGCAAGACCTACATTCTCACCACTAACAACACACCCTCCTGTTTTTTCTACTACTTCAGACATTTCTGATAATGTTAAATCACATGGCATCAGAAGTTCTACAGTATCTATTGTTCCTGCAGGAGATGTAATCGCTCTTGTAGAAATTTTAGGAATAGTTAATCCAGCTGCAGCTAGAATAGGAATCATTATGGGTGTAATTCTGTTTCCTGCAATTCCACCAATACTGTGCTTGTCAACAACTGGCTTCTTTTTGTGAATAAGTCTTCGTGAATTATTAATAATTGCTTTTGCAACTGAAGTTGTTTCATCCATAGATAATCCTACAACTTCGAATAAACTCATTAATACTGCAATTTGTGATGGATGAATAAGGTTTTTATCAATTGCAGAAAATAACATGTTAATCTCATTCTCATTAAGGTGTGTCCCTTTCATTTTTTTATGAATTACATGTATAATATTTTCATTGATAATCTCTCTGATTTCAACTTCTTCGCCCCCTCTAATTGAAAATTCTTTCGAGGCTTTTTGTGATATTCCTAAAGTGTTTGGGGGGTATGTTTCACTAGGTCTTATTTTCATTCCCACATTATAAGGTGTAATCTCAACAAGTTGACCTGGGTGTAAAGAGTATTTAGAAGCAAATTCAGAATTAATCAATGCAAAATAAGGTTCATTATCTAAGCTTGGTTCAATTTTTATAATCATAGTTATCACATTATCCTTTTATTATAAAAGAAACTTTGCTGTGTTAAAAAACGTTGTGAATCTTACGAAATACTTTTTCGAAAAAAATTAGAAAATGAATCTAGGTTTAAGTTGGAATCCAACTTTTTAAAATGCCTAAACCCATCTCCTTATACTGTTTTGCTATTTCTTTAATTTTCTCTAATTGTTCCTCTTCTTTTGATGGAGAAGAGAATATTAACGGTAGGATCTTATTTATTGAAGCAGAAACTGTACCTAAACCAGCTGTACTATACTCCTTCTTTCCACTTCCTGATTTTGGAATCTGGCTACTGTTTACTAAGAGCTTATTAAACCACAGTGGGTGTGCTGAAAGAATTTTGAAACCTTCTTCAATTTTGTAAGATTTATCATCGACTGCATGCTTATTGAAAAATTCTAATGCAGCTTTATTTGGATAAAAGACATTGCGGCTAATAACCCCTCTTATGTAAGCTTGAATTGTCTGAGGTTGTTCAATTATATGAAAAGGTAAAATTGTTGAAACTTCTGTAATTGTTGCTTCAATTTTATCAGAGTGGTATATCTTCTCTGCTGTATATATCTTACCTAATAAGTCCAAAGGAAGACATATTCCATTAATTTCAAAGCTATTTGTTAAGAAATTACCTGGCTCAATGGAAAATTCACTGTAAAAGATGCCAGGACCAAAAATAACTGCTATTCTTTCTTCAGTTATTTCTTTAAACATTTGTGTAGTATCAGTTAACATTACTATAGTGTCTCTCTTTAGTTCTCTAACTGGTTTTCCTAAATAGTAACCTTTCATTTGGGTTCCAATAAGTTTGGTCCAACTTGGAATAATAAGTAGAGAATTCAAATTACGTGACTCAATTTCTTCTAATCGCATGTTTTTCTTTTTTTCATTTAGTTCATTTATTTCTTCATCTATCCTTTTCAAAACTATATCTGCTTCTGGTAACCGACGTGGATATCCTTCATCATTCATAAATCTGATTAATTCTCGTAAAGGAACATCCCCCGAATCAAATTCATAATAATTAGCTCCTGAGGCGTAATATTGTTTAACCAAATTTAACATCGTTACTCTCTTCTCTATCTTTTTGTAAGCTTCTGAATCTTCTACAGATAATTTTTTCATTTAAACCACACTTAAGAAATATGAAATCTTATTATATTTTGTTTATTATTCGTTTATTATTATTTCAAGTTTTCACTAGAGGGATAGACTCCTTTCTCAATTAAAAAACTTGCTGATTTTATCGCATAATTTAAAGCATCTTCAATATGACTACTTTTTAACACTTTAAAAACAAAAGAAGCATTAAAAACATCCCCAGCTCCTACAAAAGTCTTCTTTTCCGAAAGCTTTTGTGTATCTAATGAATATAACTCTTCTCCGTTGTAATAAAACTTTACAACTTCTGTTGTATGAAAAATAATTGGATAATTAAGGGTTTTTGATAGTTCAAGTGGAGAAATGTTATGTAATGATAGAAGTCTGTTCATTTCAAACTCATTAACTGAAAGATACTTGTCTCCTTCCATGGTGTTGAGTGCTTGTAGTATCTGAAAAAATTCTTTTATTCTTGGATAATGAGAAATATCAGAAGGATCTACAAAAATTATTCCTTCAAAAGAAATTCCATTTAAGAGTTTTATTTTTTCTTCCAACTTTGTGTTATCACTAAAAATTAATTGATCATATTCCTCTCTTAATCCAAGTAGTAGAGAACTGACCCATTCATTAGCTTTAGGGTTAAAAGCAATGTTGCTTATAGGTTTAACAGGAGATTTTAAAAAAAGTTTTAGGATTTTTTCATTTAGTAAACTAGGCGAAAGTTCTCCTCGAATGTTGTTAAATTGAATTTCTCCTTTATGCGTATTCAATATGGCAGTATAATTTACCTTTGCTCCCTCTATTCCAATAAGATCAACATTTATTTTTTGTTCGTTTACTAGTGAAACAAAAAAATCATCTAAAGGTCCGACATAGGTTGTATTTTCTCCTAATGAAGATAAAGTACGACAGAAGTTAAATCCATTTCCTCCTGGAATAAAAGTAATTTCAGTGTTTGGCCAATGTTCTCCAAATGCAGGAAGCTTTGATAACAGCTCGTTTTCACTGGTTAAAGGTCTGATGTTTATATCAATAAAGGATGGATCAAATCCTGCATGTATCATTTTTTTACCTTCACATCTTTTCTAAAGAATCTATTCCTAAGACTTCAAATAGGCTCTCAAGAGCTTTTATTGTAGATTGTACAATTAATATTCTAGTTTTTCTAACCTTTTCGTCATTCTCACTAATTACTGGGCAATTGTCATAGAATTTATTAAACGCCTTACACAACTCAAAACTAAAGTTTACAATGGTGTCTGGACGTTTTGTGTTTATAGCTCGTTTATATATCATAGGTAATTCTTCTATGAGTTTGATAAGGTTCCACTCTTCATCTTTTACAATTGATATTTCAACTGTTTCACAATTATTTATAATATCTTCAATTGGTATGCTCTCTTCTTTTGCTTTTATGATAATATTCTTAGCTCTAGTGAAAGAATACAAAAGAAAAGGTCCACTGTTTTCATTCAAATCAGTAGCCTTTTTGACATCAAACATTACTGCTTTGTTCGGGTCAATCTTTGCAATTGATATTTTTACGCTTGCAGCTGAGACAATATTGGCTATATTTGATTTCTCTTCTTCCGAATAATCTCTTTCATTCAAGAATTTATAGACTTCCTCTTTAGCAAGTGAATATAATTCATCTGGTGTTACATATTCAAGTTCTCTCCCTGCCATTTTTCTTCCAACTAATGTAACATATTCATAATCAAAGTGAATGATTTTATCAGCGATGTCACTTCTGTTGAGAGCATATAAAGCTAAACGCACTCCTAATTGGAGAGATTGCTGTTGTTTTCCAATTACATTTATACATAAATTAGCGTTAAACTTCTCTAATTTGTGTAGATGATAGGCAATATCTCTACATGGATAGAGAGGAATTCCTTCAGAATTTACAAGGATTAAATCAGGAATTTCATGCTTGATATTGTATTTTTCTTTGTATCTAAGGGCTGTTGCAATTTCATCATTTTTTAACAATCTAGCTCTCCCATCATGCCTTAACCATTGTTTTGTTTCTAATTTTTGAAGAATTTCCTTTACTTCACCTGACCAAGCAATATCTGATTCTCTGTCAAAATCATCATGAAAAATGTTGAATCTTGATAAAGTCTCAATGTGCCCTGAAAGAGCTTTTTCTGTTAATTCTCTATATTCACTCACGATCTGTTTATTTTCTCCTTTTAGATATTCCTCGATGTATTCTTGTGTTAAAGATGATAAATCACTTACTTCTTTTTCTGTAAGTTTTCTCAATAAGTTAAAGAGATCAGGTATTTTTGATGAAAGAGCTTTCTGAACAGAAAATAGTTTCTTTGTTCTTTTTAATAGAATTTCCTTTGTTTTTTCGTCCAACTCACTAGACATTAGTAAATTTTCTATTTCTTCTTTATCGTTTGGTTCTATTTTATACTTTAAATCATCATTAATATGATATTTTCCAGTTTTCGTTTGTATCTCTTTTTTTATTTCTTGAATATCTAATAATGTATTCATCGTTGCATAGATTTTTCCAATCCATAGGTCAATTTTTGTATCTGGTGCAATATTATTTTTTTTAAGTAATTTATAACCTATAACAACTGGAGCAATTTGTCTTCCCAAGTCGTTAACGTAATATCTAACATTTACTGCTGCTCCACTCATTTTGTAAAGTCTTGCTAGTAAATCACCAACTACTGACCCCCTAAAATTACCAATGTGAAGAGGACCATTAGGGTTACTAGATGTATGCTCAATAATAACCCGTTTGGACGACTCTACAGTTGATTTACCATATTTTTCTGCTTTTACTACGTTTTTTAATACCTTATCAGAAAAATAATTTCTGTTAAAAAAGATATTAAGGAAACCACCTTTTAGTTCTACTTTTTCAACAACTTCTTGATTTTCTATTTTTGATTTAAGTGATTGACCAATTACTTCTATCTTCTCTCCTACGTTTTTAGCTATAGAGAAAAGAGGAAAACTCACATCACCCAAATTTGAAGAAGGAGGTTTATTCCAGATAATTGTAATGTTTTTTTTATAATTCTCGAATATATGATCATTAATTATTCCAGCAATTTTATCTACTGGTTTTTCGCTCATTTTTTTCCTCCTTGTGAAGTATATGTTCTTTACTTTATCTTTTGGTTGTTAATTCAATACTTAAATCTTCCTTAAGCAAATATTTTGATTCTGAAGGATTGAATATATTTTTGTGACTTAAGGAAAATAATTAAAATTATTCAACCAAAGTAAGATTAAAAACTCTAAAGGTTGTATTATTATGGTTGTAGAACATGTAACAAAAGACGAGTTTGATAAGATATTGTCTTCTGAGAAAAGAAAAATAATTGTAGATACTTGGACTCCGACTTGTGGTCCCTGCAAGTCCATTTCTCCTTACTTTGAAACTTTAAGTGAGCAGTTCGGAGACAAATTACGTTTTTTAAGCATCAATATCGAAGAAGAACCTGAAATTGCACAACGATATATGATCACTGGTGTTCCTACATTTATCGTTTTTAAAGACGGTAAACCACACAATTCATTTGTTGGAGCTACAAGAAAAAAACTACTCAAATTTATTGAAGAGGAAATTAATGAAGAAGAATAATATTTTCCTTATACTTATTAATATTTGATTAATTATATATCTATTTTTTAAATATATTGATACGGTTTTTTGGTATGTATGCAAATTCTTTAAAATAAGGGCGTTTCGCCAACTTTATTTGGAAACCTTTATATATGTGGGTGCGAACAACTACCTTAGTGGTAAAACATTGAATCGCACTAGTGATGTTTGTCCAAATTGTAGTTCAAAAGATGTAAAACATGATTATACTCGTGGAGAGATGATCTGTAGAAATTGTGGTTTAGTAATGTCAAAAATAATCGATCACTCTCCTGAGTGGAGAGCTTTCTCAGAGGATGAAAAAACCTCTCGAAGTAGAGTAGGTTCTCCTATATCTGTATTAAAAACTGATTTTGGAGTATCTTCCAGCATTAGTTATGGAGATAAAGATATTTATGGAAATAAATTGAATCCTAATATTTTATCAAAAATGAGACGATTACGAAGATTAAACAGGAGAGAATCTCGGTCTCATATTCGAAACTTGAGGATCGCTCTAAGAGAACTAAAAAGAATTTGTTCTCAACTTGAGTTAAGTGACGAAATTGCAGAAATCGCTGCTACATTCTATCGAAAAGCTCTAAAAGAAGATTTGATTAGAGGAAGAAGTATAGAGTCAATGGTGGCTGCAGCTATATATCTCGCAGCAAGACAATCTAATATTCCTGTGACTTTAAAGGATATTGAAAATCATATTAATGCTGACAGAAAAGTTATAGCTCGATGTTTCAGACTTTTTGTTCAAGAACTTCAGATTAGACCAACTCCAGTGAATCCAGTAGTACTAATTTCAAAGATATGCGATGAACTTGAATTAACAATGAGAACACAAAATGAAGCAATTAAAATACTTGAAGAGACAAAACATTTGCGATTGGATGTTGGAAAAAACCCTTCAAGTATTGCCGCAGCTTCAATTTATATAGCTGGAATACGAACAGGTGAAAGAAGAACTCAACAACAAGTTTCTAAAGCAGCTAAAACAACTCCTGTTACATTAAGAAACCGCTTTAGAGAAATTGTCGATGCTTTAGAGTTAGCAAATGTAATTGTAAAAAGAGGAGCTGCATCAGCACCCGTATATCTTAAAGATCCTTGGAAAAGATAACTTTTTTTCTATTTAATTGTTGTATTTTATTTTTTACAAATTCTTACTCTTTTATTTTTTAAGAAAGAAAACTTTTCTTGTAATACCCACATGTTGTCGAGATATTAATGTAAATTTAAGAGAAAAAGAAGAAAAAACATACTGGTGCTAATCTTGAGAATAGGAAAATTTTTTGCTCAGAGTAAAGAAGAGGAAAGCGAAGAAAAAAAAGAAGAACCTAAAATAATCCAACCTCAAGTTAAATTCTATCGCCTTTCTGATGTAGTTAATGCTGAACCAATTGTTAATGAAGTAAAAACTGGCAACTTAGTCTTTCTTAATATAGGAAAAATAAACCCATACCCAGATCGTAGAAAAAGATTTTTGACTGCTCTAAAACTCTGTGCTTCAGAATCGTTCTCTACTGTTAGAATGGTTAGTGAAGATACAGTGATGATTATTCCTTCAACAATCCCAATTCATATTAGAAATTTAGGCCCATCTAATCAAAAAGAAAGAAAGGCAGGAGAATAATTTATTTTTCATCTGTTTTTTGTTCGTTATTTTCCACCTAATTCTTTTTCCAATAGTTGTTTTGTTTTCTCAATTGCTTCGCTGATCATTTCAGCTTTTGAACCGCCACCTCTAGCAAGTTCTCCTTTTCCTCCTCCTGAACCACCTAACATCTCCGAAATATCTTTCACTATTTTTACTATGTCAATTTGTGTGTTGGGGCTCTTCATTCCAACAATAATTGCTTTCCCTTTGAAATCAGAAAATAGTATACATACAGCTTTTTCTTTATTTTTTATTGCTTCACTTGCCTGTAATATGAGTTCTTTTTGATTACCTTCAGTTTTTTGTACCACTACAATTGTATCTCCAAATCTTAGAACATCTTCTTTTTCGTGACTGAACTGAAGTTCAGCAATTTTCTTATTCAGATTTTCAATGGTTTTTCTCTGTTTTTTCCATTCTTCGAAGAATCGTTTAATTGTTTTCGGCAAAATATCAGGATTTACACTCAAAATCTCCCCTGATTTTCTGAGGATTGTTTCTTGTTTTTGGACATATTTAACAGCCTTACGCCCAGCTACAATCTCTAATCTAACAACACCATCTTGTATTCTTTCGCTACCAACGAGTTTGATAAGTCCTATATCTGCTGTGTTATCCAGATGTGTTCCTCCGCAAGCTTCTACATCCCAGTCATCTATAATTACAATATGCAATTCTTTGCCTGGGACAACTCCTCCTTGATAGATAGTAAAACCAAATTTTTTCTCTGCTTCATCTCTTTCTAGATCTATTTTTTTAATAGGTCTTTTCTCTAGAACAATTTCGTTAGCAATGTATTCTATTTTTTGAAGTTCTTCGAAAGAAATTGATTTGTAATGAGTTATATCCAATCTAGCTTTATCTTCTGTTTTATCTGCACCTGCTTGCCATACATGAGAACCTAGTACTTCTCTTGCTGCATTATTAACTACATGCACTGCTGTATGATGTCTCATAATGTCAAGTCTTCGTTCTCTATCAATTTCGCCAACAACTGTGATTCCTTTCTTTAAATCGCTTTCTGTCTCTAATTTATGAATTATAGCTTGCCCTTTCTTAACGACATCAATAACGTTATATTGTTTTTTGCCCACAATAAGCTTTCCTGTATCGTGTATCTGTCCTCCTCCTGTAGGATAAAATAATGTTTTATCAAGAATAACATACCTCTTGTTTATTACATCTAATACTTTTGCCTTAAACTTGTATGCATATACATCTTTGTAATAAGTTTGCTCTGTGTACAAAGTTCTGTCAATTGAGAGCTTGTCGTACTCGTCTTCCTTCTTCTCTTCCTTTATCCCATTTCCATTTTTTTCAGAGAGATATTCGTTGAGTTTAATGTAGAAGTCATCAGGTACATCCACGGTCTTATTGTATTCTTTCGCAATTTCTTTTACCATTAGAGGATTTATTCCTTTAGTTTGATAAAGGTCAACTAGTGTGTTAAAACCTATTTTCGTTTTTTTCTTTAGAATATTGCTAACAATTTTTCTCCCCGCTTTTCTAGTCTCGTAAAATCTTGATACCTCAACATTAACTATCTCTTGAATTTGATTCCTTCCTTCTTTTACACGAGGGTAAGAAACAGAGAGATGATCAATTTGTAAATCAAATAATTTATCTAAAGAAAATTCTAAATTGTAAATCTCCTTAAGTGATAAAATCCTTCGAAGAAGCACTCTTAAGTTATATCCTCCTCCAACATTTGAGGGAATAGCTCCATCGGCTATAGCGATAGAAAGCGTTCTTGTATGGTCAGCTATTGCATACATTGCTTCTTGGGGACCAAGTTTTTCTAACATTTCTTCATATGACAATCCGAGTTTTTTGGCCATCTCTCTTCTTGCCATTTTAAGATTCTTTACTTCATCAACGGCAAGCATTCCAGCTAATTTACTGTACTTAACCAATAGTTCATGATCTGCTTTGTATCCATTTTCTTTTTGTAAATATTCAATAGCTTTCGGAAAAATTGCCTCATAAATCGTTGGTGTTCCTTGTGTAAACCAAGACACTCTTTCTAGTCCCCAACCAACATCTATAACTTGCATATCTAATTTTTTGACTGTTCCATTTTCAAATCCATAAGCAATAAAAACATTATTAACAAGTTCAGAACCATATGCAAAAGCTTCTAAGTTAGGACCGAAGTTTCCTCCTCCCGCCCAAATTCCTTCAGAATAAGAAATTTCTTCTTTTTTTAATCCTAGTTCTTCTGTTAAATACTTGAAATTAAGTTCAATACACCTATCCATCCAATATCCATCAGTAAGTTCTTTTGAGTTAAATGAATGTTGACCAAACATAACAAAACTTGTTAGATGTCTAGCTGTTTTACCAATGTTATCAATATCACTAAATTCTCCTCCAGTTCTAATACAAAACTGTGGAACAACTAAAGGGTTAGCTGGGGGAGGAATAATTCCATTTAGAACCCATGGTTGAAAATCTGCTATTGATGCAATTGTGAATTCCATATCTGCTCTCCAACGAGCAACAACAGGATAATCTTTTATTGCAGTGTGACCATGTTTAACAAAAAAGTTAGTAAGACTCTTGATTGTTTCATCAAAATCTAAATTCTTTCCTTTTTTATCTAAAAATTTGTAACCACCATGACAAATAGTATCTCCACACGTTTCTTGTTCAGGATTCACAGTCCAATAAAAGTGTCCGCATTTAGGACATTGTTTCCTAATGAACCCTTCTTCTCTAAAAAGCTCTACTTCATAATCTTTTGCGGAAAATCTCTTTCTAAGTTCATCTTTTGATAAAGTCATTGGCAAATCTGAAAGAAAAATCAATAAAGGATTTAAAAACTTAGTTTTTTTGTAATTCGATTTTCTTTTAGTTTGTAAGGGAAATTTACTTAAATGACTTCAGTTTCTTTAAAGTAGAATGCCTAGTTTTAGACTCTCGCTTGTTAACTCAGCTGGAATATTACTCGCAACCAAACCAGATATTGAAGATAAAACAAAACATGTACTAGCAACAGGACTAATTAGTGCAATTATCTCTTTTTCGCATGAAATTCATAAAAGAGAACTTCAATCAATAGCTTATCATGATAGAACCATATTAACTACTAGAATTGGAGAAGATTACATTTTCATTTTAGAAATTATGGATGAAACAGAGTTATCAGACAAGAAGAGAAACGAGATATATACAACAATTAAGAATGTTGGGGGAGAATTACTAGAGCACGTTAAACCTAGCGAACTTACAGAGGGAGAGGCTAACCTTTTAGTAGAACAGTGTTTATTTGATATTGAACGTCTTTTCATTACTCTAAGTGACCAACCCATAAAGTTAGCCTATATCAAATATTTTGATGTCGATCTTTCTACTAATCCATGGACTATCTTAAAAACTGACGGGATTGTTGAGCCCTTTTTTAGTAAAATTGTTAATGTTCTTTATAAACAGAAAAATGAAGTTCTTAAAACAAATTATTTGCGAAGTATTCTAATGCTCTTTCCTGAAGAAAAAACTGTCCCTTTTATTGTCTTAAAAAAATCTGGAAAAATATTATCAATTGGTTATTTGCTTTTTCCAAATGCGTTAGATTATACAATTTTTCGTATGTTTCCTTTATTTGAAAAAAAAGTGAGTGAATTATCTAAACAAGATATTTCTATTCCTATAATGTTAGAAAAGTTAAGAAATATTGAAGATCCAGGAAATAAACTTGCCTTTGTAAACCGCGATCATGTTTCATTTCATTTATTATTACGACTTGTTAAAGATAATATAGGAAAAGCAATCTATTCTGCAATTGTTGGAGAGCCTATATATATTACTGGGGATAGAGTTTCTGTACGAATAGTAATGGATAACCTTGCCATTTTTACGCAACATCTACAAACTGCATATATGGAATATGTAGACGACAAATATAGGCCCTCTGAAGAAAAACGTTTTACTCCTAAAATTGTTGGAATGTCAAAAGAAACTTTTGAATTTTTAGAGAAGAAAAACATTCTAGAGGAGACTGCAACTTTAATCGATTTAGACAATAGAATAGTGCATGGCATAAGAGAAAGCGATTACTTCAAGAAATTATTTGATGAATTGAAAGATGAACCTTATGAGGAAGCTATTAAACGAATTCAACGTGAATTGAATCAACTAGTTTCAATGACTTTTATAATTACCTCATTTGCCTTATTAGGTAAAAAAGAATTACAATCCAAAATTAGAGAAATTAGAACACAATGGTCTTACCCTAATGCTTTGCTGAAAAAAGCTTTAAAGCTGGCAAAAGAAATTAATCCCTATTTAGATGTTTGATTTATTTTTTTATTTTACATATTCCCAAACACTAGGAGAATTGAAAGGATCAAATTTTAATATGTCATCTATTTCTACAGCTATTTTTCCTGTTTTTCCGTGTATTGAATAGGGCATTCTACTTACTCTTCTAGTATCCATTGTAACTTTTCTGTCAATTCTTGGGAATCGTCTATAAATCATTTCTTGAGATAATCTCTCTCTAAAATTATTGTTTGGTGGCATAATCCTACTGTAAGAATTAAAATCAAATTCTTTGCTCATCTTTACTCTCTTAATAATCGTTTCTAAACTCTTTTTAGTCATTTTAGCATCTGTTTCCTTGCTTATCTCATATAATTCTTCTGGAGAAACATGGCTCAAATAAGATCTACCAATTAATGAATAGATTCTATTTCTCAAAGGTTTTGCCTCCGTAGGAAGCGTATCAATTCTATCTACCTTTTCTCCTGAAGATTTACCTTGGACAAACGTAAGATAGTTTAGTATAGCAATTCTTACTTGTTGGTCATAGAATTGTGTCTCTCTATCTAAAATCCATCCATGAACTCCTCTCCTACCTGAATATATCCATTTTATTTGTTGCATTCCAAAATCTTCTC
The DNA here is from genome assembly GCA_021513695.1 of Candidatus Heimdallarchaeum aukensis. Classification (GTDB taxonomy): domain Archaea; phylum Asgardarchaeota; class Heimdallarchaeia; order Heimdallarchaeales; family Heimdallarchaeaceae; genus Heimdallarchaeum; species Heimdallarchaeum aukensis. Next base: position 1,394,574 of record CP084166.1, on the reverse strand, counting down.
TCATCGTTTTTTCAATGAATATTACAGCATCTTGAATGAGAGACCAGCAATCAATACAATATTCATCTCCTTTGCACCCGCAAGTTCGAACTTCATCATATTCGTCAATGTCTAGATCAAAAATGAGTTCTCTTCTCACCCATTTGATTTTTCCTATAGGATTTCTATTTGATGGGGGTTTATCATAAACTGCTCCAATATAAGCGTGTTTAACATTATTTGAAACCATGTACTCTTTTAAGGTAGTACTAGTGCCGAAAGAAATGTTTCTAATAAAGCGTTCTCTATTGCTTTCTTCAATGACAAAACCAAATTCTCTGTTTCTAAAGTCTGATAGTCCTATATAAGGCATAATAGAATCAATATCAAAATGATTTTCGTAGTACTCACTGATATGCTTCTTAGTCAAAACTTGCTTCATCTGCTTTTCTCTCCTCTTTCAGCACTTCTTTTTTCTTATTTTTCCCGTACAAAATTTCGTAAGCACGTTTAGTATACATTAACATATGGTTAACTCTTCTCCCTATTAATCCCCCAGTGTGCAACTTAAAATACTCTGAACAAGCTTCTTGATATCTTCCGCTAACAACTAAATGGGTTATTTTATCTATTGTTTTAATTAACTTATCTTCTGGAATGCTTGAGAAACGTAAAGACATAGATTTAGATATTTCCTCAATACTTTCATGGGCAAAGAAACAAAAATATCCATCAATGCATGTTTGACATTTTGGAGGTTCGTAATCTACTCCCCCTCCTGCTAGACCATAAATATGTTCAATTTGATATCCTACTTTCTTTTCAAATTCTTCATAAGATTGGCCAACATTATCTATTGAATTTTTGTACCAAAACTGTTTCTGTTCCTCAATCGACATTCCTACTTTTTTTAGGAAAGTTCCTAGTTGCCAATTTTCCATGTGAGCAAGATGTCCTTTAGATTGGAGATTAGTTAATAATTCATATATACAAGGTGGATAACAATCTATTCTCTGGGCCATTTTTTCATCTTTAAAAAAGTCCATGTCAGAAAAAGCTTTTCTACTCGATTTTGCTGCAATTTCTTCTATTTTTTTCCTGATTGGTTCAATAGTATTTTCTAAAACAGGGTCCTTATCTAAAAACTCTACAGAGCGTTTAATTATATCTCTAAGTTTGTTCTCAAATATTCTTTTAGTTGATAACCGTATATCTGCAATTTTTACAATTGCCCAACCTTTGTAAAGAAGAGCTTTTCTAGCTCCAACAACCTTTGGGATTTTGTCGAATTTTACAGCAATATATCTCTCAAGATCTCCTCCTCTCTTTTTAGTGGTTCTTCTTCTTGAAGTGTATTGTACTTTTCTTGTTCCTGTTTCCACTAATCCAAATTTTAGAAGGATGTTATTCTCTTTTAAAAGAAAGTTTAATTCTTGAATTGTTAGAAGATTATCTTCTCCATATAAATGTTTCAACACGCTAATTTTCTCTTCAAATGTTATACTGTTAACAAAACGAAACTCAAATAGATCTGCTTCAATCTCTACTAACCACGAAGTTAATCTGAGATTTCTAGATACTGCTAACCTAAGAAGATAATGTCCTCCTATTTCTTCTTCAATTACTTCTCTCCACTGCTCTTCTGTCATCCATGTTGTTCTGTACAACAACCATAATTCTTGTTCTGAATTAACAAATTTCTCTATCCTTTTTTCAGCATATTCATACCATTTTTTAACATCAATTTCAAAATCTTCTGGTTTTCGAAAAATATACCATTCAGGTAGTTCTTCTTCAATCGTACCGTAAAATGAGGACATTGATATCAGCGTTTTCCAAAAATGAATATTCTAAACATTATTAAAAAATTGTGATAGATTTTTTTGCTCATCTGGAATTTTAATTAAATTGCTAATTTTTACTCCTATAAGCCTAATATCCTTTGGGAGATATTTCTCTTTGAATGGGATAAGTAGTTTCTCAATTGCTAGATAGACATCATTCTCCTTTACAGAATAACAATTTAATGAATAACTCCTGATTGAAGTATTAAATTTCCTATCTCTGATTTTTAAAGAAACTGTACGAAACTGCATCCTTCTTTCTTTAGCTTTTTGTACAATTTTTTCAGTTGCTTTTTTGATTTCTATTTCTATTTCTTGCCAACTTTTTTTAGTTTCAAAAAAGGTTTGCTCTTTACTAATTGATTTTCTTTCTCTTTTTTCAAACTTTTTTTCAGTTGATTCTGTGTTATATCCATTTACTAGTTTCCAAAGTTTTAAGCCATGATTACCAAAAGAATGGAATATTTTATAATATGGAGTTCTTGCTAAATCACCACAAGTTTTAATGTTTAATTTATCAAAATATTGTTTTGATTTTTTACCAACTCCCGGAATTTTTGTAATATCTAAGGGCGCTAGGAAATCTTTAACTTTAGAAGGTTTTACTATAGTTAATCCATTGGGTTTATTTACATCTGATGCGATTTTTGCTAAAATTTTATTAGGTGCAATTCCAATAGAACAAGTGATTTTCTCAATTGAATAGATCTCATCTTTGATGTCAATTGCAAGAAGCTTTGCTTCCTCATAATTTTCAACTACATCAGTAATATCAATGTATGCTTCATCTATACTTGAAACTTTCAAAGTAGAAGCATACCTCTCTAAAATCTCCATTATATTCTTTGAAACTTGAGAATATAGTTGAAAATTACCTCTTAGAATAATTACATCAGGACATAGCTCTAGAGCCTTGTTTATTGGCATACCAGAGTGAATACCAAATTTTCTTGCTTCATAGGAACAAGTAGAAACGACACCTCTCTTTGTTTCAGGATTTCCCCCAATGATTACAGGTTTTCCTTTTAAAAATGGTTTGTCTCTAATTTCAACAGATGCATAAAAGGCATCTAAATCCATATATAAGATAATATAGTTAAATTCCCGCTCATTTTTAGTTATTATTGGCCCTTCGTTAAGAAACAAAACCATATCATTTACATTATGGTATTTTACTATTTAAACTCAGTATCAGTTTTATCAATAGTTTTTACCTAATAATAAAGTGCCTAAAAATAGAAAAAATAAGAAAAAGATGCTATTTTCTTATTCTTTTAAAAATACTACTTAAAGCAGTTAGAGAAATTATACCAAAAATGACGTATAGGAAATTGAAACTTGTAAATTCTGGCTCTGTGTCGTCTGTGTTTGCTCCTGTTTCTGTATTTATTGAATCTAAATCTACTTCTCCTGGAGTAGGGGCTTTAGCCTGAAAATCATTTGTACAATCATCAGTATCTTCATTGGCTGGTACTCTCTGAAGAGTTTTATCCTCTCCTGTTGAACCACTCCATGCAATGACTCCAGAAGCACTTCCTGATCCCCATGAAACAGCATCTCTTACCTCACCATCTGGAGACACTAGTAAAATTTCATCTCCTGTATTAGCAAGAGATATATCTCCTAGCCCAAAATCTGCAGATACACCAGAAATTCCTAAGTCTGCCATTTCGGAAACAAAAGCACTGCTATCACTTGCGAAAATTAAAACTTGTCCAGAAGTAATCATAGTGCCTTCAGACATTTTATATTCTCCTTCATTATCTGTAAATTTCCAATTTTGCAAGTATAGAGAAAAATCAAAGGCATTGTATAACTCTACAAATTCTCCACCTGGTTCAGAAACTGCATCATATCTTACTTCGCTAATTAATAATAACCATTCGTCTACGTTGATAATATTGATTTTCTCTTCTATTTCAACTGTACTATCGTCATCTTTTGTAGCTATAATCTTTACAGTGTGAATTCCGTCTGAATAAGATGATGTATCTATTGATACTGTTTCAATGTTTTCGGGATTCGTCCAAGAATGAGCTGTAGAACCATCAATCTGAAGTTCTGCGGAAGAATAATTATAAACTGAGAAAGAAGCTTTGAAATCATATGTACCTTTAACTATCCCTCCTGGGAGAGGATCAATTAATGCAACTGGAACTGCAAAACCTTCTGGTGTTTCACCTTTATTCCAATCATAATCAAAAATTTGCTTGAAATATTCTGCTACATTTGAATTTTTGATTATAGCTCCTGCTTCTCTATTATTGGTAAGTGAGTTGTTAGACCAATTAATACTTGAAATTTGTACAATCTCTCCATCGACGCTAACATATTTGTTATGGTTATGACTCAATCCTTTGAAAAATTTGACTTGAATGCCATTAGTAAGCAAAGTTTCTGTAACATTTTCTCCTGATGAGTCTGGTTTGTTAATTATTACTCTTATTGCGACACCTCTTTGTGATGCATCTATAATGTCTTGTAGAAGCTCACAGTCAAATAGAATATATTGCATTTCTATATCAATTGATACATTGGCTGATTTGATTAGTGATGAGAGAAGCGCATAACTGTTATCAGGAGAGAAAATAGGTGTAACTTCTGCATATTCGATAAAAATGGCAGAATTAAAAGGATGTTCATATGATCCGCTAGTTGAATTTGCTTGAAGATTTCCTGTATGACCAATAGAAGGATCATAGGGTGTTGATGCAGCCATATCATCGAAAAATACATCTTCATAGTAGGCTGCAATTTCAGTATCAGTAATTGCAAAACCCATTTCTCTATTTTTATAAGCTGAAGGATATTGTGGGATACTAGATGGAGCCCAATTTCCAGAATAAACAAAGACTGTTTCACTGTCAACTATCCAGAATTTGGCATGAGTAAAACGGAATTCGCTGCTTGTCCATAATACGTCAATTCCTGCATTATCTAATCTGTAAGCAGCTTCTTTAGTATACTCATCTTCATATCCGCTTACTCTATCGTGAGAAAGTAAAACAATTACTTCTACTCCTCTTTCTTTTGCTCTAATGAGCTCATTTACAAGTGGTTCGCTGGATAAAGTATAAACTTCTAAATAAAATGAAGTTTGAGCTCGTTTTAATGAGTTAATAATAACATCATAGGCATAATCAGGTCCTATTAAAGTTGTAATATTTGTTTCTCCTTTAAATGTAGTAGTTGTTATTGCTTGCTCAAAATAACTTTTTACTGTTTTATTTTCTGCTTGAGAATTTGAAATATTACTTAAACTGGAAAAAGGTATTACCAGTAAAAGAACAATTATTATTGAAAATATTTTCTTGCCCATAATAGACAATTAAGTTTTTCCTATAAATAAGTCTAGCTTATCTACTAATTTTGAATGAATTTACACCAAATATTAGAATTTTTTTAGTATCTCATTTGCTTTCTTTAATTCATCGCTTACGTTTTTTCTTTGTGCTAATCTGTCAATTAATCTTTTATATTTATCCAAGTCTTTCTCACTTATTTCTAACAATTCTAACAACTCATTTTTCTTCATTTCAGTTATATTTGGAATATATATTATCTCTTTAGCTAAATCGTTAGGTGATGGTTTTTCTTTTATCAGCTTTTTTGGTTGTCCCCAGTAATTTGAAAGCTCTTGAATGTCTCCTTCTGAAGCTCCCCAGACTTGAACTATTATTTGATCACCTTCAACTCTTTCTACAATTTGAAGTTTTGATTCTGTAAGAATAAAGTGTCCTTCTCCTTGATCTTCCTTTTTTACAGAACTGTTATATTTTTCAGAAAGCTCTTCTAAATCCAAAAGAACTTGTTTCTCTGATTTATTTTTAATTTCAAAAATTGCTTTCATTGTTTAAAAAACAAAAATAAGTAATAAAAGCGTTTCTCAATTATTTGAAGTGGTAATCAAAGAATTCTTTTACTCTTTCTTCTACAATGTCTTTATCTGCAGGAACTATTCTAATATTTCCTGTAATCCATGATGGAAGATGCTTTCTATAATAGTCTATGCCAAATCGATAATCCATTAAAATTATTGAAGCGATATCTTTTAAACTCCTAATAGGCCTTCCGGCCGCTTGTGCTGCTCTGGTCATTGCTGGTATGGTATACCCATATTCTCTTCCTTTTCCAGGAAATTGTTTTTCTAAATACTGAATTGAAGCTTCAATTTTAGCGTTAGGTTTAGCAAAAGGAATACCTACAATAATCACACTTTGCATCATTTCAGCAGGATAATCAGAACCTTCAGAACTTCTCCCACCTAATACAGAAAGTAAGACTCCTCCTTCAAACTTTCCTTCATCTTTAAATGAATTAATTACGCTGAAACTGTCTCTAGAACTCATGCCTTGGTATGTGATGAACAAGGGTTTGGATATTCTCTCTTCTAATCCATTTTCAAGAAGGCTTTCTAGAACCTTATATGAAGCACAAAATATACCTATATTTTTAGGTGTGGCATTTACTACTGCTTCAATTATCTCATTCATTTTCTTAAAATTTTCAGGGGTTCTAAAACTTAACTTTGTAGAAACTCCATTAATCACAAGAGATTGAATATTTTCGGTCGTATAAGGAGAATCAAGAATTAAAACTTCAGATCCCTTTTTTTCAACACCAATTAAGGATTGATACGATTCAATTGGTTCTAGAGTACCAGACGCGGAAATAGTGAAATAAACGTTTTGAAGGATTCTTTTTGTGATAACTCTAGGGTCTAAAGCTAAAGTTGTAAATGTAGGGATGCGATCTCTCCTTCTTCCTTCTATAACTGAAATAAATTGAGCATATTCATCTTTATCAATTGAGTCTAATAAGTGTCCAAGGAAACGTGCTACAGAAGATGCTGAAGATAAAGGAGCTTTGTTCCTTTTCAGTTTCTCTTCTTTTATTTTGTCAGCAAGTAATTCTAATGATTCTATTACCGTTTCATCACATCTAATCCTTGATCTTTTTCTTACTTTTTCAAGCAAATCAATTGGGTTGTAGGGTAAATCCACTTCTGGTCTTAGTTCCTTTGATCTTCTCTCTAGCTCAAAATTTAAAGCTTCCAAAAAGTCATATAGAAATCCTTCTCTTGCCTTTGCTGCTTCAGACATAGCATTCTCTATAGCAATAGAAGATAAACTTTCACTACTGATTTCAATTGCTGTAGAGGGTAAATTGTGGGCTTCATCAATTATAAGGATTATATCATCAAAATTTTTTTCTAAGTGAGAAAGAAACGTGTTGAAGATAAAGGGATTAAATATATATTGATAGCTAGTTGCAACTACATCAGCTTTTAGCAATAATTTTTTACTTATTTCATAGGGACATATTTCGAATGTTTCACCTATTTCCCATAAGTCTGTGCTGTCTAATACACTTACTTCAAGATCTTTTATAAGTTTAGAAATTAAGGCGCTATTTGAGAGATTATTAAAAAATTTGCATTTACCTTCTTTTTTTAATTGAGCACAAATTTCAGCAGTATTTTTTGCATCAACTGCAAATTTTTGGATAAGTTTATTTGGACATAATTCTTTTCTTCCTCTTAAAGTGATAGCACTTATTTTTTGAAATAAGCGGATATTCTTTAATTCTTCAGCAACTCTGTCCATCTGTTCGTGTGTTCTGCAAGTATATATAACAACTTTTTTTTGTTTTTTAGCAGTAGGTAAAACTCCAGTAAGTAGTGAAATTGTTTTTCCTACTCCATTTACAGCTTGAATAAGTATGTGCTTTTTTTCATTAATGGCATTAGAGATACTTGATATAATCGTCTTTTGTTGTGCTCTAATAGTTTCATATGGAAAAAATTTCTCCCATTCTTGTAAACTCTGTCCTGTTATGTCTTTTTTGAGGTCTTTTAACTTTCTGTCTTTCTTTTTTTGTTCCCTTCTTTTTTGATAATTACTAAAACTGTCTTGTTCTATTGTCACATTATCTGAGTTTGTTGAGCTAATTTTGATTCTAATTCTGCATTTGGAACAAAAAGCTTTGTTATTTTTTATTACAAGTATCTTTCCACAATTAGGACAAAAATCTAGGTTTTCTTCATTCAAGCAAATCTAAAATTCTAAATAGGTATGATTATATAAACTTGTAGAATTTTTATTTTTTAATAAAAAATATTTTCTCAAACAATGAAATCTTAAAAGGATAAGATTTATAGGTGAAAAAAACGTGTTCTAATTCTAGAGTGATTCCAGTGCACCTAGAAAAATCACTAGAATTCCCGGTAGGAATTTACGAATACTTGGTAAGAAAGGCTAACAGTGCTGTAAATGAACTGTTTATTTCGATATCTTACCCAAATGTTAGAATAAAGTTCTTGGAATTAAAAAGAAAAGGAAGCTGGAATACTGTTGATTGGTTGTTTTCTGAAATTGGTAAAAGACTAATCCGAATTAAAGAAAAATATGATTTAGATTTTGGTGATCAATATACCAAAAAAGAAGTAAGGCTTGACTTCAGAGTTCATGATACATATAGGGAAATAATGATCAGTGGTTTTACAAAGATTCCAATTAAATCTTTCAAAAATATCTTAACAATCGTTGTATGGAGCTGGATTGTTTTTACTACCGGTGTGAAACCAAATGAATCAGAAAATGCACAGAAAATGTTAGATAAATTTACAAAGAAAGTAGAAGAATTTCAAGTTTATTGGAATAGAAAATCAAGGATTAGAAAACCACTTGACAGGCCAAGAAAATGTTATATCTGTGGAAAAGAAGCAAAGTTTCTAAACAATTGGAAGTATGAACATAATGGAATTGTGGAAGATGTATTTACGCCTGTCTGTAATACCCATAGTTCTCGTATTTTTTAGTTAACACTTTAATCTCTAATTTAAAATATCCTTTTCAAGCAAAGAGTTTTTAATAGTGATTTATCTATTATTTAACAATGATTACAGATTTAACACCCGAACAAAAAAAAGCAGTAATTCAGATACTTAAACAGATAACAAAGAAATGTGATCTTGGTGCTATAGCAGTAGTAACCTCAGAAGGACAAGAATTAGCTTTTTTTGCAGAACAAGGAACTGATTCAGTTATTATGGCAGCTTTAGCTTCTGCTTTGAATGCTGCAGGAATGCAAACTGTCACCCAATTAAAGTATGGAGAATTAGACCAAGTTATTATAAAAGGAAGAGAGGGTTTTGTCATACTCCAAAATACTGGAGAAGTAATAACTTTAGCAGCTTCAAGAGAAATCTACAGTCTTGCATTATCCATGCAAGTTCTAGCAAGATATGCTTCTGATATAAGAAACGCTATTTCTTAATCTTCACTCTTCTTTTTTTGGTTTGGGTATATATAATTATAATAACGCATACAATGAGAGGAATTTCAACGAATCTTGGAGTAAGAGAGAAGTTAGTTATAATGTTTACCTCAATTTTTTCATTTCCTGCAAAAGACCTTACAACTAAAGAGTAATGACCAGGTTTAATATTATTCTTTTCTATATCTATAATCAAGAAATATGAACCATTTTCAAGATCAACGTATTGGAATGAAGGAACCATGTAAGTCTGTTCATTTTCCAAAGTAATAGTAAAAGTCCATCCTGAAATATATTTGTGATAATTTTTAAGAGAAATTTTTAACGTTATTTTTTCATTCTTTATGAATTCCTTTTTATCCGTTTCAACGGATGTCAGTATGTAATTAGGTCTACATGTATAAACTATGTTTTCAAGGAGTTTTGTATTGTTTCCGTATTTTGAAGAAAATCGAGTTGTAATATATTTTTCACTAGTAGTTGAGTATAAGTATGGAGATGAGAGAAACATATCAACGTTATTAGCTACAAAAACGAGTGAACCTCCACCATATCTGTTATCTACATAAGCAAAGCGGTTTTCATAATTTTTTACTGAACTATTTTCTCCTTTTACAATGAATGGTTTTGGAATATAAAACTCACTTATTTCATTGGGAAATGAAAATAACTGACCAGTCGTGAAACCAAATTCAAAAAATTCTTCTTCGATTTCTGTTTGACTAAGAGAGATTTTGAATAAACTTGTTAAGTTAGCTATAAAATTGAAGTCACTTGATTGTGAAGGTAAAATTAAAAGACTTCCTCCTTTATAATTTCCTCTAGGTAGCACATAGTCTTTTAGAGCTTCTAAATCACTATTTGAGTAATAATCTCTTAATTCTGTAGATCCATTAGGATTGATTAAGATAATTAAATCATAGTCTAAAAGGTTTAGACTAGATAATGTTCTTTGCTCAATATCTCTTCTAAGAAAAGAAGTAACTAATTGTAATTTTCGTAAAGTCCTTACTAGGCTAGTTAAAGTCCCTTTTAATGAATAATAATCAATAGGACTTTTCTCAAAAAAGTCTACTAAAACCTTTCCTTTTGCATTAATGATATTTATTTGTAGAGATAAGGTTATGTTTAATACGGATGAGACAAAGGTTATTTCCCCTTTATGAATTCCTGAAGAAAATTTCTCACCATCAATCAAAAAAGCAAGGTTATATTGTCCTATAGAACTAGAGTTTAAAGTGTCTAAATTGCTTATTGTTAATCCTTTATTTATATCTCCCTCAATGTTTATTGTTAGATGTTCAATGGGTCTATTTATGAATAAACTAATATAGAACTGCTTTTTTTCGTTAATGAATAATTTTTTATCTAAAAATGAAAAATCTGCAGGCCATATTGTGAAATCTTGAATGTTTTCTAATTCATCTAAAGTATGACCCGCATTAACTAATCCTGCACCTTGATAAAAAATATCAGGGATTATTTTAATAGTTGAATTAGAGCTAAATATTAGGTTGTTTTCTAATTTCGTTGCGCTATTCAAAATTGCTGATTTTATTATTGATGGCTTATATTCCTTGTTTTTTGATAAAACTAGCGCACATAATCCTGATACTACAGCAGTGGAATAACTAGTACCTGTTACTATTTTTGTTGAATCTAAAGAATTTGTTGTTGTATTAATTTTAACTCCAGGAGCTACAATATCAGGTTTTATCCAGTAATCCACATCTTGGAAATCATAGAGATATTTTCCTTCAGTTTCGTTAAAATTGATAGTCACTGGCCCTCCACTACTAAATTCGTATAAAACTTCATTTGTATCAATTGCACCAACAGTTATTACATTGCTAGCTATTCCAGGGCTAAGAACTGTGTATTTAGAGTTATATCCAAATTCTAATTTACCTCTTGAATTACCAACAGCGCTAACTACAATTACACCTTTATTTACTGCATTATTTACTGCTTCTATTTCTGGAGCATGAAGGCTTTCAACTTTTTTTCCTATTGAGAGGTTGATAATGTCCGCTCCTTGGCTAATTGCCCAATCCATCCCAGAAAGCAAAGTTTCTAATGTACCTTGACCTTCGTTAGTCAAGATTTTACCTATTATGAAATTACAATTGGGAGAAACGCCTATAGGATAGCCAAAAAGACCATTACTCCCAATAATTCCTGCTAATGCTGAACCATGTCCATTGTTGTCAGTTGGATACGAATCTTCATCAAAAAAATTCCTTGTTGCGATAATTCTATTTTTTCCATCTTGTGTTGTGTTTAATGCAGGGTGATTTTTCAATATCCCCGTGTCAAGAATAGCTACTGTGACATTATCTCCTTTAATATTATTTTTCCATAATGTTGTTGTATTTATCATTTCTGTGAAGTTAGCAGTGTTTTGAACAAGTGAGGATGATACATTTATTTCAGAATCTGCTATCATGATCTGACTATTATTCCAGACAGAAAATATTAAACCTCTATTAATTAAATTTAATAATTCTGCTTTAGTATATGTTGCAAAAAGTCCATTAACTATTGAAATTGGATTTGCTCTTCTACCTTTATCAAGTAAAATTATTCTTGAATCATAATTTCTTGGTTTGATAAATAACCTGAAATCTTGATTTCTTGGTGCTTTATTGAATTCTTCTAACAATTGCTTTTCTTTAAATATGTTTTTAAGATTAGTAAAATCCATTTTTTCTTTATTTTCTTCTTGTTCTGCTTGATTGTTATATATTGTCCCATATACCTCTGAACTTAATAATAAAACAAGAATAATAGTACAAGAAATTTTTTTGATTGCAATCACGTATAAAGAAAGAAAGGTAATGTATAAAAAACTAATGTTTTCCTTACTTATAAGTGTGAAAAAGAATGAGCTCTAATTTAGGTGAAAAATTATTTCAATTTAATGCTTTCTTTTTTGATGGAGATGGAGTGCTATATAAAGAAAATACTATTCTTCCAGGCGCTAAAGAGCTGTTATCCATTTTAGAAGAGAAAAAAAAGAAAATTTTCATATTAACTAATAATAGCACAAAAACTCGAGAAGAATATGTAGAAAAGTTGAAGAATTTTGGAATTAATGTTAATCTTAATCAGATTCTTACTTCTGCTTATCTTACAGCAAAACACGTTTCAGAAACTTTTCCTGAATCCAAAATTTATGTTATTGGAGAGCAAGGTCTAAAAGAAGAATTAGAAAGAGTTAATCTACAAGTTCTAAATAACTGGGAAGAAAAAAACTCTGAAGATCCATTTGATTTTGACTTAGAAAGTGTTGACATTGTAATTACAGGTATGGATAGAAAATTGACTTACGTGAAGTTAGCCAGAGCTATGAATATTTTAAAAAATAAACATGTTCGATTTATAGGAACAAATGCGGATATCACTTTTCCTACTCCCTCTGGTTTTGTACCTGGAGGAGGAGCAATGATTGACATTCTTGAGACATTATCAAATAGGAAAATAGATACAATTATTGGAAAACCAAAGCCTTTAATGTTTAACATGGCCTTGGAGTTATCCTCAGCTAAAAAAACAGATGCAATTATGTTTGGTGATAGGCTTGAAACCGATATTGTGGGTGCGAAGAATGTTGGTATAAATACTTGTTTTGTGTTAGGTGGAGCATCGAAACTGTCTGATTTAGTGAAATTAGATAAAACATTTTATCCTGATATTATTACTAATTCGCTTTCAGATTTAGTTCAATTATTTTAAAAAAAAAGGAAAATTGATTGGTTTTTTTATCCTTCTTCATCCCTCGAAATCAACTTCTTAAACTTACGAGCAATTGTTTTGCTAGGAGTTATAAAGGCCTTTGTGGCTGCTGCTCCAACTGCCGCCTTAGCCCCTGATAGAATTATGTCTTTTGCTATTGATTGCCATGAAACTTCTCCAGTTCTCACTTTTTCGATAAGTTCCATCAGTTCATCAAAAGAAGGTAAGATCTCTAACCTGTACAGCTCTGGTGAGGCATATTTTCTGAATTTTTCTGATGTTTCGTAGCTTATTAAAAATATGACAATAATAACCATTATTGATACAATGGCAAACTTATCTCTTAAACCAAACAATCTGTCAGAGCTTAAGTAATAAATTGAACTAAATAAATCTTCTTGAGAAAGAAATTGGATATTGGTAACATGATATCCGAGAATCATTCCCATTATAGTTAATAATACACCGTCTGGTCCTAAAAGGTCTGGGATTCTAAAAATAAACCACTTTTCTTTAGATTTCGCAATACGTTCTTCTGTTTCTTTTTTAGCTTCTTCTAATCTTACTTGAGCAAGTTTCTTTCTTTTTTCTCTTTTCTTATTGAATTTCTTTAAAGCCTTCAATTTTTCTTTTTCTGCTTTTTTCATCTGTTGGATTTTCTTCCTTTTTTCTAGCCATGAGTCATCGTCTGTGATTTTAATTTGGGGAATCTTCATACTTTTAATTCTCTCAAACTCTTTTTGTTCCTCTAATGTTTCTTGTTTAATGATTTTCTCTGTTTTTTCTAGTTCTTCATCTAAAGCTTTAATCTGTATAATTTTTCTTCCATAACTACTCATTGAATAGATAGCCCAGAACAAACTAGTAAATACACTTATTATAACGTCAACATTTGAAACAGTAATTTCTCCAATATCTGATGATGTAAAATAGTAATAAGCTAATTTCCAGAGAATGTAACTAGTAAAAACATAATAAAATGCAATAATTGTATAAAAAACATCATCATAGGTACCCAATTTAAAGATAATAGCAAAAATGATTGTTGTAGATATTATTGAAGCGACTGAAGCTACGAGGAGAAAGAACTGTTTATTTGGGGTAAAAAGACTCATTATACTTAAGCGGAGTAAGTAAACAGATAAAGCAAGATTAACTAATGCCACGACAAAAACAATACCAGAAAATAGGATTCCTCCTTCGTTTTTCTTTTTACCTAAGAATAGAGCGCTTCCCAAATATTTATTTCCAAAAAAGTTTCTTGACAGGGAGAATGAAAGAAAGACTGATAGTACAATCCAAGACAAATAAAAAATGACTGCAAAATAAGGGCTTAAGTCAGGAATAATATTTAATATGTCCGGAAGAAAATAAAATACCACAACTAGACCACCTGTCAAAATTACCACTGGAATTATCCAAAAGTAAATTGGACACCTAGCTAAGATTAAACCACTTAGAAAATATGTTAAAGCAAGTGCTAATTCAATCTTCAAGAATAATGAAGCCAAATTACCTAGGTCAACTGCAGTATTTATTTGGAATGCTTGGAGAATATACAAAACTGTCGTACTTATGATAGAAGCTAAGAATATACTTGTATATACAACATATTTCTTACTAAACAGAACTTTAAAACCATCTACAAATATTCCCTTTATATATTGATATAATGCTTTTTCTACGTAACTCATAGTATGAAATTATTTTACTTAAATAAAAAACTTGCTAAATAAAAATGAATGTAAAAGAATATTTAAAGAGCAAGAGAGGATTTGGCCAAATATTTAATGAAAAAGTTAAGCACTTTCTCTCTTGTTCCTTCATAGAATTTTAATGAACCCACAACTTCATGTCCTCCTCCTTGAACATCAGCTTCAGGTATTTTCTCTTGCATCAACTTTACAACTTCAGGAAAGTTGATAGCTAACCCTTTAGAACGTAAAATGAGAAAATCAGGACCTTCACCAAGTGTAACTACGGGCTTGTCTTCATTGTTCTCAACAAAGTGATCAAAAACCATTCCTGTAATTTTTCCTGGATTAGGAAATGTAAATCTGTGTGAAAAAAGTTCAACATCAATTTGAGTTAATAAGACATCATTTTCTAGAGTCTTTTGTTTAACATGTGGAAGCACACTTTTTAGAGTATTATCCATCAACTTTTTCGCTTCTTCACCCAAGATTTTGTACATTTGCTTATGCCATTCTATGTCGGTGTCTACTCCAAATAGAATTTTCATCAAATTTGTTCCTTCACTAAATTTTAATTGGTATAATTCATAATCTACAGCAATACCTATTGTCTTCAAGTCTTCTTCTGAATAGCCCTTTTCCTTTGCTAACTTAATATATTCTTTTATCTCGTCTCCTTCAACTCTATCCATAAGTCCTGCAATGGCTGGTAAATGTTTCATCGAATCAGTGATGATCGTAGGGTGTATGAATCTTGCAAGTTCATAACCTAACATTCCCCCAGAAATCTCATAACCTCCTCCTACAAAATAAGGGTTGATATGAAGATCGACAATTTCTCTTATTTTCTTATCAGGAAAATGATGGTCTACTACAATTATTTCTAGACCTAATGCTTTTATCTGTAAATATGGAAGAATAGATTCTAATGAAGAACCAAAATCTAAACAAATAATTAAAGGCAGTTTATCTCCAAATCTTTCTTTATCTGCTAAAGCAAAATCTAAATCCTTAACAACATCAATGGGATCATAAAATGGTGGTTTGTTAGGAAGTCTTTTTATTCTAATTCTTATTGTATCGGCATCATATCCTTCTTCTTCCATCAACTGGATAAGAGCTTGTTGTACCGAGAAACCTGCTACGACACCATCTGCATCTGCATGATGTCTGATATAAATTGGTTGCCCTGTAAAAATTGCTTTTCTTATTCTTTTTGCTGCTTTAATAATATCTGGTTTTAATTTTGTAAGTATTTCTGATTTAACAGAAAAATCTAATTTTGCTGGAGTTGCTTTCTTATCCAAAGCAATTTCAATTTCATTTAACAATTTCTTTGTTTCTTCTTCTTCAAGAGCTTCAATGTCTTGAATTTCGATCTGTAATGAATCTCTAAACTCTGTTACTTCTCCAAAACATTCTACGACCATATCTTCAACGATTTCAGGAAAAGCTCTTTCTCCTGCTTTTATAAATGCTGCACCGTTTATTGAACCAGTAGCATCTGCAAAAGTAAATCTAGTTGGTCCAGAAGTTTGTAAAATAGATACAACTTGAGCTTTAAATGACAAAAATGCTCCCACTCTTTCATGTGTTATATCTTTGATTTGGACAGCTCTTACTCTTCCTCTAATTGGTAACAGAGAGTAATCTTTTATGTTTACGGACTTACCGTAAAGTTTGCCAGAATCGCTAACATTTTTGATTTTGACTTGGACTTCCTCTCCTAAATCCCAAGCATATTCGTCGCTCATATCTTCTTTTCTTATTAAAACTTTAGCATCTTCAGCTAGTTTAACAAAAACTCCAAAATTCTTGATCTGGTCTACTCTTCCTATAAAGACCATACCATTCCTAATAAGTTGTGAATCTATTGGTGGGCGCAATTTGTAAACTATGGGCTTTTTTTGTATTTCACAAGCAGGACATAATCCTGATCTACTTGGAGCTTTCATTATACTTTTACAATTCTTACATATGAATACTGTTCTTTTTCCGTTACATACTGGACATTTCTCATAAGTTGTGATTTTTCCAGTCCCTTTACATTTTTTGCAAATATCTCCTTCTACGCCTTTACCACTCAAGGAAAAAGAAGTTTTTCCTACACCATAACAAGCAGGACATGTAGTCTTTTCTTTATGTATCTTTCCTTTTCCCTTACATTTTGGACATGTAATACTAATTTCAAACACCATCTTCTTTTGCTATTGACTAACTGTCAAAGAAATATTTCAAAAATATATTGATTGAAGAAAAATAATTATTCTGGAATAGAAGAAATCTCTGATATATTAAGCAGCCTGGTAAATAAGAGATTTATTAATTCTAACTTCAGTTTTTCTGGGTCATCTTTAAATCGTTTAGCAGCTGTGTATATTTTCATAGAAAGGTCTGAATCTGCAAGAATATATTGTATCCAAAAAGCAAGATCTCTAGTCTCTTCTGGAGATTCTTCAGCTAAAGAAACATGATGCTTAATGATTTCAGGGTCCAAGTTTAAAATGCACTGATAGAGCTCTTCTAATGTTGCAGCTGTACAAAGTATTTCTTTTGTTTCAGGAGAGATAAAACTAAATTTCAAATTTCTTTTATCTTTTGCTATCTTAGAAAGTATCTTTAGTGTTGTGATATTCATTACAATCCTCTTAATTTTTTTATTCTTGTATTCCTAATGCTTTACTAAACTTCTTTTGAAGTCTTTTTATATTATATTCAATTAAACCTCTATTTTCTTCCTTATTTAGAATAAAAACGAGATAATATTCTGTTCCTACTGGTCTCAGAAAAATTAGATGATTTTCTTCTTCAATAGTTACGCTTTGTAATTGGTAATCGTTCATTAACTGCTTAAGTGATTCTTTTGCCATAGATAAAATACGTTCACTTAGCCATTGAATTACCATACTATCATATTTCTGAGAGATTTCAGCTAACATTAAAGCATCTTTTGCAAGGATGATAGAACAGCCTAAAACTCCTTCTGTATTGTCAGAAAACTCTTGTAGCAATTTTTCCATTTCTCGACCAGAGATACTCATAAATATTCCTCGTACATTAATTCTATAACTGTTATTTCAATCTTTTTCTTTTTTAACTTTGTGGGATTTGTGTGACAAACTGAAATTGCAATTTTATTAAATATCTGTTTTCAAGCATCTACTAACTTTTTTTGAAACAATTTATAAATAAAAGTAGATATTCTTTTTATATGAACTTCTAAACTTACTAATTCATTTTTAGAAGTTGAGAGAAAAACATAGCTCGAATGTTTCTTCTGATCAAGAAATATATTTGCCCAAAATTTCTTTCCACCATATTCAATCTGATTTATGATACTACATTCTTTCTTCACGGCTTTGGCTAAAGTTTCGTTAATGATGTGCGTGCTGAACTCTCTATGATTATCTGCTTGAGAACTTCTACCAAAGGAAAAAATACAAAGTTTTCCTCTAATATTATACGCAAATATACATAAAACCAATTTTCGGTAACCTAGAAAAAAATTAGATAAAGTTTTTCTGATATTTACTTCTTTATCCGAATCGATAATTCCTTCATTCAAAATGATATGGAAAAAGAATTTTTCTGATTTTATTTTTGGAATATCTATCTCTGCTTGGATTTCTGCTTTGCTTTTTTCTTCTTGCTTCGCGTACATAGTCCCCTTACTTCTTATTTCAGCTATAAGTTCTAAAGGAATTATTCCTTCTTCTACTGTAAGTAAAGAATCAATTTCGCTTATATCTTTATCATAAGTAAGAACTTCATACCTAAGTTTGATTTTTTCGATAAGATTCTTTTCATCATCATAGTCGATAAGAGAATCTGTAATGACTACTAATAATTTGTTATCTTTTAATTCTTGAAAAATAATCTTATATTGCTCTAAATCTATGTTTAATATTTTTTCTTGTCCTATAGCAAAAGTGTAATTATATAATGCCGTTAAAAAGCCAAATAACAATACATTATCGATATTACTAATACTATGGAGCTGTTCTGAGTGTACATTAATTCCATCATCTAATATATGAATTGCTACCAGATGTTCTTTAATACTATCTTCGAGTTTACTCATTATCTAAGAATAACAGCTCTTTTCTTACTTTTATTTTTATTTGTTTTCTTCACAATTAAAAAGTTGGTTTAATGTTAACTGTTTATCTAAATCTAATCCCAAACTTACTAAATTTCTTTTAATAAATTCTGGAGTAGAATAAAAAAAAGAAACTTTCTTTCTCCAAATTTCTCTAAGAACTTTTTCACTTTGATGAAAAAAATTTCTTTTCCAATCTTTTTTTCTATTTTTAAATAAACCAAAATCATTTGTGAAAACAAGGTATCCAATGAACATATAATCTCTTAATACTTTTTTTGCTGATTTACGGGCTACTTCACGGAGTAATAATTCTTTCACATAATCTTGAATTTGTACAAAAAACTCTCTTTCATTATGTGCATGTACTCTATTATAGTGTTTGATTTCAAAAACTAGATAAGTAATCTTCTCTCTTGAAACTTTTTTAGCGAGAATATCAACACGTTTGTTGTTTATTTTTCTTTCTTTCCAAACATCAAAACCAAGCTTTTGGATATATCCTGTAATTTTTTCTTGAGCAATAGCCCATTCTTTTTTCTTTTCCATTTTTATCAATAACATTTACACTGAATTTTCCCATTCTTCAAACTTTGCTGCTGAATCATAATCTTTGTTCTTTAGAGCAATTTCTTTCGCTTTTCTATAACATTCTTTGGCTTCATTCTTTAATCTTAGTTCTTCATAAAGGATTCCAAGATTTGCAAATGAAATCGCTTTATCGGGCTCAATCTGAACTGCTTTCTTATAGCATTCTATTGCTTCATCGTACTTTTTTGTTCTTTTAGTACATTTCCTAAATTGTTTAGGGCTGCGTGATCGTGTGGATTTAACTCTATTACTTTTTTATATGTTTCTTCTGCTTTTTTGTAAAGTGAGAGCTCTTGATATGTTAAGGCCAGATTAAATAAAACTTTAGGGTCATTTTGATTAAAAGAAATTACTTTGCGAAAAGCTTCGCTCGCTCCAAAATAATCTTTTGCTTTAAGTAAAATATTTCCAATTTTATCCCACAATGCAGGTTCATTTATTGGAATATAAGCTGATACCATTTTTAGGATCTTTACTAAACGTGTGTCATCATGTAATATTGTGAGAATTGAGGTTATTTTCCTCAGATATTTTTGACTATTACTTCCTACTCGAATAAGTTTTTCGTAAATGGTGATTGCTTCGTCAAATTTCATCATCCTTTCGTAAACCAAAGCAAGTTTCTCAAGGAGACTGACATCATCAGGAAATTTTTCTGTTCCGTATTGTAATATTTCCAAAGCTGAAGAGTATTTCTTGGAAGCAATAAGTTCATTAGCAAATAAAGAATACGCAGTGTTTGTGGAAATAGTTTTTAACTTATTAATTAGATAATTATACTCATTGAGAGCTTCTAAAATTTTAACCATTTTTCCAGCTAGTTCCCATGCCTCTGAATTTGAAGGATTAAGTGTTAATGCTGTTTTTAAAGCTTTAACTGCTTGCTCATTTTTATGTTGTTCAAAAAAACATCTTGATAAAGCAACCCAATAATCAGGAACATTGTTCGCTATCTTTATTGCTTTTTTTAAGTACTCTTCTGATATTACGTAATGTTTACCATCAAGAGCTGTTTTTCCTAAAATATAAAACAAGATGTCGCTTTTAGGATACTTTCTTGTTAACCCTGTAAAGTAAATTAATGCTTCGTCAATTTCCCCATTTGCTAATGCTTCTTGACCTTTAGCAAATTCAATATCTGAGTAGAGTTCTCTTAACTTGTTTTCATACTCTACTCTTTGTTCTTCAGGCATGGTTTCTGCATTTGATATTGAAAAAATTTTTTCTTCATATGAGATTAAAGAGGAAATATTCAATATCCTATAAGCATCAAGTTTTCTGTTCATCTTCTCATAAATGGTGCTTTGCATAAAATTTGGTGGAATATGGATATAGCATTCTAGAGCCTTTTTGTTTTTATTTTTTTCAAGATAAATTGTTAATAAGTTACTCCAAGCATAAATATTTGTTTCATCTAATTTGACTATTCTTTCATATATTTTAATTGCTGAATCTAAATCATTTAACTCAAAAAATAGGTTTCCTACAATTAGTAATTTATTTGTCTTTTCTTTTGGGATGTTGTTAATATCTTTCATTAAGGTTTCTTTTATAGGTAGAAAATTCTTCTTAAAAACAGTGAAAAAAGTTTCTTGCTTAAACTCAAAAAGTTTTCCTAATCTTTCTCCTGGTGGAAAACATGCATAAATTTTTTCTGTAGCATTTAATATTTCAGAGGTGATAAAATCCAATAGTTTGTCACTGCTTTGTAAAACATGATCGATTTTTTTATTTTTATTTTGTTTTCTTGGCAAACTAGATTAAACACCCCTTTATTCTGCTGATAGTTTAGCTTCAAACCTTTTAACGAACATGATACACCAGTAATTGTTTGTTTCTTTGATTACCTTCCTAATAATCTTTTTCAAATATCGAATTACATTGTCATGCAGAAATATTATTCTGTAATCTTTTCTTTCTTTTTTATAGTGACCTTTTTTCTCAATTTATATTTGTACAATTTTATAATATAATAAAACGGATATTTATAAATATTATTAAGACACATCTTTTATATGAAATTCAAAGAAATTATAAATGAATTAAGAGAATTTTTGATTCAAAGAGATTGGTTGAACTTTCCGGCACATGCAGTTTTTATTCATTTAATCGAAGAACTTGGTGAAGTAGGAAAGCACATCCTTTTTGATATAGAATATAAGACAGAATCAATGGGACATAAAAAACCTAATAAACATGATCTACAAAGAGAATTGGCTCAATCATTCACTTTACTATTGCAACTTTCTTTGATTTTAGATGTCGATCTAGAGAAAGCATGGATGGAAGAACTCAAAATAATGAAAGACCGATTTCCAAGAGAAAAATTAAATAATGTGCGTAAAGAGAGAGATTTAGATGTTTCAGATAATGAAGAAAAAACCAAATGAAGAAACTACTTATGGAAAGCACATTTTGGTCATTAAAAACTTGCATAAACGATATAGATTAGGAGATACTGTTGTTAATGCATTATCAAATATTAACTTATCAATTAATGAAGGCGAAATAATATCAATAGTAGGAATGTCTGGAAGTGGTAAAACTACACTCTTAAATCTAATTGGTGCTTTGGATTATCCTGATAAGGGGTCAATTTTTATTGAAGGAAAAAATTTAGCTGCTCTCTCTGAAAAAGAATTAAGTCGTTTAAGAAGAGACACTTTGGGATATGTTTTTCAACAGTTTAACTTATTAGAAGAACTTAATGCTGCAAAAAATATTGAAATGCCTTTAATACTCGCAAAAAAACCAAAAGAATTTAGGAAAAAAAGGGTTAAAGAATTATTGGAATTAGTTGGACTAGAAGAAAGAGGAGATCATAAACCAGATCAACTGTCAGGAGGAGAACAGCAAAGAGTTGCTATAGCTAGAAGCTTAGCAAATGACCCAAAAATAATATTGGCAGACGAACCAACTGGTAATCTAGATAGTAAAACTGGAAATAGTATAATGAATCTATTACTGGATATCGCAAAAGAGAAAGAAAAAACATTAATTTTTGTAACACATAACACAAAACAAGCAAAACTAGCTCAAAGGCAAATTACAATGCATGATGGTACTATAGTTTCTGATAAGTACGTGAAAAAGAAAAATTAGAAATAATATCGCTTTTTAGATTATTTACGCTACTTTTTCTATTAGATTTCTCTTTGATATTTGAGTTTTACAAATTGGGCATTCTTCCTTTATAGAAATCCATTTTCGCATATGTTCTTTATGTCCAACATTTTCACAATTGGGACATTCTAGAACTTCTTGTCCTCTTTTTATTAACCCGTTACAGATGATACACAATGGTTGTGCCTTTGAACAATTTGGACATGATAGGTGACTGTCTTCTATAGTATGTCCGCAGTAATAGCATTTGAGTTTGCCAACAGGAACAATAAGCTTTCCTTTTCTAATAAAAACTTTTTCAGAAATTGTTCCTCTATAGTAGCCATGAGCTAATAATTGACAAATAATCTTGAAAATATCGATCTGAGGGATGTTTACTCGTTTTTGAATGTGCTCAATTCTTACTCTTCTTCTCCTGCTTTTTTCAATTTCATTTATAATCTGAACATATTCATGTCCTAAAGCGTTTATTTCTTGTGTTGGATAATATTTTTGAGCTGATTGTAGAATAAAGACGTTACGATTTTGTATGACATTAATTACACCAGCCCCTGTTAATTCATAAATAATATTTTTAATCGCGTTTTTGCTTTTGTTCCATATTTTAGCCATTTTTGAAACGTTTACAGTAATATTTGAAATAATATATCCAAAAATTTCTTGATAGTGAATTGGAAAATCTTCGATTTGATTCAAAGGAGGAAACACAGGAATTTCCTCTGGAATTAATTTTGTATTAATTCTAAAATCATGTAGTTCTCCTTTTATTAGACCCTTTCCATAAAAAGAATACAGTTTTTCACGTGCTATAAGTTTATCAGTACCAAATGATTTACTAATATCTTTTACAGAGATTATGGTTTTAGCTATAACCATTCCTAGAATTATTTTTTCCCACCGTTCTAAACTTCCCTCTTGTGTTCTACTATATTGATATATCCCTTCAATATATACTACCTTCTTTACCAAAGTACATGAAATGAATCCTTCCAAATATAAGTTAATTAATGCCTCGATTATTTCGTCGTCTTCTCTATTCATCCAAAAAGAGAGTTTCTTGACTTTTATCCTCTTTCTTGTAGTTAACATACCTAACAATGCTTCATAGTTAAAGAAAGATAATGAAGCCATTTCTTCAATAGTTCTTTTAGGTTTTATATCTGGTATTATAACGGGGCTAACTGTTTTCTTTGATGAAAAAATGAATTGAAATGTTCCTTTTGCTGTTAATGAAGCTAGTAGTTTTACTGTTTCATTAATTGGTTTTTCTATAAATCGGCTTATCGATTTTAACTTCGCTTTTTTTGTTAATAAAAGAAATCCTATGATTTCCTTTTCGTTTACTGGAAGTAAGCTCAGTTCTTTCTTTTCTGGTTGAATAATGAATTTTCTAACAATAATTGATATGGTATCTTTAGCAAAAAATTTAGTTTTAAGGATAAATTCAGCTTCTACCTTTCTAAAAAGTAGCAATTTAGAAATTTTCTGGACAACTTCTTCTTCAGAATATTTTAAAAATTTAGCAATATCTTTGATTTTAGCTTTTCTAAGCATCATTGCAGTTCCAATTATATGAACATCTTGTTCAGAGACTTTAATTTCATCTGGTGGTCTCCATAGCCAGTCAGTAATTATTTTATTTCTTTTAATGTAACAAATTACAACTCCATGATAAATTAAAGTCTCTAGTTGTGCTATTAATTGCTCTTTAGTTATTTTTAAAAAATTAGCTACATCTGTAAAAGGCATAACTCTTCTCGAAGACAATAACCCCATAATTATATACTGACTTTCATTAAAATTTACTGATTCAACAAATGGCCACAAATAAAAAGCATTTACATAAAATGTTTCTTTTTTATAAAAACCTCTCAAAACCATGCTTTGAATAAGAAAGCGTATGTATTCTTTAATCTCTTCTGGGACAATTGTTAGTTGTTCTGCAATTTTTTGAACATTTAGTTCTCGGAACAAATAAAGCTTCTTTAGAATTATATTTCGAAATCTTATTGGTAGAGAAACTTCAATTGACTCTAAGTTAAAAACGTCACTTCTTTTGAATTGCAGAATATATCACCATTCCTCTTTAGTAATAATGTGTAAATATCATTTATTAAGATTTACAAAAAGATGAATGAAAAAAAAAGAAAAGTTAAACTCTCTCAAGGTACTGCTCGTATTCCCAGGTTAATTCATCATAATCGTTTTTAGGATTTGTAGAATTAAGTTTCTTTATCTCTTTTCTTTTTTCTCTGATGAAAATATCTACTATAAGATCTCCAAGAATTTCACGTACAAATGAACTTTTTTCTGTATAGTTTAATGCTTCTTCTAGTGTTCTTGGTAATCCAGTAATTTTCATCTCTTCTCTCTCTTTGTCTGAAAGTTTCTCTATGTTTTTAGTAGTAGGTTTAATCGGTTCTATCTTTTTCTCTATTCCATCTAATCCTGCTGCCAGTAATAGAGCGCTTGCAAGATATATATTTGTTGCAGCATCAGCAGCTCTGTATTCAATTCTTGCTTTATTTTCATATCCTGGAACTCTTATTAGCGCAGTCCGATTTCCTACTCCCCATGATTTATAAACAGGAGCTTCATGTCCTGGTACAAGTCTCTTGTATGAATTTGTTGTGGGGTTAAGAAAAGCTGTTATTTCGTCGACATGTTCTAATATCCCTCCAACAAAGAATTTTAATGTGTCACTTATTTTTTCTTTTTCATCAGAAAAAGCATTTTCTCCATCCCTGGTCAAATATTGATGAATATGTAATCCGCTTCCAGCTTGATCTAAAATGGGTTTAGCCATAAATGTACATATTACTCCATTGAATAATGCTCTTGTTTTTGCAATTAATTTAGCTGTTTGAACGTTGTCTGCTTGATGTAAAGCATCTAATGTTGTGAATTCAACCTCATGTTGACCATTTCCACATTCATGATGAATAGTTTTAACGCCCATTCCCATTTCGATCATATCATCAGTTATTTCTCTCCTAAGACTTGCTAAAGGGTCAAATGGACCAGTGTCCATATATAGCCCATTGTCAAAAGGTTCTCCTTCTGAATCAAGAAAATAGAATTCTAGTTCTGGTCTGGTTTTATAGTTAAAACCCATCTTTTCTGCTTTATTTATCACGCTCTTTAATATGCTTCTTGGGTCTGCAGGATGAGGGTTTCCATGGTTATCATACATGTCACAGATAAACCTTGCTACTCTAGGTTCCCAAGGTAAAATAGCGAATGTAGAATAATCAGGTACTGCTTTCATATCGCTTTGTTCAGTACTAAGAAAACCTAATGAGGAACCGTCTACTCCTGTACCATTTTTCATGCTATCCCAAATTTTTACTGGAAATTCAACGGCTTTAAGGTCTCCGAAAATTGTAGTAAACTGAAACTGAATATATTCAATCTCTTTATCTTTAAAAATCTGTTCGAAGTCTTGCATTTTTCCACCTAAATATGTCCTTACACTCCTTTCGGAGATATTTATTTATATTTTTATATGTGGATAAATAATAAAATTAAGTTCAAGACAAAAAGAATAAAAATACTTATCTAATAGAAAGCCAAGCAATGTTTGAGTGAAGAGTATGAACAAGAGAAAAGAAGGTACGTTGATACTTGTATTAGTTATTTCATTATCAATGATGGTTGTATTTAACCAAACAATTAAAATCTCAGCGAACAATGTTCCTGCACCAAAGTTAAAGGAATATACTCCCGCAGGTTTTTCTATTGAAAATGGAACATTGATTACAGTAAATTATACAGTTCCAAGATTCGCTGGTATTGATGGAGTATTTCTTGTTGGTGAAGGCTCAGGTTTAACAACCGATTTAAATTCAGCATTAGCGCTAAATTATTCTCATTCCTATAGAGATCTATCCTACTATAGCGGAGTCTTTAATCTAACAGAGAATACAAAGTTCAAAGGATATGCATGGAGTGGAGAGATTACAAACGGAACTTATGAAGATTTACCAGTCTTTAATCATATGGATGCATGGCACTACATTTATGCTCGTAACAGCATACATCCTCCATATCTTGACGAAGATATAATCTCATTACCAAAAGTTGGTACTAATGCATTTTTAGCTGAACTTAATCAAACAATCACATTAAAATATATTGTAAGAAATGGAAATCCAGCAGATAAGGTTACATTAGCTCTCTCTGTTTATAGAGATAGAATTTCTAATGCAAACTTAACTAATTATGAAGGAGTAACCTTCCTTGAAATGGACTATGAAACTAATGATACTGGAACAGGCTTTCCTGTTTATACAATATCTTTTAATCTCACTGAAAGAATGATCTATTTTGCTGCAAATAATTCTGCTGGATGGGATTTGAATGCAGAAACAGGAGAACTGCAAATATATAGATTACAAAATGGTTTTAACTTTGAATCATACCCTGAAGAAAGTGATTATTACACAGATATTGACGATGTAATTGTAATTTTACAAACTTTAAATGAAACAAAGAATGATGAATTTGGAATAAGCTACAAAGTTGAGGAAAGCGAAACAAATCGAACAGAGATTGTTCCTTTGACTGATTTAACTAATGGTGTTTTAATAAATGAAACAAATGTTACTAATTCAGATGGGTGGAATGATACAATACGTGAATATAGATTTAATTTAGGTAAGTTCAATGTAGGAAATGTGGTTTATTTCCGAGCATTTAATTTATACTATGGTGAACAATACAATGAAACAGAAGGGGAATTCCACGAGTTACAAATATATGACTCAAAGCCTAAATTGACTCTCTTACCTCGTAGTCAAACATACTTTAACTACAATACAATTACCTTCAACTATACAATTCAACTAGCAAAGGGAGATATCTCTGAAATATTTTTCAATTTTGGTGATGGAAACACAGAGAATATAACTGATTTTGAAAAAATGTCGACTGTTCATAGTTTTGCCAATGAATCAGAAGTGTATAATGTGTCTTTATACGTTGAAACAACACTTGGTACGTCAGAGAATATTTCTAGTTTAATCTATATAGATTTAGAAAATCCAACGCTTTCAATAGATCCTAAATCAACTAATACTTCTATATCCAAAAGCACCGATGGTTATGTAGAACTATTCTTTAATTATGAAGACAACTTTGGTGTAGCCTATGTCTACATAGACTGGGGAGATGGAACGGTCTGGAATGCAACAAATTCATATTCAGCTGCTCATCAGTATATTTCTTCTGGAGATTTCGAGGCCAAGATTACTGTAACTGACAAAGCTGGAAACAATTATACTGTTTCTGTAATCTTTTCAATCGAATTACAAGAAGAAACAACACAAACAACTCCATTTGCATGGACATTTTCAATTTTTGCACTCAGTGTAATAATTTTCTTTTGGAAAAAAAAGAGATAAACTCTTTTTCCATTATTTTTTATTTAACAGTTAATATGACATTAATATTGATTTTTAGGTTGATAAGGATTTTTTATTCAGAAATATTAATAAATCAAGAGAAACTATTTACCATTAAGCGAATAAAAATATGGTGATTATTGATGCCTAAACCAGCAGCATTTTTAGGAGGAGCTTTAACGGCTACAGGAATATTTGGTGTAATAATAACAATAGTTGAACTTACGAATCCCCAATTTTGGTATTTCTTATTTTACCTAGGTATTGGGATTCTTGGAGGTTTTTCTCTAGGTTCCGTATCTGCGGTATATCAAGAAAAAGAAAAAAATGCGTATCTAACTTTAACAGGTTTCATGTTAGCTGCGTTGATATTACTGACTGTGTTCTTAATCATCTGGCAAAGTGATAATGAAGCTTTAGGTGCAGTTATTGATCCTATATGGACAATTTTGATAGCAGGTTTATCTGGATTACTTACATATATCGGATCTACTCTGATGAGCGTTGGAGATAGTTACAGAAGATAAAAACTAACACCTATACCAAAAAAGTATTACATTTTTTTCCTAGAATTTTTCCAAAATCTTTTTATCTTTTATAGTTTTAACTTTAGTAAAGTAATAATGTGAGAATGATAAAAATGAATGAAATAAAATATTTTAACCCTGGTCAATTTATCAGTAAACGAGCTCTTATTTCTAGCGTAGTCGGAATTGCTTTGGTTATAGTTACTGAATGGTTGATTCCTTTTTTAGGTATAATGCCTACATTTACTGAATGGGTAACACCTGCCGTGATATTGTTTACGATAAGTGTAAT
Organism: Candidatus Heimdallarchaeum aukensis; assembly: GCA_021513695.1. Classification (GTDB taxonomy): domain Archaea; phylum Asgardarchaeota; class Heimdallarchaeia; order Heimdallarchaeales; family Heimdallarchaeaceae; genus Heimdallarchaeum; species Heimdallarchaeum aukensis. Next base: position 1,366,010 of record CP084166.1, on the reverse strand, counting down.
TGTACTAACTTCAGCAACTGCGAAAAACATAATTGCTTCTATAGTTATTTCTCTTTCAGCTTCATTATGTTTCTATAATCCTGCTGGTTATAACACAGTAGGGTATGTTGGTATTGTTGTAATTTACCTGTCAATTGCATTATTTACAGGTTTGTTTGCTACCGTCGAAATGAGAGGTCAAACAGCTTTAACTTGGATAGGAATTATTTTTGGCTTACAAGCAATACTTGGTGCGGCAATTAATATGCTACTATATATTAATGATTCTTTTCAAAAATATTATATCAATCAAGTACAGAATATATCTATAGGGAACCCACTTGACACATTTCCATTTTTTGACTTAATTGTTATGGTTGTTGGATTAATTTACATGGTAATATTTATTATACTAGGACGACGAGTGCATTCTTCTTCTATAGAAAATAATTTACGTGAAATTATTGGACAAATAATCATCTTTTTAGCTCTAGCTGGGACACTAGCCGTTAATATCTTGTTTAAAGAAACATTTACACAAGAGACAGCTAGACAGATATTTGGTGATAGTAATTTACTGTTCTTAAACCATATATTTCAAAAAACAACAGTAGACAACTTTGCTGTGTTTACTCTTCTTAATGTGTTCTATGTTCTACCAATTGCTGGAATGGTTATCGGTATTGGGTTAGCATTAATAGTTTATCAAAGAGCCCAAGGAACGACCGGAGATCTAACTTTTGATTTTGAAGGAAGTTACTTCGCTTTGAACATTCCTCTTGCATTTGTACTAGGAATATTCAGTTACTACTGGTATCAATTGAACATATCTGACTTTTATTTAAAAATGCAAACTTGGTACGTTTTAGCTACTCTATACACAAACCTGCTTTTAATTAATCTAATAGTAGTTTTCATAATAGCTCTTATTCTACGACCTATTTTAAAGAGAATAGAATAAGGTTTTACACCTTTTTTTCTTGTAAGTAAGCCTTAAGATTTGGGTTTATACCAAAAAGCAGTGCTCTCCCTCTTTTTCCTTTGATAACTATCATATTTTTATCTCTTAATCTTCTGATGAAGGATTTTGTACCCATATATTTTGTTCTATATTCCTGAGCTTTAATATCTCCATATAGATGCTTTGTAATTTCTTTTGCAGTAGCATCTTTGTATAGTAAATACTCACAAACTTGTCTTTCTCTATTAGGAAATTCGTTTAAAGCTTGCTGAATTAAGAATTTGTCTCCACCATCATCTAAATCTCCAATAAATTTCTTACGTGAAAATAATGAACGCACTTTGTCTAAATGCTTTTCAGTCACCTTATTTGCACCAACAGATTTGGCGTATCCGAAAGAATCTGAGAATAATGCAAGTAATATCCATGGATTTCCATCAGAATATATCCATGCTTTTTCTATTACATCACTATTAAAAATGCTTGATATTTCAATATTTGACTTCATGTAAGCGTAATTTAATCTAGTTTGTAGTAATTTAGTAGCTTGTTCTAAATCAAAAGTCGGAATATGAAAACTTGAAGTGCATGTTGAAGCAAATCTCTGCTCTAAAGACTGTGCACAATGTTCATAATCAGGACGATTACAACTGAAAATGCAAGAATAGTGGTTTTTAAGTAACTTTGTTAACTTTAAACTATCACTAAGAATCTGTAAGAGGGATTCTTTTGTGAAGTTATCAATAAAAATTATTAAAAGTGCATTTTCTTCTGAAATATGCTTTTTTAGTTCAACTATAATCTTTTCTTTACTTTGATAGTATTTTCCTAAAACTTCCTGTGAAATAATTCTCATGAAGTTTGAAAGTGAATATCTTTCTGGAAAATTATCAGGAGTCAAAAAAATGACATAGAATTTGTTGTAAGAGCAGTACTCATGTAAACTTTGCCTGAAACCCTCAGCTAAAAGTTTTGATAAATATGTTTTTCCTGATTTAAAGTCTCCAATTATTGAACACACGCAATTTCCCATCAATACCTTTTCAATGATGTCTGCAACACCTTTGTTTATCCTCTCAGAGGTTATGTAAAGTTCAGGAATATAATTTTGTACCCACGGGTCTCTTAAAGGTTCTTTATTTCTTATGTCAATGTTTTCCTTATTTAAGTAGAGATTAACATTGAAGATATTTTCCAAAATTTTCATTTGTTGTATGGATACAAGAGTTAATCTTTATTAGTTTTTCTAGTTTGTTTACGGTTATAGTAACTATTAGTTTAGTTATTTTTTTAGAAAAATTTAATATCTCTCTACTGATTTCAAAACTAATGGTACTTTCATCTGCACCAGCTAGAGTGTGTTTATATGGAGAACATCAAGATTATTTGAAATTAAAAGTAATTCCTGCAGCTATTGACCTACGCCTTTCACTTCGAGCCAAAAAAATTGTAGAACCTCGATATATAGCAAAGTCTTTAGATTTGCAGCGAACTGAAATTATTCCTACTTCATTAAGAAAATTATCTGGAAAACATTCTTTTCTTTCTTATTTAGAAGCGGGTTATTTAAGTTTAAAGAAACACTTTTCTGATGAAATTTTTATTCCGCTAGAGGTTGAAATTTCAAGTATGATACCTCTAGAAAGTGGACTATCTAGCTCAGCTGCCTTACTTGTCGGGTGGATAAATCTGCTTGCACAATCATCTAATATTGAAATCGATAAACAAACTCTCGCAGAATTAGCTTATGTTGCAGAACATGACTTGTTAGGCATTCCATGTGGAAAAATGGATCAATATTCTTCATCTATAGGTTCTATTATAAGCTTAGATTTAGAAGATGATGAGAATGTGAAATTTCAAAAATTTGATAATCCTGATCTTGGGCTAGTGGTAGTAAATAGCTGTGTGCCCAAAAAAACAAATGATGTACACAGTAAAGTTGTAAATAAAAGTAAAAAAGTAGTGGCTGAACTCTACAAGAAAAGTTCAGTTCCTATAAAAAGAATTACCTTGGAACAACTAGAAAAGTATAAACACGAATTTAATTCTGTCGACTATAAATTACTTAAAGCTATTATCTCAATTAGAGATGATACCAAAAGTGCAGAAGTTGAGTTAAATAAGAGTTCCCTTGATCTAGAATTTTTGGGTTCTTTACTTACATCCCAACAAAAAGCATTAAGAGAAGGAATAGGTGTTTCTCTTCCAATATTGGATAAAATAGTTGGTTTAGGTATAAAATTTGGCGCATTAGGCGGAAAATTGACAGGAGCTGGGCTCGGGGGGTGTGTGGTCATTTTAACATATAATGAAGAAAAGAACTTAATTGCTTCTAAATTGAGAAATGAGTTATCTTTGCCAGTATGGGCCGTCAATGTCGATGATGGTGTGAAATTCTTTGAGAAAGAATAAATACTCTTTTATTTACTACTTTTTTCCCTATATCAATGAGCATAGAAATTATCCCAATACCATCAATAAAAGTTGTAGATGTTGGTGATGATATAGTAGATATTTTTCTAAAGTCTTTAGAGAAAGCCAATAAAGAAATAAAAGATAAAGATATCATAGTTTTCGCAAGCAAAGTTGTTTCATTTTCGGAAAAGAATGTTTTAGACTTCAAAGATATTGAGAAAAGAGTTACACCTATTGCAAGAAAAATAGCAGAAAAAGCAAAAATTTCAGCAGAGTTTGCACAAGTGATTTTAGAAGAATGTGATTATAATTACATTGGGACTGTTCCAGGAGCTATTACAACATATAATGAATATGGGTTATTGGCCAATGCTGGAGCTGACCAATCTAACGTAGGAGAAAAAAGAATAGTTCTTCTTCCAAAGAATAGTAAGGAATCTGCAATGAGAATTCATAAACAACTGTCAAAAATCACAAAAAAAGAAATAGGGATTATTATAGCTGATTCCAGGACTATGCCTTTGAGACTAGGAACTGTAGGATGCGCTTTAGGAACTTATGGATTTAAAGCTGTTCTTGATGAGAGAGGAAGAACAGATCTATTTAATAGAGAGATGCATATTACTCAAAGAGCAATCGCTGACCAACTAGCTACAGCTGCTGAGTTGTTAATGGGAGAAACCAATGAACAAATACCTTTTGTTATAATCAGAGGATATCCTATGATAAAAATTGAAAATAGAGACGAGAAAGATATAAATAATCTTATCACTGCAAAGGATTGCATGTTTATAGGGCCATTATTTGATTGTATTCAAGAAAAAGTGGAGAAAGAAAAAAATGAGTATTAAAGGTTATTTAGGAAAAATTGAGGTAGGTGATAACCTTCCTGCTTGTATTGTAGGAATAATAAACATTTCCGAATCCTCATTTTACAAAGGTTCAATTAAGATTTCTAAAGAGGAACTTGAGAAAGTTTCAATACAAATGATCAAAGATGGAGCATTATGCCTTGATATAGGCGCACAATCCACTCGCCCCATACAAATATATGGGGGAGAGGGAAGAGTAGATGCATCTACAGAACAAGAAATGATCGAAAATGCACTAAATGTTATTTTAGATGTTGTTTCAAGTTATTCTAACGTTGAAATTTCTGTAGATACTATGAGATATAATGTAGCCGAACTTGCACTAAAAAGAGGAGTACAGATCATTAATGATATTTCTGGATTTAAAAAAGACCCTAAACTTGCTGATTTAATAGCTGAATATGACGCCTCAGCTGTATTAATGGCAGCAAGAAAAGAACCAGGAGACATCTTCTTAATTCCTGAAATAATTGAAGAATTGAGAAAGTCGGTCTCTTTGGGTTTAGATGCAGGAATAGATCCCAAAAAAATTTCCATAGACCCTGGGATAGGTTCATGGGAAGCTAGAGACTACCATCATGATTACGCAATAATTAATCAGTTAGAAGAATTTAGAATTCTAGAAAAACCTATTTATATTGGAATTAGCAGAAAAACATCTATAGGAAAAATATTAAACAATGCACCTCCTGAAGATAGATTGTATGGTTCTATAGGTGCATCTATCGTTGCTTTAATTAATTCAGCCCATATCTTTAGAACACATGATGTTAAAGAAACTTTGGAAGCTATAAGAGTTGCAGAAACAATAATTAATTACAAAGAATAACTGTAATAGTAAGAAAAAATTAAAGTAAAGTGTTCTCATACTCTTTTTTTGCCCTATTCAATGCTTCTACAGCGTAAGAAAAACAATCCAATCTTCTTTCTGGAATTGGGTCCCATCCTCTTCCATCAGAATTTTCAGCAAGTAATAGTAATTTCCATATTTTTTCTTTCTCTTCGGATGGAGGAAGATGATTTAAATAAATTCGAACATCATTGCACAATCTTTCTAGTTTCTTATTGTCTTCATCTTGCGTCCAGATATCTAATGAGCCATATGGTGCCCAACTACCTGTTCTCATGTATCCTAATTTCTTTGGTTTAAATTTCTGTAAATAATCACTGGGTAGAATCAATTTTAATTCATCATTTTTTACTAGTTTACTTAGCATGTTTCCCAAGTCTTTGTGATCAACCAAATGTCCTTCAACATAACTCCTATAACCAAAAAACTCAAGATCCATAGCATAAAGGACTATTAATCCATTTTTGTTCTTTTGATAAGAAAGCATCTTTTTGATAGTATTGATATTAATTGTAGGATAATTCATTAGAGCTGAATAAGTTAGCACAAACCATGCTCTTGGAGCTCTTATCCCAGTGATTGTGTCTCCTACTCCTTTTAATTCAATAGGATAAAAGTCTTGCATCTTACATCTATTTAGTATCTCCTTTTTGATTTTAAAGAACTTGAAGATCTTTTTAACTAAACTTTTCGTTTTAAGAAATTCAGAAATATATGCTTCCAAATTTGGTTTAAGGTAATTATAAGGGTTGGCAATATTCTTTAATTCTTCGCTGTTGGAATACAAATCATCATCAATGAAAATGTATGAATAACCATACTCTTTCAGTATTCTAGGTAAAGTTGGGTCATAAGCCAACTCTGGTAACCAAAATCCTGTGGGTTTATAGTTGAGAACATCTTTCAGTACAGCTTCATTGTATTCTATTTGCTTTTTTATATCATTAATGGGTAAAAGAGGAAATATGGGGTGTGAATAGCCACAACCAGTTAATTCAAACTTCTTTTTCTTTATTCCTTCTTTTAGAAGATCAATAACTTCATGATATTCATTACTCAGAATCTCTAAAGTTACTCCTGTAAAATTAAAAGCAACTTGGACTTTAGGTTTATCAATCAATTCTGAAATTACAGGAATATAACTGTTATTAACTACATTAGGAATTTCAGATTTCGGAATTTCCGCATATTGAAGGTTTGCATGTAAAATTAAAGTGCCATACACAATATTCATGTTTTCGTTCTAAATAAAAGTTTTTGGGATAAAAAAGAGATATTATGGTAAGTTATCAAGTAAATAGTTAAAAAGCAATTTTAGGTTTTTAAAATAATGACAGAAAATGAACTAAGGTACAACTATTTCTTTGATGAATGGATAATCTATGCACCAAAAAGACAAAGAAGACCTGATAGAAAAAAAGATTATTGTCCTTTTTGTAAAGGTTCTGATGAAATTGGAGTAAACATTAATGAGCCTATACGTTTGGACAATAAATTTCCAAGCTTATCTCTTGAGGGTTTTTGGAGTAAAGAAGAAGATGCCTTACATAAATCTAGAAGTGCTTATGGTAAATGTGAGGTTCTAGTTTATAGCGCAGAACATAATAAAAAATTTCATGAGTTAAAAGTTGATGAAATACTCACTATTTTTGAAAAGTGGATTGAAGCAACAAGACAGCTAACAAAATATGAGAAAATAAAATATATTTTACCTTTTGAGAATTTTGGACAAGATGTTGGCGCATCAATAGTTCATCCTCATGGACAAATTTATGCATTCTCATTTGTTCCCCATACAATCCAAAATGAATTGAAGAAGATTAAGGAATTTATTATTAGTGAAAAAACTTGTGTGACATGTAAATATTTAGACTTTGAGAAAAAAGCTACTTCAAGAATAGTCTTTGAAGATCAATTCTTAATAGCTGTTGTACCTTTTTCAGCTCAATATGCTTATGATCTGTATATCTATCCAAAGAGATGCTATGGACAATTAGAAGAAAGTACTAAAGAAGAACTTATAGCTTTTGCGAAGCTATTGCCGAGGTTGGTTAAAAGTTTGTCAAAAATATTTGGTAAAGAAGTGAGCTATTCTCTTTCTCTTCATCAAAAAGTTTTCAATTTATCTGAATTTCCAAACATTTATCACATGTATTTTAAACTTCACACTCCTCAGCGAAATAAACAATCATTAAAAATACTTGGTGCAGTAGAGTCCAGCTTGGGGGTTTTTATTAATGGTACATTGCCCGAGGAAGCCACAAAAGATTACAAAAAAGCTCTAAAATCTCTATTATAATCATTTTTTTTTGTTTTCTCTGTGTTTTAAGACTGATAAATTGTTAATTACTTTTCAAAAGCCTACTATAATCGATGTTTTTGAATGTTCGATTTTTTTCGAATTCTGTTTTTTTATAACTCACAAAAATAATCTTTATATTATAGATGTTTAATACTTAGTATTAGACAAATTTTTGGAGGTCAAAAATGAAAAATAAAATGTCTATTGTTATGACAATGGGGTTAGCTTTAATATTGTTAACTTTTAGTGGTTCTTACACCCAAGCATTAGGTGCAGCAGATCAATTTGATTCTGCAAGTACCAAGACTTTATCTTCATTATTTTATGAAGAAATGAAGATAGTTGCTGGTATTGACACCGCTGCTTTGGTCAAAATTACTACTGTTGGAGGTCCTTCAGCACTAAAGATAACTCCAGAAAGTTTGATGGATAACGTCATCAATTGGATTTTTGTGGTAACTGATCAAGATGGCTACCATGATTATCTCGTGAGGAGACCATATCGAGCTCCTGAAAATGCTACATTAGCTCTTGAATTAGTGAAAACATTAACAGCAGAACAGAGTTTAGAAGAAGCTCTGACAATTGCTGCTGCATTCAGTGATTATTATGGTATAGACCTTTATTGGTCTGGAGCACTTACAACTGAATATGGAACCTACGTTTACAAGTTTACAGGTGGAATCACAGACGCAGTCTTTACTGATCTTATAGGAGAAATGCAAACAGATATTGCTACAGGATTCTTATCAGTTGTAGATCCAGCAGATGTTGTAGCATCACCAGTAAAAGCTGTAGCTGTTGGAGAATACATGGGCAAAGGAGCAATAAGAGCTATTTCTTATGTTGATCCAGATGCTATCGTTTCATCAGGTGGCGAATATACTTTATCAACGAACAATTTATTTGGAGAAGAAGTAACAATATTTGATGACCCAGCATATGAAACATTCTCAGTAGTCAAATTCAGATTCCCATATACAATCAATCCCATATCAATTTCACCAGATACTGATAACTTTGCACCACAAATAACTGGAAAAATGGATTGGGTAATGCAGAATCCTTGGTATGTAAGATTAACATCAAGCAACTTTGAAGTAGTGTTTAACATTAACTATAATGAATTAAGTTCTGCACCCAGAGTAGCTGTAAACATGGCTTATGATCAAGACTTGCTAAATACTCAAGGAATATTACAAATGGATTACAACGTTACAAACACAGGAACTGAACCTGCAAAGAACATTACAATAAGCTATCCACTAGGTCGCGATTTCATGAAATTCTACAGTCACCTTCCATCGATATTTAGATTGAGAGATGATGTAACCGTCAATGAAAGCGAATACATTCCTGTAGATATTAGTATAATAATTACTGTTGATGGAGAAGAATACCAAAACTACAACCAGACAATGATGGTACTGGAAGGTTGGTATGTTTATGATAACGGTTCCTTAGTTGATATTGATCCAACTATCACTGAAGCAACAGTCAAAACAGAAACAACAACCATTCAATATGGTAGTTTATCTTATACTGTTAGTACTGAAGTAAAACTTAATTCGTCTAAAGGATTAAGCAACATATTGGTAAACAGAGCAACTCAATTCCTAGCAAATATATCCATATCTGACTACAATGGTGATTGGGATGCACTTTTTGAAGACTATAAGGATAAATTAAAAAATGGAATTGATAATGCAGCAAAAGACCTGTTCAACTTACTATATCAAAACCAAACAATTTTTGACTTTAATGGAATGGACTTTGAGATTGTTCCAGTAAATGTCACTGTTGGAACAGAAATAGTTACTCAATATTATCTTGAGACAACAATAGAGAATTTAGACCCTGACAGTTGGACTCAAGTTAGTTGGGCTTTAGAAAACATTCCTAATGAAAATTGGGTTTTAGGTTCGATGTACATACATCCAATTGACAATGGAGATGGAACAAAAGCAGCAGGATTAACAACAGAATTACATGATTTCTATGAGCTTATGAGAGTTATTCTAGGTTTCTCTGATTGGGCTGGACAAATCGCCTATGGTCGTCCCATCAGTTTCTATGACTATGCTGAAGATATCTGGATTTCTGCTGGAGCAAGATTCAAGTATAACGATCCTGAAGGATTTGAGTACTTCGGATTCAGTAATGGAATAAACTTCCAGATTGCAGACGATGAAGCTGTACTTAACACATACGTAGAGTTAGATCAACTAGCTTACCAAGTCGGAGATAATGTTACAATCACTGGATATATTGAAAATACAGGAAACATTGATGCTACAAATGTGAAACTCTATCTATTCCATGGAGCTATGGATAGAACTTGGCAAATAGTAAATCCTGATCTATTCTACACAGAGGAAATAGGTACTGTTGCTGTTGGAGAAAAAGTTACATTCGAAGTAGAAGTTGAAGCAAACACTTTCTTAGGCATCCACCCTGTTTATGCTGTTGTAGAATTCATCAGTGATGAAGGACAAGGTCCTGCAGAAGTAGTTAACCCATTCACTCATGAAGTAGGTTACTTCGAAGGAGCAGCTGAAGCTCATGAAATAGTTATTTCAAACATGGCTTGGGCTTTATTGCTACCTAAAGAAGCTGCAATGGAACCAGCATTCCCACAACCAATACTTGATATAGTTACAAATGTTGATATCATTATTCCTGAAAACGCTCCTTGGGAGTTGGAAGTAGAACTTGTTATTACCAACATTGGTGAATCAGAAACACATATCACTGTCATTCAATACTACAATGTTTCTGAACTTGAATTAATGTTCCAAGTTACAACTGAAGGTACCACTTCAAATACAACTTATTTAGGAATGGGATTAATAAAATTTGAAGGTATAACACTTGCTCCTGATGAAACTGTAACGATTACCATGCATTGGATGTTCCTCACCAGTAATGGATGTTTCTTACCTGGAGCTCAAGTTATTTATGACAGTAGATTTGAAAATGAACTAGGTGAAAATGGTGGCGGAGGAGAAACCTCTGCAGTACTATTGAACATGGATGGTACAACACAAGAAGCAGATACATGGGAAGATTATGGTGAATCTACCTCAACTGGTTCAAGTGCTGGAGCAGACATTTACACTGGTGGACAAGACAAAACACGAAGAATAGGATCACTTGATCTAGTATATGTCTCTCTAAGTTCAATCCTAGTTGTTGCTACTATAATCACTATCAAAAAGAAGTTTAAAATTTAAATTCTAAAATTTTAGCTTTTTTTCTTTTTTTATTGTTAGATTTTCTAAATTTTTTATAATTTTTTGAGAAAATTGAATTGTTTATATAGCATAACCTATATTACTATTATACCACTATGACAATTATTGATTCAGAAAGTTCTAATAAGTATGTTTTCAACAAACTGGTAATTAAAAATTTCAAAATGCATAAGTATACTGAATTAGATTTAATGGAAAAACCGTTAATTGTCATTTCTGGTGCTAATGGGAGCGGGAAAAGCCAAATTTTAGAAGCTTTAATTTTAGTAATTGGGCATACACCCACAAGAGTAGCTCTCGGTAAGAAAGAAGAATTAATTGGTTCTTTTGGAGATTCTGCCGTTATTCAACTTTTCATTTCAAACCCTTTGTTGGGTGAAAGGAGACCTTTTCAATCTTCTGATCCAGATATTGAACTTTTTGTAAATAATAGGGATTCTTTTATTGTGGAGCTTGAAATTAAAAAAAATCAATCTGTAAGGAAAATAAAGGCATTGGATGGAAGCTCAAGAATAGTAACAAAGAGACAAATCCAAGCACTCATGAAACAAATAGGAATATTTGAAGATACGATGTTAAATTTCACAGAAGAAGGATATTTAAACGCTTTTGCTGAAGGTTCTCCACATAAAAAACTAGAAACTTTACTTGTTGCTACAGGCCTAAATGAAATCTATCAATCATATTTTGAATCAAAGAAAAAGTTAAATCAACTGAACCTGCAAAGAACATTACAATAAGCTATCCACTAGGTCGCGATTTCATGAAATTCTACAGTCACCTTCCATCGATATTTAGATTGAGAGATGATGTAACCGTCAATGAAAGCGAATACATTCCTGTAGATATTAGTATAATAATTACTGTTGATGGAGAAGAATACCAAAACTACAACCAGACAATGATGGTACTGGAAGGTTGGTATGTTTATGATAACGGTTCCTTAGTTGATATTGATCCAACTATCACTGAAGCAACAGTCAAAACAGAAACAACAACCATTCAATATGGTAGTTTATCTTATACTGTTAGTACTGAAGTAAAACTTAATTCGTCTAAAGGATTAAGCAACATATTGGTAAACAGAGCAACTCAATTCCTAGCAAATATATCCATATCTGACTACAATGGTGATTGGGATGCACTTTTTGAAGACTATAAGGATAAATTAAAAAATGGAATTGATAATGCAGCAAAAGACCTGTTCAACTTACTATATCAAAACCAAACAATTTTTGACTTTAATGGAATGGACTTTGAGATTGTTCCAGTAAATGTCACTGTTGGAACAGAAATAGTTACTCAATATTATCTTGAGACAACAATAGAGAATTTAGACCCTGACAGTTGGACTCAAGTTAGTTGGGCTTTAGAAAACATTCCTAATGAAAATTGGGTTTTAGGTTCGATGTACATACATCCAATTGACAATGGAGATGGAACAAAAGCAGCAGGATTAACAACAGAATTACATGATTTCTATGAGCTTATGAGAGTTATTCTAGGTTTCTCTGATTGGGCTGGACAAATCGCCTATGGTCGTCCCATCAGTTTCTATGACTATGCTGAAGATATCTGGATTTCTGCTGGAGCAAGATTCAAGTATAACGATCCTGAAGGATTTGAGTACTTCGGATTCAGTAATGGAATAAACTTCCAGATTGCAGACGATGAAGCTGTACTTAACACATACGTAGAGTTAGATCAACTAGCTTACCAAGTCGGAGATAATGTTACAATCACTGGATATATTGAAAATACAGGAAACATTGATGCTACAAATGTGAAACTCTATCTATTCCATGGAGCTATGGATAGAACTTGGCAAATAGTAAATCCTGATCTATTCTACACAGAGGAAATAGGTACTGTTGCTGTTGGAGAAAAAGTTACATTCGAAGTAGAAGTTGAAGCAAACACTTTCTTAGGCATCCACCCTGTTTATGCTGTTGTAGAATTCATCAGTGATGAAGGACAAGGTCCTGCAGAAGTAGTTAACCCATTCACTCATGAAGTAGGTTACTTCGAAGGAGCAGCTGAAGCTCATGAAATAGTTATTTCAAACATGGCTTGGGCTTTATTGCTACCTAAAGAAGCTGCAATGGAACCAGCATTCCCACAACCAATACTTGATATAGTTACAAATGTTGATATCATTATTCCTGAAAACGCTCCTTGGGAGTTGGAAGTAGAACTTGTTATTACCAACATTGGTGAATCAGAAACACATATCACTGTCATTCAATACTACAATGTTTCTGAACTTGAATTAATGTTCCAAGTTACAACTGAAGGTACCACTTCAAATACAACTTATTTAGGAATGGGATTAATAAAATTTGAAGGTATAACACTTGCTCCTGATGAAACTGTAACGATTACCATGCATTGGATGTTCCTCACCAGTAATGGATGTTTCTTACCTGGAGCTCAAGTTATTTATGACAGTAGATTTGAAAATGAACTAGGTGAAAATGGTGGCGGAGGAGAAACCTCTGCAGTACTATTGAACATGGATGGTACAACACAAGAAGCAGATACATGGGAAGATTATGGTGAATCTACCTCAACTGGTTCAAGTGCTGGAGCAGACATTTACACTGGTGGACAAGACAAAACACGAAGAATAGGATCACTTGATCTAGTATATGTCTCTCTAAGTTCAATCCTAGTTGTTGCTACTATAATCACTATCAAAAAGAAGTTTAAAATTTAAATTCTAAAATTTTAGCTTTTTTTCTTTTTTTTATTGTTAGATTTTCTAAATTTTTTATAATTTTTTGAGAAAATTGAATTGTTTATATAGCATAACCTATATTACTATTATACCACTATGACAATTATTGATTCAGAAAGTTCTAATAAGTATGTTTTCAACAAACTGGTAATTAAAAATTTCAAAATGCATAAGTATACTGAATTAGATTTAATGGAAAAACCGTTAATTGTCATTTCTGGTGCTAATGGGAGCGGGAAAAGCCAAATTTTAGAAGCTTTAATTTTAGTAATTGGGCATACACCCACAAGAGTAGCTCTCGGTAAGAAAGAAGAATTAATTGGTTCTTTTGGAGATTCTGCCGTTATTCAACTTTTCATTTCAAACCCTTTGTTGGGTGAAAGGAGACCTTTTCAATCTTCTGATCCAGATATTGAACTTTTTGTAAATAATAGGGATTCTTTTATTGTGGAGCTTGAAATTAAAAAAAATCAATCTGTAAGGAAAATAAAGGCATTGGATGGAAGCTCAAGAATAGTAACAAAGAGACAAATCCAAGCACTCATGAAACAAATAGGAATATTTGAAGATACGATGTTAAATTTCACAGAAGAAGGATATTTAAACGCTTTTGCTGAAGGTTCTCCACATAAAAAACTAGAAACTTTACTTGTTGCTACAGGCCTAAATGAAATCTATCAATCATATTTTGAATCAAAGAAAAAGTTAAATCAAATGCAACGAGAACATTCTCCTCTAGTTATGCAACTAGAAAAGGAAAGAAGTAAGCTTCAACAAATGGAAAAAGATTATGACTTAATTACAAAGAAAAATAATTTGATTCAAAGACTCGAAGTGGTTACAAGAGAATTGACATGGTATGACTTTGAAGAAGCAGAGCGAGTGTATCAAAATCATTTAAAAGAAACAGAGAAAGTCAATAATAAATTTAAGTCCTACCAAGAGAAAGAGATGAAGTTACAAAAAGAAAAGGACTCTATTCTAATTCAATTTAATAAAATAAAGGAAGAAGAGGAACAATTAAATAAATCGATTAATTCTCTAAGGTCTGAATCAACCTATAAAAAAGGAATGTTAGAAGAAAAAAGGAGATTGGTCCAAAGCAAATATGATAGGATTTTTGAAATTGAGAAAAGAGAGAAAAAATTAGAATTATTTACAAGTGAAGAAGGTCTTAAAACTAAACAACAACTTCAAGATCAACTTAATAAAATAAAGACTGAGATTGAAGATGTTGATACACGAATTAGTGAAATAAACAATATCATTCAAACATTAGAAAAAGAAAAAGAAAGAACTCAAAATATAATAGATGAACGTTCATTTTTTTTAGGTAACTTAAAGCAAGAGGAACGACGAAGATTAGATGATTGTAAACTGTTTAGAGATAAGGTTGATCAATCAAAATATTCCAATGAAATTATAGGTCCTATTTATCAAGTTGTATCAATAAAAGAAGGATTTGAAAAATATGAAAAAGCAATAAAAACAGCTATAAGTTATTCGTTATTTGATTTTGTAGCTATAAGTTATGAAGCATATGAAAAAGCAAAAGAAATCTTTGACCAAATTAGGATAACGCAAAATAGAACAATTAAACTAACTGTGGGAAGAGTTTTGGAGCAAGAAGGACCAAAACCTGACTATTATAAAAGAAAGTTAGAAATTAGTGGTAAAAAAACAGGAATAATTGACTATGCAGTTAATCTAATTGATGCTCCTTATCAAGTATTAGAGTATCTCAAAAAGTTCAGGAAGACGATTATAGCTGATTCAACAATTGGCGCAAATCTTCTCACTGATTATGCCAAACAATATAAATCAAATATTTTAACAAGTGATTGTAAAAGTTATTACCTTTCAAGAGAAGCTTTTTCTAACCCTCCTCCTGTTTTAGGAGTAAAGCTTGGTAGTGATTTAAAATCTTATAAATCTACAGAAATTTTAAGGGAGAAAATATCCAAAATAGAAGCTAGAAAAGAGCAGTTGATTAGAGAGAAATTTTCACTTAATTCAAAAAGGGGGGAGCTGTTAACTAAAAAAAGAGAAATAGATAATGACTTATTTTTATTTGCTAGAAAATCAGATGTATCCACCGAGTTAACAAATTTATTTATGGAAAAAGAAAAATTAGAAGAAGAAATTAGAGAAGAAGAGGAATTAATTGAAAAAATTCAAGAAGAATTAAATGAATACGATACTAAACTTAATTCTCTTCTGGAAAAGATAGACAAGTTATCTAAAGCTCATTTTACAACACGCAATCAGTTGGATAATTTAGAGAACGAGATACAAGAATATAGAAGAAATAAAAAGAATTTACTTACAACTCTTAACAAATTGAATGCAGAACTTCCAAGTCTTCAAGAAACTATCGATGAACTCAAAAAACAGATTGAAGAAATAGGTGATCGTCCTGATACAATAAGAGATGAACGGGAGCTTATTGCTTCAGAGGTTCATGAGATAAAAGGGCAACTGTCGTATATCCAAATTCAAACAAATATAAGCACAGAAACAATTAATTCTCAACGAATTAGAGTAGAAAAACTTGAAGAGTTAATTGAGAAAGGAAATAAACATTTGGAGAATTTAAGAATTGATATAGAAAAAAGATTAGATCAATGGACAAGTGCCTTACAAAAGATTGTAGATCACTTGAATGGTTCTCTCAAAAATTTGTTAAGTGAAGTATTTGAAGAAATCTCTATCTCAATTACTAATTATAAAAACGAAAAAGAAGCTAGCTTGATTATTTCAGCAAAAACCAAAAATAAAAACTTAAATTATCGACAACTGTCCGGTGGTGAAAAAACACTTATTGCTCAAGCTATTATTCTCTCTTTACATCTAATTAGTCATTCTCCTTTACATGTAATTGATGAATTTACTCAAAAGTTAGATAAAAAAAACAGAGCTTATGCCTTCTCGGTAGCTTATTCTGTTTACCTTCTTGCAAAACAAAATAGATTGATTGTCCCTCAGTTTATTTTAATCAGTCCTGGAATTGAAGATGTGAAATTAAATGAGGATTTTAATCATAATGTTCTGATAGAAACAAAGGTGCGAAAATAATGGAAGAAGACTATGATGTTCTCTTGCTTACACTTTTTGAAATTGAAAAAAAATACAAGAAATTATTAAAAAAGAAGATTTCATTATCTGTTGAAGAGTCAGAAAAGGATAGAGAACAAACTTCTGACATTTATCAATATCTAATGCAAAACAGAGAAAAAATATTGGATGCAGAGGTTTATGAAGACTATATTTTAATGCATGAACTTAGAGAAGAACTTAATTTAGAAAACATTCTGAAAAGTAAAAGTAGGATAAAGTCTTTTTCTAATTTTGTAAGAAAAAATGCCACTCCTTTAATTTCTGTAATAGGAAAAAAGACATCCCCCTATTCTATATTTCAACTTGAGAAACCAGAAAAACTGACAATTAAACCCAAAATTGATGAAAAATACGATTTCTGGGATATAAGACGAGACAAAAAGCTTGAGTCTGAAATATTAACTTATGGTGATCTTATGAGTTTAGAAAAACAAGTAGAAGAAAAATTGTTGAATAAAGAAATGAGAAAAAGTGAACTCGAAAAGTTATTGAGTTCCATAGAATTGGAAGTGCTTTCAAAGATGACATCTGAAAAGAAACTAATTGCTGTCTCTGATGGAGATAAGATATGTTTTTGTAAACCCTCATCTGAAGAGGGAGCTGTGATGTCAAGTTCACTCCTTTTATCATCAAAAAAAGAAGAAGATGAATAAAATGGAAAACAATAATACAGATAAAGAACAAAAATTATCTCCATTAATTACAGATAAAGAACGGCAAGAACTTTTTAGAGAATTAACAACGATATTAACCAGACGATGGATTAAAGATAATGTTGAAGTTTTTGGCGTTTCTCAACAAGATCTATTAATAGTAACCAGAGTCGACATAGCAACACTTGAACACATTCTAGAAGAGTATCAAGCTTTTATTTCAATTCTGGGGCTAGAATTAGTTTATTACAAAATAGGTGTTGAAACCTGGTTATGCCTAAAATCCAACTATTTTGCTCCTCCAGAATTAAATGAAGCAGAATTAACTGTTTTGGGAGTAATAATAGGTTTAAGAGAATCAGAGAAAAAGATAACGACTAAAAAAATTAAAGAGTTCTTAACATCTAATGATTATCTCAAGGAGTATTTAGTAAATGAAAGCATAAGATCTCTTACATATAAAGGTTATATTAGAAAAAAATCAAATTTTATAGATTATAACTATAGAACTCTCCTTGAGTTTGATGAAGATGAAAGAATAAAAATTAAAGAGGAGTATGAGAAACTGTGACTAATATTTTAGATTATTATGTCCAATGTGCGTTTTGTAAAAACCAATCTCCACTAAAAGAGGCTGTACTTGAACAATGGAAAATATGTAACGGATGCCAATTAATTTTCTGTGAGAAATGCGTGGAGGAATACAAAAATGAACCTATATGTCCAGGTTCTGTATATACTTCTTCTCACTCATCTCTTTTTTCTAACCTTCCTGTTTTACATTTGTTAAACATCGCAAAAGAAGTGGATCTGGGAGAGAAAGAAGGGAAATATATTACTCGGCTTTTTTATGAGAAAAAACTCTCGCTTTCAGAACTACTTCAACTAAAAAAGAAAACTACACCAGACGACTACCAAATTATTAGATTTAGAGAAGAGCAATGGAGAAAATTTGGCTCTGTTTTAGTTAAGAGAAAAGATGGAAAATTTATTTCTTGGGGACAAATTTAAAAAAAAGAGAATTATTTGTTATTTTTTGTATCTCTTTACAAGTATTGGAATAGCAACTAGGGACAAAGCAATAACTGAATAGAACCAGCTATAACTAACTCCTCCAGCATTAATGTTTATAGTTATTTGAGTAGTCAAATCGAACTCATCTGTAATTGTAACGACTAAACTATGAGAACCTCCTCCAAGCACACTCTTGTCTAGTTTTTCCCAGATTATTTGAGTATTCGATATCGATGAAGGTTCGATTATTTTGTCATCTTCAGTTTTCATAGAAACTGCTTTGATGTCACTCCATTCATTTATTTGTAAGTATAGATCAAATGGTTCATTAATTTTAGAACCGTTTTCGAAATCTCTAGGAATGTATTGTGTTTCTAGTTGATATTGAACTTTAATTAATCTAGGTGCATCATCATCAATTTTATCCCAGATAGGTATTCCTGTTTCATCTTCTCCTGTGTACGCAGGAGTCAAAGTAGAAATATCCACTCCTAAAACTGATAGTATTGTGGGAGCAATGTCCATTTGAGCAATTGCAATATCCTGACTGGTCTTAACATCATTCTTACTTATTGCAAAAACCTGTTGAGTGACTGCTATTTTTCCATTAGGCCAAGGTTCTCCATCGTGAGACTCTTTATAGAAACCATGGTCTGTTCCAACAATAACTAATGTATCTTCTAAAATTCCTTCTTCTTCAAGTTTATTTAATATGATTCCTAATGCCTCGTCACACTGTATCAGTGCAGTTTTGTATTCTGGTGTTATGACTCCATCTTTTGATTCGAAATATCCATGTCCAACTGTATCTGGTTCTGTGAAGTGAGTTCTTATATAGAAAGAATCATCTGCATATAAATCCAAGAATTTGGTTATCTGCTCAGCAAGATACGAGCTTTTAATCAAAGGATCTGAAAACATACCTACATCAGGATGAAAACCATGATTATCGTTGGAGTATCCCTCATATATTGCTCTAAGAGATTCATTATCATCTGGTGTCCAACTTAAATTTTCAGAAGCAAACCAATAATCTACATCTACACCAATTTTTATATTTGCAAAAATAGTATCGGTATAATTTCCTTCTTGCATCATATATTCTTCGTTTATTTGGTGAAAAGACCAAGGCAAGAACATTCCTGTTTTAATATTATCTCCAAAAGCAGCTTTCAACCTTTCTGTTGTTGTTAGTCCATCAGGGATGCTTAATTTAGGAGAGCCAGGGCCGAATTGATTTGCTGATATTCCATGAATAGCGTCACCGTATCCAGTTTCCATAGTACTCAATCCTGGGTCTGTTGAAGTTATATGGGTGGTAATCCTTACTTTTTGTAGATGACCTAATTGAACAACTTTACTAGCATTTCCCAAGGTATTGTCAGCTGTAAGTTCTTCAAACCATTTTTCTCGAACACCATCCCATGTTATGAAAACAACTTTGTTGTAACTAGGCATTTCTTTAGTTTCAGAGTTTATTATTTCTAAATCTCTATCAGTTGAAGTATAACTAACAGAGTAATTTGAATGAATCATACTAAAAATTAGTAGTAATGAAATAAGTGAAATTACTTGTTTTTTCATTATTATCATCTTTTAACTTTCTTTATATACTCATTTAATATTTTTTTCTATATACAAAACTTACTTGAAATAAAATTCTTTTAATTTAAATTTTTCAAGTATTATTAAATTATCACCATAAGATAACAAAAAGATTTAAAGAGTTTGGTCGATTGTTATAATAACTAAAAAAAAAGAAGGTATTATTATGAAAAGAGAAATTAATTTTCTTATCCTCGTTATTTTAATTGCTGTATCCTCAACTGCAGCAGTTAACGGAGATATAACAAGAGATAATCAATCTGATTTGAAAGGCGATATCGTTCTTACAGTTGTTACGAGACACGACGTAACTATTACAAATGAATTTAAGGAGAAATTCTTAGCTACTGAAGAAGCTCAAAATCTAGGAATTAGTGATATTGATTTTAAATCAGTAAGTACTGATGATGGTTGGAGAAGTCTACTCAAAGATGCCTCAAAGGGTGTAGATGTAGCTTGGGGAGGAGGACCAGCTTTATTTAGTACAATGGCCAATTATAAAGCTCTTAAACCTATAGATGACCCTGATTTACTAAACTATCTAAATGAAACAGTTCCTGATAGAATTGCAGGAGCTGCAATGAAGTGGTGGGATGAAGATAACAACCTTTTGTTTGTTGCTTCCGCAATTTCCTCCTTTGGTTTCACTGTCAATCATCAATTTTTAAGTGATAAAGGTCTTCCAGTTCCTCATACATGGGAAGAACTAGCTTCTCCCGAGTTCTATGTTTCCCCTGATGTTCGAGCCATAAGCATGGGTGATCCACCTGAAACAACTTCTAATACAAGGATTTACCAAATTATTCTTCAAGCATTTGGATGGGAAAAAGGATGGGCGATTATAACCAAGATGGGTGCTAATGCTGGTATTTATCCTGGTTCTGTAGATACTCGTGCAGCTGTTATTAATGGTGAAGTAGGAGTTGCTATGACAATAGACTTTTATGGAGTTATCGCAATGAGAGAAAATCCCAATTGTGAATATATAATTCCAGAAGGTCAATCAATTGTCAATGGTGATCCCATCGCTCTCGGTGCTAATGTTGATGATTATGAAGCTGCAAAAGCTTTTATTAAATTTGTAGAATCCCCAGAAGGTCAAGCTGTTTGGTTTACAGAGGGATTAGATAGGTTACCTGTATTAGAATCTGCTTTCCACACAGATGCTGGTCAAACTGAAAATGGTCAAGCTCTTTACGCACTGTATAATGAAACTTTAGATAATGAAGGAATTGTCTTTGATGAAGAACTCGCAGTTTCTAACTTGGATACAACAATTTACTATTTCCATGAAACAATTACAGCAAATCATGATCTTCTAAGAGAAGCTTGGGGATCAATGGTTTTAAGGCTAAAAGACGGTAATATTACACAAGAAAAATTTGAAGAGCTAAGTGCTCAGTTGACTGAGGTAGGAATGACATTAAACGAATCAATTGAATGGAATGATGAATTTCAAACCGACCCCAACTTTGCTTCAGCAAAGAGAAGTGAATGGAAGAATTTTGCTAAACAAAAATATAATGCAATAATTGATGAAATCGGTAGAATTCCAGGAGAAGATAATACAACAGAAACTCCTACAAAAACACCTGTATCAACATTGTTCTCAATTATTGGTTTTGCAACTCTTGTTATTGTACTAAGAAGGAAGCGAAGATAGAGTTTTTCTATTTTATTTCTTTTTTCTTCCTTTGAGAAAAATATTAAAAGACATAATAAAAAGACTACATAATGGCCACTTTAAGTTTAAATAAGAAAAAATCAGAAAGAAAAAAGCTAAAAAGAAAGAGAAAGATTATTGACACGCTTTATGTAAAGCTTTTAAGAGACCCTTCAACTAATGTGATTATTGCTATTGTTTCTATTGTCTTTATTATTTGGATGGTTATACCTCTCCTTTTGATACTTTCTGGTGCAGTTTATATACCAAGTGCAGCAGAAACATTTGCCTTCAGAGGAGAAATAACTACTGTTCATCAAACAGGACCTTATCACACGTTTGATATTAATGCAACAGAGGGAATTGGAAAAATTGTCATTTTTCTTCAAACGCCAAAAGGATCAGATTTTGATTTGTCTGTAATTGATCATCAAGATAGGCGTACAGGTGGAAACTTAAATACAGAAGTAAAAGAAAATTCGATACCAAATGCAAAATATTATCCTTCAAACACAAAAAATGAACGCGTGGTCATTAAATCTCCTGATCTTCCTGAAACAGGTATCGTAACATGGGATATAGTTGTTTACTCAAATAAAGGAACAGGAGAATATTTGATAAATGTTGCAATTTATTTAGAAGAGTCAGGTCAAATAACTTTTTACGCTTTTGGTCGTGTTTTTTCTGATGAAAAATTCTTTAATTTTAAAGGTGATTCCTCAACTTCATTTTTTACAAAAAACCAGAATTATGAATTTGGAGGTTATGCAAAGTCTATACTCTATTCAAATGGTTATATCTATACCGCAGAGGGTTTTGAAGGGATTGAAGTTCTAAATGTAACTGATTACAATAATGTTGAGGAAATCAACCAAATAAAATTTGATAATAGTTTTGTAACAGATATTGAACAACGTGGAGAACTACTATTTGCTTCAGATTCAAGACAGGGATTAATGATTTTCAATGTAAGCGATGTTGGTGAAGGTACAGACATTGTATCCATAACTCCTTTACCCACCAATAAAACAGAATTTATTACTATACATGATAATTACGCTTTTCTTGACTATCAAGATGATGGTTTCTTAATTTATGATATAAGTGATCCATCTGCCCCAGAACTAATTGGAAACGCTACATTAGAGACAGATTCAGATGATATTAAAATTAAAGATAATTATGCTTATTTAGTTGGTTCATATTCAAGGTTAATGATTTTTGATATTTCTGACCCCTCGAATCCTTCTTTATATTCAAGAGTGGAAGAGATCGACGGTATAAGTTTGAGAGCAAAAGAAATACAAATTATTGATGATTACGCATATTTGTCACTGGGAAGTACAGGTTTCGTAGTTCTTGATATTTCAGACCCTTCTAACATTACTTTGGTTCACAGAGAAAACAGGCGTGCAGATAATATCAACGTTTTTAATAATAAAGCATTTATAACTTCGAAAATTGGAGACTTTTATAGTATAGAAGCTTATAATGTTACAAATCCGTACAATATATCTCACCTTTTATCCTATAGTTTAGGAATAGTTGGTGTAGAAGATATATTTTATGACCCAATAACTGATTTTGTATATGTTGCAAATGGGGGTGATGGAGTACTAATTCTAGATACTCATGATATGACAGAATTTGAAAAAATATACCAATATCAAGATAATATTGAGATTACAACTTACAAGCTAGTAGGTGTATCAAGGGGAATTGTTCTAAACACATTAATTCTTGGCCTTGTTACCACTCTTATTTCAGTTCTATTAGGAACATCATTAGCTTTTATTTTAGCTAGGTACGAATTTCCTGGAAAGAAGTTCTTCAGTGTTTTAGCCCTCGCTCCTTTAATTATTCCACCCTTTATTAGCGGAATGGGTTTCAGATATTTCTTAGGCCCTAATGGATTACTTAATACCCTCTTCCTTATTCCAGTCTTCCATTCAAGATTTATTATTGAAGGTTTTGTTGCAATTTGCTTTGTACAAAGTTTTCATTTTTATGCTTTAGTTTATTTAAACGCTTTCTCTTCATTTGTTAATGTTGACCCAAGTATGGAAGAACAAGCTGAAAACCTTGGAGCTGGTAGTTTTAGATTATTCTTTACTGTGACTTTACCTCTAGCTCTTCCTGGTATTGGTGCAGGAGCTATTTTAGTACTTATATTATCAATGGAAGATGTAGGAACACCAATTATCTTCGTTGGTATGGGAGATAATTTTGCAAGGCAATTTCTAACATACTACATCTTTTCTGATTTTCAACTTTCAAGTTCTAACATTATAACTCCAGAAGTATGTGTCTTGGGTGGTCTTCTGTTAGTGATTGCTATAGCAGGATTTCTAGTTATACGAAAATATGTTTCGCTAAGACAGTATTCTATGGTTTCTAAGGGGCGTGCAGGCCAATATAGGTTAAGTAAAGCAAAATGGAAGTTGTTGATTATTTATCCATTCCTTGTTATCCTATTCGCACTTTCTTTAATCGTACATGTTGGTATAATAATGATGTCAATTAGCGAAACACTAGGTTCATCTAATATAAAAAACATGAGTTTTACTTTAGAAAATTATAGACTTATCTTTGTATCTTCGCAGTATAATATTCCAAGTTTTGTCCGAAATACTCTACTTTACAGTTTTGCTGCAACAATATTAATTGTTATTTTAGGCTCATTGGCAGCTTATGTGGTGAGTAGAAAAGAGTTTAAAGGAAAAGCAGCTTTTGACTCACTGGTTACTGTTCCAATTGCTATACCTGGAATCGTTTTAGCGCTTGGATATTATCGAACTTTTGATTGGGGTACAATTTTCACTAACAATCCTAATTCATTTAACTTGTTTATGAATAAATTTGTAGTAAAAGCGCACCTTGATCCTTTTGTGGGTATCGCTTATGTACTTTTAGTACTCTCATATACAATTAGAAAATTCCCATTCACAGTTAGAGCAGCATATGCTGGTTTACAACAGATGGATAAAGTGCTAGAAGAGTCTTCCTTTAATCTGGGAGCTGGAAGAATGAAAACTTTTGCAAAAATAACTGTACCTATGATTTCTCTTAATGTGTTCGCAGGAAGTCTTGTTTCGTTCTTGTACTGCTTGTCTGAAGTCTCAACTACAGTTTTTCTAATCACTTCAGAACTTGGTGGAACATTAACATGGATGATGGCAAATCAAGTTAATGCAAGGTTTCAAATATTCTGTGCTTTAGGAGTAATCTTAATGTTCCTACAAATACTTAGTCTAGTATTTACAAATATCATTCTTGGCTCAAGAACAGAAGCAATAACTGGGGTCTAATCCCCCTATTTACTTATTTAGGCGATAAAATGAACCTGATAATGATTTTCGATTACAAAGAAATGAATTGGGTGTCAATTTTTCTATCAGTACTAGGACTTGCTTTTCTTTTTTTAGCTTCTTTTTTACTTTCAAAAACCAAGCTCTGCTCTTGGAGAAAAAGGAAACTTGATCATATGTCCTTTCTCCTTTATATTGGAATTTTAAGAGCTCTAAACACTAATTTTTATGACATTTTAGCAATCTTTTTTATTTCTGTTCTGATTGTGGGTATTTTGTCAATAATTCCGTCAATAAAATTATTTGATTTCTTTATTTCAAAAGATCATAGAATCGATGAACCAAAAAAAGAATTAGGTATAAATATTATTCTGACTGCTTTAATGCTAATTTACGTTTTTTTCATAACTCTTGATTCTCCTTTCGCTTTTGTGGGAGGAATATTTGTCTTATCTCTTGGCGATGGAATGGGAGAACTTGTGGGTCGATCTTTCGGAAAATCCAAAGTCATTAGAAACTATCCAAAAACCTTAGAAGGCTCATTTGCTGTTTTTCTGGGTTCTCTTACAGCTTTAACAATTACTTATTATATGTACAAAATCAGTATTATTGAGAACTTTCTTATTATCTTTCTATTAGCAATATTCGCTACTGTCTTAGAATTTATTTGTAAAAACTTATTTGATAATCTTTATATTCCATTATCGATTAGTGTAATAATTTATTTTTTAAACCAATAGATTTTCCTCTGTATTCCTTATGTTGGAATGAGATAATTGTTTAGAGTAAAAATAAAAACAGTATTGATTAATTGATAAGGCTCTAAATCTTTTTATTGAAATTGAATCTTCTTTTCTGATTTACAGAATACAAAACCAGTGTTATCTTGAAAACTAAATTCAATCATTGCTGGACCAAAATAGCTTTGTGCGGGAATGTCAACAACAATACCAGTGTTTGATTTAGCTTTTATTGTTCTCTGATAGAGCTGACTAATGAAGATACCTCCGCGATTTATAGAAACAACTAGTGTTCCTGATACTTCTGATGTGGAATTATTAATCAATCTTACAGGTACTTTATAAATTGACCCTGTAGAAACTTCAGGTAAAGTAGGAACGTTTATTGAGATAAAACTTTTATTAGCATCTTGAACAATGTCTTTTCTTTGTGTATTTAATCGCGTATTTGAATTATTTTGGTTATCCCAAACATGACCTCTCTTTTCATTATTTTGACTGAAAGTTTTTACTTCTTCAACCTTCCAATAAATTTGGACATTTACTTTTTTCCTTTTTAGATCTGAATGAAAATACCTTATTTCTTTAATATGAGTTTTAGCTAATGAGTTTCCTCTTAATAGGACAATATTCTCTGGATTTCTTGTTAAATATTGCTTATCTGTGTTTAGTGTCGGATCTATTTGCCACCAAATACCTTTTGCGAAAAACTCTGCATACGAATGTTTTTCCCATCTTAAACCGTCTTCTTTTATTAAGCTAGTTGCAAGTCTAGCTGGTATTTTAGCTGCTCTACACATTCCAACGAATAAGCTTGCAAATTCTGTACAATCTCCCCTTTTTGCTCTTATGGCATATTTTGCTCCAAAGTCACCTAGTTCATGTTGGTAATTAATGTTTTTTTGAATGTAATTTAGAATATTGATGGCCTTGTCTATTGGATTTTCTGATTTTAATGACCGTGTGACTTTCTTAATTAAAATGTCATCACTTTCAATAAAGGGTTCATTTCTAGTATATCTCTCAAAAAATTCATAGTTTACTTCTTCTAATTCTCTAATTGTTTTTATGCGAGTAACATCATAACCTATAATTTTAGTGGTAACAAGGGCTTTGTATTCTAAAATAATATCTTCATTTGGATAGACTATAGGAAAATGAAACCTTGCCCAACAGTTTCCATCAATGTCACACTTTTTTTCAACAGGATTAATATTGAATTTAATTTTTTGAACTTCCTGAAATTGTCCTATATTTGGTGGAATTACAATATCAGCAATAAACCCGGTAAGATTTTCTTCACTAGTGTTAGTAATTTTAGCTCCATAAGTAAGAATATAATGATTAACTAATTTCCTGTTTGTTTTTATTGTGATTTTTCTTTTAATTTCTGTGTTTTTCCCTTGAATTGATAAAATATAAACACCAGAATATAGATTATTCGATATTTCAAAAGAATAAAATTCTTCTAATCCAGTATACTTTAGATCTATATCTAAACTATCAACAATTGTACCAATTGGTGAAATAATATTCACAACTAGTTGTTCGTCCTTTAGCCATTCTTGAAAATATAAATGTTGAATATTACTCCTAATGGATAATAATAAAATATCATTTGGTAATAAAACGGTATTTGGAGAGACAGAAAATAGTCTTCCTTTCCTTAAATAATTAATAATTAACCCAAATGTATTCATTATTATCCCAGAGTCCTTGTATTTATAATGAAGTAGCCCTAATAAATTTATGTACTATTGGAAGATTCTGCTTTAAAAAATTATGATAAGTTAAGACATAAAAAATGAATCTTAGAAACAAAATAAAAAAATAAAAAAATAAAATAAAGTTAAAACTTTATTTACTTTCTTCTTCTAACAATGACTAATGCGCCACCAAATAAAGCTAAGGCAGCAACAACTGGAGCAATTGGTAATGGAGCTTGAGCTTCACCTAGGAAGTAGTTAATTAGGTTATTAACGAACATTTGTCCATAGGTTACTCCGCCATTATATTCTCCAGTTTCAGTGAATTGATCATACATAGACTTATAGTCAGTGAAGATGGCTTCACCAGCTAATACTAAGTATGAATTGCCAATTGTTTCTAAGACTACAGCTGGATAGTTTCCAGTTGTGTCAGACTCTGCATATAAGTCAGTTGGCAATCCACTAACGTCACTGTCACTTGATACAGCATCTGCTGAATATTTGTATAAAACTTCAACATTAGGAAGTGTTGCAGTTCTTAGGTCAAGATATTCAGGAACTGCTGTTGAAGTGTTGATTCCAAGTATAGAACATGGTCCATGAAGAATGAAACCAGCTTCCATACCTTCTGTTACCTTTGTAGCAACATCACCAGTACCTGGTTGAGTAGCTGCAACTCTGTATGATGCTCCGTCGTTGTTATTTTCATCACTGATTGATGTACTGTCTAATCTAATGTTAGCTCCTAAGTTTCTTAGAAGGTTGTTTATAGCTACTGGAGAGAAGTAACCACCGTAGTCAGAATCTCCACCAATGAAGAGGAATTTTCCTCCTTGGTTGAACCAATCCTTGATCTTTTCGGTTTCTTCACCAGTATACATTTCGTCTGGTCCTGACATGAACAGAGCATCAGCTTCAGCAGTAAAGTTAGTCAAGAGATCGCTCTCTAGCATTACTACTGTATTCTTTGCTTCAGTAAGATTTCCCTTGAAATTTTCAACTGATGTATGATATGCTCCATGACTTACATCAATCATGATTGTTTTATTTTTTACTTTGATTGATGTGTCATAAGCAAAAGTTGAAGGGACAGTGGCTAAAATTGTCACTATTAGAAGTAGGCCTACAATTGTTTTTTTCATCTTTTTTTCACCGCACGATTGTGCTGAATATGTTATAATATTCCAATAATTAAATATTTCTCATAGAATATAATAAGTTTTAAAATATTTATACATCGACATTATTCTTTTAGATGTGTAAATCCTCATAACAAGACTAAACATAAACTTTTTTAAAAAAATAGTTCTTTTCCTCCTATGAAAAAAATATTAACAACTTTATTTTTATTATTTTTAGTCACTGAACAAATTTCTTTTGTGGTTTTAGTACAAGCTTCAGAAATTAGGTTATCTAAAAAGAAGATAGCTATTGACATTGGCCACTCTCCTATGCATATAACCTATGATCTTTTTAAAACTGATTACTTAGAAAGTGGTAATATTGTCGATGAAATCGAAAATTTCACGAATATTAACGATTATGATATGTTACTAATTCCTGCTTCTAGAATAAACTACACTTCGGATGAAATGAATGTTATTAAAACATGGTTTTCAAATCCTGATAAATTGCTATGGATAGCAGGGGACTCTGATTATGCAGGTCAATTTATCTCACATAAGTCCATTAATCCATTACTAGAATACATTGATTCTAAATTGAGATTAGATTCTGGTGCAGTTTCTGACCTATACTCTAATGACGGTACAGGATACCGTGTTATTGCAACCAATCCTGGAACAGGAGATATCGGTTCTGTTGTAAATGAAGGAGTAGAAAGGCTATTACTTCATGGCCCAACAGCTGTATATGGAATGGAAAATGGAAATTTTGTCGATTTACGAACACAAACAATTGAAGGAATAGAAGTCCTGTTCTCTTATAATGAGTCTGCTGAAATGTTAGATCAAGATTATAGTAACACTGAAAGTGATTTCTACATCTCTCTAGATGAAAAAGGAAATTATCCCGCTGTAGTATACGAAGACTTTGGAGAATCACATCTTATTGTTTCTGGAGAAGTACTATTCAGTACATATAAAAATATGTATGGAGAAGAGGGAGAACACGGTAGTCCCATACAAGGAAAACTATTTGTAAACAATTTACTTAATTACTTTTACAAGACTACAAGCCTACCGGTCATCTTTCTAATAATTATTGGTCCGTTATCCGTGGTTGCAATTATTGCTTTATATATAAAACAAAAGAAAAGGTGATTGAATGACTGAACCAATATGGGGATATGATATATCATCCCCATCATTTAAAGTTCTATGGTTAGGGGATGATATATCTTCAATAAAGCAAATGTTTGCAAGTATTCTCTTTAGAGATACAGGAATTAAAGGCGTTGTCGCTAAAATTTCAAATTTAGAAGGGAACTTAAAAGCACAACTAAGCCTATTGATTGATGAAAATCCAGTAATCGAAAAAGAATTTACTAATACCAAAGAAGGTGAAATTTCCTTTCTTTTAGAAAAAACAGTTTTTCCACAAAGAAAAGTAGAAGTCATATTGCAAGTACAAAATGGCAAAATGGGTGTTTTTTCTACTTCTGTTGGTACAGGAATGGGCTTTATTCTCAAAAAAAATGATGAAAATTACTATCCTTCTTCAAATTTTTCTATAGGTGTCTTAATTTAAATTTCAACATTTCGCTCACTTCAAATTTCCTTTATTAGTAATCTCAATTGTTCTTTAAATTTTAATTTTTTGTAAAACTTTAACGCTATTTCATTTAATGGATGAACATAAAGGGTAATTGAGGAAGCATTATGCTTTTTTGCAAACCCTTTTTCAAAAGTTTCCATTAGTGTTGTTCCTATTCCCTTGTTTCTGTAATCCTTATGAACTACAATGTCACTAATATGAGCTGTAATCTTCCTTCTAAAAAACATGCTTTTATCACTAATGTAACCAAAGATAAATCCTAAAACCTCTTTGTTGTCTTTTTCTGCTTTAAGTATCGTTTGCTTTTCTGAAAATATTGCTTCTCTTAAGAAACTTGCATATTTTTCTTCTCCATTTTCTTGTAAAATAAACGACTGATCTAAACTAGCATGCCAATTTATTGCTTCTCCCCATAGAAGTACAATCTTTGGGATATCTTTCAAAGTTGCTTCACTAACATTATATTTTAATTCTTGTTTAATGTGGTCCATTCACAGAGAAAATAAGTTTTGTACTTAATATTTTTTGCTGTTTTTCTCTTAATTGAAAAAGTTATTTTCTTTTAAAATTATCACACATGATGGAAGGGGAATATTTTAATACTATGCTATATTTGTTTCCGTTATGGGTTATACGTATTGATAATACGTATTGATTCATTATCTGTATTGGGGTTAACTGCATGAACTATAACAATCACTTAGACGCAGAAACTGTAGAAAAAATGAAAAATATTCTGAAATTTAAGCAGAAGAAATCTATAACAGATATTGATTTAAGAAATAAAACAGTTCTTGTAAGAGTTGATTTTAACGTACCGTTGAATGATTACAGGCAAATAACAGATGCAAGAAGAATTCGATTTACATTACCAACTCTATTCTATCTTCATAATGAAAACTGTAAAATTATAGTTTTGTCACACTTAGGAAGACCAGGGGGAGAAAGAGATGAACGTTACAATTTACTTCCCATATATAAAAGATTAAAAGAATTCTTTCCACTTACGACAGTTTATAGGGCAAAAGACTGTATTGGGCCTGAAGTTGAAGCGATGGTAAAAAAACTTAAACCTGGAGAAATATTGTTGTTAGAAAATCCTCGTTTTCATCCTGGTGAAAAAGCAAATGACCCAGAATTTGCAAGACAACTAGCAAAGTTAGCTGATGTCTACATTAATGATGCTTTTGCCACATCTCATCGAAAACACGCATCTACTTATGGTGTAGCTGCATACTTTGAGGAAGCAGGGTATGGATTTTTGGTTGAGAAAGAATTGAAATTTTTCAGCCAAGCTTTAAGTAACCCTAAACGCCCATTTACTGTAATTTTAGGTGGAAAGAAGGTTAAAGATAAACTTGATGTGATTAAGTATTTAATTGGTGTTGCTGATAATATAATAATTGGGGGAGGAATGGCTTACACTTTTCTATCTGCTAAAGGATATAATGTGGGTAAATCAGTAATAGATGTATCTAAATTAGATGATGTGCGGAATTATCTCCATGAAGCCAACTTAAATGGAACAAAAATTCACTTGCCCGTTGATGTGGTTGTTTGTGATGAGTTAGATGATCCAACACATGTTGAAGAAGTTCCTATTACAACAATACAAGAAAATCATATGGGAGTAGACATAGGCAGTGAGACAATTAAAATGTTCAAAGAAGTACTTAAGAACTCAAAACAAGTTATATGGCAAGGACCTCTAGGGGTTTTTGAAAAAGAAGACTTTGAGAATGGTACTAAAGAAATTGCACGCTTTTTAATTGAAAATAAAATCTATTCTATTATCTGTGGTGGAGACTCTGCAGCAGCTTTTGAGAAATTTGGTTTTCAAGATGACATTAGTTTTATATCTACAGGTGGAGGTGCAAGTTTAGCTTTAATGAAAGGAGAACTGCTGCCAGGTATTGAGTGCCTTTCAGATAAAGAAGAAATAGAATTCACAGTTGCTAATACAATAGCTCAACAAGAAATACGAAGGTAATAGAGAGAACTGAACCTACTGTGATGCTTAGTAGGTTTACCAAATCATTTTTTATGAATTTAATACCTCTAAAATACTCTGTTTTTGTTTCACAATGATAAGTTTTTTCTGTTATTTTTCCACAGATTGAACATTTATTCAGACATTGAACTGTTTCTGCAAAAACGCTATCAAAATAAGCTCCAATGAAACCACTAAATGTTATTATTAAAAGTAATATGGCTGTATTATTTTGGAATAAAGAAGTTTTTTCAAAGAGACTACCTATCCATCCTGCTATTGCTATTATTCCTGCACCCAATAATGAAGCTGATGTTCCTAATATTGAAATTGCTCCTGGAGAACCTTTTTTTGCTTCTTTCCATGGTCTAATTGCTTCTCTTGGGTTTTTTTTGGATAGCGAACCTATTTCAGTAGCTAAAGTATCACTTAGACTTGTAGCTAAAGCTCCTGCAGTTATAACAGTGAAAAAGTGCGAAGGAAAAATTAAATTCAATAAAGCTGCAATTACAGGAATAAAACTATTCACTGAAGCTTGTATGCTATCTCTTGCTGTTGATCCTTTTTCAAATTCCTTGGTTATGTCGCTTTTTTCCTTTTTCTTAAAGAATGTGGTTAAGCTCCCAATTAGGAAAAATGCAAAATACATCGCGCCCCAACTCCACCCACCTAATCCAAAAATGACAATGCCAAAAAAGAATCCAGCTAGAGCTCCATCCCACGTTAGTGCTTTTACTGAAATACTTGCTGCAGCTATGACAAAAGATAAACATAATGCGATAAGGATGGTGGTTTTTGAAATCCTTTCCTCTAAAGTATTAAAATTGTTATTTAACGATTTAAACATTAAATAGAGAACCAAAGCATTAACTGCTGGAATTGTGATGTTATCTAACCCTTTTGGTGAAACTACTTCAATTATGGTTGAGATAAAAGCTATAAGTAATCCAATGTAAAGAGAAACAAAGAAATTAATCTGGAAAAAGGTCAATATAATAGTAACTACAACCAAAGAAGAAATAGCAAGAGACCAACTTCCAATTAGTGATTTTTTGTCTTTGAATATCGTAAATTCTCCCTTTTTACCATACTTTAATCCAATAACAGCACTAATTCCATCTCCCCATACCAAAGGAAGAAAAGAAGCAAAAATTATTACATTTTTTTGATTGAAGTGTTCTGGTTCAAAAAATAAAACAACAAGAATTGTTAAAGATATTGCATAAAAAACAGTACCATAAGTGTGTCCCTCTTCAACACTTTTAAGTCTGAATTTTTTAATAGGGCTTCCTGGACATGTTAAATAAGTGAAAAGTACAAAGAATAATGGGCCCACTAAAGCAAACCATAAATTTGAGAAAACAAATGGAAAAACAATAACCACATTTCCTACTAATATATGAATTACTTTTCTTGATGTTTTTCCTTCTAAAAGTTGTTTTATCTTTAATATTTCTACTGTTGCTAGAACAGAAAAAACAAATATAAATAAAATAACTAACCCTAAAATGTTTAAAGTTAATGAATTCATTGCCATTTAATATTCAAGAAAGGCTCTAATTTTTTTTTAAAACTTTTTTGTAAGGAAAGAATTTCAATCGTCACTAAAAGCATCTCCTAACTCTGAGACTTGAAGAGAAATCATTCTATCGTATGCTAATTTCATTCCTTCACATCGAGGAAGATGATATTGTTCACAACTGAGACAGATTTTTCTATTTTGACCATTTCTCCATTTCACTAATAGTGTTCTTGATAAAAGGTGTGTTAATCCAACTAAAAAAAGTGAGACTATAGCAAGGATATTTATTCCTTTAATTAGTTCAAATATTGATAGTATTACAGTTAAATAAGACATAATTACTGCAATACCTAATAAAAATCTGAAAAAGTCTTTAATTAATCTAGGAATTTCGAACTTTAGATTAAGAAGTGTAAAAGAATAGAGAACATAAGTTAAAATAAAAGGTATCCAGAATTCTACATCTAAAACAAAACTTAGAATAAAGGCTAAAATTAAACCAACTATCTGACCCAGGTAGAGGTTAAAGCATCCTCTGCAAACTTTTATTCCTTTTATTGTGTAAACATGATCTTTGTACTTTTCACATGTTGGGTGATGAGCAAGGCGATATGGATAAAGCATCCACCTAGCTTTAGCTTTATTATCTTTCATTAAAATCAACTAAAAATAATTGTTCAATTGTTCCTATGGTTACTTTCACAACGATAAACAGATAGGTTTGAATTTGTTCTCTTGTAAATTCCGAAAAATTACTTTTTATAAAATCTGTTATTGTATAAATCAACTGTCTAATAAATTGCTGTGATTCTTTTAATAGGAACACTCCTTTTTCTTCATTCTCTAATTGGAAATCATATAGCGAATGAGCTTCAATGAGCCTTGTGTATAATATTTTCTTTATTTTCAATAAACTTTCATTAATTGCCTTTTCTTCTTTTTTCCAAGAGACTTGTGAAATTACATTTTTTGATATTAAGTCATTCAAAACTCCTATACATAAAATGTCTAGAATTCTACTCTTTTCTTTATAATCCCAAGAATCACTTTGAAATGATTTTTCAAAATGTTCTCTAAATTCTTCAGGAAGTATTTGATTTTCAATAACTCTTCTGTAAATTTGTTCTAATCTTGAATTGCTTTCCAAATAAAGTTCTCTGTCGAGCTCCTCATTTGTTAATAATTTGTGAATCAAGAGATAGTTTGAAAAAGTAAGTTTTTCACTACATATTCCTATTTTCTTGCATAATTTGTCAACATTCTTGATCTTCAAACTATTTTTCTGAATTTGAACTAATATGTCTTGTAAGAAAACTAATTCATAATCAATATCTTTGAAATTTGATTCTAATAATTTTGTTGAATCTATAAGTTTTTGTTTTAAAGCTATTTTCAAAGAACGAATAATTGTTTCAATGATATATTTATGCCTGTTTTCAACTAAATCTCTTACGTTCTCAAGTTTCTTAAGCGTTTTCTTATATTTTCCTAATCTAAAATATATTTGGCTTTCCTTTATCATAACTAGTTTAATATTTCTTTTTTGTTTTTTTCCAATTTCTTCTACAATTTCTAATTCATTGATTGCATGTTCTAAATTCGACATGTTTTCATATATGCGTGCTTTTTCTAAGCTTACAAGAATTATATTATCCCAATTGTTTCTTAAGCTTTCTTCATTTTTTAGTTCTTCTAGCATTTCTAAAGCCTTTTCTTGGTCTTCTTTTTCTAAAATAAAGGTAACATAGATATATTTAATCCGAAAAATTTCTTTCCAATACTTCTCTAAGATATTTTTTTCTAAATTGTTTATTGAGTTAATTGATTTTAATAAAATATTTTCTAGTGGTTTAATTTGATTTCGTTGTAAAAGGCAGTCAATAAGTATAGATACCTTTTGAAGTTGTTTAGGGTTATACTCAGGAACGTCTATAAGATGATCTAACCACTTAATAGTTTCATCTATTTTACCTAAATTATAATACATTGTTGCTAGTGTTTCTTTTGCTGCAGTCTCTCCTTTGGAATTGTTCGTAGATTTGAATAATTTTATAGCATTTAAAAGATATTTTTCAGCATTTTCTCTATTTTGTATATTAGAATATATTGTTCCAATGTTGAAATATAACATTGCTTTTCCTTGCTCATCTTGAAGTTTTTCTCGAATATCTAGGCTTTTTAAATAGTACTCTAAGGCTGTATCTACTTCGCCTAATAAGTATTTAAAAGCAGCAAAACTTGAATATACTGTAGCTATTTTTTCTTCTTTTTTTAATTCTTTAGAGAGGGATAAAGCTTTTTTTAGTAGTTTCTCGGCTTCTTTGTATTCTTTTAATTCTAAATAAACATTAGCTAAATTATGAAAAATAACTATTTTTGTCTCTTTACTAATGTCTTTTTCTTCCTTTCTTAATAAATCTAAATATACTTGCCTTGCTTCCTGAAGTTTCCTGTTTCTTCTTAAAATCTTACCATACATAATCTGAATTTCTATTACGCTCTTAGTTTCAATTTGGATCTCTTTAATGAGAGATAAGGTTTTTTCTATAGCTTTTAAAGCATCTTTGTTCTTTGCAAGCATATATTGAACTTGTGCTAAATAGAAATAGTACTCCCATAAATTTTGTCTATTATCTGCTTCAGAGAGTTTCTCTTGAATAATAGACAAAATTTCACTAAAATACCCCTTTTTGAATAATTCTTTTATTTGCTTTAACTTGTTATCAACCATCGGAAGCAACCAAAAAAATTGAACGATTACATATCTTCGATTACTATTGTTCCTGCTAGGTAATCTCCAACTCTTCTGCCATCACTTGTACAAATAGGAACGAAAATATCAAATCCTAGCGTTACTAAATAACCTAAGCAATTTCTTACAAATCCTTGACCAACAGTCATTGCTTTACCTGTGTTATAATCTACTACTCGTATATGCATTGCTTGTTTTCCAAAAGATTTACCTTCTTCTGGGATAGAGTCTTTAAAAGGTACAGCACAAGCACCTAGCCCTCCCGTAAAACTAGAAATCAAAGACCAAATTATAGAATCAATCAAATTGGCTAAACATCTGTTGCCTAAAGAAGCTTTTATTTGCATATATTGAGAAGGATCTACCACGCGAACTTGTTGTATTCTTTGACTTTCAACATAAGGTTGATAAGGTTGATATTGTTGACTCGGTTGTTGATATGGTGGAGCAGGTGTTACTGGACCAGATTGTGAGACTGGAGCTTGATAAGCTGGAGCAGAAACTCCTTGTACATTTTCTAGTTTTGTTCCGCAGTTCTGACAAAATTTATCTTCTGGGGTGACTGCTGCACCACAGTTAGGACAGAAATATTTTGCTGACATGATACATTTGTCTTTTATCAAGACAATTATTTAAACCTATCTCCATTTCTTTGTAGCAAAAGAAATGATTTTTCTCATATTGAGCAGAAATTATTTTAATTTTCTACTCAACTATTTTTTCGTATAGTTTCAAAATTTTTTTACCAACTATAGTATGGTGATATTCTTTAATAGCGTCCTTTTGTAAGTCGAATGTGCTTATATTTTCATTCTTTCTTTTTTCAATTGTAGAAATAATAATATCTACTATTTTATCTCTATTTTCTATGGAATATAAATACTCTTTACTTACTATCTCATTCATGGGTGGTTTATCTGCAGCTATGACTGGAAGTCCTGATGCTAAAGATTCAATTATTGGAGTCCCAAAACTTCCACTTTCTGCTGGATAAATTAATACTGAACTAATGTGATAAGCGATCTGTAACTCATCTTCAGTAATGTATCCTGTAAAGCTTGAATAATCTTCTAAATGGTAACTAATTATTTTTTCTTTAATGGATGTAAGAGTAGGCCCTTCTCCACAGAACAAGAAAAAGCAGTTGGGATTTCTCTGAACAATTCTTGGGAAAAGAGAAACAAGTTCTTTTTGTTTCTTTCGAGGAATAAAGGGTCCAAGGATAAGAATAATGTCTCGCTCTCGTTGTAAATCATATTTTTGAGTAAATTCATCTATATCCTCAATTTTTGGTATTTGAGAAAATCTCGTACAATCTATTGATAATGGTATGACCACACTTTTATTTCCTGTATTTGGAAATAACCTTAAAGATTTCTCTTTTGATTTTTTATTAGTATAAATTATTTGATCTAAACAGTTGACATGCTTTCTTTTTAAATAATAAGCAATAATTGGATTGCTTATCGAAGCAATAACAGGTGTTATAATTTTATCTTCTTTTTTAGCTTTAATAAAAGCTAAAGAGGAAAAATCAATTGTATGAATAATATGGAACTTCTGTTTTTTTTGTAGTTCTAAGAAGTATTCTAAAGATTTTTTAGAAAAATATTTACTCTCTCTCTTTATAGAACTAATATTCTTTCTGTATCCTTCTTTTCTTTTCTTACGGGGTTTTATATAATAAAATTTGATATTTGGTTGATCTAATAACTCGTCTTTACTATCCAGTTTGTTTGTAGAAACCACAGTAATATTAATCCCTTGTAAAGCCAAAGAATTAATTAGAGAATAAGCATAACGACGTGTTCCTGCTAGTGAGCCTATATACGGGGGACCAACTTCTATAACTGAAAGGAAAACAGAAAGTTCCATGCTTCAATTGAAACGATAATTTTTAAAAGCATTTCGTAATAAAAATAAAAAAAAGTTCAAAATAGGCTAATTTGTTACCTAACTCTACTATATAGCTGTCACTTCTCAAAACTAGAAAGAATAAATTGTGCAATGTAAGAAACTATCTCTCTATTTATTCCTAATTGTAAAAACTGATAGTTTTTGAATTCTAAAAAAAGAATATTAGTAAATTCATCTAATGAAATGTCATTTTTTTGGTTATTCTTTAAATATTCAAAAATCTTAATCATTTGTTGATCAGTCAGCGCATTTAACTTCCATAACAGAAAAACTCGCGATATATACATGGCTTGATCATTTGCATTACATATTTGTTGCTGGGGGAAAGAAAGCAAAGAAAAAAAAAGTTTTCCAGTAATTTTTAAACATTTAAACAAATTTTCATCGATTTTAGGAATACTTTTCAAAAACAAAATAAAATCTCTAGCAGAATGAAAGTTTGTGCCTTTCTCTTTTCTTTCTTTATTGCTATTCTGTTCTTTGTATGAACTATTAGGGTTGACTTTTTCTAATTTAGACAATATTGACGACACATGCTTTTTTGATTGTTCTAAGTGATTCTCTTTTTTTTCGAAATATTCTCTTGTTAGATAAAACAAGCGATGAACTATGCCTGATAAATAATAAAGTAAAAGAGGACTCGAATTTTCTTTTGACCAAACATAATTCAGAAAATCAAGTAATACAGAGTAATCTGTGTAAATATTAAGATTTTCAGTTAATATCTCTGTTATTTTTTCTTTTGAAAAGAGTTCTTTGTTCTTTGAGAGTAAATCAATATATGTTTTACTTAATCCAAATTTTTCAATATCTTCTAAGAACTTTTGTATTGAAAGAGCTTTCATCTTACTAGTATTACTATTATTATCCGACTAAATACTTTTCTGAATTATACTTTTTTAAGCTATTTTAAGAACTTGAACTTGTAAAACAATGCTTGTCTTTAACTTTTTAGACCAGAGTATAAAACTAACTAATAAAGAACTTTTTAGGTAAAAATAATGTAAAATAACTAAATTTAATCTGACTCTGGAAAAGACAATATTATTCTAATTCCACCTTGTTCATTTTCTGAAACAGAGATATCTCCATTTAAATTTTTCAGTAATTTGCCAACTAATGCTAAACCTGAATATTTTCCTAAAGAATAGGAATCAAGATCCTTTATTATTTTCTTTATATCCAATTTGCTTATTTTGCCATCATCTTCAAGGATTATACTTATTTTATTATCGTTTTTGAATGATGAAATGAAAATGTTCTTCGCATTTCCATGCATAATCGAGTTCATTAATAAATTGTCGAATATTGAATATAAACTATCATCTACTTCTATTTCAGTATCTATTACATTATCAAAATGAATAATTAAGTCAGAGAAAAACTGATATCTTTCTTCTATTTCTTCAAAGATTTTAGATAATTTCACTCTTTTTTGTTTAAACTCTTCTGAACTCTGTGTGGCAGTTTCCATTCTTTTTAATGTTTTAAAATTCTCTTCAACTATTCTTTTTATATTTTGTAGATATAAGTCATCTTTTGTTTCCTCGTATAAATCTAGGTAACCTTGCAATACTGATAAGGAATTTTGCAAATCATGAATAAGGATTTTATTAATTATTTCGATTTTATCATACATTTTTTGCATCCGCTCCGCATCTTTTACCTTTTCAGTAACATCTGTCCCAATAGATATTATAAAACTAATTTCATCATTTTCATCAATTTTACAAGTATTATTCCATGAGATAAGCCTTTTTTCACCATTCTTCGTAATCCATGAATTTACAAAACGATTTGGAAAATTTTTTCTTTTTAATTGAGAAAAAACACCTTTAACGTCTTCTAGTTCCTCTTTTAATATAAATATGTCAAAAATATTTTTGTGTAATACTTCTTCTTCTTTGTATCCTGTTACTATTTCAGCTTTTTTATTGAACTTAATTATATGCCCCTTATTATCAAGAATTACTACTAAATTTGGCATAATATCAAAAAGTGTTTCAAAAAACTTCATGTCTAATTTTTTCAAACAAATCATTTTACAATCCTATGATTCTCTAAAAAAACTTTCTATTTACCAAAATTTCATTATTAATCAGAAAAATGTTATTTAGACTGCTTCATGCTTTATCTCTCTTTTTTATGCCGAAGTATTATTTTTGTTGTTGAAATAAACAGGACGGCAAAAGATGAAAACCATAATGTCCCAGGAGCTGTACTAGTTTCTGTGTTGTTCTCTGTTTTTGCTGAAAATCCAGCTATCTCCAAGTAATTTATGGCCTTTTGAATTGAAAAATCATATTTCTCTGTTCCTGAATAATAGTATTTTGTACCATAGGGTATTATTGTATCTGTTATAATATAGAAACTATCGTGAAAACCTTCGTTTAACTGTTCTCTATTGACCGCGTAAGCAATTGCTTTTCTAACAGCCAACGCTTTAGAAACTGATTCTTCTGTTGTATTTACAAAATTATTATCTCCTCCAAAGTATTTGTTATCTAAATTAAATGCTAATACAACTATTGAGTTAGATGGAGAATGTTGAATTTCTATTTCTGAATTTGATACAGGGTTTGCTATTTGTGAATCTTTTCCAAAAATAGCAAAATCTACATCTTTATTTTGTAAAGAAAGCAGAAGAGCATAATTATCTCTATACGTATTTATCCATAAAGTTTGAATGTTTAGATCTGTAGGAGAATTAGGAATTACTCCTGCTCCATGCCATTTCTCAAATTTATCAAGAACAATTGTTACTCCCTTTTCTGTTTCTTCAAAGTTTATTTTATACTTCCCTGTTCCAAAAGGATAGGAACTAAATTTTACCCAGTTTGTTGAACTAGTTATTCCTTCCCAAGAACCAGTAACATTAAGATAATGCTCTGGAAGAGCATAAATGCTTAAATCATCTAAAGCGTAAGCATAAGGGTCGTTTTCCTTTGTTTCTCTATCTGAGTCTATTGCAATCGCTATTGTTGTTTCGTTAACTTTTGTAATCTTTTTGATCCAATCATATTGGTGATATTCATTATTCACATAAGGGCTTTTGAAGACATTTAAAGTAAAAATGACATCATCTATAGTAAACTGTTCATCAGTATATTCTTTATCAACATCTTGTTGCCAATAAACATTTGATCTGATTGTAAGTAGTAATGTGGTTTCATTTTCAAATTTCCATTTTTTAATTAATCCCCCACCGATAATAGAACCATCAGATGCAGTTTTGATTAATTTGTCCATGAAGAGAGAAACTAGTTGTTTTTCTGAAGTTCTTTTAGAGTTTAAAGGGTCA
This sequence comes from Candidatus Heimdallarchaeum aukensis, assembly GCA_021513695.1. Classification (GTDB taxonomy): domain Archaea; phylum Asgardarchaeota; class Heimdallarchaeia; order Heimdallarchaeales; family Heimdallarchaeaceae; genus Heimdallarchaeum; species Heimdallarchaeum aukensis. The sequence continues at coordinate 1,324,610 of CP084166.1, read as the reverse complement.
ATATTGTTCCAATAACCTATTCCAACTTTTAATTGCTCTTTTGAAGCATCAGATAGGTACATGTAAGGAAGACTGTCTGATAGACCTAATTCTGCAGAGAAATTATTTACTTGTTTCCAATAAGCAAAGGTGTTTACAGGAGTGAACAAAGGAACAAAAGGTAGTACATCCTTCATTAAATATGTTTGAATGTCAAAATAGATATTTCGTCTTTCTTCAAAGTCAATTGTTTTTTCTGCTAAATTTATCTTATTTATAACATAACTATTATCTAAATCATTTTTGTAATTGAAAATATTTAAGCTCGCGTTTTCTCTAAATAATACTTCAAGATGAGGAGAGCTTTCCATCTCAAATTCTAAGATGGCTAAATCATAATCTTTGTTTACTACTACTTTATCCAAAAATGTTGCATAATCTGTACTCTTTACTTCTGCATTTATTCCTATTAATCCTAAATTTGTTTGTATAGTTGTAGAATACTCAGAATAATAGCTTTTTTCATAACCTGTTGTGTATGACCTAATAGATACAGAAAAAAGAGCATTTGTAGGTGGTGGTTGTGGGACAAAAACTATTATCGCAAAAATTGCTGTGATAATAAAAATTAAAGCAAGTAAATAAATAAGCCCTTTAGGTATCTTCTTTTTTCGTTCTTCAGGAATCTTAGAATTTTTTGTCATCTTATACACTCTTGATGAAATTTCTTTAAACGCTTATTAATACTACTTTTTGGCGAGAAATGGCATATCAACAAATTTATCTTTTTTGAAAATTGATTATACTCTTTTTGTTCAAAAAATTTTTTAAACAAAACTTTTCATTTTTCTATTAAGTTAGGAGTGACTTAAATGAGTAATGAGGAATTAAAAAAAGATATTATAAATAAGGCAAAAGAGTTAAGTTCCTATATAATTGAAAAGCGTAGACATTTGCATATGCACCCTGAAACAGCTTTTGAAGAATATGAAACTCAAGCTTTTATTGAAAAAGAACTGCAAAAAATAGGTTATGAAACAAAGAAAATAGCAAAAACAGGTGTATTAGCTATATTAGAAGGAGAAAAACAAGGTTATACTATTGGTTTAAGAGCTGATATTGATGCTTTAAATGTTCAGGAAGAAAATGAAGTAGAGTATAAAAGTAAAAATGAAGGAAAAATGCATGCTTGTGGTCACGACGCACATACTGCAATGTTATTAGGTGCAGCAAAAATAATCTACGACTACAAGGATAAATTAGAAGGAAAAGTAAAATTGATTTTTCAACCAGCAGAAGAAGGAGATGGAGGAGGAAAAATAGTTGCAGAGGAAGGAATACTTGATGATGTAGATTATGTGTATGGATTGCATGTGTGGGGCGATAATGATGCAGGAAAAATTGAAACTCGTGTCGGACCATTTTTAGCTTCTTCAGACAGTTTTATAATTACAGTAACAGGAAAAGGAGGGCATGCCGCATCTCCTCATGAAACTTTCGACCCTACCTCCGTGCTAGTGGACATTTATAATGCTCTTCAAAAGATAATTTCTAGAGAAATTGATCCTTTGGAACATGTAGTTTTATCAAGCCCAAGACTGTCAGGAAGTGATGCTCATAACATAATTCCAGCTAGAGCAGTTTTAGAAGGTACATTTAGAACTTTTAATGAAGAGGTGAGAGAACATATTATTAATAGATTGATAGAAGTAGCAGAAGGTTATAGTAAAGCTTGGAGATGCAAAGCTGAAATAAAATTCCATGATCCTACCTATCCTCCTGTAGTTAATAATAAAGAAGCAGTGGAACTTGCGAAAAAAACTCTTTCAGCTTTAGACAATGTCGGTGAAGCAAAAATGACGATGGGGGGAGAAGATTTTGCTTATTATGTAAAAAAGACCAAAGGAGCTTTTATTACACTTGGAGTAAGAAATGAAGAAAAAGGAATAATCGCACCTCATCACCATCCGAAATTCGATGTAGATGAAAGTGTACTTTGGAAAGGAACAGCTATTTACGCTCTTCTTGGTTTTTTAAATAGCTTTAAAGACATTTTATAATTTTTTTCTTTCTTAAATATACGTTACAATCAGAAAAAGATTTATAAATAATGTTGTGGATACTTTGATGAGTTAGAGCTAAAAAAGGGAAGTGTAAACCAGATAGGAAGAGTAACCGATGCTCAATCCCTCCGTGAAGGGCGCGAATGAGTTTGGTTAAACACCCCCTTTTTTATAGGAATGACCTCCTAACAAAGTTCTAAACCCCAGAACACAGACTTTTAGTCTGCCAGAACCCCCAAAAGAGGTATAACCTCAATTACCAGACCTCTGAAGCATCGAGAAAGATTTCCTTCCTATCTGGGCACAAATTTTTCTGAGAATTCAACGAAATCTAAATATTTTTATATAGTTCTTATCTGCAATGAAATAGGAAATTTGTGGAAGTGATTAAATGGGTCACGGTTCGTTACAAAAAGCTGGAAAAGTAAGAAAACAAACGCCAAAAGTACAAGGAAAAGAACGTGTTAGTCCTATACCAAGACTAGGACACAGAAATAATTATATTAGAAGAGTAATTAAAGGAAAGTTTCCAGGACAACCAACAAGTATGGGTTCACGCAGGCATAACATGTAATCATTCTTTTATTCAATTTGTCTTTTTATCACTCGAGCGAAGATTTAGATGAACAAATCTCTTTCTGCTTTTACTGAAATTAAAAAACAGTTGTTGAGTCAGTCTAAATTAACTGATAAAATCGTTGATCAAATTAAAAGAAAGATATCTAAAGAGTATTCTCTATCCTTTTTCCCTAGAAATAGTGATATTCTCGCTATATGTAATGATGAAGAACTAGAAAAACTTCGTCCTTATTTAATGAAAAGAAGAGTTAGAACACTATCTGGTGTGGCAATCGTCGCAGTAATGACTAGGCCTTGGGCTTGTCCTCATGGTAAATGCATTATGTGTCCTGGGGGACCAGATGTTGACAGACCTCAAAGTTATACAGGTTATGAACCTACATCAAGAAGAGGGATAAGAAATAACTATGACCCTTATCTTCAAGTTACTGAAAGGATTAATCAGTTAGAAGCTATAGGTCATTCTACAGAAAAAATAGATGCTATTATTATGGGAGGAACTTTTACTTACCAACCGAAAGAATACCAAGAATGGTTTATTAGAAGAATGTTTGATGGATTTAATGGGGTAGATTCTGATACAATAGAGCAAGCTCATGAAATTAATGAACACGCTAAACATCGATGTGTTGGGTTAACTGCAGAAACGAGACCAGATCAAATAGATAAACAAACGATAGATGAATTGTTAAATTATGGTGTTACAAGACTTGAACTAGGTATTCAAACAGTTTATGATGATGTTTTCGAAAAAATGATTAGGGGGCATACTGTTACTGATTCAATCAGAGCTATTCAGCTTACAAAAGATGCAGGATTGAAAATAACAGCACATATGATGCCTGGACTCCCAGGTTCAACAAAAGAAAGAGATATAGAAGCTTTTAAAACAATTTTTCAATCTCAAGATTATCAACCTGATGAAATTAAGATTTATCCTACAATGGTTATACCTGGTACAAAACTTTATGACCTATGGAAAAAAGGAGAATACCAAGCTTTAACAGATGAAGAAACGATTAAACTCATTGCCAAAATAAAAGAATTTGTTCCTCCTTACGTGCGAATAAAAAGAATTTTAAGAGACATTCCTGCACATCAAATAGTTGCTGGTCCCAAAAAAAGTGATTTAAGGCTTGATGTACAAGCTTTAATGGAATCACAAGGCAAAAAGTGTAGGTGTATTAGATGTAGAGAAGTTGGTCATTATCTCTACAAGAACAAAGGAGAATTTGATCCTCAGTCAATTGAACTAGTAAAAAGAAAATATAAAGCAAGTAAGGGAATTGAATACTTTTTGTCTTTTGAAGAAACAAACCATGATGTAATTATTGGTTTCCTTCGACTGAGAGAGTTAAGTGAGGATAAATATCGACCTGAATTTCTATCTCAACCTACAATCGTTATCAGAGAGTTACATGTTTACGGTGAATCCCTTTCTGTTCATAAAAAAGGAGAAGAAGAATATGAATGGCAGCATAGAGGTTTTGGAAAAGAACTAGTTCAGAAAGCTGAGGACATTGGAGTCGAAAAAGGTTATAAGAAAATTTCTGTCATCTCTGGCGTTGGTGTAAGAGATTATTATAGAAAACTAGGCTACGAAAGAGATGGCCCATATATGAGTAAAATTCTTTGAGTTTTGCACGAAAGACAAATTTATATTTATAAACAAGTGATGTTTTTTGAGAATAAAAGAGGAAACACTATGTTTTCTGAGGACGACATTAAACAATTCAATGAAAACCTGAGAGAGTTGATGGATTCGTCTTCGCGTCAAGCAAAGGAGATTCTAAGAAAAATTCTTCTCAAAGTTTTTACTAAATTGAATTATTCATTTGTCGACCTCACAAATACTCCAAATACATGTTTTGATATTATTGCAAAAAAAGAAAGCAAGTTAACAATCATTAAAATCGAACCCTACATTGATAATTTATTAAAAGCACAAGCTCAAGAATTAAAAAACTTGTCAGCTTTTCTCCAAGCTTCTCCTGTTATTATTGGTGTAAGAGGAAAAAGATTTGATGAAATTCAAGATGGGTTAGTCTTATTCAGACATGACATCCCAGTAATTAGTCCTGAGACATTTTTGAATTTGATGATCGATGGTTTACCTCCTGTAGTATATTGTAATAGAGGAGGGTATTATGTCTGTATAAATAGAAATAGTTTAAGAAAAGCAAGATTGGATAAAAACCTAAGTTATGGTGAATTAGCACGTTTAATTGGTATTTCAAGACGTACAATGTATGAATATGAGCACTCTATAAATCCTCCTCCAGAAACAGCAATTCTACTGGAAGATATTTTAGACACCTCTTTAACTCAAGGAATACCTATTTTTAATATTAAATTCAGCTTAGAAGAAGATACAGTTAGTTCAATAGAAAAACTAACTCCGAGGAAAGAAGAAATCGCAATTCTATTGGAAGATCTAGGACTAATATCACAGTTCTGGGTTAAAAAAATGCCTTTTGATGCTTATGGAGAACATGGAAATCATGACATAAAAAGCGGATTAAATGTTTTGTTGTGTGTAGACGAAGATAACGGAAAAAATGTCATTACTCGTGTAGAAATGACACAAAAAATTGCATCTATTGCAAAAAGAAGACCTATTTTGATAATCGATGAAGAAGACCATCCAGCTTCAGAACTAGTTCCCACATTTACAATAGACGAACTACAAGAAATGAAAAAAGCGTTTGATTTAGTTAAGGAATATATCAAAAAATATGCAATGCTAAAAGAAAATTTAGAGAGTTAAGGTTTTTTACCCACGAACATCATGTGATCTTTTTCATATTGTTCTAAGTTGATTTCTTCGACTATCTCTAATCCATATTCAAGAATCTCTTTTTTAACTCGTTCAAAAATAACTTTTGGGCTAGTTGTAACATCTATGCTTCTTGCTTTTACAGCTATAAAGAAGAAGCCTCCTTTTTTAAGGAAGGTTTGAACATTTACCCATAAAATCTCAGTCTGAAAAGGTTGTGCTACGTCCTCAAAGACAATGTCAACTTGGGGGACAGTGAAAGAGTAAGTCTCAGGATACCTTGCATCAGCTAAAATAGGAATAATATTTTTTCTTCTTTCAGCTACTGTTACTAAATCTCTTAATGATCTTGGAGAGAATTCTACTGCATAAATCTCTCCATCATCTCCTATGATATCTGAAACATGAGAAACAGTAGTTCCTGATGCAGCACCTAGATAAAGAACTTTAACTCCTTCATCAAAAGGAAAGTTTTGTAAGTCCGATCTAATTGCGGCAGCTAATTTACTTTTGTAGGGGTCAAATGTTCTATATTCATTTCCATCTACACTTACGAGCCTTTCTGTATACACTTTTTTACCTGGATCGCTGTTTTTAGTAGCTAATCGAACCTTTCCATCTGAAAAATGCAACCAGAAAAGATTTTCAAATTTGTGTTTTTTTAGTTCTACCATTATTTGTCACCTATTTTTTTCCTTTTTTGGAATAGTTTTTGCCACCTTTGTGTTTCCTACTTTTGGATTTATCATAGTTTTTTTGTCTTGATCGAGATTTTGGTTTTCCGCGGGGTCTTTGCTGACGTATTAGAGCAGGGTCTTTTTTTCCTTGTGGAGGTTCACTATATTTCTCCTTTATTTCCTCAATTTTCTGATCGAGGTCCATCTTTAATTCGTCTCCTCTGTATTCTCCTTGGAAAGCGTCAATTCTGGCAGCAATTGTCAATTTTCCAGCAATAGCTCTTGCGATGTTACCTCTTTGCCACCATTTACAACTGTGAAGTTCAGGAGTCTGATAAATGACACCATGTTTAGGGGGTTTTGCACCTGTCTTTAAGGCTCTAAAGAGAGCTTTCTCTGCACCAAGAAGTTGAATTGTAGAAGAAGGAAGAAGTGCCATCTCTTGAAGACCTCCAGCAAGAGCGATAAGTCTTGCTGTAATAGCTGAACCAACAATTGCTTTTAAATTAGGAGCAATCTTATTGACTTGCTCATCTATCCAATTTTCGAGCATACGCTTTTCTTCGAATAATTGTAGAGTCTGCTGAGCTAAGCGTTGTAGAGGGAGAAGGTCTTTGTTATCATATTCTGCGCCCATAGAACTTTTTGCTAAATTATAGATCCTTTCTGTTTTTTTAGCAGAAAATCCATACTCTTCTAATGCTTTTTTTGAGTAGAATTGTCTTGCTCCAATTTCTGTAATTATCTTGCAAAATGTTTCATGGTTTTCAACTTCCTTTAAAATTTCAGGAAAATGAATCCCATACCATTCTCGAATCCGACTCATAAAAAGATTGATTGTAGTAACAATATCATCCAAACTTAATATAGCATGGACAACCATTTTATCAGTTCGTTGACTAGCGACAGCAACACGTTTTTTTGATATTAATATATTAGTTTCACGAACAAGTTGATGATAAATCTCATCTGTTTTAATACTAGTATGTTTTGCTAAATTGCTAAATAATGAACTTTGAAATGAATAGAAGTCATCTGATGAATTATCTAAAGAAACTTTCCTTCTTCTTGAACGAATAAAATCACGAACTAAACTAGAGTTAGTTTTAATTTCCGTGTCAGCATATTCTTCTAGAATCGCATTTAATTCTTCAGATTCATTATATCTTTCTAAATTAAAGATCTTTGTACTAACATACACTGGGTCAGGTTCAAAAGTCTTAGTAGATATAACATCATTATTGTCATCTAAGACAAAAAAACCTCCTATTGTAAGGAATATCTTTAATGTCATAGCTTTCAAAGATAATTAATTATAATACATAAAAAAGTATTTCTTTAAGCGAAAAGAAATTAATAAAGTTAATGTGGTTTTCTTTAATCAGAGTAGAAAAATTGAATGTTTTATAAAAAATAGAAATGATAATTAACAGAAAAATTCTGGTTTATCATTTCTTATGTTGAAACTGAAATTTTTGATAATTGTTTAATGATTTCCTCATTTTGTTTGTTCAAACCAATAAGGCTTGATCTCATATCTGAGAAGTTAGCTATTTCTGACAGAATTGATCTATCAATTAGTTGTCTAACTGTATATCTTACAGAACGTGGTTTCATGTCCTTTAATTTATCAATAATTGCTTTTTGAGTTAATGCTCCCTCTTTTTCAAGTAATTGAATTACTTCACGAGACCCTTTGGGTAATCTTTCTCGTTTCATCTTAACCACCTTTGTGTGTGACAAATTCTCACACATCTATATAAACTTTATGTTGCGAGTATGCGCTCTGAAAAACATAAATACCTAATTTTCTCAACGTGTAAGAAGCAAATCTAATATTTTTGGTGATTTTTCATAAATATTTGGTATATGGAGTCTTATACTGAGAATAAATGAATAAATGAAAAAATTAATTATTTATTTTTGAAGCGATAATTAACAAAAGGTAAACCAAGCAGAACAATGAAAAATAAAGTGAGAACAAGGTTTGCTATGTTTGCAATTTCTTGTTGTTGATCCCAAAGTTCAACATCACAAAACAAGTCTATTCTCCCGTCAGTGGGGTTGTGCCCTTCTAACTTCAAAGGAATAAATAACGTAAATTCTCCATAACGCGAAATTGAAGTAGAAAGCTCATAAATTCCTGCTCCAACTGCAGAGAGAACAACATATCTAATTGAATTGTCGCTGAAAAGAATTGTTCCATTAAGATATTGAGTTGCATATGGATTCCCTTGTTGAAATTCACTTGTCATAGTCACTGAGACAGAAATAGTAAATTCTTCTCTAATTAGAATCTTTTCTTGATCCAAGCTAAAATCGATTATTGGTCTGTTGAAAGTCGATAACCAACTAAAGGTATCATTTATAAGTTCTCTATTGTTTTTATCCATCTCATCACTGAACAAATGGTTATAACTTATACTCCCTAATCCAATTGCACCTCTATTTCTGTAGTCTACATCGAATTCATCATACATTAATCCAAAATTAGAGAATGTGTATCCTGAACCGAAAACAATTATTTTTCCTTTACCATACTCTCCAACTACACCAGTAATTTTCCAGAACGGAGATTTTTCTGTACCTATATTAATCGCAGATAAAGGAGAAAGTTTTACATCTGAATTTGTATCATTATCGAATTGTAAACATGAACCTAAAAAGAATGCTTCCTCTACATCTGTAATATCTGAATGCCCACTAGAAAACACAGTAGCATAAGGAGTTTGCATTGAATGGAAATCGGGATCTATTGTGATACCAAGAGAACCTACTAAATTGTCAATAGCTGTATAATTACTTGGATAAATTGGATCTTCTTTAGCAGATTCTACTTCTATTCTATAGCTATCTACTAAAAGCAAGAATGAACCACCGTCTTTTATGAAATTATATATCTGTTCTCTTTCATCTATAGAAAAATGCTTTTCAGGGTCTGAAATAACCAAAATGTCATTTTTGCTCAATTCATCAGAAAAGTTTCCTTCAGAAAAAGTGCTTATCTTAAAACCTCTATCTTTTAACATTCTTGCCATATATAGATGAGCTCCATAAGGAGACGATCCACCAAACCATGAATTGTTTGTTATATCACTATCATGGCTAATATCAAAGAGAATCGATCCTCTGTAATATCTAGATTGAAGATTAATTGTTATATTTTCAGTATAATTTTCAGAATTTGTAAAAGTTATTACAGCTTGGTAATTCTTAATAGGTTTATTATAAGGAATAGTAATGTTAAATGAAAAGATATTCCAACCCTTTGAAAGAACTATCTCTTCTCCGATTTCTACTATCTCATCGTCTCCAGTTATATTTGTCCATAAATGCTGTTCATCACTAGATATTGTTTTCACTTTGAAAGATGATTGTGTTCCTTCAACACATGAGTAAAAGAATAGATTTTCAGGTGAAATACGCTTAGGTAGAATCGAAAAAGTAATCCCTGGGTTGTTTTTTAACCAGAAATAAGCTTCTCTAGCGTCTACTAATCCATTTCCTTGAAAAACTATTGGCTTATTCAAATCGTCTGCTGTGTTTAATATTGCCGATTCTAACTGTGAAGAGTTGTACTCTGGAAAAGCTTGTTTTAATAAAGCCAGTATTCCTGAAACTATTGGTGTTGAAATTGATGTTCCAGATGTGTATCTCTTTTCTCCTGTACTACTATTTAATCCTAAAACTAATCTTCCTGGTGCTACTAAATCCACTCCAGCTGTTAAATATGGTGTTGGACCGCTTGAACTGAATAGTGAGATATCTTTCATAGTTGAGGTACTGCCAATTGATAAAACGTTTTCCCATACAGCTGGAGAACCAATAGATGAACTCGTTGGTCCATAATTTCCTGCAGAAGTAACTATCATTATTCCTTTTTTAGCTGCTTCTTGCACAATTTCATTAAGTGGGTCATGTTCACTTAAAAAAGTAATTGAAGTTAAACTTGCAGTTATAATATCAGGAACAATGTTTAACTCATTTGCAATAGCTTTATCAAAACCATCAACCAACCACTCATCTTTCCCATAACCACTTGCATTCAAAACTTTAATATTCATCAAAGATGCTTCAGGAACTATTCCATATTCTCCCTCATATTGTACTTTTCCATCAACAGTGAAAAATCCATTCCCTGCAAGAATAGAAGTTATATGAGTACCATGACCGCTTAAATCATTTTTATCCTCACCAGGAACAGCATTAAAATCGTAGACAATTTTATCCTCATCAGTAGGTTGAATTGCTCCGTTTCCAAGATATTTAAATTTTTTATTAAGGCCTTTTAGAGAAGATTCTATACCGCTATCCATTACTGCAATTGTAATGTTCTTTCCGAAGAGATAGTCTCCATTTTTATCTTTTTGATTGTGGAGGAAGTCTATTTCTAAAGCTGCTCTTAATTCGGAAAGATCGATTAAACCAGTTAAAGTTGTATCTTTATTTTGTTCTAATGAAATAGAGTAAAAGGTATCTTTTCCAATTTGAGAAACATATTTTACTCTTAAATTATCTAAACTAATATCCGTTACTTTTTTCCAGCTGTATTCAATTTTTAGTCCAGGAAAAGAATTATACTTAAGAATTACATTTATACCTTGACCTTCAAGTATATCAATCGCTTTTTTCTGTTCTGCAAAACTGAAAAAAGAAATAATTGCTCTCCCTTCTGCTTCTAAAAATTGTTTTTTTAACTCTTCGTCAGAAAGTGGAGTGTCCCAAGTTTTACTAAGATCATTAGCATAAACGATTTTTTTGTTATTTTGAATTGAAGAAATCAATTGATTATTATTATTGGACATAAAGTCTATTTTATTTTCTTGTTTTGCTAGTGTAGGATAAACAAAAGGACTAGATAGCATTAAGAAAATAAAAAAAACAAACCCAGTTCTTTGCATAACTATAATTGAGCATTTATTGCTTTTAGATTTTTCTATGACAAATTAGTACTTCCGAATTATCTCAAAAAGTATGAATTGAGAACACGCCAATGATAGTATGAACTCCTATAATTTTAACCTATAGAAATCAGTCAACTTATTGCGGAAGTACTAGACAAATGATAGAAAAATGTATTGTATACTTTTATTCCTCTAAATCAAATAACTCGTACATTTGTTTTACCAATTCTAAAGTATTTGATTCTTCTTCAGATACATCTAGTTTTACTGAAGGACAAACAGATTTTGAATGAATTTGCATAATTACTGTTTCATCATTTTCTCTTCTTAAAGCAAAAGGATAGAGTCTACAAGCTAATGGCTTAAATTCATGAACTCTACAGCGATTGTTATCGTCCAAAAAAATACATTCATTTACAAATGGTTTTTTCCTTAAAATATATGCTTTTATAAAATTGCCATCAACATTTTTACTTGGAATTAGAACAGGGCTCAAGTCAATTAATAGCTGATCTAGTTCAAAACCATGTTCTTGAAAACGTAAAATATCTTCCTCTCTTACAGGAATACGATTAAGTCTACAACATACTCCACAAGAGCTGCAAGAGAAATGAATGTTTTTTAACACTTCTACTTTTCCATTTAAGTGAATTCTTGCAATTTTGGTTCCACTATTTTCTTGGTCATATTCGTTATCTTTCATTTAAATTAACCAGAAAGAATTTGATAGATTAAAAAGTATTTCTTTATTAAAGACTATTGATATCTAAATTATTTCACGATAATAGGTTATACAACCATGGATTAAGGGTTTTTGTTATCTCACTTAACATATACTCTGATAAATCAATTTCAGTATCTTCTTTTTTCCAGTAAAAGATAAAACCATCATTGTGTGGTAAAAAGATTTGTTGTACAACTATCTCTCCTCCTGGAGGGTCTGCTATATTTTTTCGTAAAACAATATTGCCGAAAGGGTTTTTTTCAATCTTTCTTGCTTCTTTAAAAGCAGAATAGGTTTCTTCCACCAATGATTCTTGTTCTCCTCGTATGAATTGACCAATTAACATTCCTGTACTATCCATTATAAGTAAACCATCAAAACCGTGTAATTCTGCAAAATCCTTAAGTAAAACGTCTAAAATACTCATTACTGGAAATATCTCTGATAGAGTTGAAGCAATTCCCACGTATATGCTAGGTGGGTTGTAAATAGAAGTGTAGAAAAAATTGTACTGAAATTCGGTATAGTGAGAAAAAATTTTCTCTATTTTCTCCTTTATGGGTGGAATATCATATTTTAAGTTGTAGGATAAATCAGGATCAAATTTGTGGAAAAAGATAGAAATGAACGGTTTTTCGTGCAAGTAACGGTAAATTGCAAGTAATCTTTTCAGATATTCGAGAGAATCATCTATTCTTTTTTTATTTTGAATATCAATTACATAGAAAACCAATTTTGTTCTTTCAAAATACAAATCAGGGGTAGTTAGGTAAATCTCACGAAATCTTTTTTGTCCTCCCATATCTGAAATTTGAATATTGTGCCCTGCAAATTTAATGAAATCTTGTTTTACCCCCATTGTTACTGTAGGCAGTTCAACAATTGACTTTAATACATAAACAATACTTGTTTTTCCAGCTTGAGATAGACCTGAGAAAATAATTTTTCCAGTTCTGCGAACTTTTTGTGAATTAACGATAATTCTTGCAGCAACTATCCATTTAGTAACTATTTTTTCGGGTAAATCTATTTCTTGAGAATCTAACTTTGCTAAATCTTTTACTTTCTTGATTCCTTTTCTGTACAAGACCTTTGCATATTTGTCACCAATACCTTTAATTTTTTTCACATCTAATTCGATAAGTTCTTTGATTGACACTTCTTCGATGTTTGGTACATTAGTTAACAAAACTTGTACATGGTACGGAATCATCTTGAATCTTAGTTTCTAATCCAATTTAAACAAATAAATCTTCTGTTTGTACTAGGCTATTTAAATCTACTTTGGCTTGTTTATTTAAAATTAAACTGCTTTCTTTCACTTTCTCTTTTTAATAATAAAAAGGGTTAATATTATTCCAGAAACTAGTCCAATACCGTGCGCTAAACTATTCACATTTACTCCTGCAGATATAAATAAAAATATAGCACCTGAAGCCAGATAAGTCCAAATTGATCTGTTTTCATCCTCTTCATAAGCCAGAATCAAGTCAGCTCCAAGTAACCCAAAAACACCTCCTGAAGCTCCACAAGAAACAGTATTTACTGGATAAACTACTAGAGTAAATAGATTTCCTAATAATGCAGAGAAAATAAATATGATGTAAAAATGTTTTGTATATAGTCTCTCATCTGCTCTTAATCCATAAATTAGGAAGAATAAGAGATTAGATAATAAATGTAATAAATTCGCATGAACAAAAATTGCGCTAAATAGCTCGTAAATGTACCCTTTAAATACTAACAAATTATACTGTCCTGTCCATTCTAAGACGATTCGACTAATTGAAATTACTTTGACAATGCCAGTATATCCTGTGTCTACAAAAAAAGTTAGTGATAATATTGTAAGAATCAGGTAAATAACAGTGAAAACAATTATTAAATCTCTGGTCGGAGAACTTTTCTTCCAAAAATCTTCAATAGAGGATTCTTCTAAATTTTTTTCGTCCATTAATCACATCTCTAAAGGTATTCGTTTATTTTAGCTTGTTGTACATCCTTTTCTTTTATTTTTTTGCATGTATCCCATGATTCTCTAGCAAAAGAAGGGAATTTTTTATGTTTCTTATAATATTCATTTAAGAATTTCTTTGTTTTAGGATCCGAAGGATAGCCTGAACCAATGTTAACTCCTGTTTCTTCTTTTATTTTTTCAATTTCTCTATCTCGTTCTACTTTAGCTATAATAGATGCGGCAGAAACAACAGGAAAGGTTTTATCTGCTCCATGTTTTGAGACTATTTTAGCTTTTGGAAAATAGTTCTTAAATAGTAGACCAAACCTTTCTTCTTTTACATCTGCTGCATCAATGTATATTTCTGAAGGTTTAACCTTTAATCCTAATACAGCTTTTATCATAATTTTTTGTTCAATATCATTTAAACTTGTATTTTTTCTCATTTCATCAATTTCCGATGCAGATAGGTGGATAGTCTTATAATCAACAGCAATATCAATTAATTTCTGATATAGATCTGTTCTCTTGCTTTTAGATAGCATCTTTGAATCTTTTGCCCCTAAAATTTGTAATTGATCTAAATCTTTTTTTTCAATTGCATAGGCGCAAATGACTAGTGGTCCTAGCACTGGTCCTCGTCCAGCTTCATCTATTCCTACTATTATTTTTTGAATTAATATCACCCTTATAATTTCTTTATTTCATTATGTACAACGTAATATGGTGCCTCTGTTCTTATTGATTGAAAATCGAAGATTGTTCTTGTGGTCTTATATCCTCTTTTTTCTAATCTGTTTATCATTTCATTAGGAGAAACACCATTTTTCTTATATTTTTTGTATAAAAAAGGTAAGTTGTAGAACATTGGAGGGAGTTCAATCTCTTCTTTGAATGTTGATAACATTAAATTAATTTTTTTCTTGTTATTATGCTCAAATTCAATTTCATCTAAAAAGTTGAGAAGATCCCCTACCTTTTTCTTATTTCCTAAAGGCCCTAGCCATAAAGGCCCTACTTTTTCTAGCTCTTTGTTACATGTTGGACATTTTTGTAAATTCTTTTTTTCTTTTAATCTCTCTGTTTCAAAAAAACTACAATAAGCACAAACATAAACAAAACCTATCTCCTTATGTTGTTCATTTGCTCTTTTTTTTCCTTTTTCAATTCTTACGTGAATTCTGAAAAAATGTTCAAATTGCAGAGCTAGTATAGGTTCAGCATACGCACCAATTCGTCCAGAACTTGTCAAAATATTGTAAATTAGAATCCTTAAAGCTATTTCATGACACAGATAATTATTTGTTGAATTGCTGTTATATTCTCTTAAACAAGTAGATTTCTCTTTACCGCACAAAACTTGATGATCTGTTGCAGTTAAAAACAAATATCCGCTTTTTTTTACCAAAGCTCTAACAGCTATATCAATAAATGAAATAGGTGTCCCAAATGGGTCAAGATCAATAACATCAATATTTTCTTTATCTAAAATTTGTTTAGCTATAATGTTAAATGCATCTTCACGATGAACAACAATTCTTTTGTCATTGAATAACTTTTCAATATTTAATTTCACATTCTTAATTGCTCTGTCGCTTATATCTGAAATTATTATTTTCTTAACATATTCTTTAGGAAGCTCATTAATTATCCTAAAGCTTCTAATTCCTGAGCCTGCAAAAGGGTCAATAATGATTAATCCTTTTTTTGTTATATTTCCAATCGTATAAAGATGCAAAAGAGCTAAATCTCTATTTATAGACATTTTAGGGTTGTAAAAAACAGAAGCATCATAGATAGTTTCAGAATCTTTCTTTAGAAAGAAAGATGTTTTTCCCTCTTTAATTTCAACCCATAATTCCTTATTCATATTTATATCTCTCTTTGTCTTTAGCTTTTAGTATTTGCAACCAGATAAATTTCTGCGCTTTTCTTTCTTGAAGCTTGTGGTTTGAATAATTTTACTGTAGTGAAGACTTTTTTTGCATAAGAGATAAAATTAGCAAATTGATCTCCTTGAAAAACTTTGACAACTATCCAACCTTCGTCTTTCAGGATATCTTCAGCTATTCTTAGTGCTCTTTCTGCGAGCATAATTTGAATTGAATGGTCAAGAGACCATTTTCCGCTTACATTAGGCGCACAATCACTTAATAAAACATCTACCAACCCATATCTGTCTTTCAAGTATTCACTTATTATTTCATTCATTATATCCATCTGTAAAATTTCCACGTTTTTTAGATTTAAAGGAGGAATATAGGCTTTATCTATTGCAATAACTAAACCATTATTGCCTACTTTTTCTGATGCAACTTGAGTCCATCCTCCTGGAGATGCGCCAAGATCGACAACTATCTGATTTTTTTTGAAAATATGAAATTTCTCATGTATTTGCAAGAGTTTATAAGAAGCTCTTGAACGATAACCTTGTTTTTTTGCTTTATCATAGAAGTAATCTGCATCATGTGGCACTTTGGTCACTTTCCCTTTTGTTGTTGTTAAATTATTAAATGATAAATTTTGCTTAAAATGATAAATTGAAATAGGGTTCATTTCTATTCTAAATATTTTAAATATATTTTTTGAGCAGTTTCAAAATACTGTGCATATAAAACACACATACGTTTTTTGAATCTGTATGAAGATTTAAATATAGTAAATTACATAGTAACTTTTGAAGAGATAACGTAGTTATGTGACAGTATAGTCCATAGAATGTGATCTAAAAACATTGTGAGTGAGAATTATGATTCCTAAACAAAGAATTAAGGTAGAACAAAGCTATAGTAATGCTTTGGGAGAAGAAATTATTGAGCTAATCGAATTAACAAAAGAGAAAAAATTGCTCCATAGTGAAGTACTTGATTTACTGGGTGATCATTCAACAATTAAATTGAAAATTGATGAACTCCTTTATAACAATAAAATCCTAAAAATCCCAGTTGAAATTGGTAATGTTAAAGATTATTTACTCACAATTCCTCGTAAAGAAGAAACAGGATGGGACACAATGGTTTGTAGATGCTTTACTTGTGAGCGTATTCACGAATGCAGCATTAATAATCCCGTCAACCCAATATTATGCAAAGCTTTTAATGAATGGCTAATCTATTCTGAAGATATAAATCATGAAGAACAAGAAAAAATGAAGTTCAAATTTGAGGAATTTGACTATATCGAAGAAGAAATACAATTTATCAAATGATTACCAACTATGTTATTCTCTTCTTTTTTAATTGAATTAACTTTTTTGTGATTTTTTGTTAGTGAATAAGGTTAGGTTCAGTACCCAAAAGATTATTAGCAAAGTTTCAAAACTTTTATCATGCTTCGTAGAAAGAGGTATTTCGTCCTATATCCTGAATATTTTGACAAGAAACTTACGCGAAATCAAGGAAGAAAAGTACCAAAAAACAAGGCAGTAGATGATTGTTCTCTAGCAAAAATAGCTTTCGCATGTAAACATCTTAATTATGATCATATAGTTGAAAAAGAAAAAAAATATTCTAAGAATTGGTGGAATAGTGAAGGAAGAATACTAATAAACCCAGAATCTGTAAAAAATAAATCTGAATTAATTAATAATGTTGCAAGTATAGCAAGAAAACTAAAGAAAAAACAACAAACTGGAAAACCAAAAAAGAAAAAGTGATTACAGATGAGTGCCCCTCCAATCAAAAAATTAGGAAGATTCCTTCACATTAGTGATCTTGGAAATTTGATTATTAAATCTCCAGATAAACTTCCTAAAATAGGTAGCGCAGTAGTAACAGAGAAAATGGTCCATATAGGGGTTGTAAATGATATTTTTGGTCCTGTAAAAGCTCCTTACGTAAGCGTAAAATTAAAAGAAGGAGCTCAAGAGTATCTATCTCCTGAAACAATATTATATTCTCTTCAGCCTAAGAAAAAAAGAAAGCAAAAGAAAAAGAGATTCAAATAATATCCAAATTAATAATAGAAATAATATTAATGCTTTTAGAAAAATAAATTAAAAATGGTTGAGAACTAATCTGTTTTCTTTTCAATCAAAACAGCGTTAATTTGTCCATCTTGTCCAGGTCTGCTTGTTACTCTAGCATTACCTATTTCAGTTTCAATGATACAACCTTTTGTAATGATTCTTCTTCTTGCATACTCTCTGTTTGCTTTGTTCTCTAAAACGTTGGTAATCTTAACTTTTCTTGAGATCTTTTCTTCTGGATCGAAAATATTTGCGTAATTATCACGTAATAGGCGTTGTTTTAT
Source organism: Candidatus Heimdallarchaeum aukensis (assembly GCA_021513695.1). GTDB lineage: Archaea > Asgardarchaeota > Heimdallarchaeia > Heimdallarchaeales > Heimdallarchaeaceae > Heimdallarchaeum > Heimdallarchaeum aukensis. Next base: position 1,306,700 of record CP084166.1, on the reverse strand, counting down.
GTTTCCTCCTCTTGTCCTTATAATCTTGAGCTTTCTTTCACCTATTTGTGTTTCAGCTGGATATCGACCCATGTCTCGCTTTTTCTTTGATGCTGCTTTCTTAATTAATCCACCTGACAATTTTCTGCGGCTTCTTTTTAACCATTGATAGGGCATAGATTATTCACCTTTAAGTTTCCTCTAATAGATTTAAATATAAGCATTTCCATTTTAATCAAATTGATTTTTTTGTAGCTCTTTGCATATTAATCTTGTTTTCTAGTAAATGAACGATAACTATAACCAGAAAAGCTTGTGTTTATTATCAAATGAGACAGACAAATAAGAAAAAAGAATTAAGCTAACACATAAAATGTATCACAATTCTAGGTTTTTTAAGAAATCTTGCAGAAAGTGAGCCATATCTGCGGAATGTGTAAAATAATTTGTATGAAGGTCAACATACTTAGCAGTTTTGATCAATGAAGTTATTTTTTTAGTAACTTCTGTGTTATGCATTTTATCGTTACTTTCATCGATTACTAATGTGGGATATCGGCTTATGTTTTCATAAATATTCCAATATTCTTTTTGGGCGATTGCTTTTCCAATTTTCTTCCATTTAACTTCATCAGCTTCCTTCAATACGCGAAGATACTTTGCTGCTTGTTCTTCTGATTCACTCTTAAATAGCTTTACCCATAATTTTCCAAAAGGTTTATACAAGCGTAAAATTGGAATTGGAAGAAATTTTATAAGATAGCCAATTAGCGGTGGCATTTCAACTTTCGCAATTGGGCCGATTAGAACAGTAAGCAAAGGATTAATCATTTTATAAGAGAGCGCATGTGCTGTTAGAAGTGTTCCAAAGGATGAACTAAACAGTATTAATTTATCTTGCCTTAAATTAAGTTTTTCAACAGTTTCACAAATATCTAATGCCATTCTCTCAATATCATTTATTGAATCTTGCGGAAGGATGCTAGATTTCTTTTCTCTAGATTCTAAATAAAAAATTTCAAAGTTCTTCTTTGCTTCCAGTAAGAAGTCATTCCAACCCAAGGGGATGGATGCCCAACCTGCAATAACTAGAAGAGTGTAGGAAGTTTCTTTTTCACTTGAAACATGTAAAATTCTGAGTATTGAGTGATCAGACATTTCAATAAATATCTCTTCACTAATTTTTTCAAATTCTGAAATGCCTAGTAAATCAAACTTTGTTTTTCCTTTTTTTTTCATTTAAGTAATCACCAAAAAAAGAAGAAAAATCTATTTTATATGTTTTCATAGATTGGGTATAAAGTAGCTATTATTGCTCCTTTACCTACAGTATTTACAATTACTGGAGGGATAGTGAAATAGTTTACTTCTTTGATCTTCCTGATTTTCTTGATTTCCTTCTCTAACATTTTAGCATTTTCCTTTGCATAAGAGTGTGTTAGAATAAGATTGTAGATTATTTTTTCATCAGTTTCATCCAATATTTTTTCTTTAATCTTCTTTACAGCTCCATTAAATCCTATTCCTCCTCCAAATCCTTCAACACCTTTTCCAACTCTAATTTGGAATAAGGGCTTGAGATTTAACATGTTTGTAACTACTTGTGTTTTGAGATTCTTTTTGACTTTTCCTGTTCTGAATAAAGCATTGAAATTCTCAGAGAAACCTATTGTGTAAATTTTTTCTTTTAGTTTATCAAAAACTTTTATAATTTCGTCAATACTTAATTCCTCTTTAATCATTTTTTCTCCGTAAAGAATAAATGGTGCAACTGCAGGCCCCGCTAGTTGTGTGTCATAAAATTTTATATCTAGTTTTCCATCAATATGTTTTTTAGCTATGTTAACAGCATTAATTTGGCTAGATGTTTGAGAAGTCATATATGGATATAATATAGTAGAGTATCCTTCTTTAATTATTGAATTAAAAGTTTCAATAACATGTTGAGGAGAACTCATACTAGTAGTATACGGCTTCTCTGCTTTTTCTATTTGTTCAATAAATTTGTCAATATCAATATCTGAAATCTCCTTTTTTAGCTCGCCATCTATCTCAATTAATAACTCTAACATAGCTATATTCTTCTCATCAAGGAAACTTTTTGGTATGGATGTTGTAGAATCTGTTAATAACTTAATACTCATCATTCTCGTTTTCAAACTAAAAAGCCTATTTATATTATTTCATATTTCTTTTTTATAAATGCAATTATAAAAATTTGTAATTAACCTTTCTATGAATACAAGCAATTAAAGGGTTACAAAACGCATAGAATTATGTTATTATTAAACTTTTATAACTTTGGCAATATGTATCGAGTAAAAGAAGAGAATGAAATCAGTTAAGTAAAAAATTTGATTTATCAAATCTTATTTCTTAGTCTCTTAATCCTTTACACCATATGGAAAGGAAAAAGCTTTTTCTCTGCTTCTATGTACTCCATTATCCTTTTATAGGATTGTCACTCAAATAAGATAATGTCGATATTTAAAACAAATTTCATGAAACTAATAGAAGCTTTTCTTAATGATAATGGATTTAGGACTGAAATTTGTACAATTTATACAAAGGACGTAGACTACTATCAAAGTTACAAAAGAGTTGTACTCTGTGCTCAAAAAGGAGATCTTCTTCTTTGTATAAAGGCTAGAAGTGGAGATGCAGAAGACCCATTTCAAGGGACTGAAGATGAAGTAGAATTAAAGCTTCAAGAGCCTGCGTTGAAATTGCTAAGCTGCATTCGTGCTTTAAGCTTAGGAATTGATCATGAAAATTGTTCTAAATATGCAGATTTAGTAGCTGTACCTATAATTATTAATGAAAAATCTTCAAAAAATCACCCATTATTTTATTATTACGATGGAGAAACAAGGACTTCAAAGGCATGGTATAAGAGGAAGAATGTCGTTTTTATTCCATGGCAATGGATGAAGGAGAATTGGGGAGAAGATTTTGAAAAATCGTTAATAGATCAAGGAGTATCAGTTTCTAAACCTGTTCCTTATAGTGTTCCTGAATCTACACTTTTAACAGTAAAGTCCATTGAAAATATTCTTTCCAAACGTAGATTAGGGATAATGAAGACTTTACATCTGGACAAATCTTCTCTTCCACCATTAATTATTCAATTTCGTGATAGAAATTTGATGTTTATTTTTCTAGTTGATACCCATGATAATGAGGTAAAACCAGTATTGATGGACTTCTTAATTTATCATTATGGACCAAAAACAACTTCTTTTCCCAAAAATACAGACTTTATTATTTTTAATATTTCTTCTGTTGAAGAAGATTCATATATGAAACCTTTTTCAATTAAGGATAATTCCTCTGAAATTGGTGTAATTAAAACTACAGTAGAAGGCTTTAAACACTTATTTGAAATTGCTAAACTCGAAGAACTCTTATCTGTACATAAGCTTCCTGAAATAAAGAAATTTGATGAGCAAAACCTTCTACTTTTGTCTTCAGGATACTTTTTTGAGTCAATATATAACAAATGTATAGAAATATTAACACAACTTTTTTCTCCAAAGTGCCCAATTTGTGGTTTTGAGAAAGTAGAAAATGCTATACATAGTTCTATTGTTAACAATCTTAAGATATCGATTGAACTATCTTTTGAAAATTCTTCAGCTTTCTATTGTCCTAAAGAAAAAGGAGGGTGTGGAATTGGCTTTGTAGTTGTTCATGATTTAATACAAGGGGGAATACACGGTTTCCATACAGGAGATATACACACTTATACACATGATTACAATAAAACAATAGAGAAACTAAAAGAAAAAAACCTAAAGATTCATTCTTTTATACACATAGATATGTAAAAAAAAGAAGTTTAGATTGGTCTAAACTTAAATCCATATTTAATTAATCCTTCTTTTCCATTTCTTGCTAGTACTCTGAATGTTTTTTCTAATTTCATTCCTTTTCTTAGCTCTTTAAAATCACAATCTACAATTTGCGCTGTAACCTTAATACCATCCTCTAACTCGACTAGACCAACAATATAAGGTGTGTTGAATATTAATTCATCTCCAGTATTCATGATCTGAGTAAAATACTTTAATGTACCTCTCTCTGCTATTTTGTAAGGTTTTACGTTTTCACTTCCACAATCAGGACATATTCTTGTTTTTGGAAAATTCTTTTTTTGACAATCTTCGCAAATAATTCCTATTCCTAGGTATCGCTCTCTGCGTTCTCTCCAAATTTTTGGCGGTTCCATTAATTATCACCTCTCCCTAGAATAGAAACATAGGACATAACCCCTGTTCCCATGACATTTTGTGTTAACCCATATTTTACATCCTCGACTTGTCTTTTTCCAGCATTTCCTCTTATTTGTTCAACGATTTCTATTAACTGTGCAATTCCTGTTGCTCCGAAAGGATCACCCCTAGCTTTTAATCCTCCACTTGGGTTAACAGTTATCTTTCCGTTTAGCGCAGTCAACCCTTCTACAGTTGCTTTTCCTCCTTCACCTTTAGGTACCAAACCAAGATCTTCTATTGCTAATATCTCTCCAATTGGGTGTGAATCATGTACTTCTGCAACATTAATATCATTTGCTGAAATTTTGGCTTTATTGTAAGCATCGTTAACAGCCAGTCTAGTTGCTTTTAACTCTGTTAGTTTTTCTCTGTGTTGCAAAGCTAAAGTGTCTGAACCAGCTGATGAGGAGAGAATTTTTACCTTGTAAGAATGTGGTTTTTTATTTTCAATATATCTTTCAGAAGCTAATATTACTACTGCTGCACCGTCACAAGGTGTAGCCACATCAAACCTTCCAATAGGGTCAGCAATTCTTTTTGCATTAAGAAATTTTTCTAGTGGGATAGCATACCTATATTGAGCTTTTGGGTTTAGAACTCCATTTTGATGGTTTTTCGTTGGAATATAAGCTAGCTGTTCTAATGTTGTTCCATATTCTTCCATATGAGCTTGAGTCAGAAAAGAGTATAATCCTGTGAGGGTAGCTCCCATTTCGTATTCCCATTGGTAATCAATGGATGAAGCTAAAATTTTTTCAATTGTTCCATTTTGGATATAATCTGATAATTTATCAATTCCTAATACAGCAACAACGTCATATAACCCACTTTTTATGCTTAAAAAAGCGTGGTGGAATGCAGCTGCACCACTAGCATTTCCAGATTCAATCCTGTAAGCGTTAGAAGATAAACTACAACTTCTAGTACAAATTCCGCCTATTGATGATTGAGAAAGAGAGTTAGAAACTGTTGACCCAATAAATAGCGTTCTTATCTCATCTTTTCCTATTCCCGCGTTTTCAATAGCTTTGTTAACTGCTTCAGAAGCAAGATCACCAATGTTTAAATTAAAAAATTCACCAAATTTTGTTTGTCCAGTACCAATTATATATACTTCATTACTCATACTTACACCTTTAAAATTCCTTTATAGCGGGAATAGAGACCATAGCTGATATTTCTTTTATTTTCAATATAATATTGAACAGTTTTAGATCTACTCCTTATTTTTTCGATGTTTTCTGTAATTTTAAAAGAAAAAGCATCACTTCCTGCTCCACTTCCATATGAAGTTACAAGAACTTTATCGCCTGGTTGTGCTTCATCCAAAATTTTTGCAAATCCAATCATAGATGAAGCAGAATATGTGTTTCCTACGTACTTACACGCCAAACTATTTTCGATTTGCTCTTTAGAAAAACCTAACATTTTAGCTACTCTTAAAGGAAATTTTGTGTTAGGTTGGTGAAATGTTACGTAATCATAGTCTTCAGGCTTTCTATCGATTTTTTCTAATAATCCTTTTGTTGCTTTTATAATATGATCAAAATAAGCAGGCATACCAGTAAACCTTTGACCATGAGAGGGAAAAGTTGCTCCTTCTCTTCTCCAGAAATCTGGAGTATCAGAAGTGTAAGAATATGTACCCTCAAGCTCTGCGATAATATCCTGCTTACCAATTAAAAATGCGGCACTTCCTGCACCCGCAGTGTACTCTAATGGGTCTTTTGGTTTAGCTTGACTACTATCAGAACCTATAGCTAGACCAACCTTGATCATGTTTGACTGAATTAATCCAAAACACATTTGCATGCCTGCAGTTCCTGCTTTACATGCAAATTCCAAATCTGCTGCCGTCGTTTCTCCTTCTGCGCCTATTGCAGCTGCAACAATCGTTGCAGTTGGTTTAACGGCGTATGGATGAGATTCACTTCCAACATATATTGCACCTATTTTTTCTGCTTCTCCTCCCCATTGTTTCATTGCATTACGCGCTGCTTCGACAGCCATGGTTGCTACATCTTCATCTGGAAAAGGAACAGATTTTTCAAAAATTTGCAGTTGAGATTTTATTTCGTTAGCATCTTCTCCCCATATACTGGCGATCTCATCGACAGTAATTCTATTTCGCGGAATATATATTCCATATGCAATGATACCTACTTTTTCACTCATTTTTCCACTTCTGTTGAATTCTTATTGTTAATTTAATAGTTGAATCTCTCAAATAATAGATACAATAGTTACTAACTGCTAATATTTAGGTTTGAGTGGTATTTTTTAAAATTTTGGTACGACTTTTTGCATAATAATTTACTTAATAATTTATTTAGATAATTAAAAGCACTTTTTTGAGTAAACTTTATGAATATCTCAAAAAAGCTTGTATTATGAACCGCAGAAAGATTATGTATGTGTTCAGTACAATAACAATATTGCTTATTTTATTACAATCTGGTTCAATAATTCACGCGAATACAGAACAAGTAAGTTCTGAAGTTTCAATTGAACCCAGAGAAGTTGAAATTCAACAACCATTTGTCGATTCGATGCGAAAATATCTTATTCACTTCTCTAATCCTGAAGCATTAGAGAATTTTGTCTCTCAACATGATGTAAAACGAGTCTATCCTTATTTAAAAATGGTAATTGTTGAAGACATGTTAAGTGAAAAAGATAACTTGAAATCAATTGACGGAGTAAAGAATGTTTTCGATTTAACTGATACTAAATATACTCAAATTAAGCAACCAGAAGATCCAGTCTATCTTGTATCTAATGCTGAAAAAATTAAATTGACTAAGCAGACAGCTGATATTCTAAATGTAAGTTTCTTATGGGATTTAGGATATAAGGGAAGCTCTATTATCGCATATGATATTGACTCAGGAATTAATACTCAACATGTTGATTTCCAAGGAAGAATAATGGAAGAAAGTAAGTCTTTCATTACCAAGGAAAACGGTTATGATATTAATGATCCTAGTATTGAAGATGAAAATGGACATGGTACTCACACAGCTGGAATTATGGCTGGAGCTGGAGTAGGAAATGCTGAATATATAGGAATGGCTCCTGAAGCAAAAATCCTTGTAGGACGCTTAGGAAGTCCTGCTCCTCCTGAGGCTTTTATTGCTGCTTTTGAGTATGCTCTAGAATTAAAAGAGAATGGAACTATTGTGAATGTAATAAACCTCAGTTGGGGTGGAACAGATACTGAAGGACAAGATGCTGAAGAAGCAATGATTAGAGAACTTTACCTAAATAATATTCTTGTTGCAGTCGCAGCTGGAAATAGTGGAACAAACTATTATACAGTTGAGTCTCCTGGGGCAGAAGCTCAAAGTATTTCTGTAGCTGCAACTAAACAAACCGGTCAAGGACAAGCTTATTTCAGTTCTGTCGGTCCTACTGCTGATGGATATGTAAAACCTGATCTAGCAGCTCCTGGTATGGGTATTATGAGCTGTGGTATCGCAAGTTCTACTGATTATGTTTCTATGCAAGGAACTTCAATGTCTACTCCTGCAATTACTGGAGCAGCAGCTGTACTTATTGATGTCTTAAAAGGATTGAGCATTCCTTATGATGCAGGTATGATTAAGACTGCAATGATGCTTTCAGCTGATGATCAAGGATTAGATTATTTGAAATTTGGTGCAGGAGTTCCAGATTTAGGAAAAGCATTAGACTTAATTAAAGCCGCTCCTAAAAACGATAGCGGTTTTCCAGTTCTATTATGGGCTATTCCAGAACTTGATGTGCCATTCTATCAAGAGATAAACCAAGGTTTCTATGCTTCTATTTATGTTAAATCTGTATCTTCTACTCCTTGGGAAGATAAAACACCAGTCTTATCAGGAACAATTACTCAAATTGCCACATTAAATACCACCCCAGCAACAGATCCTTGGGACAAAAACTATGAACTTATCTTTGATGTCCCTCTAGATGCTGCTGTAGGAGATTATGAAGGAAAAATAACTTTTGAAACAGCTAAAGGAGTTACAGCAGAGACAATAATAAAAGTTAAAGTTGTACCTGGAGAAAAGAGAATTTTACTAGCAAAGATGCATACAAACTGGGGAATGGACCATTTATTAGGCCAATATATTTACTTTATTGAAGATCTAAACAGTAAGGGAATAGCAGTAAACGAAATAGAAACATAGGACATAACCCCTGTTCCCATGACATTTTGTGTTAACCCATATTTTACATCCTCGACTTGTCTTTTTCCAGCATTTCCTCTTATTTGTTCAACGATTTCTATTAACTGTGCAATTCCTGTTGCTCCGAAAGGATCACCCCTAGCTTTTAATCCTCCACTTGGGTTAACAGTTATCTTTCCGTTTAGCGCAGTCAACCCTTCTACAGTTGCTTTTCCTCCTTCACCTTTAGGTACCAAACCAAGATCTTCTATTGCTAATATCTCTCCAATTGGGTGTGAATCATGTACTTCTGCAACATTAATATCATTTGCTGAAATTTTGGCTTTATTGTAAGCATCGTTAACAGCCAGTCTAGTTGCTTTTAACTCTGTTAGTTTTTCTCTGTGTTGCAAAGCTAAAGTGTCTGAACCAGCTGATGAGGAGAGAATTTTTACCTTGTAAGAATGTGGTTTTTTATTTTCAATATATCTTTCAGAAGCTAATATTACTACTGCTGCACCGTCACAAGGTGTAGCCACATCAAACCTTCCAATAGGGTCAGCAATTCTTTTTGCATTAAGAAATTTTTCTAGTGGGATAGCATACCTATATTGAGCTTTTGGGTTTAGAACTCCATTTTGATGGTTTTTCGTTGGAATATAAGCTAGCTGTTCTAATGTTGTTCCATATTCTTCCATATGAGCTTGAGTCAGAAAAGAGTATAATCCTGTGAGGGTAGCTCCCATTTCGTATTCCCATTGGTAATCAATGGATGAAGCTAAAATTTTTTCAATTGTTCCATTTTGGATATAATCTGATAATTTATCAATTCCTAATACAGCAACAACGTCATATAACCCACTTTTTATGCTTAAAAAAGCGTGGTGGAATGCAGCTGCACCACTAGCATTTCCAGATTCAATCCTGTAAGCGTTAGAAGATAAACTACAACTTCTAGTACAAATTCCGCCTATTGATGATTGAGAAAGAGAGTTAGAAACTGTTGACCCAATAAATAGCGTTCTTATCTCATCTTTTCCTATTCCCGCGTTTTCAATAGCTTTGTTAACTGCTTCAGAAGCAAGATCACCAATGTTTAAATTAAAAAATTCACCAAATTTTGTTTGTCCAGTACCAATTATATATACTTCATTACTCATACTTACACCTTTAAAATTCCTTTATAGCGGGAATAGAGACCATAGCTGATATTTCTTTTATTTTCAATATAATATTGAACAGTTTTAGATCTACTCCTTATTTTTTCGATGTTTTCTGTAATTTTAAAAGAAAAAGCATCACTTCCTGCTCCACTTCCATATGAAGTTACAAGAACTTTATCGCCTGGTTGTGCTTCATCCAAAATTTTTGCAAATCCAATCATAGATGAAGCAGAATATGTGTTTCCTACGTACTTACACGCCAAACTATTTTCGATTTGCTCTTTAGAAAAACCTAACATTTTAGCTACTCTTAAAGGAAATTTTGTGTTAGGTTGGTGAAATGTTACGTAATCATAGTCTTCAGGCTTTCTATCGATTTTTTCTAATAATCCTTTTGTTGCTTTTATAATATGATCAAAATAAGCAGGCATACCAGTAAACCTTTGACCATGAGAGGGAAAAGTTGCTCCTTCTCTTCTCCAGAAATCTGGAGTATCAGAAGTGTAAGAATATGTACCCTCAAGCTCTGCGATAATATCCTGCTTACCAATTAAAAATGCGGCACTTCCTGCACCCGCAGTGTACTCTAATGGGTCTTTTGGTTTAGCTTGACTACTATCAGAACCTATAGCTAGACCAACCTTGATCATGTTTGACTGAATTAATCCAAAACACATTTGCATGCCTGCAGTTCCTGCTTTACATGCAAATTCCAAATCTGCTGCCGTCGTTTCTCCTTCTGCGCCTATTGCAGCTGCAACAATCGTTGCAGTTGGTTTAACGGCGTATGGATGAGATTCACTTCCAACATATATTGCACCTATTTTTTCTGCTTCTCCTCCCCATTGTTTCATTGCATTACGCGCTGCTTCGACAGCCATGGTTGCTACATCTTCATCTGGAAAAGGAACAGATTTTTCAAAAATTTGCAGTTGAGATTTTATTTCGTTAGCATCTTCTCCCCATATACTGGCGATCTCATCGACAGTAATTCTATTTCGCGGAATATATATTCCATATGCAATGATACCTACTTTTTCACTCATTTTTCCACTTCTGTTGAATTCTTATTGTTAATTTAATAGTTGAATCTCTCAAATAATAGATACAATAGTTACTAACTGCTAATATTTAGGTTTGAGTGGTATTTTTTAAAATTTTGGTACGACTTTTTGCATAATAATTTACTTAATAATTTATTTAGATAATTAAAAGCACTTTTTTGAGTAAACTTTATGAATATCTCAAAAAAGCTTGTATTATGAACCGCAGAAAGATTATGTATGTGTTCAGTACAATAACAATATTGCTTATTTTATTACAATCTGGTTCAATAATTCACGCGAATACAGAACAAGTAAGTTCTGAAGTTTCAATTGAACCCAGAGAAGTTGAAATTCAACAACCATTTGTCGATTCGATGCGAAAATATCTTATTCACTTCTCTAATCCTGAAGCATTAGAGAATTTTGTCTCTCAACATGATGTAAAACGAGTCTATCCTTATTTAAAAATGGTAATTGTTGAAGACATGTTAAGTGAAAAAGATAACTTGAAATCAATTGACGGAGTAAAGAATGTTTTCGATTTAACTGATACTAAATATACTCAAATTAAGCAACCAGAAGATCCAGTCTATCTTGTATCTAATGCTGAAAAAATTAAATTGACTAAGCAGACAGCTGATATTCTAAATGTAAGTTTCTTATGGGATTTAGGATATAAGGGAAGCTCTATTATCGCATATGATATTGACTCAGGAATTAATACTCAACATGTTGATTTCCAAGGAAGAATAATGGAAGAAAGTAAGTCTTTCATTACCAAGGAAAACGGTTATGATATTAATGATCCTAGTATTGAAGATGAAAATGGACATGGTACTCACACAGCTGGAATTATGGCTGGAGCTGGAGTAGGAAATGCTGAATATATAGGAATGGCTCCTGAAGCAAAAATCCTTGTAGGACGCTTAGGAAGTCCTGCTCCTCCTGAGGCTTTTATTGCTGCTTTTGAGTATGCTCTAGAATTAAAAGAGAATGGAACTATTGTGAATGTAATAAACCTCAGTTGGGGTGGAACAGATACTGAAGGACAAGATGCTGAAGAAGCAATGATTAGAGAACTTTACCTAAATAATATTCTTGTTGCAGTCGCAGCTGGAAATAGTGGAACAAACTATTATACAGTTGAGTCTCCTGGGGCAGAAGCTCAAAGTATTTCTGTAGCTGCAACTAAACAAACCGGTCAAGGACAAGCTTATTTCAGTTCTGTCGGTCCTACTGCTGATGGATATGTAAAACCTGATCTAGCAGCTCCTGGTATGGGTATTATGAGCTGTGGTATCGCAAGTTCTACTGATTATGTTTCTATGCAAGGAACTTCAATGTCTACTCCTGCAATTACTGGAGCAGCAGCTGTACTTATTGATGTCTTAAAAGGATTGAGCATTCCTTATGATGCAGGTATGATTAAGACTGCAATGATGCTTTCAGCTGATGATCAAGGATTAGATTATTTGAAATTTGGTGCAGGAGTTCCAGATTTAGGAAAAGCATTAGACTTAATTAAAGCCGCTCCTAAAAACGATAGCGGTTTTCCAGTTCTATTATGGGCTATTCCAGAACTTGATGTGCCATTCTATCAAGAGATAAACCAAGGTTTCTATGCTTCTATTTATGTTAAATCTGTATCTTCTACTCCTTGGGAAGATAAAACACCAGTCTTATCAGGAACAATTACTCAAATTGCCACATTAAATACCACCCCAGCAACAGATCCTTGGGACAAAAACTATGAACTTATCTTTGATGTCCCTCTAGATGCTGCTGTAGGAGATTATGAAGGAAAAATAACTTTTGAAACAGCTAAAGGAGTTACAGCAGAGACAATAATAAAAGTTAAAGTTGTACCTGGAGAAAAGAGAATTTTACTAGCAAAGATGCATACAAACTGGGGAATGGACCATTTATTAGGCCAATATATTTACTTTATTGAAGATCTAAACAGTAAGGGAATAGCAGTAAACGAAATAACTAAAGGAGAAATAACTTCAGAATTGCTAGCTGATTACGATGCAATTTGGTTCGCTGATCCATTTAATACCATCTATCCAAATTTTCCATCCACTAAAGCTCAAACTTATGGCGCATTAACAGCAGATGAAATAACAGCTATACAAGACTATGTGGCGAATGGAGGATCATTGTTTATTGATCTTCTTGGAGCATCAAAGGATCCAGATTATGGGTTGGTTATTGGAAACAATGTTACAATGGTAAACAAACTCATTGAGCCTTATGACATTCAAGTAGATGAAGGATTTTATAGTTTTGAAGAACCTCTTACTGCAAATGTAAAAAATCTTCACAGAATAACTGAAAATGTAGCCAAAGTTGATCATTATGGAACCTCCTTAACAACAACAGGAAAAGCTGTTGAATTATTAGAATTTGAAGGAGAAGCAACAGCAGCAGCTTTTGAGAATGAGAACGGAGGAAGAGTAGTAGTTTGTACAACTAACTTCTTTATAGATACAGAAGGTTTTGTCGAAAATTATAATGACGGAACTACAAATGCTGTTTTTGCAGACAATCTTATTAAGTGGTTACTTGCAGACAATAAAGTAGTTGTTTATGCTACAAGAGCAGACAACAAAGTTGATTTTGATATTACAGCCATACCCGCTTCTACATCATTAAGTGCTTCTGTGACATATGTTGATGTAAACGGTACAGAAACAAAAACAGATGTTACTCTTACTAGCACTGGAACTGGAACTTATTCATATTCAATGACACTTGAAGAAGATGGAAAGTATACTTTTACAATATTAACTACTGATGATAAATACATAGGTCAATTTATTCTAGATAGCACACCTCCTATTCTGATAGGAAGTGGAGGTTGGACAAACGGTTCTGCTATGACTGGTGCTTATATCGACTTTACTGTTAAAGATGAATTGAGTTCAGCAAATAACATTTCAGTAACATTAAATGGTGAAGAGGTTCAACTTTCTGTTGGTGCAAAATCTGCTTCATTTAGAATATATCCATATCATTTAACACAAGAGAAGAATATTATTCATGTATATGCAGTAGATGATTTTGGAAATGTTCTAGATGCAGACTATATACTGTATAAGACTGCTCCTACTGAACCAACAGAGACTGAGCCAACAAAAACACCTTATACATCAATATTTGTTGGGCTTGTAACCTTAATGTCTTTAGTCTATATTTTAAGAAAAAGACAGTTTTAAACTAATTTCTTTTCTTTTTTCTTTTTTAGAATATAATAACAGAATGTTTTTATTTCTGAAAAAATGCTTAAACTCAAAGAATTAAATAAATTCCTTTATCAAATTTATTAATCGGTTAAAATGAAAGTTGCCAAAAGTTCGGAAAAAATAGTCGGTTTATGCTTAATTTTAAGCTCATTATCAATAGTAGTTTCCATTATTTTGATTATTACTAAATACTATTGGATTACTTTGTTTCCCTCAATAATAATCTTCATTTGTTTATTTTTGATTTGGACATTTAGAGATCCAGAAAGAGAGATTAGTTTAAATGAAGAGCAAATATTAGCTCCTGCAGATGGGATATTATCAGAAGTAAGTAAAAAGGAAAATGAACTTTATTTTACAATACGTATGTCTCCCTTCGATGTTCATATGAATAGAGCACCAATAAGTGGAACTGTTGAAAGTGTAGAATTTAAAAAAGGATCTCATTGGCCTGTTTATTTTCCTAATTATGCAAAAAGAAATCAAAGAAATACAATAAAAATAGTTAACAAAGAATTAGATATTATTGCTTATGTAGTTCAAGTTTCAGGGATTTTTGCAAGAAGAACAATATCATATGTTAAACCTGGAGATGTAATAACCCAAGGACAAAAAATTGGAACTATAAGGTTTGGCTCAATTACACATTTGAAAATTGTGGGCGGAAAAAACTTTTTAACAACTGTTTCTGTTTCAACAAGTGTTCGTGCGGGATTAAGTGTTCTAGCACAATTAAAAGATAACTGAGTGGATTTAATTGAGTTGGAGTGATATTGAATTTCTTCAAAAAGGTTGGATTAAGAAAACAGCAATTATACTTGCAAATTTGATGACTTTAGGAAATATCTCATTAGCAATTCTTGCTATAGTTTTCATATTCTTGGAAGTGAATAACTATATCCTTTGGTTTGCAAAAATACTTGCTATTTGTGGAGTCCTAGATTTTACAGATGGAAAATTAGCAAGGATAGGTGGGAGTAAGAAACTAGCAGTTGATATTGATACCATAGTTGATGCTATAGCTTTTGGTATTTTACCAGCAATATTTCTAGCTTATGAAGTTTCATCAATCCACATTGCTGTAGGTGTATTAACAGGACTAGTTTATTTATCTTCAGTATGGTACAGATTATATAGATTTGTTAAAAGAGACCCTCTTTATACCTTATACTTTACTGGTCTTCCTAGTCCATTTGCTGCTTTAGTCTTATCTTGTCTTGTTGTGTTTCATGAAACACCTGCTTGGGAATTTATTATCGCTACATTAGTCATTTCTGGTTTTATGATCTCAAAAACACCTTTTCCATCTTTTAAAGGTGTTCCTAGTAAATTTGACTTGTTTTGGATTATAAGTACAACTGTTATTATACTATGCTTCATCTTCTTTCCTTTTTCAATAATGGTATATCCCGCTTACTTCTTAGCAACCTACATGGTTATTTATCTTATTTTTAGTCCAGAATACGCGCTAAAGCTTGAAGAAAAAAGAAACAATAAAAAAAATAGCTAATTCTGTTAATTTTGTTAATTTAATTATTTTTTTACTTCATTTTTGTTTTTGCAATCATTTCAAAACCAATAGCATTAGACATTACTGCATCTTTAGGAACAATTACTTCATCTGGCGATTTTACAATGTCTGCTTCAAAGAAAGCTTGTTTTAAGTATTTACCAAAAATGTAGGCTCCTCCACCAGTAACCATAACTTTTTCTATCCATGCATCAGGTGGAAGGTTATTTAGTAATCGATTTGTCTCGTCAATAATTACTTCTGAGATAGTTTCAATAGATTGATCTACTGCACTTCCGATGTCTAATACTTTTCCTCCCGCAAGAATTGTCCTCTTGCCTTGTTCTATAGTTTTCATAAGATCAAAAGGTCGAATGATTTTTCCACTTTTTTCTTGAATTGCTCTTGAAAGGGCACTTGTTAAGCTATCTGTTGCTTCCTCTAATGAGCCTGAAGCGGCTCTCATTATACGCCCATTATACATACATAAAATGTCCGTAGTACCATGTCCTATGTCTACAATGACTGAATCGACAGCTGTAGTAACTCCAGATGTTTTTAATATATTGTAATAGGTTCCATAAGGCTCAGGCATAACTAAAGCTTGTTCCACGAGTATTTTCATTTGCTTTGTTTCTCCGGTAGCATCATTTTTTACCTTAATTTCGTGGGTTCCCTTAAGTCCTCTAATTAGTTCTTTACTTTCTTCAACTCCAGTAGCAATAGGAACTCCAGTTGCAACAACAAATTGCTCGTAATTGGATTTCATAATTAAACTTAAAATTGCTTTTAAGGCTAATATACTATTTTCAATAGACTTCATTTTACCCTCGCTAGCTAAAGACTTACGTATTTCACTTTGTAATCTAGCGAGTTCTCCGATATAAACGTCATTTCCATTTGCATCCTCAATTATTAAGTTGTTTAACCAACTTTTGTCTTGCACCATTCCTGACCATCCAGGATTTGGTGATCCAATTACTGAGGGAATCCGATAAGAATGATTCCCACTCACTAGTTTTATTGTTGATGTACCGAGATCTACTCCAACTGCCTTAGTCATTGGTTCTATTGGCATTTTATCTACTCCTTTTATATTTACTACATTATAAGTATCGAATTAGACACTTGATTTACTTTAAACAATAATCTAGAAAATACTATATAAACATCGTGAAAAAAAGATAAAAAAAGGTTATATGCCTTGTAGAACTTCCATTCTTTGCTGTACGACTAATTGTGTAAGCTTTTGAATAGGTCGTACCACTAACCAAACTGAATCAGGACGCTTACTAGTTTTCAATCTTTCATTTTCAAGGTATTCATCACGATTTTCTGATTTTAAGATGGTTAATAAGTCATTACGAGCATTAAGACAACTACCAGTCATAATATAGTTTGCAACATTCTCTTTTGGAATAGCTTCAATATCTTGTAAAAATGTAATAAACGCACGCTTATCTGTACGCTCTTCAGGAGGAAGGTCTGATTTATTAATATACGCAACAACTGGAATCTTTTTCCCGAATTTTTCTCCTATTTTTGCTTTTGCTTCTTTCACTGTTTTAACATTTGAATCCCAAGCAGTTTTTTCAAAATTTAAAAATAGTAAAACAGCATCTACACCTCTCATAACAATATCTCTTTGGGCCTTATGTCTCTCTTCCCCAGGAACTGTCCATAGATGATAACGAAGACGATCAAATTTCTTACCTTTGAAAGGTGGTGTTTGAAAAACAGAGTGATCAAAGAAAACTGTTCGACCATATTCTTGGATTTTGGTAAGAGAACTTACAATAAGATCTGGATCTTCCATTCTTCTTAAAGCATTAAAAACGGTAAGCATACTGGTTTTTCCAGCTAAGGTGGGACCAAAAAGAACAATTTTGATTGTGGGCTTTCCATCTTTATCTACGCTAAAAATATCTGATAACTGGAGCTCTGATTGACTCATAATAAAAAATTGGTTTCGATATATTTAAACATTATTAGATTTTTTAGTACTTCCGCAATAAGTTGACTGATTTCTATAAGTTAAAATTATAGGAGTTCATACTATCATTGGCGTGTTCTCAATTCATACTTTTTGAGATAATTCGGAAGTACTAATTTTTTTAAAAAAAAGAAAAAAGAGTTATTTTCGCTTTTTCAGGGTTAAAACAGCAACAAGGGTGGCAATTGCTAAAGTTGTCGATATTAATGGGAAAGGAGTAAAGCTTGGAGGTGTAGTGTCTTCTGTCTCGATTGAAAAAATATCTGAATTATTTGATGTGACAGTTCGGTAACCATATTTAAAAGTTACAGACACGTAATAATCACCATAAGTAAGATTTGCATAATAGTAGCTTCCACTAGTCCATTTATCTAATCCAGAGTCATAAGATAAATCAATTACATCTGCAGGAGTACTTGAAGAAATGTCATAGATAACTGCTTTTACCTCGGCATATTTAGTGAAATTTTCCCAACCATTAAGTTGAGTGTAAGAAGCTCCAACAGTTATAACTAAGTAATCTCCTGAAATTTCAATAGATGGTTTTTCTACAGTAATGATGTGTTCAACAATAATGTCGGCTAGATTGATTCTTCCAAAAGCTGAACTATTTTTAGCAAAAAGTTTTACTGAATAAGTATCTTCTGAAAAACTTTGTAATGAAAATTGACCATTCCAATAATCTGTATCTGAATAATTTAGCGATTTTATCATTTGAAATCCTTCGCTTCCCTTAAATTCTACGAAAACATCAATTTGAGAAGTGTTATCGAGTTCTGTATTGTTTACATCATAAATACGTACTCCAGAAATAATGTATGTCCATGTTGATTCTTCATAAGTTGAATGTACATTTTGGATAGATAATGGATTGCCTACATATATGTTCAAGTCCAGATATTCGTAAGGACCTAATCCAAATTGATCATTACTGTCAACAAAAGGTGTGTCAGGATCTAATAAACTTGTAATAACATAAATGCGCAAAATGTCTTTTCCTTGTATTATCTCCAATTTAGATTCAGTTGAAATGTCACTTATTGACTGATTAATATGCCAGCCCTCAGAATCCAAAACTGCAATTGAAAAGCCTATTGCATATTGGTCAGAACCTGAAATTTCAAAGAATATATTATCGCTTCCGGATGTAATTTTAGTTACATGGATACCATAATATCTATGCAATTCATTATTACTTTCTGTAGGAACATTTGAAATTTCAGTCTTAACTTTTATTTGAATGTCTAAATTCACGAACCCATATAATCCGCCTTCAATATTCGGTGCATCGATAGTCAATGCAGTGATCCAATTTAGATATAAATCGTTGAATGTGAGAGGAATCTCTTCATCAATGAGAGCATTTTCAACTCCTTGAGCTCCGTTTGCTGTTTCAGCAACTAAAGTTTCAATTATTTGAAAGCCATATTTCTCTGCCAGATAAAATATAAACAAATATGCTCCACCATAATCGATTCTAACATCGTATCCTCCTTCACTATCGTAATTCCAATAAAGCAAAGAATCTATGGGATTATTTGCAAAATTATCTTCAGCAAAATAAGTCAGATTGTCATTTCCAGCCCAATATCCAGCGGCATAAGTTGCAAATTCAGAACACCCTTCATCAATAAACCATAGTTCATCTTGATCATGATTAAAATGTATTAAATGCTGAAATTCATGGGCAATAACAGCAAAGCTATATTGAATATCTGACATATCATAATTGACATAAATCATTTCTCTTTGATTCGAATTCGAGTCAACGTACTCGTTAATAGGATCAAAATAACCAGCAACACCCCCATCAAGAGATAGTAATAACATGGTTACTTTTGGGTCACCATCAATATCTCCTAGATATCCATCAGGAGAGCCAAAGTATAACGTATCTGATGGATAAATAACATCATCAAATTCATCTCTGTAAGTTTCAGCTTTTGATTGTGCAGTAGATTTTCCTACATTATTAATTACACTATTTGCAACATAGACATAAGTGTGGTCTCCAATAGCCAATAATGTTGCCGTAATTTGAACATATGTATAAGGATAGCTATTAAAACTCTGAATTGTCCAGAAACTCCTCTCATCATCTAATGCATCAGAAAATTCTTTGTCATTCGATACTCTTGGAGAAAAGCTAACAAGTTGATCTTTTTTCTGATTTATTTCTGCTTTCAATACTTGAGTAGGATTAGTAGGGTCTTTCAAAAACAAATCTTTTGGTGAAACACCACTATTTTCATTTATTGTTATATCTTCAGCAATTACATTATGGTATGATAAACTAGAAACCAAAATGTAAATAGATAGTATATTCCAAATTATAATGTATACTGTTTTTTTATTCAATTTTCGACCTCTTAACATTTATAAAAATTAATTCTTAAATTTATATCCTCAAAATAAATATTTAAAGTGTTGGTTATTACGTGTGTGCACTAGAATGCAAATAGAAATTTTAAAATCTCCCTCCTTAATTAGAATTTTATACCCATCCTCTAATAGCTGTAACTAGAGCATTAATGAGTAGTAAAGTTATAGAGAGTGATATTAATTTTAAAGCTCGTAATCCTTGTTTTGCAGATCTGTTTGCTGATTTTGTTTCTTTAGTCCAATAATTATCTTTTTTGAATTCCCAGTAATCTTCATAGTCTTCAGGGTCTTCATCAGGATCGCATATAACTTTAATTTGGTCTTTAATTTCCTTTCCTTTATTATTGAGAGCAACAACATTAATATCTAGAGGAATTGCCTTCTTTGGTTCTGTCTTGAATATTTTCGGAACAGAAATTACATCATCTTTTTCTTCTTTTTTAGGCATCTCTTTTTCATTTACTTTAATTGTAATTGTTTCTTTTTGGATTAGGTCTTTGTCATACTTTACTTTGATTCTAAAAGAAGGAGGAATAACTCCTTGGTCTTCTGGTTCAATTATTCTCAATTTAGGAGATGGGTGGTACCGACCTAGACCTCCGATACATCCTCCTGTTAAAAGAATAAATGCAGAAATAATTAGAATCGATCTTTCAAAAAAGAAAAATGGGTCGTAATGGAATAAATATAAAATAACGCTTATTACAACAATTGTTCCAATAGTTCCTAAACCGGATTTTATTGTGAAAATAATTATCTTTTTTATTTTTTCATTTCTTGTTAAGTGTATGTAATCGATTTCTTTTTTTTTCTTTTTTTTGTCTTTCTCTCTTTTCCCAAACATTATTTTATTCTCCTAATCAGAAACTATATACTTGAAAAGTGAAACAGAATAATAAAGCATTAAAATTGCTATATGAACTCCAAAAATTGAGCCAAAGATGGAACTATATCCCTCAATTTCAATGTTGTTAAAAGAAGCATAAATAAACATTGTCCCCCCTCCAAATAAAAATACGACACTTAAAGTTAGAGCAAGCATCATTTTGATGATAATTAGGTCAAGTAACCTGTCAGGTTTTTCTTTTTCATCTTTTTCTTTTTTATTGCCCTTTTTAAGCTTCATATTTATCAGCTTGTGTCTGTTTTCTCATTGATAATTTAATTATTTTGTTCTAGAATTATTTTACCATTTTCCATTGATACTTTAATCTCTTTTTGTGTTTCTATTTGTTCAACAATATGTCTGGGAAGTTGAATACAACCATATCTATCAATATAAACCTTATCCATATCAATAAGTGATTCTAGTTCTCTTGCAGGGTTATATCCCGAAATTCTTCCATCAACAATTTGAACAATTTTGTTTGTCTTTGATGCTACGAAATAGTCATGTGTAACCATGATAGCAGTGATTCCATAACTCTTATTGAGATCTCTAAAGTAGATAAGCAACTCTTCTGCTGTGTGTGAATCTAATTCTCCAGTTGGTTCATCAGCAAGTAGAAGCTTTGGTTGATGAGCGAGTGCTGTAGCTAAGCCTGCTCTTTGCACTTCTCCTCCACTTAGTTGTGGAGGTTTGTGTTCTATTCTATGTTCTAGGCCCACTTCCTTTAAAAGTTCTTTTGCTCGTTTTTTTCTCTCTTCTCTTGTTACTCCTAATAGTCTCATAGGTAGTTCAACATTTTCAATAATAGGTAACTCCCAAATCAAATTTCTAGTTGGAAGTTGCCATAGTGTACCAACATGATTTCTTCTATAATATGCTCTTTGAGTATCATCTAACTTGTCAATTTGGATATCATCTACTCTTACATAACCAGCTGAAGGTTCTGTCATTCCTGCAAGAATTAAAAGTAGAGTTGTTTTTCCACTCCCTGAAGGGCCTATTATAGATATAAATTCTCCTTTTTTTACTTGTAGTTCTATTCCTCGGAGAGCAGGAACTCGAATGAATGTTTCTTTACTTTCATAAATTTTGATTAGATCTTGAATTTCAATGAATGACATTTTTTCACCTTCTTAACTTGACTGCCTTAAATCTGTTCCAATGTTTTTGTTAGTTGCAGTTAAAGAGGGGATAAGTGCTCCAATAAATGCGGTTAAAAACAAAATAATAGCTACTAAGGCAATATAGAATGCAGGAAACTTCATGATAAATGGAGGAATAGAACGATTTATTGTAATAATGTTCATCAACATCCACGAAGAAAATAGACCACTTAGCAATCCCATAATAGTTGAGAAAATTAGTAATGTTGCGTACTCAGATAGAAAAAGCAATAATAGCTGTGTTTTAGAAACTCCAATTGCTTTCATAGTTGCTATCTCTCTCGATCTTTCAATTAATTGTACAGAAGCGTAGAGTGCTATAATTAAAGAATTAATTGTAAACGACATTATTAGAGTAGAGTTTATCGCAGAGTACAAAATTGATGATCTAGCACTTCCTTCTCTAACAAAAATCTTTGAATAAACATTATCAACATTTGAACCTGCGACTGTTTTTATTTTCTTTGTAACTTCTTCAATATCCTCTCCCTGATTTACTTTAATCAATAAGTAGTCTGTAATTTCAAAAGGAGATAATTCAAGTTTGTTGAAGATTGAGATGTTTGCAACAAAATGGTTCAAGATTGATAAAACATTAGTAGTTGAAATTTCTTTAACTAATACGGGCCAGTATTTGAATAACCCTGCAATCTCAACTGTTATATTTGATCTATAAAATGGTGAACCATCTGTTTCCCTTCTTGTCTCGTTGTATGCACGATAACCCAGTATTAGAGAGTCTCCAACTCCTTTGTTTATTATTTTTATCTCATCTTCTTGTGCAAGTAGTGTTGTGTCATCACTTAGTAGTGACAGTAGTTCCTCCAGGGAGTAATCCGAAAAATCTTCTCTGAAAAAAGCTGTTTGGGCGAATTTATTAACT
Organism: Candidatus Heimdallarchaeum aukensis; assembly: GCA_021513695.1. Taxonomy (GTDB): domain Archaea; phylum Asgardarchaeota; class Heimdallarchaeia; order Heimdallarchaeales; family Heimdallarchaeaceae; genus Heimdallarchaeum; species Heimdallarchaeum aukensis. Next base: position 1,284,022 of record CP084166.1, on the reverse strand, counting down.
TCTATTCCTAGTATAGCGTGTGTAATTGCATAATCACCCGAAACATCGGAGAGAGCAGCATATTTTACTACACATGTTGATTGAATTTCAGTAAGGTTTTCTATTTCTCCAATTAAGAATTTATTTTCTAATGGAAAATTTTCAATAACAATATCTGCTCCTAAATCATAATAAGCTCCGTCAGTGTTAAATCTCTGATAAGAAGCAGGGACGATGATTGCGCTAACTACAATTGCAAATGAAAGACTAAGAATAACAGAGGATCTAACAAAACTAGATTGATATCGAGTTATCTCTTTTATTCCTAAAGAGAAAATATCTAGTCGAAGCTTTTTTCTTACTTTATCATTAGGAAACTGTGTGATTTTTAATATGAATTTAGAGAATAAGGGAAGTAATCTTTGAATGAGTAAAACAACACCAAATAGTAGAACAATCATAGCTGGAATTCCGATGCTTTTAGTAGTTTTATCCCTGAAACCACTCAACACAGGAAGTTGATAAATAAACCATAATATGGCTCCAGTACTAATAAATATAATATCAACATAGTAGCGATAAAAGTTAGGTAATGTTTTCTCCACTTTACCATAGTCCTCAATGCTTCTAGTTTTAAGTAAAGTAATTACATTAAATGTTTGAATAATGAATATAACTAATAAACTACCAAATAATGCTTGAGATAATGAAGGAATTTTTAGTTGAAGACTGGATGTCTGATTACTAAATGAAAGGAATCCCGTACTCTTTGTAAGAAGAGCAGAAATGGGTATTCCAAGAGCTATTCCTAAAAATAGTGCGATAATTCCAAATATAAGAGATTCTAGCGCTAGATAACTTCCGATTTCTATTTTTGTTGTTCCTCTTTCAGTAAGAATTGTAAGCTGTCTTTCTCTTTTTTTACGCACAAGGTTTGCAGCATAAATAGTTAATATTAAAGTTAAAACTATAATTGGTGCAAGAAAAGCAAACATGAATATTTGATATAAATTATATTCAGCCTTGAACTCTTCTAATGCTGTAAGAAGATAAGAATTAATATCTACTCCAGTATATCCTCCCATCTGTAGATAAGAATCTTTGAGATTGATAGCTAACTCTTTAAGCTTTGAAATTTCGCCGTCTAAATTAAAAGTGTCAATGGTACCGATATCATAAAATAAATTTTCATAAATAGATGCAAATCCATAGGTGAGTTGGATTGAAGAAAGAATTCTAGCTGCAATTATCCAAGGTGCGAGAACCGCATTTCCCTCGTACAAGTTTAGAAAAACATCAAAAGGAATACCTTTGTTACTTCCAATTACTGAAAAATCTGTTAAATTATCAGCAATAACTATTCCTGTAACTGTAACCTCGGTTTGAGCTTGAGGTGCAGATAGTGAAGCTTGTTTTAGCAATGAGATTGGAATGTATAAACTAATTGTGCTATTTACTCTTATTGTTGAATGATTATAAGAATTACTAGTAAGGAAGGCTAAAACTTCACCATTATTCTCTGGGAATCTCCCTTGGGTTAGGTGATTAGACAAAAACAGGCTCAATCTATCTGTTAATCCAACTAATGGTAAGTTTGGTAAATATGTTTGCTTAGCTATTGGATCATAAGTAGAAGTAAATGTTCCTCGTTTGAAGAAAAGATCTCTTTGGAGAATGTTATTAGTAAGATTCATCTCCTGGATAGTTATATCTGCTATTCTATCAATGAGATATGTCTGAGTATAAGATGGTTGAATATAAACAGAGTCTATTTGTGCTTGAATGAATGTGCGTGGTTCATCTTCAAGATATAATTCAAAAGCCTGATACTGGTATGAATAAATAAAAAATACATACTGAGAAATAATTGAAACAGCTAAAACAACACCTACAGTAGTGATGAGATTAAACTTCCATCCAGCTTTGAACATTGGTTTAAAAATATGAAGACTAGGGAGGAACAGAATTAAAAGGAAATCCAATAGAAGCAAGAAAGGAATTAGCCATATGAATACTAATGAAATAAGAACCCCAATGATATACTTAATATTGTTTTTTCTTGTTTCAATCTTCTGTTTAATTTTTGAATATTGAAATATTTTATAGTAGAATGTTCTTGTGATAATAAATAGCGATTTGAGAAAGACTTTTCTTGCTTTGGTTTCATCTATTGGATTTATCATCAAATAGTGCGAATGGTTAAGCATTCATAAGGATTATCATTGATAAACATAAAATTATCCAGATTCTGCGTTTAACCTATGTTTATAGCATTCTAAAGACTCGAAAAAGTAAATGTGAATCTAACATATTCCTCCAAAATCGTTTCTTTCTAAAAGTATTTATTGGTGTTAGAGAAATTGAATCAATGAAAGTATGGAAAGCTTCAGTAGCAAGTAAGGATAAGGAAGGGAAGGAAGCGATAATTGATCTCGAATTTGTAGATTATTATGATGCTACAAATACAAATATAATCTTGAAAACAGAGTATTTTCAAAGCATAATAGAAAAATCGAAAAATAAAGAAAATTATCACCTTTCAGGGGGATTAGTGAAATTATCTAGCCCTGAAGGAGAAGATTTCTCAAAACATAGTTTTTTCTTAATATTAGGTTTAGATACAAATAATATGTTACTAGGAATATTATTAGGTGAATTGGAAGAACATGATTTTAAATTTGTAGGATTTTATCCACCATTTTTACAGAATGAACTAAAAAAAGAACCAGACTTGATAAGAGGACTACCTGTTTTACTTTTGGACAAAGAGGATATTTGGCAATCTGTAAACATAATTGCTCCTTCTATAAAACAAGAAACTAGTGATTAAAAAAAAATCATCTTTTCTTTTTTCTTTTTAAAACAAAAAGATAGACAAAAAACTCAGAATTGTATTATATTGTCGATATTTATTTTAATAAAATCATAGTTTGCATTATTTGGTAGTTCGATTAAACGCAAGTCAAAATTTGATCTTCTAAAGTATTTTCCTTCAAACCAGAAGTAATCTACCATTGTTTTTCTTAGCATTCTGTTGAGAGATTCTGTAATGTCTCTTGTACCTATGGGTTGATTAATGAAATATTTGTGTTGAACTTTTCTGATAATATCATATTTACTAAGTTTTGTTTTATCCCGTAACCGCAGTAATTCCAATAATAATGCAGTATTTATTTGACCACTGTGGCTGTTTAATCTATTTATTATTCTTTTTTGTCTCACTGGGTGAAAACTATCTAAATAAAAGCGATCAATTGTCATAAAACTTCCTGCAGAATAAGCAATAATTAAGCCAAGAAATGCGTTGAGCTCTCTTACTTTTATAACATCATGTAATCTTACTAACCGCCCATTTTCCATGGCATATACTTTTGTAGAATTGTTAAGTGCTTGATCAATTCTAGCTCTTACCTGCCATTCATCCATTTCTCGGTCTCGAAAGCTCAGGACTTATTCACCCACTTATAAATTTTTTCATTCTCTGATTTTTACTTTATTGATGCACTTATAAATTTTCTCAGATTATTTCTTCAAATAATAATAAACTTGAAAATAACTATATACTTTCTGTTTGAACAAAATAGTTTTTTTTATTGTTCCCTTTTTTGTCGTAATATTTAGTTTTTTTGTCGAAATTTCGAATAATTTGAATAATTCGAAAAAGTTTAAAGGTTAGATGTTTTCTAGATATTACAATAGAGGAAAAATTATGGAAATTCCAGAAAACCTTCGCAAATTTGTGAAAGAAACAATAGATAGAGCGAAGGCTATAGAATTTTCCTCTCAAGACCCTTTCAGAGCATTTGGTTTTCAGAAAAATCCTTTTGAACAAAGTGTGAGTTTTGATGAGATAAACATTCTTATAGAAAAGGGGGTAATCAATACAAATCTAAGTAAAATAATTACTCTAATTGCTGATATAGATAAAAGCAGACAAAATAATCTCTTTCTTGACGCAGTATTATTTGGATACAGGGGTAGTGGTGTATCCACTTTAGTTGAAAAAGCACATATCCTCGTAAAAAATGAAATAGAAGAAATGCAAAACTCAATAATTATAGATGCAAAAGAAATTGTGTCCTCTAAAGACTTAAACTACCAACCTACATTCTCTTCACGTAATATTATTAATGAAATTGCTAAATATGATATTCATGATGAAGAGATTCCTTTAGTAATAATTGATCATGCTGATTATCTAATTGACTTCTTTGTTACATTTTTAGAATCTTTTAAATTTCGTTTTCCTAAAACCTCAGTTCTATTTGTTTTTTCTTATCCCGCATGGATTAGATTAAAAAGTTTAATTACAACAATAAATTATACCGATCAATTTTACAATTCAACCTTACCTGCAATTGAATTGAGTCCTTTAGATGAGAAAAGTATCTACGAAATCTTATCAGTAAGATTATCTATTAATGGCCAAATTCAACAACCATTTAGTCCAGAAATTGTTGAAGCGATATCTGAAAATTCTTTACTTAATTTACATAATGCAATACATTTAACTTCTTTAATCTGTAAGGAATGTTTCTATAACGGTTATGATAAAGCTTACATTGAACTTGTTAATGATATTTCTTCTCTCTTAGATTATAATTCCTTTAATGAGTTTTATAATTATTCTAATGAAGAAGACAGCTCTCGTGTATTTTTATTAACACTAATTACACTAAAATCAATTGGTTTAGATATTGGTATAAGCTATGAAGAACTAGTATCAAATTTGAATATTCAAAAAACAACTATATCCTATCATTTGTCTCAACTGTTAAAAAAGAATATAATTGTTAAAAGAACTTTAAATAGAAAAGCATATTACAAATTGAATTCAGCCCTAAATACAATTGCAGATTTATATCTTATAACAGAATTTAGTAAAAAAGAGAGAAGAGTTAAACTAAGTTCTTCTACAAGGCAGAATGAGGGATTATAAGTTTTTCAATTGATTAATTTGTTCACTAATCAATTTCTATATAGAATATTTTATCTATTGTCTTTTTTAGAGCAATGCTTAAACCACTTTCATAAGTTATCAATGCCACTTCAACTCCCTTTTCTTTCAATTTTTGGACAATAGGCACTGCTCTTGCATGACGTGTAGCAAAGAATATAGAATCTATTTTTTCTGATAGTAATTTTGTTACCTCTATAGCCATCTGAATGTATATATCATGTGCTGTTACAATTGGCTCATATCCACTATTGAAAACTGCTTGTAGCAAACTTTCGCCAGCAAACTCATTTAACAATACTTTTCTGATAACGATTTTTCCTTCATCCTTAATTTTTTCTTCAATATCGTCAAGTTTTACCTGTTTGTTTTTTACTTTTCTTAAGAAATTAGGTCCATCAACTATTACTGCTATTTTTTTTTCTCTTGACAAAAATGATCTTACAGACTGTATATATGAGATTGAACTGATTCTATTTGCAATTTTTTCTAACTTACTACGTTCGTCATGCATTTCTAATTCATTGTTTAGTTCACTCATCTAATTCACATTGTTTTCACTTTATTATATAGTTTTTAACTTTTTACATAAAATCGTATGAAAAAAATAATGTTTCTAAGGAAATAAAAAAAGAAGTTAAACAAATCAAGAAAAACAAAATTATACAGGAGCAATTTCAATATTTAGTAAATTCAAAATTTGTGATATTTCTCCAATATCTGTAACAAACTTTCTTCTCAATGCACTTCTAAACATCTTTGAATTTACTTCAGAAGAAACTTTTTCTATTTCTCTTTTTCTCCAGATATCTATATCACTGTTATACAATAGTATGTACATATTTTTTCTTTCTAAATCACATATTAGATATGCATCTGCATGTTCAAGCCTTTTACCAATAATCTCTTTAACTGTGTTATCGTCATTAACCTTGAAAATACGCGGAATTCGGCCTGTAAACATATCAACCATACGTTCATAGACCTTTTTCAAGTTGCTTGGTGTGATAGATTTCTCTTCGCTTAAACTTCGGGCAATCATAGAGAAATAGGGTTCAACAATTCCATAACTATCTAATACTTCTCTTAATTTACTACCCTCAAAAATGAAGAAAACAACACAATCTCTATATCCTGCTTCTGCAATCCTTTCATCTTCAGAGGAAGTTATTTTGGTTTCGAAAGGAATCGCGATAGCTTTCATTGTTGTGTCTGGAACTGGAATGGGTCCTAACATTCTTGGCATCTTTGATCCATCTAACCTTCCTTTATAATCTCTATTCATTTCCACAAGTGTAAAACCACTCATAACTAGTGCTAAAGCTTGCTCTTCTGTAAGGCTTGTGTTGTTGAATTCTATTTCTGGTCCATAATCTTTAAAAATGCTAAAGACCATTTTTGGTGCTCTCATTTGACTTGGATTTATCATTTTTTTAACTCCTTAATTAATTTCTTGATCTAATTCTTGATCTAATAATATTGCAATTTCTGGTATTTTATGCAATAATTCATATTTTGTTTCTCTTGCTAGTTCTTGATCTGGTTTTCTATTTTTTTCTTCAATAAATGCTTTTAATATTTCTTCAGCGAGAGATTGAGCTTTTGATTCACTGTCATCTCTATTTACGAATAAAACCCCTGTCCACCCTTGCATTTTTCTGATAACTAGCTTGAAATGGCCAAGTTTAACTATGTCCATTACAGACTCACTCTCAAAAATTGTTGTAGCCATGATGTTTAAAGCACTAATTAACCCCCCGAGTAAAGTGCTATCATGTTCTTCAATCTTTGTATCAAATGTGTGATCAAATGCTGGAACACCTCCTTCTTGTAAAATAATTACTCTTTTCAAAGTTACTTCTTCTCTCAAAGGTGTTCTTCCTGTAATTCGAGATATTATCCAATCAAAAGCTGTGTAGAAGTTCTCTCCCGTTTTTGCACTAATATCATAGATCGAGACAGAACGGTTAATGTCATCTGTTATTACTTGAAATGCAGGATCTAATAATATTTCTTCGAAGGGAATAGCATTTTCAATATCCATTTTATTCGCTAAGAATAACATTGGTGTTTGTTGGGGGATTTTATCTAATAAACTGTAAATATATTCAAAAGAAGCTTCTACATGACGTTTTGTTTCAGTATCAATAATAAAAATTACCCCATCAATTTGAGAAAGGATATCTTGGAAATAGGGGCTTTCTCTTGCTGTCTCCTCATCTGCTTCTAAAACACTAATCAGAGATTTACCATAATAAATGTTGATGAAGCAAGTAGATTGAGGAGGATTAGCGTCCGACACAGTTCCAAAAAGTAATCTATTAACTGTTGTAGACTTTCCAGATTTATCTAGGCCTAAAATTGCTATATGCGGTATTTTTTCTCCTTTTTGGGAGATAACTTTATCTCTAAGGAATGATAGGTAACTACTCATTTTTCTCACTTTTTATCTAATTCCTTTCTCAACTTCGAGAGGAAACTTGCTGATGAATACATCTTCTAATGAATCTTGAGTTATATTTGCATTTCTGCTGAAATATTCCAAAATCCGAAGTTGAATTTGTTGTGCCCGAGTAACTGGATCAATTGGGTCTATCATTACAGATAATGCATAAGCTCCTCGCTTAACGTGGCTGACGTGTTTTTTAAATAAGCTTTCAAGTTTTACACTTTGAATACTATCTTTTGCTTCAATAGCAAACAGTTTGGCTAATTCTTTGAGTTTTCTAAAATCAGAAGCTAAATGGGCTTGTTCATCTGGTCTACCAAACATAGCTTCTGAAAGAATGTTTCCAGAAACATCAGTTAATACTGCTGCAGCAATTTTAACTTTCCATTGCTGAGCTCCACAAAGAATCTCGACCATCCAATCCCAAGCCTCATAAACTCCTTGTCCAGTTTTAGCAGAGATTTTTTTAACATTAAAAGGTCTAAGGTTTCTTAGAAATTTATCTAGCTCGAAGTATTCATTTATTTCAGCTAATTCTTTTGAATTAGGTAAATCACTTTTATTTGCTAAGAATAATACTGGACTATTAGGTTTCGCGAAATTAATATAATGCCAAAAGGTTTGTTTTGACTCTTCAAATTTTGAGTTATCTGCAGAATCAACTAAATATAGAATTCCATCTGCTCTTTCAATAAACTTTTTCCATAAACTTAATCTAAAAGGCGCATGGCCTCCAAGATCAAAACATGTGAAATTTAAATCTCGATAATGATATGATTCAATGTTTACTCCATAGGTTGGTCGTGTAACTATGTCGTCTTGTTTTAATAACTTCTTAACTAAAGAAGTTTTTCCTGCTCTTTCCAATCCTAATAAAGCAACACTGTATTTTGTTCTACCTGTCTCTAGTTCAGGTTGTGAAAATGACGCAGATATTTTTTCTCCAATTTTACTTTGTTGTTTTTGTTGTCGTTTCTTTTCTTCTAATATTCGACGTCTAAATTCGTAAAATGACATTAATTCACCTTAACTATATTCATCAACAATTTTATTGCTCTTTATTTATTCTATCTAGATACAGCATAATGGGTTTTATCTTTTTCGTTTTGAACTATATCTATATTTCGTACATATTTACATTTTGGTATATAAATTTTTCATGGTCATCATTTCGTAAGTCTATCACACTAGAAATTGCTCTTGACTGTATTACTTGTTCTCATAACGAGAAAAGAATAAGAATTTTTTGGAATAATCATTATTTAAAATTCATTTAAAAAATATAGGCTTTTGTTAGTTACTTAATATTTCATCTCATTAAAAATATATGTCTATTCCTTTTGCTATGAGGATTTTTAAATTTCATTTTAATTTTGGCTAAAACAGCCGATAACTTAATAAGAAAGAAAAATTTATAGAAAACTAACCAACAAAATTTTTATAACTCTAATAACGAATTAAAAGAAAAGAACAGTTAACGGAAAGGTTAGTATGTCAAGTAAATTATCAATTAGCGATATCTTCAAAGTGGATGCTTCGGGTGTTCCTTACCTTAAAATCGTTATTTTTGGACCTTCTTTAGCAGGAAAAACTAGTATGTTAACAGTATATAATGTGTTAAGAAAAGTAGAAGATCCAGAAACAATCTATTCATCACTAAAGAAAATTGATGACCCTTCTGGAAGAACAATATTTTATGACCAGAGTACTTTTGAATTGCCTAAAGGTCAAGGAGTAAGCGTCCCTAAATTAAGATATCAAGTTTGGACAGTTGCAGGACAGAAAAGACATCATATACAAAGAAAGGTAGTCCTTGAAGGAGCAGATGGACTAATTTTTATGTTTGATCCATCTAAAGAAATGTGGCAAGATAATGTTGAAAGCCTTGATGAGCTAATTGAACTTAAAGGGGATGAACTCGGAAATTCTTTACCTTTCTTGATTGTACTAAACAAAATAGATCTTCCTGCAGAAAAAAGAAGACCTACAGATGATTTTCTCGATTTAGTGGTAGAAAAAGGTTTGGCTCAAAATAAAGGAGAAGCATATATGCGAGTAATGGAAATCTCTTGTTTAAATGCTAGAAATGAGCTAATGTCACTTCTTCGAAGTCCAAACGTAAAAGAAAAACTTGATGAATATGGAAGATTGAAAAAAGGAGAAAGACCACCTAATGTTCAAAAAGTAGCACAACCGATAGAACAACTAACAAGAGAGATAATTATTCATAGAATAAAAGTTGCAAAAGGTTCAGCTTAATCTAAATGGTGTAATTTTTGGAAATTGATAAAGTATCAAAATTTATCTTACACCGGATAAAAAATGAATTAACAAATGATGATAAGTTAATTTATGAACTTGACAAAAATAAGTTTAACATTATATTATCAAGAAGTAATATCTCATTAGAGCGATTCTACTCTAATACTAATTTTAGTGAAAAAGAGCGCGGTTCTCTTCTTTTTAATTTACTGGTTTGTTCTTCGGTTCCTGATTTGATACTTAAGCATATAAATTGGAAAGATTTTGAATTGATAGTTTCTAGTGCATTTGATCAAAGTGGGTACTCTACTCTACATAGTTACAGAATAAAGACAGAGTCTAAAAGTACCAATGAAATAGATATAATAGCTTTTAAATTTCCTTTCCTTTTTTTAATTGATTGTAAATACCACAAAAAGAGCCCACCAAGTTACTATTCTAAAGCTGCTTTACTGCAGAAAGAAAGATTAGATTCTCTAATTGAAGTATTTCCTGAAATATATTCTGATTTGATGACTAAACTAGGATTACCCATTAGAAATAAGGTAAAATTAATTGCACTCGTTGTTTCTTGGAAAAATGTTTCTGTTAAGATTTTTAATGGTGTACCTATTGTTCCTCTGTTTAAATTGCCTGGTTTTTTAAGAGAAATCGACGAGTTTGAGGATAAGATTTACAAATTCTCTTTTTCTATTTCTTATAGTACTTCCGCAATAAGTTGACTGATTTCTATAGGTTAAAATTATAGGAGTTCATACTATCATTGGCGTGTTCTCAATTCATACTTTTTGAGATAATTCGGAAGTACTATTCTTAGAAGAAACTTATTTATATGTAGAATATATCTTATTCTATAAAAAAAGTTAAGGGAAATAAATATGGCATCAGCAGTGGCCGATAGTCCTTTTAAAATTGTAAGGGATCAACTTCAAAAGTTTTTAAACGAGATGAGAGTTTTAAGAGTAAGTGCTCAAGAGCAAGTTAAAGCTAAAGCTGAAGAAATCAAGAGCCAATCTTTAGCTCCTGGAAAATCTCAATATACAGTAAGTGAAGTTGATGCTATAATAAAAAGTTTCAAGTCAAGCTATTCTCAAGTTTTAAATGACGTGCATTTAATGATTGTAACAGAGGGAACAACAAAGATTAGGACTGCAATCGAACAAGGATTTGTAAATGGTGGTTTTATAAAAGAAGAAATGTTGGATCAACTTGCAAGATACAAGAAAGAGTCAGAAAGAGTTCCTTCTTTGGAAAAAGAGAGAGATGAATTAAACAATAAAGTAAAGCAGTTAAATAAAGAAAATGCTCTTTTACAGAAAGAACTTGCAGAAGCACAAGCATATATTCAAAACATAGAAGGAAAAATAACTGAATTGGCAGAAACAGCAGCAATTCCAAAAATCGATGAAAGTTTAATAAAAGAAAGAGATGAGGTAATCAGAGACAAAGATAGAGAAATCCAGAAGTTAACCCTTGAAAAAACTAATCTACAATCTGAACTTAATAGAATAAAAATTGAACGAGATTCTTATGCAAAGCAAATGGAGGAATTAGAAAGTAAACTTAGAGTTATTCGTTCAGAGAGTGTATCAAAAGAAGATCAGTTTTTTGAAGAACTTCAAAAACAACTAGAAAAAGCTAGATTGACTATTTTTAATCTTCGAAATCAAATAGCTGAAAATGAGGATACTATTAGAAATCAGAAAATAGACATATCTCAGAAAGCTAATCAAATCGAGGCTCTAAAAATAGATTTAGACCATGCAAAAGAGGAAATAAACAAGTTAAAAGAGGAAAATACACACTTAAAGAATGAATTAAAATTAATACAAGAAAAAATGAAAGAACAAGAAAGTGAAACTTCAAAGATATCTGAATTAGGAGAACTCGAGAAGGAGTTAAAGCAACAAATTGAAGAAAAAGATAGAACAATTGTTGAACAACAATCAAAGATTGAGAGTCTCGAAAATCAAGTAACAGAACTTCAAATTCAATTAAAGGAGAAAGATTCAGATATTGAACGCTTAGCAGAAACAATGATTGAACTTCAACAAGAAATAAGCGGAAAAGAAAGAGAACTTCATGAAGTACAAACACAAATTGACGAATTTATGCTTCAGATTGCAGAAAAAGATGCGGAATCAAGAGAACTTCAAGAACGAGCTAATAGTCTCTCTGAAGAAAAAGAAAGAATACAGAAGGAATTAGAAGCTCAACAAGCAAAAATTAAAGAGTTAACTTCAAAACTTGAAGAAACTGAAAAAGAGTTGCTAAGTACTAAAGTAACACTAGATAAAATAGAGAAACAAGGAACAATAAGTAGTGAAGAAAAATATCAATATGAGCTGGATATTCAAAAATTAAGAAAGAAAATAGATACTCTAAGCATAACCTTGAAGAATCTTGAAGGATTCCTCAATACAGATCCAAAATACAGGATACTTTATATCTTAAACGACTTCTCAAGGGCTCTAACAGTCGAAGAATTGTCTAAAATACTAAATATTCGTAAAGAAATATTGATGAAATATATCTATGAACTGGACTATTTTGGATATGTCAAAAAAGCAATGGATAAAGGAATATTAAGTATAGAATCGACTGCTATTCTTTCACCACCACTGTTTCAAGAGGAGAAAAAAGAAGAATAATTATTCTTTTTCTTTTTCTAGTTCTTCTTCTGGTACAAAAGACATCATAACTAAATCGTCTCTTAAATACCAACCTAATCTTTTATAAAATTCTATTACACCTAAATTCCTTTTTTCGATAAAAAGATGTATTTTTTCAACATTCATTCTTTTGAATCTTTTTACTAGTTCTTCCATCATCATTTTTCCTAATCCTTTTCTTTGGAAACTTGGATCAACAGCTAGATGATGTACGAATCCTCTTCTTCCATCAAATCCACCATAAACAACAGAAACTAATTTGTCGTTTTCAATTCCAATCAAGAAAAGATCAGGATTGCGTTCAAGCATTATCTTAACTCCTTCTCTAGAGTCAGATTTTGTAACAGTTAGCCCCGTTTTTTTCCATAATTCATAAACTTCATCGTAATAATCCATAGAAAAGTTTTTTATTTCCATTTTACCACCATTTTAATTAATAATGTGTGTATTTCTATTTCTACATTAAGGTCACGTTAATAAAATTTTTCAAAAATCCAAAGGTTAAAAAAACGACAAACAAATGTCAAATTGAATGAAAAAAGAAAGAGCAGTACTGCTGTTAAGCGGAGGTTTTGATAGCGGAGTAGCAGGTTACTTATTGGAGAAAGAAGGATTTGAGATAATCCCTCTTCATTTATCAAATGTAGATTTTGTAGGAGAGTGGACAATAGAAAAATGTATAGAAATTGCAAAAAAGTTCAATTGGTCAAAATTGTATGTTATGGACATAGCTAATTCTTTGCAGACATTCGTAAATGAATGCACTCACTCTTATTTTTTTGTCTTTATGAAACGACTATTACTTGTTCTTGCTTCAGAACTAGCTAAAAGAGAAAATGCTAGCTATATTGTAACTGGTGAAAGTCTAGGTCAGGTTTCAAGTCAAACACTGTTAAACATAAATGTTATAGAAAAAGCAACTAAATTTAGGGTTCTAAAGCCATTAATAGCAATGGATAAAGAAACAATAATTGGTTATTCCAAACAGATTGGGACTTTTGAGATTTCTTCAGGACCAGAAGTTTGTGATATACTAGGACCTAAACATCCTGTTACTCAAGCTAATGAAGAAAAAGTGAAAAACGAGGAGGATAAAATCAATTACTCCCAATTAATTAATCAATGTATTGCCACTCTTAAAGTAATAGAGGTTAATTGATCTTTATTTCACTTTTTGTATCTAACAATTGGTCAGTAATCTTTTCATAATTAACCTTTGGTAAGGGGGCTGCTCCTCTTGTTGTTACTGCGTGAGATGAAAGAGCGATTCCAAAAGCTATTGAATAATCTATATTTTCAGTTTCAATCATTTTAGCAAGGAAAGCAGTAATAAATACATCTCCTGCTCCAGTAGGATCTACTTCCTTAACTAAAGGAGCTTGAATCCTAAAGATTCTATCTTCTTTCTTATATGCTACTCCTTCCTTACCTAGTGTAATAATAGGAGATTTTCCTCCAAGTTTTGTGAATATTCGAGATAAACTTCTTTCTTGAGTTATTATTGTAGCTTCATCATAGGAAATTTTTACAAAATCTGCCATTTTCAAAATATCTATTATTTCATCTTGTGAGAATTTATAAGTAATCAAATTATTTTTTTCTCTAAATCTCAAGAAACCTTGAATATCTACAACTGTAATTTCATGATTTTTTGTAAGATATTTTACAGAATCAGTACTTATTTCCTTGAAGACTGGAGAACAAAGACATGCTTTTCCCTCATCAATTGTTTGAATTTTTGTATCTAATTTTTTGGCAGTATTTAACAAATATAATTTTCTATGGTCATTGAAAATTTCATGCTTAAATCGTGTTGTAGTTTCTGAAGGTATAATAGTTATGTTTTTAGCTTCAGTTTTTATTTCAGAAATAGGAAAATCTTTAGCACAAGAAGTTAATAACTTTATTTCATGGTTTATGAATGGTTTAACTAAAAGCCCATAAGTTGCAGGGCCACCAAGTTGATTATATTCTTCTATTACCTTATTTTCTCTGTAAAATATCTTGTCATCAAGAACAAGATGACTGATAAGAGTAATTTCATATTTCATTTGACTGTATTTCTGAAACAAAATGTCTTAATAAGGTTTTCAGAATAATTGTTTTTAGTAAATTCTATTAACCTTTTGGAAAACATTTTTCAATAACAACTTGGTATTTAACTTATGAATAAAGAAAACAAAGAAAAAGTTAGAGATTTTGGATTAATTTTTTACATTTGGTTCCTTGTTGCTTTAGGTGCATTAGCTTTCGGAGTTTTTGCTATATATGACTTATATCAAAGCAATCAAGGAATTATTGACTGGATCATTGGAAAACTTCAAGGACTTTCTATTAGTGATCTATCAGGATACACAGTTGATTCTGCTACCAAATATTGGGTACTTGGAACTATAGGAGCACTTTTTTTGTTCGGAATTATCTTAGCATATATTGAAGTCTGGTTTATGAGTTACCTTGGTGCAGAAATAGTTATTGGAACAATTTTTGGTGTCCCCTTGCTCTTATTAGGCGGAGGAATATACTCAGTTATTTATATAGATCCAATGTGGATTGGTCTAGTAATTCTAGCTCCAACAGCTTTTCTTATTGTAATTGTTTTACTCGTGTCAAGGAGAATTATCCTCGGAGCAAAAATATTCGAAACAAGTTGTGAAGCAGTTAACGAAAATAGGAGAACAATTGTTCCAATTATTTTCTTTGCCCTCTTTAGCATTGTACTCTTTATTCTCGGTTCAGCAGCTTCTGTATGGACAGCGTTCAATATTAGTGATATATTGACTGACAAGAGTTCATGGGTGCAAACTTTAGTCTTCTTCTTAGTTATTTATGTTTACCTAAATATTTATTGGACGATGTTATATTTCACTGATGCAATCAATATTTGTATCTTCAAGCGATGGAATAATTATAAAGATGCCAGTATAAGAAAAGCTTTCCGTGAAATCATGAAAGTTAAAGGAAGTATTGTTCTTTTTGGTACATTTATGGCTTTCTTCCACTGGATAGTTGTTATTGTTCAATACTTTGCGGCGAAGAAGATAAAAGAAACTTCAAAGTTTTACAAAGCTTGGAATATTACTAAGAAGATTCTAACAGTGATATTCTTTATATTCGTAATTCTAATAAAATGGCTCTATAAGATCTTGAAATTCTTAAACTACTATACATTAACAATCATTGTAGTAGAAAAACAAGGGTTTATACGAAGTATAGCTCGATCATCTGAACTGGCATTAGATTCTGGAGCAGACATTATTATAGGAAAGACAGGAGTTAATATAGCTAAAGGATTATTTATTTTTATGACATTCAGTATTTTCACTATAGGCGGATTCTTCATCGGATATTACTGGCTAGGTTATCAAATCTTAGGTAGCGTAACCAATATTGCAATATTCAGTATCGCAGTTTCAATAATGTTTTTCTTCTTTGGTTATCTACCAATGACAGCTGTTCTACGTCCTATTTCTACAGCCTATAAGACCATCCTTTTCTTCTACCTAACTGATCCATTTAGAGGTAAAAGCGGAAGAAGAACACAATTGTCTGAAGACATACAGAGAGACATTACCAGAGTGAAAGAGAGAGTCTTGGAAGATTACGATAAAGAATCAAGAGAATCTTGGACTGCAAAGGTAAAAGAAGAACCTGTTGAAACTTCCTAAAATTCTTCCATTCTTTTTTCTTTATCTTTTATCTTTTATTGTTACTTTTTTTCAGTTGAAGCATAACTTAATTTAATGATTAATACAATAGGTAAATTTTTTATAACTTGATTTAATTTAATTATGTGATAAGAAATGTCTATTCCGCAAAGACCTAAAAGATTGATTGGTTCTACAAGATATGGTGTAGCTCTAGAACCAAAATCAACAACTTTTTCACCCACAATAAGTGGGACTGTTTATTTTTTCGATGGGAAACATGCAATAGAAACTCGTCCATTTAGTTCATTGGATCAATTAGCAAAGATGTGTTATAATTTTTGGGAAGGAACTATTGCTGGTCAACTAAATTTCAGAAGATTTTCCTTTTGGTTTTCAGAATTCTTAAGTGATTTTGGGATTCAAGATATAAATGAGGATAAATTAGAAGAAGAATTACTTCCTCTAAATACAGGTGTTGCTCTAAAACGGACTGGTCATAAAATAAGAGAGGCCAAAGTAGTTTATGATGAACCAGTAAAACCTTCTCTTGCTGAAAAGCCTTCAAGCTATAGAAGTCTATTGTCATCTCCTGGTGTTCCTGTTAGGGAAGCTAAAGTTGTTTATCATGAGCCTGTTGTTGAATCAAAGTCTGAACCATCTGTAATTAGAAAAGAAAAAGATTACTCTTTAGGAGAAACTGCTGCTGATGTCCGAGCGAGGTTAAAGTCTACTGGTGTTCCAATCCGTGAAGCAAAAGTTATTCCCACTCCTATTGAACAAAAAGAAACTGCCCCCGTAAGGAAGTTGCAGCCTGCTGGAAGTTTTAAGGATATTAGAAAAATTGAAACTAGTTCTGAACCTAAAGACAAAAAAGTTGAACCTGTTGTTCATGAAAACGTTCTACCCCTACCAAAAAAAAGATTTGAACCACAAGTCGATAAATTAACCAAACCCAGTGAGATTCTTGATAGAGGACCTACAAAATCTCCAAAAGTTCAAGTGTTACCCCCATTAAAAAGAGAAGAAAGTAAACGTGTTCCTCCAGATAAAAATCTTTTGAAACCAAGTGAAGTAGTAAAAGAGAAAGAGACAATTTTTGATAAAGAACGTAAAATGTTTGAAATCGACGTAAGAGAAGATGATGCTCCTTCAGAAAGATTACTTAAGCCTTCAGAGTATTTAAGAAAAAGAGAAACAATTCCTGTAGTCTCAAGAACTGTAGGTGTTGCTCAAGATGAAAAGAAAGAACATACATTGCTAAGACCAAGTGAAGTGCTCAAAAAGAAAAAAGACGAAACAAAAGAGAAGTTACTAACTAAAGAAACTCCACCACACCAAGAAAAGATTCTTACAATTAAAAAGCCTACTCAAAATCAACTAGATAAAGTATCAAAACCTAAACAAACCATTGATTCAGAAATTCCAACTCCAATGAAAATTGATGAAGAATCAAATGAAGTATCACAGTTTTCTCTTGTGGATGTCCCCGGAATCGGAGAGTCAAAAGCTGAATTGTTAAAAGAAGCAGGATTTGAAACTGTAGATAAACTTGCTAATGCATCTATAGATGAATTAGTAAAAATCAAAGGTATCGGCCCAGCAACTGCAGAAAAATATATTACTAATGCAAAAAAATTATTAGGTAAGTAAGTTTAAATTTTATTAATTTTTTTTTCTCATAATAATGAATATTTCAGTTGAAAGACAAAGAATTATCCAAATTGTTGGTTTTTCTAATACTGGAAAGACGACTTTAGTTACAAGCATAATTAGAAAACTTAGTGAAAAAAAAATTAAAGTGTCAACGATTAAATCGGCTCCTACTCATCAAATAGTTGATCATGGTAAAGATTCAGATAAAAACTTCTTTAGTGGAGCTATCTCTACTGCAGTTCTTTTTTCTAACGGAACACAGATTACTTTTAATGAATTATCGCTGGAAAAAACGATAAAACTTATTGGTGATTATAGTGATTCTGAACTTATAATAATTGAAGGTTTCAAAAAAAGAAATTTTCCAAAAATAATTGTTTGGACAAAAGATATTGATTTGTCATTATTTAATTTAGATAATGTAGTTGGTGTTTATTGTCCCAAAAATATTTACAGAGAAAACAGAACAGATGTTGAATTATTTGTAGAAAAATATGGTTTTGATTTATTTATATCAGTTGAGCAGATAATTAAAATCTTATTGGAGGAATTAAAGCATTGAGTAATATTGTTAAATTATTAGAACGAACTGTTCAACATTTTGATTCCAAAAAGAAAGATAAGACTAATGTTTCAACATTTATCTTAAATTGCGAAAATGTAGAGCAATTAATTTCACATGTTCAAAAACTAAAATCCTTATCAAATGACTTGATAACTGACTTTTTTATGAATGACAAAGAAAGACAAATATTTGATAAAAAAACTGATTTTGCACCGATTAAGGTTATTTCTCCTATTGAGAAGAGAATAGATGTTGAGACTTTAAACAAAATTATGAAGCATGCTATTAATGATAATATTCTTGTCACTTCTGGTAAATTCTTTATAACTCGTTCACAATATAAAGCTTTGATATCTGAAACAAATAATTGTTCCACTATCACATTTTCGGATAATACAGGTAATATATTAAGTGAGATTTTCTACTTTGATAGATGGGTTACAAAGTGGTTAATTAGGATTTTAGTTGAAAACAAACAAAAACCAATTGAAAATCTCTTTCGTATTTCTCCTAGCTGTTGTTTTTTAAAAATATCCAAGTTTGATGTAATAACTGAAACAAAGAATATTGATTTTTTACAAGTGAAAAAAAATTCAATTTTTTTTAGGATAATACAAAGAAAAAATGAGCAATCAGAAAATGAAGTCATAAAACTTGTTGCTTTGTTTCAAGGGATCAGAGATTACCAAGTAAATCCTGCAAAAATATTGAAGTTTAAGATTCAACAATTGGTAAACTTAATGTCTATTTTAATGAATCAAAGAAGATGGTTCTTGGTTTTTCAAGTTTCGATTAAATTATTGGAACTAGTTAAAAACTTGGACGAAAAAACTATACTTCCTGAAACATGGTCAATCAAAAGAATAAAGAAATCTGCCAGAAAATCACTCGTCAATGAGGCTCAAGAGTATGCAGCTAATAAAATAGAAAGACTTAGATACTTCTCATTTAGAGACTTGGTAAACTACAATTTACTTACACTGGAAAACGATTGGGTAAAAAATGAAATGTCTATTATTTTAAAAGAAATAAATGAAGATAGAAATATTCATTATCCGATTGAATAAGTAGTTTCTCAAGAATTTTCTATTTTAATGTTAAAAGCAAGAAAAATTACTTTATCAAATTTTTCTATTGCCTTAACCATAAAGTACCATGTAATAAAAAACCAGAATATAACTATTAGCAAATAACTGATAACATTCTGTTTTTCTACTATAAATAAAGTCAAATATAAAATAATCTCAAAAAAAGAAAGTAAAAAAATTGACATAATAAACAAGGGTAAGTAATTTATCTTTTTTTTAACAGAAATTTGATTTTTTTCCTCTTTAGATATTTGAAATGAAAAATAGGCTATTGGAAATAAAATGGAAAATAAAAGAACGATTTTCTTTTCATCTTTCTTATAAACTTTCAGATTTAAATCTTCTTTTTCAATTTTAGCTATTGCTTCTATAAATTCCTTTGAATTAATAGCAAGGAAAGTCTGTTCTTTCATTGTCATCCTTCATTTTTTTCTTCTAAATCTATAATAACAGTTTCAATAGCTACTTTTATCCCTTTTTCAATTAATTCTAATGACATTGAGGGAAGTTTTTTGTTCAAAGCTTGCTCTGGTAGAGAGGGAACATGAATAAATCCTGCTGGAATATTGATTCTCTTTCTTGTAATGTAATGCATTAAAGAATAAAATAGTTGATTACATCCATATGTTCCTGCTGAATAGGATAGTTCTGTAGGGATGTTATTTTCAATCATTTTTTCTTTGATTTTTCTTACAGGAAGAGTAGACCAATATGCCACAGGACCATCAGAGAAGAGCTTTTGTTCTTGTGGTTTTGTTCCACAATTATAAGGGATTCTTGCATCAGCAAAGTTAATTGCTACTCGTTCAATAGATATTCTATCTCTATTTGATTGACCAGTAGCAATAAAAGCAGAAGGTATATGAGATTCAAAGATTTTTTCTATAAATTCATTTATTTTGTTAAAATGTAAAGGGATGATGTATGAAATAATTTTATAACCTCTAAACATCTTATTATTTATTTTTTCACATAACTTCGAAGTAGGATTGGTTTTTGATTCTCCAAAAGGTTCAAATCCAGTTAAAATTATTTCTTTTTCACTCATTATAGTTAAGAAAAAGTTTCTAATTAAAAACTATTTTTAGGTTAATATTGTTTCTTTAAAAATCTTCTATCTTTTTTATTATTATCTTTTCTGAAATCAATCTAAAAATTTTTAAAACAATGATTGAGTTCTGAGTTAGTAAGGTGTAGAGAATGGAACTAAAAATTACTGATATTCCGGGGATTGGTGCTAAAAAAGCAGAGGATCTAAAAAAGAGAGGATTTGACACTGTAGAAAAAATTGCTAATGCTTCTCTTGAGGAGTTAACAGAAATCCCAGGTGTAGGTAAAGTAACTGCTGATAAAATGAGAAGAGCAGCTAAAGAGATTCTAGAATCAGCTGGTGAAAAAGCTACTCCTGCAAAAGTTGAACCCAAGAAGAAAGCCGAACCTAAACCAAAAGCTGAACCAAAAGCTAAACCAAAAGCTAAACCAAAAGCTAAACCAAAAGCTGAACCAAAAGCTGAGCCCAAGAAGAAAGCTGAGCCCAAACCTAAGAAAGAAAAGATAACTCCTGTTAAGAAAAAGGAACCAATTATTCCAAAAGTAAAACCTAAAACTAAAAAACCAAAGACTAGAAAGCCTAAAAAAGAGAAAGTTGTTTCTCAAACATATGGTGTTGTACAGACTATAGTTCATGATAAAGTAGGGAGATCATCAAATAATTCAATAATTGTAAAATTACTGAACATTGAAATGCCTTTAGCAAATTATATTGGTAGGAAGGCTATAGTAACTAATCCTGAAAATAATCTAGAAATAATCGGAAAAATTACTCGCATACATGGAAAACGTAAATCAAGAGAAAATAACGTTGTTGTACGTTTTAACAAAAGTGTGAGCCCTCATATTGTACAATCAAAAGTAATTGTAAAATAATTTTTCTTATTTCTAATTTTTTATTTAATTTACTTATTTTGTAGTTATCTGTTTTGAAGTTAACTTCATCTATGTTAACTCTTTGGAAAGGTTTAAGGATAACAACCACACATTGATATTGAAGAATATGAATGACGAAAAAAGTGCACCAATATTATCTTTAGGAAAAAGTAAGGAAACAGGTGAAGAAGTTACTCTACCAACTAAAGCTTTGAAAAAACATGTTGCAATTTTTGGTCAATCAGGAAGTGGAAAAACTGTTGCCTGTAAGGTTGTAATTGAAGAAGCAATTAGAAATAATATTCCTGCTATAATTATCGATCCTCAAGGAGATATAAGTAGCCTTTCTATGGTTGCTGAATGGGAAGCTCTTGAAAAATATGGTGTAAATAGAGATTTTTACGAAGAATATAAAGAAAAAATTGAAGTTGTTATTTTTACTCCAGCTTCAGAAAAGGGTATTCCTCTCTCAATAAATCCATTGATTCCTCCTCCAACTCAGCTGGATAGAGAAGAAAAAATACTAGCTATAGACGGAATGGCTACCAATTTAGTTGATGTACTTGGATATAAATTAAGTTCAAATAAAGGTAAAGCAGTAAAAGCCTATCTTACTGCTCTCTTCGAAGAGTTTATGAAAAGAAATATCTTAGTTCAAGATTTTAAGATGTTAATGGACCTTATCAATACAGATGAAGCTTATTTGCCAGAATCTTACCGCTCTCTTCTTGAAAAGAAAGAAAAAGAAACTTTAGTGAAGAATATAAAATTCTTAACCGTTGGTGCTCAGTCTTTAGTTTTTAATTTAGGGCCGAAATTGAATATTCAAATGCTTAAAACATCTTCTCATGAAGGAAAATGTAGAATCTCAATTATTTATCTTAATACACTTAATACGCAGAAATTGAAAAATCTCTATATCTCTACTATCTCTCAAAGATTATACACTTATATGCTTTCTAACCCTTCCCATGAACCACAACTGATTTTCTATATTGACGAATTAGCTGGATTAATTCCACCTTATCCTCGTAATCCTCCAACGAAAAAATGGTTACAACTATTATTTAAGCAAGGTCGAAAATATGGAGTGTCAATGTTAGTTGCGACACAAAATATCAGTGATGTAGATTACAAAGCTTTTGGTCAGGTCTCCACATTCTTTTTTGGTCGTTTCATGGCTCCACAGGATTTAAGAACAGTAGAAAAAATGATACAATCACATCCAACAGCAAGATTTATTCTTGATGATCTTCCAAATTTTGAACCAGGAGAATTTTATCTACTCTCACCAGATAATTATCCAAAGCCTATTCGTTTCAAGACCAGATGGTTATATTCAGTGCACAAAGCTTTATCTGATGATGATGTGTCTAAACTCTACAAGAACCCTCCACCATCAATTTGTAAAGAGGTAAATGGTTACAGCTATGATATTGATAGTTTGGACTTCTCCGATATTGAAAAAGAATTAAGTTTAGATGATATCGAAAAAGAGATGTCTAAATTGCAAGAATTTTCAGAAGTTGAAAGTCTTTTAGATACAGAAGTAAGACTGCAAGAACTTGATGATTTTCCAGAAGTCCCTTCAGAAACACTTGATATAGGTACAGACATTACTCCAAGTGATTTTACTGAACAAAAATTAGAATATGAAGAAGAATATAAACTTAAGAAAATAGATCTTAGTAAGTCTATTAAAACAATCAAAAAACAATATCTTAAATATGATAAGATTGATTTGAAAGAACTTTTATCAAAGTTTTTTGGTGATAAAAAATTCAGCTACCTAGGAACAAACTATCTTCAACTTGCTTATGTTCCATTTTTGTTGTTAGACTTTAATATAAATGCAAAAAGAGAAATAGAAGTCAAGGTTGGAGAAGAAGTAGTTAAGGAAGAAATTACTTTAGATTTTCCAATCAAAAGAATTTTTCCACTAGTGGACAAATTAGAATTTGATTCAAAAGATAAAATATGGGGACTAGAAAGTATACCTTTTCAAGCAGAAGATGTTTTTGAAGAACTCCTTTCTATTCTTCCTCTTAAAAACCTTGGAAGCTTGATAGCACCTCCATCTGCGAACATCCAGACTATAGAAGTTCAACGAAAACCAAGAGCCATTCTTGAATCATTCCAGGATGTACTATGGATGGATAAAAGCATGTATGAAGATGAATGGAAGCGAGATATCGAAGATTCGTTAGTAAAAATAGAAGAGAAATATAAGGACAAAATCGATTCATGGATTAAACAGCTAACTAAACAAAGAGATGAATACTTTGCAAAGATGATTGAAAAAAGAGACAAAGTAAGAAAGTTTCAAGCTCAGATTGAGGAAGCAAAGAGCATTTATGCAACACTAAAACCAATTGTAACAAATAAGTACAAATATAAAAGAGACGCAGATGTGAAGCGTTACAAAAAGGCAGTTGAAACTTTACAATATGGACCTCAAGTTATAAAAAATTATACTTCTGAAATAGAAAAAGATGTGGAAATTGTTAAAGAACTAGACAGAAAAATTAAATCTCAAACAAAAGTCGAGGTACTTGACGATCTTGATAAATTGGTCAAGAAAAAATCATTTAGCATTCCGAATCAAAATGAAATCCAAGACATCTATGCGGCAATAATATACATTCCTGTTTCTATAGCAGAAATAAATATAGTTAATGAAAAAGGTCACGAATTACTTATCAGAGGAATAGCTGAATCAACTTTGGGAACCAGTATAAGCATCTTATGTGATTCTTGTTATGAAAAGAAAACCCCTAAAATGCAATTAGTGTCAATATCAAACGATTGTGAAGTTTGTGGTCGAACACTTTGTGCAAATCATACTATATATTGTTCAATTAGCGGAGATGTGATATGTAATAAACATGCAGCAGTATGTTCTGTCTGTAAAGAGGTTGTGTCAACAGAGCATGTTAAACAATGTTCGTTCTGTAACAATGTAGTTTGCGACAATGATATCATCTATTGTGATGTCTGTGGAAAAGTCATTTGTTCTAAACATGCTATTAAAGTGACCAAAAAAGGATTATTTAAAACAGAAGAGGTTTTCGTTTGCCCAGATCACAAGAAAAAAAGGTGAGTATGGGTGGGGATGAAAAAAAAACAACCTCTTGTTATCCTTTTGTCAGGGCTACCTGGAACAGGAAAAAGCACATTAGCTAGAAGGCTGTCAAAAAAATATAGATTAGAACGTATAAGTACAGATTCAGTGAGAAAAAGAGTTTTTCCTACTGTAAGAAAAAATAGCTTTGGTGCAGGTTCTTATAGTTTTGAAAACAGAGTAGTAGTTTATAATATAATTTATTATCTTCTCTATACACTATTGAGATGGAATATAGGTTGCGTCATAGATGGTACTTTCTACAAAGAATCATTTAGGATAAAAATAAAGAGAATTGCTGAAAAATTCGATGCAAAATTTATTCTTGTATTTGTAGAATGCCCAGAATCATTAATAAAACAAAGATTTGAGCAAAGAGAAAAACGTACAGGTAGAACTCTAAGCGATGCAAATTATGAGATTTACTTGAAATTAAAAGAGAGGTTTCAACCTACAAGATTACCTCATATAAAAGTAAATATTGTTTATGATAAAAACTCTATAATGGAAAAGATCGAAAATGTTATCAGAAAAGGCTATAGTTAATGAGTTAAAAAAACCTGTAACATATAACCATGCTGTTCAAGAACCAATTAGAGTTATTGAAACAAACGTTAGTTGGGTTTTTTTAACAGGACAATTCGCTTATAAAATGAAAAAAACAATTAAATTTGGAGATGTTCTTGATTTTTCAACTTTACAAAAAAGATATAATGCAAGTAAACAAGAAGTCGAGCTGAACAAGAGATTAGCTCCTGAATTATATGTGGGTTTAGTATCTTTTACTTCAGATAAAAAGATTGATGGTGAGGGTGATGTTATTGAGTATCTAGTGAAAATGAAGGAAATACCACAAGAAAAACTCTTAATCAATCTAATACAAAAAAATTCCATAGATAAAGTAATAATTGAAAAAATTGTTGAGATTATATCTGAATTTCATAAGAACAATATTTATAGAAAAGAATTAGACGTTTTTTCCAACATCTTTGAGAAATGGGACGAGAATTTTCGAACTACACAGAATTATGAGGATTTTCCTTTTAACAAAAAATTTGCAGATAGAGTGTATAATTTTATGGAAAAAAACAGATTTTTTTGGGATACAAGGCTAGAAAAAGGTAAAATTATTGATGGACATGGGGATCTGCAATTAAGAAATATTTTCATAGATAGTGGAAAAGTAGTAATTTTTGATTGTATTGAATTTAATGAAAGTTTAAGAATTCAAGACATTTTAGAAGAAATTTCATTTCTAGCTATGGATCTAGATTATCACAATAAAAGAAAAGAAGCTAATTATTTATTAGAAAAATACTTGGTTTTGATGAATGAAAGCCCTTCAAAAGTAAAAGATTTTGTTAATTTCTACAAATCCTACAGAGCTTATGTGAGGTCAAAGGTATATTATTCAATGTATTTACACTCCTTAAATAGTGCTGAACAAAAAATTCGGAATGAGTATAGAAATATCTCTTTACAATATCTTAGGTTGGCCAAATCTTACAAATTTTGACAACCTATTTTCCATTCAATTATTTTTAAAAAATTAGTTAAAAAAAGAAAGTAGGATTAAAGAAGTTATATTGAAGAAGCAAAAATGACTCCGTAAACAATAGAAAAGATTACACCAAATAACGTAGTGATAAGTCCTGCTTTAAATGAAGCAGATAAGTAAGGAATTCTCATCTCTGATGGCCTAATATCTGTTTCTATGTGTGTTCCAGAAGTAGCTACTACTGATGCTGTAGATTTTTTAGCCATCTTCTCTTTTCTTCTTTTTCTTATCTCTTCAAGGATTTCATTCCATTGGGGATCTTTTCTTCTAATCCATTGAGTGAAGTACAACCATAAAGCTTGGAAATAGTCAGCTGACTTTGACCCACCATATAAAACTGCTGTTATACCATATAAATACAAAAACAACGTTGTAATTGATAATGATTTACTGTTGAATCCAACACCAAAAACAATTCCAGTTAACATTGCACTTCCCCAGAGTAAACTAGCAACTAACCAAGAAGACAAAGGCATATGAAGAAGTGTATCGTAGAAAATATCCCACTTACTCGCTTCAAAAGAGTAACCACAATGACTGCAGTGATAAACATTTTTTTCAACGTTTTCTATATCTCGTAGTTTACAAAATCTACATTCCATAATCGTCACACTCTCATTTGATATACAATATACTTTAATCTTTCATTTCTAAAAGTCTTTATAATTCTTTTGGAAGAAACTTCTTTAAGAAATAAATTGTTCGACAATCTCTTGATAATCTTTTGTAGTAAGTATCTTCTTTTGTACCTCTTTTATTTTTCTGTGTATGTTATAGATTACTCTTCTTGCTTCAGGGAGATTTGATTCACTTTGTGAAAAAATAGCAACTGAATAATCAGGTTCTTGAGAAATAAGGACATAATATTTACCAATTCTAACTAGTTTGAGATTTTCATAACCCAATAATTCGTTGCTAAAACTACTAATTGCATTGACAAAGCCAGATAATAACTCATGGTCAGAGGAAATGTTATGAGGATCATATGAGTATAAAGTGTTTGCAAATTTATCAGAGATAATTAAGGCATGAATGTCTACATGTTGGTTTTTTGTAATGGAATTTAGTTTGTTTACCAACCATTGAAAAGCTATCTGTATATTAAGTTCTTCTTTTATTGAAGTCTTAAAAACTTGAAAAGAAATATTAGAATACTTTGACATTTTATACAAGTCAAAAGTTTTTATTATTGTTTCCAAATCCAAAGAATTTTTTAGATCTGCTTTGTTGGCTATGAACAAGACAGCATATTCAGAATATATCTCTTGTAACCACTCATTAATAACTTTCCAGAACCACTCTGCTGATTTTTTAAGCTTATTTTTATCAGAAGAATCAACAAAAAAGATTATACCCACACTTGATTGAACAAAGTTTTTCCAAATATTTTCTCTAAACTTTTCATGACCAGAAAGATCAAAAATGTTAATGTGCATGTTGGCAACTTCAAGAACTTCAAAGTTATAACCTACAGTAGGTTTAGGTCTAGTAAATCGCTGTTTAATCAGCCAGTTAAGGAATGTCGTTTTACCAGAATATTCTAAGCCAATAATACTTACTGGAACATTTTTTCTTTTGACGATCAGCTCTTTGTTCATAGTATCACATTCATCGAAATTTTAGAGGTTAAGGATTAGATAATCTAGTATTCCTACAATTTCTTTGTAAGGAACTTCATTTCTCTTTCTTCTGTCTCTTATAGCATTTAAATTCTCTTGGGTGAATAAAGCTAAAGTATAGATCAAGCTAGGTAATTCTTTGTTATCTTCAATGTATTTCGCTACTTTGCTTAATATATCACTTATCTCATATAGATTCTTTTTTGCTTTTGTATAGTAATTAATTGCATCATCTCTCTTTCCCATATCTGCAGCTAGTTCTCCTAAAAGCACAGATTCTATGGTTGTAAACATTTTTTTGGTTGCTGGAATAAAACTTTCTCTTCTCTCAACAAAAACCCAATTGATCTCGTGTCCTTTAAGGGTGATTTCTTGACGTAAAGCAAGTAGTTCCTTGTTGTCAAGCTCCATTAAGTTAAGTAACTCTTTAAACTCTGTCATACTTTCAAACTGGTTTTTCACGGATTCTAAGATGAATTCAGGTGGCTTTTCAATTTGGTCATAAAACAAAAGAATTTGTTCAATAACATCTCTAACTGTTTTACTATAAGCTGTTTGTAATCCTAAAGACAAAAGATTTGTTTCAGTAACAATTCCAGAAGATTTTGTTTCTAAGATTCTGTTTTTAATTAGACTTAGAAGCTCTTTTTCATCAGTATCTGCAATTTGCTGCTCTGCTTTCTTTGCAAAGTAATGAGCTCTAGCTCTTAGAATTAAATCTAATACGATGTTATTATCAGCATAAATGTAAATCTTGTTTTCTGCAATGTATGATCTTACATAATATAATATCGCACTGATTTTCTTTTGTTGAAGTACTTTTTCATTAAGAAATTTAGGAAGCATTTCTACAGCTTTCTTCAGGTATTTGAGATTTTCTTCGATTTCACGAAGAAAGGAGTAGCTTAATCTGGGATTGTTGTCATTTATGCGAATTGAATTCAAGTTAATATTTGCAATTGCTTCTTTCATTGAATTGAGAGGAAAAGAAAATTGACTCATAAAACGATCTATGATATTTAAGTAAGAAACATCTTGTTCAACCACTTTAACTAGTGCTGAAGCTGCTGCTGCATAACTAACTGAAATTCCATATAGATAAGGAATAGGAATAGAAGATTCTAGTAGTTTTATTAGTTGGTTAATTTTATCGCATAATTCAATTGCTTTTTCCTTGTTTTCTATAACTAAATCATTCATAATTAAAGAGAATAAATTAGAAAGTTTAGTTAACGTACTAATTATTTGAACTTCTTGTTCTTGATTTTTTATTGTTTCATAAAGCTGGTTTGCTAAAATGTTATTAGATTTAAATAAATATTCTTTAGCTTCTTCAAGTTTTTTCATTGCTTGGTCATAATATTTGGATGCATAGTCGATATCAAATGACTCCAGCGCACTTTCTGCTAACGAAACAAAATGCTGTGATTGTGTAATAAAACGAGAACCGTAAACAATTGGGATATAATCCTGTTCTATTCTTGAAGCTAGAGCAGTGAGTTCTCCTGGTTGTTCCTTCCAGAGCTCTACTACTAAATTAAAATGCTCTAAAGCATGATCTAATATTGAAAGGGTGGAAATAGGGTCTTTCCACCAGAAATCAACAGCAGAATTTTCCATAATTTCTATAATGTTTGACATTAAAGTTATACCTTGTAATCTGTCATAGTCACCTATTTTTTTAATAATTAATGGATTTTTGTCATGATCAGGGATTTGTTTTAGAATTGGAATTAACCTTTTTCTCTGCTCTAGTTTTAGTAAGGGAAACATTATATTCATCATATCATTTACTGTAGGAGTGGGGGTAAATCCTTCTTCTGCGGGCTCAGGAAGTTTCTTTTCCATAATTCTATACAATACATCGTCCAAAGTTTCCTTTGCTTGAATATAATAATAGTATTGATAATCCTCAGGCGCATATGAGAAAACTCCACGATTTCTTACTTGAGAGTAAATGTATATAAGAACTCCAAGTTTTAGCTGAAATTGGGTTAAAGAAAGCATTTGATTGGCAATTGAACCATAAAGCAATCTATGTAAAGGAAGAACAGATTCGTCTTCATCTTCATCAACTGAATAAGCTTCTGATAATCTTTCAAAAGCCATGGAAGCTAAACTGTTTATTGATGCCAAATGTTTTGAACAATCTTCAGCAAAAACAATCCACTTTTTACTTATCTCTTCAGGTTCATCCAGTTCAGTGAATGCTTTATACAGCTCATCTCTCTCAAGTTCTATCTCTACGAACTTTGTGAAAGGCCTAGTTTTTTGTTGCGAATAAAAAAATGATAGATACATAATTTAAATTTGGTTTAGAACTCAATAAATTTTTTGCTAGTTAGATATAAAAATTTAATTAGTGGGTATAAACAAACGAACATTTATTTAGTGAAAAAACTATTTGTAATTAATGAAAACTTCGCTAAAACCAAATGAAAAAAGAGTAAAGCAACGAAGAAAAGAAGTAATGGAAGCAGCTTATCGTGCTAGAAATTTTACAGTAGAACAGCTTACTAAAGAAGCATCGAATTTCATTAAATTTGCCTTATCTTTAAAGAAAACCAAAATTATAGAAAACAATTCAAAGGATGATTAGATTGAATGATCCAATATCAGAAAGTTTGAAAGTCTTAGTTGAGTATTTCAACTCACGTAATGTTCCATATGTAATAGTAGGCGGTGTCTCTGTTTTGATTCTTGGAAGATCCCGATTAACAATGGATATTGATATTATTGTCGATCATACAAAACTAGACAGAGAAGATTTCGTCAATTTTTTGAAAAGCAATAATTTCGATGCAACATTGAAAGATTTTGAGGGATTTGATGAACAGACTCATTGTAGTATTTTTTACAAAGATGGTATGTTTAGAATAGATATTAAGGGTGTATACACAGCTTTGGAGAGAGAAAGCATTGATAAATCTATTGTTGGACTATATGACGGGATTAGTATTAAAATTGACAATCCACAAAATATCGTTCTCTTTAAATTAAAGTATGGTTCCGAGCAAGATTATGAGGATGCTCTCGCCGTTTATATAAGAAACATGGAGATTATAAATAAAGAAGAACTTAAAGAAAAAGCCAAGGAAATGAGTGTTAGTGATAAACTAGAGTCATTCTTAAATGAGGTGGAATCTTTTTTGAAAGAAAAAGGAGAAATTTTTTGATTCTATATTATAATTGATCTAGGTTAAATAGATACTAGTTTGTTAGAGGAAAGATTTTTTAGAACAAATTTTTATTTCTGATTGTGCAACCTCTAAATTATAGAAAAAGATTAGAACAAACTAAAAGATTAATGGAAAAGGAAAATGTTGATTTGATTCTATTAACGCCTTCTGTGAACTTCGGTTATCTGTTTAAAGGATTTTTAGATATGCGAGAGAGATTGATCTGTGCTGCAATTCTTCTAGATGAAGAACCATTACTTATTGCACCTGAATTTGAAGTAGAACGCATGCAAAATTCTACAAATATAAAGAATGTAGTGGGTTGGAAAGAAGATGAGGATCCATATTTGAAATTAAAGGAATCACTAGATTTCACTCCAAAGACGATTTCACTTGAATCTACTACTCGTTTTGAGAATTTTCTCAAATTTAAGGAAATATTCCCAAATTCAGACTTTCTTAATGCTGCAACGATATTTAATAAAGTGAGAGGAAGAAAAACTGAGGCAGAGATAGAAAGAATCAGAAGAGCTTCTGAATTTACTATTAAAGCTGTAAAAGTTATTTTAAATGAAATAGAAACTGGAATGACAGAAGTTGAAGTTCAAAACAAACTTATAAAAACAATGAGCGAAATCTCTAGAGAACCAAGTTGGGCATTGATTCAATTTGACGAAAACAGCGCTATTCCTCATAGTAGTGCATCAAGTAAGAGACTAAGAGAAGATTCAGTTATATTAATCGATTCTGGAACAAGTTGTGATAGATATTTCTCTGATATTACTATAACTACTACATTTTCTAAGCCTTCTAGTAAGTTTTTAGAAATATACGCTATAGTTCAAAAAGCAAATGATAAAGCATTAGACGCATCCAGAGAAGGGGTTCCTGCAGAGCAAGTTGATTTTGAAGCAAGAAAAATTATAGACGAGAAAGGATATGGAAAATATTTCACTCATAGGCTTGGGCATGGATTAGGATTAGAAATACATGAACATCCATATATTGTTAAAGGAAATAAACAGCCACTAGTTGCAGGGAATGTACATACTGATGAACCTGGAATTTATTTACCGGGAAAATTTGGTATAAGAATCGAGGATGATTTGATAGTGAGAAAGGATAAAAGTGAAAGGATCTACGAATTTGACCGTATTTTTTGGGAAATGAAATGAATTTACATAAATTTAGTCATCTAGCGTCTGTGTATGACGAAACTCGTCCTGTACCAGAAGAACTTTTACTTTTTTTTAGAAATGAGGTTATTAATTATCTGAGAACTAATTGTGCAGAAAAGAAAAGATATTCTTTGTTAAGTATTGGAATAGGAACAGGAAGAGCAGAACTTTCTCTTTGGTCAAAAAATGTAGAATTGTACGGAATTGATATAAATAAAGAAATGCTAAAAGTTGCTAAACAAAGAAATAGATCTGTTTATACTTGTGTAGCTAATGCTTTAGAAATACCTTTTAGCCATTCTTTTGACTTGGTTTCAATGATACACACAATCCAGTTTGTTAAGCCAATCACGAAGTTTTATACACAATTAAAGTCAGTTTCAAAAAATGTATGTATTGGAGATCTTTATACAAGCTTGTATGATAACATTATTGTTTCCTATTATGTGAATGAATTGGAAAAAAATAATTATTTTACACCTTCAAATTCTCTCGATAAGGTAGAAAAAGAACTCGAAAAGTGGGGAAATCAAGTTATAAAAAATAAAGAAATTAGAGCTAAAATAAAGTTAGAAAAAATTTACAAGATTATAAAAAGTCAATCTCTTTCCAGATTTTGGAATGTTCCTCTGGAAATTCACGTAAAAGTAATGCAATCTTTAGATTATTTTATAAAAAAAGAAAAAATTGAACTTTATGAGGAAGTAACAACTCCTGCAAAAGCAATTTTGCGTTTTATTGATTTAAATTAGTAACTTCTTCCTTCTTCTCTTCTTCATTTTTAGAGGGAATTTCTAAATCAATGGATTCGATAACCATACTCTTCATATTAATGTGTGTATCTCTTCCCCCACATTTTGGACATTTAAAATTATATGCGAATTCAGGGTCTCCTTCTTCATCAGGTTCTCCTTGGTATCCACAATCTAAACAAGTAATTTCAGCTTTTTGTACTTTGTACTCTAAAGTAGAGCCTTTAAACATATCACGTTCTGAAATAATGATTTCATAAGCTCCATACAGAAGTTCAGGAATAATAAGCTCGTAAGGACTAGCTGAAACAATGATTTTTTTTACTCTTACAGCTTTATGTTCTAGAGCTATTTGCTCAACTTGGTCAACAATTGCTGAAGCTAAACTATATTCATGCATTTATATTATCCCTTTACAATTCTATACCTAAAGTGGCTATTAATTCTTCTATTCCTTCTCCTGTCACAGCGCTAGTTTTGAGAACCTTCATATCTGATTTAATCATTGAACAGTCTTTTACAAGAGCATCAGCATCGAATCCAGGAATGTTGAGATCACATTTGTTAATTAGGGCAATATCAGCTCCTTTAAACATGATAGGGTGCTTTTTAACAACATATTGTCCTTCTGTAATGCTTACTACAACTATATTTAGTTCAGCGCCAACATCCCAATTAGCAGGACAAATTAGATTGCCCACATTTTCAGCAAAGAAAATATCATAATCATCAATATTGATTTTAGAAAGTTCATTTTGGATAAGTTGAGCGTTAAGATGACAACCTCCTCCAGTGTTAATTTGAACAGTTTTTGCTCCATGTTCAGCAATTCTATCTGCATCAATTGTGGTTGCTACATCTCCGTTAATAACAAAGACTCTATATTTTTTAGATAACTTTTCAGCTAATTGTTCAAGAATAGCTGTTTTTCCAGCTCCAATAGAACCCATTATGTTGAAAAATCGCTTATTTTTGGCTTTCATTTCTTGACGAATTTTATCAGCAAGCTCATCGTTCAAAACATAAGCTTTTTTCTTTACAGAAACTTTTTTTTCTTGAGTCATTTTTTTTCAATTGAATAAATTTAGATGGTCTTTTAAGTTAATTGATTCGACTATTAACTAAATTTTTTCAAAGACCCAAACAACAGTTTTAGTTTCACCAGAAGAGAAAGGCTCGAAATTAAAACCTCCAAATTTTTTGATAAGTTTGAACCCTATTTTAATTACTAAGTCTTCGAATTCTTTAGCAGAAAACATGTACAGTTTGTCTATCTTTGTTTCTAAATAAGTAAGGTTTGATGTATCAATCAGTTTAAAGTGTAACTCAATATTATGCTCATCTTGGTTATTTGAAACAGGAAACATTACTCTCTGCATTATACCTCTTTCAAGTTTCCTTAAAGGTAAAAAATATGGCTTTTTAGGTTTGTTTATAGTTTGCGCAATAAATCTACCTTTGTTTTCCAAAATACTATGTATATTCTCAATAACCTTTTTTGCTTTTTCTAAACTCCCCATATTCGCAATAGAGTTTCCCAAAATTATTGCGTTATCAAAGGTTTTATACTCTTTACTTATAAAAAATTCTTTTAATTTTTGATTTGTAGCATCTATAACAAAAAACGCAACATTATTTGCATTTCTTGAAATTTCTTTAGCAATTTTGATAATATTAGTCGAATAATCTATTCCCACTACTCTAAATCCTTTCTCTGAAAGAGCAATAGCATGTCTTCCAGAGCCACAAGCGATATCTAGTATAGTTCTCTTTCTTAAATATTGCAAAAGAAAGGGAATTTCTCTTTTCAATCTAATTTCCCAATTGATAAAATTATCATAGTCTATTGCTGATTGAATAGTAGGAAAAAAGCTTTCATTTTTCATTGTGTACTAGCACGAAAATACTCCTTATAAGGATTAATAATAAACTAGTTATTAGTATTTCTAGATTAGGCTAAAATATATATAGATTAAAATAAATCATATAGGTAGAGAAAAATATTGTGTAGAAAGAGGTAAATAAAATTGAAGCTTATAAAATTATTAAAGAGAAGAAAAGC
Source organism: Candidatus Heimdallarchaeum aukensis (assembly GCA_021513695.1). Lineage (GTDB taxonomy): Archaea > Asgardarchaeota > Heimdallarchaeia > Heimdallarchaeales > Heimdallarchaeaceae > Heimdallarchaeum > Heimdallarchaeum aukensis. The sequence goes on along the minus strand of CP084166.1, from coordinate 1,249,352 downwards.
TGTTTCCCCTGTCATTGCAACAATTTTACTTATTAGTTTGGTAGTTGTATCTGGTTCTCTAGTTTATTTCTTAGTAGTTCCAATGATACAAGGAAGCGCATCTATTTCTATCATTACTGCTCAATGGTTTGATACTGATTCTGATGATGCAGTAGATATAACTTATATAACATTGCAAAATACTGGAACAGCTCAAGCGGTTATTTCCAAGATAAACATTACAATACAAAATGTTGAATATAGTAATGCTTATGTTAATAGTTCAACGCTGGTCGGGGCTGTTTATCCATTAGAAGTAGATGTCTCCGAGCGTATTGACATCGCAATATCGTTCAACCCTGTTCCTCTAATACGATTAGGAGATAATACTTTCCGTATAAGAGTAACACTAATTGATGGTTCTTTTGTTCTTGCTGAAGATAACTTAAAGTATGTTAATACTATTGAGCCATTAAGTTTAACAGTTATCAATCCAGTAAATAATAGTTGGACAAGTGGAATACTTGATCCTCAAGCAGTATCTACAGGAGGATTTAAAGCTTCTGCAGTAACTTATGATTTCTATTATCCTGATGATACAGCAATTGCTCTAGACCAAGATATAACTCAAAACATCAATACTAGTCTATATCCAGATGACAATAACTATAAATTAGTATTTAAGACAAATGATACACTAAATCAGTCAATAGAGCAGACCTATTTATTTGGTATTGATAACAATGCAATAGGAATAACTTTATATCTAAATGATACAACATCAGGTATTATAACAGTAAATCAAGGTCAAGCAGTAAACGTGTCTTGGGTTCTTACCATCGATGGGGCAGGGTTATATCTCCAAGAATTAATTATAGAAGGAGATATCTATCCTTCTGCAGGTTCAACAATTGAGGGAATAACAAAAACTACAAGAGAGTATATTATGTCTGGAACAGAAACGTCCACTCTTCCTGAAGATCAATATACTTTCACTTTACGTGTTGTGGATGAAGCAGGTAATGTAAACATCGCTGGAAGATCATTTAATTTAGAAGATAATAATGGGCCAACAGTCACCATAATTACTCCCGCAAATGAATCTTGGGATTTGTCTGCAACTATTACAATTGAAGTATATGCTTCAGACCCATCAGGAATAAATGAGAAATACTTTGACTTAGTATTTATGAATCTAACTGGTCATACTTTCTCATTTGAACTAATAGATGGAGATATAGACGCTACATATAACACAGATACTAAAAAATGGACATTAGAGTTCAATACTTATCAGTTAGCAGACGGTAATTATTCAATGACTGTAATAGTATATGATAACACTGGAAATCCAGGTAATTCAAATTATGAAGAAATCTTTATCTCGATAGAAAATGTTGTATTTACCTTTTCCGGAGAAGGAGGAAAAGACGGTAGAGGAGGATTATTATTTGCTTCAAGAGGAGAAGTATGGTTCTACATGCAAAATATGCTTTTAACAGATGTAACAGTAACTAAGATAAAGTTTTCATGGGATCCTGATACTAGTATTGATTTTGTATATGAAATAAGTGATAGCACAGACGTTACTTGGTTAGATGGTTCAAGTGCTCCTTGGGATGAAAATGTTGAACATCCTGTTAGAAATGGACTTGGCGTAGTTATTGCAAGTGATCAATCAATAAAGCTGGATATACTTTTTGATTGGGGTGACAAGGTAGTAGGAAAAACATTTACTTTTTCATTTTATATTGAAGAATTAGACGGTTGGGAAGACTTTACTTTTACTCTATAATATCTCCCCTCATTTTTTCTCATATTTTTTTTTCAAAAATATGTTTTTTAGAAATTTAGTTGAGATAAAAAAAGTAATGAAAAAATTTCTTTTAAAAGAAGAATAAAAGAAGAACAAAAAAAATTGTAGTAACTTTTACTTTAGTTTGAAACCACAAGCGCCACAGAATTTTGCTGTTGGGTCAGCTTGAGCACCACAATTTGGACAATACTTTACTTTACCTTTTTTCTCATCATCTGTTGGATCTCCACATTGAGGACAGAATTTTGCTGATGGAGAAAATGTTGCTCCACATTGATTACAAGTTAAAAATGCTTCATCTACCTTTCCACTAGATTTAATTTCTTCAGCTTTTTGAACTTGATTCTGGCTGAAAAGATTGTTCATAACGACTGCTCCCGCAAGTCCTCCTCCACCACCTTCTGGTAATTTTTCTGCAACTTTGGCCATTCCAGAGTATTGTTGTATTTTTTCTGGTGCAACTCCTGCTCTCATCCAGAACAATCGATCTCTGTATTCTGGTGTTGTGTCTATTCCACCAAATTTTAAGTTTAATAGTTCTATTCCTAATTTTTCAAGTTCTGGAGCAACTGCATCTTCAACAGCGTTACTTGTTAACTCAAGATCTTGAAGAATGTCGACTATACTTTTTTCTGACAATACCGACATAACCTCTTGTACAAAGAAGTTTCTGAAAAATTCATTAAAAGCTGAAGTGGTAAAAATATTCCTGTTTCCTGCAATTTCAAAAGCAAAGAGATTTGGGTCCTTAATTTTCCAGAAATAGTCTCCAAAGAATTGTAGTGGAGCAAGTTCTTTAGTTTGACTTCTTCCTCCAAATTTTCCTTGGAACTGGCTCATATTCACAAAAATTACGCTGCAATGAAATGGATTCTTATCATATCCTACTATAGCTGAAAGGGCTCTAGTTAGAAGAGGAATGTTCTGTGTTTTCATTAAATGTCTTCCTGGTTCTAACACATCGTAAACTTTAGAATCTTTAATAAAAATCGCTAATTGATTTGGAAGAACATTTACAGTATCTCCCCAATTTATTTCTGTTCGAGGGTGTCTAAAGATGACTTCATCTCCCTTTCCAGTTAACCAATCTATAACTTCTGGCATTATAATAACCTCATAATTTTTCTATTACTTTCTTTACTTCGTACTTTTTAAACTTATGTTAATAAATGGAAATGAAACAAAGCTTTATGATTGAGAAATAAACGCATAATAGTTTGAAAAAATCTTATTGTTTAGGTAAAGAAATGGTAAACGAAGTTAACTCTGGAGAAGATTCAACTGTAATTGTTCCATTATGTGTTTCTAAAATCTTCTTTACTATAGATAAACCAATTCCAGTACTTTCTCCATCTGTAGAAAAACCATGGTTGAAAATTAACTCCATATTCTCTTCAGGAATAGTTTTTCCATTATTTGAAATAATGAATAAAACATCTGTTTTTCTCTCGATAAATTCGACAACTATTTTCGTTGGGTTTCCATGTTTAACAGCGTTGTTAAAAATATTTGTGAAAACTTGTCTAATTTTTTCTTCATCACAGAAAAGATCAATAGTGAAATTTTCCTGAATGTATTCTATCTCTTGAGGGATAGTAATTTCAGCAACTTCCTTGACTATTTCTTCAAAGTGTTTAACTTTTTTTAACTTAACAGAAAGACCCGCTTTGGCTAATTCAAGATTCTTTTCAAGAATTTTAGTTAAATATTCAATCTTTGAATAAATTTTATCTAGATAATTTTTATTCTTTTTCAATTCATAAAGTTCAAGAAAACCAGCTATTGAAGACAAACCGTTTTTGATATCATGACTAATTGTCTCATTAAATTCTACTAATTCTCTGTTAATGTTAGTTGTTTTTTTATTTAACAAAAATAAATTTTCTGATAAAATGTAACGCATAACTGCTGAAGAAATACAAGATTGAACTTTCTTTAAAAATTCTTCTCCTGCAGTAAAATGCTTGAGTAAATCACTTCTTTTGTTATTGGTCACTAAAAGCACTAGGCCATACTGATAATTTGCAAAATATATGGGTATTGAAACAAAAAACTTGAATTTTGAGCTAGTTATATTGAATGACTTATTAATTTCATTAAAATTTCCTTTTTGAATTTTGTTTGCAAAATTAAGATTATCGGCTCTTTTCTGTTTCTTACTTTTATGATTTAAAGAAAAATTGTTAAAATGTTTTTTAGAATTATACTCATAAACTAAAACGTATTCAGAATTATATGATTTTTTATATACACTTCCAGAATTAAGTTTGAATCTGGATATTAACAAATCAAGCATAAATTGAAAATATTGCTCTTTATTAGCTGCCTTGTTTTCAATTGAAGATAGTTCATTGAGTGTCTTTAAACCTGTTTCACTTTCCTTGAGCTCATTTAATAGTTGAATTTTATCTGTTTCATTAATGGTCATCCCAAAAATCTCTATTAATTCACCAGTGTCATTATATATGAAGCGATTAATATGTTTCAAAATTATACTTTCTTCATTAATTTTCCATTCTACAAATATTTCGTTAAAATCTGATTTGTTTTCTAAAATATTTTCTATTTTTTGTACACTTGATTTAGTTAGAAAATTTTTGATTTTTAAAGGTTCATTTATAATTTTATCATAATGAGTTCCTAGAAAATTCTTGATAACTTCATTGCAAAACAAAATTTTGATTTTTGGTTTGATTGATATTTTGTACAAACCAACGTCAGCAAAATTGAATAAATCAATTAAGTTTTTGTTTAACATTTCTTTTTTTGAGAAAACATGTTCTGATAGCATGAGATTTCCTTTTTTTGTATCAGATAAAAAAAAAGTTGTTTTTTTTATAAATTTTACTATTACTTTGAGTATACAGCCTATTCGTAAAAAATTATACAATTCACTTTTTCTATTTCCAAGAAATCTGATTTGAAAAATAAAATAGTTTCTTTTATATATTCTAAATACATCATCAGTTAGAGGATTATTGTTCTTTTTTCTATATCAATAAATTTCTAATCTCCATGAAGAACCTAGAATAATCATAAACCTCTTCTCTTTTTATGATGAGATCACTTAATCCATTATATTTCACTTTATGTGTCGTTAAAACTTCTTTGATACAGAAATCCAAAAGCTTCATACTCTTTTCTTCAATATCGAGGATATTTACTAAAGGTAAGTCTTTTTTTCTGCTGACTCCAACTTCAACTATAAAATCACCTATTTCATTTTGGTATTCAGAAGAAAACCAATATACAACTTTAGTTTTTCCTATTGCTCCTTTTTCTTTGATAGAATAAAGTAATCTTGGAAAATAGAGTAATCTATTAACAGCTATAAAATAGTCTGGGTTTGCAGTTTGCTGAAATGGATACTCTTTTGTCCACTTTTCTATTAAAGCTATATTTTCAACAAACACATTCCAAAAGAATTCTGAAGGGGGTAAAGGAAAAAGTTCTCTCATTTCAGCTCCTGCTATTGTTTCTCCTTTTTCTCTAACCAAAAAGTCATCAATTGGAGACAAAGGATAATTTGTTACTATTTCTTGTTCTTTTCCGTGAATTTTCATACCTTCTAGATTATCAAATTTTACTCTTGGATTTTCTATCATCTCCAAAGGCAAAAAGTAGATCAAAGTTTTTTCTGCATATTCATTGTTTATCGAAAATGTGAAGTCAACAATTTCTGAAATTTTGTCATAGTCTTGAGCCCATAGCCCCTTTTTCAAAATAACTATTAGCTCAATTGTACTATATTTTTTTGAAAAATCATCTAGAGTTAAACAACCATAAGATAGTACTGAATAAGGTTCAACTAAAGACATTATTCCATGAGCAGTTCTCTCTAAATAAGATTCTAAATCAGGATACCTTTGAAAGGTTTGTTTCATCAATTCAAAGAATGCTTTGTACTTAATAAATTTAATTCACCGAATTAATGATGCGATTGAAATTTTTGCAATAATATTTTAAACTTTAAAGTGACATTTTCTTATGAATTCTATGAATAAGCAAAAAATAGTTCGTTGGTTGATTTGGATTATAGCCATAGTAATTATATTTACTATAGGTTTAGCATGGTTTTTCTATCCAGAACCTTATGATTTCTTTAATGAAGCCATCAGTAATCTTGGCGGAATAAATAGCGAAACTGGTATTCCAAACGGTACTTCTTCTTTGATAATGATCATTGGATTTAGTCTTATTTCTGTTATTTCTTTCTCAATTTTTATCGATTACTTAGTTACAAAAGAACTTACTTATCGTATTAGAAAAGCAATATGGTCGTTAGCCATTTCAATTGGTGCAGTAGGGATTGCAATTCCCTATGATCATTCTAGTTTCTATTTTCTTCATTATATTGGAGCTTTTACTTTTGTGATAAGCTTTGGAGGATTAGACTTTGATTGTCAAGCTCTTAGATTCTTTAGAATGAAGAAAGAAGACAAACACAAAGGAAAGATGCATGTAAGTTTTGATGTGGTGTTCGTTTTTATTGTATTTGCGGTGGTAATACTCCATGTACTCGCTTTTATCTTTGATCGAGTTGGTATAGCTATTCCTGACTATTCTATTCCTTTAACGCAAAAAATTGTTCTAATTGTAAATATAATTGCTGTCTTCTTATTAGATGTTGAAGATATGTAATTTCTTTTTTTTTATATTATAAAAAAAGAAAGGATTATTCTTGAATTGTATATCTTGCTTGAAGATAATCCGCTGTAGAAATTGCAGCAATTGTAGCTAAACCTACTGAAGTTGTAACTTGTCTTGATAGTGGATTCTTTATCTTTGAAGTAACGTCTCCTGCAGCAAAGACTCCTTCGATGTTTGTTCTACATTCATCGTCTATCTTGATTAGATTGTCTTCAAGTTCTACGCCTAGTTTTACTGCTAATTCTGTGTTAGGTATATTTCCTATTTCTGCAAATATTCCATCAGCTTTTAGGGTTGTTCCATCATTAAAAACTATCTCTTCAACAGTATTTGTTCCTTTTATTTCACTTACTTGTTTTTTGTAAAGTATTTCGATATTGTCTCTTTGTGCCGCTCGTTCTAAATATATTTTTTCACATTTCATGTAATCAGATCTACTTACCCAATAGATTTTTTTAGCTCCAACATCGCTTAAAGCTAAAGTTCCTGTTGCAGCAGCATCTCCTGAACCTACAACGACTACAGTTTTTTCTTTAAAGAAAGAAGCATCACAAGTAGCACAATATGATACCCCCCTTCCAATAAACTCTTTTTCTCCAGGAACATTTAGTTCTCTATGTCTTCCACCCGTTGCTAAGATTAGTGCTTTTACTAGATATTCACCCATGTCGGTTTTAATTAAGAATCGTTTATCTTCTTTCCTGTAAATATCATCTACTTCTGCAAAAACAATTTTTGCTCCGAATTTCTCAGCTTGGTTTTTCATTCTATCTGTGAGTTCCATTCCAGAAATATTTTCAAAACCAGGATAATTTTCTATTTCTAAAGCTAATCCCATTTGTCCTCCATAGTCTCTTCCTATAACCACCACAGATAAACCTGCACGAGAAGTATAGATAGCAGAAGTTAATCCTGCGGGACCTAGTCCTATTATTCCTACATCATATTCTTTTACTTCAAAAGATTCTTCTTCTTTGTCTGGTGTTAATAACATCATTGCAATCACCTATTTGTCGTTTTGTAAAATAAAAACCTTCTTCTTTTTGTATTTTTTTGAATGACAAAAATTTTTTCAACAAAATCGATGAAAAGAAGTACGAGGAAGATAGACTTTTAATCAAGAGTTGTAAATACAAAAACATGATTCTGGCTTCGCAATTCTTAGATCTAGCAGAAAAATATCTACCAAGATTTTGTTATATGGTGGATAATTACTATAAGTTTCCAGAATTGTTAAAATTTCAAATTATAGGACAATCAGTGCTTTGTTCATATGAGCACTATGTAGTCCTTTACGGAGAACCAAATGTAGATTTAGTTCACCAAATTAAAGATAATTACCCTTCATTTTCTTTGTCTTTTAATAAGGAATGGTTGCCATTAGTCTTTGATCATTTTTCAAAATGTACTTTGGTAGAAAAATCAGTAACAACAAGAAAGTATAACCTTTTTATATGTATGGAACTCAATATTGAAAAGTTTCAGAATTCTAAACTTGACTTACCGAAACTTGATGTTGTGGATCTAGATGAAAAAAAACATGGAAAGCTTCTAGAACTCGGGAGAACAATTAAGATTAGTAAAGGTTTAGGTGGTTCAGGTATAATAATAGACGATGAATTAGTTGCTGTCGGTTTTATTCCTCATTTAGTAACAAATAATAGGTTTTCTCTTTGTGTTTTTAGAGATATTTGGGTCAATGAAAAATACAGAGGAAAAGGATATGGAAAATTAATAACCTTTCACTTATGCTTGAAAGCTATTAAACAAGGAGTGAAAAGGATATTTCTGTGGGTAGAAAAAGACAATTTATCTGCAATTAAAGTATACTCTAAATTAGGATTTGAAACAAAAGATGAGGTCTATGCTCTGATATGCTCTTTTAATAAAGAACAAATCTAGTGAGAAGACTAAAATATTCATTTTGTTTAATATTCTTAGTATGTATTCAATGAAGATCAACAACACTAAAATTTACTTAGCACGAGGAGATATAACTGATTTTGATGTTGATGCTATAGTTAATGCTGCAAATACAGATTTAATTCTTGGAGGAGGAGTGGCAGGGGCAATAAGACTAAAGGGAGGTCCATCAATTCAGGAAGAGTGTAACAAACATGGACGAATTCCTTTAGGCGGAGCTACTATTACAAATGGAGGAAACCTTAAAGCGAAATATGTAATTCATGCTGCTTCAATGCATCTAGGAGGAAAAACTACTGCCTCAAGTCTTCGCGATTCTGTAATCAATTCTCTAAAAATTGCAGAGCAGTATAAATTATCAAGTATTGCTTTTCCTGCAATAGGGACAGGAATTGCGGGTTTTTCACTTATTGAATGCGCTAAAATAATTCGTACCGTTTTTGAGGATTTTTTCAATAACCATTCCTCTTATCTCAGGGAAGTATATATGGTTCTTTATTCACATGGTGATTTTGAAGTTTTTAAACAAAATTTTCTATAGAATTCATTATTTTTGAACAAAAAAGAAATTAAAAATAGAAAAGAACTGTTTAATCCTCTTTTTCCTTGTATTTTCTTCTTAGACCCACTTGAAAAGTTCTAATAGAGAACATAGAAGCAGACATTAATAAGAAAAGTCCAACTGGAGAGATGGAGGATAATAACAGAATAACTGAAAGTAGAGCAACTAAAGCAAAAAATATGCCTAAGAACGTTACTTGTAGAGTATAAGTTATTTTTTTTGGTATTTGTGTTACAACTGTTCTTCCTGTGTTTGCTTCTATTTTTGCTTGATAATGCCTTCTACCTACCTTGAATTTAATGAAGTAGAAAGGTATGTGAAGAAGGAAAACGCTTGTAACTTTAGGATTATCTACCACTTGATGAATTCTAGTAATTTCTTTTAATATTAACCCTTTATGGACTTCTCTAATTAATGCGATTCCTTGAAGTTTTGCTTGCTCAAGATTGATAATGCTTGGCTCAATTACAGCGTTGTCTTTCTCTACCTCTTGTCTTTGGAAATATCTTTTTCCTCTTGTTGAAATTTGGAAATTTATAAGGTCTTTATCCATCTCTTTTGCTGCATATATTGTAAATTCTCTTTCATCATCAAAAACTCCTTGTTCTGGCTTTAGATGAAAACGAATTTTTCTCCAACCAGATTTAAATCTGTCATGATATGTAGCGTACTCTCCCTCTCCTGTATATTCAGTGTGATTGTGTACAGAAATAATCCAATATGGAATAAACTTTAATTCATATTCAACGATCTTGAGCTTATTATGTAAATCATCCGGGACGCCTGGATTTTTCATTAAATCTCCAATTAACTCCGTTCTAGCATCAATTATATTGTATTTTACAGGAAGCATATAGTGTTCAAACTTTTCTTCTTTGTCTTCAATCTTTGAAGTAAATTGACAATAGGGACAAGTAAAAACAGTTTGTGTTTCGTCAATTTCTACAGGTGCCGAACACTGAGGACATGTTATAGTTTTAGTATTTTTACTCATTTTTCCTTCTCCTCCTAATCTACGACACTCATGGGTTTGAAAGTATTATTTACGGTGAAAAATAGCGTAAATGTTACTATTCCTCCAGTAACCCAAGGAACAAATCCCGCACTCTTTCCATAGAAGAAATTAATAAGCACTCCACCTACTATAAGAAGAATTGAAATTGAAAAGTTCACTATTCTGAATAACTTTGTTACAGGAATTTCTCCTTTGATTATTTCTCCAGTGTTTCCATTTATAGCGACACGATATGTTTCTCCTTTAAAATCATATTCGACTTCCCATACTGGAAAATGGGTGAAAAAAGTACCAAGAAAAGATATTTGAGTATAACAATCAAAAACTTTTGTACATTTTTTTTCTGCTCTAGCTCTATGTTCGTCAAAAATCTTTGTTTTAATTAGTTGATTAGCATCAATATCACTAAACTCTGTAGATAAATACTGGAATTCTTGCTCTTTATCTTTTAAAAGGTCAATATCAAAATGAACCATATTTTGCATATTTTCTTCTATCAACTTCTTTACTTTCTTATAACCAAAGATTGTTGTAGCTCTTCTTGCTAGAATAATATCTGTTCTTTCTTCATTTATATCTTCTTCAATTGGTTTGTAAACGGTTACAGATTCTGATTTTATACTTCCTGAAGAAGTCCTACGCGTTCTAGTTTCGGAATATTTCAAATATCCTAGAAAATGAGTATTAGCTTGGGTTTTTACTATCCAAAAAGGTAATAATATTGGCATAATAGATTTTATAGAATAGTCTTTTATTCCTCTTAGAAAGGAATTCTTTTTTATAAACTTGCTTATAATTTCATGTATCTTATCCTTGTTTAAGATATTTGGAAAAAAGTAATGGTTTTCGAATGTTTTTCCATCAGCAGTAAAAGCTTGACCACAAGAATTACAGTTATAGACTGCATCTTCAGGAGTTATGTCAATAGGTGCTCCGCATATCTTACATTTTAACTGAATGGCGCTCATCATTGTAAATATGAAATTCTGTATTATAAACCTTTACAAAAATTGGGAATAGTTTTAAAAGGACTATGTCTCTATTTTCATAAAAGAAATAATTGTTCTTGGGGAAAACAATGAAGATATTATTCGATGAAACACAAAAAGAAAGAGGAAGAATTTTCTCCAATTTCAGTATTTTAGAGTCTGATCTCACTGAAGCTGGACATAAAATTGCCGTTTTGGATACATTTCCAATAAAGTATAGTTCTATCAACTCTGCTGATGTTTTGGTTTTTTTGTGTCCTGATGGTTCAAAACTCTATGGTCATGAAGTAAAAAATATCCTCCGCTTTGTGGAAGAAGGTAACATTCTGATGATTTTTAGTAATGCTGGGGGAGATAAAGGGCTCAATACGAATATGAATAGTTTGTTAAAGCACTTTGGTATTGAACTTATTCCAAATCAGATATTTGATTACCAAAACTTTGATTTTCAGCTTGAATCATGTCCTATTGTATCAAAAATTTACCCTCACCCTATTACTCAAGGGGTAAAAGAAATTACTTATTGTTCTGGGTGTTCTCTTCATATTAACAATGAGGTAGTTGAACTTGCAAGAACACAAAACACTAGTGACCCCCCGAGCTCAACAATTATGGCACTTTCACGGTACGGAGAGGGATGGGTATTCGTTTGTGGTTCATACACTATTTTTTCCAATAAAAAATCTGGAATTACTAATAGAGATAATAGGCAATTAGCTAGAAACTTATTCAAATGGGCTGAAAAACAAATAACAGAGAAACCGTCTAAAAAAGAGATTGAAATTAAAATTGAATCTAAAAAAGAAGCAGAATTAATTTCAACAAAAAGTACAAAAAAAGAAAAAGTTGAAGAAGCCAAACAAGAAATTGTAAAAGTAGAGAAGAAAAAAGAAAAAGAACCTGTTTCTACTACATTATTATCAAAACCTGAGAAAATATCTGAACTTGATATAGCTACAGTTCTTCTTCAAATAAAGGAAATAGAAGCAGAAGTTGAAAATTTTAATGTAGATGAAACTTACAAAGAGATTATAATTACTGATTTAGCTCGAAAAAGAGGAATCGATTATGCAATGATACAAAGATATCTACAAATGAAAAAAGAAGAAACTGAAAAAGAGAAAAAGAAAGATCATATTACTCAAGAACAGTTAAGAGAAAAACATGTTGTTTTTGATAAAGTTCAGAAGCAAATAACTAAATCAGAGTATATAGAACCAGAAAGTGTGATTTTAGAGCAAAAAAGCGATATTTCACCTAAAGTTAGTTCTTCAATTCCAGAACCTGTAAAAAAACAAGTTGAAATTAGTAGAGTAGAAACAAGTGTTGATAATATCGCACAAGAAATTCTAGTTGAACTAAAAGCCATTCGAAAGGGCATTGAGCAGCTTAATACAACAATTGTCAAACTCTTTGAAAAAAATAAAGATAAATGATTTTCTCATTAGATTAAAGGGGTTAAAATGAAGTTCAAGACGCTATGTAGAACCTACTCTAAAGTTGAAAAAATTTCAGGTAAAATAGAGATGGTTGAAATATTGGCCGAAACACTTTGTAACGCAAATGCAGACGAGATAGGAAAAATTGTTCTTTTAACTCTAGGTAAAATCTACCCAAATTATGTTGGTATTGAACTTATGTTAGCTGAATCGATGACAATCAAAGCCCTTTCAATCACAACAGGAAAAAGTACCTCAAATATTAAACAAATTTTAGAACAAAAAGGAGATCTTGGAACCATCACTTATAAGTTGTTAGCCAAAAAAACTCAAACCACACTCTCCAGCTTTACTGGTGAAACAAACTATGAACCTGAAATTTTAGAAGTGTGGTCTTTTTTCGATAAGCTTGCAAAGTTAACTGGTGAAGGTTCTTCTAATAAAAAAATCAACCTGCTTGCTGGTATGCTTTCTAGAGTTTCAGCTATAGAAGCAAAATATATTGTTAGAATAGTTAGTTCAAAACTGCGTTTAGGTATAGCAACACAATTACTTTTAGAAGCTCTTGCACTTGCTAAAACAGGAAATAGAGATAATAAGGATATTCTTGAGAATGCCTACAACAGATGTTCAGATATAGAATATGTTGCCGAAACTTTGTATAAAGGAGGAATAGATAAAGTAAAAGAGATTGATATACGTGTTTTTTTCCCTGTTAAAGTAATGTTAGCTCAACGTCTCTCAAGTAGTGAGGAGATACTGGAAAAATTTGGTGGAAAATGTGCTGTTGAATATAAGTATGACGGAATAAGAGCTCAAATTCATGTTAAAGATAATGTAGTCAAAATTTTTTCTAGAAATAATGAAAATATTACTCACCAATTTCCTGACGTTCAAAAAGAGATAATTAAAGCTGCTAAAAAGCAAAATTTCATTGTTGAAGGAGAAATAGTTGCATATGATGAAAAAAATAAGAGGATTCTTCCTTTCCAGTCAATCTCAAAGCGAAAACGTAAACATGATATTGAAGAAATGGCACAAGAGATACCTGTACGCGTCTTCTTATTTGATGTTTTGTTTGCAAATGATTCTTCCACTCTCAACAAGTTGTATTTAGAACGCAGAGAAATATTGAAAGAATTAATAAATGAAACAAAAACAATTCATTTTTCTCATCAAGCAATTGTCTCTTCTGTAGATGAACTTGAAACTTTCTTTAACTCTGCTCTAGAAGATAATTGCGAGGGTGTTATGGTTAAGTCAATTAATCATGATTCTATTTATCAAGCAGGAGCAAGAGGGTGGATATGGGTAAAGTACAAAGCAGATTATGTTGACAAACTCTCTGATTCTTTCGACTTAGTAATAGTGGGAGCAGATTATGGTAAGGGTAAAAGAACAGGAAAATACGGCACGTTTTTGTTAGCCTGTTTTGATCAAGAAGAAGGAAATTTCAAAACTTTTACAAGGGTTGCAACAGGTTTTTCAGATAAAGATTTGGATTTCTTCTATCAAGAGCTGGGAAAAATTGCTCTAAGTAAGAAACCTAAAGATGTAGTAAGTGAAATCGAATGTGCTGTGTGGTTTGAACCAAAAGTAGTAATAGAAGTAACTGGTGCAGAAATTACAATAAGTCAATTACATACATGTGCAAGAGGGTGGTTAAAGGGACTAAATGATGGTCTAGCACTTCGTTTTCCCCGTTTTACAGGTCGTATCGTGGAGGATAAAAATCCAGAAGATGCTACAACTGTAAATGAAATTGTAACAATTTTTTTAAATCAGAAAGGAGAATCGTAGGGTGATAATATGTTTGGAAGAAAAAATAAAGGTAAAGAAAAAAGCAAAGGAAAGAAAAAGAAAGAAGACATTGTAGAAGAAGGAGATAGTGAAGCTTTAAAGTTGTTAAGAGCAAATATTTCAAACTACTATGGTTATAAAAATAAGGATGCAAGACAATCTTCAGATATTGCTTTTAGAGAACATCTATTAGAAATTCTTAGAAATGCTTCTGATGGAATAAGTAAAGTTCATGAATTATTAATTCATTCACAGCTAATTACAACTTGGGGATTAGTTGGAGAAATAAAGAAAAAACTCGAAAAATTAAGAAGAGAAGTTGCAAATACAGATTATAAAAAAAGCACATTTTTTGACATCGATGATGTCGAAGGACCAAATGGAATAGACCTTTCAATTCTATATTTGTTGGAGATCGAAATTCTCGATATAGCAGTAGACCTTAAAGAGAGAGTAGCTAAAGCAAATGCCAATTTGGAAGAAATGATGTTAGAAAATGCAGAAGATGATGTTAAAATGCTTAACTCTATCGTGAACAGTTTTGAGCAAACTTTGTCAGATAGAAATGAGCTAATTCGAGCATTTGAAAAAATGGTCTTATAATCTTTAATAGAATAAACAACCTTGAATCTTTTATTCTTCCTTGTACTGCCCTAAAAAATTAATTATTTCTTCTTTACTTTTATTTTCTATTTTTATAGTTTTTATCTGAGATTTCAAACCTGAAACGATTTCAATATCTTTTGATGAACAATTTAATTTTTTTGCAAGAAAAGAAATTATTTCTTTGTTTGCTTTACCTTTAGTGGGAGGCTTCTTAACAAAAATAACAACTTTATCTTCTTCTACAACTATCTTCTCAACTGGAGAACGAGTTTTAACGTAAATTTTCAAAAAAATAGATTGATTATTAATCGAAAAATAGGGGTAAGAAGTCAATTTTCTAACCTTGTACTTTTGCTGCTAATCTTGCTGCTGCAGCGTATGCATAGTCCATTTGAACTGTAGCAGGAGCCCAAGCAACAATAGCACCTGGCCAATTAGTACATTTAGCGACAATAACGTATCCTTGTCCTCCCATGTTTTTTGAGATTAGACGTTCGGGAGAAATAGCAATTACGGTGAATTTGATTCCACCAAGATTTACTGCAGGATTCTGCGCTTTCCAAGCATTAAAGGCAACTAATGGGTCTACTGCCCACTCACCGTAAGTATAATAGATCTTTCCATCTTCTCCAATTAACCAAACAACTCCTAGAGTTCCTTCTGTTGCTACTCTCTGAATTTCATCTTGAAAACTCATTTTATCACCATAGATATTTAATGCTATTATCTCATTTAGCTTTTTAATCTTTTTCAATGTGGAAGAGGAGTATTTAAAGCTCATTTATTTCCAGTAAAAAGTCAGTTCAAAAAAATAGGTAAGTGCAATAAATTATTAAGATTTAGTAATCATTTTTTAAAAAAACTGTATTTTATTCTGTGGATAAATCTTGAAATTGTTTTGAGAATAGTTAACCTTAATTAATTTAACTTACAATTAATATTTAATGCCGGAAATTGTTATTGATTCACAGAGACAAAAAATTCACCGTTTAATAAGAGATCTAAACATCCGTTATATTAAAGGTTCTGTGGATAGACGAACTTACCAAATTCTTAAACAGAAATACCAAAAAATGCTGGAAAGTCTTCCTCATCAAATTGTTAAAGATAAAGAAATAGATGAACAGCAGAAATCAGAGCAAATAACAAAAATTCAAGAAGAAATAAGTAACGAAATAAGAAGACCTGTTAGGTCAAAAGTAAAGATTCCTTCAATCTCATTATCCTCACTTCCTGATATTGTTAAAGAAGAGCTGAGAATAAGATATGTTATGCATCTAGCATTAAATGCTTCTTCTAAGATTTTTCAAGAAGAATTAGAGGCAGAAAAAGAATATATTTCTGGTAAAATCTCCAATGAAGAATATCTGGAAATAAAAAATTTATTAGAAACTAAACAACATAAAATCTTTCAAAATTATTATAAATTATCAAATTCATTAGAAGAACTTTGCAGAAAACATATTTTCAAAAGAACACATAATAATTTTCTTTTATTCACTAACGAATTATCTGAAAATCTAAATAGATTAAGAGGAAAAGAGTTAGACAAATTCGAAGTGAAAGGGATAATTTATGAGATAAACAATTCTGTTTTGAGACACCGACCCATCCTTCAAAAAGCGATAGAAGAAACAAAAAAATGGCTAGAATATGTGAAAGAAGAAAAAGAATCCTTCTTAAAGTTTCAAGAAGAAAATGAATCTGTTTTATCAGAGCAAGAAAAAGATGAACTAAAAAGAAAAATAAGGCAATTAGACATTTACATTACACTATTAGAAGAAGATGTAAATGACTTCGAAATTGATTTGAAAGCTTTGGATGAAGTTTATGGTTCTCATCTCGAATATCAAGAAATGTTTTCTCCTTTGTTTAGCGATTTAAGTTCTTCTGTCTTAAAGAATCTAGAAAAATATAACCGTTTTATACGAGCTATGCAATTCGAAGAAAAAATTACTGTCTGTTCAAGCGTTGTAACAAGAAATCTTGATTATAGTGCAATAAAAAAATTAAATTCGTTATGGAGCTATGTCAATACACCGGCTGTAAGCCAAGAAAATGAGTTGATAGGTTTTGTTATAGGACCAGGAAAACTAAATGATGATTTTGGAGTTTTAATATACAAACAAAGTGAAGTTTCTATTTCAACTGCAAGAAGAGTATATGACTATTTTGTAGCTCCTAATCTCCTTGTAAAAAAAGTGGACTCAGACGATGAGAAAAAATTAGAATTATTAAATGAGATACCCGTTGTTTTACCTACGGTTCCTTTTAACTATCTTGTTCCTGATGTTCTGATCAATTATTGTAAGAAAAAAGGGTTTGATCTTTCACAAGATTTATTGAAATACCTAAAACAACCAGAAAAAATATTGTTTGTACCTATCGATTCATTTGAAAGAGGAGATAGAAAAATACATATTAAAACAGGGACTGTACAAGAAGGTGGAGAAATTTTACCCAATTTTGACTTGAAAAAAAGTAATAACATTAATAAATTGCTTTTAGAAAATGATAAGGTGGTTGTCCAAGATATTTTTAACAATGAAATAGGTGAAGCTTACTCTTTGATTTCTCACCCTAGAAAAGGACACTTTTTAATCGTAAAGCTAAATCAGCTTCCAACTGAGTTTTATGCAAGAATATATGATCTCTTATCGAATCTAGAAGAAGATTTTAGTTTTGAAGACACTTCTATAGAAGATAAAAAATGGAAATTACTCCTTAATTTATCTCGAGAGTACGAAAAAAGTGAAGCAGATATTGAAGACCCATCACTATTAAAAAAGATACTTGTCGAAAAAAACACAGGAATTCTTCCTCACGAAGTAGAAAATGAACAATATGTATTATTCTCAATAGGAAATCTAAGGATTATTGGAAATAGCATCCAAGTAGCTTTCTGTGTTCCTTCTTTCTCAATTGACGCAATTTTCGACTTAGAAGGTAAAGTTGTAGAAAATGTGAAAGGAAAAGAAATAGGTGTAATCTACACTGTTGCTATTGAAAAAGAACCTTCGCTTTTAATTTGGTCAAAAATTGATCTACTGTTGATAGCTTCTTTTATCAGTGATGACCCTGTAAAACTGTTAAAAGAGAGAAAAGATTTTGTGGATAACCTCGCTATTTCAATTGGAAAATACCTGAGCTTAGCTCCACAAGTGGCATTAAGACCAGATAATGTAATAGCTTTTCTAAACCTAATAGGAAAAATAAATACCTATGATGAAACAGTGGATGTAATAGAAAAATTTGAACCCGCAAAATTCTCACTAGAAAGAGTAATTTCAATCGATGACAACAAAGTACTGATTGATGTTACAGATAAAGATTTGATTAAACTAGAAACTACAAGACCAGAACGAAAAGAAACAGAAGAATCTTTTGTTGCATCACCTGATTATTATTTAAATAATGTCAATAATACCTAAAAAGATGAATGCAAATTCAAAAACATAAATTCAGAACAATGAGGAGAAAAATGAAAAAACCATTTGTTGGATTTTTTACAATTGAAAGTGAAAAAGAAATTGAAAGAGAAAATATTGTTTTAGTTGGGTTGCCTATAGAAGGAAAGAAAGAAACAAAAAAAGGAACTAAACGTTTTCCCTCACAGATAAGACGTTTTTCATATTTGTTTAGTGGAATATCACCTAGTTATAATTTTAATATTGCAACAATGAGATGTGTAGATTTAGGAAATATTCACCCAATTAAAAATCAAGACATTGTCAAGAAACTATGGAGAGAGCAAGAAAAAACTAATTCTAAATTACTTTTCATTGGCGGAGACCATTTAATTACTTATTACACTATTTCTCAGGCATTACAAAGAAAGAATGTAGGGTTGATATGGTTTGATGCCCACATGGATTTGGCAAGAGAATATCCAAAAAAAACTTATTTTTCTCATGCTACAGCTCTTTATAACTTAATTGAAGAAAAAATCTTTTCACCAGACCAAATTCTTATTATCGGAGGGCATGGTTTTACTCATTCTCAAGACGAATATGATTACTGGAAGTCTATGCAAATCAATTTAATAAAAACAGAAGATATATTCAAAAATGTTGAAGATAGTGTTGCAAAACTGGATAATTTCTTATCAAAGTATCCTCGAATATATTTAAGTTTAGACATAGATGTACTAGATCAAAGTTTTGTTCCAACTGTAAGCTGCCCAGAACCTTTTGGTCTCTATCCTGATCAGTTAATCAAATTTCTTTCACACATTGTTCCTAAATCAGTATATGTCGACATTGTTGAAGGTCGAATAACTAGAAGAAAAATTAGCACCGCTAGAGTAATTTGTTCTTTAATTTTTCAGATTATTTCCTTCTGGGATAAATCAAAATGAATAATTTTAGTAAATACGGATAAGAATATTTATTTACTTCATTTCGATTTAAAATTTATGACCAAAAAAGTAATTAAAACAAAAGCTGCGCCCGCTCCTGTTGGCCCTTATTCTCAAGCTGTTCAAGCTGGTCAATTCTTGTTTATCTCTGGGCAAATTCCTGCAGATGTTGAAACAGGAGAAATAGTTCGAGGAGATGTTGCAGCAGCGACAAAAGTGGTTTTAAATAATATTAAAGCAATTTTAGAAGAAGCTGGATTTTCTTTAAATGATGTAGTTAAATGTACAGTTTTCCTTAAGGACATGAACAAATTTGGAGAAATGAACGAAGTCTACGCAGAGTATTTTACTGAAAAACCCCCAGCAAGAGCCGCAATTGAAGTAGCTAAATTACCAAAAGATGTTGATGTGGAAATAGAAGCAATTGCTTACAAAGAGTAGAAGTATTGCTTTCGTTAGCGAATTACTATCTTACTCTTTTCTTTCTTTTTTTTCGAACCAAAGATCAACATATCTCAAAGTAATCTCTTTGATTGCATTGTTAACAGCTTCTAACACTTTTCCTTTTTGGTTTGAACATTCTATTTGGTTTTTTAGAGTATTCAGAAATTCTATGTCTTTTTTTTTGCCTATTTTTCCTAAAAGCCAAATAATCTCTACAAGCTCAACAGTAATTGAGTCTGATTTTAATTTGTTAATAAGAATCTTTGAAATGTCAGGACGAAAAACAGAAAGAGTTTCAGCTGCTGCCATTCGAATTTTGCTACTGTTATGAGAGAGTTTATTTATTAAGACTTCATATGTATAAGGAATTGGTTTAATAACTGACAAGAATCTCAATGCTTTTTCTACTACATCAAGTGAAGGTTCTTCTTCTATAATCTGAAAAAGATACTCGTAAAATTCCATTTTTCTTTCTGTTTTTTCAAATAGTTGCGTAAGGGATGTTGGAAAATCATTATCGTTAATCAAATCAGAGATTTTATCTTCTAAGCTGTTCATTAAAACCCTTTCTCGAAATAATTAAAGAAGAGTAGATTCTATATTAAAATAATTTTTGATTATAATTCAGTTTGTTTGTTAAAAAGAGCAATAAAAGAGGATAAAAAAAGAAGAGAATTTTATTTTCTCTTTTTCATTACAA
Source organism: Candidatus Heimdallarchaeum aukensis (assembly GCA_021513695.1). Classification (GTDB taxonomy): domain Archaea; phylum Asgardarchaeota; class Heimdallarchaeia; order Heimdallarchaeales; family Heimdallarchaeaceae; genus Heimdallarchaeum; species Heimdallarchaeum aukensis. The sequence goes on along the minus strand of CP084166.1, from coordinate 1,229,072 downwards.
CTGCTAAAGAAATGATTCCAACAATAATTGCAAAAGTGCTGAAAGGCACTCCAATATCCTTAGGTTGTGTAACTCCATGAATAAAGAAGGTTATACTTGTCGTATAAACATTTCCTGCATTGTCATAGACTTTCAGATACACAGTATGATAACCAAAGTTTAGGAATTCGACAGTATAGGTTCCGTTTGCTGAAGTCAGTTCATAAGCATTTCCTTCATCTGTTTCAATTCTTACTTTTTGAACACCACTTCCTCCTTCATCTGTGGTGTTATAAACAATTTCTACGTTTTTTGGACCGTTTATTGTTATGTTGTAATCGTTAGGATCATCGTCATTGTCTATCACAAATATGCTTCCTGAAGGATTCAACTGGTCGATTAGTATTGTGATTGTTTTGTTACCAAATGAAGCTCCTGCTTCTACATTTATTGTAATGTTATACTCCTTAGCTTCGTCATAAAGGTGATAAACTGTATGAATAGATAAGTTAGCCAAAGTTTCAACAGTTCCGTCTCCCCAATTGAACTCAACAGCTGTAATCTCACCAGAAATGGGTGTAGCGTTCCATTCTACTGAAACATTAAGGTTATTTGTGTATCTGTCACTTTTTAGAGTAATTTCTGGTGTTCCTTCTGAAAGGGTAACAATATGAGCAACGTTTTCTGTATAAATTCTTTCAGTTTCTGTAAAGTTGTCAAATTGAACAATAAAAGCACGAATCTCAATTTGAGTTCCAGGACTAAATGAATGAGTTATTGCTGCGCTGACATTAGTGTAAACTCCTTCATCTGTTAATGAGAAAGTTACATTCTGAAAAATCTCATCATGATGTGGAGTGAATTCTCTATATTTAACACCATAACCAGTGATGTTATAGTTATATAACGAGATGTTCATATCAATTTGATCATATTGTGTATAAAATGAACGTAAGAAGTATGTTTCAATTCTCACTCCTGTCGTAATGACATTAGGAATATTCATTTCATCTTCCCATTCTCCATACCAAGCACGAAACATAATAAAATCTGATTTTATATCAAAAGTATAATTATAATATGCAATATCAGAGTTATTAGATTTTTCTACATCATAAATCATTGGAGTAGGTTCAGTCCATGAAAGATTAAATCCACCATCATCACCAAATAGATAAGGAATAGTCGTGTTGTCTCCACCATCAAGTTTATACCAAATTGTTACGTTTGTTACATTTTTACTAGGTTCAGCTATAATTAAAGCTCCTTGATAGTTCTCATCATCCCTGTCAAAAGTAGGTATCGGATCAGAGGTGTCAAAGACAGGTTTGGAGCTTACAGCTTTTATTAATTGTGCTGATTGAATTGTATTTATTCTTATGGCATTAGATGTAGTAATTTGACCAAATAATAATACAAGAATAACTAATGGAATAATAAACTGTTTCTTTTTCACGAAATATCACCAGTAAATTGGGCTTTTCTTTTCAGAATTTGAGAGTTCGTTGCTACTTTTAAATCTTTTCGATGATGTTTTGATTTTTTTTACAAAAAAAGCATTAATCATTTAATAAAAATTGAAAATGTTTGGTTTTTTGTCTATGAATTGTAGGTCAAATTGAAAATGGATAAATTCTTTTTTCAAATTTTATAGTACTTACGAAGAGAAAGAGGAAATTTAATTAGAGGTTAAATAATAAAAAGATTAAATTAAGTAATAGCAACATAGGCTTAATAGTTTCAAATATGTTTTTTCAATGAATTTTATTTCTAAACATATTAATACGACAATTTCAATAATAACATAGTAGACTTCTATGATGAATGTTTACTAATAAATAGGATGCAAAATGTGGAGTGTGAAAAAAATTGAGAATAGGAAAATTCTCCCAATATTTACTTATATTAAGCATCCTCTTATCTTCTACAGTAAATAGCCAGCAATCTGTGTGGAATTGCTGGGAAACAACCTATCACTATAACTATACAACAGAACAAACATTTACTGATGTATTAACTAATAAAGAAGTAACTATATACGAAAATGAAGACATGCAACTATTGGATGTTAAAATTCAAGAAAATAATATCACCTTTCGTTCTTCTTATATCCACAGATACTTTCTTGGATTTCAAAATTTCAATTCTTCAGAAGAATATGATAATTATCTCAAAAATGTATGGGATTTTGATGATGAGACTAATACCTCAGCAATAATTATAAGTTATTTGACACAAAAACAAGAGATATGTCTGGTTGACCAGATCGGTAATACTTATGTAAACTTTTCTTTACCGTTAGATATAGTTGCTCTAGTTTCAAAAATGTTTTTTGGACCAAGATTATTAAATGGATGGTTTCTACCTGTAAAATTACCCGAGTTTAAAGTTTTAACAGATTACTCTGCTTACAATAACTATATCTCCTCAGATGTCGCATACTATTCAAAAGAATATAAAATGAAAATGGGCTCAAAGTTCTTATCTAATGGGTGCTTGATTAATGGATATAAATTTACTCTGATCATTGAAGAAGAAAAAGTGGAAACTAATGTTTCTGAGTTCAAAATGAAAGAAGAAATTCAACTTTGCTATTCTTTACTAGGTGTTCTTTATTCAATCTCTGTTAATTCTCAATACATATATATTCTTGAAAACATTAATAATAAGATTACATATAAGGAAAAAATGGTTTTACAATTGCCTGATGATATAGACATTGAAGAAGGAACCCCACTGTGGATAATTATAGTAGGAGCAATAGGTGCTGTAAGTGCTGTTGGAATGATTACATTTATTATTCGAAGTAAAATTAAACGATAAGAGGATTTATTCTTTTTTTTGAAGAAACTTATTATTACTTTAATAAATATAGCATTAGCTTAATTTGCAGCTAGTCTATACAAATAGAGGTTAAGGTAAAATTTCTAGATTTTTTGTTATTAAATATGGAGAAACAAAACTGTAAGGGGTGTTATATGGTCTTATTACTTTTCTATCTTTAGTAAAAGTACAGTCGTCATGAAGAATATCAAACAAATTTCCTTTAATATTAAAACTTGGTAATGTGCTTTTTATTGAACCATTTTCAATAAGATAGCTATCTATTGCAGAGATTGCAAAATCACCAGAGATATAGTTCGCTGTCATATACCCTTGTATTGCGTTAATGTATATTGCTTCATCAAATTCGCTTACTATATTCCCGAATTTTTTATTTCCTTCTTCTATTATTAGATTTGATGGATATACACGAGGGTACACTCGATAATTTCGAGGAAAGATCTCAAATTTTTTGATTCTGAATGAGTTTCCCGTTTTTATACCATTTTCATCGGATTCTTCAATATTATTCAGTTTGTTCTTTAATTCTCCGTTTTGGAAAACAATTGTCTTTGATTGTGGTATCCCTTCATCGTCAAATGCTGTAGAATTAGGTAAACCAGGAACAGTACCATCATCAATTAAATTAAAGTCAGAGGAGAATCCTTTGCTTAAATCAGCGTGAACATAATTGGCATTTGAAATAATATTGGGTATTAGAATAAAAGACAGAAGGTTTGAAAATGATTCAGGAGAAAAAATAACTGGTAACAATAGGTTGTGTAATTTTTGACTTTTCTTTGACCTTTGAATAACTTCTGAAATTAGTGAGTCAACGATACTGTCTATTGATTTTGGTAAAATTCTGGAACTATAATGTTTTTCACCACTAATTATCATATCATATGTTCTATAAAGCGCTCGAAAATCTAAATTTAACCATGTTCCTCTTTCAAAAGCCAAAGTATGAGTGGTGTTAGCTATTATTTTTCGTTCTTCAGCAAGTAGAATCGATGAATCAAGAATAAGATTCTTATTTTCTTCACCAATTTCTCTAATCTGATTAGAAAGTTCTAATATTGTATTATACTCTTTCTGTGAAATCTTTTTATCGTAAATATTCTTTATCTCTTTTTGCAAACCGCTTATTTCAGGAAAATGAAAATGTTTAGATCTAATAGGAAACACATTTTTTTTGAAAACTGATTCCAAATCATCAAAGCTTCTTGGTAAAGAAAAACTGGAAAAATAGAGTTTTTTGTCTTTGAAAAACCTGATTGCACAACCTACTTTTGTTGATGATTGTATTGTCTTTTGTGTTTTGAATTCTGTTCCTCCCTGTAATTGTTTTAGTGATTGGAGAAAAACTTCAATTTGGTCGTAATTGTATTTTTTTTCTAAGAAACTTAAAATACTTATCGCTTGTTCTTTTAGCTCTTCATCAGAATACATACTTTAGCTCACCCTCTGGTCGAAAATAGCTATTTTAGGAGATACAGAACCAGTAAATATCCGTTGATTGTTTTTTACACAACTCCCTGGTTGAGCAAGTAATCGATCTCCAATTCCTTTTATTAAGGAAAGAGTTTGTGAGATTTTTCCAGTAAGTTGAACACCTCTAAGATAGCCTCCTAACTCTCCATTTTTTATTTCTCTAGCATACTGAGAATCAATGTTAAAATCTCCTGTTTGAGGTTCAGAAGAACCACCGTATCCATCACAAATGTATATTCCATTTTTTACTTGTTCTAATAGTTCTTCAAACGAAAAATCTTTAGGCTCGATGAAAGTGTTACTCATTCTTACTTGTGGAAGGTGCTCAAAACTGTATGCTCTGTAATTTGCTGATGATTCACCCCCCATAGCTGCTGCAGTTTCTCTGCTATGTAAGAAATCAGTAAGAATTCCATCATCAACTAATAAAGTTCCTCTTCCTTTCATTCCTTCAGAATCAAATTCATAATATCCTATTGTTTCTAAATATGGATCATCAATCACGCTTACATAGGATGGTGCAATTTTCATACCTTGTAACCCAGCATAAAAAGAATGACCAGAGAGAACATTATCTGCCTCTAGTGAATGTCCTAAAACCTCATGTGTAAGTATCCACGCAATGTCCTCATTTAATACTACATTATAATTACTTGTTCCAACATTTTTTGCATAAGGAAGATTATTAACTATTTGAATGAATTCATCAAGTTTTTCTAAATCGTCATATGGAAGTACTTCTAAACCCCCTAATCCACCAAAATTTTTGTAATATAGTCTTTGGTTTCCATTTTCACTTAATCTTCCTGTTAGTGTCATAACAGTGTAAGGATAACTCTGAAAAATTGATGTCCCTTCCGAATTTCTAAAAACTTCAGACCACTTAATAAATAACAAGTCAATTTCTATTCTTACTTTGATTTTTAATTTTTCTCTTATATAGTTCTCAATATCCGTAATTATTTGTTTTATCTCACTTTTTTCTAAATTTTCCCAGTCTTTTTTGGGTGTTTTTGTAGTTGTTGCTTGAATAATTGGCGCATCGCATAATTTACTTACACCTTTTTTCCAAGTAGCAATTATGTTGGACGTTTTTAACAGTTTATTAATGTCTTCATAAGCTATTTGAAGTTCTGGAGCACTTGTGAAACTAATAATTCCTTTGGATAAAAAGCGTATTCCATATCCTGAATACGCAGTTCTAATATCTTTGATTATAGAACCATTAATTGAATTAATTATTCTTTCTTCGATATTACCATAACGTAGGTCTACATATTTAGTTTGTTTAGATATTTTTGACAAGAAAGAACTAATATCGCGAATAGAGTTCACCTTTTTCAATACTGTATAATATAAGTATATATATCTAATCAATTACATTTGTTAGAATTGAATATCGATTTTAGCTATGCTTTATTTGTTTTTTTCTTTATTGTGTAAAGTAGAACATTATCGCTGTTTCCAATTTTCACACTGTAATTATCATTATCATCAAGCGTATTCATTATTTCCATATACAACTTCATAAGATATTTATTTCTCAAATTCTCTAAATTGAATTCTCTCTTAATGCTCTTGATAAATACCTTAATATTGTTTGCATAACTTTTATTCTCGGATAAGAATTCTTTGATAACTGTTCTCCAATCCTGATTCTTTTTGTTAATTGTTGCTTTACTAAACTCAATAGTAAAATTATCTGTTTCTATGTTTCTAAATCCTTCATCGTATAGAAATTGAATTATTTTTTTAAGCTCTGAACAATAATCAATGAAAAAGGGGGAAAAATGACATTTTTCCATATTAATAAATGTAGAAGATTACTTTTAAAGTCACAATTAATTAGTAGACATTTTCATTTCTTTTAATCAGCCTTTAATTTTCCTTTTCGTTGTTCATTGATTTCCCATCTAACAAGCGCTTTTTTCAATTTCCTTGGTAAATTATCTGCATCTTCAAGTTTTTCTCCGTTAAATAGTAGAGTATATTTATCGTCTAGGCTTACTCTTTCAATATATCTACAGAAAGTTAATGGATAAATGTCAACATTTTGTAATAAATTAGCTCCTAGATTTAACTCTTGTAAACTTGTACATGAAGACAAAGGAGTTAGATCAATTTCTTCGAGAAGGTTAGATGAAAGATCAACATATTCAAGGTTTTTTAAGTTTGAAAGTGGAGATAAATCAATCTTTGTTAATTTATTAGGCCCTAAATCGAGTTCTGACAAGTTTTCTGTCTTACTCAAAGGAGACAAATCTATGTTTTCGATGAGGTTAGGGCCAAGATCAAGCCATCTTAAATTAATACAAGACTCAAGAGGAGTAAGATCAATGTTTTTTAACTTATTTTGACCCAAATCTAAAAACAATAATTCTTTGTTTCCTTTTAGAGGTCCTAAATCAATGTTTTCTAGTTCATTAATTCCTAATTTTAATACTTTTAATTTTTTACACTTTTTAAGAGGTGAAAGGTCAATTTCTTTAATTTTATTCGATTCTAAATCCAACTCTTCTAATTCTTCACAATTACCTAATGGTTTAAGATCAATTTCTTCTATAGTATTTCCAGCTAAAATTAAAGCTTCAAGTTCTTTACATTGAGAGAGAGGAGTTAAATCTATTTTTTTAATTTTATTTACAAATAAACTTAATTCTTCTAACTTTGTGCATTGACTTAGGGGACTAAGGTCTATTTCTTCAAGTTCATTCCCTGCTAAAATCAATTCTTCTAAATTAGAACATTGGGATAAAGGCGACAAATCAATAGATTTAAGGTTATTTTCTGAAAGGATAACTGTTTCAAGCTCTGTATTTACAATAGGTGTAAGGTCTATTTCTTCTAATTGATTAGCAGAAAGGTCAATCACTTCTATATTGGTGCATAAAGCGAGATTTGAAAGGTCAATGCTTTTTATATTTTTGTTTGACAAGTTAATTTTTTTCTTGTTATGTCCTATTTTTTTTATGAACTCTTTACCATCAGCATATTTCCCAGTTATAACTGCTTTCATTTTTATCAACTTTAATTTCTTTGTAAAATACTAGTTATTAAATGATTCCTAAACAAACTCACAACATTTAAAAAAAATAGCTAATTTCGATAATTATGGTAAAAGTACTTCGTGAAGTAGCTGGGCCTTTACAAACTAACAGTTTTCTGATTTATGATACTAAAAGTAAAGAAGCTATGCTGTTGGATGTAGCTGATGATGTACATTCGTTAATAAATGTAATAGAAAAAATGGAATTGGAAGTTAAGTATATCTTCTTTACTCATGGGCATTTTGATCATGTGATGGGAATTGAAAATATAAGAAAAGAATTTCCAAAAGCAAAAGTTGGCATTCACAAAGAAGAACTAGAAACAATAAGTCATTCTGGACCTTTTGCAAGAATGTTTGAGTTTAATACAAATTCTTTTCCTAAACCCGATATATTTCTTGAAGATGAAGAAAAGTATAGTTTAGGAGAAGAAGAGTTTCAACTAATATTATCTCCAGGGCATACAAAAGCTAGTATCTGCTTTTATTTTCCAGAATCACAAATTCTCTTCTCTGGAGATGTAATATTTCGAGAAGGAATTGGGAGAACAGATTTATACGGAGGAAATTATGAGAAACTAGTTCAATCAATACAGAAATTGTATGCTTTACCAAAAGATACTCTAGTTTATCCAGGACATGGAGAAAAAGATACTTTAGGAAATATAGCAAAAAGAGGATTCATCTGAGGAGAGAAAAATGGTTGTAAATTTCAGTTGGTTAATAGAAAACGAAATAGCTGGTTCAGCATTTCCTCATCTAAAAAGTGATATAGATTTCTATTATTCTCAAGGAATAAGAGCAATGGTTACTCTAACGGCATCTAAACCACAATTCATGGATAGAATTGAACAACTTAATATTAATCATCTTCATTTGCCGATTATAGATTTCAGTGTTCCCCATGACAAAGACATATATACTTATTTGAACTTTATAGAGCAAAATTTACCAAAAAATCCTGTTCTAGTACACTGCTATGCAGGAATAGGACGAACAGGAACAATGTTAGCTTTGTACTTAGTCTGGTTTAAGAATCTCAGTGGAGAAGATGCAATTAATTACGTGAGACATATAAGAAACCCATCAATAGAGACGCTAGAACAAGAAGATTTAGTACTCTCTTTTGCAAATAATATCAATTACCATAGAGAAGCCTATAAAAAATATTTTAATTGAAGATTTTTTCTTCTAATATTGTTTTAATCTCTTCGAAGTTCGAAAATTCTATAACTCTAGGATCACCTTTCAGTTTTTTAGCTAAATCCTCTCCTTCTTTTGCAAAAATAACATCTGCAAGTTCTCTAGCCGGTAAAATATCTGATAATCCATCTCCAATATATATAATCTTATTTCCTTTTTTCTTGTAATCTAAAACATGTGAATATTTACAGTTAGCACATCCATGCTCGCACTCTTCTGTTATAAAACTGAGAACTAAACTATTATTTACAATTTTAACATTGTTAGCCCTAATATCCATTGAACTACTGTCAATTTCTTCTTTCTCGAGTATCTCCTCAATATATTCTTGAAAACCATCAGAAACAACAATAAAATGGATATTGTGTTCTTTCACCCATTCAAAAAAAGAGTGAAATGAGGGATCTATACTAATTTGATCGACAACATCAAATATTTCTTGTTCATTTGCTTTAACTGTGCCCCACTGTTTGATAAGCGCTTCTCTGGTACCTATCTCTCCATTTATTACTAATTTATCATAATATTGCCAATCATCTCTGCTAAACTTTGTTAACAGAGTTTTTCCCACATCTTTAAGTGTGATAGTACCATCAAAATCACAGAAAATAGTATATGACATTGTTAAACTTTATAATTTGTAGACCATCATAAATGTTTTGCAATATTTATTTAATGTTAGTTTTCAATATCTGCATCTAAGCGTTTCTCGTTAAAGTTTAAACCTTTCAGCTAAAGCTTGCACTCATCTAATAAGGTGGAGCATATGAGAAAAAACCACCCTTATTTCGAGTGGAAAAAGGCTGTTTACTCCTTTTAATTTTAATATGTAGAGCAATAAACTGTAAAAAGATATCTACAGGTAAAGATTGGAAAGAATTACGCTTTCCTTCTCCATTCATCTTCCAAAATGTCCATTGCGACATCATTAACATATTTTCCATCTATGAAATCTGTTTCTCTGTGAAGACCTACTTTTTTAAAACCGACTTTTTCATAAACTCTAATTGCAGCTTTGTTTGTTTCGAAAACATTGAGAGCGATTCTATGTAAGTTTAAGAAATCAAAACCTATTTTCAGTAGAACTTCCATAGCATCTGTACCAAAACCTTTACCTCGTTGGTTTTTGTCATAAATTGCGATGCTGACCTTGGCAGATCGGTTAATATGTCGAACATTATTTAAACTACATACCCCTAGAAATTTACCAGTTTCTTTTTCTACTATCGCAAAAGTATATGCTTTTCCCTCCTCTGCTTCCTTCCAACATTTTACTATCCACTCTTTTCGCTGATCTTTTGAATGAGGAATAACATTTCCCAATTCTCTTCTTAAATCAATACTATTCCAGTATTTCATTATGTCGTCCAAATCTGAAATTTCAAGTGCTCTTAAAACAACTTTTTCTCCTTTGTACATTTAGTTCCCCTTTTTGCTTGAATAAATCAATTTCTTTACCTTTAATTTTTTGTTGTTTATTTGTTATTCACTGTAAAATAGGATTAACTAATATGAAAACGCAATTTTGAACATTTATAAATCTTAAGAGAAACTTAAATCTATTTACAGAAAAATGAGAGTAGGTTTCTTTTAGAAAGAGTATCTAAATTCTAAATATTGGCCAATCAAATTCTTTTGCTATTGCAAAAAGCATTTGTAGGTGAAGTATCTCTCCCTGAATCCCATTTGACATAGCAATAAATCCTTCTCCTGATACGGGATTTCCAATAAACATACAAACAGCTCCCGGATGATTTGTTCCTGGATGGACAAAAAACAGATCTTTGTCTGTTTCCATCAAAAATACACCTAATCCTTGTCCTGTGAAACCGAAGTACTTTGATGGATCGAGTTTTATAGCAGGTGTCAGCATTTCTTTAATCATTGACTGATTTAATATTTTGTCTGATAAACCTCTATAGCTATTTATTAATCCTAGCATAAATTTTGCTAAATCACTAGTTGTTGTTATTAATCCTCCATGTCCAAAAACACTCGGATGCAAACCTGTTCTTTTTGGTTCTCCTTTCTCATTATGAGGTAAAATAATCCTCTGTTTTATTTCATTTGTAGGATAACCAAAGAAACTGTCTTCCATTTTTAATGGAGTAAATATTAATTCCTTGGCTAAATCTGGAAATGTTGTTTCTGATACATCTTCGATTATTTTTTCAATTATAATATATGCAAAATTAGAATATTTGTGGTTGGTACCTGGAGTAAACTCTACTTTTACAGGATCATTTATAGCAGGAGGTTCTCCTTTTAGGACTTGTAAAAATGTAGGTTTTTTGCCTTCTTCCACATCAAACATTGAATCTGGTCTATTTATTCCTGAAGTATGAGTTAGTAAATGTTTTAATGTAATTTCCTTTTTATTTGTTTTTTCTGAAAAAGGTATTTTCCAATCCTTTAAGTAGTTGTCAACATTTTCGTCCAATTTTAATTTGCCTTTTTCTACTAACTTGAGAGCTAAAACAGCTGTGACTAGTTTTGATGTTGATCCAGCTTCAAATGGAGTATGCTCATCAACTTTCTTCTTTGATATAAAATCTTTTACTCCGAAGTATTTAGTATGTTTTATTTCAAAGTTATTCAATATAGAAAAAGAAAGTCCAGGAACGTTTAGTTGGTTTAATTGTTTTTCAATTGAGATCGTTTTTTCGAAGGAAAATACGGGTTGACCCTCCTTAAATCTCACTTCAGGAAGACAGTTTTCTATTTCTACAATCTTTTTTTCTTTATGAATTAATATCCTCTCCTATTAAACTTTAAAATACACAAGTTATTAAAACCAATCAATCAAATGAAAATGTTGTTAACAATGAACAAAATTTCTATTTTTTGAAAATAGCTTGTTTTTTCATTTTGTTTTTGGAGTTACAAAATATTTTTAATCGGACTAAAAAATAAATTTTAGAGCTGGATTTAATGAGTATTCTTATTTGTGATGACAATGAAGATTTAAGGGAGATTCTCTCTGTAATTTTAAAAGATAAATATCACGTTATTACCGCTAAAAATGGACTAGAAGGAATAAGTAAATTCATGCAACATAGACCTAAAGTAGTTTTAATGGATTTGAAAATGCCAGGAATGAGTGGAATAGAAGCTACTAAAAAAATTACTGAAATAGAACCTGATACTTGTGTCATAGGCTTTACAGCATACGCAGCAACAAAAGCTCAAGAGTTTCTAAATGCAGGAGTAAAAGCAATAATTGAGAAACCCATTAAAATGTCAAAACTAATTGAACAAATAAATCTGATTTGTCAGATGCAAAATATGAATAATCATTAATTTGTTTAACAGTTACAAACTAGTTTGTTATTCTAATCGAAAAAGGTGAAATGATAGATTTTTTAATAACTTTAACCAAGTACTAAGCATGAGTTGGAAATCAAGAGAAGAACTTGATGAAGAATACTTTAAGAGAGTACGAGAAGTAAAAAAGAAAATACTTTCAACAGAGAAAGAACCCGATGATAAGCAGATTTCAGTTCAAGAAGAAGATATTTTGGATGAAAAACTTTTAGATAAGGAAAAAGATTTTTCTATTTCAACAGAAACTACTTTTGAGAAAAAAGAAGAAGAATCTTACGCCAAACCTCAAGAGATAGAAGTTATTGAAGAACAAGCAGTTGCAGAGAAAGAAACAATTGACTATTCTTTCTTAGTGAATATATTAGAAAAAGCTAAAGAGGGGAAAAAAAAGGAACGCCTTTCCTCAATAGATGATTTATCTCAGTATTTGGATAAAGATGAAGTTATTCAAAGTTTAGTAGAAATAGCAAGAAAAGATCCATATCACATCTGTAGAGCGAAAGCAGTATCAATATTAGCAGATAAGATAAAAAACAGATATGTAAAAGATTTGATATTGGAACAATTGAAAGATAGTTCTAAAGAAGTTAGAAAATGGGTTATTTGGGCCTTAAAAAGCGAGATACAAGATAAAGCAATTCAAGATGCGCTCATAAGACATCTCATGTATACAGAGAGCTCAAAGGAAATAAAAATGTGGATAATCAATGCTTTATCGTCTTGTATTGATAATGAAGATGTAGAATATACTTTTCTTAGATTAATTAAGTCTAGTCTGTCTTTTGAGATAAGATCACTTATTATAGATGCTTTACTACCAAAGATTTATGATTCTGAAGTATTATATGGATTAAGCAACCATCTTTTCAAAGAACCAGATAAGACTATTAGGAAAAAAATAATTTTAGCTCTTAAAAAGATAAACAATATGGATGCTAAATTTACTTTGGAACGATTTCTAAAGATAGAGAAAGATAAAGAACTAAAGGCTCTCTTGTCTTCAACTAGTAACTGAAGGACATTTAGAGTGCAATAATAATATTTAAGATTGTTTTTTATTTTTCGTTATTAGAAAACTATGAACGAGAGATTAATATCTAATAGTAATGACACTAAGAAAGAGAAAGATGAGATGTCTGTTGAGTACGAGACAATAGGTAAAAAAGAAAAGCTTGCTCTTTACTCTCGTTCTATAGCAATAAGTGTGTCTCAAGGGTTAGTGGGCCCGTTTGTATCTATGATTGCCATTCGAAATATGAATGCGAGTGGAAGTGACCTAGGATGGTTACAAAGTATAGCTAATCTGTTGTTAACTTTTCTAAATCCTATATTTGGAAGAATGAGTGATATCCTTCGTAAAAGAATTCCTTTTATCGTAATCAGTACTGTATCTTGGGGAATACCTTATATCTTCTTATACTGGGTTAAATCTCCAATATCAATTATAATAATAGTAGCTCTGGTAAATCTGTTTGGGAGTTTAGGTGTCTCTTCTTGGGGAGCACTGCAGAACGAGTTATTTCCTCCAAAAGTTAGAGCAAAGTTAAGTAGTAAGGTCTTTTGGTATAATGCATTTGGAAGCATGATTGCAACATTTTTTACTGGGATCGTGCTAACATTAGTTTTTGGAGATATAGATTATCAGAAATACATACTTATTCCTGTAGTTTTAGGAATAGCTTTATCTGCAATAGGTATCCTTCCTTTCATTGGAATTGAAGAACCATTAAACAGAATTAAAAAAGAGGATCAACCTGTTTCAAGGAAACTAAAAGAAAGTTTTAGCCTTTCTTATCAAAATAAACCTTTTCGTAAGTTTGTTTTCTTTTCAATGATCTATTCATTTTTTTGGTCTTTCGCTTGGCCGCTTTTTCCTATTAAACAAGTAACAATCCTTGAAGCTAGTGCTTTAGAGATTGCTATATTGAATATATTGTTCTCAGTTACTACTTTATTGTTTATCAATGTTGGAGCAAAAATTAGTGATAGTGTTGGAAGAACTAAAATGATCTTTTTTAGTAGAATAATGATGGCTACTTTTCCGTTATTGTATATTTTTGCTAGTTCAGTGTGGCAATTATATATTATACATTTTGTTGTTGCTTCTCTAGTCACTTTAGGAATGCCAAGTGTACAAGCCTATTTGTTGGATATAGCCCCTGAAAGAGAAGGAGGAATATATTTTGGAATTTACAATATGATTACTGGGTTATTTTTGTTCTTTGGTTCATTATTTTCAGGATACTTAGTAGACATGTTACGAAAAAACAGTGGATTGGAAATAGCAATAACAATTGGGTTAGGAATCTCATTTCTTGGAAGATTTCTAACTAGTTTCTTGTTCTTATTTATGAAAGAACAAAAAACCTTCCCTTCAAGTTTCGGCCAGATAGTCCAACAGCTCAAATTGAGGAGAATACGTGCTCCCTAAGTCAAATAAATAAACATGGAAGATTCATTGATTACTTTCGCAATTCGCTAAGGTTTTTATTAAAAAAAAGAAATTTAACATATGGAATACAAAAGATTGGGAAGCACAGGAATAAAAATTTCTCCTTTAGTGCTCGGAACAATGCAATTTGGATGGAGGGTAGAGAAGGAAGAAAGTTTTGAAATAATGGATAAAGCTTTGGAACTAGGAATAAATTGCTTTGATACTGCAGATATATACTCATATTGGGCTGATAACAGTTATCCAGGAAGAACAGAGGAAATTATAGGTGAGTGGCTAAAAGATCGTTCAGTTCGTGAGGATCTTATTTTAGCTACCAAAGTTAGAGGAGCTATGTCAAAAGATATTAACAATCAAGGATTAAGTAGAAGGCATATTTGGCAAGCAATAAGAGGAAGTTTAAAACGTTTACAAACTGAATGGATAGATCTTTATCAAATTCATTCTTTCGATAACGATACTGAAATAGAAGAAACACTACATGCTTTGAATTTATTAGTCGAAAAAGGACTAGTAAATTACATTGGTGCATCAAATATTCATCCATGGATGTTGGTGGAATCTTTTTGGGTTAGCGAAAAAAATGGATATGTGCGCTTTGAAACAGTTCAACCTCCCTATAGTATCGTACGTCGAATGTTAGTTGAACATCAGATGTACCATGTTATTAAAAAATATAATTTAGGAGTTATAAGTTACTCTCCTTTAGCTGGTGGATTTTTATCTGGAAAATATTCTCGTAATTCTCCTTTACCTGAAACTCCAAGAAGTGAAAGTGTTAAGAAGCGATACTTTACCGAACACAGGCTTAAAATTCTAGAAACAGTGGAAGAAATTGCTAAAAATAAGGAAGTAACCGTCGCACAAGTAGCATTAGCTTGGATATTAACTAAAGATTTTATCACTGCTCCAATTATCGGAGTAAATAGCGTTGAACAGCTTGAATCTAACATGGTTGCACTTGAAATAAAATTTGATCAAGATGAAATAAAAAGATTAGATGAAGTATCTGATTGGATTCCTGCGTACGAAGCTATAAGATAATCTCTTCATCTTATTTTATTTTAATTTTAGGACTCTCGAAAAACTTTTGATAATATTTAACAAGAAAATTATAGATGAAATAAATGGTAGAAATAAAAGAAGATGATATTAAGGCTTTAATTGCTTCACTACATGAAAAAGATGATGCAGTAAAAATATATACTATGAGTGTAATTGCGGATAATTCAAGAAAAGAGCAAGCAATTGATGAACTTGTAAAGTATCTCTCTTACCCAAATGAAGATGTAAGAGCTCAAGCTGCAAAAACTTTAGGAAAAATAGGAAGTGAAAAAGCAGTAGATTCACTAATTCTGTCATTACATGATGATTCAGAGGAAGTAAGGTTAAATTCTATTACAGCTTTAGGGAGAATTGAAGCTTATGAAGCGATACCCTTTATTGAACCACTACTAAAAGACCATAGCTCAAAAGTCAGAAATGAAGCAGCTTTAATATTAGATTTTCTAGGTTGGAAACCTGAGAACTTTGAAAAAGAGCTACTATTTTATATTGCCAGATTTAAATGGGAAGAGATAATTAAGACCGAGAAACTAAATGTAGAACTCCTTTTACAATTCTTATATGATGAAGACACAGAAGTAGTAAAAGGTGTTGCAGAAACTTTAGGAAAGATGAAAGTAGAAAAAGCTATTCAACCACTTTTTGACTTATTTATGAACATAAACGACAAAGATATGCAAGTTTCTTTATCACAGGCAATAGCTTTAATCGGAGGAGAAAAAGCTTTAGAATTGTTACTTGTTGCATCTACAGATGAAGATTGGTTTATCCGAAAGTGTGCTGTAGATGCATTAGGCGAAATGAAAGATCTTTTAGCGTTAAATCCCTTGTTTGATATGATGAAAGATGAAAATTTGTATGTAAGAAAAAGCGTGATGAAAGCCATCCAAAAAATACGTGCTTCAGTAAGGAAAAACTTTCCAGAAAATTAATGAATAAAATTAAATGGAGTCAATAACTGACAGTAAACTGAGAATGCTAAAAGGTTTTTGAATGAATTTTTCTACTTTGAATTTTTCTACAGTCTCTCTTATAGTTCCATCAGCTGTTATAAAAAGAATCTTAGCATTAGGGCAAAGATTGTTTTTTCTAATCTCCTTTAAGGTTTCTACGCCGTTTTTTAATGGCATTTTATGATCAAGTATTATAATATCTGGCTGCTCTTTCATATTCTTTAGTTTCTCTAATGCAGAAACACCATCACTAACCACACCCAAAATCTCATGTCCTTTAATTCTTAATCCTTCACTGTAAAGATACTGAATTGCCATATCGTCGTCAACAATGAATATTTTTGCCAATTTAATCCCTCTAAGAAGGTAAGTATATTTCGTACATAGTTCCGATTGACTTTCCGTCCTTTTCTAACTGTTTTAAATTTAATTTTCCTGAAAGTGAATTAATAATCAAATTTGCGATATAAAGACATAAACCTATTTCAGATTTTAGTCTTGAATCTCCTCTTGTTAAGTTTTGTAATAAAGTAAAATGCATCTCTTTTGGTATTCCTTCGCTATTATCAGTAATCTCGCATTTCACATAGCTTTTTTGGTCTTGTTTAATATAGTAGCATTTTAATTTTATTTTTACTTCTTCATTAGAATTAAAGTAAGTGATCAACCTGAATATCTTCTCAAATGCTTCTTTAACTAATAAATTACCAAAGAATCTTGTCTCCAATGGACATTCAAGTTTAACATTTAATTTTCTTGGGAGAAGTAAGACTTTTTGCGTTTCTATGGCACTTTCTATAATCTTTTTTAGATCAATCCTTTCTTTTGGCTGGTCAAAAGCTCTTAATTTTGTGAGTTGCTGGATTGATTCTATGATTCTCTCACTCCTTTCTAGAAGTTCTGTAGAACGTTCTAAATATTCTCCAATCTTATCATATTCCTCTTTCTCTAAGAACTCTCTCATTAACTCTAAATATCCAAATACAGAAGTATTGGCATTAACAAAGTCATGACTCAGGATGTCTAAAAGAAGACTAGTGAAAGAACGTTCTTCTGCTTTTTCTAATGATTTTCTTCTATTTTCGTACAACAATCCTACTTGTGAAGAAAAAAAGTCTACTAATCTTTTAGTAGTATTATCAAACATTTGTGTTTTTGATGAACCTAATAAAAGAAATCCTGATGACATCTCTCTAATCGGAATGAGAGTGTAGTATGATGACTCGCATTTCCTTCCAAAAACTTCTGTAGCAATGTGAGAAATTAAACTAGTCTCTCTTGTTCTAATTATTTCATGAAAGTTATCATAAAAGAAATCCAAGTTAATTTTTTCAGGAATAGAAGTTAATATCTCTCCTTCAAAATAGATTAATCCAAAATCAAAATTAAAAATAGAAAGTAATCTGATGAGAGAGTTTTTCCAAAAATTCTCTGATTGTATTTCTTGTGATAAAGCCATTTCTGTGAGTAAACTTAACACTTCACTAGATTTCTTAATTTCATCAATGTTGAAAAAAAGTCCAACTGAAGCTATTTTATTTCCTTCTAAATCAAATAAGACAGAACCAATAACTCGAAAATGAAATATTTTTCCTTCTTTATTAACTAAAGAGAGTTCATATGAAGAAGTTTGAACATTTTCCTTTCTTTCCTCTAGTATTTTTTTATAAACATTTTTTGAATCAGGATGAAGAAAATCTGTAATTTTATGATTCATTACCTCAACAGGGGTAACTTCAAGTACATCACAAAGAAATTGATTAACAAATATAGTATTATCATTTAAGTCGTCAATCCAGATTCCAAAAGAATTATTAAAAGCTAAACTATCAATCAAGGAGCTAGTAATTTCTAAAGGCTGGTAAATAAGCATGCTTGAACCAATGTTTTTTACAACTAAAAGTAGAAAGTCTTCATCTTGAATTTTGAAATCTTTAGTTTCAACTTTTATAAGGACAATCGAACCGTTTTTTTGTAATATCCTGTAAACTGCTTCACTTCGAAGTGGTTCTCCTCTCTTTCGTTTCTCTAATCTTTTAATAAAAAGTTCCTTATCATCAGGATGAAGAAAGTTCAAAACTGATTTATTTTCAACATCAGAATAAGAATAACCAGTCATCATTAAAAGATAAGTATTAACATAAATTATCTTGTCATTTTGTAGTACAGCCACTCCTATTGGTAAATTTGCAACTAGTGTTTCGAAATCATCCATACTTATCTTATTATACATTAGATTATTAAATTAAAAAACATAATTATTGAGGAAACTTATGCACTAAAAAAATAACTGTATTTCTTTCTCGGTTAATAAATGAAACTTTATAATAAGAGTAAATTAAGAGCTTTTGATTAAATTGAGCAGTGTAGTAGAAACTTCACTTAATCCTCTAAGATATTCTAATATAAAGACAGTATTTATAGCTAATCTGATTCTAGGTTTGATTAATGGTTTTTATAATGTTATACTACAACCTTACATTGTTCAATTTATTAAATCAGAGAAGAAATTAGGTCTTATTCTCACTATTAGTTCAATGATTCAATCTTCTTCTTTAATCCTGACAGCTAAAGTGAGTGATAAAAGAGGAAGAAGAGTGACTTATTTATCAAGTATTTTTTTATTTATACTTGCCTTTGCTCTATTCAGTCAATCAAAAAATTTGTTCATTGTTATTAGCGCATTATTATTATTTTCATTTGCCTTTGGAATTAGAGAACCAGCAATACAAGCTTTAACTGCTGAAAGTTCAGAAGAAAAGAAGAAAACTTCTTCATTTACTTTTGTTAATTTAGCTTTTTACTCAACAGGTCTTGTTGGTCCACTAATTATTCGTATTTTTTCACAAAAAGTAGATTTGAGGATTTATTTTTATTTGCTTTTTGGAGGATTTGTTCTTCTGTATATTTACCAATTATTCTTCTTAAGAGAATCACTTCTAATAGAAAACATAAAATGGAGTTTGAAAAAAGACTTTATTCAGTCTATTATTTCAATTCCAATAATAATCAAGACTTTTTTTACGAGCCTTATAAGACTAGTTTCTATTCCATTCTATTTAGTTAGAAAAAAAGTTCTCAAGAGAAGGAAAGTTAATTCAGACTTCTTTAAAGAAGTTGAAAAAGAAATAGAATTGTATAATTCTATTTTCAAAATTCCTGGACTTAAGTACGCTCTATCCTTCTTCATTTTTGACTCTTTTCTTTGGGGTCTAAGTATATCTATTTTTAATGGAAGTGCAATTCTTGTTTATTCTTTCACAGAAGGAGATATTGCAGAATTTACTTTATTCTTTAATTTTAGCACTATAGTCGTTTTCATGATTTTCGTCTCATTTGCAGATAAAGTCAAAAATAACGAAATTCTTGTTATGAGTGAAGTAACCGGGAGTTTATTTATCACGTTAAATATCATTGCCTTTTTCACTACTCCTGCATTTAGAAAATATGCTATATGGATAGCTTGGATAGGTTTGGGAGCTTCTGTAGCTTTTTGGGTTCCTGGAATACAATCAATAATGACTGGATTTGATACAAAAAGAAGAGCAGAAGCTTATGGTACCGTATCTGGGTTACAAAGTTTAGGCTGGTTACCTACCTCTCTAATTGCAGGTTTGATAATAGAAAAAACATCTTTTCTTATACCTTTCCTCATTTCTTTGACTTTTCTTCCTATAGATATTTATTTTGCTTATAAGTTCCCAGAGCGAGAAAAAAACCAATCTTCTAAAGATTGATTCTATAAATCAGAATATGGGTTTGTAAACATATATTAATTAGATAATTCATTATTTATCCACAATGATGAACGTTAGCTTATTGATGATTCCTCTAATAATTGTTCTTGTATTATTACAGCTTGGATTACAAATTTTTGCTACAATTGACCTGGTAAAATCACAGCCTTACCGTGATCAAACAGAATTCATCGTATGGATTCTTGTTATTTGGTTGATTAGTACAATAGGAGCAATATTATATTTTATTGTAGGTAGAGTTAAACATGAAACCGTTACAGACGCAAGAACTCAAAGTGATTGGAGTTAAAGTTATAAACCTAAAGAAGAAATTTAACTCTTTTTTTGCTCTAAAAGGAATAGATTTAACTATAGATAAGCCTGGGCTTTATGGGCTAATAGGTCCAAATGGAGCAGGAAAAACAACACTGTTCAAATGTATAACTGGTCTATTAACACCAACAGAGGGTAAGGTTATTCTAAATAACACTGAGGTGAATCGTAAGCTATTATTTCAAAAAAACGTTTTTGGATTTATTCCTGAGGATGTTGGACTATATGGGAATTTAAGTGCTAGAGATTTTTTGCATATATTAGCTGGACTACATGGACTTGATAAAGCACAAAGAAAAAAAAGAGTTCAAGAAATTGTGGATTTTGTAGGAATTAAATACTCTCC
Organism: Candidatus Heimdallarchaeum aukensis; assembly: GCA_021513695.1. Lineage (GTDB taxonomy): Archaea > Asgardarchaeota > Heimdallarchaeia > Heimdallarchaeales > Heimdallarchaeaceae > Heimdallarchaeum > Heimdallarchaeum aukensis. Next base: position 1,208,317 of record CP084166.1, on the reverse strand, counting down.
AAATAAAATTGTTCGATATCTTTCAACTGGACAAAAAAGATTACTACTAATTGCAGGAGTGTTATTGCACGATCCTGATATTTTGATTTTTGATGAGAGCTTGAATGGATTAGATCCAGTAGTTAGGTCTCATGTCAGTAATTTGATGAAAGAACTTTCAAAAGATAAAATAGTTTTTTACTCCAGTCATATTCTAACAGATATTTGGAAGCTCAGTGATGAAGTGTTTGTTCTAAATAATGGTCTATTAGTTGAACACGATACTCCATTAAATATAATAAAGAAAATAACAAAAAATGTATATTATATTGAGTCAGATGAATATGAAACGGTTTTTTCATATTTGGAAGAATTTTCTAGTATAGAAAAAATAGAAATAGAAGGAAATAAGGTTCTATTTCAAATAAAGTCTAAGAATGCAATTGATGAATCCAAAGAGATTTTGAGAAAAGTAATAGAAAAGCATTCGATTCTTTCATTCGGTTATTATGAACCTGATTTAGATCAATTGTTTATTAAGATGGTGAGTTCAAATGAAGATTAATTCAAGATGTGTTAACTATTCTTTATTTCTAAAAGAGTGGAAAGAAGCTAAACGGAAACTTCTTCCAATAACTATTGGTATAATCATCTTTAGTCTGTTTACTATTTTAATGATGTATGCCCTACCCTCTCTTGTTCATGATATTCCTGCAGAATTGTTTCCTGAATTAACTCCTACTATTTTGAGCCAAACATTTTTCAGCAATGCTAACAACATTTTAAGTATTATTGCTGTTATTTTATGTGTTGATGCTATTGCAGGAGAAAGAGAGAAAAACACTCTTACTCTTATTAAAACAGCTCCAATTAGAGATTCCTTTTTAATTACAATAAAAACAATTGTGCGTTTTCTTCTTGTTGCTATTCCTTCCTTTATAAGCAGCCTAGCTGTTTATTTCTTAATTATGTTAATGTCTGGAAGGGCTGATTTCTCAAATTATCTGCTAGCAAGTGTTTTTTTACTATTTACTTTATTTTTGTACGTCAGTGTTGGTATATTGATTTCAACATTTACAAAATCTCAATTGAGCTCAGGAGCAATAAGTGTTTTAATAGTATTCAGTTTAACTTTGATTTCAAGTTTGTTAAATCAAGGAAAAACCATTAGCTATAATTTTCTACAAATATCAGTAAATGTGCTTTCTTATAGTTTTTCTAATATAGAAATTATAGTTAATATACTCTTAATTCTAGGATTCAGCATTCTTTTGCTATTTCTTTCAGTTGTAATTATTTCTAGTGAGCGAGAACCAACCAGAAAATAGCTATCTGTTGAAATAAATCTCTTTTTCTAAACTATTTAGATAATCCCAAATATCATCTCTTTTTTCAATTGAGTATGCTTCTTCTACCCGTTTCTTTCCTTCATGAATGTTACCCATCTGTATAAGTGCTACTCCAGAAAGAAATAACGCGTCAACATTATTCTTTTGAAAAACTAAAATCTCATTACATAGATTAAAAGCTCTTAAGTTTTGATTTTCTTCTAATAAAATTCTAATTACTTTTAAATAAAGTGAAATATTTATGTCTCTTGTTTTTTCTTCTACTTGTAATGCTTGTAGATACTTCTCTTTAGCAATATCCTTATGCCCTAATTCGAAATAAATATCTCCCAATTCTTCATATAATTCTTTGTTCAGTGGATCAAAATCAATGGCCATGTTATATGCGTCTATAGCTTCAAGTTCATTATTAACTGACTTATATGCTTTAGCTAACAAATGCCAAATATCACTACGCTCCACATTCTCTTGGACAAAAGTCTTAAAACAGAGAATTGCTTTCTGAAACTCTCCTTTGTGATAAGCAATTTTTCCCTTTCCCAACCAAGAGACAAAACTCTTAGAGTCAAGTTCTAATGCTTTTTGGTAATATTCTTCAGCAACTTCAAGATTGTTTAAGCACCTATAAGTTTCGCCCATTAATTCATAGGCTTTTGCATTACTTTTTTCTAATAAAATGAGTGATGATAGAGTTTCTATTGTTTCATTGAATTTTCCTGTAATAAAAAGAATTTTTGCTTTTAACCATAGAAAATCTTTATTTGAGGGATTTTCTTTTAACCCTTTTTCCAATATTGATAGAGCTTCCTCGTAAAGTTGCTGCTCCATCATTTGTTTGGCTAGTTCTAAATTTAGATTTGGCTTATAGTCGTCATTCATTAATATAACTATTATAAATTTGCAAATATCTTTTTTGGTTTTCTAATCGTAACATTTTTTATTCTCTTTAGAAAAGATAACATGAACAATCTTGACATTATCCGATGAATCAAATTATACTTTATCTTATCCTAATCATTCTCTGTATCAAAATCTTCTAGAGGTTGCTAGTAAGATTCCAGAAAGAATAGCAGTAGTTGACGGGAAAAAAAGTTATTCCTATAACGATATTATTACTGATTCAAATAAACTAGCATTCTTTCTTTATAATTCTGGAATTGAAAAAGAAGATACAGTAGCAATTTTGTTAAATAATTCTTATAATTTTATAATTTCTCTTTTTGCTTGTTTTCAAGTAGGAGCAAAAGTTACATTATTAAATCCTAGACTGTCAGAAAAGGATATATCTAGTAATTTCATAGATTCTGACGCTATTGCACTAATAACACAATCTGAGCTAAAAGAAAAGTTTGCTACAGCAATTAAAAATCATGCATTTAATATCAAGATTATTACTAATTCATATGTATCTAATGAAAGTAAAGAAAATGATTATGTATTGATAGACAGCATATTACAAAAAAATGATTATTATACTGAGGATCAAAGCAATAGTAAATCCATTGCCTTATTATTATACACTGGCGGAACAACAGGCTTGCCTAAAGCAGTGATGCTTTCTCATTATAATTTGTTAGCTAATTCTATTCAATTCAATTCAGCACTGGATAAGATCGAAAGAGAACCCGAAAAATCAGTCGTTTTAGGTATTCTTCCTTTTTACCATTCTTTTGGTTTAATGGCTTGTGTTTTTTCTCCTCTATTTAAAGGAAGTAAAATTGTAGTGTTACCTAAATTTGATCCAAAAAAAGTGTGGGAGACAATAATTAAAGAAAAAGTAACAGAACTTTATGCTGTTCCAACAATGTACGTGGCTTTAACTTTAGAAAAGATTCCATCAAAGAACTTATCGCTAAAAATCTGTGTTTCAGGTGGTGCCCCCTTACCAATAGAGTTGGGAGAGAAATTCTACAAACTTACAGGAGTAAAAATTTGTGAGGGCTATGGACTAACAGAATGTAGTCCAGTGACGCATTTAAATCCACCTGATTCACCTAAACTAGGTTCAATAGGAATACCATTACCCGATACAAAAGCAAAAATAATAGATCCCGAGACAGAGCAAAATATTGTAATAGAGGGAGAAATAGGTGAACTAGTTATAAAAGGACCCCAAGTAATGATGGGTTATTATAAAAAGGGAATAGAATCGATTAAGACATTTACTTCAGATGGATGGTTGAGAACAGGTGATTTAGCCTCAATAGACGATGAAGGTTTCTTTTTTATTGTTGATAGATTAAAAGAGGTTATAATCTCTGGTGGTTTAAAGATCTATCCGAGAGAGGTTGAAGAGCTAGTTTTTAAAATACCGGGAGTAGCTTATACAGCTCTGATTGGTATTCTTGATGAATATTATGGAGAAGTTGGAAAACTATATGTTGTAACGAAAGAAGGCTATAATATAACAAAGGAGCAAATAATTGAATTCCTGAAAAATAAAGTTGCAACATATAAAATTCCTAAAGAAATCGAATTTGTAGATTCTCTACCTTTAAGTGGTCCTGGAAAAATTGCTAAAAGAGAACTTGAAAAATTAAATAATAGTTAAGTAAACAAAGTTGTAAAAACAAAATGCTTTAAAAAAAGAAATTTATTACAACACAAAAAGGCTTTACTAAGGAAACGAGATTTATGAGTGATGAAAAAAACAATTTTCCTCTTTTTTTAGCAAAAAAATATGGAATCACATATGAAGAAAACTCTAAATCCAGTTTTTTTAGTTTATTAGCGTTAAAAGGTCAAGATTTTTTAGCAAGAGATGACATCGAAGAAGCTAAAAAAATTTCAGGATACCTATTTAAATTAACTCAAATTTGGCGAGATAAACAATTCTTACTAAAATATTATTTATTTATTAGTCAACTATTGCAATACCAGAACAAAGACCCTCTAGGATATCTTTTAAAGGCAGCAAAAATAGCAAAAAAACAAAAAATGATAGATTTTGAACTTGGATTGTTAACTCAAATTGCTCTTGAACAATACAGACAAAGGAAGCACTCCAAGGCTTTAAGAACAGTAAATAGAATAGAAAAAATTGTAGCAAATTTTGATATAACAATACCAACAATAATGGAGATAAAAGCAAAGATATATTGGGAATTGGATAAATTTAAAGAAGGAGTTGAAGCTACCTTTGAGTGGTTAAAAGAACTCTGTAAAGAATGCAAAGATATTTCTTCTCTATTTATGGCTATAGTTTATTTGTTAACTATAATAAAATCTTTACCAGAGAGATTTACTGAATCGCAGAAAAATGAGATACGTGGCGAAATTGTAAGAATATTAAATGAATTAAGCAAAATGCATTACCTTTATGATGAAAGTTTGCATTATATTTCATTTCTTTTTTCAAAACCAATAGCATTAATTGAACCCGAAATTATTGATGATTTTACTGAAGCTCTAATAATGAACGCAAGGTGGACTGTACCTGACCAATTTTTGTTTATATGCAGTAAACTTCTTGAAACTTTAGTTGAAATTGACAGAAAAGAAAAAGCTTTGGAAGTGATAAATCACGCTTTACAGTTTTCAAAGGATATGAAATATGATAAAATTGAAGAAGAGCTAAGTTTTAAGAGAGTAGAGATTTTAAGTAAATTGTTCTACTTTGAAAACTTCAATTCAGTATCCAATATTTTTGATATTGAGAAAATAATCTTACAATCAAAAGAAGAAAAAGAAAAGAAATTTGTTAGAAAAATATCTCTTGCAAAGAATAGGTTTCCATGTATTTCTTACTCCAGTATTCTAGAATTGTTAAACAAAACAGATTCTACAATAGAGATCGAAGAAAGAGAATTGAAAATTCTACCCCAAAATAGTTATTTGGGAGAAAATTATTTTATTATCTCTTTACATCTGGATAAATTAAATTTGTCTTTGTTAGTTAAAGAAGAGTTTCAAGCAGAATTTAAAGACCTTTCTAGAATGTCTTCATGTTTATTGCCATATTATAGAATAATAGGATTGTTAGATGAAAATAGAAAAGAACTAATTAAGACAATTGATGAAATTGAAGAACTTTTATCTTCAATACAAAAAGGGATTATATGTCCAACTTCGAAGGTTAAAATAATTATCCCTAAAAATCAAAAACTTTTTCCAGTTTTCCAATATTTCGAAAAAGAAAGAGGTTTCTCTCAAATAAAATTACAATTTAAATTAACAGCGTCTAAATTAAAGTCAAAATACGATTTTCTTAAAGATTCAAAATTTATTAGATTTTTTGAATCAGATCCTTTAACAATTTTCGATTTATCCCTTAGAAATCAAAATCAACTAACCCCCTTCTCAAGATTGTGTTATAGTTATCTGTTGTTAGATACTACTGAAGAAGAATTATATTCTTTCTTTCAAGAATTTATTTCTAATTTACTTAATAGTCCAGGTTTTGAGGAATATAAAGACTATTTCTACCTTTATGCATTTCTTTATAGAAAGTATGAACTTGCTAATATAACTCCTGAAGAAAGTCAAAAGCAAAGAATAGAAAAAACACTTTCTTCAATTCATGAATTTGCAATAAAAACTAAAGTTGAAGAAAATGTAATTGAAGCTAAATTTCTTGAAATCATTTATACTTTTTACATTTCTGGCTCGTTTTCAAAAGAACAACTTAAAGCTTTTTCCAAATTTAATTTAGATAAGTTTCCGTCATATCAGGTTATTTCACATTTCTTCAATAGCTTAGAAGAAAAACCTATTGATGCTCTAACAAGAATTTTTGAGCTTGTCAATCATATAGAGTGGGAAAAAATAGATCATCTAATTTCTATTTTTGCTTCAAAAGATAGAAACACAAAGATTATGCTAAATGAATTAAAAGACGAAAAATTAGAAATCCATACTGTGGATAATATAATTATCCTTGCTAAATTAGTAGAAAAAATGCAAAATTCAATTTCAGAAACTGATTTTTCTCTAGTATATGAGTTCCTAATCACTCTTAAAAAGAAATTAGCAGAATTTAAAGAAAAAAGTAAGAATAAACATAAGTGGTTATTATCAATAATACTAGTAAAGCGTCTTCTCTACAAAATTGGAGAAAAATTAGACCGTTCTGAAGAGAGTCTTCTAATAGATTCAATAGAATATTGTGATTGGATTGATGACATAAATTGCTTAGTTCTATTGCTTATTAAGAAAATAAATCTGTTATTAAAAAAAGGGGATTATGCAAAAGCGAAAAAATTCTATAATTATCTCCATCAACAATTATTGTGGAATTGGGATTATACTCAATGTTCTTCCAATGAAAATCAAATGAGAAAGATTAAAGAAATTGAAACAAAAATCCAAAATCAGTATCTAATTTAATTAGAATAGGAAATTTCTCTAAAATTGTCATTAAATTTTAAAATTATTTATGCAAAAATTTAATAGCACTACTGGCTTATATCTTTGTGGGATAATAAAAAAAGTATATGTTCTTTATTGAGGTCTGTGAATGTCTTCGAATCAAGAAGTAGTCGTAATAAGTATCGGTTCAAAATTACATCCTTTTTTGTCTGCAATGATTGAAAGGGATGATATAGCAGTAACGTATATAACAAATACCGTTTGTGATTTTTCCATTTATCACGCTGACCCATCAAAAATCCTTGATTATCATTTAGAATTTATTAACATAATCAGTCAAAAAGCTAAGAGAAGTATGGAGTCAGTAAGTGTTTTTGAAACTTTAGGACAATTTTTTGAATTTTATAATCCTCTTCACTTAAGCACACTTAATTACCTCTTTTCAAAATACGCAACAAATGTTAAACAACAAGCAAAGAACTTAACAGAGGTATGGAAAAATATTTCAAAAATAATTTTTGAGAAAGAGTTTATTTATCCTCTTTTTGATGAAATTAGACAAATTCATGTAAAAGAAGGAGATATTGAGATTCCTGTTAGGCAATTATTGCTTAAATATAGAAAACAACAAGAAGAGAAAAAAAATGGAAAAATAACTGAGGAAATAATAAACAACATAACTGGTATTATTGATATTGATGAAATAAGTAAATTAAAGATTAATCCAATAGTTTCCAAGAAAATTGAACAAGCTCCTGGGATCATTATAGTACCAAGCGATTTAATTTCGCTCTTTTTAGTTTTTCAATCATCAGCTTTCAGAGAAACTTTAAAGAAAACTTCGGGAGAAATTGCAATTATATCTCCATTTATAGATGAAAACAATAATTTTGAACTTGAAAAAGCGATTTTAACAAAAAGCAATTTTGAACCAACCCTTGTTAATTTTGTGAATTTAATAGGAGATGTTGTTGATACAATTATAATAGATAAAAAAGATAGTTCACAAGTTGCAAAACTGAGAGAAGCTGGAATAACAGTTTTGGTAGACAATTTAAAATCAGAGAGAATGCAATCTCATGAATTTCTAGACTTAGTTTTACGTTCAATAGAGATAGACCCTGAATCTGTTCATATGGAACCTGTTGAGATAAAAGAAGGCTTTGGAGACAAAATAGTTAACTTGTTAAGTTCACGTTTTACTGATACAGCTGTTCACGAAAAAGAAGAAAAAGAAGTCTCAGAAGAATCTGAAACAGAAACAAAAGAAAAAGCGATTGAAGGGTATGTTTCTATTAAAGAAACGAAAACTATTGATGAGGAGAAAGAGATTATTTCTGATCAACAACTTGAAGAAAAAGATAGAAAAACTTCAGAAGCTGTACCTGATAATTCTTTCGATATAACTGAAGAGCACAAAGAAGATTTATCTGAAATTATTGAATTAATTGATGCTCATGAGAAAGATATAGTAAACCAGTTTGAAATGGAAGTAGATGGCAGTGAAGAAGAAGCAGAGAAAAAAGATAAACCAGTTGCAGATGAACTCATAAGGTCTCCAGAAGAAATTCCAGCAGTCAAAAAAGAAGAGAGGAGAGTACAGTTCTTTCTCCCAGGAATCGATGAAATTGAAAAGGCAGAACTTCAAGACATTAACTCTCTCGAAGCTGATGAGAGTATAATCAATGCATATATTGACAGAGCAATTTTATCTAATGACATCGGTGTAGAAATAGCATTTTCTGATTTATTATCTCTTCAAAACAATGAAATGCTAGTTGATAAAATATACAAAATCTTAATGGACAGATTAACCAAATCTATGGAATTTAGTACAGAATCAAAACTCACTAACATAATTACATATTTAGCAGCTCATAAACCAGCATATTATATTGAGAAATTTAAAGAAATACTTGAAGAAACAATAATTTCTGAAGAGTATGAAAGTTTTATTGAACTATCTGAAAAAGCATCACTCATAATAGGCAAATCTTATCCTGTGGGTGAAGAAGTAGTAAAAGAATTTATTTTGAAGTACATCGATTTTGATGATTTCTATATAGAAGAGAAACTGAGATTAATAATCCGTGATTTCTTCCCCTGTAGTGACAAAACAAGAAAAGCAATCAGTAACACTCTTTTAAAAATTTTATATGATGAATTAAAGAGTGAAGAGAAAAATCAAGCGAAATTAAGAAGACTTGCGTCAATGATAGCGATGTTAGATGCCCATATTGTAGGATTAGAGCTTGTGCAGATCTTTAAAGAAGAAGATTTTGAGCTATTTACATTGATACTAAAAAGTGGTGGTTTTACACAAGGATACCAATATATTGTTTCAGATATAATGAAAGCATATCAAGATACGAACATTGAACAACTAAAAAATGCTTTACATGGCTTGAAATTACCTAAAGAAGTACAGTCTGTGTTAATAAAAGAATCTTACAAGCGAAGTCTTTCAAAAGTTGGGTCAATTTCGCTAGACATTTTTGCTGAACAATCAGGACTAACTCCTGAAAAAGCTGAAAAACTAATATATGAAATGATAATGAAAGGTGAAATTAAAGCCAAATTAGAACTTGTAAATGAAAGATTGTATATTGTACAAGAGAAACATGAAACACCAGAAGAACTAAAACCAAAAACTGTTGTAGAAAAACAACTTGTAAAACCAGAAGTTCAAGTTGTTGATGCTGAACAAGAAATTGAAGCTGTTTCTGTAGAAGAGAAAGTAGTAGAATCCCAAAATAATCAAGATAAAATAATAGAACCCTCTCAACCTTCTTCTACTGAACTTGTTGTTCAACCTTCTGAAGAACCCTTTCAACTTTCTGAAACTAATAAGGAATTAGATCTTATTGCCATTCTGGGTAAACGAGTACAACCTATTATTGAAGCGGGATATAACTCTTTGGAAAAAATTGCGAATGCAAATATTAATGACCTAGTAAAAATAAAAGGTGTAGGAGAAAAAACTGCTCTTAACGCTATAAGTAAAGCAAAAAAACATTTGGAAGAATAATTTTCTGTTATGGGTTTAATAGAACAACATGATTATTACAATGATTGATATTAGGAGAAAAATTGCAGCTAAGATTCTAATGTAATATTTCTGTGTTATCTTTTTGAATTGTCTTTCTGAAATTGAACCTCCTCTCACAAATGACTGTGTAATCCAAAAAATTAATGCACATGCTGCGTAGATAGAAAAAACGTTTAGAACTAATAGAACAAAAGAACCAAGAGCCATCCACCATTCTTGCTTTGCCAATAAAACTCCTACATTTGTCGCAGGAGGACATAAAGATGCAGCTACTGCAACACCAACAATGTTAGTTGATTCTCCTCTTATGATGAATATTCCTGCAGCTAAACCGCTTACTATCGCGAAAACTATATCAGGAATTCCTGGAGAAGTTCTAATAGTAATCTGTTCTGTTAAACTTTCTATAGGAATTATTAAACCCACAAGAAAACCGATTACTAAACAAGTGGTTAATCCAATAAATTCCGCCAGAAATGCTTTTTTTGAATAGATATTCTTTGGTAATAGTGTTCCTATAACTGCTAAAGCTATAGGTCCAAGTAAAGGTGCAATAATCATACTTGCAATAACTATAATTACATTGTCAAATAGCAATCCAAAAGCGGCCAATAAACCTGCAAAAATGCACAATAAAACGAAATGTGTACTTAAAACTCCAAGACCTTTTGTATTACTTATCATTTCATCAATGCTAATACTCTTACCTTTTTGTACAAATTTTGAAACTTGACTTTCTACTGATAAGGATACTGGAAACAGCTGAATCTGGCCAAAAACAGTGCCAACACCAATTCCTTTTAGTTCCTCAAGTAAAATACTAGTCTGGTCTTGATTAACAATTAGTTCTATCTGAGTTTCATTCTCTGTTTTTATAGATGAAAACTGAATTTTAAGGTTTACTAATAATTCTTTGACGATGTCTGCCTTTTCAGATGGGATTATAATTTTCAGAGCTTTCAAGGTAAGTACAGTGACATTTAATTCTCTATAAATTTATTGTGGAAATTTATAAATAGATAGAAAATTAAAAACCCAATAAATAACTTAATGAGCTTGATAATACCTGTCTAAAGCAGAAGAAAGTTTTTCTACTGAAGCATCCATGTATCTGGGATATTGCTTAATTATCTTTTCTAACTCTTTTTCTAGTTTTCGCAGGTCCTCATCCATCCTTAGAACCAAACTATCTATCTTAACATTATTTGATAACGATTTCATATGTAAAATGCCTTTATATAATTAAAAAAATGAAATAATATCGTGGTTACATAGTGGTATTACTTTATTAACTTTATTCAGTCTTTCCAGAAATAGTTGTTTTTATATTTGGAGAATGACATTTAGGACAAACAACTTTTAAAGTAAAAATGCCATCAATTTGAACCTTTTCCATTATTTTATCTTCATCGTTAAAGCGATGATCACAATCTACACAAATATATGCATCTGGTCTTTTTATTGACATAAAATTCACATGAAAAAATATTCTCATTGATTTTTAAGTTTTTTTTATCATTATTGAGAAAAAATTCTATTACATAGTTGGGTAAAACTTTCACCCATCTTACTTTTGAGGGTTTCATTCTTCCATTTTCGCTTAATAATTATTTTAAAATCCTCTGAAAATCTATCATATTTTGGAATACAAAGAGCAAAACCAATTCTCCTGTTTAAATAGTCACTAGAATCAAGAAATTGGAGAATAGTATTAAGGTTTGAAAACTGCTCTTTCACATTATCAATTAAGTTAGCTTTTTTGTCACGTAATGATGACCTTTCCAAAGTTAAACCCATTATTAATTCAAATAATATTATTTAATTATTCTATTTAAAATATTGTAATATTGCAAAGATAATTTTGCATGAAGTGCTTTTCATAAGTATTTTTATTTTTAGCTAAAGAAAGTAATTTATAAAGGGAGCTGAATCTATTCCACTATCAAGATATTTTTTCCTAGATAGCCACAAATCTGTCTTTTCAGCATACTCACATAGAATCCTTCCGCCCAGCCAAGGAAAGAAATCTCGATTTTCAAAGGTTTTAATTGAGAATTTTATTTTCTCATCTAATAACAAATTTAACTCTTTATCTAATCTTTCACAAAAACCATGAAAAAGTGTATTTCCTCCACAGAGAATAATATTGTTTAATAATTCATTTCTTATTGTTAGATCACATTTTTTTATTGATCTTAATATTAGCTGTTGAATCGGTTCATCGTTGTATCCGTCTAGTAAAGGGTCAAATATAAGTTCAGGAGCTCTAAATCTTTCTTCTTCCATAATTCCTATTTCACCACTTGGCAATAGAAATTTTTTGTTAAATTTCTTAGTTTTCATAAAAACTTTCTTTTCTCTTTCTGCGTTTAGAGAAACATAACAATGTTTTTTCTTTAGTTCATCAATAAAATATGAGAATTTTTGCGGTTTAAGTTGTGAATATTTATTTCCGAGCATTCTGTGCAAATACTTGGTGATTGTGTATCCTCCTATATTTGAATACATTATAGCGTGAGGAATAATTGTGCCTTTATATACTGGAACAACAATGGTCATTGAAGCACTTGACTCAACAACAATACCTGTTGTTCTTTCTGAGGCATATAAACATAGTAGAGGACTTTTACTTAACAACAGTTTAGGAACACAAAAAATTTCAAACATGATTTCAGCTATCTTTTCTTGTTGTTCTTTTGAACTGTAAAATGTCTCAACCATCATTATTGGGTTATAGTTAGGATTAATGTGTAATCTGTCAAAAAAAGCATAATGCCATATTTTTTCAATACTCTCCCAATGTATAATTCGATTCCAAACAGGATACAGTAGATGTTTTACTCTTTTTGAATTAAAAGCCTTTTCACCTATATAATATTCTAGATCATAGACAGGAAAATCTGAATGACGTAATGAACTTAGATCTTCAGTGTAACCGATTACTGTTGGAAAAACATCTTTTGGAATAGAATCACTTTTAAAACCTATTTTTGTAGATGAGCTTCCACTATCTAAAATAATCGGTTGATCTAAGTGCATTACTATTATATTAGTAAATATTTCTTATAAAATTAATCAAAGTACAAACAGATAGCTAAAATAATTAAAGGGCCAATTAACTTTTTTTCGTTAGTTAACAAGCATGTCCAAAAATTAATTTTTATTAATGTGGGGGTTTATGTCGGAAGTATGACTTACTTTCAGATCATAGACCCCCACAAAGTAAGAGAATTCATAATCATTAATGAACCTTTCCTTAAGAAACTGGTGAAAGAGGAACCGAGAGAAAGTAAGAGAGGGAGAAAAAGAATAGCAGAAAGGTGGGTGATACTGGCTTTAGCAATTATTGTGAGAATAGAAGGAATTGCTTGGAGGAAGTTAGAGGAAAAGTTGTCTTTATGCGCTTTTTTGATAGAAGAGGGGTGGATGAAGAAGATTCCTTCCAAATCTACTTTTCATGCAGTGTGGAGAGCGACAGAAAGTAAGTTGCTGGAGCGGTGGATAATAGATTTAGGTAGGGAAATAGTGAGGAAAAAAGGCTTGAAAGCTATGGCAGTGGATAGTTCAGGTTTTAAAATTCGTCAGGCTTCTGTTTGGCGTTTTCTCAAATGGTCAAGAGGGACACTAAAGAAAACCTCCAAACTTTTCTGGAAGATACACCTTATAGTTGGTTTACCCTCTCGAGCTATAGTCTCTCTTGCTCATTCTGCTAGTAACACTCACGATAGTAAAGTCTTCGGTTTGCTCTGGCAGAAACTTCCTTCTGCACTCTTGAGACCTTTCCTGCGATTTTATGGAGACTGTGCCTACTGGACAGAAAATATCGTCGGTCTTCTTAGCCAACATTCCTTTTTCCCTGTTATTCCTCCAAAAAGTAATGCTCGTTATCCCTCTCCTCCTCCTCTCGGACCAATAGTTCAAGCTCATCGTCTCTACCCTGGTCTGTATCGTCATAATCATCACCCCGAGTATCGTAGTAGTATTGAACACGTCTTTGGTCTCCTCAAACTCTCTCTTCCCCCAATCCTTGATCGTTTACCCTCCACCATCCTCTCTACCTTGTACAGTTCTCTCCTCTGTTACAACTACCTTTTACTCCTTCGGACCGTTTAGTAGGTGAAAAAGAATTTTTGGACATGCTTAGTTAACAAAGAGAATCAGATAACATAATATATAATCTTAACAGCTAAAAAAAAGAATTAAAGTTATTTATGCATTAAACAAGTTTTGAAGCTTTTTCTACATATTCTAGACTTTGATGTCTAAAATACATATCATAAAGTCTCCAATAAACTCCTCTTTTCTTCATCAGTTCTTCATGACTCCCCTCTTCAACGATTTGAGCATCTTCAATAACTAAAATTCTGTCTGCAGTTTCTACAGTAGTTAAGCGATGAGCAATTACTATAGCAGTTCTTCCTTTTAATAGAATCTTCAAAGCTTCTTGAATTAGCGATTCTGTGTAGGCATCTATTGCAGCTGTTGCTTCGTCAAGGATTAAAATTCTGGGATTAGCTAATAATGCTCGAGCAAAAGCTATAAGTTGTTTTTGTCCAGCGCTTAATTTAGTTCCTCTTTCTCCTACTAGTGTATCTAATCCTTTAGGGAGTGTTTGAATAAATTCCCAAGCATAGACATTTTTTGCTGCTTCTATCACTTCTTCTCTTGAAGCTTCAGGTCTGCTATACTTAATGTTGTCTTCTACTGTTCCACTAAACAAGATATTGTCCTGAAGAACAATACCAATTTTGCTCCTGTATTCCTGTAATTTGTATTTACGAATATCTACACCATCTACTAGGATGGCTCCTTCCTTTACATCATAAAATCTGGCAATGAGAGAAACTAATGTACTTTTTCCTGCACCTGTTTTTCCTACGAAAGCTACCATCTCTCCTGGGACTATGTGTAAATTAAAATTCTTGTATAAGGGTTCTTGAGGATTATAATAAAAAGTCATGTTTTTGAATTGTATTTCTCCTCTGATTTCTGGAACAGAAACAGGGTCTGGATCTTCAACAACCTCTGGTTCACTATCCATTAGACTAAAAATACGTTCTACAGCTGCTAATCCTGCTTCAAATTGATTATAGAACCTCGTTATCTCAAGCAAGGGTAGGAAAAATCTATTTAGCATAAGTATAAAGAAATATAATGTTGCGACGTCAATTGTTCCAATTTCCAAAGCTAGTTTTCCACCAAAAAATAGTACAAGGAATGAACCAACACCAAACAAAGATTCAATTACTGGGAAGAAGATACTCATACCCCAAGCTCTAGTTATAGCAGCACGATAATTATTTCTATTAATTTCTTTAAATCGTTCAAAAGCTTCTTTTTCTTGGTTGAAGCTTTTTGTAACTTCAATTCCTGATATCGATTCAGCAACATTTGCGTTAAGTATTGCAATAGTTTTTCTCCAGTTCTTTGATGTCTTTCTAGAAAAGGATCTTATTCCAAGAGCTAATATAACTAAAAATGGTACAATTCCAAGAGTAATAAGAGATAACTGAACATTTGTAATAAATAAAAGTACAATTACAACAATCATTACTAAAACATTAATAATGAAAGAAGTGGTTATTTGAGCCATTTGACTAACATTATCTGTATCAGAAGTGACTCTACTTACTAGCTTTCCACTTTTGTGTTCATCATAAAATTTCATATCATTACGTAATAAAGTTTCAAAACAGTCGTATCTGATTTTTCTAATCATTTCTCCTGTTAGTACTGAAGAATGATACATCGCTCTAAATTGTGCAAACCAAGAAGTTGAATAAAAAACTACAACGAAACTTGCTTTAACGTAGAAAGCAACATCAAAAATTTCATCTTGTGCTCCTTGGATAACAAATTTTACAAAATAAGGAATTGCAATATTAGTGGCTGTTTGAATAAGTAACCAAAAAATAATTATGAAAAAGGTTTTTGGTCTGTGTTTTCCAATATATCCAAAAAGACGTTTGAAGAGATACAAATCTCCATATTTTCTATCGTATTTCTCGTCTGGTAATTCTCGTATAAAACCCATTTTACTCACCTGTTCCTTGTTCTTGTTGCAGTACTTCAGGCATCATTTTCCTTATTTCAGAAAATCGTGCAAAAACTCTCCAGTAGTCAACAGAACTCTTTAATAATTGTTCATGAGAACCTATAGCTTTAATTTCTCCATTTTTCATAACAATTATAATATCAGAGTTACGTATAACTGACAACCTATGAGTAATAGTAAAACTAGTTCTATTAGCAAGAACTCTATTGATAGCTCTATTAATTTGATCCTCTGTTTCAGAATCTACAGCAGAACTAGCATCATCAAAGACTAAAATTCGAGGATTAGATAACAACATTCGAGCTATAGCTATTCTCTGTTTTTGTCCACCACTTAACGTAGTTCCTCTCTCTCCAATAATAGTATCATATTGTTTGTCAAATTTCATAATAAAATCATGTGCTTGAGCCATTTTAGCTGCTTCAATAATCTCTTCTTCTGTAGCTTCTGGTTTTCCATAACTAATATTCTCTCGAATACTAGCAGAGAAAAGAACAATGTCTTGTTCAATTACACCAATATTTTTACGTAAAGTCTTAAAAGATAAATTTTTGATGTTTACACCGTCAATTAATATTTCTCCCTCATCAACATCGTAGAGTCTAGTAAGTAATTTCATAATTGTGGTTTTTCCACACCCTGCAGGTCCAACAATTACACATCTTTTTCCTGCTGGAATCTTGAATGAGATATTTTTCAGAACTTTTACTTCGTTATCATAAGAAAAATAAACATTTTTGAATTCTACGTCTCCTCTAATTTCTAAGTCAATAGCATTTGGCGATTCAGGGATAATAGTCTCTTTGTTGAGAATAGAAACGATTCTATCAGCTCCTGCAAAACTCATTTGGATAAAAACAAGAGACCAACTTAAAACCCATATTGGAAAAGTAAGATTTCCTACTAGAAGAGAATAAGTGATAAGTTCTCCGATATTAAATACTCCCCATTGAATAAGCAAAGAACCCCATATAATAGATAATCCTACACCTATACCAACAATCAAAGCAGGGTAATATTTAGAACGTAATTTTCCTCTTATAATTATTTGATCAGAGAGTAAATCATTTTTTTGTTTAAACGCTTCTCGTTCATAATTTTCTTTAGCAAAAGCTTTAACGACAATTATTCCTAACAACTTTTCTTGTAAATATGAAGATAATTCAGAGAATGATTGTTGAATTTGCATGGAAATAGGACCCACTTTTTTAAAATATTTTTTAGCAGTGAAATAAATCGGAAAGGCAATTACTAAAGGAATAAGAAGAAGCGTAGGCATATAGTTCCAATATGGGCTAATAACAATCATTGTAACTATAGAAAATGTTGTATTTACTAACGCAGAATAAAGGAGACTTAAGATTGGATTAGCAATGAAGTTTACCATCCTTGTATCAAAAGTGGCTCTCGCCATTACATCTCCAGCTTTTACTTCATCATGAAAGGTCATTGACTTGGAGAGCATTGAAGCATAATACTCGTCTCTAATATCTTTTTCTAGTCTCTGGCTAACAATTTCTATGATTAATCCTGAAAAAAATCTAACTATTCCACTAATAATTGTTAGAAATAAGATAATTAGAGCAGTTTTTTTAATTATTTCCCAATTTTCTTTTTCTAATATCCCATTTACAACATTACCTGTCAGAACAGGAATAATAGCAGCAATCCCTGCACTCATTGTTGAAAAAAGCAAAAATGAAAAAACCAACCTTTTATGAGCAAAAAGGTGACTTAGTATCCATCTAAAATGCGTTTTTTTGTTGAATTTATCCATTACTGGGTCATAAAATTCTCCTCGAATATCATTCTCTGTATATATTACCATAGTTTAAACCTTATATTTGTGATTTTAATAACAAAAAGTAAGATTAGGCATAATTATCTAGTAGATTATAAAAACATTCTTTTTAGCGTAAGAATGTAAACAGTGAAATAAATGAATACAATTTTATACTCGTTTTGAAAAATAATTTTATGAATTTCTTAAAACGATTTAAGAAGACTTTTCATATTACCTTTTGGGAAGCAGTAATTGCTTTAACTGTGATTATTGTATTTTTCATTTTACGATATACGTTAGAACACATTACTGTTCCTATAATCATTTTGGGCTTCCTCGTAGGAATTTGGTTAGCTTTCAGGCCCTCAGAGTGGGCAGTGGAAGGGTTAAATAGTAGCGCAAAATACGTGGGACTTTCAGAATATGTTGCAGGAATATTCTCAAGTTTAGCTTCTAATCTCCCTGAAGCAGTAATAGCAGTTATGTTACTACTAAAAGGGCAAGAATTAATTGCTGTAATTACAGTTCTATCTGCAGCAGGATTTAACACATTAATTCTTGGTTTCGCTATTTTAGTTGCCACATGGAAAAAATGGGAAATAAAAGTTCCCGCAGATTTAGAGAAAAAGGAATCGCCTTTAATTAGATGGGCAATTGTAGCTCTCCTTATGACTGCAGTTTTTGGAATTATTGAATACATTCATGTTCTTGATTCTGATAGTTTCGTTTTAACTGATGCTAAGCTTACAAAACCAGTTGCTAGTTTACTGGCGTTAAGTTATGTGATTTATTTAGTATTTATCATAGGAAGAAAAGAAGAGGAAACAGAAAAAATAATTGTAACTGATGACACAGAGATGCAAAAAGTTGATGACGATAAAGAAGAAAAAGATTCAAAGTCTCATAAAAAAGACAATGAAGAACTTCTATCAAAACCTATGACAATTTTAATGCTTGTTATGGGTTTCACGGGAATATTTTTTGGTGGAGAATCTCTAACATGGTGCGTGGAAGAGTTACTACATGGGACAACAAGCTTTGAATTATCTCCTATAACGATTGCTCTCATCCTAGGTGCTGCAGGTGCAGTACCAGAACATGGAATAGCAATAGTAAGCGCAATTAAGCATGATATTGACGTTGCTCTAGGAAACTCTATCGGAGGTATACTTCAGTCAGCTCTTCTCATTTTTGGTATACTAGGAATGATCATTTCTATTACACTGCATCCTTTCATAGTCTTACAATTGACAGCAATTGCTGGTGTTCTATGGTTTGTAAAAAGATGTATTCATGACGGAAAATTTGATACTTTTGAAGCAGTAATGATTATTCTAATACAAATTCTGATATTTGTCATTCTATTCGAAGATATTTCCATCTTCGAGTAATCTTTATTTTTTTTAAAAAAAAAAGAAATGGAATAAAAAAAGAGACTATATTTCTCCAAAAACCTTGTCAATAACTTCTAAAGCCCATTCAAGATCTTTTTCAGTTATTGTTAGTGGTGGAGCAAACCGAATAGAATAAGAGTGGGTTTCTTTAGCGAGAACTCCTACTGGTTCGTTGTTTTTCAAGGCTTCAGTGTATGGTCTTGCTTTCACTTTTAGTTCTATTGCAACAAGTAGTCCTTTTCCTCTAACTTCTTTGATTTTATCTGGATATTTTTCTTGTATCTTTTTCAATCCTTCCATGAAAAACTTACCAAGTTCTCTGGCTCTTCCCGAGAAATCTTCCTCTTTAACCAAATCACAAACAGCTTCCAAGACAGCCATCCCTGCACTATTTCCTCCCCAAGTAGAACCGTGAGTTCCTGGGGTTAAAACATCCATAATTTCCCAAGAAGAAAGCACACCAGATACTGGCCAAACTCCTCCTCCAACAGCTTTAGCAACAAGAGTCATATCGGGCTTAACTTCTTCATATTCAGACGCGAAAAGTTTTCCTGTTCTGCAAAAACCTGTTTGAATTTCATCTGCGATAAATAGGATATTATTTTCTTTGCATAATTCATAAGCTTCTTTTAAGTATCCCTCTGGTGGAACAATTACTCCTGCTTCTCCTTGTATTGGTTCAACAAGAAAGCCTACCGTGTTTTTGGTTATTGCTTTCTTTAAAGCTTCAATATCTCCATAAGGAATGATCTTGAAACCTGGAGTTTTTGGACCAAATCCACTATAACAATCAGGATCGGTAGAAAAACCAACAATAGTTATAGTTCGACCATGAAAATTGTTCTCACAAACAATAATCTCTGCATTATTTTCTTCTACACCTTTTTTTTCATAACCCCATTTTCTTGCAATCTTAAGAGCAGATTCAACAGCTTCTGCCCCAGTGTTCATAGGTAAGAAAACATCATATCCAGTAAGTTCACAAAGTTTCTTTGCAGCTCTCCCCATACTATCATTACAAAAAGCTCGAGAAGTTAAAATTACTTTATTTAATTGTTTCTTCAAAGCTTTAACAAGCTTTGGATGGCGATGACCAAAATTCTGAGAAGAATAAGCAGAAAGACAATCTAGGTATTTCTTTCCGTCAACATCCCAAACCCAAATACCTTTTGCTTTTTTAATGACTACAGGAATAGGTTTGTAATTATGTGCAGTATATTTTTTATCCAAATCTAGAAAATATTTTGTTTTTGAATTTGAATTAGCCATTTTAAATCCTCCAATTCGTTTTCAAGGAATGGATTTGAGGAATTTTTATAAAATTTTAGGTAAAAGAAAAGAAAATTATGAATTTTTTGATTTTTTTAGTTTAATTCTTCGAATCGAAAAAAACATTACAGTAATCGCAATAAATACACCTATTAGGTTGAAGGGTGTATCTGTGATAGTGATAACAATTGTCTCATCTTCTAATTCAATAAGGTTATCGAGCAAAAAAACAGCTAAATCATCAACTAATTGATCATTAGAACTATTGCTGATAGTGTCAAGATCAATCTCAAATTCAGTGCTATACAAATCTCCAAATGTATCGCTAGAAAAAGTGACAAGTGTTTTTAGAGCAGTAATCTTGATTTCTGAGTTTGAAAAGTTGTAATTAATATTTTTCAAGTAAATAGAATAATCTGTTTGATCTTTTGAGATATTTACCTCTGCAAAATAGACTTCTTCGCCCGTATACCAAATTAAAGTCTCATTCATAACTTCTAAGGAAAGAGAGATGGAACCTGTAAATAGCAGAACAGGTTGAACCTTAAGCTTTATTTCTGTAATTAGAAAATTAGGCAAAAATTCATCTGTGGGGATTTCAAAAATTAGTGGATTAACATTAATAGGAATTGTGATATTCTC
Source organism: Candidatus Heimdallarchaeum aukensis (assembly GCA_021513695.1). GTDB lineage: Archaea > Asgardarchaeota > Heimdallarchaeia > Heimdallarchaeales > Heimdallarchaeaceae > Heimdallarchaeum > Heimdallarchaeum aukensis. The sequence continues at coordinate 1,187,490 of CP084166.1, read as the reverse complement.
TCCAAATAAAGAAGAAAAGTTTGTGCATGAACTTTGTGAATCTTGATTGAACTCAAATGGCTGAACGGTGCCATTTACTGCAACTAAAACAGTACCATTTAAACCAATAATGATGTTTCCCTTTTCCCCTTTAACATTAATTCCAATGGTAGAACTGTCTTTCTTAATTTTTCTATTTAGATATCCTGTAATATTTAAAGGTGCATTAATCTCAGAATTAAAAGAAAGATAAGTTGCAAATCCTAAACTAGTATTACCAAAAGCAAAATTGATGTTAGCTTTAAAACTGTCATTAAAATCTACTTTTTTAGATTCAATAAACCAATCATCTTCTTTCTCAATAGAACCTAAGTAAAAACTTGCTCTTGTAAAATTTGGACTTAAATTACTTACTGAAAAAACGATTAGTATAAAGAATAAAGAAAAAATCTTTTTTATTTGCATTATAATTCAGATAAATTTATCCTTACATCGTTATATTTTTTTCTTTGTTTCAAAATTTTGTAAAGCAATTAAGGTTAGTTCTAAAAAAGTCTAGAGAAGCATTCAACTTAAATAACTGACGTTTTTTACAGAAACCTTATATTTTAGCATACAAATACACAATTATGAAAAAGGAAGACGCAGAAAAAAATAAAGAAGCTCAGAAAAAGTCCAAAAAAGAAGAAAAACAAGAAAAACAAGAAAAACAAGAAAAACGAAAACGCAAACGAGAAGAACGAAAAGCAAAAAGAATCGAAGGAGGATTAATTACCTGGGGAGATGTTAAGAAATTTTTCTTGATTATCTGGAGAATTATATATGCTATTCTTAAAGTAGTTTTTGCACCCTTTTGGTATACAGGTCTTCTCGTTGTCTACATAGTTAGATTCTTAAAAGAAAGAGGAGATCACGCACTTACAGAGGAAGATAAAAAGTTCCTATCCCTTATCCCGACTCTATTCTTCATGATGAGTCTATGTATAAGCATAATATTCATTTTAGTATACTTTGATGTTTTCAAAAAATTATGGGAATGGATTGCCACAACTGGTTTTTGGCAGGCTATAGGTAATATCTTTGTAGCTATAGGACGAGGAATATGGATTGCTATTGAGGCAATCTTCGTAAAAGGAATATGGCAGGGATTAGTTCAACCGTTAGGAGACCTACTACAAGGACATGATTGGATTTCTGCTATGATATTACTATTTGCTTTAATTATCTTGGCAGGATTAGGGTTTTTACTGTTCCACGCTACATTTATGCAAAAAACTGTTCGTGCTATCAGAAACTTCTTTAAATATATCGGAGAATTCCCAAAGAAAATTGCACAATTCTTTGTTAATATCCATAATAAAATCCGACAATTTGTTCTAAACTATCTTGTAGGAAGAAAATACATAGAAACCATGTCAAAGAACTTTTTCTGGGGTGTAGTTTTAGTAGAAATGAGTTTAGCTTTAGTTTTTACACTTGCAATGCTGATAGTAGGAATTATACGTTACGCTACTGGTTACTGGGTTGGAGAAGATGCTTTGAGATTCGGTGTCTTTGTATCACTTATTGATTTCCTTTTCATAGGTCTCTTTTCAACATGGTTCTTCATTCGTATACTAGGTGTAAGTGTGAAAGGCTCTGATAGATACGCTATAAAGACATAACTCTTTTTTCTATTCTTTTTCCTTTTTTCTATTCTAAACAAATTACTTAACTTTTTATCTAATAAATTAATACATGCGTTTAATACATATTATCTTTGTTGAGTAAAATTTAAATTCATAAATGTTAAATTGGTTGTATGACTATTAGAATTGGTATTAACGGTTTTGGACGAATAGGTCGAGGAGTTTTTAGAGCTGGATTCAAGAGAAAAGATATAGAATTTGTGGGAATTAACGATATTACAAATTCAAAAACTCTAGCTCATTTGCTTAAGTATGATTCAGCTCATGGACGCTTTCCTTATTCAGTTAAAGCTGTAGATGATGGACTTGAAGTAGATGGAAAATATATTCCAGTTTCTGCAGAACGAGACCCTGCAAATATACCTTGGAATGAATGGGAAGTTGATTATGTAATAGAGTCGACAGGACTATTTCGAACATATGATTTAGCTTCAAAACATCTTTCAGGTAATGTTAAAAGGGTGTTAATTTCAGCTCCAGGAAAAGGAGGACCAATAAAAACTTTTGTTCTTGGAGTTAATGAACACTTATTTAATCCAGAAGAGGATAAAATAGTGTCTAATGCAAGTTGTACTACAAATTGCTATGCTCCAGTTACAAAAGTGATTGATGACAATTTTGGTGTAGAGAGTGGGTTCATGACAACTGTTCATAGTTACACCAGTGATCAACGAATTCTAGATGCTCCACATGGAGATCTTAGAAGAGCTCGTTCAGCTGCGATGAACATTGTTCCAACTTCAACTGGAGCAGCTATTGCAGTAGGAAAAGTTCTTCCACATCTGGAAGGAAAACTAGACGCAATGTCTATTCGTGTTCCTAGTCCTAATGTTTCACTTATTGATGCTGTATATACCTTGAAAAAAGAAGTAACAAAAGAGGAAATTTTCTCTGCTTTTAAAGAAGCAGCAAATGGTAAAATGAAAGGAATTCTAGCAATTTCTGAAGAACCTCTCGTTTCAATAGACTACAATGGCGATCCACATTCTGCAATAGTAGATTTTGGTTATATCTTTGCAATGGGAAATCAAGTAAAAGTTGTAGCATGGTACGATAACGAAACTGGTTATAGTAATAGAATGATAGATCTAGTTGAATTTATTGCAAAGAAGGAGAATTAACCAAATTTTTCCTTTCTTTCTCATAATCCAAAGTAGAAAAAGCTTTGTATAAACACTCTGAGCACATATCCTGAGAAGGATCTAAAAATAGTAAGGCAGAAAGAACGCTCTCGAATAATTCTTTTTCTATTTTATTACCTTTTATTTCTATAATTTTCTTTTTTGTTGGACAACAAATATAATGATCTTTGCTTTCAATTACTGCATTTATACAGTAAAGAGGAGAGTCCAGTTTACTTAAAACTTCTTTTGTTATGATACTTATGTCATCAAATTTTACGGGCATTACTTCGTCAAAATCACCGTCTAAAATACAGTAAACTTTCTCATCCAAGATTCTAGTCATAGGGCATGGTTGTCTAATCCACATTTTTGACACAAGTCTCTTAGAGAATAATATGCCTTATCAAGTATTTTAATATTTTTCAAAAAAAAAGGGGATAATAATTATCCATTAAAGGGTCTAGCAGATCTGTAATCTCTTTGTGTATTGGCAATTTCATTAACAAGAATTTCATTAAAGGTAACGATAAGAACAGGCTCTCCACTAGTTGTGTGATAACCAATAATTCCTTCTTCTGTTCCATCTCTTGTTCCTAAAATGACATTTATTTCTTGTTTGTCTTTTAATATCATATTTCCTAAAGTTTCGCTAATTTTTAGCATTTTAGTTCTTACTTTTTTGTCTTCTTCTGTATGTGAACCCATATCAGATATAATTTCAATCCTCTTTCTTGAAATATTAGCATCCTGTTCCAAGGTTTCGATGTCCATCCAATTTAAGTAAGGTGTTACAGCAGTTAAGGATCGTTTTGTTCGAGAAAACATTGACATTATAGCTGAATCTACTTGCTCTTTACCATAAACTACCCAGGTTTCTTCAATTGCTTTAGGCTCAATTCCTGCTCCTAAAGATAGAACCTTACGCATTAATTCCATTGCATCAGCTGTTGCTTCTAAAACATTCTTGATCTTTTCAGGAATAGTCTTTAAGGTCTTTGAAACATCTTTTTCAACCTTGTCAATAATACTTGTATTTGTTTCAATGAATTTGTCTCTAAATTCATCTACTGTTTTTAGATAAGCGTCTTTTTGATTGAGAATCTCCTCTGTTCCTTGAGAAATCTCTTTCAATTGTTCTAAAGTAGATGAGAGAAAAACAGCTAGAGCATCATTAGTTGATTTTTCGATTGTATCCAAATTCGAAGCGATGGATTTGTTTGTTACGTCAATTGTATCAATTAATGAGTCTCTTGTACTTTGAATATTGGTAACCAGAGCTCCTGAATTGCTGTCAGATGAACTTACAAGTGTATTAACATCGTAATTTACCGCTAAAGTATAATCGTTTACTTCTTTTTCAAAACTTTGTTCTATTTCATTGATACTTTTACCAAGGAACTCAGAAGAAGAGTCGAAAACATTTTGCACATCTTTCTTTACACTTGATATTATTGTATCAATTTTAGTTTGAGTAGATTCTTGGAATTGAGACAATGTTTCTTTAATCTTTTCCACATATTCATCTCTCTCTTTCTTCATTTGAGAAGGATACTGTTTCGTTATTTTTTCTAACTGAGCAATAATTTCTGAAGTAGTTTCATCTAAAGGTGATTCCTTCTCAGGATCTACAGAAATCTCTGCAGTGATTTCTCTAAACTGTTCTTTGAATTCGTTTATTTTTTCATTGATCTTTTCTTCTATTTCCTTGTTGACTTTGTTAGTATGAGTACTATAATCTTCAGAAGCTTTATCTAAAGTATCACTGACTTCTGTGTCCAAAGCTTTCTTTGCTTCATCGAGTTCTGCTTGTAAACTTACCATTGAATTGTCCATCTTGTTAGATAATGAGTCTACTAGCTCTGAATGTGACTCTATATTTTTAACAATTGAATCATCTAAATTAGCAAAAACATCATTGTTACTTTTTTCTATTTCAGCTTGAATTCTATTCTTTGATTCTACTAAACCATCAATACTCTCTGTGACAATTTTGGTTAGTTCTTCTTTCTTTTCAGCCACTTTTTCATTTGCTTTTTCCTTACTCTCTGTAATTGTGTTTTCAATATCTTGTTCCATGTTTTCTACAGTTGTCTGAAGAAGAGAGTTCGACTCTGTAGTAATTTCATCATTTACTTTTTCTAACTCTATTTTAGCTTTATTTAGTGTCTTCAGAGATTGTATCTGTAATTCATCAAGTTTTTTAACTAAAGATTTGTGCAAAGAATCAGAAGATTTTTCCTGTTTAGTAAGTGATGAATCAAGCATTTTAACAAATTCTTTAATTTTTGTACTGGTTTCATCTTTTACCTTCGTGAAAAAGTCTTCTAAAGTGTCAATCTCAAGTAAATCCTCTGTTTTATTTTCTATTTCTTCACCAACTAACGAAGATAATATTATGAATTTATCATTAATTTGTGTATCAAAAGCTGTTTTATATTCTGACATCTCAACGTTTATCTTATTTTTTAATTCTCCTGTTGCAGAATCCAAGCTTTCTTTAATTTCTTTCTTTGTATTTTCCATGAATTCTTTAAACTTTGTAATATTTTCCTCGTTATAACTTGTAAAGGATTCAATATGTCTATTCATTTTGTAAAAAATATCTTCACTTAATTTTTCTTTAGAACTTTCAAAAGTGCGATAAAGTGTGTCAAGATCTGTTTTTACTTTTTCAGCTATGTTTTGATTATCATTCTTGATCTTTTCTAATCTATCAATGAAGTTTAATCCTTCACCTTTACCAAATAACTTGTTGGCGGCTTTTTCATCTATTTTTTCATAAATCTCATTAACCATAGAAGTGAAGGCACTGATAAGTTCTGATAGAGTAGAACTTAGTTCATTGATTTTGTTAGAAGCCTTTGTATATTCTAGTTCAACGAGATTTGGTGTTTCATCTCTTATATCTCTAGACTTTTGTAGATATTCTTCTACAAAATCATTGATTTTTGAAGCATATTCTTCGTTCTTTAAATCTAGTTTCTTTTGTATATTTTCGATATTTGTATCTTTATTAGCTTCTATTTTTTCTATTACTTCAGTTTTCAAGTTTTCCAGGTGTTCTACAAAGAATGAATTGAACTCTTGCTTATTTTCAGAAAGTTGTTTCATAGTTTCAGAAAGTGTGTCCTTGTAACTCTCTATGTTTTCATTAATTATTGTAAGGAAAGAGGTATTTTCTTCCTTCAGTTTTTCTTTGTTTTCTTTTATTTCAGAAGATATTTTCTCTGTTTCACTTACTATCATTTCATTTGATTTCTTAATAATATCAGTAGTAGCTTGAGTGAAGTCATTTTCTATTTTTGCGATCAGTTCTTTGTTCTTCTTATGTTTGTCAGTTGTGTCTTTTGAGAACTTTTCAATATTTGTATTTAATTTTGTTAGTATGGTTTGTTTAATGTTTTCAATATCTTCGAATAAAGAGCCAATATATGTCTCAACAAATTCTTCTATGTCTTCTTGCATAGCTGTTATCTGTTCATTGAGTTGAGTAATTGATTTTTCTAATCCATCTTGTAAATTAGCAAAACCTGCGTTTATTCCATTTTTTAGTAAGTCAAGAAGATTTTTGCTATTCTCTTCAAATTGGGAGAGATAATCCTTTAATGCAGAGATTAATTCCTCTTTTGCATTGTTATTCTTCTCTCCTGTTTCAGAAATAAGTTGACTTAGTTTCTGAACTGCATTTGTTTTTGTGTCTTCTACTAACTTTATGAATTGTTTTTCATTCTCATTTAGTACAGAAATAGCGATATCTTTAGCTTGAGTAATGGTTTGAATAATGTTGTCATTCGTTGAATTCTCAAGAGCTGTTAGTTCTTCGTTTAGAGAACTTAAAATTTCTTTAACATTTAATTGATATTGGTTAATTTTTCCTTTATATTCCTCTATGATCGAGCTAATTGTTTTCTTTGTTGATTCAATGCTATTATTTCCAACACTGTTACTCTTTTCAGCTAAATCAGAAAAAACATCAGAAGTTTTTTCATTAACAATTACCTGATTTTCATCTAAAACAGCTAAATTTTTGTCAAGATTGCTCTTTGCTAATTCAGAGATCTCTTGAAGCTTATTTTGAATGTTCTCTTTTTGTTTCTCGATTCTTTCTTTATGCTTATCTTCTAGTTTTTGGTATGTTTCTTCAATTTTTGATTTGAAATTATCGTGAAATTCACCTATTTTGTGAATAGTAGTATCAAAACTATTATTTATTGTTTCTTTTACTCTTTCTGAAGATTTTTGGAGATTTTCTTCATCAGTCTCTAGGATTGTTTTTATTTCTTGGTTAATTTTTGAAATCGCGTTTTCTAACTCTGTTCTCTTTTTATCAATAAGTTCATTCATATTAGAGTGAAATTTGTTTGCATCAGCAGAAATATGATTTTTATGTTCTCCAATGTTAGAAGATATATTCTCGTGAAAAGAGAGTAATTCTTTACGTAATAAAGTGATTGTTTTATTCCAATCTTCACTTACTTCTTTACTTAGAGCTGATAATTCGTTATCTAATCTCTTTGCCACATCTTCTGTAAGTTTAATTTGAGGAGGAAGAGGAATGAATATTGAAGTGCCTTCTGGCTTTCTTGGTTTTATTTCTTTAATATAACCTTTTTCTACTAATTTATTTAAAGCTTGTACAATAGTTTCAGTATTTGTTTTTGTATATACTTGTATTTGCCCAATTGTTCTGAAACCAAATTGAACAATATTTGCGTAAACCTCTATTTCTTCTTTTGATAAACCCATTTTCTCTAACGTGGACTCCATTTTTTCACTTCCTAAAGTTCTTCTTTAATTTTCTCTATTGTTTTACTAGTCTTTTTCAATTGATTAATTACCTTTATCTTTTCTTTTTGTGCTTTATCCGCTTCTGTAATCTTAAGTTTCGCTTCTTCATCTAAAGCCTTCAATGAACTTTCTTGTAGATCTTTAACCTGTTTTTTGATATTAGCAATTAACTCGTTGATTTTTTCTTTAGTAGATACAGTTTGTTCAGAAAGAGCAGAATTAACATCATTTTGTGAAGATTCTATGGTCGTTTTTATTTTAGTAGATGAACTTTCTATGCTTTGCTGTATTTTGCTGAACTGTTCCTGAGATAATCTTTCTAAGTAAGATGTATCTTTTATAATTTGTTCGTGTGTTTGTTCTAAAATTGAACTGATATTTTCTTGTTGTTGACTGAATTCAGTTTTTGCTCTCTGAACCATCTCTTGAGATTTAGAAACTAAACCCTCTAATATTGATTCATTATTCTTTATGTAATTCTCTTCAAGTTCTGCATACGCATTCTTGTATTTAGAAATGTATTTTTCTGTAAGATCATCATAAGTTTGTAACAGTTCATTTTTAGATGCATCGAAGTTACTCATAACTATATTGTTTACATCTAACATTCCTTCTTCATAATCTCCTAAGATTTCTTGAATCTTAGAAATCTCTTGAATAAGGTATTTATCCATTGTTTCTGTAATTCCTGAAAGTTCATTCTGGATTTTTTGGATAGTATTTGTAACCATGTTACCTAGTTCGTCTTTAATTCGCTCAAAACTTTCAAAAACTCCTTCCATATTCATAGTTAATTTGTCACGATATTCTGATCTCAAGTGTTGAATACTCTCTTTCAGAATATCTTCATTAATTTTAATATTGGCATCAAAATTAGTCCTTATATCTTTTGTATTCTTTTCTAATTCTTTTATGCTGTTCAAATGTAGTTCTGATAACTCTTTTTTCATGTCTGTAAAACTGTCTCTTGTTGTCTTAACTTGATTAGTAGAAAAACGCTCATACTCTTGTATGTGTGTGTTAATAATATTGTTAATATCATTTACAAATTTTTGGGATAAGTTTTCAATTGTTTTTTTGTTTGAATTTAAACTTTCAACAAATTTTATCTTTAGATTGTTTAACTTTTCACCTATGTTCTTTAACTCTGTTGATACTGTTTCTTTATTTGTTTCAGTCCATTTTTGAGTTAGATTCTTTGTTTTTTCCTCGATTGTTTCAACATTATTCGTTAATTCTTTATGTGAGTTATCATGCAATTCTCGAAGCTTTTCATTCAGCGAGAGTAGTTTATTCTGAATTATTTGTAAAAGCTCGCTATAATATTTATCAAAAGCTTGTAGTTCTTCTAGAGAACTATTTAGTGCAAAAATTTCATTTTCTAAATTTTCTATTTCTTTACTGAATTTACTAATTTCTTTTTCTGACACCTTATTTCACCTAAAATTCTAATTCTTTTTCTAAATCGTCGATATCTATGGATTTCTTTTCTTCTTCTCTTGGTTCTTCTATAATTGGAGTGGCTTGTATGGCTTCTATTTTCTTGTAATTAATTTCACTGATGTAACGATGATGTATCGATTCTTCAGGGAAGATTTTGATTGCTTTTTCTTTGATTCTTCTAAATTTAGTTTCATCTTTTGCTTTTCTGTAGCAATCTAAACATGATTTTATATGCGCTCTCAATAAATAAGGACTGTTTTTAGCATCTAATGAGGAAAATTGTTTCTCAAATTGATCAGCTGCACGAATAAATGCTCGTTTAGCTTTTGAATCTTCTTTCATAGTCTCGTAAAAAATACCAGCTCTATAATACAATTTTCCAGCAAAGGCGTAGTGTTTTTCTTCTAAATCTCTTCCTACCTTTTCTGCGATAGTAGCTGCTCTTACAAAATCATGAAGTTGGTCAAAATTGTTTATGTTTAATAAAGCAAAATCATAAGCTTTTTGGAACTCTTTTTTCTTAATTAGTAGTTTAATTATTTGGTTAACTTTTGCTCCAACAACATTGTATGACAGTCCATCGTGAATTCGTGAAGTTATTTTTCTCAATTCTTGAAACTCAATATCTGTCGGTATTATGTTACTCTCTAAATCATGATGTATTTTATCAAGTTTGATCATAATTATTGTCAATGTAGAATACAATTTTTCATTAAATTTAACCACGTCTAAAAGAGCATTTTGAGTAAAACGGATATAGTCACCAAAATATTCGATTAGACCTTTTTTTTCTAAATTATCTAAAGTTTCCTTTTGAATGAACTTAAGTAGTCTTTCTTCAGGAAATAGATTCTCAGAATAGGTGCTCATTTCTTGGAGAGCTTCATGTTCCTCTTCAGATATATCAAGCAGTTTTACGATGTTCTTTTCAACATAATCAGTTACAGATAGCTTCTTCTCTATGAAGTATATAGCTAAAACAAGATCAAAATATGTCCTTTCACTATTTTCAAGAAGCTCTAAAACATCAGATGATTTCAATTCAGGAGATTTTTCCTTTATGAAAATCTGAGCTTCCGCCTCTGTTAATGGTTCTAGTTTGAAGATTTCAGAATTGAAAGTAAGTTTCTTTTCGACATCAATTTCTGAAAGGAAAAGTTCGTCTATAGTTGTTACAACGAAAAGATTGAAACCTTTTTTTGCTATTTCATCAATAATTTGTGAAAAAATCTTATAGAAAATAGAATATCTCATCATTCTAAAGATTGAAGTATTATCGATGAAAAAATAAAGCCTTATTTTTTCACTCTTTAATTTTTTATCGATTTTGTTCATCTTTTCGAAGAACTTATCAGTAAAGTTTTTTACATACTCTTTTTCATCAGTAATTCTATTATCATCCTTTAGAAGAGGAAGTTCAGGGATCTTTTCAAAAATACCTCCCCAGCTAGGAGTAAGCTTATCGATGTCATTTAACCAATTTCTAAAGAATCCTTCAACTTGTTCTTTTATTGGCTTAATGTTGTAAATTGTTTTTATGTCTCTTCTTCCACTAATATAATCTGATAATTTGAAAAGAAGCGAAGATTTTCCAGTACCATTATTTCCTATGATTAGAACAGACCTTTTCTCTGTTTCTCCAACTTTAAACTTGCTTATAAGTTCATTGAAACTCTTAATGATTTCTTGCTGTCCAATGTATTTTTTTGGTTCAACAGGTTTGAAATAGTTATTTTTTGTTTCAAGTGGCATATTTTTTTCTCCTAAATAAGTAAGGTTTAGTTACTTGTTACTTTATCATTTATTCTATTTTAATATTATCGTTACTTTTCAAAGTCTCCTTTTTTTTAAAAAAATGAAATTTAGTCCTCATAAATCTACTTTTTCTCTTTTTCTGTATTAAGAAAACAAATAAAAAACAGAATACCTTCTTGATTATATTAACGAAATGATTAAAATGCAAGTAGAAAAAAAATACAAACTAAGTGGACAAATACATGTAAAAGCTATGGAACTAGCTTTGAGTTTGTGCGAGCCTGGACGATCTTTACTAGAAATAGCTGAAAAAACAGAGAATTTTATCAGAAAACAAGGAGCAATACCCGCTTTTCCAGTAAATATTTCTATTAATGAAATTGCTGCACATTATTCGCCTATAATAGATGATATTAGTGAAATACCTGATAACTCGATTGTTAAAATAGATCTAGGTGTGGCCTTTGATGGTTTTATAACTGATGCAGCAAGAATGAAGATTTTTGACCCTAAATTTGAAAAGTTAAAAACATCTGCTGAACACGCACTTTTTGCAGCTTTAAAGAAGATAAACGATAAAGTAAATGTTTACGAAGTGGGTGCAGTTGTTGAAAAAATAATCAAAAAAGAAGGATTCAAACCTATAACAAACTTATCAGGTCACTCTCTTGGACACTACTCTCTTCATGATGGATTATCTGTTCCTAATTATGGAAAAAATAAAAAATTGTGGAAACCTAAAGATGTTTTTCACAAGAATAATGCCTATGCAATAGAACCATTTTCAACAACTGGAAAAGGAATAGTAATTGACGATGATCTAGACACTATATTTATCCATTATTCACAGTTAAGAAACACTCCAAGTTCTCAAGCCAGAGAAGTGTTTGTTTACATAAAAAATAACTTTTATGGATTACCTTTTTCTCCTCGATGGTTAGTTAGTAAATTTAGTAAAAGACAAATAGAAAAAGCTTTAGAAGAGTTAACAGAACAACATGTTTTACACGGATATTCTGTTTTAAAAGAGATAACTAATAAACCTGTAGCTCAAGCAGAAGACACAATATTCATTAAAGAAAATGGAAAAAAGGTTATATTAACCAGAAAAAAAGCGTCAGATAATTAAATCTTCAATATCTCTGGGATATAGAGTGATTCTTTCTGCTCCATCTTCATGAATAATAACTGTGTCAGAATGACGAAAGCCTGCAAACTTGTATTCGTAGATTCCTGGTTCACATGTGAAAACCATTCTTGGCTTGATAATTTCTTCTATCCCAATATCAAGAAAAGGAGGTTCGTGACCTTCCAATCCTATAGCATGACCAGTATGGTGTTGAACTAAATGAAAAACCCCTTCATCTTTGAAAACTTTTCTAGCCGCTTTGTCTACTTCGCTACAAGGGATTCCTGGAGAAAATGTTTCTAAAGCTGCATCTTGAGCTTTTTTCATTATTTGGAAATATTTACGTTGTTTGTCGTTAGGCTTCCCAACAAACATTGTTCTTTCAAGTTCAGACAAATATCCTGAAACATTGGCTGAAGCTCCTGTCACAAGTGTTTGACCTTCCTTAAACTTTGTTTTTTGTAGTACAGAATGAGGAATTGCACTCCATTCACCGATTTGACCTCTATATCCAGCATAAGCTGATAGCGCATTATGTGGAATGAAATCTTTTAGTTTTCCTAACATTTCTTTTGTTGCATCCCAAGAAGCTTTTAAGCTAACTTCAACTTCATCTTTTCCTATTTCAGTATATTCTTGTAATAATTTGTGGGCAAGATTTCCCCATTTCGCAGATTCGCGAATAAGTTTGAGTTCTTCTTCATCTTTAATTTTTCTCATTTCCATAATAAGATAAGGAAAAAGTTTGGTTTCAACATCGTCTTTTAATAAATCTGTGATTAACGGACCTTTATATCCCCAATGTGCTGAAAAATTAGAGGATTCAAGGGCAATAGGATCAGTAAAGAGTTTCTTTCTTTTTAATAATTCTACAAATATTTTGGCAGGATGTTTTAAATCTGGATATTCGAAATAGTACTCGTAAGTTATCCAAGGTATCTTCTCTCTAATGTGTTCAACTTCTAACCTTGGGATGAAAAACCAGGGTTCATCAGCAGTGGGAAAAATAAAAGAAATAGGTCTCTCTGTAGGAATAAAACGATATCCTGTTAAATAATAAATAGAAATAGGGTTAAAGAAAATCATTGCTGATAGTTTCTCTTTTTCAAGCCAACTTCTAATTTTTTCCATTCTTTTTTTGTAAGTTTCTTTAGAAATTGAGTAAGAATTCATTTTTTATCAAGAAAAAAAAGAATAGAAATAAATAAAGTTTCCCCACATAATTTAACTAAAAGCAATAACAGTGCATGTAGAAAGTTTTTTTCTTATTTCTAGTAAATCTGGTTTATAAAGATAAAAATAGTGTCTCTTTTCTTTTTCTTTGATAAATTCTTCCCAATCGCCCTTCCATTTGTTAATAGCTTTCAAAACTAGAAATTCTTCTATAGATTCACCACTAATTATATACGCTCCTTCGCCAAGATCCCTTCTTCTCACTATAATTATTGGCAAGTAGACAGAATTGAGTTTATTCTTTGGACATAAGGATTGCAAAAATTGTATTTCTCGAGGGTCAATTGAAATTTTATCGTTACCTTTACTTACATAAGTATTTACTTCCAACCCTTTCTTGAGTGGTATCCTCTTTCTTGGCAAATGTTTGTTAATGTTGTCAAGTTCATATTTCAAGAATTTTTCTATTTTTTCTCCGTACATTTTGTAACATCTTTAGTTTTGTGCATATTTTTTAGGGAAATAAAGTTTATCAAGTTTTGTAAACAACCAGTGTCCTCCAACAATAAATGGGGTGAACATTAGAACCATATTTGTTACTAAAAACACTAATGTTGCCCCTGTTAAATTAATAAACAATATCTCTCTGGGATAGAATATTATTGTAGCTAAAGCAGGAATAGCAATGTGAATTAACATGTCGATAAATATGAAAATTCCTAACCATAGAATGATATCCTTTGTTTCTTTGATTCTTCTTCTAATGAACAACGAAATAATGTATCCGGTAGCAATAGATATTATTGCAGATAAATAAAAAGCTGCAGCATTAATTTTTACTGAAGTTGATAAGTCACCTTCTAGAGGAATAACTTGGACATTAGGGTCTATAATCTTAACTGAAGGAAGAGCTATTACGAAACTGAGCCCATAATGGAATATTGAAATTAATATTGATAAACATATGAACGCTATTGTAAATTTAACAGATACTTTTTCTGGTAGAACAAGCTCTTCTTCAATAACTATTTTTTCTTCTACTTCTTTTACTTCTTCTTCCAATATTTCTGGAATCTTGGGAGTAAGAACTTCTTCTTTCGCTTCTTCTGTCACCTCAGTTTGGGGGATTTCTGGAACAATAGGTGTTGGAGGCGCACTTGCTCCCACTTGAGGAATACCTAACGATTCTCCTCTATCCGTTGGGGTTTCTTCTTCCTCTGTTATTCCTTCTTCACTCCATCCACAAATGGGACATGACTTTACCCCAACAGGTAAATCAGTAGAACAGCTAGGGCAGGAAAAAATTTCAACAACTTTACCCTTGTCTTCTTCTGAAACTTCTAATTCCTGATCACAGAAAAGGCATTTTGTCGAACCTTTAATGTTAAGATTTCCACAGTTGGGACAACGAACAAAATCTTCATCACTCATATATAATAAATCACATTTACATAATAAAAAAGTATCTGAAAATAAAAAGAAGTTATAGAATAACTATTTTTTATTTTTCTCAATCTCTTCAAATAGCTTATTAAACAGTTTTTGCTGTTTTTCTGGCATTTTCATTACTTTAGATAATTTAGTAAGTAGCTCCTTTTCTTCAGATGTTAACTTCTTTGGAATGTCTATCCTTACAACTACATGAAAGTCTCCACGATTAATTCCATATCTAGTTTCTCGTTGAACTCCTTTTCTGGATAGTCTAATAACATCTCCATCTTTAGTATTCTTGGGGATATTTACCTTCTCTGGTCCATAAGGAGTAGGTATAGTTATTTCTCCTCCTAAAACAGCAATTGGATAAGGAATAGCTATTTCAGCGGCAAGATCATCTCCACTGCGTTTGAAGAAGGGATGTTCATCAACTATTATTCTAATATATAAGTCTCCTCTAGGCCCTCCTAAATGCCCTTCTTCTCCTTTTCCTTTTATTCGAAGTCTAAATCCACTATCAACTCCTGGGGGAATTTCTAATCTAATTTTTTCATTCTCTTTTGAACGACCAGTTCCTTTACAAGTAGGACAAGGGTTGTCAATAATTTGCCCTTTTCCATTGCACTGACGGCATTGAATTTGTCTTTGGAAAATTGTGAAACCACTTCTTTGTGTTAGTGTCTCCACACCAGAACCTTGACAAGTGGGGCAAATTCTAGGAGAAGAACCTTTTTTCGTTCCTGAACCATTGCATGTGGAACAAACTTTCTTTATTGGAACTTCAACAACTCTTTTTGTACCGAAAATTGCGTCGTAGAAAGAAATAGAGTAATTCATTACTAAATCTGAACCCTTTCTGGGTCCACTAGCTCTTCTTCTATGTCCACCAAAAAATTCACTAAAAAGATCCTCACCAAAAAGTGTAGAAAATAAATCACTGAAGGAGGAAAAGTCACTCGCACTTACATGAGAGAAACTTGAGTCTACACCAGCAAAACCAAATCTGTCATAAGCTGCACGTTTTTCAGGATCAGAAAGGACTTCAAAAGCTTCAGAAACTTCTTTGAACTTTTCAGCTGCTTTAGGGTCATCAGGATTTCGATCAGGATGATACTGCATAGCTTTTTTTCTAAAAGCTTTTTTTATTTCACTTTCTGAGGCATCACGACTAACTCCTAAGACTTCATAGTAATCTCGTTTCTCTGACATAGCGTCACTTCCTAACGGTAGAAAGAAGAAAAAGAAATAATATTAAATTTATCCTTTACCGAGTTTTATTTTTCATCTTCGTCAACTGGTTCGTAGTCGACATCTATTACACTTTCTTCATCTATATCTGAACCAGTTTGAGTTCCTGCAGCTTCACCTGGAGCGCCATAACCTGGGAAGCCTGTAGGCCCTGCTCCTGGTGCTCCTTGAGGACCTGCAGCGCCATAGATTCTTTGAGAGATCTTGAACATTTCTTGCATTAATTCTTCAGTCTTTTTCTTTATTTTGTCAAGATCTTCTCCCTCAAGGACTTTCTTTAGTTCCTCAATTTTAGAGTTAAGAGCGTTTTTCTCGTCTTCGTTTATTTTGTCTTCAGCTTCTTTGATTGTCTTCTCAGTGGTGTATATGGCTTGTTCTGCACTGTTCTTTGCTTCAATTAGTTCTCTGCGCTTTTGATCCTCTTCTTTGTATTTTTCTGCGTCTTTTCTCATGCGTTCGATTTCTTCTTCGGTTAGATGTGAGGATTGAATTGTAATTGATTGCTCTTTTCCAGTTCCTAAGTCCTTGGCAGATACCTTAAGAATACCATTGGCATCGATTTCAAAGCTAACTTCAATTTGAGGAACTCCTCTAGGCGCAGGAGGAATACCAACTAGCTGGAATCGACCAAGAGTGATATTATCTTTGGCCATAGTACGTTCTCCTTGAAGAACATGGATTTCCACACTAGGTTGCCCGTCAACTGCTGTAGTGAAAACTTTTTTCTTTGTTACAGGTATAGTTGTATTTCTTTCAATTAATGGAGTCATAACTCCTCCTAAAGTTTCAACACCTAGTGTTAAAGGTGTAACATCAAGTAGAAGGATGTCTTTTACCTCTCCAGCTAAGACTCCTGCTTGAACAGCAGCTCCTAAAGCAACTACCTCATCAGGGTTAATTCCTTTGTGAGGTTCTTTGCCAAAGAGCTCTTTAACCATTTTTTGTATCATTGGCATACGAGTGGCTCCACCAACAAGAATAATCTTATCTAGGTCCTCTGGTTTTAACTTTGCGTCTTTCATTGCTTGTAAGGAAGGTTCACGGCATTTTTCAACAAGGTCTCTTGTCATTTCCTCAAATTTAGCTCTTGTAAGTGTCATCTCTAAGTGTTTTGGAGTATTAGTTTTTGGGTCAAAGGTAATGTAAGGAAGATTAATTCTTGTTTGGAGTTTGGAAGTTAATTCAATCTTTGCTTGTTCAGCAGCATCTTTTAGACGTTGAACAATCTTGGGGTCTCCAGAAAGATCAATTCCCTCATTTTTCTTAAATTCTTCAATCATCCAGTCAATTATCTTTTGATCCCAATCAGAACCTCCAAGAAGATTGTTTCCACTTGTAGCAATAACTCGGAATAAACCTTCATCTAATTCTAATATTGAAACATCAAAAGTTCCTCCTCCAAGGTCAAAAACGAGAACTTTTTCTGCTTCTTCTTTATCTAAACCATATGCTAAGGCAGATGCAGTAGGTTCATTAACGATTCTTAAAACTTCCAGACCTGCAATTTCTCCTGCATCTTTTGTTGCTTGTCTTTGAGCATCACTGAAATATGCAGGAACAGTAATAACTGCTTTGTTAATTTTTTGACCTAAATATTCCTCAGCATCATGTTTAAGTTTGGAAAGAATCATAGCACTAATTTCTTCTGGTCTGTATTTCTTTCCATCAACTTCAAATCTATAATCAGTTCCCATCTTTCTTTTAATCTCAATAACTGTTCTTTCAGCTTGAGCAACAGCTTGCCTTTTTGCTTGAATACCAACAGTTCTAGTTCCATCCTCATTAAATGCTACAACACTGGGAGTGATTCTCCCTCCTTCAGCGTTGGGAATAATCTGAGGTTGATTTCCTACCATATAAGCAATGGCAGAGTTTGTTGTTCCTAAGTCAATTCCAACAACTATTTCTTTCTTGGTTTCTTTCTTTTCTTCAGACATTTCTAATCACCTTGATCTTTATTTTCCTCTTTTTGTTTGCTTTTTACTTTTGAAATCACTACTTTAGCAGGACGAAGAACTAAGTCTTGTAACATAAATCCTAAACTTACAACCTCAACAATAGAGTTGTTTTCTTTGTCCTCTAACTCTAAAACATGAATAGCTTCATGAATACGAGGATTGAATTTTTCACCTTCTTTTGGTGAGATCACTTTAACTTCTAAATTATCAAAAGTAGCCTTGAAGTTATCAAAAATCATTCGAAGAGCTTCTTTTACATGTTCGATATCTGGATTCTTATCGAATTCAGCTTGAGTTCTGGCAAGGTCATCGTAGATGGAAAGAAACTTCTCCAAGATTTTGGATTTATTGTGGAAATTAGCCCATTGTTGATCTTTGAGTACTTGTTTTCTATAGTTTTCCAAATTAGCTTGAGTTTTTTGAGCAAGGTAAAGGTATTCATCGCGCTTTTCCTTTGTTTCTTTTAGCTCCTTGTATAATTGAACATATTGTTCGATTAATGCTTCAGGATCTGAAAAAAGTGCTTTGAGCGATTTTCGCAATTCTTCTATTTCGTCAACCTCATCTTGTGACTCTTTCTTTTCTTCCACTTCTTCTTTAGATTCAGCTTCTTGTTTTTGTTCATCAACAGATATCTCTTCAATACCCTCTTCGTTGACATCAACTTCTACTAATTCCTTTTCTTCTTCATACAATCTAATCTACACTCCTTGATATCAAATGTGTATTGTGTGTTCTCCGAGCTTAAATGTAACCTCGTAATTCAGATTTCTAATTTTCTGATACTTTCAAGACATTGACTGATATATAAAATTAACGGTCGGTCAAAAAATAAAATTAATCAAGAAATAGATGACCATGTAAAACAACAGTTGCTTTTCCTACTATATAAAGTCTATCAGGAGAAGTTGAAGGTTGAAGATGAAGAATTCCTCCTCGTGGAGAACATTGGTAAGCAATAAGTTCTTTTTTCATTAGCCTTTTTGACCAGTAAGGATACAAAATAGTATGAGCAGAACCAGTTACAGGGTCTTCATTGATAGCAAACCAAGGAGCAAAGCAACGAGAAACAAAGTCAAAATCTTTGTTAGAAGTAGATTTAGAAGTAACAATTACTAATCCAACATTCTTAGGTAAATGACTGTCTAACATTCTTTGAAAATTAGGGGCTAGATCTTCTACAATTTGATCGTTTTCCACTTCAACTATAAGATAGTCTAAAGTTTCACAATATTCGATGTTTAATGCTTCTTCGATTCCTAAAGCAGAAATGAGTTCTTGATAATTCTCTTCATCTTTGAACAAACTAGAAATGGGGAAATCCAAATAAAAATCATTATCTTTCTTTGATACAAGTAAAGAACCACTTAAAGTTTCAAATTCAATGATGTTAGTTGTAATCTTAAACTCATTAAATAAGACTGCTGCTGAAGCAAGGGTTGCATGCGTCTATTTTTTACGTAGTTTACAGTTGTTGACAGCAAAATAAAAAAAAAAGAGAAGAGAGGAGAGGAAGGAGAGGGGTTTTTATAGGGAAAAAAGTATAATAAAAAAAAGAGAAGAAGAAACAAAAAAAGAGGAAAGAAGGAGAAAAGAGAAAGATGGTGGAGGACGTCGTCAAAACCTTGAAAGTGAGAATAAAGAAGGAGGTATTGACGACGAGGAAGAAGGAAAGGTTAAGGAGAATAACGGGAAGAGATACGAGGATAATAGAAAAATATGTGAGAATTATACATCATAACAGAAGAAAAATATGTACTAAAACTAAAAAAGGGAAAATAAGAGTGCATAGAGGAAAACTAGATGAACTGACGCTAACTACTTCCAAAGTTAAAGAAGAAGAGAGAAGAAAGAATGTCCCTCACGATCTGAAGAAAATGTTCCCTTATTGTTCCCACAACGAATTTCAAGAGTGTAGAGATATAGCCGTACAGTTATATGAACAAGGGTATAGACCTAATAATACTCGTCCACCCATAAAGAGAGCAAGAAGACAACTAATTAATGCAAAGAGGTTCGTTCTCGTCCATCTACCTAAAGAGAAGAATAACACTCTCACTCGTTGGTGGGTGGGGATAAGAGACTCGTTAGATACATGGAAAAGAAACACACCTTATCATCAGAAACTATGGTTACCTTTAGAGATGAGCACTTTCCACCAGAAGGAATTAAAGAAAGGACGAATAAAAAGTTTAGAACTAAGATATAAACGTTCTACACTTGAATGGTGGGTGTATTTCCAACTAAGAGTTCTTCCTCCTCCTTCTTTTTATCCTACTAAAGAAAAAAGTTCTTCTTCTCTTCCCCCAGCTGTGCTGGGAATAGATCTAGGTATAAACATTCCTGCTACAGGAGTGTTACTAACCCCTAAAAAGAAATTAACAAGTAAAGAGATAAAATTTTGGTATACCAAACAGTGGAATAGAGTCAATCATAGATATAAACTCAAACTTTCCCGTCTTCAGAGGAAAGCAGCTTTAAATGACCAGTCGGGTAAAAAACATCAAGTTTATCGTTTTCTTAGTCTCCTCCGAAGAAGATATAGAAACGTTAAACGAGCATATATTCACCAATTTATAAGTGAGGTTGTGCAGACGATAGAGACCTATGCGCGAATGTATGACCTTTTCGTCGTTGTAGGTTACCCTAAACATGTTCGCGAGGAGAAAGGAAAAGGTAAAAGTACTCGTAAGTTTCGCAGGAAACTTCATCAGTGGAACTTTTCTCTTGTTCTTGCTCTTCTTCGTCGAGCATTGATACTTCGAGGTTTTGAACCTCACCGAATATTAACAATAGGAGAAAGAGGGACATCTTCTTACTGTGCTCGTTGTGGGAGAAAAGTTATCCGTCCCGTTAGAGGTTTAGTTCATTGTTCTTCCTGTAACTACACTTTCCACTCTGACCTCACAGGGGCAATGAATATCGCTCGTAAGTTCCTTGGTGCTCTTTTTCGTCCTCGAGGAACAACTATCACTGATTACCTCACTGGTCAAAGGTTCAGTTCTTCCCATTTCACTGTTTGCCGAGGGCTCAGCCATTGGTTGCAGTCCCAGTAGACAAAAAGGAAAGTAACTCCTTCTCTATTATAGGAGTAATTCTTTCTTTCTTTCTTTCTTTTTTGTCTCTCGTGGAGTGAAGAAAAGAAAGAAAAACTTTCTATTCTTCTTTATGATTCCCACGATTCGTGTATGATGTCTGTCTCAACCCCTTCATGGCATTGTATGGCTTGGTTGAGTTCAAGAGATTAAACTTCCTTTAGTTTTCTCTCTTGCAAGACAGAGTGTGAAAAACTTTACGTAAAAAAGTAAATCATGTCCACACATTTTGACTTCTTTATTTGGGGTAAACCAACGTAACCTGAACTCACTTTGGTTAGTAATTTGATCTAGATCTTTCACGTAAATAAAAGCTGTTTCAGAAAGATTCATTTCTTGAGCTATTTTTTGTAGTAAAGAATCAGAAAAAGAGTATTTTTCTTCTAAGATACAAACAGCTGCAGGATTGCCTTGAAAGGCTTTATCAGTGAAAGCATCAACTTGAAATATAGGAATTTTGCCTTTTTGGTTTTCCATAAGGATATGAAAAGATTTAGATTTATTTCTTTTTTGACAAAGTATTAGGTGATTTTTTTCTATATTTAATCACTTAATTTTTAAATAAAAATGAAGAAGTTAACTTAGGTCAGAGCCTCATAGACCGGGGGAGTTAAGCTATGGCTTACTATGAACCACTGGAGCTCTCTGACCGTTTATTTTATTTTTATTGAGAAAAATTTATTTTATACCACATGAAATTGAGAGTATGAAAGTTATAGTTCTCACATCTCTTCCATTAGCAGGAAAAACAACTTATGCTAAAATTTTTGGAGAAAAGTACAATATTCCTCTGTTTGAAACTGGAACAGTAGTCTTGGAAGAAGTGAAAAAACGAGGTTATGATTTTATCCCAGAAAATATTAAGAAGGTTACAGATGATTGTAAGAAGATATCTGATAGTTATTTTACCGAACGATTGATTGAGAAGATTGACAATTTAGATGAAGAAATTAAAGCAGTTTTTGTCTCTGGGATCCGAGCAGTTTCTGAAATTGAAGTTTTGAAAAAACATTTTGGAGAAACAAATGTCTTCCTTATTGCATTCCATGCTTCTTTGAGAACCAGATTTGGACGTTTAGATAATCCTGATAGAAAAGAAGGAGAAAATAGTTCTAAAGCGAAGGAAGATGAATATTTAAGGAATTTTGATAATTTTCTAGCACGAAATAAAAAAGAACTAGGTTATGGGGTAGGCTCAGTAATGGCTTTAGCAGACTATGTTCTTAATACTGAAGACAAGAAATGGCCCTATTCAAATGTTTCAAGATGTAAGAAAATATTTGAAATCATATTGTTAGAAATATTGGGTTAATATTTTCTCCAAATCTAAAATTTTTTAATTGTGAGAGAGAATATTGCTTATAATTGAGGTGACTTTTTGTGGTAAGAACTCCATATGGGGAAAACGGTGAAGGTGATAATGATGTTAGACGCATGAAATTGCAAATGCAAGCTCAAGAACAATACATGTCTCAATTACAACAACGCATCTCCCATCAATCAAATATGATAGAAAATTTAAATGCAGAGATAGCTAAACTTAAACAAGTTATTCAGCAGAAAGATGAAGAAATAGAAAGATATTCCAAGAGAATGGAAGAAGAGCGATATTGGAAAGAACAAGATGCTCAAGCTCGAAATGAAAGAGAAAATGAACTTAAATTAAAAATAAGGGATTTAGAAATAGAAATTGATAGATTGAAAAAAGAAACTTTTACTAAACCAAAAGAAGAAGAAAGTTTTACTCCTGTACATATAGAGACAGAAGAAATTGACAGATTACTAGAAGAATTAGTAACTTACTATTCGAAACCTACTGATGACAAATTTGTTAATGCCTTAACCTCTCTTGTTCAATATTGTAAGAAGAATGGTACTGTATCTCAAAGAATTCTTGGAGTTCTATCTAATTCAAATCTGCCAAAAAACGCAGAAACACTGGCAAATGAACTTGGAGTAGAAAAAAGAAAAATAGATCAGCTTATGTTTAACCTTGAAAAGAAGGGTTTAATTAAACAAATAGGTGAAGGATACGCTCTAGTTACTTCCTCATTAGTTCAAGCGACAAAGATTGAAGAAGATTGGGAGAGTGTTGAACCCAAGAAAGTTTTTGATAATCTTAAGACTATCGTAACAGTATCAAGAGATAAAGAACAAATAATAAAAGCTTTTGATAAAGCAAGAGATGCTTTAATGGAAGCAGGCGCCCTATCACCTTTTATGAGACATAAAATGAGTCAATTAATAGAAAAAATGAGAAGAAAACCTATTGACGTTGAAGAAATTATAGGCATTATAGAAGAGTGGAAAGAAGAGCTTACCTAATAATCTTCATTCCCCATGGATCTCTCAAAGAGAATAATGGTTCTTTAATTTCAATAACTAAATCAACTTCTCTTTTCTCGTAATTATAACTGCATTTACGAATTTTTAGCATTCCTTTTATTATTTTTATTTGTCTTCCTGGTCTAAGTTCATACATTGGCAAACGTTGAGTTGTAATAAAAACTGTTTTAGGAGAAAAATAAGGACTTATAACAAATATTGCAGTTTTTGTTTGTCCTTCTTCTTTTATCAAATAATCGTAGATATAGAACCACTCTTTTAATAAGCTTGGAAAATCATCAATTTGTTTAAACTCTGTATTAGTAAAAATATTTAGATCTAATTCTTCTTTTATAGAAAAAACAGGAACATTAAACGGATTAATTTTTTTTAATTCTAATATTCCTTGTTCTATTTCAGTACTTATATTTTCATTGGAGATGTAATGAATAACAATCATGAGTTCTAGAGAATTTCGGATCAATTCTTCATCCTTAATTTGTAGAGCTAAATAATGAGTTTGTAATAAGATAAGGAGAGCATTCTCAATATTTCTTTTTTGTAATAAAATATAGCCTAATTGGAATAAAAGAGAGATTTCTTTTTTACCTTCTAAAGAAGCATTTTTATCTATTATCCTGCTTTCTAAAATTGTACAAGCGAAAATTATTGTTCTAGTGAGCTTTGTCAAATCTTTTCTTTTTTCAATTTCACACAATAAAAGAAAATTGTCTGAAAAGTATCCTGTTAGTCTGTTATAATTTTGGGTGACAAAAAGAAAAACCATCCTGAGAAATTGTAAATCCATAAACAGATCTGAAACCATGTCTGGTGAACTGGATACTATCTCTGAAAGAATATTCAAAGTATTTTCTAATTTTTCAAAGTTTAATAAAGTAAATTCTACAATACTCAGAGCAAAAAGTATTCTAGCTTTAATTCTTATAGATGCAGATAAAATAAGACTCTTTCTCGTTTTGAGCTGAAGTTGTAATTGCCAAACAATGTCATTAATTTGATTGTAAATATCTTTCAGTTCTACCTCTAGAGTTTCTAAGTCCTTACCATCTTGAATTTGGGTTATATAATTTGGCATCTCAAATTCAATTTCATTAATTAAGTCCAACAGTTCATTCTCTTCTTTTAAAAAGAACATTTCTTGTGTTTTATTAGGAGATATTTTAGGTAGTTTTTGTAAAACTTTAATCGCATGTAATTGAATTTCTTTTATTCTATAGACAGGATTATATGTCTCACTCTGCTCCACACTGTGCATAATCTCATCAGAAAGAATAATATCATAGAGTTCGTTGAAGAATTTCTTATCTTCAAAATTATTTACCTTTTCTTTCAAAAAAAACACAAATGAAGATGACATATGAACTGGTACTCCCAATTCTTCGCAAGTTTTTACTAGTTGAAGATCACTTGTTACAACTGTACCTTCCAATTTTCTAGCTAAAACTATGTTTGATAAGTCAGGAAAATGTGGTGGTGAAATACCCTTTTTTTCTATTTCAGAAAGTAATTTCCTAATCTCTTTAGTGGAGACTTCTTTGATGGTAATTTCATTTATTATTCTTCTACGTAAATACCATCTAACTTCTTTGATAATGTGATTCGTAATTAATAATTGAATATTGAGACTTCTTATCTTCTTTATAAAAATGTTAATTGTGGAAGGGTTTTTCTCAAAAGCACTAATAATAAAGTTTGTATCCAAAATAAACTTATTTTTATGTTTCAGCAATTACTTCAACTCTTTCTTTTTTATTTTTCTAATAACTGTAAGTACAAATAAAGTAACAAAGACAATTTTTGAGATTGGAGTTTTCGTTGTAATTGTAGTAAAGGTAGGAATAATGTCAGCTTTTTGTATACTTTCTATTTTGTAATTCCACTTATAATGTGTTTCTCTTTCTATGTCAAAAGGTTCAAAATAAAAATGGTTAATTTCTTGGCAAGATATAGAAAAGGCGCTTAATATCCCCAATTTAGAATAACTTAACCAGAAATAGTATGATAAATTCCATTTTTGAATCTGAACCCTACTTGCTAAAAAGCTGATTTCCTTTCTCTGATAACTTATGTCAAAATCAACTAATAAGTAATAGAATTGCTCAAACTCTTGTAATTGAATATTAAATTTGTTTATTGATAATGAATATTCTGTTCTGTTACCAATCTTGATTCTAAAATCTTGAACTTGTTCATACAAACTTTTACCTATACTTTCTACAAACAAAATAATCCCTTTATTCATATCCCAATCTGGAATAATAACAGGTTGCATTTGAGAAAGAAATGTTGTCTCTTGAAGTATTGAGGGTTCAACATATTCTTCTGTTAAGGGATCTAACACCTGCCAAGTCCAAGAAAGTGATAATCCTCCATTATTTTGAATTAGATATTGAAAAGCTTCTGTATTATTGATTTCATTAATTAAACTTGTAGCGTTTTCTAGTTGGCTTCTCTTAGTATTTGGTCCATTATAAAAGTCTAAATCGGCTGTGCTATTCGTAATAAAAAAAGAGATAATATCGCTACCTTCAGGGCTTTGAATTTCTTTAAAATTTTTGTACTCTATACTGAAAAGATTAGTTATATCTCCATGTTTGAACTGTATAGACAGGGATTGGAGAAGACCATTGTTTTTATTCCAAGAGCTTTTAATGATTAAACTGGAATCACTTTTTCTTATTGAGACTGTAAAATAGTCTAGTAATTTGTTATAAACATTTACTGTGAAATTTCCAGTTAGTTGAAGAAAAGAAAACTCTGCCTCATATCTTTCATATTCGTTTCCTAAAATAATTGGAAGAAAGTCAAAAAAGTTATTACTACTGATTATGGAATTGAAATTTGGAAACGTAACTTGCGTAAAAATTCTAGGTATTGGGATTGTAGAGTTATAGGGAAGAATAGCGGAAATTTCTTTATCTTCTGTCGGTTCTAGATAATTTTTTCCAATTTTTATCTGAGAGAGAAGTTTTGATAATTCAGAACTAAATTCTAAATTGTTTTTTAACTGTATGTAATTATCGAAAATAAAAATTGAAGTGTTTTGTTGAAAAACTGAATTAGATTCCATCGAATAAATGTCTCTTAACTCATTTCTTCGATTCTTAAGCAAAACATGAAATTCTGAACCAGACAATGAGCCTGATAGGTTGAAACCAATATCACTGAACAAAGTTCCTATATTCTTTCCTTCTAGAATTTCATAAGTTATATCATAGCCTTTAGATGAAAACTCTAACTCTCTGAAATCAATTTCACTAGAAGCTTTAGTGATAACAGGAATACAAGTTGTTACAAATAAAAGTATCAGAAATAAGTGAATAATCTTAGTTTTCATCTTTTTTCCTCCAGAACTTTAATTTTTGTTCAAACTTTGAAGTCAGAATTACCGCAGAGGGAACAATAAATAATCGAGAAATAAAAACATCAATAAAAATGCCTATGCTTAATCCTAAACCAATTTGTATCATTTGGATTGAGTTCGTGAATATTAACGAGAAGTAAGTTGCCATCATAATTATTCCAGCAATAGAAATGTTTGACATCGTTTGTTTGACAGAGTTAAAAATACTTGATTCTAATTCTCCGGTCTTCTTAAGTAGCCTATTAAATATACCCAGAAATAGAATATCAAAATCTAACCCTAATGATATTAAAACTGAAAAAAGGAACAAAGGCACCATAAATAATATACTTCCTCCAAAGAAAATGTGAGAAAAAATAGCAAATAAACCAAGATTCAATCCAAGACTAATGACTATAGTTAATAATATCCTAAAAGCCATAAAGACATCTTTCATGAAGAAGACTAACAAGATGAAAGAGCTAACTAGAATCATTAAGGAAATAAGTAAAAAGTCTTCTTGAATTATTCTTTTTCCATCTACTAAAGTAACTGGAAATCCTGTTACTAAAATCTCCCAATCTTCGAATTGTGGGGTATCAATCAATTCTTTTATTGTATCTCGAATTATAGAAACTTGTTGATCTAGCTTTATATCCTCTTCTTTGAAAGGAGAACCACAAGTAACTAAAGCATAGCGACTATCAGGTAGAATAAATTTAGTAGTTAATAAAAGAATTTCTTGGTAAAGGAAATAAGAAGTATTTTCTAAACTTTCTGAAAAGGGTTTACCTAAAGGGTGACTAACTCCGTAAATATATGTAAAGTTTGTATTTTTCATCAGTTCTGCTATTGTTTTTTCTACCTTTTTTATAGCATCAATATTAAGAGAATTGTTCTTAAACATGAAAGACTCATTTTCAGGTGTTTTATATAAAATAACAATTTGATTAAGTTTATCTTCACCTAAATGCTCTGAAATTAAATTGAACCCTTGTTTTGAAATATATCTATCAGGAGCTGTGCTCAATTGCGAATAATCTAATGGAGTTATAAAAAATAAACCAAAGCATAAAGCAGAAATAATTGTGAAAGCAAAGAACACTCGAGTAGGGTGTTTTAGAACAAGTTTCTGAGATTTACCGAATAAGTCAAACTTAGGTAAAATTTTTTTCTTAAATTTCCACTTAGTTAGAAATTCCTGTTTTATGAGAAATAAACAAGAAGGAACAACTGTCAAGGAAACTACCATTCCTGAAAGAAAGCCAATAGCTCCTCCTATTCCCATTCCTCTAATTGATGGAATGCGAGAAAAAATTAATGAACCAAAGCCGATAGCAAGAGAAATTGAAGAAATAACTATACTCTTCGCTGTTCTCTCTAGAGTTTCTTTAATTGATTTTTTCTTATCTTTGATTTTTTCATACATTAACAAATAATCTCCAATAAGAAAAACGCTGTAATCTGTTGTGGCCCCTAATAAATTAATGCTCATAAGTATTAAACTTGTACTAGAGAGAGGATAAACAGTTTTACTTATTAAAATGAATATTGAGCGAGAAACAACCATGGCAATTCCAATAGCAAGAATCTGAATGAGTGGTAAGATAGGAGAACGATATGCCAAAACTAGTATCACAATCAAGAATACAATAACAATAATATCCATTTTTTTAGCTTGATTTTCTGAATCTTCAGTTAACTCAATAATGAAAAGATCAAAACCTGTAACTTCAATTTCTAAAGAAGGATTTTCTTTTTGTAATAGAGGAAGAATACGAATAATTTCTTTATATAAATCGTAACCATTTACTGTTTTATAAGATAAAGCAGTATTAAACAAAATAATCATAGTATCAGGTTCTCTTGTCTTATTATAGTTAGTATACAAGGTTAGCAAAGAAATAATCATATCTTCAGAAATAGGTGGTATTGTTTTTTCTAGTCGTAATAATGGAATCAAGTACTTGTTTTTTGCGTTAACAAAACCAGTTAAAGAACCATTAGAATATACTTCATTAATAAAATCAACATCTGGCTTTTTAGTAGAATTAAACAAGAATTCGCTAGTTTTTAGGTACAAATAGTAAGATTCATTCCATCTATTAATATTAAAAGAACTTGAAAGAAAAACTAAAGTGTCCAAGAACCTTGAATCAGTTGCAATCTGAGAAAAAAATGTTTTATTACTACTAATTAAAGATGAAGAAAAAGATATCGCTTCTGATACATTCGACGGAATGTTTTCCTCAAATTTCAAGTTTTTAAGAAATAAAGCAGAGAAATTGGATATAAAAGAGTTCATTATTGGCAAGAAAATTGAACTGTTAATATCTGAAATATATTCTTCTAAGAACTGTTTTGTAAAATAGTCTGCATTTTCTACGGAACTTGTAAGGTTTGCTGAATCATTGTAGTATTTTAGCCAATTATCACAGAAATATTCTATTCCTCCCCACATAATTGCAGAAGAAGAGATAATGAATTTGGTAGAATACCATTGTAAACTTAATACACTTCGCAGTAAGTTATCTGTAGTATCAAAAATAGAAGAATAAGGTGTTGATGAAGATAAATAAGGCCCAATCAACCTGTTACTTGTTATATTTTTCTCTATTTCTGCAGTTTTTTTGTACATTTCTTCTGTTAAAATTGAACTTCCATTTCTATTTCGAATGATAAGAAAAAAGGTTGAATTATCTTCTTGATATTTTGCAATAATGTTGGAAGCTATTCTTGATTCAGAACTAGCTGAAGAAGAAAAATCGCCTTCATCGGTTAAATGTTGAGAAAGATGTAAAACTTGATTAATATTTGATGCAATAATAATTAACCAAAATAATATAGTAAATCCAGCTATAAATGCAGGACGATTTTTGGAGTTTTTAATTTTGTTAAACTTCTTCAACATATGATTCGTCCCTATAGCTTATATCTCTCCATTGTTTTTTTTAGGAAAAAAAGTTTTCGTATTGATATTTGCATTATTATGCAAGGAATAGTTGCTGAAAAAAAGAGATTTTTGGGCTTCAAACAGTACCTTGTTTGATAAAAATTCTAGTTTAAACCATTTAATTTAAAAATAGTTGTAGTTCTTTTAGCTTAGAAATAAATTCTACAGTAAAAAAAAAACTGTAGCTATTTCATTATTTCGCAATAAGGAGCGAAAAAATAATGGATGAATCCAAGAATAAAGAGTCATTAACTGAAAATAAAGATCTAATCATTTTTAGAGCGATAGAATTAATGATCGATAATCTAAAGAAAAATGTAGAACACATGAGGAAACATCATGAGTATGTGACAGCAGTTAGAGATAGACTGCTTGATGATATCAAAAATGAAAGAAGAATATTCATTTTGGCTAGTGGACGTTCTGCAATGGTAGGACAGATGTTTCAAACCCGTTTAGAACATTTAGGCGCAGAATCAAGATTTATAACTAACTCACGGTCTGTTCCAAGAGTGAAAGAAGGAGAAACGATAGTGGTTATAAGTGGGTCAGGAACAACTCCAATTGTAAAAGCAGTTTTGGAAACATACTTAATTTGGAATCCATTCGTGATTGTTATAACAAGTTATCCTTTAAGTGTGATAGGAAGATTAGGAGATGTAACAGTCAAATTAATTGGGCGTACAAAAACCGATCTTGCAAGAAGAGAAATAGGACTAGATAGTACTTTAACTCCAGAAGGAACAATGTTTGAAAGTGCAGCTTTATCCTTCTTGGATGGGATAGTAGCTGAGTTAGCAATTGCACTAAATTTAACAGAAGCAAGTATGTTTGATAAACATAATCAAGGAATATAAAACAAAAAGAAAGAAAAGAGAATCAAAGAATAGTAAATAAAGCGAATAAAGGATTCCCAATAAATAATGAAACGATGTAACCTATTAGCAAGAACACTATTCCAGGAGGAAGAACTTTAACCCAGATGTATTTTTTATTAGTTTTATCAATCCATTCTTCAACTTCACGCTTGAATTTGTCTTCTTCTTCCTGTTCTTCTACCTTCATAAAATGTTTAACTTCCCAACGTTCATTCTTTTGATTATAAACTTCAGAATAAACAATATCTACTCTATCTTTGGCTTTTTCAACTTGAATTACATAACCTGAGATTAAAGAGAGAATTTTATCAAAGAAATTTGCATGAGTTTCATTGAATAGTTTTACTCCTTTAATTTTCAGAATCACATTGTAAATTGCTAAAGGAATAGGATAAAAAATAATTATCGCAAGTAACCAGTTGAAAAAGATATTGAATACAGGAGGTAAGAAAAGATAAACAGTTAGTTTTGTTAATGGAAAATCAAAAGGAAAAATAGCAGTATTTACAGATAAAGCCATTATAGCTTTAGCATCAGCTCCTCCCATGATCCCAGTATAATAAATAATTATTCCTATAATTAATGCGAGAGAGAAGTTTATTCCTATAATTCTCCAGATCTCTTTTTTGTCCTCATAAAAAATAATCATAAGAATGGAAGTAATGATCCCCTCTACAACCATAACAATCCACGGAATATCAGAAATCTCGCGTTTAAAGATGTCTATAATAGAACCATATAATAAACATAATATTACTGTTGCTGTTTGAATGTATAGTAAAATGTGAATAATATCTGCCATATATTGTATTTTTTATTTATTCTTAAAAGAATTGTGAATATGAAATGTAGTAAGAAAAGAGTAAGAAAAAATTAGACTTGTTCTTCAATGAATTTCCTGACTTGAATAAGTGTTTTAAGAGCAATTATTGTCTCCTCAATACTACCGTTCCACATTCCTTCCTTATCTTGCATCGCAAGCAAGTATAGAGTACCTTTCTTTAAGGGCATGGATTCAATTGTTTCGCTTGGAATTAAGGATTGCATAACATAGCCTGTTGTTCCTATATCATCTTCCCAGCTTCCTTCGATAAATTGAGTTTGCTGAACAGCTTTTAGAAATTCTTGCCTTTTAGGTGGCATTCTTCTAATGTGATATAAGGTCAACATTAATCGAGCAAACATTTCCATAGGTGTTCTTCCTGTTTTTGATGTAGAAAATCGAGAATAACCTCTTTTGATTATAATGTCTATGCTTTTTGTAAATAACATAGAAATTCGATCTAATAACTCTATATCTCCAATTACATCAGCAATATAAGCGAAAACAAAATGGTTAGGACTACTTCTTGATCTGATGTTTGGAGAAAATTGATTAAGAGAATTAATAAAATCCCATTCAGTTTCCTCTTTTAATTCATTTTTGAAGTTTTCAATCAAATTAAGGTGAGGGTCAAGAGTTGAAGGGTCAAATAAGCTAACAACATATAGAATGTACAATTGTTCGTAAGAAATTTCAGATTCTTCAAGCATGTCAACGATCGTGGAGATATAGTCAAATGAATTCTTTAGAGAAACAATTTTTTTGCCTTGAGAAGTCTTAATAGTCCAAGATGAATCTATTTCATAATTCTGGGAATGGAAAAAATCTAGTACCATTGCAGTCTCATAAAGGGGATTTAAAGAACCCCAGACACCATTCTCAGAAACTTTCTTCTTTAAAGTCTCAATTCCTTTTTTAATTGCCTTTTCAACAGGTAAGGAATCTAAGTCAATGCTTTTTAGTTTCTTTTCCAAAATAGAAAACTGCTTCTCCATTCCAAAAGACTCAGATAACTCGCCTCTAGGAACAGAATACAAAAAATAGCCCGTTTCAACAACAACTAAAATAAAGTAAATAACTAAAAGAGAAGTGTTTACTCCATCAAGTGTTCTGGTAGTATAGAGTGCGGGAATAGAAGAATAAATAACTATCATTAAAAGAGATAAAATGCTAAGGATAGTGAAAAATTTTGTAACAATCTCACCAAAAATCTCTATGCTATAATGGTTTTCAATGTATGCTAAAATAAGCACAATCTCTAAAAATATTCCAATAGGAAAGAAAATGTATTTTCCAATAGCTGAAACATTTTCAGTAAAAAGTACATAAAGGTAAATAAAAGTCATACTAAAGATAGTAACTGCAAAAACAACGGTTTCAAATACTCTCCTCACACCTAAACTCATACCATATTTAATAACTCTAGTATATTGCTTTTCAATATTGTAACTCATTGTCCACAAATAACCATATTGTATATAAAAAAATTTGTGGTACTTTTTAAAAAAAGAAGTGAATTAAACATAAATTATTACAGTAAATAAAATCACAATTAATACTAATACTGTTAATAAACTAACAATTGTTATGTATTCTCTAAAAACTCTAGAGGCTTCTTCTTCATTGGTTATCTTTTTAAGTTTCATTCGTATAGCAGTAGCAGTACCAGCAATAGCTAATGGATAGATAGAGAAAGCAATGTTGATAGGATTAATTTTATTGTTCAAACTCATTACTAACGCACTTACAAAGAAGAGTACAATACCAACTAAACTGATTAGATCTAAAATTTTGTCTGTAGTCTCAACTTCTCTATATTCATCTTTTATTTCTTTTAACGTTTTAACAATAGATTCTCGCATGCTCATTAAATGGTCCTCTTTTAAATGGTCGAATGATAATGAAAAACAACTGTTTATAAAATTATCTGTTTTATTTATCTCTATAATATAAAACATTCCACTGCCCATTCTCATGCTTGATAATAATACTACTTAATGGCTCAATTAGATTGTGATGCATCTTAATGTTATCTTGGTAGGCACCTGTTAAAGCAATAACTAAATAATATGGGAAATTAGTAGGCAAACAACCAATAGGAAAGCCCATGAGATTAAATTTCTTGTCTTTGACTGTTAATGGAAAACCATCCTTGGTATACAAAATCTTTTCTTCATTAAAGACAGGATGGTAAATAGATATCTCACCATCAGAATCACATGTTTTATCCACCAATCTAGCTAAAGAAACAGGTTGATGATCAAGATTGTCTATAGGAAGAATAGGAAAATATTGACCAACAAGTAACCAATCAATAATAGTATTGAAAACACTGAAATTACCGATTAAGATATGTTCAGGGGAATAAATCTCATAGAATATCTCATCCAAATCTAAATCAAAAATCCTGTTGAACTTTTGCTCATCATCAAAATTCATCATTTTTTCTCTGATAGCTAATTTTAAGTGTTTCATCAAAATTTCAGTCTTCAAGATTTCGTTAACATTTGAGTCGATTGTAGGAGATTGTAATTCAGTCCAATGAGAAAATAAATTAAGTATCGAAGAAGGATGAGTGATTTTTTCAAGCATTGAGCTAATCATAGCCTTATGGTCATTTAAACTCTCTTCAGAGGGGAAAATAGAGTAAAGAGCAATAGTTTCAACAATAATTAAGGAAGAGGGAGCAGTAAGAAACCTTCCTGCTTCAATCCAAATATTAGGTTGAACGTCAGAATCGGTGATAGTCTCTTTTAGAGTTAATACAAGCGTTTTAACATAATTATCTAAAATGTCAGAGGGTAACCTATTATCATAATTAATAGGTATACCTCCACCAAAGTCTATATTGTTAAGGTTGGTGAAACCAAGACGCTTAAGTTCTAAATACCTGTTTGAAAGATACAGAACAAAGAACCTTAAACCATCAATATCAATAATCTGAGAACCAGGATGAGCGTGAATAGCAATAACTTTATCCTTTACTCCTCTTTTTTCTAACAAATTAATAATGCGCTTAAATTCATGAATAGATAAACCAAATTTAGAATCGCGACCAGAAGAACTTCCCCAATGAGATTTAACAGTGGGATAGGGTTTGATTCTCAAAGCAAGTTTAAGTAAATCATGGTCTATTAAATCAAGAATGGTAGTAGACTCAGAGCATGACTCCAAACTAATAACAATAGAATAACCATCGTTAAGAGCTCCTCTAATCTTATCTATATAGTCTGAATCTTTAACACCGTTACACATTATCATACGAGTTTTATCATCACGAAGAAGAGAAAGCAAAACATCTAATTCATTAACAGTTCCAGCTTCAAAAGCATAGGAAGGACTGTTCGCTTTAATAGTTTCAAGAACATAACTCAAAGAATTAACTTTAATAGGATAGATGCCTTGAAAATTGCCAGAATATTGATATTGATGAATAGCAGACTGGAAACAAGTGTTAAGTTTGGAAATTTGTTCAGTTATTAATTGAGGAATGCGAAGAGTAAATGAAGGAACAGAAGAGAGAGAAGAAGAGTTAAACTGAGACTTAACAAGATTGATGATTTCATTAAAAGAAATAGATTGATCCTTAAGCTTAAGTAAAAGTTCACCTTGATCATTAATATCTAAAAAATAAAGATCGTTTTGATCAACACCATAGATAAGCTTTGAATCATTTAAGGACCAAGTCATTAATTTACAAAAAAGAAAAGAATTTAAAGAGTTTTCTTATAGAGATGAAAGTAGAATTAAAGAACGAAAAAAACAATTTACCAAAAAAAGAACAAAAAAAAGAAAGCAGTTCTCACCAATCACAAAAAAAATGATAACTGCTGGCGTAGAAAAGTTTCATCGGTAGCACCAACAATTTTAGTAGAGTTAGGAAGAATAATAGTAGGAACAGCGATAATATTATACTTTTCAGCGATTTCATAATTTTCTTCAATATCAATAACTTCTAACTCTAAAGTAGATTTTTCAGAAACAATCTTCTTTAAAATCGATTCGACAAAAGGACACCAGTTACAAGTTTTGCTCTTGAAGTATAAAATCTTGTGCATAATACTTCCTCACTCAACAATTTCAATCATAGGATAACTTTTTTTAAATTCAATATTCTTAGCAAGAAATGTAGCACCAGTAGTGCTCTTCAAACATTCAATGTAGTTAGAATAATTTTCACGCGATAAACGAATGATAACATCAGAGGTGGTACGTAAACGAGCGAGAATTTTTTTGTCAACAGCATTGTAATTGATAAAAGAAAAGGAAATAGCATTATGCTCCTTAATGTTGTAAGACTGAAGAGCAAACAATTTTAAGAAATCACGCTCATTCAAAATGTTAACATCATCAGTAAGATCACCAAAAACAACAACTTCAGTGTCAGAACCAAAAGCCTGCATCATCTCAACAGTAATAGCTAACATGTCATCTAAGTTAATCATATCACGAATCTCTTTAGCTTCAACAGCAGTGACAGAACGATTGTACTTATCCAAAAAGACAATATTACCATCACGTAAGTAGTCAGAAATGTCACACTGACCTCGCTCAAACTCCTCCAAAATACGATTAACATTCATCTGAACATTGGAATGAATGATAACACCATGGTTTAGAGTTAAATAATTGTAAAGAAGAGTCAAGAAGAAAGGAAAATAATTAATCTCACCATTGATCTCAACTAAAACAACAGAACCTCGAGCAATACCTCCACCTAAAAGATTGTCCAAAACCTTAATACCAGTAGAACGATCAACGGTAAACAAAGGCTCGCTCTCAGATTTGAAAATCCTAAAACCTTTCTGAGTAATAGTATAACGGTTTTCATAAACTAAAGGCTTGGCTTCTCTTAATTTAGGAACAGAAATCTTCTTGATTAGCTGATTGTTGATTAATTCGGTCTTTAAAGCAATAACACCGTCAACTAAATAGTCAATCTGAGAACTGCTAGTAATAGTCCACTGCCCATTCTCATGCTTGATAATAATACTACTTAATGGCTCAATTAGATTGTGATGCATCTTAATGTTATCTTGGTAGGCACCTGTTAAAGCAATAACTAAATAATATGGGAAATTAGTAGGCAAACAACCAATAGGAAAGCCCATGAGATTAAATTTCTTGTCTTTGACTGTTAATGGAAAACCATCCTTGGTATACAAAATCTTTTCTTCATTAAAGACAGGATGGTAAATAGATATCTCACCATCAGAATCACATGTTTTATCCACCAATCTAGCTAAAGAAACAGGTTGATGATCAAGATTGTCTATAGGAAGAATAGGAAAATATTGACCAACAAGTAACCAATCAATAATAGTATTGAAAACACTGAAATTACCGATTAAGATATGTTCAGGGGAATAAATCTCATAGAATATCTCATCCAAATCTAAATCAAAAATCCTGTTGAACTTTTGCTCATCATCAAAATTCATCATTTTTTCTCTGATAGCTAATTTTAAGTGTTTCATCAAAATTTCAGTCTTCAAGATTTCGTTAACATTTGAGTCGATTGTAGGAGATTGTAATTCAGTCCAATGAGAAAATAAATTAAGTATCGAAGAAGGATGAGTGATTTTTTCAAGCATTGAGCTAATCATAGCCTTATGGTCATTTAAACTCTCTTCAGAGGGGAAAATAGAGTAAAGAGCAATAGTTTCAACAATAATTAAGGAAGAGGGAGCAGTAAGAAACCTTCCTGCTTCAATCCAAATATTAGGTTGAACGTCAGAATCGGTGATAGTCTCTTTTAGAGTTAATACAAGCGTTTTAACATAATTATCTAAAATGTCAGAGGGTAACCTATTATCATAATTAATAGGTATACCTCCACCAAAGTCTATATTGTTAAGGTTGGTGAAACCAAGACGCTTAAGTTCTAAATACCTGTTTGAAAGATACAGAACAAAGAACCTTAAACCATCAATATCAATAATCTGAGAACCAGGATGAGCGTGAATAGCAATAACTTTATCCTTTACTCCTCTTTTTTCTAACAAATTAATAATGCGCTTAAATTCATGAATAGATAAACCAAATTTAGAATCGCGACCAGAAGAACTTCCCCAATGAGATTTAACAGTGGGATAGGGTTTGATTCTCAAAGCAAGTTTAAGTAAATCATGGTCTATTAAATCAAGAATGGTAGTAGACTCAGAGCATGACTCCAAACTAATAACAATAGAATAACCATCGTTAAGAGCTCCTCTAATCTTATCTATATAGTCTGAATCTTTAACACCGTTACACATTATCATACGAGTTTTATCATCACGAAGAAGAGAAAGCAAAACATCTAATTCATTAACAGTTCCAGCTTCAAAAGCATAGGAAGGACTGTTCGCTTTAATAGTTTCAAGAACATAACTCAAAGAATTAACTTTAATAGGATAGATGCCTTGAAAATTGCCAGAATATTGATATTGATGAATAGCAGACTGGAAACAAGTGTTAAGTTTGGAAATTTGTTCAGTTATTAATTGAGGAATGCGAAGAGTAAATGAAGGAACAGAAGAGAGAGAAGAAGAGTTAAACTGAGACTTAACAAGATTGATGATTTCATTAAAAGAAATAGATTGATCCTTAAGCTTAAGTAAAAGTTCACCTTGATCATTAATATCTAAAAAATAAAGATCGTTTTGATCAACACCATAGATAAGCTTTGAATCATTTAAGGACCAAGTCATTAATTTACAAAAAAGAAAAGAATTTAAAGAGTTTTCTTATAGAGATGAAAGTAGAATTAAAGAACGAAAAAAACAATTTACCAAAAAAAAGAACAAAAAGAAAGCAGTTCTCACCAATCACAAAAAAAATGATAACTGCTGGCGTAGAAAAGTTTCATCGGTAGCACCAACAATTTTAGTAGAGTTAGGAAGAATAATAGTAGGAACAGCGATAATATTATACTTTTCAGCGATTTCATAATTTTCTTCAATATCAATAACTTCTAACTCTAAAGTAGATTTTTCAGAAACAATCTTCTTTAAAATCGATTCGACAAAAGGACACCAGTTACAAGTTTTGCTCTTGAAGTATAAAATCTTGTGCATAATACTTCCTCACTCAACAATTTCAATCATAGGATAACTTTTTTTAAATTCAATATTCTTAGCAAGAAATGTAGCACCAGTAGTGCTCTTCAAACATTCAATGTAGTTAGAATAATTTTCACGCGATAAACGAATGATAACATCAGAGGTGGTACGTAAACGAGCGAGAATTTTTTTGTCAACAGCATTGTAATTGATAAAAGAAAAGGAAATAGCATTATGCTCCTTAATGTTGTAAGACTGAAGAGCAAACAATTTTAAGAAATCACGCTCATTCAAAATGTTAACATCATCAGTAAGATCACCAAAAACAACAACTTCAGTGTCAGAACCAAAAGCCTGCATCATCTCAACAGTAATAGCTAACATGTCATCTAAGTTAATCATATCACGAATCTCTTTAGCTTCAACAGCAGTGACAGAACGATTGTACTTATCCAAAAAGACAATATTACCATCACGTAAGTAGTCAGAAATGTCACACTGACCTCGCTCAAACTCCTCCAAAATACGATTAACATTCATCTGAACATTGGAATGAATGATAACACCATGGTTTAGAGTTAAATAATTGTAAAGAAGAGTCAAGAAGAAAGGAAAATAATTAATCTCACCATTGATCTCAACTAAAACAACAGAACCTCGAGCAATACCTCCACCTAAAAGATTGTCCAAAACCTTAATACCAGTAGAACGATCAACGGTAAACAAAGGCTCGCTCTCAGATTTGAAAATCCTAAAACCTTTCTGAGTAATAGTATAACGGTTTTCATAAACTAAAGGCTTGGCTTCTCTTAATTTAGGAACAGAAATCTTCTTGATTAGCTGATTGTTGATTAATTCGGTCTTTAAAGCAATAACACCGTCAACTAAATAGTCAATCTGAGAACTGCTAGTAATAGGGTCACACTCAATAGTAATAATTAAAGAAGTATCTAAACTAGTAATGCGCTTAATAAAATCAATATACTTACTACGGGCAGTGTCTTTATACTCAAAGTCAGCAATAAAAGCAGAAAGAGAATCAAAAATAACCAACTTAGCTCGAATACGCTCAATCTTCTTAGTAACACGTAAAATAATACCTGATAAATCAAAACTGTTAGTCTGGATAATCTCCTCACCAGAAGACTTCAAAGACATCTTATCAATGACTAATAACCCTCGGTCAATGTAGTCCTCAACAGGAAGACCAAAAGAGTGAAAATAATGAATAATACGATCAGGTTCAATCTCAGTACTAATAAAAACAACAGGGATGTCCTGATTGAGAGCACCCCAAGCAAGAAAAATAGATAAAACAGTCTTACCAGCACCAGCAGAACCCTTGATAGAATAACAATAATGGGTACGTAAACCACCATCAATCATCTGGTCAAGCTCATTAATACCAGTTTTTATAAGCATAATAATATAAAATGTAAGTTTACTCTTATTTATTTTTTGATAAGGAAAAAGAATGAGAGAAAGAAAAAAAGAAAAAAGTCGAAAAAAATCAAAAAAATTTAATAGTTTATAAAGCATAGTAGATAAAGAAAAGTTTAAAACACAATTAAAAAAAAGAATCGACAGAAGACTAATAGTTAAGATAAAAAGTCCCCTAGTCTAGCGGCAAGGATTCCGGACTTTGAATCCGGTGGCAGGAGTTCGAATCTCCTGGGGACTACCATCTTTTCCAATCCTTTGTTACCGCTTGTAATTTAGAGTCCCCTAGTCTAGTGGCAAGGATCCCGGACTCTGGATCCGGGGGCAGGAGTTCAAATCTCCTGGGGACTACCAATCTGTTTTCTTAAGAGTTTAATCTATTTGCTTTGTCTAGGTTTTTCTATTCTTATCCTTTTTACTTATATTTTTGTAGAATTCTTATATCCTATTATTTCTCATCGATTTGGTAGGATTAAAATTGATTTTAATCTCTTAATGCGTAGAAAAGATTTTTCCTGAAGCTTCCTGGGCTAAAATTCTTATGTATTTCTATCGTTTCATTGGTTTGTTTTCCTTTTTGCTCTTTTTTTTTCACAGTTTGTTTTGTATTTATTTATTATTTCCTTTTAATTTTCCTTCTTTTCTACTCTTCTTCTTCCTATATCATTTCCTTTTTTTATTTTAACAACAATCTTTTTTTAATCGGTCAAATGTTTTTTTTTAGTTGTGATTTCAGATGTTAACTTTTCTTTCCAGATTTAAATTATGGTTTATTGTTTCTCGTCCTTTTTCTTTTACTCTTAGTTTATTTACTGTTACACTTGGTCTTATTATTTCCTGGTACGAAATTAGTTACATTAATTGGTTTCTTGCTTTTTTAACTTTCATTGGTATTTTTCTTTTACATTTAGGTGCTAATCTTGTTTCCGAATATGTTGATTTCAAGAAAGGCATTGATGTTTCTAATATTCACACCCAAGGTAGGATTCTTGTTAGGGGTTTACTTATTCCAAAACATGTTTTTTGGGTTGGATTTTTTTCTTTTTTAGTTGGTATTTTTGTTGGTTTGTATATTTTCTATCTTACCAGGATTTTTTGGGTTTTATATTTAGGTTTGTTAGGTGTTATTCTTGCTTTTTTCTATGGTTTAGCTCCTTTTGAGTTAAAATATCGTGGTCTTGGTGAGTTTGCTATATTTTTTACTTTTGGTATTGGCATAACTCTTGGTACTTTTATTGTTCAATCAGGTTTCTTTTCTTGGTTATCTCTCTTCTTATCTCTTCCTCAAGCTTTGCTTATTTTGGCTGTTCTACAGGGCAATAACTACCGTGATCTTGAAATCGATGCTGGTTTTGGTATGAAATCTCTCTCTATTTTATTTGGTAAACGCTTTGCTTTCTTTGAGTATGTTTTATTAGTTGTCTTACCTTTTATTCTTGTTTTTGTTTATTTGTTGTTGGACATAGTTGATTATTGGTCTCTTTTGACTTTTTTGACTTTTCCACTTGCGTTAAAGAACATCATTGCTCTTAAAAATGAAAATGAAAAGATTTTTTCTATTATCGATGTTCACACTGCACAGTTGCACATGATATTTACTCTTTTATTTATTATTTCTCTCCTGCCTAGCTTTGTTTTTTAACCCCTCCCTTTTTTTTCATTCTAGACTTTTTCTTTTTTTGTACTAAATGATTACTTTTTTTTATTATATTTTGCTATTTTCCTTTTTCATCTTTTCTTATTTAATAGATATATTTTTATCTGTCTCTCTTTTTTTTACCTCATGCTCTTCTGGTTTTTACTTCTTTTTGCTGTCCTTCAAGGTTTATTGGAGTGGTTACCTGTCAGTTCTGAAGGTCAATCTGTTACTTTACTTGTTTCTTTTTTGCATATTGGTTCTCAAGAAGCTATTTCTCTTTCTTTGTGGCTTCATTTAGGTACTCTTATTGCTGTTGTTTTAAAATATTACAAGGAGCTTTTCTTTTTTATTGATTTTCGCGTTCGTTCTCCTGAGGTTGTTCAATGGCGTTGGTTTATTTTAGTTACTACTTTTGGTACAGCTATCACTGGTATTCCTTGTTATCTTTTATTA
Organism: Candidatus Heimdallarchaeum aukensis; assembly: GCA_021513695.1. Classification (GTDB taxonomy): domain Archaea; phylum Asgardarchaeota; class Heimdallarchaeia; order Heimdallarchaeales; family Heimdallarchaeaceae; genus Heimdallarchaeum; species Heimdallarchaeum aukensis. The sequence goes on along the minus strand of CP084166.1, from coordinate 1,145,758 downwards.
TCCTATTTAGGTGAGAATCCTGTTTTTGGCGAGTACATTACCTTAATTATTGGTCTTGCTCTTTTAGTTACAGCTTTTGTTCTTTATTTTTCACGTAAGGTTGAGAAAGAAGGTGTTACTATCGCTGAACTGAGTAAGAAACGTATGCTTATTGTTGGTTTATTGCAGGGTTTTACTATTATTCCTGGTATCAGTCGTTCTGGTACCACTGTTGGTGGGTTGCTTTTTCTTGGTGTGGATAAAGAGGAAGCTCTTAAAGGCAGTTTTATTATGAGCATTCCTGCTGTTCTTGGAGGTTTTACACTCAACTTATCTTGGTCACTTATCACTCACGAACCTGTTCTTCTCTTCAAATGGTGGGAGATAAGTTTAGCTATTTTGGTTACAGCTATAATTGGCTTCTTAACCATTGAATTACTTCTTCGTGTTGCTAAAAAATACAGTTTTGCTTTTGTTTGTTTAGTTCTTGGTTTAATAATTATTCTTTTCTTCCTTTTAGGAATTTTACTTTAATTGTTCTTTTCCAGGAATTTTCTTTTTTTTTCTTTATTCTTTTGAGATTCTAAATAATATGTGCTCTTTCAGTTTTTCTCCTGCTTCTACTATCAACTCATTTTCTTTTAGTTCTTCTTCTATTTTTGCTCCTTCTATTCTCACTATCCATGCACTATAGGGTGCTTTATTTACCAACTCTGGTTGCTTTTTTAGTAGTTCATTTTTCTCTACTATTTTTCCTGATACTGGACTTTTTATTTGTCCTATCCATTTTCCTGTTTCGTATGTTCCTATTGTTCCCCCTTTTGTAATTTGTTTTCCAACTTTCATTGTTCTAATAAACTCTATTTCTCCTGCACGTTTAGCTGCATAATCGTCTATTCCTATCTCTATTTTATTTTCTTCTATTTTCCTTATCCAAATGTGTCCTGGTTTACTTATATCATACAGTAAATCTTCAGGAAAAAAGTATTCCTTTATTTTCAAAATAATCCACCAATAATTTTTATCGCTGTTTTCAAAGAGATTAAGGGTAATTGTTTTACTTTAGGCGACCATACTTTATCCGGATTGCAAATATTGTTTTTATCTACTTCTTTCTTAAATTTCAATAATTTCTCTTCTCTTTCTTTTCCATAAATAGTGTGGTAATATCCTCCGAACCACAACCCTGTTGCTGAGGGGAATCCACCTATTTTTATTGCTTTTAGTATCCATTTATAGACTTTCAAGAATTTTTTATATTGTTTAATTTTTGATTGGTCTGTTTTTAGCACCAAATTCAAGATTATTGATACAGTGGAAAAAGAGACCATTGTTCCTTCTATCAATATTTTTCTATCTATTTTCTTTGGTAGATTCTCTATATACGCTGCTCCGTAATCTAAGGGTATGCTTACTTCTCCCAAAATATAGTTGTCCATTTCTTTTAATATTGAAAAGATTTTGAATCTTGCTTTCCAAATTCCTTGAATATAATAATCTGAAATTAGCTGTCCTTTTTCTTCTCTTACTATCTTGTATATTTTTTCTCTGAACTCTTTTTCTTCTTCATCATAGCTTATCTCTTTTGAAACAATTACTAGATGACGTGAAGGTAAGATATATCCTAGTGTTTTATTTAGGTAATCTACTTTATGTTTATTTAGGAACCAAACTGAAAATGGTTCTACTTCTCTACATCTTGATAACCCTTTTAGCATGTCTGTGAAGTTATCAAATGTAAAAGCTATATGTTTTAGAGGTATATCAAATCTAAACTTCATTTTTATTTTTGTTATTATTCCCGTTGTTCCTTGTGCTCCTACAAACATTTCAAAATCTTCTTTCTCAGTGTAGTATTTTACACTTCCATTGGGTAAAACTACTTCTAAACCCAGTAATAGGTCTATAATGCTTCCATATTTCAAACTCCCTATACCTTCTCCTCCTTGTGCTATCCACCCTCCTATTGTTCCTGAGTAGATACTTGATGGATAGGAGCAAAGAGCTAAACTTTGCATTGTTAGAGCTTTTTCTAGGTCGTGGAAAGTTACTGCTGGTTCTACTGTTACTGATTGATCCATCAACTCTATATCTATTATCCTGTTAAGTTTTGTTAGATCGACTATTATTCCTTTTTTATAAACTAGTGTTCCTCCATGTCCTGAAGTAGCTCCTGCGCGAGGGATAAGAGGTATTTTTGTTTTATTTGCTATCTCAAATGCTTTCTTAATGTCTTCCACTGTTTCTACTAATATTACTGCTTCTGGTTTAGCAATAACTAGTTTTTTTACTAAATTTGGAACTTTAGCAAAATCTCTTGTATAAAGTTCTAAAATATGTTCTCCTTCTTCGAATCTCTTTTTAAAGAATCTTCTAAATTGCGCTCTTTCATTGTCTTTAATCCTTATCCTCCTCCTTCTCCTTTATTCCCATAGCTCGCGCTACAAGTTCTGTCATATCTATGACTTCTACATTCAGGTTTTTCTTCTTCACACCTAGGCTAATTGTGTCTAGACAAAGAGGGCAATTGTTTACCACAATATCTGCTTCAGAATAAGCAATTTCGTCCATTAATCTATCATTTACTTGCTCAACTAAAGGACGATTATTGATTTTTAGTAAACCTCCTCCCCCACAACAAAGTGCATTTTCTTTATTGGAGATTAACTCTTCATAGCGAACGTTTTTGATGTTTAAAATTACATCTCTTGGAGCTTGAATTACTCCAGTATGCCTTACTAACTCACATGGGTCTTTGTAAGTAATTTTTTCTGATAATTCCTTTTTAAACTCTATTTTCCCTTCTTTTATCAATTTGGAAATAAGTTCTGAGAAATGAAGTACTTCTATGTTCCATTCTTCACCTAAGATATTTGGATAAACGTTTTTGAAAGTTCTATAACATCCTGAACATGCAGTTACAAGTGTCTTTATACCTAGTTTTTTTATTTCTTCTAGATTGTGTTTCGCTAAAGATTTTCCTAGATCAAATCCTCCTCCCAGGAATATGGGTGAACCACAACACCATTCATCTTCTCCTAGTACTGTGAAATCGACTTTTGCTTTACGAAGGACTTTTACTGCACTTTCTGCTATTTTCATCATTTTTCCTGAATAAGAAGCTTGGCAACCAAAAAAGAATAGGACTGGTTTATTCTTTTTCACTCTTCGATTAAGGTTAATATTCACATATTCTGTCCATTTTAATCTGTCCTCTGGTTCTAATCCATATATATTATGGGTTGTTTTAACAAATTCTGTTACTTGAACTAATTCTTGTTTCCAAAGACCTTTATCAAATGCTTCTTTTCTCATCTGTATCCAAATATCTATGATCGGGATGTCAGACAAACAAATATTTTGACACGCTCCACACAAAGTACAATCAAAAACTGCTTGAAACAAAGTTTTTTGTTCTTCTCTACTTGTATCCTCATTGATGTATTTTTCAATCTGTTTAAGAATTCCTCGGGGATGATTACTCTCCCAACCTATTTCTTTATATGTTGGGCATACAGAACAATATCCACAGTAAATGCATTGTTGGACATATTTCTCAATAGATAAGGGAAAATCGTTAGTATTGGTCATCTATAATTAAATAAAATCGTCATTATCTTTATTTTTTGTGGTTTTTTTCACTAAAAAACATAAAAATAAAAATGGTTATATCACTAGTAACAAGAATGAATGAACTAATTAAAGCTCAATTTATTGGCAACCGAGTAGTCGTATGGGACTTAGAAAAAGGAACTTGGCTATACAATAATGGTTTTTATGGTAAGCCCATAGGTGTCAGAAAGCCTAATATCGGTGATGAATTTAGAGACCCTTTAGAGTTGTCTTACTTTGAAGCTTTTTATCTCCAAGAAAAGAAGATAATTGAGATCTTTGATGAAGAGGGTAATCTTTTGGATAAAGAGCAGTTTCTTAAACGATGTCGCGAAAATCACATCAATTTTGACCAGAAAATGGAGGTTTACAACCATTTAAGAGAAAAAGGTTATGTTGTTAAACCTGGATTGAAGTTTGGTACTGACTTTGCTGTTTATACTAAAGGCCCAGGATTAGAACACTCTCCTTATCTTGTTCAAATTATAAAGAAAGAAGGCTCTATTAATCCAATTGAATTAGTTAGAGCTGGACGGCTTGCAACCACAGTAAGAAAAAACTTTGTTTTAGCCACAAAAATGAAAGGAAAACTGCACTTTTTCTTATTTGATAGATATAAGCCTTAAGTATTTTTTTTTCTCTTTAGTCTCAATGTTTACCAGTTAATAAACTTTATAAATATCAATTTGAAAAAATCATTAAAACCAATTAACGAGGATGGATAAACATGTCTGAAGAACAACAAGATCAACAAGTAATTTACATCGGTAGAAAAGGAACAATGTCTTACTGTCTAGTGGTAGTGACTATCTTTAACAAAGGAGCTGATGAATGTATTCTCAAAGCTCGTGGTCGTTCAATAAGCAAAGCTGTAGATGTAGCAGAAATTAGTACTCGCAAATTCCTAGCTGAACAAATCAAAATTGATGACATCAAAATAGGCTCTGAAGAGATAGAAACTGACACTGGAGTAAAGACTGTAAGTACTATCGACATTACACTCCGAAGAAGCTAAACAACTAAAAATCAAAGCAAACTAAAGGATTCTTTTAGAATCCATTTTTACTATATTTTGTTTAAAAAGCTTTATTAATAAATATACATTTTTTCATTGAGAATCTAAGGGTTGTTGTCTAATGCAGAAATATGTTTCTCCGAGAGTGGATGTAAATGAATTGATTCTAATTGAAGAGCAAGAGACAGAAGTAAAGTGCGGAAAATGTAACAAACCAATGCATTTCCAAATTTACTATAAAGAAAAAGAAACTTTTGATTTTTTAGTTTGTAAGGAGTGTAACATTTTTCTTCAAAGAATTATAGTTGAAGATGAAAAATAAGCAAATAAAATTTGATTACAAGGTCAATCTAATTTATTATTGGCTAAGGCTTTCAATTCTTACTCCCACGGTTGTTTTTATCTCTTGAATTAAATCAAGGTTTTTAACAACTATTCCTATTTGTGCTACTCTGAAGTCTAGTTCTGAATCTTCCAAAATAACTAATATTGCTTGAGATTTTGGGTCATAAACTAGATCTCCCTTCTTTACTTTTTTCATTGGTTTTTCAATACCAAAAGTCTGGTTTATAGGAATTAAGAAAATATTTTCTCTCCTGATGGCTCTTGTGTTCAAGGGAAGTATTCTAACCAACTGCTCAGTTAACTGAGGAGCTTTGATTCTTATTAATTCTGCATTTATTTCTCCTTTATTAGGTATTATCATTTTAATATGATAATTTACTCCAATCATTTTCATTCGTTTTTCAACTTCTCCCTTAATAACATTTACGCAGAAAAAAAGAAAAAATGAATTTAAATGGTTTTCAGAAATATTTTTTCCTTTTTCTAACTAGCCATTTTGTTGTCTCTAGAGCAATTATTGGAAAAAGAATAGCCGGTATCAAAATTAACCAATCTATAATTGACAAAGGAAGATATTCTAAGTTGAACCCAATGGCGTTTTTAAGGAAATTCTGGAAAGGTAAGATGTACATAGTTAAAATATGACCGATAGGAACTACAAAGACTAAAATCATAACTATGTTTTTCCAATCTTCTTTTAATGATTTTATTAAACTCTTGTTGAATCTTCGTAGAGATAAAACAACTAAACTTTCGCTAATAACTAAAACCATTACAAACATGGTTCTAGCTTTTGCTTGTTCCCAAGATTGCGCAGCGTTTAGGGTATCTTCAGCCAGAGGTATTGCTTGATTAAAAGAGAATACAGGAATAATTCCAGTATAAGCCAAGATATAAATTAATCCAGAGGATAGAGCAAGTGTAGTAGCCAGAGAAGCTAACGCAATGACATATCTTTTGTTGAATATATCTTCGTTATCTTTTGGTGGATAATTCATGATATCGCTTGCTATCGAATCAACTATGAAAGCAAGAGGGGGAATAGCGTGGGCAGTTGAAAAAATAATTACTCTTTGATAGTCATTTAATAAATGAAAGCCAGGGATAAACGAACTAGTAAAGTAAACTAGAGCTTCGGCGACATTTAATGAAATGTAGAAAAAGATCATTACTCTTATTTTTTCGAATAACCCTCTTCCTTCTCTTATTCCTAAAACCGTACTTGTAAAACTATCGTCTGCAATAACAACATCAGAAGCTTGTTTAGCCACATCTGTTCCTGCAATGCCCATACATATTCCTACATCTGCATTAGTCAAAGCTAAAGCATCGTTTACTCCATCTCCTGTCATACTAACGATTTTATCTTTACTCTGGTACTTTGCAACAATCTCCTGTTTATGTTGAGGAGAAACTCTAGCAAAAATTCTTGTGTTAAAGAATTCTTCATCTGATAGTTCTGAAATTTTATTTCCTTCTACTGCCAATTGTCCCTCTTTTATTATTCCTACTTCTTTACCTATTGCTTTAGCAGTTAAGAGAGAATCACCAGTGATCATAATTGGAGTTATCTGAGCATTATAACATTCTTCCACTGCTTCTTTAACACCATATCTGGGAGGGTCAAGCATGGCAACAAAACCATTGTAAACCAGATCTTTTTCTACTTCTTCTCTTTCATCAGGAATTAGCTCTCCTTTGGGCAAAATCCGTAAAGCTAGTGAAATTACCCTATAACCTTGAGATGCAAAGTAGTTAACATTTTCTATAATCTCTTTCCTTTTTTCTTCAGTCAAAGGAGTAGAGCCTGAAGATGAACCTATACTATTACATAAGGGTAAGATAGTTTCTGTTGCACCTTTACAGAATAGAATATAACCTTCTTCTATTTCGTAAAGTTTACTCATCCTTTTAATTGTGGAATCAAAATTGAATTCCTTAAGAAAACCGAATTCCTTTTTAACTTCCTCTTCTCTTAATCCTGACTTGTTGAATAATGCAAGAAAAGCTCCATCAGTAGGATCTCCTGTTGTTTTCCAAGAAGTTTGATGAAAAGGTTCAAACACTTCTTCAACAACTAAGTGAGCATTATTATTTAAGAAACCTCCAATTAGAATATCTTGTAGAGGAGAACCTTTTGTAAAAGGTCTTGAATAATCTGGAATCATATATTCTTCGATTTTTACTTCTTTCTCTTCGCCAATTGGGAAAATTGCTCCTTGAATACTATAGCCTGAACCCGAAACACCATAAAATAAAGATGTATCCCAAATCCTCTGAATAGTCATCTGATTAGCTGTAATAGTTCCCGTTTTGTCAGTGCATAAAACAGAACTTCTACCAAGAGTCTCCACTGCTGACAAATTTCTTATGATTACTCTTTTTTTAGCCATTGAGAGAACTCCTGTAATTAAAATAAGTGTAGTTAGAAGAGGGATGGTAATTGGCATTATTGCCATTGAAGTTGTAAGAGAAGAAACGATATCTTGAAGAAAGATATCAATGTTTTCTAACGTTCCTCTTTTTAGATGATAAATGACTTTGTAAATAACAGAGATAATCAAATATGAAACTACAGCTATTCCTAACCACATTGCTAATCTATTAACCTTAGCTCTAATTGGAATCTCGTTTGTACTTATATTCTCAAGCTCTTTTGATAGTTTTCCAAGTTCAGTGAATATACCAGTATTGGTTACAACAGCTACAGCTCTCCCACTCTCTATATATGTACCAGTAAAAAGCATATTGCTTCTTTGACCGATAGGTGTATCCATAGGTAAAGTAATTTTTGTGTTGTTTGTTTTTTCAACAGCAATAGATTCGCCAGTTAGTGCTGATTCATTAACTAAACAATTATTTGCTTGAATTATTCTAGCATCTGCAGGTACCCTATCTCCTTGATCTAGTTCTATTAAGTCCCCAGGGACAAGTTCTGCAGCTTCTACGGTATCAGGAATAGCATCTCTAATTACAACAGAGGTAGGAGCTGTTAACTTGTGTAAAGCATCAAGCTTAAACTGTGCTCTAACTTGCTGAAAAATGGTGAATGCAACATTAAATAATATAATAATCATCCAAAAACCTATCTGGGACCATTGACCAGGAACCCAAATTGCTAAAATGGCTAAAATTGCGGCAACGATTAAGTAAATATTAATCAACCAATTAAAAAGAGGAGCTAAGTAAACATCCCAAATGTTTCCTTTAACAGGAGGAATAACATTTTTTCCAAACATATCTTGCCTTTTTTCGATATCTTTTTCTTTTAACCCAAATTTAAGATCTGTCCCTAATTTAAGAGCAACTTCGTCTGGGGTAAGCGTGTGTCCATAAATAATCTCTTGGTTGATTTGAATAGACTTCTTCTTTTTGCCCATAGTAATCACATAGAAAAAGCTGTATATTAATTAATTTTATCATAATATAATTAAGCGTTTTCCCTAATATGATATGCTAAATTGTGGGGGTTATTTGTTTTTTGCTTCCAGTATTGAGAAAAAACTGTTTTTGCCTATTATTCCTTCGTCATTATACTTTTTTTCTCTATTTTTACGGTAAAACAGAAAAAATTATTATAATCAGTAAATTATTTATAGTATATAAAAACATGTTCGCATAAATAAAAAGGTGAAAGAAATGGGCTTTACAAGAGATGAATATCAAAGTTTGATCGATGAGTTTTCTAAGGATATAAAAGAGCAACTTGAGAAAGAAGTAAAAAGTCTTCTTCTAGTTGGAAGTGTAGTTGACAACGTACACATCGCAGGAGAATCCGACTGTGACTTTTTAGTAATAATTGATGAAAAATTTGCAACAAAAAATAAGTGGGAAAAAACAATTAGTAAATTGGGTAAAATAATTACTAAATATTTGGAAGACCCATTATTTGCTTCATTAATTGATGTTAAAGTTTTAGAAGCTTCTTCAATTTCATCGTTACCTGCTACTCAAATCCTTTTAGCCCAAAAAGGAAGAGAACTGATTGGAAAAAACCCATTTTCAGCTTTAAAGGTTACTGAAGATGCAATAAAAGAATCAGCAAGAGCAATGGGAACAGAATTTTATAACCAAATGAAAGATCTAGTGTTATATCCTCCAGAAGATGAATATCAAGCAATTTATATGACTGTAGATGCTGTTTTAGGCTGCGCTTGTGCTTTTATGTATTATAATGGTGAAACAGAATTCTATAGAAGCAATGTTCAAGACCTTATCAAAGAAAAGTATGCTGATAACTTACCTTCTGAAGTAGTACATACTTGTTTCAAACTACGTTTAGGTTCTCAAAACGTAGATAAAAGTAATCTCATTTCAGAAGCATTAACATTCTGTCAAGAAGCTTATAAAGCTATGAGCAAATAAATAGAGGGTTAGTATGTATGTCAGTTAAAACAAGAATAGATATCTTAACACGATCCATAGATTCCTCACTCATTTTAATGACAGGAGAATCTGGTACGTCTAAAAGAGAAATGATGTACAGATTCATAGAAGATGGATTGAATAATGGTGATTCTGTTCTTTTAGTATTATATGCTAACTCTGCTCTTGATACACTCAATATTCTAAAAAAGCGTATAGATAACATAGACGAACATATAGAGAAAGGAAGATTAAATTTTATTGATGTTTTTTCATTTAGGGCCCTACCCAAAGAGAAAACGCCTAATACCATAATTGTTGAGAAAGCAAATGATCTGTTGTCAATTTCTGTAAGTATTAACGAGCGTTCTCAACAGAGTGATAAGTTAAGAATAGTTTTTGATCAATTTTCTCTATTAATGCTCTATAATGATCCCATGCAAGTGATTAATTTTATCCAAACTGTTGCAGCTAGAATTAGACTTAGAAACCAATGTGCTTTACTAGTATTGGACAAAGGCGTAATGGATGAGCAAATAGAGCGTTCTCTTCATAGTATTGCCGATATGATGGTTGAAACAAGAAGAGAAGATGACCTAGAAAAAGGTCCAACTCAGCTAATAAGAGTGAAATTTGCAAAATATGAGTATGAACCCAGATGGGTAAAGATAGTTTAAGAACAAAATACCTTTCGAAAGTATTTTAACATACATTTTTTTTTGAAACTTAATGATTTTAGAAAAAGATGATATTCCAAAAGAAGAGTTTGAAGAAAGGATTCAACGTTTGCAAAAAAAATTGGCTGAACTAGATATTGACTTTTCTATCATTCAATATAAGTCAGATCTCTATTATTATTCAGGAACAGGACAATCCTGTCTGTTATTCATTCCCCAAGAAGGAGAGAGTATACTTTTTGCTAGAAGGGTGCTAGATAGAATAAAAGAAGAAACAATTATCGAGAATATTGTCCCAATTCGAAGAACAAATGAGATAATTAACCATTTAGAAAAAAAAGAGTTTGAGCTTGGAAAAGAAGGATTAATCGGTCTGGAAGGAGATGTTTTACCCTATGATCTATTTCAAAAATTAGCAAAACTATTTCCTGAGAAAAAGACTACATCTATTGGTAGAGTATTACGAGAATTACGTGCATCAAAGTCTAAAAATGAAATCAATCAGATTGCTAAAGCTGCTAAAATTTTAGATGAAGTTCATTCAAAAGTCCTAGAAATAATAAAACCTGGGATGACAGAGATAGAAGCAAGTGGATTATTATATGCCGAAATGAGGAAAAATGGAGCTCAAGCTTCAGTACGAAGCAGAGATTTTTATACAGAAGCAGGTGGAAATGGAATTGTTCTATCAGGAATTAACACAGGTATTTCTAGCTATACATTAACTGCAACTGCTGGCCCAGGGCTACATCAATCAAATCCTTGGGGACCTAGTAAGAAAAAGATAAAACAAGATGAAATAGTGCTCGTTGACATTTCTGCAACCTATAAAGGCTACATTGCTGATGAAACAAGATGCTATGTTTTTGGTAATCCATCTGATTCTATCAAAGAATTATACTATCAGTCTTGGCTGTGTGAGAAAAAGGTAGCAGAGTTATTAAAAGTAGGAAAGAAAGTTTCTGAAATTTATATGGCGTCCTATGAATTCGCTAAAGAACTAGGATTAGATAAAACAATGATGTTAGGAGGACAAATACCCTTTCTTGCTCATGGAGTTGGTTTAGAGTTAAATGATTTGCCAGTTATAATTAAAAGGTCTGACTATGTGATTCAAGAAGGAAATGTTCTCGCAGTTGAACCCAAATTGATCTTTCCAAATAGGATGACTTTGGGTTCAGAAAATACTTATGCGATTGAACAATCAAAAGTAAAACAATTAACTCATGCTCCTCAACCACTAATAGGGTAGTACGAAGTGTTTCTTGTTTAACTTGTAATAATTCATTCTTTTTTTTGCAAAATAGTGATATCTAAGTCAAAACTTCCTAAGGAGGAAAAAGTAATTTAAACACCTTTATGTTTAACTCTCTTTTAACTAAAGACTAAAGATTTTAATTTGATGAAAATTTAATGTATGTCACAATGAATTCCGAAGAAGACATCATTGAAAAATATGTACTAGAGAATATTCTAGAATTTGGCAACGCGAAACTTAGCGCTGTGATGGGTAAATTAATGTCAAACCATCCAGAGTTTCGAGGTCGTGCAAAAGAATTGAAGGAAATTGCACATAAAATGATAGAAAAACTCAATGCACAACCTCTAGATGAAACTAAGCAACTTATTCAACGCAAATACCCTGAGCTACTTTCGGAAGAAAAAGAAGAAGTAAAAGAGACAAAAGAAGTTGATTTCATCCGTAAAATAATAAACGAAGATATGAAAACGGGTAAATATAATGGAAGAGTTCATACTCGTTTTCCTCCAGAACCAAATGGGTACCTACATATTGGACATGCTGTTTCTGTTAACCTCAATTATGGGATAGCAAAAGAGTATAATGGTAAATTCAACCTCAGGTTTGATGACACTAATCCTATTACTGAAGAGGAAGAATACGTGAAATCAATTATTGAGGATGTTAAATGGCTAGGAGCTGATTGGGAAGATAGACTCTTCTTTGCTTCTGATTATTTTGACCAATTATATGGGTATGCAGTTCAACTAATTAAAAAAGGGAAAGCGTATGTTGACGATTTGAGTGTTGAGGAAATAAGGAAATTAAGAGGGACAGTAACAGAACCAGGAAAAGAGAGCCCATATAGAAATAGAAGCATAGAAGAAAATCTCGATTTATTTGAAAGAATGAAGAACGGAGAGTTCGCTGATGGAGAAAAAGTCTTACGAGCTAAAATTGATATGTCACACCCTAACCTCTTAATGAGGGATCCTATAATTTACAGAATATTACATAAAACTCACCATAACACTGGGGATAAATGGTGTATATATCCATTATATGATTGGGCTCATGGTTTAGAAGACTCTATTGAAGGAATAACTCATTCTATTTGTACCTTGGAATTTGAGGTACATAGAGAATTGTACGATTGGTTTCTTGATCAATTAGAAGATGAAGAAGGTAATCCAATCTTTCATCCACAGCAAATAGAGTTTGCCAGATTAAATCTTTCTTATACTGTGATGAGTAAAAGAAAATTGCTACGCTTAGTAAATGAAGGATATGTTGATGGTTGGGATGACCCCCGTATGCCTACGATAGCTGCCTTCAGAAGACGAGGAGTTACTCCTGAAGCAATAAAGAAGTTCACCGATGGTATAGGTGTATCCAAAAGAGAAAGAATAGTTGATTTATCAATTTTAGAACATTACATAAGAGAAGATCTAGAAGAACGATGTCCAAGAGTTATGAGTGTAATTGAACCCTTAAAAGTTATAATAACTAATTATCCAGAAGATAAAGAAGAAAAAATCGAAGTTGATAACCATACTCGAAACAAAGAAATGGGTAAAAGAACGATAACTTTCAGTAAAGTAATCTATATCGATAATAGCGACTTTGAAGAAGAACCTCCTGAAGATTTCTACAGACTCGCACCTGGACGAAAAGTTAAGTTAAAATACAGCTATACAATAAAATGTGAGAAAGTAATAAAAGATGAAAAAACAGGCAAAATCAAAGAGTTACACTGTTCTTATGACCCAGATTCAAAATCAAATTCTACTAAAGACGACCCAGAAGTAAAAGTAAGTATCCATTGGATATCTGAGAAGAATGCTATTCCAGCTGAAATAAGGTTATATGATAGATTATTCATGAAAGAAAATCCTTTAGATGTAGAGGAAGGAAAAGATTTCACTGATTACATAAACCCTGATTCATTAAGAATCGTCAAGGGTTTTGTTGAATCATTCCTCGCAAAAGCAGAAATCGGGTCAAGATATCAATTCGAAAGACTGGGCTATTTCATTATTGATAATGATACGACAAAAGACAATTTAGTTTTCAACAGAATAATTACATTAAAAGATACTTGGTCAAAAAAGTTAGAAAATAAAAAGTAGAATTATTTTTTATAAATTTCTACTTTTCTTTTTTTGAATGAATTTTCAAAAGGCTCATTGTAGATATTTTCGTCTATTTTATCATTGTAAGTTCTGTTCTTTGGAACGAATAGTTTCAGAGCATCTTCTACATATTCAATTGTTACTGTGTGAGATTTTTCGTTAAATATCTCTCCTTCTGCTTCCCAGGGAATAGGTCTCTCGGTTTCTATGACTACTTTTCTTCCTCTTGTTAACCAAACACCTTTTTTACCTACATGCTTTGCGCTTAATGCCCTAATTAGCATAATAATTCTTCTAAACCCTTTGAGTTTGTGAAGAACAAAAACACCTAAATCTTTGTTAACTCTTGAGAAATAGTCATTTCCAGGAAGAACTTTAAATCCTACAATTTCATCTCCAAAGGCAACGATAAGATTTGTGAAATCATTTATTTCTATTGGTTCTCTGTCGTCAATAGTAATTTTGGCTTTAGTGTTTTTTGATACTAGAACATATTTAAGAGCTAACCATAAGTATTTTATGTCTCCATTCTTGATCCATTTCACTTCATGATGTGCTGCTGCAGCTGCTGCGCCAGTGAAACCACCATCAGCCATGTCAAAAGAGTAGTAAGTTTTGTCTCCTATGCATTTCATAGCAGGAAAAGATTCGTAATGTCCTTCTGCGATAATTTGTAAACTTTCATCCATATTAAAGGGAATTGAATGGGTTTTATGCCAGTCACACATGCTTCCTGCACTTATTAAACCTAGAACCACATCTTTATTTCCTGAATTTATGATTGCATCTCCAGTGTTTGTTGCTGTACCATCTCCGCCACAAACAAGTATTTTCTTAAATCCTTTTTCTATAGCTTCTGTTGCTATTCTTATTTCATCTAAAGGACCTTGTGTTAACTCATACTCAAATTCCCCAAGATATTGTTTGAACTTTTTCTTTATCTCTTCAAGTTTTTTACCTATTTTACCAGAACGAGCTTGGGGGTTAATAATAATAAAAGGAATATCAGACATCAAATGACAGAATTATCACTTTTATTTAAAATTTTACTATTTGTTAATTAGAGGCTTATAATAATAAGCAAAAACTTGCTACAAAAATAATTAATTTCAATTTCATATACTAGCTAAAAAATGCTTAATTTTAAGTTTGAAAAGAATTTATCCTGTTTTATTTGAATAGATTTATATCTCTAGAAATTCATTAGATAGTGGTGATTGTGTGATTTGTGAACAATGTGGTACAGATAACCCCCCGGGGTCATTGTTTTGTCAAAAATGTGGGCGCCAATTTGAAGAAGAGCAAACCGTTCCATCTTCGACTTATTACCCTCAATCAAATAAATTATTTAGATGTGCTAACAATAAAGTACTAGGCGGAGTGTGTTCTGGACTTGCGATCTATTCTAATATGGATGTTTCATTGGTTAGATTGCTGGCAATATTGCTTTTTTTTGCTAGTGGGACATCATTATTTATAGCATATGTTATTGCTTGGATAATTATTCCTGAAGCAGAATGTATAACAGAATGATTCTTAAAAAAAATCATGGTTTACTTTTTCCTAAATTCCGATTTAGATTAAAAATCGGAAGGAGGAGGAAGTTTAGTCGGTGGAAAAAAAGAAAGAGAAAGAACAGCATAAGAGCTGGACTAACTTAACTTGCTAACTTATTTTCCAACGGACGGGGTGAACCACTGCAGCCCAGACTATCCCGTAGTTAAACATAACAGAGAATAACGTGGGGAATACTTTGCGACCGATATTACCTGCAGAGTTGATATCAGCATTAATTTTTAATCCTCTGGTACTGATGAACAGTCCACGGTGAGTTCTTTTGCCAGCATAATGGGGGTGAAAAGCTATCTCTTCATTATCTAAGAAACTGCAGACAGAGGTGTAGGACTCTTCGGTAGGAATAACTTTTATCCCTTTTTCTTCTGCTTTGTAAGTGATTTTATCAATGAGGGATTTAAAGGGGATAAAAACAAAGGTTTGGTTATTTTTCTTTCCCATATTCACTTTCTGTTTCCATCTGGGGTTGTAACCTATAACTATCGTATCAATGTTTTTTTCTAAACAGTAGTCTATTATCTTCCTACTTGCTTTATGGAAATAGTCAGCTATTTTACACATTCGTTCTAACTGGAGAGTAAGCATTTTTCTTCCCCAGGTGTTTAATCCTTGCTTGTCATAGATTGACTGTAATTTTGCCCTACGTTTATTAAACCACTGATTAACAGCTTTAATGGGTCTACCATTTATCAGAAAACCTTTTTCACCAGGAATAGTGGTTAACCCGCCTACAAGGTTATTCACTCCCAGATCAAGAGCTAGAACTCTTTCTGCATGTCGTTTTTTTCGTTCTTCTATCTCTTTCTCGTAAACTATCTCTAATTTAAATTTCGTTCCCATAGGTATAAGACGGGCAAACTTCACTTTCGTTGAAGGACACAGTCTTGTAACTATCTTTAGTCCTACACGTTTAGGGAAAGAGATAAAAAATTTTTCTTTTTCTTGCTCTTTTTCTTCTTTAATTTTCACTTGAGAGTTAGTAAAATAGATTATAGCAAGTCCATCTTTCTTCTTCTATTTTGGAGGACGGGGTTTACCATTAAACTTTTCTGGTTCTTTTTTGCATTCTTCTAAAGACCTAAAATACCCTTTCCACGCTAAACATAGAAACTTTATCGTCTGTTGTGCCGTATGACCAGGTAGTGCTGTGTAGGTCGGGTGATACCTTAAAATATTCATCAGTTCGAACTCTCTCGTGAAATATTTACTTTTTCTTAACTGATACTTAATAATGTAATTTGCTTGATTATACAAGTTTTTTACCTGGTGTGCCAACTGCTTTAGAGTGATCGATTCTTTCCCCCATATTTCCTCAGTTCGCCACACCTTTTTCCTCATTTTCTCATTCATTCATTTTTACTTTTTTTCACTATTTAAACTCCTCATTTTCCCTCCTTTCCTCTCTCCTCCGCTTTCTTTCCTCTCCCTTTCTTTCTTCTTTTTTCAACTTTTTCTATAACTTCATAATTTCAGAAAAAGAAATCATCAATTTTCATATTTTTTTCTCTAGAAATAGTGGGAAAGATGTTTTTCCAATCTACTTCTTGAAATTCTAAGTTATTTATCTCTAAATATTTTTTTACTTTGTCAGGGAAAGAAGGAGCAACAAGTATAGCTCTAATTTTTTTATTTTCGATATTTTCAAAATAGTCCTTATATCTTTTTAACTGAAAAGCATCTGAAGGTGTAGCGTTACGTTTTTTTACTTCAATAATAATCAGTCTTTTCTTGCTATCAAGAGCTTTAATGTCAACAAATCCTACATCAGTTGGGTATTCTGTAGAAAGAATTTGCAAATCCTTTTCAATTATTGAGGGATGTTTTACGAGATATTGAACAAGGTCAGATTCATCCCCATAAATCTCTAAAGAAGAAAAATCGCTACCTGACCATAAAATAACAAAATCAATAGAACGAAATCTAATCCATAACTCTTCTTCTGTTTTTTTCCTTTTTGTGTACATAACTAATTCATTTTTCTCTTTTAGAAATGAAATTGGCCCTTGATTTGGCTTTTGCCAATTTAAAGGTTTTACCCCTGAAACTCCATGCATTAATATGGATAGGTCTTTTTTAATTATTAATATCCTCTCTCCTAATTCTAAAGTAGACTTTATTCTTCCATCAAAAAAAGCTGTACAGCTGCCTGCTAAAATTAGCATTCGCTCACCAATTGCAGCGTTTAATGTGACTATTAAATCATTAGATAAAACAGGTTCAAGGAATTCAGTTTTTTTCTGGGACATTTTTTCTTCTCGCGATCTCTTTTTTTATTGTAATTACGAATTTAAATAGATCATAAATTAACAATGATCCACTAATGACGATAATAACTAATAAAGCAACAAATCCACTATCCATTGCAATCATTTTTTGCATATATTTTACTGATTTGATAACTATTAGAAGGTGGAATATAAATATTTTTGAAAAAAATAAAATAAAAAAAGGTTAGATGTACATTTCATCAATTATCTCATCAAATTGGGAGTCATTGGGTGATCCATCATAAACAAGAGTTTTGTTGATTGCTATTACTCGTTTTGTATATTCTTTAATTATTCTTAAATTATGGTGAATTGTTACTATTGTAATTCCATATGTCTTATTAAGTTGGGTAAGTATGTCCATCACGTTTTTAGTCATTTTAAAGTCCAATGCTGATGTTGGTTCATCAAGTAGGAGTATGGATGGAGAAGTAGCAAGAGCTTGTGCAATCATTACCTTCTGTTGTTGACCTCCACTTAAATGTCCTATAGGTCTATGTGCCATGTTATCCATTTTTACAAGCTCTAAAGCGTGTTTTACTCTCTCTCTATCTTCTTTAGAAGGAACCCTGAACATACCTATTTTGTTATATCTTCCCATCATAACAACATCTTCAACTAAAGCAGGAAAGTTCTTATCAAAGGGTGTAAATTGAGGAATATAGCTTATTTTATTCTTAATCTCTCTGGGTATCTTTCCATCTATGTTTTGATTGAAAAGGCGTATATTTCCTTGAATAGGTTTAATTAACCCAAGAACAGTTTTGAGTAAGGTAGTTTTCCCGCTTCCATTAGGGCCAACAATTCCAATAAATTCTCCTTTTTCTATATCTAAGTTAATTTTGTATAAAGCTATGTTCTTCCCATAAGCAACAGAAACATCTTTGAGACATACAATTACATCTGAGTGATCTCTATTTGAAGTTAAGTTATTAGATTCTTGTTTGAGCTGCATCTATTTCTCCTCCTCTTTGTCATGTTTATGTTTTGTTGGAGTGGAGAGAGGTTTAATGTCCTTTTTCAAAATAATTATTCCCTTATCATCATGGTAATGAGGAATATCTAAAGCTCTACACTCTGGTTCATCTAAACAGTAACTTTCTCCATTAATCACATGTCTACAGAATTTACATTCAGCTGTAGTAAAACCTGTTTTGATACGTTTTGGTGACATTATGAAAGAAAAGAGAAAAATCAAGGTAGATAAGCTTACTATAGTTGCACCACTTGACAGATTTAAGAGATAGGAAAGGAACAACCCTCCTATGCTAGAAATCACTCCGATCAATGACGATAGCAGTAGCATTTTGTTAATCTTGAAAGTCCATTGATAAGCTGCTGCAGCTGGAGTAACAATCATGGCAAAAACTAAAATCGCTCCAATAGCTTTAAGAGATACATCTATTGTTAATGCAAGTAATATAAGTAAAAGATATTCTAATAATTTTACAGGTATTCCAGAAACTGTAGCTATATCAGAATTGAATGTTATAAGATAATACTCTTTCTTTAATCCAAGAATCAACACCCCAACTATTCCTAAAGTTATAATTAAGACGACAAAATTAAGCTTTGAAACCAATAAGATGTTTCCAAACAAAATAGCATTGACATCAGTACTATATTGCTTATTTAGAGTGATGAATATTATAGCTAATGCCATGAAAAAAGTGAAAATTACACCGATGATTATATCTTCCTTCATAATTTTCTTCTCATTAACGTACCCTACACCCAATGCAGCAATAACTCCAAAAATAATTATTATGTATAAAGGTTCTATCCCTAATAAAATAGCAAGAGCTGCACCAGCAAAAGCCGTATGAGCAATTGCTTGACCTAGAAATACCATTCCCTTCAACAAAATAAAAACTCCAATAATTCCACCAACAATTCCTACTATCAAAGCAGTATAAAAGGCCCTTTGCATCCAACTATAATTTGCTAATGCATAGAAAAAATCTAGAAACGAACCCATTTAGACCCCTCCAATTGAACATTTACCCTCAATCTTGGGGATTTCATTCCCACAAGGACATTTTTCTTGTTCACCAAATCGTTGGACTATGTGTTGAATAAACTTACAACTAGCCACAGGAGTTATCTCTGTACTAATCTCATGTGCTTCAGATATAGAAATGGAAAGAGTTTCAACAAGAAATAGTTCTAAAATCCTGTGATGACGAGTTAAATGAGATGAATACTTCTTTCCCTTTTCTGTAAGTTCTACACTACCATATCTTTTCCATCTAATCAGTTGTTTTTCTTCTAAATTTTGAAGCTGTGAATTAAGTGTAGAATGTTTAACATTCAAATAATCTTTCAGGTCTCCTACGCGAATAGGACGAATCCAGCGATAGAGAAAATCTAGAATTATTTTTTCATTGATAGAAATATCTATCTGTTGATCATCTTCTAAGATCAAGCTTTTCACCTTTTCTAATAAATTGAAATAAAGTAAAGTTTATAAATTTTGTTTTATTGAAATATTTACGAAGAGTCGTAAATCGGAGGTAAAACAAATGAATAAAAAAAGAATGATGGCTTTTCTCTTATTCTTCACAGCGTTAATGTTCGCAAATCTTAATACTGAGAGGAATCTCGCTTTAGCACTGCAAAAACAAGAATTTGACCCTAATGACACTTTAAACGTCGTTACAACTATAGGTATAGTACAAAATTGGGCTTATGAAATTGGGAAAGGTTTGTTCACTCCTATCTCTATTGTTTCTGGTCTTGAAGATCCTCATACATATGAAATGACTACTCAAGAACGAGAATTGCTTTCAGAAGCAGATGTTCTCATACGTTTAGGGATAGAAGGACTAGAATCTTGGCTTTCTTCAGCTATGGATTCAATATTAGAAGATAATCCTAATTTGGTAGTTATTACATTGGCTAATGAGAGTATAATGAGAGAGGATCCTGCAGCAGATGAGAGTTTTCTTAATCCTCATGTATGGATGAGTCCAATATATGCAAAAAGTTTTGTGAAAAATATTACTACAACAATTATTTCCTTAGACCCTGAAAATGAAGAAAAATACCTCTCTAATAGAGATAACTATCTGTATGATCTTGATGACTTAATAAAAAGAATAAATGATGAATACAGACCTGAAGTTGAAGGAATGAAAGTTGTTGTACATCACCCCTCTTTTATGTATCTTTTTGATCTTTTAGGTATTGAAAGAGTTGCAATAATTGAAGAACAACATGAAACAGAGCCCAGTCCCGAGCATATACAGAATGTAATAAATGAGATGAAAGAAGAAAATGTGAAAACTATTGTTGTTCAACCACAATTTGATGCAAATGTAATAAGTCAGATTGTGAGCGAAACAGGAGCGAAAATTGCTTCTTTGTCACCATTGTTACCAGCTTTTGGATTAACTTCATATATTTCATTAATTGAATATGATATTTATGCACTTCAAAATCCAGAAAATTTAGCAGAGAGTGCTTCATTTCCGTTCATTGGTGCTATTTTCTCTCTAATACTACTTTCATTGACTTCATGGATTTTGATGAAAAAGAAAAAATAGTTTATGATAAATATTCACTCATTTTCTTTTTTATAAAGGCAATTTTAACCAACAGAAACATGTGGAAGAAAATAATAACATATTCAAATGAAGAAAAAAATATAGAACATTTTAACTATTTAGTTTTCCATAATATTTTTATAATCTAATTTATTTAACATAGAATAGTACACGAATGGTGCTTTATAAATGAAAACTATAAAAAAGAACCAAATCTATAAATTAATTGCTTTAAGCTTCATTTTTGTTATTGGATCTAATTTAAATAATAATTTGTTGGATGAAACTTCCAAATTAGTTAAATTGACGGATGGAGCAAGCATGGAACAAGATAAAACAACGATAAAACTTCAAGACATTGAAAAACAAAAAAATGCACCTAAACGGGAACTAAATCACTTATCTACTTATTACAAAGGTACAACAATTTCAATTGAACAATATGGAAACTACATCTATGCTGCTAATGATGCAAGGGGATTAACTATTTTCAATATTGAAAATGAAATTCACCCTACGATCTCTAATGAATTAGATTTTGATGGTCGTGTCTTAGATGTAAAGATTGACTATCCTTATGCTTACTTAGTTGTTGATGGAAAGGGATTGATTGTACTAGATATGTCAACTGATTTAGCTAATCCACAACTCATTGCTTCTGAATCGAGTTTACAAAGACCCACTTCTATATATCTAAATGATTCATATGCATATATAACTGATGTTAACAAAGGTCTTTGTGTTTATGATATTTCTGATCCCCAATATCCTGAATTTCTTGCAATGACAAGTAATTTTGAATTTCCTCAAAGTATCACAGGTGAAGGTTCAACTATATTTGCCGCGGATCAAAATTTAGGCGTGAAAATTTTTGATGTCTCAAATCCCTCATCACCAGCTTTATTAGCAACTTATAATTGTTATGCTTGTGATGTCATTGCGGATAATGATATCGTATATATTGCAGACAGACAAGATCATCTCATTATTCTAGATTGTACAAATCCATCTAATCCCGTAAAGATCGGAGAGTATTCTGAACCTTATGCAGGAATGACGGGGCTTTACCTTGAAAATCAGATTCTTTATGTTACTTGTACTTACATGGATATGAGATTGTTTAATGTATCTGTTCTTTCGAATCCTACTTTAATTTCAAGTTGTAATGTTAAATACAATAGAATTAATGACCTTATTGTATATAATCAACAATTTGCATACATCGCTGGAGGGGGAGGAGGATTGATAACAGTTAATGTTACCGATATATACAATCCAGAGCTCTTAGATATTACTACCCAATGGGGTTGGATTACTGATATTTCTACTTATAAATCAAATGTTGTTGTCGCAAATGGAGAAGGTGATATCACATTTATTGATGTTATAAATCCCTCATCTCCAAAAATAATTTCTCAATACTTAACTAATGAAGGTATGTATCGAGAGATTTTTGCACTAGAGGTTGAGGATGATAGAGCCTATATTGCAAAATCTTGGGATGGAATAGATATTTTGAATATCACAGACCCTCTTAGTCCAAATAAAATAGGACAATTTGTAGGAACACACAAAAGAATTAAAGATATCGTAGTTGAAAATGGCATTGGATTCTTAGTATCTGACGAAGATGGTAAACTGCTTATTGTTAACATGACAGAACCAACTACCCCATACGAAATCTCTTCAATAAGCGTATCTTCTGCGATTTTAACTGACATAGATAAATATGGGGATATAGTTGTTCTTGGAAGCAGGTATTACGATTACAATGAATTAGTTTTCGTAAACGTTTCTGATTTATATAATCCTCAAGTGTTATCATATTTCTCCGATAATGAGAATACTCTTAACTTTAAAATAGTTGGAAACTACCTTTATCTTGCATGTGGGTCATCATTCAAAGTGTTTGATATATCAAATATAACTAGTATAATGAAGCTAAAAGAATTTACAGATTATTATCCGTCTAATTTCTATTATAAAAATGGCCTACTCTATGTAACTTCTTTCAGATATGGTTTAGAAGTCTTTAATGTCACTGTTGACCCTTCAAATCTTGAAAAGATTGCTAGTTCCAATTCCTTAGGTTGGGAATATGGTGGATATGCTCAATGTGATACAATTTTTGTAAATAATTCAATGGTATATGTAGGTTCGAAAACTTTTGGTCTATCTATCTTTGAACTTTTACCAGATTCTACTCCTCCTGAGCTTGTAGAAATAACTCATAGTCCAGCTGATCCTTTTGAAGGTCAAAATGTTACTATTCTAGCTTATTTAGAAGATGCTTCAGGAATAGCTTCAGTTACTTTGTACTATCGGGTTGATGGTTCAGCCTGGAATGAAGCACAAATGGAAGTGGATTCTCAAATTCAGAACAAATTTACAAAAAACATAGGATCATTTTTAGCAAATGAGAAAATAGATTATTATATTACTTGTGCTGATAATTCAGAAAATTCCAACACAATTACCTACGACAACGATGGTCTATATTACTCTTTTACCGTATTAGAACCAGATACTCAAAAACCTACAATCCAAAATGTATTTCATAGCCCTTCAAATCCAACATCTCAAGATTATGTAAAAATTTCTGCAGAGGTTACAGATAATGTTGGTATCGCTTCAGTTACACTCTATATAAGAATTAATGGTGGAGCTTGGGATGCTAAATCAATGAGTTCTTCCGATGGATATCTCTATACTAAAACGTTAAGTCCTCTAGACGCTGGAGATTATGTAGAATATTATATCAAAGCTGTAGACATTGCTGCTAATCCAAATGAAGCCATTGCAGATAATAATGGAAACTATTATTCTTTTGAAGTTGTTGAATCCCAAGATGAAAATACGACCTCGAATGATAATACAATGATTTTAAGTTTTCATCCTCTTATTACTATTACTATTCTTTCATTCTTTAGCTTAGCAGTCCTAAAGAGAAAAAAGAATTAATTTTCTTTTTTTTTTACATAGAGAATAGTCTAAAAGATTCTCTATTTAATAAAAGCCTTATTTCTTTGAACTATTTACTCTACCTACGTTGGTAACAAACAAATAGAAAGTGGGTTACGAGGGTAAATGATCATCCGTGAGCGAAAAGACTAGGACTAACCTACTGCTCCCCCGACCTCTCCTTCTACCGCTCTTACTACAATTTTAGTCTCCTTCACTAGTCTCTTAACCTCCCTACTCCTGGAAAAAAACTTATGAATCACCTCTGTGTTTCTCTAGTGCCCAAAAGTGTAACCTAGGTCTATTGAGTAAACAGACAGGTCAAGCATATGTAAAGTTTTAATATTCTTTTTTAAATAGTTATAATTATGCTTATAGCATTGTTTAAACTTGAAGATATAGGTCCAGCATTAACTCAAATGGTAACATCTGAAGAGACTCAATTTGAAGAAGAGATAATAGATAAGTTTGAGTTCTCTGGAGCTATGACCTATTCACTTGTTTTTCAAGGTGTAGTTGACATTGATGAAATATCTTCTGAACTGTATGGACCATTCCCTTTTGCCTTCTCTGAAGGATTTGTTCAATATGCGTTTTCTTTCCTAGTTGACGATCCTACGATGCAAGATAAAAGAATGAAAAAGAAAACCATAGGATTGTTATTGTGTCTTGTTCCTGAAATAGTAAGCAAAATAGATGATTTTAGAGAAGAGTTTGCTAAATTGCTCATTTATAAGTTTCATAACATTAAATCTATTGATCAAGTAGATGAAAAACTATTGACAAGTATTGTTAACGAATATGAAAGGATTGTAAGAGAGTTGTTAAGTGTTTCACAAGCAAATCTTCTTACTCAAGAACTAAAAGAACTTATTAGTAAAGGATTATTTAAAACTAAAGTTAAAAAAATAGCTCTACTTTACTCAAAGAAAGAAGTTGAAAAGATAAAGAACTCATTCGCCTCTTTGCTCTTAACATTACCTTTTACCTTTGTTAAATTTGAAGATGAGGTAGGAATAATAAAAACTAAAACTTTCCAGTTTTCAATTATTCCTTTAGAAGAGATTGATAGCGATATTGCTAATGAACAAGAAGTTCTCTTGTTGATGCTAGACATCATGAAAGAGAAATATCAATCACTCAAGGATTCATTGCTTAAGAAAAAGAACTTGAAGAAAATAGGTGTATTGATTCGTTATAACGTCGATATTGAAAAGCTAAGTGTAGAATATGGTGCATTTTTCAGCAATTTGCAAGATATACTCGATAATGTAGCTTTCTTCTCTTCCTGTTACTCTACAACTAAAGAGTTCAAAACAAAACTTTTGGAAGCCTTTTTCTGGGGACTTATACCTTAATCCTTATGGTTTACCTTTTCCCAAATTCCGATTTTGATTAAAAATCGGAAGAAAGAGTAAGTTTAGTCGGTCGAAAAATAAAGAGAAAGAAAGAACAGCGTAAGAGCTGGACTAACTAACTCAACTAACTAACTTATTTTCCAACGGACGGGGTGAACCACTGCACCCCAGACTATCCCGTAGTTAGACATAACAGAGAATAACGTGGGGAATACTTTGCGACCGATATTACCTGCAGAGTTGATATCAGCATTAATTTTTAATCCTCTGGTACTGATAAATAGTCCACGATGGATTCTTTTACCAGCATAATGGAGGTGGAAAGCTATCTCTTCATTATCCAAGAAACTGTAGACAGAGGTGTAGGACTCTTCGGTAGGAAGAACTTTTATTCCTTTTTCTTCTGCTTTGTAAGTGATTTTGTCAATTAGCGATTTGAAGGGTATAAAAACAAAGGTTTGATTATTCTTTTTACCCATAATCACTTCTTGTTTCCATCGGGGGTTGTAACCTATAACTATCGTATCAATGTTTTTTTCTGAACAATAGTCTACTATTTTTCTACTTGCTTTATGGAAATAGTTGGTGATTTTACACATTCGTTCTAACTGGAGTTGAAACATTTTTCTTCCCCAGGTGGTTAATCCTTGCTTGTCATAGATTGACTGTAACTTTGCCCTACGTTTATTAAACCACTGGTTAACAGCTTTAATGGGTCTACCATTTATCAGAAAACCTTTTTCACCTGGAATAGTGGTTAAACCTGCGACTAAATTATTCACTCCCAGATCAAGAGCTAGAACTCTTTCTGCATGTCGTTTTTTTTTGTTCTTCTACCTCTTTCTCGTAAACTATCTCTAATTTAAACTTCGTCCCCATAGGTATGAGACGGGCAAACTTCACTTTCGTTGAAGGAGACAGTCTTGTAACTATCTTTAGTCCTACACGTTTAGGGAAAGAGATAAAAAATTTTTCTTTTTCTTGTTCTTTTTCTTCTTTAATTTTCACTTGAGAGTTAGTAAAATAGATTATAGCAAGTCCTTCTTTCTTCTTATATCTTGGAGGACAGGGTTTACCGTTAAACTTTTCTGGTTCCTTTTTCCATTCTTCTAAAGACCTAAAATACCCTTTCCACGCTAAACATAGAAACTTTATCGTCCGTTGTGCCGTATGACCAGGTAAAGCTGTGTAAGTCGGGTGATACCTTAAAATATTCATCAGTTCAAACTCTTTTGTGAAATATTTACTTTTTCTTAACTGATACTTAATAATATAATTTGCTTGATTATACAAGTTTTTTACCTTGTGTGCCAACTGTTTTAGAGTGATCGAATCCTTCACCCATATTTCCTCAGTTCGCCACACCTTTCTACTCATTTTTTCTTTCATTTCTTCTTACTTTTTTCCCCTATATAAAACCCTCATTTTCCCTCTCCTCTCCTCTTCTCCTTCCTCTTTTTTTTCTTTCTTCTCTTCTTTTTTCACTTTTTCCTATGATTTCGTATTTCAGAAAAAGTAAACCATCGTAAACGTTTATATCTTCTTTTATTATTTTTAATTTGATTTTATGTCTAGTGAAATCATTTTCAAAGAGATAGAAGATGAAAAAAGTTTCAGTGAAATAGAAGCTATTGAGAGAGAAGCTTGGGGTATGCCTGATCTAGAATTAGTTCCAAGGAGATTATTTAAAGCAACTAAAAGGAGTGGCGCTGTTCTCATTGGTGCATATAAAAAGGATGAACTTATAGGTTATGTGTGGGGATGGATTGGAAATCTTTCAGAATATGGGTTTTTCATTTACTCACACCATAACGCAGTTAAAAAAGATTATCAGAATCTAGGCTTAGGTTTTAAGTTAAAGCTAGAGCAGAGAAAATGGGCTATAAAAAAAGGGTTTAAACTAATTAATTGGACTTTTGATCCTCTACAAAGCAAGAACGCTTTTCTAAATCTTCACAAGTTAGGGGCGGTATGTAACACTTACAAGGAGAATTACTGGGGAGAAATGCATGATGCAGAGAACATAGGATTACCGACAGATAGATTCTATGTAAACTGGTATATAGAAAGCAGAAGAGTGGAAGATAGACTTCAAAGTAAATTTGATGATTATTCTAGCTCATTAAAATCTGTAAATTTAGTCTTATCTGCTGAAAAAAAAGACAAATTTTTACACCCTAAGGATTTGAAACTAAATGCTAGCAAAGATTTACTATTTGTAAGAATACCCCCGAACATTAATGAAATAAAGAAAGAAAATAACTCTTTAGCAATAGAATGGAGAATGAAGACAAGAAAAGTTTTCCAACATTACTTGAAGAAGAATTATACAATCGTGGATCTCTATGTAATAAAGAATCCAGAGGAAATAGAGTCTTATTATGTCCTGCAAAAAAATTTTGAACTTTAATTTTTAGAGAAATGTCGATATTTTTTTCGACATTTTCAAGAACTGTCTATACTTTTTATCGACACTTAAAAGAGTTGTTTGCAAAAAATATACGTAATTGTTATAAAACAAGATAGAGTGTTATCTTGAAATGAAAATAGACTCTGTAACTATTTATAAAATAATTATGAACTTGAAAAGACCTTTTAGAACAAGTTTTGGCGTTCAAAAAACAAGAGAAATTGTCTTAACTAAACTTCAATCTGGAGACCTATGTGGGTGGGGAGAAAGTGTAACTGATACAGGACCTTGGTATTCCCCAGAAACAAATAATTCAGTTACATACATTATTAAGAAATTCATTGGCCCATGGTTGAAAAAAGAAAAAGAAATTGAGCATCCAAAAGATTTTACTTCTATTGTTTCTAAAATACGTGGAAACCCAATGGCAAAAGCTTGTGTAGAAGATGCTTTGTGGGATTTATATGGTACGATAAAAGGTAAATCTCTTTCAGAGCTTCTAGGAGGAACGAAAAACAAAATTCCTTCTGGAATTAGCTTAGGGATTGAAAATGATTTCGCAGTTTTACTTCAAAAAATAGAATATGCAATTGAAAAAAAATACAAACGTGTAAAAATCAAAATAGAACCTGGTTGGGATGTAGAGATAATAAAACAAATAAGAGATCATTTTCCAGATTTAGGTTTGATGGTAGATGCTAATGCAGCTTATAGTTTGAAAGATGCTGAAATATTCAAAAAATTGGATAAATATGATTTAATGATGATCGAACAGCCTTTACATTATAAGGATATAATAGAGCATTCAAAATTACAAAAAATGATATCTACCCCCATATGTCTAGACGAGTCAATAAAAAGTTTTGATGATGCTAAACATGCTTTAGAAATGGATGCAACAAGAATAATCAATATTAAACCTTCACGAGTGGGAGGAATAACTGAAACTTTAGAAATTCATAGATTGGCAGAAGAATTCAAAGTACCTCTATGGGTTGGAGGGATGTTAGAAACAGGGATTGGTAGAGCAAAGAATGTTGCAGTAGCGAGTATGAAAAATTTCACCTTACCAAATGATATAAGTGAAAGTGAAAGATACTTTACAGAATACATAATTGATCCTATCTTCAAACTAGACAATAACGGAGAGTTAGGGGTTCCTAAAGAAAATGGAATAGGTGTTAATGTAATCCAAGAAAAAATTGAAAAATTAGCTATATCTAAAGAAAAAATATAATTTTAAATTGTAAGTGTTCTAACAGAAGAATTGTTAAGAATTTCATAAAGTAGTTTTGAAAAAGCTTCAGATAAATTCTTGGGTGTCATTCTTTCCCCTCCTATTTGTCTTCTTATTTTAAATTGAAGTTGCCTTTCAATTTCATCTTTGTGCTTTTTAATATAATTTACAGGATCATTTAGGAATCGTGAGTAAGCAGTCAAGTTTATAATAGGAATAACCATTTGAGGCCATTCTAAAAATAACTTGAACCAACTTTCTAACAGATAGGTCATGTATTTTTCCTCATCAGCTATATCTTGAACACCAAATTCGTCAAAAGCTAGCCTTTTTAATGATGTTTCAATATTTGCTTCCAAATTTTTACGCTTTCTTTCGTCAAAATCCCTGTTAAATTTCAAAGTTTCAGAAATAGCCTTTTCAATAACTGTAATGAGATGTTCTGTTTTTCTTTTCGCTTCTTCTTTGGATGCTTCTTTTACTTCCTTAGAAGAGTCTTCTTTCTTTAAAAGCCCTCTTTCAATTTTCTTTAGTTCTGCTCTCTGTTTGAAGGTTCTATCTAATATGTCATAGTACTCTTTGATTACAAATTCATAAATCAAATCAAAAATATATTTTGAACCATCACAAGGGGGATACTTGTTTAATATCTTACGATAAATCCCAGAAATGGATTTCGAATCATCCTGCTGTTTTGTTTTTTGAACAGCTGTTTCTAATGAATAAGCAAGCAAAGCTGTAATCCATCTTATATCAATAGGAAACTCTGCAATCTCAAACATTTCATTAATCTCAGTAAAAATATAGTAATAGTATCTTCTGATTAATATTCCAGTTATTATTTCATCATCAATTCCAACACCTTTTAATTCAATGAAACTGTTGATAACGGCATTAGTAGATGTTTGAGCTACTTTTAAGCAATTGATGTAGGTTGTAACAATTCCAATAAATTCGTCATCTGTGCATTTGTTCTTCTTTTCTGTAGCTTCTAGGAGAAAAGAAATATCATTTACGTATTGAGAAGGAGAATATTCCTTTAGAATATCTTCTGTGATAATAATACCATATAAAGCTAAAGCCATATTCTTTTGCTGAGGAGAAAGGAATCCTATCTCTGATTTAATTTGATTTCTAATCTCTTGAAGAAAAGTAGGTTGAGTTAAGATAAATTTCTTTATTTGAGATTTAAACGATGAGAATAATTGATCAAACTCACTAATCAAATCAATAGTGTCTTTGGGAACGTATTTCAAATGACTTGTTAGTTGAAATATTTTACTCATTGTTCTCTTCCTCCTCTTTTTGTTCTTCTTGTTCTTCCAGCTTTGTAGTTTCTTGTTCTTCCAGCTTTGTAGTTTCTTGTTCTCCAATAGGTCTTTCAAACTGTGGAATTTCTATTTCTTCTTTTTCTTCTTCTCTTTTTATAACATTAATTCTAGATCCATAAACAACTTTTTTTTCTAAAGGCCTTGTTATGCTCTCCTCTTGAAATTCAACTATTTTCTCTTTATTATCTTCTTTTTCTTCTAATTGACTTTGGGAAAGTGGTATTTCCTCTTCTTGAGTTATTTTATCTAAAACTTCTTCTGTTTTTTCTTCAACTTTTATTAATCGAATGTCTTCTAACTTCATGTATTTTCTAATATCAGAGAGAGGAATGAACGGTGTAATCTTCCAATGATTTATTTGAGTATTTTCTATAGTAGAATGCCAACTATATCCTTCTTTAAGATTACTTGTTATTTTTCTTGAGAGAACAGGAATTATTACCGAGGATTCTAAATTTTCATGATAAAATCTTGAATCACTAACATAAGCTACTAAGAAAGCTTCAGTATCTGTTATCGATAAGAAGTCAAAATTGATTTTTGTTATGTCTCTTGTACTTGTATATTCCCAAAGACTATACTTTGGAAATATTAGATTTTTACTGAAGTATGAATGATTAATTTGGTTCAATAATAATAATAGAGGATAAGGAAAAGTCGCCCGATTGACTTTTTCGATAATCCCTTTAGGTGAAGATTCCCTTTCTTCTTGAATTATGTCGCTATATTGTTCAGGATAAACAAATGAAATATCAGTTATTTCAAAATATGGTGGGGCAGAAACAATTTCACCTTTACAGTCACAATCTTCCTTTGAAGCATATTCTTCTTTTGAGAAAGTTTTATTACAAGCACCTAAACATTGAAGTCTATCTGAACGAATTTTTAATCTAAGTAAAAGAACAGTTGTTAACATTGTTTTTTGGACTATGTTTTCTTTTTCTTTAGTAGACAAAGACTTCTCTTCAGAAAGCATCCAATGATAGTATTTTCCAAGGAGGTCGAGTTTTTTTTCTAATTCTAAATAAGGTTCTTCTTCTTTACTTCTTTCCATTGTTGAGAGCTGAGATTGTAATAGGACGATTTTATTATAAATACCATCAAGTGTATCAAGAATAAAACCGATCTCTTGAAGAGACTTAATTAAATTAACCTCTTCTTTAATTAGTGTTATATTAACCAAACTAGATGATTCATTATTTTTTCTTATCGCAAAAAGATTCTCGGTAGAAAAAGTTTTAGTTGAATAGTTCCACCCCTTGAAATAACTAACAAGAGGGTAAATCTCACTTTTAGTAAAGAAATCAACATTTAATAATTCCTTTATGTCTTTTTTAATCTCTTTACGTTTTGAATCTTCTATGATTTCTGTAGGAAAAATATCTGAAGAAAAAAAATCTTTATTTTGATATATTAACAAATTAACTTGATTTAATTGCTCTATTTCCTCATTGGTCAATCTTATTTACTCCTTATTACACTATCTGATAATTTCTAAATATAGTTGATTTTTATCTTAATTAAATTACTTAACAGTAGTTAAATAATATCTGTTATTACTATTCTTTGTTTTAATTAATAAAAATTATTCGTAAGTATAAGAAGCTAGTTATCTAAAAATTTTTAAAATATTGAACTGAACTTTGCTATATGTCAGAAAGGGAAAAGTGTGGGGATTTTGAAATTTACAGAGATGAAAGCGATGGGTGGTGGGTGGTTTATGATACTAAAAAGAATAAAAGGTTGGGCAAATTTATAGATAAAAATTCTGCGTTAGATAAAGTAGCTTTCTTTATGCAAGATGAAGAAAGTGATGATGAAGAAGCTGACTATGAAGAGACAGGATCTGTATGCTAAATCTAGAAAATACTAACATCTTGATTTTTTCTTATAATGGTAAATCCTATCTTTATACTCCTGAAACTAGATTTTTTTGGAGAATTAGTAATTCAGAGTTATGTTCTGAAAAGAAAAGATTTTTGTCTTTAAAGGACTTAAAGGAGTATTATTCAGAAAAAGAGTATCAAAATATCCTAACACAAATGGGATTGTTAAAGAAAAGAAAATTTATTGTAGAAACTGAGAAAGAAAGAGCAAGTTTCGATAAAGAAATTGTTACTTTTGACCATTTGGTAATTAATCCTTCAAATGAATGTAATTTAAATTGTTGGTTTTGTTATGCAAGAAATGAGAGAAAAAAAGAGAACGAAAAGTTAGATGTAGAAAGAGCTAAAGAAATAATTATACATTTTGCAGATTTAAAAAGGAAAGCTAAATCAGAAACAGCGCTAGGAATAAGCTTTTTCTATACAAGTGAAATTACGCTTAACTTTGAATATTTTAATGAAATGGTTCTGTTTATTGAACAGATTAAAAATAAATACTCTTTTCCCATTTACTATTTCCTCCCTTCCACTAACTTTTTTTCACCAAAACAAAGTTTTATTGATTTTGTAAATAAATATGGTTTTTTGACTGTTACACTTGATATCGAAAATGAAAAAGTAAAAAGAAGAGTAATAGATAATTTGTCTCTAGTAAAGAAAAATGTAGTAAAACACTTAATTATACCTGTTCATCCTAACATAGAAGACTTGTTCATTCTCTATTCTTATTATTCAGAATATTTTGACTATGTTTCTTTAAGGCTTCTTAGAATAGATAATAATCATTATCGAGCATGGGATAAAAGAAAATTAGACTCTTTTCTAGAAAGGGTTGAAGATTTAGTAGATCATTTACTCAACTTAAATGAAGGAGAACTACTATCCTTTTTAAAGAAAATCGGCCCTACTGATTATATCTCACGTTATTTGAATAGACTATTATCAAGAGAAAAACTGATTACTCGTTGCCCCGCAGGGAAAACAGCTCTGAGTTTAAGCCCAAATTCAGAAATCTATCCTTGTTCTAGCCTTATTGGAAACAAAAAATACAAACTTGGAGAATGGAAAAAGAATTTGTCCATGAAAGATCTTGAAAACGATGTAGTGAAACTTGTAGATTTAATACAAGAATGTTCTTCTTGTCCCATAAGGTATATTTGCGGAGGACCTTGTGTTGATTGGAAAGAAAAGCAAGCTGTTGAAGGTGATGTTAACAAAATAGAGTGTGAATTAAATATTAGGTTGGTAGAATTACTTATTTACTTCATTGATACAGTGAAAGAGCGTTTTCCTCTTTTTTTTGATAAGTATGAGAAAGAAAAAAAGGTAAAGAATAAAATTAATTATTCTTTGGATATTAACCAATTTGTTGATTTCTTTATGTGAAATAGCTAAATAAGTAAGGTATACTGTCAAATAAGTGTACTTCGAATAAGTGGAGGATAATAATTAAAACCCAACAGAAAAGGAACCATAGTAGAAGCGATAAGAGAGCTGCATATGCTGCACGTCTATCAGAAACATCAGCAGCAATAGTCCACAAGAAGAAACAAATAATAAATAGTATGATACCGAAAGTCGCTGCGGCGGCTCGCCCGTTAAAGAGATTGATTGAAAAAGTCCAAGCTAAGCTTACAATAATAGCCATGATCAGGTTAACCCAACTCCACTTCTTAGCTTTTTTAGAAAACATTGAAGCGCTTATAATCGCTGCTGCAGCATAGAATAGAACTATTTCAACAGCAAGATTAAGTAATTGCTCGACAACTGCACTTGCCATAAACATATTTTTATTATTTGTTTATTAAATCTTACCCCAAAAAGATATTTGAAGGTATCATTAAAACTTCATTTTATTCCTTTTTTACAATTTTAAATAAATGACTATCACAATTTTCTTTACAATCAGAGTTTCCAAAACCAAAAACAGGTTCTAAAGAAGAGAAAGTAGAAAGAAGCTTACCTAAATAGCACTCAATTTTTTGATTAATAAAATAAACTACTCCTACAACTTCAGAATGATCAGAACTAGTCAAAAAATCTATGTGCCAGCGTTTATTCTTTGTTTTTAAAAGATGGCGAGAAACCCGAGATTTTAGTCCTCCAGAGCCAAAAGCACTCCCAACATAAATATAGTTAGCTTTTTCGAGGGAAAATTGTTTATTACTTAGGTTAATAGTTAATTTTTTGTCTAGACTAATGAAAAGAAGATATGTACCTTTTAGTCCTTGTGAAAAAGAGACAATAGGAAGAAGTAACAATCTTAATCCTCGTTATTATTTGTTCTAGATAGTTCTCTATAATATTTAGCTTTATTTTCATTGCCTGTTTCTTCGTAAATATTGCTCATCATCTTATAAATCTCCTTGTCTTTTGAAAATTTTAATGCTTCTTTCAAAATAGATAAAGCTTTGTTATATTCTTTTGATACCCAGTGTATAGAAGCTAAATCTAAAGCAGCATCAGAGAAGGAAGGATCAAGTTCTAAACATTTAGAATAGCAAATAAGTGCTTGAGCGAAGTCGCCAAGAGAAGAATAAAGTTTTCCTAAATAAAAATAAGCTAAAGCATGATCAGGATTAATCTCTACAATTTTTGAATACATATCAATAGCATTGTAAGGATCGTTCATTTTCTCAAAAGTTTTTGCTAACTGAAAAAGAGAATGCTGGTTTTCAGGGTCTAAAGAAAGAGCTCGTTGAAAATAAGATAAAGCTTTTGAGAAATTGTCCAAATCAAAATAATAAGCTCCAATCTGGTTAAGTATGTTTATATCATCTGGAAACAATTGTTCTGCTTTTACTAAAGTGTTCCAACAAGCAATATCATTATCCATTTTCTTATAGATAGTAGCAAGTAAAGAATAGTATTCAGCTTTAGGTTCTTCTTCTATTGCTTGAATGAGCAATTGTTGAGACTCGTAATATTTACCAATATCAAAATACAAATTAGCAAGTTTACTTAGTAATAGAGTGTTCTTAGGTTCATATTCTATAGCCTTTAGGAGAGCAACTTCAGCTTGGGTGTAATCTCTTTTCTTGATGTAAACATCACTGATATGTGATAATACTTCCACATTCTCTGGTTCAAGCTCTAGTGCTCGGGAAAAAGAAAGTAAAGCACTGTCATATTTTTTTTGATTGAAATAAAGTTCTCCTAAACGCAAGAAAAAAAGGATATTGTCCTCGAAGTGCTCTGAATTATCTTCTAAAAGTTCAATTGCTTTGAGAGGAGAGTTAACTAGTTGATTGTCGATAACAGAAAATAATTCAGATAAATCATAGTTCTTTTTCAAGATATACTAATTAACTAAAAAAACTATAAGAATATTTTCAAAAAGAAAGAGGAAAAATTTTTACAAGAGAAAGATATTTATTGAATAAAGGCAAAATAACTGAAAATCAAAAAGATGAACTGTAGATGTATCAAGTTGTAACTAAGAGAGATGACAAGTATGGATATAAAATCTGGTTAGCCAATATTCCAGAAGAATTAAAGGAAAATTCAATTATTTTTCTACCAGAATTGTCATCCAAGCAAAAAAAGCATATAAAATACGTTTCTAAATTTACAATGCAAAACACAGGAGATATAGTAGTAAAACTAGTAAGAAGTGATGGGGTAGATCCGTTTGGAAGACCAAAAGCACTTGCACAAAATATAATAGTTCCGTCAGAAGAGTATAATTTTAATTCATTATTTTATTATGCTTCTCCTCTAATTTATTCAGATTTATTTGATTCAATAGAACAAGAACCACAAATTCTCACAGAAAAGCATTTTAGGAAAGAAAAAAACAAAATCTATGAAAAAATAGACGATAAAACTCTAAGAGAAATTGTTGTATCAGCAATGATACAGGATAAAGTAATATTACAACCAAATTTAAGTGAAAAAGGACTAATTGAACTAGCAGCACTAGTAGATAAAGCAATACCATACGAAGCAAGCTATGACTTTTCCCTAATTTCGTATTCAGATAAAACATGCCAAAACCAACTAGTTCACAACGTATTGTACTTCTTTGGAAAACATGAAAAAGCAAGAGAAGAAAAAGTAATAGTAAAAAATAAGCAGTCAAAAGTAGAAAAAATAGCAAAAGAAGAAAAATATTTCCTAGATTACTATATAGACTTAATATTAAATGAAAATTATGAAACATTACTTGAAGAACAAGCAAAGTTTGTAATAGGAATGTACCATAACGAACATAGAGAATTGCAAAAACTGTTTACAAAAAGATATCAGCTAAATATACCCTTTAACAAAAGAACAAAGTTCCAAGCAAAACTAATGAAAGCAATGTCAAAAAGATATAATTAAAGAATAATTAAATAAAGAAAAGAAGAAAGCTTAAACATAAAAACTAGGACAACTTTTTGAAAATAATAACATTTGGAGGGACGAAGGTGAATAAAATAAAGCAAGTAGCAGTAATAGGCAAAGGGGGAGAAATAAAAGAAGAACTGAAAAAAATAGCAGAGGAACTAGGAGAAAAACTAGTAGAAAATAATTGCAGAATAATATGTGGAGGAAAAGACGGAATAATGAAAGAAGTGTGTAAAGGAGCAAAAAAGGCAAAAAAATACAGAGAAGGAATGACTATAGGAATATTGCCGACAACAAAAAAAGAACAAGCAAATGAATACGTGGATATCATAATACCAACAGGAATGAGTTACGCGAGAAATCAAATAATAGTACTGTCCGCAGATGTGGTGGTAGGGATAGGAGGAGGAGCAGGGACATTATCAGAAATAGCAATGGCGTGGCAATATGGTAAAAAAATAATATTAATAGAAAAATCAGGTGGGTGGAGCGAAAAAATAGCAAAAGAAGAAAAAATAGATGAAAAAGAAAGAGAAAAAATAATAAAAGTAAAAGAAGTAGAAGAAGCAATAGAAATAATAAGAAAAATGTAAAAAAAAGAAAAAAGAATTCAGATATTCTATTCACTTTTTTATCAAGCATAAAAAAATGATAGATAACAGATTAGTATTTCAAACAAGGATATAGACCAATATTCTGTTTTATTAGTTTATCTTTTCTTTTTGTATAATTTTACCACAACTAATACAATAACTGAACCAAGTATCCCATAATAGATCCATCCATCTGGAAATAGGGGAAATATATCATATCCATCTGGTAATGTATCCCAATCTGTATCCCATTTCCAAGGATTTGTTTTACGTATATATGTTATCTCCATCCAAATCTCCAATAGCAGGGCTTGAATAGAATTGACTGTCAGTTGTAAAAGTCCATAATAACGGCAATTGTGAATTAAGTTCCAGATTAGCTGCAAAAACTAAATGTTGTGAACTTGAAAAAAATAGATATAGAGAAAATAAAGTGGTCAGAATTGATACCTTGATAAGTTTCATACTACTCATTCCAACACAAATGCCAAACAAAGCAAGGAAATTTGGGGACAATTACATATTATAGAGTATCAACGCTTAATTTGACATTATTGTTTAGTTTTTTCTATGTGTAATTATTTGTGTTTATTTTGCTCAATATTTAAGACTTTGTACTTAATGAAGAAATCCTTATTTGTTCCTATTTTTCAATAACAAGAAAATAAATTATCATTTACAACATTTTTTATAATAGTTCTTAAAATAATGTGATTTTAAACAAACAATATTTACTACATTAATATAGATAAGTAATTACATGTAAATTTATCTTATAGTAAAAAAAATAGTACAAATAATTCAATGAAAAAAAGAAATTTCGCATATTTCATCTATGTTTGCTGTAATTGGAGAATAATACATGGTGACCGAGCTGGGATTCGAACCCAGGATCACATGCACCCCAAGCATGTATCGTACCAAGCTAGACTACCCGGTCAATTTGCTGTTTCTATCTACAGTTCTCTTTTTATTTTCTCATTTAAAATTTTCTATCTATTCTAAATTTTGTTTAATCTTTTTCTTCTTACTATTTTCTTTAATTATAAAAGAAAAATACTTATAGTTAAAATTCATTTTTAATCAATGATTCTTAAGAAGATTTATATCAAGAACTTTCTTTCTTATTCTGAAGAACAAGAAATAAATCTTAATCAAAAGTCTATTATTGTTGGCGAGAATGGTTCTGGAAAATCTAATCTTGTTAGAATAATTGATTTTATATTATCCAACTCTGCAACCTCTAACTTAGATTGGTCTTATTTTCCTTTTTGGGACACCAAAACTCAATCTAAAATTTATTTAACCTTTGAACTAAGTGAAGATGAACGTATTTTTTTACGTAAATTTCTTGTCTTATCTTTTTGTTCAATGCATTTAAGTTCAGATCAAGAATTCGGTAGAGCATTAATCTATTCTTTCTTTAACAATTGGGAGAATTTTCTCAAGGATTCTTTTTCTGATTTAACAATAGGCTTTTGTTCTGAAAGCAACAATCCTGAGAGATTAAAATATTTTTTAATACTTTCATTTAATGAATCTTTAAACATTTACTTAAGTAATCCTTCAACAAATATAATTATTTTAGTTGACAAAGAGAAAAAATTAGATGAAATTTTAACATTAAGTAAAAATCAATATCTAGATTTTCGAAATATTACTTCTTTCGTCAAATCCTTTAATGATTTATATCCTGGAGAAGATATTAAAGAACTTGTTAAAAATAATGAAGATTTTCTAAAAAATATTTTTTTTCAATATATATTTGAAAAAGCCTTAATTTTATATTTATCTGAATTAGATTTCAGTAATATTGATTTTTTACCTGAACTTCATAATTTATCTGCAGATTTTAGAATTTTGCTTCGAAAAATGGGTTATAAAATTGAAATTTATAATTACTACAAATATTTTGGCAATTTTATTTCAAAAATCATTAGACAAAAAGTTGTTATTTTAAGAGAAGATAGAGGATTATTAGAAAATGGTTTTAGTTATCCTTGGAGAGAAAACATTACAAATGTACTAACTCTTGAAAGAATCAAATATGCACTATTTCAAAAGAAAATGAGTTCAAATCCCAAAGAGCAAGAAATTTTTGAACGTATCAGAGAACATTTCAAAACTATGACTGAAGAAAAATATAATTTTAACATTGTCCTTGTTGACGAAAAGGTTCATGAAAAAAAAGCTCCTGTTCTCTTAATTGAACCTGATTCTTCTTATTCTCAACAAAACTCCTATTCTATTAAATTAGATGAAGGTGCAGTATTAACAGGTAAACGTCCTGATATTCAATTTCACGACTTGCAAAATAATAAAGCTTTTAGATTAAATTGCTCGCCTGGAGGAGCTTATGAGATTTTAATGGTTTTATGTTCCATTTATGGATTTGAAGCTGATACTATAATATTAGATGAACCTGGTAAAACTCTTCATCCTTCTTTTAGAAAGAAACTTGGTAATTATATTAAACAAGATAATGAGCATTCTTATTTAGTTGTCACTCATAGTCCTGATTTGATATCTAATGAACTTCTATATTCAATTCTTCGATGTTTAAAAACAAAAACTGGAAGTCAGATTAAATATTTAAGATCTTTTCTTGAAGGACTTAAAGATGAAGAGCGTTATAATCGTTTTCTCTTGGATCCTAACATAAAAAGCATATTTTTTGCTTCCAATGTTATTTTTGTTGAAGGAACATATGACAATAAAATTGTTACAACTTTATTCTCTGTTCTGGAGAATCATCATATTCAAAAAGAACTTAATCTTTCAAGCACGAATTTCTTAAATTGGGATGTTATTTCAATTGATGGTACCGGTGATATTTCCAAGGCTTTATCGATAGCAGATTTCTTTGATATTAAGTATGTTTTAATATGTGATTTTGATGCATTTCTTAAACCTAAAAATTCTTTGACTAATAGTTATATTAGTAAAATTTTGAAACAACGGTGTAATATAAATTTAGATGAAATTTTTTCTTCAAAAACAACTAATATACAAGAAAGGAAAAAGGAGATTATTAGTTTTGCAAAGAATTACAATATTTTCTCTTGGGAGAATGATTTAGAAGGTATGATTAAAAAGACAGTAACAAAATTCAAAAAAGACGACTGGAAAGATATGACATTTGAAGAATGTTTCAATTTAGTTATAAAATTAATTAAAAATAAAAATACTGAATTTTTAGCTTTTTTAGAATTCTTAGGTAATTTAAATTAGAAAAATTCTTTTTATATATTGTGTCAATCTTAGCAATCATATGGAGACATCATTTTATGTTGTCTAATATAGCCTTTGATTTTACATGCAAATTTTAAAATCTTTCAAATATTCCTTTTGAAGGAGTTGAAATTTCACATCTGTTTATCCAGTTAGTAAGTTCTGTCAATCCTTCTTGAATTTCTTCATGGTTTAATCCTTGTTCTTGAGCTTCTTCCCAAAACCATTCGAAATATAGAGGAAGATTTTTAGGGTAATTAATCGAGTCATGTTTAAGTATGTCATATAATCCTGGTTCAAATCTTTTATTACATTCAACAATACCACTATGTGATGATATTTTCCAACCTTCTTCCCACATAAATACAATATAGTTATCTTCATGTCCCCAGCGTCTAGAAAAAATTGACATGGTAAAAGCTTGAGACTCTTGTTTTTCTCCTTGATTCTTGTTTATTTTTTTATTGTTCATAACTAAACTATTCACTTAACTATTATAAAAATTATGCTTTATTTTATTAATATTAAAAAATTAAATTTCGAATATTTTATATTATATTTTTCAATAATATCTTTTATGAAACACAAAAAAGATAAGTATTTAAAACACAAACGATATAAGAAACATTTGATTTCCCCCCTCTTATATCTGTTAGGAGAGGATAAGATAATAGAAGTTGATTGGTCAAAAAAACAACTTCCTGAGTTTCTTTGGGTAGCTAGTTTATTCACTACTTATGATCATCATAAAGCTCTTTATCTTTACAGAAAGACTACTCAATTAATTCAAAAATATCTTCAATCTGATGCTGTCTCATTTGGCTTGGTAAGCGAATTTTCTAATATTCCTTTAGAGCATCAAAAAGATTTCTTAAATGAAATTCAACACATTTTTGCGTCTATTTTTATTAGAACGCGTTTTGAGGATATAATGAATATTTATCAAGAAGATTCTCTTAATTATTTATTTAACGTAAAACCATTTTCCGAGAGTCAAAAAGATGAGATTTTAGATGTTATTTCTAATCTTATTATCGAGTTATATGAGAGTCATGGTGATCTTGCATCATTAATGCGAGTACTTGTTCTAATGAGAATGATGGAAGAGAGAAAAATAATCGGGTTAGAACAAGAAACTTGTTCGAGGATTATTAAAGCACTATCGGTATATCCGCAGGGAGACAAAAAATTGGTTGAATCATCGGCGCGAAGCATATCAGCTATATTTTTAGATAATTTTATTGATCAAAATTGGTCAAAAAAATTCTGGATGAAAAATGGACTATTATCTCCTTGTATTCCTTCCATGAGAAAGATAAATATTCAAGAATATAATCAAGTTTGGTATGAACTTACCGAAATGCGACTTTATTTGATTGATAGTATTGATCTTGAAATCAATCAAATGTGGAAAAAAATCAAAATTAACATATATAATCCATCCAAAGAGGATATCGTTGCTGGACTTATTTCTAGACTAGCGTCAAATTTTCAATTTTTTTCCAATTATTTAGTTTTCCAAGAACCATCTATTGGCTATATTCTACTAAGAAACCATTTAGAAACATATTTTGTTTTAAAGTGGTTATTACTAAAAGATGATGAAGAATTATATGCAAAGTTTAAAGAATATGGTTATGGTGAAAAAAAGAATGAAAAAATGAAATTAGAGGAATATAAACCAAAAGGATATGAAAAAAAAATTAAGCAAATTGATAGAATTTTAACAGAAAAAGGTTTATCAGATCTAATAAAAATAAAGCTCACAGGTAGTTGGGCTGATAAAACTAGTATTAGAAAAATGGCTGAAGACATTGGAGACAAAAAATACTATGATTTGTTTTACGGTCCAACAGCTGGTATTAGTCACAGTGATTGGTCTGGATTAACAGAGCTCAATACAGAGTTTTGCATTAATCCACTTCATGGTTTACATAAGATTCCAAAATCATTTGGAAAAAACATGTTTGATGTTAATATATTTTTTCTGATTCAGGAAATTTATTACAAAGCTTTAAGTGTGATTCAAGACCACTATAACATTTCTGAAACTATTTATTCACG
This sequence comes from Candidatus Heimdallarchaeum aukensis, assembly GCA_021513695.1. Lineage (GTDB taxonomy): Archaea > Asgardarchaeota > Heimdallarchaeia > Heimdallarchaeales > Heimdallarchaeaceae > Heimdallarchaeum > Heimdallarchaeum aukensis. Next base: position 1,103,606 of record CP084166.1, on the reverse strand, counting down.
ATCATATTTTGAAGAAATTTATAGCCGAATTTCATGCTTAACTGCAAATAATGAAGAATATGAAAATGCCTATTCATAAATTATTAATAGCTGAGGTTTTTTAATTGTTTAATGATTTCTCATTACAAAGCCAAGTATATTAAAGACTATTCTTTATTTCTTAAAATCTTTAAAGAAGGATATTCTTTTGTTTCTTCTAAATTAGACAATGATTCTTCTACTCACTCTTTAGAGCATACTATTCGTGTTATTGACTTGTGTTATTCTATTGGAGTCAAGCTCCATGTTTTTCTTGATGTTTGTTTATTAAGTGCCCTTTTTCATGATGTTGCTCGCCCAGAAGAGTCTAAAACAGGAGAGTGTCATGCTGAAATGGGTTCAAAAATAGCTTTTGACTTTCTTTCTGAGCGAGGTTTTCCTGATTTAGCAGAGGAAGTTCGTGTTAATATTCTTGAACACCGTTTCAGTAAAAGTAGAGAGCCTACGAGTATTGAAGGCAAAATCTTACAAGATGCAGATATGTTGGATGCTTTAGGTTCTATCGGCCTTTTTCGTGTAATTTCTTTCAGTTTAGAGCACAATAGAGATATAGATGAGATGTTACTTCATTTTGATGATAAACTTTTTCTTCTTCCTTCAAGAATGCATTTCTGTTTCACCAAAAGGCTTGCGAGACGACGATTAAAAATACTAAAACAATTTTACAATCAAATTAAAGATGAAACTAGTTTTTCTATTACTCAAGGGCTAATTGGTAATTAAATTGTTATTTTATTCTTTTTCTTCTCTTATTTATGATGAATACTATCACTAATGATACGAATATCGTTAACACATCTGCTCTAGAGGTTACGGCATTTCCCTTATAATTGTCTTGAATATAGAAATATTCTCCTTTACTCCATTCTGGGCTAGCTAAAGTTATCAATCCATAGTAGTTTGCTTCTGCTGAAAACTTATTTGCATTAATTTCCTCAATGAAACCCTTATTATCTTTCCAATAGTTTGTTGTTACAACATTCAAACTTTGATTTCCTGTAACTGTTAAGTGTAAAAGGTATGATGTTAGAGTAAAAAAACACTGATTTCTTATTAGTAGATGTCCATTAAGAAATCTTTTTTCGTAAACTATCAGTTTCTCATCTGTATACTGGTTAATAATATTTTCAAACAAATTTATACTACTTAAATCATTATCAAAGAAGTAATCATATAGCAAGTTTACTCTGGATAATGCTGCTACTAAGATTAATAAATCAAAGGAAGTCACTTCTAATTGTATTGGCTCTTTTGTCTTATTGCTTATTGAGCTCACAATTTTATTAGTTGTTGCGTTTCTATAATCTTGATTTAAACTGTATAACACATCTTGAATTATATCAGGTAAATAAAATTCAAATATTGATTCTACATTAAAGTAGAGTATTGTGATAGCAATAACCCACAAAGCTAAAGATTGGTCAACCAAAAAAGCTTCTGTAGCGTTTTTATCAATAAATAGCCTATTTTCTTTATTGTAATATTCCCTCAATTGTTTGTTCAAACTGTTGAATAAGATATCAATACTAAAGCCGATCTCAGTGTTTTTTGTTGCATATAGAAGCTGGATTAGAGCATATAAGCCCAAAAATTGATAGAAAATAGAAAGTTTTTGACTATTGTTGTTAAACTGAACAAAGGAACCATCATTAAGAATTGAAAGAATATTGTCTTTCTGAAGTGATAACTGCTCAATTGTTATGTTAAAGCCTGCCAGATATAGCATTGAAAATGAAAGAGTGGAGAGGATAATTAATTTAGATGATTCAGTGTAATTACCTAACTCGTTTATAGGAATACCTTCACTATCTGTGAAATTTGTCGATAGAAGAGTAAGCGTTTCCTTTACTTTTTTCTCTTCTGGTTGCTCTATTTTATCATCTGTCTTCTCTTTAATTAAGAGGGGAATAGTTGTTGCTCCTACTATTAGGACTAAGAATAAAATTGTGAAAAAAAGGTGATCTTTAATGAGAAACTTAAGCTTTCTTCTTGGCTTCTTTCCTCTTTTTAAAAGTAAAAGATTTTTTTTAGAATCTTTCAAATAACTTTGGACCTTTTTTAAATCCTTTACTTTTTCCTTCTCACCTTTCACCTATTTCCCTCTATTATCCATTTAGTAAATCTATTAATTCTGATATCTTATTTAGAAATTCTTTATTTGGTTCTTGTTCAAACGAATGTATTCTTTCTCCCATTGCTCCATAATCTGGTATTTCTATCAACTTATTTGCAAAATATTTCTTCCCCATTTTTTTTAGCTCTTCTATACTTTTTTCTACTAATTCTTTATCTACTTTTTCTCCCTCTTTTTCTATCATATTAATTAATAAGTACATATTTACATCTTCTTTAAGCATAGAATAGACATTTCTCCATAACTCTTCTAATCCTTGAACATTAGAAATGGTTGGTGTAGAAACAATCAAGAGAATATCTGATATCATCATTGCATCAATTGATCTATAAAAGAAACCTGGGGTTGTATCTATTAATAAATAATCATAATTCTCTTCTACTTCTTTTTGCAATTGATACAACTTTGAAAGATAAACTGTATCATCTCTCACAAGCTTATCTCTTTGTTTTGAATGTTGCTTTAAAAATTCCATAGATGAAAAAATCAAATCTATTCTTCCATTTCCTCTTTCTTCTGCTTGAACAATAACTTCTTCTAAATGCTTTTTATTTAACAGGTAGTCACTCAAATAGTTCAGTTTATCAATTTTAAAATAAGATTGAAATGCTGGTGCTCTTAAATCAAAGTCTATAGCTAAAACTTTTTTTCCTCTTGTTACTAACTCTCCTGCAATATTTAACAAAAAAGTTGTTTTTCCTGTTCCTCCTCTATAACTATGAACACTTATTGTTTTCATTTACTTCTCCTCCTTTATGAAATACTTCACTTCTGTCCCCTTCCATTCTTCTTCTTTATCTGAAACAGGAACACGTTTTCTTCCTAAAACTCCCATTTCATATAATCTCCTTAAATACCTTGACTCTAAATTCATACTTCTTCCTGTCTCTTCTGCTACTTCTGAACAAGTCGCTTCTCCGATTTTTTGTACAGCAAAATAAGTCAATCTTTGCGCTTTAGTCATTTTTGTTAATAAATCAATTGAAGAAGGTATATTAATCTCTCCTTCTCCTTCTAATTTTTTTTCTATTCTACTCAATTTTGTGTTGATCTCTTCTAAAAGCTCAACTACTCTGTTCAGTAGTTTTTCCATATTTAAGAATCATTTATACATGTTATAAATATTTCGATATTTTGATATATTTCTCTTATACTCTGTGAAAGAGAAACTTTTATATAGTTGTATGTATATCGATATCTTGATATATATGATTACTGGTAAGTTAAAAAAAGTATTAATCCTTCTTTTGATAGCTGGATTTATATTGGGCGGGATAAAGATTGATGGAAATATTGAAAATATTGGTGATACAGAAAACGAAATCAAAAGTTTAATTACTACTACACAAGAGAGAGATGAACCTGAACTTAAGGTATCTTTCAATACTAATTTAGAAAGTCACAGAGAAGATAAGATGCCAAGTATAAAATCTCAAAATCAGTTCTCATTTTACTTCAATATAACCAATATTAATGAAACTGCAGCTTATGATGTGAAATTAAACTTCTCTTTGAATGATTTAGGCGTTTTAGTGAGTGATGGTGGCGAAGAAAGTAACAGTGCCTTTGAAACTGTAGGGACTTTAAATGGACATGAAACCTACCTTTCAAAAGAATATAAAGTAAATGTAACAACAAATGAAACTATAAGTGAATCTCTGGATTTAGTTATTGTTTTAGATCAATCTGGTTCGATGGACGATGAAATTGAAGCTTTAACTTCTGACTTAATCTCAGTAGTGAATGAACTTTCAGATACAATAAATGATTTACGAATAGGTCTAGTTCTTTTCGGAGGAGAAAAAGAAAATCCTTACCTTTTTGAAGAACTAGTTACACCTTTAACCTCTGATGTTCAACAAATCGTTAAAAAATTGAAAAAAACGAAAGCTTCTGGCTCTATTGAACCTTGGGGTGATGCTTTATGGGTGGCTATGTATCAAATGGATTGGAGAGAGGATGTTCCTAATCTTATTGTCTTAATTACTGATGAAGCTGGAGATGATGGAATAAAGGTTTCTACAAGAGATTTACAAAACTTGTATGAACAATTAGCTGAAGAAAAGTTTATTTTGTGTACTGTTGCAGCGAAAGGTTCAGATGAATTGACTATTGAAAGATTAAGTTTAGGTGCTGAAATTACTCATGGAACCTATGTCAGAATTGGTACAGAAGAATTTCCTTCAACTGCTGATCTACCAAGAATAATTAAATATTTCATCGAGACTTACTCTGTTGAGAAAGCTCTTAAAATATTCCTTACTGTTACCTATTTAACAATTGAAAGTGATACTTCATCTACTCAAACAATTGAAAAAGTTTTTCGAGTCTTAGTTGATGATTTACCACCTGAAATAAGAGCTTGGGCTTCTTACACTGAAGATTTCAACACTGAACAAAAGTATGTTAATATCATAGTTGAGGTTTTAGATGTTTCCCGAGTACCTTTTGTTGAAGTTTTTTACCGTTATAATGACAATCTTACTTGGGTTATTGCTCAAGCTACCAATCAATCTGGTGATACCTTTATTTTATCATTAAAATATGATGATGAAGATGAGCTACTGAGTTATTATATTTACACCGAAGATTATCTAGGTAATGATATTGTAACAGGCATATATACAGCTCCTTTAGGAGAAAATGTTGAGTACTTGAATCTTTTACCAAATGAGCGATTCACATTCCATCTTTATGAAAACCAAAGTACCATATTCTATCTAGAAGCTAAAGAAAATAGTACAATTGGGCTCATTGATGCAGAATCTCCAGTAAATATTATTTGTTTAGATGTTAAGAAAGGAGAAATAGTTTATGAAAAAACAGGCCAAGATTTCATCAACTTGAGTCTTTCATCTCTTTCTCTCTACAAGATAAAAATTTGGACAAACATTGCAATCGATGTTAATATTTACAATGTAGAAAAGATAAACTTGGAATTTGAACAGAATATGACCATAACTTTAACATATAATCAATCAATTCTTCTGTACATCGATAATAGATTAAATCTCAGCGAGCAGAGAACTATATTAGCCGATTCAGAGTATGTAGAAATGAAAATTATTATTTACGACGTGAATTGGACAGAGATCGCTTCTGGATTTGTTGAAGTACTTTTACCAGAGGACGAATGCTTTGTTCTAATCTATCCTTCATATCATGAAGGTGAGATATTTGTTTCTTTCAACCTTGATAGTAAGAATGAACCTTTTGAACATTATTACGGTGTAACAGCAGACTTCCAATTTCTTGTTATACTAATAAGTTTCATAAGTTTAAGTGCATTAATATTAAAACAAAATGGAGCTAAAAAATGAAAAAGAAAATTACTTTGCTAGTACTATTAGTTCTTTTTTCTTCTTACTTTTTTTGTACTTATGCTATTTCAGAAAGAACTACAGATTATATTAAAAAAGAATCGAATTCTTCATCTTTTTCTTTGAAACTAGATGATACATTCTCAGAAACAGAGTATTATGTCTATTTAGATGAACCTGCAACTCTCGAAATTTCAGTTATAGTTGGTGAATGGGGAGAAATTATATTAGATGATGATTACACTGGACTTGGTATATTATTAATCCATGAAAAAGATATGCAAAATCTAAATAATTGGTTAATAACAGCTAGAGACAAAGAAAAGCACTTTTTAATTACAGAAGAATTAAAACCTGGAATTTATATACTACAATTTGTTAATAAATTTGTTCAGGAAATTGTTTTTTCATGGAACTTGAATCTCACTGAACCTATAATCTGGACTTATAACTCTTTTATAGACTTAGCACAGACAAACCGATTATACTTTAGTTTAGAAAGAATTCCAGACCATTTTACTGAATTAAAAAAACTATATGTAAACATTAATTTTTATGGAAAAAATATTTCGAATTTGGATATAATGGTGTGTGATCAATCTAATAATGCAATTTTTTCTGAAACCTATCAAGGACCAGTATCGTCGATTTCTGCTTCATTAAAGCTTTCTGAAAGTATTCAAAAAGCTGAATGGTTTTCTATTAGTTTTAATGAAACATACTCGAACTCCTCTTCTTTTGCTTCAATAATGCTTTTTTATGATCATGCTACAGAATTGAACATTGTAAGATTATTCTTTGTTAAAGTAAAAAGTTCTATTTTTTCTATACCTATTGATTTTGGAAAAGATTATAGTTTCAAAATTAAAAAATGGTATGAAAGTGATGTATTTTTGTCTTTTTTGAGTATTTTAGTAATATTTCTGAAAATAGTGCTTTATGCTGGACCACCATTTCTAGTTATTTCTGTTATAATTGTATCAATTGTACTTAGAAAAAGAAAGAATAAGAAGTATCAAAGTTTTGAGTCTTATCCTTCTATAAAATATAAAAAAGCAGAATACGCACCTGAGAACGCTATTAGAGTGGACTTTTCTTCGATTCCAAAAGATTTTAGAATTGTTGGTACGTCTCAAATGAAACCTAAATGTAGTATTTGCTTCCAAAGCATAAATAATCTTAAGAATTCTATTCGTTGTCCTTCTTGTGATAATATTTTCCACAAAAATCATCTCTATCAATGGATTATTCAAAAAGGAACTTGCCCAACTTGTAAAACAAAATTACGTATAGCAACCTAAAAAACTTCTTTTTCTTTTTTTGGAGTTAGATAGAAGTAATAATAAAAATATTTTGTATTCAACGAACAAGATATAATCTGAATAATATTGTTATCCAATTTATTTTTTAATAAGAATAACTACTAAACAGCACTATGGTAATCTTTTTTGTCTATTAAATGCTCCACACCTTGTTTTTCAGTGTAAAATGGGTGATGGTTAGTAATTATTTAGTTTATGTCGTTAAAAAGAAAAAGAAAAAAGTCATGTCTAGATGTTTAAACTTTTATATTCATTTTTTTTTGTTGATTTATAAGTTTGAGATGTGATATTATGACTCAATCAGCATATATACTATTAAATGTTCAACCAGGAAAATTAGAAGAAGTACGTGAAAAATTGTCAATGTTAAAAGGTGTAAACGAAATTCATGCTGTATATGGAATTTATGACCTAATTGTAAAAGTTACCTTTGATAGCATGGATGAACTGAAGAATCAAGTATTAAATAACAAAGTTATTGTAGAGGGAGTTAAAGATTCAATGACTATGATCTGTGTTGAATAGATTTATTTGGTATAAATTTTTTCTTACATCGATCTTTTTTACATTGTTTTCTGTTTAAGAATATTTTCTATTCTTTCAATCAGAACTGAAACCGGAATATCATAGGTTGTGATTTTTGCTCTTCTTCCTCTTTTTCCTGTTTCTATAGGCCCAACTGATTTACTTAAGATGCCTACTTTATTTAATATTTCAATGGAACTTCTAAAAGTTGACTTGCTTTTAGCTTCGATGTTAAATTCTTCGCATGCCACAATATAATATTCGTACGCTTCATCAATTGTTGTTGCTGTAACTCCTTCTACTCTTAGGCTTCTTCCAACGCCTAAAGCTGCAACTAATTCTTGTTCTTTTAGCTCTTTGAAAACATCTCTTCTTAATTCAGGATAAACATCTGCTTTTGCTGCACGTATATAATCTGGTTTGATGAACTTTTCTCTTTTTCTATCTGCTATTTTACCTGCACGATACAAAATCTCTAAGCCATGACGTGCATTTCTAGAACTTGAAGAAATGTCTGCAATTAATTGCAAAGTTTCTTCTGAATAAGCAGTTTCATATAAAGCAATCTCTGCTCTGTATTTCAGAATTTCCAAAATTTCTTCACGTGTATAACCTTGAATGTCCATTTGATCATGAATATGACCTGAAAGAGGGACATTGAGGAGTGAAGACCATTCTACAGGACGAGAAATGATTATCGTTGATATCATACTATGTTTTGAACCGAAATACTCTCCTGCATGAAATATACTCAGAATATCTTGTGAATCGAGCATATTTGCCTCATCTAGTGCAATAATTAGCCTGATTCCTTCTTTAGATAATCTCTTGACAAGCATCTCTAAAATTTCTTCGTCACTAAAACCTCTGGACCTAATTCCAAAGTGCTCAGTCAAGATGTTTCTTAATATTGCTGTTTTACTTCTAAATGAGTGACAATTATAATAAACAAATTTTACTGCTCTATTTCTTTGATTTGCTATCTCTTCTACTCTTTCCATTGTATATTTACATAATGCTGTTTTTCCTACTCCAGCTTGTCCTACTATTGCAACATTTACTGAAAAAGAACCTTCATCTTCAATTAAAATTCTGAAATTTTGTGCTAAACGCTTTATTTCTTCTTCTCTACAGGGAAGCTCTTGAGGAACATATTCTGGGAACAAGGAAGACTCGTTTCTAAACACTGATCTTCCAATCATTGCTTCTTCTACGAAGTTAAATGGAGACATTCTTATAAAAATAAATTTCTTAAGTAAAAAACCTTTTCCTCTTTAGCTACACTAAAAAGTGGAGCCGTAAACGATGAAATTACAGAGGAAAGATTATATATTTGAGGTTAAGAAAGTGGATATTATTACTAAAAGAGAAGAGATTAACGTTGTACTTATAAAAGTAGATGATGTTTCAGATATGATCTTTCCTTTTTTCACTTCTTATAAACTTTCTATTAATGATTCTATTCAAATTTATGGCTTTTTCTTAAATGAAGAGATGATTGCAGTTTCAGCGGTTATTCCAGATAGTGATTTAAATAATGGGAGTTTTTACACATATGGTTCGCCAATTATTTATGTTTTTGAAGTTAGAGAAGATAAGAGAGGGTTAGGTTATGGAAAAAAATGTGTTGAACTCCTTATAGAAAAAGTAATCGAGAGTGATACTGTCATTTTATCATGCACTCCTTTTGTTGCAGGTTTTTGGGAAAAATTGGGTTTTGAACTGAAATTTATAGATCAATCACTTTACATGCATAGGATGATGTTTGAAAAAAAAGAAAAGAAAGAAATTAAAAAATAGTTCACTCTTTTATATCTTGATTTCTAGGTCCAGAAGAAATCCTTTGGATTATCATCCCTTCAATTGAATATGGACGAAGATTAGCTCCTACATTCGCTGCATCTGTGAGCCTTCCTTCACTATTTGCATAAATTGTATATAAGGGTTCTCCCTTCCTTACAAATTCGCCTATTTTTTTATGCAAATAAACACCCGCTTCTTTGTGTCTAGGAGCTCCAGCTGTAAAAGCTATTTTCTTTATAGCTGAATTAGATAACTTGACTATATATCCATCATGGGGAGATTCAATAGTTTGTGTTTTACTTCCTACAGGGATGTCTTCAGGTTTTATAGCCGGATCTCCTCCTTGAACTCCTATAATTTCTTCCATCTTTTCTTTAGCTTTACCGCTCTTGATATATTTAAAAGCTAATTCTGATCCTTTTGTTGGAGGAGCTAAACCTGCCATCTCAAATAATATACCTGCTAATTCTATACTTTTCTCAAGAACACTCTTAGAACCTTTTCCTTCTAATGTTAGCAAAGCTTCCTTAGCTTCTAAGGCTGGTCCAATAGCTCTTCCTACAGGTTGATCACCATAACTCAATGCTGCTTCGACTCTGATACCTAATCTTCTACCTAGTTCTGTAGCTTCATGGGCGTAGTTTATTGCATCTTCTTTTGTAGGCATTTTAGTTCCAGCTCCAGTAGGCATGTCTAAGACTAAGTAGTCAACTCCTGTGGAGATTTTTTTACTAAATATACTCGCAAGCATTTGACTGTGAGGATCTATACTTAATGGTCGTTCTACTCTGTGTATAACAATTTCATCCAATGGAGAAAGATCTAAAGTACCACCCCAAACAAGCATTCCTCTTACTTTCGGTGCAATTTCTAATATCTCATCTGCTGAAAAGTTAACTTCAGCTAAAACTTCCATAGTATCAGCTGTTCCAGATGGGCTTGTAATAGCTCGTGAACTCGTTTTAGGAATCAGAAGACCAGCGGCAGCTACAGTAGGAACAATTAGTAAGCTAACTTTGTTTCCTGGAACCCCTCCTATACTATGTTTATCATATACTGGTTCACCAAATTGTAATGTGGTACCATATTCAGCCATATTTTTTGTTAAGGAGGCTATTTCATCCATTGTTAATCCAATAAAATATTGTGAAAGAGTAAACATTCCTATTTCTAAATCTGTATATTGACCTGCACATATGTCATTTACAATCTGCCTAATTTGGTTCTCTGTCCAGACTGTTCCCATTCTTTTTTTCTTTACATATTCTATCGACTGAGGAATTTTTCTAGAAAAAATATTTACAACATCTTCTTCTTTTACTTTTAATGTTTCAATAATACTATTAGTTAAACCTGCATAACCTTCAGGTACTAATGAAGATGTAGCTACAACTTGACATAAAACTTCTTTGTCTTTATTCCTCACTTTCACATATGAAGAGTGTTTAATTTTCTCTTTATCTAAAGTCTTTTCGTTTATTATTACAATGTTATTATCAACGTTAACATCTATTTGTTTAGCTTTCATGTTTGGCATTTGTTCACCTCTTTTTTTAGGGAAATAATACGATGTAGAAAGGCATATTTAAAAATTATTTTTGTTCTAAATTAACTTAAAAATCAAAAAAATAATCTGGAAATAAAAAAGAAAGATAAAAAGTTTATTCTTCTCTTTTTGCTAGTTTTTTAGCTTCAAAGTAGATTTTTATTCTTTGTGCAACTCTTAGTCTGATAGCAATGATGATACCTAATGTGAAAACCATAATGGGTATCCACACAACTAAAGTACTGACATTATATGGAAGTCCCCAACCGTGTGTTCTAATTAATGTCATGTTAGCACTAGCAACTACCTCACCATTGACAGTATGAACTTCAGAGTAATAGTATTCATTTAAGAAACTTGTATCCATATCGTAGATCAATTTTGTATGTGAGGTGTTTCCTGTTTCTATAACTTGGTCATATTCATAAATAGCTGTGTTTCCTTCGAATTCCCATGTTTGGAAGTCTGGGTCACCTGTTTCTTTGAAATATTTTACAAAATCAAAGAAACTGATTACTTCTGTTCCAATTGGATAATCTCCAAACATAGAACCATCTAAATCTTGAGCAAAATCAACCATCGAGATATTTACTGTTTTTGGTAATATGTAATGGAAGAAACGAGCAATTTGATAGGATTCTCTAGTGTAAAGAGCTTTAACGTCATTAACATAAATTAGAGCCCATTGGTCTGGGTGGTTTAGGTTCAAATCTGGATCAGCTTCGATTCTAATAATAATGTTGTCTCCTTTCTTTATCTTTTTATCTCCTTCTTGAACATGAATATTCTCTGTTCGTTCAAGCTCTGTAACTTTAAACTTAATGAGTTTTCCAACCCTAATTTGGCTGGAGTAAGAAAAAGCGTTGAGATAATCTTGGCTGATGATGTCGTGAGGTTTTATGACTGTTGTAGCTCTTAATGAATTAGCTTCTTCAAGTTGATCATAAGCTAGACTACTTAATGAAGAGGATGTTAAACTCAAACCTACCATTGTTAATATTAAGAGTGTTCCGAAAATTTTCGACTTGTTCATGTACATCACAATATCTATTTATTCTTGTTGTTGGGTTTTTTTCAAACATTTTTAAGGTTTTGGTTAAGTTTGGATTAGAATTTTTAGAACTATATTATAATGTAGTTATTTAATATAGCATTTTTAATAAAAAATTGTTTGAGTGTATTGAATCTTGAAAAAAGGATTTCAAAAAAGTACTTTAGAATGAAATTCTTGAAAAATTCTTAACGAATATTTAAGGATTTAAGATAGTTGAACCAATCAGGAAAAAAAATTAAGTTATTCATTTATTAAGGCAAGTTATATCAGAGTAATTGTTGTGCTTCTAAATTTTTTTAAAAAGTGAAGTAAAGTAATTTAGGGCTTTACAGTAAAGTATAACCTTTTATGGTTTTTACCTCTGTTTTCAGCTTTAAGAGGAATAAATTCTCCTATCTCTTTCGTGCTTTTAACATGAACTCCCCCATCAGCTTGAATGTCTACCCCTTCTATTTCAACAATTCGGAGGATTTTTACAGATTCGGGAATAAGGTTAACTTTTGTACGAATGAGATCAGGATTTTTGATAGCTTCTTCTCTTTTCATATATGATACAGTTATTGGATGGTCTTCTTCTATTATCTTATCTATTGCTTCCTTAATCTCTTTTACTCGTTCTTCTCTAAGATGATCTATTTCAAAATCTACTCTGCTTTTTTCTGGTTTAATATCTCCCCCTGTGACATGAACTCCATATTTTTTGTAAAGTATACCAGAGATGGCATGAAGGCATGTATGCATCCTCATCTGTCTAAATCTTCTCTCCCAATCAATTTTACCAGTTATTTCCTTTCCCACTAAATCCTCTGAAGGGGCTGGATTAAGAAAATGTAAAATTTTTCCCTTCTGAGATAAAACTTTTGTAACTTCAAACTCTACTCCCTCTGAAGTTGTGATAACACCAGTATCAGATTTAAGTCCTCCTCCTTGAAAAGAAAAAGCTGTTTTATCTAAAATCACTGCATTTTCTTCAATGGCAAGTATCTTTGCTTTAAATTCAGTTAAATATGAATCATCTCGAAATAAAAGTTCAGTCATAATTTTAAAAAAGGTAAAGGGAATAAAAAATTTTTGAAAGAAAAAGAAATTAAGATACTCCTGTTTGTCTCAGTTCATCAGCAAGTTTCATCTTCTTGATTTTTCTCATCAGTCTTAATGTTGCTAAATAGATTGACGAAAGTGAAAGGAAGAGAATGATTGGCCAAATAAATAATGGAATGGTGTAAGGAACATAGAATGTATCTCCCATCATATAATCAATACTCCAACGATATGTAATGTATCCAATAGGTACAGATAACACTAAGGAAAATAGGCTCAAAATACCATTTTCGATAAAGATTATCCTCCGTATAAGTTTTAGTTTTGTTCCCATTGCCTTAAATGCGATGAAATCAAGGTGCCTGTCAATAAATGACATATACATAGTTTGAAAAGAGAATATTATGCCAATAGCTAGTCCAATTCCTAAGAAAACCATTAATATTCCTAAAGATGATTCGAGCAAGGCTAAACTTGAATTTTTTGCTGTTTGCTGATCAGTCCAAGTGTCAATATAGAAATTTTCTTCGAAAATCTTTCTTAGTATCTTTAGATCTGTGCCTGGTTTAACATTAAATGTTATTCCATTAACATAATTGTTAGGAATGCCAAAATACGCATTTGCTCCACTTTCTTGAAATGATTCGATTGTCCACAATACAGAGTAATCTACTAGTTCACCTACTAATCCTACTACCTCTACTGTATAATTTCCTAAGATTCCAATGTTAATCTTGTCTCCAATCTTAATGTCGTATTTTCCAGCTAGCGATTTACCCAAAAAAATAGTACTGTTACCTAAATCCTCTTTTTCAGTAACATCTCCCTTAACTACATGGTAATTACGTAAAGTTGAGTTTGTTTGATAGCATTCAAATTGAGACCATGTTAGTAGTTCATCGTTTCTTATTATTTTTGTGTAAAAGCTCAAGAATATTTCGTGATATGTTATATTTTCTAGTTTATCACTATTTTGTTTAAAGAATGTAGATATTTTTTGCGTAGGGACAGGTACGCTTAAAGTAACTTTTACATCGAAATTGTTGTAAACATCGAAATTTTTCTCCATTGAACTAATAGTATTATAAGTCATAGAAGCAGAGATTATAAGAAAGATCATAGAAGTTGTAAGAGCTAGAATAGTAATCATAGATTTTCTCTTTTTTAGAAATACTTCTCGAAGAGGGATACGTAGAAAAATTGAATTCAGAACAGGAATCCAACTTAAAGATTTTTCAATTAAAGTCTTTTCAGTAATTGTGATTCTTGAGAAAGCTACGCTCATTGCTTCTCTAGGTGTCGTTTTAGTAATGGGTAAAGAACTTAGAACAGAACTCAAAGCGCATATAACAAAAGTTACGGTAGTACCAATAATAAACTCATCAAGTGGGATAGTTCTAGCTACTAAATGAAAACCATAGACCTTTGTCGTAGCTTTAACCATTGATATTATAAGATACAAGGCGAGGGGAATTCCTAGAAGAATACCTATAATTGATAGAAACATAACGATTCCTAAATAGTGAAAAACTATCTCTCTCTTCTTTGACCCCATTGCTAGGAATAATCCTATGTTTTTTCTTTGTGAATATATAAGTTTAGAGACGGTATTAGAAATGATTACTACACATATGATTAAACCTAAAGTTGCAAAAAATGTTCCTGCCTTATCAGCTGCCCCTGCATCACCTAAAAACATATTATATTCATCAGTTTCATCATAAATAGTAAATTTAATTGTACTTGTTTCAACGTTGTTTGCTGAAAAGTAATTAGTTAAATGTCCTACTGCTTTATATATCATATTTTTATTGAATCTGTCTTTTACTGTGAACAAAACTTGGTTAATTGCTGTATCACTTACATTTAACAAATTTCTAACAGTGTCAATATTTACCCATATTACTGCCAGATTTCCAAGAAGAGGGATTTTAGATATTTCATCAACAAGATATGTGTAATAACTATCTTGTGCAATCCCTTTTACTGTTAAATTTACATCATTCCCCATAAAATTAACAGTTAGATTAGCGTTCAAAGGAACATTTTGGCCCAGAAATTTGATTTTATGGCCAGCAAATCTTGTTTCAACTAAGCAGCTGTTATTTTTATCTAAAATTGTGTTATCATCAGTTATATCATCGGCTTTTTCCTCTATATTTAGTACATTTAGTTTATTTGGAAAATCTATTCCTATAACATATGCTTTGAAAGGTTCATCATTGAATATTAATTCAGTACTGTAAAATATTCTTCCTTCAATCTCCGAGATGTCTGACTGTTGAAGGAAAGTTTGATTGTTCGAAATTGCTGTAACATTTGATTCATCAATCATTTGAGTAAATGAAAATGTTCCATCTGCGACATGTTGTTCTCTCATATTTAAATTATAGGTAGCAAAAAGACCTGGTTCTGCTGCACGTAAACCAACTAGCATTGCTAAAGTTATTGCAACTATAAGTACGATGCTTAAACTACGGAATTTATTGTTCTTTATCTCTCTTAGTGTCTTCTTAGTCATGATTTTCATTGACTATCCCTCCACTTTATTAGATACTACTGTTCCTGGATGTTCTTCTATCTTCTCTATTTTACCCATGCGGAGATGAAAAACTCTATCAGCATATTGAGTAATGTTGAGATCATGACTTACAACAATGAAGGTTATTTTCTCTTCTTTATTCAAATTACGCATTAATTCAGCTATTTTTTGGCCAGTCACAAAATCCAAGTTTCCTGTGGGTTCATCCGCAACAATAATTTTCGGTTTTTTGATTAATGCTCGAGCAATAGCGACACGTTGTTGTTCTCCTCCTGATAATTGGCTGGGAAATCTTTCTTCTTTTCCTTTTAGCCCAACATGTTCTAAAATTTCATAAGAGAGTTTTTTTATCTCTGAGGTTTTATACCCCTCTTTAAATTCTAAAGCTAAACCAACATTTTCCCAAGCTCTAAGACTTGCTACAATGTTGAAAAATTGAAAAATCCAGCCTACATCATTTCTTCTATATTCATTTAGTTTATCTTTGTCGTAAGCTGTTATTTCTTCTCCATCTACTTCCACTTTTCCTTTTGTAGGTTTGTCAATTCCTCCTATCATATTAAGTAAGGTAGTTTTTCCTGATCCAGAAGGACCAAGAACCACTGCAAATTCTCCTCTTCTTATTTCCATATCTATTTTATCTAAAGCTATAACTTCTGTTTCTCCAAACTCAAAAGTTCTTCGCAAATCTTTAGTTCTGACAATAATTTCATCTGTCATAGAAATCAAGAAAAAAAGAAAATTCATTATAAAAATATTTTTAATTAAAATAGTACTTCCGAATTATCTCAAAAAGTATGAATTGAGAACACGCCAATGATAGTATGAACTCCTATAATTTTAACCTATAGAAATCAGTCAACTTATTGCGGAAGTACTATTAAAAATACAAATGTATTCTTAAGTAACTATTTTTCTAGAACTTTTAATTCAATGAAACTAAAAGCATCAACATTTACTAATCCTTTATCAGTTATTTTCAAGTGTGGAATTACAGGTAAAGCTACAAAAGCTAGAGCCATAAAGGGTTCTGATAATGCTGGTTGAAGTTTCTTCAACTCTTGATTAATGTTTCTTATTTTTTTAACAACTTCTGAAGAAGTTTCAGTACTCATTAATCCAGCAATTTTCAAAGGAAGTGTTGCTACACTGTTTTTTGTTACAACAACTTGTCCTCCACCTATTTCTTTGATTTTTTGTAAAGCTTGTATAATTAGGTCATAACTAGTTCCAGTACAAATTACTTGATGACAATCGTGAGCTATTGTACTTGCTAAAGCACCTTCTTTTATTCCTAAACCTTGGATAAAACCTTTTCCGATATTTTTCTCTGGTGTATGGCGATTTATAACAAAAACAGGGAGAATATCTTGTTCTAAATCTGGTTGAAGGTATCCATCTGTTGCTTTTAATTTTAATTGTAAATGTTCAGTAATTAGAGAATGTTCCTTTAATCCGATTACATTAACAGTTATCTCTTCCTCTTCCTCATCAATCATAAGGTCATTGACTGAAGGAACTTCAAAAAATTTCATTGTTTCTAAAACAGATTTGGGATATTTTTTTCTAATAATATTTTGTTGAACCTTATTCTCTCTATAAATAATCTTTCCTTCAACAATAGTCATTTCCACGTTAAAGTTCTCCAAATCGTTAACCACTACAATATCTGCAATTTTACCAGGAGAGATTCCACCTATTTTGTTATCCAATTTTAGGTGAGTTGCTGTGTTAATAGTAAACATCTGTAAAGCTTTGATGGGGTCAACACCTAGTTTAACAAGTTTTCTAAAAGAGTAATCTAAATGACCTTTTTCAACTAAATCAATTGGATTTCTATCATCAGAAGCAATAATAATGTTCCTATAATCAATGTCATATTTTATCAAATCGGAGAATATGTTTTCAAGATCTTTAGCAAAAGAACCTTCTCTAATTTGTAGTTTCATTCCTAAACGCAGTTTTTCTAAAGCTTCTTCTGCTGTTGTAGCTTCATGGTCAGAAGAAATTCCAGCAGCAATATATGCTTGTAATTCTTTATTTGTTAAGAGAGGAGCATGCCCTTCTACTATCTTTTTAGATTTTTTTGCAGCATCAATTTTTCCTAGTACATCAGGAAATCGGAGGTAAACTCCAGGAAAATTCATCATCTCTGCTAAACCAAATATCTCATCTTTTTTAAGCAACTTTATGATTTTTTTGACATCTAATTCAGCTCCTGGTGTTTCAAAACCAGATAAAGAAGGAACACAAGAAGGAGCTTCAATTAAAAATTTCACAGGTAATTCTTTACTTTCTTCAATAAATAGGTTTATACCTTCAATTCCACAAACATTTGCGATTTCGTGGGGATCAATTACACATGTGGTGGTTCCTTTAGAAACTACAACTTTGGAGAATTCAGTTAAAGATAACATGGATGATTCAACGTGAATATGTGATTCTATTAATCCTGGGCAGATTACCTTGTTTTCTAACTCAATAATTTGTGTTTCTTCACCTTTAAAATCATCTGTGTTTTTTCCAACATATACAATATAATTATCTGCAATTACAACGTCTGCATCAATTAGTTCTCTTGTATAAACATTAGCTACTTTTCCTCCTCTCAAAATTAAACTTGCCTTCTTATCAGCCATTGCATATGAAATTATTTCTTCAGTTCTCAATTTAAACCAACTCTCTCTAAATTATCTATGTTTTGATGTTTATGTTTTTTTCCCAAGCAACTAAATAATAAAAACAAATTATTTCTAAATTTTTGGAGGAAAAATTTAACATTAGTGCTATTAGCTTCATAATAAGAATGAAAATCAAAATCATTACTGATTCTGCTGCAGACTTGCCAGTTGAACTCTATGATGAATGGGATATTGAACAAATACCACATAATGTTTTATTAAAAGATAAAGTATGGAAAGTCGGAAAAGATCTATCCATTTCAGAATATTACAATGAAATTGCAAAACTTGATTATTTACCTCAATCTTCTGCACCAGATATTGCAGATTATCAAACTGCTTTTGATAATGCGCTAAATAAACAAAAATATGATCATATCATTTATATTTCTGTTTCTTCAGCTCTAACTTCAACTTTTAATAGTGTTAGAATAATCGCTAGAAAGTTTAAAGGAAAAATAACTCTCATTGATTCTGTTTCAGCTTCAGGAGTACAAGGATTGCTTGTTCTCACTGCTGCGAAACTAGCTAAAAAAGGAAAAGAGTTGGAATATATAATTGAAATACTAGAAGAAATGAAAAAATATTCTATTCTTACAGTTGGTTTTCTAACATTAGATAATGTCTATAAATCTGGAAGACTAAAATCAAAACTACTACTTGACTTTACAAGATTTATGAAGGTAAAGCCTGTTGCTATAATGTCTAAACAAGGGAAATTGATTTCAAAGTTTCCTGGTCTTTTTTTTAAGAGATCAATGGTTAAACGATTGGTTCATTTAACTCTTAGTAAAATAAAAAACGGCTGGAAATATAACATGATTATTACACATTTAAACAACGAACAAGGGGTAGAATATATAGAAAACAAACTTAAACAAAAAGTAGAATTGTCTTCTATCTATAAGTCTGTATGCAGTCCGATAATTGGAGTAAATACTGGTGAAGGAACAATAATAGTTTCACTAGTTCCAACAATTGAGCAAATAGAAGAAGTAAAGAAAAAGAAAGTTCACTAGAGTAGATTTTCAAGAAAAATATTTGTTTCTTCAGCCATTTTCTTTTCATTTCCTTCTTGAATTCTATGAGCAGTTTCTTCAAGCTCAATTAATTTGGATTTAGGGTTAAGTAAGAATTGTTTTGATTGCTCTAGGTTTAGAAAATGGTCTTTTTTGCCTACAAACATTACCATAGGAATGTCTATATCAGCTATTCTATCTCTGATATCGTAAGGGATTATGAATTCATGAACAAATCTACGAAGACACCATGCATCATTTTTTGTTAATTGTGTTTTTGCATGAATAACGTTTTTTACTTCCTCAGGATCTTTAAATTTCAGATAAATATTCATAAAAATAATAATTAATTTTTGAATAAAATTCATAAGAAAGTTGGGTAAATGGCCAAAGATAGGTAACCAAAAAGGTGTTTTGTAATGTGGTTGAGGGCTGATAATAGCCATTGCAAAAGGTTTAGGGCCTTTGCCGTCCAAATAATAGCAGAAAGCCATTGCTCCACCAGAGCAACTACCAAAAATAATGAATTCTTTATCTTTTAGCCCCTTTAATTGTAGGACAGTAGATATTTCTTTATTATACTCCTCAATTGAAAAAAGCCCTTTTTTGTGAGGTGTGATAGATTTTCCGTACCCCCTGGGTTCATAAATGAAAACATTACCAAATTCTGCTAATTGTTCAGCTAGTGGTTCAAATAAGTTAATTTCACTTAACCACCCCATAATTAGAAAAAAATTACGATTAGAATATTTAGAATTCTTTGCTTTTATTGTCATTAACCTGATTTTAACTTCAGGATTAGTCTTTGTTGTTAAGAATTCTATGTGTTTATCATCATTCATTAACTATTCTTTCATTAGCCATTTTTTAAAAATTGTCTATAAAAAATAAAAAGATAAGAAAAAAAATTATACTTTTTTATAACAGAACCACCAATCAAAGCACTCATGTTCTCCAGCTTTGGCATGAGCAAGTCTGTCTTTTGCTGTTTCTACATCTCCTGCAGGAGGTATGATTACTTTATCTTGAATAAGTTCATTTTCAGGCCAGTTGGCTGGAATAGCTACATTGTGTTCTTCAGCAAATTTTAAGCCTTTTATCATTCTTAATATTTCTTTCATATTTCTTCCAAGTTCACTTGGGTAATATAAAATTGCACGAATTATTCCTTTAGGATCAATGATAAATACAGCTCTAACAGTATTTGTGGCTTTATAATGCAACATTCCAAGTTTACGAGCTACTTCTCCATGATCTGCAATTATTGGGAATTTAATCTCCACATCTAGTTGTTCCTTTATCCAGTCAATCCATTTTATATGACTAAAAACTTGGTCCATGCTTAATCCTATAAGTTCAACATTTAGTTCTTTAAATTGGTCATAGTGCTTTTGAAAGCTAACAAATTCAGTGGTACATACGGGTGTAAAGTCTGCAGGATGGCTAAACAAAACGACCCATTTTCCTTTGTAATCCATGGGAAGTTTTTTCATTCCTTGAGATGTGTTTACAACCATTTTTGGGAACTGTGTCCCTATTAAAGGTATTTTTCCGGTTTCTTCATATCCTTTTTCCATTTTATTCACCTTTCTGATTCGAAATATACGAAAGTTTATATAAATCTTTTCTAATTACAAAATAAAAATGTTCGAAATTCGAACCATACATATAAAGTATAGTTGGACAAAGGTAGAAAAAATGACTGTTCAAAGAAGAAAAATTACGGATATTGATATAATACAAGAATTAAAAAAAAATAGTAGAATTTCTTATAACAAAATAGCTGAAAAATTCTCTGTTACAGAAGCTACAGTGAGAAAAAGAGTAAAAAAAATGATAAACAAAGGTGTTATTAGAAAATTTACTATTGATGTGGATCCAAGAAAAATTGGTTATAAAATTGAGGCAATGATTGGTTTTGATATTAAGGAAGAACACTACACTTCAACACTTTTAGAACTAAAAAACTTACCAGAAGTAATAAGTTTGTCAACCTCTACAGGTGATCACATGGTAATGATAGAAGCTTGGTTCCATGATCTAGAAGAGTTGAATGAATTCGAGCAAAAATTAAGTAAACACCCTGGAATTTTCAATATTTGTCCAGCAATTATAGTTGAAAAGTTAAAGTAAAAAAATTTTGATTAGGTTTATTTAGTCAATTTTAAAAGCACTTTTAGAATGCTTCATCTGAGCCAGATGAATGTGAAAAATATTAATTGGAATTATACTAAAGTTATATCATTTTCATGGATAGGTTGGTTATTTGATTTTTACAATTTGATATTGTACAGTTTTTTGATGTTGTATATACCTGATGAAATTAATTTAACAGATCATCAACTAGCTTTAATTTATTCTGCTTCTCTCTCCGTGACTGCTTTAGGTGGAATAATTCTAGGTTATCTAAGTGATATTTTTGGAAGAAAAACAATGATTGTTGCTTCGATAATGATCTTTTCTCTTGGAGTTGTGTTGTGTTCTTTTGCTCAATCTTTCACGGCTTTGATACTGTTTCAATTAATTACAGGGTTTGGAATTGGAGGAGAATGGGCTGCAGGACACACGCTTGTAAATGAGACTATACCGAAAAAATATCGAGGTTCTGCTAGTGCTTTTATCCAAACAGGAGCTCCATTAGGAGCAGCTTTAGCTGCCGTTGTAGGCTCTTTTCTCACACCAATAATTGGTTGGAGATGGTCTTATGGTGGTTCTGGTGCAGTTTCATTATTTTTCGCAATCTTAATGATTTTCTTTCTTCCTGAATCTCCCAAATTTCTAATATTTAAGGCAGAAGCCGCAGATGAGATGAAAATAGTTGAAGATGATGAAAAAGAGCGAACTATACCAAGAGGTGCAGCTTATATACGAATGACCCTCAATCACCAATTTAAAGATCTAAAGAAAGTAAAACTCTCACTCCTTTTAGGAATAATACTGTCTTTCTTTGCTTTAATGGCATATTGGGTTATTTTCTCCTGGGCACCAAAATATCTCAAATCTATTCTCGATGATGCTTCATGGGTTGGAAAAATTACTCTTTTAGCTCAACTAGGTGCTTTTATTGGTTATCTTTCTTTTGGATTCATTGCAGATATTACTGAAAAACCTAAAATTACTTTTTTCAGCTACACCGTTATTCTTGCAACTGGTGCAACAGTATTTGCTTTTGCTGGAACAAATAAAGGAATGCTTATTCTATCTTTCATAATTATAGGCCTAGGAACAGGAATATTCTCCGGTTTTGGACCCTTATTCGCTAAAATCTTTCCTCAAAAAGTTAGGGCCACAGGAACTTCTGTGAGTTTTAATACTGGAAGACTAGGAACTTTCTTTGCTCCTTTAATTGTAACATTAATGCTAAATTCTAAATTTGGATTTAGTGGAGCAATTATTTTAGGTGGAATATTTGCATTGATTGCTGGTCTCTGGATATTCCTAATTCCATCAGTAGACACTTTAGAAGAATAAACTGTTACTTACCCCGTACTTTCTTCTTTTTCTGTTTTGAATGATCTAATAAAACCTAAAATAAGATTAAAACGAGGAACTTTGCTGCAGTAGAATTTGTAAGGATATCCATATTGTTGCTCATAAAAAAGGTCTTTTTCAATAGATGATAAGATAAAGCACATTCCAGCCATTACACAAAGAACATTAGAAAGCACTGAATTGTTAATCATAAATACTGCTAAACTTACTATAATCATTGCTAGAGTAAGAGGGTGTCTAGCATAAGCAAAAATCATTAGGTTTCTGAATTTGTTAAGATTTTTTATTCCTCTTCTAATGACCCAACGTCTATTAGCCATTAGAACACTAAAGAAAGAGATAATTAAGGCAATATATCCTAAAATACCTCCAATTATATCAAAATAAGCTGGTGCTGGATAACTACCTATAGAAAGAGACAAGCCTGCAATAAGTAAAAGATAACCTAAAATCTGTAACATTTCATGCTTAATTCCACGGTAAATAGATACAAATAGCCATATAAATAAAAACATAACAATTGTTCCAATGATTATCCAGAACCAAAGATCATTAATCATACAGAATTTATTAAACATCTTTCTATTTTAGCTTTGTGTTTTTGTGTTTGAAATTTTTTAATAAGGACAAAAATCTGAATCAAAGCTAATCATTTCAATTTATTTTGACAAAAAGATTGAAAAGAAAAAATACTAATATTTGCTTATGTCTCAAGAAAAAATAGGCTTTATCTTGATACACGGTTTTACTGGAACTCATTTTGAAATGCAACCTTTAGAAAACTTTCTGAAAAATGAAGGTTATATTGTAAATAACATAACTCTACCAGGACACGAGACAACTGCTGAAGAACATGCTAACCTAACTTGGCTTGAAATTGTTAATTATGCAAATGAAAAACTTATTGAACTTAAAAACGAGGTCGATAAAGTATTTGTTGCAGGTTTAAGTATGGGAGGAGCTATTTCTCTATATCTAGCTTCTCAAAATCTTTCAATCACAGGAGCAATAGCAATGTCTGCCCCTTATAAAATTCCTGATTTCAGGGCTGTTTTTCTTAAGTTATTCCCTTTTTTGGTAAAGCTGATGCCATTTCAATATAATACTAATGAGGAGATAGAGGATGAAGAAGTAAAGAAAGCCCATAAGTGTTATAACAAATATTATACAAAAAGTGTTTTCTGGTTGATGGATTTGCTAAAAGAAACACGAAAAAATCTACCTAAAATTTCTGTACCTACTCTGATTCTTCATTCAATAAGAGATCCATCAGTTCCAGTAAGTCACGCAAAAAAAATATATGATAAAATAACATGTAAGGACAAAACCCTCCTTTTTATTAATGAAGGAGGACATATAATTCCGGAAGATTTGGGTAAAGAAAAAGCTTTTTCAATGATTAAACAATGGGTTGCGTCCCAAATTCAAGGAGATAGCTAAATTCTCCCGTTAACTTTTTTAACTTTAAATTCTACTATTTTCCATGTGCCTTACGAGAAAGCAAAAAATGTTCTACGGTTCTTGTAGGTTCGGGACATCTATTTTCATGAATATGAGTTCATTAGCAACAGTATGGATATACAACAATCACTTCGCTTTGAATCAAACTTGGAATTCAATTGGGAATGCTGTGGGAAAGATAGTTATTGCTTTTTCTGGTTTCCTTTTTGGTTATATTTCTGATATTCTCCCTCCAAATATGAAATTAGGAAAAAGAAAATTTTTCATTTGGACAGGGGCACCAGCTTTAGCTCTTTCATTTGTAATGTTATTTATTCCACACTTGTTCATTCCATTAAATAACCAAGTAGCTGTATTTTCTTGGTTACTTATCTGGAATTCATTATTCAATTTGTTTTATGGATATCTTCTTACTCCATATCAGTCTTGGATGCCTGAAATAACCGGAGAAGATGAGAGAATAGAAGTATCTGCTTTACAAAACTCTTCAAACTTGATAGCAACAATTGTAGGATTAGGTTTTACTTTTTTCATTGCAGGATATCTAAACGAGCAAGGAGGAATAGACAGTAAAGCAGGTATAGTTTTACTAGTTTCAGTTGTCGTTTTTGCTGTAATAGAAATAATGATGTTTTTACCCACTCTTATTTCAATTAAAGAAAAAGAAATTAAACCAGTCGAAAGGGACATTGTTAACGAAATAAAAACTGTGATGAAGAACAAAAACTATGTAATTTGGCTCATTGGACAAGGAATATATTCTATAGGTGTAACAATTCTTCTATCCTTAACACTAGATTTTATTGAATATATAGGGCTTAGTGGGATAGTAGATTTCGCAATTTTTGGAATATCTATGTTTGGAACAGTTATGATATCCTTTGTCTTTTGGGGAAAACTCGCAAAGAAAATCGGTAAGAAAAAAAGTCTTATTAGTGGTTTTCTTTATTCTTCACTGATTCTGCCTTTGACACTAGTTGTAGGTAAACTACCATTTCTGCCTGTAAATGTTCAAGGATACATTTTTGGCTTTCTTATGGGACTAGGTTTGTCATCAATTTATCTCTTTCCTTATGCTATTATAGCTGACATCGCCGATAAAGATAGCAAAGAAACGAATGAAGCAAGAGCAGGAATGTATACTGGTTTTAACTCAATCCCCCTAAACATTTTTCAAGCATTAGCTCTTCTACTTATTCCTTTAATTCATGATCCAGATAACCCTAACTCTTTGGGACTTAAATGGTTAGGACCAATAGTGTCTTTGTTTATTTTATTATCGATACCTGTAATAATGTTTGGAGATTTTGACCCTTTCTTAAAGAAAATAGAGGTGGAATAAGTGAATGAACTTCTGTTTGGACATAGACCTTTAGATTTTGCAGATCTAGCTAGTCTGTTTGAAGGTAAAAAAGATGAAGAAATCGATATTACAAAACTAAATTTTATATCAATAATAAATAAGTCAATAGAAGCAGGGTTTAAACATTTAGAAATAAATGGAGATCTTTTATACGTATTTCCCCATCTATTTACACCAGACAAAATAGGGTTGTTAAAAGATATAAAAAGTAAATTAGGATTATCTTTTTCAGTCCATCTTCCGCTTTGGGGAATAGAACCCGCTGCTTTTTCTCCTCATATAAGAAAGGCTGCAGTAGAAGCTTTTACTGATGCAATAAACCTTACGAAAGAATTAGATCCAATCTGTTATGTTATTCACCCAACAGGCTCTTTAACTGTAGAATTCTTGAGAATGAATATCAACAATAAGATTAAGAACCTAGCTGTAAACCAATTTACAAATTATGCTAAAGAATCTTTAAACTTACTAATTGAAAGCATAGACTTTCCAACTAAAAAAATTGCTGTAGAAAATATCGAATTCCCCTTTGAATTAATGTATAAAGTAATAGAAGAGTTAGACTTGGGAATATGTTTTGACACTGGTCATTTATTAGCTGGTTACTCTGGAGAAATTGAAATAATGAGTTTTCTGGATAGATATTACGATAAAATAGTTGAAATCCATTTGCATGATGGCCGATTTCCTGCTGTAGACCATAAAACTTTAGGCTCTCTAGACTTACCAGTAAAAGAATTCATGGATTTCCTAATTAAAAAGAAGTTTAAAGGACCGATTGTCTACGAACTAAGTTTACAAGAATCTATAGACTCTATGCATATAATTAAAGAATTGTATTAGATCTACAATTATCTATTCTTTTCTTTTTATTGTTTTGTAGACCTGTTCAACCATCATTTTTACCCTTGTTTCATCAACTTGATAGGGAAAAGATGGTATATCTTTCTCAATATTAATGTCTTCTAGTTGTTTGCCATCTTTAACATGTTTTTCCACTTTCTCTACAAATTCTTTGAAGTAATGTATATATTTTTCAATTTCTTTTACTGATGTAATAGGCCCATGTCCAGGAACTATTATGTTGGTTTGTAATTTCGTTATTGCTTCTAAAGCTTTTATCCACTGATAAATATCTGAAGTTTCATCTCCAGCATAAGGAAAAGTCTCAGAAAAAAGTAAATCACTGACAACAACTACTTTTTCTTCTTTGAAATAAACATAAGAGCTACCTTTAGTATGCCCGCCTACTTGAACTATCTCAAGTTCTTTCTTTCCCTCTTTTAGGATATAACTATCTTCAAAAGTTTCATTGGGAAAAACAATGCGTAGTTCCTTCCATTTATCTTTAAGTTCAGGATTCTCTTCAATAATTTTTTTTATGTTATCTTCTGAAAAACGTTCTTCAGCGACTTTTTTAATTAAGTTAGATGTATCTTTTGAAGATATAATTTTACAATCTTCAAAGGCTTGATTTCCAAGAATATGGTCACTATGGTAATGAGTAATTATCAAATATTTTGTTTTTAACCCTGTAGTTTCTTCTGCAACCTTTCTAGCTTCTTTGGCTACAGTTGGATACATTCCAGAATCAATAAAAGCCAAAGCTGTTCCTAAATTAATAAATGCAATGTTTCCTCTTGTTTCTCCCATAACATGTGCATAAACAGATGGAGTGATTTTAATAAATTCAACCATTTTAATCAATTAAAAATTCTATTCACTTTTATAGATTTTGTGCAAAATATCTGGTTTATCTTCTAATATAAAAAGAAAAATCAAAAGGTTTTAGATGTTGACTCCCGAAACTTTAAGCAACAACCTTATAGCTGCAAGTATGGCTAATGTCCAAAATCCTGTTAATATCCATTTTGACTTAATCTTATGTAGAAATTTTGGAACAATATTTGCTGATATAATTGTCCCAATTGAAAGGAAAAGAACATAATTCCATTGAATTGAAGACCATCTTAGAGCTACTGCAAAAGGATTAGCAAATAGAATGGTGAAAGTGGAAGTAGCTGTTGCAATTCCTGCAGGAATCCCTAAAACCATTGTTAAAATCGGCACATAAATTACTCCTCCTCCTAGACCAAGCATTGCTCCAATAAAACCTCCTACAAAAGCAATAATTACTCCAGGGAAGAGTTTAGTTTTATATTCAAAATGTACTCCACGCTTATCATCAAAAGATCTTATTACAGTAAATTTTTCTTTTATTACTTTTTTCGTTGCTTCTTTTTCATTTTCAACTTTTTCTTCGGAAGTATTTGTTGATGAGTTATTTTTGCCATGAAAGAATATTGTTGCTATCTTATAAATTGAAATAATAATCATTGTTCCTGCAAAAATGTATTGAAAGTAGTCTATTTCATAATTCTGACTTTTTAACCATCTGCTAACCAACGCTCCAGAGACTGAACCAGGTATAGCGAAAATCATGAAAGTAAAAGCTATTTTGAAGTCAATTCTTTTTTCACGAATATATGCTAAACTACCGCTTAGGGAGGTAAAAATAATAACACCTAGTGATGTTGCTGTAGCTACTTCACCTGAAAAGTCGTAAAGTAAAATGAGCAAAGGAACAGTAAGCAATCCTCCCCCTATTCCAAAAGTTGGAGAAATTGCCCCTATAAGTAGTCCTAAACCGAATAATCCTAAAATAACTAGAATACTTAATCCAAGAAGCTCAAACATTGTACCAATCCTTCTTGAGTTCTCTTTTTCACTCGCGTTAAAAATATTTTCTTAACGCTTTAATTTATTGGTAAAGTTTTTAAAACAAAAAAATGAAGATGAAGCTATGGAACACTTTGCCAAAAGGATTAAGATTCTTGTGCACGGAGAAAATAACTTAATAAGAAAGATTCTTTCACCTTTTGCGTCTGTTCCTGAAAAAATTGATTTTGTAGGTGGATATCACCCTGTAAATTGCGATATCACAATTGAAAATGAGGAGTTTAAGACACAATTCTTAATTCTTGATTATACGAGCGATGTTTTTTCTAATCACTTATTTAATTTATGCCACGGATTACTTGTTGTTATGGAAGGAATGAATCTTGATCATTTTAACAAAGCTGAAAAACTATTTGGAATATTAAATCAAGCATTAGAAAAAGATATTTTCATCAGTATTGTAGATGTTGTTCAAGACACCCTTTCAGAGAAAGAAACTTTTAGGATTTCTGAGAAAGTAACAACATTAATAGAACAAGTAAAAGACAAAATTGATACTTCTGTCTCTTTTTCATTGGTTCCTGATACACCTCAAGTTGTGAGATGTGTAAAGGATCTTATTCAAACGAGCAAAATTCTAACTGTTCTATAACAGAATAATTATTCATAATTTTCTTGGATTTGCATTTCTCTTTTTTCTAATAGGTCATTAACGATTTTGAATAATGTATTTTCCAAAGATCTATATATATCTCCTATTGTAACAAGAAGGAGAACATTTTCTCTTTGTTTTTCTTCTTCTAGCAGAATTTTTTTAACATTAATAGGAATGGTTGAAGCTTCGTTCGTTGTTGTAAAAATTATTTGGGTATCTTTATTTTGTTTATTTATTCTGTCGATATTTCGAAAATGTCTTTTTATCTGACTTTTATCTAGATCACATCTTCCTTGGTATATTACATAATTCAAGTCTTTTATTTCTGAAATATCAGCTAAAGTTTCCAAATCATAAAGTCTTGAAATATAATACTCACCGTTACATGTTTGTATTTGAATTATCCACTCCGAAACTGAATAAGATAAGACCAGATCTATATTTTGAATCGCAAAAATAGCAGAAATAATTAGTTTGTAAGCGAATTCATCGTCTGTAAAGAATCCTATTTTGTATCTTTTTTGTAGGGTTGTCGCGAGCATTTCTAACATATTTATACGATTAGAGAGTTCTGAAATGTATTCATCAATATTTTTCAATTTTACATTTTTCTCTTTTTCGCGAATTGTATTAATAATATCATTACTTAGTTCAGCAACTTGATTTTCAGTCAAAGAGGAGAGATCATCTACTTTTTTAAAAAAATTCTGAATTGTTACAAAGATTGAACTGTGGGCAAGATTGATTTTTTCTGTATATTTTTTTTCATAAATTATCAGCCCTAAGCATCTAGCTAGACCACTTTTAGAAAGAGCACGTTTATTTTTTATTTTTGAATCATTGTGCTCAAATAAAACAACAAGTAAGTTATACTTTTCTTGATATTTAGGGACAGGTAGAGGACCAAATACTCCGATTTCTGATTTTGATGCTTCTATAATTGGAGAATAAAAGTTGGCGATAAGAACGATATCTTCCTGTTTAATTTTTGTGTCAGAAGAAACCCGTAATTCTATTCCAAGATCATCTAGAACAAGAATGGACATTGATAAGTAGAATTTCGAAGGTGTCATAGTGATATGTACAATTATTTTTTTTAGTTTAAATTTCTTCTCTATAATTTAGACGAGTACTCAATAAAAGAAAAAAACAATTTGAATTTTGATAATCTTCTATTTATTTTCAAAGTATCTTTTAGTATATTCCTCTCTTGCATCAAGAGCGAGTTTACGATAATAAGTAGGTGTATATCTATCAAATATAGCTAAGATAACAGCAATAGTCAGAATTAATCTGCAAATTCTAATTAAGAAATAGCCAATTGATGCAAACTCTTGTATTAATTCATGATCTGGAATCTGAAAGAATAGACTTTCCTTCCAAAAAGTTGGTCCTTGGGAATAATAAACATTAACTGATAATTCTAATGAAAAAGCCATTAGTACACCAATTATTAGAAGAATTGTACGTAAAATCTTGATATTGGACTTTCTAATAAAATCTATCCCTTGTAAGATTTCTATATCATGAGCTCCAACAATAAAGGTAACAGCTAAATATATCCACAAAACTGGACTTTCATGTAACTCTATCCAAGACATAGCTAGAACTTGATCTGGGCTTGTACCATATCCTAGATAAAAACAAGCAGGAGTTAATACACTAAGAAAGCCTATTACCATTGAAATAAGAGATAGAGTGGAAGATAATCTCATCAAATCTAAAATAATTCAAGCTTTTTTATTTCTTCCTTTTCTTCTTTTTATATAAGTTTAAAAATAATAATTATTTTTTCGTCATATGATTACATTAAATGCAAGAAAGCATATTACTTTGTCTACTTTTGTTTATGTAGCTATAATAATTTTACAAACTTTTGTTGAAGCATTTGTTTCCTATAAAATAATATTCATTCACGTTTTACCTGATTTTCTCTCTCAAATAGCATTAATTTGGGTTGGTGTGGGCTTCTTCTTGTTTAATAAGGAAGAAAAAAAGGTATCCATCAATCAATTAGTGGTTTTTCTTGCAATATATGGTATCATTTCCTCAAGTTTAATTTTATTATCTTATATAGACTTTAAATTTAATTTTCTTTCTGATAAAATGGTGTTAGCTTTACAAATTGTTTATGTTGTTAACTCTTCTTTCCTTATATATTGTAGCATAATTATTCAAGATATTACTGAACAACATGTTAAGAATAAACGAAATATTATTCAACTTACTTGGTCATTTACTATAGGATTTGTTTTGTTGTTCATTTATAACTTACTAAACGTAATTTTTCCACCAATGAAATATGTTATAAATTCTACAAGTGAAAATGCAATTTCTTTCTTTATTCTCTCTCCTCCAAAGATATATTATTTGGTAGGTACTCTAAATCAAGATTTTAAGACTATATTCTTTGTATTAAGTATAGTTGAAGTTTCCTATTTAGTTTTCATAGTAATTGGAATTTGGAAATTACGTAAAATATTCCTCCTTTTAGATAATATTCCTCCTGAACTTATAAATAAACTACTAACTAGAAAAGAAGAACCAAGTTTTGTCTTGGAGAGTTTAGAAGAAAAAAAGCTATATCCTCCTTCATTAACTACTGAACAACAAGACAAAGCAGTAAAGAAAAAAATGTTTTGTATTAAGTGTGGAGTTGAACTAGACCCAGACGCATTATTTTGTGAAGAATGTGGAGAAAGAAATCCCTACAGGGTGAATGATGTTGATTAATAATTTTACAAAAGAAATTCAGAATTATTTGCTAATATCAGGAATAGCAAGTCTCTTATTGTATGTTTTTTCTATATTCCTTTATTTTGCTTCTGCAGCAACTTATATCGGAATAGCTTTTGATTTATCTATTATCTTTTTAGCTTTAGGTTTCTATAGATTTGGAAAAATGCTGAAAAGTAATTTTTCTTCTTGGAAATTTGTAAGTATCTCTCTAACTAGCGCTTCTATTCTTGATCTATTTAACATTACCCTATACCTTATTTATAATGAAAAAGCAGTTTGGATTTCTGTGGGCTTTCAAATTTACAGATTAATTACAGGGTTAATTTATTATTTGCTTATAATAATAAGTTTTCTCAAGCTGTTTAAACTACAAAAGAAGATATATTCAGATGATCTCTCCCAAGTAACCCCTAGATTGTTCCTAGTTTATGGATATGGTTTAACCTCTATAGGCTATGTTTTTCTTTGGACTAATGAATTTCTCATAAGTGACCTTGTTTCTCGACCAGATTGGTTAATAGATGTTGCATCATATATTCTGTTTGTCTCGAACTTTATTATTATTCTTGGTTTCTTGAATCTTGTTTACTTTTTCCAATCAATAGTGAAAAAGAAAGAAGAAGATCTTGATGAAACAGATGATTATGAAGGAGAAGAATGAAATGAATAAATATCAGAGTGCTAATTTAATAAAAAGTGGAGGATTTCTTCTCGGTTTTTTCTATCTTTTTTTGATTCTATTAAATAAAGCTATGTTGACTGTTCCCTATCAAGGTTTTAATGGGATAAACTTTCTTTACTTTGTTGTCATAACCGGAATTTTGGGTATAGGTTACGCTTCAAAAGAATTTACTTTAGATAAAGAAACAAAATGGAAATATGGAAGAAAAAGCTGGAAGTTTGCTATAATCGGAAGCTCGTCAATATTTGTATCTCTTCTATTATTTACGATTCAAGAGCTAGGGAAATCAGACATTTTAGAAATATTAGGACTATTATTTATGATAATTGGAAATTTAGCTTGTGCAACAGAGTTCTTTTACCTAAAACAAGATTTAGCTCTTAAATTTGAAGAAGAAAAAGTAATTAAAAAACCAGATTACTTTATGAGTATAGGCTTTTTACTACAAGCCCTTACATTTCTTATTATTTTAATTCGTTACATTCTATTCTACTTTTCATACTTTACAACCCTAGACATAATCGCTGGAAGCTTTGCAATAATCTCTTTGTTCTTCATTTTTTTCGCTGCGATTAAACTAAATATCACCTTTAGAGCGTACCCTTATATGTATGAAGAAGAAATCACTTTAACCAAAAAATAATATTATTAGCTTAATTAAAAGAGATTATCTTTCACGCGAGAAGATAAAAGTTCTTGTCTAATAAAAAGAAGAGATCACTTCTCTGTTTTTCATCAGGCATCTCATTTAGAGGAAGAGAGGATAAATAGAAATCTATTTCTCGTAGAACTCTTTCAGAAACTATATCTAATTGTGAACTTGTAAGGTAGGATTGGACAATCAAAAAGAATTTCTCTCCACTGTAGAATAGCAATGAAGAGTTTGTTGTTTTTAATTCTTTGAATTCTTCATTTTTCGATGATGCAACATAATTTTTAACAAACATAAATAATGATGAGAGAAAACCTGAAGCAGCTATTATTTTCTCTTCAAAAGAGATTTTTTCTCTTTTTAGAGGAGAATAGCCTAAGATTGGATTACCCTCTCTGTCTACTATTAATACTGCTTGAATACCATGACTCTGGCTTTGACTCAAGTAAATCGAAGTGAAAGACACACTTATTAATTCTACAAAAATCTCAGCAATTTTGTATTCTTTAACATCATATAGCATTTGTGCTCTTCTTGCAATAGTAACTCCTCCCAAAGCAAATAGACAAATAATAACTATTAAAGTCATAATTATATTCGTAACTAGCTTATTTGAAAATTTTGAACTTCTTATAATTTTTATATTTCTAACAATAATCGGTAGCAAAAAAGTAGCTGATAGAATAATTAGAAGACCAAAAATAAGTCCAAAAATATCTGTTCTAATAGTATGAAATAGTACTACTTGGACATCTCTAAAAGTTTCTACAGTTTCTTTTATTGCTAAAGGAACCCAGATAATGTATAACATAAAGATGGTTACCGATGCCATGAAGAAAAAGGTAGATTTTCTTTGAAAAATACGTGATTGCTGTAATGTTGCTCCAAGTAATATCGTGATAAAAAAAGCTCTTGTTGTTTGAACCATTTGATACAATGTCAGGGTCTGGTAGGAATATTCAAAGTATAAGGTGAATTGATAAGCACTAAAAGTAAGGGTAAAAAAAAACCAGTTTACGTAAAAAATACTACTGTTTCTCCTTCCAATAATAAGAGTTATAACAGCTATAAGTAATAGTATCGAACCCTCTGCTAATTTAGCAATTTGATAGTAATCCATACAAACCCCAATAAGTGAGAAATAAATACGGTTTTAATAAACTTTATGATTTACTTTTTTACGTAAGTTTTTCGCACTCGGTCTTTCAAGAGAGAAAACTAATAAAAGTTTAATCGCTTGAAAACTCAACCTAAACATACAATGAAAGAATGAGGGATTGATACAGACATCATACACGAATCGTGGGAATCATAAAGAAGGAAGAAAAAAAGTATAAATCTTTTTTCTTTTTTCCTTCACTCCACGAGAGACAAAAAAGAAAGAACTAACCCTCAAATATAAAAGGATAGAATTAATTTCTTTTTTGTCTACTGGGACTGTAACCAATGACTGAGCCCTCGGAAAACAGTGAGATGAGTAGAACTGAATTTCTGACCAGTGAGGTAATCAGTGATAGTTGTCCCACGGGGACTGAAAAGAGAAACAATGAACTTGCCAGTGATATTCATTGCTCCTGTTAAATCAGAGTGGAAGGTTTAGTTGCAAGAGGAGAAATGAACTAAACCTTTAACAGGTCGAGAAACTTCTTTTCCACAACGAGCACAGTTAGAAGATGTTCCTCTTTCCTCTATTGTAAGGATACGATGGAATTTTTGAAATTTTATTGATATTTAAATATTTTTAATAAGAAAGCAGGGTAGTGTCTAGTTTTCTTCCGACAAAAATATTTGTGGGGACTCTAATAGTAAGATATGAACATTCAAAAACTATCTACTCTTTTTAAGAGATGCAGAGTCCCCAAAAAGATAATAATAAAAGCGATTTATGAATATATTGGTTCAAAGAATGGTTTGAGGACAGTAGCATGGAAGAATGGTTTAACGCATCAAACATTATGGTATTGGGTAAAGAAGTTCAGGCTCTTTAGGGAAAGTTTACATAGAATTGTAGCAGAGAGAGGGAGAATACCAGAGATTATAGTAGTAGATGAAACAGAGATTAGGACCTCTCAAGGCTCAATGTATATGTGGTTCGCGTTAGATCCTTACAACAAGACTTTACTGGGTTTTAGTATTACTAAAGGACGGAGTAATCTTGAATGTTTACTAACTTTCCGTTATTGGTTCAAATGCTGGTATAGGGTTTTAATCCTCGTATTGTCGTTACAGATGTAGGGGTATGGTATCCTGTTTTACTTCGTCTCGGTATCAAAATCTCTGTTATCAAAGGTGGTTTACGCTCCTATATTGAACGTTTTAATGCTACCCTTAAGAGTTATCGTTGGTTTCATTCTATTCTCCACTGCACTTGTCCTATCCGTGCCGTCTATGGCTCTACTCATCTTTCTGGTTTCCTTATTCTCTTTATGCTCCATTATAATTTCGTTCGTCCTCATCAGAGCTTGGGACATCCACCCCTTAGTTCCTTTTTGCCTAGGAGGCGGTATAAAAACTAGACACTACCTGTTCTGAGAGTCCCAAAATCCTTTAATATTTTATAGGGTATATTTAGCAAATTATTAAGTGGGTAAAATTATTGTCAGGCTTTAGGTTATTAAAAAGAAAAACAATTCTAATATTACTTCTATTGTTATTATCTGCATTTTTGATCCGTCAAGACTGGAACCAAATAACTAATACTTCTGTTTTTCTAGATAAAAACAATATTAGCTCTCAAATAAGTCAAATTCAAGATAACCCTTTAACTTATGATACCTTTCAGTCAGATGAAACTACAAGTATTTTAGTTGAGTTTGAGGACAGTACAGGTACAAGAAAAATGGGTAAATTTAGTTACATAGATGGAAAATGGGTTTTACAGTGGTTAAAAGACCACATGAATCCTGGAGCAGTTGAAGACGCTGATAATGACGGAGTTTTAGAAATCTATACTTGGTTTATTGAAGCATATGAGGATAACTTTAACTATACATTTTATAGACTTGACGAAAATACTGGAGAGATTGTTTGGTCACAAACACTTATTTTAGGTTCTAGTGACTATTACAGATTCTATGAATTTGAAGACTTTAATGGTGACGGTATTCAAGAATTAATTTTTGGCAAGCAATTTAATGATGACACTTCTCCTACTCCTGTTCAACTATTAATTTTTGATTCTACTAATGGAGATATTTTAGTTAACTACGATGGAGGATATCCAAAGTTAGGAAACTTTCCTATTTTATATGACTATGATAATGATGGTGTAAGAGACATAATGTTCTACGGTTGGCCGGATGATTCAAATACTTATTTTAGGATGGTAAATTTTAAGGATTTTATACCAACCACACTTGTTGATTTTAATGTCAGTACGTGGGGATTAAGCAAGCCTTACATTTATGATTTTGACAGTGATGGACTGCCAGAGTGGCTAATAGGTGGTTGGGGTTCTTCTTATTGGAGATTGTATGATACTGATCTTACAGAAATCTGGTCTGTTTCTCTAGAAGGTAGTGCTGATGGCAACTATTTGGTTACTGATGAGTTATTAAGCAAGGGGTTAATTGCAATAGGTACTGGTTCATATGGTGGTACATCGGAGTACATTCATCTACTTGACGTTAATACTGGAGCAGATGTAGTTCCAGCTATTAACATTCCAGGCAACTCGCTATTTTTTGCTGATGCTGTATTTGATTATAATAATGACGGAAATTATGAGATATTGACAAATATTGCAACCAATCAAGAAGGATTTGCACTTATAGATACAAGTACTGGAAACAAGTTGTGGCAGTCTGATAGGCCTGTTTCACGTCTTCCATATTATTATCTTAGTAATAATAATTACCAAGCTGATTCTTTTGTTGATTTTGACAATGACGGTCATAGAGATATTATAGATGTTGGTAAGGCAAATGGAGATATTTTACATTTTCTGTATAATGGAAGTGTAGTTGTTTTAGGTAATCTTATCAACGATAACAGTCTTGATGCCGTTTCAAGCACTATGTATTATTCTATGATCTATAAAGCACCCATCATTCCTCCAGGCTCAGATTTTGTCTATATTGACGATTTCAACAAGTTATGGATTAACACCGATTATTACGAATGGTGTGTAACAAACGATACATCTTTTGTCTTGAAAACAGGAACAGAGTCTGAGGTTGTATCTCTTGGCACTGATGTTCTTTCTCATTTTATTCAAACTAAACAATCTGAGAGTTATGAACCCTATGAATTTACAAGAATGGATATTGTTTATAATGATGGATACAGAGCTAATATTTCTTTGGAACAAAAGATGATCTATTCTTCAAAAAATGAAGTTGTTTATTTAGACATGAACATGTCTGTCCAAAGGAACTCTGGCTTAATAAAAGTTAGTGGTTATATTTACAACCCTAACAATTATTCTGACGTTTACAATCTTGAAACTCGTTTGCAGTTAACAACTGGTGGAGACCAAGCAAATGACTATTACTATTATTCTGGAGCTCTTGATGCTCTTTCTTTTCCGTTTGACAGTGGGGATTTGATTTTACCAAGTGAGGTTTCTCCGTACAATAATATGATGTATGTAACAATGTTTGATGACTATCACAAACAAGGATTTGCTATGTTCGCCAACTATAGTTACCACGGTGATGGTTGGACTGATGAACATTATGGAAATGTAATGAGTGTTTTAGGTGATAAAGACAATTATGGAAATAACTCATTATCTTTAGTTTTAACAGCTAATGAAACTATTGAATATTATTTATTATTTTATACTACAACATATGAAAAACTATGGTTACCTGTTGAAACTGCCATTGATACAGTAAGAAACAATGGTACAATAATTGACAATATAGCGCCAGCTATTTTA
This sequence comes from Candidatus Heimdallarchaeum aukensis, assembly GCA_021513695.1. Taxonomy (GTDB): domain Archaea; phylum Asgardarchaeota; class Heimdallarchaeia; order Heimdallarchaeales; family Heimdallarchaeaceae; genus Heimdallarchaeum; species Heimdallarchaeum aukensis. The sequence goes on along the minus strand of CP084166.1, from coordinate 1,065,975 downwards.
AATATTCAATATTCTCCTGAAAATCCAACTGAATTAGACACTATAGATATATATGCCAATGTTGTCGACTATGAATCTGATGTACAGTTCGTTATGTTGGTATACGAAAGCAATGGTGAATGGTTTTCTCCCACAATGACTTACATTGGTGATGACACCTATAATTGTACTTTAGGTCCTTTTGAAGCTAATAGTTTAGTTAGTTTCTACATCATAGCTGTCGACATTTTTGGAAACTTTATAGGAAGTGAACTCTACGAAATTTCAATTTCTATTTTTATTTATGATGATATTCCTCCAACGATAACAGACGTTCAATACACTCCTTCAGAACCTACTGATCAAACTGTTATTGAAATATCTGCTAAAGTAACAGATGAAAGTCAATTAAAATATATAAAATTATATTATACAATAGGTGATTCTACAGTAGAAACGTCTGTTCTAATGACACCTTCAGATGGGGTCTATTACGTGCAAGTAGGACCATTTATTAAAGAAAAAAAGGTGACTTTCTACATTGAAGCTTCAGATATTCATGAGAACATCGCTTCAACCAGTCAATTCGTAATCTATTTACAGAGTAGTTCTCAAACTGATTCCACTTCTTCAGCAGGAGATGATACTAACAATAAGAATACTATTATTCTTCCATTCCCATTTATTACAATCCTTATTGTTATGGTTTTTTCTTGCTGGATTAAAATTAGAACTAGAAAAAGATTTTGACCATTCTTTTTATTTTTTTATTTTTGCAAATAAAAATTGAAAAAAGAATTATCAGCGAGAAATCATCTACAGTATCTTTATTTTTTATGCTTGTTTATCCTCTGTGAATACAATATATTTACTTTGGTTCAACAATGCCTTTACATTTAGTCTCTTTGATTTAGTTTTTGACCCTATTGCTTGTAAATTAATCAAAAACCATTCAAATGAACCTTTGAAATTCACTCTTGACCACAAAAACACTATTAATTCGTAGAATAAGAATGAGAAAGCACCTACTCCTAAAGCTATTGTAAAGTAACCGTAACCTAAACTATGTTCAAAGAGATTTTTTCCTATTTTCTTTGCGAATATTATGTTCAAAATCCATTTAGGAAAGAGATCCACTAATTCTAACCAATAAATTGATAATGAAGCTATTGCCCAAAGTCTAAAATGTTTAACAATTTGATTATTAGCAAACTTTTCCGATTTTCCTCTATACTCTACTATTCTTAGGAAAAGCATCACTACCATTATCTGCCCACCTAGTTGTATAATAAAAGTTGGAATTTCAGGTCTCTGGTCGAATAAGGAGTATGGAAGTCCTAGAATGATTAAAATTATTCCTATTATTATGAATATTAATCCTCCTAATGAAGCAAAAAGAGGTAGTTTTTTAGGAGGGCGATCATTTGATAGAATTATTCCTATCATTGCACCTATAAAACCTGTTGCTAAGCATGGGAAGATTGGTTCTAGGTGTCCTGCTATAATTACTAAAAAGAACGTTTTTATTGATGCGTTATGTGCTTGTATGTAGGGATTTGGCCAATTTGGTTCAATTACTGGTGTAACTATTCCTGGATAAACAGTTGGTTTTTCCCAATTCATATTATCTACCCAATCGTGGACAAATTGTGTTGAGACGAGAATTGCTAAAGCTAAAAAGCCGTATATGAACAAATTTTTTCTGTCATTATCGTGTTTTCCATTTCTTAACAAATAATAGTTTATTATAGTTGTAATTATTATCGATAGAGAAATAATTTGAATTGTGCTTATTTGGAACATCTGGGCCCAAATAAAATAAATGTTTGACCAATCGCCTGTTCTTATTGCATAACCAAAGTAACCATAGTAACCAAAAGCGTCGATAAAATAACTGTAAAACAGTAAAATTATTCCACTTAACAACCTTTTTCTGAAAACTTCTTTCGCATCTTTTCCATTTTTTATTCTTTTAGTCATTGAGTAGGTGTTGACTATTGAAGAAATTAATAGAAAAAAGGTGTTCCAGCTCCCTAAATAAGCGATTAATACCCCTATTCCTACTAGTATTTTTGGATAGGCCAACAACAGTTCTGGATTTTCAATAGCCCAACTGTAATCATACGAATGGTAAAAACAGTGAGCAAAGGTCATAAAAAGAATAGCTACTCCTCGTAGAAAATCTAAAGTTACAATTCGCTCTAGTGAAGAAGTATCTTCCTTTACTGGTATAGGAATCCTTTCTATGAGGTGCATAGTAATAAACTTTTGAACTTTATTTTTAAATTTGTTTGAAAGGAAATGAAGAAAAAATTGTTTTAAATTAATTAAAATATGAAAAGTTTAGCTGTTTAGACATCGAAAACAGAGGATTGAGATTAAGTTTCTGTCTTTTGTTCTGAAGATATTTTTTTAGTTGTAGAGAAATACATTACAAGCAGTGAAAACGCCAGCAAATAAAATACAAGAACAATTAACCAATATAATATAATCATAGCTAAATTTGACAGATTTTCTTCCATTAGCGAATTTGCACTATCACCATATACCAGAGAAAGAGTATAAAAAGCTGTGCTAACATAAATTTTTCTTTCTATAAAAATATACTCGATTATAAATGGAAAAAGGAGAACAACATAAGAAATCTGGAATTTCGGGTAAAAAATCAAAAAAATCAAAAGAAAAGGAAAAGCATCCATATAGTTATCTTCTCTTCTAAATAGGAAAAATATCCCACAAATAAATAAAACAATTATCGTGGTTATTTTAAAGTATAAATTGTATTTTTCTAGATCCAAATTGAAAAAAGCTTGAATAACAGATAATATTCCCTGGTTTCCACCAAATGTTTCTTGAACTGGATCTTTAAACTGAAAAAGAAATTCTTCTGGAGCTATGAAATAAAAAGGAATGTATATTAAACCAACTAATAGTACAAATAAGCTTATTCCTACTGTTCTCTTCTTCCAATTTTCAAAATATGCCCAAATGAGAGGAGCTAACAGAACAGGATAGTATTTTATTCCTGCTCCAAGTGCTATAGTAATTGTGCCTAATACAGGTTTATTTTCTTCAAATAAGAATATAGGTATTAAAATAAGTAATGGCAGAATACACTCATCTCCTCCCCATATAACATTTAGGTAAAGAAAAAAGGGATTTAATCCATAAACAAGGGCCATAATGAATGCCTTGGGATTATTTTTCTTTTTTTGAATTTTAAATAAAATTAAACTTGACAAAATTAGACATAAAGAGAAAAAGAATCTTACTACAAAGTCAAATTTGACCACTAGTAAACTGGAAATCAATACTATAATTGACCAAACATATGGACTTAAAGGAGCAGCATTTGTATAAAAGTCTCTATAAGGTAAAAGTCCAGAAAGAATTCCTGACCCTCTTGTGACAAAATTTCCTTGATCTGGTACTTCAGTAACATAATTGGTATTTATGAATATGCAGTACAGAATAAAAACACTGTTAAGAAATATATATGTTGAAAAAAGTATCAATAGCAATTTTGTTTCTTTTTTCAATTTCATAAGCATTTTTACAAAATTCTTTCGATTTAAAATTCTTTTGAAATAATCTGATACACTATTCTTTGTCTTACACCTATTCTTTTTCCACACACTTCGTATTGACTTCTACACCTTTTTGTTATATTTTTATTGTTGACGAATCTTTTATTGTATTTAGAATTAGTTTTGTATTTGTTCTTTCTACATATTTGTAAGCTTGAAGCTTTTTAATGAACTGATCTAATCCTTTTCTTGTCTTAAAAATAGCTAATACTACTACATCGAAGTCTCCTGTTACATCATATACTGCTATTACATTTTTTGATTTTGCTATTTCGTTTTCTACTTCAAACAATTTTCCTTTTGAAACTTTTACATCTATAATTACAGGAACATCATAACCTAAATTTGCATAATCGAGGGTTATAGTATAATCTCTTATTATCTTTTTTTCTTCTAGCTTCTTTATTCTAGACAACACTGTTGATGGAGCTATGTTCATTTTTTTTGCTATTGCTCTTGCTGACAATCTTGAGTCTGATTGTAAAATTTTAATTATTTTCTCATCTACACTATCCATTTAATCACATTCTCAATTGAATATTTGTATGGTTTTATTATTCAATACAACATTAAATAGGACATATGTTTTTAAAAATTTTTTCTTTTTAAACATACGTTTCGTCTTTTTTTATAAACCCTAATAAATATTAGATTTATATCAAACACAAGTATACAATTGAATGGTTCGAAAAATGATTACAGAGGAAGTAACAAAGGAAATTGTTGAAAGTGTAAAGTATGTCAATCTACAGTTTACTGATATAGTTGGCCACTTGAGATCTATTACTGTTACAAAGAGTGAGTTGGAGCAGAACAACTTTTTAGAATTTGGTTTAGACGGGAGCAGTATTGAAGGTTTTACTACAATAGATAATAGCGATTTATTACTTAAGCCTGTTCTTGACACTTTTGTAGTTTACCCTTGGGATAAAAGAATTGGAAGAGTTTTTTGCGAAATTGTTGAACCTTCTGGCGAACCTTTTCCTGGAGACACCAGATTCTTGCTAAAGGGATATTTAGAAAAGATAGAAAAGGAATTCAACTATAAATATTATACAGGAAGTGAAATAGAATTCTTCCTTATTGATGGAAAAAAGCCTTCAGATAATGCTTCTTACTTTTCTTCAGAATATCTAGACTTCCACTCTTATTTTCGTTTAGAGATGGCTGAGATTCTTGAGCATTTTGGTATTAAACCTGAATTTCTTCATCACGAGGTTGCTCCAGGTCAACACGAAATAAATTTTAGATATGCTGAAGCTCTTAGAACTGCGGATAATATTCAAACATACAAATTTATTGTTCGCCAGTTAGCTTCTAATTTTAGTCTTATAGCAACTTTTATGCCTAAGCCTTTCATTAATCTTAATGGTTCTGGTATACATATTCATCAAAGTTTAGTTGATACAAAAACAAATAACAACGTGTTTAACGGTGAAAAAGGTTTATCTGAACTAGGAAAAATGTTCATTGCAGGATTAATCAAGTATTCTAAAGATATTCTACTTTTCCTTGCTCCTACTGTTAACAGTTATAAAAGGTTAGTTCCTGGATTTGAAGCTCCTATTTATTCTTCTTGGGGAATTGGTAACAGAAGCACTTTGATTCGTATACCTACGTATAAATTAAGGAAGAACAGAACAATAACCATAGAATTTAGAGCTTCTGACCCTACTTGTAACCCATATATTGCTTTCACGGTTCTTTTAGCTGCTGGAATGGAAGGAATCAGAGAAAAACTTGAACCTTCAGAACAGGTCTCAGAGAATCTTTTCTCAATGGATGTTGATGAAAGAAGAGAAAAATACCCCCTATTGCCTACATCGTTAATAGAAGCACTAGAGAACTCCAAAAAGAACCCTTTTCTGAAAGAAGTTTTGGGAGAACACATTTTCAATTCGTTTATAAAAATAAAAGAAAAAGAGTTTCAAGAATATACACTAATCGAAGAAAAATCAAATTCTAAAAAAATTACAGAATGGGAATGGAAGAAATATCTAAATTATTAATTTTTCAAAAATCCTTTTGAAGATAAACTTAAGTACGTAAGTACATATGTACATATGATTAAAAATGGCAACAATAAAGGGTGAAGTTCCAGAAGAATTAGAAAAAGAATTTAGAAAGGTTATTGCTGAAAAATATGGACTTAAAAAAGGGAACATTTCACTTGCTTTAAAGAACGCTATAGAAGAGTGGATTGCAAAGCAAAAAAGGATATTAGAAATGAAAAACAACTATAATGCAGAAATAATAGAAAATTTACGGGGAAAATATCCTGAACAATATATCGTGATTGATTCAAACTATAAAGTTGTTGCAGCATTCAAGACTATTGAAGACTTATACAAATCACCTACATTGTCTTCAGAGACGAGAATTATTGCACCTAAAAATATTGTTAAATTCGACCACACAAAAAGGAGACAATTAGGCTGGTATATGAAAAGAAAAAAAGTGGTGAGTTAATTGAAATGTTGGCAGTTTCTAAACAATACCTATCGAATAAAACAATTTGCAATTAACATTGATCTCTTTTCAAAAAAAGAATTAAAATGGGTAAAATATGAAAATGTAATAATAGACACAGGATTTGATGGAGATATTTTAATTCCTTTTGAAGATTTCAAGAACCATGGGTTTGAGGAAGCTCTTTTAAAAGAAACAGAACAATTCATTGCTGAAACGATCTCTGGAGAAGAGATAATTTTGCGTTCTGCATTATCAGAGATGAAAGTTAATGAGAAAAAAATACCTATTGTTGTTGAAACTTTCCTAGAAAATAAAGATATAATAATTGGGCGAGGAGTGTTAGTCAACTTACGACTACTAATAGATGGATATAAAGAAATAATATGCGACCTAAGTCAAGATAAAAATTATAGCAGCTGATTATTTACTTTAAAAAAGTTTAAGTCTATATTCTTGGCCAATCAAATATCTAATATTTATTTTATCACTCGATTTTTACGCAAAAAATTTTTGTGTAGAAATCTTGCTCTCAAGAACGACTGATAGAAGAACCCATTCCTATCATTGAGCCAGAAGAGAATATTGATCGCTCTCTACCACAGAGATATAGAACTCACATTATTTTTTATTTTTTCTCAAATAACACTATTCTATTCGTATTTGTTCCATATTCGTTGTTTTCTATCCCCCAAATATTTGCTGTTTTTGTAAATTCTTGAAGATTGATTACTATTCCTACTGGTTCAAATCCAATTTCTATTCCTATTGGTACCACTTCTTCATCTAGTTTTATCTTTCCTTTTCTTACTTCTCCTACTTCAAAGGCTATATAACCTCCTGGTTTTATTATTCTATAGAATTCTTTGAATGCTTCCTTCATCACTTTGGTCCATTCATCTAGTTTTCTTGTTATTGTTATCTTTTTTTCTATCTCTTTTACGTCAATATCATTAAACCAACATCTTAGCCAATTATCTTTTGAATATTGCACCACGTCTAAAAATGGAGGAGAAGTTACTATCAGGGATACTTTTTCATCTTCTATTTCTGGTGTTTTTCTTGCGTCAGATGTTAGGAACTTTGCTGTTTTTCCTGCTTCTGCTAGTTTTACTTTTTCTTCTTTCGTTATATTCCTTTGTAGGGCCTTTGTTTTTCTTACTATTAGTTTTTTTACTTCTCTATATTCTGGAACTTGGTCTCTTTTTTCATTGATCTTTTTTTGTCTTTCTTGTGATACTGCTTGGTTGGGTGGAAGAGTGAATACTGAAAAAAATCCTTTTGAGTGTCCAGACAAGCGATTTGTTGCTACCATTCTTATCCACTTATCTATCATATCTTCTTCATTCTTTTCTTTTCTTTCTTTTAGATAATTCTTTAGAGACACTATTTCTGCTTCTGTTTTTTTGTGATAAAACATTGACAGATCTATTTCAGCTTCAGATCTATAATCTACTTTTATCTCGCTTAACCTTTCTTCTACTTCTTTTATTGTTGGGACAAAGAATCTAGGAGCTGTTAATATCTCACTTAGAGGGTTAATATCGTTTGATATCACTCTTCTTCCCATTATTCCTGCTTCTATGACTGTTGTTCCTCTTCCACTAAAAGGATCATATACTATCTCATCTGCTTTAGTTAACAACTGAATAAAAAATCTAGGTAGTTGGGCCTTAAAGCAAGCTCTATAAGATATTTCATGGATTGAAGCTGCTTGTCTTTGTTTAGAAGTCCAGAACTCGTTAGTGTATCTGATAATTTTCTTTCCGTCAATTTCCAAATAATCAATTTTCGTTGATTTTTGATTTAGTTTTTTTGAGTAATTTCGTTTTTTTTCTTTACTATCCAACTTAAAACTTTTTAAGTACTCGTGGATAGTGGAAATTGACTTCTTGGTAATTTCACTCACCATTTTTTAATTATAGTGTGAACACTCGTCAAATTATATTTTTTATCTCTTTCTGAAAAAAGAAAAAAGAGTAAAAATAGTTTTATGATAAATTAGAAATATTTCTACAACTCTTTCATTTTTTCTTTAATGAAATTCCTTCTCTCTCCTCGTGTTTTTAGATCAGCTATTTCTTTCTTATATCGTTCTAATATTACTTCTCTTTGGAGATAAGCATATAAAATATCGTAAAATGGGAATTCCAACTCCAAAGCATCGTGGTCAGACTCACACAATAGAGGAGCTCCACTTGCTACTGCTTCTAAACCATAAGCTAGTTTTTCACTTGGTTCTCTTTCTGTATCCCCAGAACGGACTATTTTTCTCAATTTTGCTAAAGCGGGATCTTCTGTTAGATTATACTTTTCAATAATTGCGTCAAAAGTGCAATACTTTACTCCATCACGTTCAAAGTGATCGAGTTCTATTCCTGTTCCTGTATCAAAAGGAATTGCTCCTGTTTTTTCTACAAATTCAGTTATTTCTTCTCTAGGCAAGAAAACGAATTGGGCTTTCTTGTCAACAAAACGCTTGATCAACCAAGGACAAGCTACTCTATCTACATGTACATAATCTCTTGTAACCCATAACATTTTGGTCAGATAATAAACACTATTTATCTATAAAAAGTTTGAGCAAAATTTTACTTTTGTTTATTTTTGGGTCTTCTCTTCTTTTTCTTTTTTTAGACGGTAAGGAGTTAGAAAAGGAAAGTGAAATATAAGACCAATACAAACAGTAGAGAAGCTCTTTCTGGAAGCTTTCCTTAAATTTGCTTAAAAAAGCATCAAAAGAGTTTCCTAACAAATGAGCTATTGAAACCAGAATAATTATTATAATTAAAGAAAAAGGATAGGGGAGTAAGAGACATAGATTTATTTGGCAATATCTTACCCAGTTCAATCGTTCCTATTCGAGTTACTAATGCAAAAAGATTAGATTTTGATAGAATAGTTATTTCAAAAGATAGAGTAATAAAAAAACCTTCCCTTGAACAATTCCAAACGCTTGCAGAGGTCATTCAAAATATGAACAAATAATAACTATTCCGAGAATCTATTTTTGCTCCTTTTCTAGTTTTTCTGTAGTAATTAAAGCACTTAAATAATCTTGTAAAGCGTAAAAACGTTCCTTATAGCTTCTAGTCGGATCCATAAACACCTCTCTACTCATCACATGATACCCTTTTTCTGTTTTTTCTATTATTGTTGTATTCTTTGTTTTTACAAGCCTTATTCTCGGTTGTCTTTGGATGTATATTATTAACTCCAACCACTTTTCTGCTGTTTCAGGATTCAGCCCTATTTTTTGCAATTTTGACTTGGGGAACGGTTCATCAACCTTTTTAATGAATTCAAAAATAGCTTTTGCTCTTTCCAACATTGTTCTTCTAACCATTTGCCCCACATACATTATTGTATTTTTATAGTATAAAAACATATTTATATCTTACAATTGTCTAATAAATATGGAAAACGATTCTGACGATTTAACCAATTTATGTATAAATGTGGAGAATGTTAAATGGGCAATTATAGGAACTACCCAAGCAATTTTGTTTAAACTATTCCCACAAAATGCAGAAGCACTGTCAAAAAAATTTGTTAAAGAGTATGAAGATCTTTTGAATTCAAACGACAATGAATTGATGACTGATTTTGAAAAATTGAAAAAAGTTAGAAAGGAATATGCGAGAGCTTTAGAGAAAATTCTCAATCGAGATGAAGTATTTAATGTATTCATTGATTCAATTGATCGAATATATAATATGACCTTGCTGGGTGCAAGAAGAAAAGCTCGGGGAGAGATTAGACATGTAATAGATAAAGGGCCAATATTACCAAGAACGGATAAATCAACGGATATTGTTTATTTCTGCTCAGTCTGTAAGCAAGAATTTGAAATTGAACCTGAGGAGAAGAAGCGGATTTTAAATTCTGATGAGAAGCTGGAACTAAAAACTCATTGTGGTTCTCCAGTTAAAATAAAAATTATAAGGAAAGCACCAGAAAAAATAAAGTTATTAGAGAAAACATTTTCAGAAGAAAGGAAAGAAGAGCAAAGCGAAACTAAACATTCTACAGAAATTGATTCGAAAGAATATATGACCTTGCTAAGTGTGGGGATAGATGTGGGTTCTTCTACCTCTCATTTATTTTTTTCACGCTTATCATATCAAAGAGAAAGAAATTTTCTTAATATGACGAACAGATTTCATCTCACTAATAGAGAAATTATTTATGAAGGGAAAATAATTGATACTCCTTTGCTTGACCGTTTTACTATAGATATTGAGAAATTAATCTCTTTCTTTCAAAGCGAATATAAAAGAGCTGGTATAAAAAAGGAAATGGTTAATTCTGGAGCAGTGATTATAACAGGAGAAACAGCAAAGAAAAAGAATGCAGAAGAGATAGTGCAACGTCTTTCTTCTGAATCAGGTAAGTTTGTCAGTGCTACTGCGGGTCCTAATTTTGAATCTTATCTAGCAGCGATGGGAAGTGGTATTGTTTCTCGCTCAGAAATTGATCAAAAAACATATATGAATGTAGATGTTGGAGGAGGAACAAGTAACTTAGCTATAGCTTCTTGTGGAGATGTGTTAAGCACTGCATGCATTAATATTGGAGGGAGATTACTTGGTGTAGATAAGAATTATAAAATTACGAGAATAGATGAGCCTACAGAGTTTATTATGCAGCAATTAGGATTGAGTTATCAAGTTGGAGATACAATATCTGAGGGTGATATTCAAAAGATAGTAAAAACTTACGCAGAAGTTTTAATCGAAGTTCTTTTAGGTCCAGCAAAAAGTACAATAGCAAAAAAGCTTATGATGACTGAAGATTTAGATTATTCAGTAAAAATAGATGGTTTTTCCTTTTCTGGAGGAGTAGCTGAATATATCTACGGAAAAGAAACAATAGAATATGATGATATAGGAAAAAGACTTGCAAAAGAGATAAAAAAACTGATTAAAGAGAAGGATATTCCCCTAATTGAACCTGAAAATACCATTAGAGCAACAGTTATTGGAGCGGGTTCATTTTCACTCACTGTTTCCGGATCTACTTGTTATGTTGATAGAAATTTGAACTTACCTATAAAAAATATTCCAGTAATTAAAGTAAACTTGAACAAAAAAGAATTTAGTATCGAAAAGACAAAAAAGGCTATTCATCAAGCTTATTTGAAATTTGATATGAAAGAAGGAGAGGATATTGTAGCACTATTTTTTGACGAACCGATTTATCGAAGCGAATATTACATAAAATCTTTTGCAAAAGCACTAGAAACTTCATTTGCTAATTCAATTAGTAACAACAAACTGATCATTTTGATTTTTAAAGAAGACATAGGAGGAACGGTGGGACTAACTCTTAAGAGAGAAACATCGCTTCAAAATAATTTCATGTGCCTTGATGAAATAGAATTAGAAGAAGGAGACTGGATAGATATTGGAGAACCTCTCTATTCAGGTCAAGTTTATCCCATGACTGTTAAAAGCCTTGTATTTAACTTAAAAAAGTAAAATCTAAGATTAAACTCCAAATCTAAAACTATTTTTCCTTTTTATTTCTTTTTTAAAGTGTTGCAAACAAAGTTTTATGGTTGAAGAATCAATGAAATTATTTGTGATAATGCTTCTTAAAAAGCGCGATTTTATTTATTAGTTTTGGAAGGACAATTGTGTTAATGATATATGTTTTCTTTGTACTCATTTGCTGCTAGATGAGCAAGCAATAGTGGTTTAGGAAGCTTGTGCTTTGAGTCAAGCAAGTTAATAACTACATCTAAGGAAGAAGAAATTGAAATGTTATTACCTGGTGAAACATAAATTGGTTTCCAATTTTTATCTTTGTAAGCTATCTTTTTTCCAACAAGTCTTTTTCCTACATAAAGGTTTGTTATAAGAAAATCTTCTCTTTTTTCTTCACTTCCAAATTCAAAAACATTCATTGGAGCTTTTGCTACTCCAATTACAGGCTTTTTTATGAAATACCCAAAAACGGTAGCTGACCCTGCATAAGCAGGATGAGCTATTCCGTGCCCATCTACAAGAAATAAATCAGATTGATTTACTAGTTGGTCTACTAATTTTAGAAATATTGGCACCTCTCGCATAAAAAGAAATCCTGAGACATATTCGAATTTTGGTAACATTTCTACTCTTTTTTTCTCAATTACTTTCTTATTTTTGCAATCATAAACAATTGCTGCGCCATAAGCTCTTTTATTCTTGTAAGAGATATCTAATCCGGTAATATAGTTAATATCTCCAAATTCATCTTTGAGGGAGATTTGTTGGGATACAATTTGTTGAAATTTTCTAGCTTCATTGAGAGAAGTTGGAAATCTTACATTAAACATCTAAATAAAATTCCAGTTTACTAATATATACTTAATTTTCGATGATTTATTATTCAAAATGATTAAACACTATAATTCTAATCTTTGAATATCTTGAATCCCCTTATAGAAAAATATTTGAATTTTAAAAGATTGTTAAAGTGATGTCTACTCAAAATGAGATAATTTCAGAAGGAGAATTACTAAATGAAAAAGGCCACTTGAACTACAAAGGTTGGTCAAGGAAACCTTATTTAAAATACAATAGAGAAAAAATTAGGAAAAAATGGTTCAGAATAAAAGAATGGGATTATTATGCTGTTATTCATCCAGATTATGCGATCACCTTTACTATAGCTGATTTAGGGATAATGGGATTATATAATATAGTCTGGTTAGATTTTAAGAAAAAAACTTTTGTTACAGGAGAAGAAATGAAGTTATTCACAAGAGGTAGAACAAACTTACCTCTTTCTTCTGATTTTGGTGATATTAAGTATAAAGGCAAAAAACTGAGTATAAATATAGAAAAGAAGAATGAACAAAGGATAATTAGATTTAATTTTCCCAATTTTACTAAAAAATCAGATATCAAAGGAGAACTTTTACTTCATCAAGAACCAAATATGGATACTATGGTAATTGCCACTCCGTGGAAAAATAAGCCTAAATGTTTCTATTATAATCAGAAAATAAATTGTATGCCTACAGAAGGAAAAGTAAAATATGGCGATAAAGAATACATTTTTGAGAAAAACAACAGTTTTGCAGTTCTTGATTGGGGTAGAGGAGTTTGGCCATACCAAGATGTTTGGTATTGGGGGTCAGCTTCAGGAATACAAGATGGGGTTCCTGTAGGCTTCAATATAGGTTATGGGTTTGGTGATACTTCTGCAGCTACAGAAAATATTTTCTATTACAATAATCAAGGACACAAACTCGATCAAGTTACTTTTCATATAGATGAAACAGATTACCTTAAGCCTTGGAAATTCACTAGTAACGATGAACGGTTTGAAATGGATTTTGAGCCAATAATTGATCGAAATTCAAAAGTAAATCTTCTCATATTCAAATCAGTACAACACCAAGTTTTTGGTTATTTTACAGGAAAAGTAATCTTAGACAATGGAAAAGAGGTAAAAATAAACAAACTATTAGGATTTGCTGAGAAAGTGATGAATCGATGGTAAAAAACGTGAAACAAAATTGATTAATTTTTTTTCTTATGTCAAGTGATATTTAGTTTAGTTATAACTTCCTTTTATTGAGCAAGATTACTTTTTTAGTTCAGAAAGTAAGCAATATTATAGATCGTAGCTAGTGTTATAAAATTTCGGAGTTGCTATCGTAAATCAATTTTTCTGTTGCTTACTATTGTGAATCTATAAAGGCATGGATACAATGGTTATCGCCACTCCTTGGAAAAATAAACCTAAATGCTTCTACTATAATCAAAAAATTAACTGTATGCCTACTGAAGGGACAGTAAAATATGGTAATAAAGAGTATAGCTTTAAAAAAGAGAATAGTTTTGCGGTATTGGATTGGGGAAGGGGAGTTTGGCCTTATAAAGACATCTGGTACTGGGGTTCAGCTTCAGGAATACAAGATGGTGTTTCTGTAGGTTTTAATATAGGATATGGTTTTGGTGACACTTCTGCAGCAACAGAGAACATTTTCTATTACAATAACAAAGGACACAAACTTGATCAGATTACTTTTCACATAGATGAATCTGATTACTTGAAACCTTGGAAATTCACAAGCAATGATGGAAGATTTGAAATGGATTTCGAACCCATTATAGACAGAAATTCAAAAGTAAACTTGCTGATTTTTAAATCAGTTCAACATCAAGTTTTTGGATATTTTACTGGAAAAGTCATTTTAGATGATGGAACAGAGGTTAAAGTAGACAAATTATTAGGTTTTGCTGAGAAAGTGATTAATCAGTGGTAAAGAGAAATGAATTAAAGCTGTTATACTCTTTTTTGAATAATGTGTAAATCGATATTTAATTCAGTTATTATTTTTCTTTGTGTTTGGGATGATAATTCTTTTTCTTCTAGAAAGTAAGCTGGTATTTTATAGATTTTAGCTATTGCTAAATTAAAACAATCAGGTAGCGCAATAGGGATTTTGCATTTTATCAAAGCTGCAAGTTCATCAATTTCATCATTAGATACAATAATAAAAGAATTTACAAGGCTGCTTACATACTCTTTTGCTTTTCTCCAGCCCTTTATTCTACAACTTATATACAAAAGTTCCGTTTTTGTCAAAAAAGAAATGAATATTTGTTTATAATTATGATTTTGGAATAATTCTGAATTCAAATAATTAAAATATTTTCTTGAATCTTTTTTTGTCTTGTCTAAAGTCAAATACTCCAACAGAACACCAGTATCCACAACTGCAGCTTTAGCTTTTAGGGAGCGACTAGTCATTTTCTCTATATTCCTTCCGTAAATTAGCGTATATTTCTTTGGCTTCAGTCTCAAGCGTTCCTGCAAATTCACTTAATACTTTTTTTGGAAAGGTGGATTCATTTTTTTCTAATAAATATTCTATAACCTCGTCATAACTTAAACGACGACCTAATTCTCTTTCTAATCTGTTTTTTATATTAAAGAGAGCTTCTTTTGTCTCTTTCTTTATTTGAATTGTCGTTGACATATACACTATAGTAACTATAGCTTCATTAGCATTAATAGTTTTCGTAATAGTTAACTTAAATCAATTCTTTCGGTTGCAGCTCGTCTTAATAGGTTCATATAGCTAATTCTTCTTTTTCTTCTTCCATTGATTCTACAAAAGTAAGTTCTTATTCTCGTCTGTCTGCTCTAAGAGCTTTAATAAATGTTTCTGAATATCTTTTACTGATTTTTCATATTATTTTTCTTAGGTTAATGTTTGTAAATCTGGTTCGTTAGAATCAATTTTTTTATTTCTGTTCGCATTTAGATGACCTAGTTAAAACTTGCAAGTTCATTTAATGCTTTAATAGTTATTCACTAATATCTATAGAAAAATAGTTTTATTATGCATTAGTAAAATAGACTCTTTGTATTAAAATTTCGTTAAAAAGTAAATTTAAAAAAGACTATAAAATCAAAGAAATGAGATTAATGCATTATATTACTGAACTAGCTATTAGAATAGGTACTATCTACGGAGGAATATTAGCTGGTTTTCTTCTCCAATTTTTAAAAAACTCTGAAAAATTAAGTAAATGGTTGACTTTCATTGGTTTAAATATTCTTACTCCTGTTCTTCTCATTTTTGTAATGTTAGGAATTGATGATACATCAATATCTTGGGGTTATATTGTACTAGTTGGTATTCTAACTTGCATTTTTTCTATGATTATAGATTGGTTGTGGATACGAAACAGACTAGATATGACTAATACACAAAAAGGAGCTGAAATTAGTGCAGTAAGTTTTATGAACAGTCTTTTTTACCCTTTTCCAATAATCATAGGTTTAGTAGGTAATGATGGATTACTCGCTGCTTCTATTTTTCTAATAGTTAATGTGATCCTTAGAAACAGTTTGGGCGTTTTTATTGGTATTTATTTTGGTTCTACTGAAGGAAAGTCTCTATGGAAAATAATGAGAGGGATGCTCTTATTTCCACCTTCTATAGGTTTAATAATCGGAGCGATCTTGAGAGTTAGTTTAGGAAACGTTGTTCCAAATAACATTGGAGTAAATATTTTCAGAGATGTAACAATGTTTTTAATGTTAGCTTTAGTAGGATTAAAGTTCAGATTCCCAAAAAAACAAGAATGGAAGGAAGCAGCTATTAGTCGAGGAATAGTCACCAGATTTGGAGGGGGGTTATTAGCAACAATACCCATATTTTTCTTTCCTTTAGCAATTCCTGCTCAAGTTTCTTTAATAATACAAAGTCTTTCTCCTCCTGCAGTAAATAATACTGCTTACGCTAACTATTTTAACTTAGATGGGACGATAACAAGCAGATATATAACGATTTTAACATTAATTGCTTTGATTCTACTTCCACTAGAAATCTTGGTTATAACTTATTTTATTTTATAAATATCTTAACTAACGATAGAACTGGAAAAAATCAAAGGTCGTTTCTAAGCTTCAAAAACAAAATGGTGAAAAAGGATTAGAAAAAGGAGAAAAGGAAAGGCAAAATAACGTTTTAGAAAATAGAAATTTAAAAAGACGGACTAATTAAGCATTCAAATTTGTTGTTTAAAAGAAATGTTTTTTAATAATAAATAGTTCATTTTACTATGAAAATGCGTGAAATAATTAAAAACGTATATTGGTTAGGAGCTGTTGATTGGGATAGAAGGCTTTTTGACTCCCTTATTCCTTTACCTGATGGAACAAGCTATAACGCTTACTTAATCAAAGGAAAGGAAAAAACAGCGCTAATTGACTCTGTCGATCCACCAATGACAGAGAAACTATTAGAACAGCTAAGTTCTATTTCTCAAATAGATTACATCATCTCCCATCACTCTGAACAAGATCATTCAGGAGCTATTCCTGCCGTTTTAGAGCTCTTTCCTTCTGCTACTGTAGTTACTACAGAAAAAGGAAAAGACATGTTAACAAACCATCTTCTTATCCCAGAAGAACAGTTTAAAGTAGTTGAAGATGGAGAAGAAATATCCTTAGGTGATAAAACTTTACGTTTTATTCATACTCCTTGGGTTCATTGGCCTGAAACAATGGTTAGTTATTTAGTTGAAGACAAAATTCTTTTTTCATGTGATTTCTTTGGTTCACATATAGCAACAACTGATCTTTACGTCACTGACGAGGGGTTGGTCTACGAAGCTGCCAAAAGATATTTTGCAGAAATAATGATGCCATTTAGTAACATTATAAAGCGTAATATGGCTAAAATTGCAGAGTTAGACATAAAACTTATCTGCCCGAGTCACGGGCCTATTTATGATAAACCAGAATTTATCCTCAATGCTTATGAAGAATGGATCTCTGACAAAAGAGAGAATCTGGTTGTCATTCCTTATGTTTCTATGCACGGGACAACTAGAAAAATGGTAGAATACCTTGTAGGAAAGTTAGCTGAAGAAGGTATAACAGCTTATCAATTCGATTTAGTAGGAGGAGATATAGGTAAACTTGCTATTAATCTTGTGGGAGCAGCTACTGTTGTTCTTGGAACACCCACTGTACATGCAGGTCCTCATCCTCTTGCAGTTTATGCAACCTATCTACTGAATGCTATTAGACCAAAAATAAAATTCATAACTGTAATAGGTTCCTACGGCTGGTTTTCAAATACTGTAAAACAAGTAGTTGCTATGGTTCCTAAATTAAAAAGTGCCGAAATTCTAACTCCAGTATACTGTAAAGGCTATCCAAAAGAAGAGGATTTCAAAGCGCTAGATCAGTTAGTACAAACTATTGTAGAAAAGCACAAATCCTTGAATTTACTCTAAATTCTACAAAGGTTTAGATTATAACCAAATAAGTTTCTTTTTTTTCTTCTCCTTTCTTTTTTGTAATATTAAAAAACTAATTTTTCAGAAATTCTCTTATTTTAGAGCTTTGAAAATGTAATTCAATGAAACTTTCTAATTCTAAAAATCAAATGGTAATAATTAAATAAGATTTATTTGAATTGACATTAAATGTTAGAAAAAAATGTTTTTTTTTCTCCTTGGTCTTATTTAGCTTTTACCTTAATTTATTCCTGGTCTTTTTGGTTTATTGCTATATTCTCCAAAAAAGAAGCTCTTCAATTTCCTACTGTCATTTTCTATATTCTTGGAGGAACAGGCCCTTCTGTTGTTTCTCTTATTCTTCTCTATTTAAACAAAGAAAGTAACAAAAAAGAATTTTGGAAAAGAGTTATTAATTTTAGTCGTATTGGTTTTTCTTGGTTTGGCATTATAATAGTTGTTACTTTATCAGCTTCACTATTAGCAATTCTAATAGCTTATCTTTTTAAATTTGGTGAGAGTAATTTTACTGGAATAAGAAATTTTTTTACAAATCCAAGTCTAATTTTTGTAACAATAAGCTTGAACCTTGTTGCTGTTTTTTTCGAAGAAGTAGGGTGGAGAGGATATGCTTTAGACAAATTACAACTTAATTTTTCCGCTTTGCTATCCAGTTTATTCCTTGGTCTCATTTGGGCTGTTTGGCATATTCCACTTTTTTTCATTAAAGGAACTTATCAAAATGAGTTAGGGTTCAATAGTTATCAATTTTGGTTATTTATGTTCAACATAATAATCCAATCTATATTAATAACTTGGGTATTTAACAACACTAACAGAAGTATTTTAGCAGTTATTTTCTTTCATTTTTTTGTTAACCTCTTTGGAGAAATGTTTGATTTAGGTGATAAAACAGAAATAGTAAGATCAGTTCTTTTCTTTGTCTACGCGTTATTGGTAATAATTATCTTTGGCCATCAATCTTTCGTAAAAGAATAGAAATTTTGAAGAATTTTTTTTCATTTTTTATTTGTTTTAGTTTCTACACTTTAATTTTTCATAGTTTATTTGTGTTGTTAATTTTTTCAATAAGAGGTAGTAGTTCTTCCGCTCTTTCATAAAAGTATTTCACTGCCACATCATGCTCTTTTAACACTCTAGACTGTATTACTGTTGCTCCTGTTTCTTTTGCAAAATACAACTTGTTGGGTCTATCGTCAATAACTATAGAATTTTTAGGTTCCACGCCAGCATGTTCAAACATACGTTTATAAAAAATAGTATCTTTTCCTGCTCTATTTAGGACATCTAATCCATAAAACTCGGTAAAAAGGTGGTCTATACCCATTCCTTTTAAATATCCTTTCAATTCCCAAGAATTTTCAGCTGAAGCCGTATATAGTTTATATCCCTGGTTAGCTAGCTCTTTAACGACTTCAACTATTCCAGGAACAGCAGATTGCACTCTTTGTGTGATCCAAACTACTGCTTCTCTAGCTAGCTTCAATGGTTTATCTGGAAAATTCTCCATTAAATCGAGGTAAACAAACATATCCTTAATCCAGTTGAACTCTAAGAAAGATATTAGTTCTTTATAATCTATGTCAGGATCATCCTTTATTGAGTTGTAATAGTTTTTTAAGTACCTTTGAAATGCGTATTCGTTTGCTTTACTCCAATCATCTAGTGTTTTCCCATATTTAGGACTAAAAAACTCGTAAATTAGTTTTTGCCACTGTTTCTCTCTTAAATTATTATTGTTTAGCACTCCTCCGTCGTCAAAAAAAATATGCTCTATTTCCATCCTCAATTTTTTAATTACTTTGGTTATTAAATTTTTCTAATTAAATCACCAAACAACCATATTATTTTGTCATGTCTTAGCAATTGCACCATAATAAAATACTTTCTTATTTTTTATGCTAAACTACTTTTTGTAAATTCTTGTTGAGTTTCTTATTTTTCTCTTACACTAATTTTTGTATTTTATACTTCTATATATTTTTCTTTGCACTTAGAAAACAACAGTATTCTATTTATTTTTGTTTCATGGCCAACGTCTCCGTTTTATGGCATTTAAACTTGTATATCTTCTTACATTAACCATATAATTTAAACTAGAGAATCATCTAGTATTTTCAAGCGTATAGGAGGATGAAAATGTATCTATCAACTAGACATATTTAATTTAAAGAGTTGAAGCGAGTTAAATAAAACTTTAGTGGGTGAATATAAATAAAAAATAAATCTAACTACTATAACAACAATTTGAGATTACTCTAAGTCGTCAAAGTTAAACATATAGCATATTTTTGATTAATATTAAAAAGATAAAACTAAACTCATGAATAATTTATTGAATACAGATAATAAATGAATAAAAGATGAAAACATTTATTATCAAAAATTATATAAATAAAAAAAGAAATTGTTTAACATTCAAGATAAGTTTTAGTACAATTACCTATGAGGAGAGAAGTTTGTGGCTAGATTAGTAAAACTAACAGAAGGAATAGATAAAGAATTTTGGTCTATATTCTTCTCAAAATTAATTTCAGAATATATTCAGGATAAAAAATTCTTTGATATGCTTTGTACTATAACATATCCCTTTGATGATTTTTGTAGAATAGTTCACAAAGCGTATCAAAATACATTAGAAGAAATTAATGAAATATCTGATCCCTCGTTACAAAATTGGTTACTGGTGAAAAAGCTAAAATCTAGAATTGTCCAAAGTCCTAATACTACATTATTAGAGATAAGCGACAAAGTTATAATCACAATTAAAGAAGAGTTAATGAAAAAAGAAAAAAAGTATGAAAATCCAGCAACATTATGGGATAAAGCAAAGCGAGATGAATGGAAATCAGAAGAAGTTGGTTCTACTTTTTCTTATATTGAAATTCAAGAAAATGAATCAAGATTTAGAAACGCAAATGAGAAAATTCATGAAAATGAGATTCCAATTTCATTTTTTAAAACAGCTTTAAAAGCAGAAGAAGTTTCCATTAAAGCTACAGAGCAATTTTCAAACATTATTAATAATCCAGTTCAGAAAAAATTAGTAAAATATTATATAAAATACATTAGAAATGAAGAAGTTCGTAATGCTGCATACGACAGATATTTAGATTTTAAGAAAGAATGTACCGTCTTACTTAAGAATGATAAATTTATTAAAAAATTATCAGCTGAAGAGAAAACTCTGTTTGAGAAAATAATAAATCATAGTTTCAAAGGTATGTCATTTCCTTCTTTTCCTGGATTAATCTCTGTAGGAAGCTGCCCAAAATTTCTTAATCTTCATGAAGATTATGATAAAAACCTTTATTGTTTCAGAATATATGGAGAAGGCTGGAATAAAGAAAAAACAATCTTGCCTTTACTCATTAACCTTCAAGAATGGATAATGGAACAAATGGATACAAATGACCAAGAATTCTTAGAAATGGTTGAAGATATTAAAGATAAATTATTCGCTTTTTCAATACTTTTAGGTTTTAACGAAATAAGTTATAAAGATTTTGAAGAATTATTTGATAAACTAAAGGAAATTGTTGAAAATTGTGAATTTCCAGAATTTGATCATTACTTATGCGCAAAAAAAGAGAAATTAGAAAGAATTCAAAAGATAAACATCTCTCCCAAACAAATAAATCCAAAAAGATTGATAGTTTTTATTCATGAAAATATTTATTTAAAAAAGAATGAAGGAATTGATGAAAAAAATAAAACATCTATCTGGTATGGAGATAAAGAATATGGATTACAAGAATTTATCACTTATCTTATAGCAAATACTGAATTTTTTCCAGAAGAAATTGAAATATATCACAAAAGAATTAATACAGATTTGAGAGAAAGACTAAACAACGACAATTATAGATTTTTTGCATCTTTAAAGGCAGTTATAGATAGTGCAATACTATACCTAATTAATGACCCTGATATTAAACAATCTTTAACAAGGCTTAATCATGAATTTAGATTTGTAAAAGGAGGAGATAACATTTGGTTTATCCCATATTTATCGAAGAAAGTAAAAAGAAGTCTTTTTCATGAATTTTATTATATGTTATTAAAAGGAGTACACTCATGGGAAACAAAATATTTCGAATATTCTCAAGGCTTTTCTTTTGATTCTTTATCAAAAGAATATAAAGAAAAAGAGATTAGGCAAATAATAAAGAAAATCTGGCAAAATAAAAGTACAATCAATAGGTCAAGAAGACGTATTAATGTTCAAATGATGACAAAAGATGGTATTAGAAAAAACGGGAATGTAGTATGGTCAAAAAATCAAATCTTAAAATACTTCGATGGACCTTTTTCATTTTATACTTTTGATAACATAGGTAAAGTAGAATTATTTACTTATCAAACAGCTTCCAAAGAGAAAAAAATTGCTTTACCTGGTATCTATTTGTACAAGTTTTTATCAAATTATCATAATATAAATAAAGCTTTTGGAAGATTATTTATGGATGAATGGTATTTTACTTCACACTCCTTAAAAAATACTTCTACAGCGGGATATACTCTACATGATAAAGCTCTTGATAAATTAATAAAAACAAAAGATATATTATTACTTTCTCTTTCATCAGAAAAATGGGTCGAAATAATTAAAGAAGAACAAAGATACATAAGAAATATCGCAGCTTATGCTCACCTAACTGATGAACGAGAAATTAATGTAATGGAGGAAAACTTTATAGAAGATTCATTTGGAAACATAGGATGCGATATAAATTTTGAATTAGCCTCACTAATAGTATCAGAATTAGCAAAAGAAGATATTCTAATTTTAATAAGAGCTAAACATAGTTCAAGAACGGAGAGCACTTATGACATTATATCTGAATCTGTAAATAGAAAAATACAAGATAGTGATCTTAGTAAAGAAGATACCATTATTGACTGGATATTTGAAAAGAATAAACAATTAAAAATTCCATTGTTTGTTTTTAATGAAAAAGCTATTTTTACTCCTTCAAGAGAAATTGGAAAATTACTGCCAAAGTCAAAATCAAATAGACAATTAATTATATATATTAATGAACCTTTGAAATATAATGGAAGAGATAAGAGAAAAATAGTTGGAATGTTGATTTTTGGTTCGAGAAGAGAAGAAAAGCTTGAGGGTGAAATTAAAAAAGATTTACAACCGTCTCTTATTTTTACTGTAATACCATATGAAAGATCGTCTGAAGAAACTATTTCTTATTTGAAAGAATTCTCAAGAATATTAACCATTTACGGAGATGAAAAAGGCGGAATTAGTATTGAAAGTTTAAAAAGGTTATTTCATCTACCATATCCTGATTCCAAAAAGTTGCTAGATCCAAGTATTTTCATCAAAGGGATAAACAGAATAAAAATTCAGGAGAAGTTGATATAAAATGGTAAATTACGAAAAGAAAATTAATAGAATAGCACCATTAATATATGGAGAAGCACTTGAATTTGGATTCTTTCTTGGAATTGCGTCAAAATCAAAATGCTACAACATTAAACCTTTTGTAGGCATAAGAATTGAACCACCTATTTTAGATATTGAAAATAGAATAGAGTTGAATTCATATCTTGAAAATGTAATTGGAATACAGATAGAACAAGCAATCGATTTATTTATCAGAAAATCAAGCATCACAGATTCGTACTTAATATTTAAAAATTATTTTCAAAAAAGGCAAATGTTTAGAACAGACTTAAAGATTGATGAAAGAGAAATCACAGATATTTTGGAAGAACAAAAAGTGGGATATACAGCCTTAAGAATGATAAAAACAGGATTTCAATGTTCAATATCGGTATTACTAAATGCAAATCTTGAATGGAAAAAACCAGATACAGAATTAGAAATATTTATAGAACCAACATTTAGGGAAAAAAAACCTGATTTTATAATCATTAGAAAGAAAACATCTAACAATCAAGAGGAAGCCTTTAATTATGAAATGAACCAAATCGAGTTCTTATGTATTGGCGATATTAAATCATATATATTTTTTGTAAATATGACGAAAGAGCGATTACTTCAAGATTATATTGAACAATTAATTGTCGAAGATTTTTCAAAGGAAAAACTAAGAAAACTAAATTTACATAAGAACAAAAAGATTCCTGCAAGAGATTTTTACAGAATTGCAACAGCTCTCCAGAAATACTTAAAAGTATTCTCCTATGCACAATTATATTATAACGAAACTCAAAATTATAACAGTGAGATTGAAGTTCAAATAGTTTTACCTGGAGCTATATCTTCTTTTCATATTAAATCTGAAACCGATTTAAGGAAAATATTACGATTTCTATGTAACTTGATTCCTAGTACTATAGTGGAAACAGAATTTGGTAAAAAGAAAGAATATATATTGGAAGATTTTGAAAGAAGACGAATTTTTGAATTATTTATGAGTGGAAAAATATCGATGAGAATAAAAGAAAAAAACAATAAAAGAATGTATTTTTTTGAAGGAACTAGAGGAGAGGAGTTAAAAATAATTTTGAAGGATGAAAAAACAGAATTTATTGAAGCTTATCCTGAAACTAAAGAGAAGATTCAACCTTCTATCGTAAAAAGACAGAGTGTTACTAGAAACGAAATAGAAAATGTAAGAAAAGAACATGAGAAGAACTTCCTAAAATTATTAACCAATGATTGTTATAATATAATAATAAATGGTTCATCTCAAGGTGTTGGAAAAAATTATGTGATTGCAAATTATATTAAAAAGCTTGCAAAAACTAAAAAAAACTTTACTATTCTGTATTTCTGTCCAAGAATTACAACCTTAATACAAACTAAAGATAAAATTCAAAGATTAATCAAAAATGATATAGAAAAAAATGTCCATTTAGAATTAATTATTGGTAAAAGAGAAAAAGAGTTAATAAGAGATCCAATAACACTTAAGGGGTATGAAACAATTTTCAGTGAAACAGGAAATCGATTGAAAAAAGCACTAGAGAAACAAGGACAAAAAGTTATATTAGTATCTTCCCAAGCTTTAGATTATTTTCTAAAACAATCATACAATTGGAAATTACTATTCACAAAGACATATATGTTCATCTTTGATGAATTAACTAATTCTGGACCAACAGTTGCAAAAAATTTTATTGATTTACTAATAGAAGCAAGGAATCGATTAATGGTAAATAATAACATAAATGTTCCTCGCTTTGTAATTACTGATGCATCTATCACAAGTATGAAATTAGTAATTTCCATGTTGAACACATTAGTTGATCCAAATTCAAAAAAATGGATGACACAATTTCAAATAACTAATTTTAATGAAGACATTCAAGAACCAGAGGAATTTAAAATAATTAATACTCCGATTAAAGGTATTTTTCTGAGATATCTCTTAAATTTCAATATTGATTATTGTGCAGCATCATTTATTTGTGAGGGTAAATATGAAGAGGAAATAAATTTTAAAAAAATTTTTGAAATATTAGACAAGCTTGTAAAAAAATCACGAATTGACAATAGAAAAAAATCATTTGAAAAATATTTACAAGAGGGTAAAGTAATTTTTTATGTTAACAATAAACAGTTTGTAGATTCATTAGTAGAATACCTCCATTTAAACAATTATGATGCAGTTTCTATTACTCACGATTCTCGTGACACATTATTAATAG
Organism: Candidatus Heimdallarchaeum aukensis; assembly: GCA_021513695.1. GTDB lineage: Archaea > Asgardarchaeota > Heimdallarchaeia > Heimdallarchaeales > Heimdallarchaeaceae > Heimdallarchaeum > Heimdallarchaeum aukensis. The sequence goes on along the minus strand of CP084166.1, from coordinate 1,040,525 downwards.
AAGAAACACCTAAAAAAAATATAGTAGGAACCTCTTCATTAGCATTTGGAACTACATATTCATGGCATGAAATTTTAATTATCCTTCCTCCTTTCCCCTTAAAAACAGACTATGGCTCAACAACTTATTTCGATTCTATGATCAATCTAGAATATTTTAGGCAAGTAATTAAAAGGATGAGAGGAGAAGAAACAGATTTGAAGCCAAGATTAGTGTCTATGATTTCTGCTTTGAACAAAAATGCCACTCTAAAAGATCAAAATATCAAATTTCATCAGTTAAGAAGTTTTATTAGAGATATACTAATCAACAATAATGAACATGTCCTACCAGTTTTTAGCAGAAGCAAGATTTCGGAAAGAACTAAAAGAAAATTCAGTCTATTTGGAAGAGTTAGTAAAAGAGCATTTTCAGTTGATAATATCTATTTAGATGATTTTTTGAAAAATTATTTTCCATCTATAAAAACAGCATTAAACCATTTCAGATTATATCCCTCTCCTGAATTTATACTTACATTTAATGAAGCAGGTAGATGGAATGATATGACGATACCTTCTTATCTATTCTATAAAGTCACTAATCAACAAATAGCAAAAGGTTTTCGTGTAACAGTAAAAGCTTATGACAAAACAGATAAACAAGAAATACTTAATTATCTGGAAAAACCTCGAAACTTATACACAATAAATAAAGGATTAAACTACTTAGAAAAGATGGTCAGAACTTATTATGGAAGAAATGTAAAAAAAGATGAAAAAAGTAGAAAATATCCAAGCTTATATCATTTTATCAACTCAACAAATAATGCATTTTCATTAGCAAAAAAATTTAGTAAACTTTTAAGTCCACCAATTATATTTGCTGGTGATTCATATTTATTAATAACTCTTGATATAATAGAAGATAGTGATATTTTTTTGAGTGAAGATATTGAAAAAGCAACTATTGAACGTTTAAGAGCATTATCATCACCATTATCAAGCATTTACTTTGGTGATATGAGCTTGTTGGAAGAGCCAATGCGTGTAATAATAGAAAGTGGGAATTTCAAATCATTTACCTATGGATATGTAGTTAGTCATCCAATGTTTGGAAAAATACCTAAACAAGTTCACACACTTCTAGGAGAAGCATTAAGTTTTTCAACATTAAGAAAAAATGTTTTCCTACTTCCTAAAATAATAAAATATCTTAGTGAAAATTAAACATAGATATTCCAGAAAAGTTTTTATTTTTATTACATAAATTTGTAAAGAATTCATCAAGAGTGTGAATGAAAGAAACTTGGTGTTTGTTCATGTTAACTGAAATTTATTTAAGAAATTTTAAAGCCTTTGGAAAAAAGGGCTCTAGAATACCATGTAAACCGATTACACTGATATTTGGAGAAAATAGTAGTGGAAAATCATCTATTTTGAAATCACTTTTAGCCTTAAAACAAACTATAGAAGACAATGACCCAAATAATGTTCTTCTACATCAAGGGACTTATGTTGATATTGGACCTTTCGAAGAAATTGTTTTTGGTCATGATACTAGAAAAAGAGTTGAAATTGGGTTACAGTGGCGATCCTCAGATTATCTTCATATTTCACCATACAAGGAAAGGATTTTTAAAAAATTCAAAATCAACTTAACATACATTTCAAAAAAGATTGAAGAGAGACCTTACATTCTTTTAGATAAAATAATATGGGGAATATCTAGAAATTATGGCAAAAAGATTGAAAAATCATTAATTTCAGCAAAATTAGTATATTGCAAAACAGAAAATTCTAGGATTTATCAGCGGATAAAATATACTTGTTCTCTTTCAAAAATAAGTACAGAAAGAGTTATACCGATGATTCTTTTACCGTTTTTGAGAGAGTCAATATCTGGAGGATACAAGAAAATCACAATTGTTGAAAACATTGATACACCATTTATAATCTCTTATTCTGCATATGAAGAGAAATTTAAAATTGATGTCTTTGATATAGAAGAAAAAATTGAAAAGAAGATTCATTTTGATAACGATAAAATTCCTACGATTAATATTAAAGTTCCTATAGAAACTATATTGAAAATTTATCAGGAAAATAGTCAAGCGAAAAAAATTGAAATTAAAAATATAGTAGAAAAAATTAGAAGAGAATTAGAAAAAAACAAATTTTTTCTGTTAAAAAAAGATAAAATAATTGAAAAAATTTGCAAAAAGGTTGAAATTGGTTTAAATGAAATAAAAGATGATATTTTAATCGATCATGATTTTAGGATTCTAATTGAAGAATCAATTAATATGAAAATTGAGAAATTATTTAGAATTATTATGTTTAAAGACCCATCGGAGATAGAAACAGATCTAATTAACAAATTAATTAAGTTTATTCATCATAATTTATCTATTGAATTTGTTGGTAATCCAATTAAAGGTGAATTACTTAAAATCAACACGTTTTTTAAACTTGAACATGGAAAAAAGAATTTATATTTTGATTATGACGTGACTGAAGAGAATAGAAATCAATTCATTGAATTGATGAAGAGCATTACTTTTATTGGTCCTCTTAGAGATAAACCATCTCGATATTACATATTTGGAGGGAGTAGACCTATTAATGTAGGTGTTTCAGGATCAAAAACAGCAGATTTTATCTATTCATATAAAAATAAAATAAATGAACTAAATAATTGGTTGAAAAAACTAAAAATCGGTTACACAGTCTCATATACAGCAGATAAAGACAAACTATCAGGGGTATATTCCTTGAAATTCGAAGATAATATCACAAAATATCCGGTGGCATTACCGGATATTGGATTTGGTGTGAGTCAGGTTCTCCCCATTCTTGTACAAACGATAATGTCAAATAAACCAAATGAAATTCTTTTAATAGAACAACCAGAGATACATCTTAATCCAAGATTGCAAGCTGAATTGGGAGAATTTTTTGTTGAACATGTTAAAAGGAATTTATCAAAACAATTTATAATTGAAACTCATAGTCAACAATTAATTCTACGAATCAAAAAACTCATTAGGAAAAAGAAAATAAGTCCAAAACTTATATCAATTATATTTGTTGAAAAAACAAAACTAGGAGCTAATATAGTTCCTATCGAATTTGACAAACATGGTAATTTTATAAATGAATGGCCAGATGATTTCTTTGATCTAAGTTATAAGGAGCTATTTGAATGACGGTACAGACATTTGTATTATCTCCTAAAATTTTAGATGACAATTCTGAAAATTCTACGCTTATTATGTATCGTTCTAAAATATTAGTTTCTTTATTGATTTCCCTTAGAAAAAACGGTATACTTCTAAAACCAGAAGGTTTTAGTTTACCTATTAAATCAAAAACCCTTTCACTTATACCAATAGAAGAAAGACTCATCATAGAAGAAATGCTTTCGAATATGCAAAATAATAGAAGAATAATTGAAATTAAAATTGAAGGAAAGAAAAAAAAAGATGAATGTATAGCTTATTGTGAAATTCAAAGCAGAGAAAATCCAGATTGGATAATACTTCCTTACAATAATTGTAGAAATAAGTGTGAAATTGGAAAATTGAGTAGTAGCTATGTATCAGAGGAATTAATTACAGAAATAGATTTCTACAATAAAATACAGAATACATCATTAAACTTAGCAGAATTAAATAATTTAACAGAAGTGCATTCAAGATTTATCAAAAAGATATTCAGATTTGCAAAGGAAGTAATGATTGTGGACAGATATCTTGGTGTAAATTTAGTTAATAATAAGCGACACTATAAAACATTAAATTGGTTAGTAAAACAATTTGAAAAGGAGAATATAAGAAATGGCAATTTTATTATTTGTACTACAACACCGAAAGCAAATAGATATAATCCTCAATCAACAAAGAAAAATATAATGGACTGGCTTGGTTTATATTCAAACTCATCAATTCATATTGAAGTTCGACATTATAATTTTTGTTCATCTTTGGATAACGATATTAAGTTTCCTCATGAAAGAGTTTTGCATACAGATCAATTTAATTTTAAGATTGATTACGGATTTGAATTTATTATGGATGATGATACAGGAAAACCAACATTAAAGGAAAAAGAAGGTATTTTAGTTGATTTTTATGATAAATGGAAAAGTGTTACACTTAAAAGATTGAGAGAACTAGATGATCCTGAAATTTTCACAAATAAAACTTCATATTGCTCTAATTAATATAAGGATTTATTGATAAATGCGTATTATTCGATGTGGGAGATGAAAATTAAAAACCCTATAATAAATCTCCGCAATAAACATTTAGATACCTTCTTTTATTATCTTTACTACTTAATTAATTTGAGTTAAATTAAGAAGGTTAGATTTCATGATAATATACAATTCATAACTGAAAACATTATTTCTTTACCAGAATCTCTACATTTATCGAAAAAAATAACAACAAACATAACAAGTAATGGCACACTGCTATAATCAAATCATATTCTTAAACTTGAGGAATATAGAATATTAGTAAAAGGAACACTACAAATTCCATTACATGATTCTGAGGAAAATATGAAAGAAAGGTATCCCGAATTTAAGACATTTATTAAATAATTCATAATCTTCAAACTAGAAACTAAAATATGGAATAATCTTTTATTGAGAAACTCAAATGATGAATATCAAACAATATTTATAATATATGTAGAATATATATCCAAAGTTTGAATCTTCTCCGTTTAAAACCTCCTATAATAGATCATGCTTGGTTTGAAAAAGAAAAATTATCTCTCAATTCAATTAGGAAAATTATATAATTTATAATTAAGAAAGGAAAATCAACTAGTCCAGAAATTCATTTTAATTCAAGCATGTAGTATCTATTTCAAAATAATGGTATAAAGCATCTGAGAGTTAATGGATGTAAAGGTTTTTCTTCAGAAACTATTTTTATAACATGTCAATCAAACGGTGATAGTTTTTTTTTGAACAAAAAATCGTACAATTATATAGATCTTTTTTGTGATTTTAGATTTTTTTTCACAACACTTTTTTTAAATGTTCAATAACCATTGTATTAGTCTTATTTTTTTCTCTTTCATGAATATAGTATTCCAGAAGTAGATTTAATGTCGTTTTTTCCGGGAACAATTCGGGAAAAATCTCCTTACATATTGCATCATTTCTTAGAAGCTTTATCAGTAAATTAGGTTGTAGATGCTTGATTTCCTCAAAAGATTCTTCGGGATTTTCATCAAAATTAATTGTGGGAAAATCAGGTATCTCTTCTTTCCACTTTGATAAATAGCTTGTTATTTCTAACCAGATTTCATCTTTTCCTATCCATTCAAAAAACTCTTTTCCATAAAAGAGATGAGTTTCAAAATTAAATTGAGTACTTATTCTTTGTAATTCTTGCATATAATATCTTCGATTTTTCTTTAAATTTGGGTCTATAAAATACATTATACCAGTAATTTTGAAATCAGGATATAGTTTCAATAATAATTCACCCTTTTTCTCAAAATTTTCTATTTGACCTCTTTTTTTTGTTGAATCATGATCATCTCTTATTTTTTGTTCTATGTAAATAATAGTATTTTCTTTTCCTACAATCTGATCAAACATTAAGTCATTTCCATTATAGGAATAATTTTTTTTAATTGGAGAGAAACCTAATCTATTCAAATATTCATTAATTATGATCTCAAAAGCATCGCCAAATAGAATTTCATTTGATTGAGTAATGTTCTGGATTAATTTTAATTTAGGTTTGGTAGGCCTAAATAAACCTGTATATCTTGAAGGATATTTAGCAACTTTTTCTAATAAACTTATTTTAGCATTTTGAAAGATTGTCTTTGTTAATATTCTTTTAAAAACTTCATAGGGAAGATAATTAGTAAGCACGAAGATTATTCCAAGTAATTAGTTAAAAGTTTGTCTGTTACTTTTTTATTTCTCATATCTATTTCATCATTCATATAATTCATGTTTTTACTTGCATAATTTCTTCTAATAGTATCAATCGATACAAGATTATCGTTTTCTTTTACATACCAAAAATCCCATCCATTATTTGCTTTTTTATTTAAAATTTGAGCACTAATTTTATGAATAGAACCGTTTTTACCTTGATATTCAATTGACCCATTTGCTTTTATTATTGCTTTATATCTCATATCTTTTGAATAAAGCCAATCTCCAGCTTTAATATAATTATGTTCTACTAAAGTACCAAAAGGAACTTTTGGTGGTTTTTTTTCCACTTTATAATCCAAAATGTCAGGATCCATGGGTATGACTTTAACAACTCTCTCTCTTGCTGCTTTTACATATATTTCATTTGTTTCAAAACCAATAAAATTCCTTCTTAGTTTCTTTGCTACTGCAGCTGTAGTACCTGAACCCATAAAAGGATCAAGCACTATATCATTTACATTTGATGTTGATATTATTATTCTATATAGCAATGCTTCAGGTTTTTGTGTAGAATGTAATTTTTTTCCGTTTAATTTCAACCTTTCTTTTCCTATACAAATTGGAATATACCAATCACTTCGCATTTGTTTATCATTATTAAATACCTTCATAGCTTTATAATGAAAAGTAGGTTTAGCTTTTTCATTTTTCGAAGCCCAAATCAGAGTTTCATGTGCATTATTAAATCTAGTACCTCTAAAATTTGGCATAGGGTTTGTTTTTATCCAAATGATATCATTTAATATCCAGAAACCTAAATCTTGCATTATTTTTCCGATTCTAAATATATTGTGATACGACCCTATTACCCATATAGAACCTGTTTTTTTTAACACCCTCCTACATTCTGATAACCACTTTTTTGTAAAATCATCGTACTCTTCAAATGATGAAAATTTATCCCATTCATCATTTACAGCATCCACTAATGACTGATTAGGTCGATATAATTCATTTTTCAATTGAAGATTATATGGTGGATCTGCAAATATTAAATCTATGCTATCTTCAGGAAGTTCCTTCATACCTTCTATACAATCTTTAAGATAAATTTTGTTTATTTCCATCATTAGCCTATACGAGAAATAAGTATTTAAACCCTATGAATAGTTTCTTTAGTTTATTTTTCATTTTGTTGCAAAGTAAAGCATCTTCTTGTAAGGAGGTTATAACTAGAAGAAGACCTTAAGACAATTTAGAGAAAGTTTATTATTGATTTCATATTTTTCCTCTAATTTCTTGAAGAATTACTATCCACAGATTATCCTAAAAAAGAGACTGAACTAATAGTACAGAACTAGGACTAAAAACAGTAACAAAAGCAATAACAAGAACAAAGGTAAAGAAAAAGAGTATAAGGTTGGTTAGAAAGAAAAGAGAATATAGAAAAAGGAAACAAAAAAAATAATTTCAGGGGAAAGAAGGATTGTAAAGATGGGAGAGGGGAGAGGGTTAGAGCTGGAAAAAAGTAAAGGATAATATTCAAACCTTTAACTACTTATTAACTATCCTTAAAGGCAGTTTATTCTTGGAAAGAAAATTATTCTAGTTCATTTATTTATCAAAATAGAGGAAGAATTGCACAGTAATATTTAACTAAACTTTTTTATTTTGTTATAAAATAATATTAATAACAAATGAATCAAAATAAGGATAAGCAAGAAATAGAAAGTAAAGAATCTCATGAACTTTTGTTAAAAATTTTGCTTAACGAATATGAGTTTTTTAATTCGTTAAAAGAAAAAAAAGAAAAAAAAGAAATTAGTATTTCTCGGCATGTTCTTGATACAAGTCTTGGCGTTTTGAGTATGTTTTCATACTATCTGGAAGCACATAACGAATCAAGAGACTACAGTTTACTAGTTTTTCATATTAATGAATTAGTGAAAAAAGGAAGGTATATTGAAACATTAAACAGCATTAAATATAGACTTGCGTACTTCCAATTAGTAAGAGACCAAATAGAGTATTATCAAATACGATTTGATTGGACTAAAATACCAACTATAAAGTTCCTTTTTATATGTCTCTTTGAAACATATGTTTCAGCTGGTCTGGAACTTTTGGAACTAACTTCAAGATTCACAGAAGCGTATTTAAATAATCTTCCCGAATTAAAACGATATAGGTATGAACGTATTTTTGATGAACTAATTAGACATTACGAGCCCTATTCAGATAAATATATCAATCCATCACTTGCATTCAGTGTGTTTCTATACTTACGTAATACTGTTACACATAGTGGTAAAAAAGTTCTGGATTTCAATAACGATGAGATATGGGTTATTATTGACAAAATTCCCGCAAGGTCAGCAAATACCAATTTCAAATTATGGATAGAAGATGCAATAACTTTGGCAAGAAAAAATGGAAAAACCTTTCCACCCAAACAATCTTTCGAATATGTCGATCCTCGTTTTTCTTATTTTAAAATAAACGGTTGGATAAATAAAAAAGGTAATGTAGAAATACAAAAAACAGAAGTTGCATTTAAAATGGAAATTAATTCGTTTATTAAATATATGGACAATTCAATATGGTTTCTCCTCGATCAAATTTTAAGAAAATCTAGAGGTATTCAACAAAGAATCCCTATTGATGAAAAGAAGGAAATCTTGAAAGATATTTCAGAGTACAATAAAATAAAAGAGATAACAATAGTATTTGATAAAGATGAAAAAGTTTTTCCCAACCTTTTTTGGGGGAACGCAGAACAGTTAAAAGAAAAATTCGAAAAGTATAAGACACTAGAATTAAAAAAAAGAACTCTTTATGCCTTGCTTAGAGTATCAGAAGAAAATACATCATGGATGTTAAGAATAATAATGGAAAAACCAGAAAATGTTTGGATCAAAATAATAAGAAACAACAAATCTTACGTCTGCCACTTCTCTTTTGTTTATCCAAAAAAAATAAACCCTAACAATATCGACTTAACAAATGTCCTTTTAGAAACACCTTTACTTCATGAGGAATAATTAGACTTAGTAACCTTAAATTTGGCTTATCACTTGTTTTTTAACATTACAAAACAAAGCAACATAAGTATTATTTATAGTAATAATCTCTAAATCAAACTACTCTTTAATCTTTAGGATCTCCTTACCAATTGATCCAACATCTAATGGTTCAGTATTTTATCTTGGGGTGAATGTGCCATGGGTGAAACAATATACCGAACTGTTAATTAATTGATAATGTGTATTAGTATTTATGACAGAAGTAGTCTCATTAATATTCTCTACAATATCTATTTTTCTGTCAGTTGTAACAGTATACCTATCCTTCTTTAGACCAAAAAGAGCTTCGCTAAACTTATCTGGACCAATATTCAACCCACAAGCAAAAGAATGGGGACTTTACATAATTAATGCTGGAACTGCTTCTACACTCATGTTTCTGTTGGACATAAAAATGATAATTGATAGTGTTGAGTATCAAGGAAAGATAAGACCAAAACAACAACAATATGAACTTAAGCATTCAAAAGAATACAAGTTATATTGGGCAACTTTTCCTGTAACAGACAGAAAACAAATTGAAGGCAAAGAGAAAATACAAATTTATGTTGATATAAAATTCTTCAGTAAAAAATTCAAGAGATATAAGAAATATACTGATTTACCAGAAGAGGATTTAAAGAGGTTCATAGATTCTATACAATAAATTACATTTTAAAAAAGAAGGATTGCAATAGTAATAGAAAACTCTTCGAGTTCTTGTAGCAAACTTTCCGTTTATTGAAAATACTTTCATAAAGAAATATTAAAAATGGGATTTTTTCGAGTTAAATATAAATTCCTATTAAATAACTATTTTTTTGGATGATTTAGGTACTGAACTGAACTTCAACAATCTTACACTCGAACAAGTAATTATACTTACAGTAATTAAACAAGAAGAGAGGATTAGAGCTAGAAAAAAGTAAAGAATAATATTCAAAAATAGCTTTAAGCTTTAAATAGAGTAAGCTGTTTTATATCCATTTCTCCTTTTTCTATTCATGTTCATGTTTGCAAAACAATCTATATCTTGTACCTCGGTTTTTCATTTTGTGATGTTCAACATATTCGAAACCAAGTTTCTTGAAAAACCCGTTCACTAATTCTTCTTTATATGTTTCCAATAATAAACCAATGCTTCCAATATCTTCTGAGATTTTTTTACATCTCTTCTTTGCATCTTTAATTAATATTGTTCCCCAACCTTTATTTTGGAAAATTTTATTTACTCCAATTTGCCCAAGCAAACACACAGGTTGATCATATTCTCTTCCTTCATAGTTAAAACGAACAGATTTCATTGAAAGCGTATAGAAACCTATGAGGTCATTTGTATTCACAAGTATAAACACATAAATTTGAGCATTACCTAATTCAACTTCTTCATAGCTTCTCTGATTAAAATACTCATTAACGTTTTCATCACCACAATCAAAGTCTAATAGAGTATGAGATATATTTAGTTTCTCAATTTTATACTCTACTTCATGACTAGTCATTGATGTATCACTTTGAGATTATTTCTAGAAATCTTTTTGCAGCTTCACCTTTCAAGACGATGTCACGTTCATGTTTCATATCACTTGAAACAAACCCTGAACTATCATCTACTTTTTCTACAGAATCTAAGTTTACTTTTTTAGTATCAAGATCTGCTTTAATAACAGAACGAACTGTATACTTAGGATATTTTTCGTAAATTTCTTTTAACATTGATTTTAAAGATTGAGACTTACTTTTTTTCTTAATATCATCAATTACTTGTTTTTCTTTCTTAGGGATTGTTTTCAAATATTTTTTAGCTTCAACTAAACCTTTTTTTGACAACTCATAATGATAATCTCCACTTTTATACAATATATTAATATGATTACTTTTAATCAGTTCGTTAACACAAACAGCAAAACGAGTACTATAAGGCCCAAAGTGATAAGGATAGAATTGAGCTGCCTTAAATACTTCAGGAGCTAACTGCTTGGTAATCAAAAAGAATTCTTTAGTTATTCTAACTTTTCCTTTGATTGAACTATTGTTATCTGCAGCTAACATTAAATAGATCCATTTTTTTATCATTTTATTTTCTTCTTCCGACATATTTTTTGTCGCTTTTTGATTCATTTATATCACCTTTTCTTGGATAAATATCTCAGAAGTAACTATCTAAAGGCGGATTAATAAACCTTTCAAGCTCAGGATATCTTTTAGATAGTTTGCGTCTATGTCGTTTTACTAATATTTTTTGTCTAAAATACTCTGAGATATCATTATCCCTAATATTTTTTCTAATTGCCAACATTTCCTGGTTAAAACCAGTATATTCATGCACTTGTAGAAGTGAGTTTTTATCATGTGTTGAGAGATAAATCCTAAAGGTATCTATATCTTTTGTCTTTTTACAAATGGGACAAGTACAAGAAAGTTCATGACCAATCCATTTAGTCCGCTCATTTATAGAAATGTAACCTAAAGCTAATTGCTCAAACAAAAACCGTTGACTACGCTTTATCTCTCTGACCTTTTGTTCTTCTATTTCCCTAGCAGTTGGTTCTAAAGATATATTCTCTGGTGTTGGCAATAAACCATCCATAATATTTTTCTTGCTGCTGCTATACCCATGTTTTTTTTTCAAGGAAATAGTATCAACACTTGTCAAAGGTGCCAAATGCAGTTGGGACACATTCTTATATTTTTTGGATAAGTCAAACAGATGAATCCAAATCGGATTATCTGATTGTGTAATCAGATTTGTTGATTTGTGCAAAGTAGCTGGAAAATGTGGCCCGTGTGCTCTTAATCCAATGGATGGAACTTGCTTATCTATTAACCACGAAATTTTCTTTTCCACATCCAATAAAGGCTGAGCAAGCGAAACAGTAGGCATAAATAGTTCCGATGTTCCAACTTCTTGTGAAACCTTAGCCTCATAGAGAGCTGCTTCCATAGAATCAATCCAAGAGTTATTATATGAACAAGTAGGATCAGGTATTGTTATAATGGAAAATTTGTTCATATCAGACTGCAACCTAACAATTTGACATAATTCATATTTGCTAATTTCATTTCCAGCCTTCAAACGAAATTGAACAAAATTCATCCGATCAGATTTAGTCAAGTTATCTAGCTTGTTACATAATTTTTCTATTTCATCGGAGTTTTCAAATATTTTTTGTGCAGTTAATCTATCAGGTATATGATCACTAATTAATTCATTCAGTTTTGGGTTAGGCTCACGACTCCCAACAAGATTATACCCTGTAGTAAGTCGTCTAGTTTCAATATGTGTCATTATATAATTTGGTGTTTCTATTTCTACATTGCCAAGCTTCAACCTTGATTGCCTTAAGGATGCAATTGTATTTTTAACTTCAAAATTAAATGACATATATTTCCCTTCTACTCACAATTTTTTTATGTTTATTTACTCCTCCTTATAGTTAAATAGAAGGATTTAATTATTCTTTTTTCTTTAATTATCATGTTTTAAAACCAATTAAGAGTTTTTAATATAAAATAGTTTCTCATTTTAAAGAGCAGATGCTCGATTTTTATTGCATTATGATAATAGTTGCCATTAATTATTTAAATATTAACCATCAGTGCTATTTAATGAATGATAATAATGACAAAATTGCATTACAAGAAACAGATATAGAAGATATCAAAAGGCAATTAATATGGCAATTAAAATATGGATCACAGTATGAGATCCCACCAGAAAAGAGAGATTTAATATCAGCTTTAGGACTGTTAGATACTGCTGAAGAGGATTTAAGAGCTTCAAAAATTCTATATCACAAGAAACTATATGCACAGTCTATTTTCTTCCTCCAACAATCTGTTGAGAAATTAGGAAAATCACTACTTCTACTTACTGGACTGTGTCAAACTGAACGGCTTATAAAAGTTGGACATACTTTTACTAAATTCTTCTTCGAAAAACTAAAAGATCTCTATGAATCTTTAGCTGATTATTCTAATGATAACCAAAGAGAAGGATTTTTAAGCATTATAGAAGCAATTGATAAATATTTGAGTGATTATGAGCAAAAAAGGAAATCAGAAGAAACTCTGTATCTTGAACACACTACATTAAAGGAAATATTAATTAAATACAACAAGCTGTTTTCATTATTTAGGAAAGGAATAAAATCCATAAGAAAAGAAAATTTTGATAAAATTGTGAAAGAAGAGTTCATTAGCATAACAGACTATGTCATTCAAACAATCGAACAAGAATATAATATCAAATTGCAAACTGATGAGCGAAGAATGTTGAGAGAAGAATTTATCACACAAATTCAGAAAGAAGATTGGTTAGTACAAATAGAAAGTTATCTTTATCTTATACTACTGTTTGCATATATAGTTATTTTAAGCATGAATTTGGAAAAACATGTTGGTGCTTCGCGTTATCCTAATTATCATTCAGATTATAAATATACAAAGAATCATAGTATTATGCGTCTTTACCCAATAATGTTAAAAACTATGAGAGAGATGATAAAAACGTATGATATACTTCTAGAACTATGTATTGTAGAAAATAATGAAAAAAATAAATGTGAAAGAGCATAAAATTACTCTGTCTTGTAGTTTAAAGAGTTCCAAGAAGAATAATCATTTTCTTGAGCATTTGCTCGAAAATAATTAATTAGTATCTCTCAAGAAGTTAATCACCAGGATTTCTCCATCAATCGACTTCTTTCAATCATGTATTACCGAACTTTTTAGGAGATTTTTGTTGTCTTAATAATAGGAAATTATGTACTATTTACAAAAATAAGCAAATGAAGATAGTTTGTTTAAAGAAATGAGTTCATATAGATAATCATATTTGAGAGATAAGATGTAATGTCAAGAATATGGAAGATTATACTTATTGCATAATCAATGACAGAGGAGCTATTATTACTTTATTCACAACCTGTTTTCAAACATTACAACTAACTATTATCTATGTGAGATAAAAAAATTAGAAAGGAGTACTAGAATTGTTAGATTTCAAATGCTCTTTATTTTGTTTTTTCACGAGAATTCAGAGTAGATAATGTAAAGATTTCTAGTGCTAGAAGAAACATTAACACTCCTGTTATCAAAGAAATTATCCTCAAAATTTGTTGTGGAATAGCAAAATAGAAAGAAAGCGTTTGATACCATAAAAGAGATAGAAAAGATATTGGAAAAAGGATGAAAACAAAGTTTAAGAGATTATTACTATTAGTAATCTTTTCCTTTCGTATATTATAAAGTGTGATGAAAGCAGATGTAAGTAAATAAGTTAAAATTGGAAGTAAAATTAAGTTTATTGATACTTTTACGAAAGAAATGCTTAAAATGATAAGAGAAGAAAGAAACAAGTTTGTAGCAATAGAATCATAGCTAAAAGTTACTCCATTACTTGAAAACCCTAGCGAGTAAAAACCAGAACCTAATAAATAAAATAACGCAAAATAAATAACATTAATTAAAACATAGATAACTGTAGAATAGCTTGTTTTTACAATATCATGGTAAACAATTTCTGTTTTAAAAAGTGGATAAATGATAAAATTAATCATTATTGCAGATGAAATAGCAAAAATTCCAAACCATCTAAAAGCTTGTAAATGAACACTTTTGTAATTATTATAAGAGCCTTTCCAAGATATCTCTGATAATATTTGATTTCTTTTCATTTTAAATTTAAGAATAAGACTTTCATTTTTATCGCCTTTATTTTCTATTCTCTTTTTTACTATTGTAGAAACTATTAATATTGATAAAAGAAAGAATAGAGAGAGATAAATTAAACCTTCTGGAAACAAAATTGGGAAAATATCAATTTTATCTGGTATAAAATCTTCATCTGTGTCTCTACTCAAAGGATCTGTTTTTTTCTTATATTCTTCTAGGTTTGTTAACCCATCACCATCAAAATCTTCATTCTGGTCTCCGATATTATTATTATCTGAATCTTGAACTAAGGGGTCTGTTTTAGTAGCAGATATTTCATATCCATCTATAAGAAAATCTCCATCCGTATCCTTTTTTCTGGGTCTGTTCCAATAATTTTTTCAGAGAAAGTAGAAACAGTATCTCCATCTTTATCTATTGTAAAACTGTTTCCAGAATTGAAGAAATCACCACCATCCCCCTGCCAATAGATCCTATAACTTGTTTTATCAGAATTAGTAATCGTATAACAAAAAACGTTTCCACTTTTGGAACCATATATCATCTCAAAACTGCCATCATTATCCAAATCACCAACAGTGATAGAAGTTCCAACCTCTTCATTTTGATTATAAATAGAGATTAAATTGCCCTTTCTTCCTCCAACAAGATACACATTTTTACCATTAAGTAGGACATCTAGTTCGTTATCCCCATCAACGTCTGCCAATGTTGGAGCAGTTCCCCCTATTATTAGTTCTGTCTTGAGTGTCCAGAGGATTGTCCTAGTTCTTCCATTAAATGCATAGTAATAAGAATCAGAAGACCCTATAACTATATCCAGATAGCCATCATTGTTAAGATCTCCTAGAGCTGGAGATGCTCTTATTGATCCCCCAGTTTTAAATTTCCATTTTATTTTTCCTGTGTCACCATGTGTCTATTTTTCACGTAATTTACAGTTGTTGAGGAAGAAGGAGAGAAAAAAGAGAAGAAAGGAGAGGAGAAAGAGGAGAGGGGTTTTTATAGGGAAAAAAAGTAGAATAAAAAAAGATAAGAAGAAAAAACAAGAGAAAAAATAAACAGAAAAAGAAAAGAAGGAAGGAAAAGAATGGTGGAGGACGTCGTCAAAACCTTGAAAGTGAGAATAAAGAATGAGGTGTTGACGACGAGGAAAAAGGAAAGGTTAAGGAGAATAACGGGGAGAGACACGAGGATAATAGAGAAGTATGTGAGAATAATTCATCACAACAGAAGAAAAATATGTGCTAAAACTAAAAAAGGGAAAATAAGAGTTCATAGAGGAAAACTAGATGAATTGACGCTAACGACTTCAAAAGTTAAAGAAGAAGAGAGAAGAAAGACTGTTCCTCACGACCTGAAGAAAATGTTCCCTTATTGTTCCCACAACGAATTTCAAGAATGTAGAGATATAGCTGTGCAATTATACGAACAAGGTTATAAACCCAGTTCTACTCGTCCTCCAATAAAGAGAGTGAGAAGACAACTAATTAATGCAAAGAGGTTCGTTCTCGTCCATTTACCTAAAGAGAAGAATAACACTCTCACTCGTTGGTGGGTGGGGATAAGAGACTCGTTAGATACGTGGAGAAGAAACACCTCCTATCATCAGAAGTTATGGTTACCTTTAGAGATGAGCACTTTCCACCAGAAAGAGTTAAAAAAAGGGAGGGTGAAAAGTTTAGAACTAAGATATAAACGTTCTACACATGAATGGTGGGTGTATTTCCAACTAAGAGTTCTTCCTTCTTCTTTTTATCCTCCTAAAGAAGAGAATTCTTCTTCTCTCCCCCCAGCTGTGCTGGGAATAGATCTAGGGATAAACATTCCTGCTGCAGGAGTGTTACTAACCCCTAAAAAGAAATTAACAAGTAAGGAGATAAAATTCTGGCATACCAAACAGTGGAATAGAGTCAACCATCGATATAAAGTCAAACTTTCCCGTCTTCAGAGAAAAGCAGCTTTAAACGACCAGTCGGGTAAAAAACATCAAGTTTATCGTTTTCTTAGTCTTCTTCGAAGAAGATATAGAAACGTTAAACGAGCCTATATTTACCAATTTGTAAGTGAGGTTGTGCAGACGATAGAGACCTATGCGCGAATGTATGACCTTTTCGTCGTTGTAGGTTACCCTAAACATGTTCGCGAGGAGAAAGGAAAAGAGAAAGGTAAAAGTACTCGTAAGTTTCGCAGGAAACTTCATCAGTGGAATTTTTACCTTGTTCTTACTCTTCTCCGTCGGGCACTAATATTAAGAGGTTTTGACCCTCACCGAATATTAACGATAGAGGAAAAAGGGACATCTTCTCACTGTGCTCGTTGTGGAAGGAAAGTTGTCCGTCCAGTAAGAGGTTTAGTTCATTGTTCTTCTTGCAATTACACTTTCCACTCTGACCTCACAGGAGCAATGAATATCGCTCGTAAGTTCCTTGGTGCTCTTTTCAGTCCTCAAGGAAACACTATCACTGATTACCTCACTGGTCAAAGATACAGTTCTACCCATTTCACTGTTTGCCTAGGGCTCAGCCATTGGTTGCAGTCCCAGTAGACAAAAACGAAAGGACAAATTCTCTCCTGTAGGAGGAGGAAATCTTTCTTTCTTTTTGTCTCTCGTGGAGTGAAGAAAAGAGTTTTTAGTTCTTTTCTTCTTTATGATTCCCACGATTCGTGTATGATGTCTGTCTCATCCTCTTCATAGCATTGTATGGCTTGGTTGAGTTCAAGAGATTAAACTTTTACTTGTTTTCTCTCTTGCAAGACAGAGCGCGAAAAACTTTACGTAAAAAAGTAAATCATAGAGTTCGTGGTTAATAGCTTTACTCACCTTATTCAAAAAAACTAAAGGTGTATTACCTATTAACTCCAAGTAGCTAGAAAAATACTGCTGTGGCTTTTTAGTGGGTCTGCTAAGTGAGAATACTTTATTATTCATAAAATCTTTGTAGACAAACGTATTCACCCATTTTTTGCCACCGAATTCAAACAATGTTAAAATTTTATTAAGATTTAGATAGATGTTAAATTCACTTTTACTAAAATTATTTTAGTTATTTTAAGTACTAGTTTGAATTTTTGAATAGGGTGTAATAAGCATGTTTTATTTCCAAATACCCTTTAGCATAAAGAATAATAGAAATTACTTTTTTTTGCAAAATAAATTTGATAATAATCACTTTTTTAAGTTCGTATGATTTAATTATTATATAATGAATGATCGTTCACTTCAATCAAAAATTGTTATTCTGGGGTTATCTCAATCTGGTAAAACTTCTATTCGTCAAGTTGTTTTTGAAGGCTTTGCTCCTCAAGCAACTTCTCTTAATCCTGCTACAGTTCGAATTAATCGTAAGCTTTTCAATTTTGCAGGAAGTTCTATTAATCTTGTTGATGTAGGAGGTCAATCTTCTTATTTAAATGAGCTTTTTGAGAAATATACTGAAAGAACTTTTAGTGACCTTAAAGCTTTGATTTATGTTGTTGATATTTCTGATGCTTCTAACATCATGCGTTCTAAATATTATTTTGATCTTACTTTGGATAATCTTAAAAAAATTGGTTCTAGCGCTAGAATCTATGTTTTCGCCCATAAAATGGATGTTGTTCCTGTTGACAAAAGGGCTGCTATTACACGTTCAATTAAAGATATTTTTGAGTTGAGCAAGTATCCCAATTCTGAAATCTATGAAACTTCTATCTTTGAAGAGAATATATGGGATGCAATGCAAAGAATTTTTTCTGTTGTTTATCCTAGAGACCTAACAAAAGCTTCTAACATTCAAGAGATAGTATCAGAATATAATCTAAATCTTCTAACCCTATCAACTTCCAAAGGTTTGGTTTTATACTCTGAACCAGAAAAAGAAGTTAATCTCAATCTTTCCAGATTACGCTCTGAACTAGTTAAGATCTACTCACCTAGTCTTGATTTGAATTATATTGTCTTTTCTTTGAGTGACTCAAGGATATTTATTAGAGAAATCGAAGAAGACCTTGTCATTACTTCAGTTTTTTCTTCGCAAGAACAGTTAAATCAGCAGATTTCTACTTTTCATGAAATTTGTGATCAAATGAGAAAAATGTTCAAAACAGAAGAAGTCATCTCTGTTGCTAAAATAAAGGTTAAAGATAAATTGATTACCTTTTTCGAATCTCATAACATATTAAACAAAGAACAATTAGAAACCAAGATCAATAAGCAAATTTACTTTAAATGTGACATTTGTGGAAGAGAATTACATAAATCAATATTAGAGGTAGCTTTAGAGAATGCTGATAATTTTGAGCATGCAATTCAAATTAAGAAAGGATTTGGTACTACAACTATAGAATTATACCCAATTCATGAATGTATAACTGAAATGAGAGAGATTCCAATTCTTCTTGACAATAACTGTGAATACAGAAGTATTGGAAAAAGTAGACCAGTTTAATCACTCTTCTTTTTTTTCTTTATCCAGCTGATCATATAGAAATTTAGCTATTTTAGTTATGTCTCTCTCTGTAATATCTAAACCTACTCCATTTTTCTTTTCTTCTAATTTAGCTTTTTCAGAGGAGACTTGTTTTATCATTTGTTTTTGTTCTTCATCTTCTTTGACTAAAGTTTCTTTTTGCGTTGAAGAAACTTCTTCTGCAAAAACCTTCTTTTCATCTTTTTTCACTTCTTGGGCTATTGATTGTTCTATTTCAACGCTTTGTTCAGTTGCTATACTAGGGGGTTTAGAAATGCTTTCTTCTTTAACGAGTGATTTTTCTTTTACCATTTCATCTGAAAATTTGAGAATAAATTTGTATAATTCCTTTTTTATGTTTTCATCTATTTCATTAAATGAGGTAATTATAATGTAACTATTCTTCAAATTAAAAATCAATGCATGAACTTCACCTTCAGGATAACTAAAGGTACTTCCAAGAGCTTCAATTTTCTGTTCTTTTGATTTTATTAAGTTTTTAAAATAATTAAGAGCCAGAATATATTCAAATGATTGTTTTTTATTAGAGATGATATGTGATGAAGCTCCTATTGCTGGCTTCAATGTTTCTTTATCAAGTATAATGATTTCAATAATACCATAATTTTCAAGGTTCACATCTACTTCTACTTTCCCAAATGAAGGTAAATATTGTTTTGGTTGAGGTTTAATATATTCCATGAGTTCTTTAACTCGTGGATCTGCTTTATGTTCTTCTAGAAATTTAACAAATTCAGGGCTTTCTTCAATTTTCTTTTCAACATCAGTGACAAGTTCTATTTGTTCTTGATCAATTGAAGATTCTTCGAGAATTTTATTCATTATTTGCTTTAACTCATTTTTTTTGAATATTGATGTAATTTTAAATTCAATCTCAAATTTGGGATCAGATAACAGTTCTTTTACATGCTCAACTACTGCATCTAGTTTTTCTGGTTCAACAACATCAGCTTTATGACAAAAAACATAGACCTTTCCATCTTTGTTCTCTTTCTTAAATTGTCTAATTGTGAAGCTAAATCTTCTTTCTGATTCATCAAAAAGTTCAGGATGAGTTAAATCTACCACCCAAATAAGGATTTTAGCATTAGAAAAAATCAAGTAGCGAAAATATGTTACTGCTTCGTTCCAGTAAGTTTCTTGTCCTCCTGAATCGATAAGTAAATTCTTTTTTTTGTCTCCAATGATTTGTCTTTGATAATGAGTTGTTGCCATATATTCTACAACTTCTTCAGGATCTTTATCAAAAAAAACAACATCTTTAATAGCTGTTTTTCCAGCTTCTTGAAGTCCCATTAGAAGTATTTTATCAATGGTTTCGTCGGTTTCAGCTTGTTTTTTCCTCTTTAACTCATCTAAAAGATAAGACATATTGCTTCTCCTATTATACCAATAGTTCGTTAACAATAAATAACATTTTCCTAGGTGCAAATAAAAAATAAAAAAAGCATTAGTTTTATTTTTCTATAAAAAATTTGTTAAGACATTGCATTTTCATATTCTAATGAAGCTAAAACTGTTTTTGTTGCTTGACTACGTATATTCGATAATTGTTCTTCAATATCCTCCAACGGTTTCTTATTTTTTAGCATGGAAATTAACTCATCAATTAAGGGATACAGGTATTCTTGATAACTAAGTAACATTGTCCCGTACTCATTTTCTACAAGCACAATAAGTGAAAGGTTTTCAAAACCTCCTCTCGCAGCTTTATTTTCCAATTGTATCCCATGAATAAAACCTACAAGTCCTTCATTTGGTAGAGTAATTGTTCCTGTTCTACGCCCAGAATGGTGCTCTTCAAAGCCCAATGAAGAGTAAGCTTGATCTGAAATTTTCAACATAAAGTTTTCAAGCCCTATCCTAATTCTTCCACTGTAACTATAATCCAATGAATGATCAGACACTAATGGAATTGCACCTTTGCGTTGATCAAAGATTGATAGAACAACACCAGGGCAGATACGGGTCATGTTCATCACGATATCATTATCAGAAATTGAATTTAATATCTCATCAAATGGTTTAGGTCTAGTAAGCTTATAAACAACAAAGGAGATTATTGCTGCCAATATAATACTTCCACCAATTATTGTGTATAATATCCAAGTTGGAAGTTTTGGAGTAGGTATAGAATAAATATATTCCTCCATTTCATAGTAAACTGTGTCAAAGATATTACTCCCTCCAAAAGAACAATCAACTGAAATATAATCTATCTCTGAAGTCATTTCAAAAGCAATCGTTACTTGTCCAGAGGAATTAGTTAATCCTGAGAAAACAACCTTACTTCCGTATTCTGAAGGCAGAGCCATGACATTATTATTGGACTGATTCTTATAGACTATATATATAGAAAAGTATAGAGTTATAGAAGGTATCGGAGTCCCATTTGTAAAAGTAAGAGTTCCTGTAATTGCAACTTGAGAACCTTCAATTACAGTATAACTTGAGACTGATAAACTTAGAATAATAGGGATAGGTTTAACCTCAATGCCAATTATTTTTTCTCCATAGTAATAATTAGATTCAATATTAACTAACAGATTATATTCTCCTTTTCCTATTGTTTCTCTTGAAGAATAATTAAATTGTATAGCATGATATTCATCTAAATAGATAAAATCGCTCACTAAACTACCATTAACAGTCACCCGGGTAATATTTAAAAGATTAGAGTTTTCATCCTCTAAATTCAGTATTATAGTGAAATTTTCTTCATATATCACGCTTAAGACGCTTGTCCCTAACAATGAAACTGTTCCTTCTTTCTTTTCAATCGTAAGAGGAACAACAATTTGATGTTTATTCGAATTTCCCTTAGAAAACTGAAAAATTAATCTTGTTGATCCAACATTTGTACCATGAATGGTTATCGTATATGTTTTTCCATCTAAGGTTTCATTCTCTATTTCTAGATTCAGTGTATTGTTTAAAATTACAAAATTAAGATTATCTATAATTTGATTGTCTGCTGTATCGTAGACATCAACAGAAAAGGTAAATGATTGTTTATATACAATTCCAACTTCTGTATTATTGGAAAAACTTGACGGACTAGTAATTTCAATCCCAATATCATCAACAACAAAAGTGTAAAATGATTTAACCCAATTTGGGTAATATCCCTCACCTGTGTTATCGTAAAGAATTACTGTAAGATTATGTACCCCATCATTATTTGGTATTGATATAGTCCACGGATCATCTAAGATAGATATATCATTAGAATCCCAATAATAAACGAACTTCATTAAGTCATTACTTAAATTTTCAAATTGAAGGATTGTATCACTTCTTACAAAAGTATTATTTTGGGCACCTACTAAATTGTAGGAAGGCGGAGAAAAATCAAGATTAAATGAATAAATATACGTAAAATTATTTCCTAGAATATCTTTTGCATCAATATATAACTCTGCAACTGATAACTCTTCATAGAGTTTTTTAAGACTTGATAAATAAATTGTAAAATAAGGTGGAGAAAGGTCTATTTTTCCTTCTAGAAATTGGTCCCATTTTGCAGAAATTGAAGAAATGGTGTCACTTGCACTATCATTAGCAAAAAACAATAAAGGTGTCGCTTCATTGATTTTAGAGTAGTTATTAGGAAACAGTATAGACAATTGAGGAGGAGTAGTGTCTATAAAAAGATCTAATGTTAAAATTTTCTCATTTCCTAATGTATCATTAGCTAAAATGCGTAGGGTTGCGTTTCCATCAGTATCAGGTAAATTAAAAGTATTTCCAGCAAATAGTGTAAAAGCTGAGTTATTCCATGAATAAAAGTGATAAATTTCGGGGTCTGCATCAACAAAAGAGCATTCAATTGCTGCATTTCCGGGAATATATGAAACACCGCTAGAAGAAACTTCTAACCCTTGAATGGAAACAATATCTATTTCTGGAGCTGTCGTATCAATTTCAAAAATTATTAAGCAAGAAACATTATTTCGCGCAATATCAAAGGCAAAAACAGTAATATTATGAACTCCATCTTCTAAAGAAGATATTTTAATATCATAGGGATACGTAAAAGATATATTTCCTCCTCCATCTATTGATACCCATGCTTCTATTTCACTACTTAAAGTAAAATTATCTGTTATTTCAAGATCAATTATTGTGGAACTGTGTAATCTTGAATTATTGTAATTTCCAAAATTAGAAACTACAGGATTTTCTTGGTCAATTGTAAATTTAAACAAAGTTGATTTGGGATTGTCATCTACATCTCCAACTATTATTGTAAGATAATGCACTCCAAGGTCTTTCGGTAATGATTCTGAACCTGATAAAGACAAGATTGAATCAACTGTTACCCCATCTTTGAATCCATTTGAGTCCCACTGATACTTTATTGTCCCATTTGTACCTGTAATCGTAACCTCAACTGTGTTTCCTCCGTAATAATAACTGTCATTTATCATTGTTCTTAATTCTACCAGCAAATAGTCTGAACTAATATTAAATCTGTAATGTACATCAATAATATGACCAAAACTATCGTTTGCATATACATTGAGCCAATGAAAACCATCAGTATCTGGAGCAAAAGTTTGGTAGATTGTTCCTTCTAATGGGCTCCAGGTTGAATTAGCAACATTATCCCAATTATATAGAACTTCAATAGTTGAAGTTTGATCTGTAATATTCAGTTCAATTTTCTTGTTTGTAGGTTGTGTAGTATCGTTGCTTAAGTCTCTTAAGGAGATTAAGGGCGGGCTGTTATCAACTTCAAAAACATAAACAGTTTTATTTTCTCCAAAGCTGCTTACTGTATAAATATAGAGTGTGTGCTCTCCTGAGAAATCTGGTACTGAAATGTCATAAGGATCAGAAAAAGTATAATTTCCTCCACTATCCCAAGCATATTGCGCTGAATCGTATCCAGACAAACTAAAGTTAAGAAGAAAATTATTTGGAACTAAAGAATTATTGTTTGCATTATGTAAAACTATGCTAGAACTTTCATAGCCTATTTTGTATACTACTTCATTTTTGTTATCATATTCATCTAGTGCTTGAATATACAAATAATGCCAACCTGTTGATGAAGGGAGAGTTGTATTCACAGGAGGATCAAAAGCAGTATATGAATTACTGTCCCATTTGTAGGAATTACTTACTGCTCCAGATGTACTGATTGTTATTTCATTAGTATCGTAATAAATCGTATTGTTTTCTGCTCCAGAAATTGAAATAGTAGGATATGTTTCATCATACATATACAACTGTACACCTAGAGCTGAAGTAACGTCATTTAAAGTATAAGTGTTAGAATACTCTGCGTCATTTATCTGCCAGTTAACTTGGTCACCATCTGAATATTCTCCAGTTTCAAGATGAACATAAGCAGCTCTATCTATTCTGCTCGTTTTTGCTTCATAAGTTACTTTTAATCTATAACCTGAGGGGATGGTAACTTTATCTTCTAAAGTTGAAGAATAAACACGTTGTGTTAAATCAGAATTATCGGGAAGAACAGATTCGATAGTTAAAATTTCTGTAAGTCCTCCATCATTAGGATTATATAACCACAATCGAATTCTGAGAGTTAAAGTAATGGTAAAACTTGATACATAAGTGGAAATATATGTTAAGAAGTAAACTTTTCCTGATAGATAAGTAGTCTCTGAAAAAGGAGGACTAAAGGTTGAAGCTAGTTGTGTTCCTGTTTCAATATCAATTAATGGAACATAGCTATTAGGAGAACTTGGCCAAGTATAAGAATAAGAGTAATCCATTGCAAAATCAGCATAAACACTATTATCACCTGTATCTTTTACAACATCATACTTTTCCCATTGAAACACATTTCCATCAGAATCTAAATTTACATAGCTATCTTGCGTAAAGAAACCAAAAGTTTTGTTTGTTCCTTGAGTAAGAGTTGTATGTACATTTGTTGAGGAAACATCTGAATGATAAATACTCTCTTGTTGATTGTTTTCAATGTTTCCTGGGATAATCTGAGTAATATTCTGTCTATCTTTTTGTGAATTGCTAATATTTTGAATATATAACAATGACTGTAAAATTAATAAAAAATTTATTGTGATTATTATATGCTTTTGAAACTTCATTTCTTTTTACCTTTTTTATTTCTAAATTAAATTAAACTCATCTATATTAAAAACGTTGAAAAAAGCGTCTATAATCGCTCCAATTAAATTTTCGATACCTTCTTCTGTCAAATTTGATATATTCACTTCAGTGATCTGTTTCAGAGGAAAATCAATATTCAATTCATTAGCAATTTGTTCTTGAACAAATTTTTTTCCATGTATAATATCTGTTTCATTCACAGCAATGTTTGATTTCTTATCGTAGTGAGTACCTAACAAAATTATGTTAGTTGCTTCTGAGACTAAATTATTCTCTATAGCTGTTTTAACCCAATATTCTAAGTTTTGAAATGTAGCTATATCTGTAAGATTGAAAGTTAGTATTAGAACAATAACCTCTTTCACCGTTCTAACATCAAAATACAGGTCTAGAGCATCCTCAAATGCTAACCCTTCTCCTTTTTTCGCTCGTCCTTTTTGCCCGGGAAATATAAACAATTGTGCACTTATTGTAAATTTATACTGTTGGTAATTAGATTGATAAACAAAATAGTCAAATTCTACATTTATTGACTTCGAGATCAAGTCTGTTTTCTTATATCTATCCTTATTTCTTACAAGATTAAGAGCTGTATGCGTTTTGCCAGTATGTCCATCTCCAATAAAAACCACACCGCCAGTAACAACAACATCCTGTTCTCTTACAATCATTAAATTTCTTTTCACGGATGATTTGTTCATAAAACCCACATTACGCATTTATCTTTCACATTAACTTTTATAAAGAATATGTTTCATCAACCATTTTTGCTTAACACAAATATAGATGAAATACTTTTTTACGTAAAGAACTAAATTTTTAGTTTGTGGAGTTATTAGAAAGATTACACGATATGGGGGAGTGTCAAGACTTTTCAGCTGTCTTTATATAATCAATTATCATTTATATAGTGTCTTGAGCTAGATGCTTAAAGACGTAGGTTTCATTCCTACGACACCCGGTCTTCCCTGTGGGAGTGATGAGTGCCCGGAATCAGGAGATGAACCCCCTAGAGAACTTAATTAAGACTGTGTCTTTCATGTTCTCTTAACCCAGTCCTCACAACTTTCGATATGTTTGTTGACTGGTTGGGTAGAGTCCTGAAGAAATTAAGTAAAATTTCAACTCATGAATAATGAAGTAATATTAAAAAAAAAGAAAAAAGTGATTTTATATTTTATTTAATTTAATTATAACTTAAGCATCTTTACGAACCATTTAGGCATAATTAGTCCAAGATAACCTATTATTGATCCTATAACTAAAAGTGTCCATCCAAAGTAATATGCAGGAGAGTATCCCTTTGAAAATGCGTCTACATAAGTTATAAGCAGTGAATCTGATGTAAATGAAACAAATAATAGAATCATGAATATAGCATAGGTTCCAATTAGAGCGAAACCTATTTTTGCTATTTTCTTTTTATTCATTTTAGCTTCTCTTAAAGACACAATTGCTAGTATTAGAAATATTAATATTGAAAGTATTAAATGGTAAGATACTATTAAGACATGTGATCTCATGTTTCCCCATTCAAAATTCAGTATAGGGACTATCATACCTATTATTATTCCGCTCAATATAGCAAAGAATGCGACAAAATCTACTCCTTTTTGAATAAATATTGTGTCAATAAATGCAGCAATAAATACGTTCGCTATAGCCATTAGCACATATGCAAATAAGGTTGTAAAGTCAGTATATGAGAACTCGGTATAGGGAATTGAAGAGAAATAACCTAACCACCGACCGATACAGCTTGTTAAAGTTGCAAGATCGTAAAACAGGTATGCTAAAGCCAGATATAACACAGGTTTTTTTCTTTTTGCAAAATACCTTGCAAAAATTGTTATTACCATAAAAGTTAGCGCAATAACAACCACTAGTTCAAAGATTATAGAACTTATTGGAATTTTATTTTGCCAGACAACCATTTGTATTTTTCACCTTTTTACCATAATGATTCCGTTATTCTTTTTGTTGCTTCTCTCTCGCTAATATAGTCTTCCCAGTTATTAACTATTTCCCTTATTTTTTTGGAAATTTTATTTTTTGTTTCATCACTAATGGTACTAAAATCTTCCACTTCTTGATCAAATGATACTAGGGTTTGAATTTGATCCATTAGTTTATTCATTTCATTTCTATCTATTGGTTCTTGGTTTTTTACTACAGCAATAGCAAATTTTTCTGTTACATTCATGAAGATTTCATTTTTTTCTGTATCAAAGAATGACGGAACACCTACATCAATTTCAGCCATTGCTACTTGTATCGCTGAAATTATTCCAGAAAATAAAGTTACGGCATCTACATCATCTTCTTGTGAAACAAAATCTACATAAAGTAAAGGTAATCCTGTTCGGGAAATAATATAGACTGACTCAATCACTTTTCTTCTTCCTTTATTTTTCTTTGCCACTTTAATAAAATAACACACAAATATAAAACTTTTCAATTTATCGTTGTATTAATAAAGTGTTTATTATTACTATCGGATATAGACTATTATTGTCGAACTTAGACTATTACTGTTCAATTGTAAAAATCTTTGACTTCTCTTTTTTCTTAAATCGAGAAAAAAATAAAAACAACTTCAAGTTTTTGAAACAGATGAATAATGAGGATTATCTAATAGAACAATATACGCTGGAAGAAAAAGAATACAATAAAATAGCTGATCTACTCTCTGAATCTTTCTTATCTGACCCTGCAGCTATTGAAGAAGGAGCTTCTATTCTTTTTTCTGGTAAAACTATAAAGTTAATTTTTGGTTCTCCAACAGTTAAGAAAAACTATTTTGTTAGAGCTGTTTACAAGAAAACAAACGATGTTGTTCTGGTTCAAATAAAGCAAGACCTCCATCAAATGATTCCTGTTGAGCAATCTCAAGCATCTTTTTGCCCATCATTTTTGCTAAACCTTTTCTTCTATGTTGGTGATGTACAGCTAACCAAGCAGGAATAGCAAATTTGTAAGTTTCTTTCTTTATCCTAAATTCTCTAGGAATTAAGCCCAAAAAACCTACAACATGGAATTGATACAGCTTTGTCAGTTGCTAGAGAAAAAAGTTTTCAAGTTTTTCGTCCATATGAAACTAACAAGTTCATCATTAGGGTTTTCAATTCAGAAAAGGTTTCAAAAGTTGTTAAACTAAAATTTTACGAAAAATATTTTTTCAAATTGAAAGAAAAGAATAAGAAAATAAAAAACAGAGCAAATCTTAGGAAATTTAGAAAAGATGATATCCCTATTTTATTTGAGTTGATTACTAATCTAACTAAAGATTTTAACGCATCTATAGAGCCAAACTTTGAAGATTTTAAATGGTTACTAGAACAACCAATTACTAATTGTGTTATTTATGAAAAAAATAAAGAAGTTAAAGGATTCATGCTTGCTTGGGAATTTCAATTAGCAGGTTTTGGGAATTCTATTCCCTTTGGTTGGATCGACATTATCCACATAAAAAACCTATCTATACAAGAAGCAAAAGATTTAAGTCTGTACTTATCAGAAACAAGTAATGCAAAAGGATGGGTTGGATTACAATCTCCTTATATTCCGTATTATAACTCTAAGCCTTTACAAAAAGCTAACTTTGTATTTTTCCCTAAGAAATTAAGTTTCGACATTATTTTACTTAACAATATCGAAATTCCAGAAAAGTTTAGTTCAGTTTATTTTGACTGGAGATAAGCTTGTGTTTACTTAAACATATAAAGGAACAAATGAAAAATTCATATAGTTAAAGATCAGAATGTATTGTCCAAAGTGTAAAACAAGTAATCATTGTTGTTGTTTACAACAAAAAAGAAAGAAGAAGAGAACTACACCTTTAATTTGACCATTATCAGGTGAAATTATTTTTTTGTAGTTTTTCCTTTGAAATTCTATGATGAAGAACAACTTAATAGATTTAGAGATATGAATAAAATTAGAAGTTAATAAAATGAATAAGTTTTCAATTTTTCAATTGAATCTATTTGATTTTCGTCAAAAAAAGTTACTTCATACAGTTTATCACAGTTATCACAACGAAGAGTGAATACAATATAGGTAATTCTTTGCTCTTCTAACTCGGACTTAGAGACAATATCTTTTTTGCTTGACAGTTTACAAATAGGGCAAAACATATGATCAATAAATTCTTCTCTTTCACTGTCCGTTGAGTAAGGAATAGGAAACTTCGTTTGCATCATCAAGTTATTTTTTTATTAAATTTTTATAAACCTTACCATGCACAAAAGTAAAAAGTTACTCCACAAATATTTATTTTATATGCACCACACTCAACTACATAGTTTTTTGAAAAAGCACTTTATTCCATTAAAATAGTTTTTCCTAATTAAAAGATTTTTTTAAATAGGCTTAGAGTTGATAAATCAAAAACAAGTCGTAATACATTTTCTTTTTTGTATTACTTATTTTTTCAAATAAAAGAATGATAAAAAAATTAACTAAAAATATCTTAGACTTTTTTTTCTGTGATAAAAACTTCTCTTGTATCAGTATTGTATCTTATTACACCCATTTCTTGCATTGCTAGTATTTCTGACTTTATTTTCACAGCAGGAGAGTCTATTTCTTTCGCTATATCATCAATATTTGATGTTTTTGGATATTTTTCTAGTAAGTAAAGATATATTTTTCCTTGTAAACTCTCGTCAAGTAGTTTTTTAATATGTGTATTTTGAGCAATTACTGGTTCCATATTGTCTTTGTAGTTTTTATATTCTTTTTCGATTTCTTTCAATTTTTCGTTTAGTTCTTTCTTTTCTTCCTTTAATTTCTCAATTTTAGAAGTAAGATTTTCTTTTTTATCTTTCAATGAACCTAGTTGTTCTTTTAATTTTGTTAATTCATTCTCAAGTTGTTTCAGTCTTTCTTCTTTTTCTTCTAACCTTATGCTTAGTTCGCTATTCTTTTCTTTTAGCTCTTGTATTTCTTGTTCTTTTTCTTCTCTGATCTGTTTTTCTTCGTTTAGATTAGATTTAAACTGTTCAAACAGTTTGTTTACTTCACTAATTTTCATCTCAAGATTTTCAATATCTTTATCTTTTTCATCAATTCTTTCTTTTATAATTAATAACGCCTTCTTTGAATCTTCAATTTCTTTAGAAAGGCTTGACAGTTGTTTTGTTTTTAAATTTGACAGTTGAGTGTTAATACTTTTAGTTTCTTTTTCACTTTTTTCAATTTTCTTTGTTAATTCTTTATATTGATTAATTCTACCCTCTTTTTCATCAGTTAACATTTTCTCAATAAGATTTGTTTTTTTAATTAAATCATCAATCACTTTCACAAGGTACTCCAAATTAACTCTGTCTTTACCTGAATACTCTTCAACACTCATAATCCTCACAACTAATTATAATCTACTAAAATTTAAAAAAGGTTTTGATGTTTTTTTTATTATTTTTAGGTTAAAATTGCGTAATAATCTACTCTTCTATCCTCGAATAAATTATTTCTTTCATTTATCCACTTATTTTTTGCCAATTCAGGGTCTATTTCAACAATTTTTATTTCTATTGTATCTTTTTCTGCTTTAGCTAGAGTTTTCATTTTTGGAGATGTAATCTGGCTTTGTCCTGTAAAACTTAAGATAAGTTCATCATTTTTTTCTGTTCCAATCCTATTTGCTGTTATTGTAAAGACTGCATTTTCTACTGATCGTGCTAACATTGCTGTTTGACTGTACGGTAAAACAAGATTTGCAGAGTGACATATGATTTCAGCACCTTTTAGAGCAAGGACTCTAACTGTTTCAGGGAATATCCAATCAAAACAAATCATTAATCCCACTTTGGCTTTTCCAATATCATAGACTTCTAACGGTTTATTACCTGGTTCAAAAAACAGTTTCTCTCTATCAAACAGATGTAACTTCCTATAAGTAGAAACATACCCTTCAGGACCAACTAACACTGAAGAATTAAAGAATATTGAACCTTTTTTTTCTGCAACTCCAGCAACAATATATGCATTCTTACTCTTGCAAATGCTTTCTAAATGTGAAACAAATGTTCCCCCAGGTATTTCTTCAGCTACTTGTTCTAACTCTTCCTTTTTCTTAAAGAGGTAACCTGAATTAGCTAACTCTGGTAAAACTATCAAATCAAAAGTTTGAGATTTTTCTAATTCAGATATAATCTGGTTTATATTTTCTTCTACATCTAAAAATTTAGGTTCAAATTGAAAGAAGCCAATTTTCATAAAAAGAAATGTATTGGGATATTTAAAAAGTTACTTTTGGAATTCACTCTTCATTATTTAGCTGATTTATTAATGTTATAATTTCGCTTATTGAGTCAATAATAAAGTCTGGTTTTTGTTCAACAGCTTCTTCATACATTGTTGTTCCATACTTTGCTAAAACGCTTCTAACCTTTGCTTCTTTTGCACTTACAATATCAAATGCAGTATCTCCCACCATTAGAGCTTCTTCTGGTTGGCAATTGAACTCTTCAAGAACTCTTTTAATTGCTGGAGCTTTAGAATGGTCAAGTGTTCCTATTGCTTTATCTATGAGTTCACCAATAGAATAAAAATTGATCCATTCAATTAACCTATTTTGTTCTTTTCTTGACACAATTGCTATTTTACACATTTCTCTAACTTTCTTCAGAGTTTCTTTCACTCCAGGATAAAGTTTACGCATGTTTTTATATTTTACAGTTAATTCTTGATATATTTTTGACGCTTTATCAAGAACACTTCTATCTTCTGTTTGTAACAAATGCTTGAAATCGTCTATTTGATCAGTATTTCCTCCCCTTTTATCAAACTCTGAAATAGAGATATCTTTTCCTGAAATCTTTTTTATTGTTTCTTGCATTTGCAGAGCGTATGCTCTTTTTGAATCAGAAATTACCCCATCAAAATCAAAAATAACAACTTTAATCATTTTAATCAAAAAAATTAATTTAGTTTATAAAGTATATTTTTATACTATTTTTTTAGAACTGCTTTAAGCTTAAGTATATCTAATTTTCTTGTTCCTGCTCTTGTTCTTGCTCTTGCTCTTGCTCTTGTTCCTGCTCTTGTTCTTGCTCTTGCTCTTGCTCTTGTTCCTGCTCTTGTTCTTTCATCCATTCTGGAGTCTCGTTCAATCTTGCTTTCCAATCAAACTCTTGGAAACCAGTCATTCTTTTTTCCATTTTAGCAGCTACAGCAGATTCTATTTGATGAAATCCAGCATAGAATTCATCAATTCTTTTCACTCTTTCTTTTTGTTTTATTCTTTCTTGAGCTCTTTTTTCAAAATCAAATAAATAGGCTATGTAGCTAAATAAACCCATTTTCTTATCTCTAAGATGACCTTTAATTAGATAGAGAATGGAACCTAACATTAACATTCCAGTAATAAAAAATATTCCAATCAAGATTTGTGATGACCATTGAGTTCCGAAAAAGGTTAGATATATACTAACAGGTAAGTATGTCGCAGCCATCACAATTATTGGTATAGCTACAAAAATATACAATAGTTCATTTATAGCACTAGCTATAGCATATCCTCTTCCTGTCAAAAAGCGGATCATAACTCCAGAGAAGAATGTCCCCGTGAGTATTGCAATAATAATAAATCCGATTATTTTAAAAAGGGGATTTCCTGAAATAAAACCTAATACAACCGATGCTGTTAATACTACTCCTAAAACTATATTTTGAACTAAATTCCTACGATCGATGAATTTTCTTCTTTTTGGTACATAATGACCCATTTTCCTCATCCCTTGAATTATTTAAACATTTAAAGAGTTTTGTATAGTAATAAAATCTATTTTTATTTTACTAGAAATTTTTAGTTCAAGAAAAAGAAAAAGTGGAAACATTATTCATCACTTTCTTACAACAATCAAACTAGTTTTGCTCCACAGTTAGTACAAAACATTGCGTTTTCTTCATTTGTTGCTCCACAATTTGTACAATAATTAGACGGCGTCACTGGTTGTTGATAGGTTTGTTGAACTGTTGAAGGAGGTTCATAGGCAGTATATTGTGAAGGTTGAATGTACCCTTCTGCAGTAGGTTTGCTGCGTTTTTTAACAATTAAGATTACAAAACCAATTACTGCTGCAAGGATAATAACCCATACTATCCATCCACTGCTTGATGTTTCATAAGTAAAGGTAATAATAACATAATCGATGTTAGCTGCAGCATTTTCTGAGTTTGTATTATCAAAAGCAAAGTCATAGGTTCTTTTTTCATCCAAAACAAAAGTTAATGTTGTAACTGACACATCATAGTTAACATAATATACATCTATTTCTTCACCATTTGCGTAGTTTTCTGCGTCTTCCTTATTGCATACAAAGAAAATGAGAGATTGATCACTACTTATTTCAAGAGTAACTTCGGTTTGCTTTGCAGGAGTTGTTTCTGTAAAATAATAAACATATCCCCAATCAAAAATTATATTATATTCTTCCAATACAGTTTCGGTTTTCGTTTCTCCTTTTGCCAAAAAGGGAACTGAACTAAATATAATAGCTATAAACAAAAAAATCATAATAAATTTTTTTTTCATTACTTTTCCTCTTTTCTTATTTAATTTTTGAAGTTTCAATATTAAAAATGTCGGTGTTGTTTATAAACTGTTTTATTTAAAGAGTTTGAAATAAATATAAAACTTTTTCAAAAACATAAAAAAGAAATAAAAAGTAAAAGAGAGACTTTTTAGTTTTCTTGTCTTTTTCTTCTTTGAATAACAACTATAGTTTGAATTATGAATAAACTTGCTGTTATTCCTATTAATGTAACGCTATCGAAACCTGTTTCTTCAGTAGTTTCAGAGGTGATGTGTATTTCATAGGTTTCTAATGTCCATCTTGAATTACCTAGTTCGTCTTCTGCATATATTCGATAAGTAATGTTAGAATTGGCTGTAAACTTTCCTAATTCTAGTTCGAACACTCCTGTAGTGGTGTTGTAGAACATTATGTTATCATGTGTTTCATTTCCTTCATTTGTTATTAATGTCCATGAGATATTGACATAATCTCTTCCATCTATTTTTGCGAGATTAGCTGTTTGATTCTTTACTCTAACTTGCACAACTATATAGTATAGATCATAGTATACACTTGTGTAAGTAAATTTATCTGAACCTTCAGCTCTTACGACTACTGTTGGATTATTAATGATGATAGGTGTTTCATCAGAGTATTCGACAACATATGTATAATTGCTTGATATAGTAGACTCAGATTCATAAACTACTCTAATCCTGTAGGTTATTTCAAGTCCGTAGTCTAATTTAGGTATAGAAGATTGATAGATGTATATTTGACCAACAGAAGATACAATTGTCATTTCAACTGATGTCCAATCATCATCAAAGTTTGACATGTAATCTAAGTATGCTGAAATTGAAAGTTCTGATGGTTTATAGATTTGTGCTGTGACATTTACGATCATTGTGTCATCAGGATCTTGTACATCTCTTTCTACAACACTTATTGCTGGAGGAACAGTGTATTTTTCTGTCAATGGATGATTGTCATAGATTTCAATTTCTTTTCCTTCATAAGTGACTGTGTCAATATAGACTGATGTTTCGTCTACTCCTTCATAGTAGTTACCGTGAATTGTTCCATTAGAAACTTCGTATTCAAAGTTAACAATACAATCAATTATGCTACCATATTTACCAGTAATATTGTAAAAGTTATTATGATAAACAACAGAGTCATTGCTATCATCAAAAATTACTGCATCTCCAGAAATGTCTTCAAAAGTGTTTCCACTTACTTCAAAATTAGGACTTTCGACTATTTTTATACCATCTGCAACATTAACTAATGTTCCATCTACAACCTTTGTTTCACTGGTATCTACAACATAAATACCCATTTGAGAGTTAGTAAATTCATTTCCTAGTAATAACCCTTCTGAAACAAGTATCAACTCTGTTCCTATATTAGTATCAAGTATTTTGTTACTTGATAATGCAGGAGAAGTTGAAGACCAAATGGATATACCAATATTGGAAGTCAAGATATCATTTGCAGTTAAAGTTGCTTTGTCTGAATCTTCGATATACATTGCTGTTTCAGAGTTTATAATTGTATTTGCTATCACATCGATGGATCTTGAATGTTCGATATCAATGGAAAGTAAAGCATCTGTAATTGTGTTATATTGAATTGCAGAAGCTCTATTTTCATTTAATTTTATTCCAATTGAACTATTAGTTATCTCATTATTTAGAATATCAACATAATCTGACTCTAGTATTTGCATTGCTATTTCAGTTGTGTTTTCTATTGTGTTATCTGAAACTTCAGAATAATAAGTTTCAGACATGTCAATACTAAATTCATTGTTTGCGAAACTGTTTGTAGATATAGTAACATAGCTTGAGTCTAGAGTCATGATAGCTGTATAAGATTTTTCAAAAGTATTTTCTTTAATTAATACAGCTTTGGATTGTTGAATGGTTATTCCACGATTAACATCAGTAAACTCATTATTTTCTATTGTTGCACCCTGTTTTGTTTGGTAAATAGCAGTTTCTGCAATGTTGGTAAAGGAATTTCCTTTAATCAAAATACCTTCGCTAGAGGATACTGATACACCTATATCTAAGTTCTCGAAAGTATTATTTATTAACTCTATTGGAGAGTAAGTAAGTGATAATCCTGTTTCATTATTCTTGAAAGTGTTTCTTGCTATAATACTTGTTTCTGGCAATGTCAAGAATTTTACTTCATAGCAGTTGTCAAAAACTGAGTCAATTATAGTCACTTCTGCACTATTGACGCTAATATCTATATTCTTTATTTCAGAATTACTTATAATTATTTCTTCTCCGAGCAAACTTTTGATTTTTCCGTTGTAATCAGGATCATCTGCTAATATTTGACTGTCAGTTATGTTTAAAGTATCCCCTATTTCTAAAATAACCTCATTTGTAGCATTTGCTTTAAAAATTACAATTGAGTTAGATATTGTTAATTTGGCATTGAAAAGCATTGATTCATTAATGTAGATTGTTATACCTTCCCAGACTGTATCCTCAGTAATTGTTTCTCTAACAGAAGAATTCTCTTCTGAATTGATCTGAATTGCAGAAGATGTAACCATTCCTACTGTTATTAAACTTAAAATTATTACAGAATTAATCAGTACTTGTAACCGATTTGTAAATTTCATCTATTAAACCTCTTACGTATACAATACTGAAAACATCGACTTAAGAACATTTAAAAAGTTTTGCAAAGCAAATTAAACTTAAAATCGATGAATTTTTATATTCAATTTTAAGCA
Organism: Candidatus Heimdallarchaeum aukensis; assembly: GCA_021513695.1. Lineage (GTDB taxonomy): Archaea > Asgardarchaeota > Heimdallarchaeia > Heimdallarchaeales > Heimdallarchaeaceae > Heimdallarchaeum > Heimdallarchaeum aukensis. The sequence goes on along the minus strand of CP084166.1, from coordinate 1,004,032 downwards.
GAATTATAATGATTTTCCTTGAACGAAAACACTACTGTACTAGTTGCAAAAAAGAGGTTTTTCTATTCAAACTATTTACAAGAAAAAAAGACATTGTTGAAAAGCATGATTGTCCTGTCTGTTCAAATGAACTAGTTTCATATTGGTATGAATACCCCAGGTTCTATATCATTCCTATGATTGCGTCTAGTGCATTTTTCATGTTTGCTGTTATCTACTCTCTATTACGTTTTTCTCAAGGCATTAAAGAGAGTGTTGACATATTCATTGCAATTAGTAATACTATCTTTGGTGGTTTAGTAGAACTCTATGCTTCTACAAACAGAAAAAAGGTTACTCCCCCAGAAAAGGAGGATAATTCTATAGGTAAACTATCGATTTTCAGGAAGCAATTTATTGATGTTCTTTTCATCATATTTGTCAGCTTTGCAATGGTTTCAGCTTTAAATGGCCTAATTTGGATTATTTGGAAAAATATTCAGTAACTTTTCTTATTCTAAGTATAAGTTTTTCTCTTTTTCAATTCCTCTTGTTGCAAAATATATTAGTATGAAAGTTAATGATATGATTTCAATTATATATATTATCACCTCTATGGTGAATTTCTTTGATACTACTAGTAGTACAAGTCTATATGGCCAATAAAAAGGATTAATCATCAACGCTGTTGAAAAAGCAAAAGGATTTACAATTATCAAGAAATAGAAGAAGAAACTAAAGCCTATTGATATCAAAGGGCTTAATCTTTCACTAGCTTCTCTTGTTAAATTACAGTCAACGGCCATAGTCATTAAAGTAGAAAGAAATAGAGCAACAATTACACTCAATATTACCAAAAGAATATCCCAAAAATTGAGCAAGTTAAGATTTAAAGAAAAGATATCAAAGAAATTAGTTTCAGAGTTTCTATTAATAATTAATGCTGCAGCTCCTACTCCTAGAAAATAAGAGAGTGTTGACCCTACAGAAGCTACTACGCCAGTAATTACTTTTGAGATAATGAGAGAACGATGGTTTATTGTATATGCTAGCATTATTTCCATAGTTCGCATTCTTTTTTCTCTTGCAAAACCTATTAGACTATTTGATGAAGAGTTCAATGCAATCAGTAAAAAGATCATATATCCCAGAGGATACGCGACAATTGAAGCTTTAACGCTTAGACTTTGTTCTCCTGTTCCTGAAACTGGAGAAACTTGAACAGTTTGAATGTCAGGAATAGATCTATTTGCTATAGCAGTGGTCATGACTTTCTGACAAATATTGTAGATAATTGATATTTGCGTTTGAGAAGTGATTGTTTGTAGGGTATCAACTATGTACAAACTTGGTGATGAAGAAAATGCGAGAGTAGAAAAATTCGAGGGAATATATAATCCCAGGTCTTCTGTTTTTAAAATTGCAGAGTAATTATCGACCAAAATTACTGATACAAGAGAATCATTTGATGAATAATATAGATTTAATGATTGAACTATTAAGTCCCCTATATTTTGATCCATGTATCCTTGATCTTCATTATATATCAGAAGATTCAATTGAGTAGAAGTCGAAAAAAGAGTTGGGATTATAAACATAAAAAACATTAATAAGAACGGTCCTCCAAATATGAAGAAAGCTATTTTTTTTCTAAATAGTAAGGATAAATCTTTCTTTAAAATTGCCTTAAATTGTTGTAAGTTTAATTTTTTCTTCAAAGTCTTTTTAGTTTCTTTCATCTTATTCACCGTTTATAGGAGCTCTAAATGCTTGTATAATAGCTTCTTCGAAATCTTCAGTGTTCGGAGCATACTTCTCTATAAGCTTCTCTTTTTTATCTTGGAAAGTGAGAAAACCATTTTTCATTATACCGCAATACTCTGCCAGTTCTTCCAAATCTGAGATAATATGGGAAGATAACATTATCGTTTTTCCTTTTTTCGCGAGATCAAGAATTATTTCGCGAACATATTTTCCTCTAGAGATATCGAGCCCACTTGTAGGTTCATCTAGGATAAGAAAGTCTTTATTTAGTATAATGGTCATGATAAAAGAAATAGCTCTTTGTTCTCCTCCTGATAGTTTGGAGAAAGGTTTTAGAAGAAGATCAGCTGTTATTTCTAACCTTCTCAAATAATAGTTTAATTCCGCTTTTACCTCATCAAACTGAATATTATTTAACTCAAGTATGAATTTTATATTTTGCATTGGAGTCAGATCATGGTATGCAGCAGATATTTGGGGCAATAGGGCTATTTTTCCTCTTATTTCCTTAGGTTGTGATACAACATCAATGTTATTTATTTCGATTTTTCCATAATCAGGTTTTAACAAACCTAAAAGTAAACGAATAGTGGTTGTTTTTCCTGCCCCATTAGGTCCAAGAAGAGCATATATAGTACCTTTTGGTACAAGTAAGTTCATGTTATTTACAGCTACTTTTTCTTTGAATGATTTTGTCAAATTTAGTGTCTTTATCATATAGGTCATTCAAATCACAAAAAAAAGAGAAAGTTAAGAAAATTGTCCTATTATAACATCAAAAATAAACCAAACAAATGAACCCATAATAGAACAGAATAGCAAAGCATAGAAACCTATTGTAATAATTTGGTATTGTTTATCATCTTTTGCAAATGGTACTACAAGAATGTATGAAATAGGAATAACTAGAACTAAGAATATAATTAATAAAATCAAGTAGAAAGAGATGTTAGCTAGAAATTGTATCCCAAAATTTGGCACATAAATGTGTGCTGCAAACATTCCGATTACTAATGCAAGTTCCATTATTAATATAGGTAGAAGAGTTTGTAGAGGAAGTGCAGTATCTTCTTTTCTTCTAGTTTCATCAAATCCTTGTTTCAAGAAGTACATAAGTCTAATAGAAAGAGGAAACGAAAGAATAACACTGATCCAGGAGAATGCAGTAACAATCATTCCGTTAAAACCAGAGTAATCTCCTTTTGTAATAATAGGTCCTACGATCATAATTGCTACAATAAATACTACACTAACTAATGAGAGAGATTGAAATAGTTGTGAAGAAATTTCTGGTTTTCTGAGTAATGGAGGTTCTTTTTCTGCTTTTTTCTCTATATATCCTATTACATCTATGTCATAGCGATGATATTTAACCATTGAATAAACATATGCTGTTATAACAGAAACAATCATAAAGATTCCATCATGCGGGAAAAGGTTCCATGATATCAGAATTGAAAGAGGTATAAAGGAAAGAATCAATGCAATCCAAATACTTTGGACTAGTATATAACTTGGTTTTTTATCCAGTTTTTTCTCAAGTTTCTGTTCGTCCATTTCTTTTCGAAAAGTTGACTTTATCTTGTATATTGTTGTTTCAATTTTGAAAAAGGCTTTGCTTAATACATTTTTATCTTCAATAAACTTTGACTTACGAGTAATTTCATAATCTTTCTCTTTTCTTAATGCTAGCTTTTCTCTTTTTGTTTTCTTTGTAGAAATTAAAACAGCAACTGATATCAAAATGAAGACAATTGGATAAACTAATGAATAAGTTAATTGTAGCCTGTTAAAATCAAATCTTGGTTTTGATAGAGTACTGAAAAATTCTATAAATATTTCAATTCCCCAAACGGTTACTAAAGGAATGAAAGACAAAACGAGTAACCGTCCTCCTAAAAAGGGCACTTTTGTAGAATCTTTATACAACCAAAATTTCCAAATTAGAATTAATCCAACAAGAATAACAAAAACAATTACTTCATGACCTATAATAAAAGCAATATTGTTTCTGTTATTAACTACAAACACGCTTAGAAGAACAGATATTAAAGATATTAAGTAAATGTAATCGATAACAAACTTCCTTCTAACTAATTGAACCTCATCTTTAGTATTTTTTTCAGGGTCATTGTAGCCTACTGTACTTAACAATTTATTATAATCATTTTTAGCTGCATAAAGAAGTGGAGCTATTTTTGAAATAAAATAAATAATCATTGAAGCTAACAAGATTCTGAATCCAATACCTAGTGCCTGGTACATGTATGTGACATTATCCTTTAATGGATCAGATAGTAATAGTAAAGTAGGCAAAAGTATAATCAAGCAAAAAGTATACAAAACTTTCAACCAGCTTGCAATTTTATTTCCTGTATTGATACTTAATCCTAATGCTTCATATCTTAATCTTTGTTCAATTAATTCTTGTGGAACTTCATCTAGCGTACTCATATTCAACAAGACTAAAATCTATGAAGTATTTAAGAATTTTTTCGTTTGAATTAAGCAAAGTTTTTTGAAAAAGAGATTAAATTGAACTTAAATAATCTATTTAAACGAATATGCCAAAAAGTTAATACAATTATTCCTAACAGTCTCTTAATAGTTATTTAAAAAATAAAAAATTAGTCTATAATATCTTGTCCTTCTTTTGTTGGAAGAAAGAACAATATTATAGAACTTAAAATAACAAAGAATCCACCAACCATTAAGCCTGCACCCATGTTATTAAAGACGTCTCCTACCCAAATGACCAATGGAGGTGCAACTAATGAAAAACCTCTAGCTCCATTATATGAGATTGATGAAGCTGTGCTTCTCACCTCAGTTGGATAAATCTCGCTGAACACTGCACCAAAACTTGAGAAGTATCCACAACCAAATGTAAATAAGGCCAAACCTAAATATTTTGCCCATGTTTCAGTTACCCAGAGATACATTATGATTCCAGAAGATACAACCAAAGAAGTATAACCAATAAAAGTAGGTTTTCTACCTATTTTATTTGATATAAATCCAAAAAGCACATGTCCAATATATCCAGAGGTTCCCCAAAATAAACCGATCATTAAAGCAGAATCTTTCAGTTTTAAACCATTTCTTTGGAAATATTCAGGTAGCCATGAATTTATTGAATAGAAAGTCATCATTCCAGTAATACCAAATAATAAACCTAAAAGAAACGTTTTGAACAATCTTTTAGAGAAAAGTTCCCTGAAAACTCTTATTTCTAGATTATTTTCTCCTCTGTCTTTCAATTTTAAGGATTGTTTTTTCTTCCACCCCTTTGATTCTGGAACAAAAAGGTGAATAAATAATGCACTAAAAAGTGCTAAACCCCCAAAGAGAAAAGCCATTCTCCATCCATGCAATACTTTTGAGCCTACAACAACATGTGAAGCATCAAAAACTGGAACAATAAATGATACAATTAAAGCAGCGATCAGTTCACCTAAAGGCCATCCTGCTTGTGTTATTGCTATTCCTACATTTCTTTTTTCTTTTGGCCATATTTCTGAAATAAGACTTGAACCTAAAGCCCATACTCCTCCTACACCAAATCCAGTTAATATCCGAACTACAAATAAAGCTTCAATAGTCCATACGAAAGCTGTTGCTGCTGTACAAATACTATATATACTAATAACAAAAATCAAAGTTCTTTTTCTTCCTAAAATATCACCTAAGTAACCAAAAAGTAATCCTCCTAATCCTGTACCCAGTAACTGCAATCCTAATAACCAGCTCTTTGTATGAGAGTCTATCCCAAAATCTTCTCCAATTTGTATAATTAAGAATGTCAACAGCAAAAAATCTGCTGCATCAAACATCCAAGCCATAACTACCCCAATTAGAGTAAGATATTGTTCTTTAGGAGTATATACCAAAGAGAGATCCAACTGTTCAGTCATTTAAACACCTTAAGATAAGCAAGCAAAAAAAAGGGTGTTTTAAGTTTTATGGTTTACCTTTTCCCAAATTCCGATTTTGATTAAAAATCGGAAGAAGTAGTAAGTTTAGTCGGTCGAAAAATAAAGAAAGAGAAAGAACAGCGTAAGAGCTGGACTAACTTAACTTGCTAACTTATTTTCCAACGGACAGGGTGAACCACGGCACCCCAGACTATCCCGTAGTTAGACATAACAGAGAATAACGTGGGGAATACTTTGCGACCGATATTACCTGCAGAGTTGATATCAGCGTTAATTCTTAATCCTTGGGCACTGATAAACAGTCCACGGTGGATCCTTTTACCAGCATAATGAGTGTGAAAAGCTATCTCTTCATTATCCAAGAAACTGCAGACAGAAGTGTAATATTCTTTGGTAGGAATAACTTTTATTCCTTTTTCTTCTGCTTTGTAAGTGATTTTATCAATGAGGGTTTTGAAGGGGATAAAAACGAAGTTTTGGTTATTTTTTTTACCCATATCAACCTTCTGTTTCCATCGGGGGTTATAACCTATAACTATTGTATCAATGTTTTTTTCTAAACAGTAGTCTACTATTTTTCTACTTGCTTTATGGAAATAGTCAGCTATTTTACACATTCGCTCTAACTGGAGGGTGAGCATTTTTCTTCCCCAAGTGGTTAACCCTTGTCTGTCATAGATTGACTGTAATTTTGCTTTACGTTTGTTGAACCACTGATTAACAGCTTTAATGGGCCGACCATTTATCAGGAAGCCTTTTTCACCAGGAATAGTGGTCAAACCAGCTACAAGGTTATTCACTCCCAGAACAAGAGCTAAAACTCTTTCTGCTGGTCGTTCTTTTAGCTCTTCTATCTCTTTCTCGTAAACTATCTCTAATTTAAACTTCGTTCCCATAGGTATGAGCCGGGCAAACTTCACTTTAGTTGAAGGGTCGAGTCTTGTAACTATCTTTAGTCCTACACGTTTAGGAAAAGAGATAAAGAATTTACCTTTACTTTTCTTTTCTTTTTCTTTTTCTTCTTTAATTTTCACTTGAGAGTTAGTAAAATAGATTATACCTAGTCCCTCTTTCTTCTTATATCTTGGAGGACGAGGTTTACCGTTAAACTTTTCTGGTTCCTTTTTCCATTCTTCTAAAGACCTAAAATACCCTTTCCACGCTAAACATAGAAACTTTATCGTCTGTTGTGCCGTATGACCAGGTAAAGCTGTGTAAGTCGGGGTGATACCTTAAAATATTCATTAGTTCAAACTCTTTTGTGAAATATTTACTTCTTCTTAACTGATACTTAATAATGTAATTTGCTTGATTATACAAGTTTTTTACCTTGTGTGCTAACTGTTTTAGAGTGATCGAATCTTTCACCCATATTTCCTCAGTTCGCCACACCTTTTTCCTCATTTTTTTTCATTTATCTTACTTTTTTTCCCTATTTAAAACCCTCATCTTCACTCCACTCCTCTTCTCTCCTCCCCTCTCCTTTCTTCTTCTTTTTTTCCTCTTCTCTTCTTTTTTCCCCTTTTCCTATAATTTCGAATTTCGGAAAAAGAGAATCATCCTATTTACCTTTAAAAAAAAGTAAAAAATTAGTACTTACTTAAAAGATCAATGTGTCTATCAAGTTTCTTTATACATTCTTCTAATATTTTCAAACCATTCTCACGAGAAATGTTATTTAAAGCCCCAGCAATACCACTCTCTGTGAATTGGTCTGTCCGAGAAGAAAGAAATAGATCACCAATATATCTTCCCCACTTTGGAGATGAAGTCAAATTTTCAAATTTCTCTTTCTTCACGTATTCCTCATTAACAGCCCAGATTACAGAAGTTTCTACCTCATCTGCATGGATAACTTGTGAATGACCTATAACTTCTTCTAATATCTTTTCATCTTTCCACCACTCAAACAATAGGGAGACAAAATCATGTTTATCATTAAATTCTCCAATAACTTCCATTATTGAAGCAGTATTTCCTCCATGTCCATTTACAACGATAATTTTCTTGAATCCGTGGTGTTTAAGAGCCAGAAATATTTCTTTAATTATAGATCTAAACACTTCTGGACTGAACCATAAAGTTCCAGGAAAGTTACGGTGATGTGAAGAAACACCTACAGGTATTGGAGGTAAACAGTAAGCCATCGGGTTTTTTTCTGAAGACTTTTCTGCAATATATGAAGAAATAAGATAATCAGTCCCTATAGGATTTTGAGGTCCATGTTGTTCAATGCTTCCTAAAGGAAGAAGTATAACTGTTTTCTCTTTATCTAGATTCTTTACATCTTCCCAAGTTAAAAACTGAAAATTATGAGACATAAATTAATATTAAAAAATCTGTTTAAATAGTTTATCTGTACGTTTTTGCACTATTTCAAAAGTTTTATTTTTCGGATACACCTTTCTTCATTAATTTACAAATATGTTCTTTAAGCTAATTTAACAATTTAACTTCGTTTCATTTCAATTCTCATTTGCATTACTTACACTAAATAAGAAAATTTCTATGTAAATTTGTTAATTTCTGTTTTTTCTGACATCACTTTTCCTTCTTTTTTCTATTTTTTTGCCTTACTTTACCTTTTTTTATTATTTTCTTCAGAATATTGAAAAAAGAAAGATATATAATATTTTTCGGAATTTTTAATTTGCTTTTTCTGATTTTTTTCATAACCTTTATTAATTAAAAAAATCGAATTTAATTGGGTTTAACCCAAGTGATAACAAATGAAAAGAAAAACAATCCTTATGGGTTTTATCGGTTTGATGGTATTGTTTACATCAATAACAGCAGCAAAAGCTGTAGTTGATCCTGTTGACAAATATGCTCTTATTATCGGTATAAGCGACTATGACGTAATTAGCGACTTATCATACTGCGATGAAGATGCTACCGATTGGTATAATTACTTAAATGGATTAGGCTATCAAATAGTATTATTAGGAGATAGCAATCCTGCAAATTATCCACAATATGATGGATTAGCCACAGAATATAACGTAAAAACTGCTTGGGCAAACATACTTGCACAAGCTGACGAAAACGATATCGTAGCATTCATAAGTTCAGGTCATGGAACAGAGGTCAACATTGGTGGAAGAAGCAGATGGACTCGTGTCTATGTTCAAGCATTATGCATGTGGGACACAAGTGCTGGTCAAAATGGAGAAGATGGTCTAATTTATGACTCAGAACTTAAAGATATGATGGCCCCATCTGTAAGTAACACCTTCATTTTCCTTGATCACTGCTTCAGTGGCGGTATGAATGAAGTTATGGAAAACGCTAATGCTGCTAAGGTGTATATGACCACAACCTGCACCGACGATGGATACGGATATGATGATCCTACTCATCAAAATGGAGCTTGGACCTATTACTTCTTAGAATACACTCTTATTGGAATATATGGTGGTTCAGCTTCAATGGAAGAGACTTTTGATAGTGCTCTATCCGTTTATCCTTATGACGGTGGAGATACACCTCAAGAATTTGATGGCGATACCGGAGTTTTCTTCTATCTCTAACGAGATAGAAATTTCTTTTTTTCTTATTCAATTGAAAGTAAATTTTTCGGAAAAATTTTTATAATAAAAAACTTTCTTTTTCATATGAATAGTAAATATAAATTGCTCTCATATTTGCTTTTGATCTCTAGTTTATTTTTTATTTCTCAAATCGCTGCAGTAGATGCAGCATCTGTGAGAACACTTTCTGTTGATGTACATGAAATTATAATTGATGACGCGTATTATATCGATACTGACATTTATACTTACTTAACAGTTAATGTAGATACAAGTTCAACCACTGAAAAATACTATTTAGTAGTGACGCTAACTAACCCCATTAATGAAGAAAGTACAGTTATGTATCACGTATTTACTTCCTTGAAATCATTAAGATTTGAAGTTATTTTCTATAATCATGCTACTGTTTCTGGAGACTATATAGTTGAAGCTTCTATCATAACCAATAACAATGGATGGTTATCGGTAACTGACATAATGATTTTTGACCCCCCTGGAGGAAGTGAAGGAGATCCATACGTTGGTATAAGAGTTATTTAAAAATTAATTTTTCTCAACTTTATTATTAACCTTGTTAGGAGACAAAATAGATGATTCCGTACTTCAAAGAATTTCAGTATTTACAGAAGAATCCATTAGCTAGTTTCACTGAAATAGCTAGTGCATTAGGAATTACAGATAAAACAGCTAAAGCACATTATAATATTTTAGTCTCTGAAGGGTATATTGGTAAAAAAGTTGGAAATAAAGCTGGGTTAGAAAGTGTTCAAGCCAGAATTTGTGTGGATTCAATAGGTCTTAAAACCTACAGTGTTTTTGTCGAATCAAATAAATTATCTAATATAAAATTCTTGGAAAAACTTGCCGATTTTCATAATTTCACAAGTTACAGAAACAGGGTTATTGGTAGTAGACAAGGACTTTTTTTGCAATTCAACATTCCTCAGTCTGCATACAGATATTTGGAAGATCTTTTTACAGAACTAATGAAACTCAATATAATTGACAGCTTCAATACTCTTCCTTCACTAGATTATCACCACAGCAATTTTCCTGATTTCACTTTTTATGACAATGACAAAGGAGAATGGGTCTGGCAAATTGAAGATGGAAAAATAAACCTAGGTTCTTGGTTTAAGCACTTCTTAACCATGTCTTTTGAAAACAACTATCAACCTCACCAATGTAAAAATGTGATGGAAAAACTAACTGAAATCGACCTTTTATTACTACGTCAGTTAACAAAGGATGCTAGAGAATTTTCAAAAATTGAATTAGCAAATAAATTTTCTGTTTCTCCTGCTACAATTACTCGCAGAATAAAATTTCTCAACGATAATGTAATCAAAGAATACAGATTAGGCTATAGGAGAGCTAAAGTTCAATTTGTTGATCTAATAATGTTTAGAGCTTATTGTTCAGATGAAGTCAAGTTTAAACTTTACAAATTACTTCATGATTCACCGGTTCCCTTTGATTCAGGATTTGTTCTTCTAGAAGATGGGTTTTTATGGAGACTTAATTTACCTCCCGTATATACATCTGCTTTTAGCAATCTATTATGGGGGATATGTGACAAACTTGAGTATTACCATCTGGATCATATCCACAGTATGCTCTATTGGTTTTATCACAAAAACTTTGATACAGAAACAAAATCATGGAAAGCAGGAAAAGAAGAAGTGTTCGATCAACCTATTGAATGGGTAGAAAAAAACATTACACAAATTCTTTAATTCTCCCTTCTTTTTTTTATTCATTTATTTTTCTTAAAACCACATATAGGGCAGTATTGTTCAAAACCTTGGTATTGGTATCCACAATTCTCACAGTATTGCCCAACTAGTTCTTCTTCGTAAAATTTCCATTTTTTTCTTCCTAAGAATAGGGGAGGAAAAATCATTAGAAATAAAAATGGAAAGCCGTAAACTATTGTTAAAATTAAGGAAATTGTTGTAATTAAAACAGAAAGTATAGTCCATTTCCATTCTACAATTTTCATTTTCATATTCATTTTCTATCGTATGTTTAACTTTTTTTAATGTTACTTTTACCTTTTTCCGCCAATAGTTTAACTAATAACGAAACAGAGTGCAACACAGGACATTTTGAAGAAAATATCTGATTTAGTTGTAAGTTACTGTTAAAAAAATGAAAAAAGACTTTGTTTTAAGATTATTTAATTTTTTGACATTCAAAGATTATAAAAGTTGGAGCTCTCTCATATTCAAAAGCTAGAAATTTTGGGTGTTTCTGTATTTTTTCTATTTCTGGTTTAGGTTCTACTATTTCTGTTATTACAAATCCTGCATTTTTTAAAGCCTTAGAATACTCTGTCAAAGTTCTTTCAAATTGCCAAATAGGTTTTATTTTTCCCCACGAGATAAGTTTAGCTCTAGAATCGAAATAACGGTCAAAAATAATTATTTTATCTTCATTTCTCGGATTATCAAAAGGTAATTTCATGTTAAATTGGTTTATTCTTCCAAAACATGGATGAAGATTTGACCAGATAAACCTTCCATTTTGTTTTAATACTCTGCTGATCTCTGAAAAGGATTGTTCATAGTTTTTTACATCGATAAAAACTATATTTGATACAACTAGATCGAAACTCTCTTCATCAAAAATACTCAAATCATCTAACGAAGCAGTAAAGAATTTGCATCCTAGTTTCTCTTGCTCTTCTCTACTTTTGCAATAATCAATAAAATTCTTTGAAAAATCTACTCCAGTAACCTTAGCTCCTAGCTTTGCTAGTTTTCTAGCTAAATATCCATTTCCACATCCAGCATCTAAGATTGAAAGACCCTTTACATCTCCTATAAGATTCATTAAAACAGGATCAATCACTAATTGTCTATTTAAATCTCCTTCATCTTGTTCAGACATTGTATCATACGCTGATATCCAAATTTCAGCATTCTGTTCCCATTTATTCTTTGTATCATCAAAGTTAATCTGATCAATATCTTCTCGTTCAGAATAAATTCCAAGAGAGCCAATATGAAATTCATTTTTTAGATCTTTAAACAATTTGTTCTTACTAATTACATCTTCTATGCTTATTTTTTTTCCTTCTCTTACTTGTTTAGGTTTCCAATGCGGTAATTGTTTCACATCACTTATTATTGTCTCTAAAGCTTCTGTTTGGTTTATTTCAAAAGGGTGGGTTCCTTTATATTCTTCAAAATACAAATCAAAATGCTCTTCACCACAAATCGTGCACTTGAATTTATACGCATAAGTTCTATCAAAAAACTCTACAGGATGTAACGTAGGTGGGTTACATGAACCACAAAAAAGTTTTTTCTCTTCAGGACAATAATACATCCAATTAAAATGGTGAAATTCTCCACATTTAGAACATTTGTATTGAGAGTGTAAAGGACATCGATAAACATAATTATCTAATGTGAATACTCCTTTTCGTATTGGATAATCCTTTTCGTATTCATTTATCTTCCTACAGTAAAAGCAGGATTGCTCATCTTTTGCGTCGTAAATGTGCATAAAAAAAAGTTAAGGATTGATTTAAGTATTTTTTTATTTCAAAGAAATAGATATAGAAGGTTTGTGATATAATTTATAGAAAAAGTCACTATTAATTTGCAATAAGTTTTTAGTGAAAATTGAGATCTTTTAATAAGAGTTATTTAGGGGTTGTTTTACTTCTAATTTAACAATAATTAGTGAATTCAAATGAATGAGGAAAATTTGGCTAAAACAAAACTTGTTGATGAATTAGTAAGAACATACAATAATAATCTCACAGCCATTTATTCTTTTAAGCGAGAAATAAGCAGATTTAATACTATTCTAAAAGATAGAGAAGGACTAGTTTTAATATTTAATGACAAAGTAAAAGAGAAAAAATTAAGGAAAATAGACTATATCTACGATAAAATACAAGACCAATTTGGTTGGCCTGATGGAGTAAAAATTGCTAATTCTTTTTCTCGTGGATATATAATAAAAGAATCAGACTTGTGGAAAATCAATCTTTTTAACCCAAGATTCCTTCTTCCAGAAGATATGATTAATCTCAATAAAACAAAAGAACTTCTTTATGGAGAAGACATTATAGAAAAAAAACCTCTTCCTTACGATGAAGAAAAGCTACTTTCTTTTCATCTAGGCCTAACTCGTGAGGAAGCAAAAAATATAGCTAAAAAGTACAACAATTTTTTACCTTTAGTTGATCCTTCAATCTGTTGGGCTAGACATAAGTTCACAATAAAACATAAAATAACTAGAAAGATAGAAAGAGAATTTAACAAATTACTAAAGGGAAAAAAGCCAAAAAAATATGTCCATATTTATGGTCGATACGGTGGGTCAGGCAAAACACAGATAGTTTACTCTTTAATTAAAGAATGTAAAAGAAAGAATCTACCCTTTATTTATCGAACTGAATTCTGGAAAGACGAAGAAGGAAACTATGTAGATGAAGAAGAAATTGAAGCAAATAAGGCTGAAAATGTTTCTAAATGGGTAGCAGAAAAAATGAAATTTGACAAAACAGTAATTTTTATAGATGAAGTAGATATTGATCTAAAATTACTTGATAAACTTCTGGAACAACAATCAAAATTTGAATTAAATTATTATGTTATAAGTGCAGCAAAAGAATTACCAGAATTTTTAGATGCTAGATTCACTGTCTTTGACATTAGTACAAAATACCAGTTTAGCAAGAAAAATTACAGAGAATTATTGAACAAATTGATCGATCTTTCTAAAATTTCAAAGGATATTTATCCTGATAAAAGCAGGAAAACTATTGTAAAAAATACAAAATTTTGGAATCATTCAAGCTTCAGAAGAAGTCCAACAGCGATAACACTGGCAGCTTCTTTATCTCTCTGTGAAGCAATTAAAAGATATGAAGAGACAAACAAAATAATTTTTGTTCATCCAGAAATAGCTAAAAAGTGGAGTATACTTGCTACTTCTCCTCTTTTCCAGCAATATGATGAAATTCATGATGTTCATTCAGAATTTTTCATTTATGACGGAGAAAAATACACAGAGGTAGATCCTTTCTACAATCACCATTTACCTTAATTAGAAATAATAAATTGAAAAAAGTAGAAAATCAGAAAAAAATACTAAACAACTATTAATTACTTCAATATTATAGTTGTATCTTTTTTTGAAATTTACTTGCATAGAAATAATCGATAATAAAAGTTAGAAATTCATAGTTCAACTAATAACAAATAACCAAATTAATTAAGAAATATTCATTTAGAAATTAACAAAGATAGCGACAATTTTTATAAATCAGTAATAAAAAAAACAGTCATGTCAAATGAAAAAAAAGTTACTTCGCTAGAAACAGAAGTGGAGGTAGAATCTAACACTTCTTGGCTTAATGTTTTTAAATGGAGCATGTATGATTTGGCAAATACTATATACAGTATGGTTATTGTTTCACTAATAATCAACCGCTACGTTTTAATCGTTGGACAACTTGAAAACGGTCTTAGTTACGATAAAGCTAATGCTATTTTTAGTGGTGTTGTTGCTGCGATGCAAATCATAATTGCTTTTAGCATGCCTGTGATGGGAGCTGTTAGCGATTCAGCAGGAAAAAGAAAACCATTTGTAGTAGGGTTAACATTTGCAATACTCTTATTTGCAAGCCTTTTAGGCTTTTGGCACAATTTAACACTAGTACTGATATTTTATGTTATTGCGAACGTTAGTTATCAATGGAGTCTTGCTTACTACGATGCAATGTTAGCATTTATAGCTGCACCTAAAGATGTTGGTAAAGTTGGAGCCTTTGGTGTTGCTTTTGGATACTTTGGTACTTTACTATCTTTACCTGTTATGATTATTTGTGAAGGCATATGGGGAACGCCAATAAGTCAATTACCCAAAGTAGCTGAAATTGCCTCTTACAAGCCTCCAGTACAGTTACAATATGGTTATTATGGAGTACCTTGGCCATTTTTGATCGCTATGGGTATGTTTCTTGTATTTGCAATACCTTTCTTATTTGTTAAAGAAAGGCAGAAAAAAGGTGAAAAACCACCTACGATGCAACTGATAAAACAAGCATTTAGACAACTGAAGACAACATTCAAGGAAATCAAGACCCACAGAGAGATGTTCATTTTCATTATTGGTTACTTCTTATTCGTCGATGCTGCAAATGTAATAGTTGCATATATGTTTCCAATTGTTAGAGATGGACTATTAATGTCAGAGACGTTTGGAATGGTATTCATCGTGCTTTCTACAATTTCTGCAGTAATATTTACTTACTTTGTAGGTATGTTTGCAGATAAAAAAGGTGCTAAAAATGCATTTTTCTTGGTTGGTGGACTCTGGATTGCTGCTGTCATAATTGGATTTGTAGGAATAATGTTATGGTCTCCAGTAGAAATCGGTGCTAACTTTCCTTTTATAATGATAATCTTGATGGGAGTGTTAGCAGGTCCAGCTCTTGGAGGAACATGGGTATGTCAACGAGCTATGATAGCGACGCTTGCACCAAAGGAGAAGTTTGGAGAATACTTTGGCTTTTCTAAATTCAGTGGTAAACTTAGTTCCGCTGTTGGACCTTTAATATGGGGTGCTACATTTTTGATATTCTATAGGACATGGAACTATAAGACATATGCATTAGCACTACTATTCATAGGCTTAATGTTGATCATTGGTTTGGCAATTATCGCTTTAGTCAAACCAGAAAGAGCTGCAAGAAATTACTAGAGGGATAAAAATGAATAAAAAAATAAAAATTCTAATTATAAGCTGGTTCATTGTTTTAATTAGCGCTTTGCCTGCTCTCGCACTTGAAAGAGAACTGTTCAATAATACAGAAGCTATGCCTCAAGATAGTTACTACGGATTAAGAGCAGTAATAGAAAAAGACAATACTTACCATCTTAAAGTAAACAGCACACAAAATATCGACCTTTTAATATTAGATGAAGAGAATTTTCTAAACTACAATTCTACATTTCATGGTAACCCAACAGCGTATACAGCTGAACACCTATATACTAATACCTCACTGATAGAATTCAACATCACTCAAACAGAAGATGTTGTTCGTTACATTGTGATAGAAAATGCAAACATCACTTCTAATGGAGCAATATCAACAGGAGAAGTCAATGTAACAATTGTACTGAGTCTAGTTCTTACTTCAAAAGTACCAGGATATACCCTTATCATTACTCTATCGGGACTACTACTTGTTAGTGGGTTACTTACCCTTAGAAAAAAGAGAAAAACACTTTAAAACTTAACTTTTCTCTAACTTTTTCTTTTTTAGATTTATCTTAAAATTGGATTTTTTAAAACAATTTTTCAGATTTACAATTTTCTTCCATTCATCATTCAAGCGTTTAAGAGTAAACTTTATATGTAGAGACCCTACATGTTGATTAACAACATAACATGGTGATTTTATGGCAAGTTGGGTATTTATGGGAATAATATCGGCATTACACGATTTATTTACAGCTATGTGGATAGGTGGAATGTTAGCTCTGTTTCTTGCGGTTTTACCTGCTGTAAGAAAAACAATTGAAAAAGAACAAGAAAGAAAGAAACTATTAGAAAATATAAAGAAGAAACTTAGTATAACCACATACATTAGCATTATAGGGTTAATTATAACTGGACTACCTTTAGGAAAGGCATCTCCAAATTTCAGTGGTCTAATGAGTTTTTCAACAAACTATGGGGTAATGCTATCAATTAAGCACATAATTGTATTACTTATGGTAATAACAGCGCTGTTCAGGAGCATATTTATTAAGAAAATATCCTTTAAAAACAAAAAGACAACTGAGAAACTAAACTTTGTTCTTCTTATCGTGAATATTATTTTCGGAATAACTGTTCTTGTTTTAAGTGGTTTAATTGCAAGAATCCCAGTTAGTTAATTAACCACAAAATTTTTTTTACCTTCTTTATAATCACAAATAATACTGAGTTGCAGAGAATGAAAAAAAAGCACATAGAAAAAGATGGGCAAAAATCTTTATTGTCCAAATTTAAAACAATTGAAAGTTTACCAATCACAAGGACACTTATTCTTATTTGTTTACAAAAAAAACCTAATTCATCAGGCTACTCTTTAATTAAAAGCATTAGAAGTTTAACAAATGATCTTGTTAAATTGAAATCGGGTACTTTATACCCTGAATTGAGAAAATTAGAGAAAGAGGGCCTAGTTATTTCTGTTTTAACAGAGGATAAAAGAAAAACAAGATTATACCAAATCACTGAAGAAGGAAAGAAAAAATTAGAAGAGTTGATTAATCTTATCGAGTTAAGAATTAGCAATATTCTACAGCCTATTATTAATGCTTATAGAAAATAATTAATGTAATGCTTTTACCTTATCTTCCATTTTTCTGGGTTTATCTCTTCTGTCATCTATTTTTAATGTCGTTACTACTCTTTGACAGCCAATTTTGAATAGAGATTCATGCGCTTTTTTTGTAACTTCAAGAATTGTGTCTATATCATCAGCTTCAATATTTGTCCCCATAGAATGATGTTCCACTCTTATATTAGGAAACGATTCAATTACTTTTACTGCTTCTTTAACATATTTTGAAAGGCTAGTTCCTTCGCCCACAGGAGAGATTACTAGTTCTGCAATGATCTTTGTTTTACCGTTCATATTTTTGTTCTATTTTTCAACTTTATTTATTTTTTTTTCTTTTCTCTTTGCTCTACTCTTTTCCAATAGATTTATATATTAGATAAAATCTGGTAACACGAATTCAAAAAAGGTGTTACTCATGCACATGCCTGATGGAATCTTACCGATAGGACAAGCAATTGTCTATTTAGTTATTGCCGTAATCATGATACTAGTTGCCATATGGCAAAGTAGATCAAGATTAACGATGAAGCAAATTCCTCTAGTAGGAGTTTTAGCTGCAGGATTATTCGCCGCACAGATGTTTAACTTTCCTGTTCCTTTTGGTTCAAGCGGACATTTAATAGGAACAGCTTTAGCTACGACGCTTGTTGGCCCATGGGTTGGTATACTCATCATCTCTTCAATACTCATTGTTCAAGCAATGTTTGGAGATGGAGGTTTCTTAGCTTATGGTGCCAATGTTATTAACATGGCTATAATAGGTGCTTTTACTACTTATGCAATTTACTATTTCCTACCTGATAAATGGAAGGAAGATAGAAAGAAGTTTGCCATTGCTGCTGGAATCGCTGCTTTCTTTTCAACAATATGTATGGCTTTATTTGCTTCAATTGAGCTTACTCTTGCTCAGAGTGCAGCTGCAGGTCTAATATTCTCATGGATGCTAATCTTACATTCAATAATTGGGGTAGCTGAGGGTTTAATCACTTTTGCTATAGTTTTCTTTGTTTTCAGAGCAGAACCAAGTTTATTCGAAGATGCAAGAAGTGCCTTATTCTTTACCAAAAGAACTGAAGAAGCAGAACCCAAATTTAGAATACCTATTTGGGCGGGTATTGCTACTTTTGCTTCTTTTGCCGTAATGTCTATTTTTGGTATAGTAGCCAGCAGTAATCCTGATGGACTAGAGAAAACTTTTGAAGTTCTTTCTGAAAATGGTATCGATGTTACAGTTCTTGAATCCGGAATATTTGGCTTTCCTGAAGGGTTAGGTTGGGATATCTTGGCTATGGCAATTGTAATGATCATACTCTTCTTCGTACTAATTGGATTTAGCTACTTACTTTACAGATTCAGGCTTTATAAATTCAAAAAAGGACAAAAAGCTGTCCAAGAAAAAGGTGAATAATCTTAAAAAAAGTAAGAGTTAATAACTCTTTATTTTTTTTTCTTTATAAGCAAAAAGAGAATAAGCGATGAACAATACAAAATTTTTATTTCCATTTAGTGATAAGAAAAATCAGAGAATATTCTCTTCTGTTGCACTACTTATCTTTACCATATTAGTAATCGTTTTATTTTTATTAAGTAACAATTTGTTTAACATTTTTATTATTTACTTAGGAGCCTTAATTTTCTTTTTGTCAATAAAAGCTTCAATTGTAAGAACTATTAGGCTTATAATTCCAGCTTCAGTTTTAATTTTCTTTTTAGGTATTCCATCTTTATTTCTAAAACTTGGAGAAGTAATTTATTCAAATTCCTTTATTGGTATTAATTTTGAGATTTATTCCGACGGATTAAATAGAGCTCTATTTATCTGGGTTAGAGGTATTTTCTCTGTTTCTGTAATTACTCTGTATACGACTTGTGTGACAATGCAACAATTTATTCAGAGTCTTCGCAGTCTTTTTATTCCTAATATTATTGTTACTATCATTTTACTTATGTTGCGTTATACTCCTCTTCTTGTTGAAGAAGGAGAAAACATTAGAACAGCTCAAAAGATGAGAGGATTAGATTCTGCATCAAGAAAAAGGAAGTTTCAAGCTGCTGCGGCTTTGATGGGTGGGATTCTTATAAAATCTATTAAACATGGAACAGAGGTTTACGAAGCAATGGTTCTTCGAGGTTTAGAAGATAATTTACTTATAAAACGAGAAAGAGTAACAATTGCAGATTTTCTTTTTCTCATTTTCATTAGTACTCTTTTTAGTCTAATATCAGGAGGTATTATTCAAAAATGCATCATGAAATAGTTTTTGAAAACGTTCACTTTGAGTATCCAGACAAATCTTTTGCGTTAAAGAATCTCTCTTTTACAATTAATATTGGAGAAAAATTTGCTATTTGTGGAAATAATGGAGCTGGTAAAACAACTCTGTTAAGATTACTACTTGGACTTGAATTTCACCAGAAAGGAAGAATAAAGGTTCAAGAACTTGAATTAAATAGAGAAACAATTAAAGAAATTAGAAAAAGAGTAGGATTCGTTTTTCAAAACCCTGATTCACAAGTTTTTTCTGCAAGCGTATATGAAGATGTAGCCTTTTGGCCTAGGAATTTAGGTTTTACTGAAGAAGAAGTGGAAGAAAAAGTAGAAAAAGCTTTGGAAATTGTGGATTTAAGAGAATATAAGGATCATTCTCCTTTCAGACTCTCTTTTGGGCAAAGGAAAAGAGTAGCTATTGCAGGAGTTTTAGTTATGGATCCTTCAATAATTGTTTTGGATGAACCTTTTGCTAATATTGATTATCCAACTAGAAAATCCTTGCAGGAAATTTTGGAAAAAGATGTGATTGAAAAAGGTAAGACATTAATTTTTACTAGTCATTCACGATTATTAATTGAAAATTGGTCTGACAATGTTCTGTTTCTAAATAGGGGAGAAACACTATTTTTTGGTCCTTCTTCCAAATTGTCAGAAGTTCCAGAAATTGAAAATTATCTTGGAAAATTCTAAAAAAAAGAGAAAAAGATTTTCTCTTTAATCTTCATATATTATTAGATCAGCTATTTCTGGATATTTTTTGGGTGCTGTTTGTAAATTTTTGTAAATCCAAAGAGCATAGGTTCTATACATAAGATGAGCAAGTTTTGAAAATGGTGCAAAAATAATCATCTCTACAGCAAAAACCACATGCACAATAAAAGTCCAGAAAGCAAATTGTTCATTAGCTAAAGGAAAGTAGACTAGAATTTCTAGTATAAATCCTGAAACAGCTAGTCCAAAAAGCAAGGATAAAAGAAACCAATCAGAAAATCGTGAATGTTCTCTTGAAGAGTCTTGTTTCTTAAGTCTAAAGAAGAAAGCGAGAATTATTCCATATAGTAACATTAATCCAGCAATTGTTCCTAACAATCTTGTGGGATAGAATAAAGGTACTGCACCGATTGGAGTTTTCTTTACGTTTATAATATCTAAAAAGAAATCTAGTGCAGTTGCCACAAATAATCCAGAAAAACCAAGAACTATGTTTAAGTGAATAAACCATTTAGAAAAAATCCATTTTTCTTCTTCAACTTTTTCTCTTCTAAAGTATCTTTTTTGAGCTATAAATTCAACAAATACAATGTTAAACGCATTTTTCACCCATCTAACAAGCTTTGGAAAAATTTTCTCATCTATTTCTACTCCTTCTTTCTCCAGTTTTTCTTTTTCCTTCTTATAAATCCTAGTCGTCATTTTCCACAGTTCAGCAACTACAACTATGGCTAAAAATGCCATAAGAGCATAACCACCCCAATGAATATAAGCAGGATCGATTTCAAAAAGCAAAGAATCTGCGTGTACCTCATTTCCACGTACAATGTAAAAAGCCAATCCTACCAAAAATGCTACTAAAGCGACCATAAAACCAGAAAAAAGTTTAGATTTGTAAAGAAGTTTGGAGATACCTGTAGGATCATAACTAGCTATTGCATATCTCCTTGCTGACATCATGAACTCTCCTGGATCTGCTTCACGAGGGCAAGTGTCAGAACACTCACCACAGTAATAACATAACCATAACTCTTTTGAACCTTCAAGTTTTTCTTTTTGACCTAATTGTGCATATCTAATAATACGTCTTGGAAAATTACCTTCTTCATCAGTCAAAGGACAAATTGCTGTACATGTTCCGCAGTTAAAGCAAGCAGAGACATCAAATGCTCCATATTTTTTAATTTCTTTAATTAGATTTAGATCAACTGTAATATTACTCATCTTTTTCACCTTCTTCTACAAAACCATACACAGGATATTCGCTTCGCTTGTCTTTCATCACAAGCCCTTCATATTTTACTAGTTGGTTAATTATAGAAAACACCCTATCTGTTGGAAGACCAGTTTTCTCTGCAACCTTAGGAACAGTTGAAAGACCCTCCTTAATTGCTTGTACCACTAGTTTCTTGTCTTTGTTTCTTTGCTTGTTTCTCTCTAACAATTCAGCTTTTGTTCCACCCATTTTTTCTTTCAGCTTTTTTAGGGCTGTTCGATAATCATATTTTTCTTCAGACATTATTCTTTAACCTCCTTGATCATCGCAGTAATCATATCTTCAATTTGCTCGTTCGTCCATCCAACAATGCGAATAGCTTGGTTAGGGCATGCGCTTACACATGTTCCTCCTCCTACACATAAAGTAGGATTAACTTGCGCTTTTCTTTCCACTTTTCCTTTTTCGACTTCAACCTCAGTTACTTCAATAGCATTATATTCACACACTTCAACACATTTTCCAGTAGCATCACATTTTGTAATGTCAACACGAGCAATAAATGGAGATAAAGCTAGCTCATCTTTAGAAACCACTGCTGCTACTTTAACTGCAGCTGCTGTAGCTCCTGCAGCAGCTTCACTTGCATTCATAGGTCCTTGCGCTGTTCCAGCAAGGAAAATACCAGAAGAAGTTTCAACAGGTTTTAGTTTTGGATGAGCTTCAAGTAGGAAACCATCATTTCCTCTTGAGACAGTGAAAATAGATACTAGATCATCTATCTGTGGAGGAACCATTCCAACACTTAACACTACCATATCCGCTGGTATGTCAACTTCTTCGTAGTAACTTAATTGATCTTTTACAGATATAACAAAATTATACTTTTCATTCTCTAAAATCTGAACTTCTGGTTTATACTCATTGTTAAATCTCAAAAATATAACATCGTTCTTGGAAGCTTTAGTATACATATCCTCATCGTCAAGACCATATGTACGAATATCACGATAGAATTCATAAACGTGTAAATTTGGGTAAAGTTTCTTCAATTCATTGGCTGTATGTATAGTAGCATTACAACAATATCGTGAGCAGTAAGTATTTAGCTTTCCATCAGGTCCTGGGATATCTTCTCCTTCTATTTGTCTACTTCCAACACAATGAATAAAGGCTACAGATTTAATTTCCTTCCCATTATAAACGAAATGAGTTTGATTTTTGTCTACTCTTTTTAGAATTTCTATTAATTGTGGCAAAGTAACAACATTTGGATGCTTCTTCCACCCATATTCTCCCTCATAAGGTTCATAAGGTTCAAAACCAGTAGCGAATATTATTGCTCCCACATTAATTTCTTCTTTTGTTACTGTTTTTTCTAATTCAAATTTTTCTTCAAGATTAGACTCTTTAACCCATTTTTTGTATTTCTCTAGTTCTTTTGCATCAGATAGATTATCCCAATCTATGGCATATTCTTCAGGATAGCATATGTATTCTGGTTTGTAAACAATTTTTCTTTTTTCTAACCCAAAAGATTCAGGAGAGTCTATTTCTATGGGGCAAGAAGAAAGAATGTTTTCTATATTCTCTGGAAGTCTTTTGATTCCTCTGGAAATTGTCTCTATTGTGACAGAATATCCACCTAAACTCCCTTTTCCTCCCACTATCTGAGAATTAGTAAGAATCCGTATATGTTTATTATCTTTTACTTCTTCTATTAGTTTACGAACTATGTCTTGAGCATTTTCATCGTTTGGAAACAATTTATCCCATCTTGCAACCATTCCTCCAATAAAAGGACTTTTTTCTATTAATGTTACATCAACGCCCATTTCACCCAAATTCTTTGCTGAAATTAGCCCTGCAACTCCTCCTCCTATAACTGCTACACTTTTAGTCACTTTCTTTAGAATTGGTTCAAGAGCTTGTTGTTTCCGTATTTTCGCTATTCCTCCTCTAATTAAACGAATAGCCTTTTCTGTAGCCGACTCTTTGTTTTTACTTACCCAACTTACTTGCTCTCTAATGTTTATGTGTTCAAAGAGGAATTTATTTAGCCCTGCACGCTCCAAAACACCTTGAAATGTTTTTTCATGCAATAGTGGAGAACATGATGCAACAATAACCCTATTTATTCCCTTTTCTTTGATATCATTTTCAATCATCTTTTGCCCAGCGTCAGAACACATAAAAATAAAATCTTTTGCAACTTCCACATCTTCTTCTTTTCCCAACACTTCAGCAACTTTTTTTACGTCTACCATTTCAGCTATGTTGAAGCCGCAATGACAAACATAAACTCCGATTTTCACTTTCTCTGACATCATGATCTACTCCTTAATTTTCTTAATGTACAAAGCAGCTTTCATTGCTGCTGTACTACCGCTATAAATTGAATCTACAATATCCATTGGGGCCATAGCTGTTCCTGAAACAAATATTCCATCTAAATTAGTTTGAGACGGATTTACATGTGGTTGTAGACTTTTAATAAAACCATACTTGTGGATTTCAAGCGGTAATATTTCTCTCACTTTTTCAGGTTTCCAAGCGGGAAGCATTCCAGATGATAAAACAACAAGTTCATGTTCTATTTCCTTAACTCCATAATCTTCCTCTTCTTGAACCTCTACTCTAAGCTTAAGATTACCATTTTCCAGTTCTTCTATTTTTGCGACTTTACCTTTAACAAAATTTATACCCATTTCTCTTGCTTCTTGGAAGAACTCTTCATACCTTTTACCAAAAGCTCGGATATCCATATAGTAGATTGTAATATCAGCTAAAGGTGCTGCTCCGCAGAGTAACATGGCTTGTTTCACTGCGAACATACAACAGACTCTAGAACAATAAGGAACACCAATACTCGCATCTCTTGAACCAGCGCATTGAATATAAGCAATAGAATAGGGATTCTTGCCATCTCCTGGGCGAAAAACTCCACCAAAAGGACTTGTTGGAGCTAAAAGCCTTTCCATAGTAAGGGCATTGATTACATTCTTATACCGTCCTCCCCCATATTCTTCTTTTATTGGCGTTTGTTCAAAACCTGTAGCAACAATTACAGCTTTTACTTTAACTTCTATGTTTTCTGGCTCTTGATCATACTCAATTGCTTGTGTAGGACATTTTTTCGCACAAGCCCCACAAAAAATGCAATATTCTGGTTCTAACACTGCCTTTTGAGGAATTGCAGTGCCAAAGGGTACACCCACAGCTTTCCTTATTCCATAGTATTCATTATATTCATCTTCAACTATTACAGGACAAACTTCTTCACATATTCCACAACCAGTACATTTTACAAGATCTACATATCGCGGGTGTTTGAGTATATTTACTACATAAGAACCGTTATTTTCACTAATGCTTGTAACTTCACTTAATGTCCATGTTTCTATATTTGGGTGATTACTCGCTTCACTCATCTTGGGAGTAGTAATACAAGATGCACAATCTAAAGTCGGAAAAACTTTACTTAATTGAATCATTACTCCTCCCGTACTTTTCTTTTTATCAATCATTAATACTTTAAATCCCTGTTCTGCTAGATCTAACGCAGTCTGAATACCAGAGATCCCTGCTCCAATCACTAAAGCATCATAATTTTTCATTTATCTCTCCTCTTTACTCTTGCTCATGAACACTGTCTAAATATTTAGTCATGTTGTTAACAGCTTTGATAAAACTTCCTGCACAAATGCTACAAATGGCTGTAAGAACAAGCCTTTTTGTGTCAATTCCTTTTTCATTCATTATTTTATAAGCAGCATCAATATTCTTCGCTAATCTGGCATGAGAATTCAAGAAAGGAGATTCATCACCAGCAGAAGCTACAATTATCCCCCCAAATCCTTTCTCTAATGTTCTCACATAAAAATCAGGTGGAAAAATTACAGGATCAGGAACACGTATTATCAGAGCATCTTCTGAATACTTTAGATGTTGCTGTCCTGCTGTGTCTGCACCAAGATAAGAAATATCGTTTGTTGTTATAATCAGAATCTTCTTGGTTTTAATTTTTTGTCTTTTTGCATTTTGTTGCATGTTGGAATAAAATTTTTAAAAGATATAATAATTTTTTTTAAATTATAGAGCGATAATAAACTAAAAAAGCATATATGTTAAGATAAAAGCCAATTATAAAAAGAGCTTATTATAAAAAACAATTCGTAATCTATTAAAAAATATTTTTATTGTTATAAAAACTACAAAATCTTTAAAATGCCAGTTGTGAATCTGGACACGCAACCAGTGTGATGTGGTTTATTATGTCAGAAGAAAGAGAATTATTTAGTATAATGGTAACCTCTGGAACAGAAGAAAAACTCATAGCTCTTGCAACAATAACAAATGGAGCTATTGCAATGGATTATGATGTACATATTTTTCTAGCTTTTTGGGGAACTCATGCTTTTAGAAAAGGCGCACCAGATCATTTTCCAGTAAGTATAGAGGGACAACCTTATGAGGAACTGATGCGCAAAAATATGAAAGAAAAAGGACTAGGTAATTGGAGAGCAGCTCTTAAGAAAGCAAAAGAGTCAGGAAATGTTAAAATAATTGCTTGTTCTAACATGATCCCACTTTTTGATATCCCAGAAGATGATTTCTCTGATCTTGTAGATGAAATTTCTGGTATAGCTTCATATATTGAAGCAGCAACAAAAGCAAAAGCAAATATCTTAATATAATTCTTTTTATTTTTTTTAAAATTTAATAAAAAAAGGAATATTCTATTTTAGTCTTTGAATGAAAACTCTATCATATCCATCTGCTTCTAAAACGCCCAAAAATTTATGTCCTGCTCGTCTACACCATGCAGGAAGATCATTTTTTGTACCAGGGTCGCTAGATTGAACTTCAAGGACTCCTCCTTTGGGAACCTTTGAGATTCCTTTCTTTGCTTCTAATAATGGTCCAGGACATGCTGAACCTCTAGCATCTACAATATGATGCGCTTTGATTTTATTTAGATCTACTTCTGTCATTATTATCACACTATTTTCTTGTTTACTCAAAAAAAAAGATTTAATATAAGAGTTTTTTTGAATTCTTTTATCTATAAAATGAAAAGGATAACTATTTTATAAAACGTTAACCAACAAAAATGTAAAGGAAAATTGTTAAAGGAAATCTATTTTTTGCTGTATTTCCTTTTTACTTCTTGGAATTTTTCTTCACATTTTTCTTTTGTTAAGTTATCCATTGCGATACTCATATTTTCAATTATTGCATTCAAGGTACTTTTTACAAATTTTCTTAATTCGTTCATAGGTAAGCTACTATACAGAAATTGGTATCCTCCTTTCTCCAAATTTTCTTTTTCTTTCCGTACAACTCCGATGCTCATTAATCTAGAGATAGATCTTGATATAGTGGCTCTATCTTTGGGTATTATTTCTGTAATTCTAGCTATGCTTACTGGTTGAAGGTGGTTAATACAAGCTAAAACATCAATTTCATTATCAGTTAAGGCAAAAAGATTCTTTATTACATCAAAGCAGGTAATATCTTTGGATAACAGCGAGTTAAGTGAGAGAGACATTATTTTCCACTTCATTAGAATGATATTGTCGAGTTAGCTTCAAGTGACTCTTTAACTAAAGTCATTGCTCCGACAATTCCATCTATTTCTTCTATGAAATCATCTTTATTAAGTTTATTCCATTCTAGCACTGGGGTGCATACGTATATTTGAACACCTGCTTCTTTTGCTTCTCGAATTGTTTCTATCAATGGTTGTCTTCCTTCTTGAGGAATTAGTTTTTCTGGTACACCTTTCTTTAATAGTAGTCCGGCTTTAGCAGTATATATCATCTTTACTTCTGCATCTAACAGAGCAGCCATAGTTGCAATATGAAGAGGAGGTTCTAAGGTTTCTTTACTTTCTTCTCCTCTAGTAACAACGATAATCATCTTCTTTTTTTGTTCAGACATCCTTATCACTTCAAACTAGGTTAAATGTATAAAGTAATGTCGGCTTCTGATGCAAATTGTAGGAAAGTGGCAGCTCCTCCAACCTCTATTTCATCAATTAATTCTTCTCTTTTAACTTTCATTACGTCCATTGTCATTTGACAAGCAATCATTTTTACTCCAGCTTCTAGAGATAATTCTCTTAACTCTTCTAAAGAGACCACATTGGCCTTTTTCATCCAATTTTTCATCATTGCTGTTGCCATGTCAGTCATTCCAGGAAGCATTCCAACTATTTGTGGAATAGGCATGGGCATTGCAGTTTCTCCTACAGGAGTAATCTTAACTTTCTTCAATCCTTTTTTCTTAAGCAAATTAAGACCGAAGAAAGTAAAGAATATTGATACTTCATAATCCATTGCAGCTGCTGTAGACGCTAAGATAAAAGGAGGGTAAGCATCTGCTAAATTGGCTTTAGAAGCAATTATAGCTATTTTTTTCTTTTTTTCACTCATTTTTTTCACCTTTATTTTGTTTTTTTAATTAAATAGCGGAAAATGCCATTTTCTTCTGCAGATTCCACTAGTTCGTGTCCAGTTGATTCAATCCATGCCTGAAAGTCATTTACTGAACCTGGATCAGTGGCAAGAACTTCTATTATTTCTCCAACTTCAATTTCGTTTATAGCTTTTTTTGTTTTTAAAATTGGTAAAGGACAGTTAAGCCCTTTTACATCTAATATTTTTGTGATTTTATTTTCACTCATTTTTTTCACCTATATTATTCCTTTAATTAATATATGAAAATACAAGAACCTAAATAGCCTTTTAAAGAGCATATAGATTCTCATTGGAATTAATCCATACTTTCTTGAAGGATGGTTATATGAAAAGTCCAACATCATTGCTTTTTGATAACTAGTTACTAAGAAGCAAATTGTCTTTCCGTTATACTTTGCTGAAGCTTCTTTTCCTTTAATCTGGTTAATAATATTTTTTACGATAGTAGGTGCAGAATAATGAGAAACTGCTCCAGCCTTAGAAGTAGGTAGATCTGTACAGTCACCGATAGCATATATATTTGGATGCCCTTTCACTTGCAGTGTGAATTTGTCTGTAGGAACATATCCTTCTTTATCTCCCAGACCTGATTCTTTGATTATATCTTGACCTTCATGTATGGGTAGCAGTACAAGTTCATCGTATTCTATCTCTTCTCCTTCAAAAGAGATGAATTTTTTGTTCTCAATATCCACTTTTTCGTAATTACAGTAAGGAACAAATTCTATTCCTCTTTTTTTATACATCTCAGCTACCACAACAGCAGCTTCTTTAACTGTAAAAGGCACAGAAAGAGGATAGAGAAACTTTATCGTTGCTTTGTCTCTTAACTTTCTTTTCTTTAAATAAGAATCTAACATAAAAGTGAATTCTACAGGAGCTGGAGGACATTTATAGGGCACAGTTGATGGTGAGATAACAATTGTTCCTCCTTTAAAACGTTTTATCATTTGTCTAAACTTTTCTGTTGCTGGTGGGCTATAGAAGTGATGAATGTGTTTTTGTTCACTATATTTGAAATCTTTTTCTATATATTTAACTCCAGTAGCAAGAACTAGATAATCGTAATCTAACTCTGTCCCATCTTCTAATATTACTTTCTTTTTCTCTGTCTCGACCTTTTTAGCCCGCATCCCAATGTGATTAACTCTTTTCCTCACGAGTTTATGCATCGGTTTATATAACTTGGACAGTTTCTTATTGTTAAATGCATAAAAAATCAGATCTGGCTCGTAAAAATTATGGTCTTTTGGTTCGATCAGAGTTATGTCTAACTTGTATTTTCTAGCTTTTTTTGCAAGTTTGTTAGCTATAGTAAGACCTGAAAATCCTCCACCAATGACTATAATTTTATTCATTAATCTTTACCTCGTTTTTCTGACTAGAAAACGATTATAACCGTCTTCTTTTATCATATCAACAAGTTCATGTTTCGCTTTTTCAATCCATGCAGGAATATCACTTAAAGATCCTTCCTCTGAACTCAAAAGCTCAACAATTTCTCCAACTTCTGCCTGTCTTATGGCTTTAATTAATTCCATCATTGGTCCAGGGCAATGACTCCCTCTTGCATCTATTGATATTGAGATTTTTTCCTTACTCATTTTCTTCATCTTATGAATTATTCTTGATTATGACACAATTATGCACAACCCTTATTTAAACTTTCTCTTCGTCTAAAATGAAAAATATCGAAAAGAGAACAAAAAAATTGGTCTTTTTCAAATCTTTCAAATAATTTTTAAGCGTTGGAAATAAAAAACAAATGATGAAAAAGTATCAAGTTATTTCCTTAATTGTAATTGTTTTATTCTTAAACTCACATTTAATATCTTCAATTTCTGCTAAGAATACTCCAGAGTATGTTTATTTAGCAGAAGAACCAGAATATTCTTGGATTTGGGACGAGTTTTCTAATGCTCCCTCTGACATACCAGGAGAAGATTTTGTTTATTGGGGAGAATCACTTGGACCATATCATAATTACACTGAAGTTACAAATAAACTCATTATTCTGAATAATTCTTTTCCTGAATTAGTGGAAGTTTTTTCCATTGGGAAGACTTGGGAAAACAGAACTATCTGGGCTGTTCGTTTAACCGATGAAACTGTTACTTCTGCTAAAACTGAGTATTACATTGTTGCAGCTCATCATGCTAGAGAAGTAATTACTGTTGAAAATGCACTATACTTTATTGATTGGATTATATTTAACACAATTTATGATTCAATTTTTGACTACTTACTTCAAAGTACAGAAATTTATGTAATTCCCATGCTTAATCCTGATGGTATCTCTATTTTACACTGGTATCCAGAACAACGCAAAAACTTGGCTCCAATTGATGACGATCTTGATGGAAGTTTAGACGATGAAAAGGAGAGAGTATATTTCTGGAACACTGAAACAAACAGCTCTGACATCGAAGAAAAAGACATTGACGGAAGCGGGTACATTGGAGAAGACAGACCAGGAGGAGTAGACCTAAATAGGAATTATGGAGCTTTTTGGGGCGACCAAGGTGCTTCTCCATTTAGGAGAGATGACACATATCATGGCGCTTATCCCTTCAGTGAACCAGAAACAAGAGCATTACGTAATTTCATGTATAATCATTCTTTTAATTTTGCTGTAAGTTTACACAGTGGTGTTGAAGCAATAATAGCACCTTGGGGAATTAATGGTTCATTACCAGAAAAAGATGAAAAAGAGTTCAACGCTCTATTACTTGAATTACAAGAGATCCTTAATTTTCCCCTATGGAATGATACAATTTATGGCTATATAACTTCTGGAGAATGGGGAGACTATTCTTATTTATATCACAACATTAAGAGCTTCACAATTGAAACTTTTGGAACAAACAGTTACTCTTATTGGACTGATTATTTTAACCCAGATGCTGATGAAGTGATTAGTAATTGTGAATTGATTTTTCCATCGTTACTTTTTCTTGCAGAAAATCCTCAACTGACTTACACTAATAATTTGCCTAATATTGAGGTAAAAAACCCTTCAGACCCTAATCAAGTATTTGATAACTATACTATTCAATGGATTGCATCAGATGAAGATAATGACAAACTTAATGCTTCTATTTTTGTTTCTCAAGATGGAATATATTGGGATCTTTTAGCAACAAATGTTAACAACTCTTCATTCTTGTGGGATCTAGATGGTGTAGAACCTGGTTCATATTACATTAAAGTAGCTGTTTCAGATGGGAAATCCTGGATACATGATGTAACAGAAATAAAATTGAATGTAAGAACAGACATACAGATGCAAAAACCTTATGTTTTCTGGATAGTTGCAGGTTCTTTTGGTTTTTTGGCAGTTATCTTTTACGCTTTAACTCTCAAGAAATCTAAAGATGTAATTGATGTATGGACTAAAAAAGAATAACAAAATAAACATATTAAATAATTAATTTTTCTTTTTTCTTATTAAGCATGTCCAAAAATTCTTTTTCACCTAATAAACGGTCCGAAAAAGTAAAAAGTAGTTGTACTTCTATTCTAGCAATGATTGCTAAAGCCAGTATTACCCACCTTTCTGCTATTCTCTTTCTCCCTCTCTTACTTTCTCTCGGTCCATTTTTCACCAGTTTCTTAAGGAAAGGTTCATTAATGATATGAATTTTCTTACTTTGTGGGGGTCTATAATCTGAAAATAGTTCATAATTCCGACATAAACCCCCACATTAATAAAAATTAATTTTTGGACCTGCTTTCTTGGTAGTGTCTAGTTTTTATACCACCTCCTAGGTAAAAAGGAACTAAGGGGAGGATGTCCCAAGCTCTGATGAGGACGAACGAAATTATAATGGAGCATAAAGAGAGTAAGAAAACCAGAAAGATGAGTAGAGCCATAGACGGCACGGATAGGACAAGTGCAGTGGAGAATAGAATGAAACCAACGATAACTCTTAAGAGTAGCATTAAAACGTTCAATATAGGAGCGTAAACCACCTTTGATAACGGAGATTTTGATACCTAGACGAAGTAAGGCAGGATACCATACCCCTGCATCTGTAACGACAATACGGGGCTTAAAACCCCAACATTTGAGCCAATAACGGAAAGTTAGTAAACATTCAAGATTACTCCGTCCTTTAGTAATACTAAAACCCAGTAAAGTCTTGTTGTAAGGATCTAACGCGAACCACATATACATTGAGCCTTGAGAGGTCTTAATCTCCGTCTCATCAACTACTATAATCTCTGGTATTCCCCCTCTCTCTGCTACAATTCTATGTAAACTTTTCCTAAAGAGCCTGAACTTCTTTACCCAATACCATAATGTTTGGTGTGTTAAACCATTCTTCCATGCTACTGTCCTCAAACCATTCTTTGAACCAATATATTCATAAAAAACTTTTATTATTATCTTTTTGGGGACTCTGCATCTCTTAAAAAGAGTAGATAGTTTTTGAATGTTCATATCTTACTATTAGAGTCCCCACAAATATTTTTGTCGGAAGAAAACTAGACACTACCCTCTCAGAACATTTAAGATATCTTAAAAACAGGCAGATTTTTGCATCTATATTTGTTTTACTGCTAATTCGAGGATTTTGTAAATAACTAACATATTTATACTCTTTTGAAGAACTTTAAATCACTATGCAAGTAAATGAAGGAAAAACTGATAGAATAATAAGAGTAGCTTTAGGAACAATTCTAACTGTTTTGGCAATAGTTTTCTACTTTGTACTTAGCTCCCCAATAAACTTGGTCTTGTTAATTATATTGTTGATCGTGGGATTAATCTCGTTGATTACTGGGATTACAGGTTACTGTGGATTATATACAGTTTTCAAGATATCTACAGTTAAACAAGAATAGTGTGTTCCTTTTTCTTTTTTTTTCATTTAACTACTCCTAAACTTGGTTCCTTGTATTGATAAACTGCTTTTCCAAAAACCTTTTCACAAAAATTCTCCTTTCTTTGTGTATACAATTAGCAAAGAAAAGTTTCTTGCACCAGAAATATTGTTTGAAGAAAGCGAAAAGGAAAAGAAAAAAGGCTTAGTTGAAGAAATAGTTTAAACTATACAAAAATGTAAAGAAATAGAATAACTGTTGTGGCCTAATGTTATCTTATGTGGAGGAAGTTCAATGATACCTGGAATGAGAGAAAGAATAGATTATGAATTGAAAAAAGTTGCACCAAAAAATGCAGTTGTAAGAATTACAGCAACCACAGATAGAATGCACAGAACGTGGATAGGAGCAAGTATTCTAACAACAAGAAAAGCTTTCAATAAAATGTGGATAACAGAAAAATAAACTAAATAAAGAAAATAAGAAATAGATTCTTTATTTATTCTTTTTTTTAATAAATGAATTATTCTGATCTGTTTGAAACTAAAACAATAATGTGTTTCTGGTAATCTTTATCCATATTTTTTGAAAACATGTAGATTTACTTAAAATTAAAGGAAAAAAAAGAGATTTTCGAAGGAATCTCTGAAAAAAGAAAAAAAGAAAAAGGTTATGCCAGGTAGAAGTACGCACCTGTGTTTCCATCGAACTCTTGAGGAGTGTCTCCACCACTGTATGGATAAGCAGCTAAAGCATAGTCGAAGATGTCTTCCATAGCAACATTAGCTGCACCACCGAAATGTTGCTGCCAAGAGTAATCTAGGAAGTAGTAAGTCCAAGCACCATTTTGATGAGTGGAGTCATCATAACCATAACCATTTTCTGTACAGGTTGTTGTTAGGTAAACACGGTCTTTGTTAGGCATATTCATGAGGTCGTCTCCAAAACCACCACTGTAACAATGGTCTAAGAAGACGAAAATCCTGTCAGCAACAGCTCCGTCAAGAATTGCTGCTAATTCAGTGTCATAGAGATTTCCATCTTCTCCGTTTTCTCCTGAACTGCAGTCCCACATACACAAGTATGAAGAACCTGCACCATTACCCGAACCATGACCAGAACTGATGAAAGCTATAATGTCATTAGAGTCAGCAGAATTAACCATGTTGTTCAAAGCTTGTTTAACATTGTACTCTGTAGCATAGCCATCCCATTGAGGATAGTTAGAAGAATATCCATCTCCTAAAACAGTGATATGGTCATAACTCATTTGACTGCTGGTAAGTTGATAATACCAGTCAGTTGCATCCTCATCACAGTAAGAAAGATCACTAATAGCTTTGTAGTCACTAATACCAACAATAACTGCCCATTTTTCAACAGGATTGGTAGTGGTATCAACAGTGAAAGTCACACTGTCAGAACCAACGTTACCTGCAGCATCATAGGCATTAACATCTACAGTGTGACTGCCGTCAGCTAAACCAGTAAAGGTGTAGCTTGTAGATGTTCCAACATTGATCCATGAACCACCATCGATTCTGACTTCATAGTGGTCAATACCAACATCGTCAGAACCAGTCCATGAAACAGTAACATCAGCAGAATTAACTGTAGAACCATCTGTTGGGTCAGTTATAGTAACAGTAGGTGCAGTAGTATCTGGACCACTGAGCGTTAGAGTAACAGTGATGGTGTAAGTACCAGAACCACTGTAAGCATAACAACCAGTCTTCCAGGTACCAAAAACAGCAGGAGGATCAACAGTAACCCACTCAGGATCAGCAGAATAACCAGAATAATCACTGTTGGCAATATCTGTTTTAGTACTACTATCAGTTGAAGTCCAACCACCAGTTCGAGCTCCATTAGAGTCCCAAAGGCTTAAATCGTAATCTGCACCACTGGGCATTTGAAGCTGAACCTCGATCTTAATGGTGTTGGAAGGAACGTTAAAGGTGTGTTGAGTACTGTCCTGTCCAGCACTAAGTGAACCAGTGAAAGTATACTCAGTAGGAGGAGCACTGGTATCAACAGTGAAAGTTACACTGTCAGAACCAACATTTCCTGCAGCGTCATAAGCGTTAACATCTACAGTATGACTACCGTCAGCTAAACCAGTAAAGGTGTAGCTTGTAGATGTTCCGACATTGATCCATGAACCACCATCAATTCTGACCTCGTAATAGTCTATGCCGACATTGTCAGAACCAGTCCATGAAACAGTGACATCTGCAGAATAAACAGTTGCTCCATCAGCAGGGTCAGTAATACTTACAGTAGGTGGAGTAGTGTCAACTGCTCCAGATTTAGAAACACTGAGATAATAAGTACCTCTATCATCATAAGTGTCTGCATCTATAGTAAAGTAAATGTAACCGTTGCCAGAAGCAGTAACAGTCTCGGAGAAAGTCTGGATGTTGTAACGAATGAGTATTCGAGACTTGTCAGTGTCATAAACAGGAAGATCAATTCCTGTTGCTCCACTAGGGGCAGTAAACTCAATCGTTACTTGATCTCCTGAACTTACTGCTACTTTGTATTGATCATACTGATCACTGGAATAGTAAATATCTCCGTAACCCGAAATAGGTGTACTAATAAGGGTTGCATAATCAGATGCACTATATGCGTTATAAGCATCTCCACCGCCCAAATCCTTTGTAGCTCTAGTAGAAAGGACTTTAGCATTTGCAGTTAAAGGAATAACTGCTACTAAAAAGGCAAAAATGAAAATGCTTGTTATTAACATTCTTTTTTTCATAATAATTCCTTCTAATTTGTTATTATTATGACCGAAGAAAGATTCTTCAATCAATGAAAAATATTTGAGCATGTTTAAAAGCGTTTCGAAAAAAAGTGCAAATGGATTAGGTGGGCCTAGAATATAAAAAGTAGAATGATAAAATGCCTTACAAAATAAAATAAGAAAAGGTTATATGTTTAAACAAGTGGAAGGAAGAAAGAAAGAAACAAAAAAAAGTAGAAGTAAAGTACAAACATATCTGAAGGAAAGAAGAAGGAAGAGAAAAAATAATTTCTATAAATTAGACAGAAGAGAGATTGTCTCGGATGGCAGAAATAATAGATTGTCGAACCTCAGGAGAGACAAAAAGTTTTCTTTTGTTATTATAATGATGAGCAAAATCAGGGTCAGAAAAAACTAAACCAGTAAAAGAAACATCGTGAGCATAACGAGGACGACAATGCCAATGGACATGAGGAAAACTAGGTTGCTTTTTGAAAGAATTGTTCATCAAACAACTCCAATTAAACATAGTTGTACCAAAGGCTTTAGTCAAAGTTTTTTCAATGATTTTAACATTAGAAAGAAAATCATGTATTTCTTCATGAGTCAAATCACTTAAAGAAGAAGCGTGACGATTAAGAACCAAGATAAGTCTACCTAAAAGACTTTGATCTTCAGAAAGATAAACGCTGAAATATTCACTGTCGTAAATGAAATAGTCAGAAAAACTATCTAAATTGCACCAACTGCAGTCCATATGAGAAAGAAAAATTTCAATTTAAGAAAATTATGAAAAAGCTGCATAAGAAATGATAGAAAAGTTTGATAGAAAAGTTTGATAGATAAGTTTGATAGAAAAAATAGTAAAAATCAGAAAAGAATGAGAAAAAAAGAAAGAATAAATAATAGAAAATTGAATGGAGAAAGAGTAAAGATTGATAAATGTGAAAAAGAAAAACACCCCGAACCAGAATGGATAAAAAAACTAATTTTTCATATTTAGCATCAATCACAGCAGGACTATTTTTTGGTTCAATACCAGTAATCTCAGCAATATTAAGAGATCTGAATGTTTCAAGTATAGAACAATCATTGCTAAGAATATTCTTCGGTTCGATATTTGGGTTAGGAATAATAGTTTTCTACACATTAAAGAAAAACAAAGAACAAGTAAAGAACTCGATTAAGCTAACAAATCAGAAAACATACCTGTTACAAAGTTTAATCTTCGTAATGATGATAGTTGTTTACCTAAGTTCAATAGCAGTAGGAACACCAGCAGGAGAAGCAGCACTGCTAATACAGATACACCCGTTCATAACACTAATACTGGGAAGGATATTCCTAAAAGAAAGGATAACAAAAAGCAAAATACTAGCAATAATAGTAGCAACAGCAGGATTAATCACATTGACAGAAGTGTGGAAATGGGAGTCATTTATGTCATCAATAGTTGGAACAACTCTAGCAATACTAAATGGACTGTTCTACGCTTTCTACCTTTTAGTAGGAAGAGCAAGCGCAGAAAAAAGAAAAAACGTTCCCTATTCCCTATCAATAGCTTGGGTGATATCATGGGCAATAATTATAGCTCTACCTCTACTAATAATGTTCTCAATACTACCCCTACCAGAAGAGTTAGCAAAAATGGAAATAGAAAATATAATGAAAACAAAAATAATACTAATAGGAATAGGATTCGCACTAGCAGGAAGCGTAATACCATATGGACTGTTGATGATCTCAGCAAAATATCAAGAGTCATCAAAAAGCTCATTACTACTACTAGATGAACCAGTGTTCGCAATAATACTAGGCGCAATAATACTAAAAGAACCAATAACACTATCTTACATTCTGGGAGGAATAGGAATAATAGCAGGAGTAATAATAATTATACTAGATAAAAGTAAAAAAATAGAAGAAAAAGAAATAGAGACAGAACGAACAAATAAAATAAAAACAAAAAACAGAGCAAAAGACGAAGCAAAGAAAGAAAAATAAAGAATAAAAGAAAAAAGAAAGAAAAGAAAATTAAACAAAATCAAAGAACTTTAATAGCAACGAAGAATTCAATCAATCGGACTTTATTCAGTCATCATAGAAAGCACAATTATGAATATTTTACTTGTCAACACAAGAACCAAGATCAAGAGTAAGTAAATAGCTCTAATTCTTCAGCAAGAGTAGTAATGTCTAAACCATTCTCAGAAGTCCAATCAGCCCAACAACCTTCCTTTCTCACTTGTAGACTAAATACATAAGCACAATAAATATCGTCAGAATGTTCAGCAAAGAACTTGTCACGAATTAAGAGTAAAGCGTGACAAGGATTATCAGCTTTGATGTACTCCTCTGTAATGCGTTCAGGATAATAGGACTTCCAATAAATACGAAATTTTGCTTGTGACATCTTATTCCCTCACGCAAGAGCTTCTCCTGTTATTACTCCTTAACAATAGGAATTAAAAGCATAGGAATAATTCAATCAAAGAAACAGCAAAGTAAGAAGCAAACAGGAAAAAACTTAGCAATAGGTGTACACCCAAAACTTCGTAAAAAAAGTTTCTGTACAAAAGTCATAGTTTTAAATTAAATTTCTACAACAGTGAGTCTCATTAAATAAAGATCCATTTTGGAAGCTTAAGAATTCATATTCCATTTTTTAAAATTAATAATGTGGTTAAAGAATTGTCGGTACTAACAGAAATTAATAAAGAAGGATAAAGAAAGAAAAAAGTAAAGAAAAAGGAGAAGAATAAGAATTATAAGTGAAAAATAAGTTAGTAAAAAATTATTATGCTAGTAAGTTAGTTAAAAAAGTCCCACTTGTTGAAAGTAATAAAAAAAATTAATGCTCCTTCAAATTATTCTGTTGAAGATGCTTATCAAATTTAAGAGAAAATAGTATTTGAGGAGCTTCTTCATACATCCTTTTTGAATCTTTTTCCCAACCGTAAATTACCCAATAACCAGCTTTCAAACTCCTTGAAAATAATCTGTCAATAACAGGCGGTAGAGGATAAGTTTGACCAATGGAAAAAGCTAGTTTGTAAATATTCTTGGAGAAAAAGAATATAGCATAAATAATAAGCATAAAAGAAAGAATCAAAAGTATTGAACTACTAATAAGAATGGTTTTCTTATATTGAATGAAAGAAGAAATGTTGAACTGCTCAACAATCTTAATAGAAATAAAAAGTAATAAACTAACAAAAAACATCAACAATCCAGTGAAAAACATAAAAGGTTCAGGACGAGAAAACTTTTTGCGCTCAACAAGAGTAACACTATTAATATCAGTAGAACATTCCTTGAGAATTCTAAACTTCTTAAAGAAAAAAGGAAAATACTCTCTAATGCAAATTAAACGAAAGTTAGTAATAATAAGTCGTTGATTACTTGAACCAATGAAAAAGAAAAACAAGAAAGTGAAAAATAGCCACAAACCCATTATGACATCAATAGTGTATTTAACAGCTCTAGAAAAATCAGTACCAAACTGAACAACTAAAATAACTATCAAAGGCAAAAGAAAGGATAAAGTCAAGACTACAAGACCAAAAAAAGAAATAGTTCGATAAGGAATAAGAAAATCGTTAAAGACCTTTTCACCATTAATAAGGTTTGACTCAAAAGAAGAGGAAGAAAAAAGA
Organism: Candidatus Heimdallarchaeum aukensis; assembly: GCA_021513695.1. Lineage (GTDB taxonomy): Archaea > Asgardarchaeota > Heimdallarchaeia > Heimdallarchaeales > Heimdallarchaeaceae > Heimdallarchaeum > Heimdallarchaeum aukensis. Next base: position 964,546 of record CP084166.1, on the reverse strand, counting down.
AAATCACTATCGGCATTATTTAAATCAGAAGAAAAATTATTATCATCACTCATTTTTTTCACTTATAAAATAAAGAAAGCATTATTATAATTTTTGGATAAAAAAACAACGAATGTTTACTCTATTAATTTAGGAACCAAGTAAATATGACAAATGATCTACAAGTAAATGATGTGATACCTATATTTTCCATCACAAAACTTGTGAAAAGTATATTTCATACATCTACCGATTTTTTTTACATCTATAACCATTTTTTCTTATTCCTAAAAAATGGTTCAAAATAATCTTACTTTTGGATTATATTTTCCATCTCTTAAATAAAGTATCAAAGTTCTCTAGAGGAAGATCCTGCCTTGTTGAGTACATTTGATCAATAAGGAATAAACCCACTATCTTTTTTTCATATTTTTGATAAAGAGCTTCTACAACTTGAAATGTTATTGCTTCAGGAGCTCTTACAATAATCATTAGCTCTTCCTCTTGTGTCTCGATATTAACTAAAGGTTCACTATAAACTTCTGGGAAAAAAGAAAGCTCTTCATGTATTTTTCTCAATTTGTCTTTTTTCTCTTTAATATAGAGAATAATGTTAGACAAACCAAATACTGGTGCAGGGTTCACTCTCGCTCTTAAAATTTGATTTTCTTCAAAGTCACTGATAGCTTTTCTTATTTTGCTTTCTCTTACATCCATTTCTTCAATAATCTGTGAAACTGACTTTTGTGGATTTAAGTAGAAAAACCTTAGGATGTCTAGTGTTTCTTTATCAAATTTTAGTTCATAATCTTCGTTAGAAGGAAAATTTTCAATTATCTTAACTAAATTGTCTGTTTTGCTATTCTTTGTATTATTAAGCCAAAATAAATTATAATTTATGTCATCTATATCAAAATTCCATTTTCCCTTTTTGAAATCATAATTACTGTAATTGAAAGAATATAGTCTACTATTTCTATCACTTCTAAAAAAATCTATTTCAGCATTTGGAATAACTTCCAAAATCTCTTTTTTGTTTTTTAGAAATTCTTTTTTAATTTCATCTAAATTTGGTGCTAAATAGCTCAGAAAAGTATAATTACATGCAATATGACCCTCATAAACTCTTCTTAAGAATTTTCCTCTAGGAATAATTTTAGTAATTTTTTCATTACATGACAAAGGATATTTAATCCTTGAATAGAAAATACTTAGGTTAAATTTTCTTAGGTTTAGTAAAAAACCTTCGAAAATAACTTTTTTCTCTCTAATTCTTTTTATGTATGCAGAAAGATTGGATTTTGCCATCATCAAACTTTTGTTGAGGGTAGAAAGAATAGTTGTTTGTTCGCTAAGAATAGTTAGAAATACTCTAAATTCAACCTTACTGAATTTAGGTTTAATTGCATTTCGAAGCTTATAAAAAAGAGAAAAAAATAAAGTCCAAAGTTGATCTTCGGTAAGTTCACTATCGCGGTTATAAAGCATTTTCAGCAGTTTAGTGAACTTTTTTTCTGCTTCTTCTTCAGTTAAGAAAGGAGAAAAAGAAGCAGAAGGCTGATAAATAAGGTTCTTGTATTTTCTTGATACTGAATACTTGTTCCAAAAATTAATCCATTTGTTAAATAGTTCAGTATCTTTGTATACCTTTAAACCTGTAAGAAAAATAATTATATCCCAAAATGGCTTGCTTGGCTTTACAGAATATTTTGTAATTAATGACTGAAAATAAGTATATTTGTCACCTAATATGGTCTCAGCTTCATTCATTGCTTCTTGAAGATCAATAAGACCAAAATCAACCATCTAAACACTAAATAATTCAACCTATTAAGAACTTTTCTTAAACGAAATTAACCTTCTGTTTCTAGCCGTTTGGAATAAAATAATTCGCTTTGGAGCAAAAATGTGTATTTAACAACAGGAAAGAGAGAACACAAAGTTATAATTTTTAGTGTGAATTTTATAACTTTTTAGGAAAAATAAAATCTAATAAATATAAGATAAAAAAGATTCAATCTATTAATCAATATTAATCATCATTCCTAAAGTGAAAAAAATGATAAGAAATTCTCTGATCACGAAAAAGCCTATTGTTAAATCAAAACAGTTAAAACAAACAGGAAATACACGAAATCTTTCTTTTAGGCAGGATGTGATGTGTTGAAGAGATATATTAACGATATGGGTAATAGTGATTTCGAATTTTTGGCTAGTTCAAATAAGAAATTATGTGACTATTTTACTGATTTAAAAAAAATAGCTGAAAAGATGAAAAAAAGTTCAAAAAATCCAGAAGAGAAAGAAATTAAAAAACAAATTGAATCTTTCTTTATTGACAACTTGATTGTATCTCACGTTTTTGGTATGTTTAATCCCTTCTATCAAGACAAACTTAGAGAAATTAAAACATCACAAGAAAATAGTAAATTATTAGTAAATTCACAATTAAGTGGACTTTTTTCCTGGATGCTTGGCCTAAAAGCAAGAGACTTGTTAATAGACAAAAAAGAAACGATTAATCAGGAATTTGATTTACATTTAGTAACTGTGGTTAATCTACTGATGAATTCTTATAAAAAGACGAAAATAAAAGAATCAAGAGGAAATAAAATAAATGAAGAGAATATCAAAGCTATTATTGAAGTTATAATAGAAATGAATAGAAGATATCTAAAGAATTTTGAGAATGAACAATTAATTTCATTAATAGAATTAAGAAAATTGATTAATCTTCAAAATCCAATTAGCAACTTCTTTAACAAGTGCATAAAAAGAATAACAGTTTGGGATAGAATAGTAAATGAAACAATAATGAATATATTAGATCTTACAGATGTTGAGGATGTAGAATTTGTTTTTTCTGAAATAGAAAAGCAGAAAAATAAATTACAAAGTGAAAAAGAATTAATTGAATTGAAAAGATATTATTGTTCAATTTCACATTTGTTCTACAAATAAAGAAAATTTAATCGGCAATCTATTTTTTCACACTACTTAGTTCAGCTTAAACTCTGGTTCATATTCAAACCTAAACCTAGTAGTCAAATATTTTCACACTACTTAGTTCAGCTTAAACCTCGTTGGGGGTCGCATCATAGTCATGACGTAAATTAATTTTCACACTACTTAGTTCAGCTTAAACGTTTGTGGCTCTCTCTGAGGGTGAGCGAGTGAGTTAATTTTCACACTACTTAGTTCAGCTTAAACTTGAATGCGGCAACAGCTTTTTTCCATTGCCCAGTAATTTTCACACTACTTAGTTCAGCTTAAACCTGCAACCAGAACCGCCACCAATTCTAAACGCTTTCATTTTCACACTACTTAGTTCAGCTTAAACGTTATGTAATTTCTGAATATTGGTCAACTTATGAATTTTCACACTACTTAGTTCAGCTTAAACGATTGTTTCTTTAGATGGTAAGCGTTTTCTTAATGTATTTTCACACTACTTAGTTCAGCTTAAACATTTTACCACAATAAAAACTTATTTAATTACATATTATTTTCACACTACTTAGTTCAGCTTAAACAACCGAAGTAACCAGGATCGTTGGTCTCACCTTGAAATTTTCACACTACTTAGTTCAGCTTAAACTTTGAATTACCAAGTCATGCAGACAAAAAAGCAATTAATTTTCACACTACTTAGTTCAGCTTAAACACTGCAAAATCAGTTTTGAACCAGGAGTTCAATACTCTTTATTTTCACACTACTTAGTTCAGCTTAAACGATTTTTACCTTTAAGAACAACGGTTCCTCTTTTCTATTTTCACACTACTTAGTTCAGCTTAAACGCTATTGTATGATTTAGAAGAAGATGAAGAATATTGATTTTCACACTACTTAGTTCAGCTTAAACAACTGTGGTTATTTCGCTTTCTAATTTGTTTATGTGATTTTCACACTACTTAGTTCAGCTTAAACTTCCTCCAGAACTGAGAATGCCCTGTGTAAAGACAAATTTTCACACTACTTAGTTCAGCTTAAACACCTTTTGAGGAATCTGACTTCGCTATTAACAGTCTCATTTTCACACTACTTAGTTCAGCTTAAACTTTTAAGTAAATTTTTGGTAGCAAGCTACCATGAAAAACATTTTCACACTACTTAGTTCAGCTTAAACCCAAAAGCAGCTTTAGTGCGCTGGACGGAAAGAGTTGCATTTTCACACTACTTAGTTCAGCTTAAACTTTCCGTCACATGTTTATTTCCGCAGAAATCACAGATTTTCACACTACTTAGTTCAGCTTAAACATAAACCAAGCCCCAGATAAAAGAGGATGCTATTGGGATTTTCACACTACTTAGTTCAGCTTAAACTTTTTCTTTCTCCTGTAGGACTCACCTATCAGGATATTTTCACACTACTTAGTTCAGCTTAAACTTTTTCTTTCTCCTGTAGGACTCACCTATCAGGATATTTTCACACTACTTAGTTCAGCTTAAACGATAAACAGGATATAGGTGTGTATATATGTAGCACAATTTTCACACTACTTAGTTCAGCTTAAACCTTTATGAACAACTACAACTTTTAGCAGATGAAGCATTTTCACACTACTTAGTTCAGCTTAAACTGGTTTAACTATTGGTGCTCATTCTTTGAAGTAGAAATTTTCACACTACTTAGTTCAGCTTAAACCCAATCAGAAAAATCTATTTACACTATACACAACCAACATTTTCACACTACTTAGTTCAGCTTAAACAAAAAACAAGCATGGCATCATGCAAATTGTGTTTAGATTTTCACACTACTTAGTTCAGCTTAAACAATTTGGATTGGCCCAATGAATCTTACACATGTTAGATTTTCACACTACTTAGTTCAGCTTAAACAATCTTGATTTTGACCTTTCAATATTTTTAGAAATTTATTTTCACACTACTTAGTTCAGCTTAAACCTTATTATACTGAAAAGGATAACTTCTTTATATCGCTATTTTCACACTACTTAGTTCAGCTTAAACAACAGAGGATTAGATTTGGATAGAAACCCACGTGTTGATATTTTCACACTACTTAGTTCAGCTTAAACAGCACAACAAGTGGATATCCGTCTTTTACAAATCAAAACTAATTTTCACACTACTTAGTTCAGCTTAAACAAGGTTGAATTCAAGATTTTACAAGATATTTCTGCAGGTTAATTTTCACACTACTTAGTTCAGCTTAAACAAAATAAAAGAAAAAAGATTATGCGGCGGGTTTAGCAAATTTTCACACTACTTAGTTCAGCTTAAACGACATAGAAACCAATCCATTCGAGCCAAACGTTTTCTATTTTCACACTACTTAGTTCAGCTTAAACTTGTATTCGCAAACATGCAAACGTTCGCATATCATAAATTTTCACACTACTTAGTTCAGCTTAAACAGAAGAAGTAGAAGAAATAACAGACAGAAAAAAAAATTTTCACACTACTTAGTTCAGCTTAAACTTTCTCATTTGCTTTAGAGGCAGTCGAGAATTTTGGATTTTCACACTACTTAGTTCAGCTTAAACCAACTCCGCTCTTCAACAGGTATCTAAAGATATTATTTTCACACTACTTAGTTCAGCTTAAACCCGTAACGAGCGAGAGGAGACATATTTTTTAATCCATTTTCACACTACTTAGTTCAGCTTAAACTATTGAGCTTGGGAATGCCTCGCTTGTGGCGTCACCATTTTCACACTACTTAGTTCAGCTTAAACTTCTATACCTTATGGATCAATCTGACAATCCTACTCTATTTTCACACTACTTAGTTCAGCTTAAACAATTCAGAATATTAATGGGCACAAACTCTATCCAGACTGATTTTCACACTACTTAGTTCAGCTTAAACGGTTTTTTTGTTCATCAATCCATCTCTTGGCTTTTTATTTTCACACTACTTAGTTCAGCTTAAACTTTTGGGATCCTAATTTACCTTTATGGATCCATCGAAATTTTCACACTACTTAGTTCAGCTTAAACTGAACCACCTTTTGAAACAGCGGCTTAATTAATTGGATTTTCACACTACTTAGTTCAGCTTAAACGTGTCAAATGTTGAAATTTGGCACTCTGGAGATATATTTTCACACTACTTAGTTCAGCTTAAACATTTCAGAGCACCATATAACGATACACGACCACATTTAATTTTCACACTACTTAGTTCAGCTTAAACTTAATGGTTCTGGTGTCGTTATCGCAGAAATGCTTGATTTTCACACTACTTAGTTCAGCTTAAACCTGACAATCCTGCTCTTCAACAAGTCTCTAAAGACATATTTTCACACTACTTAGTTCAGCTTAAACAGATTATATTGACACTTATACAAACACTTTGACAAATTTTCACACTACTTAGTTCAGCTTAAACAATGAAAAAGAACGCTCTTATCAGTTGAGAGCTGTATTTTCACACTACTTAGTTCAGCTTAAACGTCATATGCATGTCTCAATTATTCAAAAATATGTAATTTTCACACTACTTAGTTCAGCTTAAACATAGATCTCACTAACTCTACCCAAGTCTCTCTGATCTATTTTCACACTACTTAGTTCAGCTTAAACTGATGATGCCTTTTATATGACACACGAAGAATTTTATTTTCACACTACTTAGTTCAGCTTAAACACCTAAATGGTTTGTGTGTGACTACTGTCAATTGTAATTTTCACACTACTTAGTTCAGCTTAAACGAGCAAAAAAAATAGATGATTTGAAAAAAGAACAATATTTTCACACTACTTAGTTCAGCTTAAACAAATTTAACACTTTCAGGATTGTTGGGGGATTTACCATTTTCACACTACTTAGTTCAGCTTAAACCCTCTTCAACTAATTTGTTCAAGTCGATAGATATATTAATTTTCACACTACTTAGTTCAGCTTAAACCTTGGTTCTTTTTATATTCTTTTCTTGTTCTTCAGTATTTTCACACTACTTAGTTCAGCTTAAACGTCCCAACGGGACTATTTTGTCCCTCAAATCTGATTGATTTTCACACTACTTAGTTCAGCTTAAACGACCTCACCAGACAAAACACTCCTTTCATTGCTTTGCATTTTCACACTACTTAGTTCAGCTTAAACTATTATACCAATGATTATGAGCATTTTATTCTGATTAATTTTCACACTACTTAGTTCAGCTTAAACCTGTAGCAGGAATGAAAGTCATTCCTTCTGGTTTATTTTCACACTACTTAGTTCAGCTTAAACTTTTAGTTCTTTTATCCAATTCATCACAATATATTTATTTTCACACTACTTAGTTCAGCTTAAACTCAATCTCTCCATCTTCTAACTCGACTACAATAGCGATTTTCACACTACTTAGTTCAGCTTAAACCATATATTACTACGGAATAAATAAAAGCTATTTTACTATTTTCACACTACTTAGTTCAGCTTAAACAGAGATTTCTGGAAATTATGCCCAGTCCAGCCAGCAATTTTCACACTACTTAGTTCAGCTTAAACTCAAAATATTGAGGGGCATAAAATATACCCAGACTGATTTTCACACTACTTAGTTCAGCTTAAACTCGTTGAAGGTTGTCCTCCTCCAAAGAACAAAAGAAATTTTCACACTACTTAGTTCAGCTTAAACGAAGTTTATTTTCTTTTCTAGTTATATTTTTCTTTCCTTTTGTCACTCACCTTCCTGGTCGACCTCCAATAATGTATCATCTTTATAAATGTCGACCTGATTCTTACGATTTACCTAAATTATATTCTGAAACTTATTTTTTTCTACTCCCATTATTTCAATATTCATCCATTGTTCTCCTTTTATTTTGAATATTTTTATTGAATCGACTTCTTTTTTTATTATGCTTTTTATTCCTGTTTTTATTTGAGCTAATGTTGCTTTTGTTATTTTTCCTTCAAATACTGAATTTTGTGTCCATGTTAAATATGCTTTCAAGAATTTATGTATTCTATTTACTCTTTCTTCTCCCACGTCATAAACGATTATCACGTATATCTCTACCACCATGCTTTAAAGCTTTCATATTTTTTATCTCCTAGAACATGTTTCATTATTTTTAGTCCTTCAAGTCTTATCAAAAACTGGTATGAGGTATTTCTTTTCAGATTTGGATGTCTTACTGTAGTTGTGAATGTTTTTTCTAATTCTGTGATAAATACTTTTTTTCCTTTTTCTGAAATTTGGACTCCTACTTCTTTTTCAAAATCTTTCTTTGAAATTATTTTCTGATTTATAAGCCTGAAGACTGTTCTAAAAACTATTACTGGTTTGAAAATATCAGCTAGATCTAAGGCTAAAGAGTACCTTCTTTCACTTGGTTCGTGTATAAACGAAATTGCAGGATGAAGATAAGTTTTGAATATTTCAGAAATTGTTTTTCCATATAGAACTGAGTTTCCATAAGATATTAGTGCATTTCCTTCATCTAAAGGAGGCCTTCTAGTCCTTTTTCTAAAACCCCATGAAGGACAAATTGTATCAGCAGCTTGATAGAAAAGTTCCCATATTTGACCTTCTAAACTTCTTAATGTATTTATTTTTAATATTTCTTCTTGAATATTAACATGTTCAATTTTTTCAACTACATCTTCTATATCTCTTTTTGATTTGTAATATTTTAGAACCCAGAGAATGTTGTGTTTTATTCCTTTAAACATCTCTTTTGCAATTTTTATTCTTTTTATGTAATCAGTATAATGTTGAACTTGTTTTACTATTACTTCTCCAGAGATTAGATCTTGTTTTGGTTGTAATGTTCCTCTATAGTGTCCATATTTTCCGAAAAAATGTACAGGAATCCTTTTTTCCATTAGTTGATAAGCTGCTCCAGATCTTATAGTTACTTTGCCAATACAATATATATCTTTCACTGCTTCGATAGGTAAAGTATGCTTTTGTTCTTGATTTTGAAAAACAATAGTATTATCTTTTCTGTAAATTACTCCTTCCTTTGTAATGTAAATAGAATCTTTCATTTTTTTCACTCAAACCCAGCAAAAAATGTAATAAGCGCAATTCTTACAATAAAATTTTTTTTCTGCTTTGGGAGGTCTTTCCAGTAAGGAAATTTCTTTAATCTCTCTCAAAGCTTTTTGAATTAATTTTTCTTCTTCGTTTTGCAATTGAATCTTTACTTTTTTTCTCTCTTTTGGAATTCTAATTTCTCCTTCTACTTCTTTTTCAGTTATTTTACTTAAAATGTAAACATAATACAAAAGTTGCATTTTTGCAGGTTCCAAAAGTTTTGAAGATTTTTTTATTTCAGAAATTATTATCCTGTTTTTTGTTTCAATTAAGTCAAATTTTACAAAACCTAAGTCAAACTCTTTTTTATTTCGTTTATAGCTTGTTTCATGTATTATTTTGCCAATTTGAATGTTCTGATCCTCTTTGTTGAAATCAATTTTTTTGGTAAAAAACCACAATTCTCTTTTACATGAAAATAAATATTGAACCATTACTCCAGTTACTGCAAAATCAGTATTCTTAATGCTAATATGATTTAACTCCACCATTACAATTTCACCAAGAATTTAATACCATTACTTCTACCTCTAATTTTCATACTACTTAGTTTAGCTTGAACTCCATCATTTCGTTATAATAAAATAACATCTTTTTCTTTCCCAATGAAACCTTTTTCATTGTCGTAGTAGTTCCTAGCATTTTGAAAATCGATATAATAATAACCCTTTATTTGCTCAATTGTTTTGATTTTTTTCTTGTCTACGTTAATTAAGTTACTATAGAGATCATTTTTGATTTTTATAAATTTCTCATTTCTTTTCTTCCAATCTTTAATATTCCATATTTCCAAATATTCTGCCCAAATTTCCTTTGCCTTTTTATCTATCTCAATAAAAACAGGAACTTGATCAGCTCTTTCTTCTATCAGGCTAAATTTACCTATTTCATCAAACTCTAAATTAAAGATAGAGTCTAGTATATTAGTGGAGGTTATTGTGTCCCCTGTCTTTTCGATGCTTAAATAATAATCGTCAATGATTTTGAGGAATTCTTGTTCTTCTATCACTCTTTTGTTTTTTAGAACATCCTTCGTTTTACTTAAAATAAATCCGTCATAAATGTATGAAGCAAATAATCTTTTTGTTTTTTGGTCAATGACTGAATAAACAATTGTTTTTCCCTTTTCTTCTTCTCCGTTTCTGTTACATCTTCCTGCTACTTGATTTATAGAATCTATTGGTCCTAAATCTCTTATTACAATATCAAAATCGATATCTACTCCTGCTTCAATTAATTGGGTAGTTACTAAAATAATTCGTTTTTCATTACTCTCTCTTTTATCTTTTTCTTTTTCTAATTTTCTCTTTATTTCTTCAATTCTTTCTTTCCTCTTTCTAGGGATTATTTGACTTGAAAGGAAAAATAACTTATCATGATCTTTTTTAAAATTAATACTGTCAAAAATCTCTTGAGCTTCTCGGATTGTATTCGCAACAATTAGAATATCCTTGTCACTGTTCTTTTGCAGTTTCTCATTAATTTCTAAAATAAACTCGTTGAGTGTGATATTGTTATCAATTTTTGGTTCTAAAGTAATTCTACTTAACTGTTCAAAGTATTTTTCCTTATTTTCAAGTAATTCAACAACTTTCTCTTCTGAACTAAAAATTTTAGGCTGTGTGGCTGTTGTAAAAATGATATAAACATTCTCGATCTCTGATAATCTTTGAAAAACTTCCCTGATCAATAACCAATACTTATGAGGAATGTTTTGAACTTCATCAAGTATTATGATAGAATTTTGTATATTGTGATGTTTCCTTATCTTGCTATTTCTATTGGTAAAAATACTATGAAAAAGCTGAATAAAGGTTGTAATAATAACTGAAGAATGCCAATCCTCAATTAGGAATCTACTTTCATCAAAGGTATAATCTTCTTCATAAGAGCTGTATTGAACTTCTGCCAAGTAATGATGAATTAGTAGTTGAGTTGAAGGAAGAAACTTAACTGAGTCAGGATCTAGCAGTTGGTTAATAATGTGAGCATTTTGATCAATGATGCTGAGAAATGGAAGGCAATAAATAATTTTCATTTCTATATTAGTTCTCCTTAAAATTTTATCTTTCAATCTAAATGCTGCTTCAAAAACTGTGAGAGTTTTTCCTGAACCTGTAGGAGCTGTTAATGTAAATATTTTGTTATCTAAAGGTGTTTTTTCTATCTTTGCAATTACTTCTTTGTAAATATTCTCTCTTAAGTTATCTAAATATGTCTTTTTTCCTTTTTTCTGGATTATTTTTTTCCTGTTTTTGATAATTTTGTTAGAAGAAATAAATGGAAGAATAGGCTTAGAGACACCAATAGCAGAAGTTTTATCTGCATCTGTTAAGATTGAATGTAAAAATAAAGTAAATAGATAAAGTTCACAATCTCTACTATTTTCATAATAGTTCAATAATAGTTCATCACTGAAAGCTAATTCATCAATTAAATCTCCAAAGGATTCTGAAAATTCATTAAATGAAATTGTTATATTAATTTTATTTCTTATGAATTCGACAACATTTTCGAATTGGGGATGGAAATTTTCTAGTTGCTGTCTAATCTTTTCTTCACTTGTTCTGTTTATAATAATCTCATCATAAAAATTTCCTAAATTACCATGATGTTTTTTTGTTGTTAAAAAGCCTATATGAGGTAATAGGTCTTTATATCCACTATTCAGGTCATAGAACTGCTCATTATTTGAATTTAAAAGTTTCTTTAGTGTATAATAGGTAAAAACTGCAGAGATTAGTCCATGGTGGTGAAGTTTTGAACTTTGATATTCTCCCAATTTTTTGAAGTTATTTTCTTCGTTTGAATGAAGATATTCTTGAAAAAAGATTGTGCATTTTCCAATATCATGTGTTAAAGCTAAAATTCTAGCGATTTCGATAATAATGTTTTTTTTGATTGAAAAATTGGGCTGTAGTTTTTCAAGGATATTTAGAATTTCTCTTTCTGTCTCACTTAAATGTTCTAAAATATTTTTATTAGGGTGAGAAAAAATGTTTATCTGATTTTCAGAGGAAACTGATGAATTTGTCATTTTCAATCTCCCATAAGGTATCTCTAGGGACTACAAAAAGAGGTTTTTCTGGATCCATGCTTGATAGAACTTCCTGGTATTCATGAACTGTTCTTGAACTATCGATAAATCTGGGTAAATTCTCGATATTCATTTTAGGATTTTTAAACACATTTACTTCTTTGACTTTGTTCATCGGAATTACTGTTAAAACCTCTACTTCTTTGTTAGCTACTTCTTTTTTTCTTATTGTTTTTTTTCCTATTAACTTAAAGTTACAAAGTAGATTGCTCAAACCTAACGAAACTGTATAATGAGACTTATGGTTTTTAAGATATGTATATAGTTGTGAAAACATTTCCTCATCGTCAGTTGAAAAATACACCCTAAATGAGATATTAGATAAAAATTGAAAAGGAATCTGTGTGTGCTTTTTGAAATAACCAAAATTATTTTTGAATATAAGTGATTCAGAAGGTTTAGTGTGAATAAGATTCATTGTAATAGTTTTTTTCATTATTGGAGAGAGTATTGAAACACCAATGTAACTCTTTTCAGGAGACAATTTTTCAGGAAAATCTGCCCTCTTTAAACCTAAAATTGCTCCAATTATTCCTGCAATAGTATTTCGAGGAGGAAAATTGTATGTAAGAGCTGAAGTTGTAGCATAGTTTTTCTTAAAATGAGCAAAATCACCCCAAATATCGAAAACTAAAACTTCTCTTACTTCAGCTTCCTGTTTTAGCATTAGTCTCACCTATTATTAAAATTTCAGCTCTTCCAATTCACATTCTGTAAGTTTTAGAATCTCTTCTATAGTCTTTTTGTCACCATTAAATTCAAGATTAATACTGTCATCTACTTTGTAACGAATAATTTTTACTTTTTCTTTGTTATTTTTGATCGCTTCTACAAAATTATCAAATTCAAGAGTGTAGTCATCCGTACCTCTAATTTTTTCATCTTCAACTTTAGCCTTCATCTTAATCTTTTTGTCAAGCTCTCCGACATGGAAGTTTTTCTCTTGGTAAATAATTTGTAAAAGAACTCTAGATCTATGAACCATCTTACTTCTTGTTAACAAATCATTAGTCCCATTCCAGATACTTTCTACAAGAAGCTTAACATCCTCTTCGGTTAACTGTGTATCTTCTGCACCATTCTCATTTATTACACCATAAAAGCTTATTAGTGAATAAGGTAGTATCCACTCTTCTCGAAAAGTCTGTTGTTTCTTTCCTTCTGAAGAAGCAAAAGCTCCTGTTCCTTTAACATGTTTTAACTCGACTCTGTGAAGAGATCTCCCCATAGAGAATTGAACGGGACCAGTAAAAGTAATGCTACCATCTTTCTTATCAGAAATTTTTATTGGTATAGTTCCCCCAAACATCCTGACATCCACGCATTCAGAAAGAATCTTATCTGGATCATTCTGAAAATCTTGTGCTCGTTGTTTAGAAGTTTGGATTATCCCTTCTAAGTCTTCTATCTTTTTAACAAAAATTTCATGGCCTTTAACCTTGTTTATATAGTCTCTTATTGTTCTCTTTAGTCGAACATCAGTTACTATGTTGATACCACTGGTTTCATCAATCCTAGGCTTGTTCCCATCAGCAGGGTCACCATTTGGATTACCGTCTCTAACATCATACAAAAAAACTATTTCAGACCTATTTTTTATTATTTCACTCATTTTCTTCACCTTCTTTTGTTTCTGATTTAAATTTACTCGCGTTATTCATTCCCAAAGCGAAGAAGAAACTAAGTTCGTCATCAGAAACCAGCCAATTGTGACCAGCTTCTAAGAAGTATTTAGCCATCTCTTCTTCTAAATCAACATAAGCTATAGAGTATTCACTTAGTTTTCCTTTTACTTCGGAAACAAGTTTGATTATTATTCTTTTATTCAATTTTAACCCATTTAACCTGTTGAAAAAAGGCGTAGCATTGAGATTGCGATACTGAATATTCATCAATAGCTTAGTCAAAATGCCTAATACAAAGACAGCACGAATAATGGGTTGATCAAAAAAGTCAGAATAAGCATTAAATATTGAATTTAAGATGCTTAGTCGACTCTTATTATCTGATATTTCTTCTTCAAGTCCTGTTTTATCAATCATTTTTGATACCCTCCATTTTTGGATTAGATTTAATCTTTTTAATAAAACTAAATATTTTAAATAAGCATTAATTATTAACTCATAAGAGTTGCCAAATTCTACGTCATTATTACCTTTGTCAATATTTGTAATTTTTTTAGCTATTTTTTTTAGATTGTTATCAGAAAGATAACTTTCCTTTACTATCTCTTGACAACTTGAAGCGATATCCTTTATAAGAACATCATAATCTAAAGGTACATCTTTAAGAAGAGAATCGATTGTAGATAAATACTTTTTATCAATTGTAGAACCGCGTTTACTTTCTTTTTCCAGATATAAGATGTTTAAAACTAATTGCAAATAAATTTTATAGCTGTCCAAAGTTTCATCCTTATTTATTTTATATAGCTCATCAGTTATCTGAACAAACCTGGAAGGAAGAACATCTTCAATACTACGTAGAATCTTTATAGATTTTCCATCATCATCAAAGAAAATTAAATTCAGGAAAATCATATTCTGCGTAAAATTGTTATCTTTTTCTTGTTCTCCGATCATTTCAATTGTGCTTTTTGTAGCTCTCTTAAGTATCTCTTCTTTTTTCCTATATTTTTCCAATAGTTCATTATTTTCAACTGAAATACTCTTGAAAAGCTCAAATCTTCTCAAAATACCCTTATCGATAATTTTAGGATTTAGAAGCTTTGGAATTAAGAAAAAGTTAGTAAAATCATTAAACTTAAGACGTAGATTGTTTAAAACAAATTTTTTGCCTATCTCTAGATCAATAATACATTCTTTACAGACAGGAAATAGTTTCCATCCTAAAGTCTGATCAAAGAATGGTGCAAATCCTCTTTTATCAAGAGTGTACCAGCTAAAAATGTCTGAGGCACAACCAAAGACTTCTTCTTTTTTCTCATGACATAATGAACAAACAGCATCTTCTCCTTTAGAAGTTATTCCCCATTTATTTGCGTAACGTTCCAAGTTTTTATCTAAAAAAGCTTTAGAAAAAATATCAAAGTCACGAAGGTAATATTCTTTACCACCTTCCAAAAATTGTAGTGTTATTATACACTTTTCATTTTTTTTCTTATTTTGACCTGAAAAATCCATCTGTTCTTTAATATCTGTAATTATATTATCTAATGAATTGAGTATTCCTTTTTTTATATTTTCCAAGAAAATTCTTTTTTCACTACCTTCTTTTCTTCTATCAATTTCTTGAGAAAACCATTTAATTATGGAAGCGTCTAGTTCGCTTTTTATTTTCTTCTTGTGATTCTCGAGCTCTTTTTCTGAAATTTTACCATCTTTTGATTTGGTCTGGAAATAACCTACTTTAGCTACAGGCGCAGGTCTAATTTTGATATTTCTCCCAAAGTCTTTATAAAGTAATTTAGGAATTATCTCAGGTTTTGGTTCCATCCAAACAATTTTATTATATTGAAAATCGTTTTCTTTTTTCTCTAATTCTATCAAAAATAAATCTGTTTTTACATCTGCAATAAAGACATCGACAAAATCTGCATATTTTTCAGGATAAATCTCTCGTATTTTTTTTCCTAATTGTTTAACTGCTTGTATCAATGGAACACCAATAATTAAGTTTTATTGGTAAAACAGAAAGAAAAAAATATTTTAAAGGTTGTTTTTTCAAAAATTAATTGTAAAATTTAAACAAAAAAATACAATTTATTGAATAGGATTTAAAAAACCAAAACCCATACTATTTTTTTCGCCAAGACCACTTTCCATGATAAAATGATAAAACCTTCTTTCTTCTTTCTTTATGTATTCTTTTTCTAATTTTTTCCAAAGAGTGCCAATGTGAATAAATTCATTTCCTTGTTTCCTGTTGTGAACTGCAACCTCCTTTCTAAATTCAATTGTATCAAAAATCTTTCCAGACAATTGAAATTCAGGATCGTTATAGTAAATTTGATACTTTTTCACAGCATTTTCTTGTAATCTATTGAGAAAGAAATTAAGACTTTTGTGTTTCTTAAAGCTAAAATATTCATTCTTTGTATTATCTTTGTATAAAACTATAGGACTTCCAGAAATAAAGTTGTTTTTTGTGGGAAAGTTAAAAGTTTTTTTGGATATAACTTCGATGGTTAATCCAGCTAATCTATAGGATTTCTCAAGAGGAAGATTATCATCAATTAAATTTATTAGCTCTTTTGTAGGAGAACTAATTAACAGATTTTTTGTCTCTCCTTTTTTAAAATCACCTTGAGGAAAAATATCGCTAAAACAAAAAAATTTGAAATGATGTTTATCATGATCTAAAAGAACTTTAGTATCTTTGTACTTGATTAGATTATAAATAAATCCTTGAATATCATGTTTTACTATGGCATCCTCTGAAACATCAAATTTAGGCTTAAAAGAAATAAGAATCCTCATCAACAATTTTATCTCAACAAACTATAAAAACTTTTAATAGAGTTTTAAGAGTTTAAAAAAAGAATTATTAGAATTTGAGCTTTTTTTAAATTAAAGTAAACCAACAAAAATTCTAGTATGATAAGTAGTTTGATAGAAAAAAATAAAAAAAGAAGTCCAATTGTATAATTGGACGTTCTTAGGTTGTTAGTAGAAGAACGTGAAGGTTTTAATACCTTCTTTATCCCTTTTAAGGAAAAGGAAATGGTTCTGGATCATTTGGTTCATCATCTTCAGGAGGAGGAAGATAATAATCCTTTTTCATTTTGTCACCTCTTTTTAATTGTGACAATACATCTCTGGACAACAAAAAATCGAAAATGTCTGTGAAGTAATTTAAAAACTATCTACTTAGAAGGCTTGAAATAGAATAAAACTAAAAGGATAAGCTTTGTCTATTTTGGACAATAGTTCAAGGTCAGTATTACAAAAAAAATTTAAACTGACAATAAATTTAAACTTGGATGAAATATTCTCAAATAAAAGAAAGAGAAGTAATTTTAGAGAAAGGGAGAGAAATCTTAGGATCACATTTTAAATTTTTTAAAAAAAAAGTTGAAGAACTAAATATAGTTCCAAAAACACCTGCTTGGGATTTAATATGTTTTAAAATATATAGAATACTTTATTTTCAGAAAAATAAAGGAAAAAAAAGCATAACTAGACAACAATTAGAAAAATGGTTGAATTTTTGGTCTGAATATAGTACAGAGAAAGAATATAATGATTTGAAATATGTAATATTCTCGTCATATAAACAGTTTCTTCAAGATGAAGAAACAGCTAATAAATTACTTTCTATTTTAGAATATAAAAAAAATAAAATACTATTAGAAAATTGGTCTCTTTTCCTGAGATTCTTTTTTACATTAAGGAGTAGAATCAAGCCTAGTCTAACAAAAGCAGAGTTTTCATTACTACAAGCAATGATCAAATATCAAATTACTTCAACCAAAGAATTAAGTAAAATTTTGAATAAAGATGCAGGAAATATAACAAGAACAAAAAAATTACTCTTTGATAAAGGAATAATCTATGAAGGAATAAGTTTGAATTTGAAAAAGACAAACTTTGTCTTGCTTCTTGTGATTGTTTATGGATTTGATGAACTCTCTTCAATACATAAAAAAGAAAATTTCCCTAAAATGTTCTTAAGAAAATCGATGACACTGAATACATCATGCAAGGCATTGTTACTCTACTACTCATTCCCAGTGCCCTTGTTGAAGGAGATATGTAGGAGAATAAGTGAATTTTTTGACTTGTCAATCAAGAAAAAAGAAATAACAAAATATGAAATTTTAGTTCTGCATAGAGAAGAACAGATAACAACGTTTGATTATTCAAAATATGATTATAAAAACAAAAATTGGAATTATTCGATAAGCGAAATTGCAATTGCACTTCATAATAAGAGTAAAACAAAGAATGAATTGAAACCTAGATTCGAAGACACAAAAGAAAGTGAATTAAAATTAACTAAGCCTGGCCTTAAGATACTTGAATATATAATTAAGAATAGAGATTTGACTGTAAGTAGAATAGAGAAGGAAACTAATATTTCACAGAGCACAATAAGAAAATATTTGAAACACTTCACAAATGAACAACTATACATAAAAAGAGTAAATATAATACCAATTTTTGGAACTAACGATGTGATGATTATATTTAAGAAAAAAGTGGATCAAAAAGAGATTCATGATAGATTATCTCTGTTTCCAGAAGTTTATTCTGAACCGTTTACTAATTTAATAACAGATGAAAAGGGACTAATTGTTACAGTAAGAATACCCAATGAATTAGTAATTAATTTCATAGATTTGTTTTCTTCGATTTTTGAAGAAGAAGAACCTTATTTTTTTATAACCAGCTTTATGTATACTAAAAGAGTAAATCTGCCAACTTCAAGATATGATACTACTCTTCAAAAATGGTATTAGGGAGAATAAAATGAATACAATAAAAATCTCTTTCCATCAGTTTTATGCCATTCCAGAAATCCTTTATTCAAAAAAGATTAGAAAAGAACTCTCTTTCCTTAAATCAGAAACAGAGTTCAAAAAAAGAATAAAAATGGTAATAAGAAAAGGTAGAAAAAAGTTCGACATTTTCATTCCATACTACTCAAGTCTTTTTCTGAAATTGACTAATGATTCATATCTGTACTATTACGCTAAAAAATATTTATTTTTTAGAAGAGTGCCTTTAAGACCGCTTATTCCAATTGAAACAAGAACTGTTTATTGGAATGAACCAAGAACAGTAGTTAAAATCGTAAATGGATTAAAAAAGATAAACATTTATCCATCATTAATAGCTGAAGTAGAAAAGAAAGTAATTTTAAGTGAAAAAATTCTGGAAGAAGAGAGTTTAGAAAATTTACGAAGGGAAATAATAAAAATATTTACAAATGAAAAAGGCAAAAAAAAGAAAAATGAACAGGTAAAATTTTGTTTGCTTAGAGCATTCTTTAAAGAATTTAGTAATATTTATTTAGAATCTTCAAATGTCATCTCAATAATTGAATTACCTAGTGTTCATTTTCAAAAGTTAGAAGAAAAAAACATAGAAAAGATATATAGCTCAAAGGAAAAAATAGACGTTTTATCCCTCGGAATTGATACTTATGCTATAGTACATTACAAAAAGAAAAATGAATTATTCAAAAAGAGAGTAAAAAAAGCTATTCTAACAGCTTTCATGATTAAAACTCTAATACAAAGAATAGTATCAATAATAGAAGAAAATATCTTTTCGGAGCTAAACATGGAAGAAAAAATAGCTCTAGTAAACTATATAGTTAATACCCTAAATCCAATTCTATATCACTCTATAGGAAGAAGATCATACTACCTGCCACAAAATTACCAGAGAAAAATATTCAAGAAAATAAGTACAAAATTAGTAATTGAAAGAGAGTATCAAAACTTAGAACAAATATTAATTGAGAAAATAAATTTATGGGACCCACATGAAAAAAATAGGTTGCTTCTTGAAAAAAATAGTCAACTAGACAAACTAAAAAATAAAATAATTAAAGAAGGAACAAAAGAAAAAATGTTCGAAAGGCCAGAGGGAGAACATGAAATAATTTTAGACTTTATGATAGATAAATACATGTCAGTACTGGAAAAACCAAAAGAATACAAACTCTGTATGGATGGGTCAATCTTGATAGGTGGATTAGCTGCAGGGAGCTTCAGGAAAATAAATGAATGGATGCAAAAAGAAAATAAATACCATGATCATAAAAAAATAAACATAAATCAATTCAAAATGAATAAACCAAGAATCCTAGTAGATATGGAAAAAAAGGGATGGATAATAATAAAACCAAATTTAAAAGGAAAGGCAAAATTCTGGTATGCAGTAAACGAAAAACATCCTGTAATTGCAGAGAAAATAGCAAAAAAATAAAGCAAATTTAATGGTACTAGTCATTGTTTATAAGGTAAACGTTTATGTATCTGGTCAATATTTATAAAGTTAATACCTTATTGGAGGTCGACCAGGAAGGTGAGTGACAAAACGAGAGAAAAATATAGCTAGAAAAGAAAATAAACTTCGTTTAAGCTGAACTAAGTAGTGTGAAAATACGTTTTCAAGTCTATTGCGTATAGCAGGAATAAATGTTTAAGCTGAACTAAGTAGTGTGAAAATTAAGGTCTATGAGGAAAAAGAAGATACTGAACTCGCTTGTTTAAGCTGAACTAAGTAGTGTGAAAATTTAGCAATTCTTGTATCGCTTTATCTAAACTTCCTTTATCTAGTTTAAGCTGAACTAAGTAGTGTGAAAATAAGAATGAGTTAGTAGAAAAAGAGATAAAGAAGATAGTTTAAGCTGAACTAAGTAGTGTGAAAATTACTTACTTATACGAAATTGAACCCGCGTCTTTCTCTGGTTTAAGCTGAACTAAGTAGTGTGAAAATTATATTCTTTACTCTTAAAATATAATAGGTGCAAAGTTTAAGCTGAACTAAGTAGTGTGAAAATTCATAGAGATTGTGAAAAAGAAGAAGATAAAGCAGAGTTTAAGCTGAACTAAGTAGTGTGAAAATAAGATTTTGGGGTGTGAAACCCCAAAACAAGCGTTGTTTAAGCTGAACTAAGTAGTGTGAAAATACCATAGTTCGACCTTTTTCCCCATTTTGACCTTGAGTTTAAGCTGAACTAAGTAGTGTGAAAATCAAAGAGGGGTGGAAATGATTATGGGTGAAAAAAATGTTTAAGCTGAACTAAGTAGTGTGAAAATGTGTGGGTTTCTTCTCATGATCTTCATTGTGGTAGAGTTTAAGCTGAACTAAGTAGTGTGAAAATACGTATTCGTTACCATACGATCTTCTTTCAGGAGAAAGTTTAAGCTGAACTAAGTAGTGTGAAAATTCGTCTAAACTTGCTTCTTTTGTCCAAAGTGAGAACCTGTTTAAGCTGAACTAAGTAGTGTGAAAATACGCAGCACGATATACCTACACAAGAGACTTTTCACGTTTAAGCTGAACTAAGTAGTGTGAAAATCAAAAAGCTCTTGAGAACCAGCAAAGAGTTGCTGATGTTTAAGCTGAACTAAGTAGTGTGAAAATATAATAATATTCGTCTGTTCTATACTGTAATCGTTCGTTTAAGCTGAACTAAGTAGTGTGAAAATTTGTAATATTTGTATTGTCAAGGGAAGAGCTCCAATGTTTAAGCTGAACTAAGTAGTGTGAAAATCAGACGGAAATAAAGTAACTAATTCGGAAATTTCATCTGTTTAAGCTGAACTAAGTAGTGTGAAAATAATTCTCACATAACTATGATAAACTTTCAAAGCTACAGTTTAAGCTGAACTAAGTAGTGTGAAAATGAGGTTTTTCCTAACCCTAACATCAAGTTCTATGAAGTTTAAGCTGAACTAAGTAGTGTGAAAATTCTTGTATAAACTGCAAACCAAAAAAAAGGAGGATAGAGTTTAAGCTGAACTAAGTAGTGTGAAAATTAAGCTCATTCTTCTTATGCTCTTCTACCATTTTTATCGTTTAAGCTGAACTAAGTAGTGTGAAAATTCCTTTTTATTCTTCTATATTTAACATAATTGTACGTTTAAGCTGAACTAAGTAGTGTGAAAATATTTTTGTTCAAACTCCATCATTTCAGAGCACCGTGTTTAAGCTGAACTAAGTAGTGTGAAAATTCACTATTGTGCAGAGGAAGAAAGAGGAATTCAATGGTTTAAGCTGAACTAAGTAGTGTGAAAATTTGGGGTATTTCTTTTTAGTTCTGCTTCAGTAAAAGCTCGTTTAAGCTGAACTAAGTAGTGTGAAAATATAGTTGGGCTTCTAACTTTGACATGACTTCAGTTTGTTTAAGCTGAACTAAGTAGTGTGAAAATACGTTTGAAAGATTAGATAAGATTGTGAGTGTTTGTTCAGTTTAAGCTGAACTAAGTAGTGTGAAAATCAGAAAAGGAATGTATGCAATATATTTAGAGAGCAAGTTTAAGCTGAACTAAGTAGTGTGAAAATTAGAACAAGTAGAAATGAAAAAGAGGTGGAGAAATGGTTTAAGCTGAACTAAGTAGTGTGAAAATATGACGACTTACGAAAAATAGAACTACAAAACGCTGAGTTTAAGCTGAACTAAGTAGTGTGAAAATTTTCATTTATAAAGAGAGGAAACTATACAAAATCATGTTTAAGCTGAACTAAGTAGTGTGAAAATTAGAACCGATGACGAAGAAATAAGAAACGAGAACGGACTGTTTAAGCTGAACTAAGTAGTGTGAAAATTTTTCGATATAGTAAAACAAGTGCTTAAAGTTATAGTGTTTAAGCTGAACTAAGTAGTGTGAAAATAGTTTAATAATAGATGAAGAGGACTTTTACATAAATAGTTTAAGCTGAACTAAGTAGTGTGAAAATTACTTGTGAGAACCCTAAATGTAAAGGCGATAACCTTGTTTAAGCTGAACTAAGTAGTGTGAAAATTTCTTCTAAAAGGGTTCAAACGATTGTACCATTTATCGTTTAAGCTGAACTAAGTAGTGTGAAAATGAAAGATGGGAAGAAATAAACAAATTAACAGAATTGGTTTAAGCTGAACTAAGTAGTGTGAAAATTTTTTCTAGCTCCTAACCCCCCCTTCATTTCTACTGTTTAAGCTGAACTAAGTAGTGTGAAAATAGTAGAAGTTTAGAATTAGAGAAAGTATATAAAATAGAGTTTAAGCTGAACTAAGTAGTGTGAAAATCTTGTGAATGTCCCGCTTGTAGGTGCTACTGACGCTTGTTTAAGCTGAACTAAGTAGTGTGAAAATCACGGAAAAGGAAAGTTGTAATGAGCTCTTCTTCTATGTTTAAGCTGAACTAAGTAGTGTGAAAATGTAATAATATATTGTCCCGCATATTCTCCCTCTGTAAGGTTTAAGCTGAACTAAGTAGTGTGAAAATCAGGAGTAGTCACAAAAGACATCACAGATACTTCAAAGTTTAAGCTGAACTAAGTAGTGTGAAAATTTTTTAGATATTTTTGTAGCAAAATGTTGCAATATCTCGTTTAAGCTGAACTAAGTAGTGTGAAAATTCTTTTATCGTTCTTTTTCTTTCTTCTTTTCTCTTTACGTTTAAGCTGAACTAAGTAGTGTGAAAATCACCTAAAACCATTAACCAATTTTTCACGTCTAAAGTGTTTAAGCTGAACTAAGTAGTGTGAAAATCAACAAGCTATTGTTGAAGATTTTAACGAAATAAGACGTTTAAGCTGAACTAAGTAGTGTGAAAATTTGCTTCTCTCTCTTCACAGACTGTTATTCAAAAACGTTTAAGCTGAACTAAGTAGTGTGAAAATAAGGTGATCTTGAGATGGCTGTTGCGATAATAATTGGTTTAAGCTGAACTAAGTAGTGTGAAAATTCTTGATTTCAATAGTCTTTATCCATTTGTTATGAGGTTTAAGCTGAACTAAGTAGTGTGAAAATGATTTTTATGTGTTAGAACATCATATATATAGGTGAGTTTAAGCTGAACTAAGTAGTGTGAAAATAAGTATTAGACTGGACACCTAAGGAATGGGTGTACGGTTTAAGCTGAACTAAGTAGTGTGAAAATTTTAGGAAGTATAATAAATATATGAGGGGTGATAAAGTTTAAGCTGAACTAAGTAGTGTGAAAATAGTATAAGTAGAGATATTAAGCACAGTGAAGTACAAAGTTTAAGCTGAACTAAGTAGTGTGAAAATAAGAGAGAATGGGAAGAAAGAGAAGGTGGAAAAATAGTGTTTAAGCTGAACTAAGTAGTGTGAAAATACTTATGATATAGGAGACTTTTTTATGATAGATTATGGTTTAAGCTGAACTAAGTAGTGTGAAAATTAAGAACAGTTAAGAAAGGAGAAATAGCGATATTTATGTTTAAGCTGAACTAAGTAGTGTGAAAATATGAACTTTATTATTCTGATTGGTTTGAAGATAATTTAAGGTTTAAGCTGAACTAAGTAGTGTGAAAATGGAATATCTATACGTATAGTTTGAAGAATACAATTTTCTAGTTTAAGCTGAACTAAGTAGTGTGAAAATTACTATCAGCGAAACCAAATTCTCCAAAAAAGTCAGGTTTAAGCTGAACTAAGTAGTGTGAAAATGATTTTTATGTGTTAGAACATCATATATATAGGTGAGTTTAAGCTGAACTAAGTAGTGTGAAAATAAGTATTAGACTGGACACCTAAGGAATGGGTGTACGGTTTAAGCTGAACTAAGTAGTGTGAAAATTTTAGGAAGTATAATAAATATATGAGGGGTGATAAAGTTTAAGCTGAACTAAGTAGTGTGAAAATAGTATAAGTAGAGATATTAAGCACAGTGAAGTACAAAGTTTAAGCTGAACTAAGTAGTGTGAAAATAAGAGAGAATGGGAAGAAAGAGAAGGTGGAAAAATAGTGTTTAAGCTGAACTAAGTAGTGTGAAAATACTTATGATATAGGAGACTTTTTTATGATAGATTATGGTTTAAGCTGAACTAAGTAGTGTGAAAATTAAGAACAGTTAAGAAAGGAGAAATAGCGATATTTATGTTTAAGCTGAACTAAGTAGTGTGAAAATATGAACTTTATTATTCTGATTGGTTTGAAGATAATTTAAGGTTTAAGCTGAACTAAGTAGTGTGAAAATGGAATATCTATACGTATAGTTTGAAGAATACAATTTTCTAGTTTAAGCTGAACTAAGTAGTGTGAAAATTACTATCAGCGAAACCAAATTCTCCAAAAAAGTCAGGTTTAAGCTGAACTAAGTAGTGTGAAAATATATTAAGATATAAAATTCCAATATCAAGCAATGTGTTTAAGCTGAACTAAGTAGTGTGAAAATAAAACAGTATCAGCACGATCATTGTGTAAAGTAAATTCGTTTAAGCTGAACTAAGTAGTGTGAAAATAAATAAACATAACAAACATGAGGGTAACGTAAATCAGTTTAAGCTGAACTAAGTAGTGTGAAAATAAATTTGAAATAGTAACAGATTTACTTGGAAACGTGTTTAAGCTGAACTAAGTAGTGTGAAAATTAGGTTTGCGTATTCACGCCAGCCTATAAGGTTTTCAGTTTAAGCTGAACTAAGTAGTGTGAAAATGTTCTTCTGAATTACTCATTTTTTTACGTTTAAGCTGAACTAAGTAGTGTGAAAATAAGAAGGAAAAGAGAACTATTTAACACTTAATATAACGTTTAAGCTGAACTAAGTAGTGTGAAAATATAATATATAAATGTTTTGTAAAGAAAAAAGAGTAATGTTTAAGCTGAACTAAGTAGTGTGAAAATGAGAAAGTAGAGTGGGGAGATGTGCCAACATTGCTGGTTTAAGCTGAACTAAGTAGTGTGAAAATTATATATAATCTTCTGGGGAAGTTATATAAATGTAAAGTTTAAGCTGAACTAAGTAGTGTGAAAATTATTTTCTTGAAGTTCTTGTGGTTCTTTTAGCCATTTGTTTAAGCTGAACTAAGTAGTGTGAAAATTGATGCTATCCTGAAAGAAAGAAAAATCAAAACAAAGTTTAAGCTGAACTAAGTAGTGTGAAAATTTCTTTATTATTGACCTATAACCCCGTTCTCACTCTGGGTTTAAGCTGAACTAAGTAGTGTGAAAATCTTATCAGGATTCTTAGGATCAGTTATTATTTTAGGAGTTTAAGCTGAACTAAGTAGTGTGAAAATCGAGTTTCTGAATGGACCGAGACTGATCCTAGTTCTGTTTAAGCTGAACTAAGTAGTGTGAAAATGACGCTCTAACTTGTAAATTGATTGAGAAAAAAGTAGAATGTTTAAGCTGAACTAAGTAGTGTGAAAATATCGAAGTGTCACACTTTGTCACACCTTCATCAACTGTTTAAGCTGAACTAAGTAGTGTGAAAATTTATGAAGAATTCGAGAACAATGTTCAAACGTTATTGTTTAAGCTGAACTAAGTAGTGTGAAAATCTAGGAAACGTAAAAAA
This sequence comes from Candidatus Heimdallarchaeum aukensis, assembly GCA_021513695.1. Classification (GTDB taxonomy): domain Archaea; phylum Asgardarchaeota; class Heimdallarchaeia; order Heimdallarchaeales; family Heimdallarchaeaceae; genus Heimdallarchaeum; species Heimdallarchaeum aukensis. The sequence continues at coordinate 938,518 of CP084166.1, read as the reverse complement.
TGAGACACTTGATAGATTGTTTAAGCTGAACTAAGTAGTGTGAAAATTTTGCACTTCACCACTAACACCATCATTATCGAAAGGTTTAAGCTGAACTAAGTAGTGTGAAAATTACTACGTGCTAGGTGCTTCTGCAAGCAAGTACGAGGTTTAAGCTGAACTAAGTAGTGTGAAAATGAGTATGCTAAAACAGAGCTAACAAAAACCATGATGCAGATGAAGATAGTGATAATGACGGTTTAACCAATTTAGAGGAATACAATTATAACACAGACCCTAACAATCTTGATACTGATGGAGATGGTTATTCAGATTATTAAGAGATACAAAATGGTTTAGACCCTCTTAATGCTGATTCTTACCCTGGTAAATTTGGTTTATCTACTAGAGCCATTTTTTGTGTTGTAGTTTTACTTTGTTTAGGTTTTTTTATCTCCAAGAAGTTTATAGTTAGAAGATAATTTCTTCTTCTTGCTTTTTTTCTTTTCTATTTATAGATCTATTGGCAAATAATTTTTGAGAGACAGGGGCTTTGTTCCTAAAAAGTTCTTATTCTAATCTTTTTCGGATACAAACAATGTGTTACGAATATTAAAATCGTAACACTTTTATAACTTATCCAATTTGGGGCACATAGGAGCAAAAATGACCTTGTTGAGAAAAATAAATTCAAGAGCTATAATAATTGGAATAATTATAGCTAGTATAGTAACTGGCGGTATAGTTGGTCTATACTACTTATCATCACATAATCTTGGTCTCCCAGATTATAAGGTTATTACTGATTTTGAAGGGCGCAATGTAACAATTCCCTATGAAGTCAACAGAGTAGTAGTTTTAGAGAGTTACGATATCGTATATGCCTTAGGACAATGGGATAAAGTCGTTGGTATCTCAAAATACGCTTATAGTAATCCAATCTTAGTAGCTGCCGATGAACAATATAATTTCAACCTTACAGATGTTCCCTCACCAGGTTCCTCATTTAGTGTGAACATCGAGGAATTAGTTCTGGAAGATCCTGAAGTTGTTATAGCTTATGCAAGTTCTCATATGCAAGACATACTTCCTCAAATAGAAGCATTAAACATATCCGTAGTGCTGATTAGTTTAGACAACTTAGATGATTTATATCAATGCATAGAGCTTTTAGGTGAAATATTCAATGTGAGTGACAGGGCTAGTGAAATCATCACTTATATGAAAAAAACAATGGATATACCTTCCTCAAAGACAAATGATCTTACAATAGATTCAAAACTAAAAATGATTCACTTATGGAGCAGCAAAACAAAAGTAACAGGCGGGCTTGGTGTAACAAACACTTACATACACATATGCGGTTGTATCAATCCTGCTGTCGATATTAAAGAAAAATATGCTGAGGTTTCAATTGAAGAAATCATCGCATGGAATCCTGATGTTATTGTAATTTGGGGATCAGCAAAATATACTCCTGAAGACATATTGAATGACACACAATGGCAAAGTATCAGTGCGGTTCAAAATCAAAAGGTCTTCCAATACCCTAAACTTAGTACATGGTCTCCTGCTTCACCACTTATTGTGCTACGCATGGGGATGTGGGCTTATCCAGACTTATTTACTGATATAAATTTTGAAACTGTTTCAAATAATCTCTTCATGAATATTTATGGTATCAATGATCCCTTTGAATGGCAATAAAGTTAGTTACCAAAATTTACATGTGAGTTACTATGAAACTATCAGTACCTAAAAAAGCAATTCTTTATTTTCTTTATTTTTCCCCACTACTTATAGTTTTTTTCTCAATTTTTATTGGTCGATTATACATTCCAGCTGGAACAGTGCTAAGAATAATAATTTCTAAGATTTTTTCACTCACACCAGAAAAATCATGGCCTAGAGCATATGAAGTAATTATCTTCGAAATCAGATTACCTAGAATTATTGCAGCAGTATTAGGTGGAATTGCACTTTCAGTTTCTGGTGCATCATTACAAGCAGTCTTTAGGAACCCGCTTGTAGACACGTATATTCTAGGTGTTTCAGCTGGTTCTGCGTTTGGCGCAGCCCTTGCAATTTCTTTATTATTATTAGATTCATTTCTTGTCCAAATATTTGCTTTCATATTTGGTATAATAGCATTTGGTACGACATATTTGGTAGCAAAAACTCAGGGAGATGTGCAAGTAATTTCACTTATTTTGGCAGGAATAATAGTCTCTTCTCTTTTTTCAGCATGCTTATCTATTATTAAATTTATTGTAGAACCCAACCATGTTGCAGATATTGTATATTGGTTATTGGGAAGGTTTTCAACCATATCATGGAAAGAAGTGTTACAAATTTTTCCTCCAATCTTAATAGGTTCCTTAATTCTATTTGGTATGAGATGGAGGCTTAATGCATTGTCTATGAAGGATGAGGAAGCAAAAACGTTAGGTATAAATGTTGAGAAAGAGAGATTACTAGTTCTAGGAGCAGCAACATTGGTTTCTGCTTCTTTGATCTCAGTATGTGGCATTATAGGATGGATAGGACTGATAATTCCGCACACAATAAGAATGCTCTTCAAAACTGCTGATAATAGAAAAATAATTCCACTATCTGCAGCAACTGGTGCATCTATTCTTTTACTCGCTGACAATATAGCAAGGTCATTACTACCTTATGAAATTCCAGTTGGTATACTCACAACTTTGTGTGGAGCACCATTCTTTCTTTACCTGTTAAGAAAAAGGAGTAAAGGCGTATGGCATTAGTAATTGATAATCTTTCATTTTCGTATGATATTGAATTTGAATTAAGAGAGATAAAAATACAAGTTGAAAAAGGTGGAGTCGTTAGTCTACTGGGTCCAAATGGTTCTGGCAAGACTACACTTTTAAAATGCATCTGTACTCTTCTAAAGCCAAAAAAAGGCTGTATTTTTATAGACAAGAAAAGTATTTTCGAGATAGGACAAAGGGAAAGGGCAAAAATAATCGGGTATGTTCCTCAAAATCACAATCCTTTATTTGCTCTTTCTGCTCTAGATTTTGTTCTTTTAGGGCGAACTCCCTACACTTCAATGTTTTCTCTGCCATCAGAAGAGGATTATTCTAAAGCTGAAGAAATGCTGAAACTTGTTAATCTTTACCATATGAGAGACAGGTCATATACTCAAATTAGCGGAGGAGAACGCCAATTATTATTAATTGCAAGAGCTTTAACTCAAGAGCCAGAAGTGTTGATTCTTGATGAACCAACTGCACATTTAGATCTGAAAAACCAACTAAAAGTTATGACTATAATTAACAAGATTGTAAAAGAAAGAAAAATATGCGCAATAATGAGCCAACATGATCCTAATTTAGCATTGAGATTTTCAAATTTTATTGTTATACTTGCTAAAGGTCAAATAATAGGGGCAGGAAAACCAGAAGTAGTCATTAATGAAGCAAATATCGCAAAAGCATATGGAATAAACGCGAGAATAATCAACAACAATCATTGTAAAATTGTCTATCCAATCAGTGTTTATCCAGTCGAGGTGACCGATTAATCATGATTAATTTAGCATTTATCATAGGTTATAGTGGAACAGCAATACCATCACTATCAAAAGCCTTGTCAAAGGAATCAGAAAAAAATGGATTCAGGTATATTATTACAACAGATTCTCAAGCCACAAAACACGAAGAATTCATTAAGAATGCAGATGCCATTTTTATCTATTCTGCTGGCCTTTCTACAGATGTTGAGAAAGCAATTAGTCAAAGCAGTGCAAAGATTATAATTTCTGGATCCGACTCAACAGTTCATCTCTCTAAAGCTACAAATGAGGTAATCAGTAAGGCTATTGCATTTTATAAGTTCGGAGGAGAGCAGAATCTTACACAACTTATTCGCTTGCTTTTGCAAGCTTTGGGGGAAAATATTGAAGTTGATGGATTAAAAAAAGTTCCATGGCATGGAATATGGCATCCTAAATATGGCACTTTCAACGAACTAAATGATTATTTAAAGATCTATCCACATAATGAAAAGAAATTTGTAGGGATAATGTTTTACAGATCGATTTGGCTATATGGCAACACTGATTATGTGAAACCGATTATAGATGCGTTAGAAGAAGAAGGAATAGGCGTTATACCTGTATTCACATATTCCTTTGGCGATACAAGAGTAGATGCTCCAGATAGTGAAAGTACAATTCAAACTTTTTTCATAAAAGATGAAAAGCCAACTATCGATGTTCTAATCAATTTAACTAGTTTCTTTTTACTTAGTAGAAAAATAATACGATTAAAATCTGAAGGATTCAAAAGTGTGAGAGGGCTTGAATTACTTAAAAAGATGAATATACCAATACTTCAAGGAGTACGAGACTTCTCTAAAGGTATCAACGATTGGCTCTCTGATGAAACAGGCATCAGTTACATGAGTCAAATCTATACAGTAATCATGCCTGAAGTAGATGGGATTATTGAGCCTATATATTTAGGTGGTGCAAAGATTGATCCCCAAGGAATAAAGAGGTACGAATGTTTTGAACACCATGCCCAATATATCGCTAAACGTGTAAAGAAATGGATCACTTTACGATATCTTCCTCCAGAGAAGCGAAAAATAGCAATTGTCCTAATAACTCCGCCATGTAAGAGTCTTGAAGGAAGTATTGGTGTTGGATTTGGCCTTGATGTTCCCGAAAGTGTTGTTCGACTTCTTAAAGACTTAAAGAAGAGAGGTTACAATATTGGTGAAACGCTTCCAAAGGATGGAAAAGAGCTAGTTGAGATGTTCACTGAACGAAAAGCAATAAGTGAGTTTCGTTGGACATCTGTTGACGAAATAGTGAAAAAAGGTGGAGCAGTTGGTTATTCTGATCTTAAAACATATATGAACTGGTTTAACGAGCTACCTATAGATACTAAAGAGAAAATTCAAGAAGATTGGGGCTATCCTGAGGATATTCTTTTGGGAAAAGCTCCTAAACCGTTAATTGGTATGGTTTATAACAATAAGTTTGTCATACCAGGTATAAGTTTTGGAAATGTTCTAGTTATCACGCAACCAAAGCCTGGCTGTGCGGGTGCAGCTTGTGATGGCAATGTATGCAAAATTCTTCATGACCCATCGATTTCACCTCCACATCAATGGTTTGCAGTATATAGATGGATTTCAAGAATTTGGAAGGCAAACATGATTGTTCATTTTGGAACACATGGATACCTTGAATTTAGACCAGGTAAAGGAGTAGGTTTATCACCTTCATGTTGGCCAGAAATATCTATTGATGATATTCCTCATCTATATGTCTATAATGTTTCGAATCCGATGGAAGGAGTAATAGCTAAGAGAAGAAGCTATGCCACTATAGTGGATCACATGTACCCTCCTTTAGCAATGGCAGAAGTGCTTGACGAAATCGATTCATTATTAACTGAATATTCTAAAGCAGAACAACTGGGTGACAATGCTAGGGTGAGAGTAATATATGAAGAGCTCATAAAAAAAGCAAAAGAAAGCAATATTCCAATCACAAAAGAAGATCCTAAACATGTTGTAGAGGAGATCCATAATTATCTAAACGCGACAATGGAAACACAAATCGAAATGGGATTGCATATTTTTGGCTACCCCACTAAAAACTCAGTAAAGTTAGCAGAATATGTAGTCACTACAATGAGTTATGATACCCATTCATTTCATTCAATAAGAAGGTGTCTTGCAGAGTGTATTGGGCTTGATTATAATCATTTAAGAAACAACAAACTAGTTATTAATGAATATGGTCTTCTAAATAAAGATACTCTTAAAATATTACATAAAGTTGCAATAGAGGTTTTGAAGACTCTTCTTGAAAATGAAACTAATAACGAAAAACTCACGATGGAAGCTTTCACAGAAATCCTCCATAAGAAGTTAATAGAAAATATGAGTTCCAAAGTGAATGAATTAAAATTAAAATTCACTTCAAAGGCAGAAGCTCTTGAAGCATTTCAAAGAGCATTAGAAATAGCAAAAAGAATTCAAGAATGTAAAGTTGAAACAGATGGATTCTTATATGGGATAAGTGGACAGTTTATAGAACCTGGCCCCTCAGGGTCAATAACAAGAGGGAAGATAGAGATACTACCCACTGGAAGGAATTTTTATGCTATTGATCCTACAAGTATTCCAACACGCGCAGCATGGAAGATAGGAATAGAGACAGCAGAAAAATTACTTGAACATTACGATAAGCATCATGGCAAATATCCAGAAACTATTGGTCAATGGTTATGGAGTCTTGATGGTTATAAAGGAGACGGAGAACAGATCTCACAGATTCTTTATTTATTAGGAACTAAGCCTATTTGGCGAACCGATGGAACAGTTAAAGGAGTTGAAGTTATTCCGTTAGAAGAACTTGGAAGGCCACGAATCGATGTTTCTGTTCGAATCAGTGGAATAGTAAGAGATACTCTACCAATTTATTTTCAGTTGATCGATGAAGCAGTATCAAAGGTTGTTATGCTTGAAGAGTCAACAGATGTTAATTATGTCAAAAAGCATTATCTTGAATATTTGACTGAGTTACGTGGGGAAAAAAATCACGAAATTGCAAAATGTAGGGTTTGGTGTAGCCCTTCAGGTACTTATGGATCTGGAGTAAATTATGCTATTGAATCGTCAGCTTGGAAAGATGACGAAGATCTAGCTAAAACGTGGGTACAATGGGGCTGTTACATGTATACTAAAAAGCTATTTGGTGAACCAAACCCTGAAGGCTTAATAATGAACTTGAAAAATGTCGAAGTTATTACAAGAAATCATATTACTGATGAACATGATATTCTCAATTGTTGCTGTTATTTTTCCACCCATGGAGGTTTTTATAATACAGTAAAAAGTCTGACTGGTAAAGACGATGTAGAAATAGTTGTTGTAGATACTAAAGACATAACAAGAGCAGAAATACGAGGAATAAAAGAAGAGATAGAGAGAATTGTAAGAGCAAAACTGCTAAATCCAACATGGATATCTGAAATGAAGAAGCATGGTTATCGAGGAGCAAATGAATTCTCAAAGAAAATCTTGCATTTGTACGGCTGGTCATCAACAACGAAATTAGTTAACGATTGGGTATTCGATAACATTGCAGAAACATACATAATTGATGAAGAAATGAGAAAATGGTTTGCTGAAAACAATATATGGGCAGCAGAAGAGATTTCTAGAAGACTTACTGAAGCAATAGAAAGGAAGTTGTGGCAACCCACAGAAGAGATGAAAGACAATTTAGAAGAAGCATATGCCGATATTGAAGGTGTACTAGAGGATAGTTTAGGTGGAGAAGCAGAGATTCAAGGGGGAGAAATAAGGATGTATAGTCCAGAAGAGGTAGAAAACTGGAAGAATAAATTAACTAATATAACACAAACATGGAACAAATTTGTTCAAAACAAAGAGAATGAAAACTAAAGAGATGAGTGAATACAAAATGGGACATCTAACAGAAAGGAACAAAAATGAAAGAAAGATCGTATTTCCCTTCACTGCTATAGTGGAACAGGAAAAAGCTAAACTTGCACTACTATGTTGCGCAGTTGATCCAACGATAGGAGGAGTGCTCCTAACTGGCGAAAAAGGCACAGGTAAGTCAACAATTGTTCGGGCATTATCATATGTCCTACCAGAGGTTGAGGTTGTAGCACAATGTCCTTTCAACTGTAATCCGTACCATCATTTAGAAATGTGCGATTCCTGTTATGGTATGACAATAGAAGGGCAGAAATTGAAAATCTCATCAAAACGAATGAGAGTAGTAGATTTACCATTAACTGTTACAGTAGACAGACTAGTTGGAACACTGAACATAAAAAAAGCTTTAACCCAAGGTGTAAGAGCTTTAGAACTGGGAATATTAGCAGAAGCAAATAGAAATATCTTGTACATTGACGAAGTGAATCTTTTAGATGACTATGTAGCTGATGTATTGCTTGATGCTGCAGCTATGGGATGGAATATTATTGAAAGGGAGGGCATTTCAGTAAAACATCCTGCGAGATTTATATTAGTAGGGAGTATGAACCCTGAAGAAGGGGAATTACGCCCCCAATTGTTGGACAGATTTGGTTTATACGTTAATATTGAGGCTTTGGAGAAGTTTGAAGAAAGAATTGAGGTTATAAGAAGAGTCGAAAAGTTTCACAAGAATCCAGATAAATTTTACTTGGAATATGAAAGAGAAGAGAATACAATTAGAAAAGCAGTAACTGATGCAAGGAAAATTATTGATACAATAATCATTAATGATGAATTGTTAAACTCCTTAATAAAATCAATAATGAAATTAGGGATAAAGACACATAGAGCTGAAATTGTTACAGTAAAAACAGCAAAGGCAATTGCAGCACTTGATGGACGTAGAGATGTAACATTAGAGGACATAAAAAAAGCAATGGAACTAGCTTTACCCCATAGATTAAGAACAAATCCATTTGATAACATAGCTCCCCAAGAGATGATAGAAAAAATTACAAAGGATATGGAATCCAACAAAAACGAAGAAGAAAAACAGGAAGGAAGAAATGAGGAAACAAAAGCTGAAAGAGAGGTAAAAAAAAAGCCTAACGATATAGATAATAACAAAATGGGAGAACATGAAGAAACGTTTGAGAGTGCAAAAACAGATATTGAGATAAAAAAAAAGATACAGCGAGCACATGAGAACTTAAGTGACGATCATATGTGGAGAGGTTCAAGGAGTGCTAGAATAACAACAGTAGGTTCACTACAAGGCCATCCTGTTTCATATGTACCTCCAAATAAGAAGGAACAATTACGAGATATTGACATATCTGGAACCTTGTATGCTGCTATAGGGAATATGAAGAAATTACCACTAAGAATTACAGATGATGAGATACGAGTAAAAGTAAGAAAACAACAATTACCAAAACTCACCTTGATTATCTTAGATTCTAGTGGTAGCATGGGATTACAAAGGAGAATTAGTGTAGCAAAAGGCTTAGCAGAAAAGTTTGTTGAAAAAGCATATGTAAAAAGAGACTATATTGGTATGATAGCATTCAGAGGAAAGAAAGCTAATGTTACAGTACCTCCTACAAGAGATTATTGTCGTGTAATAGATGCATTGAAAACTTTACCTACAGGAGGAAGAACGCCATTAGCATCAGGATTTCAATCCCTATTAAGTATCACAAAAAAATTCCGCAATAAGAACAGAAAGAGTATTGTAGAAGCGTTACTAATAACTGATGGAAAAGCTAACACTTCATTACAGAATAAGAGTATAAAGAAGGAAATTGAAGAATTATCACAAACAATAAATAAAGAGAAAATAAAAATGACAATATTTGATACAAGAAACAAAAAAGGAATAGATCCTGCTCCATCATATTTAGAACTAATAACACAACACACAAGAGCAGAAATAATAAGGATATAGTCATAGATTTATCTTTCTACTTTTCCACATGTTTCGGGGTGAAAAACTCTAGCTCTGATGTGTTTTATTCCCTCTGTTTGGCACCAACGGGAGAAGGTACTTGTTCCTCCCTCTAACGGAAGAGAAGAGTGCTCCATTGTCCGTGAGGATAGACTCGGGGTAACCGTACTCTTTTATTGCTTCCTCTAGTAAACTTATTATCTGCTCTTTTCTTGGTGCAAAAGGGTGGAATTTAGCTCCCAGACAGAATCGTGACTGGTCGTCTATCAAGGTTATGAGGTGGAGATGTTGTCCCTGTTCTTCTACCCAGAATGGTCCTTTCACATCTATCTACCAGAGTTCGTTAGGTTTTTGACGTTCAAAACTCTTGTATCGAGGTCTCTTCCTCTTTTTTCTATTAACCCATAAAGGAAGACCTAACTCTTTTATTACTTTCGTCACTGTCGTCTGAGAGAGTGCTTTTCCTTCTCTCTTCAACAAATAAGCTATCTTCTCCACATTCATTCCTTGTTTTATTCTTAACTCCCTTATCCTCTCTTTTAACTCCTCATCTACTTTTTTGTGTATAGTTTTTGGTCTGGAAGATCTATCTTTCCACCATTCTCCTTCATGGTTCTCTCTGAACCTCTTCAACCACTTATACACAAACTTCCTACTCACCATATACTTGTGAGCTATCTCTTTTATCTTCTCTCCTTCCAAAGCTTTTTTAACCACAATCTTTCTTAGTTTCTCCAGGTTACGTTCGGGTTTGTTCATAATATATCACTTACCCACGTAACCCACTTCTATTTATTTGTTACCAATGTGAGTTGAGTATACAATAGAAGAAGAGATGCAAGAAATTTTATCTATCCTTGGCCAGAAAACAGTTAATATCTTTAATAGTTTAAGTTAAAATTTAGCAAAATAATTTTTTTTTCTCTTGAACAGTTCATTTAACCTTCTTTGCTAGCTTTCTTTGTTTTTCTTCAACTTAAAAAATTTAATAGTGGGGTTTATTTCGGTTCGCCGAAGAATCGTTTAAGGTAAAAAAGAGATAATCAGAGATTATCGAAATAATTAGAAATAATTAAAAAATTGAAATTAAGGAAATGAAAAAGGATGGAAATGTCTAATGTTTAGCACAGCCAGTTTTCTAATAACTTTCAGAGAAGTTCTGGAAGCTGCTTTAATAGTAGGAATACTTTTAGTTTATGTTTCTAAAATAGAGCAAAGAAAGTTGAAAAAACAGATATGGGTAGGAACGGTAATAGGAATAGTCCTATCAATCGTTTTCGCAGTCTTATTCCAACTATTACTAGGTGGGTTTAGCGGATATGAAGAAATATTTGAAGGTTTTACAATGATCATTGCTTCACTCCTATTAGGTTGGATGATAATCTGGATGAGCTCAGAGGGGTCAAAAATAAAAGAAGGATTAGAAAGAAAGGTTGACCAAACATTAGAAGAGAGCAAGAAATACGGGGTGTTATTATTAACAGTTTTTTCTGTCCTAAGAGAAGGAGTAGAGACAGTTCTGTTTCTATCAGGAGTAGAAGCAATAGAAGGAAACTATTTTACTATGCTTTGGTCAGGGGTATTAGGTCTAGTTGTAGCGTTGATAGTAGCTGCTTTAGTTTTCCTATCAGGAAAGAGAATAAACATAAAAGCTTTTTTCATAACAACAGGTATTCTTCTAGTTTTCTTTGCTGCAGGAATGTTTACTTATGGAATACATGAACTACAAGAAATAAACTGGTTTGGGCCAGAAACATATTGGCTACAAAAACAGTTATGGGATACTAGTGGATTTATAGATGATAAAAATACAGAAATAGGGCGATTCTTAAGATCGTTATTTGGTTATCAAGACAAACCAACAGCTCTTGAGTTGATAGTCTATTTAGGTTTTTTTGCAACTCTAAGTTTTGTACTTTTAATGGTTAGAAGAAAAAAGAAAAAATTCAAAGGCAAAAGATAACCTTTTTCCTAAATAGTGAGCTTTAAAAGTAAAAAAAAAAATTAAACATAAAACTATGATTAGAGAAGATGTTACTTTTCCAGTAAGTTTACCAAAAGAGAAAATTATTCTAACAAAAGAATGTATAGCAATAATCCAGAGTTTCATAGATAGTTTTTCTTATCCAATAATTTTAGTAGATGAAAAGCATAACATACTGTTAGTTAATGATATTTTCCAAAAAAAATTGGGTTTAGAAAAAAAACAAATTATAGGAAGATATTGTTCTCATCTTGTTCACGGGGTCAATAATCTATTTCGCGGATGTCCATTGGAAAAAGCTATAGCGATTTCAAAAAATGTGCAACGAGAGATCAAATACGGTGAAAAAAGTTGGTTGATTTCAGGAGTTTATTTTAGCAACTTTTACACATACGAAGGAAAAAGAGTCTTTATTTGTTATACTGTTGATATAACCAAAAGAAAACTTGCTGAGGAAAAACTAATTGAAGCAAGTGAAAAGTTCGAACTTCTTTCCAAAAAACTGGAAAAAATATACGAGTTAGGAAAAGTAACTGTTTCTGTGCAAAACAAACTAATTTACATTAAAGATAAACAAGTATTGGTTGATACAATCTCTAGAGAACTAAGTAAGTTCCGCGATTACACATATTGTTTTATTTTGAGAAAAAAAGATGAAAAGCTAGAATTGCTCAATTCAAGACCTCACTTGACTGAAGTAGAAAAACAAGAGTTATACAATTTTTTAGATAAATTGAACAGAAAAGTAAAACTTGACCAGAATGCAATTTTTTCTGCAAGAGAACTTGCTGTACCTTCAACAATTTTACAGAGAAAAACTCCACGCTATATAGTCATTATTCCAATGTTCGCAGCACAGAAACAATTTGGGATAATGGTATTATTAACAGAACGGGAAGAGTTCTTTGAACATGAAGAAGTGATTCTTAGCACAATAGCGAACGAATTAGGTTTTTCCATAGAAATGCTGGAAATTAACGAAGAAAGAGAAAAAGCGCTAAACCAATTATTACAGAACAAAAAAGAACTAGAAGAATTACTAGACCAAATAGTAAATCCCTTAACGGTAATGAAAGGAATGAGCGATTTAAAATTCGAAACAAATGGAATGTATCAACTTTTTCGCGAACAAATAGACAAAATTATTAAAAAAATGAAAAAAATAGATAAAAAATATAAAGAAACAACAAAAATGCTAAAAGAGCAAGATATGTATAATCAACCTTAAACGTGTAATATTTCAGATAACTTACCTATTTTTTCTTTTCCTACAATTTTTATTCTATTTTTTAACTCAAACAGAGATATCTCTCTTTAGCTGTTCTACTTGCTATTTTTCCAATAATGTGACCAAAACAACCATTGAATGAATTCCTCCAATTTGATTTGTTCCATGAGTTGAAATTTTACTTAATTTCTTCAGGACTCTACCCAACCGGTCAACAAACATATCGAAAGTTGTGAGGACTGGGTTAAGAGAACATGCAGAACTTCAAACAGTTTTAATTTAATCAAACCTATTGTTCTACTTGTTGTTACAGAAACTACGGTTAAATTGAAGCCAGTCTTTATTACAATGTCAATTTCTGCTTTTCTTCCTTTATGAAAATGTATTATTTTTCTAATTTAAGAAAATAGCCAATATTAAAATTAAAGAAATAAAAAGGTGTTAGAAGAAAAAAAGCAAAATAGTTATTTTTGTTCTTTTTCTCGATATTTCTGTATTGTTACTCTTTTATCTCCTTCTGTAAACTCTAGTATCTCTTCATTGCTCATTTTACTCATAAGCTCTTTTGCTTCTTTGACAGTGTAATCCTTTGATTTTTTCTTTTCTTTTTTATCTTCTTTAGTTTTTTTAATAGGCTCTTCTGTTTTTTGGGCTTTTTCAGCTTTTTTAGTAACCTTTTTTGTTCTTGTTGGTTGTTTTTTTATAGTTTTTCTTTTTATTGGATGGGTATAAATCTTTATTTCTCCATTTTTGCAACCCACATAAATAAATTCATTGTCAGAATAGATATAAGTAATTGCTTTATCAATAATTAGAGGAGAGTATTCTTTGTATGTTTCTTTCTTCCACATGTAAACTTTCTTGTCTTTAGAAGCTACAAGTAAAAGTGAGTCGTCGACTGTTAAAGAAACTATACCTTTGTTGATTTTTAATTCTTTAACCACTTCCTTTTTTTTCTTATCAAAAACTTTAATGTTCTTGCCAACAGAAGTATAAATGTAAGCATTATCTATTTCCAGCTGTTCTACTGTTTTAAAAGAAGAAAGAGTTAATACTTTCTCCACTTCGTAATTATTCTTAGTCCAGATAACAACTGTTCCATCGCTTAGAGATGAATAAATATTAGTGTTATCAACCTCTACTGATTGAACTATGCCAGTATGAGTAAGTTTATCCTGTTCAACAAACTTTTGTTTAGAATAGATAATCAAAGAGCGATCAGTTAGAACAACATAGCAGTGCTCTTTATCAACGGCAATGTCTTTAACAATAGAAAAACGAGAATGTTTAATGGAAGAAATTAAACCCCAGGAACCTTTTTTCCAAACTCGAACAGTTGAATCACTAGAGCCAGAGTAAACCTTTTCAGTGTCTACTTCTATACAATTAACCCAAGACGAATGAACTAAAGAAGTAACCTCTTCCCAACTACTCTTTTTAAAAATTCTTAAAGTATCATCTTTCGAACCAGAGTAAAGATAAGTTTTATCAGCTCTAATAGATGAAATAGAACCATTATGGTTGCTTAAGGTGGTTAATAGCTCAAGGGGTTTGTTAAGTTGACCCATATAGTTATTATCTGAATAAATCTTAAAAGTTTTTAGTTAAAAAAATGAGAATTTTGAGAATAAGAGAAGAGTCAGAAGCTAAAGAAAATTTATTTGATTAAATTGAATTAGTTGTTTTCCTTACACTTGATAGTTTATTAGAAAAAATCAACTGTATGAAATAAAGGATCCTAATAAACAAATCTTCCAAACCTGAAAGAACAAGAAAAATAACACTTGAGAAAAAAATTAGTAACTATAAAAAATAGTAAAAATAGCAAAGAACACACAATAAAATACTATACGACTTAAAAGTTGAAATAACTCTTAATTCTCTCCGCTACTTCAATAGCAGAAAGGGAAGTATTATCAATTTTAATATATTTTTCAGGAAAATAAAAATCTCCCTGAGTGTTTAAAACATATTTTTTTTCGCACTCCAATAACCTTTGCTCTGATTCTTTAATTGAGCGTTTGGAAGGTTTTTCTCTTAATCGTTCTTCAGTTTTATTTCTTCTTAAACGCTCTTGAAGACTACACTGTAATTCAACAAAATAAACTTTCCAATTATTCTTTCTGAAAATTTCAGAAACAAATTCAACATATTGTTTATCTTCAGGGATGTTAAAAGCCCAAACAAAAGTAAAAATAAAACCACTTAAGTTACTAGAAGAAACAGTTTCGAAAATTAATCTGCGGATAGAAGAATTCAGTTGCTTAAATTCAGGAGTACCATAATCAAAAAGAGTCAAAACGAGTTCAATAGACATATGATTATGAAATAATTTGAAACCGGTAATATTGGCTAGTTCTTTACCAACAGACATTTTACCAACAGCAGGAGGACCAAAAATAATTACAAAATGCATAAGTAAATAAAATCTAACAACATCACTTAAAGAGTATTTCTATAGGCATTTATTAGACAACTTGAATGAATGATAAGTGTGGTTATTAACAAATTAAGAGATTATGATTTACTTTTTTACGTAAGTTTTTCGCACTCAGTCTTTCAAGAGAAAAAACAAGCAAGGAGAAAGTTTGATCTCTTGCGAACTCAACCAATAATACAATGAATGGGAGGGGTTGAGACAGACCTCATACACGAATCATGGGAATCATAAAGAAGAAAAGAACTTTTTCTTTCTTCACTCCACGAGAGACAAAAAAGAACCTATCCCTTGATATAAAAGAAAGGAACTTTTTTATCTACTGGGACTGCAACCAATGGCTGAGCCCTCGGCAAACAGTGTAATGGGTAAGACTGAATTTTTGACCAGTAAAGTAATCAGTAATAGTTGTAACACGGGGACGAAAAAGATGACTAAGGAACTTAAGAGCAATATTTCTAGCTCCTGTTAAATCAGAGTGGAAGGTATAGTTACAAGAGGGACAAGAGACTAACCCTCTGACGGGACGAGAAACTTCTTTTCCACAACGTGAACAATGAGAAGATGTTCCTCTTTCGTCTATTATAAGAATGCGGTGAGGAGCAAAACCTCTTAATATCAATGCTCGACGGAGAAGACCAAGAACATGAGCATAGTTCCACTGATGAAGTTTTCTGCGAAAATAACGAGTACTTTTACTTTTCCCTTTTTCTTTTCCTTTTCCTTTTCTAACATTTTTGGGGTAACCTACGACGACAAAAAGATCATACACTTGCGCATAACTCTCTATTGTCCGCACAATATCGCTTACAAATTGGTGAATATAGGCTCGTTTAACGTTTCTATATCTTCTTCGAAGATATCCAAGAAAACGATAAATTTGGTGTTTTTTACCCGACTGGTCATTTAAAGCCGCTTTCCTCTGAAGACGGGAAAGTTTAAGTTTATATCTATGATTAAATTTATTCCACTGTTTGGTATACCAGAATTTTATCTCTTTAATAGTTAACTTCTTTTTAGGGGCTAGAAGCACTCCTGCACCTGGAATGTTTATCCCCAGATCTATTCCCAGCACAGCTGGAGGAAGAGAAGAAGAAGAGGAATTATCGCTTAGAAAAGAAGAAGGAGGGAGAACTTTTAGTTGAAAATACACCCACCACTCACGTGTAGAATGCTTATATCTTAATTCTAGGCTTTTCACTTGTCCTTTTTTCAACTCTTTCTGATGAAAAGTGCTTATCTCTAAAGGTAACCACAACTTCTGATGGTAGGGGGTATTTCTTTTCCACGTGTCTAACGAGTCTCTTATTCCCACCCACCAACGAGTAAGAGTGTTATTCTTTTCTTTTGGTAGATGAACAAGGATGAATCTTTTTCCATTAATTAGTTGCCTTCTTACTCTCTTTATGAGAGGACGTTTAGAACTGGGTCGATATCCTTGCTCGTACAGTTGCACAGCTATATCTCTACACTCTTGAAACTCATTGTGAGAACAGTAAGGAAACATTTTCTTAAGGTCGTGAGGAACAGTCGTTCTCATCTCTTCTTCTTTAACTTTTGAAGTAGTAAGCGTCAACTCATCTAATTTTCCTCTATGTACTCTTATTTTCCCTTTTTTGGTTCGTATACATATCTTTCTTCTGTTATGGTGTATTATTCTCACATACTTTTCTATAATCCTTGTGTCTCTCCCCGTTATTCTCCTTAACCTTAGCTTTTTTCTAGTCGTCAACACCTCATTCTTTATTCTCACTTTCAAGGTTTTAACGACGCCCTCCATCCTTCTTTACTCCTTCCTTTTTTTTCTTTTTTTTTCTTTCTTTTTTTTACTTTTCTTCTTCTCTTCTTACTTACTTATACCTTTTTTCCTTATAAAAACCCCTCATTTTCCTCTCTTCTCCCTTCCTCCTTTCTTTTTTCTTTTTTCTTTTTTACATTCACTCCTCCCTCAATTCAATTTTTACAAACTTACGTAAAAAAATAAGTCATGCATACAACCAAGAAAAGAAAAGAAAAGAAAAGAGAAGAGAAGAGAATAGAGTATAGAGATTTAGTATATCATATTCTTTAGTGAAGAAGTCTAGTTTTATTTGCTTTTACTTTACTAATTTACTATTTCGCTTTTTGTATCCACCAAGTGAAAAGTGAAAATTGCAGTATGAACTATCCCCACCTGAAGTAAGAGAACTTTTGCTGAAAATAAAATAATTAATAAAAATTTGTTTCAAATGAAGACCTTAACCAACGTAAAAATTCCTAATAACATGGTTACAAGTCCAACAATTGGTTGCATTTTCTTAAGTGGTATATACTTTACAGTTAGAACCGCTAGAGGAGCAGAAAGGGTTGCTCCTATAAAAAGAGAAAGTAAGAGAAACAAGAAACCAAAATTAAAGGTAATTTCTGGGCAAGAAAAATAAACAACCAAGGAAGAGATACATACTAAAGCTTCAGCTAGTGAAGTTGAAGCAACAGCTTGGCGAGGATTGCGGTTTACAACAATCTGACCTGAGGAAATAAGAGGTCCATATCCTCCACCTGATAAACCTTTATTAAACGCTGCAACTAGACCAATAATGGAGATTTTAACCCACGTGAATTTCCATTTGAAACCTATTAAAACAAACAAACCGACTAAAAAGACAAGTGCTCCAATATATATCTTGACAAAAGTTTGAGATAATCTTAAAGAAAGAAAAGCAGCTGAAATGCCACCAATAATACCAAAGAAACCTAAAATCATTGAAACTTTAAAGTCGTCTGAAACCTTAAAACTATTAAGAAAATCTTTAGCACGAGTAATTAGAGATCTATAGAAGAAATTTTGACAGTAACCGTTTTCTTTAATTATACTAGATGGAGAATTGTATCTCTTTAGAATATCATTTGTTTTATTGAATTCACTTGAATTATTCTTTTTTCGTATATTAAAATTCGCATTGCCTACATAATGATGAAGCAATGCTGAACCAAGACCAGTGACTGTCTCGCTGACAAGAACAGCAGGAATAAGGAATTTCTTATCAATATTAAAGGCGATCATCATTACAGGAACAAGAATAGTTCCATATCCCCCACCTAAAGCTGAATCAATATATTCACAAATTAAAGCTATAAATGCAAATAAAAGATATAATCCAAATGAAAAGGTTGTAATAGCATCCATCATTATCTCACTATCCTTGTTTTGATGGCCATTGGTAATTGTCCATATAAGTATTACGTCACACCAATGTAATGTGGAGTATAAGATAGTTCTTGTGACGAATAAAAATTGACAATACATGTATGTGTTCTGATAACATTAATTATCTTATTAGCAAAACAGTTTGGATTACAACCAAAAAATATATATGTTATAAATTAATCACATAAACATGCCAAAAGTAGATTTAGACGAAGTAGAATTTGTAACAGAAACAACATTGACAATACGCGAAAGTAGGAGAAGAACAACTGTCCCAAAAGAGATTGTGGAAGCTCTAGAACTTAAAAATGGAGATAAAATTAGATGGATACTTTTTTATGATGGAACTATTCAAATCACAAAGGTCAAAAAGCGAAAGATAACAGAAGGATAGTAAAAAATTAAATCGAGGTTTACTCCAAAAAATCAAAGCTTAGAAATATTTAAGTAAATTTGAGATATTTGAAAAGAGTTTTTTAATTCATTTAAATCTCAAGCGTAAATAGAGATTTTTCTATAGAACCATTTACATTATTACTAATGTTCAAATGTTTTCTTATCTCTTCAACAGGTAAGAAACATAAAAAGTAAAAATCATAAGTACAGACAAAATAAATTAATTGTTAAGACTGTTAACTATAATAGAGCTGCAAAAGAAAGTTAAAATTATTTATTCAGTATACTGTTTGAATAAGTCAGTAGAACGAATATATTTTTCGTCAACTTTAGAAAGAATCTCTACAATTTGGTTAATATGTTCTTTAATGATAGCTGCACTGCTTTTATCTTTCATATAAAGTTCAACGAAACCTTGAATAACAGTAAGAGGATTTCTAATTTTATCGATTATATCTTCTAAATAATCAATATTTCTCTTAAGCTGAGAAAAAGCTTCATTCTGACTTTCAATTAATTCAATAGATTGAAGAGCAAAAGCTAAAGCATTAGCAACAGTCTGTAAAATAGATATCTCGTTTTCAGAGATGTGACTCTCAGACTTATATAAACTGATAATACCATAAACATTGTCGTTAACAATCATAGGAAAGATTAAGATAGAATTAGGTGAAGAAGTGTCGTGGAATAGACAATCAGAACAAGAAAAATTATCCTTGTTAATAACAATTAATTGTTTTTGCTCAATAACCTTATGTAAACAAGAATAACGACCATCGGAATGAAGGTCAATTTCAGTAGTAAAAAAGTCTTTAATTCTAGAACTTGAACTAGAACCAGAATCAGAATCAGAACTAGAACTAGCCAAAATCTTTAACTTACCTGAATCTAAAATACCTATCCAACAAAGATCATAACTAATAAGTTCTGACAACTTTGAACATATACGATGAATTAAAGAAGTCTTATCTCGTTCGTAAATAAAAATCTCTTGGATCTCATTCAATTTCTTATGTAAATCATTAAGCTTTTGTAATTTAGAAGCAAGAAGACGATACTTCTCCTCAGAACGCTTCAATTTATTTTCAGCATTCTTCTGAGCAGTAATGTCAATAGTAAGATGAATAAAAAGACGTTTGTTTTCAGGAGTAAAAATATTAGTATGATAAGCAGTAGAGCGAACCCACCTGTCTTCTTCTTTAAAATAATATTCTCGTTCAATAGCTTTAAGAGAAGATTTAGATGCTTCAAGAGGACAACCAGCAAAAGGAGAATCTAAACCGTGAATTTTGGAAGGACAATAACAACCAACAATAGCAGTAGGATCCATTTTCAATTGGTCTAAGATAGCGTTGTTAGCAAGCTGAATGTGATGATCCTCGTCAATAAGCATAACATAGAAAGGAAATGAATTAATAAAGGATTGAAGAGTTTCTCTCATTTGATTATTTAAAGAATTTTTTTTATCTAATTGGATGTCGTAAAAGTAGTCTTTACTTTCTTCCATTCCTACACTTCTCCTAAAGCGATGCTTACTGAGTAAAATAGCTAAACTAGAGAATAAAAAGAATACTATTCTACTAGTCAAAGAATAATTATGGAAAAAAGAGAAAGAAGGAAATGCAGTAAAATCAATAATAGGTTATCGCTTAAATCAACTATAAAAAAACTAGAAACAAAAGTTCTCAAGTAATAATTATCACTAAAGTTTTTCTAAAAAAAAAGAAAATTGAAACAATCAAGAACTAAAAGAACCCCATGTTGTAAAAAAAACCATTTGTGAAAACAACAACTAGATTCTAACTGATGAAAGATAATCTCACATTATAAAAAACAACAAGAAACAAATCAAAGATATTTATACAAAAATAAAAAGTTGGAAAAAGCTAAAAACTAACAACTTATTAGAAAAAAAATAAAAAGTAAGATAAAATGAGAAAAAAAGATAGAATTACACAACCAGAAAAAAAAGAAAAAATAAAAGTATGGCAAATTATACTCATTTTTGGATTCCTACAATCCACAGTAACAGCTATAGGAACATACTTCTTTGACTTTTTTGCAGGAAGTGCAACAGTAGGATTCGGTAAAATGGGCGAGATAGAAGGAACAGGAATGTTTTTTGTATATATGGTAGGTTATTTTAATGCACTAATAATTATCTTACCTATTCTTAAAATAAGACAGTTTGGAATGGGAACAGCAATATATTTGCCTTATGCAATAATTGGTTTCTTTGTAGAATATTATTACGAGTTGATAAAAACAAAGTCTTTAGTAAGTCCTTGGGCAGTGGTAGGTTGGTGCGTTTTTGGACTGGCAACAGGTTTTTCAGCAGATCTTTCATTTAAGTTTCTTCCC
Organism: Candidatus Heimdallarchaeum aukensis; assembly: GCA_021513695.1. Taxonomy (GTDB): domain Archaea; phylum Asgardarchaeota; class Heimdallarchaeia; order Heimdallarchaeales; family Heimdallarchaeaceae; genus Heimdallarchaeum; species Heimdallarchaeum aukensis. Next base: position 917,501 of record CP084166.1, on the reverse strand, counting down.
TCAAACCTAAATCTGCGTAATCGTACAATATTGACTGGAATAATTATGGGACTAACTAATTTTATACTAACACTCGTAGCTCTTACATTTTTTTATGTCAACCCCCAAACAGGATCTGGTTCGTTTCTAGGCATAGCTTACTTTGGTTTACCTTGGTTGTTAGTTAATAGTGCATTTGGAGGATATACTGCTTACGCAATATCAAAGAAAATTTAAGCTGTTATGTAATTTACACCAAATAGATTTACAGTTTTTTAAATTAGCCAAACAAGAGCTATCTTGGAAATATGTTATAAATTAAATACCCAATAACTCTAATTGTTATTCCATCTACTTTTGACGCAAGAAAACATAACATAAACATGTTTAGAATTATTGTTTTCCCTTGCTATTTTTTACTATACCCAAAAGGTTTTTTTAAAAAACTCTCTTTTAATACTTAATGGTTTGGCTTACTTATTTTTTTGAGATTTATTTTGAAGTCCTTTATCTTGTATTTCTAGTCAGATTTATTTTTCTTAAGCGATGGTCTCGTTTGTTGAATTTCCTTTCCGCTACTTTATTTGGTTTGAGTATTGAGTATCTGAGTATCTTCTTATATGACAGTTATCACTATTCAACTCTTTTTCTATTACAGTTTGGTCGTGCTCCCAACAATGTCCCATTAGTTGTTGCTTTTTGTTGGGCAATGATTATTACCTGTTCAATGGATACTACTGACCATTTTGGTTTGCATCCTATATCTCGCCCTTTTTTAGACACTTTGTTAGCTTTAACACTTGATCTAACTATGGATGCTATTGCTATTAGAATTGATGGTGGATTTTGGGATTGGGGATATGGTTTGCCTACTTATATTTCTCCTCTTACTTACTTTGGTGTTATTTGGACTAATTACATGGGTTGGTTTTTTATTGTTTTAATTTTCAGTTCTATACTACGTTTAGAGCGTAAAATTTGGAGAGACAAAGTAAATTTACTTGTAATTGTTTATCACTTAATTGTTCCTTTTTTGGGTTACATTCCTCTTTATTTAGCTTTTGAAGGAACTTATCGCTTTAATCTATTTCTTCTTGCTAAAGGAATAATTGTTGTTTGGTATTGGTTTTATCTTGTTCTGTTGTTTGTTTTTATTGCTTTAACAGTTATACTAATCTCTATTTTTGCGGGACATTTTAGAATCGAAAAAATAACTAATATTCTTCCTTTTGCTTTATTTACAAGTTTTCATTTACTCTACCTGGCAACTTATTTTGCTCTAGGATTTTTCAGTACTATTCCTTTGGTTGGTATAGTTTCTATTATTGTACTAGTTATTGATTTGGTAATAGAATACTTTATCATGGATTGGAAAGCTATTTCTGCTAAATTACCTTTTAGATCAAAAGCAAAAATTTAACTTTACTTTCTTCACTTTTTATTTCTAATTAATATTTTTTTTTCAAATTAATTTGTACTCTTTTTTAGTGTTCAAAAAATTGTTGCATTTTTGGTATTTTCAATATATTAACTATGAAAAATGAGAGGATTTTTATCAAGCCTTTATTGTTAAAAAATTAGTTAGCCAAAATATAACTAGATTATTATATAGTTAGTAAATGATAGGACTAAGCATGATTAAAGAACCACTAAAAATTATAGAAGCTAAGCATTTAGGGATGAAATTCGAAAAATTAGTTGCTAAATACCCTAAATTGGAGAAATACTTAATAAGCAAAAATCCTCCTAAATTTGATTTGGGTGATCCTGAAACTCTATCAGAACTTAATAAGTGCTTGTTTAAAGAATTAGCAGATTTAGATATTGAACTACCAAAAGGGCACTTAATTCCTTCTTATAGTCTAAGAATGGCTTACGTCGAAGCAATAAATGAACTGCTCACAAGTAAAATTGCAAACTTTTCCTACCCTATAATCGAGATTGGGACAGGAGCCAGTGCAGCAATAGCAATGCTACTCGCTAAAAAATACAAGAGAAAAGTTTTAGCTACAGAAATAAATGAAATATCTTATCAACTAGCACAAAGAAATATAGTGAAAAATAAATTAAGCAGCTTAATAACTTTGATTAAATCAGAAGGGCAAATAATAAAAGAAATTGTACCTGAAGGAAAATACACAGCTTTAATGTGTTACCCACCCATCTATCCTGCAGATTTGACGAAACTTGAAAAACAAAGGGGGTGGAAAGGAGTACAATCTGAACTTATTGCTGGAGAGAGAGAGTTAGATTTTGCTATTAAATTGCTGAATGAAGCAATGAATAATAATGACGTTAGAATTAATTTGATTACTTTACAATTAATGAACAAAAACCAATTGGAGAAATTACGTAGGTTGTTTTGTGAAAAAAAAGAGTGTGGTTATATAGAAATCAAAGCAGGAACAAGAAAAAGATACATAATAATTATAGAAAGATAATTAGCAGAAAAACAAAATAAAAAATGTTAGAAGTATTTTTTAGGAAATTTCTATATTATTTAACAGTTTATTTTAAAGGATATCTAAGTTTTATAATCTATGAACTCTCTAATTTTCTCCGCAATAAATTCTCTTTCGTAGTTTTTAATACCTAGATGATTACCAAAGAAAAAGCCATTCTTCATAACTTTCGAGGATACTTCCAAATTACCGATCTTACGCCATTTGAAATATTTTAAAGCTGGATGTTCTGTAATGTTACCTGACATAATTGGACGAGTTTCAATGTTATTTAATTCAAGATATTGAATTAAGTCATCTTTTTTAAATGGAGCTTCATCTTTAACTATTAAGGGAAAACCAAACCATGAATGCTTAACATCTTTCTTAATGGTTGGTAACTGTATAAGATGCTTTATTTCATCAAGTTCAGATAACCAATATTTTGCATTTTCTTCTCTAATTTTAATGAAATCATCTAATTTCTTAATTTGATGTATTCCAAATGCGCCTTGAAGTTCTGTAGGTCTTAAATTATATCCTTTATTTATAAAAAGATATTTTTCACTGATAAAAGGATATTTTTTAGCTAAAATCGACCTATCTTTTCTCTCTCGAATCCAACCATGGGCCCTCAAAGATTTTGATAAAAGATTATATTCTTCGTTATTAGTAACAACAATCCCACCCTCTATCGTAGATATATGATGAGAAAAAAAGAAACTAAAAGTACCGATATCACCAAAACTACCAACTTTCTTACCTTTCCACATTGCTCCATGAGCTTCACAACAATCTTCAATTATGTACAATGAATTATCTTCAGCAAATTCTGTTATGTAGTCCATATCACATGGATGACCTAAAAGATGAACTGGCATTATTGCCTTAGTTTTCTTAGATAAAGCGCTTTTTAGTTGGTTAACATCAATAGTCAAAGTTTTAGGATCCACATCAACAAATACAGGAACTGCATGAATATCAAACATTGGAAAAACAGTAGTAGACCAAGTTAAAGCTGGAGTAATAATTTCGTCTTTAGGTTTAATATTATTTCTAATAGCAGGATTTGATAAAATTTGAAGAGCTATTAAATTTGCACTTGAACCAGAATTTACCATAGTACCATATTTCACATTTAAGTATGTTGAAAACATATTTTCAAATTCACTAACTTTTTTACCCATTGTTACATTAGTGGAAAGAAGTGATTCTATTACTTCTATCACTTCTTTAGTTCCATATGAAGGAGCAATAAGCCTTATCTTCGTTTCATCTTTATAAATATCATTTTCAGAGAAATACATATCTACAATATTCTTAATTTCATTCAATGCTGTTTCTAACTTCATTATAAAATCACCCTATAATTTAAGATTACGTTTTTTCTAAGTAAAATTCAACAATTTTTCTGATAGTCTCAACTAACGAATATTGTGGATAATAACCTAGTTCTTTTTTAGCTTTTGAATAATCACATACAAGAATGTTTACCTCTGCTGGTCGATATCTTGATTTATCAATTTCAATTTCATAGCTAACATCGTAAATAGATGCAGTAAGTTTAATCAAATTCTCTATACTAATTCCAAATCCATGACCAAGATTGTAAACCTCACCTCTTTTTCCTTTTATTATTGATAAAATATATCCTTGTATCATATCTTCAATAAATGTAAAATCTCTTATTGGTTTGGGGTTTCCGATTATTATCTTATTTCCTTTGCCATTAATAATATTTGCGATTTGACTTGCGATTACTGAAGTAACAAACTTTATTCCTCTTCTTGGACCTGTATGATTAAAACCTCTTGTAATTACAATTGGTAAACCATAAGCTCTATGATAAGTTAAACTATATTTTTCAGTTGCTATTTTACTAACAGCATAAGGTGATTGTGGTCTAAATGGATTGTTCTCATTTATTGGAACTTCATCAGGATAGACAAGTCCATATTGCTCACTACTGCAGGCAACTTGAATTCCACTGAAATTAATTTCACTTTTACGAAGAATTTCAAGTAAATTTACTGTTCCTTGAATGTTTATTGTTACAGACTCAATTGGTGCAATAAAAGAAGTTGGTACAAAAGATTGAGCTGCTAGATGGAAAATATAGTCTGGTTCTACATTATTAATAGTATGTTCTAAAGAAGAATAATCTATCAAATTTGCTTCTATTAGATTTATGTCATTAACAATATGTTTAATATTTGGGAAGTTAGGTACAGATTGTCTTCGCACAACACCATAAACATCAATATCAGAGTCTAATCCTACAAGTTTCTCTGCTAAATGACTTCCTACAAATCCGGTAATACCGGTAATTAAAACCCTAGAACCTTCTAGTTTTTTTGGATCAAATAAATCTTTTTTTTCTTTATCAAAATTTGACAAATAAGAATCTAAATTTTCAGGATCTATAAGAATTTTTTTATGTTTAGCATTTATTTCACGGAAAATTTCTTTTTCTGATAACATACTTAATGTAAAGATTCAAATATTTTTATATTTTTTTCTTTTAGAAATTAAAATAGAATATGTATTCCAAAATAAATTTTTTTATTATTTAATATTTAATTATTAAATTATTATTTAGTATTTAATTATTAAAGCATGTCCAAAAATTCTTTTTCACCAACTATACAGTCCGAAGGAGTAAAAGGTAGTTGTAACAGAGAAGAGAACTGTACAAGGTAGAGAGGATGGTGGAGGGTAAGCGATCAAGAATCGGGGGAAGAGAGAGTTTGAGGAGACCAAAGACATGTTCAATACTACTACGATACTCGGGGTGGTGATTATGACGATAGAGACCAGGGTAGAGACGATGAGCTTGAACTATTGGTCCAAGAGGAGGAGGAGAGGGATAACGAGCATTACTTTTTGGAGGAATAACAGGAAAAAAGGAATGTTGGCTAAGAAGTCCCACGATATTTTCTGTCCAGTAAGCGCAGTCTCCATAGAATCTCAAGAAAGGTCTCAAGAGTGCAGAAGGAAGTTTCTGCCATAGTAAACCGAAGACTTTACTATCGTGAGTGTTACTAGCAGAATGAGCAAGAGAGACTATAGCTCGAGAGGGTAAACCAACTATAAGGTGTATCTTCCAGAAAAGTTTGGAGGTTTTCTTTAGTCCTCCTCTTGCCCACTTGAGAAAACGCCAAACAGAAGCTTGACGAATTTTAAAACCTGAACTATCCACCGACATAGCTTTCAACCCTTTTTTCCTTACTATTTTCCCTACCTAAATCTATTATCCACCGCTCCAGCAACTTACTTTCTGTCGCTCTCCACACTGCATGAAAAGTAGATTTGGAAGGAATCTTCTTCATCCACCCCTCTTCTATCAAAAAATCGCATAAAGACAACTTTTCCTCTAACTTCCTCCAAGCAATTCCTTCTATTCTCGCAATGATCGCTAAAGCCAGTATCACCCACCTTTCTGCTATTCTTTTTCTCCCTCTCTTACTTTCTCTCGGTTCCTCTTTCACCAGTTTCTTAAGGAAAGGTTCATTAATGATTATGAATTCTCTTGCTTTGTGGGGGTCTATGATCTGAAAGAAACTCATACTTCCGACATAAACCCCCACATTAATAAAAATTAATTTTTGGACATGCTTTATTAATTATTTAATATTTAATTGAAGATAGACAAAAACATATAATATTACTTTCATTTGAGAATTTCGATTCATAATAGCTTGTCTGTAAGCGTAACAATGATTTTATCTCCTCTTTTAGAAATATATAATTACATTACAGAAAGATATAATTCTTTAACTCTTTCATTGTTGTTAACTGGCTTAATATTAAAATCATTATGATTTTTAGTGAATTTTTCTATTTTTGATTTTAAATCTATAATATCATTTCTCTTAAAGAAAATAGAATTACTATAATGTTTTGAAGCTTCCACGAATTCTTTTATGTCAGATAATATTACAGGTTTGCCTGTATTATGTATTATACTTAATACTCCACTCTGAGATGCTCTAGTATATGGTAATACAAAACAATCTGCAGCAGAGATTAAATATTCTACCTCCTCATCTGATAAGTATTTGTTAATAAGAATAATATTTCTATTTTCATTTATTATCTTGTTAGTTTTCTTGTCTAATGGATCCCATATCTCTCCAGCAATAATAAGTAATGGCTTTTTTAAGCTGTTTATTTTTAATTGTTCAAAAGCTTTAACTAAAATGTTGATTCCTTTATATTTTCTAATTAATCCAAAAAATACCAAGACGATTGAGTTCATTGGTAAATTAAATTTTTTTCTAGCAATATTTTTACTTATTAAAGAATAGGTAGTTGTTGTAAGATGAGGTATAACTTGAATTTTGCTTTCATCTATTTTATAAGTTTTTATTACTTTTTTCTTATCGGAAACTGAATGAGTTATAAATATTGTAACTTCCTTTAACAACAATTTCATCATCAAACTCGTATAAATTTTTAGAAGAAAAAATGAAGCTTCGCTTGTATCTAAAATTTCATGAAACTCAAAAATGATTTTAATCTCTTTTGAAATAAGTTTTATTAAAAAATAATAAATGTGTGCTACTGTACAAGACCACCATTGAAAGATTACTACCTTTGGTTTTAACATGTTTATAGACTTTGCTGCTTTAATTATTGAAGGTATTGAATAATATTTCATTTTAATATGGCTAACTGAGACTTCTTCTTTATAAGTAGAGATTGTTTGTATTTTACCCACTCTTCCTGACCCAGGAAATAAAAATTTTGGTAATAATTGATCTATTTCAAAAATAAAAATTTTTTTATCTTTTCTTAACAAATTTGCTATATTAATTGTATAATATGTGATACCACTTAAGAATTTTGAAGAGGGACCAATTATTATAACTTTATCCATATGAAGAATAATTACTAATCTTATTATAAAGATTAGGTTTTTATTAAAAGTAAAGGGATATTTAGAATTACATCTACAAAAAAAATTTGTATTTTCTATTCTAAAAGACAAAAATCATATACTTTTATAGTCATATGAATATCTGTTTCCTATTTATTCCATTATCTTAATAGTTTGTGGCTATTTTATGTGAACTTATGAATATTAATTTTTTCTTTTAACAATTTTCTTTTAAATAATCCTCTTCATTGTTTTAAAACTAAAATAAATTTTATTTTCTAAAAGCCATATTAAAATTGATATAGATTTTTATATATAACCAAATTAATTTTTATATTCATCAATGAAGATTAAAATACAATAATTTAAAAAAGAGAGAAATAAAAATTGAGAATCAAAGTATTTTTGTAACTGGTGGTTCAGTTTTTCTTGGTTCTTATCTTTGCTATATTCTAACAATGCAGAATGCTAATGTATATGTTAGCCAATTTTAAAGATTGATAAATATGCTGCTACCACTAATTCTCCCTAAAATCATAAATCCTGTATTATTAATTATCCACCAAACAAAAATAATTCATATGTATGGCGAAAGATTTATGATCGTGGATTTTACGCATCATTTATGGTAGGGATGGATTTATATTTTTTTTCTGAAAACATAAAACTTCCTCCAGAAGGATCACTGAAGAATTAAAATTGAGATTTCTAATAATTAATTATTTCTACATTGTTATCAATAACTTTTATTTATGAATATCGTGATATAACAGTAATTAATTAAAATTAAACAAAAAAGTCAAAATTTTCAGTTAAAATTTTTTTTATACCAATCAATTGTTTCCTTTAATCCTTGTTTTAATGAATATTTAGCTTCAAAATTAAATTCTTTTTTTGCTAACGAAACATCTGCACATCGCCTAGGTTGTCCATTAGGTTTTGTTTTATCATAGATTATTTCACCATTAAAACCAGTTAATTCAGCTATTAATTCTACAAGATTTTTAATACTAGTTTCTTCAGATGTACCTATATTTACAGGGTAATGTTTATTATATTTTTTTGTTGCCAATATCACAGCTTTTGCTGCGTCTTTGACATACAAAAAACTTCTTGTTGGAGTTCCATCTCCCCAAACCACTAACTTGTTTGATTCTAAGCATTTTCGAATTAAAGCAGGTATTACATGAGAGGTAGCTAAATCAAAATTGTCACGAGGTCCATATAGATTAAATATTATTAGTGGGATAACATTTAAATTATATTGATGATGATAAACTCTTGCACCTTCTACTAGTAAACGTTTAGCGATACCATAAGAAGCTTTGGTTTCTTCAGGATATCCAGCCCATAAATCTTTCTCTTTTAAGGGTATAGGTGCAAATTTGGGATATGAACAAGCAGTACCTATATTTACTAATTTCTTAATTCCAAAATTTTTTGCTTCTTCCATTATATGCAAGCCCATTATTGCGTTATCATAAAAAATTTTTGCAGGTATTTCTTGAATTCCCCCAATACCAGATACAATTCCTGCAGCATGTATTACGATGTCAACTCCGTCCATTACATCTTGTACATCATCTCTATTACGTAAATCATGCCTTGATGACCTTGGTACAATAATTTCAGAAACTTCCTCTTTATTTAATTCATCAAGAATAAAACTTCCAAAAAAACCACTACCACCTGTTAATAAAATTTTCTTGTCTTTTAGTGATAAATCTGAATTCATTGTTATCATCTCACGCAATATAAAACTCACAAGTTAATATTTTTTTTCTATAATAAAAATTTATTTTTTCTAATTGAAACTCTATTTTTCTCTATAATGATTAAAATAATATGTCAAAAAGAAGAATATAAATTAAGCTTATGTTTTCATTTTATAATATGCATGTATAAAGAAGTATATACAAAACTTCAAAAGAGGAATTTGTAAGCGGAAATTGGACTTAATTTCAAATATCCAATATCAGATTATTCAATATATGAAGAATTTTTGATTACTATTTCCCTAGTTGTTCACTCGATAGACATGGGTTATACTTTTGGGTACTAGAAAAATGTTTCTTTTAATAAATTATTTCTCTAATATAAGAAGGTTAGGAGGCTAGTGAAGGGTAGTGTCTAGTTTTCTTCCGACAAAAATATTTGTGGGGACTCTAATAGTAAGATATGAAAACACAAAAACTATCTGCTCTTTTTAAGAGATGCAGAGTCCCCAAAAAAATAATAATAAAAGCGATTTATGAATATATTGGTTCAAAGAATGGGTTGAGGACAGTAGCATGGAAGAATGGTTTAACGCATCAAACATTATGGTATTGGGTAAAGAAGTTCAGGCTCTTTAGGGAAAGTTTACATAGAGTTGTAGCAGAGAGAGGGGGAATACCAGAGATTATAGTAGTAGATGAAACAGAGATTAGGACCTCTCAAGGCTCAATATATCTGTGGTTCGCGTTAGATCCTTACAACAAGACTTTACTGGGTTTTAGTATTACTAAAGGACGGAGTAATCTTGAATGTTTACTAACTTTCCGTTATTGGCTCAAATGTTGGGGTTTTAAGCCCCGTATTGTCGTTACAGATGCAGGGGTATGGTATCCTGTCTTACTTCGTCTAGGTATCAAAATCTCCGTTATCAAAGGTGGTTTACGCTCCTATATTGAACGTTTTAATGCTACTCTTAAGAGTTATCGTTGGTTTCATTCTATTCTCCACTGCACTTGTCCTATCCGTGCCGTCTATGGCTCTACTCATCTTTCTGGTTTTCTTACTCTCTTTATGCTCCATTATAATTTCGTTCGTCCTCATCAGAGCTTGGGACATCCTCCCCTTAGTTCCTTTTTACCTAGGAGGTGGTATAAAAACTAGACACTACCCTAGTGAAGGGGGAAAATTGTAATAAGAGAGGAAGAAAAAAAGAGATCTGAGTTACAGTAGGTTAGACCTAGTCTCTACATTTCATGAATGTCTCATGATAAATAAAAAAATAATAAAAAAAAGTATTATAATGAGAAAAATGTAGTAAGATTAACCAAAATTTATAAAGAACTAAACTTATAAAGATTTAAAAGTGAGGTAGTTTTTATTTATTTTATCTACTTCACTTATATATCTTAATAGTATAACCAAATCGTTTGTAGGATATTATTGTAATAATTTTAAAATTTCAATATCATATATTACCTAGCAAGTTTAATTGATGTTTATGAATCAATAAAAAAGCCAGAGCTTTGTTATCAAGTCAATACTTTTGGAACTTTAAATATAATGGAAAACATTAGAAAATATCAAGAGGATTCAAAATTTGTATTTTCATCATCTGGTCTGGTTTATGGAAAAACTAAATATTTACCTATAGATGAAACACATCTATTAAATCCCATCAATTGCATATTCATCTTCTAAATCATCAGCTGAACAAATAATACATGGATATAGTAAAATTTGTACAATTGATTTTTCTCTGAATTATGTGAATAAACTGTTCTAATAATATTTTTAGATAAATGTCTAAGCTTTAGAAAAAGGTGAGAACCAATAAAACCATTTTCACTAATTATCAAGATGTTTTGATTTTTGAATTTATTAATGTCCATTTTTATATCCATCTCTTTGTGATTACTTAAACAATATTTAGTTCAGAAACATGTTTAAATAAGATTCTGAAATAACTCTATAATTGAATTTATAGGCTCATTTGCAAATCTGAACCCAAGATCTTTTGCATTCTTACTGTAATTTTTTAATAAGAGTGGATTATCTAAAAACTTTGTAATTGCATTAGCTATTTCTTCTGCATTTTTTGGTTGAACTAAAAATCCTGCACCTTCTTGAACAATATTTACTAGTCCTCCTAATTTGCTTGCAATAACTGGGATCCCAGACGCTAAAGCTTCAACTGCTACGTTGCCGAATGGTTCTTTTGTAATTGTGGGTAAAACAAAAACATTAGCTTTTTTATAAAATTTTGAAATGTTTTGATGTTCAACAAATCCATGAAATTTTGCACAAATATTTCTGTCTCTTGCATATCTTTTAAACTTCTTTAAATCTGCTCCTCTTCCAACAATATCTAAAACAATTTTTTGTTTATAGAATCTTTTTGTTACTATTGACATAGCATCTAACAAATATTTTATCCCTTTTCTCTCATCTACTCTTCCAACATATAATATTCTAAAAATATCACTTTCTGATTTTTTAGTAAAATCTGGTATAATTTCAAGAAATTGATCCAATTCTAATGGCGTTGGTATTATGTTTACTTTCAATCTTGGATTTTTTGATACTTCCTTTAGAAATTTACTAGAGCTTTCAGCTATAGCTATAAGTCCATCACTATTCTTGATTATTTTTTTTCCCCAAAGTTTAGTTGTAATTTTCATACCTAATCTATTCAAAAAACTGGGTGGAAAGTAATAACAGTGTTGAGTTAATACAATAGGTATTTTGTTTTTTTTCGCTAACTTGTATCCTTTATAGCTAGTGTATTGAAAAAATTCATGAATATTAATAATGTCTGGTTTAAGTTCAGCTATTATTTTATCCATTCCTGTCACAATTGGGAATTCTGAATAGGCAAATATAGTTTTTAGTCTTATAATTTTAAAAGAACAGAGTTCTTTATCCTTCTTCACATCTGCCTTAATAAGTTTATAATTGGTTAGGTTAGGATTCTTATATTCAGAAGTTATTATTACAGGTTCATGTCCTTTTTTATGTAATAGTTTGGCTAAATTTATTTCGTGCCCTCCAGCTTCTGGTGTGGTAAATTGATTAATTATAGCTATTTTCATTGATAGTTACATAATATATAGATATAAATATTTAATGTTCTATTAAAAAAGCATGTCCAAAAATTCTTTTTCACCAACTATACAGTCCGAAGGAGTAAAAGGTAGTTGTAACAGAGAAGAGAACTGTACAAGGTAGAGAGGATGGTGGAGGGTAAGCGATCAAGAATCGGGGGAAGAGAGAGTTTGAGGAGACCAAAGACATGTTCAATACTACTACGATACTCGGGGTGGTGATTATGACGATAGAGACCAGGGTAGAGACGATGAGCTTGAACTATTGGTCCAAGAGGAGGAGGAGAGGGATAACGAGCATTACTTTTTGGAGGAATAACAGGAAAAAAGGAATGTTGGCTAAGAAGTCCCACGATATTTTCTGTCCAGTAAGCGCAGTCTCCATAGAATCTCAAGAAAGGTCTCAAGAGTGCAGAAGGAAGTTTCTGCCATAGTAAACCGAAGACTTTACTATCGTGAGTGTTACTAGCAGAATGAGCAAGAGAGACTATAGCTCGAGAGGGTAAACCAACTATAAGGTGTATCTTCCAGAAAAGTTTGGAGGTTTTCTTTAGTCCTCCTCTTGCCCACTTGAGAAAACGCCAAACAGAAGCTTGACGAATTTTAAAACCTGAACTATCCACCGACATAGCTTTCAACCCTTTTTTCCTTACTATTTCCCTACCTAAATCTATTATCCACCGCTCCAGCAACTTACTTTCTGTCGCTCTCCACACTGCATGAAAAGTAGATTTGGAAGGAATCTTCTTCATCCACCCCTCTTCTATCAAAAAATCGCATAAAGACAACTTTTCCTCTAACTTCCTCCAAGCAATTCCTTCTATTCTCGCAATGATCGCTAAAGCCAGTATCACCCACCTTTCTGCTATTCTTTTTCTCCCTCTCTTACTTTCTCTCGGTTCCTCTTTCACCAGTTTCTTAAGGAAAGGTTCATTAATGATTATGAATTCTCTTGCTTTGTGGGGGTCTATGATCTGAAAGAAACTCATACTTCCGACATAAACCCCCACATTAATAAAAATTAATTTTTGGACATGCTTTAAAAGAAAAGATTTTAATGAATATTTAAAAAAAAGTTAGGTGTTTTTTTCCAAAAATGATTTCATTACATCCATAATGTATTCTCTTTCTTTTTGTTTAATGCTACTATGATTTCCAACGAAGAAAACATTTTTTATTATCTTTGAAGAGTTTTCTAGTGTTCTTACTTGTTTCCAGTTATAATAGTGCATAGCGGGGTGTTCAATTATATCTCCTGCCATAATTGGACGAGTTTCAATATTATTGTTTTCAAGATATTTTAATGAAATCATCATGTTTAAATCCAGCTTTTTCATAAATAACTATTGGAAATCCAAACCATGCATGTCTTATATTTGTTTCAGTCTTTGGAATGTGAATAAGGCTTCTATATTTGTTCAAATTATCTATCCAAAATTTTGCATTTTCTTCTCTAGTTCGTAAGAATATTTCAAGTTTCTTGAGTTGTTGAATTCCAAATGCTCCTTGTATTTCAGTTGGTCTTAAATTATATCTTTTTTTTACAAAAAGAAATCTTGGATCAATATGTTTGTATTTTTTTGCTAACTCATTTTTATCGTTTCTTTCACGAATCCACCCATGAGACAGGTTATCTCCAAGACCGTTCAATACGTCTTTAACAGTCTTATCACTGGTTGTGTAAATAAAAACACTTCTGTGTGTCCTGTAAATCTGCCGTAGAAAACATTTTTGTTTTCATCAAACTTGTATTCATCTCGTTGCGTGACCGTCTTCTCTTCCATCATCATAAGCGTCTTATTCTCTATTATTTCAAGTACAATCTATGTCTGTATTTGTAACACCTTGGAAGTGCACCATAAGAGTTTTTTAATATCATTTATAAATTTAAAACATCAACGTGGAGAGAATTTTATAATGTTATAGAATGAAGGATTAAAAATAGTTTTATATAAAGAAATCTGATTACTATAGTTTAGTGTAAGATGAATATAAATTCTATCTTTTAAAACTATATTTTATAATCGTTTTTAAAATCTTAAATCCATCTCTAAAAGGATTAAGTTTAGAATTTCCTTCACGACACCTATAGCTAACAGGAACTTCACCAAATTTAATACCTTTTCTCGACCCTTTAATGATCATTTCAGTTTCAATATCAAAACCAGAAGACTCTAGACAATCTGAATATATCATAGTTGCTTTTTTAGATAATAAACGAAGACCTGATTGTGAATCACTTATTTTTACCCTACTTATTAGACTAATTAAAAAAGAAAATAAATAATTGCCAATTATATTTATAAATTTTATAGAACCTTTTTCTCTTTTTGGTAATCTGTTACCAATTATTACATCAAGTTTTTTTTCATTTAACATCTTGTCTAACAGAATTTTTATGTCATAAGGGTCATATGTACTATCTCCATCCAAATATGCGATATATTCAATATTTGGTTTCTTCAATACGTATTTTAAACCGTCTATAATAGCATTACCTTTTCCCTTTTTCTTGCAATAAATCACTTCTGCCCCTTCTTTCTTAGAGATTACCACTGTATCATCAATTGATAACCCATCAACAACAATTACATTATCTGTCAATTTTTTACATGAGTTCACTAAATAACCAATAGAATCTTCCTCATTTAGCGTTGGAATTAATATAACTAGATTATTGTATTTTCCTTCTGTCATAAATTTCCCCCAATGTGAAGTTTTTCTTATTTTTTGTAATAAATTTGTTTGTTAAAGTTATCTTATTATTTTCAATAATATGTGTATATATGTATTTATGTATTTAGTTACAATTTAAATAGTAAATAATGCATTTTAATGAAGCAGAATTTAATTATTAATTTTAAGTTTGTTCATTCTTACATTTTATTCTTCAAATTTTTTTAAAAAAAAATTGAAAAAATAATGAGTTTAAATTAAAATACTTGCTATTAAATTTAAAAACTAAGAAAGCGTTAGTTTATTTATGCTCTTTGAAGATAAAATTTACTGAGAAATATATGAGAAACAAGCAAATTCTTAATATATCCAGACAATATTAATGAATATAAAAATAAATTTTCTAAAGAAAAAAGAGATCTGTATGACAAATCATGTTTTCATCAAGAAAAGGTTCTGATTACTGGCACATTAGGATTTGTAGGTAGCTCTTTAGTAGAAAAAATACTATCTGTGGAACAAGAAGTTGAAATTTATAGTATTGTAAGAAGACAATCTAATCCAATAAATCCAAAAATTGATAAATTTCTTAATAAAACTATACTTAAGGAAGCTAATCTTATTGATTATTCATCATTAGAAATAACTATCAAAGAAGTCCAACCAAGTTATATCTTTCACTTACCAGCACAGTCTTGTTCTTTTCTCATTTTGGGG
Source organism: Candidatus Heimdallarchaeum aukensis (assembly GCA_021513695.1). Lineage (GTDB taxonomy): Archaea > Asgardarchaeota > Heimdallarchaeia > Heimdallarchaeales > Heimdallarchaeaceae > Heimdallarchaeum > Heimdallarchaeum aukensis. The sequence goes on along the minus strand of CP084166.1, from coordinate 901,992 downwards.
GCCTATTGAAGCTGTACGTACAAATATTGAAAGTACTGTAAATCTTTTAGAAATAATAAGAAATTCAGATTTAGATATTGATATTCAGATTGCAGAGAGTAGTGTAGAATATGGATTACCATCTCTAGGCGAAATACCTATTAATGAAAACAATTCGCTTAGACCACAGTCTCCATATGAAGCTAGTAAGGTAGCTACTGAACAATTTAGTCTTAAATATCATAGTATGTATGGATTGCCTATTGTTGTTACAAGAGGATATAATAATACTGGACCAAACAGAGAAATTATGTTTGTAACTTTAGTAATTTTTAATCAGATTGCAAAGATTCTTAAAAGCGAAAATAAGGAAATAATTATAGGTAATCCTAATCCATTTAGAGATTTCACAGACATTAGAGATACGATACAAGGTTATTTATTAGCAATCCCCAAAGGAAAAAAAGGTGATTTATATAATTAGGTCATGATCGACGTTTACGTTTTAGTTCGATAATAAATTTGATTCTCTCTTGGATGAGAAACCCCCTCCCAGTTTGTTGTTATGATGGGCTTTATCTGCATGAAATCTTCTAATTCTACATAGAAGTCTTTTTCTCTAGGTTCTGAAAAATGCTCTTGTTCGTGTGGGGTTATAACGGTAGAAATGAGAGAGGGCAACCGAGAGGATGAATATCGGGGAATCTATAATCTTGTGGACTTTCCAAAATGACTTTGTTTTTATGTAAAGCGTGACTCCATTAGCAATACTCTAAATCAACCCCCTTTTACCTTGAATCCTGTCCTGTCCTCTTCTACTGTTTCGGGAGAAGAGCAAAGCATTCTTACTATTAACGTGATTGTGTGGACTATTTGGAGTTTTTTATCTCTGTGCAAACGTTGAAGATGGATGTTTTTTGCGGAATGTATGTTGTGTTATACTTTGTATTTTCTTATTCACAAGGTTTAACCGCTCTGTATACTGTTCTTATCTCGTAGAAAAAGACGCACATATCAGCGCTAAGGCTACTATCCAGCCCGTTCTCACTGTTTTAATCTTCCTTCTCGACCTGTTTGTTAGTAGGGGTATCAAGGAATCTAGGTTGAAATAAAGGTTTAAGTAATTGTGGGTGTTCATCTATTTTTCTGAGTCTATGCTTTATAAATTGAACATACGACACTATACTCAGCACTATTTATTATCTTAGAGTTTTTAGAAGCCTTTAAGCACTCATTAAAAAGCTATCTTTTTTCGGATATTTTAACAGTATTTTTGTCAGATCATCATATGTATTGAAATATGTAACATCAATATTATCATTTTGTATTTCATAGAAACTGGGAATTAATATTGGTTTTTTATATTTATAAGCATCAAATTCAATACCAGAAGCTTTTGTTAAACCATATTGTTCTTGAGGGTTGCTATCGACATTTTTCCTAATTGGCGCTAAAATAATATCTGATTCAATTACGTATTTTTCAAACAATTCTTGTTCGATATAACTACTGAAAAATTGTATGTTTTGGGGGAACTGTTGTTTGAGACGTGTAAGGGGGACTATTAACTCTTTTGATACGATTCTTCCTAGAAGTATAAATTTAAAATCTGTTCGTTTACTTAAAACATTTTTTATTACTTTGATTAACTCATCATAATTTCTTCTTTTATTTGAAATTATACCAGGTATAATTATTTTATAAAAACTAGAAGAATATTTGTAAACAGTTAGTATCTCTTGTTTGAGGGGTATTTTAAAGGGTATTACAAGAATTTCTTTTTTAGTATATTTTGATGCAAATTCTTTCAATTTTTCGTTAAGCACAATATATTTATTGATTTTTTTATCTATAACAGTTATAAGTATTTTTTTCAAAGGAGCAAATTTAAACTTGGATTTATATTCAAAATGACGTCTAATATTGTGTAAAGTTAATATTATATCTGTGTCTCTTTTTAAAATTTTTAGCAATAATAAACCAATAATATTCTTCCAACTATAGTAAAAACTATTAAAATAAATAACATCAAAATTATTCTTTAGAATATAGAAATAATTTTTTACTTTACCTGCTGTAAATACATTTGTAGGATTAATATGATTTTCAATTTTTATTAGTTGATATTCTATATCTTTCCAAATTTCTGATGATGTTAGAATTTTAATATCTCTATATCCTTTTTTATATAAATATTCGTGAACTGAAATTATAAAATCATAATGAGTTCTCACGAATTCTACTATTGCAATTTTTTTGAATTTTTTCTCCATAAATACAACTATTGTAAAGCATTTAAAATAATTTAGATTTGATTTTTAAATAGTATGTTTTAAATTGAAACCCCTTGTTTACTAAACCAGCCTTGATAATGGTGTAAAAGAAAGGGTTACAAAGAGCAAGTGACTAATTAAACATGAAACCTAAACGTAAACTAGAAAACTTAGAAAAGAGTAGTTAAAGAAGTTTTGTAAGGGTGAGAGTAGCTTAAATAGCAAGAGAATATATAGTAAGTAGAAAAATCATCAATAAGTGAATAAAGAAGAAAGTTATAGAAAGAAGACATACAATCATAGGTAGGAGCAAATATAAAGTTAATATAGTCAAGATTGCTTATTCTTAAGACAGGAGGGGCATTTATAATAAATAAAGTACTATAAAAAAAGAGTGAAAAGAAATAGAGAAAAACAGCTAATTTTACAAGAGAACAAAAAGATTCGAGAAAACTAAACCTAACGACTTTTGACGAATATCTATTAGAGCGCCCTTCGGGTAGAAGAATAAGGCCAACACCTCTACTTCGTGAGTGTAATTAGTAATCACCTACGGTTCGATATATGTAGCAACAAAATTCTATTCTCACACAGTTAAAACTTTAGATATGTCCCAATTTTTAGATCAAGCTATGCAAAACTATGCTCTTCCTCAACAGATTCTAACCAACGATGGAGTACTCTTTCACACAATACAAAGAGAAACGAGTACCTTCTTCTAATGGTGATAAACGGTGTCAAACCCATGTTATCGGCTGCATCAGCTCACAGATCCATCACCTTGAAACTTATTGAAGAGTTGAACATCTCCTTGGAGTTATTGTCCAAGAGATGAACCGTATAGATCTCACTTAGTGTAAGTAACACTGTCCTTCAACGTTTTTGTGATTATTACAACATCCTGTCCCCTTAAAGGCATAGTCTCTTTACCCTTGGTAAAATAAAAGATTTATGAATGTCTTCTTGACTCTTTATCTCTCCGTGAGTGTAACTTGTATCTGTTGAGTTAACAATATCAATAAATATATAAAAAAACTTTTTTGCTAAATACTTGTGACATTAAGAAAATCAATGAAAGATTTCATTAAACAACCGTTATATCAAAATAGTATTTATCAAATGCTTTCATTCGCAATAAATTCGATTTCAGGTTTTATATTTTGGCTAATAGGTTCAAGGATATATCCACCTAATATTATTGGTATAAATTCAACTTTAGTATCAAATATTAATCTAATAACATTAATTTCTATGATTGGATTAAATATCTCGATACTTAAATTTAAAGAACAATATAAAATAGAAGAATTATTTGGAACCTATTTGAAATTACTATTATGTAACAGCACAGTAACAAGTACAGTAGTAATTATAATACTTTTACTTACTATGAAAGAACTATTATATTACTTGCCTTTTTCCATAATATTGTTTTTTGTAATTACTTCCATTTTCCAAGTAACTTATGTTTTCTATGATTCGTACTTCTTGGCATCAAATAAAAGTAAGTATAGCCTGATTTCTGCATCGTTAGCTTCATCATTAAAAATTGGTCTTATTTTTATCACTAAAGATATAGATGTATTTGGTCTTCTCCTTAGTTGGGGAGTAGCTATAGGTATCACGATTCTAGTTTTATCTCTATTTTTCGTTAATTTTAAATTCCTTTTTAGTGCTTTTATTACTAGTAGAGTGAATATTCGTTTACTGAAAGACACATTTAATTTTTCGTTTGATAATTATTTTGCCACCATTTTTTATAGGGTACCCGGATTATTGGCACCTACAATCGTTGCAAAAATAGTCGGAGTTGAATATTCAGCTTATCTCTTTATTGCAGGGACTTTTAGCGCTATAATTGCAATGATTCCTAAAATTATTTCGCAAACTATGCTTGCGCATGTTTCACATGATTCAAGTAAAAGGAATGCTTTAGAAACATTATTTTTTGCATTAATACTCGTTGTGATTGGAATTATAATAATTTTTATTTTTGGCGACTTTTTTTTAAACTTTTTTGGCGTAAATTATTCTGTATATAGTTTTAAACTCTTAATGTTGCTTTCTTTAGGTATTTTTTTCTCCGTGTTCAATTTTGTCTTTATAATGTATAAGAATTCTAAAGGAGAATCAAAATATGCATTTAAGCTTCATTTAATATATGCAATTACTTGTATTCCAACGATGATTATAGGCGTGATATATATTGGTTATTTAGCTGTTGGATATTCTATTTTGATTGCAAATATTGTAGAATTTTTAGCGGTGATCTTAATATGTCTTAAAAACAGAGAATCTGATCTATCTAATTAAATTTGATATATGAATCTACTTTAATTAATATCTGGGGGGTTGATGAAAGTTATTAACTAAGGCTAAATTATATGAAATTAAACCAATAAACACTTTGTTTATGTTATATTTTATCAATAAAATAAAAAGAAATATATTCATTCCCCATAATGTAATAGTTTGTTTCATTATATATTTTCCATATATTCAAATATTCTTGTCCCCAACCGTACCTAATATCAATAAAATGATAGTCTGAAATAGAAAAACAGATAAAGTCGTTTATAAATAAACTAAAATTTAATAATAACTTTGGATTAAAACTTTCTTTATTCTGCAATTTTATGTCGTAAATCTGATAATAAGTTGATTTGTTTTTAAGCGCTGAAAGATATGAGATAAAAATCTTTGAAGGAGTAAAACAATGAATAGTAACATTTTCGTATTTGTTAATAAATAGCGCATATATCTCTTCTTCCTTAGTTGACATCATCTCAGTAGAATCGGAACCATATTTTGCTATGGGTGCTATAATAGTAGAAATTGATAAAAATATAAGCAATATCACATTTATTTTCTTACTTACTCGTATATACGCAATAGATGAAGAAACAAAAACAGACATAAATAATAAGAACCTAGAAATTACATATCCTCCTACGAATATTAATGAGTAACCAAGTGGCCCAAGGATTGAGATTAGTGAAATTATAACAAACTTTACTATAAAAATCTTATCGCTACTTTTTTCTTTCTTTAATATTGAGTATAAAAAAATTGATATTTGTACTATAATCACTAATATTCGCACAGAGATGACAATAAAATGACCTGTACTAGGCTGAGTTCCAATAAATGCATTTAAAAAACTATTATATATATTTCTTAAACTAATTAAATGAAAACTAATAGATACTGAAAAAATTAACAATATAAAAATTAATGTGAAAAAATACAAATGCTTTTTTTTGCTTAATAAGTTTTTTATAATTGCTTTATTCTGATATTTTTTCCATTGTTCTACAATTTCATTAATAATAAAAATTGTACAGATTATAATTGGTGTAACAAAATGAGACAGACATGTTATAATAAGTATTATGAAAACTAAAAAATATTTGATTACACTTCTTGTAGTAAATATTATTATTATAAAGGCTAAAAAAAATAAAAAAGAAAAGCTTTGTCTGCTTAAATGAAATTCTTGTATCCAAGTTAATGAAAAAATTAGTATTGAATAAGATAATACACGAAAATAATGTTTTTCGTATGTTAATTTATTATTATCATTTAATAACTTTCTTTTATTTCTTTTATATACAATTCTTACGATAATGTTTAGAGACTTTAAAACAAGTATCATTAAGAATATAAAGTATATCTTTGAGAATAAAGTCCAATTAACTTGAAGTGTATATTGCATGAATGAAAAAAAGATGTAAGAAAGAGGTTTTTTATCATAAGATCCAAAATAAAATCCATGAACTTTTTGTGTATTTAATTCTAAAATAGAAATCATTGTATGAAAATATACGTCTAGGTATCGCATATTTTGGTAATAAATAACAGGGAAAATATATACATGAAAGAAAATGAGACAAGACAAAACTACTGAATACTTTATACACTCTAAGTTATTCTTCAAGTTGAAATAGATCCAAATGGATATTTGAGCAAACAAAATTATCCAATAGTACCATGATAAGTAATTAAAAGGACCTAAATCAATTAAATATTTATAATAAAAACCACTGAATGAATTTATTTTTATAATAACATATATCAATTCTATAATTAATAGAGAAATTAAAGGGATCGCTTTTCTATTTAACATTAATTGTTTAGTATAATAAACAGAAATATTTTCCTTAATTTTGGTGATGAAATCTTTTTTATAATCAGATTTTTTATTTATATAAAAAATTAAAGGGAATGCGATAATCAACTGTAATATTAATAAAATTATAGTTATTTTATCATACTTTAAATTTAATAATAAGAGGAAATATACTAATAACGATATTTCAGAAATGGAAATAAAGATAATTAAAATCATAATATCTGTAAAGTTTAATTTTTTTATATCATAATTTAAAAATTCTACTTTTTTATTCAAACTAATGAACCATAAATAAATTACTAATCCTGGAATTGTTATAAGATATATCGCTAATAAAATTGTTATTTTCAAAGCATTTTAATTGATATTTTTCTGCTTATAAAAATTTCTCTATACAATTAAACTTTCTAAAGTTACAAGTAATTAATGTTTTTAGAATATTCATCTTCTGATTATTCTAAATAATTTTTCTTTTTTAATTCTTAACTAAAACAATATGAAGTTCTGTTTCATTAGATAATTTTATTTGTTTTTATATAAATCATAATAATGATTACAATATAAGGATAACTATTAGCTCTTTTATTTTCATTTACTACTTGAGGAATGAAATAAATTGTATCAAAGAAAATATTAGTTTTTATTATGGTTTGAGGGAGAATATCAAACTTAACATTCACTTTCTAATAAAATTCTTTATTCGTGTTTGTTTTTTATAATTGTTCAAAGTAGTAGTTGAAGGTTTTTCTACTTATAATACCTTTACCATATTTTTTTTATTACTGAACATTATTAAATTTATGTTTTAAATAATCGTGAATCATTTATCGCTCTTCTAAATATTTTTCCTAAGCACAATATATTTTTTTCTTTAGAATAATAAAAAAATAAAAAGAAGTGTATGAACAAAAAAGAAAGAGAAATTAAAATATTTTTGATACTTAAACCATTTTTACTTAAAAAAATTAATCGCGTTTTAAGCATTAAATAGATTTTTGTGTATGACCATTTTTCTTTTTCACTACTTCTTTTTCCTTTGGTGGAAGCTGATTCATCATGAAGAACTAGAGGACAAAGTAAAACAATGTTATCTAATCCTAATTCTTTGATTTTCAACCCCAATTCAAGATCTTCATTATAAACAAAATATTCTTCATTAAATCTTCCTACTTTATCGAATATTGTTCTTTTTATCAGTAATGCACATCCTGTATTAAAATCTACTTTTAACAAAGTATCTTTTTTAGACCATTTTTTTATACTTTGAAATTTTCCAATAGATCTAACAAGGCTTATACCCCTATAATAAATGCATCCTGCTGACCAAACAATTTCTGGTTTTTGCATAAATGGTATTGTACAACTTACTGTTCCAGCATTTTGATATTTTTTATATATTTTAACTAGAACTTTCAATGAGTTTTTTTCTACAATTGTGTCATTATTTAAAAACCAAATTAGCTCTCCATTGGATTTTTCTACTAAATAATTATTGGCTTTACTGAATCCTAAATTATACTTTGAATAATAATATCTTATATTTTTTGGATTGTTCATATTCTTAAGATAGTTTTTCAATAAAAATACTTGGTCTTGTTCAGATGCATTATCGAATATTAATACTTCAAAGTTTTTATAATTAAGTTCTTCTATAGTTTTTAAGCACCTTATTGTATCTTCTGAGTTTTTATAATTAAGTAGGAGAATAGATACTTTTATATTAAATATTTGTCCATTTGTTTTTTCAAATATCTTTGAAATATACATCTATATTCAATATTTTTTGTTATTTATATCATTTTCCAGTAATATTAAAAAAGAATTATCTTGACATAAAAGCATTTAAATTGTATTTGTAGGACAATTTGTTGTTATTTCATTTCTATTGTTGGTATTATAACATTGCTAAAATTACATAACATTTTAAAAATAAATATCCAATAATAACTTATGCCAAAGGTATCTTTCTTCTGTATAGGTGCTCAAAAAGCAGGAACAACAACAATTCATTCTATTCTAAAACAGCATCCAAAGTTATGTCTTCCTGATATCAAAGAAACTAGATTCTTTGATTTAGACAGAAAGTTCAAGAAAGGTTTAGATTGGTATTTCTCAACGTTCTTTAAATGTGATGAAAGTTCCTATTTAGGTGAAGTAGCACCTGAATATTTGTACTATAAGCAAGTACCAAAAAGAATCTATAATGCTTTTGGAAATGGTGTAAAATTTATCTTAATTGTAAGAGATCCTGTGGAACGAGCATATTCTCACTATTTAATGAATGTTCGACGAGGTTATGAAAAATTAACTTTTGAAGAAGCTATCCAAAGGGAGATAAAAGAATTAAATGCAAATCATCCCTATTATCAAAGATATAATTATCTTGAAAAAGGAATGTATTATCTAAACATTCAAAAATATCTAGATTTTTTCCATAAGAAGAATTTTATAATTTTTAATTTTGAATACGATTTATGTTTAAACATTAAAAAGATGATCGATAAATTATTTTCTTTTCTTGATATTCCAAAATACGACCTTAATTTAAACATTTTAAAGAATGAAGCTTATGAATCAAAGAACAAATTTATACGAGATTTTATATACAAAGATAATTTTGCTAAAAAAATAATCAGATGTATTATTCCGGATGAAACTTTTAGATACAAACTATCTAAATTACTGATGAACTTTAATAAAAAACCACTTGACAAGAAAAAAATAAATGTTGAATTAAAAGAAAAACTAATTAATGAATACTTTTTAGATGATATTATTAAATTCGAAAAATTATTTGAGATTGATTTACATAATTGGTATTCATTTGATGAATAAAAATAATAAAATTTTCAACAATTGATATGAAAAATAAGAATACATTTTACTAAAATAAGTTATCAGTCACCAGCTTTGTTAAACTATGTATTATGATTTTATTATATAAGTTGATGTAACTCCAAGAAATACAATTTATGAAGTCTGTAACATCATATTTGTATTTAAACAGTTATTCTGATACAACTTCAGCTTCTGATTCAGAAGTGTAATTTAGAAAAAGAAACAATACCTATAAGAAAATTTTTATTGATTTTTGCTTTTATTTCTTATATTCACTCTCTATAGGGGGTTACACTTTTGAATGTCAAAAACTTAGGGTTGGTTCATAAATTATTTTCCAAAGTTAGGAAGTTAATAGACTGGTGAGCAAGGCTAAAATTGTAGTAAGAGAGGTTGAAAAAAGATCGGAGTTACAGTAGGTTAGACCAAGTTTATGCTTATCATGATACGTGAAATAGTATTATACATAAAATTTTAAAACATAATGCTTTGATACTTATTTTTCTAGTTGTTCTTTTTATTGTTTAGGAATAAGCAATGATTTTTTTAGTTAGCGAGCAAATCTAACATTAATAGATTATAGTTTCTAATAATGTTTTAGTATTCCATTTTTTTCTCTTAATAGATAATATGTTTACTAGGTTTATAAATACAAAATAAAAAAATGTGAAGTGTATTTCCTTAGAATATTAATTCATGATTTCACAATGATTTATGATTACGAAAATTTTATAGAATAGAGTTTTTCTTCTTATAATAGAAAATGAAAGGAATTGTATTGGCTGGAGGAACAGGAACAAGATTATATCCCATAACAAAAGCAATTTCAAAACAAATTCTACCAGTTTATGATAAACCTATGATTTATTACTCACTTTCTTCACTTCTTCTTGCTGGGATAAAAGATATTTTAATTATCTCAACAGCAAGAGATATTATAGACTACAAGAATTTATTAAAAGATGGTTCTCAACTTGGTGTTCAGTTTTCATATAAAATTCAAGAAAAACCAAGAGGGTTAGCTGATGCTTTCATTGTTGGTAAAGAATTTATTGGTTCTGATAATGTTGCACTAATTTTAGGTGATAATATCTTTTATGGTCAAGGTTTTTCTTCAATTTTAAGAAAAGCAACTACTTTAAAGGAAGGAGCCTTAATCTTTGGTTACTATGTAAATAATCCCACCGCTTTTGGAGTTGTAGAATTCAATGAAGAAACTATGGATGTTATCTCCATAGAAGAGAAACCAGCTTTTCCAAAATCAAATTATGCTATACCTGGTTTATATTTCTACGATAATAATGTAATTAAATATGCAGAAAATCTTAAACCATCTCCAAGAGGAGAGCTAGAAATTACTGATCTTAATATTGAATATTTAAAAAGAGGAAAGTTGAAAGTCAAATTATTAGGACGTGGATTAGCTTGGTTTGATACTGGAACATTTGATGGTTTAATAGAAGCTAGTAATTTTGTTGCAGCTATTCAAAAAAGGCAAGGATATTATATTGCTTGTTTAGAAGAAATTGCATTCAGACTTGGATATATTGACACCGATCAACTTAAAAATTTAGCAAAAGAGCACTCAAATTCTGATTATGGAAGGTATTTATTAAGTCTTATTTAAAAATTTTTCATCTACATATTACAAAGTATAATGTAATTCAATAGATTTAATAGAATAAAATTAATTTCATTTCAATAGTACAACAGTGACAAAAAATAAACATGATTATGAGATAAACTAATCCAAAAATTATAGTAAAGATTTACGGTGATTTATATGTTAAAATTTAATAAAATTGAAACAATATTGGAAGGGGCATTTATTATTGAACCAGTAATTTTTTACGATGAAAGAGGATTTTTTATGGAAACTTATAATAAAAAGGAATTTAACAAAATTGGATTAAACGTGGATTTTGTACAAGATAACCACTCTAAATCTTCAAAAGGAGTTCTACGAGGATTACATTTTCAATCTAAGCACTCTCAAGGAAAATTAGTACGTGTAATCAAAGGAAGAGTGTTTGATGTTGCTGTTGATATAAGAGTAGGTTCTCCCAGTTTTGGTCAGTATTATGGTGTAGAACTTTCTGAAAAAAACAAACGCATGTTTTATATTCCTAAAGGTTTTGCTCATGGATTTCTTGCCCTTGAAGAGACTGAATTTGTTTACAAAACAACTGATTATTATTATTCAGCATATGATAGAGGAATCAGGTGGAATGATCCAGATATAAACATTAAATGGCCTTTAGACAAGATTGAAGATTCAAGATTAATTATTTCAGAGAAAGATTCTAAATTACCATTTTTGAAAGATATTGAATTACCTTTTAAATACGAAAAGTGATTTAATTAAGAAGTTAAGCTAAAAAGGTATGTAAGAAAGAGAATAATATATGCATTAATTAAGAAATTAGTTCGTAGGAGTTGCTTTATAGTATTTCAAATTTGAATCACATAAAAGATATATTTATGAAAATTTAATGGTGATTATATGGGAATATTAATTACAGGATCAAAAGGACAATTAGGTCAATCATTCCAAACCTTTTTTTTAAAAAAGGGAATTAGTTTTTTTGCTACTGATGTCGAATTAGATATTACAAATTTTAAAAAATTACGGGAATATGTTTCAAATAAAGATATTGATATAATTATTAATTGTGCTGCCTATAATGCAGTAGACAATGCTGAAAATGACTGGCAATCTGCTTATCGAATCAATGGGCTTGGTCCAAAAAACTTAGCTTTACTTGCGAATGAATTAGATGCTATACTTGTCCATTACTCTACTGACTATGTTTTTGATGGATGTAAAGGTTATCCCTATACAATTTATGATAAACCATCTCCCATTTCAAAATACGGAGAAAGTAAAGTGCTGGGTGAAAAGAATGTACAAAATATCGCTAATAGGTTTTTTTTAGTAAGGTTAAGCTGGGTCTTTGGGAAAGGTAATGAAAACTTTATAACTAAAACTATAAAATGGAGTAGAAATAGAAAAAAAATAAGAATCGTTATTGATCAGATATCATCACCAAGTTATACAAACGATATTGTAGATGCAACTTACAACTTGATAAAAACAGAAAATTATGGGTTGTATCATATGACAAATTCTGGATATTGTTCACGATATCAATGGGCTGAATATATATTAAATAAAATAGAGTGGGAAGGAGAGCTTCTTCCTGCTCTCTCTCATGAGTTTAATACACCTGCTAAAAGACCTTTCTTATCAGTTTTAGACCCATTTGGTTTAGAAGAAGTAATTGGATACAAACTACCTTCTTGGCAAGATGCTACTATCAAATTTTTAGAGGAAATTGAATTGATCAAATAAAAAACATAGAGGAAGTATTAGGAATGAAAATATTAGTAACTGGCGTTGCAGGATTTATTGGAAGTAATTTTCTTTATTATTATCTTGATAGATATCCTGATAGAGAAATAATTGGTATCGACAAACTTACTTATGCTGGTAACGTTGAAAATTGGAAAAATTTAACTGAAGATCAAAAGTCAAGGTTTATTTTTATTAAAGGAGATATTAATAATTTTGAGTTATTAAGGAAAATATTTGAAACCTATAAAGATATAGATGGAGTTATTAATTTCGCTGCAGAATCCCATGTTGATAGATCTATTGCTAATCCACAAATATTTCTTCAAACAAATATTTTAGGCACATATTCACTTCTTGAAATATGTAAAAAAAATTGGTATCACAATGAAGAATGGATTGCAAATAAGAAATTCTTGCAAATATCAACAGATGAAGTATATGGTTCTCTAGGTCCTACAGGTGCTTTTACAGAAAAAACTCCTCTTGATCCGCATAGTCCTTATTCTGCAAGTAAGGCATCTGCAGATTTGATAGTAAAAGCGTACTTTGATACATATAGGATGCCAGTAAATATTACTAGATGTTCTAATAACTACGGACCCTTCCAATTCCCCGAAAAATTAATTCCATTAATGATACAAAATGCATTGAACCATAAGAATCTACCTATATATGGAGATGGAAATCAAGTAAGAGATTGGATATTTGTCACTGATCATTGTAGAGCAATCGACTTGGTTTTTGAAAAAGGAAGGATAGGTGAGATATATAATATTGGAGCTCAAAATGAGAGAAAGAATATATATGTTGTAAAAAAAATAATTTCTTATTTATATGAGAAAACAAAAGACACTAAAATTAATGAAACTTTAATTAAACACGTTAAAGACAGATTAGGGCATGATAGAAGATATGCGATCGATATTTCAAAGATAAAAAATGAACTGAACTGGTTTCCAACAATCGATTTTGAAGAAGGTATTCAACTAACAATAGAGTGGTATTTAGAAAATGAGTGGTGGTTAAAGAATATCGAAACTAAAGAATACTTGAAAAAAAATAAAGATTTTAGCAACGAAAAAATATAATGTTAACTTTTAATCATTTTTTACTATTCATGCTTATTTAGTTCTAGACTTTGTTCTTAAACACTTTCTTCACTTTCTCCTCTTACTTTTTTTCTTTATTTATTTTTAGGAAATATTTATTGGTAATTATACTTACTTGAATATCACTTCTTTTAAAGTGATAATAATTATTTTTGATTCTTGAAATACTGTAAGAAAAGAATATTAATGTACTAAGTTCAGTTTTTTATACCAAACCTTGATATTATAAAGAGTAATAGGCTTTAGTTTTAATAAATTCAAAGTTAAAATATTATTATAATTTAATTTAATTCAATTATTTATTAAATATTATCTAATAAATATGATTCTATTTCTATTCTTTTTTTCTGTTTGGTGCTTTCTTTTAGATAAAATTCATAAAGTGTTTTTTTTTCTTTTGAAAAGTATATTATCGGCATTTTGAGGAAAAAATCTATGTCTATTTGAGCAAATGTTCTTTTTTTTTCCATACTTAAAATTCTATAGACTTGATTAAATTCTTTTGAATTTAAGATAACTGATAAGGAGTAAAGGTCAACTGTTTCGTCTTTTGGAGAAAGTGAGTGAATATTATTCAAGTGGTAATAGCCATTAGTATCTACACATGCAATTATTTTATCTCCTGTTTGTCTTATTAACAATTTAGGATTTTCTATTATCTCCTCATTATAACCTCCTGCCCATAATATAGTTGGATCAACATTTATCCAATGTCCTTTGTATTCTAAATAAAAAGGTTTTATTTGTTTTCCTGATAATATTCCTTTTTTCCAATTTTCATCATGTTTTTTTAAGCTAATGATCTTTTTTTGGCCTATTTTACTTCTTATTCCTGTGTGGATTGTTACCAGATCTTCTAGTTTACAATCTGCTTTTTCAATCCATTTCTCTACTATCTTTTCTTCTTTCTCATTAAAGAACAGAAAAAATCTATTTAGATCATTTTTTAGGAATTTTTTTTCATTGTTCAAGTACTTCTTATCAATCTCATTTTTGTGAGTGAAAGTTTGGTAATTGCTTATTTTTTTCGTGATTATTTGATTCTGTTTTTTTTCTTTTTCATTTTTTTTCATATAGAAACTTAGCGCTGTTCTTCCTAGTGTTACTTTTTCAAAGGGTTCATAGTCTAATAGTGTTATTTCTTTAATTGTAGTATTGTTGAGAATATAACTTCTTATTTTTGAGTAATATTTACCTAACAAAAAACTATCTGGGCTAACTACTCCAAGAACTCCTCTTTTTCTTAACAATTCTATTGCTCTTTCCATGAATAGTGGATAAAGTGGAAGTTTATACTCTGCGGTCTTATATTCTTTTCTTAAATAGTTCTTTAATTCTTGGCTATACTTTTGCCCATTTCTTAATCCATAAGTTTTGAAAGGTGGATTTATTAAAATAATATCAAAATAATTGTTTTTCTTTATTTTTTCTTTATCCAAAGTATTTGTTTTTATTGTTTTAAAATTTACTTTTCTTAATTCTGCTTCTTCCATAGTAAATTTGATGAATAAGAATAGTCTAAGCTCATTTATTTTTAGTGCTAATTGGTTATTATCGTAACAATAAATGTTGTTACTGATAAACTCTATTAATTCTTCATTTTCTATCTCTTCTTCCTTTTTTATTCTTTCTTTTAATTTATATAAGAGAGCGAGTATCAAGTTTCCTGTTCCACTAGCTATATCTGCAAACTTTAATCTAAGTAGTTTACTTTGTTCTGTTTTGTTATCTGATTTTTCTTCTGCTTTGTTTTCTGTTAAATAGTATTTTATTGCTCTTTCTGCCAAGTATTCTGCTATATAGAACGGTGTGTTAAACTCTCCATTGCTTTTAGGGTCTGTAGAGCAAATACTTGTGATTAGTGAAAGATGATAAGGAGTGATAAAAATATTTGATTTTCTTTCATCTAAACTAAAGTTGAGTTTCTTGTTTAAATTATTTAAATTATTTAAATCGTTTAAATTGTTCAAATTGTTGATTTCTTTATTAATTTCTATTCCGCTCTTAGCAATGATTTTTCTTATTTCTTCTATTTTTTTTCGTATTTCTCTATTTTCTCCTGTAAATTTTATTATTTTCTGAAAAATATTTTCTATTAATTGTATCTTTTCCTCATTCCTTAATTTCTTTTTTTTACTAATTTGCATTATTGGAATAAGAAATGGATCTTTATATCTCACAATTTAAAATTAGGATAGAAAATAAAAATATTACTTATTAACAATTGATTGTTTTATTCATATAGTAGGAATAAAAAGAAATGATAGTTAATGTTTTTAAGTTACTTTCATCTTTACAATAAATGTAGCTAATGAGAGTGCATCTTTGCAGAAGCTCTTGAAATTCGGTTATGAATCTATTTTTTTAAGTTTTGTAAAAATTCAAGTTCAAATCTTTTTAAAGTGATTGTATGAAGTATCATAGTCCTGAAAATGTTGTAAAAATGATTTTAGAATATTGGGGAAATGTGATTTTATTTAAAAAAATGGCTGAATGTAACTTTGAGTTTCTTTTTTGCAGTTATTTTCTTCCTTCAAAAAATGTCTAGTTTATATATGATTCTGGTAATAACTATGTGATCTACTCTAAAAAAGAAACGAACTATGTTCAAAAAGAGGTACTGGAAATGAGAAAAGATGTAAAAAAACCATTCCTAAAAGTGCCTTAACTAGATGCTTAAATCAACCTATTCACTAGTAATCAGAATATTATAGCTGCTCGTTGAGCGAAGAGTTAAATACTTCAATAGTGTCTCATAATTCCTAGATGATGTTAGTACTTTGAAACCTTTAAATTTCATCGTTTGTACCATTCCACTGATAGAGTAGGAAAAGATAACAAAAAGATAATTCATGGATGATATTTAGACAGAGAGCAAAATCAGCTACTAAATTACGATTTAGAAGAAGTGTTTCTAAATATTCAAGTAAATCGCAACAGAAAAATCATAAAATAAAAAGGAATGAATTAATAATGAAAAAAAAGCAAGCTAAAAATCAAAAAATATTTCAAACTAGAGAAAAAATAATGCAAATTTCAAGAATAAGAAGTTTAACTATCACGGTTGCTTTATTAATTATTTTGTTAACACCTGCTTTGTTAACATCAAATTATGAAACTGATTATCGAAGACTTAATACTTCCTTAAACTATAATGGTGAAACTTCTTTATCTACTGACTCTCTTTCTTATGCAAGTACTAATCTTGAAACACCCAAAGGTTCAACATTTAAGAGTATTGAAGCTGAGTTATTGTGGAGTTATAGAACTGGGGGAGATATCCATTCTTCTCCTGCTATAGTTGATATTGATGCCGATGGAAATGTAGAGATCATTGAAGGGAGTTTGGATAGTTACATCTATTGTTTCAACAATGATGGTTCTGTAAAATGGACTTACAAAACAGGTGGATCCACTCGTTCTTCTCCTGTAGTTGTAGATATTGATAAAGACGGAAATTTGGAGATCGTTGTAGGAAGTGATGACAATTACATATACTGCTTGAATAATGATGGTACTGTAAAATGGACTTATAAAGCAGGAGAAAAAGTTCGTACTGCTCCAGTTGTTTTTGATATTGACGGAGACGGAAATTTAGAAATCATTATTGGTAGCGATGACTATTATATCTACTGTTTAAACAATGATGGTACTTTAAAATGGCGATACGGTACTGGTCTTAATGTTCTTTCTTCACCTTCAGTCGGTGATATTGATGCTGATGGGGACTTGGAAATTGTTGTCGGAAGTTATGATAATTACATTTATTGTTTCAACAATGATGGTACTTTAAAATGGCGATACGGTACTGCTAATGATATTTATTCTTCTCCAGCTATCGCAGATATTAATTCAGACGGGAGATCAGAAATCATTATTGGTAGCCATGACGGTTACATCTATTGTTTAAATTATAATGGTACTTTAAAATGGCGATACAATACTGAAGATAGAGTGTGGGATTCTCCTGCTGTCGTAGATATAGATTCTGATGGTTATTTTGAGATTATTGTGGGGAGTGATTCTGATTATGTGTACTGTTTCAACAATGATGGTTCTATAAAATGGACTTACAAAACAGGAGATAATGTTCGTTCTTCTCCTTCTGTTGCAGATATTAACGCAGACGGATATTTTGAGATTATTTTTGGGTCTCATGATAGTAATTTATATTGTTTGAGTAATAATGGATCTTTATTGTGGAGTTATACTCTTGGTCCTTTTGCTTATTCTTCTCCCTCTATTGGTGATATTGATTCTGATGGTCATTTGGAGCTTATTATAGGTGATACTACTGAATATATCTACTGTTTTTCTTTTCCTTCAAGTTCTCTACATGTTTATTGGGAAGGAATGAGTGGATCTTCTAAGTTCATAAGGACTAAGAACTTGTATGATGTTGATTCAGACTATGATGGTTTATCAAATGCTTATGAACAATATATAGGAACTCTAACAAATAACAATGACACTGATTCAGATGGACTAAGTGACAGAGAAGAAGTTAATATTTACCTTACTGACCCTTTAAATTCAGACACTGATTCAGATGGACTAAGTGACGGAGAAGAAGTTAATATTTACCTTACTGACCCTTTAAATTCAGATACTGATTCAGATGGTTGGATGGATGGTGAGGAAGTTCAAAAAGGTTATAATCCATTGGATCCAAGTGAGCACCCTTCTACAAAAACAATCTCTCTCCCATTTTTTATTACTATTATTGGACTAGTAACTTTAGTCATACTAACAAGAAAAAAAATTGCTTAACTTTTTCTTTTTTTCTTTTATTAAGGTAATTCTTGCAAAATCATTTATTGTAAAGCTATTCCTAAATAACAAATTAACTTTTTAAAAAAGATATTTTTGCTAAACTATATAAATAGCTGATATTGAGAGAGAATAATGAAAAAAATAGGAGAAATAATAAAAAACATTGTATTAACAATAGTTTTATTGTATTTTAAACTCTACATGTGGATATTTAATATAGTAATAAAACTGTTTTCTCGAAGTCAAAGCAATAAATCTTTAAAAATTCTACACATATGGAATGTTGCAGGAGTAGCAAACACTCTTGCATATGAAACGAGAAAATTAGGGATAGAAGCAGACATTATAGCTCGAAGAGATCTAGATAAAGCAAAGTTCTGTGAAGTACATCCAGAGCTTTTTATTGCAACTCCTTCAAAATTCTTTATTTTTTTCATAAAAACTATAAAATTAGCAAAAAAATATGATATTTTACATGTTCATTGGTATGATTGGATAATACCTCATCTCAGGTTCGTTTATCCAAGAAAAGTTATAATAATACATTATCATGGCTCTGATATCAGATTTAAAACTGAAAAGAAAAAAGACAAATTTAGATTCGCAAATAAGATAACTGTTAGCACTCCTGATCTTTTGGATCATATTAAGGGAGAGTATGTTCCTAATCCTGTTGATTTTACATTGTTTAAAAGAATAAAAAATGCAAAGAAGGATACTGCGCTCTTTATTCAAGCATATGATAGATTTACAGAAGCTAGAAAATTAGCAATTAAAGAAGCTAAAAAAAGGAATTTAAAACTGACAATTATTGAAAGGAATAAAACTATAATCCCCTATAAAGACTTTGCTAGAACACTTGAAATGTATGAATATTATATCGATATTCGCCAAGAACCTTATCGTAACACATTTTTGGATTCCTTGAGTTTAACTGCTTTGCAAGCTTTAGCTCTTGGAAATAAAGTGATATTAAAAGATAAGGAAATTGATAAATTTCCAGATGAGCATAGTCCACAAAATGTTGCTCTAAAATGGAGAGAGATATATCAAAATTTGTTAATCAAAAAGAGATAAAAAAGAAAAGTAAAGAATCAAATTTCTGGTGAAAATCGCTTTTTGATTTTTTCAGAGTTTTTATAAGCTAAATTTTTTCTTTCAAAATTTACTATTTGGTTTCATTACAACCATATTCTAGTTCTCATCTTTTCCACTTATATATATTTAAACCATAAGATGTGTTAGTTTGAAATTGAGAAGACCACTTTTTGATGATATCCTAAATTAATCTAACCAATCCTCAAAATAATAAATTCTCATTCATAGCTGCAATAAAAAATTTAATTTAGTGTTTTACTTTTTCTTTTTTGATAATTAAATGAATAATCCCATTTTCATTGTAGGTCCACATAAGAGTGGTACAACTTTACTATTAAGATTACTAGATAATCATCCTGAACTTTTTAGTATTCCTTTTGAAACACACATTTTCCAATTATCTGGACGATGGGTTGATTATCGAGGGAGAAAGACTTACCCTCAAGATCTTTCATTTAAGGAAATAAAAGACAATTTTAAGAAACATATTAAAAAAATTAATACTGTAAAGCAAGATTTTAGTCATGATTCTTCAAGTAGAATAGGAATGTTCAACCTTTCTATATTCAATCAAAAAATTGAGAAAGAAGTTGATGATTTTAAAGATCTTGTTGAACTTTACTTCCAAGCAATTTATGCTTCCTTTTATGAAGAAGACTACGTAGAAACGAAACGTTTTGTAGAAAAATCTGTAGAACATGATGAATTTGTACCTTTATTGAAAAAACTCTTTCCAGATGCCAAATTTATACGTGTGTTACGCAATCCATATTCTAATCTGGTTAGTTACAGACGTTATTTACAAAAGGCTGTGAATAAAGGAAAATATCCCAAAATTAGTGTTCCTTTACTTTCTCTGAAAAATTCTTTCTACCACATGTATCGTAATTTAGAGCTGTTTCCTGATTCTTATCATGTTATTAAATATGAAGATATTTTGACTAATCCTGAAAAATCTATGAAAGAATTAGCTGATTTCATTGGAGTAAAATATGATCCTATTCTTCTTAAACCAACTATCAAAGGGAAGTTGTGGTTGGGAAATTCAAGTCTCAACAAACAGTTTCAAGGTATCTCTGCAGATAATCTAGAAGTTTGGAAGAAAGAAATCAATACTCTTGAGAAATATTATATAACTAAATATTTCAGAAAAATATTATATGATTATGACTATCCAATTCTCTCACAACCTCGAAAATCAAGATTTTTACCAGTGAAAAAGGAGAAATTGTTTACCTATATTTTTAATAGGTCTCTTGATTATAATGTATTTATGTGATTATATTTCATCTTTAATGTCTATTCTTTTTTTTTGAATTCTTTTTTTCTAAGCTATTCTTGGACTTAATAATATTGATATATGTCTTTATTACAGACTTCAGGAATTCTATATCTTTTTTTCCTATGAGTCTCAAAGGGAAGATGCCTATAATATAAATAAATGAACTTAGAAGAAAGGAGTAAATTAAGGAGTGTTCAGAGAATGAAAAGATAGTAACATTAAAAATTATTCCTGTTCCCATTGAAACTCCGCATAAAACTAAAATCTTTATAATTAATTTAATTTCAAATTTTACTTTGAAATAATGTTGAGAGACAAAGAATAAAATAAAGAATTGGATACTCGTAAGTGAAAGATAAACTAATCCTAAACCTATCAATCCAAGAGTAGGAATGATAAAATAACCAATTATTGCTGAAATTATTATTGCAGTTATTGCAGCTATAGCATTCCAATAATTCTTGTAGTATAACGTGTGTCCATAAGTTATCAATGTTCTTAAGTAACCTATAATAGTCGAGAGCATTAGAATAGGAATTACAGATATACTAGATAGATAAGAAGACTTGGTCAAAAATGGAATCAAGAGTGGAGAGAACGCAAAAAGAAAGATTGCAGAAAAAACAATTGTAATTGTAAATAATTTTGAAATCGTGATTGTAAGAGTCTGAATTTCTCTGTACTTTTTTTGTTCAAAGTATTTGAAAATAATGGGCCTGTAGACAACTCTAAATAAATTACCAGCTACTAAAAGAATATTTACTACTGCCAATGCACCATACTGGTATAAGGCTATAATTTCTTTTCCTTCAGCAGGAAAAACATAATCTACAAAGACTTTTAGACCTAAATCAAAAGAACTAATAAAAATGGCTGCTATGTAACCTGGTACTGAGAAGGATAGCATTGCCTTTCCCTCTTCCCAAGAAAATTTACCAATTCCTACATCTTTCACCAAGTAATAAAAACTATATAATGCAACAATGAATTCAGAAAGTAGAAGGCCTAGGATTAAGCCAAATACTCCTAAATTCAAGAAAACTACAAACAAGAATCCAAAGGGTATCTGTAAAAAAACTCTCATGATCATTATTATTGCATAATATCTACTATTCTGTAAAGCACTTGCGATAACATAGCACATTGTACTGAATATCTGTGTTATTGCTACTAGACTTACAATAATTAAAGTTATGATGTAAGGTTCAATATTTAGAAATTTAGGTGTAAAACCAGTAGTATAGTATAGAATTATTAGAATGGAAGTTATCGTCAGTTCAGCTGCAAGGAAAATAATAAATCCTGTAGTAAGAAAATTCTTGAGATTTTCTAATTGTTTTCTCTCTTTATAAGTTACAGTAAATCTATTTAAAGCCGCTGGGAAGCCCAGTGTTGAATAAGTAAAAATTGTGGTAATTGCAGATATAAAAATGGCATATCTACCCATCTCTGTTTTCGTTAACACATTGGTGAAAATCTTGTTGAAGGCCATGCTGAATAGTTTTGATAAAACGAACGACAAGAAAAAAATGATTACAAAGTGAGAGCCTGATCCTCTTTTTAATAGATTCCCTTTTTCTTCAGAATACAAGATATTTCACCGAAACTTAAAGCAATTGAGGGAGAGAGGTATTTAAGAATATCTACTAAAACACATCCCATTTCCTATTGTTATTTTAAAAGAAAGATTTAAGACTTGATGTTTTGAAATGATGAAATAGTTAATAATTTCTTTGTGGAGAGAATGGAAAACATGGGATATTTTATAATTTCAAAAGATGAAGCCATTAAGTTATTAGAAAATAGGTCTTTGACTATAGCGGTTATTGGACAAGGAAAAATGGGTCTACCAATTGATGTGGTCTTTCTTGAAGCAGGGTATAGAGTTATTGGAGTAGATGTTAACCCTGAAACTGTTCAAAAGATCAATGAAGGTAATCCACCTATAATAGGTGAACCTGGAGTTATTGAAGGAATTAGAAAAGGTTTGAAAGAGAAAAAGTTTGAGTGCACGCTCTCATTAGAGAAAGCTGTAGATGAATCCGATGTTATAATAATCATAATCCCTACTTTAATTGATAAATATAGAAACCCAGAACTTCAACCTGTAATTAAGCTAATAAATTCGATTGGAGCTTATATGAAACCTGGGAAGTTAATAGTTATTGAAAGTACTGTTCCTCCTTTAACTACTGAGCAAATCGTTAAGAAGCAGTTGGAACAAATATCTAGTCTTAAAGCAGGAAAAGATTTTGGGTTAGGTTTTGCTCCTGAACGCACTTATAGTGGTAGAGCAATAGAAGATATCAGAGATAATTATCCAAAAATTGTGGGTGGTGTAGATCCTAGAAGTACTGAACGAATCGCTTTGCTTTATGAGACTATAGCTAAAAAAGGTGTTATTCAGATGAGTTCATCGACAGCTGCAGAAGCTGTTAAGATATTTAAGGGGATTTATCGAGATGTAAACATAGCATTGGCTAATGAATTTGCTAAAATTTCAGAAAAAATAGGTGTTAATGTCCATGAAGTGATAAAAGCTGCAAACAGTGAACCTTTCTCCCATATTCATAGACCTGGTGCTGGAGTTGGAGGACATTGTATTCCTGTTTATCCACAATTTTTAATTAATATTGCAGACCAATTTGGAATAAGTGCAGCATTAACAAAAAAAGGGAGAGAAATCAATCTCTCAATGCCTTATCATGTAGTCAATCGTACAATTATTGCGCTGAATAAAGTAAATAAAAACCTTAAAGGCTCAAAAATTACCCTTTTAGGGTTAGCTTATAGAGGAAATGTTAAAGAATATAGATATTCTCCAACATTTGATGTCATAAAAGGACTAAAAGAATACGAAGCAAAAATTGTTTTACATGATCCACTCTATAAAGAAGAAGAACTAAGAGAAATAATTGATATCAAATTTGAAGAGGATTTGAAAAAAGCGATTCATAACAGCGACTGTATAGTAATTCTTACTGACCATAGCCACTACAAAGAGTTAGATATCTCATTCTTTGACGAACAAGCAAATAATCCTTATGCTATTATTGATACTCGCCATATTTTTGGTCATATAAATGAGAGAGAAAATGATAAAAGAGTCATAGTTGGAATTGGAGAATAAAAAGTATATTAAACAAGGTGTTAAAATGAAAGTATTTATCATATCGGGAGCTAGACCCCAATTTATCAAACTATCACCAATAATACAAGATATGTTAGAAGAGCCAAAAATGGATTTCTATCATTTACACACAGGCCAACATTTTGATGAAAATATGTCTTCTATATTTTTTCAAGAATTGTCTCTTCCTCCTCCTGATGTAAATCTAAATATTCATTCTCAAACTCATGCTCAGCTAGTCGGAAATATGATGATTAAAATAGAAGAAAAATTAAAAGAAGAGGATCCTGATGCTGTTTTAGTTCCTGGAGATACTGATTCAACTCTTGCTGGAGCTCTAGCAGCAAGTAAGTTGCAATATCCTGTTATTCATCTTGAATCAGGTTTAAGGAGCTATGATTTCAGAATGCCTGAAGAGATAAACAGAAAGTTAACTGACCACATCAGTAGAATGTTAATTACAACATCTATGACTGCTTCTGAGAATTTATTGAAAGAGGGAATAAATAAGAGATGGATTTTTGAAACAGGAGACACAATGGTTGATGCAATCTTAAGGAATGTAAAAAAAGCAAAAAAACAATCATCAATTCTAAAAAAGTTGGGCTTAAAATCAAAAGAGTATTTTTTGTTAACTCTCCATCGAAAAGAGAATGTTGACAACAAAGGAAGATTAAAGACAATTTTGGAGACTTTAAATGAAGTTGAGGAAACTATTGTTTATCCTGTTCATCCACGAACAAAAAATCGTATTAAAGATTACAATTTAGGAGATTTGATTGAGAACGAGAATATTATCACAATTGATCCTACTGGGTATCTTGATTTTATTTCTCTTGAAGTAAATTCTATGTCTATTCTTACTGACAGCGGAGGAATTCAGAAAGAAGCTTTAACTCTAAATGTTCCTTGTATAACTTTAAGAGACAATACTGAATGGATTGAAACACTTGAAATTGGTGCTAATCAATTAGTAGGAGCAGAAAAAGAAAGAATAAAATCAGCGATTAAACAAATTAAAGACAATTTGGATCATTATAAAAACATAAATTGGGAAAATCCTTATGGAGACGGAAAAAGCAGTACAAAAATTGTAAATGAGATTATAAAACGATACGAAGAACACGAACTAGAAATAGAGACAAATATAATGATATAGACTTAAAAAAATAAGTTTGAAATTCTTATACATATGCTTATTGAGGAATATAAGCGAAATATCTTTATAGAGAAATCTGAGGTTGTCAATAAGAATACTGATAGGAACTAAAAATGAGAATTGCTATTATTGGTGACTATGCTAGTCAACATTTTCTTATTGGAAGAGAGCTAGAAAGACAAGGTCACGAAGTAACTTATTTTCTTCAGAGCAATAAATATGCCAATCTTCCTGAACAGTATTTTAAATTAGGAAGTGTTCAAGGGCCTTTGTGGAAAAATTATCTGAGAACAGGGTTTTGGATGGCTTTTGGTTGGTTGTTGAGAAAATTTGATATTCAGGTGGTCAATGGTACTTATCCACAATTAGTAAGAGCAAGAAATACTTGCTTTCATTATCATGGTTCTGATTTAAGACTTGGAACTGTTAAACCTCAAGAACCTTCATTTGTCTCACTTAAAGAGTTAATAAATTATAGTCCTAATTCTATTTTTCTTCCTCGCTGTGTAAATCCTGACGAATTTTATTCGAAAGAGGAAGTAAAAGAAAAAAAAGAGCAATTCAAGGATGAGAATGGATTTGATTATGTTATAGGTCATTTTGCTCATTCACCAAAAATAAAAGGTTCTGATCTAATTAGTAAAGCAATTGAAGAAATAAATAATGAAAAAACTTTCAATATTCACTTCATCAACAAACCAATACCCAGAGAAAAAATATGTGATACTATAAATTTCTGTGATTTGATTATTGATCATGCAAACCCTAGCACAGGTTTGACATATAATGTGATTTCAATTGAAGCTCTTTTTTGTGACGTTTCTGTAGGAACTTACTATTCAGAGCAATATATCGATTATGAAGAGATGAAAGAGGTAATTGGTTTCTTAAACCCTAATAATTTAAAAGATTCTATTCTGCAAATCCTAAAGAGTGAAACTAAAAAAGGTAAAAAAGATATTGCATTAAGATATCACAGTCCAGATAATGTAATCAAAGTTTTAAATGAGCATTGGAAAAAATGGGGTTTTATCTAATTCTAAAAAGTGATTGTATGAGTAATATAGTAAATAAAATAAAAAGAAAAATCGATGAAGGAACATTACTTGATTCAATCAAAATCAAGATTCATAGTAGATTATATATTAATTTAGATAGCAATTATGAGAATACCATTTTTCTAGCTGGAACAGGACGAAGTGGTACAACATGGGTTTCAAATATCATTAATTATGATAACAGTTATAGGTACATTTTTGAGCCATTTCACTCATACTTTGTTGATGTCTGTAAAGATTTCAAGTATAGGCAATATCTTAGACCTGAGAACAATGATGAAAAGTATTTAGAACCAGCAAGAAAAATTCTTTCAGGAAAAATAAGAAACAAATGGGTAGACAGATTTAATAAAAAGTTTCTGTGCAAAAAAAGGCTTGTTAAAGATATCCGAGCTAATTTAATGCTAAAATGGATCAAAACCCAGTTTCCTGAAATAAAAATTATTTTACTTCTAAGACATCCCGGAGCAGTGGCTAACTCTAGAATAAAATTAAATTGGGAAGACCATCTGGATGTTTTACTTTCTCAGGAAGAGCTAATGGAAGATTTCTTGAATCCCTTTAAGAAAGATATTTTACATGCTCAGACTACTTTTGAGAAGAATATCTTTTTATGGTGTATTGAGAATTATGTCCCACTAAAACAGTTTTCAAAAGATGAAATACTTGTAACTTTTTATGAAAAATATGCTGTTTCACCTGAAGAAGAAATAGATAAATTATTCCAATTTTTAGGAAAAAATTATGATCAATCTATTTATAGAGTTCTAAAGAAACCTTCTCCCGAAGTAAGAAAGGAAAGTGCATTAATATCCGGTGGAAGTATTATCGATAAATGGAAGGAAAATATTACAAAAGAGCAACTAGAACGGGCAATTGATATACTTTCTCTGTTTGAGTTGGATTCTATTTATTCAGCAGATTCGATGCCTAATGTAGATAGTGTCAAATTTAGATGACTATTAGATTTAAGCTGACATATTATCTGTTTTATCTAGGTTATTAATTTATAAATAGAACTTAAATATAATCTTCAACTCTTTCTTTTCTCATTTTTTCTTCTTCCTTAAACTTTAAAAAATTTGAACTAAAAATTCAGTTATGAATATTCTTCTTATATCCTATCTATTTCCTCCAGATAAAAGTGCAGGAGGATATAGAGCAGCTAGTTTTGCAAAATATTTTCCTGAAAAAGATCTTAACGTTTTTCTTCTTACAAGCAATAAGGAAATAACTGAAAATAATGAATTACAGAAAGAGTACAATCTCTCAATGGTTTACTATGCTAAACGGCCGAAATTAAGAGAGATAGGATATAAGATTAAACTATTAGCTTTACTTGAACTATTGAATTTGGATAAACTATTGTTTTTTCCTGATATTTATTTTCCTTGGATTACGAGAGCTGTAAAAGTTGGTAGTAAAGCTATTGAAAATGAAAAAATTGATGTTATTTTAGCTACTCAACCTCCTCTTTCTGCTTTAGTTGTTGGTTATAGACTTTCTAAGAAGTTTAATATTCCTTTAATCTCTGATTATCGTGATCCTTGGAATGGCAGTCCTTTTTTGCAGTTCCCAAAATTCATAAAGAAGAAACATCTCAAATTAGAAAAAAAGATTGTTAAGAAATCGAAAATGTTGGTGACAATTGGAAAAGACTGTGCGAAAATAATAGAAAAAGCTTTGCATTTAGAAAAAGATTCTTTTGAAATCATCCATAATGGTTTCTTCAAAGAAGAAATACCCACTACACAATGTGAAAAAGAAAAACAGACTTTTACTGTTTCTTTTTTTGGGAACTTCTATTTAGTTCATAAACCTGTATTTAGGACTTTTTGTTTAGGTTTTGGAGAATTTGTAAAAAAACATAATCTTCTTCCTCATCAAGTAAAATTCAATTATGCAGGGGGAACATCACGTAAAGTTATTAGAAGAATGGTGCACGAAGCTGAGATAGAAGACTATTTTCATGATTTAGGTTATTTGAGTAAGAGAAAGTTCCACTGTGAACTTCAAAAATCAAATGTTTTAATTTTATTGTATCCCAAAGGTATTGAGTATGCACTCCCTACAAAACTGTATGATTATATTCTAGGTAATTCTCATATCATGCTGATTTCTTATAAAAAAGATAATTGGTCTGTTTTAGATGAGATCGAACAGCAATATACTCAAGTACAAATATCTACAAGTGCTATTTATGAAAAACTCTGGTCTCTTTATAATAAATGGAAAAATAATAAGTTAAAGTATGGATGTAATGAAGAAAAAATAATGAGTTTTGAACGAAAATTTTTAGCTTACAAATATAGTGAAAAAATAAAAGCAAAATTCATGAAACACTAGAATATTCATTTCCATTTAATTTTCATTTAAGTTTTTGTTTTGTTAAATAGAGAAGTAAATGGAAAATAATGATTGAATATAGCAATTATTATTACCAAAAAAATTCCGATATATGTGAAAAGTGTACTAGCATCTATTTTAATATGGCGAAAAATTATAATAAAAATACTCATTAATAAAGAGACAATGAAAAACGATAAGATATTAATAATTGAATTTATCCAATCCCTTTTCATTTGATAATAAAATATTATCGCAAAAGAAAATGATAATATCATTATTGTAACTCTAAGCAGAATCCACAATACTCTAAAAGGGTGCAGTGAATAAAGAACAGAGTTTTTGAAGACTAGCGTATCTAAATTATTTGCTAAACTCCATCCGCCAAAGTAATCCATTCTAAGAATTGTTCCAAATATTACTCCAAAAGAAAAGAGAATAATATTACAGATTTTAACAAATCTTTCATGGTTAATAGAAAGAAAAAAATTTCGCAGAGATGATAATTTACGATTATATGTCATTAACATTACTCCTTTATTTTATTAATATTATTGATTCCCCTATTATTTTGTATATAGAAAATCCGTAGATCTGTAATGATATAAAAAGCTCTTGCTTAAGATCAAAATCCATTACCGAAGAAAAGAAAATATAGTTTGTTTTGTTTGATTCAACAAAAAAAAGAATTCTTTTAATTGTAACCTCTTTTTCTATTCGATAATAAGAATAGTTAGTACCTTCCCATTTAGCTAACAACAGATTTTCAAATAAAGCTTGAATGGGGGTGACATTGTAAAAGTCAATAAACACACAATTTTCAATATCTACTGAAAGAACAATTTCTATATCTGATTCTTTATATACAGAAGGGTGTTCTGAAATAAAAGAAGCAAATGTATCGTATCTATTTTCATCTAAACTCTTAGAAAATAATGGATTTAACAGATTAGATAATAACAAAACGATAATGAAAATTGAAGAAAGATCTATTTTCTGTATTCTTTTGCTATACTTTTTTAAATCTAAAATCAATTCTGGATATGTTGTAGTTTTAGCGATGAAGATACCTATTGATAAACTGAAGAATATTCCTAATCTATAAAATAAAGTATTTGATCTATATATATAGTAAGTGAATATTCGGAAAGTAAATATTGTTAATATAAAAATTAAAGGTAAGATTTGATCAAATTTTTTATTTGTAAATACCAATAGTGTTCCGATGACTAAGATAATTATAAATGGGAGTCCATATAATAAATAGCTACTTTTTTCAAACCAGTCAAAAATACTAATAGGAATCCATACAGGATTTCCGATTATATCAATAGTAAGACTTCCTCCTTTTATTAAAACAAGCATATATTTATAAAGAAATGTAAGAGAAGCTAATAATACTAGCAGCATAAGGCCAAAAAAATACATAATAACTCTGCGCCTTTCATTTTCTTTTAAAATTAAAATGTAAAATATTAAAAAGACAACTAATGGAAATAGAATAATACTTGTAAAATGATGAATTGTCCAAAAAGACCCATATAATACAGAAAAGAAACTTAATTTTCTGTAAGAAACTTGTTTTAAAGCATCTTTTGATTCATAATTCCAGTGTGCAAAAAAAATCAATATAAAAATAAAACCAAGAGTTCCTGGTAACATATAACTTAGCCTTATTGGTAGTTTTATGTAGTCATCTAAAGTTAAAGTAGTAAAAACGATAAGAGTAAAAAAGCCTTTATTTTGATTAGATTTAAAAATTGCGAAGATCGACATTAATAATATTAAACTAAGGAAAATAGAACCATACATAACAATGTATATGGATTTTATTCCGCTCAAAAGTTCTAAAACTGCTAAAATAAAAACCCAACCATAGGGATAGATAATCATAATATCAGATGCAGAATCTGTAAAACGTGGATGCATTTTTTGATTATTAAGCATATAAGAGGACCATTTCGCAAACATTATCTCATCTGGAACTAAAGAATACGGATTTTTTATTGTCAAGAATAAAAAGAATATAATAAAATAAATTACTCCAAGAATAAAAAATGTATCTAATATTTTCTCACTTTTTAGCGAAACTTTGAACCTAATAAGGACTTTTTTATTATTTTTTAGAGATTGGAAAAATACAAGACTTATAATTAACAAAATAAAAACAAAATAAATTACAAAAAATGAATCAATATTGAATTTTATTTTTGTTGTAGAATAGAAAACTGCAATAATTGAAATAAAACTACATGAAATAATAAAAAATAAAGGGAGAAAATAAAAAACATTATCATCTTTTCTTTCTGGTACTAAAAGTGAATATAAAAAATAACCTGGAAGCAAATAAAAAATAATGACACCTAGAATCACTCTAAAAAATTTACTACAGTTAAATAAAACAAATAGACATTGGATAATTATTCCAAAGATAAAAAGTGTACTAAATACAATATCATAATTTTTTAATTTGTATATGAATCTAGTGAATCTCATTATTATTTACCTCTTATAATTCTTTTATTAAATAGAAATATGAAAGAAGGAATAGCAATTAAAGTAAATATTTCAATGAAAAAGACAATAATTTCATTGGTATTTAGTTTATCATTTGGAAGTAGCGAAATTGGTTCTATATTGTAAGGAGGTAAGAATGGTTTCTTTACTGGATATTTATCAATCTCATTAGCATTCCCTGAAATTTCATAAAAGTCATCTTTTAAGTCAGACCAGAAATTACCAATTCGTTGTTCTTTGTCATACCACTCATTATTACATCCATCATCAAATGCTTGTGATGTTCCATTGATATTATTTTGAAAAAAATTGTTATGATGGATTTTTGTTTTTTCTACATCTATTAAGGAAAGTCCGTATCCTAAATTATTTATAAAGTTATTATAGGTAATTATACAATATTTTGAAAAAATCAAGTAAATACCAATCATGCCGTTCAAAATAATAGAATTATTAGCAATAAATGATCCATCTACTTCAAAAAGATATATTCCAAAATAAGAATTATTATAAATAAAATTGTTTATAATTATGGCTGGTACTGAAAAAAGTTGGCGAGTTGTACTAATATAAATCCCTGAAAAAGAATTATAAGAACAATTGTTATTTTCTATGGTACAATTTTTTGACACATATAAACTAATTCCGACTTCATTTGAAATGCAAAGATTATTATCGATCCTTGTGTTTCCTGAATAATATAATTGAATACCTATTTTTGAATTTGAGCAAGTATTATTTGAAATAAAAGAATGACCTGAATAATACAAATATATAGAATATTGGTTTTGATTAGAACAAGTATTATTTACAACTATGGTGTTTACTGAATTTTCAATGAATATACCATACTGATTTTGAGTTCTACAGGTGTTGTTTATTATTTCATTGTTACTTGAACTAGCTTTGTTAATGTAAATACCATATTCTCTAGAATATATAATACAATTTCTAATAATAAACGATGCATTTACCCCCCCAATATAAATTCCTATTCCAAAGTTTGTATAGATAAAAATATCTTCAATTATAAAAGGATCTTCTTTTGTTCCTGACCCAGGAAACAGATATTTTTTATAAAATTGAGAGTTAGAATAAATCTTGATATTATCATGATAAACTAATGTGGGATTTAAGATAGGATAAGGATCTGAATTTAAGGTTGGTCCACCGATTGTATAGTTGCCTTTTCCCTTATAATCTGACCAAAAATTACCTTTATAAGCAACAATGTCATACCATATATTTGTATCATCTTCAAAAGCTTGAGAAGATTGTTCTTTACTATTATTGATGAAGTTGTTTCTATGGATCTTATTCATCTTAGAATTTGAAAAAATAAGTCCATATTCAATATTGTCTGTAAAATTATTGTAGGTAAATTCACAATAGTAACTCTTCGAAATTAGTGCTCCTGCTCTAGTAGAACTGTTAATAGAATTAGAAGCTACATTACAATTTGCTGATTCCTCGATTCTAAGACCGAAAGCATTATTATTCATTTGATTATTTAGTAAGAGTGACTTATTACCATATCTGCAATCAATTCCAAAAATACTATTGTTATCACAAAAATTACTTTCAATTATTGAAAATGGAGAATTGTTATACTTTATTCCATAACTATTAAATGAACAATTATTAAAACTTGATGTAATATTATAGCAGTCTATAACAGATATTCCCTCATAATTAAAGTTACAACTATTATTACTAATAACAATGTTTTTTGAGTTTTTTATAAAAATACCAGCAATTGCATTATTTTCGCATGAATTATTCAAAATTGTTCCTGAATTATTTGCAATTGATTCAATATATATTGAGTATTTTGAGGATTTAATTATATTATTTTGAATTTTAAAAAATTTAGATACATTAAAAATATAGATTCCGTAATCCGAAGTAGTTATTATAGTGCGATTTGAAATGAGATAAGGATCTTCTTTTGTTCCTGACCCAGGAAAATTATAGGCTAAACTAAAATCATCATCTGAGTCAATGAAAATTGGGTCACTTTCAGACTTTATTACGGTAAAATTATTTTTTGTTTTGTAGTTTTCCTTATCAGCTAGTTTTACGTAATCAGGGGGATTTAATAATGTTGAGAGAAATATAATAAATGCAAATGATACGAAGTAAAGAAGCTTCCATTTTTTCATTTCTATGTACCCTCTCTTTAAGTGTGTTGTTTTATATTTTTCAATGAATGTATAATAAATGTTATGAATGCTCAATGTTATTTTTCTCTTAAATGAATATATTAAGATACTAATAAAGCGAATAATTAATATACTTAACTTTTTCTTGAAGTGTAAAAAGAAGGGTTTTGCGAATATGTTCAAATCAGTATTAGCAAATAATATATTATATTCAATTTTAAGTACGGTAATTCTTGGTGTTGTTAATACTATTTATCCTTTAGTAGTTGGTTTGGTCTTTAGCGCAGATGTTATGGGAGCTTTTTCATTTATATTTTCGTGGGTAATCCTCCTTAGCATTCCAATATCAAATGGTATAGCCCCTTCTATTGCTAGATTTATTGCTGCGAGTAATATAAAGGAAATAGAAAAAATTGTTGATGATGGTATTATTCTAACTTTAATCTATTCTTTTTTGTCATTAGTTGGATTGATATTTATTTGCCTTTTTTACAATATTTCAGCTTTAGATATATTTTTTATATATATAACAATGTTTACTAATATAATCCACTATGTATACAGAAAATCACTGCAAGGTGAAGAAAATTTCATTAAGCTTCTTAAGTATGAAGGAATTGCATTTTTAATTTTTTTACCAGCTTCTGTAACATCTCTTTTATTTTCTCCTCAAGAGAAAATTTTTGGTAAAATTTACATTTTATTAGTTCCAATATTGATATACCATCTGATATTTGGTTTACTTTTTTCTGTTAAAATAATAAAATCAATACTTAAATTTAAAAAATTTCGAATCAGCAAAAAAACCAAAAAAATTCTTCGTTATGCTATTATTGTAGCAACTGGAAGTCTCTTTAGTCTTGGTTTATCACAGATACAAATAATAATTTCAGAGAAATATCTTAACTTTTTTGAAATGGGAGTTCTGGGTTTTTGGAATTCTGCTATGGCTCCAATAAACCTAATTGCAATATCTCTTGGTTCTCTTCTTTTATCTAGAATCACAAATATTCAAAAATCAAATTCTGGATTAGCTCTTAGGTTTATAAGAAAAGTAAATTGGTCTTTTTCCTCAATTTTACTTCCAATGTTGGGTATATCATTAATATTAGTGAAATCTTTTCCAATCTGGTTAGATATTCTATCATTTTTCAGATACGATATGCTAGTTAATTGGAGTGTTTTTGTATATTTCTTAATTAATGCGATAAATTCTTTATTAGGTACTCCTACTTCTGCCTATTTTTCTTCATCTGAACAAAAGGTTATAATTCAACCAATTTTAGCTTTTATTAGAGCAATTATAGTAGCAATTTCTTGGATTTTATTGGTTCCAGATTTTGGAATGTTTGGTTTTGCTTTAGGTTTAGCTATAGGAGGGTTTTTTAACAATATTTTTCTACAAATTCTTCTCCTTCTTTTTACAAAAGGTAAATCAGGTTTTCATTTGTTCATATTAATTCTCTATATGTCTTTTATATTCATATTACTTTTATATAAAATTAAGTTTTTAATCTTAATAATTACTTGGACAATTGTAAGTATTCCACTTTTTCTATTTGGATTAATAGAATTGTATAAGCTTTTAATAGAAAAAGAATACTCAATAAGATATATAGACGACATCTAATCTAACACTTCTTGATAAATATAAAATAAATCTTCTGATATTTTTTCCCAAGAAAATTTTTCAGCATACTTTACTAATCTTTTTTTATCCCAATCTTTTTCAAGTGCTTGTTCAATATATTTCGCTAAATTACTGCTATTACCAACTTCACATAAAAGTCCAAGTTCTTTAGAAGTTAGTACTTCTTCACTTCCTCCGTTTCTTGTTGCCACTACAGGTGTTCCACATGCTAAAGATTCCAATACAACAACACCAAAACTTTCTTGGATGCTTGGTAATACAAATAGATCTGCAGAATTCATCCAAATTGGAATTTCACTATAAGGTCTATAATCCTTAAGAAAAATATTATCGGAAAGACCCAATCTCTTTATTTGCTTCTTAAGCTTTTTCTTTAATATTCCTCCACCTATAATAAAACAGATAATATCTAGATCCGATGTTTTCTTGATAATGTTAATTGCATCAACAAGAAATTTGTGTCCTTTATTCTTAATTAGATTTCCAATTGATACGATAACATATTTATTTAGCGGAATATTCAAGTTTCGTCTAGCTTGATCTTTTTCTATTGGGAAGAATATATCGGGAGAAAATCCATTGGGAATTAAAGTTACATCGGTTTTTACATCCAATTTTTCAATATAATCAATGTTACTTTTGCTCACTGTGATTATTTTATCTGCTTTATTCAATACTTTTTGTATTCTCCTCATCCATTTATTGTTTTTAAAGGGAAGTGAATAAATATCATATCCATGAGCAGTAATAATTAAAGGTACATTGAATTCCTCTTTTAATTTCATTCCTACAAAACCTGAACTCCAAGTAAAATGACAATGGATCAAATCAAATTGAATTTTATTTATATCGATTACTCTTTTTACAGCTCTAAAATGTGATTTAGCTAGGTAATTTCCAAAAATCTTTATAGGTAGATAATAAACAGGAGTTACAAAAATGTGGATATTTGTTGGTACTTGCTGAAGATTAATTCTTGTACTTTTTTTAAATGGTGTAAGATAATCTATTGCAAAATAATTTGCTATTTGAGCTATTGGATTATATCTTACGAGAACATAAATATCAGAGAAATATTTGGAAAGTGATTCAATTTGATATTTTATAAAACTGTTATAACTATGGGTAATAACTAGTAATTTTTTCTTTACATTGTTCATAGCATTCACAATTTTTTTTGGATTTTTTTTTAAGAATTAAATATTTTTTTAGAATTTATTTTTAGAAAATTTTATTTAGTTATATTTTTTGTTGTCTTTTAGCCATTTGTGTGATTAGGAGATTTTTCATGAAATTCACTGTACGAAAACATCTTAATAAATTAATATTTATTGTTATAATTATTATTATCTCTTATGTTTTAAGAATTCCAACACACAAAGGTCCTCTTTTTACCGATTCATGGTATTTAATTTGGGAAAGTAGATTATTCTTTTCAAGCTATGTAACAAAGTTAATTATTCATCCTTTCAGCTTACTAGGAGCTTATCCATTTTCTCCTTACCCCATAGGATCTTTATTTATATATGGAGTTATAGATATAATATGCTTTCATAATGAAATTCTAGCTGTTAATGTTTTTGTTATTTTATGGTTAATTATTTCAGCTTATGCTTCTTTTACTTTTTTTCAATTCATATTTGAAAAACCAATAATATCAATAATCGGAAGCTTACTTTTCATAAATATCCCATATATAATCTATTTCAGCTATAATTTAGCATCTGCAAGGTTTCCATTTGTTGCACTAATTCCTCTATTTTTTATACATTTGCTAAAAACAGTAGAAAAAAAGCAATTTTCATCTTATTTTAAAGCGACATTGGTATTTATTTTAATGTCCCTTTTTCATAGAATGAGTACAGCATACACATTGCTTTTATTTTTAGTTGGATTTTTTTTGATTATTGAAAAATTACTTAAAAATAATTCAAAGTATAAATTAAATAAAGGAAGAGTTCAAAAGTTTATGTATGATAAATTTTCTTATATTGTTATAATTTCAGCATTGATACTTATATTTTCTGGTTTCTTTTTTAATCAATATGTAAATATCACAAGAGTTTCCAAAACACTATATACCAATAATGACTTAGTAAATTATTTTCTTTACATACTTGGTTTTGTTATTTACAATGGATGGGGTTTCGTTTCTCTTTTAGCTTTATTTGGTTTCTTCCTACATGTTAGTCATGAAAATATAACCTCTCCTTTATTGAATAGACGAATAAAAAAATTAACTTATTTACAACTTCCTCTGATTCTATTTATTTCAAATCATTATATTATATATATATTATCATTATTACCTGTTTTGTTTGCAATTTATTTTATAGACGTTTTTCTCTATAAACATAACATGATATTAAAATTTGAGAAATGCTCTTACCTTTTCCTTTTATCTTTTTCTGTAATCTTTAGTTTTTTATTATTAGACCTATATGTTAGCGATATAAAATTCTATTTGAGTATTTTCATAATTTTTGGAGTTGCATATCTTGTTTTTTCAGTTGGTGTTCTATTTGAAGGAAAATTGAATTTCATTTTATCAAAAAAGGCTTTGTATCGAATATTAGTTTTGTTAATTGTTCTTCAACTTTTAGTACATTCCAGATATTATTTAAATTGGCAAATAGATTATAGAACTAGAACAAATGCTCCATTTGACAACTCTGAATTAACAGAAGAAGAGATAGAGCTAGCAAAGTTCTTTAATAATTTTTCTGGAAGTTTAATAGCCTCATGTAATAGGGCAACTGGAATAAGGCTATCTGTTCTAGCTGGTTGTTATGATTTAGCAGATGTACATAGTATTTCCTTACTTCTAATAGATTATTATAATGCATCTACAATTGAGAACAAAACTAAAATACGACCAATTTATATGTGGTGGGAGCAATACATTTTCTCTAGTAATCTCTCGACAGGTAGAATTATTCTAGAAACTTTAAGTTCTCTTCCAGCAGATTCACATGAAGCTCGATCAATAATTCAACAACTGAATCTTTCTTTTTTTGTTAGCTATGCAAATTCATCAATAATAGAATTATATTCTACTATTTTTACTGATTCATATTTTATTAGTTCTTTAAGCAGAGTTTCTTCTGTCATCTTTTCAACTGAACATTTTTGGGTTTGGGATTTACGACCCATATTATCTGTTAGCTAAACTTTTATTTAATGATAATTACCCTATTATTTTTCTGTACATTAATATTAATTTCTTCTCATCTACAACCCATAGATTCTTACTTAATATTTTTTCATACTCTTCTGTTTTCTTTTTGAATAATGTCATGTTCTCTCTTATCTTAATTATTTTTTTAGCTAAATCTTTAGAATTTCCAGGTTCATATAATTCACATTGATTTTCTGATAAATTACGTATTAGTGGTAAGTCTGCTGCAATAATAGGTTTTTTAAAATACATATATTCAAAAAGTTTGTTAGGAGTGGCTCTTTGATAAACAGGAATGTTTTTTAAAGTGATCAAGCAAACGTGTGACCTTTCAATAAACTTGAAAAGTTCATTTTGTTCTAACCAACCAAGAAAATAGATGAAACTTGAAAGCCCTCTTTTTTTTACCATATCTATAGATTTTTGTAAGTAATCACCGTCTCCAATTATATAGCATCTGATGTCACTATATTTTTTTCTTAATATGTCAATTGCTTCAATAAGTGTATCAATATCTCTTCTCTCTGATATAAAACCTTGATATAAAATTAAAAAATGATGTTCATTTTCAACTCTCTCTCTTCCTTGGATTTTATTGTTATTGATAGTATTATTAAATGAATTTCTTATTGTATATACAGGTTTATTATTAGTTATCAATCGTACATCATTTTTCTCAATATTGTTTACAACTATAAAATAGTCTACAAATTTATAGACAATGCATTCATAAGCGCTTAAAATCTTATATAAGATAGATTCTTCACTTTTACCAAGATTACTTACAATTTGGAGAGCAAAAGGTTCATGTCTATCTAAAACTAAAGTTGCATTATAAATCCATTTAAACAGTAAACCAGACAATATTAAGTGGTCTGGGGGATTATGAATATGAATTACATGAAAATTTACTTTACTTTTCTTAATCTTTAATAATTCTATAAACGAAGCCAAAATAAAGAGAGAGCTACCTATAATATATCTCAATAGAGAGCCTTTTGGAATTATTGATAACCACTTAAATAGTTTTATTACTTTTACTCCATTTCTATCCTCATATCTCTCTTCATTTTTGAGCCTTAATGAAATACAATAAACATTGTATCCTTCTGAACTTAGGGAATAAGCTTCTCGTTTTACTCTTACATCGCTTTCAAAATGTGAATAGACAATCATAGCAATATTTTTCTTCTTATTATTCATATATGTATAACCTCTTAAGTTCAAGAATGATTTCCATTTAGGAAGAGTTACAAAGTAATTTACTATCACCTCTTTGTTGAAGCAAATAACAAAGCAATGCTATTTATTATTAAAGCTGTCATCATTATTATTATTCCAAGAATAATCAAACTTGGATTTGTTAACGTAGAGGTAATTAACCAATCTAGTATTTCAGTCCCTCCAACAAAAAATCCTGTAAGAAATAGAAACACAGAAAACAATGTGTATATTTTTAAGGGATTTAGATCTATTAGGACTTTTAATATGAAAATACCACTTGAAGTTGCAAAGTGTAAAGGGTTTCTCATTAAACGCGATTTACCATATTTTCTTTTGTTAAAGCTTATAGGTACTTCTCCTATTTTTGCTTTGCAAGCAGCTGCTTCTAAAATCATTTCTTGAGTATAAGTATAATCACCACGAATCATTATTTTTCTTGCAAAATCAGAAGTAAATGCCCTAAAACCTGTTTGTCCGTCTGAAATCCCTAATCGAGTTAAGTATCTCAACAATCTTGTATATAATTTATTTCCAAACTTTTTTATTAACGACATTTTTTCGATTTTACCCTTAAGCCTAGATCCCATAATTAAATCATATTTTTCATGAATAATATAATAGACCATGTATTCTATCTCTTCAGCTACATACTGCAAATCTGCATCAAAATTAATAATAATTTCTGAGTTAAGATCTATTGCTTTGTTAATTCCGTCTCTTAAAGATGTTCCTAATCCCATATTTAATTTGTGATTAATTAAAACAACATCATTTTTTTGAGCTATAGCTGCTGTATCATCAGTAGAGCCATCATTTACAACAATAATATTGTTACAATAAGGTTTTACGCTTTTTATTGCTTTCTCTATAGTTTTCTCTTCATTGTATGCAGGTATTATTACAGAAATTTTCTTTTTATCACTTTCAGTTAATGAATATTCTTTTTTATCTAATAAAAGACTTGGATATTTACGGAAAAAAAAATCATAAAACTCTCCTAAGATAAATATGATTATTCCAAAAGTTAAAAGTATGGTTAGTGATATTATGAAAATACTCAATATTGGAATTCTTGAGGATTCAAATATTCTATTAAACCAAATAATTATCATTAGAATTATTTTTCTTATTACAAAACTAAAAACTATAACTGCAATTAATAAGAGAGAGAAAGCTGAACTGAATATACCTATCCTTTTTAATATATTGTTTTCCATTACTACAACTTCAAATTAATCCTTTTTAAAGTATTACTATATTGGTATCGGTAGTGTCTAGTTTTTATACCACCTCCTAGGTAAAAAGGAACTAAGGGGAGGATGTCCCAAGCTCTGATGAGGACGAACGAAATTATAATGGAGCATAAAGAGAGTAAGAAAACCAGAAAGATGAGTAGAGCCATAGACGGCACGGATAGGACAAGTGCAGTGGAGAATAGAATGAAACCAACGATAACTCTTAAGAGTAGCATTAAAACGTTCAATATAGGAGCGTAAACCACCTTTGATAACGGAGATTTTGATACCGAGACGAAGTAAGACAGGATACCATACTCCTGCATCTGTAACGACAATACGGGGCTTAAAACCCCAACATTTGAACCAATAACGGAAAGTTAGTAAACATTCAAGATTACTCCGTCCTTTAGTAATACTAAAACCCAGTAAAGTCTTGTTGTAAGGATCTAACGCGAACCACAGATATATTGAGCCTTGAGAGGTCCTAATCTCTGTTTCATCTACTACTATAATCTCTGGTATTCCCCCTCTCTCTGCTACAACTCTATGTAAACTTTCCCTAAAGAGCCTGAACTTCTTTACCCAATACCATAATGTTTGATGCGTTAAACCATTCTTCCATGCTACTGTCCTCAACCCATTCTTTGAATCAATATATTCATAAATCGCTTTTATTATTATTTTTTTGGGGACTCTGCATCTCTTAAAAAGAGCAGATAGTTTTTGTGTTTTCATATCTTACTATTAGAGTCCCCACAAATATTTTTGTCGGAAGAAAACTAGACACTACCATGAATAAATTTCGGAACTTTCATTTACATAATACATAATGAATAATTTCATATTTCTTATCTCAAACGTTAAACTAATAAGTGATTTTTTCTTATCAAGTTTAGACATAGGAAAGGATAATATGAAAATACTAGTTCTTCAAGAAACAGATTGGGAACTAAGAGGCCCTCATCAACAACACCATCTAATGGAAAGATTAAGCGTTTTAGGGCATGAAGTCAAAGTTATTGACTATGACTTTTTATGGAAAGAAAAGCAATCTAAGAGAATATTTGAGCCTACAAAAAAATCTAAGGCTACACCAAAGATTATTTCAGAAGCAAATATTGAACTAATAAGACCAGGAATGATAAAAATACCATTGTTAAGCTTTTTATCGATCCCTATAATGCATTTTATTTATATTTATAAAGAGATAAAGCAATTTCAGCCAGATTTCATTATTGGGTTTGGGATATTAAACAGTTTTATAGGCCAGAAACTATCAAAAATTTATAAAATTCCTTTTATTTATTATTTAATTGATCATTTACATACTCTACTTCCTGTTAAACCGCTCCAATATGTTGCCAAAGCCTTTGAAAAAAGAACTCTTAAAAATTGTGATAAAATATATGTAATAAATCATGGTTTACTGGATTACTCTGTGAGTATGGGGGCTAATCTGGAAAAAGGTGTATATATACCAGGCGGTGTTGATCTTAAAAAATATTCCTCAAAAGTTCAAAGAGAGCAAATTCGAAAAAGATTAGGAATTGTGAAAGATGATATAGTATTAATGTTCATGGGTTGGTTATATGAATTCTCAGGATTAAAAGAATTAACAGATTACATGGTTAAAAATGAAGATGATTTAGACAAATATAAGTTATTGATTGTCGGTAAAGGAGATTTATTCGATTATATCTCAATAAAAAGAAAAGAGCTAAAAAATCCAGAGAAAATAATATTGACTGG
The DNA here is from genome assembly GCA_021513695.1 of Candidatus Heimdallarchaeum aukensis. Classification (GTDB taxonomy): domain Archaea; phylum Asgardarchaeota; class Heimdallarchaeia; order Heimdallarchaeales; family Heimdallarchaeaceae; genus Heimdallarchaeum; species Heimdallarchaeum aukensis. The sequence continues at coordinate 859,741 of CP084166.1, read as the reverse complement.
ACAGGTTCCATTCAAAGACATACCAATATATTTACAAGCAGCAGATTACTATTTATTACCCGCACATAAAAACGAAATTATGGAAAATATAGTTCCTATTAAACTGTATGAATATTTAGCTGCTGGAAATCCTGTTATTTGTACAAAGCTAAAAGGTGTATACAAAGAATTCGGAGAAAACAATGGAATCTTGTATATTGATAAACCAACAGATGTTTATTCTGTTGTTAATGAAACATTAGATCTTAAAGATAAGATTAGTGAAAAAGGTTTGAATTTTGTATCAAGCTATGATTGGGATAGTATAGTAAACAAATTTATTTATAGTCTAGAAAGTTTAAGAAAACAATATCTCAAAAAATGTGAAATGGATCCTTGTGATTAAATGTTCATATTTTGTTTTTCGATAATATCAGCTAAAAACATTTGAAACACAAGATTATAGAGATCATAGAATCTTCTATTAAGACTTATTAATTTATAATATGGACAGAATATATGAATAAGAAAAAGTACAAAAATTCTATTTTGACTAATAAATAAATGAGAATGGCATACTAAAAGTAGTTCATATTTAGTAATACAGACCACAGCTAAGAAATCTACTATATTCGCATAAGAGAAGAAGCAATAATGTAGTCTTTTCCTTCTGGATAATTAAACATTGCAATCAGTTCTAGTATGTTATTTTAATAGCAAATTACTTCTTAATCCTATTTTTATCAGAAGAACAAGAGCTGAAACTGAAGATACTGTTACCAGGTGGCAGACTACATGCAGTAATAAAATGCAATCAAAGCGTTTAATACTAAAAGATGAATGTAAATAAATTCCTAAATAATTCTTTTTTCAGAATTAACAAAGTTGAATAAATTTGCAATATTTTCCTATTACCAATATTAGTTGAGTACTAACATCTGTTTCTATAAAAAAACATTTTAAGGAAAACAATACAAGCCATATATGAATGAAATTAAATCAAGGATATTCCTTGTTGGCTGCCCTAGGTCAGGTACAACCCTCTTACAGTCATTATTAGCAGCACATGAAGATATTATTTCATTTCCTGAATCACATTTCTTTATTTACTTACTACCTAAAATTCCTTATGTTATCTCCCCAAAGTTCGTGAGAAACATATTAGGAAACAATTTCTTTCTAAATGTGACATTAGGTCACCCACGAGCAAAGAAGAGATTACAAGAATTTCAAGATAGTTTAAAATTGAACAATAATAGGGATACTTTAGGAAATTTATATACAATAAAGCAATACACAAAATATTTTGTCAAACTACTGGATGAATATACACTTGATAATCACAAATTAGCTTGGGTTGAAAAAACTCCAGATCATCTTTTTTATGTTGACTACATTGATAAATTAGTAAAAAATTCAAGGTTTATTCATTTAATAAGAGATGGTTGTGATGTTGTTTCATCTCTATACGATGTTTCATCAAAATTTCCTGAAATATGGGAAGGAGGATATACTATTGACCAGTGTATTAATAAGTGGAAAAAAGCAATCTTATTTAGCAAGAAATATATTAATCATGAAAATCACATTTTCACAAGCTATGACAGATTAACGACACAACCATCAAAGACTTTAAGAGACATATGTAACTTTCTTGGTATTAGTTTCTCTGAAAAAATGGTTACAGATTACAAAGAAAAGGTAAAAAATATTGTTTTAACTAATGAACCTTGGAAGAAATCAGTAAATGAGAAAATAGAAAACAAAAAGCGAAATAAATTTGAAAAAATATTTACTAAAGAACAGCGTGAGTATATTATTAAACACGTTAGCAAAATTAAAATTGATGAATTCCCCTTTGTTTGAATTAATAGTAACAGATTTTTTTCACATAAATTTTATGAATTTTTGAGTAATAATAGAGATATTTCTTTTCTAACTAAAAAGAATATAGACACAGACACCATTATATTACCTACTAACATAAGGAGACTTATTGCTTCTAATCCATAAATTGGAGATAATATTGCTGATCCTATTAAAACAAAAATGGTATATAGTGTATTTAGGAATATAACTATTTTCAGTTTATTTTTAATTTTACAATAGTTAAAATACATCTCATTAAAAGCATATGGAAATGATGATAAAAGACCAATAACTGTAAAAAGGTAAACAATCTTGTAATTTGTCCCAAAAAACCCAAGAAAGAGTTTACCAAAAACACTAAAAAGAACAAGAACAAAGCCTAAAATTATCCAATTAAATAGTGTTGCCATAAAGAAATTTTGTTTTATGGAAGAAGGATTCCTTACTACTTCCACTAGAAATGAAGAGCTAATTGCTTTTGGCAAGAAATATGAAATAAGAACAATCATATATCCAATTGAAAAATATGCTGCATATTCTTCAGATATTCTTAAAAGAACAATTGTCGGTAGAATTTTGTCATTAAGATATGCAGATATCTGATAAATCCAGTGTTTAAAAGAATAAACCAACATTTCATTATTTTTTAATTTAAAAGTTATGACAAACTTGTAATTTGGAATAACTTTCTTTATGAATATCAAGTTCATTAACAATGAAATAATTAACACAGGTACACTATAACATACCAAAATACCAATATTTCCTAGTTTGAAACAAAGAGGTAAGAATGAAATCTTTGAAATTCCTACAAGGATCGATCTCCAAACTGTATATTTACTTCTACTACGGCTAATTAAGATAGAATCAAACAAATTTCCAATATTTATTGAAATGAATAAGAGAAATAAAAAATTGATGGTTTGAATTGAATAAATCCACTGAGGGTAATCGCGTATAAGAAATAATATACTAAGAATTGATATTATAAAAAAAGGGATAGATATGAAGGTAAGAACGATAATACTAAAGTTTATTAAGTTAGTAGCACCTTTATCGGATTCTTTGGGGATGAACCTTTTTAAACCATTTTCTAAACCAAATCTTGAGAGGAGAGAAACTAATGTAATCAATCCAATTACAGACATATTTGTTCCAACTACTTCAGGAAGATAGTATCTCGCTGCAAGTAGCCAGAAAATAAAATCTAGAGGAGAAGAAATAAAAATACTAAGAAAAATATATATACCATTTTTTATCATAATTGAATTAAAAAAATTAAAAATGTACCTCTTAAATGATACTTTTTTTCCAGATACTGAATCCTTAATATTACTGAACACTGAATCTAAAGACATCAATACAAAAGAAAAATAGTCCTTATTTAAATAATACTGAACTAGTTCCAATAGATAGCAGAGGATATCAAATTCATTCAGTTTTGCAATTTTAAAGTTCTTGAAAAGCTGTGCTAATAGCTATTTTTGATAAACTTCAGTAGGTTACAGTATAAGCAATTATAGTATCATACATTCTTCTCTATCTTATAACTAGAAAACCTAAAATGAAGTAATAATATTTCACACACATCAGATATCAATTTTAAAATTGAAAACAATAAAGAAAAAGGAAATACAAAAAATTGTAACGAAAAATATATATGGGTCACTATGTTGATAAATTGTGTGTTATAATAAATGAAAATTCTTCAAGTAATTCCTTACTTTACTCCAAAAAAAGGTGGAGATGTTAATGTATGTTATAATCTTTCAAAACATTTAGCAATGAACAATCATGAAGTAACTGTGCTCACCACAACTTTTGATTTTGATGAAGAATATGCAAATTCACTTAAAAAATTAGGAATTAATATCTTATCATTTAATTACTATTTTAACATTAATCTTTTTATATATTCTCCAAAAATGAGAGGTTGGCTTAAGAAACACTTGAAAGATTTTGATGTTGTGCATATGCATGAGTTAAGGTCATATCAAAACATAATAGTATCTAGATATTCTAAGAAGTTTAGAATTCCATATATAATACAATCTCATAATTCACTTCCCCAAACAATTGGGAATAAAAAATTGAAGAAGTTGTTCGATATTTTTTGGGGATATAAAATACTACGAGATATGTCTAAATTTATTGCTGTTTCAAATGAGGAAGTGGAAAATGCAATTAAAATGAATATACAAAAAAGTAAAATTTCTTTAATATATAATGGAATGGATTTAGATATTATCTATGACTTACCAAAACATGGTGAGTTTAAGAAAAAATATAATATAAATGGAAAAATGATTTTGTATTTAGGTCGCATACATAAGTTGAAAGGAATAAATTTCATGATAAAAGCATTTGCAAATTTTACTAAAAAGACTGATGAAAAAATTTATTTTGTTATTGCAGGACCAGATTCTGGAGAAAGAGAAAAACTTGAAAAATTAACTGTTGAATTAAAAGTAAGTAAACAAGTTAAATTTGTTGGTTATTTAGATGAAATAGATAAAAAAGCAGCCTATGTAGATGCAGATTTATATATTCATACTGTTCAATACATGGGTGGAGTAGCTATAACTGTATTAGAATCAATATTATGTGGTACTCCTGTCATTGTTACAGATGATTGCGGAGAAATAATCAGGAAAGCTAATTGTGGATATTTTACTAAATTTGGAGATATTAATGGCCTAGAGAAAATGATCAAATATGTTCTTGAAAATTCTGAAAAAAGTAGAGAGTTGGTCGAAAGAGGAAAAAAATATATTCAAAAGAATTTAGATTGGAGTAACGTTGTAAAAAAAGTAGAAAGGATATACAAAGATTGCATCTGAGACACTTGAGTGTTCAACTCTTACCATTGTTCACTCTCTAGATGTGAGTTACACTTTTGGGTGTCAAAAACATAGGTTGGTTTGAAAACTTTTCTCCAAAAGTTAGGAAGTTAATAGACTGTTTAGGAAACCAAAATTGTAATAAGGAAGTAGAAAGAAAGATTGGAAATACAGTAAGTTAGACTTAGTTTCTATATCTCACGAATAATAATACCATGTAATCTTTATAGTATCTACAAGTTTCGGATGAGAGACTTGAGATTAACGTGTTTTATAGTTCAGTATGACACCAATGGGAGAAAGTGCATTTTCCTCATATAACAAAGGAGAAGAAAGAACTATTGTCAGTTAGGATAGTTGAGGTTGTCCTTGTTATTTCATTCGTTCTTTTGCAAATTTATTATTTATTCTTTTCTTTGAGAGAAATGGTAGAACTTTGCTCTTGGGTAGACATGGGTTCAACTATTAACCTTATAAGATATAGATGATGGCCTTACTCTTTAATCCAGAATAGTTTATTAACATTTATTTTCAAGAGATCGTTGAGACTAGAGCGTTCGAAACTCTTATATCATGATCCTCCTTGAACCTTTTCGGTCATTTATATATATTATTAGAAATGGATATCAATCAGTTGTTTATATAGTTGTTCTGTTTTTTTGGCAGTTTTTTTCCAACTAAATCTTTCTTTCACATATTTTATATTTTGTTCTCCTAATCTCTCTGCTTGTTTTTTGTCTTGAAGAATTTCGTAAATGCTATTTGATAATCCTTCTATATCATCAACGTTAACTAAGATACCATTTGGTGTTATCTCAGGTATTGCTCCTGTTCTTGTTGCAATAATTGGTTTTCCTAAAGTCATTGCTTCCAGAATTGTTAAGCCAAATCCTTCCAACCTTGATGGACATACATACACATCGCATAGTTTATAACATTTCTTTAAGGTCATTTCATCGATAAACCCAGTAAAAATTACAGATTTAGAAATCCCTAATGATTCGGTAAGTTTTCTCGCTGTACCATCTTGTTCTTTCCCTACAACAAGTAACGTAGCGTTAATCTTTTTCAATACATTCTTAAATGATTTGAGAAGGAAATCCAAACCTTTTCTTGGATCATCTACTCTCCCAACAAAAAGAATAATAGGGGTATTAGGGATATTGTATTGTTCTTTAAGTTTTACAAAATCATCTTCAGTAAAAACAAATTGATTCCAATTAATTCCATTATAAATTACTTTAATCTTATTTGATGTGATGCTATAAGTTTTAATCAATTGATTTTTTGTAAAATTGCTTACTGCAATAATTCTGTCAGCATTTTTAACACATCTCTCTTCGATAAAGGGGATGATAAAGTTATTTTCTCCACTAATACTTCTTATTCTAAAGATAAAGCCAAAATTGTTTGTTTGTATGGCATTTCTGACCACATGATGAATGGTTATTACATGAGGAGCTTTCACTAACTTATTTTTAAGAGACCAATATGACATACTATTAAAGTGTACTATATCGAACTTCTTTTTCTTTTCAATTCTTTTGATGTATTTTGGTACTTGTATCCAAAATTGAAGAGCTCTTAATGATAGTTTGTTATTTATTTTTACATTTATTATTTGTAGATTTTTTATTTCTTCATTATGATGCATCCATTTTACGTTTTCAATTGAAGGAGTAAACACATAAACTTCATGACCTAACTTTGCTAACTCTTTAGTCAAATTTTCTGCATAAATTCCTGCTCCACCGATTATAAATGGTGGGTATTCAAATGTTACAAATGCGATTCTCATAAACTTACTCAATCCTTCATTTCTAATAAAGTTTAAAATATGAATATCTATAAGGTATAATCTCCACAATTAGTAGATTTTTACTTTCTAGTAATTTTCTATAACCATTTGAAAGATTATAAAGTTCAAGAAACAATTGATATTCATCAATAGAAACTTGGTTTTTTATAATATATTTATTGAATATGATGTAGCGGATATTAAAAAGGTTGTACATCATCTTATATACTTTATTGGAATTATTTTCATTGGTTTGAAGACTCCAATATATCAGAAATTTATATGCATCTCCATCAATAAAACTAATACCATTTCTTATTAGTTGATAATTTACAGGATAATGTGATAATACCATTATAGATTTATTAATATTTGCTTCTTTTTCACTTTTGTATATGCTTGCAAACTTATCTAATATATTTAAATCATCATTTGTTAAATCATATGACATTTGATCTCTAAATTGCCAATCAAAAGGATGTAACATACTGATTGGATAACTGTTGACAACAATCATTGATGTTACTAATAAAACTATAACTTTACCTTTCAGATTTTTCATATAAATGCTGAACATTTTTTCACTAAAAATAGGAACAGATATAATAGTAAGTATAGTAAAAAATCTTAAGAAAAAACCAATACCACTACCACCTATAACCCCTAAAAATATTATACCAATAGAAATAAAACCAATTACTAATAATGAAAACAAAAGATATTTCATAGTAAAAACATCAGTTTTTTCTTTAAATCCATTATTTGAAAGAATGCTTAATCCTATAACAATTACAAAAAATAATTTTATCATTGTTCCAACGATTCTGACATTGAAAAATGAATTATAGACTATTAAACTTAAAGTTGTGATGATTATTAGAATATAGCGTGCAAATTTCATATTTCTATTTAGTATTTTGTAAATATCAATAGAAGAAAAGTAATATATAAATACTAAAAAAATAGTAGAAAAGAGAATTGTAGCTATTGGAACAGCTGTTATCATAAATGAACTTGGGTTTATATTAAAAGCTTTAATTAAGATAATCAATCGTTTAGAAGAAAATGAAAATAAAACAAAAAACAAGAGTTTGAATAACCATAGAAACAGAAACAATAATTTTTCTTTTTTATTTTTTGTATTGGTTTTTAAGATTAATCCAATCCAAGTTGTAGATATTGCTAAGTCTACTAAAGCTAAAATTGCGTGGTTAACAATAGTGATGAAAGATAATGATAACATTAAAAAATATTTAAACTTGCTTTTTAAAAGAATTTTTGGTTCTAGCATTAATTTTAGCGATAATATTAAAATAACAAGACCAAAAGCAAAATGTGACAGTTCTAATGTGAAAAATATTATTACTCCAATTGTTGATATAATTAAAGCATTAAATAGCGATAATCTCTCTACATCTTTATTTTTGAAAACCGCATTAAAGATTTTTTTTGAAATTTTGTAACCGAGTACTGGAATTGTACTTCCACAAAAAACAGGTGTAAAATAACCAAGGAAGAATTCAAGCGGGAAACCAATTTTGGCTACAAGAAAAGTTATCCAAAGCATAAATGGCCATGCTGTGATATAATTATATCCTGAAAACGCTTTAAAATATGATAACTCGGTAGGGTTTGCCAAATCAATTAAATTAGCTTGAACCAAAGTTGTACTATATAGATAATATGTATCACCAAATACAAGATAACTAAAAGATATATGTGGTAAAACTCTCAACCATATTGCTAAAATAGATATAACTACTAAAATAAACTTTGAAGAGAGAAAAGGTTCATGTAATATATGATAGCTGATGTAAAACATACCAAGCATAAGAGGAAGATAAAACCAAAATTCAAATAATTTGTGAATAATCAACCCATTCATTCTATAATATTTCAATGTTAATGAATTCAATAAACTGGCAGTTACTTCTAAAACAATAATTGATATAATATTAATATATTTTTGTTGAATGATTTTTGAAACTATTAGTAGGACATATATCATTATGAATGTTGAACCAATAATATAACAGTACTGTGAAAAAGCAGTTGGAAAAAGGATATCATCAAGCATTATTAAGAATGAAATTGAAAGATATATGATGTGAAAAGGGTTATTTAAAGGGTTAATTTTCATTGAGCAAGGATATACAAGATATTTTTAAGTTTTTGTCTTTTTGTGATTAATCATTTACCCTTGAAAAATCATTCTTTTGTACTGTATTCAAGATGAGTTTCCTAATTCCAAAGTTTAAGTTACATTTCTAAACAAAAACAACAATCCTTTAATTAAATATATTAATTAAAGTCAAGATTATAAAAGAGAAACAAAAGAGAAGATGAAATTTGAGTGTATACAATTAAGAAGTTCAAATTTTTATAAAGTATTGTATGTGTTTAGTAGCAGAAAATCTAAATTTAATACAATGTAATCGACTATTAAAGATTCTTAATCCAATACAGTAATGTAAAACTGACTCCTATCAAATAAGATCTTAAGAATAAACTATAAATTGGAGTCCTAAAATAGTTTCAAGGAAAAAGATTTTACTACTACTGTGATTATCACTCTTGATCGACTGCACAAAGTCCTTTAATAATTACAAAACTAGATTGTTAAATACAAGTGTACTGAACATGATTGCGTTTACATTTTTCTCCTAGTAATATCTTCTTTTCAATTTTATATCCTTAATGTAGACAAATATGACAGGTTTAACATTAAATTTTTTAGAAAAATAAATTAGGAAGATTTTCCAGACCTATTTCTTACTGCAGAAGACATCCCCGGTGGAAAATCTGCTGATTTTTTAATATCTTCCCAATTTTCTTCAAACCATTTGATTGTTTTTTTCAAGCAGCCATCAAAGTCCGGATTAGGGTTAAATCCTAGTATCTTTTTTGCTTTTTCATTAGAAGCTAACATTCTTAATTTAGTATCCCATTTGCGTCTTGGCTTGAATTCAATCCCAGCTTCGTTTCCAACTAGTTTATTTACTAGTTCAGCTAGATGCAAAATCTTTACTTCTCTTCCAGCAGCTAGATTTATCTCTTCTCCTATTGCTTCTTCAAAATAGCCCATCCTTAATAATCCATCTACTATATCCCCGACATAGGTAAAATCTCGAGTTTCTTCACCTGTTCCTGTAATAGGAAGAGACAAACCTAATTTAGCCCAAAAGATAAAATTTGGAATAACGTTTCTATATTGTCCAGGTACTTCCCCAGGTCCGAAAGAATTGAAGAATCTAGCCTTTACAACTGGAACTTTTTGAATCTTCCAGTAATAATTACAATATAATTCACCTAACATTTTAGTTATTTGGTACGGTGTAGTCATATACATATTAGTTAGTTCTTCTTTATAGGGCATTTCTGCGTCTGAAGGATAGATAGAACAGCCTGAAGAAGCGTAAACGAATCGTTTAAGTTTATTATAGATTTTTGAATACTCAAGCAGTTTTAAGGTTCCAAATCCGTTAGTATTTAGATCTGTTTCAGGATAATCTACAGAATTTTGATTTGCAAAAAATGCAGCTAGATGGAAAATTATTTCTGGTTCTTCACTAAATACTCTTTTAAGATCTATATCATTTGTTACATCACCTTCAATAAATAATAAATTTCCATCATTAGGCAGATTCCATACATATCCAGAAGAGAGATTATCTAAAACAATAACAAACGAACCTAGTTCTAGTAATTTTTTCACTAAAAACGAACCGACGGCTCCTGCTCCTCCTGTTACTAATATTTTTTTATCTTTATAGCTCTCCAAGTATTTTTCCATTGAAATCACTCTCGTTAACGTATTATTTAATAGAATAATGTTTCTTCATCCAATCAACATACATAGGAATCCCTTTTTCAATTGGTACATCTATTCTATGATTTAGATCTTTATAAGCTTTTGAGCAATCGATTTTCTTAGCTTTAGTTGTAAACGGTTCTTCTTCTTTATAAGTAATATGAGAGTCGTCAGTACCGACTGCTTCAAGGATTAAATCAGAAACATACTTAATTGTAACTTCTTTCTTGGCTGCAATGTTATAGACTTCGCCAGGGATAAAGTTTTCAACTATATTAGCTACGGTTCTTACTGTGTCTGAAACATAATCAAAAATTCTTTTATGCTTGCTATATACTACAGCTGGTTGCTTAAATAAAGCGCTATATACTAATATTGGAATAACACCTCTATAAGGGCTATATTCTTCATGGGGTCCATAACAATTAACTGGGCGAATCCGCACTATTTCATTACCGTGCATTTCTGCTGCATTTAAACACTGTAATTCGTTTGCCCATTTTGAGATGGCATAATCATTCATTTGTTTAATTGGAACTTTATCCATTACATCTTCAGTCATGACATCTCGATAGTCTCCATAAACTTCAGCACTACTGAAATGCACTAACCTAAAATTATATTCATTTTGAAGTCTTAGTATATTTTTTAGTCCTACTACGTTTGTTCTCCACAGTTGTTCATAATAATCCTCTCCATTCCAACGACCATATTCAGCAGCTAAATTATATACAAAATCAATTTCATGTTCTTTAAAAATTCTTTCAATTTGTCTATATTCGCCTATATCACACCTAATATGGCTTTTTTTTGATTCTTTAGAGTGATAAATATCTGCTGTGATAACGTCATGTCCTCTTGAGCGTAATTCTTTTGACAAATTTGTTCCAATAAATCCAAGTCCTCCAGTTACCAATATCTTCATTAAATCACCAATTTTTATTAATGTCCATCATATCTTTACAGTTTGCATTTTAAGTTTTTTGATGATACAATATGAAAATCATCAATAATTTTTGAGAAAAGTGATTGAATGTGTTAGTGACAAAAAAAAGATATATTAAGCTAGATAAATTATTGAATAACCTTCTTTTACTACCTCTGGAAGAAGAATTGCATCTCCTTCTTTGTTAAATATCATCAATATTTGTCCATAATTTTTCTCAAAATCTTCATTTGACATGCTTTTTGTTACAGTATGTAGTCTTACCTTATAAGATCCTACTTCTTCTAAATTGGGAGGATAATATTTGCTTAAATCTCTTCTTTCTTCAATTATATCTAAAATTTTTTTTGAAGCAGTCCCATCACCATAAGGATTCTTATAATTTTTTATTTTTGAAATATCTTTACTCAATTGTAAATCGATATTTGCAATAATATCTTCTGCTATTGTTTTTGATAATACATTTAATCCAATTTCTATTGTTTCTGGTCTTTCAGTGTTTGTGCGCAATGTTACACATTTCTTTTTTAAAGTTGCAGCTTCCTCTTGTATTCCACCAGAATCAGTTAGTATTAGAGAACATTCTTTTATTAATTTAATGAAAGAAAGGTAATCTAAAGGGTCACATAAATAAAGATTAGTAAGTTTCTTGAATTCTTTATCGAGATTTAGTTTTTTAATTTGTTTAATTGTTCTTGGATGACATGGAAAGATTATTTTGATTCCTCTTTTTTGTAAGATCTGAAAAGCTCTTAGAATTTCCTTCAAGGATTCTTTATTATTAACATTTGATTGTCTATGGAGAGTACATAAAATGAAATCACTACCATCTAAGAAGTTAAATATGTCTTCAATATCCTTATTCTTTATTTTTTCAGCAATTTCTATGTGTTGTAATGTAGCATCAACAATTGTATTTCCTGTAAGAAAAATCCTATTATGGTTTACTCCTTCCGTTAACAGATTAATTACTGCTTGTTTAGTTGGAGCAAAATGGTAATTTGCCGTTACTGCAGCTATTTTTCGATTTATTTCTTCAGGCATTGTCATATCAAAACTTCTTATACCAGCTTCCACATGTGCAAATGGTACATTGATCTTTCCACATACAAGAGCTGTTGCCGCAACCGAATTAGTATCTCCTTGAGCAAAAACTATATCTGGTTGAATCTTGAATATCAGTTTTTCAAGTTTTATTATTATTTCAGATAATTGATATGCATGGGAACCACTGCCAACTTCAAGATTATAAGTTGGTGGCGGTAAATTCAGAGATTTAAAAAAGGTTTGACTCATATTATGATCATAATGTTGGCCCGTATGAACTAAATATATTTGAGAATAACGGGTTAATCCTTCTCTAATTAAAGGTGCCATTTTTATAATTTCTGGCCTTGTTCCGATAACAAACATTAATTTTTTAATTAATATCACCGTTTAAGTATTTCCTTTTCTTGTTAGCCTTTAAATATCTATATATAATTGTTATTGTTGAAATAGGGCGACTTCTTACTATAAATTTATAGTTTATTTAACTTTTCAACACCTCTATAATAAGACAGACAAATAGTTAATCGTATAAAGAACTAGAGTACATATTATAGTATAAATAGTTTATAAGAGTAATTTCAGAAAATGAATACTTATATCATCTGTCTAGAGTATCAGCATTTCACACATAGATATTTTTTCATTATAGCTTATGCCTAATTTTCTTCTATAAAGATATTTTTTTCATTCGGAAGTCTTTTCTGTTCTTCTTCCTAATTTTATTTCATTTTGCTTGTGTTTCTTGTAGCTTATTCTTTTTGTTGTAATTTCAAAAGTTAGCACTGTGTCTTAAGCTTATCGCTATTGTCTACTAGAAAAAATTAAATAAATCAAATAGAATAAAGGCATAAAACACGAACCTGGAGGTTATTTGTGTTGTATAAAAATAAGAAAATATGTCTAGTAATACCAGTATATAATGAAGAGGATCACATCGAAGAAGTAATCAAAGAGATTCCAGAATTTATAGATTTTATTATTGTTATTGATGATAAAAGTACAGATAATACATTGAAGATATTGAAAAATATCAAAGAAGAGAGATTACATATTATTGTCCATGAAACCAACCAAGGTGTTGGTAAATCCACTGTAAATGGCTTCTTGTTAGGTGAAGAATTAGGAGCTGACATTTTTGTTCGTATAGACGGTGATGGACAAATGAAAGCTGAACTTTTACCCAAGTTTTTGGATCCTCTTATAGATGAAGATTATGATTTTGCTAAAGGAAATAGAATGTCAAATAAGAAATTGAGGGAGCAAATGCCAAAATATCGATTTATTGGAAATAAAATTCTTACATGGATAACTAAAATTACAACAGGTTATTGGAATGTGAATGATGCCCAAAATGGTTATACAGCAATGAAAAAAGAAACATTTAAAAAGATTAGACATGAAAAGCTGAATGCTGGTTATACTTTTGAGAATAGCATGCTTTTTGAATTAAGTTTAATTAATGCAAAAATTAAAGAAATAGAAATGAAAGCTATATATCAAAATGAGTCATCCTCGATAAAATTAAGAAATTTTATTCCATCAATGATTTTATATCAATTAAGTTTGATTCCGAGAAGGATATTCTATAAAATGAAAAATGTATTTAACTGATATGAGTGTTTTTTAAGTCTTTTATATATACTGCTTGTCTCTTCTGTAGGATATCTGTGTTTTATATGGTAATTATAAACCTAAAATATTAAGCGAATTATTGAAAATAGTACTCATTATTATCCATTGCTCTAACACCTTACTGTCTCCCAATCTTCATACAGTGCGAAAGTAGATTTTAAAGAAATATTCGTCATCTATCACTCCATTATCAAAAAATCTCAAAGAGACAATTTTTCTTCTAATTTTCTACAAACTATTTTTTCTATTCTTACAATAATCACTAAGGTTAGCATTACTCTGCATCTCTTTTTCTTTATTCTTTTTCTTCCTCTTTTACTTTCAATTTTTTTTCTTTTACAAGTTTCTTAAGAAAAGTCTATTAATGATTATAAATTCTTTTTCTTTGTGAGGTCTATAATCTGGAAGTGTGTCATAATTCTTACATATACTCTCTACATTAATAATAATTAATTTTTGGACATGCCTACTATATCTATGTATAGTTAGTTTTATTAAAATAACAAAAAATGAATTCTCAAACAAAATTTGAACACTTAAAATTTATGAACTTATATTTAAGTAAGTTGAAAGATTGTTTTTAATAACATTGATTATCAAAATAGAATTTTCGTTCAGAAATTTCCTTTGCCTTAATATATTTTTATTATTCAATGCCGATATAAATGCCAAGTATTATATAAATTAATAACTGTTTGTTTTATTCATATTTATTATCTAAATTATGTTGGTTTTTAAACAACAAATTCAAAAAGAATAGTTTTTATATTACATAAAGTATGGAGTTACAAAATGAAAGGAGTTATTTTAGCAGCAGGCCATGGAAGTCGCTTACTACCCTTTACAAGTTTTAGACCAAAACATCTTTTACCAGTCGCAGGAAAACCTATCTTGCATCGCTCAATTGAATACATGCGTGATATGTTAGATATTAATGATATTATTATAGTTGTTGGTTATCAAAGAAATGCAATTATTGATTATTTCAAGAATGGACAAGATTTAGGAATGAACATTTCTTATGTAATTCAGCACACAAATCAAGCTCATGGTTTAGCTGCAGCCGTAAATCTAATAGAAGACAAAATATCAAGAGACTTTGTTGTTTTATTAGGTGATAATCTATTTTCTGCAAACTTGAAAAAAGTTATTGATCTTCATATTTCTTCAAATGCTGCTGCAACTTTACACATTGAAAAGCATGAAAATCCTCAACGATTTGGTGTTGTTGAGATAGATGATAGTGATAATGTTATATCTGTTGAAGAAAAACCAAAAACCCCTAAGAGTAACTATGTTATTTCAGGTTTCTATGTTTTTTCTCCAATAATATTTCAGATGACATCTGGGTTACAGCCTTCAGCTCGTGGAGAATATGAGCTCACAGATGCAATACAAAAATTAGTTGACAATAATTATCGAGTTAAGGTTTCAAAAATACATGGTTGGAGGTTAGATATTGGGTATCCTGAAGATTTATTAGAGGTGAATAAACACTATTTAAATGAAAAAACTCATAAAGTGCTTGGAAATGTCACGAATTCTAGCATAATTCCACCTGTATATATTGCTGAAGACTGCGAAATTCACTCATCTACTATTGGCCCTTATGTAATGATAGAGAAAGGGGTTAAGGTAGAAAACAGTGAAATTAAAAATTCTGTTATATTAGAAAATTCAAGGCTAGAAAGAGTATTTATTTCTGATTCTGTTGTTGGAACAAATAGTGATGTAATTGGATTAAAAGCTCATTCTCTTAAAGTAGGTGACTATTCATTTATTAGAAATGGGGTTATTTAGTCTATTTTCTATTCTTTTTGATTATATAGCATACAATTTTTATACAGTAGAATTTCTTGTTGATAAATGAGTAATAACAATTTTGATGCAAAGAATATTCTTATTACTGGTTGTGCAGGATTCATAGGTTTCAATTTATGTAAGACTCTTTTACTTTCAAAAAATAATATCATTGGAATAGATAATTTAAGTGCAAGTTATGATCATTTAATTCAATCTAATAGAGTTAAGAATCTAAAAAAACGCAATAATTTCTTATTTGTTGAAAAAAATTTGCTTGAAATTTCAAAAATCAAGACTATTTTTAAGCAGTATAATATTGATAACATTATTCATTTAGCGGCAAATGTAGGAGTTAGAGAATCAATTGTTGAACCTCTAAAATACGTTGATAACAATATAAAGGTTACAAACAATTTATTAGAATTATGTAGAATGTATGATATTAGTCAATTTATTTTTAGCAGTTCATCTTCTGTTTATGGAAATAATGAAGGATATTTAAAGGAAACAATGGCTCCACAACCTATTTCTCCTTATGCTGTAAGTAAACGTTCTTGTGAATTATATGGTGAAACTTATTCTTATTTATATGACATTAATTTTTGCTCCTTAAGACTTTTTACTGTCTATGGTCCGCATCAACGGCCTGATATGGCTATCTCTCGATTTGTTAATGCAATCAGACAAGATAAAGCAATCGTTGTTAATGGTGATGGGTCCACTAGGCGGGATTTTACTTATATTGACGATATTGTTGACGGATTTATGAGGGCGGCGAAAAAAAGAATAAAGTTTGAAATCATTAATTTAGGAACTGGAAAATCAATTTCTCTTTCTTCTTTAATTAAAAAGATTGAGCGATATATTGGTAAAAAAGCAAAAATTATCTATAAAGAGGGATATAAGTCTGACCCAGTTGAAACTTTAGCAGATATAACGAAAGCAAAAAAGTTACTTGGTTATGAACCAAAAATAACTATTGACGAAGGATTAAAGAAATACATCAATTGGATTGGAAAAAGTACTGTTAAATAATTTTTTACTTTTTTCTATTTTCTACTGAAAAAACTTGAAGATATCCTGTTTGATTATTATTAAATACTCAATTTTGAGAAATGATTTTTTCTACATTTTTATCTCAAATTTATTTTATAATAATATACTAGTATGATTATTATTTATCAACTTTAAACTTAAGCAGATATTTAGAACATTGAAAACCTTATACATAAAGAAAAGTTTATTGGATATCAAAAAAAAAATCCTTTATGGCAAAATTTAGTTTAAATTTTATTGCTACTGGATTGTCTTTATTTATTAATTCAATATTAATGATTCTAAAGATTGTCGTTGGAATATTGTTTAATTCTGTTAGTTTATTGGCTGATGGTTTTGATTCTTTGCTTGATCTTATTATGTCTATTTTTGCTGGTGTTGGCGAAAAGATGGGTAAGAAGCCTGCTGACCGTGATCATCCTTTTGGTCATGAAAAGTTCCAATTTCTTCTAAGTTTGGCTATAGTTGTATTCATGATTTTTTCTTCTTACCAGATCGCAGAAGAAGCGATTAGTAGACTGATTAACCAAGATTTTTTAGTTTTTGAATGGATTATTCTTATTGTTGCTTTAACGAGTATTGTTGGTAAGTTCTTTTTGTCTTATGTTTTATTTGTTATTGGAAAGAAGCTCAATTCTCCTTCTATACTTTCATTGAGCAAAAACTTTCGTAGTGATGTAATTGCTTCTTTTTTAGTTGTTGGAGCAATTATTGGAGCTTATTTCGAAGTTTACTGGTTAGACCCTGTGTTAGCTTTATTAATTGTCGTTGTTATCATCCTTACTGGTTATGATATCGCTAAAGACAGTTTACCTATTTTATTAGATAGAGGTCCTCCTGAAGATATAGTTAAACTTATTGAAGAAAAAGGTTTAGAGTGTGAGCATGTTAAAGAGGTTCATCTCGTAAGATTACGTAGAATTTACGATCAATGGACAGGAGATTTTCATCTTCTTGTAGATGAAGATATGATAGTAAAAGATGCTCATGCTATTGCTGAGAAACTTAAGAAAAAACTTGAGGACACAGGCGTTTTCAAGGATATAGTTATCCATATAGAGCCTTATAATTCGGAAGAAAGCCTGAAAAGATAATTTGCCTGGAGGAAAATAAATGTTTTTTTCATTTTTTTACTCTCTAATCTTTAATTTCATTTTTTGAAACATATCTTTCAAGTAAGGTATAAGTCTTATTTCATAGAATGTTATAGTGGTGAAAACATGAATTTGAAGCAAAAAATTTTGGTTACTGCTTTCATGAGCTTGTTCATTTCTTCTATTGCCATTGGAATAGTAGTTGGAACAAATGCTAAAAAGAATAAAGAATTACCACCTATTTTTATTAATAATGAACAAGGAAATGATGAAAATACTAGTGACAATACAGATTATACAGAATATAATGATACAATACCTGCCAAATTAACTGAGGAGCAAGTGAAAAACATAGCTAAAAGCGATCCTACAATACAAGAATTTCTTTCTAATTATTCTAGTGTGGAAGAATATTGTTATTACGATGGATTTGGTTATTGGTATGTGGAGTTTTATGCTGATGACTGGATGAGTTATGCTTATGCTATTGTTGAAGATAATACTGGTGAAGTTGTTGAAAGTGAAGCATTCTATTATTCGGATGAGTCTAATCTAACAGAGGAGCAAGTTATAGCCATTGCTTTAGAGAATGAGGAAGTTAAAAACTTTATAGAGCAAAATCCTGAATATGAAGTATATGCCTACTATGACTTTTATCAATACTGGTTTGTTGATTTTTATGATGAATATTACTTTTCATGGTGTACTGTTACTATTGACGATGTTACAGGAGAAATAGTAGATGTTTATTCTTCAGAGGATATATACAATACTACTCTTACTCCACAAGAGGTTGTAGAAATAGCGCTGACTGACCCTGATGTTCAAACATTTATTACAAACAATCCTGATTACGAAGTTTATGTTTATTTAATGGACTGGTTTTACTGTTATGATGAGGAATTTGGAGATAATATGACTGTCCCTGAAATAGGAGAAATAAACGATAACAATGGAGATGAAGGAACTAATACTATAAACACAGTAGACACTGAAAATGGAGAAATAGGTTATCCAATTGATTATTCTACCAACGTTACTTGGGTAGTTGGTTTTTATAATTACAACTATACTGATTGGATCGAACTATATATTGACGATACAACAGGAGAAATTATAGATAAACTGATGACCACTCCTGCTATTCACACAGAAGAAGAGATAAAGGCAATTGCTTTAGCTTTACCAGAAGTGCAAGAATTTCTAGCAAACGTGGAAGATACTGAAATGTACATCTGGTACGATGGTTTTGGATACTGGTATATAGACATTTACTCTTCTTTCTCTTGGGAAGCTTATCTTTTTGCAGAAATAGATGACATTACTGGAGAAGTAATCTATTTAGAATACTATATCCCTGAACCTCCTCTCCATACAGAACAAGAAGTAGAAAAATTTGCTTTAACTTTGCCTGAAGTTCAACAATTCATTCAAGATAATCCTGATTATGAGATGTGGATAAGCTTTTCATATGGTTATTGGTATGTTGAACTCTATTCAAATGATAACGGTGGGCTTTGGATAGAAATAATAGATGACAACGGAAATGGAGAATTAGAAGTGACTTATCTTGAATTCTTTGATTATGTTGATGTTGAATTCTAAAATTATCCTCTTTTTTCTTTTTATTTTTTTATTTGATAAGAAATAAAAAAGAAATAAAAACGCGTAATCCTTAGTGAATAAGAAAATGGTAAAATCTTCATCTGTAAAGAAATTTTTCGTAATTGTTTTTGTGCTACTATTATTTCAACCATTATTTGGTGTAAACTTAAATCTTAAGGATGATTACTCTCCTGAGATATCGTCTTACAAAAAACCTAAACTTGTAAATTCTGCTAAAATTGTTTCTGTTGATATAGTGATTGATATTTATTTTCTCTCTTCACGTTGTAATGTAAGTATTGAGTATTTGCAAACTAAAGAAAACGCTACTTCAATTACAGATAAGGTTTTTATTTGGGGGAATATCTCTCAATTACTAGTTTCTGATAGTTTAGGAAGAAATCTCCTTATTTCATCTTCTTATAACTTAACAAGTGGATATACTGAGATAATTTACAGATTTCCTCGTGCTCTTTCAGTAGGTGAAAAATACTCTTTCTATATTGTATTTTTAAGCGAAAATAAAGAGGAGCAAGGAACTTTAAATTTTGATTTTAGGATTTTTTTCACCCAATCAGTCTCTATTCTTTCAATAACCACTTTTCTAACAAACAGTCTTTCTTTATACTCTTCTAATCCTGAGCCACAAACAATCAGCACTATAGGAGAAAAATTAAAACTTACTTGGAACTACGCTGATTCAAGTAACTTTGTTTTATTAATTAAGTACAAATCTTTGGAAAATGTCTTTTTAGTTTCTCCGCTGGTATGGGAAGTAGGATATATTCCTCGAAGTGCTAATAAAATTAAACAGATTTTTACTTTAACAAATATCTTGAATGTTCATCAACAGGTAAACATTACAGCTAACGTTACTTGGATTTCAACTAAATACAAAACTATTGATCTTCTTCCTTTGGAACAAAAAAAAGTAACTATTGAAATAAAACTTCAAGCTGGAGAACGATCGGGTAAAATAATCTTCCAATCTAATTTGTCCAAACAAGTAACAGAATGTACAGTTCATGCTTATGTTGTTGCTGATATTAACCCTTGGATGATAGTATCTATTTTTCTTTTTTCTTTCTTGATTGCTAGTTTAGTGATAATTTTCTTTATCTGGCAGAACAGCAAGGAAGAAGTAGCAAAAATAGAAAAGAAGAAAACAAAAAAATACGATTTAGGCAAGCTTTCCAAATTCCTGAATGAGAAGGAGGAGAAGATTATGAAAATAATAATAGAAAAACCAGGACAAAATCAAGCGTCTATTGCTGCAAAAACAGGTTTATCCCAAGCTACAGTCTCTCGAATTTTGAACAAACTTGAAGGGAAGGAGATAATTAACAGAACTTCAGTAGGAATGTCAACATTAATTTACCCAAATGAAAAAGCCAGTTTCTTTAAACTTATAGAGAAGGATAATGAAAAAGAATAAGTGCTTTTATCATTTAGTTTTTAATTTAATTTTTATTTGGTTAATTGAATTGAAATAAACTCACTCTATTTTCTCTCCTTCTATTAGTTATATACAAAGATTAAAGAAAGTTTTAAAAGACAGCGGAAAAGACTTTGAAAAGAGAGCGTAAAATGTCAACTTTAACAAAAGAATCAGTTGAAATGAAAGAAGTAAAACAAATGAAAAGAATAGCCTCTCTAGACTTTCAGAGAGGGTTGGCGATTTTTATGATGGTCCTTCTCCATGAGATACAACATATGTACGATATTTCGTGGGCAACTAATATAGACCAACTTTTACAAAAAAGCCCACTTATTATTGCTAGTGTTTTTCTAATAGCATTCTTAAGTGGATGGGCAGGGTATTTTCTTTTAATTTCTGCTATAGTCAATGTTTTAGCTATGACTAAAAAAGCAGCAAAAGGTTATGACCCTAACAAAATTTTAGCCAAACAAATACTTACAGGAGTTGGATTACTAATCGTAGGAGCAATAACAGAAGGATTACTTTATTACGGATATATTGGCACTTCAATAAGATCAAAGGGGACTACACCGTGGGCTATCCACACAGTACAAGATTTTTGGCTAAGATTTGGTAGGGCTTTTTTCACCATGGAAACTCTGCAAGCAATTGGTTGGTGTATGATTATCAATGGTATAATTCATTACTTCTTAATTAAAAACAAAGGATATTTGAAAATCAAACGTAATGTTCTTATTTATGCCGGATTAGCTTTCGCAATTTTAGCTTTAAGTTATCCTCTTTGGAGGTTAATTGATCCTCTTTATCCTAAATGGCCAGATGAAGTAACTGCTCGAAGTTATCACAACTTTAAAACCTATATTTTTGTTGTTTTAGCAGGAGATTTAGAACCCTTATTCCCCTTCCTATCAGTATCATTTATTGGTTCAATTATAGGGATACTACTAGCTAAACCAAAACCATCAAAAAAACTTCCCCAATATTTAGGAATAGCAAGTTTTGGATTTGCGATTTTAGGGGGAATTTTACTGGTTATTGGAGAGATAACAAAAGATCCATTAGTTCGTTTTGATTTTACTTGGAATAGACCTAATCTGTCATATTTCATGTTTCTTCTTTTTGCTTGGATCGGAGTGGTAGCATTATTGCTAAATTATGTAGAATTTAAAGGTAACCCTGAAAAGTTTGCAAATAGAAAATTTGTCAGAACGATGCGGTTATGGGGAACTGTAGCTCTTACAGTTTTTTCTTTACAGATATTTTCCTTGCTTCCTCGTTGGCTGTTTAGTTTTCTTGTAGACGATGACCTAGTAAGGGATAAACTCCCATATGAAAAAGCAGGATATGCCCTTTTAGTAGCGTTGTTCGTTACCTATTGTTATCATTTACTGATTGTTACTTGGAGTAAAAAGAACTTTAAATACAGTTTTGAATGGTTTATTATAAGATTAGCTAGTTTAGGAACAAAAGAAGTTTCAAACAGACTAGATGTAGACACAATAATGAATAAGACTTACTGGATAAGTTTCAAAGAACCTATAGTAATAGATGAAAAAGAAAAAATTGAAGTTGTTCCTAAAATAAATTCAGAAGAATAATTACTTTTATTTTTTCATTCCTTACTTTCTTCTTTTTGTTTTGCTTGTTCTTGCTCTCTTATAAATTCTACAAACTCTAACAATAGAAGTGCGGCATGTTTACCTTTTTCAATTAGGACAGAGTGTCCAGCATTAGGAATTATAAGAAGTCTGGAGTTAGGAATTAGTTTGTTTAGTTTTTCAGAATTTGAGACAGGAGTTACGATATCTTTGTCTCCAACCATAATTAGTGTTGGCTCTTTTATTTTATTCAGGTCCTCATCTTTTTTCCACGGATAAATGGTATTCAAAAGCGCTTTTCTATAAACTTCGTAGGGGGTTCTTTTATTTTGTTCTCGAAGAATATCTAATAAAATCTTAGGACAATCTTTGGTCACGCATAGAGCCATTCCAGCGTGAATTAAAGCATTCTTGAGTCTTTCATCTACTTTGGAAAAAACTAGAGGAACAATACGAGGTAAAGGTTCTCCAAAATCAGCAGAAGAAGAAACAAGTGCCATTGCTTTTATTCTTCCAGGATTTAAATAGACATAATTCATAACTATTGCTGTCCCCATACTATGTCCAACTAAGACTAAATTGTTGGGGTTAAAATGATCAATAATTTGAGCCAACTCTTCAGTAAACAATCCTAAATCGTAAGTGTCTTCATCTTTATCAGATTCTCCGTGACCTTTTAGATCGTAAGCTATTACTCTATAATATGACGAAAGGTACTTTAGAACAAAACGATAATTTAATGCATTTGAACCCCAACCGTGAACGCATATAACAGTCCAATCAGGATGAAGAGGACTTTCATTCATATCTATTAGACTAACATTGTAAGTTGTTCCTCCTCTTCTAATGGGAATATTTATCCTTTTATCGTAAAAAGGGTCATAAACTAGCAAATCTTTGTCTTGGAAATCTTCTTGAGTAAATTCTTTTGTTCTTTTTAGCATGTGAAGTAATAATCTTTTAAGTTAATAAAGGTCTCTAATTGTTTAATTATATTTGGTGAAATTTTCTAGGTGAAGAAAGAGTAATCACTCAAGACTATTACTAATTTCTGGTAAACAAAAATTCCTATAACTCCTCCAATTATCCCTAATATTATTCCTGCTATTACATCAAAAAAGTAGTGAAGATCGAGTGCTATTCTGGTAAAAGCTATGATTAATCCCCATAAAATAAATATCCAACCATAAGCAGGATAATAATAAGTTATCATAATTGAGAAAGCAATTGCTCTTGTGCTATGTCCAGAAGGAAAAGAGTAGTAATCTACTTTTGCTATATATTCTTCTACCATTAAATGATTGGGTCTTTCTCTTTTTACGATTATTTTAACTATTCCTACTATACTTGCAGAAAAAAGAACGGCTATAATCTGTGAGAGGTTCTGAATACGGGTGAAGAAATCATTAAAAATAAAGAACACAGCGGATAAAATAATCCAAGGTTGAGAATTTCCTGAAAGAGAAATGAATCCAAGTATTTTTTGAATTGATTTTAGCTTAATAGCTACTTTTTTAGAAATTTTTTCATCATATTTTAAGAGCGTTTGAACAAATTTATTTTTAGGCATCTCTGATCTTCTTTCCAGTTCTTGTTCAAAATTGAAAAATGAAATTTTAATTTTTTCTACTTCTTACACTTGTTCTTCATTTTCCAAATATCTTTTTACTATTTCATATTGAAAGGGTTTATCTATATCCATTGCTAACTCTGGATAAGATAATCTTTGGATATCAACACTCATCTTTAAAGCTTTTTCTGCTATGTTAATTACTTCTTGAAGTGTAGCTCGTCTTAGAACGATCTTGATGAATTTAAAAGGAGAGACGAAGAAAGCTTGCTTCAAGAAACTTTTTCTCTTTGATGTTAGTTCTCTAAAAGTTTTAGAATACTTGAGGATTGTTTGAGGATTGATTCCAAATATATCAGAACCGCAGAAGTTACCATCTTTTAGTTTAGCATAAGATCTATTGCTCCCAGGAAAAACTCTTTCCATATCAGTTTGTTCTACTACTCCATAGTGGAAGTCACATTCTTTATCTTTTATTTTACTAATAAAATCTTCAATATGTTCGGGCTTAACTGTTGGAATATCTCCGCTCATAATCAAAGCTAAACTTGGAACAGGATTCTTTTTGGATAAATAATTATTAATCCAGTATTCTATTTTATCAGTTGTACTCGTTTCTTTGCCTACATCTAAAAAGTGAACAGGATAAGGGAGTTCAATATCGTTCTCTGTCAATCCTGCAATGTAAATATCCCCTATTGATGGACACTCGCGTAAAACATCACATATAAGTCTAAGAAAAGGAACACCGTTATTTTCTATTAAAACTTTAGACTCGTATTTTTTATTATATCTCTCGTAAATATAGTTCAATAATGGGTCATCCATTTTTGATTTTCCAGCAAGAATAATAATATCGAATTTCATTTTTTTCACGTTCTAATGAATTGTCTAGTTTTTAAATTATTACTTGAAACTATAAAATAAAAGCAAGAACAGTTTTACTCGTTTCTACTAATTAGTACCATACATCTTTTATTCCAGTCCAGAGAGCAATAAAACCAGCGATTACGTGGATTAAGGGAGTAAGAACTATGGGTACGATGTAGTAAATCCAAATTATAGGCTTACAAAAGGGTAAAGCTATGAGTGCACCTGTAACCATCCATGAGCCTTGGTCATATAGAGGAAGAGAAGCACCGCTTTTTTTTCCCATTCTTCTTTTTATGAAAGAACCCATCAAATCAGCAAAATGATCGCCTACACCCATCAGAATACCTATATACCAAGGATAAGTGCATAAAAAGAAAGAGTTTAGGTTATTATAATGCCACAATAGTATTCCAGTTATCGTACCTGCGATTAATCCTCCTATAAAACCTGGCCAAGTCTTGTGATCACCTAAAAGAGGATTTCCATCTTTCCATTTTCTTCCTCCATCCATTGGATAAATTTTACCTAATTTCTTGAAAAGAGCCCCCATAAAACCTGCAAAAGCGTTACACATGAATACTGGTAAAACAAAAACTAGTCCAAAGAAAGAATTTGTAACAAATTCTGAGGTCATAATTTATTCTTTAGCGTGAATTTAAAAATATTTCACATCAATCTCAAAAAAAACAAAAAATTAGAAAAAAAAGAGAGTTAGTTTAGTTTTTCTATAACGGGTTCAATATTAAACTTCTTCAGATATTCTCTATACTCTTCCATTGTTAGTTCTCTATTCTTTCCGCTTATTGCAACAATACACGCTTCAAGAACATTTGTTCCAAATGATCTTCCTTCTATTCTTGGTGTTGAAGTAATGATGTATTTTACCCCTAATTCTTTTAGTCGTTCTACATTCTCTTCTGTTGTTGTATTAGTAATGATTATTTTTCCTTCCATTCCTTCGTTAGGCATGTTTCTGTTGATAAAATGGAAATCTCCTGCAATGAATTTAGCTTTCTTGAAATATTTGGTTTTGTAAGGCTTAAACTCTGTTTGTTTATCTCCTGTTGGATAGAGCATGCTGAATGGTAGTCTAACTACAATCGGTGTAAGAAATATTGCCAGTGCATTTACTGTCTTTAGTGAGTGTAAAGGAATTCCTAATTTTAATCCCCAGATAAGATCACCAAAAGTAATGAGTTTTTTATTTTTGTTTACGAATTTCCAAGCAGATTCAGCTTGCCCCCAGCGGTCAACAGCACTCATAACTAAAGTAGAACGATCTTCATCAACTTCCTCAGGAAGCTTTTTCTCTACAAACTGAAATATTTCACTTTCTAATGTACTTTTTATTCCTCCCCCATCTAAAAAAGGCGTTTTTTTGACATTTTTTACTAATTTCCAAAAATCTCTGATCTTGTATTTCTTTTTTTTTCTACAAAGATAAGCATCAAATCCTCCGATACCAAAAGCATCTATTTTTCCATCATATTTTTCGAGAAGTTCTTTGTATTTTTTCAATGAACCATCTGTACCTATTCTTTGAACTTGGATTTTTTCTCCTCCAAGTTCATATTCTCTCTTATAATCTCTTGTTTTTGAACCCAAACTTACGGAGATAACTTTTTTCATTTAAAATCATCCGCAATTAAAGAATCTGTGCCTATATTTAAAATTTCTATTGAAACGTTAAATAAGAACAGAAAAGGACAGTAATAGAATTTTTTTTTCCTACTTCTTACCTCTCTGTGCTTTAGTTTACACAACATATTCTCCTTTTTAAAGTGAAAAGGGCAAGTTCTGCGAAAACTTTTAATTGCACTTCCAACATTATATTGTTAAGAATCGAAAAAGGTAATCAAAATGGAAAAAGAAGCATTTATTATGCAATTAAGACAAATGATAGAGGTAAAGGAGAAAATAGCAGATTTGCTCACTTATTATGATTTTGCTGTAGGAAATACACTAATTGAAGCATTAATGAATGGAATAGGATTTGATGCAAAGAAGCATATATTAATACTTAAAGGATTGTTGGATAGGGCGCAAGGACTGAATCAAGCAATACCAGAAGAAACAAAAGAAAATGTTCTTAAAACGTTAGATACAGTCATTGAACTAGAATGGAACATTATAAACCAAAATAAAGCTATTATTGATAAAATTACAGATCAAAAAACGAAGGCTATACTTAATAATATTTTAGGAGAAGTTCAAAGACATGAAGCAATCCTAAAAGGGCTTAAAAATCTCATTTCAGAACTAACAGTAGAAGAAGAGAAAGTTTTAGACAAAATATGGAAGTATGGTGTAAAATTCGACGACGACGAGTAACTAAATAACCCTACTCCTTGACACAAAAACAGCTAAAAAAAATTAAGAAAAAAAAATAATTTTTTAATTTTTAATATTGACCTATAAGAGCTTTTTTTCTCAACCATTTTTCTGCGAAGTGGAAAATAGTTATTCCTACAGCAGTGGCGAATGGTAGAATCAGTATAAGTATAAGGAAATACATTTGAACAGAACCAGTGTTTCCAAAGAGAAAAGCATTCCTGAATCCTTCTATTGCATAATTTAGAGGATTAAATTTTGCAATATTTTGTAATAATGTTGGAAGAACGACTATAGGAAAAGTTACAGGAGTAATAAACAAAATCAAAGATTCACCTAGTAGTATGATTTTCCACCCTTCTTTCTGCCAGAAGACAAAAGCAATCAAAGTAAGGGATGTTCCTTGAATAAGTAAGAACCCCACTAATAGGAAGACTGAAGACAGCAAGAAATTTGTCCAAGAAAAATCCTCTCTATACCATATTCCTATTACTATAAGTTGTATTATACAACCTATCAGCGCCTGTGATAAGTAAAATAGTGTCTTTCCTAAAATAATGCTGTATCTAGAAATGGGCGTAATGTATAGGTTTTCAAGAGTACCTGCGAATTCTTCGTCTCTAAAACTGTAAGCTGTTCCCCACATTGATGAAGAGAATATGGCCATAAAGACTAATCCAAGAGAAGTATATATTAGCACGTCACCGTATCCAATTAAAGAATAAAGATTTTCAGAGTATCTTCCTCCTACTAGTGCAGAACTAAATATTAGATGAGGTAACAACCAAAGGAGTGGAGAAAGAGCATAGAAGAACATAGCTAAAGGGTAACGTTTTTGAACCTGCCAAGATTTCTTATAGACTGCTAAAGAGCCAAATAGCTCACATTTTAATTGATTTACTTTAGTTTTATATTTTTCTTCATTCATCTTAATACGCTCCTATCTGTCCTATTTTTCTAGTTCGATGTTCTATACGTTTGAATATTTTCAAACCTACTATCCACATGATCGTTGATAGAACAAGCTGTATAGCTAACCATACGAAACCTAGATTATATTCTCGTGCTAAAGTGAAAGCTCTAATTGAGAAGAATCCGTAAGCAAAAGGTATTGTATATCCTATCCATCGTAAGAAAGGTGGAAGAATACGTAAAGGGTATCTCACAGGTAGAAATATATTCAGCGATATATCTGTTAATTCACTTAAAGTTCCTGGTTCTTTGAAAATTAATATTATGCTTGCAAATATGAAACTAAAACTGAATAAACCAGCTATTGTTACTATTATTACGACTAGCGCTAGTAATATTTGTATTATTGTGAATGTCCAAGATAGAGCAAAGTTAAGAATAAGGAACTGGGTTGTACATACAAATGCTATCCAAACAAGTTCTGAAAAACTTGAACCTAGAAGCAATTCTACCCTTGAAATTGGTGTAATCCATATATATTCGAAAGTTCCACTTTTTTGTTCCCATCTCAACCTATTTCCTGCGCCCCAAATAGCAGAGTCGACGATGTTGAAGAGAATAAATCCTAAAGCTACATAGGAGAAATAGTCTCCAGTTCCTCCATATTTAAGGAAGAAACTTGAGTCTGAATCTCCAAGAAGAGCTTTTCCTTGAAATGCGTATGGAATAAGCCATAATAATGGAACAACCATCCAGTAAATCCAACTTCCTAAATAGCGAAGATCATTTTGTAGATTCTTCCAAGCATAAGCTAGA
The DNA here is from genome assembly GCA_021513695.1 of Candidatus Heimdallarchaeum aukensis. GTDB lineage: Archaea > Asgardarchaeota > Heimdallarchaeia > Heimdallarchaeales > Heimdallarchaeaceae > Heimdallarchaeum > Heimdallarchaeum aukensis. The sequence continues at coordinate 830,717 of CP084166.1, read as the reverse complement.
ATTACACGTAATGAGTTTTTGAAGGATCTTTTATTAGCTCTATACAGTAATTTTTCGTTTAACATCGCAGCTTTTGTTCTTCTCAGTTCTATTGTTTGGCTAACCAACTTATCAGTCCTCCTCTCCGTTTTCTATCTCTTCTAGTTTCCTTCCTGTAAAAGAAAGGAATACATCTTCTAGACTAGCATGGTTTACTTCAAAGTTTTTAATGAAACAGTCTTTTCCTCTTATATAGTCCATTATTTCAATACTAGATAAACCGTTTTTTAGAGTGAGAATTGTTGTGTTTTCTCCTTCAACGTTTTTTGTTGTAAGAATACTAACTCCTTCATATTTTTCAACTAGAGGGGCAATTGGTTTATCTGTAACAAAGGTTAATTTTGTTCTGAATTTTAGAGAACTTTTCAATTTTTCAGGAGTATCCAAAGCTACAATTTTTCCTTGAAAAATTAGTCCAACTCTATCAGACAAATTATCTGCAACTACCATATCGTGAGTACAAAGTAATATTGTCTTGTTTTGCTCTTTCTGTAGAACTTTTTTTATGAAATCTCTAAGGTCTTTTGAAGCTTGGGGGTCTAGTCCTCTATTGTATTCATCCAGTAGTAAAACTGGGGGGTCGTGCATCAAAGCACGGGCAAAAGCTACTTTCATCTTCTGTCCAGTACTTAAGTTTTGAACAAGATCATTTTTCTTTTCCTCTAACCCAAAGATTTCAATCAATTCTTTAGCTCTTTCTAAACTTTCTTTTTTTGATAGGTAATACATTCTACCAAAGAAAGATAAATTTTCAAGAGGAGTAAGTTTCCAATAGAGTGAACGTTCTCCACCTGTTACTAAACCTATTGAAGCACGTGCTTGTTTGACTTTACTAACTACATTATATCCATTGACTAAGATATTACCTTTATCGGGGATAATAAGTGTAGATATTATTTTTGTTAGTGTAGTCTTTCCAGCGCCATTAGGACCAAGTAAACCAAATATTTCTCCTTCTCTAATATTCAGACTAATTCCTCGAAGAGCATAGGTTTTCTTTTTTTCAGTCTTAAATAGAGGGTTGTAGTGGACTTTTGTTTCACTAATACTGGAAGCAGTAGGTTTAGACTTTTTGATTTCTTTTCCTTTTTTCTTTACATTTCTTACGAATAGAGTGAATTCTATTTTTTTACTAAAGTAGGTTTTTTCTATATTTTCTATTTTTATCATTTTTTTCACCGAGGGTGAATATCAGTCCCTAAAGCAAAGATGGTATTGTGGGGAAATTGTTCAAAGAAAAGACAAACATAACTTCCGCAGAAAATAAATGATCTGTTCAGTTGTGTTAATATTCTTGTTTAATAATAAACAAACTTAATAAAAACAGATTTCATATCTTCTGCGTATTGTATGTAGTCTTTCCAGAGCTAGTAATCTATAATTTAGATACTATATTCTTTCTTGACCAGGGATACTATAGTCAATGAGTATGCTCTCGCAGATAGATATGAATAAACATTGTATGGAAAAATAATTGGAAATGTTAATAAAGGTTGCTATTTTAGGGATAGATGTTGACTAAGTGAAGAAAATGAGAAAAAAAATTGTATTAATAACAGTTTTAATTCTAAATTCAATAGCCTTAATTTTGTCTTTCTTAAACCTTTTAACAGCACACCTAACTTCCTTTGTTTTTGGTAGAGCTTATGTTTCTTCAACTCAATTAAAAGAGGATACAGCTACGATTCAAAATTCTCTCTCTACTATTAAGAATACAAATGAATCTATGCTTTCTTTCATCTTTTTAGCTTTGTTTACTATATTTGTTGTGTTGTCAATAAATTATCTTGTTTTTGTAAATAATAGAAAAACAGGTATTTTCTTGATCATGTTTGCTTTTTCTAAATTGACTGATTATTTGTTTCTAATATATAACTACAAAGTAGCGATAACTGCCTTTTGGGTTGTCAAGATGATCGAAAACTCTTCCTTTTATTTGAGTTTATCTTTTAATCCTTTATTTATTCTCAGTTCTTTTTTGCTTCCTTTAGTTCTACTTTTAGAAGGGTTAATTCTTCTAGTTTCTCATGAAGAAAAACCAAATAGAACTAGTGAAAATCAAAACATCAATTATGTAATTGATAGAATATCAAATCTTCCAGTTTTATCTTCTGTTGCTATTAGTTTTGTAGGTGTGTTTGTTATAGCTTTAAGTGGAACCTTTAGTCTATTTTTCTCCAGATTTGCTATCTTATGGTATATTCTTTTTATTCTTGTTAATATTGTAATCTATAGTTTTCTAAACTTCCTTCTAGAAAAGATCTCAAAAAAACCTGCGATAGAGAATAAAACAAAAAACGATTTGGAAAAAACTATTTCGACTAAATTATCATTGGTAAAAATAGTTCTTTCATCAGTTGTTTTTATTGTTTTATTCCTGTATTCTGTATCTTTTTGGAATCATCACGTTTCTCAGGTAGCAGTTAAAACTACAATCGTCCTTTTTGGTATTTCAATACCTTCAACCGATTATATTCCTTTCACTCTTGAAAAAGCTCTTTTTGTAGTATTTCTTTTATTCTATCTTCCTCTTATTCTATTTGAAATACTTAAATATTGGAAAAGTAAAAAGGCAAAAAGCTTTCTACTGATCAAAAAAATTACTGAACAAATAACCAAAAAAAGTTTTAAACTCTCTTCAACTGCCAAAAGAGTTATTTTTACATCTTTACTTATTTTACTAATTTGTATTCCTTTTCCACTTATTTCTTTTCTTTCATCAATCAGTAACAACAATTTATTTGATGGGGGAAAAATATTCTATCCCCATTGGGAAGCTAATTCGACCATTATTATTGAACAAATGGATGTTTTCACTAACGGTACTTTCTCTTGTGTAATGAACATAAGTTCCTTTTATTCAAATATTCCTAAAGGATTCGATATTAACATTATCATCTTTAATAGTCTGATATATGACTCAAACAATAATGACTATTTCGATTCATTCAGTTACATTTATTCTGTAAATTCTACTGAACTAAATTCACAGATTTCGATTACCCAGACAGAAGAAAACTATTCAAAAGTACTAATAAATTCTACAGGTATCTTTTCAATAGTTGGAAAAGTTAATTCCTCGTTCTCTGCTGGAACAAGTTTAACTTTTGCTTTTGCAAACGTCCAAAATTCTTCACTAGAAGAATATTATGTAATCAATTCTCCCATTATATGTATAGTTAAGGAATCTTCAATTTCCTAATTTATACTTTTTTTAACACTTTCTTTTCACTAGCTGTAAATTAAGTTACTCATTTCTTCACCAAGTAATAAATGACTCCTGCTCCAAACATTATTGTTGCTGCTATCAATCCAAAATCAATGAAGTAGATTCTTTTACTATTATTATTTATAATTAATTCAGTTGTTATTTTGTATAATGCATAAAAAGAATCTTCATTTATATCATACAAATATGTATAATAAGGTGTGGATATAAAAATATGAACAGAATCTTGTGTTAGAACTTTTTTTATAGTAACAAAGGACAATAATTTACTATTATAAGTCAGTAACTCTGTTGATTTGTTATTAGAATAATGATAGAAATGTTCATACGAGGCAAAGAACCAATTTCCAGAACTTTCAAATATTGGTGTAAGTATTTCTTCTTCTAAATTTATTGTAATATTTCTTTGGAAATCTCCTTTAGTAGAGAAAATAGAGACATTATTAGCTGAGGTGTAGAGCGCTGCAAAAGCATGTTCTTCAGGAAGATACGAAAGTTTAACATTTGTGTTATTGTAAGTGTAATTAGCTAAGATTTTTTTCTTTAATATATCATAAAAGACGAATTGTTTGTAACTAGAAGATTGAAAAGTATTGTATACAATAATTGTTTCATTACAAGAAGTAACAAAATTTATGTTAGGAATGATAATTCCTGTATCTATGAGACTTTGATTTGTAGGTGAAAATAAAATTAATTTGTTTTCATTAGAAATAAAACCAATATATTCAAGATAACTAAAAATGCAGTCATAGTTAATAGGAATATAATCTTGAGTGAATGAAAGTAAATTTACTGAATAATCAGGATCTATTTTTAAAACAGCTAAATTGCTAGAGTTGTAATTAAAGAGAAAGAGCTCGTCACCAAAAGAAAAAATCCTTGAAATATGATGTGTTATTGGCGAATCATATTCAATAGTTTGTTGTATCTCTAGTGATTGAGTACTGAAAACATATAAAATATTTTCATCTGATGATGTAATGTACAATGTATTTGTTTCCTCTGCTAGATAAATATCTGAACTTGAAAGTCTTTCCTCTCTTTCCACAATTTCGTCAGAAGATCCAATTGTTGAAATTGAGAAAATCACTAAACATAATAGAAAACAACTAGAAAAGTTAACTATTCTTTTGCCTTTCATATTTTCACTTTTTTGATTTTTTAGTACAAAGCTACTATGCAGCATATGATTAATGTATCTGCTTTTGTTATTTCTGAATAATATATTTATTAAATATATTTTTAAACGTATCTAATTTTTATCCTTAAATATTATGTCTGACGATTTCAAAAATATTTTATAACTGTTAACAAATTTATAATCCTAATACTAGAAGAATTGCTCTTAATTCAAAGATATTTCAAAGATTTTTAAGGTTGAAAGATTTCTTTTTCTCGTTTTGTTCTTATTCTCCAATTATCTTTTTTGTTTGGTTGAAAAACTATTTCTTTAGTTTCTGTGGTTGAAAGGTTCTCTGTTCTCTTTTTTGTAATGACTATATCTTTATCTCTTATTTATTCCTAGAGCAAGATTTGTTTCTAGAAAAAATTACTAAAATTACATTGAGCTATTTACTCTTCACATTTGTTTCATTTATTTTTTCTTCTACTTGCAGTCTGACAACTAAATAGTTATTATTTTCTCCATTTCGGATATAAAAGCTTTTAAACGAATAATTTAACTCTTTTTTACAATGGATATAATCATCAATAAATGCACCCCAGAACAATTAAAAGAAAAGCCAAAAGATATGCATCATTTACCTTTTGGTAGATTTTTCACTGACCACATGTTTTTAATGAAATATCAAGATGGTGAATGGGGTCAACCTCAGATTGTACCTTATCAACCATTTACTCTTGATCCTGCATGTGCAGTATTTCATTATGGTCAGGAAATTTTTGAAGGAATGAAAGCGTTTTATTCTCAGAACGGAAGTATCAACCTTTTCCGTCCATATGAGAACGCTAAAAGGTTCAATCGTTCTGCTGAAAGAATGTGTATGCCCACTGTTGATGAAGAATTATTCGTTAAAGCAATTAAGGAATTGATAATATTAGATAAAGAGTGGGTTCCAAAAGAAAAAGGAACTTCGCTTTACATCCGTCCTACTATGATCGCAACAGAGCCAGCAATAGGTTTGCATAGTAGTGCAGAATTTTATTTCTACATTATTCTTTCTCCCGTTGGTCCATACTTTAAAGCAGGATTTAATCCAACGAAAATTTATGTTGCTAGCGAACACATTCGTGCAGCTCCAGGTGGAACAGGAGAAGCAAAAACAGGAGGAAACTATGCTGGAACACTATTCGAAACAGAAATAGCTAAGAAACAAGGATATAGTCAAGTATTATGGCTCGACTCTATTGAAAGAAAGTATGTAGAAGAAGTAGGGACAAATAATATTGCCTTTGTTGTAAATGAAGAAATTCTTACTCCTGAACTTGATGGAACAATTTTGCATGGAATAACAAGAAAATCAGTAATACAACTAGCCAAAGATCTTGGTTACAAAATCAAGGAAACGAGGATAGAACTAGAAAAACTTTTAGAACAAATAGAAACTGGAGAATGTACTGAAGCATTTGGAATGGGAACAGCAGCTTCGATCTCTCCTGTAGGTGAATTATTCTATAAGAGTAAAACTTACCAAATAAACAACTTTGAGATAGGTAAAATAACTCAACACCTTTATGAAGAGTTAATAGGAATACAAACTGGAGAAAAACCAGACAAATATGGTTGGATAGAAAAAATTATCTAACCCTTCTCTTTTTTATTTTGATTAAATTGACAACTATTGAAGAATTGACTAAAAAAATAGTAGAATTTAGAGACGAGAGAGATTGGAAAAAATATCATACCCCAAAGAATCTGTCTTTATCTATTGCAATAGAGTTAGCAGAACTTTTTGAGCTTTTTCAATGGAAAACAGATGAAGAAATATTTAACGAATTAGCTAGTGAACAATATAAGAATAATTTATCTGACGAGCTTGCAGATGTGGCAATATATTTATTAGCTCTTTCTGAAATCCTAGGAATAAATTTAGAAGAAGCTATAATAAATAAATTACAAAAAAACAAGAAAAAATATCCAAAATAGTTACTTTCTTTTAATTTGACCTCAAACTTTTTTAGAAATTCATCTTTATTATAGTTAAAAAAATTGGTGAAATTGAAAAGAAAGGTGCTGATGAACAAACTATTATTATTGAATAAACTATTTCTCTACAATTCATTATAGCAATGGCTCAATGAATCGATCCTATACAGAAAAATACGCAAATAAAAATCAATATTGCTATAAAATATGAAATGAATGACTAAACAATGTTTGACAATAAATCAATTAGTTAACTTTGTTTTTTCTTCTTATAATAAGACTTTACTATCTCAATTGTTGCGTTAGCTACTTCTTCAATGTTGATTTTTTCTTTAACAGAAATTTTGAAAGATGGAATTCCATATTTTTGTATAAAATCTTCTATTACCTTATCATTTATTGATTGTCCTAGATCAATTTTATTACCAATCAGAATCGGTGTAGATTTTTTTAATGTGTCATTTTTCTCAAACATTGGAAGACATTCATTTTCTAAGTGTAATAAAGAACTAAAGTTGTTTAGATCATATACTAATAAGACAATATTTGGACATTCTAGAACATCTTGTTGAAAAAATCTAAAATGAGGATCTTCTTCTAAATTCCAGAAAACAACGTCTGCAGTAATATTTTCACCTAAATCTACTAGCATATTTTCTATTTTCACCCCAGGAGTAATTTTAATTATTTTTTCTTTCCCGACTAGGCTATGGACTAGTGATGTTTTTCCCACTCCTTTATCGCCAACAATAACAATCTTGCAAGTATTAATTGTTTTTGTCATTTAACTAACCTTTTTCCATGATACTTTAAATATTAGTGTTTTATTTGTTTTTTTACTACAAAAAAGAACGCCAATTCCTAATAAAATAAGACCATTAAAAAATTTTTTTTCTGTAAATAATCTGATATTTATTCAGATATTAAAAAAATAAAAAAAAAAGATTTAGAAAAGAGAAATAATATTCAAAACAAGTGAGAAAAATCTCAAAAGTATTGCTAGTGTAAATATTTGTAATACAGAGGGAATTGAAAGGACCTTCGATAATCAAAAATGCGAAAGATGTTTTTTGTTATACATAAAGAGATATTAATAAATTTAAGATTTAATAATTAATGAGTAAGCAAGAATATAAATATGTTTTCGGACCTGTTCCTTCTAGAAGATTAGGGCGTTCATTGGGAATCAGCCCTATTCCATCAAAAACTTGTAACTTTAGCTGTGTTTACTGTCAATTAGGGAGAACAACAAATTATACCAATACAAGAAAGATGTTCTATCCTGTATTAGATATAGTTGATGAAGTAAGAAGAGCTCTTCTAGAAAAATTAGACATTGATGTTATAACAATAGTGGGAGACGGTGAACCCACTCTATACAAGGGATTAGGAGAACTAATAAGTGAACTTAAGAAGATTAGTCAAATACCTATTGCAGTTATTACTAATGGAGCTTTATTATGTGAAGCAGAAGTGAGAAAAGAAATTAGTAAAGCAGATTTTGTTTTACCTACTTTAGATGCTCCAAACAAAGAGCTATTTAAAAGAATTAATCGACCTAGAAAAGAACTTGACTTAGATAAAATAACAGAAGGTATGATTAAGTTTAGAAAAATTTTTTCAGGTCAACTATGGTTGGAACTAATGCTTGTCAAAGATCTTAATGATGATGATAATACATTAAAAGTTCTAAAAAGAATTTTTGATAAAATTCAACCAGATAAAATATTCATTAATGTCCCTATAAGACCACCTGCAGAGAAATGGGTGAAAATTCCACTAACGGAAAGACTACAAGAAGCATTAAGAATACTAAATGCTGAAAGTATTGCTCACTATGATCAATTATTAGTAGAAAACATAGATAAAAATTCTTCACCAGAAAAAATAATCTTAGAAATTACACAAAGGCATCCATTAAGAGAGGATCAAATATTTACACTATTCCCTAATGTATCAAAGAATGAGATTATGGATTTACTTTTGCAAATGGAGAAAAAAGAGAAAATAAAACGTGTTGAATATAATAATAGAATATTTTGGCAAATTAAGAAAAGCAAAAAGGAAAAATATGAATAAGTTAAAAATTGAAAAAATCCAAAATTATTTATTGAAAGAGGTCTTCTTTGTTAGAATTAGACCCTTTAGATATATCTTGATTTTTTATTATAAATGGTCAAAAATGGATAAAAGCAAAATAATTGAATAAACAGCATTTATGATTTTTAATTTACTTTTAGATATTATTGTTCTTTGCTGGAAAAAGCATTTAAAAAGCGTATTATTTTTAGTGCTATTCCACTGGAAGCTTACCTTTTTTCCACTGCCGTAAAGGTGGTGGCTTTTTGTATAGAACCCCTTATTAGAAGAATGAGGTGAAAAAAAACCATTGCAGCAAAAAGAAAAAATTGTACAAAAGTTAGATTTTCCAATGTTTACTGCCCTCTAATAAAAATTTAAAAAAGAATTTATGAATTGAGTTTTTGATATTGTGTTTATTATCTAATTTCCCACCTTTCCTTAAGAGCAATAGATAGCTCTTCACTGTTGAAGCTAGTGACTTGTGTTTTCTCTTTTTCTTTTTCTAAAGAGTTGTTCACTCAATAGACATGGGTTACACTTTTGCGCACTAGATAAACATAGCGGTGGTTTATGAATTATTTTTTCTTAAATGATCTGGAATTTTCCTTGTTATACTAATTAAACTGTCTATTACATAAATTGGTTCTCCTAGGTAGTTTCTTTTTTCTGATTTAAAAACTTGATTTACTATAAGTCTGATACGTAATAAAGTTCCATCGCCCAATTTAAACTCATTGAATGGCTCTTCTAGAGGAATAAATTCAATAATATCTACTCTATCTTTTTTTAAGTTAAAAATTTCATGAGAAGCTTCTCCTCTTAACTCCTGTGGAACAAGAGCAGAAACAATGTTCTTGTGCTGAACTAGATACTCAGGAAAACCTTGTTTATCATAGTCTGCTAAACGAAAGATTTTTGTTGGTATATTTAAAATTCTTAATATAGTTCCGTCTTCTACTTCGTATCTGCTAAAATTTAATTGCTGAATTTCAAAGTCTAAGTCTTCTTCAATTCTTATATTTATTATTTCCTCTCTTGTTATATTATCACCTTCTATAATCACTTTCTCTTTTGTTAGCAATCCTCCATGTTTTGTCTATAAAAACTATTCCTGATTTGCTAAAAGTAACTAGTACAGCTTTATGTGATTGAGTTCCTCTCACAAGTTTTTCTTTAGACATTTTTCTTGCTTGAACAGTTATCTGTTCAAATCTAAATCTGTCTCCTGGTTTAAGTTCTTTTGTGATATCTGTCATTTATTCTATCATACCTTCCTCTTTTAATTCATCTAGAGATTCTAATATTAACCATGTATCAAAATCGAAATGTTCAATAATTTCTGTAGTTTTTACACCTTCTTTATTTTTTATATATTCAAGAATTAATGGTTTTATTTTTTCTACACTAATATCTTCATCCGTTTCTTCATACTTTTTTATTTCATTGCTTATTTTTTCTGATTCGATTTTTTTGTCTTTTAGGTGTACAACTTTAATATTATCTGTTAAGAAGTTTATTTTATATTTGATTATAGGTATAGCTGTAGTTATTTCTCTAATTTTAGTTGAAACGTTTTCATTCTTTAAAATGGTATTAATAGAATTTTCTTCTTCAGATGCAATTTGCAATCTTTCAAACTGTTGGCTTTTATACTCCTCTTCCATTTGTTTCCTACTATCTTTTTCAGTAAGGGACAGTGATATATCTGACATTAATACTCTAATTAAATACTTTATTTTTATATTTAATTATTTTTCTATTTATGGTGTTATTATGTGTATTCTTTTCCTTGGAGAATTTCACAAATTATAATTAATAGGTCTAATTGGCTTTTTAGAATGCAAAATACTTTTTTAAAGAAATTCACAAAAAGAAAAAATTAGTTAATTAATTCTTCTAATTCATCTATTTTGCTTTCTAAGTACTTTAGTCCTTTTTTCCAGAATTCAGCATCTTTCAAGTCAATCTCGAATTCTTTTAGCATTTCTTGTGGTGTTGCTGATCCTCCCGATGATAGTAATTTTTTGTATCTTGGTATAAAGTATTCTTTTCCTTTTTCTAGATATAGTTGATATAAAGCTATTACCATTAGATTAGACATGTTGTATGCATAGACGTAGAAAGGTGTGTGTAAGAAATGATTTACTACGAAAGCATAATGTGAATATTCTTCTTTTATTTTTTCTACTGCATTTCCAAACATTAGTTGCATTTCATTTGTAAAAATATCTACATAGTCTTTTGTGCTTGGGAGTTTCTTGCTCATTAGTTCATGTATTTGTTTTTCAAATCTATAAAACGCGTTTTGTCTGTGAGAAGTGGCAAAATTTCCTTCTAGATGAGTACATAGTAAAGCTATTTTTTCTTCTTTTTTTAGATCCTGGTTAACTAGATAATCAAAAGTCATTATCTCGCAGAAAACTGAAGCTATTTCTGCCATAGGTATTGTTGGGAATATATTTACATAATTTTGGTTCTTTAGTGTGTAGTAAAAGTGTATCGCATGTCCAAGCTCATGTGCCAGTGTTAAGACTGAATCAATGGTCTTAGTGTAATTCACAAAGACAAAAGGATAATTCTTTAACTTTCCATAGTGGCAGTAAGCTCCTCCTTCCTTTCCTCTCCTTGGAGTAAGGTCTATGTGTCCTTTTTTGACCATATTTTCAACAATTTCTTTAAACTCTGGATCAAAATTTTCTGTTGCTTGTTTTATTATTTCTACTGCTTCTTCGTATTCATATTCTTTATTTATATTGCCTACAGGAGCATAAATATCATACATATGCAAATCATCGTAACCTAGAATATTCTTTTTTAGATTGTAATAACGTTCTACTAAAGGTTTGTAGCTCTCTGTTGTAGCTTTCTCTAGTGCTTCTACTATCTCATCTTCTACCTCATTTTCTAGATTTCGAAGTTGAACTGGTTTTTCATAGTTACGTTTTTTTGTTTCTAGATCAAAATCCTTGATTACGTTATTATATATGTGAGTCAGAACAAGTTCGTTGTTCTTATAAGCTTCAACATAGGTAAGTAAAGCTCTTTTTCTTACTTCTCTGTCTTTATGTTGAAGTAAGGATATAAGTTGAGGGCCAGTTAAAGTTTTTATTTCTCCATCCAATTCAAATTGAAAACTAAACCTAGAAACGATTTCAGTGTATAGTTTATTAAAAGCTTTAGAGCCTACTAGATCTTTCATTATGATTATCTGCTCTTCCTTTTCAGATAGTTGATGAGGTTTTTGTAATCTATTAAACTCTAAAAAGTGTTTATATTCTTTAAGTTCAGGAGCTTCTACAAGTTTCTTAAAATCTTCATCTGAAATAGTGTTTAGTTCAATTTCAAAGAAAAGCATTTTTTCAGAAACTTTGCTTGAAAACTCGTCTATTTTTGCATAGAATGATTTTACTTCTTCATCAATTGAATTAGTAGAATATACAAGGTATGAATAAACTGACAGATAGAAACTTTTTTCGTTTATTTCTTCATATTCTTTAAACAATTCTTTTAGCTTTGCTGGTTCGATTTTTTGTAAATTTCCTTTAGCTTTCTTGACAAAATCTTCAACTTTCTCTTCTATTTCTGATATTGTCTTATCTATCCGCGGGTCATTTATCGAATCAAAAAAATCGCTTAGATTCCATTGAACAATGTTTTCACTCATGTAAAATATTTTTTTAAACACATTAGTAAGCTTTTTCCTATATCCATTATTATAACAGATTTGATTAAATTTAATATTTAGAAAGCCCACAAGTTTTCTTTTAGTGTTTCATAGAGTGTTTTTTTATTTTCAACACATAATTTCTTCTTGTGGTTATTTACAGAAATTGTAGTACATTGTTTGTTCGCCAATTTAATCAAGTCTTCTAATATTTCCTCAAAAATTTTATCTTCGTCCGTTATTATTAATGAATTTACAAATGAGAGAAGAGAGTTTATTAGGCTTCTATAGGGGATTGGATTCGTATTTTCGTTTAATAAAAAGCCTATTATGTGTTTCTTGTTCTTATTGTTTTTCAGTGTAAAAAACTGTCCTGCAATTTGATATTCATGTAAACTTATAGAAAAGAATTCATTAATCATTCCTTGTTCATGTAATTGCTGAATTTTTAATTCTGTCCACTCTATTTCATCAATGATTTTTTCTGGTTTGAAATAGTATTCAAACTTATTCTCTTTTTCTAAAGCTATAAACACTCCTCTCATTAAGTTTACACTTTTCTATTTATTTTTTATTGATTTTATTATGTTTGTTAATTTTTTATTAATGATTTAAAGTTTTTCAAATTAACTTTTTCTTCTTCTATTTTCTCTCTGTTTTCTGGTCCTCTGAGATAAGATATTATTGCACCAAAGGAAGTTATGATAGCAAAGAATAGGAACATCCAACGAAGAGCTGGAACATAGACTTCTGGTGTATCAACAAGATTTCCTACTTGAATCCCTTTACTATTTGCTATTATTGTTCCTCCTAGAGTCAATACTGCTGTAGAAATAGCTGTTCCTAAACTTATACCAATACTTGTTGTTAACCCGTGAAGACCACTTATTACGCCTACTTTATCTTTTGGAGCTGCAGACATGACTGAATTAATGTTTGGTGATTGAAATAGTCCTATACAAACTCCTATTATTGTAGTAACAATTACATAGAACCAAATAGGAGCATCGACTGATAAGAAAATAAACAACAGAATTAGCATTAACACAACTCCCAAAATTGCAGCTGTACATAAATAACGTGCATCTATTTTATCAGAGAGATACCCTGAAATTACAGCCATTATAGCCATTCCGACAGGCAAACCAGAAATAATTAATCCTACAATTATTATTGAAGGAAGTTCAATATTATCTATTCTTGCTGCTATATGTATTGCTTGAAGATAAATGTTAAGATGATAAAGAATAATTATATAGCCTTGGTGTTTCATCACTGCGGTGATTAGCCCAAAGCTTATTTTTTTGTCTTTTAACAACTTGAGATCAATTAAGGGATTATCATGTCTCCCTTCCCACCAGATAAAAATAGGAAAGAAGATAACACTTCCAACTAAACTTATTATTGCATAGGTTTGTGAGTTGGGTACGATCTCCTCTACAAATAGACTTAAACTTAACATAAATAATGTCAAAAATGAAGCAAAAGATAACGAACCTATATAATCAGCCTTTTTTTCTTTCTTTAATGAAGGTGTTTCAGGAATTGCAAATTGTCCCCAAATCAATCCGACTAAACCTATGGGAACATTAACTAGAAAGACTACTCTCCAACTATAATAATGGGTTATTAAAGCACCAAGTAAAGGGCCAGAAATGACAGAAACAGAAATTATTAGGTTGCTTAAACCCATTGCTTTTCCTCTATTATTTCTAGTTGTAAAGCGAGTAACAAGGGCAATACCATTAGCTATCATTCCAGTAGCTCCTAATGACTGGATTGCCCTGGCAAAAATCAGAAACATTAGGCTATGTGAAAGAAAACAAAGAAAAGAACCTAAAGCAAAAATAAGCATTCCTAATTGAAAAATATGTTTATTACTTATTTTATCTCCTAGATCTCCTGCAATAATAGTAAACGCCATCATTACTAATAAATAACTTAGAACTACCCACTGAATTCTATTAGGACTAACATTGAAATCTGCTCGTATGAGCTCAAGGAGGATTACTGCTACTGTGGCATCAAGAGAGGCCATAAAAACTCCGATGCCTGTTCCACTGATTAATACTCCTATCCTTACTTGTCCATTTTCTTTTCTTTGTAATTTGTTGAGGTTTATTTTCATTTTATCATCTCAAAAGGCGTTTAAAAGATAGAAAAATACTGTAATATAAAATTAACTGAAAAAATAAAGAGTATGAATAGTAAGATTTGTGAAATTTTTAATTAACAAGTTTGTGGAGATATATTTCCAAAACTCACAAAAACATTTTATAGAACTTAGGATTTATTAGACTGGTTAAATATGGATGTTGAAATTAAGGACTTAACTAGAGATCAACAACTATTATTATATACTATAGACTATCTACTAAAGTGGGTGTCTGGAACAGACGATAATTCTTTTATTCAAAATGGAAAGAGAATCTGGATAAAAGAGTTACCTTTGCTTGCAGTTATTTACTATCAGATTATTAAAGGCTCGTATGAGACTTATGACTATGCTCCTACTTCAGTTCAATTTTTTGGTAGAAGCTGTTATAGCTGTAACATTAGTTATGAAGGAGTAGATGATATCGAAGATTTAAGAGAGTTGGACATTCTAGAAAAAATAAGATTAAGCACTGCAAAACATGGATTTGTGACAGCTTACAGAATTACTCCTCAAGGATATGAGTTACTAAAACAAATTCCTGCAGATGTAAAAGAAGAAGTTAAGAATTTATTTTATTGCAAAAAATGTAACACTCATTTGAAGTTTTATATGGAACTAGGTGAAAAACCTATTATCAAAATGGATTGCCCTATTTGTGATGAATCAGATACTGATCTTGATTTTCTAGAAAGCGAAGATGTGAGTTATGTTTCTGAGCCCTATTTCATTAGAGTTTCAGATAGGTTAGTGAGGTGACAAAATGCAAAAATCAGATAACATAAAGGATGAATTAAGTGAAATACTTTTTCTAAAAAACCCTAAAATTTTCGTAATTGAATGGCTTCCTTTTGATAGTAATCAGCTGAGAGAACTTAATAAGAAACTAGATATAGAAAAGAGTTCTTCTAAAACTTTACTTACAGGATTGATTGACTCTGACCCTGATTCTCCCTCTTTTCTAACAGAAGGCAAATATACAAAAGTAACAGTAAAGGATTACGATATTAATAATTATGTTAATCTTGAAGCAATAATTGATCTACCTGAAGAAGAAGGAATAGTACAGATTGAGGAAATGGCTGTATTTATTTCAAAGTTAGGTTTTATTATTTATTCTTTAGATCTTCGTGAAATTAATGGAAAGAATAGCTTTATGTCTTTAGATAAACTCTCTCGCGTTATTGCTGATCTTTCACAAGATTCATCACAAGTTATAGACTCTCTTCTTACAGAATTTCAGAGGAACTTTATCAAAATTATTTTTGGTAACCCAATGTATAGACCTAAAACTATTCTCATTGTTGGGGAAGATATAAACAAGAAGTTTGAAGACGTAAAAGATTACTTAGATGGTGAAGATTGTGAGATTGAGATAAGTCAAATAATTGGAGAAGGGTTTAGAGCACATTCTATAGATGGTTCCATCTATTTTATAGGTAATAGAGGGGCTATTCTTGTACCCAAAGAGTTTACTGAAGAAATGGAATATTACTCAATTTATAACGGTATAAAAGAAGGAATAACTATATTCATTGACAGTTTCATGTCTCGAGTATGGGAACTTTATGATCAAACCAATGAAATTCAAGAATTAGTTAATATGGCTGTAAAAGGAAATACTGATGCTCTAAACAAAGTACAAGAAGAGATAACTATTCTAACAAGTACAATTAGCGTTTTAGGACAAGTAAAAGAGTTTTTGCATGATTCATGTGAGCAGCTAACAAATAATTTTGATAGTTTATCCACTTTTTCTTTCTTTGAAATCGAAAAAGGATTAGAAACCATACGAAATAGAGTAAAAGAAAGCACTAAAGTAATTAAGGGTTTACTTACTGAGCTCGAAGGGAAGAGAGATCACATAAATACACTTTCTGAAATGCAAATAAGAAAAATGAATAAAGCAATGACACAAAATACAAAATCGATGAATCAAGTTCTTCAAGCTAATACAAGAACTAGCGAAGCTATTGATATGATCGAATTGATTCTTGCTGGTTCAATAATTCTTGAGATTGTAGCTTTTGCCATTGGAGAAATCTCTTCTGACCAAACAATTTATAATTCAATTGTAAATAAAATACCGTTAGCTAGAGATCAGATAGCAAATCTTATACTATTTATTTTCAGCATTTTTGCGTGGGTAGCTTTAGTAGTGTATTTACGGATAAGTAAATCAAGAATGGAGAAAAAAGCATTAAGAGATTTCATTATAACCTTAAACATTAATAGAAAGATTGACATGAATAATTTAGAAGCATTTTTAGAAGGAAAAGAAATTGTGATGAAACAAGTAGAATATGAATCTGGAAACGTTTTGCATACCTATATCTGGGACACAAGCGATATAAAAGAACTTAATCTTGAAACCATCAGCATTGTATGTAATAAATCCACAGGACTACTTTTGTCCTTAGAACTAGAAACAAGTGATATGAACATAGATCAAGAAGAAAAAGTTAATGAGATTATGGAAATATTCAAAAGAAATGGGATATTAGAATAGTCTTTAGATTTTCCTTTTTTTCTTCTTTTTCTTTAGTCTTTTTTGTATTATTTTCGAGTATATATACTAT
Source organism: Candidatus Heimdallarchaeum aukensis (assembly GCA_021513695.1). Taxonomy (GTDB): domain Archaea; phylum Asgardarchaeota; class Heimdallarchaeia; order Heimdallarchaeales; family Heimdallarchaeaceae; genus Heimdallarchaeum; species Heimdallarchaeum aukensis. The sequence goes on along the minus strand of CP084166.1, from coordinate 813,860 downwards.
TAAAAAAAGAGAAATATTAAAGAATTTTTACAAGCTTATTGATTCCTATTACCTTACCTTCATTTATTGTTTCATTGTCTATCTTTACAGCTGGTGTAAGAAATACATCTTCTTCCACTATTTCATCTACATTTGTAATATATTTGATTTCATATTCATCTTCTTTGTTTAGCTTTGCTAAAGCTTCTTTTACATAGTCTAATTGCAGTTTACATTTCTTACATCCTGCACCTATAACTTTAATTGTTTTTTTATCCGACATTTTTTCACCTCTTAATACCATTTTATACTTTCTTTACTAACTACAAGACCGAAAATCAGTCCAGCAATGGTACAGAAGATCGTAACTAAAAGCACAAATATAAAATTTTTCTTGTTGCCTAAATATTTTCGAGTAACCAAAATAGATTGAATACTCAATTCAGGGTCTGCAAGTAGATAAGCAAGAAGCACACCTCTTGACATCCCTAAATTGAGAAACATTCTAGCAATAGGTACCTCCATTAATGTTGGAAAATACATGAATACTCCAAAAAGAACACCCGTTAGGTTTCCAACGACACTATTCCTCCCAACAACTGATTGAACCCATTTTTCAGGGATAATTACCTCTAACATTCCTGCAACGAAAACTCCAATAACAATCAGAGGAAAGATCGATTTAAAGAATGACCAAGTTTCCTTCATCCATTCTCTTCTTTCTTCTTTATCGAATCTTGAAATTGTGAAAATAACTACATAAATGGTTGCAATAAGTGTTAAAAGAGCTTTCGTTAACATGTTAAGAAAAGATGGATTAACAGTCAAATTTCCAATTCCCCAATAGGCTGAAAAGTAGGCTATTTGAGATGTACCAGTAAATAATACGTATATTAATAGAAAGAATAGAGAGAGTTCTTTTTGATTGTATATTAAAGAAAAAATAATTAAACTAGCCAACCCTATAATCCACATTATTGTTTGAAAAATAAGCGGAGAAGCTATTCCCATTGAATCTAATAATTTCTTATCAAGAGTTAAAAGAAGAATACCTAATAATAATCCGAAAACGCCCAGACTAATTGTTCCTAGTTTGCTCCAGTTGACTGTGAGCTTTTTCTTTTCTTCTTTCCTTTCTTTTTGTTGATCAATTTCTTGATTTTTTTCTTCTTTTCCTTTCTTTTTCTCTGGTTTTTTCCTATCAAATATTAACTCCATTATATATCCAATTATTATAGCAAATAATAAAGACAAAATTGCCCTTGCTATGGCAATATCTGCTCCAATTATACTTCCTGTATAAACCAGAGCTAGAATATTAACAGCTGGAGCTGAAAAAAGAAAAGTTATAGCTGGACCTAATCCTGCTCCCTTTTTCTTTATGCTTGCAAATAGGGGGAGAACAGTACAAGAGCATACTGCAATGAGTAAACCTGCAATTGCAGCTACTGGATACGAGACAATTTTCTTCGAGTCTTTCCCTAAATATTTTAAGATTGCATTTTTAGGCACAAACACCATCATAGCTCCTGCAATAAAGAAAGCGGGTATTAAACAAAGGAGCACATGAAATGAAAGGTAATCGAGTAAACTTAACCATCCATTATAGATCATATCTAGAATTGTTTGCCAAAACATAAGCCAAAACTCAACACGACATATTTAAAAATTTCGATATGTTCTACACTTTAATCTATATGATAAAAAAATGAATGAACCAATACATCTACATCAGCATTGTGTTTAACAAATCCACAAAACTACTTTTATCCTTAGAGCTAGAAATAAGCTCTTTGCACATTGATCAAGAAGTAAAGGTAAAGAGATGCAGAAATATTCAGAAAAAATAGAATATAAGAATATTTTCTAGGTTTTCCTTTTCTTTTTTTATTTTTTTTGCATTATCTTCAAGTTTATATATTTCTATCTTCATTTTTTATTGAAGTAATAGAGGGCATTAAATGAGCTTTGAAAGAGATAAAGGCGACGAACTTTTTACTAAATATAAATTTAAACAAGCTTTACACTATTATTTAAAAGCTCATACAATTTTTTTTACAAAAGGGATGGAAGAAGAAGAGAGAAGAATCAAAATAAAAATCGCTAGATGTCTTTCTCTTGTTGGAAGAAAGAAAGAAGCTATCGAAATTCTGGAAGAACTTTATTTTCAAACACGAGATCAATTACTTCTACAAGAAAATATAGAAGCTGTAATTGAGTTAGCAGCGACTTACATTTTATATGGGGAGTACACTTTAGGTTTAGAATGGTTAGACTCTATAGAACAGGAAGATATCAACATAAGCGCAAATGTTCAGATCTATTTTAGATACTGGCAATTAAGGGCTCAAATAATGATTATTTATCATAATCTTGATGAAGCTAAGGAACTTATCTCTACTCTTAAAGATAAAGCAAAAGAATTTGGTAATGAAGTTTACTACCACGAATTAAATGTTTTAGAAGCTCAAATCGATGCTGAAAAAGGAGATGTAATGACTGCTTTTTCTAAATTAGATAAAGCTCTCAAGTACTTTGAAGAAACGCCTTTTGAAAGGTCGGCATTCGAGAAAAAAATAATTTTATCTCAATTTACGGAAGAGCCCTCAACAACTGTCGAATATATTGATTCATATATTCAAAAATATGGTCCTGAAGACATTCAACCTTTAGCTTTAAATGCTTATAGGATAGAATTGGAATTGCGTGCAGAACAAATAAGCCCTGAAGAAGCCATAGAAAAAGGAGAAAGGTTATTGTCTACAGTTGAAAGTATAGAAAATTATGATTTGGCTTCCAAAATTTATAGATTGCTTGCAGGATTAAACCAGACAATAGGACAATTTAAAGAAGCTACACAATATTTTATGAAAGCAAAGAATTATTTTCTTTCTGAAAATATAGAATACGAAGAAGCTTTAACTTCTTTTGTTTTTCTACCAGCTCTAATCCAAAATAAGTCTAGGTCGATGTTAAGAGATTTTTCAGGCTTCTTAATGAACTATGAAGTAGATAAAGAGTTGGAGAATTTAGATATCGAAGAAGAAATGAAGAGAATAATGGCGATTTTTGAGAATTATGGTGATATTGTTAAAGCAAAAATGACAAAATTCTTTTATCTATCCTACCAGATTACTCAATTGAATTTAAATACAAATGTAAGATCTCTCTTGCAAGGAATTGAAGAAATTTATCAATGGATGATTGATCACGGAGAGCTTGCATATTCTGAAATGATAGGTAATTTTCTAGACCTATTTCATCATTTTAATTTGTAGGTGTTAGAATGTATTCGTATTCCTTGCGTGAGAAAATTAGAATTTATCTTCCAACTCATTCCTTTTTTCAATTAATATCAAAAGAATGTGAGGAAAGAATAGAGAATGGAGAATATGAGAAAATTTTGTTTTCAATGCCTAATGCCCAATCAAGCCAAGAACTAAAAGAAATACAAGATCCAATTGAACTTCTAGTAGTATTTGCTTTAACTGCGAAAAAAATAATAGAAGAAAACAAGATGGATAAACAGACAATCCTATTCATGCTATCCAAATTATATCCTTCTATTTTTAATGAAATAGTCGAAAACGAAAGCGGATTATTTTCTCAAGAAATTATTTCAGAAATTATTGAATTCTCTGACAAATTTAAAAGATATCAATTGTATTTTACTCCAAGGTCTGATACTAATTTAACCATTATTCTGAAGATTCAGTTTTACATTAACGTCTATTTGTATATTGCTTTAAGCTTACATGAACAAAGGTTTCCATTTGGTTCGACATATTATGAATTTATCACTTTGCAGCTTAGAGAATTTTATTCAATTTTGAAGCCTATATCTGAAAAAAGCGAAAGTGAAGTACGTAGACTTAGTTCAGCATTATTAAATTTTATCCCGTTCAACAGTATTATCTATTTATTTGATCACTATCCAGAGCAAGCAACAGAGTTGATATTTATTTTAACTCATGCGCTAAATTTTAAACCAACAGAGACAGAAAAAGAAATTTTGACAGATTATATAAACTCAATGATATTTATTGCATCTGAAGATAAAGACAAACTCTTGGCAACTATTGAATAAGGGGTTAAACTTCTAAATAAAGAACAGTTTGAAAAGAATAAAAAAAAAAGAAAAAAAGAATCTTTTAAAGCATTTTTTCAAGTTTGTTTTTACTTATTTTTTTCATTCACTTATTACTTTGTCTTCAATTATTAGTGCAGGTGTTAGAAATATTCCTTCTTCAGCGATTTTATTCAGTTCTGTAACATATTCTATCTCGTATTCATTTTCTTTGTTTATTTTCCTTAGAGTGCTTTGAACATACTCTAACTGTTTTTTACATTCCTTATATGCTAAACATATAGCCACATCTAAATATTTCGATATATATCTTCTCCTATATACTTAAAAAGAGAAAAGAGGAAAAAAAAACAATGAATGAACCAATACATTTGCATGTAAGTATTGATAGCAAAGAAGAAGCAGAAAGGATAAGTAATTTTCTTCTAGAAGAAAAGCTTGTAGTCTGTGTTCAAATTTCGAAAATACACTCAAAATATTGGTGGAAAGGGAAGATTGAGAAGGCAGAAGAGTATTTAGTTATTGCTAAAACTTTTTCTGATAAATTCCATGATATTGTTGAAGAATTAAAGAAACATCATACATATGAAATCCCAGAGATTATAGCTTTACCTATAAAGTATGCCTCCGATGAATATATTGAATGGATGAGAGAAAGTATCTACTAAAATAGAAAAAGTAAAAATAATAAGACTAATATGCTTTAATACCATGTTCTTTGATAAATTCTATTCTTCTTTTTGAAAAGTCAAAGAACTTTTTACTTATTTCTAGAGTATTTTTTAATTCAGGATCGATTTCTAGTAGTTGCTTAAAGTATTTCGAGATGGTAGTATCTTTTCCTTTTAACTCATTTGCTATTTTCAAAGCTTCTTCTTTATTACCCTCAAGTAAAGCGTGGGAAAATTTTAGTTTTGGATCAGCTTGAATATCTTCTTCTGGAATTAGTTCGAGGTTTAAAATTAATATCCAACTTAAAGGTTTAAAAAGTCTGATATCATATTCGTTGCAAATCTGCTCTAGGTCAATATATCTTTCACTTAAATTGCTGGAACTCATTAAATAACTCATTTTTTTTGGACTAATAAACTTTTTTGAAAAATTAAAAAGAGAAGAAGAAAGCTACTATTTCTTCTTGCGTTTACTATAGACTATTTTAATACTTGTAACTGTAAGGATGGTTATCATATATAATATAAAGTTTGTAGAAGCTTTTGTAGGTAATTCATTACTTGTTATTAGCAAATCTAAACTTTCGTTTTCGTTAGTTTCAACACCTTCAGATTTTTCATTTTGCTTTAGAGTATATTTATAAGACAAATATACTAGTAGTCCTGTTTTTCTATTAAATCTAAATTCTGTGCTTATTGTTTCTTCTAGATTTATGATACTCCAATCTGGTGAGGTTCTATCTTCTGTTTTTTCTTTATATGACCATTTAACAACTAATGACCAAGTTAAGTTAGATAATTTTGATATCTGTTTTAAGTTCCAACTGACCGAACTATAATATCCGTGGTAATCTTGAACAGAACTTTGACTTAGTTTTAAATTATTAAAAAGACTATGTGTTACTTCAAAGAATTCATATGTCCCTGTTTCGTTAGTAAATTCTACTGGAAGTACCCAATAAAAGTCATACTGGTTAGCCCAATCAAAATATATTCTGGGAATTCCCATCCAATCTAAGGCAAATAATGGTACATCAGAATCATTTGTAACAAATTCGTTGTTTATAAAGAGGTCGAACCAAACGTTACTTCTTCCCCATAGATTACTTACGGATCCATTTGCTACTTCATCTGTGTTATTTAATAGCCGTAACTTAATGACATCACCTTGTTTTATTGTACTATCATCAATAGATAAGTAAGGTGTATCAAAAGTACCTACTTTTGCGAGAGTTTGAACATTCCAGGTATATACTGTATTATCCTTCAAATCTGGAGAATATAGCCCTTTAGAAAATTGACTAAAGGTTAGGATAGAGATTAAAAGAAGAAAGCAAACAGAAAAAAAGATTTTTGTTATTTTTTTCATAGAATAAAATTAAATCGACTGAATAAAAAAACTTTCCCTAAACTCTTCATTTTTCATTAAAAAGAGAATATTCAAAAAACAAATGGAATAAGAGCTTTTCTTGATTTTGGATAATTTGGAAAGTTATTTTTATACCAGTTATGCGTGCTAACTGCTCTTGGGCCAAGATTAGCTATAGTCCAAATCATAAATACAAGCCCTGGAATTGACCAAGTTATTATTGCCCAACCTATCCATTCAATAATTTCAAAGAAGTAGTTAGGACAAGATATAAGCTCAAACATTCCCCCATAGGGTATTTTGTAACTACTTTCTCCTTTCTTTCTTAGTTTTCTTAATGAGAATTCAGCTTTTCGATTAAATATAAATCCTAAAATAAATAGTAAACTTCCAACAATAAATTGGGGACTATAAAGCCAACTAATAGTATACTTATCTTCAGGAGCGAATTTGAGTAACCATCTAGTCTGAAGATAAGCATTGCTAATATTAAAGAATATAGCAGAGAACATAATAATCAAAGGTGTTTTTGCTTCTCTTCTAGCCCAAAAAGGGTAAATAAAATCTCTAGGGTAGTAGTGAATACAAAAAATGCAAACCAAAAGCACAGGAACTAGTGATAGTTCTTTTAGCGAAAGTAAGAATAGAATCGTAGTCGTAATTGCTGCTGGTGATTCCATAATCAACCAAGCCCAAGAACCTTTAATTGAAGGACCAAATTTTTCTGAAAAATGTTTCCCATAAGGAGCTGTAATTCTAAGTAATAGAAAAAAAGTTACTATACCTAAAGATAAAAAGATATACTGGTAATAAATAAAAAAAACTCTTTCTAGCATTCTTAGAACCTTCTTTGTGCATAATTTCTATAATTAATCTTTCTTTTTGAGATATTCTTTGTAGTTTCTAATTTTTTTCTACTTCTTGATCTTCATTTAATGGATTTTGTCCTTCATCTACTTTAATTACTTAAGTAGAACTTTCTTCTTTTTCTTCTGTTATTAAATTATCTTTTCTTAGTATATCTTTAACTATCATTTCAAAGATTTTATCAATATTTTCTCCTGTTTTAGCAGATGATTCAATAAATAAACAACCCAATTTTTTCGCTAACAAGCGTCCTTCACTTGTTGATATTCTTCTTTGATCGATTAAGTCAATTTTATTTCCGACAATTATTATTGGGATTTCTTTTAAAGTCTTGAACATTTCATTCTTCCAATAATCAACTTGTCCAAAGCTATGTCTGTCATTTATTGCATAAACAATTATTGCTCCTCTTGCCCCCTTGTAATACGAACTTCTTAGGCGTTGAAACGCTTCTTGTCCTGCGGTGTCTGTAATAATCATCTTTACTTCTACATTAGTAATTACTTGTGTCTTTATGTAGTAATTGATTCCTAGCGTTCTCAAATAGTTCTGTTCAAAGTAATCTTTAGCAAAACGTGTTACAATAGCAGTTTTTCCAACAAGAGCATTTCCAATAAGTATTATTTTGTAGTTCCTCTGTATCACACGACAAATTGTTTTTATGCTTTTTTAAGTTTTTTAAAGTATTAATGCATTATTAAAAGGAACAATTTAAAAAATCTTATTTCTATACTATAGCAATGACATACAAAAATATTGGAAAAGAGTTTATTGAAAAAACTAAGTATAAGTATCTTTCTCGAAGTGATCAAGGTAAAGGAGCTCCCTCTCCCCCTTTAGAGCTCCCATGGGACGAAAATGCAGAATTAATTGAATTGAGTAGAGATTTTAGTAATATTCCTCAAGTTTCTTTAAAAGAGTGCATCACAAACAGAAGATCTTTAAGAAAATATGCTCCTGATCCAATAAGCTTACTAGAGTTAAGCTGGCTACTCTGGTCTTCTCAAGGAATAAAAGAATTTATGAGACAAGCTTATACTCTCAGAACTGTTCCTTCAGCAGGAGCTAGGCATGCTTTTGAAACTTTCTTGTTAATTAATAATGTAGACAACATAGAACCAGGTCTCTATAGATATATTGCTTCTAAACATAGTCTGATGCCTATTGATAATTCAAAAAATCTAGCAGAAAAGTTTACAAAAGCATCTTATAACCAAAGTACTGTAAAAAGAAGTGCTGTAACATTCTTTTGGGTTGCTGTTCCTTACCGTATGGCCTGGAGATATGGAGAAAGAGGGTATAGATATCTATTCTTAGATGCGGGACATGTTTGTCAGAATCTCTATCTTGCTTCTGAAAATATAGATTGTGGAACATGTGCTATAGGAGCTTTTCATGATGATGAACTAAATAAATTGTTAAACATTAATGGAAAAGATCAATTTGTAATTTATGCAGCGACTGTAGGAAAGAAACCTCAATAAATTAAATTCTACATGTTCAGCAGTTTTCTTAATCTATCTGGAAAATTAGTGAAAATTCCATAAACTTGTTTTTCAATTAAAAAATTGTATTCTTTTTCTTCATCAGCATAAAAAGCAGTAATTTTAGTTTCTAAAGACAAAAGTTCTTGCCAATTACTCTCAGTCCAATTCTTCCATCTTATTTGAGCAAATTCAAGATTGTTACTTTTAACTAGTTCTATAAATTCTTCCGGTGTTCTCGTTTTCTGCATTAATCCAATTCTGTATTTTGAAGAAAGAGAGTTAATAATTTCAAGCATTTCTAAGTCTCGAACTGAAAGATACCCTTTGTTTAAAGAGACATTGTTGTCATCTAGGATATTCAATACTATAGTAGCTAGTTCTTCTTTTTTTTCTTTATTTCCCTTGTTCTTTAATTCAATAATCATTGAGATTTTGTTGTTTATCTTTTCTACTACTTCCTCGAGTTTGGGAATAGTTTGTTTTTCTATTTTTGATGAAAACCATTTACCAGCATTTAATTCTTTTAGTTCATGATAATATAAGTCTTGGATTCTCTTCTCCTCGATTTCTGGGAAAATCCTTTTTGTTGTTTCATCATGAAATAAAACTACATACCTATCTTTTGTAAGTTGAACATCAAATTCAACAATATCTGCTATTCCTACTGACCTGTTAATCGCTAGAATAGTATTTTCGGGGTATTTAGAAGAAAAACCCCGATGAGCTATAATGTAAGGGTTAGAATGCATATTATCACTTTGGTTAAATCTTGATTAGTAATGTCCTCCAGGAATACTAACTTTAGGATGTAATTGCATAAATGGAACAAGATCATAAATGTGGTTTGCTAGCTCCGCTTTAAAGACTTCTTTCATTACTGGTAACTTTCTCCTATATGTCATGTATTCTCTAATAGGTTTGAAATAGGAAGCAATAAGTTTAATACTTGGCTCTTTCGGCTTTTTTAATTCAACCGAGAAGTGATCCAGTCCTTGATCATTTAAGAATATAACAAAACGTTTGATTGGGTATTTGAATTCGTATCCTCCTCCGTGTGGAGTAAAGTTGAGCTCTTTAAATTCTCTTTCATATCCTAAATCTTTCACTCTTGTTCCTTGTTTCCATTGATCTATAAATTGTCCTGACAGATTCTTCTTTGTCTTGACAGCAATTCCTCCTTCATCTGCATTGAAAGCTATAGGAATAAGTTTTTCGCTTTTTTGTATTCCCAAAAAATGATATGAACCGTTATTATATAACCCTTGGTGAGTGATACTTGAAATTAATTCATAGGAAGAGTCTCTAAACAACTCTTTCATGACAGTGACACGAGCTTCTTTATTGTGTTTGTCAAGTTTCTCAAATTCTTTGATATATCTCTTTTTTGCCTCACTTTCTAAAAGGTAAATTTCTCCATGTGGTGTTTGTACTTTATGACATCCATCTGTTTCTTCTAACCAGTTGAAGAAATAAAGTGGTTTTTTGCTTAAATCATGCCCACTACAATGAAGTAATACCATTCTCCTTTCTGTATCTTCTCCTGATATAGCGTCTAAAACCTTGTAAACAGCAATAAAATGATTGCCTTTTCCTAGTTCTTTTGCTTGTTCTTCTGTTATATTTTGCTTTATTTGGTTTAAAGTTCTGATTAGAGTTTCATCATCGTTCCAATCTTTAAGTTCATATAAGCTATATCCACAACCGTTTGGCATTGAGTTATTAGTACCAATCAGTCCCTCGAAATCTGCTTTGAATATACAACCATATGTAAAACCTCTTTTTATTCTAATTTCGTTGTATGAGCAAGTTCCGTCAGGAGCAAAAAAAATGTATGGTTTGGTTTTTTCAATATCAACCCCAAGTTCATTTGCAGCATAGAGGATTTTGCCAAAACCAACTTGTGCTATGGCAGAAGCTATGAATGAAATCCTATCTCCTGCAGCAATACTAAATATACGTTTCTGTGCTTCTTTCAACCATTTATTCATTCTCTCATCTAAATTTTTTATTACAACTGGAAAAGAAACGTTTTTTGAATTTTTTACCTCTTTGTGCATAAGGTGTACACTTCATTATTTAGATTTAAATTTTTTTACAATATCTATCGATATAACTAGTTAAATATCTAAGTTATATCATAAATGAATGGTGTTGGGAACCTTTCTATCAGGAATGAGAATAGGTATCCCCCTATCAGAAATATGGAAAACTCCAATAGTTTTTCTTTCGTTTGTTTCAACAAAATACTCATCGACCTCGTAAAGTTTACCTATATCTGTTTGGCTAATGGTTATTATGTTGAAACTATTTCCGTCTCTTGTAGTAATATTTTCAGAGCTGAGTGTTCCAGCATTTACAAATACAGTGTCGTTAACTTGCCAACACCCGCTTCTATTTTTAGCTCCAGTTAAAACGAGATTGATTCTGTGGTTTACTATGGCAGCAAGAACATCTCCTGCATCTATTAGCTCTGCATCATGTTTAGAGTGAGGTAAAGGCATTATTGAATGATGAAAAGCTACTACTCCTATTTTTGATTTATTCTCAAATGTTGTTATCATCTCTTTCATATTTCCTCTTCCGAGTCTTCCCTCTTGTTCGTCAATTAAGCAAGTATTGAACCCTTTAACAATCAAATGCTCATTCTCAAAATAGGGGTTAGGATCACCAATGTACTCAGGAAACAAATCCCAACCAAGTGGAAAAGCATCATTATCTCCTGGAACAACAATAAGAGGTTTTTCTATTTGAGATAATAAAGCCTTTGCTCTTTGAAACTCATTGACATAGGAGGCACCTGTAACTTCTCCACAATGGACAACTACATCACAAGGGATGAGATTAATTGTTTCGAGACCTTTGTAGAAATTACCCATCCTAAATCGTGAATTAGAAAAAGCTGTATTGCCTATTTGAATTATTGTTGCTATGTGTTTCTTATTCATAGGGGCAATAAAACGTTGGAATTTACCAGAATATTTTACAACTTCTCTGATAGGCTCTTTCTTAAGTAGTATACTACGAATAGCAAGGTTGTTTTTCTTTAAAGAAGCATCAACGACAGTTAAGCTATACTCTTCTCTATATCTAGTTTTTTTACAAGATAATGTACCAACATTAATAATCCAAGCATTTACTACTCCATCAGACATCTTATAGACATTAGAAATGTGCCTATGACCATTGAAAACAAGATGAATGTTACAATCAAGAATAGCTTTCACTACATCTCCTGCATCTTTGATTGCACTTCTTTCTCTACCAGTATAGGGAATTGGTAAAGTCTGATGATGAAAAACTAAAACTTTTAACCAATATTCTGGTAAATCCTCAAATTCTTCATAAATTCTTTTTATTGATTTAGGACCCATTCTTCCAGTATTTGCATCGGGTTCAGTAGAGTCAAGACCAAGAATCCGAGTTTTCTTTTTTTCGAATGTCTTTACCCAAAAACGCTCACCAACTATTTCTTCAAAAAGTAAATCACCCACATTTTTGCAGTCATGATTTCCAGGAACAATGAAAAAAGGCCTTTTCTTGATTTTTTCTAAATAAAGTCTAGCAATCTCATATTCAGCCAAAGTGCCAGAACCAGTTAAATCTCCACAGTGAATAAAAATATCTCCATCAATGTTATTAATAAAATCTATACCTTTCATCAATATCATTTCATCATATCTTCCACCAATATGGGTATCAGAAAATAAAACAAATCTCATCAAATATTATATTATTCAAACACCCTAAATAAATCTTATTAGAAAAACAGTGAATTTACTTTTTAAAATTGTTAATTTAATTTCTTTTCTTTATCACTTATTTCTTTATTCTTCTTCAGTTTCTTTTAGTTGCATAATTGTAATACGTTTGTCTTCTAAATAATAATTATAATTATCAGGGTTAGCTTTTGCTTCCATCATACTCCCAACTAGGTCTGCATAAGCATCTTCAAGTGTGAGAATCATGTCTTGAATTTTTAACCAAACTTTGTATTCGCTTTTATTTGTATGAAAAAAGTCAACCATCTCGTGAGGGAGGAAAAATTTCTGTTCTATTTGTTTTCTCTGATGTCGAAGATTTTCAATATTAAATCTATATTTTTCTAGTAATTGTCCTGATTTTTCTAAATACTCCTTGACACTTATTTCTTCCATAATTTAACTTTGAATTAGAGCTATTAAAGTTATTTGATTTAAAAAAAATGATGGAAGTAAAAGAAAAAAGTTTTGAAAAATCTGATTTTGAGTTAAACTTAATAAACTTTTAAAACAGCAAGCTGAAAAAAAAGTTGTAAATGAAAAAACAAGAGAAAGTAAAGATTTCTTTTTCCTCAAGAATTCAGCGAAAAATTGCTAGAATCGCTGAAGAGAGAAAGGAAAAATCTGAAACAATAATAGAAAAAGTAAACCAATTTTTTAAGTTTCTTACAGAATATAACAAAGAAAAAAAGCTTTCTTGGGCATTTGTGGAGTATATACTAGAATATAAGGCTCTTTTGGAGAAAATTCCAGAAAGAGAAAAAGAAATTGAAAAATTGAAAAAAAGTATAGAAGAAGAAAAACAAATGAAGAAAGAATATAATGAAGATTATAATGTTATTACTGAACTTGAAGAGAAGTTAGATGGTATTCTAAAAGGTGTAGCAAAATGAAGAAAATGATCACTAATGTCAAGATTCCTGCTATTTTTGAAGATGTTACTGAATATACTGATGATATAATTAACACACTCCTTGATTATTATGATTTTCTGGCATTAAACAGCGAGGATTTACAAATTGATGAGGTTAGTCTACTTAAGAATCTTGAAGAATTAAGAGAACGATATAATGAATTAACAATAAAGTATAGTAAACTTAGAAAAGCATATGGGGTTTTGTTTTTTGAAAACAGTGAACTTTTTAGAAGAAATTCAATGCTTGCTCTAAAACTAAGCAAAATTCAAAGTAAACTCAATAAAATGGAAAGGCAAGAAGGCAAAAATAGTAAAGATCTAGATTTTGATCTCGAAAAAAAGAAAATTAAAAGATTTTATAATCGATATTTGGCAAAAAAGGATACTGAATAGCTTTAGGTGAGATCTCTGAAACCTTCAATACTTGTTATTAACTCTTGTGGAAAGAAAAAGTCTGTACAACATGATGATCAACCAACATGTAAGGACCTAGAAACAAAAGATCAAAGAGAAAGTGCAAAAGAAAAATTTTCTTCATTATTAAGAGAAGCAGGAGAATTATACATAGGTGGACAAGCTCTTGCAATAAAAAAAGCTGTTAAGATTCTTTCGTCAAAAGCTGAAGTTGATTATTACATTATTTCTGCAGGTTTTGGATTAGTTAATGAGAATGAACTTCTTCCTCCTTATGAGTGCACTTTTTCAGGCTTATCAAAAAAAGCAATAAAAGAAAGAGCAGAAAAATTAGCTATTCCAGAATCTGTTAGAAAATTATCCAAAAAAACTTATGATCTTGTTTATCTTTCGTTAGGAGAAGATTATTTAGTAACTTTAGGAGATCTCAAAGATTTAGCAAATCTTGGAAAAGAAATAATTTTTTTTGGTAAAGCAAAAGATCTTCCCTCAAACTTTCATTCTTTTAGTACATATGACTTTGTAGGTAAAAGAACAAGTAAACCCATATTCAAAAAACCTATAGGCGCAACAGTTTTAGCTAAAGGAACAATTTTTCTAAATTTTGCTATTGAATATACTCCTGGTCTTTCTTTTAAGGAATGGTGGAATGAAAAATTAGTTCTTGTTGAAAAGTATTTAACAACAGAAAAAAAAGATACTACCTTCAAAAGTAAAAAATCTTCTCTATCAAAATCAATCCCTAGTATAAGCTATGAGAGAAAAACAGATTATTTGCTGGATAAATCACTTATTTCTATAATTTCAAGTTTTGTTAAAAGAGAATTTAGTGAAGAAGAATTAAGAGATTTATCTGAAGCTACTGATAGTTTAACTTCTATAGACATTAAACGAGCTGAAGAAATAAATAAGTATACATCAAAATTCTCTTCAAAATTAGCTGTTTATGAAAAAATACTAGAAAAATATAATAACCTCATGGAAGTTATTAAAACAAATGTAGATGGAGCGATAACAGAGGAGATGGAGCTATTAGTTGAGAATGAATATGCAAACCAAGTAAGAATTCAGCAAGAAAAAATAAAAATCACAAAAAACGTCCTAAATGAAACAGAATTTGTAGTAATAAAAAAAATAGTTCAATTATCAAGAAAAAATAGAAAGTTGTAAAAAACAATTTAAAACTTTGTTATTATTCTTCATAGGGTTCGAAATCTTCTTTTGCAGCTCCGCATTCAGGACAAACCCAATCTTCAGGGATATCTTCAAAAGCTGTTCCTGGAGCGATTCCTCCGTCAGGGTCTCCTTCGGCAGGGTCATAAATGTAGCCACATAAAGTACAAATCCATTTTTGTGTCATTTTTATTCCTCTTTTTTGGTAAAAAAATATCCTTTTTTTCCTATTTAACTTTTTTTTAATTACAAAATTTCTAAAGAAAAACTACCCCTCTTCTTTCTTTGGCTTCTTAATAAAAAAGAAGCATTCGTAAGGTTGTATTATTTCTTTGAATAATTCTTCAAGTTGATATATATTGTTATTTTCAGAATTGTTTTCAGAGCAACTTCTTATTATGTTTAGTTGTTTAACACGATCAATGTATCTAAATTTATGAACTTTTTTCATTGCATTTTCCCAATCTTCCATAATGTCTATTTCTGTTGAATTTAGAAGTGTGAAAATCATTTTTATCATTAAAGCATCTACTTGCAATTTAGGAATAAATTGCTTTGTTGAAGTTTCTTCCAAAATGTTTATCTTTTGAATAATTTCAGAAAGCGAATACTTTTCGTTATTATTAGAGAAAGCAAGATCAAGGAAATGCATCAAACTTTTTACTAATAATTCTATTTTGTAGTCTTTTTTACTTAGTTCAATTACTTCCTCAAAATCTGAAAAAGCTTTTTCATAGTCTTCTACTTCTTTATGATATAATCCATAATAATATCGATTTTTCAACAATGAACTTAGGTTATTTTCTGTGAGTTTTAGGTGTTCTTCTATTGTTTTCTTTGCTTCGTCATAGTTCTTCTTTTTTAAGCTATACCAACACTGTAGGAGGAGAATATCTTGATAGAATTCATCTTCTTTTTCTAAATCTGAAGTTATTTCATTAATTTTTTCTTCTATATTATTTTCAAGTTTTAAATGAATTTTTAACTTGAGTTCAAGTATCTCTAACTCTTTTCTTTTTGTATCACTTATTTTTAGTTCTTTCATCTTTGAAATTCTATCAACTGCTTTTAGATAGTCCATTTTTGCTAAATCTAAAAGCAGAAGATTGTTTAGTATTTTAGCTTTATTTGTTAGTTCTCCTGTTTGATTAACAGGAACAAGAGAGGATTTAATCATTTGTTTTGCTTTTCTAAATTCTCCTTTTCTTATATAAATTGAGGAAAGCAATATGAGTGCATTACTTTGTAAGTATGGGTCTTGATTTTGAAGAGAATAGGAAAGAATCAATCTAGCAATTTCTTCTGTTTTATTCAAGTGATCTCTTATAAATAAGAGTTCAGAATAATAGGAAAATACTATTATGACCCAAAATTTACTTTTGAATTCTTCATCTTGGCTATCTAAAAACGCACCTATTTCTTCTAGTTTAAGATCGACTTCTTCAGGATTTTCTTTAAGAGTAATAAAAAGATCTAAAAAAGCAAGTATTAAGCGATTACGAGGTAAATCTAATGCTCTCTCAAATTTCATCTCAAATTGTAGCTTAAGGCTTGCAATCTTATTGAACTGATTAAGTTTATAGAAAGCTAATGCCCGATAAAAATAATACTCTGCGGCGTAAAGGGGCGATGAGTATTCTAGGATTTTTTCATAATCTTCAATTGAGAAAAAGATATCTAAAGCCAAGTTTGTGAAATCTTTATCTTTTTCTTTGTTTTTTAGCAATGTAGAAAAGTTTCGGGTAAACTCCACAAGAATATTTTTCCCTTTTATATTGCTTAGAGCGTTTTTTAGTTGTTCTAAAGTATCTTGATCCAATATCTTTGAATGTCTTATAGAAAAAGGTGCGAGAAATTGCATACTTAAATTAAAAAAATAAGAATTTTTAAATTTTGGTATATTAGGTATTTATAAAAGAAATTTGCTTTATAATAGGAATCAATTATTATCTTTTTCTATTGTTTTTTCTATTAATTCTAAGAGTGGAATTCCATGTGCAACTACATTTGACCCTAAATCTACATAGTCTGAATTAGGTATTTGTTCATGAATCCATTTTGTAATTTGAGACTGATGGAGCTTATCCTTTTCAGCTCCTATGAGGACACAATGAGAATTTATGACATTAAGGTCTTCAGCAGTAATGCGGAATTTTTTAAGCGTTAGCATTGTTTTCTTTACTCTTCTAATTTCTAAGTTATCTAATGAAACACAGTATTTTTCAGCTTGATCTCTTTCGAACTTTCTTCTGACATAAAGTTTTATTGAAGGTTTTAAGATAAAACGATAAAAGAAAGGAGTAGTTATTCTAACTAAAGGCCATGACCAATCAGGAATTTCAACTCTTAAAACAGGACCTACCAGAAAACTATGTTTAGGGTGAATTAAGCTTTCTTTCATTGCAGTTAATGTGAAAGCTCCTCCCATACTACTTGTAACTAAAATATAATCTTTTAACATTAAGTAATCAATTACTTCAGCGATGTCATTAGCAAAACGTTCCAGAGAAAAGTCACTTTTTTTATTTATTTTTGCTGTATGCTTCTCTCTGGTTTCAATCAAGAATATTCTATAATCTTCTTTTGCATTTATTAAAAGTTCGTCCCAAGCACTAGGCAGAGAAAAAAAACCTGGAATAAGAACAATAGTTTGTTTTATTTCATTTTTTGGTTCGTAATAAAGACATCTTAATGCTTCTTCTTTTTCAGTCCCCACTTGTATCATAATTTCGGTGGCTATATTCTCAAACTCTGAATTCATTGCTATTCCTCACTTATTTGTTCTATAAAATTATCAATTTTTGTTTGTTTGTTAAATTTGGATTTTAATTTTTTCGCTTGAACTTGAATTGGAATTGAAAAATCTTTTTCATTTATTAAATTTAAATGCGGAGTTCCTTTGAAATTAGGTTCATTAAGAATTTTCTGCATTAATTGATAAAAAACATAGGTGTTGTGGAAACCTCTTCTTCTGTTCCTGTTGTTCCCCCTAAAAATAACTACATCCATTCCTGCTTCTTTGCAAACAGGACAAGAGCATTTTTCCCATGGTCGTTCATTCAAGATTTCAAGGTAGTCTTCTTTAAGATCATCTCTTAAAGTAAATGTCTGGTTGAGCATTTCAAAAGCTTCTATTATTTCTTCTGGACTTCTAGATTTTTCTATTTCATATCTTCTTAGGAGAGCGTAGATAGACTTTTCGAATTCTTCTAGCTCTTTGATAGTGAATAGTCCTTCCTCTACTAACTTTTGATATTTCTTTGTTCTTGAAAGGAAAGGTAAACGAATAGCAGTATAACCCTTCCAATCTAAACCTCTATAATTCTTTTTAGAACCTAACCACGCATTTCTAAGAGGAGAAGCTGAATCAAAACTTGTTACTCCTAAATTATTGAATGCACGTAGGCCATCTAATCTTGCAGCACCAAATAAATGGATCTTTATTTTCTTTTCTTTAATTAAATCTTGAATATTTTTAAGAATCTTAATAATTATTCCTGTTTGTGCTCGTGCTAATCCTCCTAAGGCAATAAAATCATATCCTATATCTAGCAATTCTTGCACTGCATATCTATACGATTCTAAATCCCATCCTTGAGCTGCCCCTACTGCTTCAAAAGAATAGTCTCCACTTTCATAATATTTGAAAAATTTTTCTGCATTTTTTAGTGTCAATTCTTGTCTATAATACCATTCTGATTTAACTTGGGGAATACATAAGTGGTCAATGGAAACACCTATATTAAAGCCAAAAGATTCATAGTAATTTAACATGTCTTTTGTTTCAAATGGAGGATCTTTTTCATTTATATATCCCCAAGCTCCACAATCTCCAAAAATGGGTCCATTGAACTTGAAAAATCTATGCACTCCTACTTTCTTTATTTTTTCAATCTTAGTTTTACTCTCTTCAATCTTCATTCTAGATACTAAAATTCCATCATAGTTGGGTTTGGGATAAATTTCATGTGCATAAACCTTTCTAGAATCAGGTAGTTCAGTGTCATTCCAATAGTCATACCTTGAACTAACCATATCGTCCCATTCTGGAATATAGTATTGCAATTTTACAGCTCTCCACTATCTAAATAAAAAATAACTCTTAATTGTTAAATATTTAGTCCATTTCATTTTCGAGTTAAGTCAAATAACTTATTAATATTTCAAAAAATAAGTTTTTTCTACATATTCTTGATTCAACATCTAGTATTATCCCAACTTTAAAAAGGGTTTAAAAATACGTTATCTTGAGATGATTAAATGAAAGAATTTGAAGAAGAATTGACAATTGCCATTCCAGATATTCACTGTAAGAATTGTGCGAAGACAATTGCTATAACTTTAAAGTATTTAGAAGGAATCATGGACAGTAACGTAGATTTTCAGGCAAAAAATGTGAAAGTTAGACTAAACCCCTCAATAATTAACAGAAAAAAAGTAGTTCGTTCTTTGAACTATCTAGGGTTTAAAGCTTACATAAGCATAATATCCTAGAGTTCTCAGTATAGTAGTTAAGAGTAAATTTTTACCTTATCACATCAGCCCAATTTTCGTTTTAAATTTTCTCGATGAAGAAACAAGAATTTTGTTTATCTATTAGTGAATTCTAAGGACAAAAAATAGCTAAGAAATGCATAATTGAGAAAAATGGAGAATTTTTTCTTTCTCGACACTATATCTTGAATAAAACCATATGAAATTCTTTGACAAAACTTATATATATTTCAATTTGAATTAGGTTGTAAGTTTAATGGTGTTTAGTAAATGAGAAGAGCAGTGAAAAAAATCGTTTTGTTATCAATATTCATTTTGCTTCTTAATGCATTTAATCCTTATGTAGCAAAGGCAAAAATACTTTATCACGAAAAGAGTCCATATTTCATAGAAACTTCTCCTGAACAGTATTTGCTAATTTATACTAAAATTGGTTATGACGCTGATAGAGTAGTTAGTTCGGAAATCTATGCTAGACCATGTTATGAAACTGTTACAGAGTTTAAAACGCATGATACTGAAGAAATAGAGATAACTCCGACAACTTTTGTGATCAATAAAACTTCCTTTAAAGTTCAGAAGAGTGATGCTATATATTATAATGGACGAACTATGGTACTTTTTGCAATACAAAGAAATGACACTGATTTCACATATTTCTTTATGAAATATTCAGATGATGATGGAAAAACATGGAGCGACTATGTAGAACTGGGTAATTCTACTGTCTTCAATAAGGATTTTGTGTGGTTTGACTCTGCTATTCTCAATAATGAATTAGTTATATTTTTCAGCTATGAAGTCAAAGTTATCGTACATACACGAGTATTAACAAGCATTGTTCATTTTGATTTACAGACATTTAAAAATAGTACAGAAGTAACTTCTGCTTCAATAAGTTTGGGAAGAGATTTTAACTTATATTCATATAATAATTTATTGTATATTACTTATACAGAAGACAATCTAGTTAAACTTACATCCACCGTAGATGGTAGTTCATTTAGTTCTGGAATATCTGTAGGAGCACCTTTCCAATTAGATTTAGCAGATGCAAACTTAACTGAAGTTGTTGCTCAAGATGTAGGTTTGTTGTATCCATCATTAACAAGATGGAATGATGGATTTTACGTTGTTGCCCAGGATATCAGCAATACAACTATCCATAAAGTCAATCGTTATGAAATGTTTCTCTGGGGCTTCTGGGTAGAAGACATTACAAAAGAAGAAACGCTAGAATTCCATAACATTTCTTCTCCACTTCATGATGATTATTATGAACGTGTTCCTGAAGTAACAACATTTAAGGACAATGTCGTTGTAGCAACAGAACAAGGGCCAAGTGTAAAATCAAGTCTTCAAACACCTGAAATAGCTTTCTTCTTCTCTAAAGATGGATATAGATGGACAACTTCCTATTTTGGTGTTTACACATTCTTAAACAATCCCGCAATCTATTACTTTATAGGTACGCTTGCTTTATTTGTGGTCGTTTTTACTGTTAATTTTATTTTTTCAAAGGTAAAGAAGAACACTAAATAGAGAAGGTATAAATCTCTTCTTAATTTTTTATTACTTTTTAAAAAGATAAGATTTTTTAACTATAAGATTCTAATACTATCTATGAGTAACTCAAGTTTCAACTTTTTTGTAATTATTTTGGGATTTCTCTTACTAGGTTTACCGATAATACTTATACATTACAGTACTGTTCCTCCAACCCCCGAGCAATTCTATTCTGAAATAAACATTATAGACACTGTGCAAGATGGAAGAAGTGCAATGATATTAAACGAAACAGCAAAAATAAATGGAAGTTCGAGTTATTGGGATTCATTAGGTGCTCTTCCTGAATTAAGCTATATTAATAACATTACAGAACTTATTATAGGAGAAGAAGACTTCCTCGCAACTGTAAATACTCAAAACTATGGTGGTTTTAAAGATAATGTCCACATCTTCAACTTAACAATGAGAATAAGTTTGTGGGATAATAATACTGATACATTTTACACAGAATATAATGAAACATTAAATGGTTCAAGTACCTTCATGTTTGTAAAATTGGATATAGAAACAGACGCCTATTCAACATTTGCTACTGGACAATATCCTTCTATTGGAAATATTATTGATGAAATTGATAGTAGGGGAATACAACTAAAGTACATAATAACAGTGACCTTTAATGCAAATCTAGAAAGAGAAGATGGAAATTACAAAATCAGTTTTGGAAGAGTAATTTTAATTGATAACAATGAGTATCCTATCTTATTCTTATCCAACGAAGACGCATGGTCTCCTGTAAAGGGAAGCTAAACGCTGATTAAAATGAAAAATAATTGGAGATTAATTGTTTTACCTGATCTCCCCCCTCTTGAAACACAAACAGTTTACCACGCATTAGCTAATATCCAGTCTAAACATAACTCTCCTAATACTCTTATTCTTACTTGGCCAAATACCCCTTATGTTTCTATTGGAATACATCAGGTTATAGATTTAGTTGTAGATACCAACGCAATATCAGAAATGGATATTCCTTTGATAAGAAGAATAACTGGAGGAGGGGCAGTTTATTTAGATCAAAACCAGTTGTTTTATCAATTGATTTTTAACAAAAATGATTACCCTTTCTCTGTAAAAGAGTTGTTTGAACATTTTTTGCAGCCAGTTGTTTCTACTTATAGATATTTAGGTATACCCGCAAAATACCAACCGTTAAATGATATAGTAGCTTTAGATAAAAAAATCAGTGGGAATGGAGCAAGTGCGATAGATAGATCAACAATCTTAGTGGGGAACTTTATTCTAGATTTTCCTGTCAAAGAGATGTCTAGAATTCTTAAAGTGCCAGACGAGAAATTTAGAGACAAGATAGCAAAAACACTTGAGGAAAGAATAGGTAGTATAAAGTACTTTTTGGGTTATTCTCCAGATAAACTAGATTTAATTTACAATTTTAAGAAAGAATTCGAGGACATTTTAGGAATATCTCTTGAAGTTGGTTCGTTAACAGAGCTAGAGAAAAACGAGATTCAAAGGTTAAATCAATATTACCAGACAGAAGAATGGATAAATTATGTTGAAAGAAGACACAAAGATTTAATCTCACTAAAAATTAAATCTGGAGTAAGATGCTTCTTTAACGAAGTAAAAACTAAAGGAGGACTTATATCACTCTATATTCAAGTAGAAGAAAATACGATAGCAGACATAGCAATAACAGGAGATTTCTTCATCAAGAACCCCTTTAATCTCTCGAAATTAGAAGAAAACCTTATGGGAACAGAACTTTCTCAAGAATTACTAAAACAAAAAATAGATAGTTTTTACCAATTTAGCGAAAATAAAATTGAAGGTCTAGAATCTGAAGAACTAGCAGAGATTATAATAAAAACTGTTAATAAATAAGAGAAGATGAAAATAGAAGCTTTAACTACTTTTTTACTTTTAAAAAAACATAAAAACTGGGTTCAAAAAAAATTGTATGAACAAAGTATTTTTGATTCTAACAAGTGGAGATGTAGTAGTGCATCAAGAAGCTAGTTTTCCTTATGCAATTAATGCAAAAAAGCTTAAATGGATGGATGAAGTTCGTGTAATTCTCTGGGGGCCAACAGAAAAAATAGCTGCAGAAGATAAAAATTTTCAAGAATATGTTTTAGCCTTACTTAATGCAGGAGTAGAAGTAATCGCTTGCAAAGCATGTAGTGACAACTTCGGTGTTAGCGATAAGCTAGAAGAATTAGGAATTGATGTAAAGTACGTGGGCACATTAGTCACTGAAATGCTTAAAGAAGGTTGGCATCAATTAACTTTCTAAGGAAAATGAACGAACAGAACAATATTCAACTATTACACGAGTTTAATCTTATTACTAAGTTTAATGAGATAATAGAAGAAAAAATTCCTTCTTCCCTTTTATTTTATCTGAAGAAGTATCCAAAACAAACGTGGGGAGATTTGTATAAATTTATTTACCAAGGAAGTTGTGGGTGGATTCACTTAAAGAAGATCTCAAATTTAGAACGAGTAAAAGTCTATTTAGAACGAGAACTGGATGCTTGTAATAAGAAAAGAGAAGATGAAGTACTGTTTGAGTTATTAAATGAAAAAACCATGTTTGGAAGACTGAATTTGAGGGTTTGGAAAGAAGAACTTGGTTTATCCTCTTCTTATATATGGAAATTAATGGAAGAAAGTTTAAGAGCTACCCCTCAAACATTATTGATATTTATTGATAGTTGGAATCAAATTTGTTACTTTTTTAAGGAGGGAATATTAACAACAGAAGACAATCAAATAAGATTGCTGAAAAATACTTTATCAGACATTTCTATTCAGCTTAAAGGATATAAGTCGTGTTTGGATCTTCCTCTTATTTCTCATTCAGCTATATTTAGAACGAACTATAATCCTTCTTATCGAATAGTAAGTAAGCTGGTACTTGATAAATTTCTAAAAAACTATGAGTGACTATTCATTAGTTTATTTAGAATTGAAAAAAACAAATATCGTTTTTCAAAAACATTTTTATCATCATCTAAAGAATGTTTAAAAGACCATAAATGACTTCAAATAAATTATCTGAATTACAACCTGAACAAGTGTGGAGAATTTTTTATGAAATAACACAAGTCCCCCGTCCTTCAAAAAAAGAAGAAAAAATTAGAGAATGGATAAAAAGTTGGGCGAAAGAGAATAATATTAAGTTTAAGGAGGATGAGACAGGAAATCTTCTTTTAACGAAAGAAGCAAGTAAAGGATGTGAAAAATACCCAACTCTTATAATTCAGGCTCATATGGACATGGTTTGTCAAGCAGATGATCCAAATTTTAATTGTGAAGAAGACCCTATTCCTGTAACTTTTAACGATAAGTATGTTTTTTCACAAGGAACCTCTTTAGGAGCTGACAATGGTTTAGGATTGGCTATGGGTTTAGCTCTTTTTCTAGATGATGAGGTAAAGCATGGAAAACTGGAGTTGCTTATTACTGTTGACGAGGAAACGGGATTGACTGGAGCTTTTAATGTAAAGAAAGGTTTTTTCACAGGAAAATATTTGCTGAATGTTGATTCTGAGGATTTAGGTAAAATAACAATAAGTAGCGCAGGGGGAGGAGGAACACAGATAGATATTCCAATAGAGTTTGAGAGCATAGATAACCCTGAGAATTGGGTAGAGATTCGTTTTGTTCTATCAGGACTTCAAGGGGGACATTCAGGAGTAGACATTAATTTACCAAGAGCTAATGCAATAAAAGTTGCTATTTCAGCCTTAAACTTCTTAAGAGATAAATTGACTGAACTCGAAGTAAAGCCTTTTCATCTTGTAAGTATCGAAGGAGGAACGGCACATAATGCAATACCCCGAGATTGTTCAGTTCGAATAGCATTACCTAAGGAAAATGAGAAAGAAGCAAAGAAAGCTTTGAAAGAGTGGTTTAGAAAGAATTCACATGAAATTAAAGAATATGAACCTAACTTCAAGTTTGAAATGTTTGAAAAGGACAATGTAGAAAAAATATTTACTGAAGAAACAACAAAGAATGTAATCTATGTTTTAGATGAGATTCAACATGGAGTTATTTCATATAGCAAAGAAATAAGTGATTTAGTTCAAACTTCTAACAACCTTGCAGTTGTAAAAACTAGTGAGAAGCAAGTTGAAATTCATGTTTCAACCAGAAGTTCAGTAATGAATGAGCTTGAAGAAGTAAGACTAAAACTGAAGAAAATCGGAGAAAAAGTGAGTGCCAATGTCTCTCAAGGAAAAGCTTATCCTGGTTGGGAGCCAAATCTTAATTCACCATTCTTGAAACTTGTTAAAGAACAGTATGAACAAGTGTATAAAAAAGAAGTAAAGCTAGAAGCCATTCATGCAGGATTGGAATGCAGTCTGTTTTTAGCTTTAGATCCTAATTTACAAGTGACTTCGATTGGACCAACAATTCTCTCTCCCCACTCTCCCGATGAAAAAGTGGAGATAGAAAGTGTAGGTGTAATATGGGAGGTTATACGGAGTATAGCTGAAAATATGAATAAACTCCCCTAATTTCTTCTTTTTTTTAGGTTTTAAATAAAATTTAAATAAAAGCTGCTTTTTGAAAAGAATAATGTCTTTACTATCTTCACTTATGGAATCTATTCTTTCTGTATTTGGTAACCCTTTATATTTTAAAGCTGTAATGTACGTTTTTTTAGGGTTAGGAGTTTCAATATTCATCTTACTGTTTTTCATAACAGCACCCTATGGACGTCATAGAAGAAAAGGATGGGGGCCAACTTTAGATGATAGAGTAGCTTGGTTTATAATGGAATTTCCGTCCGCATTGTTAATGGCAATTTACTTTTTTGGAAGTGAAAGAATAAAGGATCCAGTTTTCATTGTCTTTATTGCAATATTTGAAATTCACTATATTCATCGGGCCCTAATTTATCCTTGGATGTTAAGAGGAAGGAAAAAAATGCCTATATTGATAATGCTCTTTGGAGTAACTTTTAATCTCTTCAATACTTATATTCAGGGAATATGGCTTTTTTACCTTGTTCCAGAAAATATGTACACCAATACATGGTTTTATTCTCCACAATTTATCATTGGCATTATTATGTTTATTACTGGATTTTTTATTAACAAGCAATCAGATCATATTCTCCGCAATCTCAGAGAAAAAGGAGCAAAAGATGGGTATAAGATTCCTTATGGTGGAATGTTCAAGTTTGTCTCATCTCCTAATTATCTTGGAGAGATAATGGAATGGATAGGTTGGGCAATATTAACTTGGTCAGTTCCTGGATTGGTTTTTGCTTTATGGACATTTTTCAACTTAGCACCCAGAGCCCGAGCTCATCACAATTGGTATCAAGAAAAATTCACTGATTACCCAAATAATAGGAAAGCACTAATACCTTTTCTATTTTAATAGCCTTCTTTCTTTTTTTTTACAAAGAATAAAGTTTAATTAGTAGTTTGTTAACACAAAACTGCATGACTGGTTCATTAGAAGATTTTTTAACAAATATGAGAAATGTAAGTGTTTTAGAGATACCTATGAAAAAGGTACCTGAGTTACCCTCAACTATTTCCTGTGACAAGCTATTTAGTTGCTTCTTTGATTATGATAGTCCTGTTATGATTATTAATGACGAAAAAGAAAACTTTCTTGGACTATTAACACCAAAAAATTTTCTCAAACTATTCAATCCTGTTCATTCAGACTTACGTGATCCTTTCCTTCAGAAGATTTATCTCGAGAAGGCTACTGCTGATGAAATAGTAGACAAAAAGTTACCCGTTGTTTATGATGATCTAAAGCTAGAGGATGTGGCAGAATTAATGTTAAAATACTCTACGAATGTCCTTCCAAGAGCTAAGGATAGAAAAAGCGAAGTAAAAGGAGTAATTCTCTTTATTGATATACTAAATTTTGTCAAAGACAAATGGTTAGAATACAAAGAAAAATCTAACAACGATCTCTCTTGTAAAGGTGATATTTAAATGAACGAAGCCACTTCCTTGCTTCTATATATTGGTGTAGCAATTCTTGCTGCGAGGATTTTCGGAGAAATATTTGAACGATTGAAACTTTCTGCTATATTAGGAGAATTATTCGCAGGTATTCTGTTAGGTGGGCCTTTATTTTCTATTTTAGGTTTATCAGAAATTAATGATTTATTTATGGATAAAAACTCATTGCGTTCCTTTAGTCAAATTGGTATAATTTTGCTATTATTCATTGTTGGAATGGAGATAAACGTAAACTCATTGTTAAAAACTGGAAAAAGAAGTATGACTATATCGATTACTGAGGTTAGCTTGGCTTTATTAGGAGGATTTCTAACAGCCTTTATTTTTCTTGAACGAGATGTAAGATTTGCAATCTTTTTTGGAACTTTGTTTACAGCTACTTCTATAGGTGTTACCGTAAGATCTCTTTCTGACTTAAAGAAACTTGGTTCTGAAGAAGGACAAACTTTACTTTCTATAGCCGTTTTGGACGATTTTATCGCACTAATTCTTGTTTTAATACTTGCTAGTGCTTTATTCAATACTGAAGAAGGAAATATCGCTACAATAATTCTGAAAGATTTAGGTCTTTTAGCAGCTTTCATTCTGATAGTAGTTGTTCTTTTACCTAAATTCTTGAATTGGATAGAATACCGTTTTAATGTTTTCACTCGTTCTCGCACTAATAACTTCACGCTAGGTATAGTTTTTGGTTTAATATCTTTGTTAGCTTATTTTGCGGAAGAACTACATTTTTCTGGTGCTGTTATGGCTTTTCTACTCGGAATATCAATTCAGCAAGATAGAATAATAGTAGGTGAAATAAAAGGAACAATCACAAAATTTGGTGAAGGAGTGTTTATCCCATTATTCTTCTTCTCTGTCGGGTCTAATTTCCAGATTGATCTTACTCAACTAGGAAGCGCTAATTACGTTTTTCCATGGGGGATATGGTTAGTGATACCCTTTGCTATTCTATCAAAAGGAATAGGAGCTTTTGTAGGTTCAAAAATGACAGGTTTTTCCT
This sequence comes from Candidatus Heimdallarchaeum aukensis, assembly GCA_021513695.1. Lineage (GTDB taxonomy): Archaea > Asgardarchaeota > Heimdallarchaeia > Heimdallarchaeales > Heimdallarchaeaceae > Heimdallarchaeum > Heimdallarchaeum aukensis. Next base: position 786,104 of record CP084166.1, on the reverse strand, counting down.
CAAAATCAGCACTACGTATAGCAACTGGAATAACTCCTAGAGCTGAAATTTTACTAGTTATTGCTGGTATAGGCCTAGAAAATGGGATATTTGATGAAAATATATTTACAGTAGTTATTCTACTTGTATTTGTAACAGTTCTCCTAACGCCACTGATGTTACAGCTAGTATTTAAAGAAAAGGGAGATAAGGAAGAAAAGGAAGAAGAACAAAGTAGTGAAGAAACAAAAGGTGAAAGTGTAAAAAAAGAAGACAAAATTTCAAGTAACCATTAAGAAGAAGCAAAATCTGAAGAATCCAAAGATTGAATATTCTTCTTGTAATGAAGTTCTTCTTTATTCTCTTTTTTCTTCTAGAACACTTTTTAGAACTATTTCGAATTTTAAGGTTAAAGTTAAAAAGATAATTGCATAATAGCAAATAGGTGCTAAAATGAAAAAAATAGTTGTATTAGGCGCAGGTTTAGTAGGAAACGTAATTGCAAGAGATTTAGCAAAAGATCCTGAAATTGAAGTTACTGTAGCAGATATTAATCAAAAAGCTTTGGATTTTCTAAAAAGCAATTTCAATATACAAGGTATTAAGGCTGATTTATCAAACACTGAAAATTTAAAGAAAATTATAGCTGATTTTGATTTGGTGGTTGGAGCAGTTCCTGGTTTCATGGGTTATCAAACACTTAAAACTGTAATTGAAGAAGGAAAAGATATTGTAGATATATCATTCTTTGATGAAGACCCATTTTCTTTATCTGAATTAGCAAAAGAAAAAGGAGTAACAGCAGTTATAGATTGCGGAGTTGCTCCAGGATTAAGTAATATAATTTTAGGGTATGTTAATAATATAATGGAGAAAGTAGAATCTTTTCTTTGTTATGTAGGTGGTCTTCCCGTTATACGAACTTGGCCATATGAATATAAAGCACCTTTTTCGCCAATCGATGTTATAGAAGAATATACTCGTCCCGCACGTTTTGTAGAAAATGGAAAAGTAGTTGTAAAACCAGCCTTATCTGATCCAGAATTGTTGGAATTTGAAGGAATAGGCACACTAGAAGCTTTCAATACTGATGGCTTGAGAACACTCCTAAAGACAATGCCTCACATTCCAAATCTAAAAGAAAAGACTTTGAGATATCCAGGACATATTGAAAAGATGAAGATACTTCGAGAAACTGGCTTTTTTGGAAAAGAAGATATTGAAATCAAGGGGGTAAAAATAAAACCTATTGATCTAACAACTAAACTGCTTTTTAAAGAATGGAAACTAAGCCCTGGAGAAGAAGATTATACTATTATGGAGATTGAAGTAGAAGGTAAACATGAAAATAAAATAGTCCAACACAGGTACTACTTACTAGATAAATATGACAAACAAGAGCAAATGATTTCTATGGCCAGAACTACAGGTTTTACATGCTCTATTATTGCAAACTTAGTAGTCAAAGGAAAGTATGCTCCTAAAACACTTGTACCCCCAGAACTAATAGGCGAGAATCACGAAGTATTTGAGATTTTAATAAATGAACTAGAAAAGAGAAATGTTTGCTTTAAGACAACAGTTAGAGAATTAAAAATTAGAAATAATTAACTAATTTTCTATTTTATTTATTGTTGAGAATAACTCCTCAAGTATCTGAGCGGTCACTCCCCAAATAGTGTAGTTTCCAGCTAAATAATAAGTTTTAGAGGAATCCGATTCTTTTTCTACTACTTTGTTATTATCGTTTAGTAGTTCCTCAATTTGAACAAAAAAAACTTTTTCTACTTCATCTGGATTAACAGAAATCTTTACATCGCTTTCAACTAAACCAACAATTGGATAAACAAAAAAATTACTACTTGTTGCTAGAGGAGGTAGACGACCTAAAAGTTGGATCTTTTCATTATTAATTCCTACTTCCTCATTTGTTTCTCGTAGACAAGCTTCTACGATTGTCTCTCCTTCTTCTACTGCTCCCCCAGGAAAAGATATCTGCCCTGGATGATTTTTCATTTTATTGGATCTTTTTGTAAACATTATTTGGTTGCTAGAGGGAAAGATAGGAATAAGTACAGTACCAAGTTTAAGTTCTGGAATTTTTTTGATAGGTGCATCTAAAGGAATCAGCTCTAATTTTATTGCCTCGTAATTAAGAGATTTATTCATTAAAAAAAGAGAAAAAGATGTACTTAAAAACATATTTTTTCTTAATTAAAAATAAATTTTTAAAAAAAAAGAAAACTAGAATGTTGCTCTTACGTCTTCATCAAGTTTGTTAACTTTTTCTTCTATTCCTTCTAGAAGTTCTTCTAGCTCTTTGTACATCTTGTCTGCATATTCTGCATCTTTAGTTTTTATGTATCCGAGATTTATTTCTACATTATGAGCTGCAGAACGTAGACCAGTTAATGCACATAGAGCTCCTACTGCAATGTCAGAAAGAGCGTTTTTATTTCCTTTAGTACCCATTTCCGCCAATAAATCTATGACTTCTCGGCATTTTTTACAAGTTAGCATTGGAACTTCAGCTGCTTTTTTATACTCTTCTAGAATTTTTGCAGAACGAGCAGCTTTTTGTTCTTCAGTTTCTTTAGGCATCTTAAAAGCTTCTATAACTCCTGAAAAAGCGTTGGCGTCTTTATCAACTAGATTGGTTAAATCTTTTCTTAGTTCTTCTGTTTTTTCTAGTTTCTCTTTGAAAAACTCTTCTACTTCTTCATATCCCTTCTTACCAATGGTTAGTCTGGCAACCATTGAACCAAGAGACGCACCCATTGCTCCAGCTATACAAGCCGCAGAACCTCCTCCAGGAGCAGGGCTATCTGAAGCAAGTTCATCTAAGAAATCTACTATTTTTTTATTAATTAGTAATTCTTCTCCCATTTTTTTCACCTTATTCTATTCTTTTTTCAATTATTTGTTGCTTATCAAAGTTGTGTAATTGAAGATAATGAATTGCTGCATCAAGCAAAGCATCTAATGGAATCATTCCATAAACTTCAGTCTCAGTAACATTTACTCCATATTGTGCAGCTTCTCGCTTAATCATTTCTAAAACTCTATGAATAGGCGTTCCTTTGTAGTTTGTAATATTCATACTAACCTGAACACAATTTCTCTCTTTTATTTCCATAGGACCAGCTTGAATGTACCTTAATCCTCCTCCACTGAAACGTATTGCTCTTGAAATCTTTGCTGCAATTTCGTAGTCATTAGTATCAAGATAGACGTTGTAAGCTATCAAAAACTCTCTTGCACCAACATTTGTAGCTCCTGCCTTTGGAACTTCTTTAGGACCATAATCTGGTTCGTAAAGAGGATTAGTAGCTATCTCTTCTTTTAGTTGTTCATATTGGAATGATTTTGTTCTATACTTCTGAAGAACTTCACGCTCTGGTCTTTTGGCTGCTGCACCATAGAGATAAGTAGGAATATTTAATTCCTCACCAATTTTCTTAGCAAGCTTATCTGCAAGTTCTGCGCATTCCTCGATAGTGATGTCACTTATAGGAATAAATGGAATTACGTCTGTGGCACCAAATCGGTTATGCTCTCCAGTATGTTGGTCCATGTCTATGAGCTCTGCAGCTTTTTTACATCCTGCAAATGCTGCTTTAAAACATTCCTGTGGTTCTCCAATGAAAGTTACTACTGCACGATTATGGTCAGGATCCATTCTTGAATCAAGCAAAGTAACTTTTCCACCTTTTTGAATCTCTTCTACAATTTTGTCTACAACTTCCTTTCTTCTTCCTTCCGAAAAATTAGGAACACATTCTACTAATGGCATTTATTTCTACCTTTTTTTTTGATAAGCTGTTTTCCTCTCACCCTTTTTAACACTACCGCAAAATACTTAGCTACATAGTTAACTGATTTAACAAATATACGAAAAATCAAATACATGTATTATAAAAACTTACTAAAAAAATAGGTTAAAAAGGATTTAGAGCTATTTTTAGCTAAAATAGAGAAAAAATGGAAGAAATTAAAGAACTAATTATATTTGTACTTCTTTTATTGATTCTTCTAGAATAGAAAATGCTTTATCAATAATTTCCTGTTCAATGATTAAAGGTGGTCTGAAGCGAATAGATTTAGCTCCACATGGAAGAATTATCAAATCTTTATCAAATGCTATGTTCTTAAGTTTGTCTCTAATTTCGCTATTTGGTAGGTCAAAAGCTATCATTAGACCTTTTCCTCTAACATTGTTTATTTTGTCAGGATACTTGTCTTGAATCTCGTGTAGTAATTTCAATATGTATTCTCCTTGTTTAGAAGCATTTTCAACAAGTTTATCTTCTTTTATAACCTCTAAGTATTTAGTTGCTCTGACGATATCAACTAAGTTTCCACCCCAAGTGCTGTTAATTCTGCTTGATTCCTCAAAAACGTTCTTTTCTACTTCTTTTATTCTGTCAGAAGCCATTATTCCACAAACTTGCATTTTCTTACCAAAACTAATGATATCTGGTTTTCCTTTTTCTCCGAAATGCTCAAAAGCCCAGAACTTTCCAGTTAAACCTACTCCTGTTTGTACTTCATCATAAATCAAGATTATATCTTCTTCATCAGCTATTTTTCGTAATTCATGGAAAAATTCTGGTCTAAAATGATTGTCTCCACCTTCAGCTTGAATTGGTTCGATTATTATTCCTGCGATATCATCTTTGTTTGAAGCTATGGCCTCTCTTATTTCATTAAGGCTTTGCTCTTCTGCTTTCTTGACTTCATCAATGTGTTTTTCTAATGGAAATTTTATTTTGGGATTTGAAACTCTTGGCCAATCGAATTTTGGGAAATAAATATATTTTCTTGGATCAAAAGTGTTAGTTAAAGAGAGAGTATATCCTGATCTTCCATGAAATGCTTCTTTAAAATGAACAATTTGATGTCCTTTCTCTTCTTTGATTCCCTTAGAAAAGTTCTTTCTTACTTTCCAATCAAAAGCTGTTTTAAGTGCATTCTCAACAGCAAGAGCTCCTCCACTAATTAAAAAGAGATTAGGTAAAAAGCTTGGCATACCTATTTTTTCTAAAGTATCTACAAATTCTGCAAGCTCATCAGTATAAAAATCACTATTACTTGGTTTATTAACTGCTACATAAGCCAATTTATCTTTAAATTCTTTAGTAGTAAGTTTAGGATGATTCATTCCTAAAGGTGCAGAAGCAAAGAAGGAGAAGAAGTCGAGATATCTCTTTCCTGTAATTTTGTCATAAATATAACACCCTTCACTCTTTTGTAAATCTAAAACAATTGGATAACCATCTACTAGCATGTGCTTTTTTAAAATATCTAGTGCTGTCAAAACAATTCCTCCTAATATTCTACCAAAGATAAGGTCTTTTCTATATCAATTTTTTTGTATATACTCTGAGAATTCTTATATTTAATGAAAAACAAATTGTCATTAATATTTAATCCACTAAAGAAGAAGATGAATAGGGGGAGAAAACCATAAACCCCCTATTTCCTAGTTTTTACTTGGGGTACTAGGGCAATTTATAATATGTTTCTCTTTTTAAATCAATATTGGTAGTTTTGTCCGCAATATGTTACAAAAATTAATTAGAAAAACTCTAGTAAAAGTTCTTCATTATTTTTAAAAACCTTTTATTTTGAAATTCTTCACAAAGGTATTTTAATGGAAAAGTGTAAATTATTAGTGAAAATAATGGAAACAAAGAAAATTTATGTAGGATGTACTGGTTTTAACTATAATAGTTGGATGGCTAAAAAAGGAGGATTTTACCCACCTTCAATATCTCAAGATAAACTACTTTCGTACTATGTTACTAAATTTCCTACAGTAGAGGTTAATTCAACTTATTATACGATTCCAAGTAAAGAAACTACACAAAAATGGGCTAAAAGTTTGCCAGAAGGTTTTATAATTACAGCAAAAATACCAAAGGTAATTTCTCAAGCTGAAAATGTTTCTCAAACACAAGATTATCTGGATAAATTTCTAGATGCTATGGAACCTTTAAAGAAAAATTTAGGGCCTTTGGTTCTCCAATTCTCACCTAGTTTTAAGAAAGAGAAAAGAACTGAAAAAGAACTTGAAGCTTTTCTTGAAGAATTTCCATTAAAAAATTTTCAATTAGCAATTGAATTTAGAGATGAAAATTGGTTTTCAAACGATATCTTTGAAATTTTAAACAGTTTTAAAGTTGGGCTTGTAAGTTCGTTTCTTCCGTATATTAAATTTAAAATAATAGATCAAGTCGAAGTTAACTACTTTTACTTAAGATTAATAGGGTCTTGGGATGTTAACATAGAAGAAGGAAAAATAGTTCTTGATAGAACTAACTTACTCAAAGATATTGTTGAACTTGTATCTTATTATTTTTCAAAGAATAAAACCAAAGATACATGTTTTATTTATGTAAACAATCATTTAACAGGTTTTGCTCCTCCAACAGCTAAACAATTAGTTAAAGAGTTTGAAAAAAAGGGTTTTTCTCCTATTAACCCTTTGACCGATAAATATGAAGGACAAGTAAGTCTTGAATCTTTCCTTGAAAAATAAAAATAAGAAAGAAAAACAAGAAACTAGGGATAAACTTTTATTTTCTTCCAATACTTTTTTGCTGATTTATTTCCTCCATATCCTAGGATTTTTCCAATAAAAGGCCAAATAGGGTTAAGGAAGGGGAGATTCATAACAATCCAATTAACAATTTTGTGAGGAAGTGTATAGACATGATTATATTCACAATCAGAAATGCATCTACTACAGTCACATCCGTTTTCAGTCCAAAACATATAACAAGTTTCAACATTTACATACCATTTCTTTATTCCTGGATTGTTGCTCACTTCACTTTGTATTTTGAAGCTAGGTTCTTTATCAAAAGGAATAGAATTGCTTGGACATTTTTTAGCACAGGTTTTACAAGTTTTACAAAAACGCTCGACTGCTTTTATAAATTTATAATCAGGTTTATCTGGAACCAAGGGCATATCAGTTAAAACTTTTGCAATTCTCACTCTAGGCCCATATTTTTTTGTAATAAGTAATCCATGTCTTCCATATCCACCAAGTCCAGCTTCTACAGCTAGAGGAACTGAAAGGGCGATATTATTTCCTGCTGGAATAGCTTTATATCCCATCCTTCTGATAAAAAATGTTAGTAGAGTACGAATAAAAGCCATTTTAGAATAGCCTAAACCTGTTGCTATTCCACTCGGATATTTTGGAGCAGTATTAATTGCATCAATATCCATTTCTACTGCAAAAACTATTGCATGTGTTAATCCTTCAGGAAGGTTCAGAGGGTCACCTTTTCTATCTTCAGTGTATATCCACTTAAGGTTTATAGGTGTAATTCCTACAAGATCTGCTCCATAAACCATAGCTATTTTTTTTACCCATGTAGTTAGTTCAGAAGGATTATTTTCCATTAATCTTTTGCTTTTTACACTTTGCTCAGGATTAAGTAGATCTTTCTTTTCCTTTTTTTCTCTACTGTTCTCTGCTGCTCTTGATTCTTGGTTCATTTTTGTTAACTGTTCTCTTTCGAACATACCAATAACACTATCAATAGACCATGCACCAGAAATAGCAGCATGTTCAATTTCAGAATATCCATCCAAGTTTAGAGGAATTTTGTTTTTTGCTCCTTCAAAAATTCCTCTCTGGTAACCTTTAAATGATTCATCCCACATAACTCTAGCAAAAATAGTCTTTTTTTCACTCATTGGCTGATATATTTTTTCATCAATTTCAAAAGGAGACTGATTTAACTTTGCTTTTCTCTTTTTTTTATCTTTTCTTCTTGCTTTTTTTTCTTTAGATTGCTGAATTTCTATAGCTTTAAGAGGGCAATATTGGATACATAAGAGACACTCAATACAGTTTTTGTGAAATATCTGAGCTTTATTTTGTTCTATTATAATGGTTGAAATGCCTTTTTTATTTTGAGGGCAAACTTCAACACACTCACTATTACATTTAGATATTTCACATTTATCTGCAAGAACATTAACTGTCATGTTTTTACGTTAAAAAAAATATTTTAAAAACTTAATCCTTATGTGAACAATAAGACTTTTACTTATTCAAGAAATAGTCCTCTCCTCTTTTTATAACAACATTTTTTTCTTCGAGATGTTGAATGTGGGCTAAAGTGAGAAATCTTCCTATGTGGGCTGTACTATCAGAGAAAACATGTTTAGTTATCTCTTCAATTGAAGAATATCCTGATTCTATACTCTCTTTTATTTTTTCTTCTTGATTGTCTAGTAATGTAAGATTTGTTTTTACCCATTTTCTGTCAAACTTAAAGATATCTCCATGTCCTGGATGAATAAAAGTGATATTTAGTTTAAGCAATTTTTTAATATTTCTCCTTAAATCTACCAAAGAACCATAATTTGGATCTACAATGGTTTGTCTTCCTTCCAAAATAAAATCCCCGCTAAATAAGAAACCACGATTCATATCAAGGAAACCAATAGAGCCCTTTGTATGACCATTAAGGTTTATTACTTTTAGATACCATCTTTTTTTAGAAAAAGGTGAGTTCCCGAGGTCTATGAGCTGGTTATCATTTAAGAAACCGTTAATCTTAAAATTGGTTTTTTCTAATAATTTTTTTGCTGTATTTTTGGAACTAAAAACAGGGATACCATAATTTTTCCTAAGGAAATCGATCTGATTACAATGATCTAAATGACCATGTGACAGTAGTATTCCATCAATTTCTGTTACATGATTTTCTATAAAGTCTAGAAAACCTGATTTTATCATTTCTTTTTTACTGTCAGCTCCAGGATCAATAATATATTTGTATTTATTTCCCACAACAAATGTGTTGATATAATTATCTGGAGGAACAATAGGTGATTTATGTTTGAAAAGCCATAAACTTGGATTGATTTTGGATTTTTCTTCTTTATACTCTAAGCGTTTAATTGTTTCAAATAAATTAAATTTTCTATCATAAAAAATTTCAAAAAAAAGGTTTGAAAGAGGGTCTAAATGAATATTTAAGTTGTTTATTTTTTTGGATAGTTTATTAAAATTAAACCACTTTGTATTTCTTTTTTTAATCTTTACAGAATAGGGAGGAGTAAAGAAATATTGCTTTATAACTATCTGTTTATTTATCTTTTCCGAAAAAAAAGAATATTCTCCGCACTCATGCATTGAATGAAGGAATAGGCACAACTGAAATTGATCTATGTTATGAATCTGTTCTTGAGGATTATTTGTTTCTTCCTCCTTTCTTTGTTGAATAATTATAAGTTCCTTTTGAATTAAAATCCTTAAACCCACTAATCGATAAAACATATCTGTTGTAATTAACCCATATTTTTTCTTTATTTTTTCAAATAATTGTTTATCTTCTTCGGTAATGTCTCCAAAAACTGTTGAAAAGCAATATGGACTATAAGGTAGGAGAGAATTTTTTCTTTTTTCTAATAAAAAACGAATGTCTCTTTTACATATGTCCCCGATTACCAGGCTAACCCCATCAACACTATTCATTTGTTAGGATAAACCAAGTTTATAAGTTTATAAATATTTTTTTAAAAAAAAATTAAAATTGTGTTTAAAAAGTTTCAATTTAAATTAATTCTACATCATGTGATGTTGATTCTTTTCTTCCTGCAGAGGTTATTTTTATAAATTCTGCTTTTTCTTGCATTTCTGGAATCGAAGAAGCTCCGCAGTAACTTACACCACTTCTAAATCCACCTACTAGCTGATTCAATACGTCTACTGCTGAACCACGATATGGCACCATTGCTTCTACTCCTTCTGGAACCACAGAACCTAAATCAAATTCGTCAAAACTTCCTTTCTTTTCTTTTGCTTCTCGACCTAATGTAGCTCCAAGAGAAGCCATTCCTCTGACAACTTTATATCTTCTCCCATGTCTTAGAATAGCTGCTCCAGGACTTTCTTCAGTTCCTGCTAGTAAGCTTCCAATCATAACTGTTTGTGCTCCTGCAGCTATAGCCTTAGTAATATCTCCTGAAGTACGAATGCCTCCGTCTGCGATTACAGGCACCCCATAGTCTTTAGCTACTTTTGATGTTTCAATTATAGCTGTAAGTTGTGGAACACCAGCTCCTGCCACTACTCTTGTTATACATATTGAACCTGGCCCCACTCCAGTTTTAATTCCATCACTACCCGCTTCAATTAGATCTTTTGCTCCTTCTGCTGTAGCAACATTTCCCGAAATTAATTCTACATCTCCAAGATTCTTTCTAATTTCTTTTATTGCATTTATTGCCAAATCTGAATGACCATGTGCGATATCTAAAACTAGAACATCAGCTCCAGCATTATAAAGGGCTTCTGCTCTTTCTAAATAATCTCCTACTACTCCTATTGCTGCACCTACTCTTAACCTTCCTTTAGAATCCTTACTTGCTTTAGGTAATATTTTAGCCTTGATAATATCTGTTGCTGTTATTAGTCCTCTTACTACTCCTTTTTCATCAACAAGGGGAAGTTTTTCAATTCTATTCTTCTTTAGAATATTTTTTGCTTCCTCAATCGAAATATCTGGTCTTGCTGTAATAAGATCTGTTGACATTAGTTCTTTTACTAAAACATTTTCATCTTCTGTAAATTTAATGTCTCGTGAAGTAAGAATTCCTTGTAAAATGTTATTGTTATCTGTAATGAGCAATCCTGATATTCCTTTTTCTTTCATAAACTCTTTAGCTTCTTGTAACGAGGTTTCAGGCTTTAAGCAATAAGGATTGTCAATTCTTATCATTTCAGCACGTTTAACTTTGTTAACTTCGTTTACTTGTTCAACTATAGGCATAAATCGATGTATGATTCCTATTCCTCCTTGTTGTGCCATAACAATAGCCATCGCACTTTCTGTAACTGTGTCCATATTTGCACTTACTATAGGGATGTTCAATCTAATATTCTTAGATAACTGTGTAGAAGTATCTATTTCTCGTCTAGAGCGGACAGAGGAACGTTTAGGAATAAGAAGAACATCATCAAAAGTTAATCCTTCTTTCATTATTTTCATTCCATTCCGTTCATTTGTTTTTTCCTTTTTAATTTTTCTTAAAGATGATATTTTTCAAATAATCATTGTGCTTAAAAAGTCCTAAACTATAAAAAATGGAAAAAAAATTTGCTAAAGAATTTTACATACTAATGCAAAATAAATTAAATCATTTTGGATATTTTTTCTAGCATATCTTTTGTCATAGCAGGAATATCGTAATCAGGTTTCCAACCCCATTCTTTTCTAGCTACACTGTCATCAATTGAAGCTGGCCAAGATTCAGCAATTTGTTGTCTAAAATCAGGTTCATATGCTATTTTAAATTCAGGAATAACCTCTCTTATAGGTTCTACTAAATCTTTGGGAGCTAAACTAAATGCGGTTACATTAAATGAACGATGTTCAAGCTTTGAATTATCTGCTTCAATTAAATCAATAGTGGATTTAATACAGTCTGGCATATACATCATTGGAAGAGAAGTATCTTCTTTTAAGAAGCAAGTGTATTTTTTATTACGTAAAGCTTCCCAGAAAATCCATATTGCCCAATCTGTTGTTCCACCGCCAGGTTCTTCAGGAGAAATTACTCCAGGATAACGAAGAGATCTAAAGTCCAAACCATATTTCTGATGATAGTACTCTCCCATTAGCTCTATATAGACTTTACTTATTCCATATATTGTAGTAGGTCGAGTGATTACATCATTAGGAGTATTCTCTCTTGGAGTAGATGGGCCAAAAGCTGCAATAGAACTTGGAGCAAAAAGTTGTTCAAGATTTAGCATTCTTGTGGCTTCTAAAGCATTATAAAAACCTTCAAAATTAATTGAATGTGCAAGTTGAGGATTTTTTTCTCCTGTAGCAGAAAGAACAGATGCATTATGAATTAAGATATCGATATCGTGTTCAACGAGAAGAGTCTGCATTTGTGCTAAGTCTCGAACATCCAATCGATGATAATGAACATCTTTTTCTTTAAAAACTGAAGGAATCTTTTTTCTTCCTGTTGCAATAATATTTTCTTTTCCATATCTATTCATTAGAGCAGGAACAAGAACTTGACCAATTTGTCCGTAACTACCAGTTACTAAAATCCTTTTTGTCAATTATTTCACCTTTCTAGCTTCAAATTACTCTTTTAATATAAAAAAGATATGCTGTAATCATAAGTTCCTTGAGCGCACTCCTAAATTTAATAGAATAAATGTACGCTTTTAATTAGAATTATCTTGTTTCTTTATTATTATCAATATATTTATTAATTGTTTTAAACATGTTTAAACGAAATTGAGTAAGAAGAAAATATCTGAAAAACTACTTTCTTTTGAGAAAAAAGGAATTCCTTTAGTAATTTTAGGTTTACCTAATGCTGGAAAAACTACTTTTGTTAACAGAATTCTCACAGGAAAATTCACTAGTCCTAAACCAACTATGGGGGTTCAGTTAGAACAATATGAACTATTTGATCTAAAAGTAAATATTTTTGATTTAGGGGGACAAGAAGTTTTTAGAAAGACTATCTGGGAAAATTACATTAAGTTAGCTTATGGGATAATTTTTATCATTGATTCTTCAGATAGAGAATCATTACTTGAAGCAAAAGAAGAATTTTGGAAGTCAATAAAGTTAAAAGATAACGGAGATGAGTTTCTAATTCTATTTCTGTGTAACAAAGCAGATTTAGAAAATAGTATGAACCTGGAAGAAATTATCAATACCGTGGAAATATATAATCTCGCTATGATTCCAAATGCCTCTTTTCAATTTTTTAAGATAAGCATGCAAACTGGAGAAAATTTTGATTCTGTCCTATATTGGTTACAAAATCAGTTATCTAAACTTATTCAAAAAAGAAAAGTTACTCCTGAGTCTTTTTTACTTGCAGATAGAGATGGATTGCCAATTTTAAGTATCTCAAAGAAAAAACTTTCAGATAAAATATCTCTCTATTCTGGTTTTCTCTCAGCTATACAAACTTTTGCAAAAAAAACTTTCAATGAACAAAATATTATTCAGTTTATCATGTCTAAAGACTATAAATTCATTCTCCGTTCTTCACAATCTCATATCTTTGGATTGGTAATAAAAACTGATGAAAGTCACGAGGAAGCTAGGAGGTTGCTTGATATTCTCGCTGATCTTATAGATAAGACGAGTACAAGTTATGATGACATCAAAAAGTATACTATAAGTGTTTTAAATCTAGACGCTGATAAGTGTGTAATTGAGCACGGATATATAAACCAATAAAAAATCGTCTTAATATTTTGAAAACTCTTTTTCACTCTTTTTTTAGTTCAATAAGAAAAAATTAAAAGGACACAATTTCTAAAAAGAACAATGACTAGGAAGTTTTTCTATCCAGATTCTATTGCAATTATTGGTGCGACAGATAATGAAAAAAAGTTTGGACATGCTGTAACAGCTAACTTAATGGAGAATAAAGATCTGAAAGCAAAATTGTGTCCTGTTCATCCTAAAGCTGAAACTATTGGAGGATTAAAAGCATATAAGTCTGTACTAGAAATACCAGATGAGATCGATTTAGCGATTTTACTTGTTCCTGCAAAGATTGTTCCTCATGTTGTCGATGAATGTATAGAGAAAAAAGTTAAGAGGATTATTATCGTAACTGCTGGTTTTGCAGAAATTAATGAAGAAGGAAGAAAAGTGCAAGAACAGTTATCTCAAAAATTGAAAGATGCAGGAATAAGGTTAATAGGACCTAACTGTGTAGGAATACAAAATGTAGATATAGGAATGAATGCATCATTCATTCAAACCCCACCTAAAGGAAATGTAAGCATGATTACACAATCAGGTTCAGTTGGGGCAATAGTTTTGTATGAAATGGTTTGGCAAGGATTAGGATTCTCTAAATTTGCAAATTTAGGAAATATGGCAGACATAAATTTAACAGATGTTTTAAGGTTCTATAAGGAAGATGAAAACACAAAAGTGGTAACTATTTATTTAGAAAATGTTGTTGATGGAAGAGTATTTTATGAAGAACTACATGAAGTAGCAAAAGATAAACCCGTTGTTGTACTTAAAGGAGGAAGAACTGCTACTGGAATGGGAGCAGCTTCAAGCCATACAGGTTCTATGGCTACAGACTATAGTTCTCTAAAAACAGCAGTTAAACAAGCAGGAGCCATAATGTGTGAAAGTATCACAGATTACATTGCTGCAATTAAAGCTTTTTCATTTCTTCCACTTCCTAAAGGCGAAAAAATAGGAGTACTAACAAATAGTGGAGGAAGTGCAGTGATGTTCAGTGATTTTGCGGATGATTTCGGACTAAAACTAGCCACATTTACTGAAGAGTTCAAAGAGAAAATTGATCCTTTTTTGATTCCTTTAGTAAAAAAGGTTAATCCTCTGGATATGATAGCAGGAGCAACTGGAAAAGAGTACTATGAAGTAACTAAAGCAATGCTAGAAGATCCTAACATTGATATTGTTGTTCCAATTGCAGTAATACCCACATTTTTAGGAATGACCACATCAGAACATTATGAAGGAGTTATTAGAGCGTGGAATGAAACAGGTAGAAAGAAACCTATAATTCCCATATTCATGAGTGGAAATTTGTTAAATGAATCTAAGAGAATAGCCAAAAAAGAAAGTAGTCCCATATTTCTAAATCCACGAGAAGCTGCTTATGCCATTAAAATGCTGATACAATATGCTAAAAGAAAGAAAGTTATAGAATGATTTAATTATTTGATGATATTACTTTCAACAATCAACCTTTCTACTTTTTCAATATCTTTCAAGATTCGAGGTTCATATTTTGCTCTTCTTTTGAGATATTCATTAAGTTCAGACTGTTTTCTTATCAAGCCTTTTTCTATTAGTCTTAAAGAAGAAAGAAGTAGTGAAATAGATATCTTTTCTTGTTTACAATGTGAGATTAAAGGGATAATTCTTTCAGTCATTTTTTGAATATATCCTTATTAGGGTATATAAATGTGTGTCTTACACCAATCATTATTTTGCGATTAATGTCGGGAATTGTTTAATTCATTTTTCTTTATCTATGATCTTTGAAAAAATTGAATTAAATAAGGGAAAAGTAAAAGAAAGTAATAAAAAAACGCTAAACCAATAAATTGTTTCATAATTTCCTAAAAAAGGAACTATATATTTTTGTGATATAAAAACAACAGGAAAACTAATTATTAAAAGAAAAACAGTAGCATAGACTCTTGAATATTCTCTATTCGTCATTTTTTTGAATTTCTTTGTCTTCATTGGTTAATCCTCTTTTTGTAGGTTCTGTTATTATTCTCTTTCTACCTTCTTGATCCTTTATCATGTCTTCTCTTAAGGGAGCTGAAACATAAAATGGTTTCATTTTATTGTATATACTCTTTCCACCAAAGAAAAGCAGAACAATGACAATTATTGTCTCAAAAATCCATAATACAATTTTATTAGCAATAGAAGCAATGTAAAGAGAACCTGCAATGGCTGCAAGTAGTGCTATAATTTCAAAAACAACGTGTGCAATTTTTGGTTTAATCTTTACTCTGATCAAATTTATCACTTTCTATTTCTTCTTTTAACTTTTGTTGCTTATTTCGTAGAACTGTGAATGAGAGTAGTTTAATTGATATATAGAAAATTATTATGAGAAAAAACCAACCGAAAAGAATCCAAACAGAATATTTTACTATCTTTCCTTGAAAGTTATTGATGTAATTAATTATGATTGCAGAACTGATAAGGAGAAATGAAATAATTATTATGAGTTTTCCTCTAAAACTTAATTTTCTGATATCTAAATTTGAAATCCATTTTTTTATAGTAGTTTTAGATTTTTTCTCCACAATCATCACTATTTAAAGTTTAATCTAAATTAAAAATGGTTATTAATAGTTTTTTCGTAATTGAAATTTTAATGTAACCTTTTTAAAAGTTCAAACAAAATTAGCTGTTTTTCAAGTGGTAGTGATTTTTTAGAAAAAACATCTATTTTTAATTCTTCGAATGCTTGGAAAATCCAATTCAACTCGCTTCTTATGAAGTTAAAAGCTTCTACAGTATTTAGATTACATATTTGACATTCAATATCTTTGAAATATTGTGATGATTTACCCCCTAAAACTATTCCGTTATTAATATCAATGTACAATTGATAAAGTGAAGGTTTAACTATTTTTATGTCATTTGTTCCTATAATGTCATATCCTGTAATATATTTGTCTGACCAAAATTTTATTTTTAAAATTCTTGTAGGACAAAGCATTCTTAGACTATTAATTAACTGCTCAACAATATCTTTGTTTCCTGAAATTACAATAGGAATACCTACAATCAAACTATAAAGAATTTTATCCATTCCATCAGGAATCATTCTGCAAATTAAATCAATAGGCAAAAATTGAGCTGCATCTTTCAAAAAATCTTTAGCTACAGCTTTAACTTTTATAATTGAATTGTAATCCGCTACATCTGTGTCATCTAATAATTTGACCATCTTTTTCTGCATGTTTGCTAAATACATGGCTAAACAATCTTTTACTGCATAAGCAATTTCTTTGTCATATCTCATTGCTTTATGTGTAGGAAAGCCATGTTTTTCTTGTACTTTCTTAAATTCTCCTAAAATAACTGGAAGAATACTACCATTAAAAGGTGACTCTATATCTGCAAGTAAAGCTGCTATAAATTCATTTTCTCTATAAAAATAAAGAATTTTTCCTTCAAATTCGATTTCTCTTGGAAAAGAACTAACTACTTCATTGGATAGAACCACAATTGCAGAAATCAACCCAGTAATCAGTACGTTATCGTATTTTCTATTTTCAGTAAAGGAATCATATGAAAATAGCAATTCTCCAGTTTCTGTTGTAATGATTATTTTCAAACGCATCACATATTATTCTTTTAAGTTTAGATTAACCTCTAATTTTGAAGGTTTAAATCCTAATTCAATTTATTTTATTTGATAACTTAATCTGTGATAATATGTAGGTAATATGTAGGAGTGACCAATTAAAAGCACTTTTAAATATCTAGAAATTTTTTCAAGTGAAAGTAAGAATGAACTGGTTTTTAGTAACGACAAATAGGTGCAATTTCTACTGTCAATATTGCCAAAATGAACCCCATCCCGATTTACCAGTTAATGCAAGCTGGGATATCAAACAATTGAAGAATTTTATTTCTCAAGATCCTAATCCTACTATAGCTTTTTATGGCGGAGAACCACTACTTAATCTAAAACTGATTAAAGAAGTAATGGATGAGATCCATGCGGAACATTACACAATTCAGACTAACGGATGGCTTTTAAACAAGTTATCTAAAGAGTATTTACTGCGATTTTCAACAATTCTAATATCTATTGATGGTGATAAGGAAATTACAGATGCTAACAGAGGAGAAGGAGTTTTTGATAAAATAAAGGATAATATCAGGATTATAAGGGAAAAAGGATTTAAAGGAGATTTAATAGCAAGAATGGCAGTTTCTGAAACAGCAGACATTTTTCGGGATGTATATTTCTTACTGAATGATGAAGAGTTAGGATTTAACCATGTTCATTGGCAACTTGATGTTTTATGGGATGATATAGAACACACCAGGTGGAAAGATCTGGATAGTTGGATCATAAATTACAATAATGGTATATCGAAATTAGTTAATTATTGGTTAAAAGAGATGAAAAAAGGAAAAATTCTCGGAATAGTTCCTTTTTTGGGTATTTTTTGGAATATTTTAAACGATAAGAAAACTTCTCTTCCATGTCAAGCAGGATTAACAAGTTTTGCTGTAAGAACTGATGGAGTTATAACAGTTTGTCCTCTTCCTCCAGAATATGAATTTTCAGTGGTAGGAAACATTAAAGAGAATAAGCCTTCTGATGTTCTAAACTCTGTATTGATAGAAGAACCTTGTTTAAGTTGTGAAGTATATGATTTGTGTGGAGGAAGGTGTCTTTTTGCAAACAAAACAAAGTTATGGGGAGAAGAAGGTTTTGCTAAAGTCTGTAGAACAGTAAAGCATCTTATCTCTGAATTGAAAAAAATAAAACCAGATGTTGAAAAATTAATAGAAAATGGAATTATAAGAAAAGAGGATTTGAACTATCCTAAATACAATAATACGACTGAAATTATACCTTAAAAAAAAGAGAAGATTATTCTTCGATAAATCTAGGGTCAGCTTTTTCTCTCTTTTCTGCATCTTCAAGATTCTTTTTAGCTTGTTCTAAAGCTTCTTCTAAGGTTTTTTTTGGGTCTGAAATCCACCTTAAGTGAGTAGAAGCTTTTTGACCAGTAAAGGGACAGAATAAGTCGTCTAAAAGCTCAAGAAGCTTCTGATGTGCGACAACATTCTTTCTATGTCTTTGTCTTTCCTCTTTTATAGGCGAAAGTAAAACTTCAGCGCTCTTCTTTACCTCAATTGTTTTTTTGACTTCTTCTATTTTCTCTTTAGGCACTTCAATTGAGTAACCTGTTTCCTTATTTCCAACGATTTCAACAGGTACTCCTTTAGTTAAAACAGCTTCTTGCTCTTCTTTTGGAAGTTTTTTGATTGTGGAGACAAATTTAGAAGCTTCATCTTTATTTAAATTAAGGTCAATTATTTTGGTATAAGCTTTCTTTTGAAGTTCATCATCTTGGATAGTGCTTAATCTTGATAAAATTCTTTCAGGAATTCTTTCATCATCTGGCTTCTTCAATTCTTGCTCTATGATTTCAGGGTTGACTGAAGCAGCTTCTAACCATAATCTGATGGTGTTAGGTTTAACATGTATCTTTTTGATTATGTTATCTATTTGCTCTTCTGTAGGAATTAAGGCAATGTTTTTAGATTTCTTTCGTTCTATACTGTTAATTAAATTAGCAAGATTTTTTGGTGATAAGTGAAAACCATAAGCTCTAAAAATCTCTAAAACTCCTCTCCCTTTTTCGATCATCAATAAGTCTCGACGGTGAACATTTTCAATAAGTGATTCGATTTTTTGCCTATCTTCATCTATATCTTTAATAATTGCAGAGATCTTTTTTAAACCTGCAAATTGAGCTGCTCTCCATCGACGTTCTCCTGCTATAATTTGATAAGAATCTTCTCCCGTTCTCCTTACTAAAATAGGATTCAATAAGTCGAATTCATTTATTGATTCAGCAAGTTCTTCTAAAGCCTCTTTATCAAAAGTTTCTCGAGGCTGGAATGGACTAGGAGTAATTTTCTTTATTTCTATTTCTGCAATTTCCAATTTTTGTCATCTCCTGTTGGAACACATGACAAAATATGCTATCTCTCTTTATTTCTCTTCTTTAATTAGTTCAAAGGCTATTTCCTGCCAAGGAACCTGTGTGATTGCCCACTTATCATTTTGGCAATCTATTGCTAATAACTTAGTTTCTTGCCCGCCACCATTTTTTACTACTTCTTTTATTTTGGCGATAGCTTCCTTTCGCTTAGTAAAGATATATTTATCTTCACCAGCATCCAATACAAAGAATAAACCATTTTCTAACTTCATTTTTAAATGTCACCTGTATTTTATTGACAGCATTTTTGTCGGCTAAAATTATATTCTAGAAATTAGTTTTTAAAGTAATTGTAATACGTCAATATTATTGTCGGGAAAAAAATGTATGTTTAGTATTATTTTAAAACTGCTAAAAAGAATCAACTTTGAAAAGATAAGTTTAAATTGAAGTAAAAAGCATTCGATTTGTTGTAATGATAAGTTATAATTCTGCTAAAAAAAGAAAAAGAGATAAGTTAATTCTTTTGATACTTGCTCTTGTTGTTTCATTCACACTGTTTATAGTAGGTGGAAACACAATAAGAATTGTTTTAGTAGCAGTTATAGGAATAATTTCCTTTATGGTTCTTACTTATAAACTAATTAATTTCGTAACTTCAACAGGAAAAGGATCAACATTTGCTTACATTTGGAATGAACTTGTTTATTCAATTTTTGGAGTTCCTATTTTAGTAGTTTCAGTTTTTTATCTTCCAATTGCGATTTACATCCTATTCTTTACCAAAATGAGTGATCAATATAGAGATTTATTAAAATGGATAGTTGTAGGAGTAACTATTCTATTTCAACTAGCTTCGGTTTTTGTTTTCATAAAAAATGTAAGAGAAGATAAGAAACCCTCGAAAGTCGGAAAAAGATTTGTAGAAGAGTTAGAAGAGAAAAAGAAGAATAAAGAGGATTTTGAAACCCTTCTAGAAAAAGGTATTGTTAAATAAAAATCTTGAATTTATTCTTTATTAAATAAAAAAGTTAAGTTTTCTCCTTGTAATGGTTTGAACTTTTTACTATTAATATTTAATTTACGAATCTTCAAAATTTCTTTTTTTTGATTATTTGGCCCAATCCTCCGACAAGTGATGAGATAATTAACACGACTGCTCCAATATATATTAGAAACTCTGCAGTTCCTCCAAAGTTTATTATGATACTTCCAACAATTCCCCCAAGTGCAAAAGAAAGTATCCCCACCAACTGGAGCCCCATAATAATTGATTCTTTACTTGGTTTATGCTCATGTAAATGTGAATGAACTCCAAACGTAAAACCTTGTCCTCTACTTATTGAGATGTTTAAGTGTTTATGTTCGTGAATAACTTTATTTTTAGATAACTTTGAATCAAAATAATTTTCTATATCGAGTATAGCAATATTCCTCGCTGGTTCCATTAAAGATTCGCCTATTCCAACGATAATGAAAAGGAAAAGAACACCAATCCATACATATATTAAATTGTATCCAGCTACTCCTAATCCTTTTATTAGCATACTTAATCCCATAGGAATCCAAGAACCTAATTTGTCAACAAGTTTTCCAGTAAATATTTGAGCAATTCCCCAGACAGCGTCTCCCGTGAAAAAAATTAGTGAGATATGGATTTTGGAAATATTATGATCTGAAAGAACTAGAGGTAGATTTGGTGTATATACACCATGTGCAAAATCGTAGAGAGAATAAATAAGCAACAGAAGTAAAAATGGTGTATATTTGAACATGTTTTTAATATTCTTAAAATGGAAATGGGGGAGAGAGATACTAGTAATCTCAAAGATTTTCTTATTTTTGATTTCTTTTAGTTGAAATATAGAAAGTATAAGTGAAAGGAAAGTAAAGCACATTCCAACTAATAGAACAATTTGAAATGGTGTCAATATCCAATTAACAACACTACCAAATAGTTTTTCCTCAAAAAAACCTGCCAAACCTTGTCCAATTGCTCCTCCTAAAAATATACTCCCAAATAGAGTTCCTACAACTTCTCCTTTATTTTCTTGGAAGAAACTTTCAGCATAATTAAGTATAGCAATAACTAGTAAACCGTAACCTAAACCCTCAAAAAATCTAGAAACAACGGCTGTAAAAAGAAAAGGGAAAAACATAATTGTCAAACTTGAAAACCACATTAACATAACTATAAAGAAAGCTTCTCTTCTTTTTCCACTCATTTTAGAAAGTATAATTAATCCTCCTATTTGTCCAATTGCATAAAGAACTGAGGAAAATGAAACTAGTGATTCGCTTCCACCTAGCTCTATTATTCGAAAAGGTAAGAGTAACCGAGCTAATCCTATACCAAATGCAGACAATAATATCTGTAAAAAATGAAACAAAAGCTGTTTATTTTTAAACAATATTATCTTCATTATAAACCTACAATTTCTTTATGTATTAGTGTTTTTCGAAAACATCATACTTCTACTATTTTGTTTCTCAAGTAATCATATAATCTATTTTTTTAATATCATAAAAAAAAGAATAGAAAAATTCCTAATAGTTTATTGCATAAAGATAGAGTTTTCTCGTTTTTAATTTCTATTAAAACTAGCTATGTACTTATTGAAGATTTTTCTACTCATTACAAAAAGGGTTGTAATATAGTGAGAATTGGACAGTAACTAACAAATTTAAATAATTGTTGCCTGTTTTACTTCTCCAAGCCAAGAAAGATGACAAAATTTCTTTTAGTTTCTTTTCTGCTTCCTTAGCTCCTTTTTATTTCCTAATTGTGTCCTGACAAAAGCTAAATTTTCCCATTCAAGAGTGAAATATTCATTTAATTCAAGCGTTTTTTCTGGTTGTTTTTCTGCTTTATCTAAATTACCTTTTTCAAGTTCTATAGTTCCTAAAATTTTAAGGTAATAGAACAAAAAATTGCAATTATTCCTTAAAAAACTTTTAATATTTTTTTACTTTCTATATTAGTATGGTTAAAGGTAAAGATATAGAGCAAATATTAGAATCGGTAATTAAAATCTCCGACACACTATCAGAACTAAAATCGAGTATTGAAATTCAACTGGATGCTCAAAAAAAAGATAGCTCAAAAAATATAACAGATCTCAAAGAAGATTTAAAACAATACATCAATGAAACTGAAAAGTCATTCAATAACAAAATAATTGATATTTCAGAATTAATTATTTCCAGATCTAATTTACAAGATAAAAAAATTGAAGAACTTAAAGATGAAATGTCTAAATCTAACTCATATCTAGAAGATCTTAACAAAGTAATAGAAAAAAAAGTAAAAGAAATTAAAAGGTTAACCACTCTTTTAGATGAAAAAGAAGCTTTAATTTCTCAACTAAAAGAGAAACAAGTGATGATTGAAAAAGATCTTGAAGTCAAGATGAGAGAATTTAACAACTTAAAATTAGAAACGGAGCAACTTAACGTTGAGAATACCGACTTATCTTCTAAATTAATAGATTTAGAAAGACAATTAAAAGAAAAGACAGAGGAAGTAGAAAAAATTAAACAAGAAAAAGAGCAATTAAAAGAAGAGACAGAAAAAAGCATTGCACAAGAGAAAGAGCTCCAAGAAACAAAAAGAGAGGAGCAATCTTCACTTTTAAGGATACTATTAAATTCTACCGACCATGGAAGAGTTTTTTTAGCTTTACAGGACTCAAAATCAAATAGTCTTACTCTAGACGAATTAACAGCAATATTGAACCTTTCAGCTGTTGAAGTAAAAAGAGCAGTAAGTTTCATGCATGAGATTGGAGTTGTTATATACAGACCTGAATCAAGAAGAGTGATGCTAGCTTCTTAAGATGAAAAATAGAAAATTAGAACAAAAAAGTTTGAGTAGAAAAATAGCTAATTCTGCTCTAACCATTTTCTGTATTTTTTGTGAGACCAATCCTTTTTCTCTTCTAAAGAAGGCATCTTTCCTTCTAATAATTCCTCTTGATTTAACCAATCCATTGACTTATGTTCAGTATTATAAATCACGTTCAATGCTTGAGGAATAATTTCTGCTATCATATGCGTACCCACAGAAGATTGAGGATATTTTGGTGGAATATAGACTTCTCCATCAAATTGAAAAGCAATGGGTTTCTCTGTTTTTATTTCCACTTTTTTAGCATAAGTGAATAATGTTCCTTTCATTGTTTTATGCTTTCCGTCTTTTATCCTACCTATTCCAATCAATGTTTGAAGCTTGGTAACTGATTTAGTTATAAAAACATTAAAGCTATCATGCTGAGGATGTGCGTCTACACAACATAACATCCCACCACCATTACACTTTCCTGTTCCAATAGTTACCATCATTAGCTTAATAGGCAAAAATTCTTTTTCATCTAGTTTTATATTAGCTTTAATCTGTTTTACTGTTAATAATTTCTTTAGAGCTAAATAGGTATATTTACTTGGCCCCTTAATAAATGATCCTTCTCCTAAATTTGCAGCGTGTCCGACAATACTAGAGATACCTACGTCTAAAACATTGATAAAATACTTTTCTAACCCTGTATCTACTACTTTCATCTTTCCTATAGATACTGGACTGGTTGCCGATTTCTCCATCAAATGCACAATTGCATTTTTTGGGCTCCAAGGAAAACCAAGAACAGTGTTATAATCATTTCCAGTTCCAAAAGGTAATACACCTAATGAAACCTTTTTCCTTTTTTCTTCAGGAACCTTCATTAAACCATTTGTTATTTCATTTAGAACTCCATCTCCACTAACAGAGACAATTTTATTGTACCCCTCATTAACAGCTTTGATTACGAGATCTTCAGCTTGAAAAGGTCCTGAAGTAAATTCAACATCATAGTCAACAGAATATTCCTTGATTATTTTTTCTGCTATTTCCCACCTATCAATGCACTTTCCTAAACCTGCGTTAGGATTAACAATAAATTTGTATTTATCACCCATTGTAAAAAAAGAAACAGACGGAATTATAAGTTTAATGATTACTTTTTACGTAAGTTTTTCGCACTCTGTCTTTCAAGAAAGATAACAAGAGTTTAATCATTTGATAACTTAACCACGAAAAATAAACTACAAGGAAAGAAAGGAGGGTTGAGAAAAAAGTCATACACAAATAGTGGGAATTATGAATTCAAAAATTCTCTTATATGAAGAGCTACAGCTGTTCCTTCTCCTGTTGATGATGTTACTTGTTGGATTGATCCTCCTCTACAATCTCCTGCTGCAAATAGACCTTTAACTGAAGTCATAAAGTGCTCATCTGTTTTAATAAAGCCATTTTTGTCTAATTCGACAAGGTCTTTTACAGGTTCGATGTTAGGTTTTAATCCTACATATTCAAAAACTGCATCTGGTTTGAGAATCACTTCTTTGTTATTAGCTCTGTCATAACAGACAACAGCTTCTAATGTTTTTCTTTGACCAACAATAAATTCTTTTGTTTCATAACTGGTAAAAGCTTCGATTTTAGGATTGGATAAAGCTTTTTCTTGAATTATTTTTGAAGCATTGAAATGATCCATTATCTCAATAATTGCAACTTTTTCGGCAAACTTGGCTAAAAACATAGATTCCTCAAAAGCACTATTTCCTCCACCTATTACAAGAATATGTTTACCTTTATAGAATGGGCCATCACAAGTGGCACAAAAATGGATTTTATATCCTAAAAGTATTTCTTCTCCAGGGACACCCAAGGAGCGATAAGTTGTTCCAGTTGCGACTACAACTGCTTTAGCCTTAATTTTAACACCTGTAGAAGTAGTTATTTCAAAAATATCATCATCAAGTTTAGTAACATTTTGTACTTCAACAGCATTTACAAGTTCTGCTCCGAATTTCTTTGCATGAAGAACAAATTTTTCTGCAAGTTCTTTACCTGTTATTCCTTCAGGAAAACCAGGATAATTATCAATCTTGTTTGTATATCCCATTTGTCCTCCAAAAGAACCTTTTTCTAGGACAAGGGTTGATATTCCTTCTCTTGAAGTATATATTGCACAAGTAAGTGCAGCAGGTCCTCCTCCAATAATTACCAAATCATATTCTTCTTTTTCTATTTTTGGAATTAAACCAAGCTTCTCTGCTAGTTCTGCATCTGAAGGTTCAACTAAAAATGTGCCATCATCAAATGTAATAGTTGGGACTTTGCGTTTACCATTATTAAGTTTTTTAACAATTTCAGAAGCTTCTTCATCATAATCTATATCTATGTAATTATATTCTATTCTATGTTTAGCTAAAAATGCCTTTGCTTGTTTACAATCTCTACACCATGCAGTACCATAAAATTTCGTTATCTTTGCCATAAGAATATAATTCAATTAACGTTTTTATTAGTTTCTAATTAACAATTAATAAAAAATGAAAAAAAGTTACTTCGGGAACATATGATTAAATACAACAATTAATAGAGTCAAGTAAACTATTTCTCCTATTCCCAAAGCCCCATATCCAAGGAAAGAGAGTCCTACAAAAAGTAACAAAGATAGTAGAACAAACAGAAATGAACTAATATGTTTAATAAAACGATGTTCTGTTTTTATTTCTTCTACTACATACTTGTATCTTAACTTTCCAAACATGAGTATTTTGAAAAACAATCCTCCTATACCTGCTAAAGGGATAACTGGAAGATAAACAAGACCAAATACTATCATTTTCGAGAAAAATTCATCATTAATGAAAAACAAGTGCCATATAAGAAAAGCTAGAACTATTGATGTGAAAAAGTAGGGAATTTTACTCTTAACTTGATCTCTTGTTCTTATTGGAATTGATGAGGTAATTGTTTCTCCTCCAGATTCAATGTTTGTAACACCTGTTATTATCATGTAAGTAGTCAAAGCTATGTAAAATAAGACAGAGAGAAAAGCTCCTGTAAGTCCAACCTCATTTAATAAAACATTGTCTTCAATATCTGTAATCACTGCAAAGATTGGAATAACAATTGGCATGACAAAAACCATTATCAATTGCATATCTCTTGAAATTATTGTCAGATCTCTCCGAATAAATGCTTTTAGAGGAGAAGTTGTTTGCAATTGAACAATTATTTCTTTTTTATTCCTTTTTTCTTTCATTGAATCCGATTTTATTTTAGGTGTGTTTAGAAGCGTACTTACAGAATGTTTTATTAGAAAATAGGTGAGAATTGCAAATACAATCAAGCCAGTTATGGAACCAATGACTGTAATAGGTGAAAAGTAAAGAGAATGATTTGTTATAAGGATAGTAATCAAGTATCCCCCAGAGAAAGGAAATGGAATAAAGCTTAAAATATTGTTAACCAATAAAGATTGTTCATTTGACAGTAGAACTGTTGTAAAGTAATCAGGAATTTTTTCAATTGAGATTTGGATAATATACATTAAAGTCATTGAAAAAATTAAATAAAGGAGCGAAATAGTTGTTTTAATTATTGAAGATTTCCCTGAATTGTCTTCTTTTTCATCCATCAAAATATACATTTTTTTGGAAATAAAAACAACAACACCTAAATTGAAGAAAGCTGAGACTATTGATATAATAAGTGCAGTAAGAATTAATAAAAAGGCCATTATAGGTGAATAAAGTGAAAAATCAATTAAAATGCCTATAGCTATTCCTAAAGGAAATACTAATATCATAAAGAGTAATTGAATGTTTATTCCTCTTATGAAGGTTAAAAGGCTTAATTTTTCAACATCTTTTTTTCTAAGAGGTAGAGTTTGTGGCCAAGCATAAATTTCTGGTGAGAACAATCCCCAAGTCATCATTATAGAAAAAATTATCAGAATAAAAGGTTCTAAAAGTAAAAAAGCACTGGACATCATACTTCCTACAAGTGTAATCCACTGTTGTGGTATTTGAGTGTGGGAGGGTTTGTTACTTGATATTATAAAATTAACTACGGTTATGGATCTTACAGGGATTATTGTTAAAAAGAGAATGTAAAAAGAAGACAAAAATTTCATTATTTTTGGTTGAGAAGAGATGATTTTTGGATTTCTACCTATTCTCTCTAATAATTTGGCAATATTGCTACCAGATGATTCTAATTGAGAATGTAAAATTGATTCATGATAAACTCTTTTCGATAATTTATACAAAGAAATTAAACTAGCCACTCCTATCCCTCTATTTCTTGTTGTTTTTTCCATTTTTCAAAGACTTTCTCAATTTATCAACAATTATATCCACGGATTCATCTTGATTGATTAGTTTTAGGAAAATATCTTCAAGGTCGGCTCCTACTTTGTTAGCTAAATGAGACAGCTCTTCTATTGTACCTAAAGCTACCAATTTTCCATGATCAATTATTGCTATTCTGTCGCATAGCTCTTCAGCGATCTCTAAAATGTGGGTAGAAAGAATAACCGAACCTCCTTTTTCTTTATGCATCTCTAAGATTTCTTTTAGGACTTTAGCTGATTTTGCATCTAATCCGGTTAGAGGTTCATCCATAATTAGCAAATCTGGTTCATGTAATAAGGAAGCAATAACTTGCATTTTTTGCTTATTTCCTCTTGAAAGAGTAGCTATTATTTTATCATAATAAGGTAGAGCTTCAAAACTTTCTAAAAGGGATTGAAGCTTCTGGTTAAATTCTTCTGGTTCCAAATTCCTTAAGGAAGCTACAAAATTAAATAATTGTCTAGCAGTCATAGAACGGTAAATTAGAGGTTCTTCTGAGACATACCCTACTCTTTTTTTAACCTCGATTTCATCTTTTTCAGGATGAAGATCAAATACTCTTATTTCTCCCTCATCAGGTTCCAATAATCCTAATATCATTTTTACAGTAGTTGTTTTTCCTGCTCCATTTGGTCCCAAAAGTCCAAAAATCTCTCCTTTTCTCACGTTAAAAGTAAGGTTATTTACAGCAATTACATCACCAAACCTTTTAACAAGATTAGTTGCTTTTACAGTAAACTCACCTTCAGTAGAGTCATATGAATGATGTATATTATCCTCTGCTACCATTTCGACTTTCCCTTCTTGGAATTCATTGAAATAAGGCTTTAATAAAGCTATTCTTTTAAAAAAAAGAATAACGAACTTGTTTTCTTAAGAAATAGAAAAATACAATTCTAGTAATATTCTAGTCATATTTTTATAGTTAATTTTACTCGAATAAGGTGTAGAGAGATAAAGAATGAATAGAAAAGAAGCTAAAGTGAAACTAGGTCTTGCTTTTGATTTAATAATTCAGACATCACACCCTTTAGAAATGAAGAAATGGTCAAGAATAGTTAAAATAAGTAAAAAAGTTGAAAATGAGTATAGAGCTCTTCCTTTTCGTTATCAAACAATAGTTGAAAGACTAAAAAGAGAAGGGTTTTTTGTTAATTCAACAATCTTGGAAGAGATTCATTTATCAGACGAATACAAACAAGCTCTTAAATTGAATGTTCAACTTAGAGATTATCAAAAAGAAACCTTAACAAGATTTACTTTAAACAAATATAGAGGAGTAGTTATCTTACCTACAGCTGCAGGAAAAACAATTATTGGTCTTTCAGCTTTAGAAAAAATAAAACAAAAAACATTGATTGTTGTTCCTGTAATTAACCTATTAGAGCAGTGGATAAAAGCGATTGTAGAGTTTACTTCAATAACAAGAGAAATGGTAGGTCAATTTGGTGATAATGTCAAAGAAATTAAAGATATTACAGTAACAACCTATGCAAGTGCAAGGCAAAATATTAACACATTAAGAAAACATTTTTCGTTTATTATTTTTGATGAAGTCCACCATCTTCCTGCAGAAAAAACAATTAAGATAGCAGAAGGATTTCCTGCTCCTTATCGATTAGGATTGACTGCAACACCTGATAGAGCAGATAGTGGTGAAAAAGAACTTTATACATTAATTGGTCCTCAAATCGTTGTTTCTACTATTTCTGATTTAGTAAATGAAGGTTTTGTTGCCAAATTTGATTTAGAGACAATTGAAATTGATTTGTTCCAAAAAGAGCAAATGCAATATGAAAAATATATGAACATTTACCGCTCTTATTTAAGAAAAAGAAAAATTCAAATAAGATCTCCCAAAGATTATGAACGTTATTTAGTCTTTAGAGTAAATGTTGACCCAGAAGCTAAAGAAGCTTTAGAAGCACATAGGAAAGCACGAACAATTGTTTATTCTTCTCAATCTAAATTGGTTAAAATAGCAGAATTACTAAAAAGGCATAAGAGTGATCGAGTACTCATTTTTAGCGAATTCAATGATATGGTCTATATGATAAGCAAAAGATTTCTTATTCCTTCAATCACTCACGAAACAAAAAGTTCGGAAAGAAACGTTATTCTCAAGAAATTCAAAGAAGGAAAGTATTCAAAATTAGTTACGGGTAAAGTTTTGGATGAAGGATTAGATG
The DNA here is from genome assembly GCA_021513695.1 of Candidatus Heimdallarchaeum aukensis. Classification (GTDB taxonomy): domain Archaea; phylum Asgardarchaeota; class Heimdallarchaeia; order Heimdallarchaeales; family Heimdallarchaeaceae; genus Heimdallarchaeum; species Heimdallarchaeum aukensis. Next base: position 756,518 of record CP084166.1, on the reverse strand, counting down.
TAAAAGAAGCTAATGTAGGAATTATAGTTAGTGGTTCTGGGCAATCAAGACAATTTATTCAACGTTTAGGCAGGTTATTAAGACCCAAAACAGAAAAAGTGAAACTGTATGAACTTGTAACATCAAGCAGTTTAGAAGTTTCGACGGCAAAAAGGAGAAAGAAAAGTGAAATTATTTAGGATAAGGGATTAAAGTGAGGTTAGCTTTATCAAAACTTGAATATGAAACCAGAAAAATAAACAAGAAAATGCAAATCTTTCCTTATTTTCTCACATATAAAGATGAAAATAAAATAGCAGTTATAATCAATTTTTTAGAAACAAATATTGGTAAGAAAAGAAGAGAAATAAATTTTAAGGTTCTAAATGAGATTTTTCCATCAGAAAAGATTTCTGAAGCAATTTTAATTTCATCAAGAAGATATTTTACCTTTCAGCAACCTAATGTGAAGTTTGAAAGTCTAAATATAGAAACTATAGAAGAATTTAGAGAATTTATATTTGATTTTGTAAGTGAACACTACCAAGAAGGTTTTGTAAGTAAAGAAGAAAGAACAAGTTTCTTACAAAAAATAAAGGAAGAAAAAAATATCTCTGAACAAGATATAGAAAATTTACTTTATGCAGACAAAGAGCATGAGAAAATATTGACTAAAGTTATAGAGAATGATGTTGATTCGAAAAAACTTGTAGAAGAATATAATTATGACCTAATTGAAACTCTACTCAATTTCTCTTTAAATGTTTCAATAAATCTTTCCTCCTTACCTGGAGGATTTTCCAAAAGAATAATCTTTCTTTCTAAAGCTAATTATGTTTGGTCTGAAATATTGAAAACAGATGACCCTGACTTTCCTTATTCAGTGAAAATTGAACCGCCTACAGAATTTTTTGAAGGAGCTTCAACATGGGGGAAAAATATTACTTCAGTAGCTCTGTTCATAATAAAATATTGCTTTTTGGAAAATATTCAATTTAAGCTAGAAAGCGTAGTAAAACCAAGAAAAAGAAATTTAATTTTTCAATTAGATTCTTTTAATCCTCCTCCTCTTCCTTTTGGAAAATCAGACACATTTGTAGCTGAAGGAGAACAAGAAAAACAACTTGAAGTAGACTCAGAAATTGAAAGAATTTTCTTATCTCAATGGCAAAATAATAAAGGATGGACAGCTACAGCAGAACCAGAAACTATTTTTTTAGCTGATAAGATATTTGTTCCAGATTTTACGCTTAAAAGAGGAGAAAAGAAAGTTTACCTTGAAATTGTAGGCTTCTATACAGAAAAATACATCCATAAAAAAAGAACAAAAATGCTGGAAATAGCGAAAACTGATCTTCCTATAATCTATCTCGTTGATAAAAAACTAGAGTCTCATTTTAATGATATTCTGGAAACAGTAGATATTGTTTATTATAAGAAGAACAAAATTCCTAGTTTAACGTTACATAATCTACTTGAATCTAAATATTCTGATATAAGCGAAAGGATTGAAACAATAATAACAAAATTTATCGGAATATGTGAATTAATCTCCTCCAATAATGAAGTAGTGGAGATTAATCAATTAGCTGATGAACTAGGTCTTTATTCCGTTGATAATATCAAAAAAATCATGGATTACGAACAAATCAAAGAACAAATAGAAAAAAATAACCTTGTTTTTGTTCCAGAATTTGGAATAATTACACAAATAAAATATGAAAATCTAAGAGAATTCATTAAACAAAGAAGAAAAATCACTTTAAATGAACTTGGAAACAATTTTCCTGAACTCAAAAATGGGTTAATTTTAATTTGTTCTTTTGTGGGTTGTAAGATTAACTATTCTTCATTAATCGATGTTGAAATAGTTTATCAGGATAACTAAGTTTTACTGTCTTTTTCAATATTCTCCTCTATATAATTAACTATTAAAGGCAAGATTTCTCCTGCTTTTGCTTTTATTCTTTCATTTTTTAAGATGTTATCCAATCCTGTAGGTTTAAGGTTAATGATAAAAACCTCTGCACCATTTTTCTCCGCGATACTCGGAAGAGTGTTAGCTGGTGCAACTCTCAAGCTAGTTCCAATAACAAGCATTAAGTCACATTTTTTTGAATGTTCTTTAGCTAATTTCATCTCTTTTTCTGGCATTGGTTCTCCAAAGTTAACAATTGAAGAAATTAATCTTCCACCACAATTTTGACAGTTTGGTTGTTCAGGGCTAGGCTCTGCACTTCTTGCTCCCCAACCATATTTCTCGTTGTCCCAATTCATTTCTTTTTTTGTGAATCTTGAGTCACATTCAATACATTTGAGAATAGAATAATTTCCGTGTATTTCAGCAATTAGTGATTCTTTTATTCCTGATTTAATATGTAATCCATCTATATTTTGAGATATGATGAATTTTAACAAGCCTAAATCTTGTAATCTAACTAAAGCGTAGTGTGCAGGGTTCGGCTCAAATTCTTCTAAAGGCTTTACTTTCACTTCTTTACCTTGTGCTTTACTTTTGTATATTCCGTTATCTCCTCTATAATCTGGAATACCTGACTCTGTACTAATCCCTGCACCTGTTAAAGCAATAAAGTGCTTTGCTTGTGAAATTTTTTCAGCAATAAACCTTGCTTTGACTTCTAAGTATCTTTTCTTCATTAAATTTACCTTTTGATGGAAATTTCAATCTTTTAATTGCTTTCTTTAATTAATTTGATAAAAAAATTAGATAAGTCTTTTGTTTTCACTTAATTTTTAAGCAATCTGCTATTTTTGTTTTGAACAAGACTTTTATAGAAAAAAAACAAAAGTAGTTTTATGTTTGCTACAGAAGAAGGTACAAAGTCATTTAAAGAAAGAGCTATATCCGTAAAAAACATTCATCCACAACATTTTAGGGAAGTACTTGGACTTCACCTAAGTTCTTTAGGTTTAGGTACTTATCTTGGGCAACCTACAGAGGAAGATGATATTAAAGTAAAAAATGCTGTTAAAACATGCATTGAATCAGGAGCAATAAATGTTATTGATACTGCCATAAATTATAGGCACCAGAGAGCAGAAAGAGCTATAGGTAATGCTCTTCAAGAATTAATTTCTGAAGATAAAATAACCAGAGAACAGATTTTTATTTCTACAAAGAATGGATATATTGCTCCTTCTAAAGAAAAATATTATGGTAAATTAAATGAATATATTTTTGAAGAACTTATTCACCGCTATGTTTGCAGAAAAGAAGATATAGTCGGTGGAATACATTCTATGGCACCTTCTTTTCTTGAATTTCAGTTAGAACAATCTTTGAAAAACTTAAAAGTTTCATCTATAGATCTATTATATCTTCACAATGCAGCAGAATCACAACTTGATTATATAACACCGAGTGAATTCTATGATAAACTTGAAGATGCTTTCTCTTTTTTTGAAAGAATGAGAGATATTAATAAAATTAGGTGGTACGGTTTAGCAACTTGGGATAGTTTGAGGGTTCAAGATAAACATCCTCATTATTTGCAATTGGAAAAAGTATTCAATATTGCAAAAAAAGTGGGTGGAGAAAATCACGGATTTCGTTTTATCCAAGTCCCACTGAATTTTATTTATCACCAAGCTGTAAGTTTAAAGAATCAGTACATTGAGAATACAAAATATTCTCTTGCTGAAGCTGCAAAACATTTTAACTTATACTTATTTACTTCTGTTCCTTTACTCCAAGGGCAAGTACTTAAATCGTCAGTTCAACCAAAATTCTCTCTTTTAATTACAAAAGCCCAACAAGCAATTCAGTATGCTCGTTCTGCTCATCCACGTATTGTTTCAACTTTAATAGGCATGAAAGGTGAAGAACATATTAAAGAGAATCTAAAAGTTGCAACTGTCCCTCCTGCAACGCAAGAAGAACTGGAATCTGCCTTTAGTTAACTTATTTCATCAATTATGTTAACAAAATTTGAAAATTCATTTTTTATATGCTCTCATTTTTTTTGAGCTAAACCGCTCATTTACTTAATATTTTAAAAAATGTAATAACAGCGATATACTAACCGATTTCGAGATGTTTAAAAATCAAAAAGAAAAATTAAAAAGCATAGAGAGAGGAATTAGTATGTCCAATCATCAGGATAAAATAGAAGTGCAAAAGGAAACAATTGAGGAGCAGAAAAAGAAGTTTGCAAACCTTCTACCTTCAGTTGATCCTTCAGCTAAACCAATAAAAAGTGTATTAGTTCTTATAGATGGTTCTAAAAAATCTCGTACTGTTGTTTTACTTGCTGAAGAACTCAGATTGTTCTTCCAAGCAACGGTAGATGTTATCTGTTTTTATTCTAAAGAAGATACAAATAAAGAACAGTATGATGAAGCATTGTCTTTTGCATATGAGCATCTATCTAGCAAACTTTTTAATATTAAAGGTCATGTTGTTGAAGATCTTGATGGATTAAAAAATATTATTTCTGCAATAATTAACGCTTCAACCTATGATCTTATTGTTGTTCCTTCTTCCTTTATTGGTATGAAAAAAAGTATTAAAGTAAAGCAAGAAGAAGATAAAGAAGAAGCAAAAATAGAAGTTATGGGTGATGTTTTCAATTATCTTTTAGAAGAAAACGATGTTCCCGTATTAATAATTGAGAGTCAAGAATTAAATACTGAGTATTTGTGGAAACACATCGGTATAGTAACAGGAAGTATAAGTAGACTATCGTATTTAATTGAAAAATCTATTCAATTTAGTATAAAAAATGCAAACATACACTGCATGTTCTTGTTAAATAGATATTTGTATCAAGATCTAAATGATGAAGAGTTTTTAGAATTACTTTCAAAACAAAAAGAAGAAATGAATAAATTCGAGCGCGCGAATCAAGTTGTTTTTGAAGATTCACAACGATTTGTAGATTTCGAAATTCTTTCTTTATCTGACCATGAAGAGTTAAAAAACCAAATGATTAGTTTTGGTAAGGATCTTGGATTATTAATTATTTATCTTCCATCTAAATTAGCCAATTTATATGGACTGTTTATAGATCTGTTAAGCGACCCTGATGTTACTGTTCCTCTATTAATCATTACTGAAGATATAAAAAAGAAAGAGAAAAAAGAAGAGAAAGCAGTTTCTAGTGATACAGTTCCTAAAGAAGAAACTATTTCGAAGAAAATAGATATTGGAGAAACTGTTAGAGAGGAAATCAAAGAAGAAGTAAAGAGAGAACTTTTTGGTATAGAAGAGCCTGAAGAAGCATCTGTAATAGAAGAAAAAGAAACTAAAGAAAAGACTAAAGAAGAGAAAAAAGTAAAAGAAAAGCCAACAAAAAGTGAAATAAAGAAAGAAAAGAAGGAAGAGAAGGAAGAGAAAGAAAAGAAAGAAGAGAAAGAAGAGAAAAAAGAGAAGGAAGAAAGAGAAAAGAAAGAAGAGAAGGAAGAGAAAGAAAAGAAAGAAGAGAAAGAAGAGAAAAAAGAGAAGGAAGAAAGAGAAAAGAAAGAAGAGAAGGAAGAGAAAGAAGAGAAAAAAGAAATTGAAGAGGAGTTAATTATGGATAAAATTGAAGAAAAACCCTTAGATGAAAAAGAGGAAATTAAAGAAGAGATTAAAGCAGAGATTAAAGCAGAGATTAAAGAAGAAATAAAGAAAGAGATTAAAGAAGCACCAAAAAAAGAACTGAAGAAAGAGATAATGAAAGATTTTTCTAAAGATGCATTATCTTTATTAAAAGAAGAGATTAAAGAAGAGATAAGGGAAGAGATAAAAGAAGAAATAAAATATGAACTGAAGAGAGAACTAAAAGACCCAAAGACATTAATCAAAGAAGAAATAATTTCTGAATTAACTGAAGAAACTCCATTAAAGGAAGAAGAAAAAGAAAAGCCAGAAACAAAAAAATCAACTGAAAAAGAAAAGCTTGAAGAATCAGAAGAAATTGAAGAAGAACTTGAAGAAGAAGTAAAAACTGATGACTTTGAATAAGTTGTAAAGAAGGAATATTTTATGGCTGTAGTGGAAACAATAGGAATAATATTAATATCTGTAACTGTAATTGCAACAATAATAGCTTTAATGGTTGAAGGTGTTGACACTACAAAAATAACAGTAACTGGAGCTTCTGTAGTTATGGTGATTTTTTTCTTTTTTACAGATTGGCATAAATTGTTACTAGAAAACACTAGCCATGAATTTATTCCTGAGGGTTATTTAGAAGCTATTGCTGAGATGATAAATGTAGAAGCAATTTTGATCATTTTTTCAGTAAGTGTGATCGTTTCTTTGACCAAAGAAGCAGGATTCTTCGATTTTGTCTCGCTTTCTATTGTAAAATTAACAAAAGGAGATCCTAAAAAGCTTATTATCGCTTTAGGAGGATTGACTTTTTTCATTAGCATGTTTTTCGACAATCTTTCAGCAATAATTTTGTTAGGATCTCTAACTGTAGTTATCTGTGAACAATTGGATTTAAATCCTATTCCATTTGTTTTATTTGTTGGAATTAATACTATAATAGGGGGACTACCTACACCTGTTTCTTCACTTCCAAATATCATCTTTTACAGCTTGTATGAGGGTGATATGAGTTTTATTAAGTTCACAGCATTAATGTTTCCAATAGCTTTACTGTTCTTCATCTTGTCTTCTCTCTATTTCTTTATTATATTCAAAAAAGATATATTCATTAAAATACCCGAAGAAAAACAAAAACAAATCTCTAGAATTAATCCTTGGTCTGGAATTGAAGAAAGAAGTCAAGTATATAAATCAATAGGGCTGTTAATTGTTCTATTTTCAGGATTTCTCCTTTCTTCAGTTATAGGTTTAGATGTAGCAACAATAGCTCTAATAGTTGCAGTTTTTGGATTATTCTTATTTAATAAAAAGTTAAAAAAGTTTATTCACTCTGGAATAGAGTGGGAGATGATTGTATTTTTTGTAGCCTTGTTTGTTTTAATGGGTGTCCTCGCTGGCTCTGGAGCTTTGCAACCTATTGCGAATCTATTTATCTCTATTTTCGATCTGGATATTTCACCCACAACGGCTCAAATACTCGTTGCACTAATAATAGGATTAATTGGTTTACCTATTACAGGATTTCTTAACGGTTCTTCTGCAGCTTTAATATTCTCATATATTTTTACAACCATGGTTGCTTCTGTTTCAACAACTATTGGAAAAGGAACATGGATAGCTTTTGTACTTGGAGGTAATATTGGAGGAGCTCTAACGCCTTTAGGAAGTATAACAATTTTGATGGCTCTGGAGATATTGAATAGAGAAGGATATAAAATTACTTTCATGGATTATGTCAAAAAAACAATTCCACTAACTCTAACATTTGCGTTACTTAGTATTGGTTATTCAATAGTTCTAATCCTTCTTGGAGCTTAGTTTAACAAAAATCATAAAACTTGGTTTTAAGGACTTATTTTCCACAATTTCTTGACATTTATTCTATAAATAAGTAAAATATTATATCTTTTTTGTGCTAATCAAAAAATAAAAAAAATATATAAAAGAATACTATTTAGGGATTGGAAACTTAATATTATATGGAAAATCAGTTTACTTTCAAGCGATAAAAATGTATGAAAATATCCAATGCTATAATAGCCCTTTAGGTGATAAACGTGGTAACACTAACAATAGTAGGCTCAATATTGATTACAATAATTGTTCTAGGAACAATTGCTGGATTAATGAACGAAAAGTTTGATTCCTTGAAAGTAACTGCATTAGGTACAATTTTGTCAATAGTAGTTTTCTTCTTTTTAATGGATTGGGAACATCTTCTTGAAGTGAATCTTGGTTATAATTTTGAAAATGAACATCCTCATTTTATTGAAGCGATTTCGGATTTAGTAAATGTAGAAGCAATCTTGATTATATTCTCAGTAAGTATTATTGTTCAACTAATAAAGGATTCAGGGTTTTTCGATTTCATATCTCTTTACATCATTAAACTGACAAAAGGAAATCCCAAAATGCTCTTCATGTCAATTGGAGGACTAACATTCTTCATCAGTATGTTTTTTGATAATCTTTCAGCTATTATACTGCTAGGATCTTTAACTATTGTAATTTGCAAACAACTGGATGTAAATCCATTACCTTTTGTTCTTTTCGTTGGAATTAATACAATTATCGGAGGAATGCCTACTCCTGTTTCATCTATACCCAACATTATATTCTTTAGTCTCTATCCAGGTACCATTACTTTTATTGGTTTCACTGCTTTAATGTTTCCAATATCGTTTATTTTATTCTTTGTAGCCTATGGATACTTTTACTATATCTTCAAAAAGGAAATAAACAAAAAAGTAGATAGAGATAAAAAAAGTCAAATCGCTAGAATTAATCCATGGTCTAGTGTAGAAAGTAAGATTAAAGTTTGGAAATCTTTTGCTTTACTATTGCTTCTATTTGGAGGATTTCTATTATCTTCAGTATTAGGTTTAGATGTAGGAACAATAGCTTTCATTGTAGCTGTCATTGGAGTTTTTATTTTTAATTCAACTTTAAAAAAATATGTAGAACATGGTGTAGAATGGGAAATGATTACATTTTTTGTAATGCTTTTCACTCTTATGGGGATATTCGCTGCTTCAGGGGCTCTTATTCCTTTATCTAATTTAATTTTGTTATTCTTTGATTTGAATTTTTCACCTACAGTAGCACAAATTTTAGTTGTTGTATTCTTTATAATCATTGGTATACCACTAGCTGGTTTTCTAAATAACACAAGTGCAGCTCTAATTTTCTCTTACATTTTCATCACTATTTCTAACACCGTTTCTGTTCCTATTTTCAAAGGGACTTGGGTTAGTTTAATCTTGGCTGATAATGTAGGAGGAGCTCTCACTCCCTTAGGAAGTGTAACAATTCTGATGTCTCTTGATATTTTGAAAAGAGAAGGAATAGAATTTACTTTTAAAGACTATTTTAAAAAAATCTTTCCTCTTATAATAATAATGGGGATAATAAGTACAGCCTATTCAATTCTACTGGTAGTACTGAACATTTAGAGTGCTCATCTATTTCATTAAATTTAAACAAAATTTAAACAAAACTAGCACTAGCAAAAATTTTATTTTATCTAGCCCTAATTTATAAATTGGATAATTTGAAAGGAACGATTTTAATTATTGATGATAATAAGCAAATCTTGTATTTACTAGACAGTATTTTATCTATGTATGACTACTTTCCTGTTTTAGCCCAGAGTGCAGATGAAGCATTAACTTTGTTAGAAAATCTAACTCGACCCCCTGATCTTATTCTTTGTGATATAATGATGCCAGGAATGGATGGTTATTCTCTATATGAAAAAATCTCAAGAGATGAAAGATTTTTTGACATTCCTTTTGTTTTTCTTACTGCTAAAAGTGACCCAGAGTCAGTAAGATATGGTAAATCTTTGGGAATAGATGATTATATAATTAAACCCTTCAAAGAAGAAGATTTGATAGCAATAGTTGAAGGAAAGTTAGCTAAAAGAAAATTAAATTATCAAATTAGAGAAGAACTAAAGAAGAAAATAACTTTAGAGTTAAGTCAGAATTTAATGGCTCATGATAGTATATATAGTTATTCAAAAGATTCTGTTTTTTTGCTTTTAATTAAATGGCATGATGTGCTGGGCCCTCAGCCAGTAGATTATTTTCCCAAGAAAATAGAACAACAAATTGAATTAGATAGTTTAGGCGTTCAAATCTTTCAAACTATTATCTCTGTATATGGAGAATTAAAAGTAACAAATCCCCAGGGAGTGCCTTTGTTTTTAGAAAATATAGGTATGGCTTGTTATATATACATTGATGCGTATGAGGATTTTGAAAGCTTATCTCAGCAAATACCATTTATGCTTGTAGTTATTGCTCCAAGGATTGATTATATAATTACTAAAAGATTGGAAGAAATACTAGCTCCTTATTCAAATAAGGTTAAAAATGAAGAAAAATGGGATATAAAGAAAGCTTGGGAAGAAATACTTACAGTCCTACCTATTCAAGGTGATTAATATTGAGTAATCTTTTTTCCAATGATGTATCTTCAAATAAAAAAAATAAAAATACAGAAAACGAATCTGCTAGAGTAGATGGATTAAAGCTGAAATATGAAGATATTCTATCTTGTTTTGATAGTTTAGAAGAAGCAATTTTTGTTTTTAATAACAATCTATCCATTCTTTATATAAACAAAAGAGCTGAAGATCTTATAGGAGTTAAGAAGTCTATCATACTTGAAAAAAAAATAAATGAGTATTTCGAAGAGAAAGACAAAGAAAAAAATTTGGAATATTATTTAAAGTTATCAGATTCAAAAAAAAGTTTTTTTACTTTTGTAACTTTTTTACTTGCAAAAGAAGGAAAAAGACTACCTGTAAAACTAAAAGTGATTTTTAACTCGTCCAATGATTGTCATGTTGCTGTAGCTTCTTCTTTTTCATCAAAATTGGATGAAATTATGGAACTCGAATTCAATAAAAATATCTTAAGAGAAGTAATAGATCAAGTTCCACAAATGATTTTTGTAAAAAATGAAGAAGGGAGATTTCTATTAGCTAACAAAGCTTTAGCAGACCGTTTTAATTTACCAATAAGCGAGATTGAGGGTTCTATTCAGCATGATATACAACCTGTAAAGAGTGAAACTGATTATTTCTTAAAGTATGATAGGAAAGTAATAGATACTAAAAGTAGGATAAAAACTACAAGCTCTTTTACTGATGCCTTTGGAGAAAAAAGAACAATTGAAGTAAGAAAGATTCCTATTAAATTACCAAGTGGTGAGATAGCAGCTTTAGGGGTTGCAACAGATATTACTAAACATGTAGAAAGAGAAAAAGAGCTAAAAGAAACAAGCTCTGAATTATCAATGATAGTAGAGCGAAAAAATGAAGAACTTTTAGAAGAGAAACTAAAACTTGAAGCAATTTTTGAAACAGTTTCACCTGGTTTGTTGTTGATTGATGATGAAGGGAATTTTAGTCTATTTAATAAGAAATTTGAAGAATTCTATCGTGTTCTCTATCCCGAAGATAAAGAACCTTTATTATCATTAAATATCTTTTCTGAAAAGTTTAAAGACGACCCTTTATTCTCCTTTATTAAAGAATTAATAATAGAAAAAGAAAAAGTCTGTGATACATTTGAGTTGTCTGAAAATTTCTTTATTCAGGTCTCAGGAGTAAATATCACCTCTTCTGGGAGTTTTATAGGTGCTCTAATAGAATTTCAAGATATTACTCCCTTTCTTACTTTGGATAAACTAAGAAAAAACTTTATCTCTTCTGTCAGTCATGAATTAAGAACTCCCATTACATCTATAAGTTTGAGTATTCAATTTCTTAAAAAATACTGGGAAAGATTACCTAAAAGAAAGATTTTCTCTACCTTGGAAGTAATGGAAGAAAGTGCAGATCTTTTAACAACATTAATTGAAGATTTACTTGTAGTCTCTAAAATAGAAAATAATAGATTCAAAGTAGAGAAAAAGAAGTTTAATATTATTAGAAACATTAATTCGACAATAAGAAGTTTTGAAGAACAATTAAAAAGCAAAAAAATTAGGTTAGAAAAGAAATTCGAAACAAAAGATATTCAGTATTTTGGTGATCCAAAAAGAATTAAGCAGATAATATCCAATGTTTTAGATAATGCAATAAAATATTCTTTAAGTAATTCTAAAATCGAAGTTACAGTTATCAAAGATTATGTAGGTGAATATAATCCTGATAACAGAAAAGGATTACTCATTCAGATTCAAGACCATGGAATTGGTATCCCTAGTCATGATCTCCCATATGTTTTCAAGCCCTTTTTCAGAACAGATGAAGCTGAAAAAAGTGAAGGAACAGGGTTAGGTTTGTATATAACAAAAAATCTTGTAGAATTACATGATGGACAAATATTTATAGATAGCATTCATCATGTTGGAACGAAAGTATCTATTTTCTTACCATTTATTGAGTTTTAGTAATAATTTTTGCATACACTTTAATTAGCTTTTTTATCTTCATAACACAAATTTTTTTAGTTAAAACTATTTCTTGAATTCAGTATAATTATATCTTGTATATCTTAAATAAAAATTAGGAGAGAATTTAAATGCACAGAAGATTGTATATTCCAGGACCTACTGAAGTAAGTGAGGATGTGCTTCAAGCACAAGTAAAACCAATGATTGGTCATCGTCATAAAGATTTTACTGCTCTATATGCAAGCATTTTGACCCAACTTCGAGAATATTTTAAGACTGAGCAACACATTGCTGTCTTTGCTGCTTCAGGAACAATTGGTATGGACATCACGGGTAGAAATCTGATTAGAGAAGGAAAAGCAGCTTTAAGTTGTGTTAATGGAGCTTTTTCTAAAAGAATGGCTGATACTCTAAAAGATTGTGGGCATAATGTTGATGTTTTAGAAGTAGAATGGGGTAAAGCTATCAAACCTGAAGTGATTGAAGAAAAACTTAAAGAACAAGAGTATGATGTTGTTACTGTTTGTCAAAATGAGACAAGTACAGGAGTGAGAAGTGATCTTAAAGCAATAGGTGAAGTAATTAGTAAGTATCCTGAAACATTACTCGTTGTTGATACTGTTTCAAGTTTAGGAGGAGATTTAATCCTACCTGACGAAATGCATACTGATTTCGTTTTTGCTTCAACCCAAAAAGCTTTTGCTCTACCTCCAGGATTAACCATTATGATTTATTCTGAAAAAGCTATTAAACGAGCAGAAGAAGTAAAGAATAGGGGAACTTATACTGATTTACTAAAAGTTCATAAGTACTATTTGAAGAAGAAACAAACTCCTTCTACACCAGCAATCTCATTACTTTATGCTCTTGATTATCAACTTGGAAAAATGCTTAAAGAGACAGCAAAAGGTCGTTATGAGAGACATAAAGCAATGGCAGAGTTAACAAGAAAATGGGCTTTAGAAAAAGGGTTTAAACTCTTTGCAGAAGAAGGATATGAATCAGTTACTGTCACAACAATAGAAAATACATTAAATAAGGATGTAGGAGCACTAAATGCTGCATTAGCTGAAAGAGGAATGGAACTAGCTAATGGTTATGGTAATCTTAAAGATAAAACCTTCAGAATTGGACATATGGGAGATCATACAGTAGAAACAATTCAGGAATTGCTAAACAATATTAATGAAATCTGGGAACTTAATTGAGGTGAATTAAATGTTTAAAGTACTAATAGCTGATAAGTTGAATGAAGTAGCTGTAGAAATGCTAGAAAAAGAAGGTTTTGAAGTAAAAAAAGCCTGGGATGTACCTAAAGAAGAATTAGAGCACATTATACCTGAATATGACGCAATTATTGTAAGGTCTGCTACTAAAGTTAAAGGGCATCTACTAGAAGTAGCAAAAAATCTTAAAGTTATAGGTAGAGCTGGTGTAGGATTAGATAATATAGATTTACAATCAGCAAGAGAAAGAGGAATAAAAGTAATTAACACTCCAAATGCTACAACTAATTCAGTTGCAGAACTAGCTTTAACTATGATTTTAGCAGCTACCAGACGAGTAGTAACAGGAACAGAAAGATTGAGAAAAAATCCTTCAGAATTTAAAAAACTAAAAAAAGAATTATTTTCAGTTGAAATAGAAGGAAAAACATTAGGAATTATAGGTACAGGAAGAATAGGATCAAGTTTAGCTGTAAAAGCTAAAGCACTCGGAATGAAAACCATAGGATATGATGCGTATATCAAACAAAGCGGAGTTATAGACCTACAAAGTTCAATTGACAAGGTCTTTGAAAAAGCAGATTACATCAGCCTTCATCTTCCACTAACTGATGAAACAAGGCATATGATTTCAGATGAAGCTTTTGAGAAAATGAAAACAAATGTAGTTCTCATTAACTGTGCAAGAGGAGGAGTTGTTGACGAAGAAGCAGCTTACCGAGCTTTAGAAAAAGGAAAACTAGCTGTATATGCTACTGATGTCTTTGAAAAAGAACCTCCTAAAGAAGAAAACAAACTCCTAAAACACCCCAATGTAATTATGACTCCTCATATAGGTGCTCAAACACTTGAAGGAAATTACAGAGCTAGCGTTCAAGTTGCTGAAAAAGTAATAGAAGCTCTAAAAGAATTAAAATAATTAATCTTTAAGTTTTTTAACTTTTTTTTATTTTATTCGTGAAACTTTTTTTCTCCTGCTTCAATTGCTATTTCTAAAGTATTTTCAAAAGGTGTTAATGGACAAACCCAATTATCATTGTAAGCACAATAAGGATTGTAAGCAAAATTGAAATCTAGCAAGTATATGTTATCACCTAGATCCTCTACTTCTATATATCGACCTGCAGAATAGGTCTCCTTTCCGGTGGTTTTATCTTTAAAAGGAATGAAAAAATAATTTTCTCCTTCTTGTTTAAAAACGCTTAAAATATTTATTTTGCCATCTCTTTCGAATTCGATAAATCCCCATCTGATGTAATCTTGAACAGTACCTTTTGAAGTTCGAATAGAAACTTTCCTTTGATCTTCATATTTTTTAATTTCAACTTCGTATCTGTAGGAAATGTCTGGTTCAAAATAATTCAACCCTTTGAAATTCCTTTTTTGTTCAGTTGTTAAGGGCGAATAAGGATGACTTCTAAAGAACTTATCTTTTTCTTCTCTAGCTTTAAGAACCATATCCTCATAATTCATAATTTAAAGAAGGATTTCTTTTTTAATAATATTCCTATTTTTCAAAATTTTATAGTTAAAAGCTAAAATATATAAGTATTAAAGGAGAATTAAGGTTAAAAAAAATATTTTAACAAGGTGTAGAAATGACCAAGAAAATTACGGTAGAAAAGTTAGCTTCAATACCAAGCATGATGATGTTAAAAACAAATAAAGAAAAAAATTTGCTTGGATTTTATTGGAATAAAACAAAAAGAAATGAATTTTATATTTTAGATTTAAAATCATTAGATTATAAACAAGTTACAGATGGAGAACTTCCTCGAGCCATACGCGCAGGGTATGTATGGTTAAAAGATAGTAAACATATTACCTATACCAGAGACAAAGATGGAAATGAAATGCATGATATTTTCCTATTTAACATAGAAACAAAAGAGAGTATTAAATTAACTGAAACTCCAGAAGCGCAAGAATATCCTCATGCAATAAGTCCTGATGGAAAAAGTCTTCTTTTTGCTTCTACGAGAAATGGACAACTTAACTTGTTCATTATGGATTTAGATAGTAAAGAGGTCAAGCAACTTACAGCTCATGATAAACCTACTTGGGGAAAAGCTAGCTGGAGTAAAAATGGTTGGATTTATTACAATTTTAATGATACCTATAATATAAAAAATTCTGATGTTTGGGCTATTAAAGCTGATGGAAGTGAAACTGATTTAGTATTTAGAGTTTCAGATGTTTCAAATGATCAGTTCTCTGATATTTCTGAAGATGGCCGGTATCTAGCGGTTACAAGCGACAGTACAGGTGTAAGCCAAGCAGGAGTATTTGACACAGAAACAAAAGAAGTAAAATGGTTAAGTGATGGAAAATATGAAGAGTTCGCCGTTGAATTTTCTAAGGATGGAAAGAAACTAGCAGTTCTTCAAAATAAAGAAGCAGAAATGAGACCTATAATTTACGATTTAGAGACTGGAGACAAAAAAGAACTAGACTTTGAAGGAATAGCTTACTATACTCAGTTTGCTCTAAACGATAAATATCTGATTTATCTTAGAAGTGCACCCAAAATGCCTACAAGCCTAGCAATGTATAATTTAGAGACTGACGAAGAAAAAATAATTATTCCTCCTCAAACTGATCTTACTGAAGAAGACTTTTATGACATGCAATATATCAAGTATCCTTCCTTTGATGGAATGGAAATAGCTGCTACTCTTACTACTCCAAAGATAGAAAAGGGAAAGAAATATCCTGCTTTAGTACATGTTCATGGAGGACCTACTGGTCAATACTACAGAATGTTTGATATAATGTCTCAAGTATTTGCCCACGAAGGATTTGTTATTCTATGCCCGAATATCAGAGGAAGTACAGGTTATGGAAAGAAGTTTCAAGAAATGAACCTAATGGATTGGGGTGGAGGAGATGCAAAAGATGTTGTATACGCCAAAAAATACCTAGAAAAACTAGAATACGTTGACCATGAAAGAATAGGTGTTTTCGGTGGTTCTTATGGAGGATATATGACTTTCTTGCAATTAACAAAATATGCGGACGCAGGATGGAAAGCAGGTTCAGCTTGGATAGGTATATCACATCTAAAAACAATGTATGATAAATCTCAACCACATTTCAAGTTTTTCCTTAATCAACACATGGGAACATACGAAGAGAATAAAGAATTATGGGAAGATAGATCAGCTTTGACACATATCGAGAAAATCAAAGCTCCAATTCAAATGATTCATGGTGTAAACGATCCTAGATGTCCTGTAGATGAGAGTAGACAATTCAGAGACAAACTTATTGAATTAGGCTGGAAAGAAGGTAAAGAAGGAGAAAAAACCTTTGAATATGTTGAATTTAAAGAAGAGGGGCATGGTGCATATTCTGATATAAGTATGAGGATTAGAACTCTAAAATTATTTTTAGACTTCTTTAAGAGAAGATTATAATTTTTTTAATTTCTTATTTTTCTTTTTTTAAACTGTTAAATAAAAAAAATATTTTATTAACTGTTTTTCTCCTATTTCTCAACTTGCACTCTTATAGTAGCGATTTTTAGAAAAATATTTATGGTTTTTTTGAACTCCTAATTAGTGTTGATTCAAGCACTACGGCTTTGCAAATTACAAAATTATTTTTTAATAAAGAATCTTTAAATAACCTTTTTTATTAAAATCCTCATGAAACTTAAAAAATTTAACACAATTTGGCCAAAGGTGGGAGGATTTTTTGCAATCGTTATTATTTTTATAGTTATTTTTCTTTGGAAAAATTGCAGTCTTACCAACAAGCTCTCTTTACTTTATTGGCTGAATTTAGCAGTTTTAATGCTTCACGAATTTGAAGAATATGTTTTTCCTGGTGGTTTTAAACAATTTATTAATTATAAAACTGTTTTTGCTGTTGAAGATTCTTCTGGTTTTGAACCTATAAATGATGTTGTGGTGGTTGTGATAAATTTGGGTGTTTGGGCTATTTTTGTTTTTGCTGCATTGATTAGTTCTATTGCTCCTTGGCTTGGATTTGCAATGATTATTTTTAACGTTGTAAATATAGTTGGGCACCTTTTAGTATTTCAGAAAAAGGTCAAAGGCTATAATTCAGGAGCAGTTACAGCTTTTTTAATGATATGCTCAAACTGTATCCTGCTTCTTCCATTAAAGATTTAGCTAATGTGATATTGTAGGAGTAAGGTGTAAGAGTACTATCAAAACCTATACACAATTCTGATAAAGGTACAACTCCTGGTTTACCCAGCCCTTCTAACACTTCTTCTATAATTTGTTCTCTATTTATAGAATGGCTTATTGCTCTTCTGATATTATTAGCTGCTTCTGCAGTTCCGAGAGGTGTAAGTTCTCCTGTTCCTAAAATTGGATGGCGCATGTTGATCGTTAATTCTGTGTATCCTGTTGTTCTAATTTCTGTGCTTTCCCACTCTGTGTTGTTTACTAGAATATCTAAATATCTGTAAAGATCATCAATAATATCTATTTCTTTATTTTCAATTTTATCTGTTGCATCGTTACTATAGATTTTACATTGAAAGATAATAGAATCAAGATTGATTTTCTCAGTTAATTTCCAGTATTCATTTTTATGTAAAGTTACTGTTTGATTTTCTAAATTATAATCTGTAGTTTCATTTAAAGTGAATGGACCTGCTCCAATAAACAATGTTTGATTATTGGTATCAAAGTTGTAACCATTATCTTCAATATATTCTTCAAATAACTTCTTGTTTACAATATCCATACTTAATAAGTATGGCCAGAAAATGTAAGGTTCTTTGAATTCGAATTGAACAGTATCCTCATCTATAACTCGAATACTATCATTGTTCTCAAAGTATGTTGTTAGTAAATCATAAGTATTGTAATATGAATAAAGGTAATCACGTACTCCAGGTGTCATAAACAGCTCATAACTAAAATCTACATCATAAGCAGTTACAGGATCTCCATTACTAAAATAAGCGCCATGGTTAATATCAACAGTGATAATTCTCTTATCTTCTGATATAGAATAATTCTGAGCAATAACTGGTTCATACAAATGTGTATTTTGTGCTCTCTCAAAAAGTCCATAAAAAATAATATTACCCATTATTTCTTCAATATAATTATCTTTTAGAAACAAGTTAGGAGAATAAAAATCATAATATGTCATATATGTTATATTATTCTTTTCACTGTTTTTCCAATATTCTGTTCTGGGAATACCCTGTTCTAGTAATTCAAAATCAACATTGGAGACACCATGTAAGTAGAAACTCTTTTCTCGAGGATAGAAAACAGCAATTGAAGGTAAATCATTATATAATATTGATTGAAGCTCCTTTGCTTTTTCTATTCTTTTTGAGAGTTCAAATTCTGATAAATATTCTTCTAGAGTATTGTCAAATTCTGAACTGTTATACTGGTAAAAGTTATCTCCATTTGGGACAATTGAAGCTGAATCGAATAATCCTGTTGGATCCCAATCAAAATCCCACCCCCATCCAATTGTAAGTATGTCGTATCCTCCTTTTTCATAGGATGGTATATGATCTTCATATCCTTCTTCACCTACTGGATAATTCCATGTTCTTTCAGAGATAAAGCCCCAGTTAATATATACATGAGTAACATTTATTCCTATTTGGGGTAAGATCTGATCTAATAGAGGTTCCCATTGGTTTCGCGCTGGACAAGTGTTGGGAGAAATGATTGTTATGTCGAAAAAAATGGGTGCTGTATCCGCAGATATTAAACTTGAACTCAAAAATAAACTAAATAATATTGTTAGTTCTTTTATATGTTTTTTTTTATTTTCATATAGTAACTAAGTAAACGAAATTATTTAAATGTTTTTCCTTCACCAAAAGAGAGAGTCGATCAGTTAGAAGAATCACTCACAATTTATAAAAAATTGTTTACTGAAGATGTTACTGATTTTAGCGGTAAATTCTGGAAACTTGAGCGTAATAGAAATTTTCCTAAACCTATTCAGAAACCTTATCCTCAAATCGTTCTCGGTTCTTCTGGAAAAAGAATGATTAATATTGCTTGTAGAGAAGCAGATGGACTAAATCTCCCTTATATTCTTCTTACAGAGCTAGAAGAAAAAGTCCAGTACATAAATGAGAGATTAGAGCATTACGACAGAGACCCAAAAGAATTTGAGGTATCATTATTCAACACAATCACTTTGGTAAATAGTCAAGAATCATTGGATAAATTAATAGAAAAAATCAATAAGAGAGTTCCTGAAGAAAAAAGAAAAACTAAAGAGGAAATTCTGAACAATCAATTTATAGGCTTTTTAGATGATATAAAAGATAAAATTCAAAAAGTCGAGGAAATGGGGATAAAAAAAATGGTTATTGTAGTTAGAAAATCTGAAGGAATCACTGACCCCTTGGGTGATTTCAGTCGTGCCTTTTTATAGCATAATTCCAATAATTATCTCCTTGATTTCTAACTTTTTTTATCTTTATTTGATTATCTGATGCTTGTAGGACCAATTGTTTAACTTGCACTTCATTGTCTTCGATTTGAACAATAGGCAAATTTTCTTTTATCCATTCAGGCAAATCTGGAGGAGAAGTTTCTAACATTTCTTGCCATTCCTCGTCTGTTAATCTGTTAGACATAGGTTGTTTGAACTCATAGTAAGAAAAGGTTACTCCTCTGGTAAGGTATAGTTTTCCTCTGTGATCTTGAACAACAACATAAATTAAGTATGGGTTACCTATTCCAACTTCTAGAACTTGTCCGCTATTTGGTTCTGTAAAAACATCTGCAATAATTGCAGTGCGTTTATCAGTTTCTGTAGTAAGTTCATCGCCTGTTTTTCCATTAATAACTGAGATGTACAGTAAACTTTTTCCTGTTCTTTGTATAAAGTATTGTTCATATTCTGTAATTTGCTGATTTTCAAGTTCTTTTATACTGATAGCTGTTAAGTTATTCATAATAGTGATTAATTCATCGAATTTTGTTTCAAAGTCGTTGTATTCGTCAGAGTATAACAAACCTCTTTTTTCTAATCCTTCTTTCAGCATAGATATAGTTGCTGCAATCCTTGAATATATCTCAGGATAAGGTTCAACGTAATTGTATACTCCTTCAGGTAATGAAACTTTTGCTGCATAGGCCTGTTTCGCATAAAGTATGGTATCGTGTTTTAATTCTGCCCATGAAGCTAAAGCTGTCATTAATGATTTATCTGTCCAAGCATCACTTTGCATGTAGCCCGGATATCCCTCTCCTTTCTCTTCAAGTAAAGGAAGTAAGGAAAAAAGCCATTGCCAGTAAAAATTCTGTGTCCAGTCGCTAAAAGATAAATTACCGAATTCATTGCGTAGTTTAATTATTTTTTCTTCGTATCCTTCATATTCCTTTTCTGCTTCTAGATGGTATTCTGCTCTTTCACTTCCAAACACAGAGAAAATATCTAAACCTTTTGGAAACATTCGATTAGGTAAATTATCATATACTAGTTCTTGGAAAATATATGCGTCAGGGGTATAGCTTTGTCCAAACAAACTCATTCCTTTTTCAGAGCTTTCTTCGCCTTCAAAAGCTGCTGTGATCCTTGAATTTATCTTTGGTGCACGTAGTTTTTGCAATTCTACTATAATCTCTTTTACAAAATCTTCGTCTGTTAGTGCAGATAGTTCAATATTTCCATCTGTCTGGTTTAACCACACTTCATAATATTCCTTTGGTGTAAGATCATCGCTTATTCCTACAAGAAAACTAGTTGTTCTAACAATTTTATCCCAGTAATCCCATATAACTTGATTGTCTAACTCTGCAGAAAGAGTGTAAACCAATAATAAAGCCATCTTCGTTTGCTCAATTCCTAAAGTGTTTTCTTCTGTCTTGTCATCTAAAAGGAATTTCATTCTTCCTGCATACATCATTCCTTGGAAATAACTTGCTAATTTTTCATTTCTGGTATAATGTCCTCTAGGTTTGTATTGCGAAAAGTCTTCTAAATAGCCAAAAATAGAAGAGTAAGCAGGTATTCCTAAGTTAATATTTTCTAACTCTGCATTAACTATATCTTCTACATAATCTGGTATAGATGTTTCATTATCCAACAGCTTAAGGATTACAGATAAATATGCAATATTCTTTTCTAAGATAGGCTTAAGAGACTGTTCGACAGAAGTACCATCGTATATTACTATCTGTTTGTCTCTTAATGCCTTTACCATACTTGTAAAATATTCGTTAAAATATTGATACTCAAGAATACGCAAGTAGTTATCGAATAGTGAATGAAGAGTGTGTAAACATAGATCAGTACTAACATACATAGGGGTCTCGATATTCATATCGAAGTCCACAGGTTCATAAATATCTTCTATTCCTTTGTCCACTAGAGCAAAACCATATTCTTCTAAATCTTTAATTATATCTGATGTCAGTTCATCCTTTAATCCTTGAAGATCAACATTTGAAAGCCCACTCTTAATTTTTGTTGGAACTATAGAGGGAGAATAATTCAATCCTTGTAAATTATAAGTTGCGAAAGTAGTATTGATAGCTAATGGTATTTGTTGTTGAATATTTTCTCCTGGTCCAATCAACCCTGGAGAGGTATTTCTTATAATAAGAAACCCTCCTATTGAAAAAGCACTTATTATTAGTGCTATTATAATTCCAGTTAAAATCGGATTTCTGAATTTCATTTTAATCTAATTTAGTATTATTTTTCTATACTTATAAAACTAGAACAAGAACACTCGTGTTCAATACCTAGTACAGTTCTTCTAGAAGGTTTTTCTTAATTATTCTTCTTTTTTTCTTTCCATTTGTAAAAAGAAAGTTGTTTTTTAGTTGAAAAATATTCTTCCAAATAAAATACACAATTAATAACTAATAGAAAAATCCCATTTAATGCTGCAACTAAAGGGTTGAAGAAAATTACAATTATTGTTGCTATTGTTGCTGTAATCATAAAAGATAAAAGAAAAACCTTCTTTGTAATGATTTCATCTTTTATAAGTTGTGCTGTTAGTGTTACAGGGACTTCAATTTCTTTAATTTTTAAACTATTTTCTAGCAATTTATATCTGTTTGAAGGTAATTTTTCGATTAATCCAGCTTCTTCAAGTTTGTTTAGGTGCCAAGCGACATTACTTATGCTATGAAATTCTAATTTTCTTTTAGCTTCTCTCACTCCAAAATCATCAGGATAGCAAGATTTTGCAAATAAAAATAACTTTAAAGTCGAAGGGTGTGATAGAGGACTCAAATCGATGTCAATACTCATTTGTATAATAAAAGTCCTTGATATATTTATATCTTAGTAAAAAAAAATAAAGGCTGTTGTTAATTTTACTTATTCGCTATGTTTTTCTTGACATTTTTCTTCTTTTAAGCATATAGATTGTGGTTACAAAGAAAGGAAAAATCAGTGATAATATTGTAGGAAATGATGTTTTAGTAGTTGGACTTTCA
Organism: Candidatus Heimdallarchaeum aukensis; assembly: GCA_021513695.1. Taxonomy (GTDB): domain Archaea; phylum Asgardarchaeota; class Heimdallarchaeia; order Heimdallarchaeales; family Heimdallarchaeaceae; genus Heimdallarchaeum; species Heimdallarchaeum aukensis. The sequence goes on along the minus strand of CP084166.1, from coordinate 733,926 downwards.
GTTTCTTCTCTTATAAAAGTAGAAGTGTTGAAGGTCTCTTCTTTCACAGTAAAAATGTTTTCACTTTCCATTGTAAATAGAGTATAGCTATCTTGATTCTTAAACATTGCATCCTGGCAATGATATAATGTTCCTTGAGAATAGTAAAACCTTTCGCGGTGCTCATGCCCCCATAAAGCTATCTCTATGTTATAATTCTTTAGAATATTAGTTGCTTGCTCTTTGAAATCATAATGATAATATAAGACATCAGAACCATTACTGTTTTGTTCTAGATGCTCTCTCAATGAAGAATAAAAGAAATCGGATAACCCTTCAAAAGACACACTATATCCCGTGAAATCCCAATCTAGAAAACTGAAATTTTGAATACGACCATATCCAAAATATTTGTTCCACACTTCCTCTGGGTTATCTGGAATCAAATTACTTGTTTCAAAATCGTGGTTTCCTGCAACTATAAAAACAGGGACATCGAGTTTATCTAAAGCCCAAAGAGCTAGTTTAAGTTGCACTTCTGCTGCTATTGATTTTCCTGTATTAGGATCAACAAAAACCGTATTTGGGCCATCAATTACATCTCCCGTGTGGATTACAAAATCAGGATTTAACTCCTTGATTTTTTGGATTACTTCAAGGTCAATTGCTGTACTGTTAATATCTGGAGCATAACCTGGAAAGTGACTGTCACTTATTTGAACAAATGAAAAGGGGTAACTAAATTTTGCCACAAGTTTTACAGAATGAGTTTGATAATCATTACCTGCACTGCAAACAAGTTTTAGATCAAATAATCCTTCAATTTCTTGTTCTGGTTTTACTTCAATGATCCATCTCTTTTTTTCAGAATCAAACTTTGTATTTAGAATTTCTAGCGAAACGTTAGCTGTTTCTGAAATCAAACTCAGATTCCATCCTGTAGTCTCTTCTGGAGCTGAAACTTTAATAGAAAATTGTTTGTCATATTCAGTAATTATAGGATAACCTTTGTTTGGATAAAATAATAGAGTTAAGGGTTTAGTTATTAAGTGATATCTTGGATCCTTTGTTTCATTGAAAAAGTTATCAGAAGCAGTAGCATTGAAAGAATTAATTATTAAATCTCTAGAATTTTTCCCTTCTTCAACTTGTCCAACTATAACTAATTGGTTAGTTGAAAGAATTGCTGAAATTATAATTATTAATAATGAGACTACTGATATCTTTACTTTACGCATTAGTAATCAACTACTTGATTTTTCTGATTATAAACAATGATAAGTAAAAGAATTTAAACTTTATTTAGATTTTAGTAATTAACAAGCATATTTTAGATACTTAATCAAAGCCTTTTTTCCTCGTTTATTTACAAATAAGTCTTAATAATAGAAAAAATGAACCAATTTCTTTTTTAAGGTTTAAATCCATATCTTATTTATGGGCAAAAGATTAAGAGTCAAAAATCTAGATAGATGTATTGGTTGTTTAGAATGTGTTTATGCTTGTTCTAGGACAAATGAAAAATTATTGTCTAATTATCGTAGTTCAATTACAGTTAAAGCAAGTGGGGGAATAGAACGCAATTATGTTGTCGTAGTCTGTAGAGGTTGTAGATCTCCTCCTTGTGCTCCTGCTTGTCCTATTCCTGGAGCGATTAAACCAAGACAGGGTGGAGGGGTTATTGTCGACAGAGAAATTTGTGATGCAAGTAAGTGTAATCAAGAATGCATAGAAGCATGTCCTATCCCTGGTGCAATACATATTGATGTTGATATCAATAAAGCAATAGTATGTCGTCAGTGTGGAGCTTGCGTTCAATATTGCTCTACTGGTGTTTTAGTAATGGAAGAAGCTACAGGAGAATGGTAGGTGAGTTGAAAGTGTTATATCCAAATATTTTAGAAATTAATTTAAGTGATCTCTCATTCGAGATTTATGAATCAGAGAATCTTTTTGATAAGTATATGGGAGGAATAGGTGTAGGTATTGAATTACTCAATCAACATCTTCAAACAGGAGTAGATCCTCTTTCTCCAGAAAATGTTGTAATTTTTGCTATTGGACCTCTAAATACATATTTTCCCGTTGCTTCCAAAACTTGTGCAGTTTTTAAGAGTCCATTAACTGGCAATTTAGGTGAATCTTATGCTGGAGGAAGGTTATCAACAGCAATGCGTTTTAATAACTTAGGAGTTATAATTTTAAAGGGTAAATCTCCAGAACCAATCTACTTTGTTTCTTATGAAGATGGAGTTCAATTTGTTAATGCTAAACCTCTAATGTATATGTCTCCCAATACAACTGGTAGAATTATAAGAGAAAAGATAGGTCATCCTGGTAATCGTTCTGTGGTAACAATTGGACCAGCAGGAGAAAGATTAATTCCTTATGCTTGTGCAACTGTAGACAGAACAAGGCATTTCGGTAGAACAGGTCTAGGCGCAGTTTTAGGAAGCAAGAATGTTAAAGGTTTCGCAATTATCGGAGATCAACCCATTTCTTTGGAGTCAAATACTAATTATAAACAATATAGAAGAGTGTTTAGAGAAATATACAAGAAAACTACTGAAACAAATTTAATGGCCAAATATCATGTTCTTGGGACAGCTGCGGGAATATTACCTCTAAATGCGTTAAAATCCTTACCTACTAAGAACTTTGCAGAAAGCTACTTTGAAGAAGCTGAAAATATCTCTGGTGAATATTTCGCTTCAGAATTGTTAGGCAAAAGAGTAGCTTGCGGAGGTTGTCCAATCGGTTGTATTCATTTAGCAATCTTAAGAGAAAGATGGGAAAAAGGAACTGTAGCTGACATTCACTCTATTGCTGTATCTTACGATTACGAACTCATCTATGCTCTTGGTTCAAATCTTAAGATAGGTAATGCCAAAGATATCTTAAAACTAATTGAAGCTATTGAGAAAGAAGGAATGGACGCTATATCTACAGGAGTTGTTCTGGCTTGGTTAGCTGAAGCATATGAAAGAAACTTAATTAGTCCTAAAGACACAGAAGGAGAATTAATTAGATTTGGTAGGGTGGATGATTTCTTATCTATCATCGGAAAAATATCTAAAGCTACAGAAGAAAGCGAACTTTATTATACAGCTTCAAAGGGAGTAGAAGCTCTTGTAGAGAAATATGGCGGAAATGATTTCGGTATAAGAGTAGCAAAACTAGAACCTGCAGGTTATAGAACTGGATATTATGCTATTATGGGTTTTCTCGTTGGTGGAAGACACAGTCATCTAGACAACGCTGGTTATTCACTGGACCAAAAAGTACTGAATAAACCAATAACTTTTGAACAAGGAATGAATTCTCTAATGAATGAAGAAGAGTGGAGAAACGTTCTAAACAGCATGGTTATTTGCCTTTTTGCTAGAGGAGTATACGATATGAATACAACAATTCAAGCTTTAGAGAGCTTAAAAATCAACAGAACTGATGAAGAACTACTAAAAATAGGAAAAGAAATACAGAGAAAAAGATTACAGTTCAAATATGCAGAAGGCTTTAGTCTTAAAGAAGCTTATCAAAAATTCCCGAAAAGATTCACTGAAATGATGACAGCACATGGTTATCTAGAAAAAGAGAATTTCGATAAACTCTTGGCTTTATATTCTAAAGAAGCAGAAAAAAGATATGCAATTAAAGTAGATTAAAAATATGAAGAAAAAAGAGTTTAGAAAACTTTAGTTCAATTTTTCTCCATCTTCTAAACTCATCATTGTAAGACCACTAATCATTTTTGGATAGAAGTCTGTAGATTTTTGAGGCATTCTTTCATGATTTTTGGCAACAGCTAAAACTTGTTTTGCTCTAGTAGGATTGAGAATGAAAACAACTTTATATTTTCCTTCATCAACTTTCTGAATTGCTTCATTCCACCATCTCTCGTAGAAAATATCATCATCTATCTTTAAATCTGATAGTCCCATAATTCCTTGAAAGATCATGTCTCGAAGAATTACGACATCTAGATTCTTGTATTCTTCACTTCTATCTTTAACAAATTCATTGATTGTGGTAGGATCCTTCATAATCATAGATTTAGCTTTGCCATCTTGATAATAAACAAAGACATGATTGTCTTGGTTTTTCTCCAAAAATTCAGGTATTTTTTCTTTGGATATTTCCTCTATCTCAAAGTACTTCTTAAAAATCTCTTCTTGTTCTGGTGTAACTTTTACTTTTGCTAGACATCTATGTGTAGCAAGTACTACTAGACCTTCATCTTCTACAGGAACTAAATAAGTCATTCTAAAATTAAAAGCATCATTTTCGTCCCAATCTTTCTTTTCTTCCCTTCTCATGTCTCTGTAAGTACAAGCTGTTTCATACCGGTGATGTCCATCTGCAATTACTAACTGTTGATCTTTGAAAATTTCTTGAACTCTTTTTATTTTTTCGGGAGGAGTAAGTTTCCATACTCTATTTCTGGCTCCTAAACTGTCGACTACATCAATTATTGGTTTTTCTTTTTGGGCAACCTCTTCAAAAATACTAATCGTTACTTTATCATTATCAGAATAAAGGATGAATCCAGGTTCTAAAGTGTGTTTAGTTGTTTTTAGCATGTTTAATCTGTCGATTTTTGGTCCTTTGTGAGTCTTCTCATGAGGAAGAACTATATTTTCTTCAAATGGGTGTAGTCTTAATGCTCCAATAAAGCCTTTACGAATAATCTACTTTGTTTCTTATGAAGATGGAGTTCAATTTGTTAATGCTAAACCTCTAATGTATATGTCTCCCAATACAACTGGTAGAATTATAAGAGAAAAGATAGGTCATCCTGGTAATCGTTCTGTGGTAACAATTGGACCAGCAGGAGAAAGATTAATTCCTTATGCTTGTGCAACTGTAGACAGAACAAGGCATTTCGGTAGAACAGGTCTAGGCGCAGTTTTAGGAAGCAAGAATGTTAAAGGTTTCGCAATTATCGGAGATCAACCCATTTCTTTGGAGTCAAATACTAATTATAAACAATATAGAAGAGTGTTTAGAGAAATATACAAGAAAACTACTGAAACAAATTTAATGGCCAAATATCATGTTCTTGGGACAGCTGCGGGAATATTACCTCTAAATGCGTTAAAATCCTTACCTACTAAGAACTTTGCAGAAAGCTACTTTGAAGAAGCTGAAAATATCTCTGGTGAATATTTCGCTTCAGAATTGTTAGGCAAAAGAGTAGCTTGCGGAGGTTGTCCAATCGGTTGTATTCATTTAGCAATCTTAAGAGAAAGATGGGAAAAAGGAACTGTAGCTGACATTCACTCTATTGCTGTATCTTACGATTACGAACTCATCTATGCTCTTGGTTCAAATCTTAAGATAGGTAATGCCAAAGATATCTTAAAACTAATTGAAGCTATTGAGAAAGAAGGAATGGACGCTATATCTACAGGAGTTGTTCTGGCTTGGTTAGCTGAAGCATATGAAAGAAACTTAATTAGTCCTAAAGACACAGAAGGAGAATTAATTAGATTTGGTAGGGTGGATGATTTCTTATCTATCATCGGAAAAATATCTAAAGCTACAGAAGAAAGCGAACTTTATTATACAGCTTCAAAGGGAGTAGAAGCTCTTGTAGAGAAATATGGCGGAAATGATTTCGGTATAAGAGTAGCAAAACTAGAACCTGCAGGTTATAGAACTGGATATTATGCTATTATGGGTTTTCTCGTTGGTGGAAGACACAGTCATCTAGACAACGCTGGTTATTCACTGGACCAAAAAGTACTGAATAAACCAATAACTTTTGAACAAGGAATGAATTCTCTAATGAATGAAGAAGAGTGGAGAAACGTTCTAAACAGCATGGTTATTTGCCTTTTTGCTAGAGGAGTATACGATATGAATACAACAATTCAAGCTTTAGAGAGCTTAAAAATCAACAGAACTGATGAAGACTACTAAAAATAGGAAAAGAAATACAGAGAAAAAGATTACAGTTCAAATATGCAGAAGGCTTTAGTCTTAAAGAAGCTTATCAAAAATTCCCGAAAAGATTCACTGAAATGATGACAGCACATGGTTATCTAGAAAAAGAGAATTTCGATAAACTCTTGGCTTTATATTCTAAAGAAGCAGAAAAAAGATATGCAATTAAAGTAGATTAAAAATATGAAGAAAAAAGAGTTTAGAAAACTTTAGTTCAATTTTTCTCCATCTTCTAAACTCATCATTGTAAGACCACTAATCATTTTTGGATAGAAGTCTGTAGATTTTTGAGGCATTCTTTCATGATTTTTGGCAACAGCTAAAACTTGTTTTGCTCTAGTAGGATTGAGAATGAAAACAACTTTATATTTTCCTTCATCAACTTTCTGAATTGCTTCATTCCACCATCTCTCGTAGAAAATATCATCATCTATCTTTAAATCTGATAGTCCCATAATTCCTTGAAAGATCATGTCTCGAAGAATTACGACATCTAGATTCTTGTATTCTTCACTTCTATCTTTAACAAATTCATTGATTGTGGTAGGATCCTTCATAATCATAGATTTAGCTTTGCCATCTTGATAATAAACAAAGACATGATTGTCTTGGTTTTTCTCCAAAAATTCAGGTATTTTTTCTTTGGATATTTCCTCTATCTCAAAGTACTTCTTAAAAATCTCTTCTTGTTCTGGTGTAACTTTTACTTTTGCTAGACATCTATGTGTAGCAAGTACTACTAGACCTTCATCTTCTACAGGAACTAAATAAGTCATTCTAAAATTAAAAGCATCATTTTCGTCCCAATCTTTCTTTTCTTCCCTTCTCATGTCTCTGTAAGTACAAGCTGTTTCATACCGGTGATGTCCATCTGCAATTACTAACTGTTGATCTTTGAAAATTTCTTGAACTCTTTTTATTTTTTCGGGATCAGTAAGTTTCCATACTCTATTTCTGGCTCCTAAACTGTCGACTACATCAATTATTGGTTTTTCTTTTTGGGCAACCTCTTCAAAAATACTAATCGTTACTTTATCATTATCAGAATAAAGGATGAATCCAGGTTCTAAAGTGTGTTTAGTTGTTTTTAGCATGTTTAATCTGTCGATTTTTGGTCCTTTGTGAGTCTTCTCATGAGGAAGAACTATATTTTCTTCAAATGGGTGTAGTCTTAATGCTCCAATAAAGCCTTTACGAATAAATTTTTTTCCGAAAAGTTCGAATTCTTGGAAATAAACATAAAAGGCTGGGTCTTCATCTTTTTGTAGTATTTCATTAGCTAACCATTCTTCTAATCTTTTTCTAGCAACATTATATCTGTCTTCTTCCATTGGTAATGTTAGTCTACAGTAATTATATTCTGATTTTTCATAGTATTCTTTCTGCATTTCTTCATCAATTTTATCATATGGCTGTGCAATTAAATTTGCTATATCTCCTGCTTTTTCAGTATATCTTATCCCTCGAAAAGGTTTCACGTCTACCATTATTATCTACCGACTTATTTCCAATTCAACCTTTTTTAAATTTGTAGTTGTGTAATTACTGAAAACAATTTTTGAATTATAACGCAAAACATAAACTTTATATATCGGCAAAGTCTAACTAATATTGAGTAATAACTCAAAAACATTTGAGGTGAAAAAATGGCATACAGATATAGAAGATATGGATATGGCCCCGGATATGGGTATGGAAGAGGATACGGTTATGGACGAGGATTTGGATTTAGAAGAGGATTTGGTGCAGGTTTTGGAGGACGTAGATGGATAAGTCCAAATTGTGACTTTTTCCCCGACAGACCAAGGGGTTGGTGGGCAATGCCTGAATATCAAGGAGTAGAAAATCCACCAACAAATGCACAATGGGATCCATATGGAAAACCATCCAATGAAAACGCCATAGATTATGAGATTTCATTAATCGAAAAGCAAATAGAGTATCTTCAAAAAGAAATATCTTTACTAGAAGAAGAAAAACAGAAATTGAATAAGTAAAAACACTTTTTTATTTGTTTTTTTCTTTTTTCAAAGAGTGAACAGTATGAATGACGAACCATCAAACGGTGAAAAAACGAGAAAAGAAGAAGAAAAAACTAATCTTAATAATCAACTCTTTCCTCCGAGAAGAGGTATGGGCGGAGGACCTAGGCGAGGAATGAGAAGAGGAGGAATGCATGGTCCGCATGGCATACGTAGAAAACATTTTAGGAAAGGGCGTCCTCCTGTAGCTTATTCTATCCCTATTAATCGTAGAATAAATCAACCTCATAATATTCTTGCTATATCCAGTTTTGAATTAGAAATTTTAAAAATGGCTGATGTAGAGGAGCTAACTCAGAAAGAGATAGCCGAGAAATTAGGAATATCTCAAACAAGTGTTTGGCGCTATCTTAAAGGTCTTAGAAAAAGGATTGCTCATTCAATTATTAATCATAACCTTATTGAGATAGAAATAACTGACTGATTTTTCTTTCTATTTTGCTTTAAACCCTAATTTTTGACTTTTTCTTCTTAGAATAAAGGTGTTTATCACCATATATGTGAATAATTATTCATAACTAAATGTTTATATAATCAATTAGAAAAATTTCTGATGTATGGTTCAGAGGAAGATAAAACGTTGTTGTATAGATGTAAACGAACATGTGTTCAAGCCAGTGGCTATACCATTTAAGGAGCTGGAGACACAAATACTAACAAAAGAAGAAATAACTGTGTTGTACTATGCTGATTACTTGGGATTGAAGCAAGTTGAAGCAGCAAAAAAGATGGGTATATCTCAGTCAAGTTATAGTAGAGATTTAAGAATTGCAAGAAAAAAAATAGCTACTGCTTTATTTGAAAATCAAGCTATAAAATTCGACTCTGAACCAGAATTAAACAAAGATAAAGAAGTGATTTTATGAAAATAGGAATACCAATAGATGAAAGATCTGAAGATGCTTCAATGGCAAGTAGATTTGGAAGAGCGTTATATTATCTAATATACGATTCAGATTCAAAAGAATATGAATATCATGAAAATCCCTCTGCTATGGCAAGAGGAGGAGCAGGAGTTAAAGCTTCTGAATTTCTTGTTTCTCAAGGGGTAAAAGCAGTTATTGCTCCAAGAGTAGGCCCTAATGCAGAACAAGTGTTACGAGCTTCCAATATCACGATTTATGAAGGTCAAGTTGAACCTTGGAAAAATTTGATAGAGAAACTAGAAAAAAATGAACTAAAAAAAGTTTAGGAGGAAAAAAGATGAGATATGCAATTCCTGTAGAAGACGATAAAGGGTGGGATTCCCCTGTATCAGCACATTTTGGAAGAGCTCCATTATATGCAATTTGGGATGAAGAAACAAATGAACTTAAAATAATTAACAATGAAAGCAATCATTTTGGCGGTGTAGGGATGCCTGCTGAATTTTTAGCTAAACATAGCAATGCTCTTCTCTGTGGAGGAATAGGTTCAAGAGCTATTCAACTAGCAGAAGAACTCAATCTTGGGGTATATGTCGGTGCTGAAGGAACTGTAAAGAATGTAATTGACAATTTCAAAGAAGGAAAACTGAGACTAGCTTCAAAAACTGATGGTTGTGGGCACCACGAACATGACCATGATCATGACCATTAAATACACAATTAAAGATGTTTTTGTTTATTTTTTTTAATTTGAAACAAATGTAGGAAGGTAAAGAAAGTGATTTCAATAGCTGTAGTGTCAGGTAAAGGTGGAACTGGAAAAACAACCATTGCCACAAGTTTGTTTTTATCCTTGGATAATGTACAATTAATCGATGCAGATGTAGATGAACCCAATTGTTCACTATTTTTGGATATAAGAACACAGCATGTAAAAGACGCACAAATTCCTATTCCTGTTATAGATAGCTCAAAGTGCATTTTATGCGGTGAATGTGTGAAAAATTGTGAATATAATGCTTTAGCTAATTTACCGAATCAAATATTAGTTTTTGATAGAATATGTCATGGATGTGGAGTATGCTCTGTTGTTTGTCCTACAGAAGCAATAACTGAAAAAAATAGGAGTTTAGGTAAAATCTTTTCAGGAATAAAAGGAAATAGAAGATTTGACTATGGTGAACTTATAGTTGGAGAAGAACTCTCAACACCTATAATTTCTACTCTTAAGGAACAAGTAGATAAAAAGAAGGATTATGTGATATTTGATTCTCCTCCTGGGTCAGCTTGTCCTATGGTAGAAACAGTAATAGATGTTGACTATGTAATAGTCGTTGCAGAACCCACACCATTTGGTCTTTCTGACATGAAAGTTGTAGTAGAAACCTTATATCAGTTAAACAAAAAATTTGGAGTGATAATAAATAAAGAGGGAATAGGCAATGAAGAATTAGAAAACTATTGCAAAGAAAATAATATTCCTATTCTTTTACGTATTCCTTTTGATCTGAAGATAGCTAAATCCTATTCTGTTGGTAATAATTTCCTAACTACTTTTCCAGAATGGAAAGAGAAATTTCAACAGATGATAGAAGAGATTACGGAGGAAGTGAAAAATGAGTGATAATACAGATATAAAACAAGTAACTGTAATAAGTGGTAAGGGTGGAACTGGAAAAACTTCACTAATTTCTTCTTTAGCCTACTTACTTCAAAATTATTCTATTCTTGCAGATGCTGATGTAGACGCTGCTGACTTGTATCTTATATTCTCTCCTGAGAAATCAGAAAAAACAGATTATTATGGAACAAAAAAGGCCGTAATAGATTTTGATAAATGTACAAAATGTATGAAATGTTATGAATCATGTCGTTATGGAGCAATAGATCAAGAATTAAATATTGAAATAGTACGTTGTGAAGGATGCGGATTATGCAAACATGTATGTCCTGTTGATGCAATAACTATGATTGAAAGAGTTAGTGGTAATTATTTTGTTTCTGATACAAGAATTGGAAAAATGATTCATGCAAGACTTGTTCCTGGAGAAGAAAGTAGCGGATTGTTGGTTGCAGAAGTAAGAAAGAAAGCCTTACAGGTTGCAAAAGAAAAGAATAAATCATTGGTTTTAATTGATGGCTCTCCAGGTATTGGCTGTCCGGTTATAAGTTCTTTATCTGGAAGCCATCTGGCTATAGTTGTTAGTGAACCAACCATTTCTGGAAAACACGATTTAGAAAGAGTTCTAGAGCTTTTAAAACAGTTCAATATTCCAGGTTTTATAGTAGTCAATAAAAGTGACATAAACATGGAAATAACTCAAGAGATTGAAGATAAATTTGAAAAAGACTTTCCTGTTATTGCGAAAATACCGCATAACCACATCTTTACTCAAGCGATGATTGAGAAAAAAACTGTTGTTGAAATAGATTCAGAAGATAAATCTGTTAAAGATATTCAAGAAACAATCGAAAACATTGCTAAACTGATTCTAGAAAAATTAAAAATATCTAATAAAAATACTTTTTGAAAAAAATTTATTTTTACCTTCCTCTTTTTTTTCATTATGAATTATAAAGAAAGTTCATTTGAAACAAAAGATAATCTAAATATCTTTTATAGAATTTGGAAAGTTGAAAATCCTAAGGGAATTGTTCAAATTTTCCACGGCTTTGGAGAGCACTCGGGTCGATATCAACATGTAGCAAAGAAACTAAATTCTAGAGGATTTATAGTTGTCGCGGATGATCATAGGGGGCATGGGAAAAGTGAGGGGGTAAGGAATCATGCAAAGAGTTTCTTTGAATATGTTGAAGACGAAAAAATATTAACTGATATAATAACAAAAGAGTACAAAAATTTACCCCTATTCATATTAGGTCATTCAATGGGGAGTATAATAGCCTATTCCTATGCCATTAAATATCAAGATAAAATCAAAGGAATGATACTTTCAGGAACAGGAACAAGAAACAGCACAAATCCTGTAATCTTAAACCCAATTGTGATATTTTTAGGTACTGTTGCTCCAAAGTTGCGACTGCCTTCAATGCTTGATCCTAATGGTCTATCTTATAACAAAGAAAATGTGGAGAAATACATAAATGACACTTTAGTTAATTATAAAACAGCTACTTGTGCATTAGGAAAGAATTTCGTTACTCACTACAAAAAAGTAAAAGAACAGCTTAAACAGATTACTGTTCCAATTTTGATGCAATATGGAAAAGATGACACAACTATGATTGGTCAGGAAGAATTGTTTAACTCTTTCGGCTCTGAAAATAAAAAGAAAATAGTTTATGATAACTGCAAGCATGAGATATATAATGAAATATTTGAGGATGGAAAAGGAGCGATAGAGGATATGATTCAGTGGATTGAGTCACTCTGTTAAGCTACTCTTCTTTTTTCTCATCTTCTGGACTAGAGAATTCTTTAATTATTAATCCATCTCCTTTTCTAATTATGATCTCTCCTTCAGGTTCAAAAATCATTTTTCCTTTTCTCTTAATTGCTAATATCTGGAAATAGTCTCCAGTTTGCTCTGCTTCTCTAACTGTTTTGTTAAGGTAAGGAGAATCAGAAGTCACATTAATAAAATAAAGTGCTTCTGATGAATCATCAACAATTTCCTCTAAAATTCTATAGGGTTTGTGCTTTGTGGCTATGCCAAAAGCTATTTTTACTGCAGCATCAGCTATCTCTTCAAAGGAGTCTGCCATTCTTAAATAAGCAATTAAAGTACTTTTTGATATTTTGTCATTCTTATACAAAGATAATACTTCTTCAATAATTTTATATTGAAGATCATCTATCTCCTCTTCTGTTTGAATGATAAGATTCTTAATATTTGGAAGGTCTTCAAGAGCAAGGATATAAGCAAAATCTACAAGCAATTCAGCTTTTTCTTTCATATCTACAAGTAGCTCTTGATGTCTTCTTAGTTTCTTTTCTGGTTCCTTTTCTTTTTGTTCGATGATTCTTACTCTCGCTTCATCAACAGAAGTAATCTCTCCGTTAGCGAGCATTATAAAAGCATTCGCACATTCTAAAGGGGCTCGAAAAATAACTAAATCTCCTTCTTTCATTATTTTATTATACTCTGTGAAGAATCCTTCTTCAGGCCTAATTATTCCTACAATGTCTACTCCAATAACATCATGTATGTCAGAAGAAAGCTCAGATTCTCCGATAAAAATTGATTTCTCGTTTATCCTTACTAAATCTACAACTTGTTCCATGTGATTTTGTAATTCTTTTATTTCATCATCGACAACTATATTCCTTTGAACTAGGGACGCAATGTCAGCAGCTGAATCGGAGATGATGTTTGTAGCTTCTCCAATTGTGAAGTAAATATGAAACTGTTGAGCCATAGATGTGCTTTTTATTGATAAAGAAAGGTGTGTAAGAAGCTTTTTGTAAAGTTCATCTATTTGTTTTTCAATAACAAAAACTTGCTTGGCTACTAATTCATCTGAATACATTAAGGAAGCAAAAGCTAAATCAATGCATATTTCAGAAAGTGTCTTCATTTCTATAAGAATATCTTTAACACTACTTGCGTTAGCCATTTACAATCAAACACTCAATTTCATATTAAAAAAACAAGAATATCAATTTTTCGCTACAGCTTGAAGAGTCTTTTTATTCTTAATCGAAAAAAAGCTAAATTTACATTTTTTAAAGTTAAAGCAGTTTTTTCAATTATATTCAGAAAAGTTAATATTCAACATTAAATCTTGAAATTATGGATTCGCTAACTTCTTCTACAAATTTTAAAGAAGAAAAAAAAGGATATCCTATTTATCATTTTGAGAGAAATGAGATTTTAATTTTGTTAGCGATCTTTTTTGTTTCTCTTTCATTTGCAAATTTTTCACCTTATGCGCCTGTTTATCTAAAGGAGATATTTAGTGTCAACAGTTATTCAGCCTTAGGAGCTATTAGCATTATTACCAATGCAATGATTGTAGTTGGAACTCCAATATGGGGAAGACTAGCAGATATCTTTCTCCCTAAAAAATTTGTTATTTTAGGACTAGGCTCCATGGCTCTAATGTATTTTTCTCTTATATTTTCTAACTCCTCTACTTTTTTTCTAGTAGTAATTTTTATTGGCTTTTTATTTGGTTCAGCTCAAACTGGAAATATTTATGCATTAGCTACAAAAAGTACAAAAAAGACAAAAGAAGTTGTTTTAAGTAAAATATCAATAGTTATGAGTTTATCTTGGTTAATCATGAGTCCTATCGCAGGAAAGATTTTTGATACAATGGATAATTCTTATCAAATCCAAATGAGTATAGCTTCTATTTCATGTTTTGTTTCATTAATTATCATATTTTTTGTTAAAGAAAGCAAGGAACTAGAACAAGAAAAAACAGAAGTCAACTCTTTGGATGGTAAAGAAAAAATAACTGATTTCGTTACTCCTTTTGCTATTTTAATTGCTCTGAGTTTTGTCTTTCAGGCAGCTTCTGGAGGATTTTGGTCTTTTAATACGTTATACTTTATAGACTTTTTAGAAATAAAAGCAAGGGTTTATTCAAACTTTCTTGTTGTTGTTACTATTTTAGGAATTTTTGTTTCTTATCTTTTAGGTAAAGTGAAAACTGATCTTAAGAATGCATCTCTGATTATGATTTTTTCGTTTTTTCAAGCAATTATTTTTGGAATAATGACCTTCAATCCTTACAATTCAGTTTTGAATTTAATTTTTTACAGTGTTCCGATGTATCCTATCTATAACATCTCTTTTTACTGGGTAGTAACTTCATTGTCAAACGTAAAAAGAAGAGCTACAGCATATGGTATCTTTAACTCTATAGGACTATTAGGAATAATAGCTGGAGTAATATTGTTAGGTATAGTTGCTGATAAAACCACAACCATAATCTCTATGTTGAAAGTAAGTTTCTACATTTCAATCGTTTCGTTCCTCTTTTCTATAGTTCTTTTTGTTTTTATAAAAAAGTATGTAATGGCAAGGAAAATACAGATCTGAAAAAAAGGGTAATTCTTCTTTTCACTAAACTGACCATCGTTTGGTCACTTCTTTTCGAAATGTAAAAAAACAGTGACCAATGATAATATTTTATTAGAACAAAAAGAGGTTATAATTATGGAAAACCAAAAAGAATTCAAAACAAAAAAGGATAAAATAAGTGATGCAGAAGAAGTTAAAGAAATACTTTCTGTTGTCTCAACAGAAGTACCAACCCTTATAAAAAACATTTTCAGTTCGTTATACAGTGCAGATATAGCTCAAGAATATGGAAAAGGAGTGGGACAACTCTATCAGCAGCTAAAAGAACAAGGATTACCTGAAGATATGATCAGAGAAATTGTAATGCGATATGCTAGTTCAATCAATATTATTGGAGATGCTATTAAATCAGGTACTGGAAAGCAAGTTAAAATTGAAAAACACATCGAAGAAGATGAAGAAAAATAATTACTCTACTATAAGGTTTCAAAAAAAACTGTGATTACAATGCAAAAACAAAGACTGAAAAAAGTAGGTCAAATTTTTCTTTCTATCTATTATATCCTGAAAATCCTACTTTTTTCTCCCCCTTTTCTTTTTTACATTTTTTTACGTAACTTTATTATGAAGAGGAGAGCGATATTTAAGCTTAAAAGAACTTTAATAGCTTTTGATGTTCCTAGAAATATAAGAAAAGACCTGGTAAAGCAATATAAATATATAACTGGAACTTTTAAATTAAGAAATTTGCTTGATTTTAAACTTAATAAAAGCATTTGAATCCAAGGTGAAAACTGTTGGCTGATGACGAAACAATTGAAGAGAAGTTAAATGCAATGGAGAACAAGATAAATGAACTAATACAACAAGTCAACAGCTTAAAAGAACAAGGTCAAGATATTGATAATATTCTGAATTTACTTCAAGTAGTAGTAAACACATTGCAACTATCTCAAGCACCTTTTTCTGTATACAGGAAAACAAAAAGTTTAACACAGACAATTGTTGAAAAAAATCCATTCCTAAGATATGATGAAATATCAAAAGCTATAATCTCTGCTTTAGAAAGAAAGGGGCCATTGAACATTTCTCAGCTTACTGAAGCTGTTAGAAAAGAGAGGGGAACGGCTTCTAGAAGAATAATAAGAGAAAGAGTGGATAAACTCCTTTCTAAAGGATTGTTAATTGAAGATGACGAAGGTTTTGGGAGAAGAATAAAAATAAACAAAGATAATGAACTTGAGTAAAAATTATTTCCATACTTTTTTTATCACTCTTTCAATATTTTTATGAGTAATTTTTTCTATATCTTCTGAAGAATAACCTTCTCCTTCTAATATTCTAATTAAATTAGGATAATAGCTTACGTCTTTTATGACTTCAGGAACACGAGCTCCATCGAAGTCTGAACCTAAAGTTAGATGGTCAATTCCAGCTTTTTTTACAATGTAATTAATGTGCTTAATGATATGCTTAAATCCTATTTTTTCTGGTTTTTCGACTTTTTCTTTTAGAAAACTAATACAAAGGTTAAGTCCTATAGTACCACCTGATTCTTTTATTGCTTCAATTTGGTCATCTTTTAAATTACGTTTGTGATTACATATTTCCCAAGCATTACTGTGTGATGCTATCACAGGTTTGTTGGAAACTTCTATAACATCCCAAAAACTCTTTTCATTTAAATGACTGACATCTACAATAATCCCTAATCTGTTCATTTCTTGAACTAATTCTTTTCCTTCAGCAGTTAAACCTCTGTCTTTATTCGTTCCAACTCCTGTTCCGAATCTGTTCATATTGGACCAAGTAATTCCCATGCTTCTTAATCCAATACGATAAAAGTTCTTCAAATTATTAAATTCTGAATCAATACCCCCTGAACCTTCAAAATGAAGAATCGCACCAACTTTTTCGCTACTTTGTACCTTTTTTAAATCGTTAAATTTCTTAATTTGACAAAAATATTCTGGATAGTTCTCCAATATTTCAAACCAAGCGTTTGTACCCCAGTTTAGTAGATAATCACTATGTGCTGGATAGACTGCAAAGAAACCTGCAGAAACATTCCCTTCTTTAAGTCTGTAATAGTCTACATGTCCAATATTAGTTTTCTTTCCAAAATCCCTCGGAGCATACTGATTACCACTTACAAATGAATCCATATGTGTGTCAATGATTGAGTACATAAAATCAAAGCCACATTAAACTAAATAAAAATTTCTAAATAATTCAGAGATTTAATCAAAACCTTTTTTTTTGTGTTAAAAATTAATTTTCTATGGAGATTTATTCATACCTCAAAGACACTCTTAAGCTTGATGAAAAAGTACTTACTGAAGCTTTTTTACACCCTAGCTACACTGATCAATCATCCATTCCTAATTATGAAAGACTTGAATTTGTAGGTGACGCTGTCATTGATCTAGTTGTTGCTAAATGGTTATATCTGAATATTGATGAAAAAGAAGGAATTCTTACTAAACTCAGATCAATTGTTGTCAGAACTGATTCTCTTGCAGAAGTAGGTAAAAAATTGAATGTAGCAAAATATATCATAACAGCACAAGACTATCATATATTAGATTCAGATATAGAAGATTGTGTCGAGGCAATGTGTGGAGCAATATATGTTAGTAAAGGAGCAGAAGAAGCAGAAAAGTTTGTAATAATGATCTTTGAGGAAAAGCTTGAAACAATAAAAAATCAAAGTAAAACTAAAGAAGGTTTAGAAAAACTACTAGAGCAATCTGTATGTGAACAAAATCCAATAAATGAATTACAAGAATATTGTCAAAAAAATAAGATTGACATGCCCAAATTTATTTTAATCGAAAAAAGAGGAGAAGAGCACCGCCCTGAATTTGAAATAGAATGTCAAGTAAATTTAGGGAATGTAATTATTTGTGAAAGAGCAGTTGGAGAAAAGAAAAAAATAGCTAGAAAAAAAGCTGCTGAAAAAGTCTTAAAAAAAATACTTATTAAAAGTTCCGAATAATTGTTCTTTGAAATTTTGATATTACTATATGGGACTTGAAGATATATATATTTCAAGACTATTTTTTAATGTTAAATATGATTGAATTAACTGAATGACTTTTTTAGATAATAAGTTGTAGATTACTTTGAGGAAATCTTAATTAATCAATGATGAAACATAAGAACAGCAATAAATCCAAAGTAAAATGTCAATACTTAATGCTTTATTTCACTCAATAAATATTTAAGAGATATATTTTTAAATTAATAGTGTAGTTAGATTGATAATGAGAAAATTATGAAAAAAATACTATACTTAGAGAGGTGTTCTTTATTTCAGATATTCAAAAAGGGGAGTTTGACATTCTTCGAGATACCTTTGACGTAATATTTCAAAATAGTCCTGATCTAATCTTATTGACAGATATACAAGGTAATATAGTAGATGCCAATATCAAAACTCTAAGATACTTTAGAACAACTTTAAACCAAATTAGAGGAAAAAACATTTGTAATTGGTGCGTGGAGTCTAGGAAACTTAAATCTTTAATCGAAATAGTGTTAAAAGAAGGATATACAGTGCAGCGTTTATCTCTTGATACACCAAGTCAAGGAATACGTTTATTTGACGTAACTATAACAAAAATAGGCGATGAACAATCAAATTATCTTGTTTTTATATGTAAAGATGTCCATGAACTTGCGCAATCGGATGCTCAAAGAAAATTTCTTTATGAATTATTTCAACATGATTTGTTAAATAAGTTGCATGCTGAAATAGGTTTTATTGACTTTTTTAAGCAAATTGCCGGAGTAAACTCTGAACTCTCTGAATCATCATTACAATTAATTGAAAAAGTAAGAGATTTAACAGTGCGAAACATTTACTTGGTTCAAAATATAAATATCATGCTAATGCTTCGTGATTTTGAAGAATTAACAAATCAAAATATTGGTGATGCTATTAATCATGCGGTAAGATACTTAAAATCCTTTTTTTATTCAATATTAGATATAGAAATAATCAGAATAGCTAATTTTTATGTTCCTGGAGATGACTACTATTACAGGGTTTTTGTAAATCTTATTCTATCTGTTTACGAATGGGTTTCTCACAAAATTGCCGTTGAAATAACAGTTGGAGAGCCAGACTATAACAAAGAACAAGCAACAATTGTTTTGCACTTTGAAGGTGCAATTTTAACCAATGAACAAAAGAAAGAATTAATGACTAAAGCATTAATAGAATATCCTTCAATAAAGAAATTAGATCTTATAGTAATTCAAACATTATTGGAAAGATACATGATAAATATAAAAGTTGAAGATATTCGCCGTTCTGGAAAAACTGTGGGTACTCGTATTATTCTCTATGTTCCTGTTGTTAAAACAGTTTAAAAGTAACATTTTTTATTCTTTTGTATGTTTTTGTCCATATTTTATCAATCAAAGAATTCTTGTAAAATTGTACTTTTCTTTTCTTTCTCTAGCTTTAAACCTATAGTATAATTTACCATTAACATTTGTGCAACTTTTCTTAACACCTAAAATTTTCGGGTAACCAAAATTTTATAAACCCTTGTAGTAGATAAAGGAATGATGACAAAAGCATTAATTGATGTAAAAGCTGGAGAAAAAGTAGATATATTCTTAATTAATGCTGGTTTTAAAGCACACAATTTTCTTGCAGATTTAGGCATCCATGAAGGAGAAAAAGTTAGAGTAGTAAAAAACGACTATGGTCCAATAATTGTAGAAGTTAAAAAAACTCGAGTAGCAATTGGTCGAGGGCTTGCAAAAAAAATCTTAGTTCGATAAAAAGAATTGGAGACGATGTGTAAAAATATGGTTTTTCGTAATTGTCACAGCACTAAAAGAAAAAACAAGAAAAAACAAAAATTGAAGAAATGTAAGAGAAATTATTATGCATCTAAGAAACATTCAATAGAGCATGTAATAGGTTTTTTAGGGAACCCAAATGTAGGGAAGTCTTCTTTATTTAATGAATTAACTGGGAGTCATCAACATATAGGTAATTGGCCTGGGAAAACAGTTGAAAAGAAGGAAGGTCATTTTATCTTAGCAGATGAATATTTTTCAGTTGTTGATTTACCAGGAACTTATTCACTCTCTGGAAGGTCAGATGAAGAAATAATAACAGAAGAATTTATTGTACAAGAAAGACCTGATTTGGTCTGTGTAATTGCTGATGCTATGCGATTAGAGAGAACATTATATTTAGCTTTACAAGCTTTTGAGTTAACAGATAAAGTTGCAATTATTGTAAATATGATCGATGTTGCAGAGAAACATAATCTTGAAATTAATAGGAAAAAATTAGAGAATTCGTTAGGTGTTCCAGTCATTTTAGTAAGTGCTTTAAGAGATTCCTCTCTTATAGAACTTAAGAAATTTATCTATGATGCTCTTCACACTGATAAATACCACTTTCATCCTGCAAAGATATTCTATTCAGACAAAATTGAAGGACTTATTAGGAAAATTTCAGAACAGATAGAAGATAGAAAAGTTCTCAAAGAATATCCCACAAGATGGATAGCAATAAAATTATTAGAAGAAGATAATTGGATCAAAAGTGAACTGGCTAAAGAATTCGATTTAGATATTCTATTGAAAACATTAGAGGAAATAAAAGAAAAAGAAAAAATCAACCCTAAAGTAGAGATTGCAAAGACAAAATATTCAGGATTGCATACTATTGTAACACAATCAGTTAAGGGAGATATTGAGTTTAAAGAAACACTCAGCGATAAAATTGATAAAATAGTTTTACATCCAATATTTGGATATCCTATTTTGGTACTAATTTACGCCCTATTTTTCTTCATCTCTTTTTCTATATCTTCTCCAATAATAGATGGCATGTCTTACTTACTTAATTTATTTGCAGAATATATTCGTTCAGTAATGATACAATCTAGTTCTCCAGAAATAATTACAAGTTTTGTAGTAGACGGAGTTATTTCAGGGATCAGTGCTTTTCTTTTATTTTTACCATTAATAATAGTTTTTTATACTCTTGTAGCTATAATGGAAGATTCAGGATATCTAGCCCGTTCTGCATATCTAATGGATAGGTTTATGAGCAAATTTGGTCTGCAAGGAACAGCTTTTCTTTCAATAGTAATGGGATTTGGTTGTAATGCAGCAGGGATTCTAGCAACGAGAATTATAAAAAATCCTAAGGACAGAATAAGAATGATAGTTTCTCTTTCTTTCATCCCTTGTGCAGCAACTTTAGGTGTTATTGCATTTATCACAGGAATATTTTTTGCTCCATGGAAAGCATCATTAATTATGCTGGGATTGTATGCTTTTAGCATCTTTCTAACTCTTATTTCATCGAGTATTCTTAGATTATTTATGGAAAAAGAAGATCCTTTACCTTTGATTCTTGAAATGCCAGAATATAGAAAACCAATCTTAAAAAATATTTATTACTTAACATGGAGTAGAGCTGGTGTTTTTGTAAAAAAAGCCGGGACATTCATTTTTTCAGCATCTATATTCATTTGGATACTAAGTAACTTACCTTATAATGTTTCACCAGAATTTACAATTTTAGGTTATTTAGGAAAAGTTTTCTCCTTCGTCACTTATCCTTTAATGGGATTATCATGGGAAATGATTGCCCCTCTTGTTTTTGGTGTAGCAGCAAAAGAGACTATAATTGTTGCTTTAGGAGTAATATATGCATCAGGAGATCTGAAATCAGTACTCTTAAATCTATGGACTTTCCCCCAAGTAATTTCTTTCCTTCTCTTTCAACTAACTTATGCTCCATGTTTTCCTACAATTGCAGCTGTAAAATCTGAAACAAACAGCAATAAATGGGCTCTATTTAGCATTCTGTGGCCTTTGTTCTTAACAACTTTGATAACAACAATTGTTTATCAAATCTTGAATTTAATTATTTGAGTGATCGCATGAGTAAATTTGTTTTATTTTTGAAAAAAATATACAATGATTTTAGAAGAAAAACAAAAAGATGCAACTTTGATTGTTCTAATTGTACAGGTTGTTCAATTAATTTTGATCAGTATGATTTTACAATTAAAAAGAAGACAGATGAATAAATTTAAAAAAAATTAATCCTTATTTTTTATTACTATGAAAGAAACAATAAAAAATTTAGCTAAAGCTTTTGTTGGGGAGAGTCAAGCAAGAAATAGATATACATTTTATGCTAAAATTGCTCGAAAAGAAGGTTATATGCAAATTTCACAATTATTTGAGATTACTGCAATGAACGAAAAAGAACATTCCAAAGTTTTGTTTGAATTATTAAACGAATTGTTAGAGAAAGAAAAAATGGACATAAAAGAACTAGAAATTGATGCTGCTGTTCCAACTGTTATTGGTTCAACAGAAGAAAACTTACAAGCTGCAATAGATGGCGAACATTACGAGAACACAATAATGTATCCTGAATTTGCTAAAGTTGCAGAAGAAGAAGGATTTCAAAAAATAGCTATCAAACTAAGAGCTATTGGAAGAGCAGAAGTTCACCATGAAGAACGTTATACAAAGCTCCTCAAAGAAGTAAAAGCTAAAACTGTCTTTAAGAAGGAAAAGAAATACTACTGGGTATGCGAAAAATGTGGTTACATCCATGAAGGTACAGAGCCACCTAAAAAATGTCCAGCATGTGAACATTCATACAATTACTTTGAGTTAAAATGTGAAGAGTATTAGTTTGTTTATTTTTTTTCTTTTTTTTAAGCTGACAACAACTTTAATATTTCGTATAATATAAACCTACATATGCCTCGACGCCTTTCACGACAACAATCTCTATTTACTGAATTTAGTGCTTTAGCTATTTCTGCGTTTGGGGCAATTGTCTTTAATATCGGAGGGATTTTTGCAGGTAGAACAGCTGTATTATTAAACAAAATCCAACCTTATTTACCTTGGATCTTTCTGATATTTCCATTGCTTTTAACAGTGAGAGGGGACATAAGCGGAATATTAACAGGAAACCTTGGAACATCTCTCCATTTAGGTACAATTAAACCTTCTTTTAAGGATAATTCAAAAAGGTTTTACGAACTTTTATCTTTGATTATGATGTTATCTTTTTATGATTCAGTTTTTGTGACTATAATATCCTCTATTATTTGTTTAATTATAGGAATCCCTATAGAATTTTTATCAATTTTAGTTATTGTCATTACAACTTTCTTTATTGGAACTGTTATTTCTTTATCATTAACAGTTGCCTTTTCATTTTTTGTTTTCAAGCATAATGGTGATCCAGATGTTTATACCTATCCAATAATGAGCACAGCCAATGATATTATAATTACAATTGTATTCTTTCTAATATGTATCTTTTATAGACCATGGAAAACAAAATTGTCTCTATTTGTTGGTATCCCATTTGTGATTTTAGTATTATCTTTTATTGTTTTCTTGCAAGTATATTGCTTAAAAAATGATTTCATAATGCTTGGATTAAAACAAAGTTTACCTCCTCTTCTAGTTACTACTATTATTGCTGCAGGAACTGGAAGTATTCTCGTTTCATTTGAAAGTTTATTGCAAGCAGTCCCTATTGTTTTAGTTGTTCTTCCTTCTGTTCTTAGTACAGTCGGAGCACAAAATTCAATTATTGCTAATACAACAACAACAAAATTACATCTAGGTTCACTAGAACCAAAAATAAGTTTTATTGGATCAAAAGAGCTTATTCTTCCTTTCAGTGCTTTTGGTACTGTAGGTTTCCTGATGTCTATAATTTACAGTCTTCTTGCAGTTGCAATTTATCCTTTTGACATAACTCTAAATCTTTATTTTTCGCTTTTATTGGTTTTAATTTTAACAAACTTGATTTCTTACTTAATTATAAGTTCATTAGCCTTTGTGACAGCTGTTTTAACATATAAATATGGTTTTAATCCTGATAACATAGTTATTCCTGTTTTAAGCACAATGGCAGATCTTATCTCTACAAGTTTTCTGGTCCTTTTTTCGACTCTAATAATTCTTCAGTAAAATAGTTGTTGAGTTCATAAAATCAATTTTATTCTGTCCACCAGAATAGATTTCTTTCATTTATTTAGATTTGATTTTTGGTATCCAACATAAATAATTTTTTAAGATTTAAATATAAAATATAATTATGTCTTTTGGAATCGTTACTGATTCAACATCAGATATTCCCTGGAGTTTCGCAAAAGAAAAAGGAATTAAAGTTGTTCCTCTAACTATAATAATTCACGATAAAGAATACAAAGAGGATGAGAATTTTGATTATGATGCTTACTATAGACTGTTTGAAGAAGAAAAAGCTTATTTCCACATACCTAAACTAAAATTATTTTCTTTCATTCCGAAAACTTCTCAACCTTCTCCTGGAGAATTTTTTCAAGCTTATGAGTCTCTAATTGAAGAAGGTGTAAAAGATATTCTGTCTATTCATGTTACCAAAGGATTAAGTGGGACAATAAATAGTGCTCGATTAGCTGCTAGAAATATTGCTAGGAAATATAAAGATGTAAATATTCACATTATTGATAGTAAATCCGCTTCTTTTCCTGAAGTACATCTAATTAGGTTGGCTTTGAAATTAATAGAAAAAACCAAAAAGACAGGTGAAGAAATAGCATCAATTTTAAGACAACAAGCTCTAAATATTAAAACACATATTCTTCTTCCTACTTTAAAATATTTATGGAAAGGAGGACGTTTATCTACTACAAAATTTTTGATTGGAAATATGTTGAGGAGAAAGCCTATCATAACAATGAATGAAGAAGGAGAACTGGAACCTGTAAAAGCAGTAAAAGAAGTTGACGAAGGATTAAGAGAACTTCTAAATTTGAGTACAAACAATTTGCAAAATAGACCCAAAGAAGTGTCAATTGTTTATGGAACAAGACCTGATTACGCAGAAAAATTAGTTGATTATATAAAAGAATGGGATAGTTCTATTAAAATTGAAGTAGCAAGATCTTATGGTTCAGTTCTTTCGCATTTAGGTCCAGAATCTATAGGACTAATTTCTAATTTCATCGATATCGAAATATAGCTGTTACAAGCTTTAAGATAGATATCTTAGGCATCTTTAGGAAAGGACAACTTTATGCAATCTCAAATTCAAGTGTCAGATTATTGGAATTTGCAAAAGAAATATTTGCAACCTCATTTTATCAAAGTTATATTATTGGGTTTACTACTATTTTCAATGACACTTATCCAAGTTTTTTCTCCTTTTCTAATTCAGTGGTATATCGATTTAGCAACAGAAAATATTGGTAGAATACTATTTTCAAGTGTTAAAAAAACACTAAACTTCTATGCTTTTTTATACATTATTCTCTCTCTGTTACAATTTACCATGTATTTAGGAACAGTTTACATAGGTCAAGATCTAGCTTGGTCAACAACAAATAAACTCAGATATGATCTTACATCTCATACTATTAACTTAGACATGTCTTTTCATAATAAGTTTAAAGCTGGAGAGATGATAGAAAGAATAGACGGAGATATAAATACTTTAGCACAATTTTTCTCACAATTTTCAGTTCAATTGCTGACCTCATTTCTGTTAATTATTGGAATCATAACAGTTTTGTTTATTAAAAATTGGATTATTGGGTTGGTGTTTTTCGGTTTTACAATCTTTGCATTTATCCTAATTTATTTCCTTAGAGATATTTCTGTCAAAAATTGGGAAAAAGAAAGGCAATCAAGTTCTGAACTTTTTGGTGTTATTGAAGAAAACTTGAATGCAATTGAAGATATAAAAACCAATGATGCAATAGATTTCGCGTTAAATAAATTCTTTGATAAATCGAGATACAATTATAAAACATTTATGAACGCACTAATTAAAGAATTGTACATAATATTTGGAAGTTGGATTTTACTTTCTTTAGCTGATATCTTAGTTTTTTCTCCTTCATTTCTGCTTTTTGAAAATGGAAAAATAACTTTAGGAACAATTTTTTTTGTTCAGATGATTGTTGGAATATTAATTCTTCCAATTTATCGTATTATTAGGCAAGTTCAACAGTTTCAAAAAGCAGCTGCTTCAATTAGGAGAATAACTTCCTTATTCCATATTAAGTCTGAAATTAAAGCAAGTGGAACCAAGAAAGTAGCTCCTGGAGCTATAGAATTAGAGTTTGAAAATGTAAACTTTTCTTATATTGATACTGAACCTGTCCTAAAGGGTGTTTCATTTAAACTAAATAAAGGAAAAAAATTGGGTCTGGTAGGTCATACTGGTTCTGGTAAAACTACGATTTCAAGATTAATTTTCAGACTCTATGATATTAATGAAGGAAATGGGAGAATAAAAATTAATGGGGAAGATATCAAAGAATATGATATTAAAAACCTTAGAAGTAATATCGCTTATGTTACTCAGGATATTGAATTATTTCAAGCTTCATTAAGAGATAATATAACATTTTTTGATGACAGGATTTCTGATGAAAAAATTATACACATTATGTTTGATTTAGGTCTAAAAGAATGGTTCGAACGATTACCCGATGGTTTAGACACAATAATAAGTTCTGATGAACAAGGATTATCTGCGGGAGAAGCTCAACTTTTGACATTAACTCGTGTTTTTTTGAAAAGACCAAATTTAGTTATTCTTGACGAAGCTTCTTCTCGCCTTGATCCTGTAACAGAGAATTTGGTCAAAACTGCAATTGATAAATTGTTAGTTAATAGAACTGCAATAATTATTGCCCATAGATTAGAGACTCTAAATCATGTAGATGAAATTTTAGTACTTGATAAAGGAAAAGTGATTGAATATGGAGAAAGAAAGAAGCTTGTAAACGATAAGAATTCTTACTTTTATCAATTACTAAAAACTGGAAAAATTGAAGAGGTACTGAGATGAAAGAAGAAAAAATCAGAGTTTTGAAACTAAGCTGGAAATTGCTTAAATTTAAGCCAGTATTAGTGTTTTTAGGTTTCTTATCTGACATTTTGTTCTTCTTAACTCCTTTAATGGTAAGTTTAGTTATACGTGAAATATTTAATAAAATAGAGAATATCTCGAGTTTTAATATTAGTATTTGGGTGTTAATTCTATTCTTGATTCCTTTAGCACGAGCATTTAATTTTCTAGCTGATGCTATATTTTTTGTTACAATGATGCCTTATGTTAAACAAGCACAAATATTGTTAAGAAAAAATATGCTTATTCAAATATTTAGCTTGCCTGGAGCAGAAGCTCTGACAGATACAGCAGGAGAGTCTGTTTCACGATTTAGAGGTGATGTGGAAGAAGCGATTTGGTTTACATATGAAATTACACAGAAATTTTCTATTGCAGTGTTTGCAGGATTCTCTTTTTTTGTAATGCAGAAAATAAATTGGCAAGTCACAGCTTATCTATCTATTCCTTTTACTGTAATGATCTTTTTAGTGCTTTTTTCGAAGAAGAAGATTATTGAGTTAAGAAAGACAAGAAGAAAAGCAGCAGGAGCAGTAACGAGAGCAATAGGAGAGATTTATCATTCTATCCAAGCAATAAAAATTACTAATTCTGAAGAAAGAGTTTTGAGATATTTTAACACTATAAATGAAAAGAGGAGAAAAGCAGAAATCAAAGATGAATTATTTGTTGCTATATTAAACTCAATATACCGAATCACTGTTTCTGTAGGAATCGGGATAGTTCTTTACATCGTTGGAAATAGTTTAACCAATAATACATTTACTATTGGAGATTTGGCTTTGTTTGTTGGGATCTTAAATTCTCTTGCCAATTTTATTTGGGACATTGGAGACTTTATTCCTCGTTATTTAAGAACAAAAGTGTCTTATTCAAGAATATTCAAATTGGTACGAGGAAGAAAAAGAGAGAGTTATCAGAAACTAGAAGAAAAACTTGTTATTTATGGTCCTGTGTACATTAATAAGCCTTATACTGACCAAAAATCTGATTTAAATGAAGATTACGAACCTTTACAAAAACTAGTTGTTAGGAATTTAACGTATATCTTTCCTAACTCTAATAAAGGGATAGAAGATGTATCTTTTGAAATAGAACGAGGAACTTTTACAGTTTTAACAGGCCGTGTGGGTTCTGGTAAAACAACCTTATTAAGGACACTTTTAGGATTGTACGATAAACAATCAGGAGAAATAAGTTGGAATAACAAAAAAGTAGAAGATTGTTCTTTATTTTTTATTCCTCCTAGAACAGCTTATACTCCTCAAGTTCCGCACTTGTTTAGTGATACTATAAAAGAGAATATACTCTTAGGATTAGAAGAAAATAACATCGACATAGAAAAAGCACTCAAATTAGCAGTATTAGAAGAAGAAATAGAAAAGTTTGAGAAAAAAAGCAAAACTCTGATTGGACCAAAAGGAGTGATGCTTTCAGGAGGACAAAAACAAAGATTAGCCACAGCAAGAATGTTTGCAAGAAAATCTGATTTGTATATTTTTGATGATTTGTCAAGTGCACTTGATGTAAAAACTGAACAAGAATTATGGAAAAGAATTTTTAGGAACAAAGAAATGACTTGTTTTGCTGTTTCACATAGAAAAATGGTGTTAAAAAAAGCAGATAAAATAATATTACTTAAAGATGGTAAAATAGAACAAATAGGAAAATTAGATGAATTACTTGCTAAATCTGAAGAAATGCAAAGAATTTGGAAGGGTGAGATATAATCATACTTTTCTTAAGAAAACTAACTTTTCAAGTAATTAGACCTGAAAAATTAATGAGTTATTTATATTTTCTTATAGAAAATATTTATAAGAAAGCGTTATAAATAAAAAGTTACTATGATTAAAGAAAGAAACCCCATAGTAGTTATTATCCTGATGATGATAACTTTTGGAATTTATGCACTATTTTGGTATTATTGGACTAAAAACGAGTTAAATGAACTAGGAGCTGATATCCCATCCTACATCTTTGTATTCATTCCTATTCTAAACATATATTGGATGATTAAATACATTGTTGGATATGGAAAAGCAACAGGAAAAAGTGCATTTGCTCTATTTTTAGCTCTTGTAATCTTCAACCCAATTGGAGTTTACATGATCCAAAGTGCATTAAATGAACATGCAAAGTAGAGTAGAAGAGTAATACTTTTATCCTTTCTTTCTTTTTTTTTATAAAAAAACTTGTTGGATTACTATGAATTTAAGAGGAAAATTATTTGTAAATCAAGTTAACTTTAATAAACTAAAATATATAATAATCTTATTTTTAGCAATTTTTCCATTGTTTTTACTCTTTATTAAAAATGAAGAAACTTTTAAATTATTCTTTAATATTATCGTAATTTCGTTCTGTTTTTTGATAGTTCTTTCCGTGTTTGTCATTAGAAATCAATTTTCACACGAGATCAGAAACATGTATTACACTTTATTGGCAATTTTAATTATCGTTGCAATCTCTATTCTTTTTTACATAATTGCTTCACCTTTTATCGAAAATGTCGAAATAATCTTCTTTTCTATAATGCTCTCTGGCTATTTTCCCCTTTTTCTTCTCATTTTAATGCGTATTTACAAGGATAGAAATTTTTTTACCCACTATTCTTTATTGATGGGGGTAATTCTTTTTGTTTTGCTTGTTTTTTCAGTATTTGGTCTCAATCAAATGATTCTATTTTTTCTACAATCTGAATATAACGTTTTTTATTTCAATTATTTGATTGTAAAAATTACTTTAGATGTTACTGTCTTATCTCTTATGATATTGCTTTTTATTGTTTATTATCAGCAAAAGAAGTTTAAGATTTTTGCAACGGGAATGATATCTGCAACATTCTTATACTTGTCTGACTTGTTTTCTATCCTTGAATATTTCAGCATTGTTAAGACATCAAAATTCAGTAGTATTTTCTTTATTTACATTTTCATCACCATTATCATTTTTTCTGTTATTTCTCCGAGAACAGAAGCAAAAACCCTTACTGAAATTGAAAGAGAAAAAGAAGAACTCAGTGTATTGTATAAAGAAATGGAAGAACTTGTTCACTTTTTAGTTATACTAAATAAATTCTTTAGACATGATTTAAATAATGATCTTGTGGTATTAAGTTCTTCACTTGAATTGTACAGAGAAACTGGTGATAAACAATTTTTAGATTTATTGGATAACAGAATAAAGGAAGTTGAAAGTAGAATAAATAAACAAATATCAACAAAGGATATACTGTCGAATCTAGAGATACAGAAAATCCCTCTCTCATTTGCTTCTAATATTTCTTATCTTTTCCAAAACGTTTCAGTTAAATTACCAAAAAAGAATGTTTTTGTGAGAGGAAATAAGTTATTAAATTTAATTCTTTACAATATAATTTCGAATGCGTTTATTCACGGTGAAAAAACAACTAATGTCAAAATTGAATGCTTTATAAAAGACAGTTATGCTGAAATCCAAATAAAAGATAATGGAAAAGGAATGACTGATGAAGAAAAAGAAAAAATATTGCAGGCTGATCTTCCTACAACAAATTCAGGTGGAGTAGGATTATCTTTAGCAAAAAGAACAATAGAATCTTTAGGAGGAAAACTGAATTTATCAGATAATAAGCCTACAGGATTAATAGTTTCGTTGCTTATTCCACTATGGGATGACAAAAATGGGAAAATGAATCACAGACAAATTTCAGAATAAATACTCTCAAATTATCATTTCTTTCTTTGAACTATTTTTTTTACTGATTACAAGTAAACTCATAGTTTGAAGAGACCTAAATAGTTGTTTTCTAATAATGTCTCCTATCTAATAAGCTAGATTATTAGAAAAAAGGGGGTATCTTATTGAAAAATAGGTGTCAAAGTAAGTATAAGAGATTTTTCTTAAAATCAATTTTCATTTTAAAAAGGATTTGTTTACAGAAAAATTTTTAATTCTTCTGTCAAAATTCCTATGTTGCAATCTATATTAAATTTATATAAGAAAGATTATGTTAAATATCTACTTATTTTTACCGCATCAGTTTCTGTTATCACCGGATTGTTTTTTTTGAGCAATTTTAATTTTCTCCTTTTTCATATTTTCGTTGAAATTTCTATAATAATAAGTATAATCTTTATATCTATTATTAGCTGGTATGGTAGAAAGTTTCTTAGTACAGACTTTTTACTTATTCTTGGTATTTCTAAAATATTTGTTGCATTGGTTGAGTTTCTACATGTAGTTAGCTATAAAGGAATGAACATCATTTATGGATATGATGCTAATTTACCAACTTCTTTGTGGATTCTAGCAAGATATCTAGATGCCTTGACTTTTGTTATGATTTTTGCTTTTACTAAAAAGAAAATAAAACTTTTGCACATTATGATCGGGTATTCGATAGTAACAGGAACTATGATTTTTTTAATATTTGCAAGGATTTTTCCAACTTGTTATATTGAAGGTGAAGGATTAACATTATTTAAAATTATAAGCGAGTACATTATTTCGTTCCTGTTTATTGTTACATGTTTTTTAATTTATAAATTTAGACTTTTTACCCCTAAAATTCGTAGGCTTATAATTTTTTCACTAATTTTTAATACAATAGGAGAAATCTTTTTCACTTTTTATGTCAGTGTTTATGGAATATCTAATGTTTTCGGGCATCTTTCGTTGTTTGTCTCTATGGGTTTTCTATTTGTTGTCTTTGTTAAAGAAGGAATTCAAAACCCTTACAATTTAATATTCAAAGAGTTAATCGAAAAAAATGAGAAAATAAAATTAATGAATAGAACTCATAAAATAATCTACAGTTTAATCAAGCATGACTTAAGGAATAGATTAAGTGCGGCAATTGGATTCTTTGAAATATATAATGAAGAAAAAATAGACCCCTATTTTCAGAAAGGGATGGAGAATTTAGAATTGGCTCTAGTTGAAATGGAAAACATTAGCTCTATACTTACCGAAGAATTAACAGATATTGTTTATGTTTTAGATATTGGAAAAGAATTAGATGATATTATAAAGAAATTTAATGTAAAAATAGTTAAAGAAGGAGATTGTAAAGCAAGAGCAAATAAAACACTTATTTCAGTTATTTACAACATTATTCTAAATGGAGTTACTCATGGTTCTGCAACTTTAGTTAGATTGAAAATTCTTTCAAGAAATAAAACATGTATTATCAGGATTTCTAATAACGGATTAAAAATAAAAGAAGAAATTGTAAATTCGTTATTTGTAGAAACTATACAAAAAGGAGATCGAACAAGTATGGGGTTATTTATCTCTAATAAACTTATTTCGTTACTAGGCGGAAAAATTACATTAGTTTCAAATGAAGAAGGAAACGTTACCTTTGAAATTGAAGTACCAAAGTGCCCTAATAATAAAAAATAATTTTTTCATTCTTATATTTTAAAATAGCAAAATCCAAGAAAAGATATTACTTGTTAAAAAATTATGTTAAAAAATAAATATGTCAATGTTCGTAAGTGTGAATAGATTTTTATTTATAGCAGAATAATTAATTTACAAAAAATCTTTATTTAGAATAGTTATTGTAAATTCGCATTAAAAGCATAGATTATTCCAAAGGAGTTTTTTCCTGAGAAATCGAACTGTAAAAAAGTAAAAAAGATTATTGTTATTTTAATCAATATCTTTTATTATTAGTAAAAGATTTTTCATTGAAACAGGTTTTCTCACATAAAAATCGAAAGGATTACTATCTAAGTGTTTTTCTTCTACTTCGCTATACGCAGTTACAGCAATGATGATTATTTCTTTATTTTTTTCTTTAATGAGCTTTGCTGCTTTATTCAATCCATTACTGGCATGCAAATGTCCATTAGTATAATATTTGGTTTTTGATTTTTTGCTGCTATTAAAGCTTCAATACCGTTTATTGCTGTAGTTACAAAAAATTCTCGCTCTAGTTATTTTTTAAAAAGGAAAACTATATCTTCATCATTATCTACGATAAGTAATTTTTTGATATTTTCTACTCTAGATTCTACTTCCTCATCAATCTTCTATCTCTCTTTGTTTTTATTAACTTAAGTTTTTTCCTCCTCTTTTAGTGCTTGTTTTTTTTCTTTTACATAAGTGTAAAAGATGGAATCTAGATCATCCAACGTCAGCTTTAACCTTTCTAACTCTTTTATAAATTTTATATCTTCTGATTCAAAAAATTCTAGCTTTCCTGAAATCAACTGAAGTTGATTCCTTAGTTTATCAATAAGACTTTCTAGTTGTTCATAACTTTCAAGAAGAATTGAAAC
This sequence comes from Candidatus Heimdallarchaeum aukensis, assembly GCA_021513695.1. Classification (GTDB taxonomy): domain Archaea; phylum Asgardarchaeota; class Heimdallarchaeia; order Heimdallarchaeales; family Heimdallarchaeaceae; genus Heimdallarchaeum; species Heimdallarchaeum aukensis. The sequence goes on along the minus strand of CP084166.1, from coordinate 700,899 downwards.
TAGTTTTTTTTGTTTAATCTTTGATTTTTTGAGTTCAACTTTATTTTTATATCTAAAGAAAATAAATGCAGAAATTGAAATTACACTAACTCCTACTGAAAAGATAATAATTAGAATGCCCCACCATGAAATTTGCAGTTTAATTTTAGGGTTTAGATATTCATCTAAAATACTATAATAAATTGACTGTTTGTCTTTTTTGAGTTCCGATAAATGATGATCTATTCGTTCAATTAAATATGACTTGTAGGAATTATTCTTATTGAAAGCATAATGAAGTTGTACAGGTTGGAAAATCAAATTTGTTTCTTTTAAATCTCTTTTATCCACTAAACTTTGATAAAAAATTCTGTTTACTACCCCTGCATCTATTAGCTTATTCTGGATATCTTTAGTTATTTCTTTATAGTCGTTATATTCTTGATATGTACAATTTATTTGAAATTTGTTTAATATTGCCTTAATTCCACCAGGATAATCAAAATAAATATCATTGGAAAGCACTCCAACTTTCAATCCTTCTAAATCAAAAAAATATTTAATTTTTAGGTTCTTTCGAGTGATAACCGTTCCCCAGTTTAATAATAAAGTTTCATTAGTAAAATCAATATATTCTGTTCTTTCTATAGAATATGCAATTCCAGTCATTATATCAATTTCATTGTTAAGTAAGGCATTGTAAGTTTCGTTCCAAGTACCTTCAACAAATTCTAGTTCCCAATTTTCAATTTCTGCGATATATGTTAGAATATCTATGTATATTCCTTTATAATCTCCTTCTTTTGATTTGAAAACTAAAGGTTCGTTGTCATAGATACCAACTTTAAACGTGTACTGGCTTTGTTTTTTCATATTTGCGTTTGAAAAATCAGAAATAAGTAGTAGATTAAGAAAGAAAAATGAAATACAAGTGAAAGTTTTTATCACTCTTAATGAAATCAATTTGGTCAAACTAACGTTCTCTTCACTAAATAAAAATTTATTTCTTAATTTAAAAAATGCTTCTTAGTTTCATTAGATTAATTTTTATACAAAAATATGAAGTTATCTTGCTCCTTGTGTATTAAGTAAAAAACATTCTAAACAACCTATATCAACCAAATTTTTTACTCTTAAACTTCTTTTTGTCTGATACTATATTGCTTAAGCATTAACTAATTTTGCCAACATGTTAATTAAAACTTAATTTGATTGTAAAAACATTTAAGGGACAAAAACAACTAGAGCAATGATAAAATGGCTTAAAATATGATTATTTGATAAAAATTATCGATAAGATAAAAGAATTACGTGCCCCTAAGATTAACTCTCGCTTTGCCGCCATATTTGAAGGAAATGAAGGATTGTAGAAATGCATGGGTCAATACAAATTTTCTAATTTGGTTGGGTTTGAAAGAACAAAATGAATTGGATTTAGCTAACAAACTAGCAACAAAGACTTTGGATTTAGTAAAGAAAAGTGGTATTAAAGAATTCTATAATCCTTATACAGGTGATAGAATAAGAGCAAAATCATTTGGTTGGTCAACGCTTGTAGCGATTATGAAAAAAGCATTATCTTAATTTTGAAAGAGTCTTGAACTTTACAAAAATTTTTATTCTTTAAAACCTATAATTTCTTTGTGATTAATGTTTCGCTCTTGGCAATCCCAATAGCTTTAGCTGGAAACGCTTCTGTTATGCTAGGTTATGTTTTACAAAAAAAAGCTACTGAGACAATGGAGCCAATTGAAAAGACGAGAATTAGGAAAACAATAAAGAACTTTTTCACTAACCCTGTATGGTTATTAGGACTACTGTTTACTACCTTTTCTGTACCTGCAGCAATATTTGCATACTCTTACGGAAACATTTTGTTAATAGCTAGTATTAATGGTTCTGGTTTAGTTTTTTTATCAATTTTCTCTTATTTAATCCTAAAAGAGAAAATGAATGTAAAAGAGATCGTAAGCTTTCTTTTAATTATAGTTGGAGTAGTTGTATCTAGCTTTTTTTCTTCTCAAACTTATACTCAATCATCAATAGATGAGTTTTGGAATCTTTATGTTTATCAACCTTCTGTTATTTTTCAATTAATTCTCTTTTTTATTGCTACAATACTGCTTGTTTTTGAAATTGTAGTCAAATTCAGTTCTGTATATAGTGGAGTACCAAACACATTAACTGCTGGGATATTAATGTCGCTTGCAATAATTAACATGAAAGGTTGGAGTATATACTTTTCTATACCAATTTCAATCGATGTAACAGATTTTAAATTCTGGCTTTTAGGAGGACTAAATATGTTACTAGCAAACATAGCAACAATTCTAATGCAAATTTCTTACCAAAAAGCTAAAGCGATTGTAATAGTTCCAATTTACCACTCTTCAGTTCTCATATTTCCTACAATTTATGCAGTTCTGTTTTTAAGAGAGTGGGAAACAATGTCGTTTGCAAATAAAATGGGTTTAAGTTTTTCTCTAATGCTAATTGTTCTTGGAATTTTGTTATTAATTGTTTCAAAAGAAAAAAGTCAAAAAAAGATATAATAGAAAAGAATTTCTCATTCTTTTTCTATATATTTGAGTTTTAGTTTGCTAAAAGCGAAACTACTTATGGCAAATATTAAAATTGTCCATAAAACAACAAGAGCAAAGTCAAAAAGCAAAATAGTGATGTCTCCATTTTTTCCTAATAATAGAGCATTCTTCATAACAAGGAAAGCTGGTCGAACAGGAAATATGTCTAACCAAGTAAAGTTTTTCTTTGCAAAAGTAAAAGCAGGTTTAACTTGAAAGAAATATTCTCCTACAAACATAGCCAGAACAGTACTAGAAAGAACTAATATTGGAGTTGCCGTTCGAGGTTTAATGAAACTTGTCACAAGTAAAGAAATAGTTGCAGTAATGAAACCTAGAAAAACTAAGGTCAAAATAGTCATCAACCAAGCTAATGGACCAACAGAAAAACTGAAGAATCCAAGCACAGCAGAAACAGTAATCAAAAATAAACCTTGAAGTAAAGCAATAGTTCCCCATGCGAGAATTATACTTCCTATATATCCTCCAGCAGTAAGTTTAGTCAATTTTAATCGTTTTAAAATTTCTTTTCGTTCTTCCATTTCAGTCAACCATATTACAGAGATTGAAGACATTAGGATGCTTTGTATAATTTGACCTGGAAGGATATTGGAAATATATTCTTTTCTGAAGTTGGTAACTAATTCTCCTGTTCCAGAATCAACTACGATAATACTATAGGTTATAGAGTTTTGCGAAGAATCATTACTTGTAGAAGAGAAATTGAAAGATAGATCGAATTCATTCTTAATAACCTTCCAAATCTTTTCAGTGTAAGAAAGAGTTGTGTTTTGAACATAGTCGTTTATCACTTGCCAAAGAACAGAATAAGAAGTCATAGCTGTGTCGATTGTTATATCACCATAGAAAAGTAAAGATAAATTAGCTGTTCCTTGAAGATGAGATGAAAGAGAGTTAATAGCTGCAGAAATATTAGCAGATTCTGAAGCATAAGTATTAAATTGACTCCCAAGGAAATTAACTAGAATAAGAGAACTGTAAAACCTTGATATGTTAAGCATTTGTTCTGAAAAATCGAAAGGAATTACTATTCCTCCATCGATAATTCTATTGTTGATATCATTTTCCAAAGAATTTACTTCTGTATAATTATGTATCTCGAAAGTTTTGATATTATTTTCTAAGTGGTGTTTGTTCAAGAAATTGTAGAATGCTTCATCAAACATTATTGTTTCGTTAAGGATATCATCACTAATTCCTAAATCTTCAGAAATGTATCCAATAGGAATAGTTGTTGTTGTTTGTACCCAGCTTGAACTAAGAAAACCAAATAGAATTAAGAAGAATAATGGAAAAACTATTACATAAAAGTAAAATTCCTTTTCTCTGATTATCTGTTTTATTCGAATAAGAGTAAGGTATAAGATCATTTTTGAACCTCCAGTAAAGAATTAAAGTTATTCCCATTCTTGTAAATTTTATGAGTAATAAAGAGAAAAGCTTCCTTTAGAGAACTTTTTTTAATGTTAATTTCATAGATGTCTTTAATAAATTCAGAAGAAGAAATTACTTGTATAAGTTCTGGTAACTTTTCTCCCTTGAAGAAAAATGTTTGTTTGATTTGAATATAATCGACTTCTTTTGAATGTTTGATTTCTTTTTCAATAAAATCTTCAAATTCATTATTTCTTTTGATTAATCCTACTTGGAGGATTTTATCACCTATAGATTCATTAATTATATTCTCTACTGTTCCAAATGCAACTACTTGTCCTTTGTCGATGATTAAAACTTTTGACGCTAGTGATTCTGCTACTTCCATTAAATGGGTAGTAAGAATAATGGTTATTCCTTCTTCTTTCAGCCTTTTCAAATCTTCAATTAACAAAGTTCTTGCTTCAACATCAAGTCCTGTAGTTGGTTCATCTAAAAATAGAAGTAATGGATCATTCATCAAAGACATAGCAATTGATAATTTCTTTTTCATACCTCCAGACAGTTTATCAGCAAGTTTTTTTTGATGTTCAACCAAATTAAAATCAGTAAGAAATTTGTTTGCTTTTTCTTCAATTTGTGCTTTCTTTAATCCATAAAGATTACCCATTAGAGAGATGTTTTCTTTTATAGTTAGATTATCCCAAAGAAGATCTGCTTGTGGAACATGCGTCTATTTTTTGCGTAATTTATAATTGTTGAGGAAGATGTAGAGAGAAAAAAGGGAAGAGAAGAAGGGGAGGGGTTTTTATAGGGAAAAAAAGTAGAATAAAAAAGAGAAGAAGAAACAAAAAAAGAGGAAAGAAGGAGAAAAGAGAAAGATGGAGGACGTCGTCAAAACCTTGAAAGTGAGAATAAAGAATGAGGTATTGACGACGAGGAAGAAGGAAAAGTTAAGGAGAATAACGGGGAGAGACACGAGGATAATAGAGAAGTATGTGAGAATAATACATCATAACAGAGGAAAAATATGTACTAAAACTAAGAGAGGGAAAATAAGAGTACATAGAGGAAAACTAGATGAACTGACGCTAACTACTTCAAAAGTTAAAGAAGAAGAGAGAAGAAAGACTGTTCCTCACGATCTTAAGAAAATGTTCCTTTATTGTTCTCACAATGAATTCCAAGAATGTAGAGATATAGGCGTGCAACTATATGAACAAGGGTATAGGCCTAACAATACTCGTCCTCCAATAAAGAGAGCTAGAAAACAACTAATTAATGCAAAGAGGTTCATTCTCGTTCATCTACCAAAAGAGAAGAATAACACTCTCACTCGTTGGTGGGTGGGGATAAGAGACTCGTTAGATACGTGGAAAAGAAACACCCCTTATCATCAGAAAATATGGTTACCTTTAGAGATGAGTGATTTCCACCAGAAGGAGTTAAAGAAAGGAAGAATAAAAAGTCTAGAACTAAGATATAAACGTTCTACACGTGAGTGGTGGGTGTATTTCCAATTAAAAGTTCTTCCTTCTTCTTTTTATCCTCCTGAAGAAAAAAGTTCTTCTTCTCTTCCCCCAGCTGTGCTGGGAATAGATATAGGGATAAACATTCCTGCTACAGGAGTGTTACTGACCCCTAAAAAGAAATTAACAAACAAAGAGATAAAGTTCTGGTATACCAAACAGTGGAATAGAGTCAATCATCGATATAAACTCAAACTTTCCCGTCTTCAGAGGAAAGCGGCTTTAAATGACCAGTCGGGTAAAAAACACCAAGTTTATCGTTTTCTTAGTCTCCTCCGAAGAAGATATAGAAACGTTAAACGAGCCTATATTTACCAATTTGTAAGCGACATCGTGCAGACGATAGAGACTTATGCGCGAATATATGACCTTTTCGTCGTTGTAGGTTATCCTAAACATGTTCGTGAGGAGAAAGGAAAAGGTAAAAGTACTCGTAAGTTTCGCAGGAAACTTCATCGGTGGAACTTTTCTCTTATTCTTGCTCTTCTCCGTCGGGCATTGATACTTCGAGGTTTTGAACCTCACCGAATATTAACAATGAATGAAAGAGGGACATCTTCTCACTGTGCTCGTTGTGGAAGGAAAGTTATCCGTCCAGTAAGAGGTTTAGTTCATTGCTCCTCTTGCAATTACACTTTCCACTCTGACCTCACAGGAGCAATGAATATCGCTCGTAAGTTCCTTGGAGATCTTTTTCGTCCTCGAGGAACAACTATCACTGATTACCTCACTGGTCAAAGGTTCAGTTCTTCCCATTTCACTGTTTGCCGAGGGCTCAGCCATTGGTTGCAGTCCCAGTAGACAAAAAGGAAAGTAACTCCTTCTCTATTATAGGAGTAATTCTTTTTTTTGTCTCTCGTGGAGTGAAGAAAAGAAAGAAAAACTTTCTATTCTTCTTTATGATTCCCACGTTTCGTGTATGATGTCTGTCTCAACCCCTTCATGGCATTGTATGGCTTGGTTGAGTTCAAGAGATTAAACTTCCTTTAGTTTTCTCTCTTGCAAGACAGAGTGCGAAAAACTTTACGTAAAAAAGTAAATCATAGCTGATACGTAATTTATACTTACTCTTTAATTGCGATTCAACATTAGTATCAAAGATTCTTGCTGTACCACTATCTTGTTTAATTTGTCCTGTAAGAATCTTGAAAAGAGTTGTTTTTCCTGCACCGTTATGGCCAATTAATGTGAATAATTCTCCTTTTTTGACTTGAAATGAAAGTTTATTCAGAATTGTTTTTCCGTTGTAAGTTTTTGTAATATCCTTTGCTTCGATAATATTTTCCATTTTTATCTAAAAAAATAAGGTTAGTCTAAATTATTTAAACATAACCGTATTAGGAGATGCTAATTAGATATATTATAATTAAAAACTAGTGTCTGTGAAAAAAAAGAAGAAAATTTGTTTTGATTATCTAAAAAATAAGATAATTTTTTAAAGAACGATAATTGTTTATTTCTAATGAAACCCCCAATTTGTGTTATCTGTGGAAAGAGATTTTCACCAGGAACTGGAGATATAATCTATTTCAAAGAAACTGAGGAAGTTAAAGAATGGAATAAAAAAATGGAAAGAGAAGGAAAGGTTGGTCATCCAATAAATGCAGAATGGTTTTGTAATGAACATTTAGAGCAAGCTTCAAAACTCAGAGAATTGCCTATTCAAGAAGCTATGGAAAAATTAAAGTTAATTTATTCTTTAAAAGAAAATTAAGAAAATCTTTACTTTTCTTTCAAACTCCAAATAAAAATTTTCATTCACTAAATAGTTTATCTGTTATCTATTTAACCCGTCAAAACTTTGCATTAATTTATTCATTTCCTTATCTATGTCAACATAAACTGATTGATCTATCAGCAAATAATTCCCTTTTATGGTGACATTATTCAAATTTAAACCCAAAATCCAATTTTCTAAATCTATTAATTCATCGAATCCGAGAAATATGGCTAGTTTTGAAAGCCTGATTGATATGTATTTTTCTAGTACTTTCTTGAAAATATCATTTCTTTGAACTTTCAGGTTTTGTTTTTTAATCTCTTGAAAATAATATCTTAAACCACTTGACAATTGTTGATATTTTAAGTAGGAAACATCCCAGTCAGCTACTTTTTTTTCATTTTCAGATAAGTATAAACGAACCAAATTTCTAAAACCAAAAATTGGAGTTAAATCTAAAGTTCTGAAATTATTGTTTGAAATATCTAGCTCTTTGAGTGCAATGCAGAAAACTATCTTTTTTAAGTTGACGAAGGTAAGTCTATTATTGGAAATATTAAGCGTTCGTAGATTAGGGAAAAGAGAAAGAGGAGAAAGATCTATAGACTCTAACTTATTGAAAGATAGATTAAGAGATTTGATCATAGTACAAGATATAATAGGAGATAAATCGATTTCTGTAAGCTGATTGTTTGATAAATCTAATATCTCGAGATTGGGACAATTTCTTAGCGGTTCTAGTCTAATTTTGACTAAATTATTATTAGATAAACGTAGAGAAGATAAGTTAGAACAGTTTTCTATTGGGGTTAAATCTAACCTGGATAAACTGTTATTTGACAGGTTTATTGCTTCAACATTTGGTAATTCTTCCAAAAAATCTAAATTTATAGTTAAAAGATTCATATTCGAAAGATCAATTATATGCTGATTTTTTTTCAGAGATATTTCTTTTTCTCCTTTTATAGTGTTAAGTTTGATTTTCATCTCTATCACCTAAATCTTCTTACCTAATCCTAATTCTTCATACTCTTGGAATTTATCAAGTAACATTGAAATAGCAGAGACAATGTCAGAATCTTGCTCATCTTTATTGATAATAACTATTTCATCATCAATTTTGAAAAGTTTAGTAGGTAAATGCAATATCCATCTTTCAAGTTCTAATACATCATTGAATTCTAAAAGAGGAGAAAGTTCTTGCAGAGGAATTTTCTCTCGCTCATAAATGATTTTTTTCAGTATTTCTTCTCTTCTGCTTTTAAGGTTCTCTAAATAGTCTTGGAATTTTATTCTCTCTAATTGGAGGTCTATCTGGGTACTTACTTTTGAAAGAATATTGGATGTCGAGAGTAATTTCCTAATTATTAGCTCTGTTTTTTCTGAATTTAATGAATTGAAATATTCTCTATTTTTGAGAAACCAATCCGTTATAGTTCTTAAAACAGATATTACCTCATTTGATTCTTCTTTCTGCGTGGCAAAGTTCTCTGTTAGTTTTTCTAATGATTCTATTTTTGGGTCAAAATATTGTAAAGTGACAATTTTTTGTTGGTTTTTTGAAATTATTTTAATAAGACATTGATTTAACATTGATAACGAGTCAAGATACTTCTTTTCTCCTCTTGTGAAAGTAGTATTCATTCTCAATTTTTCTTTCTTGGCTTTGAGTTTTTTGTAAGAAAATTTAGAAGAGAAAGAAGTGTAAAATTCGAAATAATATTTTTTAAAATATGTTAAAATCTCTTTACTATCTATTGTTTCTTTATTAAACTCATCTACTTTCTTTTCTAGTTCTAAAAAAAGATTAGTTAGTTGTAAATCAAGATTTTCTTTTTTCATTAAATAATCACTTCTAAAGAATCATATTATCAAAAATAAATTTTTTCATAGTAAGAACTAGGCGTATTATTTTGAATTTGATTGGCGATTTATTGATAAGGTTTTATTCTTAAATTAACTCTTAGAATAAAAAATAACAATATTTGATTCCTAATTTTTAATTTCTAAACTATATTTTTTGTCTTCTTTTATGCAAAATATTTTAAAACTGTTGAATTGAAAAAAATGTATGTCAGAGACAAAAGAAAATCTGTCATTAAGAATAAAAAATATTTTCAATTATGGGTTTGGAACATATACTGGTCTTATAACGTTTATAATTGCTTACCTGATTTTAGTAATACTTTTCTTGGGTTCCTTTTCTGAACCTGTTGAGAAAATATTAGGTTTTTCCTTAATTAATATTGATCTATCTGAAGAAACAAGAGTAGGAAGAATAATTATGCTTTACCATTCTATAGCTATGCCTTTCCTTGCAGCTGTTGTATTCTTTATTCTAGACTTGTTTCCAATAAGAAAAAGAGCTGAATCACATGTAAAATGGCCTCTTTTTTACGGTTCGATGCTTACAAGTGTTAGCGGATTAACTTATGCATATATTTTCCAAGAAAATATGATTTTACATGGTCTTTTTGTGGTAGGATTAAGCTTAGTGTGGTACTCAGGAATGGCTTTTGTTGTTGGAGTATGGCCTACAAAGAGTTTTCCTGAGAGTAAAGAAGGGCCAATAATTGGAAAGATTAATCTAGAAAATTTGAATTTAGTTCTTGTAGGTTTATCTTTAATAGTTACAGCTACACTTGGTGCTATTGTGGGTGCTAATTTTGGAAATCCAGATTCAGCACTCAATTTTGAAGCATTTATAGCTGAAGCAAGAGTGAGAATCGATCATAGTGGTTTTACTCCTGAAGCAGTGTATGTTAGAATGATAGTTGCACACTTGCATATTATGTTGGCTTTAATTGATGCTGCTATTTTACTTATAGCCTTTAAATTTACAAAAACAAAAGGAAAATGGTATCTTGTTGCTCAAATAGCTATAATACCAGGTATACTTATTACTGATGCTGGTGGGTGGTTAGTTCCAGCTGATGTTGAATCTGCACACATGATAATAAATGTTGGAGTATCGATTTTAATTTTAGCTTCTATTGTGTTGATTGTTGATGGTTTTAGAAAAGTGTCTAAAAAAGTTCTAGGAGAAAAGTATGATGAAGCTCCCTTTTACAAGAAATTTCTCGCAATCTTCAAAGATTCTGTGCTTTCAGGATTGTATTTCTTATTCATATGGGTTAATCTAGTTGTTACTGTTCCTGGAATATACATTGCCTTGAATCTTGATGAAGTGAGAGCTGGACCTTTTGAACTAGAATATGCTTATAATGTTGGTCATTGGCACGTTTTAGCAACTTTATCTGCAATGATGATTTTATTGATGTACATTGATTCAATTAGGATAAAAAAGAAGTGGATAAGAGAAATATTAGGTTGGGGAATAACTATTGGAAGCACCTTTGCTTTCGGATTTGTTATGTTCTATATGCTTAAATGGCCAGATATGTCAGCATGGTATATGTATCTTACAGATGTTGGAATCGTTCTAATTTTAACTGCAATCGGTATATTCTGTGTATATCAATTAGTTAAAATAATCCAAAGCAAGGTTTACAAAGAAAAGATATCCATAGATCTAGAAGAATAATTTAATTGGTGAATTAATTGACTGAAGAAACTCCAAATATATACAACACTAACAATTCAAATGTAGAAGCCTACGTGAACATTGGAACAAGTAAAAATGAGAACATCATTCCTTTTTTTCTTCCTATTAAGGTTTATTTTGAACTAATCAAAACAAAGCAGACTTTTTTACTTGTATATACTGGAGTGCTCACCTATTTAATAAGCTCGTGGAAAGATTTTAGTTTATTCACCCTAAGTTGGTTAATAATCGCCCTCTTTTTTTCTATCTCTGGATCAACGTTACTAAATATGTACATTGACCAAGATATCGACAAGATAATGGAAAGAACAAAAAATCGAGCTCTAGCATCTGGAAAAATAGCAGAAGAAACAGTAGTTGGACATGGGATAGTATTCACAATTAGCGGAATTATGAGTGCAGTAGTGTTCCTAAATGCCCTTACAGGACTTGTAATCTTATTGGGGGCTTTTTTTGATGTGATTATCTACTCTTACTGGTTAAAAAGAAGAACAAGATTTTCAATTCTTTTTGGAGGAATAGCAGGAGCTTTACCGGCTATTGCTGGTAGAACAGCAGCAATAAACAAAATTGATTCTTTGGCAATAATGTTTGGAGTGTTTATACTAGCCTGGATACCAATGCACATTCTAACATTAGCTTTGATACCCAAAAACCTAGAAGGATATCAACTCGCTGGTGTTCCTATGTGGCCTGTAGTGAAAGGAAAAGATAGAACTATAATAGTTATAACTCTTTCATCAATAATTAGTGCAATCATTACAATTTTAATCAGCCTTTCACTAAAAGTAAATATTGTAATCCATATCCTCGCTTGTTTAACAGCTTTATTTTTTATTTTTCTATCCATAAAGAATCTTATTAGGCCCAGTGAAAAAACCACATGGCTGATTTTTAAACTTGCATCTATGTTTATGGTAATGGCCTTTTTACTCTGGTTGCTAGGTATAATCTTCTAATTTTTCCTTTTTTCACCTAATAAATACTTTTAAGGGTATTTAGTCTATTTCTATTGTAGGAGCTGAATATTTTGAGAGAAATAAGAAGAAAGGAAAAAGCTATAGATGAAGAAGAACAATTGAGAATTTTAAACAGAGCTCTCTATGTTACAATTGCGATGTGTAACAATAATATTCCCTATTTAGTAACCCTAAACTTTGTTCTTGATAATGATCAAAAGTGTATTTACTTCCATTGTGCTAAAAAAGGAAAAAAGATAGAAATTTTAGAAAAAAACAATTTAATCTGGGGAGAAGCAATGCTTGACTTTGGCTACCTAGAAGGAGAATGTGACCATAATTACGCTTCAGTACATTTCCAAAGTAACGTAACCTTTATTGAGGAATTTGAAGAAAAAAAGAAAGCTTTAGAGCTTTTAATTGAGAAGTTTGAAAAAGAACCAGAAAAAAAGAACAAGGAGTATCTCACTGAAAAATCAATAATAAATGTAAAAATAGGAAAGATCAATATTTCATATATGAGTGGTAAGAAAAACAAGAAAGCTGTTATAGATTAAATGAATTTTTTCTTTTTTAATCTATACTTTTTGATAAAATTTTTTTTAATTTAGAAAGGTGAACACTTTTTTGTAGTAAGTCTGAAACAAGCTTTGAGAAATTATCTAGGTTTCTTTTTTCGTTGATAACCTCATGCAATTTATCTGGATCTTCAGGTAAACCATAATCTCTGAGTTTAAAGTGAATCGAATGAGCGATGTTTACAATCCATCCTTCAAGTTCAGGTTCAATAACGACAAGTTTAGCATTGTTTTTTTTTTGAAAAAGTAAATAGATATTTTTGATTCTTCATGATTTTCCAGAAGAGTAAAGTTGTGGAAAAAACCAGGAGGATTAGAGTGGGGATCTCTATCAACTAATCCAATGTATTTTTTTCCATTTTTTATTTTAATTAACCTTTTGATTACCCCTGTTTTGTTACCTGCATGAGAATATTCTTTTTTAGATAATTCTGGTAGAAGTGTTCTCACTAATCTTTCATCAGCATAACATTCAACTAGTATCATTGACATCTACTCGAAGTACTTATTGATGTTAAAAAATGGATCTTCTCCTTCTAAGAGTTCTCTTATCTCATTTTCTTGTATTTTTGAAACTTTTGTATGATTATTCTGAAAACTTACTGCAAAAATACTTAAATCTTCTTTTTTTGCTTTTTCTATTAATGAAATCAAAAAATAGGGGTTGTGTGTTGAAATAAAATACTGATTATTGTTTTTATTTTTAGCTATGAGTTCAGCTATTAACTTTGTATATTTTGGGAATAGATGTGTCTCTGGTTCTTCCAAACAGATAATAGAATCTTTACATGTATTCATCGCACTTAGTAAAAGGAAAAGTTGATGGAAAGATTCAGCAACTAGCTTAAAGGGAATAGCAATTAATTTTCCTTCTATATCTCTTACAAGTTCGATAGTCTTTTCTACTTCTCTCAGCATTAATTTGAGATTGAAAGAAAAAAGTATCTCATTGATTTTTTTGTAAAGATCTGTATTTGTTTGCAATATAGTTAGAAGGTTATTTCCTGATGGAGGATTCAAAAAATCAAAGTTTAGAGAAACGAATTTTTCTGTTTCCATATTTTTATAATACATTATCTTTGGGAAATTCTTTTCTTTCTTAAAATCGTTAAAATTAGTCTTAAAGTTCCAAGAATATATTCCAGGTGAATTTGCTATTGCTTCTACTTGTAAGATATTTTCTGATCTAATGATTCTTTTACTAAAGTTTTTATCTTTTTCTTCTGAACTTAGTTGAATTCGATAAACAGAAATATAGAAATTATTTTCTTCCGCTCTAATTTCAATTTGGTATTTATCTGTAGATACTTTGATTTTTTTTCTTAGATTACTGTTATGAAATAGGTCAATAAAATTGTTATAACGTATAAACTCTTTGTTAATAGCTTCATTTCTATTTGAAGAATTTTCATGAAATAAAATAGATGAAAACAATCCTAAAGACTCAATAATATTTGATTTTCCTACGTTTGGTTCTCCAATAAAGATGTTAATTTTTGAGCATTTAAGATAAAGATTTTCTATTGATTTGAAGTTCTCAACGTTTAATTCTCTAATCATTCAAAAAAAAATCTATTTAAGATAAAAAAACATTTCTGTTAGTTTTCTTAATGATTACTAAATTTTTGCATTGGATGAAACAAATAAATTATTATCATTTGAAATATTCTAGTGTTTTCTTCTTTGCTTTTTGTATTGTTTTTTCTGGTATCTCATCAAAAGAAAAGTCAAGTACTTTTATGTACTCTGGGTCAAGTTCTATCACTTGTTCTTGTTCTTCTTTCTTTTTGAATTGTAAATTTGTTGTCTGTTTAAGAACTGAAAGGAAGACATCTTCTAAATATTCAAAGAAAGTAATTTCTTCAATAAAAGGATTATATTGTCTTTTATACGATAGAGTAAATCCTAGAACGTAGGGATTTAGTTTGTCTTCTCTATCATCAAAAACATGAAGGGGAAAATTGTTTGCTGCTCCACCATCAATGAAATAATGAGCATAAGAAACATCATCTGTAATTGGAAGAATGAACTCGTCTTTCATGTTAATAACAACAGGTTTGAAGACTAATGGAATAGAAATTGACATTCTTACTGCATCTGCCACACAAAGGTTTTTCCATTTAGAATCTTTTCTTAAGTATTCAACTTGTTTTGTCTGTAAATCAAAAGAAGTAATAACAAGATCAATTCCTAAAATTTCATAAAATTGATTGAAAGTACAGTTTTTCACTCCTGTTCTTTCTTCAATTAACCTATCTATAACTTCTCTTGCCCCATTGCCAAGGAAAAAACCAAATTCATATTTAAGACTATTAAGAGCATCGGCTGGTTTATCCAAAATTTTATCTACAGCATTTTTTAGAGTTTTTGACTGCGCAAAGTCTCGTAATGTAGGGATAAATGTAGTTTCTGTTTCGTTAGATGGTTTTTCATTCTTTATTTTTCTTGATTCATAATAAAGAAGAAATTTGATGAACATTGAGAGGATATAATAATTTGCTTGCTTGATCATTTTAAGAGGGTAAGCAAACAAATCTTTGAAAGATTTCTCTTGTTTTTGAAGAAAAGAAGACCATTTATTCTCAACGAAATTTGTAGATATTTCTAGTTGAGGGTCTTTAACAAAAGATTGTTCAGTAAGCTGGCTATAAATTGATTGAATCAAACCAAATTCGATAGTATCTAGAAACTCGTCAGTTAAGTTGCTTTTTAATAATTCTCTTATTTCTTGTGAGTTGTAGCCCAAAGATACAAGTAAAGCAAAAAGTGAACCAACTGAAGTTCCAGCTACTCCTTTCAAGCAATTTGGAGCAAGATGAGTAACAACCTTTTCTCCTATATTTTTTTCAGTAAATCTGAGAATACCTAATTCTTCAAGAGCTTCTAAAGCCCCAATATAAGTAACTCCTTTTCCTCCACCACCTTCAAAAATAAGATAGTTGACTTTGTCCTTGGATAACTTCATAAAGCTAAATGGATCTTATCTATGATAACCTTTTCCATTTAATGTGAGTTGAAGGTTATTCTTTTTAGATGACATTCCATTCTTCACCCCATTCATTCACTGCGAATTTTTTTCTTAGTGAATCAATAGATACCAATTCACCAGAGCTATTCTTTAAGTACCAGAATTCCCAACCGTTATTTGCTTTTTTTCCTAAAATAAAAGCACTAATAGAATGAATAGAACCCACTTTCCCTTCATATTCAATTGAAGCATTAGCCTTAATAATTGCTTTGTGTTTTAAATCTCTGGAATAAAGAAAATCCCCCGGATTGATGTATTTGTTCTCAATTAGCATACCAAAGGATACTTTAGGAGGTTTTTTTTCAATTTTGTAATCTAAAAGATCTTCGGATAAAGGTAAAACTTTAGCAATTCTTTTTTCTGCTTCACTAATGTAATAATCATCAATCTCAAATCCGATGTAATTCCTTCGCAGTTTTTTAGCAACAGCAGCAGTTGTTCCTGTACCCATAAAAGGGTCTAAAACTAGATCTCCAACATTGGAAGAAGATAAAATTATACGGTAGAGGAGAGATTCAGGTTTCTGAGTAGAATGAACCTTCTTTCCATTATTTTTTAACCTTTCATTACCAATACAAATAGGTAAATACCAATCGCTTCGCATTTGTTTATTATCATTCATAATCTTCATTGATTTGTAATGAAAAGTTTGTTTTGCATTTTTTTCTTTAGCAGCCCAAATAAGTGTCTCATGTGCGTTATTGAACCTTGTTCCTTTAAAATTGGGCATAGGATTTGTTTTTACCCAAATTATGTCGTTTAGTATCCAAAAACCTAAATCTTGCATAATTTTACCTATCCTGAAAATATTATGATAAGTCCCTATTACCCATATAGAGCCTGTGGGTTTCAATACACGTCTGCATTCTTTCAGCCATTTTAAAGAGAAATTGTCATATTCTTCAAAAGAATAGAATCTATCCCATTTGTCATTAACCGCATCTACTTTGGATTGATCAGGGCGATAAAGTTCGTTACGCAATTGTAGATTATAAGGTGGATCTGCAAATATTAAATCCACTGAATTTTCTTGAAGTTGCTTTAATCCTTCAATACAATCTCTCTTGTAAATACGATTAATTTTCATTAAAACAAAAAAATTATTTCAATATAAAACAATGTTGATTATTTTGGACTGATTTTTCTTAGTTGTTCTTGAATTCAAAAGTTTTTCAAAGAAAGAAATGATACGCACAGCATTTTTACTGTTAAAAATTGAAAAAAAGTAGAAGTTAGTGAGTTGTTTTACTTGTAAATCTGAAGTTCTTTGTTCTGATAGGAGCAACTATATTTGCAAACCTTCCTCCAGGTTGTTTAAGTTCTTTTCCTACATCAATATCTTTGAGTATGTTTGGAATTGTATCTGTGAAACGCATGTTCTTTGCAGAACCAACTATTTCTCCATTTTTAATTATAAATAAACCATCTTTACTCATTCCAGTTATACTTCCAACAGGAGGATTTACAAAGTTAGTATAATGTAGGTTTGTTATTAGTAATCCGTCTTTTATATCAGCGACCATCTCTTCTACCTTCATGTCTCCAGGTTGGATTGTTTCAGCAAATGGAAATCCTATTGCATTACCCATAAATGAAAAACCAGTTCCTTGTGCTTTTGCTCCTAATCTTGCAGCGTCTAGTCTCGAATATGAGTAATTCTTAAGAATTCCTTCTTCTATCACTGGAAACCTAGTTGTAGGTAATCCCTCGTCGTCGATTGGTCTAGCTGATAGATGTTCAGGGTTATGTGGGTCATTAATGAGAGATAGATCATCATCGAAAACTTGTTGTCCAATTCTATCATTAAGGAAACTTGCTCTGTTAATTATCAATCTTGAAGAAGTTGCATACCCTACAAAAAATAGTATTGTACTCACTGCTTGGTGGTCAAGTATTACTTCATAATTACCTGGTTCAATAGATTTGGCATTTAATCCTCTTAAAGCTCTTTCTGCAACTTCTTCTGCTTCTTTTTCTAGTGGCAATTTATCAAAGAACCTGCTTCCAAAAATACTGTTTGATCTACTTTCTTCTCCACCACTGAGAGCGTTGATATTGATGGTTGATTCAATTACCGTAGAAGGATAGAAAAGCTCGTTTCCTGTAGTAGATTTGTGATATTCAAAACCATTAGAGAAAAGTAAGTTTCCAGATACTCCTCCTATCCTCTTATCAATTGATTCACCAGCGTCAATAGTTGCAGCAATTCTATCCGCAATATAATCAGGGTTAACTCGAGAAGCTTTAGTATCGTTTAACTTTAAGCTAGGATAGCTGTGTTTTTCTTTTACAATTCCAGGATAAGAAGGGTCAGGAGAAACAGTTTTAGCAACTTTAGCTAAAAATTCTACCAGATTAATTATATTTTCTTTAGTAAAAGTATTTGTAGTGGAAGAAGCACGTTGTTTATCTTTATAAACTACTGTTATCTCAATTAATCTTCTTAAATCTACATAATTCTGTAATATCTCGCTGTTAGAGAAACGAGTAGCATACTCTTTTCCTACACTTACATTTATAGAAGCATCACAATTCAGTGCTCTTGCTTTTTCAAGAGCTAAATCTGTGAGTTCCAAAACTTGATTTTTTTGTTCTTCTAGACTCATTTTTTTCACCTTATCCTGAAAAGATATTCACCCCTTGGAAACGAGCATAAGGCCCTCCATGGCTTACCCACATAGTTTGTGTATGAGGTGCTCCTTTACCACAACTTGGTCCAAGACCGTCGATTCTCCACTCTTTAGTCATTAAGTCAAGTCCTCCCCAGAATTCAGGGGTAACTGCTTGATAAATAGTGTTCTTTAGAGGTATAGCTAATTCCCCATTTTTTATTTCATAAGCTAGTTGAACACTAAACTGAAAATTAGTTCTTTTATCATCGATAGAATGGCTCTTCCAACCGATTCCATAGATTCCTTCTTTAGTTTCTGCTATTAATTCATCAATATCTTTTGGTCCTTCAGGGTCGGCTTCTAAATACAAGTTACTCATTCTTACTAAAGGAACTCTGTTATATCTAGCAATTCTAGCGTTACCGTTGCTGTGTTCTTTACCAATAATTTTAGCTGTTTGTCTATCAGTTTGGTAATCGTTAAAAATACCGTTCTTGACAACATAGAATCGTTTAGTTTCTACTCCTTCATGGTCATATTTCTCATGTCCGAGAACATAAGGAATAGTAGGATCATTAACAAGGTTAACTTTTTCAGAACCATATTGATAATTCTTACCCAGTTTATCCAAAGTAAGAAAACTTGTTCCAGCAAAATCAGCTTCCCAACCAAGTACTCTGTCTAATTCTGTAGGATGTCCACAACTCTCATGAATAGTTAATCCTAGTTGAAAAGGTTCCAAGATAAAAGCAGTTTTTTGTTGTTTAGGAGCTACAGCTTCAGTTGCAAGAACAATAGCTTCTTGAGCTACTTGTTCTGATTTCTCCTCAAAATTATACATATCAATATATTCAAATCCTCTCATTTCATAGAGTCCAATCGCTCTTCTCTGATTATCGTTAGCAATTGCAGTGGCTGATGCTTTTGCTCCAGTGAAAAGCTCTTCTTGTTTTATTCTAGTTCCCTCTGTGTTCCCATAATTCAGGTATACTTTGTAAAAACCCATTTCAGTTTGTCTTACTTTAATTGCATCTCCTTTTTCTGCTATAATTCCATCAGCTTTTTTCAAAATCTCCAGTTTCTCTTCAATATCAACATCAAAAGGGTCGATTTTAAAGGGAGTTTTGTAGGTGTCTTTAATTATTGGTTCTTCTGATAATTCTACTGGCCTTTTAATTACTTTACTTGTGGCATCAGCTTCTTTTATTGCGTTATTTACTACTTCTTTTACCCTTTCTTTACTAATATCTGCTGAACTAGCAAAGCCCCATGCACCGTTCTTAATCACTCTAACTCCATAACCTATATTGTAAGCCCTTCCTATTTGATCAATTTCAGCATTCCTTAAAGCGATTACTTCGCTATCATAACCAAAGATTCTAACTTCTGCAAAGTTAACATTCTTTGATTCTGCTTCTTTTAGAGCTAAATTTATTATATCTTCCATTCTGTAAAGAAAGGGTCATACACATTTAAAAGATTTCGGAAACGAAAAAACATTATCTTTAGGTCTATATCTGAAAATGAGAAAATCTAAACCTAAATCTCAAAGAAAAGGAACATTTATATCTTTTTTATACTAATTTTTACTAGTAAGGAGATGAATATGAAAAAGAGAAAAACGATTTTTCTCTCATTAGTTATTTGTTTTTTTTTCGTAACTAGTGTTCTTCCTCTACATGCAGATGAAGAAGAAAATCCTCTTCCTCTCTTTTATCTTAATTTACTTTCACCAATTAGTTGTACTTATAGATATCAATGGGCATTCCTGATGGAAGAAGAGTTACCAAAAATAGGTATAGGTATAGCTTTCCATGAAACAACAGGTTGGGGAAATATTGCTCCTAGAACATGGCTCTATCCTGTTGGTAAAGAAGGCTATTATGATTATATCCCTACATATGATAAAGGAGGATATGATATACTCTTTGTAGGTTGGAGCTGGGGATTAGACTGGGATCCAACAGGTCTTTTTGATACAGAAAGCATTGTTCCCGCGGGAGACAATGTTTACCAGTACAGTAATCCAGAATTTGATGAAAAACTAGTAGAATATACTACTGAACTTGATGGTACTAAACGTATCGCTAAAGGAAAGGAACTGCAAGCTATCCTTTATGATGATTTACCAGCTATAACAATATTGTATCCAAGAGAGATCTATGCGTTGAATAAGTCAATTAGCGGAATTGATACACAATTGTTAAGTGATAGTGCTCATCGAGCTGAAAATTGGAGAAATTCATTAAAGAACAATATTACTTATGCTCAACCTGCAGAATTTAGAGAATATAACATCTTTGTTCAAGAATGGTATTATGATGCTCTATGGATGAGTTGTGTTTATTATGGACTTTTTGAAC
This sequence comes from Candidatus Heimdallarchaeum aukensis, assembly GCA_021513695.1. Taxonomy (GTDB): domain Archaea; phylum Asgardarchaeota; class Heimdallarchaeia; order Heimdallarchaeales; family Heimdallarchaeaceae; genus Heimdallarchaeum; species Heimdallarchaeum aukensis. The sequence goes on along the minus strand of CP084166.1, from coordinate 680,589 downwards.
GAAGTCAAAATAAGCGTTTAATGGAGCCAGTAATAGCAAAGAATTACAGTGTATCAGAAGATAAATTAACCATTACAGTGGATATTAATCCTAATGCTTACTTCAGTAATGGAGAACCTGTAACTGCTTATGATGTTGACTACACTTATGAGTTATACATGACACCTGCTGTTGATTCCGTATTATATGACCCCTTAACTACTTACTTTGAAAATAACGAATCTATCAAAGCTTTAGATGAAGACACTATTCAGTTTACTTTCAAAAAACGATATGCTTTTAGTTTAAGTCTATTGAGCTATGGTATAATTAACAAGAATCTTGTCCAAAATTACATCAATTTAAATGGCTATAGCATGGATGTTCTAGATCAAGCTTTTGTAACTAGTTGTGGGCCATTTATGCTTAATGTAAGTGATTTTAATGTTACTTCAAGTACAGTCATACTTTATCCTAATCCTTATTGGAACTTAACAGATGATGATTTGCTAGATAGTTTGATATTTACCTTTGTTCCTAGTAAAAGTAAGGCCATTGATGCTTTTACAGAAGGGATAGTTGACATTGTAGATTCTCAATATGGTTTACATTTTTCAGATTTTGAGGGAATCGATACTAATCTTGCCCTTACAAAAATCACATCTACACAAGAAATGGCAATCAACATGCGTCATCCTATCCTTGGGACAGGAGAACTTACTCCTTTAGGAACTGCAGAAGCAGCGAAGTTCATTAGAAAAGCCATAAGCCATTCTGTTCCACGTGAAATGATAGTAAACGAAATTTTAGAAGGACAAGGAGCACCTGGTGTATCACCCATGCCAGAAGGATGTATTGGTTTTGATAGCGATCTTGAACCGTATATTTATGATATTTATCTTGCTAGACAATATATGGAGTTTGCTGGTTATGATATAAAATACAACACTACTTTACCTGGTGATGATACGACTAACACAAACTCAGTAAGTTATAACCTTGAGAGCACCATTTCAATTCTTATGTTCATCGTAATTTCAGTTTCAATAATCAACAAAAGAAGAGAAAAAAAACATTATTGAATATTCAATAACTCAGTAATTTCTCCAGTCATTTTTTTATTTTTTTTTCTAATCTAAAAAAGAAATTTGAAAAAAGAAAACTGTTTTTAATTATTTAATCCAATTTCCTTTGAGGACCTGCTCTGTTGTGATGGGAATAATCCCTACAACTTGCCATGCATGGACTAATCTTTTGGTTTCTATTTCATTTATTCCTTCAATAGCATCGATTACTAGATAAATTTCTGCATTTCCTCTCATCGCTAAACCATCAATAGCATATTTGACACATACATCTGCAGCAACACCATAAATCACAATTTTTGAGGGGTTAATCTTGTTTAATATAGGTAAAACGTTAGGGTTTGTAAAGACATCAAACTCTTTTTTTCTGAAATAAATAGGTGCATTACTATTTACTATTTCGTTGATTCTTTCTTCATTATATGGAATATAGTCTACAAAAATTGCAGTATCTGAACGAGTTTCCATTATCTTTTCTGAGCCAGGATCACCTTTCAAACAATGTGGGGGATAATGTTTATCAAAATCTGCTTCTTCAGGTTTTTCAACTATCTCTTCATCTCCAATAACATGCCAGTCTACGGAACCCAGAATTCTAATTCCTGCCATTCTTGCATATTGAGTAAGTTTTTCTAAATTAGGTTTAATCAATTCAGCATTCTTTACATATAGTTTTCCGTTTGGCTCAATAAAGTCTCGCTGTGTGTCGACGTCCCAAAAAATAGTTGTAACTTTCTCTTTTTTACTCGAGGTCATCTTAATTCAAGCTATATTATTATCTTTTTCATTTATAAATTCATTCAATAATTGAAGGTACTATTTTCTTTAGTTCTTCTACATTTACACTTCCTTTACGAAGAATTAGAGGATTTTTTGAGGATAAATCAATAATTGTAGATGGTTGTTGCTCAAATGTCTTCCCTCCATCAATAACCAAATAACCTTCCTTTCCTAGTTGTTGTATAGCTTCGTTTGCAGTAATTGGACTTGGTAAGCCTGAAATATTAGCGCTAGTAGCTGCAAGAGGTTTTCCAAATTTATTAAGTATCTGAAGAATAATCTTATTGTTAGGTTTTCTTACTCCAATTGTTTTTTTCCCTGCTGTAACTATATCTGGAACAATTTCTTTTTTCTTTAAGATAATAGTTAATCCACCTGGCCAGAATTCTTCCATTAATTTTACGGCTAAATCAGGAATATCTTCTACAATCATTTGTACTTGCTTCATTGAAGATACTAAAGCATTAATTGGTTTATCTAGTGGTCGTCTTTTGATCTCGAACAACCTTTTTACAGCTTTTTCTTTGAAGAGATCAGAGCCTATACCATATACAGTATCAGTAGGAAAAATAACTGTTTTTTCTTCTTCAAGATATTTGATTACTTTAGTTAGTTCATCTTCTGCAAGCTTTGCTGATACTTTAATAATCTCAACTTCCATATGCAAAAGAATAGCATCTTTAGACATTATAACGTTTTTTAAGAATCTTTATAAACAGAATAGTAAAATTGATTTAATGATTTCGGCATTACTATGGAGTTTCTTGTTTCTTCTCATCGTAGTAATAATTGTAACTAGCGTTTACCTGATGTTTCAACTAGCTAACAAGGAAAAAGATGAAACAGAAGAATTACCTCCTTAACATATTTGTTACTTAAGCAAAAACTTTTTTCAAAAGTTCTTCAAGTTCGTTTTTGTTTTCTGCAAAGATATATGTGATAGGCTCATATCCTTTTCCGCCACTATCTAACAAAAATCTAAACTGGAAAATATCTGGATTTTTTGAAAGTTTGTCTAAAGTTTTTTTCCATTTTGTGTCAATTTCTTGAGTTTCTAAAATAGGTAAATTTAGATTTTTCAGTTTCTTTTGAAGAACAGGTTTGTTTTTAATGCTTAAAATCCACTTAATATTAGATTGAAATTTTCTAACCCAGATTAATAAATGAGCCATTGTTTTTGATTCACCGAATTCAGGGTCACTTAATCTTCGAATTTCGTTTTTAACTTTCACTATTCTTCCTGGAAAACTGGCAACATCATCTAATTCTAGAGCTTTATCATCACAATGAGCAATTTGTCCACCAATTTCAGGTATCCAATTAATGAATTCTTTATACGAAGTAAGTAAATTGAACATCTCAATCATTTCATCTTTAATATGTTTACGTTCTTCTATTGTAGGCATTTTATCTGGAAAGCCCATACACAAGTCGCAGTTTTTTATGTTACTTAACTCTGGAATAAGTTTTTTGTGTTGAGTGCAGATGAAACTATCTACTCTTAAAGACTTACATCGAGTACAAACTGTTCGAATCAAAAAAGCTGTAGATTTACCCTCCAAAATAGCATTAGTTATTTCGTTAGCTAAGTTATCCAAATGAAAATTGTCCTCTTTTTCTTTTATAATTCTCTTTTCATATGCTTTAAGATAACTTACTACAACAGGTTGCTTAACACCGAGTTTTTCAGCAATTTCATTTTGAGAATATCCTGCTTCACGTAACAAATGACTGACTCTGATCCTTAAACCAGGTAAAAATTCAGAAGTAACATATTCACAAGGAAATCTCAACTTTAATCACCAAAAAAAAAGAAGAGATTTACTCTTCGGTTACATGTATAATCTCTGCTGGACATTCAGAAGCTATATCTCTAACATTTTCAATCTCGTCATCATCAAAGTGTCCTTCTGATAAGTCGTCGGTTGTTTCTCCTCCAACAACCATTGAAATATCTGAATCATCAGCTTTAAAATGTTCAGGGTCGTCTGAATAACATAATCCACAAGCTATACATTCATCTCGATTAATAGTTATTTTATATTTTACCATTTTTATTTCCTCCTTTTAATCTTCCCAATCTAAAAGCTTCTTATCACCTTCGATTTGTTTTATTTGTGCTATATCTTGGCTGACTTCTAAAGTTCCTAAATATTCTCCTTCTCTACTTCTAACTGCATAGTAGCGAATGTAAACGTATTTGTCTCCTAATCTGAACCAAAATTCAGCCTTGTCTTTCTTTCCTTCACGAAAATCATTGATGATTTTGTTTACTATATGAATGCTTTTATTAGGATGGCAATTTTGCACTGTTCTTCCAATAATAGCTTTAGTTCTAACAAACAGTCTCTCGCTAGAATTACTATAATAGGCTACTCTATCATTTTTATCAACAAACGTGATATCAAAAGGAAGTGTATCTAGGACTGCTTCTAATGTTTTAACATCTATTTTTCCAGTTTCAAATTCGATTATTCCTGAGTCGAGTGTAGCTTTTTGAGTTTGTTCTTCTTCTACTGCTTCAACAGCTTCTTTAGGTGAGAAACAGCAATAACCAATGTCATTAAATTCCTTTGTTATATCTTTCCATTCCTCTTCAGAAATAACTTTCATAGCAGTTGGAAATAGAATTTTGTTTTCTTTCTCAAAATGACCACTTTGGTATTCAGCTAATGCTAAACTTGCCTTTTCAAGTCTATCAACAAACTCAGAATAGTCCGTTATTTTTCGTCCTTCTACTAGTTCAAAAATCTCCTTCTTTAATTCTCTAATACGATCATGATCCATCCACATAATCTTGGGTGGTTGCGTAATTCCGTGTTTTTCCAAGTATGGAAATAGAATATTCTCTTCTCTTAAGTAATGCTTTTCTGCTTCTTTAAAATGGTTAACAATATCTTGAATAGCTCCTAAAATGTTTCCTGCAAAAGGAAAATCTTTCACTTTTCTTAAATCCTTGGTCGTTTGGAACAACTTTTCTCCAAATTCGACTAGTTTTACATGCTCATGCATTAACGTATGAATAGGATGTCCTGGTGGAGCTAAATCCAAATTTGTACTTAGGTTTTCTTTAAACACTTCTAAATGTATGTCACACATAGAAAAAATCTCTCTTGGATCCATTCCCTCTTTAATTAATTCCTGTTCTACTTGTGTGATCTCTAAAGCATTCATATCTCTTAATACTTCTTTAAACTGCTTTCTCACTTCTTGTATATTTTCTCCTTGGTGCAATTTCTTTATTAGCTCTTTCACTAATTTCTTTTTCTCCTCATCAATCTTTATCTCAAATGGACTCATTTTCATTCACTTTATATTGAGTAAATATATGCCCCCTATAAACTATTTAAACTTGTCGGTTTATCGTTTAAAAATGATTAGAAGTTGAGATTTGATTATTCAAAAGAAAAAATTTTGGAACTATGAGAAATAAACCAAAAAGCTTCCAATAAATCATTTTTTTCTTTAATATCCTCAAAAAAGGAAGAAAGAAGTTGTTTAAAGCCAGGTCCATGGTTAGGATGTTGAAGATGTGCCACTTCGTGAGCAATTAAGAACATCAATAGTTCATCACTCAATATAGCTGCACGAAAATTGATATTTATATTTCCTTTAGTTGAGCAGCTCCCCCAGATATTTTTTTGTTTTTTAATTGAAATCTTTTTTACTTCTACATTCATTTTTCTTGCAAAGAAATTTGTGAAAGTTTCAACCTTTTTAGAAAATTCAGCATATATTATTGATCTTAGGTAGTTTAAAGCATTATCAATATCTCGAACAGATACTGAAATTATTGAACCTTCAAAGAAAACAGAATCGTAGTAGCTTCTGTAAATTCTTAGTTGGTATCTCTTTCCAAAAACTATTTCATGCTCTCCTATCTTATTCCAACTAAAGCCTATTTTTTTTAATGATTCGTCAATTCTTTGAATTCTTTTTTTTAACCATTCTTTATGTTCATTTAATATCTTCTTATTATCAATGTTTTCTAATCCTTTTGGGAAAATTAATCGTATTTTTTTTGTTGGTAATATTTCAATTCTTGCGTATTTTACATCTCTAAGTTCAATACTATACGGAATAGAGTATTCTCTTAATTTTATTGTGTTCTTAGAAATTCGCAAGATAGTACAACTTTTTCAAGTTTATTTATAAGAGTAAATATTATCCGTACATTAAGAACTAGTTTAATAAAAAGAAAAAAGCTATGTTAATTCTACAATATTTCCAGTTTTCCTGTTTTTCTCATTTCTAAAAGTTTTATTCCTACACCATAAATAGCAATTTTTCTTTTTGGAGTAACCTTTATCCAAACTGTTTCTTTCTTAGTTCAGATTTGTCTTCAAGTATTGTTATATCCTAAAGTAATTTTTTTCTGAAATTTCAATATTAGCATTTAAGAAGTATATAACCATTAAAAAGTTGATAATTTGCAGATATTAGTTGAATATAAAAAAATCTAACAACCTTTTTATAAAGCTGTGAATCTCTTTTTTTATGTCTTGGCCTGTTATGTGTGTACGATGTGGAAATGAGAATGAGAATCATCTAATTAAACAGCAATATACATGGTCGCAGCTTTTAAGTCAAACACAGTATCAAGGATATACTCAAAATCAGTCTGTAAAACTCAATGTTACAACCTATATTTGTAAATATTGTTATAATATTGGCAAAATGAGATTTATTTTTTCTGTAGCTATACTCTCGATATTATCACTTTTAAGTTTCCTCTGGACTTTAGGTTTCTTTAGTGATGGTCCTGAACTGTTAGGATTAATTATACTTGCTCCTTCTATAGGTTTTTTAATGTTCCACCTTTTATTAAGGCGTGATGTTTCTAGATTCTATGCTCATTTTTATCATAGTAGTGGAAGAATTATGGGCTTTTTTAGGTCTAAAAAATATAAACAAGCTTTTTATTCTGTTTTTCCTAACGGTATTTATGTAAAAAAAAGGTAATCCTACCATTTTTTTATAATCTACTTTAGTTTCTTAACTTTATTTTGTTAATTTATTGTGGTATATCTTTATTTTTTTGTTTTTCAAAATTTATTTCTAAAATTTCATTTTTCTCAAATAGTTTTATATATTTATTTTCTAAAAAAACGCAATATGGATAATTATATTATAGAGGTCAAAGATCTCGTAAAAGTCTATAAAACGGGGAATATCAAAGCTGTAGATAACCTCAATTTACAAATTAAAAGAGGAGAGATTTACGCTTTAATAGGAGCAAACGGTTCTGGAAAAACTACAACAATAAATGTTTTAACAGGTGCTCTTTATCCAACTTCAGGAAAAGTTAGAATTCTTGATTATGCTATTCCAAAAGATAGAAAAAAAACAGCCAATTTCATAGGTATTGCCCCCCAAGAATATTCTCTTTATAATGAACTCACATTAGAAGAAAATGTTCGTTTCTTTTCACTTCTTTATGGGCAGTCTAAATCTGAATTTAGAGAAAGATTAGATCATTTACTAACTATACTCTCTTTACATGAAAAAAGAAAGACAGTTGTTAAAAATTTGTCAGGAGGGATGAAGAGAAGAGTAAGTATTGCTTGTGCTCTTATTCACGATCCTGTTTTGTTGTTTTTTGATGAGGCTACTGTAGGCATAGATCCAGTTCAACGTAAGTTCTTTTGGGATTATTTTAGGTCCTTGGTTAAAGAACAAGAAAAGACAATAATTCTAACCTCGCATGTTATGGATGAAGCAGAGAGAGCTGATAGAATAGGGTTAATGAGAAAAGGAAAGTTAATTGAGGAAGGAATTCCGTCAGAACTGAAAGAAAAGTATCATACAAGTACAATAGAGGAGATATTCATAAAATTGAGCGATGTGGGGGAAAGCGAATGAAGGTAGAAGATAAAAATAAAAATATAAACAAAGAACAAAAGAAAACAAAGGGAAATCAAGAATTAAAGACTTTTTCTTGGAAAAGAGTTCTAGCTGTTACAATAAGAATTCTTAATTCATTTAAGAGAGATCCTAGGACTTTAGGTCTTCTTATTGTTGTACCATCTATCATAATGATTGTTTTTGGTTTGGCTTTTAGTGGTGAAGTTAAAGATGTTCCAATAATTATAGATAATCAAGATGAAGGTTTTGATATTGGTCCTATCTCACTTGACATTGGAACAAATATCACTGATTTTCTAATTAATGATACTAGAGTAGATGTATATTTGGGTTCATATGAAGATAATATTCAACAAGTAGAAGAAGGAAAATATATAGCTGCAATATTAATTCCTTCGAATTTCTCGGAGGGTATATACAGATTGTCGATGGGTTATAATACTGTTATTGAAATTATAGTGTATATTGATGCAACTGAACCAAATGTAAGAGCAAGTGTTTTAAACTCTCTTTATGATGCTTTAGCAGAAATTAGGGGTAGCCAAGGAATACAAATTAACCAAATTATAGCTCATGGTGGATCAGAATATACTGGTTTAGAGGTTGGGATGTCTGCTTCAATGGCTTATGTGCTATCTTTTCTGCTTCTTCTTATCTCTTTAGTTACTTTAATTAGAGAAAAAATAAGTGGTACAGAATCGAGATTATACTCTACACCTTTAACTGCAACAGAGAGAATGCTAGGGTATGTTTTTGGTTTAACTATAATTGGTTTGCTAATGATTTTTGCGATAATGATTTTTGGAATATTTGTTTTTGGTATTGAAGTGAGAGGGAGTATCTTACTCCTATTTATTAGCTTTATTTTATTTGGAATGGTTCATATCTTTTTATCTCTATTTCTCTCTAACTATGCAGAAAATGAGTTCCAAGCAATTCAATTTACGCCTATTATTGTCATTCCTGGAATGGCAGTTAGTGGAATGTTAATACCCATTTACAGTCTTCCTGATTGGCTTGAACCCCTTTCATTCGTCTTTCCTCTAACTTATGGAGTAAATATCATAAAGGGAATAATGCTGAAAGGTTGGGGATTTAAAGAGCTATGGTTAGATTTTGTTATCCTAACAGGAATGATAATAATTTTCTTTGTATTAGCATTGATAACAGTTAAAGATCGAATGAGTGATTAGGAAAAAGTGAAATAAGTAAATTTATTCTTCTTTATCTTTTTCAATCTTTTTTTCCTGTTTCATTCGCCACTTTTCTGCCTTTTTTTCTTGAATTATTCTGATTTGATCGTCAACAATTTTATGTATTTTTTCTGCTTTTATCCTGGTATTTTCAAATGGATCACAGTAAGGCTCTGCATTGTGTAAAGGACATATGTCACAGTATTGAACATTTGCTTTTCCTCTCATAATGTTATATAATGCTCCACTTAAAATAAGAATTGAACCCAGAATTAGTTGTAACCACCATCTTGGTGTTATAAGAACAATTATTAAATAACTACCTATTCCTATTCCCAAAATAAACCTAAACATCGCTTTTATCCATTTATTTTCTGGTTTAATGAAATATTGAATTACTGCAACACTAAATCCAATTAAGCCAATGATTGTTACATAAACAATGTAGTTGACAAAAAAGCTACTATAAACAAAATAAAGAATTATTTCTATTATTAAAGCAGAGTATAGACTTGTACAACCAACGCAGAGTTTTAAACCCCCAATATTAAAATAATGATTTTTATATACACTACAAGTCGGATGATGAGCAAAGTTTTTCCAAGCTGAAATTTTAATTAGCTCCCAATATACATGTAAAGGAGTGAGTTTGTTTAAATGAATTTCATCATCAAGATAGGGGCTTTCAATTTCTTCTTTGATTAAATCTCGCATAAGATACACTATAACTATCTATTTTAAATATTTAGAAAAAATAAAAAAAGGTTTATGGGCATAAAGGTGGAGTATCATCTGTAGCGTTTGATAAATACATACTAAAGTGAGCTGACCAATAAGCTAATTTAGCCACAACGTTGTAATGAGTTTCCCATCTCGATTTTGTACATACTACTGTGAAACAGTTTATGAAAGAAGTGATTCCTATTATTATCCCATAAATGGCCAAAACGAAAAATGCAACTATACCGTATACAATATTCATTATTGGTCTTACTAGGCAAAATTGCGTACAACTTGCTTCTTTTTTATATGGAGGAAGTTTAAACGATTTTGACATAGATTTTTATTCTTTGACTAATTATTTATATTTTTCCGCTTTTTGTCGAACAATCTCATATAGGGGATATATAGAGGGAGCATATATTTTTTAAATAGAGATCAGAAGGTTAAAACATGAAACTAAAAAATAAGAATTTGGTAATTTGTATAATGTTAGTTTTTACTTTGTTTTATAACGGTAGTTTAGTTGATGGACATACTAATATTAATGCTGAAGATTATGATCTGATCATTTATACTTACGAGTCCTTGCTTGCTGACCCTGGTTTTGACTATATAGGAGCTTTTGCAAATTATAGTGGTATCCCAAAAGAGAAGATAAAGCTAGTTTTATTGGAGGATGCAAATACAATTGTAACTCAAGCTTCTCTCGAAAAAGAGAATCCTGTTGCTGATGTTTTAATAGGAATCGACAATGTACTAATTCACACTGCAAAAGATGAAGGAATATTGCAATCTTATGAATCACCTACTTTAGTAAATATATCTTCTGAACTCGTTCAAAATTTAGATCCAGAAAAATATGTTTTACCTTATGATTACGGAATTATTGCTTTATGGTATGACAGAAGTAGAATAAACACAACTTCTACACCTGCTCTTGAAGACTTAACATTAGAAGGAATAATTGAAAATGACTTGGATAAGAAACTTGTAGTTGAGGATCCAACACTAAGCTCTCCTGGGTTAGGTTTTCTTCTATGGACGATAGCTGTTTATGGAGACCCAAAAATAAATCTAAATGGTTTGTTAGATCAAGATTGGAGAGATTGGTGGAGAATGACTTCTGATGATCTTCGAATTGCTCCTAGTTGGGGGGCAGCTTTTGACATCTATTATTCTGAATCAGAGGATAGGCCGATTATGATAAGCTATGGAACAAGTCCTGCTTATGATGTTTGTCACCCTCAATGGGGAGTAGGACCAGGAGTAGAGCAACCTTCTAAGGCTATTGTTACACATGAACAAGGAAAGAATAACGCATGGTTACAAATTGAGGGGATAGGGCTTGTTAATAATGCTCCTCATGAAGAAAACGCTAAGAAGTTCATAGATTGGTTTTTAAGTACAGAATTACAAGATCAAATTCCTCTTAATCAATGGATGTATCCTGCGAATAAAAATGCTAATGTTCCTGAATGTTTCCTAAATGCAGCTATAAACCCTGATGATGTGGATATACTGAATGATATAATCTCACCCACTGTTATGCATGACAACTTAGATATGTGGAAAACTGATTGGGAAACAGTGATAATCGAAGGCACGAAGAAAACTGATTACACTACATTTAGTTTCATTATATTGTCTTTGAGCTTCGTTTCACTAGCATACATTATCACAAAGAAGAAAAATAGATAAGGTGATTATTTTACTGTCATTTAGAAGAAGAATGGAAAGAAATATTGACAAACAAGTTGAAAGAGCGGTCATGGTACTAGCTCTTATTGCTTTGTTCTCTTTTCTTCTTTCTTTCTTTTATTTACCTTTATTTAAAATTCTTTCTTATGCTTTTCAAAAAAATGGAGAAATAGGAGACGAAAGTGTTTTTTCTGTTTTTTGGAGCACAGTTACTCAATCAAGTAATATCAGATTTTTATCTTTTAGTTTTAATCAAGCATTAATTTCAACAATTATTTGTTTAGTTTTTGGACTTCCAGTGAGCTATTTTTTTGCACAATATAAGTTTAAAGGAAAAGATCTAGTTATAAACTTATTAACAGTTCCTTTTGTTTTACCACCAATAGTTGTTCTTTTGGGTTTTATAATAACCTATGGAGAAAACGGCTGGTTGAATAGTGTATGGAAGACAGTCTTTCAGACTGATAGATCATTGTTTAAAATTTTTGGAACAGTAGAAGGAATTATTGCAGCTCATGTTTTCTATAACTTATCAGTAATAATTAGATTAATGATTCCTGCTTGGATGAACCTAGATTATGAACAAGTTGAAGTTTCTAAGACTTTAGGTGTAAAAAACTTTACAATCTTTAGAAAAATAGTTTTTCCTCAACTAATCAATTTTATTGTTTCTGCTGCTCTACTAGTTTTTATATATTGTTTCAATAGTTTTGCTATAGTATTATATCTGGGAGAAGTAAAATACCAAACTCTTGAAGTAAGAATCTATAAACTGATAAAGAATTCTCTAAAATTCACAGAAGGTTCTTCGCTAGCTATAATACAACTATTAATCAATACCCTGATAATAATTATTTACCTATTTTTTGAAAATAAAACAAGACAAATGGCTAGAGGAAAAGAAAAAGGAATAAAACCTAAACCTATTAAATTAAAAAACACCCCCTTAAAGGAAAAAATTAGTTTTATTTTTTTGAGTTTAATTACACTATTTGTAATGCTTTTTAGTTTTTCTCCAATGATCGCAGTAATCATTGAATCTTTCATTCCATACACTAAAGGTATTTCTCCTCTATGGGGATATCTTACTCTTCTTTCTTCAGAATATATGGCCATTCTCGGAAATTCTCCATTTAGAATGTTTATTAATACGATTATCTTTTCTTTTTCAGCAACAATAATAACTCTATTCTTTTCGTTATTGATAGTTCTAATTCTGCGAATTCGATATAATAAATTGAGAAATTATAAACAATCAATAGTTGAAAACTTCATTTCTTACTTGATAATTTTACCTATGGCCACTTCTTCAATCACACTAGCTTTAGGGCTATTTTTGAAGTATAGGACAACAGAAGTTTATCTAAACTATGTATGGATTTTGATTATACTCTCTCATGTGTTAATTAGCATACCCTTTGCCACTCGTTCTATTCTTGCAGCTTATAATAGAATCGATGTGGAAATGTTAAACGTTGCTTCTACTTTAGGAGCTTCAAGATTCTTCATTTTCAAAAAAATTGAATTTCCTCTAATTGGGAAGAGTTTAATTGTTGGAGGAATATTCTCTTTTGCTATAAGTTTAGGAGAATTTGGAGCAACAAACTTTTTAGTTCGTGGAAGTTTTGGTACATTGTCTATTGCAATTTACAAGCTTATTATATCACAGACGATACAACTCCCTGCTACAATGGCAACTATATTGATAATTCTTACTGTGCTATCGTTTCTCATAATTCAGAAACTTGGTGATATAGAGTTGAAGGTGTAGAAATAAATGACAAAGTTAGAAATCAAAGATCTTTCAATGCGATATCAGAGAAAATACATATTGGACAATCTATGTCTCGAAGTAGAATCAGGAGAATTAGTAGTCATTTTAGGTGAATCTGGCTGTGGAAAAACATCATTGTTGAAAGTTATAGCTGGAATCTTAGAACATGAAACAGGGCGCATTTTTGTTGATGGTGTTGATATTTCAAACCTTTCACCTCAGAAAAGAAATATCGGTTATGTTCCTCAAGGACAAATACTCTTTCCTCATATGAAAGTAAAAGATAATGTTATTTTTGGTTTAAAAGCAAAAAAGCTACCTAGAGAACAGATTAAAGAGAAATTAGAGTGGATAGTGAACCTTACAGAAATTAAAGATTTACTAGATCGATATCCCCATGAAATAAGTGGAGGGCAGAAACAAAGAGTGGCTTTAGCAAGAAGCATGGTAACTAACCCCAAAATACTTCTTTTAGATGAACCCCTCTCGAGTATCGATGCTTCAGGAAGAGAAGCTCTTGCTTTAACAATTAGAAGAATCCAGAAAGAAACAGAAACTACTACACTGTATGTTACCCATAACCAAGAAGAAGCAAGATTAATTGGAGATAGAGTAGCGATAATGTATGATGGAAAAGTACAACAAATAGGAAAAATAATAGAAGTAGATAGAAAGCCATTAAATTATCTCACTGCAAAAATAATGGGGAGTCTAAACGTATTTCCTGTTTCATTCTATTCTATTAATAAAGAGAATGATAATTTTGTTATAGTAGATACAACAATTGGGCAAATGAAAATACCGTTATCAGATACGCAGAGAAGGAAAAAGATTACTGGAATAAAAATTCCTCCCACTGAAATTAAAATATCAACAATAGAAAAGAAGTTAAGTGAAGAAAAAGAAAGTGTAATTAAGAAAGGAATAATAAAATCAGTAATTGAAATAGGAAAAAGTCTTTTTAGAATAGTGGTTGAAATACAAGGAGAAAATATAGAATATCTAAAAGTAGACACAGAAAATAAAGAACTTGTTAACTATCTAAAAACGAATCAAAATGTAACCCTTGAAATTGCTTCAGAAAAAGTGGTTTTGCTATGATTTTATCAGAAAAACAAATAGAAAAAATAAATAAAAGAATCAGAAATTATTTTCATCTCAGTTCTTCAGTAAAGCTAAAATGGCAGAAAATGGAAAAAGGTCTATCTAATACAAAGTTTTTGATAGAATCAAAAGATAATTCTCCCATTGCAGTTTGTAAGATTTATGAAAAAGATCAAGCTATTCCTGCTGAAAAAAGACTTCAAAACGAAAAAAGAGCTTTAGAGCTCTTTGGAGGAAAAATTGCTCCAAAATTAATTTGGACTGATAATTCTAAAATTCTTTGTTATAATTACATTATAGGAAAGGAAATAACAAACCTAACAAATGAAGAAAGAAAGAACATAGAAGAAGAACTTCGAAAGACTATTGATTTTATTCATGGTTATACTAACAAAAAAATTAAGAAAGCTAAAAAACAATTTTCAAAGTTACAATCCTTTTATTTTAGAGTTTTTGATAATTATGAAAAAATGAATCTAAATGTTCCTGAGTATATGTCTGCAAAAATTCCAAAATTAGAAAATAAATTGAAGAATTTATATGAGAATTTACAGATTGAAGGATTGAAAGTTAGTTATATACACGGGGACTTAGTGCCTTTGAATATAATTGTGAATGGAAATCAAGTTTCTTTAATAGATTTTGAGTATTTTAGAATGGATATTTCAATATTTGACGATTTATACTTTAACTATTTTTCAGATAAGCATCAACTAAATATTGAATTACCTATTATTGGAGCTAATAAAGAAATGCAGGAAGTTTATGAAGAACTGATTCAATTACTGAATAATTACTGGCTATTGAGCAAAAAACTCAAATAATAAAGATAAATTCTTTTTCATTAATATATTTGCCAAAAAATAGTAGATAAGCTAAACAAATCTTTCTATTATGTTTTCTAATAGTTCTTTAATACCAAGTAATTCCATTCTCTCTTTAATTGTGTAATCTCTCCAATTTATATCTTCAATTGCTTCTTGAATAATTTTCCAATATTCTTCCATTATTTTCTCGAAATTTGTTAAATTCTTATTATTAAGCATCTTTCTTGTCCTATTGTAATAATTATTCATCGTTGTTCTCTCATCTACCAAAGCTAGAAAATGGATGTATAATAGGACAATTTGTAATCCCAGAATGAAATCCTCATGTTCATTAATTTTTTCTAAAATTTGATTGAAGAAACTGTTTAACTCATCCAATATTTCTTCTTTTTCAAAAGCATATAATTCATCAAAGAAAAAATTACAAAGTTGTATTCCTGTGTAGAAATAGAATTCTTGGATATTTGTTTCAGTATTGAGTAAGTCATCAAATATTTTTATTGCTTTACATCTTTCTATCCTCTTTCCAGAATTTAATTTGAGTAAAGCTAGTAAAATCTTATGAACATATTTTAGTTCAGATGAATTGTGGATAGACACTTGTTCCTCTAATTCTAAAATGAAGTTAGATACATTTTTTGAATCTAATAGATTAACCATTATTCTTCCTAAATAAAAATATGACATTGCTAGATAACTAGTATTTCCTATTTCATTACACAATTTCACACTATTTTCAAAATACATTTTTGCTTTATTGTAATCTTGTATAGTCATGTAAGTTAAACCTAGGTTAAAATAAGCAAGAAAACTAATAAAATTGCTATTTCTATTTGTACCAATTTCTAAAGATTGTTTATAGTATTCAATAGCTTTTTTATATTTATGTTGAATTCTATAAACTTCTGCAATGTTGTTTAAACAGATTCCAATTCCTCTATGATCATCAACTTCTTCATAAATTTCTTTTGCTTGGTTAAGATAGCTGATTGCTTGATCATATTTCCCTATATTTTGGTTTACTACACCTAGATTAGAAAGTATTTTTGCTTCAGCTTCTTTATTATCTATTTTTTTGTACAATTTACTACATTTTTTATACAAATCAAGTGCATTACTATATTCTCTCTTGCTAAAAGAAATGTTCCCCTTAATTTTACATAAATGAGCAAGAAGTTCAGTATAAAGGTTTTTCTCGTCTTTAAAGGCATCTTCATGCAGTAAGATTTCAATTAATTCAATATTTTGAGAAGCTATATCTAGCTTACCAAGGAAGAAATAAGCTTCTGCAATTAACAAAAAAGATTGTATTTCTAAAAATACATCCTTCTCTTTCCTTGAGAGATCTAAAGCTTTTTTAGCATATTCTAAAGATTCGAGAAAATTACCCTGTGATATACAAAAAAAGGATAAAGTTAAGAGAATATTTATTTTATCTATTGCATTTTCTGTTTTTGATAATTTAGACTTTAATTTGTTAATAGTTTTTTTTGGAGAATCTCTAAACTGTTTCAGGAATTCTTTAGTATATGGCGAAAGCAATCTACAATATTTTAAATATTTAATATTTAAATTTTTTTTATATAATAGTACTTCCGAATTATCGTAAAAGTTATGGGTTGAAAGCCCGACAATAATAATATGAACAATTCTAACTTCAGCTTATTAAAATCGGTCAAAAGTTTTTTAGAAAAACGCTTTCAACCCACAAGAGAAGATAGGAAAACAAGTATAAAAGTTTGTCACTGGATAAGAAAGATGGATTTTCCACACAAAGGACAGAGGAAAAGAGGGGAAACAAAAGAAGAGGTTAAGAAGACCGTCTTGGGAGCAGTGGTGGAACAAACATCTATCGAGCAGTCAGCTGAACAATTTTCGACTAAAGACGGAGATACAATACGTTATCACTTGAACAAATTGGATATAAACGGCATATCAGAGGTTTTCATCTCTTCATTTCAGCAGTGTGGGGAACTATTGAAAAGAAAGAAGAAAATAAAGAGTCCATTAATACTAGCAGTAGACACGATGGACATACGATATTATGGGAAAAGAAGAGATGAGTATATTCACCAGTATAAAAATGAATGATTTTATCGATATATCACGGTGTCAACAGTTAAATCATCTTATGGTGCTCTTCCTTTAGGTGCATTTACCGTGTCAACTTTTGATTCTAAAGAGGGACTATTAGAATCGCTCTTCAACAAGTTTAGTCTTAAAAACAGGAGCATAAAGGTGTTGTATGCAGATAGAGGTTTTTATTCTGTTGAAGTAGTGAAACTACTACAAGAATACACTATTCCTTTCGTCATTGGGGCACGGAAAAATAAGAAGATTAGGTCATACCTGGAAACCTTTCCTAAAACAGGTAAAATAACTTCTGTTCCTTACACTATGAAAAGTGGACAAGGTGAAACTAACTACAGAAGTTATGTTGCATGCTTATTGGCTCCCAAAGCGGAAAGACTGGTTTGTTTGTATCAGTTGGCATATCTCTTCAGAGCAACAGATCTACGATTATTGTCATCGGTGGGGTATAGAGACGTCCTACCGTCTTCTCAAGAGTATTAGTGTTTCTACAACTACGAATAATGCCACCGTCAGGTTCTTGTATCTTTGTTTTTCTCTTCTCGTCCTCGCTTTATATGTCTGTTTTCGCTCTTCTGTTATCCCTCCTTTTTTCACTCCCCCGTCTGACAAACCGCTCTTGAAACGCTCAAGACCTGTTACTCTCTATTTCACCTTGAGGTGTTTACGTTCAAGTTTGTATGGAGGTGAGAGAGTCTAAGTTATTGCGGAAGTACTATATAAAGAGCAAAAAAAGGGTAAAAAATTTAATGAAGAATTCTCAATCATAATGAGCTGGCTCTGTTATTGGATAAGGATTAACATTATCTGAATAACCTTCTTCTATCTTATTGGTTATTTGACTATCTGAAATTTCTCTTTCTTCTTTAGCTAATTCTTCAGTCATCTGTTTTTCTCTCTTCATTGCAATTTTGTCATATTGATTTACCTTATTAAGGAACAATCCTAGAATTCCTGCAGCGATTATTACTGCAGAAACAATCATAAATATTGTACTTATCGAAATATATCTAGCTAGAATGACTGCAAAAACACTCGCTAGTAGTGATGCAATAGTTAGTACAGTGTCGATGATTCCGCTTATTTTTCCTAAATGTTCATTTCTTACGATTTTTTGAAGTAAAGTGCTGAAAGGAACATTGAAACCTACATTAATCATCCCAATTAATGAAAATCCTGCAAATAGCCATATTATGCTTCCAGGTATATAAGGTGCTATACCAATAATTGTCGTCATTGTTCCAAGTATCACGATTGTAACAAGCATAAACATAATCTTTCGTTTCATCTGTTTTTTGGCTGAAATAAGCAAAGCTGATATTATTCCACTTACTGCTGAAAAACTCATTAATATACCAAAGTCTCTTTCACCCAATCCAAATTCAAAGTCAATATAAGGAACAAATAATGGATCCAAGAACCCAATTGCTAGTATTGTGAAGAAGAATATTATTATTATAAATCGAAGAATATTGTCGGTTATTACCATTTTAAAACCGTCTTTAAGGTCAGTGAAAACGTTGCTGATAGTAATACTTTCTCCATTCTTTTTAGGTCTTAAGTCAGTACGGATTGTCATAATCATTATACTTGAAATCAGATAAGAAACTCCATCAACAAGGAAGGCGATCTTTAGCCCAAAAGCAGCTACTGTAAATCCTGCAGCTAATGGCCCTATAATTCTCGATAATTGTTGAGTAGACTGTATAAAGCCATTTGCACTCAGTAATTGTTCTCGTTTCACGATTTTTGGCAATGAAGCTTGTTTAGCAGGGTAGAAAAATTGCCTTACTGCAGCATTAACTATACTAAAGATATAGAGATGCCATATCTTATTTGAAAAAAATAGACTAAATGCTGCCAATCCTCCAAGTAAATCAGCTAAATACAATATTTTCTTTCTATCAATTCTGTCAGCTATTGCTCCGCCAATAGGGCCAAGTAAAAGCATCGGAATCAAGGTAAAAGTAGATATGAGTGCTACTTCCTGTGTAGCTACTTCTTTTGGAAGATCTTTTGTTAATTCCAATGCAAAGAAGACTATTCCAATGAAAGTAAAATATGACCCAACATTATTTATAAAGCCACCAAAAAAGAGAGCTGAAAAGTCCCAACTTTTCAGCAATGATATTGCTCTAGGTTTTTTAGTTATATTTTCTTCCTCTAGACTCATCGTTGATCCCTATTTATTCTTTGATTGTTCACTCTTGAAGAACTTACTGAACAAAAGTGACCATTAAATGTCCATATTGTGTTATTTGTCTCTCTAATTCTGTTTTCTCTTTTCCTTCTTTCTTTCATTTTTTTCTCACCACCTATGAATTAATTCCAAATTGGAATTTTTTCTGTTGTGATAATTATGCCAAACTGGTATATAAATATATTGTTATAATGGAAATAATTTCACAATGGAAAAAATTATATATGTTTGAACAAACATTTAATTGAAAAGAATGGCTGAAGAAGAAAAAATCAAGGAAATTGAAGAAAAATACGAAAAATTGTGGGTCGATGATCCAAACAAATTTGCGATAATTACAGCTTTAAGTTGGTATGGATCTTTGAATCTAAAGAAGTTAAGCACTTTGATAGGAAAACCTGAAACGACTACATTAAGGTATTTAAAACAGTTACTTGATGATAATATGGTTGAAGTAGATGCTGAAAAAACTGCTTCATCATGGGGCAAATTTTACAGATTAGAAGAAAACATTGCTTCTTTATATCGAAAGAATATTGAAGATTATGTAAAAGAAGAAAGTGATTTTGACAAGAAATTGAAAAAATACAAAGAATTATCTGAAAGAGAAATAGAAAAAGAAATATTGGAAAAGTTGTTAAAAAGTGAAGGAGAAAAATCATTTTCACAATCGTTTAAGCAATATCTTTCTTTTATTCATAATATTGAGACATCTATAGCAAATGAACTAATTGATATTGAATTCAAAGTAAAAGAAACTCTAGAGAAAAAAGGGTTGGATTACTTGAAAGAGCATTTCAAATATCCACGTTCAGAGACATCTTTGATTGTTAGAACAATTAAACTATCTAAATTTGCACATGTAATAAAATTAGCAGAAACAGTTAGAGACTTTTACAGGAAAGTTACAGAACTACAAAAAGAGTTCTTGAAAGAGATGGATGAAGAGGGTGTTCCTGAAGAAGAAAGATTTATTCAGTTTATTTCTACTTTCTTAGGTGGTCTTTCAACAACAGAAGAATAGGAATTAAAGAAAGAATTAATTGATTTTTTCTTTCTCTCTACAATACTTTTATTTACTTTGAATTAAAGTTTAATTTATGAAGAAAATAACTCTTCCAATCAAAGAAGTAACTGTTTTAACTGATGGAGCTTTAATTACAAGACAGAAAAAGGTTAAATTAGTAAAAGGCGAGCAAACTTTAACTGTTACTGAATTATCTGAGTTTTTAGATGAGGATTCTATAAAAGTTAGAGGGACTGGTAAAGTTAAACTTGTTGATATTTCTCCTGTTCTCCAGCACATCTATAGAGATGAAGAAAATTTAATTGAAATTGAGAAAGAAATCTTGAAGACAGAAAAAGAAATCGAACAGAGGAACTTAAGGTTAGAATCTTTGAAGGTTTCAATTAACGCCCTTACAACTACCATTAAGAGTATTGCAGAAGGATTTGGTCGCTATGGAATGATTAAGAATAAAACTGTTGATGATTTTCGAGAGTATTATTCTTTCTATCAAAGTCAAATAGAGGCTGAGAATGCTAAAAAAATTCAATTAGAGCACGAAATTATAGAATTAAATAAGTTGCTTAATTCTCTAAAAGAAAAAAAGAATCAGATGCAATATCTTGAAAATGAGTTTTACGAGATAAATATTATTTTAGATGCTCAAGAAGATTGTGAAATAGAATTAGAATTAAGCTATACTGTGTCTCAAGCTTCATGGACTCCTGTTTACATGATTGAACTAACTAAAGGTGAAGCACTAATACAACGATTAGCTAAAGTCTATAATAGGACTAGAATTGATTGGGATAAGACCAAAGTTACAATTTCTACTGCTAATCGGAAACCCATCTCAATTGAAGAAGTTGATCCTTTATACCTCTATTTATATGAACCTGTATATCCTGTAAGTGCATCTAGAGTAAAGAAACAAGATTATGGCGTTAAAAGAGCTATGAGACCTAAAGCTATGGCTATTGCTGAAAAAGAATTGATGAAGCCAGCTCCAGCTCCTGTACCTGAAGCAGAATTAGACGATCTTTATGTTGAAACTGCTAAGAGTACAAGTGTAGTAGGACACCAAAGGTTTGAACTTAGTGGAAAGCATGACATTCCTTCAGGAAAAACACCTAAAACTTTGTACTTGGATAGCTTTAAAGTAAAAGTAGAAAAGCAGTATTATTGGAGCTCTCTCGATGAAAAGCTTATTCTAACTCACAAATTAAAGAATGAAGATCAATTTTTATTGGAAGGAGATGCTAAAGTTTTCATTGATGGAGAATTTATTAGTCAGAGTCACTTGGATTTAATCCATCCTAAAGATGAATTTACTGTTGGTTTAATTGAAAGCTATGATTTGAAGATAGAAAGAAAGTTGCTCAAACGAGAAGTAGCAAAAGCAGGAATTACTAAAGGAAAAGAACAAATAGACTTCCACTATCAAATAAAAATTAAGAATCAAATTGAAGAAAAAGCTGAACTAAAAGTAATAGAGCGAATTCCATATCCCCAAGATCCAAATATTGAGGTAATCACTAAGGAAATCTCTCCAGAACCTAGAAAGCAGAATCAAGGAGTGTTGGAGTGGAAAATATCTATTGAACCAGGAAAAGAAGAAAAGATCAATATTTCCTATATCATAAAATATCCGAAAGGAGAAATATTAGAGCCTAAAATTTAACCTTTTTAACAACAATATTTCTCTATTTTTTTTCTAATTTTTTGCCAATAAGTATCTATGTTGTTCTCTTTTAGTATTTTAAGATAAAAATCAGTATTAACTAATCCTTGTTCAAGTAAAGAATAAAATTCTTCTTGAACTTCTATTTCTTTAAAAAGTTCTTTTCTCATAGCTTCTAATATAATTGGTTCTAAATTGATTATTTGGCTAAAAGCAGGAAGCTTGGTTTCAACTTCTTTTTCTAGTTTTTCTTTCCAATTTTTTTTCCTTAAAAAGTGATGTTCGATATAAATTTCTTCTATTGATTCTACTATTATATTTAGGTTTTTGAATGCTATCTCTTTTTCTTTTTTAGAAACCCTAGGATGATAATATGTGGGGCCATCTAGAACTAAAATATCTGGTTCTTCGTTTAATATAAACTCTGTTGCTTTTTCTGAAACAGGCCCACTAACATCTGAAGTGTAGAGATACTTTGTTTTTCCATCGTCAATTACTGTTTCAAAAACAAAACCTAATCTTTCATCAATATTATGTGGAACAGCTTCAGAAAACTTTATTCTCGTATTTCCGATTTGGAAAGAAATCCCTTCAGCTTCGAACAATTTTCTCTTTTTTGTTTTCCAAAGATATTTTGCTCTTCTTTTTTGATTATAATTAATATTATTTTCTGGATCTTTAGCATAAATTGTCTTTTCTTTAGAATAAATCTTTTCAAAAACATTTTTGTTAGTAAACTCATAGATTCTGCGTTCTGGTAGAGTAAAATGATCTGCATGATAATGTGTTTGTATAATTATTTCACTCAAAGATACTGCTTTCAGGATTGTTTCTCTCGAAATCCACGATGCTGCTATCTCTAAAGGGTGAGGGTTGAGTCTAAATCTTCTAGGTGCAAGAGAAACTGAAGGGTCAATTAATATTTTCACATCTTCTGTTATGACTAAATGAGAAAAAGATCTAGTTCCTAATGATTCACATGCCAACGGAATTATTTCCATACTTTTCCAATAATGTTCTCCTAAAAAAAGTTAAGGGAAAAAGAGAGAAGAAATAGTTTAATTTTTTTCTTTCATTCTATCTTTTTCTAAAAGAATTTGTTGATCTCGTTCAAACTCTTTAGCATTAATGTAAGATAGTGTTGAAACGCTTGCTAATAATATTATTGCTCCTACAATTTGTATTGGTTCTAACCCAAATCCCAAGAAATAATAATTAATAAATATCGATAGAATAGGGAAAGCTAGTTCTGCCAGCCCTGCTACTGAAGCTTTGGACCTTGTGAGACCAAAATAATAGAGAGCTAAAGGAAGCACTCCTCCAGTAAGTATAGCTGCGTAGAGAATACAAAGGATTCCTATCCACTGCCAATCTAAAGGAACAAATGACCCATCCACATAATGTCCAAAAACATTTATTTTTTGTGTAAGCAGCCCAAAATAGGTTGAGTTATAGGTGAAAGTAAAAATATTGAAGACCAATAAAAAGAAAAATCCTCCAATATACCTAAATAGGGTTAAATTCCAATAATCAACTTTTTTTGTTAATATTCTTCCAAAAACTGTGCTACCACCCCAAAAAACAGCTGCTAAAAGTGAGCAAAGAATGGCAATTAGTCCTGTAAACTCTAGAGTTTGAACACTTTTTGAAATATCTGGCCAAGCTATCAGACCAATACCAGTTATTGCTAATAGAAGAACAACGTAGAAACGTAGACTTGGTTTCTCTTTTAATATAAAAATTGCAAAAATCAGTGTTATGAGTGGTTGAGATTTTTGAATTAATATCGCTACTGTAGGGTTTCCTAATCCCAATGAAATTAGGAAGAAAAATAACCCTAAAGCTGAACCACCAGCAGAAATGAAAATTAAAGAAATCCAGTCTCTTCTATCAAACTCCTTGAAAACACCAAAAACTTGCTTTGTTCCTCTTTTTATTAGAAGAATTGGTAATAAAATTAACAATCCTAGAAAATGCTCAATTAAAGTAATGAAAGAAGAAGCTCTGGGCATAGCCATTGGTTTTACAAAGACGTCTGGAGAGTTGAACAATAGAGGATATCTTACTGGTGCATCAAAAGATCTTGCTGCATTTGCTGCAGAAACAATTATAGGTCCATAAATTTTATCTCCTTTTCTTGAATCCATTTTAATTCCTCGTCAATTCAGCAAAAACGGTAACAATATTTAAGTTTGGTTATCCGAAAAAGAGTAACTGGTTTTAGGTTTAAATATCTTCATACAATACAAATGTTATGCAATTAAAAGAATTACCAATTCTGATATCAAAAGATGAAGATAATATTCTATTTATTAGCAGTCCATTTTTAGAAAGAAGAGATCTAGTCGCAGAAAATATTGAGGATGCTCTTGATACGATACGTGAAGCTTTAGAAATTTGGTTAGAGAGGTAGAATTTTTTTGAAATTTGTATATTTTTAATTGTTAGCTTTAATTGATTGGTTTAATAGTCAAACTATTCGTATTAACACACGTTTTTATATTCATTAAAAAATTTATATAAACGAAGAGTTGGAGACTATGATAGGGGCGAATATCAGAGCACAAATCTCATTATTAAAGAACTTAAACCTGAATTTGAAACTATATTTTGGAGCATTTGCAATTTATTCATTAGTTCAAACTCCTTTCTATATAGCTACGCTCTTTTTAGTGTATGTATGGGGAGGTACAGACATAGATGTAGGATTGATTTTTGGAACAACTAGTTTAGTAGGAATTATAGGATTAATTGTCTCTGGTATTCTTTCTGATAGATGGAGAAGAGATGCCTTCATCTGGATTTCAAATTTTCTTTTCATAGCTGGGATGATAATCTACTTTTTTGCTAATTCTTTGACCTATCTATATGTAATTCAATTCCTTTTTGCTTTAGCTAATTCTTTAATGATGCCTGCAGGGTCAGCTTTAGTTGCTGATTGTACAACTAAAGGTACACGAACAAAGATTTTTACGATTATGTCTATTATTCAACAGTTATGTACAGCTATTGGTGGTGTTGTAGGTTTCTTTATCTACAGGTATTTAGGTGATCTTTATTCTGAAGAAGTTATTCTTCCTGTGATTAAAATCTATGCTTCAGTAATAATCTTTGCAGCATTTTTAGGTTTCTTTATTCACGATAAAAGGTCTATTCACTCTAAAGGTCAAATTGAGACTAAAGAGATATTGGAAGAAAAGAAAAAAGACGCTTTAATTTTATCTAAATATAAAAACTGTAAAACCTTTAGAGAAAAATTATCATTCTATAGAACTCCTTTAATAATCGTACTAGCAGATTTTCTAATTGCTTTTGGAGCTGGTATATCTATTCCTTTTCTTCCACGCTTTTTTGAAGCAATTTATGGTCGAACAATTTCTGAACTTACACTTATATTCTCTTTAGCTCCATTAATAACTGCTATTCTTTCAGCCATTGCTTTAAGATTTGCTAAGAAATTTGGTCGTGCTAAAGCAGTTTTCTTTTTAGAGTTTATTGCTGTAGTTCTTATTTTTGGATTTGCTTTTATTCCTCCCTTCTCTGTTGTACTTGTTATCTACATTCTTAGACAGGCTTTTATGAATGCTGGGTGGCCTTTAATTAATGCTATAGTAATGGATCTCTTACCTTCTAGTCAAAGAGCAACTTTTAGTGCTATTGACGCTTTAGCTTTTACAGCCTTTAACAGTATTAGTCAACCTATTGGAGGAGTTATTCTAAACAAATACGATAAACCCTTCAATTTCCAATTAGCTTTTTACATTACAGGATCTATCTATTTTATAGGTACATTCTTTCTTCTATTTATAAAAGAAGGAAATTATGAGACAGAAGAAGTTGAGAATCTGAGGACGGAGGAGTAGCTTTTAACTGGAGGATTAATTAATCTATAAAAATCATTCTCAAAACTAATAAAGGATAATAGCTATATCACACATGTGAAAAAACGTTTCATATTTTTAATATTTTTAATTGTTTTTTCTTTAATAATTACAAGTTTGTACTTTTATTTCTTCTATTTTCCCAATATGGAAACTCAAAACCCCCCACAATTTAATGTTAATGGATTTATTGTTAATGATTTTGCCTATCAGCTTCAAAATATTGACATTGAAGAAATTTCAAATTCCAAGTACGACCTTATTATCATTGATTACTCTGCAGACGGAAGTGAAGAACTAGAATATAATAATAGTCAAGTTTCATACATGAGAGAAGGAAATGAAAAGAAAATACTTCTCAGTTATATGAGTATAGGAGAAGCTGAAACATACCGTTTTTATTGGGATAATAGCTGGGATGTAGATAATGATGGAATACCTGATGATAATGCTCCTGAATGGCTAGATGTTGAGAATCCTGATTGGGAGGGCAATTATAAAGTTAAATATTGGAATCCTGAATGGCAGAGGATTATTTTTGGAACAAATGAAAGTTATTTAGATAGAATTATTGCAGCAGGTTTTGACGGTTGTTATTTAGACATTATAGACGCTTTTGAGTATTATGAAGATGAAAGACCAACAGCTAAAGAAGAAATGATTGATTTTGTTATTTCAATCAGTAAATACGCAAAATCAAAGAAACCAAGCTTTTTAGTTATTCCTCAAAATGGTGAAGTTCTGCTTGAAAGCGATGAATACAGGCAAGCAATAGATGGGATAGGTAGAGAAGATGTCTATTTTCTAAATAATATCAAACGACCTAAAAATGTGATTGAAGAAGTTACTTCATTGCTAAAATTACTTACACAAGAGAACAAAATTGTAATGATAATTGATTATCCTACACTTTATTCTAGAGTACGAACTTTTTACCCTCTGGCTTATCAAGATGGATTTTTAGCTCACGCTCCACCTAGAGATCTGGATAAACTTGTTTATCACCCTGACTTTCTTCCAGATTAGTAAATCCTATGTATAGTACAAGTTGCTTAAAACAATTTTTTCATAGAGTTCTTCGTACATTGCTACTAAAGTTTTTGTTGCTAATTCTTTCTCAAACTTTCTCTTGTTCTTTTCCTCTTCCGTTCTTCTTCTCAACAACTTTTGTATTCTTATGTAGATAGCCTTTATTAGACTCCAAAATAGGAGAGGAACTAAAAGTAGAACTTTTACGAAAAATTTACCGAGTTTTTTGAAAAATTCTCCAAAATCTATGTCAAAGGTCTCTTTTAGGCTAAATTTTGAATCTCCTATTGAATGATAAGAACTGTAAAGTGTTTCTTTAATTTCTTTTATCTTGTTCCTAAATATTTTCTTCTTTTTTAAGTCTTTAATGCTAACAATATTTCTTATCGTTTGGCCTACTACATGTTTAAAGTATTTGAAAATAACAACAAGTAACATTATATAAGGTAAGAATAGTGCTATAAAACTATCTACAAGAACCTTAAGTAATTTCTTGTAGAATGGTTTTTCTGTAAAAGTATCTATGATGTATTGTTGTGCCCCTAAAGAAAGTGAAAGTGCAGTAGAAGTATATTCTATATCACTCATGAATTGTTTATATTTTTCTTCTAGTTCAGCAATTCCTTTTAAAGCTCCAGTTATCATTATACTAAAATACAAGTCTTTAGAAGTAAATCCTTCAACTGCTTTCTTTGCAATGAGTTGAATAGTTTTTTTTGCTTCCTTTACAGACATGTTGTTTTTCTTCGCAAATTCTTCTAGAGCTTCATTTCTCCTCCATGGGAACATTGATCCTTCTTTATTCCAAATAAGGAGTGCAAATTGTCTTGCTGTTACTTCTTTTATTTCAGATATGTTAATAGAACCTAGTGATTGTTGAGTTTCGATTAGCAATTCTTGTAACATTTGTTTTGATCTTTCTGGAACTTGAGTGGCATCAAGAGAAAGAATATCTGCAATTCTATTTTTTATTTGTCCGATGTCATCCATTATATCAAGCTTGAATTCTTCAAGAGTTTCAGCAGAGATAGGTGGAGCATCAAGAATGCTGAAACTAGACCTCGCAGTGTAA
This sequence comes from Candidatus Heimdallarchaeum aukensis, assembly GCA_021513695.1. GTDB lineage: Archaea > Asgardarchaeota > Heimdallarchaeia > Heimdallarchaeales > Heimdallarchaeaceae > Heimdallarchaeum > Heimdallarchaeum aukensis. The sequence goes on along the minus strand of CP084166.1, from coordinate 652,601 downwards.
TAAGGTAAAGCAAAAAGGTTCTCTAAATCTTGAAAAAATTCTGCCCAACGATAAGACCCTCTTTTGAGCATAAAGATACTGCACTCATGAAATAATGCGTAAATAGGCCCAAATATGGTAGCTATCCAAGAAATACATAATAGACCTGTTCCAAACAATAATATGCCTAATGAAACAGGTATTCCCCAACTTTCAAACAATTGATGAAGATTTTTTCCCCATATTGCTGTTGGAATAGCAAAAATGATTACGGGATGAAGACCAAGGTTAATAGCCTCTCCTATTCCTCGACGAATAGGATAGTTCTTCATTATTTTTTCTTCTTTCATTTTTATCTCTTCTAGCTCTGAAACAACTTCTGCTACTTCTTTGCTTTTTTTACCCGAAAAAAGTTCTGCTGCAATTAAGATATATTTTCTAAACATATTCAAAATCGGAACTAGTTCTCTTAATGTTCGAGGAACAAAAATGTCGTAAATTAGTAAAATAAAACTACCAATCAATGAGATAATTGCAAAAAAAACTGATAAAATGTTGAATGACCATCTAATATACCATTTTTCTTTGTTTTTACTATTCTTTTTTGTAGATTTCTTTTTTTCGCTATTCAGCTCTTTCTTTTGTTTAAGATTAGTATCTAAGTTACTTTGGTTTTTTGACATTAATTACAATTTATATTTTTATGATTTTAACTTTTTCCGAAATAAATGAAACAACAGATAAACTAGTGATTTGGAAAGAAAGAATGTTTTTAAAATAGTGATTAAATTTTTAGCTGAGCTTAATGAGTTGGTTAGGAAGCATTTTTTTAAAGAAAAATATTTCTAAAGAAGCAAATATTGTATTATTATGAGCTTTTGGTGCGGGAAAAACTACTCTTGTTAGATAGTTAGAGACGGGAAAATCAGTGTTAGATGATCCACGTACTACTCTTGGGATAGATATTAGGTAACAACCTATAAAAATTGCTGATTGGGAGTTATCAGCTATCGATGTAGGAGGACAAGAACTTTATCGGGAAAGTCTGTTGGCTTTAGGAGTAACTCAAGCCGATGCAGTTATTTATGTTATTGATGGAACAATAAAACCTTCATCTGAAAGTGATGCGTTTGAAGTTTCTCGTTTTTTCTTTGGATTACATGTTTTTAATAGTGGATAGCAGAAAACCATTGTTAATTCTTATAAATAAACAAGATTTATCACAAGAAAGCCCACTTACTGTCAAAGAAGAAATAGAGCTATATAATAAAGATAAACTAATAGGTAGGAGTTTTAGATAAAGTTACAGAGAAAGTAAACAAAGATATGAGTTAATACTCTTTTATAATTTATTTCTCTTTTTTTTAATTTTGAGAAATAATCATTTAATCCTTTAATTTTTTACCTTTTTAAATTATAAGTAACGATAGGACATTGAAAAATAATCAGATAGAATTTTTGCATTATAAGCAGAAATTAGCTTATACAACAGTTAACTGTTATTTTCTTATATCCTTTAATTTTTTTAAAGACATATACGATGAAACATATTTTTCTACTATTTCTATTTCATGATTTTCTAATCCAAATGCATTGTAAATTATCTTATCAATTTCTTTATCTATTTTAATAAAATCCTTTTCTGTTATCTCTTTTTTCATTATTTTCTTCGTGAGCTCATGTAACTGTTTTTTTTCTATTTCAGACAGTTTAGGAAAAGGAAGTGAATGTAAATAAGTTGGTAAATAGTGTAAATATCTTCCTGAAACGTGAGTACTAGAAAAAATTCTATCGTATAAATAGCTCATTAGTTTACTATTAATTACAGATAATATCACTTCATAATTTAGACTTGTATTTAGCGTCTTTGGAGTAATTTTAGCTACAAAGAAAATATCTTTGCAAATGAAACCTTCTTTGTCTAGAACAGCTCGAATTCTTTTGCTATTTTGACAGATGATTATTTTTTCATTGTTAAATAAACTTAATGGAGGAAAGGGATTATTCAGTCTTTTTGCTTTTTCTCTATTGTAGTCAATCCAATGACCATCCCATTGTATCAAATATCTTTTGACTTCAGAATTTCCTCCAAACTTCTTTCCACCTAAAATTTTTCTAAAGTTACCATCAACATTTTTAGTAAAAACAAATTGTTCTCTTAATCCTTTTCTATGGAAAGAAACTGACCAGCTAATCTTAAGGAATTCTCCAAGTTTAAAAGGGCTAGTCATAATTAAACGTTTTACAAGTTCTGCTTCGTCTAAATCATTTGGAAAAGAAAAAATAAAGTTATTAACAGTTTTTTTGAAAAAAGATTGATTTATTGGTATTCCTTTGATTTCCTCAATATTCGTAATTTGTCCTTCTACTTTACTTATCAAAAAGTTATTTTTTATGCCTTCGGATTTAGATTTCCTTTTTTTAATTGAAATAATTATAGGATAAACACTTGCATTTTTAAAAATATTTGAAGAAGAAAGGTCTACTAGATGTAGAATGTCAAATTCATAGATAATCTTCTTTCTTAGTGCTTTAGAATAGTTAGCAGAAAGAAATTTGTTTGGAATAATAAAACCTAACTTTCCATTTACACTAAGTAAGTCTAAACCAAGTTGAATAAAACAGATGTATATATCAAAAGCTCCTTTACAAATTTCAGGAAAGTTCTCTATACATTTTTTCTTTGTTTCAATATCCATTTTTTTAGATTCAATATAAGGAGGATTTCCAACAATAAAATCAAAACCTGAGGTAAACTCTTTTTCTCTATTAATAATCTTAAAAGAAGTTGTATCTTTATTTCTACTTTTTTTGTTTAGAGAATCAAAACAATAAACATGCAAAGGAGGAAATTGTGTCAAAGTTCTTTTTTTGTAGAGGGTGATAAATAAAGGAAAAATCTGGAATAGGATATTAGTTTTAGAAAGAAAAACAGCTATAGGATCAATGTCTATACCAAAAACAGCATTTCTTATCTTGTATAGAATTTCACTTTCTTCTAAATTTTCTTTCTTTAACGCTTGTAATAACCTATTTACAGATTTGACTAGAAAACTTCCTGAACCACAGCTTGGATCAAGTATCTTTTTGTTTACAATTTCTGAATCAGTCTTATAATTTACTAAATTTAGGATATAATTAACGATAATTTCAGGAGTATAAAATAAGCCTAGTTGATCTTTTTCATTTTTGTTGAGGGCAGTTTCATATATTTGAGAGAATAAATCCTTTCCTGCTAAATCAATAATTATCGAGTCTTTGCTTTCTAAGTATTGTAAAATCAGTTGTTGTATTGATTTTTCTCTAATGATTTCTAAATCAGCTTTTCGGAAAGAGCCATCGGTAAATATTTCTCTAAAGATATTATCTAATTCTATGAAAAAGTAATTCAAATTAATTTTTTTTTCTATCTCAACTTTTTCTTCCTTAAGAAACATTTCTTTGATAAGAAGAGTTTTTATTGAGACAATAAATGAGTTGAGTAATACTTCTCTTTCATCAAATTTAAGTTTAGAACTGCTCTGGTTATCTATTATCTGTTTTTTGATTTTTAAAAAAAGATTATTAAAAATCTCTATTTTTTTGTCAGTATTACTCATTCTCTCACTAATATTTAGTATCTAAATAAAAATTTTTTATTATGTATTGAATTATATATCTGTGAGTAACAAACCTTTACTTTTAGTTGCAGGACTTGGAGCAATCGGAAGCGTTCTTTATGTACGGATTGATTCTTTAGGTATTTTCAAATGTATTAGTCTAACTTCAGAAAGAGGAACTCAACTTGCACTAGAAAAAGGAATATCAGTGAAACTATCAGAAAACATTGCACCAAAACGTTATTATCCTACTGTTTTTTCTAATTTGCCTGAAAAGTTTAAAGGAAAAATTTCAAAGTGTATTGTAGCCACAAAAAGTTATAATAATAAAATTCTTGCTCCATATTTAGCAGAAGTATTGTTAGAAAATGCTTCTATTCTTATTTTTCAAAATGGACTAGAAAATGAAAAATTTTACGTTAAAGCTAATCCTAAATGGAAAATTACTAGAGCCGTTTCTTCTATAGGTTCAAACAGAAAAGATGGTAATATAATTGAAGAAACAGCCAAAGGTCAAACTTTTATTGGACCTGTTAATCATTCTGATCAAACAAATATACTTCTTTGGAAAGAGATATTAAGCAAATCAGGGTTAGAATGTGAAATATCAAAAAATATCCAAAAAGATGTATGGATGAAAGCTATTGTTAATTCATGTATAAACCCCATTGGAGCAATTTTAGGAATTAGAAATGGAAAAATAAAAGAAAATGAATTTTTGTTAAAGGTTGTTAAAGGGTTAATAAAAGAGATTCTTCCTGTCGCACAAGAATTTGTTGAAATATCTTTCGAAGAAGCTTACAAGAAAGTTCTTGAAGTAATTAATGTAACTTCTGCAAACTATTGCAGTATGCTTCAAGATATCAATAAGGGGGTAAAAACAGAGATTGATAGTATAAATGGGGCAATAATTCGTTTAGGACAAAATCTAGGATTAACTTTACCTCTGAATAACTATTTAGTAAACTTAATAATTGAGCTGGAATCGAAGAAAACAACAAGAGAACAAGCAACTATAGAATTGAAGGCTATTCAATCGGTAGTAAAATTATAAGCAATTAAAGAAAATACAATAATTAGGGACTGATAGGATTTGGTAAAATACTGGGTAGCTGGACATATTACGGGAATATTTGAAATATGTGATGAACAAACTAACCCTTTATATGTAGGGTCGAAGGGAGCAGGTTTTTCAATAAATCGTGGAATAATAACTGAAGTTGAGCATTCAGAAGATGGAAATCATGTTTATTTTGATGAAGTTGAAAAAAAAGATGCAAAAGTAAGTGAAAATGTACTTACTCAGTTCGCCAAGTTATTAAAAGTAGAAAAACAGTTTCTAGATATAAATGTGTTTCATACCTTTGAAGTTCCCCTTTCTTCTGGATTTGGAGCAAGTGCAGCAGGAGCTTTAAGTTTATCTTTTTGTTTAAATGATTTCTTCGATCTAGGTTTATCTAAAGAAAAAATATTCCAGATAGCTCACATTGCAGAAGTAGAAGAAGGAGGAGGGTTGGGAGATATAATAGGTCTTTATCAAGCTGGGTGGGAGCTACGAAGAAAAGAAGGAGCTCCGGGAATAGGAATAACAGAACCTTTGATTGAAGATGAGAAATATATTATTGCTACTAAAGCTTTTGGTCCTCTAAAAACTAAAGATATAATACGAAATGCTGAAAAAAAGAAAAATATTATCAATGCTGGAAAAAAAGTTCTGTCCAAATTATATGCAAATCCTTCTGTTTCAGTCTTTGCCAAGAACATACAATTCTTTACTGAAAAATGTGGTTTGGAAACAGCAAAAGTAAAAGAGATAGTAGAACAATCCAAAGATTATTCTGAATTATATGTAGGTCAGATAATGCTAGGAAACGGAGTTTTTGTTTTGGCAAAAAAAAGAAAAGAGTTAGAAAAATTGCTTGTAAATTTCATAGAAGAAAAGATAACAAAAAATACTGTTCGTAAATTATAGTTGAAAAAAGTTACACGTTAGGACTTTCAGAATCTCTAGTAAGATTTATAAAATCTTTTTGAAAGATAGATTTAATATACACTGGGGTTTGGATATATTTGACTATTCATAATAAAAAAGTAAAAATTGAATATGAGTGCAACCTCTGCCGAAAAACAAGAGTAATTTACGTTGATCCTACTCTTCATTCTGAGGTAGATTCTAAAGGATATACAGAATATGTAGACTTGCACAACTGTGCTGATTCAAAATTAAATGCTATTATTTTATATGTTGATAAAAGTCTGACTGTAAGATCACAAGTTCCAGTTAAACTAGGCACTGATGCAAGAACTGAACAAATAACCTCTTTTAATATTCCAACTCCACAAAAAGTTGATCTCTCTACTAAAAAAATTTCTAAATTAAAGAGTTTTAAAGGAAAGAACCTAAAAACAATTGAAATAAATGATAGATTAAGACAATCGAAATTTGTTTTAGATGGAAGTCAAGGTGTAGAAGTAGAATCAAATTCAGAACTTGGTTACATTGATATTAAAGCTCAAATAAATAAACAAATAGAATTAGAGAGAGCTAAAGAATGGTTATCTAAACTAGCTTCAATCTTGGAAGCAATTATTCTTCTAGATGAAGAAATGCTTTCTTACCTAATCTTATATTTAGACCCCAATTTAGAAAAAAATCCTTCAACTGATGAAATTTTAGAATTAGATTTAATACTTCATGCTAAAAGTGCTTATCCTCATTCAACACTGAAATTTTATTCTGTTTTTAGAAGACAATGGAACAATATCATTGATACATTAACTTTTAAGAATTTTTCAAATTATGAAAAAATAATCACTCATTGTATTGGTAATCAACATAAAACCTTACTTGATGTATATCAACAGAAATTAGCAAAAAATATATCTTTTGAGGATTTTATCACAATTGTAAATGAATTATCTCAACTTGGATTCCTAAATATTGAGAAAATTGAGTTTATTACCATTACTGACTGAACTTTTTTACTATTACTATTACTTTTTAAAAACTAAGAAAAGAGTTTTAATAAATTAGCACTAAAAGAGTTCATGCTTAAATTTGCCAAAAAACTTGAAGGTTTTGAAGAGAGCACTATCCGTGAAATGACTAGAAAGGCTATAGTCAACCAAGCAATTAACCTCTCTCAAGGCATGCCTGATTTTGAACCCCCTCAAGAGCTTATTGAAGGTATAATAGAAGCTATTGAAAAAAAAGAACATCAGTATTCTATAACTTATGGTAATTATAATTTAAGAGAGAAAATCAGTGAAAAATTGAGAGGATACAATGGAATAGAGGTTGATCCCGAAGATGAAATAACAGTTTGTTGTGGGGCTAGTGAAGGAATAAGTAGTAGTATTCTTTCTATTCTTAATCCTGCAGATGAAGTGATTATTTTTGAACCTTGGTACGAAAATTATACTCCTATTACACACATTGCAGAAGGAGTACCTAAATATGTTCAATTGAAACAAGAAGATTTTTCGATAGATGAAGAGAAACTAAAAGAAGAAATAACTAAAAAAACTAAAGCTATAATTGTCAATTCTCCCCATAATCCTTCAGGAAAAGTATTTTCTTCTAAAGAAATGAAACTTATTGCAGACATTTGTATAGATAACGATATTATCGCCATTACAGATGAAATTTACGAATATATCATCTACGATGGTGAAAAACACATAAGTCTCGGAAGTATTCCCGGGATGGAGGAAAGAACAATAACAATAAGTGGTTTTAGTAAGACTTTTTCAATTACAGGATGGAGAATAGGTTATGTAGCTGCAGAAAAGAAACTAATGAAAGGAATAAGAAAAGTTCACGATTATCTGACTGTTTGTGCTCCTTCAATTTTACAAGAAGCTGCTATTAAAGCATTTGATCTTAAAGATGACTATTTCTCCCAACTAGTAAAAAGATATCAAAAAAATAGAGACTACTTGAGTAAATCATTAAATGAGCTAGGTTTCAAAACCATTATTCCTAAAGGCGCATATTATATGTTTTCAGATATTAGTAATTTTAAAACGAGAGACACAGATTTTGCTGATTTCTTAGTAAAAAACAAAGGTGTTGCTGTAGTTCCAGGCTCAAGTTTTTATCACACCGAAAATGATGAAAATATAGTCTGTAACTATGTTAGATTTTCTTTCTCGCAAAAAATTGAGACATTAGAAGAAGCTATTTTTAGATTAAAAGAAAGGTTATTGTGAATTCATTTTTTACTTCTTTCTTAATCATGTTTTTTCTTTTTGCTTTTTTTTATTTAAAGAGAATTTTAATTACTTTAATTTATACAAAATATTTAAGTAAAATGAAAAAAAAACTCTCAATAAAATTAGAAAGAGGACTTCTTATTGCAAGGTGTAAAAAGGAAAAAAGTATTATTTATTGTGTTCTTTATTATTGCCATACTTTTACCTTTTTCTACCTTAAAAGGAAACTTTTTCAATTCAAAGATGAAAGAAAATAATTTTACTCCCAAAACAGACTATTCACCCACAAACATAGATGAAAACCTTGTCTTTATAAATAATATTCAGATAAATTCTATTTCAGATAAAGGCAAAAATTTGTCAGTTTATGACACAATAATCACTTCTCAATATGAGAATCTTACTTTAGATTTAGCTAATTCACGATCTAATAGTTTTGTTATCGAACCAATATCCGATTTTCCTAATGAAGACCTAACACTAATGATTGAAAAAATAGAAGGGATTAGAGACTTCTACGTAATAGAGGGAGACGACTTGAAAACTGATGGTACAATCTCTTATTTCGATTATATAGGGCTTGCTCAAGAATTTGAAATTTTTTGGGATCACGCAATGTTTTATGGAATAAATATAAGTTTAGAAGTAGATTATGGTACAGGATTAGGAAATAATTCTCTTGATCTATTTGTTGTTAAGGCTAATCAGACAGGATATCCTGATATGAATCATATTCTTACTGAAGCTTTGTCTAATCCTTTTAATGAATCAAATTACAACTTATTAGGAGGAAGTTTTTCATATTATGAATTTAACCCCACAGTATTAGAGAAAGGCCAATATTTTTTAGTTGCTAATTTATCAATTATAGACAATAGTAGCGATAGTTCTTTCATCTGGAGAGGAAGAAAGGCTTCTGATGATGGAAAAACTTTTTATTTTGAAGAAAGCGGAGGTTGGCAACCATTTGTAGCTTCTTTTGATTTGTCTTTGATAGTGGATATATGTCCAACAGACGAAAATGGAAATAACCTTTTATTCAATAATCCTCTTGAACTATATTTACAAGTTAATGGAGAACAAATTTTATCTTTTAATAGCCCTCTTTCTAATTCTGGTGTTCAAGTAGTCACAGCAAATACTTCAATTATTTTAGAGATAAATAACACTTATCTTTTTTACAGAGACATGGATGCTATTTCTTTCTATAGTGTAAGTAATGAAACTACTGAAAGAGAAATTAACTGGGAAATATTTTGGGAACTGCCTTCAGCAAATGTGACTTCCTACTTCCTATTCGAGAGAGTAATCGATATTTTTTCACAAGAAGATTGGTCTGTTAATGATGCTCGAACTGTTATGAATAAAACTTTCTCTCTCTCAACCTTAAAATTAAATAATATCTATAGACTTCAACTTAATAATTCTTTAGAAGCTTGTAACTTTACTTTACAAACAACTAGTCCTAACTATGTTACCAGCCTTACTGTTTTTTCTAGTGATCAAAATGAAATCAATCTCGGATATTGGATAAAAGGAGATAATTACTTTTATGGTTATGAAGGTTCTAAACTAGATCTTTCCACTAGTTTGTTAAACAATGAAAGCTCTGGAATAATCAATTTTACATTATTTAATCCAAACGGAGAAATTAGCCCAATAAAAGCAAATATCTCTTCTTTATTAAAATATATTGACAATTCTAGCTATACAACTATTGGTAGTTTAGATTCATCGAATAATCAATTCTATACAAATATTACTCTCGATCCTTCATTTGAAAATTCTGATACACCTGGAGAATGGACTATCTTTGTTTACTGGAAAAATGGGACTGAAGTTGGTTTTCTAACTAAAAGTGTAGAGGTTAAAGCTTATGCAAGACTTGAAACTATATGGCAAGTAGAATCTTTTTCTGATAATTGGACAAATGAAACACTTGTGGAACGATTTAGTGGAGAGAAATTATCAATAAGAAGTTGGATTTACTCTCTTTCTAATCTGAATTCAAATTATTCTTTCACATATATCAGTAATGAAAAGATTCTGTTTAATACAAGCTGGAAGACGAATGGAGAATTTTCTTATTTAGGAGACTATTATTTCACCAATGTTTCTCTGAGTTCTCCTGTAGGAATTCAGTCAATAGACATTATTTTTAATAGTTCTTATTATCATAATCAATCAAAGACAATTTACTTAAGAATCTTTTTCAAAATGGGTTTCTCTCTCTTATATCCTTTAGAAAATGAGTTTGTATTAGAACAGAATTTGATAGCAAATATTTCATTTAGGATTACAAATGAAACTGACAATGATAAAAATATCATTCCTATATTTAGCGAAAATATAAAGATTAAAATGAATGGAATTACAGTCTTATCAGAATATTATAATGTAATCAATACTGATGAATACACAAATATTTCCTTAAATATCTCAAAATTAGGAATACAATCAGGGAACTTTTCTCTAGATTTAGAAATTACAAAAGAAAACTTTAAACTTAATACCTCCTCTTCTGAAATCACTTTAGGTTTTAAACTAATTGTTAATCCTGTTACTCCTACATCTCCCCCCTCTCCTACAAATCCTAATTCACCAAATGGGAAAGATCCATATTTATTTTTAGTAAAAATGTTATTATTTATAATTTTACCAATTCTAACCTCTTCTATTGCTTTCCTAATTTTCTATTTGCTTGTTATTAGGAAAAGAAAAGCAAATGAATTTTACATTTCTACATATAATGATTATTTAAAGATTAACTCAATAAAAAAGATAATAATTGTCCATCAAGAAACATCCATTTCTATTTTTGAAGTGGATTTGGGTTCAGACTTCCAAAGAGATTCAACACTTATATCAGGCTTCTTTCAAGCAATTTCTTCAATAGGAAATGAATTAACAGAGAAAGGTTCCGGAGATATAAGAAAGATTCAATATCAAAATTTTGTAGTGACTAGCGCACGAACTGATCATTTTGTGATTTATGTGTTTTCAGAAACTGATATTACTTTAGACATAGATTTAAGCATTCAATCAATTATTCTTTGGTTTGAAGCTAATTTTCACAGCTATGCGGAAGGTTGGAATGGGGATCCATCTGTATTTAATGGTAAAAAGGAGGAAATTATAGAAAAATGTAACTCATTTCTTTACTTATGGATGAAGAACCCCATAAAAGTTAGAGATTCTAAAAAAATTAAGCAAAGCAAGTATTTAGAAAAACAACTAGAAAAATATCTGAATAAAAATGACTTTTTCCTCATTGAAGAGTTAATTAATAAAATTGAAGATGACATAGAAAGAGGAAAAACTCTATCTTATCTCCAAATTCTTTACAATTTAGGCTATTTAGAAATAAAAAAATGATATAGTATAACTAGTTTTTAAGTTATTCAATTATCTATTCTCAATTATTTTTTCTTTTCTTTTTTCTTAAATCTAGAAATAAACTTATTTGTTTTATCTTCTATTTTTTCCTGAAAACTTAATTTGTCAATAATTTCTTTTGTTTTCAGAAGTACTTTCTCTTTTTCTTCTTTTGTATTAGCAATTGCACGATTTATACCCTTTTTTGCTTGTTTGATTGCCTTTTTTGTTTTTGGGTCATTGGCTAGAGATTGAATTATAGGAGTAGCCAATTCTAAGTAAGCTGGATTTAACCCTGCAATCAAACCCAAACTCCATGTACCCAAGAAAATGATGAAATCATAATTATCTTTACTCTCATCTGGTATTTTTTCAAAAGGGAATTGGGCAAGTTTTAGCGCCAATTTCCAAGCGCTATTCATATCTTTTTTAGAGTGTTTCTCTAGTATATGTAAGAAGTTTCTTGCTAGATCTAAGTTAAATGAACCTTCTTTTTTACCATTGTTGAGTAAATAGTTTACTAAATCAAGTGGATTCTCATCTCCAACTTTACTTAAAAAATTATCAACAAGCTTTGATAAAACATCATTTGTGTCTTTAGAACTCATTGAAAATAAAAAACAATAGCAAAATAAAAACCTATTCTTTTTACTCTTTATTGTATAATAAAAAAGAAAATATCGATAGTTCAAGTTTTTATGCAGTATTCTTCTTCTAGCTTGTTAAGGTATTCTAGAGACTTGTTAGAAAAAATAGGCAAAGGTTCTCTATCTCTAGAAGCTGCTTGGTTATAAAGCCTGATAAATGCAAAAGGGTTACCTACATCTTTGATTAGATTATCATAAAGCATTTCTTTAATAATAATCATTGTCATGTAAAAACCTGTAGGATGTCCTCCTAAAGGAATTTTACCACGCATTTCTTTCAATATCTCTCTCTTTTCGTTAGAGTTATCTGCTGTAGAAACTTTTTCGATATAATTATTGATTAAAGAAATTGTTTCTCGTGCTGAGTTAAAAGCATGTGTAAACTGTGTCACATATTCATTAGGAAAAACGGTTTTTTCTTTTGAAAAAATAAAATATTCTTTGTCTATTTGGTCTGCTACTCCTTCTCCTTGAAGTTGATCCAATAACCATATAAGTTCTTTATCTTCATCTTTTATTTTTGATGAATCAAAGCAAAGAAGTTTGTTTCTGTAAACATGGTGTAATTCATGAGCTAAAATTGCTGCAAAGCTTTCTGTATGAGAACAAAAAACAGGGTCAATTACAATGTTATTACCTTTTACTCCTCTTGCATCAATATCAAAAACAGTGATGAAAACAGAAATATCTTGTTCTTTAACAAATGGAAGAAGAGAGAAAGCTCTATTTGTGATGTTAGATTGAAATTTACTAGTTTGTTTTTTTATGCTCTCAATTCCTTCATCGATTTGTTCTTGAATAGAAATAATATTATTAAAATGATTAATGTACCTTTCATATCTTTTTAGTTGATTTTTCTCTGTAACTTCAGCTAATTCAGGATATAGGACAAATTTAAATACATTTGAGAAAAATTCTTTGTTATACTCTCGTTCAAATAATAGCTCATATCCTTTTATCGAAAATAATTCTTCTAACTCTTTGTTGATTTTTTCTTTTCCTACTTTCTTTTTTATTAATTCTTTAAACGCATAATAAGCAGAAAAATCGAATTTGATAGGCATAAGAGTTATTAGTTTTTTAAGGTTAAATATTTACCTATTTTCAGTAACAGAGAGAGAGGTAACTGAAAGTAATAAAACCTATAAAAGAAAAGAAAAAGTTAGATTATTTCAACATCTAAGTTGTATAAAGTAATAGATTTGTTACATTTAGGACAAGTTCCTTTATCTCCTAACCAAATCTCCAGTTCATCTTTATGAATCTTTGAAAAGCATTCGGGACAAGTATAGACTTCATCAAAGAATCTGAAAGTATTTTTACAAATAGGGCAAGAAGGAAGAGTGCGTTGGCAGTTTGAACATGTTTTAGCATCATCATGTAGTTGAATACCACAGTAAATACAATGATTTTCTGCATTTATTTTTTCTCGAACATATTTGATCTCGTTCCTCTCTAGTTGAGTAATTAATGAATCTTTTTCTTTTAGAGCAGTAATAATTGAACTTGAAGCAACAATATCCAAAAGCTCATCTTTAGTTGAAAAGAGAGATTCTAAAGCGTTCAATCTTCTTAGTAAAATCTTTAGATATTTTTTGAATTCTTCAACATAGAGGTGTAAATCTTTTCCATCAGAATGAACTTGTAAGAGTTCTTTTGCTGTTAGTTCGCCTTTCTTTTCAAGATTTATTAGTGAAGGATACTGATTCTTTATTATGTCGTTTATGTCAAAGGAATGGAGATTGTCTTTTATTGTATTTAATAGCCGTTCAAAGGATGAAAAAGCTTTCTCCTTCACTTCATTCCATTCCTGAAGATTACCAACTTCTTTGAATTTAGTAATTAAAGTGTATTTATCGTCAAATTTTGCAAGAAAGTTGAAATAGAGTTTAGTCACATCAACCAAAGAGCGAAAAGTGATTTTATCAGTAAAAATAGATTCTTTTTTTGCTAGAATGTTTATCCTGTCATCTAAATTTAGATGCTCAGATTTAAGCAACAGAATCTCTTTTTCTACTATCTCTTTACGCTTTCTCTCTTTAATTTTCTTAGAAAAAATCATAGCTCCATATATTAAGCCACCAAAGAGGACTATTCCTCCAACAATAGGCAATATAAGTAGAAGTTTAGAAAGTGGTGTGTAGTAGTTTTTAGTAAGCGGATCTTTTCCTATTTCTATTTCTTCTCCATCATTCATTCCATCGTTATCTGTATCAGGGTCTGTTGGGTCAGTGAGGAAAACATAAATCTCTACATAGTCACTAAGAGTGTCCCCGTCTGTATCCTCGTTAGTTGGGCTTGTACCAAAATCAAGTACTTCTTCTCCATCTTCTAAACCATCTCCATCTGTATCTTTTATTGCAGGATTAGAGTGATAGATGAATATCTCTTCAGGATCGGTTAGACGGTCACTGTCTGTATCAGAGCTAATTGGTGATGAACCATATTTCATTTCATCAATATTTGATATTCCATCAGCATCAGGGTCTCCTGCAGAATCATTTAAATTTGGGTTAAGGTTATATTGCACTTCAAAACCATCAAACATTCCATCTCCATCAGTATCATTAGAGAGAGGGTTGGTATTATGTAAAAATTCGTCAAGGTTAGATAAACCATCCTTATCCTTGTCCAATGAAGAATCATTGTCAGTTAAAATTAGTCCATATTGATACTCAAAACCATCACTCATTCCATCTCCATCAGTATCATTGTTATTAGGTAAAGTACCAAGTAAAAATTCTTCATAATTTGTTAGAGTATCATTGTCAAGATCGCCTAAAGTATCGTTTACAAGGGGGTTTAAACCATGATTAACCTCATAATAATCACCCATTAAGTCATTATCAGTATCGTTAGACACAGGATTTGTTGTATAAACTATAACTTCTTCATAATCAGTAAGCTCATCCTCGTCACTATCAATTTTAGCAGGGTCTGTTCCATAAGTATGTACTTCTTCTCCATCAAGGAGTTGGTCAGAATCTGAGTCAGTATTGTTAGGCTCTGTTGAATAAATAAATTCTTCAGCATTGGAAAGACCGTCAGAATCTAAATCTTCATCTCCATCGTCGATTAAGGGATTAAATCCATATTCAATCTCCCAACCATCCCACATAATATCTGCGTCTGTGTCGTTGTTTGTTGGAGACGTTCCATAAGTATAAATTTCTTCATTATCTGTGAGATTATCTCCATCAGAATCATTGTTTGTTGGAGACGTTCCATAAGTATGAACTTCATCACCATCTGAAATTGTGTCATTATCTGTGTCTACATTTGAACTGTTTGAATTGTATGTAAACTCTTCAATATTTAACAAACCATCTGAGTCAATATCTCCATAACTATCATTTACAAGAGGATCTAAGTTGTATAAGACTTCATATCCGTCTTCCATTCCATCGTCATCTGAATCATTATCTAATGGTGATGTTCCGTAAGTATGTACTTCTTCTCCATCAATAACACCATCTGCATCTGTGTCGTTGTTTGTTGGAGACGTTCCATAAGTATTAATTTCTTCATTATCAAGTAGTAAATCGTTATCTGTATCATTAGACATAGGATTTGTTGAATAAACAAATACTTCATCATAATTGGTTAAACTATCATCATCATAATCCAAATCTAAGTCATTTAATCTTGGGTTGAAACCTAATTCATATTCAACATCATCTGTTAAACCATCTCCATCAGTGTCTTGTTTTATAGGTGAAGAACCAGAACCAATTATCTCTATTCCGTCTAAAAGGGTATCACCGTCAGTATCTTCTTTTCCTTTATCTGAACCATAAAATTCTTCGCTTATATCATCTAGCAAGTCTCCATCTGTATCTACTACCATTGTATTAGCTATATTTCCTCTTTCTTTATACCAGATATTTTTTCCAGAAGTTGATCCAGTAACCTCATAGCAGAATATTCCTGAATAATCACGTATCATTATTTCTGTTCTTCCATTACCATCCAGGTCAACAATTGTTGGAGTTGTTAGTGAACCCTCGTCAAATTCTGCTATTCTATACCCATCTGCAGAATAAATCAGTGTAGCAACACTATAAGCATATGAAAAAGCAAGAAAGATAAGGTCCAACACCCCATTACCATCAAAATCTCCTACAGCTGGAGTTTCAGGAAAGAATTCGTAATATGAATTAGTAAAGAATCTTTGATCTACAGTTACCTGTTCTTCTACTTCTCCTGTTTTTCCATTGATATAATTAATATAAGATTCAGACTTGTCATTATCAGTAGAAAGAGCTATTAATTCTACAATTCCATCTTGATCAAGGTCAATAGGCAAAGGGTTTAAGTTTACAGCCATTTCATTAATCCACAATTCAGAACCATCTTGACTGTTTAAAGAGTAAATTGTGTAATCTGATGATTTGGTTCCAATTATTTCATCTATACCATCATCATTAAAATCATAAGCGACAATTCCTTCAGAAGGTAAGGATTTTGACCATTTTTTTTCACCATCTGTATTAAATAGATAAATCGAGTTGTCATAATAAACTACAATTTCTTTTTCAGAATCTGCATCTGAATTAACTACGAGATCATAAATACTTCCATAATAGTCTGGATTTTCAAATTTATAGCTCCAAATTTCTTCTAATTGATTGTTGAAGCATATTATATCACCTGTGGAATGATAAATTATTTCTTGTATCCCGTCATTGTTAATGTCTGCAACCACAATTCTCGCGTAGGCACTATATAAAGTTAAGTTCTGTTCTTTTAATTGTCCGGTAGAATCGTATATTTCTATTCCATAGTAGTTTTGAGTAATAAACTCTAAATCTCCATCTTTTTCTAGGTCTGTAATTGTGGGGGTATATTGGAAATAACCATGAATTTTCTTTAATAGATTTCCTTTATGATTGTAAATTTCTATGCCTTCTGCTGTTTTAAAAAAAACATCTAATTTTCCGTCTTTATCATAGTCAAAGAAAGAAGCTTCTCCATAATTGTAGCTTGATATTTTTCTCCACTTAAGTTGAGTATATATGTAATTTGAAGCTTCTGTTTCTATAAATAAAGAAGATACTTGAATCATTATTAACAGTATAAAGATCAAAGTTATTGTCTTCTTTTTCATCTTATCAACTCTTTAAAATTCTATTTTTAACTGAATAAAATCCAATTTTTAGATGCATTTATTTATTTTTTCCAATTTATTGGTAATTTTGTGACTTGAATCTATTTAAATCTTTCAAATTAAAAAAAGAGAAGTAGAAGCTTAAGAATAATTTAGTTATAGGTTTAAAAATCAATAATTTCATTATAATACAAATCACGCACGTAAATAGAAATATTCTTTAAGTTGAAGGAAGCGAATTTATTAAATTCTTTGTTAAGGTGATAGATTTCATAGAAAACGAAAAAATTCTAGATTCAACCAAATATTCTGAAATTATTACCCAAATAAATAACCATGAAGAAGAGAGAAAACAACCTTCAATTGAAAAAAGAAGTTTATTAAATCACAAAGTTGAAACAGCTTATGAGTTTGGTAAAGTAGAGGATTGCAAAGTATTTGGCCTTCAACTTTTAAGTTACCTTGAAAATGAGAAAGAACTTATGGCTAATGATTTCTATGTTTACTATTATTTGATAGAGGTTTTTTCTCTCCTTTTATCACAAAACAAAAAAAGTGAAGAAATTTTATTACACTTCAAAAAAACAAAATCAAAGGTAATTAAGAAAGATAAAAATGAAGTTAATGCCATTTTCAATCTCTGCCAAGCTTTACTGGTTATCTATAAAGATCTACCACGAGCACTGAATTTAGTAAAAAAATCTTTACAATTAGTTAAAGAGAAGAATGAGACCAAAATTTATGCTTTTTTAAAATATAGAGAAGGAAAAATAAATGCCCAAAAAGGAAATCTAAATCAAAGCCTTGCTTGTTTTGAAGAGTGTCTTGTTTATGGTGAATTTTTAAACTCGAAGCAAATAATTAACAATACTTTAATTTCTATAGGTGAGATTTATAGATTAAAAGGAAATCTAAATAAAGCGGTTGAACTATATAACGATGCTTTAATTAACTATCAAGAAAAAGAAAATATTTTTGGAATTTCACAAGTTTTCAATAATATAGGCATCGTTTATTTCAGTAAAGGAGAGTTTAATCTAGCTTTAGATTTTTTCGATAAAAGTATAAATTATGCAAAATTAGTTAAATTTAACTATATTATAGCTGAATCCACCTATTATTTGACTAAGTTACACATTTTACTAGGGCAAATATCGAAAGCTCAGGAATACTTGAAAGAATTAAAAAAATTATCTAGAAAGGAAAAAAACAAGTTTTTGAGTTTTTATGCTAAACTAACAGAAGCAAGTGTATTAAAAGAGCGAAAAAGATTTGTTTCACAAGCGAAAGCTATCTCTCTTCTTCATTCTATTATTAGAACGAATGAAATTTACAATGAGATAAATATTCATGCGATGTTAAACCTTACTGAAATATTGCTAGAAGAGCTTACTATTTTTAATGAAAGCGAAATTATAGATGAACTAAAGGATATAAACATTCAGCTATTAAAAATTGCAGAAATGCAAATATCTAGGTCTCTCTTAGCAGAAGCTTACTGGTTAAAAGGAAAGATTAATCTAATTCAACTAAATCTTGATGAAGCTCAAGAGGATTTATTAAAAGCGCAGGAGATAGCTTTTTCTCAAGGATTAGACAATTTAGCTCAAAAAATAAGTTTAGAATATGATTCAATTGTAAGAGAACATAATAAATGGAAAGCAATTCTTAATTCTGATGTGAGTATAAAGAAAAGAATAGAAAAAACACAAGTTGACACTTTAGTTTCGCAGATGATACAAAGGGTTAGCTACGAACTCGAAGTAATAGAAAAAGACACTCCAGTTATGTTGCTTATTCTAAATGAACATGGAATACCACTTTACAGTTATAACTTTAGTGAGGAGAAATATGACAGTATTCTATTTTCAGGATTCCTTTCTGCTTTAAATAACATATTAAAAGAGGTTTTAGCAACAGAAGGTTCAATCAAGCAAGTAGAATATCATGACTACTTTTTGACGTTCAAAAACAAGGAAGGAATAATCTTTTGTTATGTGTTCAAAGGCTCTTCTTTCACTGCCAATAAAAAGATAGATAACTTTGTTAATAACATTGGAAAATTCGAGGAATTATGGCATAAACTAACTTCCATTCCAAAAACAGGTAAGTTTTTTGACAAAATAGAAGAAAAGAAAATAGAAGATCTTATACAAGATTCTTTCATTCTAACATATATTAATTAATTCAAAAAAAGAGAAAGTTTCTCATTCTTTTTTGTATTTTTTTATCGTTTGGTCAATTCAAATATTGTGGTTATTTTTCATTCTCTCTAAAGTTTTTAAGTATTTGAATAGCTTGGATTAGAAAATATACTGCTGTAGCAAAGACTCCGATTATACTAATTAGAAATCCTGAAAGCTTGTTTACTTGAAAGTAAAAAATTAAAGAAATAATTAATGTTGTAAATAGAGCACCAGAAAAAAAACCAATAGAAGGAATTATAACACCTTTGTAGATGTATATTTCAGTTAAAAGACCTAGTTTTATGCTTCGAAGTTCAGAATATTTTTCTGTAAGACAATATCTGCTATTAGGCATCTTTTCCACTATACCTAAATGCTCAAATCTTTGTAGATGGTACTGTACATGGCTAGCACTCTTAAGGCCTAATTTTCTTTGAGCGTCTCGTATTCCTATTTCATTGTTTTTTAAAAGAAAAAGGAAAATACGTAGCGCTGTTCCGTTAAGTTCAGCGATGATATCTTGTTTCTCTTTTGCCACAATATTCATTATACGCACCTTCTAATTTATATTTTCCTCAAAAATCTCTCTTAGAATTCGAATAGTATTGTCAAAAGCAGATTCTGGTCCAATAATTAAAGCTCCGATCATGTTTGTTGAATAATTAGAAAAAGTTACCCAGTAGCCTTTTGCATATACTACAAGACCATTCTCTAGTACAATCAACTCAATTATTGTAGTATTTTCCAAGAAAAATCTTAAACCCCATTTAATATTTATGTTGTAAGTATCTTCATCGTTGTAGGGTTTTTCTCCGTAATGTCCTAAAATCACGGTGTTGTTGAGAGATTCGAAGAGATTTTGTCCGATTTCATCAATTACATAACTGTCGAGAGTGAAAGAAATTTCTTCAAGGTAAGCTCTTCCTTCATCATCAAATTTGAGAATATTAGCTGTAACTTCCCAAGTCAAATCTGGATAGGGGCTTATACGATAAATATGTGCATCCATTAAACTCTCATGTATTGCCGATGTAGCATTACCTATAATCTCTATATAGACAGCTTCAGGAATAGATTGTTGAAGAGCTTGGGCATATTTTACCATTGCACCGTTTTGGTTAGTATTATCAGGAGAGACCGAAAGTTTGTAAGCTAAAAATCCAGAGCTAATAACAAGTACTGAAATTGAACCTACTATAAACCATTTAGAAAAGTTCTTTACCAAATGTTTTCTAATCTGTTTGTTTAGATTACTAATTGGAGAACCTACTTTATCTTTTTTCTCTGTAATAGCACTAGCCCACTCTTTCTCTTTTTTCAGCTCTTTCTTGTAATCAGAAAGATTGGAATTTCTTCTTTCTCTTTTTTTGATCAAGAAATAAGCTCCTGCAGATAAAAGGGTTGTTAAAGTAAGTGGAAGAATCAGGTAAAGTTGCCAATTAAATAAAGGAGGATAATCGACTATAAATGGGTCCATAGGATATGCATCAATACTTCCTGCAGAACCTCCTATTGAGTAAACCTTTTGGTCATTAAGATCTGTCCAATAATTTCCTTTTTCTGTATCTGGATTGTACCATAGATTATTTACTCCATTATCTAAACACTGGGATTCGTTTTTGTTTTCAAGATTATTGGTTGCAAAGAGATTATAATAAATATAGAAGTTGTTTACACTTTCCATTAAAGTTATAGCATAAAGGTAATTAACTTCAAATGAATTAGCAACTATATAGACATTAGAAGAATAATAAGCATATATTCCTACTAAATTTTTGTATATGAAATTCTCGCTTATGTTTAAATTATTTACAGTGTTTAATGAAAGTCCTTCTTCTAAATTCTCCTTAATTGTGTTCTTATTAATGTTAGAAATTGAGTAACCATCGACAATAAATAACTCAATCCCTTTCCTGTTGTTGATTATCTCATTATCTACGATGTTGAATTTAGTACAATCGTTGATTTCTAATCCATTCAATGAATTATTTTCTAGAAAGTTTCTCTCTATTGCAAAGTCATAGGTTTGAAATAAGAAAATCCCTTTATCATTGCTCATAAGAGTATTATTTGAAATAAGTATACTATTTGAGTTATAAACAGAAATAGCAACATTAGTTTCTGAAATCGTTTGATTTGAAATAAAAACATTTGAGCATTCAATGATAAGTATTTGACCATAAATAGACTGATCTACTACTATATTGTTCTGTTTAGTGAAGTAGCCAATTAGTTTATTATTAACTGTATTATTAAATAAGCTCAATTTAATGTCAAAATTTGAGGGCTCTATAGCTAAACCATCCCTAACAAAAGAGTTATTGGTAATTGTTGAATTTTCAGATTCTTTAATAATTAGACCATTTCCGGAATAACCCACGCCATTCTTGAAAAAGTAATTTGAGTTCAAAACGGAATCAGGTGAATATTCAATAAAAATCCCATAATCTCTGTTTTCAGTGAAATTATTGTTAATTATTGTTATTCCTGGAGAATGGCTAATTTCAACAGCTACAATACTTTTGTAAAAGGTATTGTTTCTTATAGTAGCTCTGTTTTCTTCAAGACCACTAACTGATATTCCGTAATAAGAAGATCTAATAAAACAGTTTTCTATTACAAAATATGAACTTACATTAGAAATAAATATACCAAACATTTTCGATGTATTTAAATCTAGGTTGCTGATAATATATGGATTATCTACAGAACCATCCCCTGGAAAACCATATTTAACAAAATCATTATCTGAAATAATTAAGATCTCAGCGTTGTCATCAACGAAATGTTTCTGGTTTCCTATGTTGGTGCTATCTGAAGCTTTTATTGTAACATGTTCAATTGCAAAACTTGCAAAAAGAACAAAAATTAAGAACAATATGAAATTTATTTTTTTAATGTTCGTTCGTTTTTTCATATATTACTTTGAAATTTCATTCTATTTATATAAAGACTTTGTACATCGTGATTAATAGTTTGTACAAGTGATTGTACAACAAAAATTGTGATAAATCTAATTCTAAATCCAATCTTAAAAAACTAGTTATATATACTTGTATGGTACTTTCTAAATAGAAGTTAGCGCTGGGGTTCTATGATACAAAAGATGTGCAATAGATGTGGTCTTCTGAATAAAAAAGAAGTTTCTTATTGTACTCACTGTGGAAATAAAATCGATACTCCTACTGAATATACACTTCTTAAACAATGTCCTGTTTGTCAGAAATATGTTCGAAATGAAGCTCTGTTTTGTTCTAAATGTGGATACAACTTTGCTAATGAAAGAAACAAGAAAAATAAAAGTAGCTCACAGACAAAAGCTTGTCCTTTTTGTAGATCTATGCAAAAAATTGATGCAAAATTTTGTACCCAATGTGGTGCAAGATTTACAGAGAAAAAAAGTGAACCAAACATTTTGATTTGTTCAAACTGTCAAACTGTTAATCCTCCAAACGCTCGTTTTTGTAAATATTGTGGTTTAAAATTTGACATTCACCAGAAAGAGACAAGTATCGAACAAGAACAAAAAGAAGAATACTTTGAAAGAAAAGAAAAACCTTCTTTTAAGGTTGTTAAATGTTTAAACTGTGATTCTTCTAATCACCCTGACAGCAATTATTGTAATCAATGTGGAATACAAATAAGAAAAAAGACTGTTTTATGCTCAATATGTGGACAAAAAATAGTTAATGAAGAGTCTTGCCCTTCTTGCGGAAGAAAACTCATTCGATTTGAGTATTTAGAAAACGATTTGTTAAAATTTTTACCTATTGAGAAAGCACAATTTCTTACTGATTTTGCACTTTTAATGGGAGCATCTAACTATTTCTTTGACATTAATTTGATTAAGAAAGAGCTCCTTGAATATCTAACTTTTTATCCAACAATATTGTACATCTTTTCTTCAAAATGTTCAATAGACTACCTAAATAGCTTTAAAATAGGTTTAGAGCAGCAAGATAAACCTGAAGAAAAATTAGATAAAATAGTTAGAAACTTTGAAGTTTTTTTAAATAGACTAGAAGAGAGAATTAATTTATTTGCTATTAGCACTTTTGCTTATTTTCATGCTTTAGGTAAAGAAAGCAAACTTAATTCAAAGACAAGAGAAAATCTAAACTTTTTATTAGATAAATCAGTAATTGCAATAGATACCGAGTTATCAGATTTAACATTAAAAGAAAAAGAACTAGTTCTTTTACAAATCAATAAACTAATTATAATGTTATTTAAACTCCAAGTTTCAAAAGAAGAAGAAAAAAGAGATTTTGAAAAAATTATTCGAGGGTTGTTAGTTGCACTTTCAATGAATATAAAAGATATGAATAAAAGTAAAGATCCTACGTTATCAGAGTTAAGTGAAAAATTCTATTATTATTCAGTATTCTTTTCAGAGGAATCAATAAAAAACAAGATTTCAGGAGACTTTGATGTAGAAGAAGTTGTAGTCATTTTACAAAATCTAAAGAGTGAATTAGTTTTTACTAATCAAAAAAATGAACTGTTATCTATTTGCGCAGAAACCTTGAGCACAAACTTCCTAAATGGAGTAATCACAACATTAAATCAAAAAAAGGGTTTCATTTCTAACTCTTTACAAAACTTAACTATTGAAAGTATTCAAACTTGTTTTGATCTAAAAACAGTAGAAAAAAATGATTCTACCCTTAAAAAAGTATTTGAAGATATAATATGCAAGAACATTTTCCAATTTGAGAAAAATAGAGATCTTTCAACAGTAATCAGAAATATGTTGTTTCTTTACACTGAGGAAGAAAAAGTTTATTCTATTTTGTCAAATGCATATAACAAGCTTTCAAGTAACAAGGAAACACAGAAAAAATTTGTTATAGAGATTCTTCGTTCTCTCTCTAATATTTCAATTCAAGAGAATTTACCTTGGTCAGTCAATTTATATGAAAGAGTCAAAAAAGAAATGCAAATTAAAATAGTTGAAGAACTAGAAAAAGAGAAAGAACAAAAGTCAGAACCTAAAATAATGACAAAGGTAAAAAAAGAAACGAGACAAGAAGCAAAAGATACTAGAAAAGAGAGGATTTCAAAAAAAGTTGTTCCTTCTAAAGAAGAAATCAAAGAGAAAAAACAACAAAATGATACAAAAGAGACAGAAGAAGTAAGTGTAGAAGAAGCTAAGTATATTAAAGAAAAGAAAGAGAAAGTAGAAACATCCCTAGATCAACAGAAAGATGATATAGTTAAGAAAAAAGATACAGAAATAGAGAAAAAAACAATAGATACAAAAAAGACTAAACAGAAGTCAAAACCAGAAAAAGAACTAGTATTAGGGTAAATAAATTCAAATTAGTCAAAACAACTTTGTAGTAAAGCTTCAACTTCATCCTTTTTTAGTAATAAAATTAAAAGATGAAGTTCTTTAAGAATGTGATTTAGATCTTCGAAATCACACCCCCCAATTATTTCATCAATTTTCTTGGGATTTTTTGTAAAAATATTTAAAATTGATTCTTCAGCGATTTTATTTAAGCGAATTAATAACTCCTGGGTGTATTTACACTCTTTGTCATAATCTTCAAAAATAATATGCAGTAAATCATTAATTTTCTCTGCGTATTTCAAACCTTCTTCTGTTTTCCAAAAATTAACAGTTTGTGTTTTAAAAACAAAAATTTTTGCTGTTCTCGACCATAGCTTTTGTGTAGCTGTTTGACCAAAAATGACTCTTTGACCAGCTACAGTAACTAATCCTGATTCCTCAAGATCTCGAAGATATCTATAGATAGATTTCTCTGATCTTTTTAATTTTTCAAAATTACCATTATTTTCGTTATCAATTTGGCAATTCATGAGTATTAGTTTGTTATATTCTTCAGTTATTTCTTGAACTGTTAAAGGACCAGAACGAAGAACTCTTGTTATAGGAGAGTATTGGGGGTCACGAATTAATTCTGTTTGTTTTTCATTTAGAACCAATATTTGCTTCTGATTAAAATGTAATACATCTTCATATTGTTTGTTCATTCTGCTCCACTAACAAGTTTGTTACTGTTACTCTATCTGGTAATCCTTATATTAAAGTTTCTTTTTTACAAATACTTATGGTTAAAATAGAAAGATAGAATTCTTAGATTTTAAGAAAATTGTTTACAAGATAGAAGAGATATACTCTAAGAATATGAAGAAAAAGGATAAAAATTGAAGAAAATAATAAAAGAATTAGATTTTTTTGAGTTGATTACAATTTTTAGAAGTTCTTTATTCAAAGTTCTCTTGTAAGGCTTCTCTTTGTTTTTCTTGAAAACTACACTTTATTTTTCAAAAGTAGATTTTTGTTAAACAGAAAATATTCCAATAACGTAGAGTCTTTTTCTATTTTCCTATCAGAACCTGTAACCTTATTTCTGTTTTAATAACTTTTTCTTTTAATTTTTGTATAGATTGCTAATTTCAGAAATTGAGAAAAAAAATTTGTTTTGTTATTTTCGAAAAAAAGAGTTGTGAAGGTGATTAAGGTTTGCTTATATCCTCAAGAAAAGTTGCTTCTTTCATTAAATCACCAACTCTAGCAACAAATCTAGCTATTGGCGCTCCATCTATAAGGTTATGATCTACTAAAAAGGTTATACACAATAATGTTTTTTCTTTTAATTCTCCATTTTCTAGACCTACAGTTTTTTTCATTCCCCCAACTGCTACATTTAAGGTTTTGTCAGCAAAAGGAATAGCCCATCCTGCAAAGTTTTGAACGAACATTCCAAGAGAAGTTATACCTACTGTACCTATTAGTTTCTTTAATTTAAATGGGTTCTTCAAAATTGATTTTATGACCATTTTTCTTATAAAGCGTGGAATAAGCAAGTAAAGAGAAGAAAATTTACTCGAGTTATCTCTTGTGAGCTGTTCTGTCTCTTCTATTTTTCTCTTTTGAACTGCACGTATTTCCTCTGTTATCTCCTTTACACTTTTACTCTCTACATCTCTAATAACATAGTTAAAAGGCACTTTCTTTCCTTCTTTAGTTGTAATTTCCACGATTATACTAATATCAATTTTTTCAAAGACAATGATTTTTCTGCCTTTTCTATAGGAGTTGAATCTTAAATCTTCTTTAACTGCTCGACTAATACATTTTGCAATCCAAGCAGTATAAGAAATGTCGTACTTATCTACTTTTTTTATCTCTTCTATTCTTTTCTTTGCATTTGTAATGTCGTATTCTAAATGTCCTCTTACTCTGGGGAAAGTAGCTGCGACATCGTTATAATCTGCTAAAATTTGTCTGCTAACAGAGAATTTCTTTACAAAATAATCCTTTTTCTTTTTTTGTCTCGTCATTTCCGATTTGGCAAACTCATTTTTTAATTTAAATTTATTGCATTTTCTTTGATTTTTCTTTTTATTCAGATAACAACCTTTATTATTTATTTTTTTTGAATAATTGTATGGAAATGAAAGAAAAAAAGCTGGAAAGTTTCTCATTTTTAAAGTCTATCTCCAAGTGGGGACCAATAATTACTGTACTACTTTTTGCAGGTATAGCTTATGGTGTTCAAAGAACCTCTCTTTCTCTCTTTGGTGAATCATTTACCGATTTTCCTCTCTTTGAATCAAAAGAAAATTTCCAAAAAAGTTTCATAGTTTTTCTCCAAATATCTTCTGCTGTAATAGCTTATGGGCTATTTAAAGGTATAGCAGGATTCTTTAGCTCATCTATTAGTGACAAATATCAACGAAAATGGACTATTAGAATAGGACTAATATTGCTTCTTTGTGGTTCATTCGCTTTAGCATTTTCAAGAAACTTATGGGCTTTACCTTTAGGTAACGCTTTCATCGGAGGGGGATTAGGTTTACTCTTTACTTCGACTATGTCAGCACTCACTGATATTGCAGGTTACGAAGGAGCAGCTTTTTCAGTGGGTTCAATGGAATTTTCAGTGTACTTAGGCTCAAGTTTAGGTTCATTCTTAGCAGGTGTGATAGCAAATAACTTAGGTTTTGCTGAAACTTTCATCTTTGCTTTAATAATTGCAGGAACAGCTCTAGCTTTTGGTTTTGTATTTATTAAGAATGTAGAAACTACAGATCTGGTTGCAGGAACAAAAGATTCAGTACTGTTGGATGCAACAAAAGTGGAAAGTAGATGGAGTACAAAAAATATTTTTAGAGTTCCAACACTAATCTTAGCAAATTTGGGAGGACACATTTCTAGAATAACAGATAGTATTCTAGTTTTGATTTTTCCGCTCCTATTATCAACTGTTTACGGTTTTTCTAATGTACAAATTGGTATAGCCACCTCAGTTTTCACTTTAGCTTGGTCAATAAGTATGCCTTTCACGGGTAAATTAAGCGATAGAATTGGAAGAAAAACACCTATGATACTTGGATTTATTCTTGCTGGATCTAGTATTATACTGATTATATTCACTGATGTTTTTGGAGTTGTAGTATTATTAACTTTGCTTGCTGGACTAGGTACTTCTCTGTATTATCCTTCTCTTCCAAGTATAACAAAGGATGTTGTTCCTATAATAAAAAGAGAAAAAAGTATAGGTGTTTATCGCTCATCTTTAGATTCAGGCTACTTCACTGGACCTTTACTTGTACTCGGTTTAGCAGGACTAGTAGTAAATTTTGAATCATTACAGTTTCTAGGCAATAGTGTAGTTAGTAATGTCTTCAAATTTCCTTTCTTAGTAAGTGGAATACTATTAATCATTCTTGGCTTATCATTCTTAATATTAGCAATAGAAACAAGACCAGGATGGGTGCAAGCCTCTCATTCAATAAAACACGCAGAAAAAGTACAGAAAACAATTCATTTACTAGCTCAGTCATTTAAGAAATATTTGGATGGCGATAAAGAACAAGCCATTAAACTTATGAGGGAAGCAAAAGAAGAAGAAAGGCGTGCAGATGATCTTGTATTTAAGGTTACTCAAGTAATGTACAGCAGTGTTAGACCTGCTCCAGATGACTACCACTTTTACAAACTTACAACAACACTCGATAAAGCGATAGGTTACATCTTACGCTCTCTAAGGAAAATACTCTATATTCCAAGAGAGAAAATAGAAGATTATTTTGCCCAATACTTGAGAAAAGAGTGTGATTTACTATGCGACTTGATCGACAAAGCAGTAGAAGTATTAGAAGTAGTATGCATTCAACCACTTGCTTCTCATCCAATATTTAACGATGTACATGCTATAGAACATGAATTAGACATAAATAATCATAAAGCTCTAGAAAAACTTCTTCCAGAGACAGAAAAGATGAGTACAGTAGAAATACTCTATATAGATCAAATAATTGAAGAACTAGAAGTATCAGCAAACACCATTGAAGATGCAGTAGATATAATGAAAATTATAGGACTAAAGTATCAAGTTAGACCTTTAGTTTCCTAATCTCTTTTTTCCTAATTTTTACCTTCTTTGATTTTATAATTTCAATTTTGCTTTTAATTTCAATTTTAGTTTTAATTTTAGTTTTATTTTCTCTCAAAAACTTCTTCTATAATAGAAAAAATCTCACTGTCGTTTTCTCTGACAATAGGAAGTCCAGAAACTAACTTATCAAGCGCTTTCTGCAAAAACTGTCTAAGTTCCAGTCTCATCTCGAAATTCTCATCTTCAGCAACTAAGATACCCATCACATTGTCCTTTTTCTCTACTATAACAGCTTTGCCCTCATGATTTATTGATCGTAAGGTTTCTCCTCCTTTTCCTAGAACTTCAGAAGAGAAATTAATTATAGCTGAAATTAACCCTGAAACTAAAAGATCATCTACCATCTCTTCTTCAGTAAAAGAGTGAGAAACTAAAGGAATTCCAGCTTCATTAATGGCTAAAAGTAAGTATAATTTGGTGGGAACAGTTTTATGCTTACCAAAGCTGAACATCCTTATTTTTCTAAAGAGTATTTGAGTACCTTCTAAAGTTATTTTTGTTAAATTCTTCTTGTTAGTAAGCGATTCCTTAAGATATATTTCTTCCTCTTTTAATCCTCGTGTCCTAGCAAATTCTATTCCATCAATAAACAGATCTTCAGCATTTTTAATTAAACCTTTATCTAAATAGTAACCTGCTTTAGTCTTTATTGCTTCAACATACAAAGGATTGTTTAACTCCTTTAGTATTTCAATAAGATTGTCAATATAATAGAGGAACCGAGAAGAATATTTGTTATCGTGAAGAAGCTTGTAAATCTGAAGATAAGACTCTGCCAATGCACCGTTAGTATAAACAATACCCTCAAAGTTCTTTTGGTGCTCAAAAGAGTTCAAAGCTTGTTCAAGGTATTCAATAGATA
This sequence comes from Candidatus Heimdallarchaeum aukensis, assembly GCA_021513695.1. Taxonomy (GTDB): domain Archaea; phylum Asgardarchaeota; class Heimdallarchaeia; order Heimdallarchaeales; family Heimdallarchaeaceae; genus Heimdallarchaeum; species Heimdallarchaeum aukensis. The sequence goes on along the minus strand of CP084166.1, from coordinate 623,197 downwards.
AGGATAAGTTAACCCTTTGTTGCTCATAAATACCTTTGTAGAAGTAGTAGTAAGGAATAGAAGAAAAATCAAACTGTTCTTCAGCAATCTTCAACCCCTCATCTAAAGCTTCCCCCTTATCTTTCTCTAAAATCAGGTTAATGTAACCTATAACTATTTCAACAAGAGGATTGATAAAATTAAGTTTCTTATTAATCTCGTGAGCTTTAAGGTAGTATTCTTCAGCTTTAACTATCTCGTCCTTGTTGAGATAAATTTCACCTATTTTACTGTAAATATCCAATTGAAAAGTTTGAGGAAGATTCTTAACTTTAGCAATTTTTTCATATAACTTCAAAGCTTCGTCCAACTTACCTTGCATCTTCAATAACAAGGCCTTGTTCAACTCAATTTGAGCAGCTAAAATAGGAGAATTGATCCTCTTAGCAATCTCTAACCCCTCCTCAATTTTCTCTTTAGCTTTTTCAAGATGATACTCTTTAACTAAAATACTAGCAAGAAGGCTGTTAACTTGAACTAACATGCCATAGTTTTCCATAACTTCAGCTCTTCTTCTAGCGGACTCAATCCAGATTTCAGAAAAAACTTCATCAGCTAAAATGTTAGAGTACTGAATAAGATCAATCTCTAAAGCCTCGAAAACAAAAGGATATCGATAAGAAATATGCTCATTCTCCTCAAGAGAACGAATAAGCTGATTCATAGAACGATAACCAACCTCAGGCCTTTGCTCAAGCTTAGAAGCAAATTGCTCAATAGCAGTTTTAAGAAATTCTTTTTCAGTAGAATCAGAAATGTTTGTAATGTACTCTTCTATCTTCTCTCTCCAAAGGTTAAAAGTGGTTAAATCAAAAGATTCTTGAAAAAATAGAAGAAAACAAATCATAACGCTAAGAGGTAAATCAAAAGAATGAAATTTGTCATAGATGCTAAAAATAAGAGAATAATCCTTTTTCCAGTAATTTAGAAGAATTGAAACAAGAATAAGCATTTGATCATAAGTCGTTAAATCAGTAAAATCTTCATTCAAAAGAAAGGCAGTAATGTCCTTGGAAATCGTATCATAGTCAGAAGCATTACTTACAATACTTTTAACCTTCTCTTCAAAAATAGACTTCTGAGAATCATCTAAATAAAGATCGATTTCATTAAGCAGAAATTTAGGTAAAAAACTTTTCATTTTGCAATAAAATATAGTATTTTTTATTTATAAACATAAGTAAAAATACTACCAATAAATCAAGTAAATACCTAAAATTTGTCTCAGTATACTAATTAAACATTTAGCAAATTGAAAATAGAAGAAAGAAAAAACTATTGTGAAATATCTATTAGTTTTTCTTCAATTTTCTCCTTTTCATGAATTATAGCTTGATAGAAATCTTCGTATTTCTTGATAAATATTCTAATTGCTTTGTTAAATGCAGATATAGCTTTTTCGTAATTCTTTTTTGTTTCTTTGACTGTAGCTAAAATTGTGTAAGCTTTTCCTAAAATACTTGTTGTTATTGCGTATTCAACTGGGAACTGTGCTTCATTTCTTATTGTTAAAGCATCGTTTAGTACTATTAATGCTTGTGAAATATTGTATTCTGTTTCTTGTTCTTTTGATAATGTGCAATAAGCTAGTCCTATGTTGTTGTATATCATTGCTGCTTCTGTGGGCATTATGTCTAGTGTGTTTGATCGTAGAGCGTTGTTATAAGATTCTATACTTAGTGTGCAGTTTAATGACGTTTCTTCTATTTCTGCCAGTTTTTGGTAGACTATTCCTAGATTTACTTCCGTTATCGCGTATTTTAGAGGGTACATTCTTAATGTTCTTCCTTGTAGGGCAAAATTGAAATTTAGAATTGCCTGTTTTATGTTCTCTTCTTTGTTTTCTATTTTTGAAATTAATAAGTGGGCTAGTCCTAAATTGTAGCATATATCGCTATGTTTTGTTTTAAAGAATTCTAAAGGTAATGCATTTTTTGCTTCTTGCATATTTTTGATTGCTTCTAGAGTATTCTTTTTAGTTTGCTCTAGTTCTGATAGAAAAAAGTAGAACACTCCTAAATCGTTTTTTAGCACTCCGTACTTTATAGGATAAACTGCTGGGTTAATTTTTTCTAGAGCTTTTGAATATGCTTTTATTGCTATTTTTACGAAATCTTTTTTCCAATTTTTCCTGTTTCCTTTAACGAAGTTTCTTATATTCCAAAATTGGCTAGAATAAATGTTATCCATATAACCCATGAAAAAGGCTGTATCTCCTATTTTTACTAGTTCATCTGGAGCTTCTGAGAATATGTCTATGAGTTTTTTGAAGTTGCTCTTGATGTCAGGAATTATCTCTCCTCCTAAACCTATTGCGTTTATCAAGTATTCTTCTTCGTGGGGTAAGCTGTCGTTCTCTATCATCAACAGGGAATCTTTGTTTAGTGCTCCTAGAAACTCTTTCCACAGATAATATCCTCCCTTTAGTGTTTCTATTTTATAAGCTGTTTTTATTACCCACTCTCTTGGTATTTCTACTTTCTTTTCAAGTTCTTCAATATGTGTTAGCTCTTCTAGTTGTTGTTGTTCAATCAGATATTTTTCTGTAATTTTTGGCTCTATTATTGTATCTCCAATCTGTTGTATTCTTACTCCTTTTCTTTTCATTGCATGTGCTGCAACTAGCTGGTAATGCTCTTCATTTACAACGAAGTCTAGTATTTGATTTATTCTTTTTTCTGCTTGATTGAACAAGTTTCTCACGTTTCTTACTGTTTCGTCCATTGCAAAGGCTATATCCACGAAAGTTAATTCTATTTTTTCTCTCAGATACCACACAATCCATTGTTTATCTGAAAGGAGTAGAGGGTAGTTATTCTCTATTTTTATGTAACCGTGTTTAAATAAGAAACGATAAGTATATGTGAATTCTAAAATATCTCCTCCCGCCGTAATGTTGTATGGAGAAGTGGGGTTATCTTTGTTCATTAATTCTATCTTACAGAACTTTGTTTTTGGATTGATTATTATTTTTAGTAGTGGTTGTTGTTTCTGTTTTTCTAGTTTTATTAAGAACTTCTTGAAATCCAATCTTTCTGCAGAAAAGAGTTTAATATGTTCGATATTTTGTATTTCAAAAGTTTTTGCGTCTCCTGGAATTGGAAGAAGTTTCCTTTTTATTTTCTCTCCTTCTTTCTTGATTGATCTTCCCACTGAGATAGAACTTATGCTTTTTAAATTCTCTGGAACTGGTTTTAATCTTACTTTTGCTTCTTTAATTGCTGTTCTAAGTTGTTTAACTGAGAGTTCTGGAACTTTTACTTGTTCTGGAACAGGTTTTAATTTTCTTTTTAGGTCTCTTAGTTCGTGCTCAATCTCTTTTTTAGATAATGCGTGCCTAAGTTCTTTTCCTGGCACTTTTTTCAATTTACTCTTTGCATCTCTTATTATTATTTCCAGTTCTTTTTTAGTTAATGCATAGTTTTTCTCTTCTTCTGAAACTTCTATGAGTTTAGAAAAAGCGTCTAAAATGGCTAATTCTAGTTCTCCTTTTGAAGTCATTTGTTTTTTTCCTTTTTCAGTTATTGGTTTTAGATTTTTAATAGCCTCTTTAATAGCTAATTCCATTTCGTTCTTTGTTACTCTCTTCTTTGCTTGTTTTACTTGTTTTAGTTCAGACTTTGCTTTTAATAGTTCTTCTTTAAAAGCACTGTTTTTCATTTTTTTATTAATTAATTCTTCAGAAACAGGTTTTAAACTCCTAATAGCTTCATTAATCGCATTTTCTAATTCGTTTTTTCTTATATATTTTCCTTCTTTCTTTGAAACAACTTTTTGTAATCTTGATTTTGCTTCTAATATCGCTTTTTCTAGTTCTGAAGATTGTTTTTTATCTTTAGAAGACATTTCTACCCCTTTTTTACCAAATAAACTAGATGCATGACTAATATTTAATTGTTGTTGTAATCTAATTGTACATTAATAAAAAAGGTAATGTATTAAATGTTTATTGGAATCAAAAAGTTATTTTTTTAAACGTTCCCTAAAGAGCCTGAACTTCTTTACCCAATAGCATAATGTTTGATGCGTTAAACCATTCTTCCATGCTACTGTCTTCAAACCATTCTTTGAACCAATATATTCATAAATAGCTTTTATTATTATTTTTTTGGGGACTCTGCATCTCTTAAAAAGAGCAGATAGTTTTTGTGTTTTCATATCTTACTATTAGAGTCCCCACAAATATTTTTGTCGGAAGAAAACTAGACACTACCTAAATTTATATAGGCAAAATATATAAAAGAAAAAGAGAAAAGCTCCTAGTTCAATAGTTCAGTGATAAAAATGGATGAAGAAATGTCCGAAATAATAGAAGATCTTAAGGAATATATAAGAGAAAATCCATCAGATCCTTTTGGGTGGTTTAATCTAGGAGCAATTCTCGAGTCAAAAGGAGAAATAGATGAAGCCATTCATGCTTATAAAACTGCTTTAGAGTATGAACCAAGCTATGTTCAATGTTTAACTAACTTAGGAGTTTTGACTGAAAAGAAAGGAGATCTTGAAAAAGCTTTAGAACTTTATAACAAGGCTCTCAGTATTAACAATTCCGATACTATAACTTGGTTTAACTTGGGTATCTGTTATTTAAAACTTGAAAATGTTGAAGAAGCAGAGAATGCTTTTGCAAAAGCAGTAGAAAGTGATAGTACAAACAGTTCTGCGCTTTTTGAATTAGCTAAACTAAAAGTTGAAAAAAAAGAACTAGCAAAAGCAGAAACTTTGCTTAAAAAAGCAATAGAAATAAACCCTGGTTCAAAGGATATTTTATCACTTCTCGCAAAAGTTTTATCACAAGAGGGAAAAGAGCAAGAGGTTAAAGAAATAGAAACTAAAATTAGATTGTTGTTTGGAAAATAGTTGAGATGGAACTAATAATGAGATAAAGTTCCATCAACTAAAGCTTTCTTTTTTACACAATTGAATAGTAGCAGACCAATAGCTAAAAGTGCCATATTTATCAGAATTTGAATAACAATCTCTGTTTGCAAAGCTGTTAGTCCCCATATACCTTTATTTATGAGTTCAGGCTCTTTACCCATCATATTAGATCTTAAAGAATCAACTACCCAACTAAAAGGATGAAGTCGAGATATCCATATCATCCAATCTGGGAAAACGCTAAAGGGAAAGAAAACTGCACATATTATTATAGAACCAAACTGTACTAAGTTACTTATTGCATTAGCATTTTTTATTTTGAAGACAAGAGCTCCATAAAATAGACCGTATCCAATAGATTGAACAAACTCTAAAAATAAGATAATTATTCCCATTCCAAGATTGTTAAAAGGTATTTTAACAAAAAGTGAGAAAGCTGTAATTATAAATAGGTTTGCAGCAGCAAAAATGAAGTATTCTCCCACTCCATTCGAAATAATTACCCAATTTTTATTATTTGGTGTAATCCAAATAGATTCCAAAGTTCCTGTTAATTGTTCTCTTCTTACGAATCTACCTATAGACCATAAAGCTGTACTGTAGAAGAAGAAGGCGACTAAACCCCAAACCATAAAAGCTCCAAAATCACTTGATTCAGAAACATTTCCACTAGATAATGACTGGAAAAGAAAGACGAACCATAAACCAACAAAAACTGCTGTGAATATTTGTGTAACAAAGTCTATTGGATAGTTAAGTTGGATAATTATAACTTTTTTAATTTGACTGATTAAAACATTAATATTATTGTTAATTTTCTTGAATTTATTTGCTAAACTTTCCATAACTTCAACTCCTAATATTTACTTAAACCTTCATTTCTCTTGATTTTAAGCTCGTATTTTGAAAATACTACAAAACCTATTATTCCCCAAAAGATTGCAAATCCTATAACTATTAATGTGCTTATCAATATAGGGAATCCTGCATTTTTTATTCCCAATAATAACAACATAGGTGGAGAACCTGCAGTAATAGCTCTAATATCAGATACACTCCATGTAGCTGGGAACATTATGCTAAATACTCTCACTATCAAAGGTAGGCTAGTAATTGGAACATACACCCCCATTATAAGACCAAAAAACCATTGAAGAAGATTAACTAAAGAATAAACTTCTTTAAACTTCAGGACTAATGCACCAATGAAGTAAGAAAGGCCAATCATAGGTAAGCAACCAATCACAGTGAGAACCAAGAGTAAAAACAATGGTAATAGTCCAATTTCAAAAAGCATATCTCTCGCAAAGATCAATAAACTGATGATAGTTGCAAAAAAGCTTATTATTACATTAAAAAGGATAGAAAAACTTGCTCTTCCAGCGATGATAGAATATCTTTTAGCCGGACTCATAAGTAGTGTTTCTAGTGTTCCTGTCATTTGCTCATCACGTAAATAAGTTGAAAAATCCCAGAGAATAGCAAGCATTAACATCCAGATATTAGACCCGATAGCAATAAAACCACTTATAGACCCAGAATGCCCTCCAAAAAAGTTAGCTGCAATAAGTTGTTCATCTACTCCTACTGCTCTTATAAGTAATAAAGGAAGTGCAGTCATTACAATTGGTACAATGAATGCAATACTAGTATTTGAGAGATAAGACTTTGCTATTTGCCATTGTTGTCTAAATACTCCTTTAACGACAATAAGATTTTTCTTGAAAAAATAAGAAAAAGATTCTTGTTTCTCAATAATTTGAATCACACCCTTTTACTAGTATCCTCTGATAGTAATCTTCCTGTTTTTGATAGAAATACATCTTCTAGACTTATTTTCTCTTGATTAATTGATAAGATAGGAATAGAATTTTTTTCAAAGAGATTTACAATATTTGACAAATTAATCTCTTTTGAAGTGGTTATCCTTATTTTTGTTTTTTCTTCTCCTTTATTCCCGTTTCCGTTGACCACTTGACTATAGGCAATATCACTAACAAAAGAAAGACTCCTGATATCAGATAACAATTTATCTTTACTTCTTAGTTCAATAAAAGGAACATCGATTACTATACTCTCTGAAGTATGAATCTGTTCTTTTAGATTCTCAGGGGTATCGATTTCGATTATTTTTCCTAAATCCAAAATTGCTACTTCATCTGATAATTCATCTGCTTCATTCATATTATGTGTAGTAAGAAAAATAGTAGTTCCTTCGTCATTTAGTTGTTTAATGATTTCTCTGACTTCTCTTGCTGCTCTTGGGTCTAAAGTAGCAGTTGGTTCATCTAGAAAAATGAGCTTAGGATCATTTAATAGCGATTTAGCAAAAGCTATCTTAAATTTTTGACCACTTGAGTAAGTTTCCACTTTTCTATTAATAAAATCGCTAAGATCTAACTTTTCAGATAGTTTATCGATTTTAACTTTTGCAACTTTTCTAGGTATGTGATACAATGAAGCAAAATACTCTAAATTCTGATAACCTGTTAACTTCCAGTAAATACTTCTCTCTCCCATCAGCATAGCATTAATGTGCTTCCTAATTTTTCCTCCCTCTTTAACAACATCATAACCCAAAATTCTTGCTTTTCCTGCTGTGGGTAAGAGCAAAGTAGTAAGAATTTTAATTAAAGTAGTTTTTCCTGCACCATTAGGACCAAGAAGAGAAAAAATAATCCCTTCTTCAACGTTAAAACTAATATTATCAAGAGCCCTAACTTCTATTAATTCACGCTTAAATAGACCTTTTCTACTTTTTTTACGATATATTTTCTCAATATTTTCTATTTCAATGACAGGATTCATTGTTTAATACCTTGAAAATTAAGGAATCATCTATTATATAAGAGTTAATAAATAGATTCGGTTAAACCCTTTTATTATTTAATTTAAACGTTAAACAGTTCATTTCAAATAATTAAATTGCAGAATTTTGAATTTCAAGATCTTTTAGATAGTAAAGTTAAAGAAAATTAAAGAAAATTAAAAGAAAAAAGAATTTAGGCAAAACCAATTTTGTGAGCGATTTTACTCATCTTCTTTGTCATCATAAGTTCTCTGAAGAGTTCAATAATAATATTGAATCCGACAGTGAAGAGAGCTATCCATGCCCAGTCTACCAGATCAGGAACATAGTAATAGTTGTCGAACGAAGTGAAAATACTTTGAAGCACAGGAATGAAAATTACTAAGGCAAGTAACACAACAGAGCTAATAACTGCCCAGATGAGCATCTTGTTCTTGAAAGGATTAGTCTCATAGACTTTGACATCGTTGTCATTTCTAGCTATGAACACGAAAACTAATTCAAATGTAAGGGTTACAATGAAAGCCATAAATTGGGCATAAGCTACTATTTGGTCCTTGTTCTCTGGGATGTCTATTGAACCGAACTTTTGAGGACCCATGTGGAAATATACTAGTAAGAACATTGAAACAGATGCAAAGAAAGCAACTATACCTGAAATAACTGCGAAAGAATACATTTCTCGAAGGAATGAATCATGTTTTCCTCTTGGAGGTCTCTTCATCAACTTTGGATCATATGGTTCAAAGGATAAACTTAAAGCTGGTAAGGCATCAGTTAATAAGTTAAGGAACAGAATTTGTAAGGGGGTAAAGGGTAAAACTCCTAACCAAGAAGTAATAAGTAACACTGCAAACAATTCATCAAAATTACTACTTAAAGTGTATCTTATAAATCGCTTCATGTTAGCAAAGATATTTCTTCCTTCTTCTACTGCATCAACTATTGTGTTAAAAGCATCGTCTGTAATAACCATATCTGCAACTTCTTTAGTTACATCAGTTCCAGTGATTCCCATAGCAACACCGATATCAGCTTTCTTTAGTGCAGGAGCATCATTTACTCCATCTCCAGTTACAGCAACAAAATTGTCTAATTTTTGTAAGGTCTCGACCACTCTGTATTTATCTTTGGGACTCATTCTACTATAGACTTTTATTTTCTCTATTTTCTCTACTAACTCTTCTTCAGTCATTAGGTCTAATTCTTCTCCATTTACAACTAGTTCATCTTCAGAAGTTAGTATTCCTATTTCTTTGGCTACAGCTACAGCAGTTTCTTTTTGATCTCCAGTAATCATGATTGTAGTTATACCAGCTTCTTTGCACTCTTGTATAGCTTCTTTTACGTTTGGTCTTGCTGGGTCAATCATTCCTGTTAATCCTACAAAAATCATATCTACTTCTATAGAGTCATAATCATCTCTGTCAAAGTCATCAGGAACCTCGCGGTAAGCCATTGCCAAAACTCGAAGAGCTTTAGATGACATGTTAACGTTAGCTTCTTCTATAGACTTTTGTATTTCTGCGGTTAAAGGTTCAACTTTACCATTAATTAAAATATATTTACATCTTTGTAAAACAATGGGTGGAGAACCTTTCATGAGTGCAATATTCTTTTCGCCATCTTTGTGGATTGTAGTCATTCTTTTTCTGTCACTGTCAAAAAATAGTTCATGAATTCTCTCTTTTTTATCAGCTTCAGTCAATCCTCCTTTTTCAGCAACAACTAGAAGAGCAGCTTCGGTAGGGTCACCTCTGACTTGGATAGAATTACCGTTTCTTATCAAAGAAGAATTGTTGCAATGATAAGAAATTTCTAACACTTTCATTAGCGATGGTGATTTTGAAGGATCGAAGACTTTATCTTCTTGCATAAATCTTCCTTCTTTTAGATATCCGCTTCCTTCCACTTCAATATATTTGTCATCTGGTGTCCATATCTCTTTAACAGTCATCTCATTTCTGGTTAATGTTCCTGTTTTATCAGAGCAAATGTAGTTAACGCTTCCTAAAGTTTCAACCGCTGGTAATCTAGAAACTATTGTACGTTTTTTAGCCATACGTGAAACTCCTATTGCTAAGGTAATAACTATCGCTGCGGCCAAACCTTCAGGAACAGCAGAAATAGCTAAAGCAATAGCGGTTTCAAAGCTCTCAAATATAATCTCGAAGATTGTTTTCTCTGAACCATAAAAATGAATCTCAGAAATAATTTCAACAATCATAATAACAGCAGATAAAGCTAGAATTATCGCACCTAAACTTTTACCAAACCTATCAAGAGATTTCTGTAAAGGAGTCATCTCTGTTTTAACTTGTGTAAGTTTGGCGATCTCACCCATCTCTGTTTCCATTCCAGTTTTTACTACTACAAGTTTAGCTCTTCCATAAACACAAGTCGTACCCATAAAAACCATATTTTTTCTATCGTGTATTCTTGCATCTTTGTCTACAAGATCTAGGCTCTTGGTTATAGATTTTGATTCTCCAGTAAGGGGGGCTTCATCTATTTTTAAATTGTTTAATTGTAAAATTCTACAATCTGCTGGGATTTTGTCTCCTGCCTCTATTACAATTATATCTCCAGGAACAAGATCTGAAGAAGGAACAATGAACTCTTTTCCGTTCCTTATAGTAACCACATCTTGCTCGAAATACTCTTTTAGTTTTTCTAAAGCTTGATTAGACTTGTAATCTTGAACAAATCCTATACTAGCATTAAGTAATACTATTGCAAAAATGGCAATAGCATCATAGATCTCTGTAGAAATATTTCCAGGAGAAGAATATGAAATACCTACACCTAAACTTATGGTGCCAGCTACAACTAGTAAGAGTACAAGGAAATCTTGAAATTGTTCAATAATCATTTTTAGAATTTTAAAACGTTCTTTAATTACAATCTTGTTTAAACCGTATATTTCGTGTCTTTTTGAGACTTCTTCAGAGCTAAGTCCATTTTCAGAAGTATTCAAGCGCTTAAAGACTTCTTCTTTTTTTAACGCATGCCAATAAACTTCTTCTTTTACTTCCTCAGGCTCTTCAAGTTTCTTTTTTTTCACTTTTAAATCACCCGTATTGGTCATATGTATTTGTATTAAGAGGATAAAATGGTACTACTATATAAAATTTAGGCAGAAAAATTAGTAAGCATCAAAAAAAGTAAGATAGAGATAATCTACTTCTATTTCTTTATAGATTTGAATTTTTCAATAAATTTGTCTAAGTCTTCCTTTGTATTATAGAAATGAGGACTAATCCTGATTCCTCCATATCTTGGAGAAACAACTATCTTTTCTTCTGCAAGTTTTTTGGCTATCTCAATGTTTTTATCAACTTTGAAATTAACAATCCCAGCTCTATACTTATCTTCAACAGGACTTAAAAGCTCATAATTGCCTAAATTTTGGATTCTCTTAATAAGATAAGCAGTTAGTTCTAAAACTCTTTTCTCTACTTTTTCTATTCCATAATCAGTGATTATTTTCATTCCTTCGTAGGCAATTTGATACATCATTGGACCTATGTTTGCAATTTGAAACTTATCTATCCCTTCTCTGTATTGTATTTTTTTAACATTCCAATAAGGAGACTCAATAGAGCCATAATCTGCTCCTTGGTAACCTGGAAAAGGAGGATCGTATTCATCAATGAATCTTTTTCTCATATAGAAAAAACCTGTTTGATTAGGTCCTAAAAGCCATTTAGCTACACCCGAAGTAAGAAAATCAATATCCCAATCTCTAACATCGATCTTGAGAACACCCGAACTTTGAATTACATCGACTAAAATCATTGCACCGTTTTCGTGAGCGATTTTAGCTATCTCCTTGATATCAGACTTAAATCCAGTAATCCATTGAACATGAGACAAAAGAACAATTTTAGTGTTTTTGTCTATTTTTTCTGCAAAGTCCTCAGGATAAATGTATCCATCTCGATCTGGAACAGGTCTATACTCTATATTTTTCTTTTTTTGCAAGAAAAGGGCACTATGTACTTGTCCTGCATAATCATTCCAATAGCAGACAATATTGCTTTTTTCATCATAATCTAACATGTGAACTGCTAAATTAGTTCCTTGAGTAACATCAGAAGTAAAAAGAATTTCTTCTTTTGAAGCTCCAATTAATTTAGCAAATTCTTCACGAGCGAGTTGACTTTTTTCTCTTGATTCAGTAAAATTGTATTTAGACCATTGATTCAAATAATCATAGAAAGCTTGCTGTGTTCTTCCATGTAAAGGAGCTGTGCTCGCATGATTCAAAAAAGCTACTTGGTTCAAAGTAGGAGAATCTTCTCTAATTTGTTCAATGTATTTATCGGTCATATGAAAAACTAATTTTGAACATTTTTTAATTTATTGTAATCAAAAAAAAGAAAAAAATGCTGCATAAGATTACAATTCTGCCATTATGTTTCCAGTGTCAGTGCTTAAGGAAAAATAATACTTGTTTAAAGCAGTATCATAATTTGGAGATTGTTCAGGAATTGTAATTGTTCCAGTATCAGTTGTTGCTTCGAAAAGGTAACCAATATCATCGTGGAATTCAGCAAGAATTTCTATTGACCCAGTATTAACTGTAATAAAGAAAGAAATTTGTAATTGTTTTTCAATGATAAAATCTTGAGTGATATTTGCATAAACCGAACCTGTACTTGTAGAAATTAACCAAGTAACATTTTCTAAATATTGCATGTTAGTGCAGTATAGGACTATTTTTCCTGTAGTTGTTGTAAGTTCTATTTCATTTCCATTGTATATACTATTCCTACCAAAATCGAAAAATATTTTTCCTGTGGTTGTGGTTGCAAATACATTGCTGATGTAATTTGCTCCTTCATCACTTAAACTAAACTGAATTTGTCCAGTTGTGGAAACTAGATATACGTTGTTGATTGTTACATTTTCCGTGGAATATGCATAAATGCTAACATCACCTGTCTTTGTTACAATATTTAAATTGTTTATATTAGCTGTTTGGCAATTGATGTCCAAGTAAAAGTCTCCCGTTTCCATCTGAACATCTGCATATAGAACTAGTTTAGAGTTTAAAGTAATGCTAATATCATATTCAAGAATTTTCTTATTAAAGAAAGAAAAGATTTGTTCTCCAGAATCAAACTCAATGGTAAGATTTTTCTCATAATCATTTATTTTAAATTCCGCAAATTCTGACTCATCAACATTTTTTCTGCCTAATACGATTACATTTATTTCGACCATTATGTCTGTATCATCAGTAAAGATAATGTCTATGTCTCCAATACCGTTGTAAATATTTAGAAAAACTTCATTAGAGTTTGCTTCTTCTAAATAGTAATTTTGAGTACCAATGACATCCATTCTGAAAGAGCTGAAAACAGCAAATAAAGAAATAGAAGCAGTGATCATTCCAATTATAAAGACAATAGCTAAGATTTTAAGAAAAACGTGTTCTTTGTGGGTATAATCTTTGTAGTATTTATCATCTATTTGTTGTGAAGAGTGAGGATAGTAATGTCTGTGATCGCTTACTTTGTCCTTTGTTGATTTTTGTAAATCAACAGATAGATCATCAATTTTTGTTCCACATACATAACAAAAAACTGCATCTTCTGGTGTTTTTGTTCCACATTTTGTGCAATATTTCATACTCAATCGCCCTATTACTACTATAGTAGTAATGGACTACTATTTAAATCTATTCAAATTATTTAGGAGAGAAAGTAAAGATATGTTGAATAAAAGATCTGAGAGTAAAACCTCTTCTAAAGTAAAGAACTGCGAGAAAAAGTATGCACAGGAATCCTCCAATTTCGTTATTGTAAACATATGGTTGAAAAAGAAGCTCAATATATGTTTGAGTTTTTGATTGAAAGTTGTATTCTACAAAAGGGAAAAACCAGGGAATAAAACCTGCTGTATCCAGAATGATGTGCATTATCCACCCAAGAATCAAAGCTGAATAAACTGTTGGTTTCTTCCAAAAAATGGCTATAAATAAAATAAATATCAATATAGCGAACGGAATAGAATGTCCAATATACCTGCCATAACCTGTTATAGGTTCTGAAATTAATTTATCAATAATGTCTGGACCAAGAGCACCTATTATGAGGGGTAGAAAAGCAAAATGAACTATTCCCCAACTATCTGTAGGCTCCAAATTCTTTTTCTTTAAGAACAACCAATAATATAGGTGTGCGAGTATTTCAGCAGTTAATAAAGTATATCCAATGTGAGCGACTAAAAACATTCAAATCTTATCTCCGAGTAGAGCTATGTTTCCTATTTTATTTTTTTGTGATGGTTATAAATATTTTTAGCTAATGCATCAAGTAATTGAGTTAAACCTTTCCCTGAGATTGCTGAGACTTCGAAGAATTCATTATTAATTCCTTCTCTAGCTGATGTACGATTTAGTCGAAGACAGAAAGCTTGAGCATCTATAGGGTTTAGTGTCCTATTTCTCACATTAGGATTGTCTCTCATATCTATTTTATTACCTACTAATACTATAGGTATCTTCCCTTTTCTGTTATAATTTATTAATTGTTCTAGCCAGAATGTTACTCTTCTGAACGTTTCTGCTTTTGTAATGTCAAAAACTATAAACGCTCCATCAGTCCCTAAATACCATTTTGTTCTTTGAGGAGATGATAAAAGTTCTCTCGCAGGTAAATCATATAGTTCAAAAGCTACTTCTTCTCCTTGGATTGTACGATAAACTTTTACTATTTCTGCTTTTAGAGAAGGGATCTTTTCTTTATTTTTTTCATTTTGAACAATTTTTTTAAATAAAGTAGTTTTACCTACGCTATTATCGCCTATAAAAAGGATCTTAAATGTGAGCATTGGTTTTTCCTCAGAATCTTTCGTTTATTAGTATATACTTAAAAGAATCACTTAAAGTATAAAAAATTAATGTATTGGGTATTATGTTTTTTTGCTTGATTTATCTCGAATGCTTCTCCCGAGAATTTCAAAAGCTCTATCGATGTTTAATCCAGTCTTGGCACTTGTTTCTAAACAATAATTAGTTACACCATAGCGTTGGGTACGCAGATTTAATTCAGAAACATATTTTTCTACATGTTTGAATTTAACACTTTTTCTATCTCTCAAATCACTCTTATTAGCAAGGACTACAACAGGGACAACTCCTGATCCGTTGAATTTATACAATTCGTTTAACCACATGGGAAGGTTTTGAAAAGAGGAAGGGCGAGTGATATCAAAGACAAGTAAGGCACCCTGAGCTCCTTTGTAAAAACGAGCTCGAACTTGTTCAAACATTTGTTGTCCTGCTAAATCCCAAATTTGAAATTTCCATTTTTCGTTAGGAATAATTTCTTTATCAATAGATGAAAAATCTGCTCCCAGGGTCATAAGATGACTGGTATTGAATCCGTATCCCATATATTGCATTCTAATAGAAGTTTTTCCTACTGCGCCATCACCAATAAGTACAATTTTGAAAATAAACTGTTTTTCTGTCATGGAGTTCAACCAATATCGTAGTTAATCAATTGTTTCTAATATATTCTCTTCTTTGCATGTTTAAATTTTTTTATCTAGGAAACTTCGTTCAAAAAAAAGTTTAAAAATAATATTCAAAAATTAACATCAAAAGTAGTGGAAGAGATAGAATGTCGCGGATACACAGTAAAAATCCTATTGCTTCATTAAGTATCTTGATTTTTGGTCATTTCCTAAACCATTTCTATGCTTATGTATTTGGAGCAGCAATGTTTGTCATAAGAAATGATATAGTAATGAACAATAAACAAATTGGTTTGTTGGCAACTATTCAGATGGTAGTTTTTGCACTTTGTACTTTTGCTGTAGGAGTACTAGGCGATAAATGGCTAGCAAGTAAAAAACTGTTTGTTCCTTTAGGTGTATTTTTCATGGCTTTACATCTAATAATAGCTTCAGTAGCTCAAAACTATTCTACATTAGCTCTTGCAGCAGCAACTGTAGGTTTTGGTGCATCATTTTATCATCCTGTAGCTTATGCAGCAATAGCTGATCTTTATGAGAATAAAAAAGGATTGACAATGGCTCTAAATGCAGCATTAGGAATGATAGGAACAGCACTTACCCCAGGAATAGTAGCTTCATTTAGTGAATGGATTGGATGGAGGAAATTCTTTCTCTTTTTTGGAACAGGAGCAATTGTTTTAGCTTTTCTGATGTTTATAGGATTTAATAAATTAATTAATTACAGTTTTGAAAAAGAAGAACTAGAAGAAATTGAGAAGAGAAGAAGTTCGTTATCAACAAAAGAAAGAATTCTTTATTGGCTAAAATTTGAGTTCTTTGCAGTACTTACATTAGCAGTGATTACATGTTTAGCTTATTCCTCACTCAGATCAGGGTTGTATAAAATAGTTACACAATTTCTAAGCATAATATTTGTGGATTATTACAATTATAGTATTCTAAATGCTGGATGGTTATCTTCTGTTATGCTAATTATTGGAGGTTTAACTGCAATTTTTGGAGGAATATTAAGTGATAAAAAGAACGCTCCTTTAACAATGTTAATCTCTTTAGCAGGTTCATCAGTATCGATTTTACTTATTTTTCTATTAGGAAAAAATGCTGGTACATGGGGAATAATAATGTTGTACTTTACTTTTATAGCCTTTTTACACTTTAGTAGTGCAGCAAGTACAAAATATGTAACAGAAGAAGTACATCAAAGGAATAGATCAACGGCACTTGGTTTCTTGTTTGCAATACCTAATACTTTAGCAGCCGTATTTCCTTGGTCTTTTGGATATTTTCTAGATAATTCTCCATTTGAGATAACTTTAATTTATTTGTTTTTACTTGCCTTGGGGGCTACAGTATTAACTGTATTTTTATTTGTAAGAGAGTTAAAGAAAAAACTAAAATGATTTTTTCTTTTCATATATCCTAAACGCTTTTTTTCTTCATCTTTGAACCATTTAACATGAATTATTTTATTAAAAAAACTGTTAATCATATTAATTTTTATTTGCACAAATTTTAAATACGGGTGTATGATACGGAAAAGAAGAAAAAAATAGGAGTATAAAAAATGGCTGTACCGTTAATTTTACTTGTATCGCTAATAGCAGGGGTAATTTCGATAGGAATGGCGGTTTTCTTCGCATTCTTAGTCATGAAAGAAGACCCTGGAAATGAAAAAATGCAAGAAGTTTCAGGTTATATAGAAAAAGGGGCAGAAACTTACTTGAAGGTTCAATACACAGTGCTTAGCATCTTTGTATTCATACTATTCTTAGTAATTCTACTATTCTTACCTTCTGAAATGACAGAATATAAAGTTCCTGTTGTTGCTGGAGATCTAAACTGGGAGCAAGCTATATCTTATCTCATAGGTTCAGCAGCAAGTATGATTGCTGGTTGGTTAGGAATGATGGTTGGAGTAAAAGCAAATACAAGAGCTGCACAAGGTTGTACTGTAGGAACAAAGAAAGGTTTTGACATTGCTTTCTTCGGAGGAGCTGTAATGGGTTTAGCAGTAGTAGGTGCTGCACTAATAGGTGTTTCAGGATTGTACTGGATATTCCAATCACCATATGTGGTACTAGGGTTCAGTTTTGGAGCTAGTACAATTGCACTGTTCATGAAATGTGGTGGAGGAATATATACTAAAACAGCTGATGTAGGTGCAGATTTAGTTGGTAAGAGTGAATTCGACTTACCTGAAGACGATGTAAGAAATCCTGCTACAATTGCAGATAATGTAGGAGATAACGTCGGAGATCTAGCTGGAATGGGTTCTGATCTATTTGACTCTTATGTAGCTTCCATTGTTGCCGCTATGATTTTAGCTAATTCTCTTATTCTGTCTGCTGCTAAAGAAACTTTTATTGTCTATCCTCTCGTGCTTTCAGGAATTGGACTCATCGCTTCATTAATTGGTATTTTCATTATCAAAATAATAAGTTCTGATAACCCTGGACGTTCTCTAAACCTTGGAACTTATTTAGCTACTTTGATATTTGCAGCTTTAGGTGCATTTATTGTCTGGCTTATGACTTTGAACAATTCCTTAACTCAAGAAGATATTAGTCGCCTGTGGAGAAACTATCTTGCTGTTATACTAGGTCTTGCTAGCGGAATTGTCATTGGTTGGACAAGTGACTACTTTACTAGAGATGATCTTCCTCCAACAAGAAACATTGCTAAAGCAGCTGAAGAGGGAGATGCACTAGTAATCCTTTCTGGATTTTCCTATGGACTTATAAGCGTTGTGCCTCCAGGAGTAGGTATAATTATCGCTATGTTCTTAGCTTACTTACTTGATGCACAATTTGGAGTAGCAATGGCTGCAGTAGGAATGTTGGCTATTGTAGGAACCATTGTTTCAAATGATGCCTATGGCCCAATTGTAGACAATTCAAGAGCTATCGCTGAACAAGGTGGTTTAGGAGAAGAAACTATTCGCATTGCTGATAGATTAGACTCTGCAGGAAACACAGCCAAAGCAATTACTAAAGGTTTTGCAATAGGAGCTGCAAATCTAGCTGTAGTAGCACTAATGTTCTCATATGCTCAAGAAGCTGGAATAGTAGAAAGTGGAATAAACTTGCTATCAGTAAATGTGTTAATAGGCGCATTCTTTGGAGTTATGGCTCCAGCATTATTTAGTGCAGTACTGATTTTAGGAGTACAGAAGAACGCAGCAAAGATGGTTGATGAGATAAGAAGACAGTTCAAAGAAAATCCAAAGATTCTAACAGGAGAAGAACCTGCAGATTTCTCAAAAACAATCGCAATTGCTACAAAAGGATCATTAAAACAGTTAATACTACCAAGTATAATATCAATTATGTTACCACTACTTGTAGGAATATTCTTCGGAGTAGCTTCCTTAGGTGCATTTCTAGCAGGGTCAATACTCTCTGGTTTCGTGTTTGCTATATTCATGAGTAATGCAGGAGGAGCTTGGGATAACGCAAAGAAATGGATAGAAGATGGAAACCTAGGAGGAAAAGGAACACAAACTCATAAAGCAGCAATAACTGGAGATACTGTAGGAGATCCATTCAAAGATACAGCAGGACCATCAATAAACACTTTACTAGTAGTAATGAGTCTAACCTCATCCATCTTTATGGGATTACTAATGCTCATTAACGGTGGAGCAGGATTAATTCCTTTACTATAAACTAACTACATTTTTTCTTTTTTTATCACAAACAGTTCCTTAACTTTTTTTAATTTTGAATGTTCAAAAAATTTGAGAATTTAATTATTAATATGCAAAATTGAGGGAGGGAGGGCTGAAGCGGAAATACAAAAATATATTATTGCTTCAGCCATATAAATAAAAAATTTTAGCCTATTTTAAGTTTTTGATTATTTCGATTAGATTAACTTTAGCTTGTATTTACCTTTCTAGCTGTGAATTTTTTTAGTTTAGCAATAGGTCTTATTAAGTAAATTAAAGCCAAGATAAGGCTACAAATTGCTGATGTTAAACAATATTCACAGAATTTTTTTATTACCAATGCTTCTATTAAAGTCAAATAGACAGAGAAAATTAACCCAGCAGTTGTAGTTACAGGAAGTAAAATATCAAGTAAGAGCTTTTCTTTTACCTGTTTAGTTATCATTATTGCAGTTATAATAATAAATAAGTAGTAAACAGCTCCCATAAGACTTATTGGTATTCCAAGAATAGTAGCATAAGAGCTTCTATTTACTTCTGCACAGTCAAAAAATTGTTTTTCAATTACGCAATAAAATGAATTTGTTAGTTCAGAATACAAAAGAAAAAGTGAAACTAAGAATCCTAGTAGTGCTATTACTGTAGAAAATTTAATTAATTTTGAGTAATTTTTCATTACTTTACCTCTCTCTCAATTTGATTCTTTTTCTTGTTATGCTAAAACTTCTTTTTTATTGTTGTCTCAATTTTTGCCTTTTTAAGAATTTATCTCTAATATTCTCTTTTTTTCTCATTTTTTACAAATAATTGGAGCTTAAAGAATTTTTACTTGCTTTTCTTATAAAAATTTACGAAAATTAGGCAAAAAATGAAAAAAGAAAGAATTAGTGGACTAGTTTTCTTGGTTCAAAGCATATATAGTTTTCAACAAGATTTCCTATTTCCTCTTCACTCATATCCATACTGAATTTTTCAATAATATTGTTCATCGTCTGTCTTAGATGTGCAGTAGGATATTCCACGCTTATTAGAATAATTATATTGTCTTTTTTAGCTAGTAATAATGAGTAATCGTCAAGATCTATTTCTCGTGGAAAAACCTCTTTTCCGATTAGTTCTTTTGCAAAACTTATAATAGCTGATGCTACTCCTGAGATTAATTGCTCATCAACTATATATCCTGCTTGAAAAACACTAGCATAATAGCTTATTCCTACTTCATCAAAAATATGTAATGAGAAAACTCTTGATGAATAGTAAATTGCTTCTTTTCCTCCTTTGATCATTGCTATTCCTATTATTATTGCGCCTAAACTAGCGCTTACCAGTTCTAAATGTAATAAAGGAACAATAAACCATATCGCATAAATTGTGTAAAGGATAGTGCTAACAAAGAAAGCGATTATGACTCCTACGCTCATTAAAGTTAAAACAGGTAAGTATCTTTTTTGTACAATTTTTCTTTGTCGAATAAGATAGTAAAGGAAAACAGAACCAGCAAATATTACCAAAACTCCATCAAAAATTACCCATAAGAGTTCTGCTTCGGTCTTGTAAAATTCTACATCTTTAGGTGGATCAATTACTTTATAACTAGAACTTAAAGTGAGAGCAACGACAGCACTAAACAACATGAAAGCAATAATTACGATTGTTGAATTCAAAGTTTGACGAGCAGTTAGAACTCTAGCAAATAAGACTGTGCTAATCATTGCAATCATGCTACTTATAGTAGCTATTCGTGAAAATAGGAGAACCAATTCTTTATTTTCCAAGCTGCTAAAAATGATCTGTAACATATCTCCAACTATCCATCCAATAATAGATACAATGATCATGATTAGAAAATAAACTGCTGTACATCGAAGTTCAAGTTGTTTTATAATAATAACAATCAGAAACATTGTTAAAATTATTAAAGAAAAAATTGAATAAGATAAAGAAAGCCATATCATAAAAATCCAAATGTAATGCTACTAAATAAATTTTATCTAAAAAATCTAAAAATTGTTTCTTTTAAAAAAGACTCAGAATACAAATTTCTATGAAAAAATAAAAAGCAAAAAGAAGATCGAAAAAGAAAAAATGTATAATAGATAAGTAGTTTATTTTTTTGTTTTTACCTTTTCAGTAATCTTTAGGTTAAATACTTCGTCAAAGTGGTAAAGCAAACTTTCTTTGATTTGCTTTCTTTTCATCAAGATCAAATCATAGTTAAATAAAAGGAATTGCTTTCCTAATACAATGTTTTTTCTCAATTTAACAGTATGGGGAGGTAGTAATAGAACAAAATCACTTATGATATAATCATCTTTGATCTTAAATATTCTTCTAAATTCATTAACACTAATCTTCTTTCTTTCCGCTATATCAAAGAATCTGTTAACATGCTTTTCTTTTTCTGACATTTTCACTGTCAGAATAAATGCTTCGTATTTCTCGGATACTTTATTTGAGAACCATTTTGGATTTTTTATCTCATGTAAAATAAAACCATAACGTGAAAACTCTCCAGAGATTTGTTCTTTAAATACTAGCTTTTTTATTCTATAAATTACTTCTTCAAGCGAAATGGCGAGCTCTAAGGCTATTTTACTACAGTTTACTTCTTGGCCAAAATCCAAAAATTCAATGATTAGTTGATCCTTTGTTTTGTTTATTTTTGCAGGTCTAATTATGAGATGGTATATTAACCAAATAAACTGCAGCATGAATATTCCTAATATTACTGCTAGATAACCTGAAATTTTGTTGTATTTTTTCCATTCTATTTCTGCTGGAGAAGCTGATTCTATTCTGCTGAATAAGATACTCTTTGATTTTTTTCTTGTAAACAATAAGGCTGTTCTCAAGTAAAAGTTTCCAAAAAGTGTATAAATTGCAAAAAAAACTGCCTGTGAATAATTGCTTTTAAAATAAATTCCATTTGCTTTTACAGCAAGCATTACTGCTAAAGCTATTGCATTTGTAGCAGATCGTATAATATAAGCTTTTAATCTTTTTTCACTTTCTAATACAAAAATGTACAAATAGTTGTTTAATAAAGGAAACATCAAGCAAACAGTAGTTAATCCTAATGCCAATGGGGATAAATCTCCAATATACATACTTGTGCTGATTACTGTTCCATACTCATCTCTATTTATTATTAAATTGTGTTCAAAGAAAAGCCAAGGACTAATTGAAACTAAAATTAGAATAACAATACCCGCGATCATAAGTATTACTTCTGTACTAAAGAAATACAATTCAAATTTACTTCTTGTTTTTCCTGTTTTAGGAGTTAGTGTTATTTTTTCCTTATCCGTTTCTTTTAATATCTCTCCCTCTACTATCTTATTTTTTTCTAAGTTCAGAAATTTATCACTTGGTATTGACTCTTCTGAAGTAGTCATAACAAGCAAAGGAATCTAATATTATTTAAAGGTAATTAAATGAAAAATGAAAACTATGAGCATTTAGGTTTATTCCAAAGCTTTTCTCCATGATTCTAATATATGAACAAAACCTTTTGCTCCTGCATCTACTACTCCTGCGTTTTTTAACACTTCGAGTTGTTCTGGAGTTTCTTCTAAAGATTTGTAAGCTGTTTCAATTAATTCATCAAAAAACTCTACCCACCCAATTTCTTCATTTGTTTTTGCTATTTGTGCAGCTTTTTCAGCCACTTTACGCATAACAGTTAATATTGTCCCTTCTACAGGGTTCATTACTGCGTCATAAGCATATTCTACTCCTTGCTCTAGCCCCTTAGAAAATGAATTTATTGTAATTTCTTGTTGTTCTTCCAGGCTCTCAACTATACCTATTAAAAATTGAGAGTAAATAACACCTGAATTTCCTTTAGCACCTAAAAATGCTCCTCTATTAATAGCTGAAAGAATTTTTTCTTCATCTGTTACGTTTTGAACTTCTTCTACTATTTTCTTTATCGTAAAATACATATTTGCTCCTGTGTCTCCATCAGCAACTGGAAAAACATTAATTGCGTTAATAGACTCTTTTTCTACTCTGATTTTCTTTTCACTTTCAGCCATCATTTTTTTAAGCAATTCTGGTTTAAGCATCGATGTTCTTGAAATCATTGAATTCAATTTAAAAGAGATTTTTCAGTTTAAAAAGATTTTTTCTGTACCAATAAAAACCAATCAGCATCTTTTTTATAATTTAGAGCTTTAAATTATAAAGAAAAACTATCTGAGTATTTTTTATACTATAATAAATTGATTGAAAATATACTTGTGTCGAAAAAAATATCGACAATTTATTATTTGTGTCGAAAAAAATATCGACAAAAAAAACCTTTCATTCAAAAATACTCTATTATACTCCTTCAAATGCTTATTTTCGTAATAATTGACTTTTTTTGTGAATGAGTAGATTTATAAAGTTATTTTATATATGTTATATTTAGAGTCTGAAAAAGGGGGGCTCAATGGAAAGAGAGGTTATAATTTGTCCAAATTGTTCGAAAGAATTTGAAATTCGAGCTTGCTCTTCAATTAATTTGAATGAAGAACCGTTTAGGCTGAAACAGATTATAAATGGAAAAATAAATGTATACAAATGCCCAAAGTGTAAAACTGAAGTAAAATATAAGTCTCATATATTGGTAACAAAAATAAAAGAAGATGTAACAGAGTGGTACTGGTTGGTTTCAAAAAAACATCAAGAGCCAACTTATAAAGAAACGTTGTTAAAAACGATTTTACCAAATATCCAATCTACAGGACTAATACAACAACATGTAGTTTTTGTAGATTTTGGGAAACCTGAAGAAGGATTAAAATTTGTCTTAGGCGAACAAAGACCCCAATCTGAAAGAGATTGGATCAGTTTGGGAAAGGTACTTGCTGGAGAAGAAGCAATTAGGTGTTTCCAAAAAGCTTTAAGGTTAAATTCCAAGAATACAGAAGCTAAAAAATTGTTACATATGGAATTAGATAAACTAAAAACATACAGTTAAGATACAAAACTACTTCTCTTCGTTTTTAACAGTAAAAAGAGAACGTTATGAAAAAAAGAAGGGGTGTTAAACTAATTCATCTATAGATAATCCTTTCTTTTGTCTTTCTCTCAAATCTTCTAGTGTGGACACCGCTCTCCGCAATTCGGGAATAACAATTGACCCCCCAACGATTAAAGCTATTTCGAGTGCTTCTATTATCTCATCATCGGTACATCCAACTTGAACAGCTCTTATAATATGATAAGTAATACAGTCTTCACATCTCAAAACTGTGGAAGTAGCTAAACCTAAGAGTTCTTTTACTTTTTCAGATAAAGCTCCTTCACGATAAGACTGGGAGTCTAAAGAGAAAAATCTGTTTATTTGTTTGTTTCCATAAGAAAAGATTCTTTCATTCATCTTTTTTCTGAATTCTTTAAATTCATCAAGATCTTTCATATTTTAATTCGAAAAAAGGTATTATTTAAAGTTGTCAGAATAGAAAAAGAAAGAGTGTCTAAATGATGTTAGTAAGTGAGGACATTCCATAAATAATCAAAAATTGAGCTACAATATAAGTGCTCATAATTATAGTTCCTTTGTATTTAATCGGTTTAACAAATCTGCAATATCCGTTTGTTCCATCTGAAATTGCGAAAAATATAGCTCCGAGATAGATTAGTAATTCACTTGTTCGATAACTTGAAGCGAAAAGTATGGAAGAACTAATCCCTAAAATAACCATCATTAAAATGTAAAAAACTACTGAAATCTTCTCTTCTTTCTTTTTAATATGCACTAATAGAATTTTAGTTATTATTATTCCTCCTAAAATAAATGGAAATGTAAGGAAAATAGAGTACCATCTAAAATTGTGGAAAGAAGTCAAAATTATGAAGTTAAAAATATAGAAAACATGTCCAAGGGCAAAAGAACCTAGTCCTAAATAGAAGAAGCGTTCTTTTCTATATAATCTTTGTAAAAGTAAAAATAAATCACCTAAGAACCCTGAAACTAATGCTGTGACTATGAGAGGATATACTGTAATTGCTGAAATTATGTAAAATACTAATAAAAATGGAATAAGAAGAAGTTTAGTAATTGAGCTCAAAATAGAATTTTGTTTTTTCTTTAGATCTATTTTAAGCTCTTCTATAATATGAAGAATCGATGTTAATGTAAACAAAACTAAAAAAATTTTTGAACTAGTATCCATTTGACTTCCACTCTAACTTCTTATAAAAAAATCCTTTGTAGGGATATTAAGTGTTGCCTACTTAATAGTAAAAAAAGAGTTTATGGAGGAGTTGAGGGCTTTTGCACACATTTTATTTTTTTACCTATAGCAGAAAATATAGGTAAGAAAATCATTCTCATGTTATCTTCTATAGTCTTTACTTCTTTGGTTATTATTTCTTGGTATTCTTCATCATTTATCTGTTCTGTTTCTAAAACAAGTTTCCATTCATTCTTAATTTGTTCTAATAATCTTTCTTTTCCCCAGACATTAGCAACAACAGAGAGAGTTGTTTCTAACCCTCCAGATTCAAATAATGAAAGAAGTTTTCTCCCTATAAATGGGTCAGCCCCTTGCTTTTTTATTCCTTCTATGTGTTTTTTTCCCAAACCAAAATCAGGATGTTCTATCCATCCTCCATAATCAGGTTCTGCAAGAGCAACAATATATCCTCCAGTTTTACAAACTCTAACCATCTCCATAAGAGACTTGAAAGGTTTATTAAGCCACATAAAGAAATAGTTACACAAAACAATATCAAATGTTTCATCCCGAAAGGACATCTCTTCAACGCTCATACGATAAAATTCTACCTCAGTAATATTTTCTTGAGCAGTAGCAATAACTAAATGATCTCTATCGATGGCTGTTATTTGAGCAGAGCTTTTTTCTCGAATTTCTTTGGTAATGGCCCCTGTTCCGCAACCAACTTCTAGTATTCTTCTAGCCCCTTTAATACCAATCTGACGGTAAATCTTATTTCTATAATCTTTCGTCCATACAGATTGACGTTTGTACTGGGCATCTAGTCGATCAATATAATCTTTTTCAGCTTTTCCCATAATTTTTAATGAAAATAATAAAATTTAAGGTTTTTCTAACAACTATTTTAATCAATGACTTTTTTAGCTGAAAATATAATTATTGATTTTTTTTGCACTGTATAGAAATTGAACAACCACAAACTGAAAAGCTTTCTTTATTTAAATGTAATTTTAGACATCATATTTTAATATAGCATTAAAATCAATGAGTCGTTCTGTAATCACAAAGTAGCAGTAGAAACATTACAACTTATTAAACCAAAATGGAAGAAATTGTTCTTAAAAAATATAGAAGTTTATCTTAATAGTTCAAAAGCTCCAGATAAGCAATTTCATGAACCAGAAGAGTTACTATAGAAAGCAACTGAAGTAGCTAAAAAGCCTAGTCCAAGGATAGTTTCAAAATGTTCTATGCCTACAATAGATGAAATGAAAAAATGGATTGAAAATGTAAAAGAAAGTTAATTTTTTTATTCTAAATACGGAATGACACAGATAAAAGTGAAGTTTTCATTTCCAGTATTCTTATAGCCATGGGGTTCATCTGGAGGAACAAACAATACATCGTGAGCTTTTACATTAAATTCTTCTTTATCATTGTAAACTATTCCAGTTCCTTGTAAAATGTAAATTTCGTGCTCTTGTGGGTGACTATGCATTCCAATTTGACCATTTGGTTCAATTTCAAATCTTCGCATGGTAAATCTAGGTGCACCATCTTCTTTTGTTATCAACCATCTAATTGTTGTTCCTGTAGAACCGTAGTCTGTTACGTCTAGTTTTTCAACTTGATCATAATGTTTTTTGATCATATACTCACCTAAATTAATTTACACCTGTATCTTTTATTTTTTACTCAAAGACAGTTTTCTCTACAATACTACTAAAATATTGTAGTGGTATTTTTAGTAAAAAGTCTCAAAAGCTATTTATACAAACAATGTAAATTATTAGTGATTAAATTGAATATTGAAGAAATTTATTCAAAAATAAAAACAGATTTTGAAACTAAACATATTGAAGAAATTAGACGATTTATTAAACAACCTTCGGTATCTGCTGATGGAAACGGAATAGAAAAAATGACAGAAATGTTAATGGAGAAAATTGTCCATTTAGGAGGAGAAGACGTTCATTTAGTTGATTTGACTAAAGGTGAATTTGGTCACCCTGTAGTTTATGGAGAATTAGTTCATGATGAAACTAAACCTACTATTCTATTTTACAGCATGTATGATGTTCAACCTGTATTTCCAGAAAAATGGGTTTATGAAGAAAAAATGATTGACCCCTTTGGCGCAGAAATAATTGATTTTGAGTGGATAGAAGGATATAAAGGAAAATGTCTTCTTGGTAGAGGAGTATGTAATCAGAAAGGCCCAACGATAGCTTTTTTTAATGTCTTAGAAGTATATAAGGAACTGTATGGAGAATTACCAGTAAATATAATCTTTGCTCTAGAAGGAGAAGAAGAACTAGGTTCAACACACATTGGTCCCTTTATAGAACAATATAAAGAAAAACTAGAAAAAGCTGATGCTTTGCTTTTTCCTGCTTTTTGGGAAGATGAATTAGGTAGGATAAGTATGCCTTTAGGAGTGAAAGGAATAGTAGCTTTAAAACTTCGGTGTAAAGGAGGAGAGTGGGGAGGACCAGCAAAAATCAATATGCATTCATCGTTGTCAGGGTTAATAGAAAATCCGATCTTTAAACTGATAGAATGTATTCATTCGCTCAAAAATGATAAAACAAATGAGATACTTGTTCCTGGAATAATGGATGATCCCGCAATAATAAATCCTAATGAGGAAGATGAAAAAATAATTGAGGAGTATCTAAAAAAATACTCTCTTGAAGAAAATATGAAGCGGGGAGGACTAATTCAAAGATTTAGAAACAATAAAGAAGGAGAAGAACTAAAGGGAAAAGAAGCAGTAATAGAAATATTGTTTAAACCTGGGTTATCAGTAAATGGGATAGAAGGAGGATATTATGGAGAAGGAACAATGACAATAATCCCTCATGAAGTAAAAGCAAATTTAGATATAAGAATCCCTCCATTTCAGTCAAGATCTTATGTGATACAGAAATATAGTGAATTTCTTGATAGAAACTTTCCAATGATAGAATATGAATTTGAAAAAGGAGGATATGAGCCAGCAAAAATACCTTTCTCACATCCATTAGCTCAAATTTCTTACAGGTTGTACAAGGAATTCAAAAAAGAAGTAATGGTCCTACCTCTACTTGCAGGTTCAGCTCCATTTTCTTTATTCCAGCAAAAATTGAAAATACCTTTTATAGTAGCAGGAATGGGACATAGTGGAAGAGCGCATGCTCCTTTAGAATATGCAGTTATTAAGGCAGATAATAAACAAGTAGGTGGGATAATAGATTTTGAATTATATATCGCAAAATTTCTAAAAATATTCGGAAAAGAATATAAATATCATCTCACTTCAAAGGATTGAAACTATGCAACCTAATAAGAAAAACAAAAAAATCATTATCAGCTCTCCCGAGCAAATATCGTGGAAAGGTAGTTTTATATTTGAAGTACTGATATTGTTTTTGTTCACTTTTGTAGGAGTAGTGATTCCATTTACTTTTTTTGAAAAATCTATCTTTACAGAAGACTTGACCCTGAGTGTGCTATATTTTGTGTTAGTATTAATACCCTTTGTAACAATAAGCACAGATCTTGCTGCAACCTTTGCTATTCCACATTTAATTAGCTTATCAAAAAAAGAAGAGCCAAACATTTCTACGCGATTATTTCACAGAATTAATCCCCAAAACCGAAAACAACTATTTTTCAAGTATTTATGTAGGTTTTTCCTCGTTTTGTCTATTCTATCCTTCACCATATCACAAATTGTTCTCTATTTCTTCATTATATTATAAAATACCTTCTTACTCTTTTTTCTTGTTCTTTTATTAATTATTGAAAAAAAGCGTTGAAATGGAGATAGGGGTTAAGTCCAATAATATAGAATTAATTTTTAATTTCTGTGTTGTTTATGTTTTTCTTGTCTTGAGAGTTGTATCAAAGTGACACTATTTTTCACCTTAGTTCTCAGTTCTCAAGACTTATTTTATTTCTGTTTTGTAAAAGCAAAAAGTTATATTCTATGCATTTTGTAAATCAAATTGGTGAATAAAATTACTGATAAGAAAGTTTTAATCCTATATGGAACAAGATTTGGAGCAACAGAAGAAGTAGCTGAGAAATTAAAGGAGATGTTTGAGAAAAAAGAAATTAAAACAGACATTTTTGATTTAAAAAAAGTCAAAAACAAAAATCTTCCTAAAATTAATAATTACGATGGTGTTGTTATAGGTACAGGAATTAAGATGTCAATGTGGGTAAAAGAAGTAAAAAATTATCTGAATAAGGAGAAAGAAAAACTAAAACAATATAGCGGAAAAAAGGCATTTTTCATTAGTTCAGCTTTTGCTGCACAGCAAGAAAGATATGATGAAATTAAAAAACAATACATAATTGAACGAATTGAAAAACTAGGTTTAGAATTTCAACTAATTGAAGCATTTGGAGGAAAACTTGATCTGTCAGATAATAGTAGAATGGGCTGGCTAGATAAGAAAATTGCTTCTGTAGTGGCCAAAGAACATGAACCAGATATGAAAAACAATATTGTTGACTTCAGAGATTGGAAAAAAGTAGAAAAATTTGCAAACGATTTTATCGAGCTTATCATAGCTTAAGTAATAATAGACCCACTTTTTCTTTATATCTTTAAAATTTTAATTCTATTTTTCACTTTTAGACTTTGGAGTTAAAGCCTTGATTATGATATCTATTTGTGCATCAAGTAATCTATCATATTCTTCTTCTTTCATTTCTGGTTCTAAGAACTTGTATGGTCTTTTTATTATTGTTTGCCAGATTATTGTTATAAGCATCATTGAAGCAACTTTTGGGTCAATTGTTTCTTTAAAGAACCCGTCCTTTTTACATCTTAAGAAATATTCTGCGATAACTTCCACTGTTTGCTTATTTAGGAAATATTCTAATGAAAGAGTAGGAACGTTTTCTCCTTTCTCTTCCCAAATTTTTCTTCCTTCTTCCAAGTAAGTAAATATTTTTTCCTCTTCATTTATTAATAAGAGTAATCCATACTTGAACTCTCTTAGAAGTTTTTTCAATATTTTAACTAGAATTGGAATTGATTGAGAAAGGTCAGTAATCATTATTTTGATTGTTTCAAAGATTTCTTCAATTCGATCATTTATTTTATCAAATTCACATAAGAAGAAGTCATATAATATCACATATTTACTGGGATAATAGCGGTAGAGTAGCGTATCTGATATTTCTGCTTCTTCTGCAATAGATTTCATACTTACGTTTTCTATACCCTCTTCAACCATTTTTTGTATTGCTACTTGTTTAATTAATTCTTTTCTTTGATCTTTTCTCATCCTGAAACTATCATTCATCTCTTCTCAGAATAGTTATTAGGTTATGTTTATATAAGGGTGTTGTTATGTTTAGGATACTGACAACAAAAAACGCATATTAATAAACAAAACGTGGGTGATATGAAATGGGGATTGTTGATAGATATAACAAATACATAAAAAAATTTAGAGTACCAATACTTGTTTTTTGGATAATTATACTAGTTTTGGGAATAACATATGGTTTCAATTTTTTTGATAAAACTGAAAATGTGTTTGAACCTCCTGAGTATACTGATGGATATAAAGCTCAACAAGTTTTAGAGCAAGTATTTCCTGAAAGAGCAAATAGTACAAGCTTAATCATTATTATAAAATCAAATAATAATAATTCTGTTCTTAATCCTGAAGTTCAGAACTATACTTTTGCTTTAATTGAAAAATTAAATAATTTTGAAAATAGTCAGATAATTAAGGGAATTTACAGTTATTATGGGTTACAAGCCATTAATCAATCGGATGTTGCAAAATCATTCGTTTCTGAGAATCTAACTTCAACTCTAATTATTGTGATCTATGAAACCGAGAATAAAGATGTAGAGGAAGATTTTATTGAATATGTTGAAGACACTGCTTTTGAGATTCATTTGAATGAAGAAGAGTATTCTGTATATCTTACAGGCTTAGCAGTTATGGATAGAGATTTCAGCACAGCAATAGTTGATAATCTAAAACGCATGGATTCGTTCATTTTACCTATTGCTTTAATTGTATTAGCTATAGTTATCAGAAGACTTAAACTTATGATTTTGCCTTTAATTAGTATAGCAATTAGTATCTTTACTACTTTTCTCATTCTTTACGGGTTTACATACATCTACACTATTCTTTCTTTTGCTCCAAGTATTGTTATGTCGTTAGTTATAGCCATATCTATTGATTATAGTCTTTTCTTACTCACTAGATACAGAGAAGAAGTGGAGAAGGGTAAAGATAATTTTACAGCTGTTTCATTAATGAATGAACATTCTGGCCATACAATACTTGTCTCTGGTTTAACTCTTGCTGTTTGTTTCTTAGGTTTAATGTTCTTTCCTGTTAATGCCATTGCTTCTTTGGGCTTATCTGCAGGGATTACAGTTGTTGTTACTTTAGTTACAAATCTAACTTTTACACCTGCAGCTTTGCTTACTTTTGGTAAGTTTTTCTATAATGAGAAATACATTAAGAAAATAGAACAGAAACTGGAGAAAATAAAGAACAATGGTAAAAACAAAAAAATTAAAGAAAATATCAAAGATGCAAGAAAGAAATTAAATTGGGTTACAATTACAAAGTTTTCTCAAAAATATGCTGTTCCAATAATCTTGTTAATTCTTGTTATCGCAGTACCGATATCTGTGAACGTAATGAAAATGGAACTTAGTCTAGAAAACAAACATCTTCTACCTAGAAATTCACAAACATGGGCTGCTTATGCTATCTTGGAAGAGGATTTTGACGCTGGACAATTGTTACCTTATTATTTAATTATTCAGACCAATGAAACTAATGGAGTTAGGAATCCCACATTTTTTGAAAATAGTCAGAAGATCATAGCCAATCTTTCTCTTGAGACGAAGTTAACTAACGAATCTATAACAGGAATCTCTTGGTTGAACGGTCAAGCCATTCCATGGTTCTATGCCTCTATACTCTTAAATCCATCTTCATCAGATAGTAATTCTGATTTGTATAAACAAATGTGGACTAATTATGCTACATCAGACAATTCTTCTGCACTCTTTGAAATAATTACTCCTTTTGACCCTCAAGGAAAAGAAGCATTAGATTGGGTGAAACATACAAGAAAATTATTGAAGGACTTTGAGAAAGAGTTTGGATACGAAATTTACCTTGCTGGTGGAGCTATATTCTGGATTGATTCTCTAGAAGTAACAACAAACCTTTTCCCCTATATGATTCTAACTGTAATTCTTATAGTCTATGTCCTAATAGTAATAATGTTTGGTTCTTTCTTCATCCCTTTAAGACTGCTAATAACTATTGGATTAACCTTAAGTTGGATTTTTGGTCTTGCCGTTCTAGTTTTTGAGCAAAATGTATTAGATTGGTTGTTCCCAAATGTCTTAAGAGGGGTGAATTCACTTTATTGGATAGTTCCAATAATTACCTTTTCAATAGTTCTGGGTTTAGGACTAGACTATGATATATTCTTATTAAGCAGAATAAGTGAATATAGGAAAAAGGGATATTCAGATAGATCCGCAATAATAAAGGGAGTAGAAAAAACAGGAACAATAATTACGGCTGCTGGAATAATAATGGCGATAGCTTTCTCAGGATTATTAATTAGCTCTGAAATGATATTGAATCAGGTAGGTTTTATCCTCTGTATTTCAGTATTAGTTGATACTTTCTTTATTAGAACAATTTTAGTTCCAGCAATAATGTCATTAGCTCAGAAATGGAACTGGTGGCCAAAGAAAATGCCCGAAGTTACAAAAGAAGAAATAAATTAGATAACAGCTGATTCTTACTTTCTTTTTTTATTTTTTCAACTATTTTTAAGACTGAATGTTAATAATTTGTGAAAGAAAAAAGAGCATTTCATTTGTTTCTTAGTAACAAAATCACAAATAGGAACTGATTGTACATCTATTGGACAAACTTTTGCAATAACAGTAGAAAAATAAATAAATTAAACAAGAATTAAAACTTCTATGAAACAGTTTCCTTTGTACATAACCATATTTTCAATTATAATCAATGTTCTAAATATTATCACAGGCTCAATTTATTTAGCAAATCCCTCAAATTCTTTAATTTGGAATATTAATGGATTATTCATTATATTTACAATTATGTTTAATTACTTCTTTTTGTCTTTCCTGAACTCAAAACAATTAGAATCGCCGAAACAAAAAAGTGATATTAGAATTCTATCATACCTTTACTTTGTTTTCTCTTTTCTTTCCTTTATTGTACTATTTTTTGTTAATTTTACAGGTTTCACACCTGTCAAATCTATAAATGTGATCTTTTCTGTTGCGATTGTTCTTAGTTTATTGTTTTTATTTTCTTTTCCTGCTTTTATAAGTCTTTACTGGTTAGTGAAAAAAAGAAGAATAAAAGATCAACTAGAAAACACAGAAAAAGAAAAAGAAAAAGAAAAAGAAAAGGGTACAATAGTTTGTAAAATAGCTAAAGTCATTCTTTTAATTTTGGCGTTATTGGGGTTGAGTTTAGGGATAGTTACATCGATAATATTTTTTGCTCCAAGAATGCAAAACACTTTCTTCTTTTTGTTAAGCGTTTTTGTTGCTCCTGCAGGGATTTTTATTGGTTTAATAGTTTTAAACTCTTCATCTACACTCATCAACATTTCAAATAAGAGATCTAAATATTTTAAGGCAAAAATTGCCTTAATAGCAGTTTTTGGGTTAACCTTTACTTCTCTCTCTTTTGTTCCAGTAGCTTATACTCCTTATACAATAAAACAAGCAGAATTAGAATTCTCAAACGCTTTTAATCCTTATTTTGATGGTGATTGGAAAAAAGTTATAGAAAATTCTAGTTTTACAGATTATTTTCTCGATGATCCTTTTCAACTAACAGGATACTTTTTTGGCATTGGAAAATTTGATGTTCAAGTTATAACAGATGTGCTTTACTTTAATGGTAGCAAAAGTAATTATTCAGTTGATAAAGATATTAAACTCTATTTTGATGCTTACTTACCGAAACAAACAAGTGAAACCTTACCTGGAAAAAATTCAACAATTATAAGAATTCACGGAGGAGGGTGGGTTCTTGGAGATAAGGGACAGCTTAATGTACAAATGATGAATAGATATCTTGCAGCACAAGGATACTGTGTTTTTGACATCCAATACGGACTAAATAATGAGACACCAGTTTTTGGAAAGCTAAAAATCGGACCAGAAAATGTTTATGGACAATTTACTATTGACGATATGATTCGACAAATAGGTAATTTCACTTTTTACTTGGAAGAGCATGCGGAAGAATACGGAGCAAATTTAGATAAAGTATTTATTTCTGGAAGTTCTGCAGGAGGGCAACTCGCTTTAGCTACTGCGCTAAGCATAGATTCTGGAAATTATACTGAAATTTTTTCAAATAAATTAAGGATAAAAGGAATAATTCCTTATTATCCTGCAAACAATGTTAAATATGAGTTTGCAACAAAAAGTAAGGACGAATGGGTCAATCCAAGTATATTGATCAATGAGAGCTCTCCTCCTTGTTTGATATTTCAAGGAGAAAAAGATAGATTGATTGAAGAGTCAGAGATAATAAAAAATGCTTATTTAGGCACTGGAAAAACAGATTGTGCTTTACTAACTTTTCCATATGCAGGTCACGCAGCTGATATTTATTTTCCCGGTTATTTCAATCAAGTTTTCTTGTACTATTTAGAACGATTTCTTTATCTATATGGGAGTTATAAATCATAACTTAGATGTCTTTTATTTTCTTTTTTATTATATTTTTATCTATTTACTGTAACTTTTTGGATTTACTATTTTCATTTATTTTTCTTTTTCAAAGTAGAAGTGCTTTTTCTTAAACACCTATTTCATTGATTAATTCGCAGTTATCACCATTTTGACCATGTGCATAATTATTCACATGATTAGGCAAGTATTTATACTGATTAATGTTCGGTTATCCGAAAAGTCCTTGACCTATTTTATCATTTTTGGGCTTGTAAGTATAGCAACACGATTAAATTCTTACCCTAAAAGATATATGTAAGTAAATTTTTTTTTAAATAATTATAGCAAGAATTCGTGTATAGTGTTTCTAAACAAAAGAGAAGAAAGTGGAAAGGATGGTTAAGAAGAAAACTGTGATGAAATATTTTGTAAAAGCTATTTGGGTTTTTAATTGGTTTAACTCTTGTGGATTTACTGAACTTGTTCCAGTTGTAGGTTCAAGATGGGATATGGAACGTTTTGGAATGATAACAGTTAATTCACCAAGAAAGGCTGATGTGTTGTTTATTGCTGGTTTTCAGACACCAAAATCAATGAAGAGAGCACAAAAGATTTATGAGCAAATGCCTGATCCAAAGTTTGTCTTAGCATTGGGTTCATGTCCAATAACAGGTGGGATGTATTGGGATTCATATAACACTGTTAAGAAGCTTGAAGATTATCTTCCTGTAACCATGTATATTCCTGGTTGTCCTCCCAGACCTGAAGCTGTTTTTGATGCTGTTTTCAAAATAGTTCAACATGTTCATGGAATGCCGGATGAGTGAGTAAAATGAGTGTAGTAGAGAAAGAGAAGAATAATTTGGATAAAGAAGAAAAAATTGTAACGGCTTTAAGTAAGAAATTAAACAAGAAGGTTAATATCCAAAGAAAAAAAAGACTTTGGGTATCTATTGAACCTAAAGAAATAGTAGATGCTTGTTCGATTGCTTATGATATGGGTTTTGAACATCTTTCTACAATAAGTGTTACAGATTGGATTGAAAAGAATAATTTTGAAATTGCTTACCATTTATGGTCCTATAAAGAAAAAATGCTTTTAACGATAAAAACAAGGATAAATAGAGAAAATCCTACAATATCTTCTGTTACTTCTCTATGGAGTAAAAATGCAGAATTATGTGAAAGAGAATGCCATGAGTTTTATGGCGTGATTTTTGAAGGAAACGTTAATCTTACTCCACTAATGTTGGAAGACTGGACTGGCCCTCCTCCGTTTAGAAAGGACTTCGACTGGCGAAAATATGTACAACAAGAATATTATGATGAAAGTAATCCCCGAGAAGATATTTATTTTGAGGTGAAAAAATGACTGAAATAGAAGAAAGACAAGGAGATTTTGAAATGTACTTTGGACCAGCTCACCCTGGTTCAGGAAACTTTTCAGTGAGAGTTCAGCTTCGTGGAGAAAGAGTGATGAAAGCTGTAGTTGATCCAGGATATTTACATAGGGGTTTTGAGAAGTTAATGGAATATAGAGAACCAATGCAAAACTCTGTATTATCAGATAGAATATGTGTTTTAGAACCTCTTCAGTGGAATCTTCTCCATGCAGAAGCTGTTGATACTTTAATGGGTTATGATATCCCAGAAAGAGCTAAATACATCAGAGTTATACTTGCAGAACTGTCAAGAATACAATCGCACTTTATATGGTACGCTGTAATGTCAATGGGAACAGGATTTACTACTGGATTTAATGTTGCAATGGGATACAGAGACTATATGCTAGATGTGTTCGATTATATTACTGGAGGAAGACTTTATCCAGCTGGATATATCTGCCCTGGAGGAGTAAGAAAAGATTTACCAGAGAAAGCAGAAAAAAAGATTCTTACTTTATTTGAAAAGATTGACTATATGCATAAATTCGCAAAAAAAGAAAATCCTGTATGGTTGGAAAGATTCAAAGAAGTAGGAGTGTTAACGAAAGAAGAAGCTATTAAACTAGGTGCAACAGGACCTATTTTAAGGGCTAGCGGGGTTGCTTCAGATGTTAGAAGAGATGATCCTTATGAAATTTATGATGAATTGGAGTTTGAAATTCCAGTTTTTGATGAAGGAGATGCTTATTCAAGATATTTGATAGCTATGCAAGAAATAGAAGAAAGCAAGAAGATAGTTAAGCAAGCAATTGACAGAATGCCAAAAGGGGAAGTAAAAACGTCTAATATGAAACCTATTGTTCACTTCCGCAAAGCTAAAGGAGAAACCTATACACGTAATGAACTATCAAGAGGAGAAGGAGCTATTTATATGATTGCTACAGGAAAAAAGACTCCTTATAGAGTTAAGATCAGAGGACCTTCTTTTACTCACATGATACCTATTTTAAAGCATTTACTTACTGATTCTTATTATGCTGACGTCCCTGCTATTTATTGGAGTTTAAACCAATGTCCTGCTGATGTAGATAGATGAGGTGATAACAATGAAACTAAGTATTATTTCAGAAATATTCAAGAATTTGTTCAAAAGACCAATGACTGTTCTTTTTCCAATGGAGAAAGTAGAGATATCAGAAAGAGAGAGAGCAAAACATAAGTTTGACATCGATAACTGCATCTCTTGTGGATCTTGTGCCAAAATTTGTTTAAATAAAGCGATAAAGATGGTAGAAGTAAAAGAAGAATATAAAGAGAAATACCCAAAAACTTATCCACAAATAGATTTAGGAAAATGTTGCTTCTGTGCACTATGTCAAGATATTTGTCCAACTGGTTGTCTCACTTTAACAGAAGACTTTTACTTGGCAACTTTTGATAAAGAAAGTATAATTATTGATCCACTAAAAATATAAAAAGAGTATTTTTTAATTTTTTTTTACATTTTCTAATAAACTATCGCCCCTTCAGGACAAGAAGAAATACATACTCCGCAACTTCTGCAGCGTGAAGAATCAATAATTGCATGACCATTTTCCATTCTAATAACATTAAAAGGACAACTATTAATGCATAAAGCACACCCCTTACATCTAGATTGGTCTATATGCGGTTTTGCTGCTGTATCAAATTTGTATTCTTTCTCTTCTTGTACGTTTTTACTATTCTGTGGTTGGGGGCCGGCATAAGCTTCTGCTCTAGTCATTGGTGCTCCACATTGTGGGCATCGAGATTGAAAACAAGGTACCCCTCTTGCATGAGCAGCTTTTGTACCACACACTGGACAAATACATGCTCCTCCTGCTCCTAATCCAAATCCTCCTCCTCTTCCTCTTCCTCCACCACGCATTCTTCCTGATCCATATCCTATTTTTATCGCCTCTTATTTTATTTTTTAGACTTCTGGGCGGTAATGGGTTATAACCCAATATAAAATTATCTGTTGAACAAAATTATATTGTTTAATTTAGATTCAAAAAAGAAGAGGAATATAGAGCGAAGATAATTCAAAAAATAAAAAATGAATTATATTCAAAGGTTGTTAGTAAGAATCCACATACTTTAACTAATGTTGTTATTTAGAAAAGCCTTTTATATTTTTTTTCTATTTTTGACTGGTAGTGTCTAGTTTTTATACCACCTCCTAGGTAAAAAGGAACTAAGGGGAGGATGTCCTAAGCTCTGATGAGGACGAACGAAATTATAATAGAGCATAAAGAGAGTAAGAAAACCAGAAAGATGAGTAGAGCCATAGACGGCACGGATAGGACAAGTGCAGTGGAGAATAGAATGAAACCAACGATAACTCTTAAGAGTAGCATTAAAACGTTCAATATAGGAGCGTAAACCACCTTTGATAACGGAGATTTTGATACCTAGACGAAGTAAGACAGGATACCATACTCCTGCATCTGTAACGACAATACGAGGCTTAAAACCCCAACATTTGAGCCAATAACGGAAAGTTAGTAAACATTCAAGATTACTCCGTCCTTTAGTAATACTAAAACCCAGTAAAGTCTTGTTGTAAGGATCTAACGCGAACCACAGATATATTGAGCCTTGAGAGGTCCTAATCTCTGTTTCATCTACTACTATAATCTCTGGTATTCCCCCTCTCTCTGCTACAACTCTATGTAAACTTTCCCTAAAGAGCCTGAACTTCTTTACCCAATACCATAATGTTTGATGCGTTAAACCATTCTTCCATGCTACTGTCCTCAACCCATTCTTTGAACCAATATATTCATAAATAGCTTTTATTATTATTTTTTTGGGGACTCTGCATCTCTTAAAAAGAGTAGATAGTTTTTGAATGTTCATATCTTACTATTAGAGTCCCCACAAATATTTTTGTCGGAAGAAAACTAGACACTACCGGTACTACTAGACCTTCCTTAAATACCTCAATTATTGAAAATATCCCACTTCCTATACCTAATTTAAGAATACAAAAATTTATTAGTAAATTATTAAGCTCTATAGATCAAAAAATTGAACTCAATCAGAAGATGAACAAAGTTTTAGAAGAGATAGCCCAAACTATCTTCAGATCTTGGTTTATTGATTTTGAACCTTTCAAAGATGGCGAATTTGAATATAATGAGGAAGTAGATAAAGAAATACCAAAAGGATGGGAAGTTGGGACGCTCAAAGAAGTCATAAGTATATATGATTCAAAAAGAATTCCTTTATCAAAAATAGAAAGAAAGGTAAGAAAAGGTATTTATCCATATTATGGGGCAGCTAGTATTTTAGACTATATTGATGATTACATTTTTGATGGCATTTTTCTCTTAATGGCAGAAGATGGTTCAGTTATTGATAACAATGAAAAACCCATCTTACAATATGTACATGGAAAATTTTGGGCGAATAATCATGTTCATGTAATACAAGGAAAAAATGAATTTTGTACAGAATTTGTTATGTTACATCTCATGAATATAAACATTAGACCTTATATAACTGGTGCAGTACAATTAAAAATTAATCAAAGTAACCTTTTTAGGATTCCGATTATAAAACCTGATAAGACTACTTTACTAAAGTTTAGAGAAATAATTGACCCAATCTTTGAAAAAATTAGAAAAAATAAGGATGAAATTAATATTTTAATTAAATTAAGAGATATTCTACTTCCTCAACTTATCTCAGGTAGGCTTCGAATTACTAATATAGAAAAATTTTTGGCGGAAATTGATTATGAAAATAACTGAAAAAGAGTTAGAAGAAGCATCTATGGAAATTTTAAGAGAATTAGGTTATGATACCAAGTTTGGTCCAGATATTGCACCAACAGGAAATAATCCTGAAAGGTTATCATATAGTGAGATTATTCTTAAAGATAGACTAAAATCAGCTTTACATAAACTTAATCCTGATAAACCTAAAGAAGTGCTTGAAGATGTTTTGCAGAAACTCAACCGTATTGATTCTCCTGATTTATTAACAAACAATCGTTCTTTTCATAGAATGTTAGTTGATGGTGTAGAAGTCTCTTATTACCATGATGGTCGTGTAAAGGGAGATATAGTACGAGTTATTGATTTTGAGAATCCTGAGAATAATGATTTTTTAGCTGTAAATCAATTTACTGTTATAGAAGGTGTTGGTTCTGACAAACACAATCACCGACCTGATATTGTTCTCTTTGTTAATGGTATTCCTTTAGTAGTTATTGAGCTTAAGAACCCATCTAAAGAAGAAACGACTACAAGAGATGCTTATAATCAAATTCAGACTTATAAAAAAGAAATTCCTTCTTTATTTAGGACTAATGAGTTAATTGTTATTAGTGATGGTTATGAATCTAAAGCTGGCAGTTTATCTGCTAATTGGGAGCGTTTTACTCCCTGGCGCACTATTGAGGGAGAGATATTAGCTGACCAATCAATCTTATCTCTTGAAGTTTTATTTCGTGGTATTTTAGAACCTTCTCGTTTTTTAGATTACATCAGATTTTTTATTACTTTTGAAGACGATGGTAGAACAATAGTCAAGAAATCTGCTGCTTATCATCAATATCATGCTGTTAATCGTGCTATTAAGGAAACTTTACGAGCTACTGGAAGTGATGGTGATCAAAAGATTGGTGTTGTTTGGCATACTCAAGGTTCTGGTAAGAGTCTTACAATGTTATTTTATACCGCAAAGTTAATCCAGCTACTTAACAATCCTACTGTCGTTGTTATTACTGATAGAAACGATTTAGATGACCAACTTTTTACAACTTTTACTTTATCAAGGGATCTTCTTCGTCAAACTTCTATTCAAGCCACAGCAAGGAGGTACAATCCAAAAAATCATGAAGCGACAAAAGATAATATTGAGGATTTGCTTAAAACAACCGGTGGTGGTGTAATTTTCACTACAATACAAAAATTTCTTCCTGAAGAGAATGCACAATATCCTCTTTTATCTGAGAGGAGGAATATCATTGTTATTGCTGATGAGGCTCATAGAAGTCATTATTCTTTTGGAAAAAAACTTTCTGAAAAAGGTTCATTAAAAGAAGGTTTTGCTGCTTATATTCGTCAAGCTCTGCCTAATGCTTCTTTTATTGCTTTTACTGCTACTCCTGTAGAACTTGTCGACAGAAATACGATTCATGTTTTTGGTAATTATATTAGCATTTATGATATTTCACAAGCAATAAGAGATAAAACTACTGTTCCTATTTATTATGAATCAAGGTTAGTTAAAATTAAGTTTAATGAAGAATTGAAGGGTCAAATCGATGAAGAATTTGATGAAATCACAGAAGATGAAGAAGAATATGCTCGAGAAAAATTGAAATCTAAGTGGTCAAGAGTCGAAAGGCTTGTTTCTGATCCCGATAGGTTACGTGAAGTAGCTGAGGATATTGTAAATCATTTTGAAAAAAGACTTGAGATTATAGATGGAAAGGGTATGATTGTTTGTATGTCTCGCAGGATTTGTGCTTTATTGTATAATGAAATAATAAAACTAAGGCCTGAGTGGCATTCTAATGATGATCAAAAAGGTTTCATTAAAGTTGTAATTAGCGGTTCTGCTGCTGATGATCAATTATTGCGTTCACACATTAGGCCTAAAAGAAAAAGAAAAATTATTGAAAATCGAATGAAAGATCCTGAGGACGAACTTAAACTTGTTATTGTAAGAGATATGTGGTTAACAGGTTTTAATGTGCCTAGTATGCATACAATGTATGTAGATAAGCCAATGCAAGGACACAATTTAATGCAAGCGATAGCTAGAGTAAATAGAGTATATAAAGATAAACCTGGAGGTCTTATTGTCGATTATATTGGTATAGGTTATTTTCTTAAGCAAGCATTATCTAGGTATTCTAATGTAGAGTCAAGAGAACAAACAGCTATTCCTCAAGAAAAAGCTGTAGAATTAATGAAAACATATTATGAAATTGTTTCAGATATGTTTTACAATTTTGATTATTCTTTGTTTAAAACAGGAAGTGCTTTACAAAGATTACAATTACTTCCTGCTGCTATGGAACATATTCTTAATTTACCTAATGAAACTCCAGAAAGTGCTAAAAAAAGGTTTTTAGATAACCTTTCAGCACTAAATAAAGCCTTTTCTCTTGCTATTCCTCATGAAGAAGCTTTAGCTATTCGAGATGATTTAGCTTTTTTCCAAGCTGTACGTGCTGGTTTTGTAAAAGCTACTACTCCTTCCAAAGAACGTAAAGAAAGAGTTGATTATGCAATTAGACAATTAATCTCTAGAGCTGTTATTTCAGAAGATGTTATAGACATTTTTTCTGCAGCAGGATTGGATAAACCAGAAATTTCTATTCTTTCTGATAAATTTCTTGAAGAAGTTAGAGGATTAAAACAAAAGAATTTAGCTGTTGAGGTTTTAAATAAATTGTTGAAGGATCAAATTCGTTCTAGAGCTAAAAAGAATTTAGTTCAATCTCGTTCTTTTGAGGAATTACTTCAGAAATCTATTAACAAATATATCAATCGTACAATAGCTTCTGCTGCAATTTTAGAGGAATTGATTCAATTAGCGAAAGATATGCAAAAAGCTTTCAAAAAGGGAGAAGAACTTGGATTAAATGATGATGAAGTTGCTTTTTATGATGCTTTAGCTACAAATGAAAGTGCTGTAAGAGAAATGGGTGATGAAACATTAAAGAAAATAGCAAAAGAGTTAGTTGCTAAGGTTCGAAATTCTGCTACAATTGATTTCACAGTAAGAAAAAGTGTTCAAGCTCGCATGCGTATTGAGATTCGTAAACTATTGCGAAAGTATAAATATCCACCAGATCAAACTCCTAATGCGATTAAATTAATAATGGAGCAAGCACAGTTGTTTGGTGAAGAGTGGGCAACAGCGGTGTAATATCTCATGCGTTCATAATTTATTTTTGGTATTTTTAAACTAATCTTAATTATTATTATTGTGTCAGATAAACAGATAATTACAACAATTGAAACTATCTTTCATAAAAACTATGACCTCTTGATGAAATTAATTCCAAATGTTGAAGAAATTGAAGAAAAACTAATTTTGTATTCTGGAAATTTGATGGAGTTACATATTAGTATTTTATCTCGTGATGAAAGCGAGATGATACTATCAATGGGTCACTATTTTTTACAAAATGATGATTTGGTTCCTGACCCAGAGGTAGTAATTCGTATAGATTCATTAAAAAAAATTGCAGAAGTTTTATCTTATAAAGATCAGTATTTGTTTAGTGTTGTTTATCCATCAAAAAGCATGGTAGATACTGAAAGTAGAGATTCACTAAATTCATTCCTAAATTTGTGGTTAAAAAGAATGCTAACAGAAAAATACAATAGAAAATAAATAATTTCTCTTACATATTCATTTTTTCTAATAAATTCAAAAAAATAAAATTTCAGTATTTAATAACTACATGAAACTTTTGAAACATTTTTAGTAAAGTTTTAAACAGTAGTTATCAAGAAAATAGATGTATAAAGTGGTTATATGGTTGTTTCTTCATATTGCGGTAAAAAAAATGATAAGTTATATCGAAATGAATTTATTACAAAGGCAAAAGATGTGATAATAAAATATCCAAGTTTGGATAGAGTTTTTTCTGATGTTGATGTACCTATAAAACATTATAATCATAATATTTTTTTTAACATAGCTAATTTAGCTTATACTGAAAATAAGACCTTATCAAATAAAAATACTCGTAA
Organism: Candidatus Heimdallarchaeum aukensis; assembly: GCA_021513695.1. Taxonomy (GTDB): domain Archaea; phylum Asgardarchaeota; class Heimdallarchaeia; order Heimdallarchaeales; family Heimdallarchaeaceae; genus Heimdallarchaeum; species Heimdallarchaeum aukensis. The sequence continues at coordinate 579,283 of CP084166.1, read as the reverse complement.
TTCTTCAAAGTATAAATATATTCTAGACGAAATAGAAAATCTTCTTACAAAAGAAATAAATCTGTTTGAAAGAAGTAGCAGAATTCAGAAGAAAATAATATCAAAAATGAGGAGTTTTACTAGAAATAATAACTTTAGTAAATATATTGAGTTCCAACTTTATATCCAATTATTAAAAAATAAACATGTATCAAAGATTATTTATGGAGATATTTCAGATTTCAATCATGATTTTCGAATTTTCATTCAAAATATTGAATTTAATTTAGAAGTCACTTCACTTTATGAGAATAAGGTTGATAAAATATTAGAAGAGAGTTTTGATGAAATATGTAGAAAAGCCATTCAAAAAATCCCTCTCAATTATTCTGTCAGCTTAGAAGTTGATTTAGAAAAAATAATTTATAAAAATAAGTTTGATAAAGAGTACATAACTAAGCTAGTATTAGAAGAAATAGACAAACTTCTTCTATTAATTTTGGAAAATTCTTGGGAATTATTTGAAGAAGATTTTATGGGTTCTAAAAATTTATCCTTATATCAATATCTAAATAGTATGGAAAGAATCTTTGGCGAAAATTACTTTTCGTCAGATAAAGTGAGTTTATTAAACACATTATATAAACTAAAAAAATCAGAAAAAGGTAAAAAATTCTTAAAAGAAATTTCTGTTACAAAACTTCTTGAATCTCCAATTAAATCTTGTTTTGTCTTCGAAATTAAAAGTAAGAAATGTATTCAAATTTCAAATCAAATAAAATTTCCATCAACTGTTGAGACTAAACGAATAAAGGCAAAATTAGGTCAATTGAAACGAAGATTAATGGAAAAATTAGAAAAGAATCAAATGTTAAACCAAAAAAATGCAGTAATTATAATACAATTTATTGATTACTATTTTCACAATTATAGTTCTGATGAAATTAGAAAGTATGAACTTTACAAAGAGATTAAACCAATAGTAGACAAATGTTTCGAAAAAACAGAAACAATAAATAAACACATATTGGGAGTAATTATCTATGAAGAGATGTTAAATAGTGGGATTTTCTTTAAAAATAAGACTATAGACCCTAAACAGAAACAAATTTCAGCTTTACAGTTATTACTAAAATAATAATTCTTTTGATGTCAATGTTAATTTTGCAACAGTTCCACATAATTTTTGTTTTACTGAAAATAAATTAGAATTGAAAAAAGTCCAAAAACAAAAATAAAAATAGGTGTCTCTATTAAAGAAAAATTTTTTCCCAATGGAATTTCAGATTCATTTCCGATTGGATTTGTTATTATTGCTAATAATAAACCAATTGAAATCTTTTATCGTCTGCTCAAGCAAATCTCTTTTACGCTTGTAACTCTATTTCTTTCATTTCAAATAATTTCTTGAGTTTTTCCCATTCTTCTAGGGGTATTGTTTTTTTACCTGTAATATCCATTATAGAGGTAGAATGTTTTATTGATCTTAAAATCACATCAGTAAAACTTTCACCAGGGCGTTTTAAACGTTTCAGCAATTTGTAGAGTTCATCAGAGATTGCTATATTCTTAGCCATCTTAATCACATATACATTCATATGTATTATTAAAAAATTCTTAATCGCATCCAGATAAAATGATTGCAAGTCCTACAAGAGTAAAATTGATTTTTTTCATTCATATAGAATATTTAAACTTTAAGCCAAAGTAGAAAACTAAAAGAAGAACAATAAACAAAGATTTAATGCTTCCTAAAGCAGCTGCACTAGCTGAATAACTAGCTTAACTAGAATTTAACATCTGGGTAATAACCTTAACATTCGAATCACTCATAATTGTCATAAAGCATACTTGTTTCTTTTGACATAAGACATAATAACTGTAGAAGAGAGAAAAGATATAAGAATGATGAAAAAATCAATAGAAGTTTTTTCAGCAAATTGTTGAGGGGGATTTTTTAGGGGATATTTATCATACGATTTACTACTACCATCTATGTAATATTTTCCTCCTTTTTTATCAGACCAATAATTACCAGTTTTTGTCGATTGGTCATACCAGGTATTATTATTGCCATTGTCACAAGCTTGAGATGTTCCTTGCAAGTTGTTGTCAACAAACGTATTATGGTGGATGAGATTAGAAGAAGATGAAGAATCTATAATTATTGCATATTGTTCATTCTCCTCAAATGAATTAAAAGTGATGATTGAATGATTCGTGAGATCAAAAGTCAGTCCAATAGTGTTTTTACTTATACTATTATTGTGGATATAAATTGTTGAAGAGTTGTAAAGATTTATTCCTTGCTCATTAGCGCTGCAGTTGTTTTCATTGATAGAAATGTTGTATCCATATTTTATATAAACAGCATATTTGCTATTTTCTATACAAGTATTATTAGTATATACCCCGTGTGAAGATTCAGATACAAATATTCCATACCTGCCATAGGAAATGGTATTATTTTTTATAATAAAACCATCTGAATTGTAAAGATTAATACCATCTTGAACTTGAAAGTCATCAACACAAATATTGTTTATAATTGTCGCATTTAGAGATCTTGAGAGCACTATTCCACCCATGCCATCATTATCAAAACAATAATTCTGGGAGATGAGAGTTTTTACTGTATCTTGTACAATAATACCTGAGAGCACATTATCAATAACAATATTCTTCCTAATCACAGTCGAAGTTGAGTAATCTACAAAAATTCCACACATTCCGTTTTTATTACAAGTATTCTGTTCCAATATAAGGTAATCTGAGAATCGGCTATGGATGCCATACATATTAGATTCACTACAAGTATTGTTATGTAATATCGCATAATTAGTGTTTTCAACGATTATACCTTGGTTTACTATATTTTTACAAATATTATTTGTGATTAATGCTGTCCCATCCGACACATTTACAATATGAATTCCTTGACTAGTACCTTCAATAACACAGTCACGTATGATGAAATATTTCGTAGTATTCGCTATGTATATCCCTGTAACATCCTGCCCTGTTATTTCATATCCCTCAATTATATATGGATCCTCTTCTCTTCCTGAACCATCATATGCATACTTAGAGAAATCTTCATCAGAGGTGATATTAATTGGAGTGATTAAACTAATATTGGTGTGTAATGTATGTGCGAATCTGTTCTTTTCTTGATGAACTGCTCTAGTTGTATTTGAAGTACCTACTAACAGTAAGATGATTGTGCACAATATTATAGTCAACACTTTTTTATTTAGTTTCATACTTTTTTTCTCTCCTTATGGTGGTGAGATTCCATACTTAGTTAATCGAAAATTGTTTCCATAAGGGTTCCACAATTGCGGATTCTGATCCGTTGAGTAATAATCATCTCCATTAGTTATATGGGCTCTGAAATAAATTATTGCATCGTTGAAAACATCTATTACAGGATCTTCTGGCTCATTATTATTAATCCATGATTCTACTAAAAAACTTTGCGTCCAACAACTCTTTTCATTTGCTTTGTCATAATAGGAAATTTCATTTTTATCACAAGAACTAGTAAGAAGGATATGATCTTTGCTTCCTATCTCTGCCAACTCCTCTTGCATTCCATAGCTGTAACAACAGTCAAAAAATAGAAATATTCTTTCAGCTTCTGAACTAGTTAAAATAGTTGCTAGTTCTGAATCATATAAGTAACCTGTGTTACCATTACCATCAGCATCCCACATAGAAAGGGCATGTTCAGTACTACTTTTTTTATAACCATGCCCTGAGAAAATAAATGCAATAATGTCACCTTTATCAGCTATATTTACCATATTTTCTAAAGCGTTTTTGATGGCGGATTCATATGCATTACTACCTTTATATAGATCCACTTCATCGAAATCTAAAGATGTATCACATAAGAAGTCGTACCAAGCATCTGCATCATTTTCTGTATACTGTAAATCATTAAGATAAGCATAATCTTCTATTCCCACGATCACAGCATATTTCATAACATAGCGAATATTAAAATCTACAACCCAGGGTTCTCCAAGGGAAGTCTTGGGAACAGTCTTTGTTTGACTATTATAATCCTCCTTAGTCACTGTAATTTTGTATGTAGCATAGCTAGAAGTATAGTATATGAGAGAATATTCCCCATTACTATCTGTGGTTGTTGTTTTAACAACAACATTATTCTGTTTTAGTTTTACTATTGCTCCACTTACTCCATTATTCCATTCATTATACACTTTCCCTTCCCATTCTACCCAACCAGCTCCTGTTGGTTTAATAAAAACAAGAGCTAATGACAATATGACTATTATTAATGCGATTGTAGTATGTTTATTATTGCTCATTTTTTATCAACAAAATACATACTTTTCTATCAAATATTCATTATTTTAAACATCTATATATCATTTTTGACATATAGTTATAGATTTGTTAACGAACAGGATTGTCCTTTTTGTAAAGGATGAATAACAGGTGTTAATTTGACCTTATTTAGTACAAGATTCATTGTACTCTACCTGTTTCTTCAATCTTTAATTAAAAAACATCTTTGTGGTATTGTTATTTTACTAATATAGCAACCAAATATATTTGCATTAATCATTTTTCAGAGAAATTTGGTCTTTATGTTAGTACTATGCTTTATATCTTGCATAAGAATATGCACTAGAATCAGAATATCCCAAGTTTAAACGATAATAAAAGTAGTGTTTAAAATTGGATCTATGGGGAAAGCAGTCATTCTATATGGGAATAAATGTATCCTTCGTATGTGATTGGGACAATCTCATTTTTTGGTATTGTTTTAATAATTGTAATAGGTGTCAAATTTAAGCGTTTTTCGAGTATGTTTTGATAATGAAAACAACTTTGTACTCACATTAATTTTATAATTTCTAATAATCTTTTATTATAACAGTTTTGTTTATAGCTTATAATAACTCTATTAATATCAGTAAGAAAAGGAAAAGAGATACCATGAAGAAATTTTTAAACTAAAAAAAGAACTAGAATGATTATTTCAATGGGATTTTCTATGACTTTTTTTCAAACTGTTAGCCAATTTTATTCGGACTATTCAAGAAAGAAATGTTATGAAAGAAACTGTGAACTAAAAATTGATATTGATAAAGAATATATAATATTAGATGGGGACTCGTTAATTAAGGAAAAATCATCAGATTGTATTATTATTGTTGAGACTAATCATTGTTTGTATATTATAATTGCTGAATTGAAAAACAAAAGTGCAAAAGCTAAAGAAGTCATTGAAAAACTAGAAAATGGTTCAAAAGTAGTAAAAACTATAGTTGAAGAATATTGTTCAAAAAATATTAAGAAATCATACTACCCTCTTGTTTTAAGTAAAGGTTGGCGTCATTATTCTGAAATAAAAATAATAAAAAATATTTCAATATCAATCAGCGGAAAAAAGCATCCAATACTACCTGTAAGCTGTGGTTATCATCTTTCAAGATTACTACGAACAAAATAAAAAATGCTTTATTAATTATCTATTTTTTCCAGTTTAGATTTTTTTAATCTATTGGTCCTGATGATGATAGGTAACTTAGTCTTTTGAGCTTCTGGATCAGACAGAACAAGGTATATAATAACATCTTTAACTTGAATATCGTCTTTGATGAAATATTTTTGTGCTCCTTTACTCTGAACTAATTGTTTTTTATCAATGTCGACGTATTTACTTAACCCTTTGTCCCAGTAGTATTCTATTAGATCAAACCATAATCCTTGCATTGCAAAACTTTCCTGTTTCCTAAAAGTAATTTTCTTTACTTCTTCGAGGAAACTGGCAATCATCTCTTCAAATGGTGTTCCTTTAAACGACTGTTCTGTTATTTTGCTTATGAGCTTTTGTAGAATGTAGAATGTTAAGTAAAACACTAAGCTTACAGCTACTAATCCTAGTAACAATAACCAAGGTCTTCTAAGAGCTGCTTTTATTTCTTTCACATCTTCAGGAGACATTTCAAAAAGATAGTTCAACCCCAAATCTCCAGAATCATAAGTAAATCCTTCACCACGAATATAGAAATCTCCGTATGGTAAGTTTCCTTTATATCCACTTATTGCATAGAATACTCCATCTTCTGTTCTAAGCCAGTATTTTCCTACACATTCTCCCGAATGATCAATGTATCCCATATTATGGAATCCTGTATCAGAAATTGTGATATGTGCTTCAGTATTCTTAAGATACATTCTTTCTCTCCAAGCTGGAATGAAAAAAGGAATAATTAGTATATTAGAAAGAATAAAGGCAAGAATGGTTTTTGCTATTGTTAACCCTTTATTGACGAGAAGAAAGTAGAATACTTCGTCTGATGTTTTTTTAAAAAAGTTTTTACATTTTTTAAGGAACCTTTTTGTTTTAAGGTAAGCGTAGTTTATAATTCGATAAACTAAACCTTTTTTCCTGTAGTTTTTGTAACTATACAATGAAAAACTAAACAAAGAAACAATTCCAAGAATTTTAGAATAAACGATATAGTCATTTAAATAAGGAAAAAGGTCAAGCTTATCTCTTATTCCATCAAAATCAGAATCAAATATAAATGGGTCAGTAAAGCGTCTAAATTCTTGTTCATTTAATAATCCGTCACCATCAAAGTCTTCTTCACCATCGCTAATTCCATTATTATCAGTATCATATAGAGTTGGTGATGTATTTAAGTAACTGAGTTCATAACCATCAGGTAATCCATCTCCATCAGTATCAGGATTCGTTTTATCTGTCCCAAATAATTTTTCACTGTAATCTGATAATCTGTCATTATCTTGATCTAATGCTAAAGCATTTCCCCATTGCAAAGAATTTCCTCTCTTTGTCCCCCAGAAAATTCTTTTTCCTGCTAATTCCTCCTCAAAATCGTAAGCGTAGACACCTAAACCTGTCCAGACAAGAACAACTTCATTTTCTCCGTCTCCGTCTAAATCTACGATAGCACCTGTATCAATAATATCTACTGTTTTTCTATGTCCTTCAGATATTGAAGGATTGTCAAAAATAAACAAAGGGTTACCTGTTAATCCGTCAAGGATATAATATTTACCATCACATGAGCCTATTAAAACATCTAATCTGTTATCATTATTAAGGTCACCTAAAACAGGGCAAGAAAGAGGTAATCCATAGCTATCTGGATTGTTCAATGATTTGCCAAATTGAAATGTCCATAAAGTTTTTCCTTTTAAACCATCAAGCACAATTATTTTACCATCAGTAGTTGTTGAAACGATATCTAAAATATTATCTCCATTTAAATCTCCAAGAACTGTGTCACGACTAAATTTTTCTCCTTCAACCTTCCAAATTGTTTTTCCTGTTTTTCCATCAAGTGTGAAAAAAATATTCTTATATTCTTTTCCTGCACTTACAAACACTTCTAATTGACCATCTCCGTCCATATCTCCAGCAACAGGCCTAGAAAGATGTCTTAATTCTTTATCTTTATTTTTTTTAGGTAAAGTTCTTTCCCATAGAAGTGTATGTGTTTTTCCATTAATTGCAATCAGATTACCAAAAGATGAAGCATCAATTACATCATCAAATCCATCGTTGTTTAAATCTGCTATAGTCAGATATGATTCTCCAGAAGAAAGAAGATCGTTTTCATAGCTCCACAGAACAGTTCTGTTAAAAGGAGAAAGAGTTTTTATTCCTCCAGAAAAACCAAAAAGAAGTTCTTTATAACCATCATTGTTTGTATCAACCAAAACAGTATTACCATTACCATCATTACAATAATATGACCAAATATCTGTAGAATTTTTTTCTAAAGCATTAATAGTACGATTATTAGCAACACTAAAAATGATCTCAAGTTCATTATCAGAGTCAATGTCCAAAAAATTTGCTCCATAACACTTGACATAAGGAAACCACCAACTATTGGAAGAGTAATTTTTTGTCCAAATAATAGAACCATTAAATCCATTTATAGCATATAATCCTTCATCAGGCTTTCCAATTAGTAAATCTAGTTTATTATCATCTGTTAAATCAATAAATGAAATATCTCCATAATATGGTGATGGAATGGTTAATTTCCATAATACTCTGTATTTAGAACTATTATAAATAGAAAAACTGCTATTCTGTTCAATTTTTTTTAGATTATTATGATCTTTTTGAACTTCATAGGCATATATCTTTTCTTGAGATAAATTAACGCTTGAACTAATAAATAAAGAATAGACTACAATAATAAAAACTATTTTGGTTCTATACTGTTTTACTATCAACATTATGGTATGTGCTTTATAGACATTAATAAATATTGTTTCCTATTATCCGAAATATTTAAATATGGGATGTTGTTATTTTTTTAATAGGTCTGTGAATAAAATTAATAAAAATATTTTTATTACGTTATTTATTTTATCGACATTACTATGTTCTAGTATAAATAATACACTCTTTCAAGAAGTCTTATTGACAAAAGGTTTTGAACTTGATCCTGGTACCGGTGATGGGGGAGGAGTTAATGGACCAACTATTCCAGTAATAGACTATCCTAGTGGCACTGACAATAAAATTAAGGCAGAGTTTATTATTATCGGTATTGGTCAAGATCAAACTGGACAATATTGTGCTGGTGCGTGGGAAGATGCAATTTTATGGTGTATGTGGGCTTCAGCTCTTTTTGAATTATTTGATCAACAACCAGAAACTTATGATATTGTTTCTTTTTCTATGAATGTTCACCTACTTGGCCACGAAGAATCTGTAAATCGAGAAAGTCTTTTTGATTTACCTGACACATCAGGTCCTGGAGGTGGTATCTTTAACTTTGATTATCATCAAGCAACACTACAAAATATTTACGATGTTACAGCTAATGTTGTTGAAAATTCTGATCCAAATGACTTAATATTCTTTATTTACTCGGGGCATGGATATAGTTATAATGAAGAAGAGCATAGTGTTCAAGCTTATGGAATAGATGAATTTCTTTATGACTATAATTTAAAGATACTTTTTGATAAATTTGCTTGTTCTGATTCAACTACGACTTATGAATCAAAATTACTTGTTTTTATTGATTCATGCTTTTCTGGAGGAATGAATGAAATAATGTCTATTCAAGCCTCAGAGAATGTACTTATGATTGCAGCGTGTAGATACAATGAAACTACTCAAGCTAAATTCTTTAATTATATGCCGGATGGAAGCAACTACCATGGAGCTCTTACAGGTTATTTTATAAAACAATACTGGGATAGCTCCAGTTGTGAATGGATAAATTTTGACCTTGACTTAGAAAATGTTTTTGACACAATAAAAGATTATGTTGATGCCTACACTTCTGTTCCTGTACTTGAAGATGGTGATCCTAGCAGTTATTTCTATTTACGATTCTATGATAATTAACATTCTTTATTTTTTTTGGAGCATGTGATTAGGAAATTTTTAATAATACATATGAATATATATTATAAAATCTGTGTCAATAAGATACATTATTAGCCTTCTCAAGCAAATCTCTTTTACACTTGTAATCCTCTATTTCTTTCGCTTCAAATAATTTTTTGAGTTTTTCCCACTCTTCTAGGGGTATTGTTTTTTTACCTGCAATATCCATTATAGAGGTTGAATGTTTTATTGATCTTAAAATCACATCAGTAAAACTTTCACCAGGACGTTTTAACCGTTTCAGCAATTTGTAGAGTTCATCAGAGACTGCTATATTCTTCGCCATCTTAATCATATTCTTAATCATATATATGTATCAAACTCTGTTCCAAATGCTTTAGAAAAAGCAAAGCAAATTGATAGGGGGCCAAGCTATAAAGCCATATCTGTGATTACTGCCCAAGAATATTTACGCGGTATATACTATCTTTATAGTAACAAGCCAGCTATATTTTCAAATAAACTTGAGGAAGCTGAGCAGGACTTATCTAGATTTGATATACTACCTATTGACTATGTTATAGCAAAAAAAGCAGCGGAAATTGATGTTTATCTCACTAAGAGAGGAGAAGTGATTGGATTAGCTGATGGATAAAACCTATCTAAATCGTAATTGTCTGAATGCATACTTGTTTCTTATGACATAAGACAAAATAACTGTAGAGAGAAAAGAGATCAGAATGATGAGAAAATCAATAGAAGTTTTTTCAGCACATTGTTGAGGGAGATTTTTTAGGGGGTATTTATCATACGATTTACTATTACCATCTATGTAATATTTTCCTATCCCTTTTCTATCAGACCAATAATTACCAGTTTTTGTTGATTGGTCATACCAAGTATTATTATGACCATTATCACAAGCTTGAGATGTTCCTTGCAAGTTGTTGTCAATAAACGTATTATGATGGATGAGATTAGAAGAAGATGAAGAATCCATAATTATTGCATATTGTTCATTCTTCTCAAATGAATTAAAAGTGATGATTGAATGATTAGAGAGATCAAAAGTCAGTCCAATAGTGTTTTTACTTATGCTATTATTGTGGATATAAATTGTAGAAGAGTTGTAAAGATTTATACCTTGATCATTAGCGCTGCAGTTGTTTTCATTGATAGAAATGTTGTATCCATATTTTATATAAACACCATATTTGCTATTTTCTATACAAGTATTATTAGTATATACCCCGTGTGAAGATTCAGATACAAATAGTCCATACCCGCCATAGGAAATGGTATTATTTTTTATAATAAAACCATTGGAATTGTAAAGGTTAATACCATCTTGAACTTGAAAGTCATGAAACATGTAGAATGTCTTTCACCTATTCTCCAAACACTGATGGTGCGTATGTTGGTAGTCTGTTTTGGCAAGATCATGGGTTGAGTGAAGCGACTGTTGATTGTGTATCTCCATCATTTAAAGTGGAAATGAAGAGCGATTTGGATAATGATGGAGTGGTGGAAAATATTATTGCTACTGGAACCAGCATGTCTGCACCTCAAGTAGCTGTAACTGCTTATTTAGCTTCACGTATGCACTATCATCTTGATCCTGCTCATCCTTTAACGTATCAAGATTTCGGAGCATGTCTTGATTATTCATGCGAGAATGATCCTAGTGGTAGAAATATCGGTTCCTATTATTAACTACACTGGGATAAAGTTGGAGAACCAATAAATAACCTAGGCACTTATTCTACTTATTATTCCTATAGAGTAGGGTACGGATGTATAGATGTCGAAGACTTAATAGAGTACTTATGTAATTTATCGTAAAAAAGGTGAAAAAGGATGAAGAAAAAAATAATAATTGGAATAGCTATAACCAGTTTAATCATTATAGGACTAACTATTTCTTTTATTGTTATTCTTTATCCTAAACCACCGAACAATAATTCAGATGGTAAAAAGACACATTCCTATCTGTATCCTAATTACTTATTTGCAAATGGAACTTACACTGATTTTGTTGTTGAAAATGATAGTTACATTCACTTTGTTATTACAAGTGCAAATAATAGTTGTCCTGGTGCGGTTTATGGCCAATTAAATCTAAAAGAATCTTATTTTGATTATTTTCCAATTATAAAAACTACATTTCTAGACTTTCTTGAGGTTAACATTATTTTAAATGTACAAAACAAACCAATAACCTATCTTTATTATCGTGACTCATTTTTTGATTACAGAAGTTCAGTTATGGAATTGAGAGGAACAAGAGCTTGGGAAATATATGAGCCATTTCGTGAACTTCCCGTTCATTTACGTATGGATACTATGTTATCATTACTTAATTGGTACTACAATGATGAAGGAAACTTATCCATGGCCTATTTATATCGTTATATTGAAGAAAAAGGCACTATACCCGCTATTTATCGAGAAAAAAATCATTCATGGTTCTTTCTTAATAATACATTCCCTGAAGTAAGGTCGTATTCCACCTATGATCCTGGCGATTTTAAGGAAAGAGGTGAAAATGTCTTTATTTTGTGGGAAAATCATTTAGATTACGACTCTTCTTATCCCTTGCTTGCCGTAAAATGGAAGGTGGAAGGCTGGAAATTATATTCTTTGGGTACAGCAGAAAATAATTATCTACCAATTGCTTTGTTCCTCACAGATGAATATTGTGATATTTTTTCCTACGATCCTGGTCTGTTTTCTAATAGTGGTAAAATACTCAGAACACGATTATTCAACGCTTCTTATTTTGAAACAAAAGTAATAAAAGAATTTGACCAAAGATTAAGATTTTATGATAGATCTATGATTGCTTGCAAAGATAATTCGTATATTTTTATTTACACAAAGAAAGAATTAACCTCTTCTGATGATTATGATCTCTTCATGGGTTTATATGATGGTAAGAGCTATGTGGAACGTCAACTAACTTCCTCCCCAGATATTGATGAATATATTCCAGTAATTAAACTGGGTGATGAATACCTTCATTACTGTTGGATGGCTACTCCGTGGGATGAGAATGAGATTGTTGATAGACAAAATACAAAGATTTACTACAATCGAACACTTTTAACTGATCTCTTTGAAAATGAAACAGCAAACACTAAATTCTCCCTATATATAAATCCAGACAAGGATTGTTCATATATTAAATTTCAATATAGTGTTCTTTTTTGCTCTTCTCTAACTAGATCGCTATCATTAGTTGAACAACTGATGTGTCTACATTATCTTCTTTTTTCCAAAAAAGGATGAAAGATTATGGCAAAGCTACAAGATGAACTTATCAAAATAATTACTAATCAAATTGAAAAACTTCCTTCTCGCTCAAAAATCGTTTCCGTTTTGCTGGGAGGATCCTATGCTAGTGGAACTTTTTCTGAAACCAGCGATATTGACCTGTTAGTTATTTCGAAAAAAGCTTCTCAGGATCGTATATACACTGATATTAAAGATTCGTTTCGTAATCTCTCTCTACAGCATAAATTGGATATTAAAATTATTAGTATGGAACAAATACATACTCTCTCTAACAGTACTTCAGCACCTTTTTTTATCATTTTTTCCAACATAATAAACTACTGTACGGAGAAGATCTACGATCGAATTTTTCTCTAAGCAAAACATGGATGTATCAAACACTTCAATCATCTTTTGATAATCTGAAAACTATTAAAACAATTGTATATGACTATTATGACATAAAAAAAGGGAAGGTTTTGTTATTTGAACTTAGCAAAAAAATAATGACTATTAATTTGAAAATTCATGAGAAGGAGCAAGATCTTACCCAAGCTGTTCTTTCCTTTTTTTCTGTAATCAATGAACAAACGAAAGAAGACATCAAGAAACTTACATCTAGAAATAAGAGTTGGATAAGTATTCATAAACAAAAGGAAGACCAGATGGGGTTCAATCTTCTTAAAATCCGACCCAAGAAACAGTGGAAGTAAGACAAATAATAATGGGAGAAGAAAGAGATTGAAGAGACCAAACCAAAAACATGTTAAAATTACTACGCTATTCAAGCTGATGTTTACACGATAGAGAACAAGATAATTTCAATAAGCAAAACTTTCTTTTCTATCAGAATTACTCAAAAGTTCTTCGACATATTTAAATTTTAGTTCTCGTTTTTTTAAACATGATTTCTTATTACTCGATAGGATTATTTTTGTTTGAACAACTGACTTTCATTACAAGCAGTTTTATTTTATTTAAGACATACAAACAAACACATTTTCTTTCTCATTTTCTACTGGGAATGAGTTATGTTTTTTGGGCATTTGATTCTGTAGGTCGGTTCATAACATCCTTTTTTACTAAAAACTTGGTGATTTTTGATAACTTTTACTTAATTTCATCCATTTGGTCATTTTTTAACTGTCTATTAATTCTTGGTATGATTCTCGTTTTTTACTCCTTTATCTACTTCAAAACAAATCGTCTACATCCCGTTGTTAACATCGTTAGTTTTTTGGGCGGAGCATTATTTTTAGCTTTTATTTTACCTGATTTTACTGAATTGAGTTATTCTGAAACTCTTGGCGCTTGGACTGCGAAGTATAGTATATGGATACCTGCTCTTACAGCTCCTATGTTACTTTTTTTCATTGTTTCTTTTATTCTTCCTATTTCAACAAAGCTTTTTAGAACAGAAGATCCAGACATTAAAAAGCAGTTATTTGTGCAAGTGGTTGGATTTATCATCATAATTATCTGGGTTATTTTTGCAGTTTTTTCTAGTAGTTATATACTCAGAGCGATACGACCTTTTCTAATGGCTGCAGGATGGTTTATTTGGTCTATAACCCTGTTAATAGATCCTTTTAATATAATGATATCTAATGCTAAGATAAATCAATTGTTGATTACCACTGATAGTGGATTACCTGTTTATTATAATGATTTTACTTCTGATAAAGAAGAAATTAATAAAGAAGTTTCTATAGATTTAACCTCTGGTTTAATCTCTGGTGTAACCAAAGCTTTAGAAGAAATAATGGAAAGAAAATCTGAACTCAATACTGTCGTTTACAAAGACAAAGTTATAGGAACGACAGCCACAGGATTTCTCCAAGCATATGTTTTTGGAGAAAGATTTGATAAAACTTTAGAGACTGTATTAAATGTGCTTTTAAGAGAATTACAAGAAAATCCTGTTCTGGCTTCAAAAATTGACCCTGGATTTGTAAATTTCGATGAAACTTCAGAAAAATTACTCAAAAAAATAGTTGAGCAAAATCTTAAACGAGTATTGATAATTTAGTTTCTCTCTTCTATAATCCTCTTTTTTTGCTATTCTTTGCTTTTGCTTTTTTCTCTCAATAATAATGAAGAAATTTGAGAATGTATTTTATTCAACATTTTTCTTAATTCAGGCTCTGTTGTTAGAGGTTGGCTAACAAAATCTAAATCTCTTTTATCCATCTGTCCACTTTTAATCACTTGTTTACCTAAAGATTCAATCTTATTCAAAATCTCTTTGTTTTTCTGTATATTTTCTTTTAATAACCAAGTATGAGGACGAAGGATTGCACCAACAAATTTAACGCTTGCTATATTTGCAAATTCCTTAAAAATAGTTAGTACCGTATCAAGGTTTTCTATTTCCCACCAACCACCAGTTATTAGACCCAATATTTTAGAAATTTTTACATTTTCACGAAAAGATACTCTAGTACAACCTTCTATGAATTATGTTTCATGGTTAAGAAGAGCGCATAAACGGTTAAAATATCTGCATCTTGGATGGTAAAGGAATATAAACTGGTGAAGCTAATGCTAGAATATCTGTTTCTCTTAAGATTGTATACATCTTTTGCATTTCATCGTTTATAATACATTCTTTATTTCCACTTTCCCAACAGTCTAAATTGCCAATACAAGGTTTGATTTTCATCTCTGAAGGATAATAAACATTTACTGTTCCTCCTGCCTTTTTCATTCCGTTAATAAAAGGTTTGAGAATAAAAAAAACCAGTATAACCCTTCTGTTTTCGAGGGCTACCGTTAATAACTGTTACTTTTACCAAATAAGTCACCGATAAGCTTAGTATTTCTGCTAAAAATACTTATCAATCAGCTAGATTTTTACTAGAAATACTAAAATAGTTTCTTGGTTAATATTATTTAATTTAGGAGTGAAATGGATGTTTTCAAAAAAATTTTATTTTTTCTTGAATTTTATTTTAATTATTCAAGCATGTCCAAAAATTAATTTTTATTAATGTGGGGGTTTATGTCGGAAGTATGAGTTTCTTTCAGATCATAGACCTCCACAAAGCAAGAGAATTCATAATCATTAATGAACCTTTCCTTAAGAAACTGGTGAAAGAGGAACCGAGAGAAAGTAAGAGAGGGAGAAAAAGAATAGCAGAAAGGTGGGTGATACTGGCTTTAGCGATCATTGCTAGAATAGAAGGAATTGCTTGGAGGAAGTTAGAGGAAAAGTTGTCTCTATGCGATTTTTTGATAGAAGAGGGGTGGATGAAGAAGATTCCTTCCAAATCTACTTTTCATGCAGTGTGGAGAGCGACAGAAAGTAAAATTTTAGAGCGGTGGATAATAAACTTAGGTGGGGAAATAGTGAAAAAAAAAGGGTTGAAAGCTATGGCGGTGGATAGTTCAGGGTTTAAAATCCGTCAAGCTTCTGTTTGGCGTTTTCTCAAGTGGGCAAGAGGAGGACTAAAGAAAACCTCCAAACTAAACTTTTCTGGAAGATACACCTTATAGTTGGTTTACCCTCCAGAGCTATAATCTCTTTAGCTCATTCTGCTAGTAACACTCACGATAGTAAAGTCTTCGGTTTACTATGGCAGAAACTTCCTTCTGCACTCTTGAGACCGCTCTTGAGATTTTATGGAGACTGTGCCAACTGGACAGAAAATATCGTCGGTCTTCTTAGACAACATTCCTTTTTCCCTGTTATTCCCCCAAAAAGTAATGCTCGTTATCCCTCTCCTCCTCTCGGATCAATAGTTCAAGCTCATCGTCTCTACCCTGGTCTCTATCGCCATAATCATCACCCCGAGTATCGTAGTAGTATTGAACACGTCTTTGGTCTCCTCAAACTCTCTCTTCCCCCAATCCTTGATCACTTACCCTCCACCATTCTTTCTACTCTTTATAGTTCTCTCCTCTGTTACAACTACCTTTTACTCCTTCGGACTGTATAGTTGGTGAAAAAGAATTTTTGGACATGCTTTATTAATTTGCTTCCATTTATTGTTAGAACTGGAAATTTTGTTTCTGGCAGTACAAACACTGCACAAATAATAGCTGATCATTCAATAGCTAATCTAGTTAGATTGAACCAAATTCCAGATGAAGCAATTATTGAAGCAAAGAATAAATTGCACATAGCTTATCAGCACACCAGTCACGGTTCGCAAATTATTACAGGTATGTCTGATTTGCCTTCCTTTAAGGAAGCAAATGGAGGAACTCAAGGACTCTTTTCTTACAATTCCTCTTTTCTAGAAGATAATACTATAGCAAGCTATGCTCCTGATCCAAGTCAAGCAGCTGATGCAGGTTATTCTCAATGGTCTAATGCTACAAGAGCCTTTTTACAAGATATGAACAATAAAGATGTGAATGTCATAATGTGGAGTTGGTGTGGTCAACTGAGCTGGATGTCGGAAGAAGAACTAGTTAACCACTATCTAACACCTATGAGTATTCTCGAACAAGAGTTTCCTGACGTGATTTTTGTCTATATGACTGGTCACACTGATGGAACAGGTTTAGAAGGAAACTTACATCAAAGGAACGAGCAAATAAGAGAATTCTGCAAAGAGAATAATAAAGTACTATATGACTTTGCAGATATAGAATCTTATGATCCCGATGGAAACTATTATGGAGACAAAAATGTAAGTGATGATTGTAGTTGGAATAATGGAACACATTCAGGTAATTGGGCTATTGAATGGCAAAATAAACATGAAGAAGGAATAGAATGGTATAATTGTGCTTCAGCTCATTCCCAACCTTTAAATGCTAATCTTAAAGCTTATTCTGCTTGGTGGTTTTGGGCGACTTTAGCTGGATGGAAGAATGAAAACTATTTAGGAATAAACAATTATGGAGATGATACTGCGAAAACTTCTTTTCTAAACATATACATATTACTTATTTTCTTTATTTGTATTTCTACACAATTAATGGCAAGAAAGAAACAATAAATGACGACTTACATATTTTTTCTTTTTTTCTCTATTTACAAGCATTAATGTTGATTTTTAAGGTAGTGTCTAGTTTTTATACCGCCTCCTAGGTAAAAAGGAACTAAGGGGAGGATGTCCTAAACTCTGATGAGGACGAATAAAATTATAATAGAACATAAAGAGAGTAAGGAAACCAGAAAGATGAGTAGAGCCATAGACAGCACGGATAGGACAAGTGCAGTGGAGAATAGAATGAAACCAACGATAACTCTTAAGGGTGGCATTAAAAAGTTCAATATAGGAGCGTAAACCACCTTTGATAACGGAGATTTTGATACCGAGACGAAGTAAGACAGGATACCATACCCCTGCATCTGTAACGACAATACGAGGCTTAAAACCCCATACCAACATTTGAACCAGAACCAATAACGGAAAGTTAGTAAACATTCAAGATTACTCCGTCCCTTAGTAATACTAAAACCCAGTAAAGTCTTGTTGTAAGGAAGGATCTAATGCGAACCACAGATACATTGAGCCTTGAGAGGTCTTAATCTCTGTTTCATCTACTACTATAATCTCAGGTATTCCCCTCTCTCTGCTACAATTCTATGTAAACTTTCCCTAAAGAGCCTGAACTTCTTTACCCAATACCATAATGTTTGGTGTGTTAAACCATTCTTCAATGCTATGTCCTCAAACCATTCTTTGAACCAATATATTCATAAATAGCTTTTATTATTATCTTTTTGGGGACTCTGCATCTCTTAAAAAGAGTAGATAGTTTTTGAATGTTCATATCGTACTATTAGAGTCCCCACAAATATTTTTGTCGGAAGAAAACTAGACACTACCGATTTTTAATCACTAAAAGTTTAAAAATAATTAAGCGAGAAAATTATTTATGTATAGTACCTTGTTAGAAAGGTACTATTTAAAGATAAAACCATATATAGTCACTAATATCGTAGTTATTCTTTTTACTGCTTTTTTAGTCAATTCTTTCTTCAGCATAAAGTATTCCATTTTCGCGTCTCAAAAGAGTTTTTCTACATTTTTAATTACTACATTTTTTATTATCAATTTGGTTGTGACCTTACTTTTAATTGTTTTCTTAATAAGAATTGTAAAATACTTGGTATCAACTAAAAAAACTATTAATGAGATTAAGAAGGATATTGAAACAAGAGAGCAAAGAGAAAATAATATTGACGGAGAATATCTAAAGAAAATAAAAAACTATCTTCTTTCGTATAGCATTGTTAAATCAAAAATATCGCTTTATAATAGAGCTTTAATCTTAATCTATTATTTTCCCCTTTCGTTATTTTTTATAGCAATTCCTTTTTTCTTATCATTTCTTGATCCAAAATATATTACTGCTGTAATAGGAGCAAGTTCCAGTAAAATAACAAAGTTTGCTTGGTTTTATAATGGTGTATATGTGTTATATTTCATTATTTTGTTACAAAGTTTTTTCAAGGTTTCAGACTTGGAAGTAGCAAACAAACCTTTAGATTTACAGATTTTAGGAGATGACTACAAAATTGGAATAAATATTCTTAGTTTGATATTTTGTATCAGTTATGCTTTTATCACCAATTTTGCAGATGGTGAAACAATTTTTTTAATATTTATTATTTCTTTCTTTGTTGGTTTTGTGATTGTTTACTCTACCCACGTTGGTAACAAATAAATAGAAAGTGGGTTACGAGGGTAAGTGACGAATTATGAACAAACCCAAACGTAACCTAGAGAGACTAAGAAAGATTGTGGTTAAAAAAGCTTTGGAAGGAGAGAAGATAAAAGAGGTAGCTCACAGGTATATGGTGAGTAGGAAGTTTGTATATAAGTGGTTGAAAAGGTTTAAGGAGAACCCTGAAGGAGAATGGTGGAAGGATAGATCATCTAGACCTAAAACTATACACAGGAAAGTGAATGAGGAGTTAAGAGAGAGGATAAGGGAGTTAAGAGTAAAGCAAGGAATGAACGTGGAGAAGATAGTTTATCTGTTGAAGAAAGAAGGAAGAGCACTATCGCGAAACACAGTAGTTAAAGTAATAGGGGAGTTAGGTCTTCCTCTGTGGAGTAATAGAAAAAAGAGAAACATTACTCAATACAAGAGTTTTGAGCGCTCATCCCCTAACGAACTCTGGCAGATAGATGTGAAAGGACCTTTCTGGGTAGAAGAACAAGGACAACACCTTTATCTCATAACTCTAATAGACGACCACTCACGATTCTGCCTGGGAGCTAAACTCCACCCTTTCGCACCGAAAAAAGAGCAGATAATAAGTCTGTTAGAAGAAGCAGTAGAAAAATATGGATACCCCGAGTCTATTCTCACAGACAATGGAGCACTATTCTACTCCGTTAGAGGGGGAACAAGTACCTTCTCCCGTTGGTGTCAAACAGAGGGAATAAAGCACATAAGATCTAGAGTTTTTCACCCCGAAACATGTGGAAAAGTAGAAAGACTACATGGAACCATTATCCGTGAGATGAAAAGACTAGGACTAACCTACTGTAACTCCGACCTCTCCTTCTACCGCTCATACTACAATTTTAGCCGTCCTCACCAGTCTCTTAACCTCCTTACTCCTGGAGAAAAATTTATGAATCACCCCTATGTTTCTCTAGTACCCAAAAGTGTAACCCAGGTCTATTGAGTGAACATTGTTGGTTTTGTGATAATAAATATGTTTTACTTTGAAACAGTTAAATACGCAGCTAAGAACAGTGATCTTGATTATCTCTTTCGTCTAAAGGTTTTTGATGAGTTTAAAGATCTTTTCACTTTTTCTTCTGATAGTGATGACAAAGAGTATATAATTTTAGAATTAGTTACATTTTTGTTCAATAATGAAGATAAAATCTATCTACTAGAAAGATTTGGAGTTTTTGAGCGAATAGAACAGGAAATAAATGAGAATGACTGTGATACAAAATTATTAGCGAAATTAATTTTTGTAATATTTTATTCTTTATTAGAAAGGCCTATAAAGTATGATACAGAGAAAAAAGTTACGTACTCGTTTCATCTTGATGTTACTGAATTTAAAAAAGAATCACCTATCAAGGGTAAGTATTTAAAACATGCAAAATCTCATTATTATCTTGAAGAGCTAGCGAGTGGGAAAAAATATAAAGGAATCAAACATATAAAAGAAAAAAATCTAAAAGAAGAGGATTGGAAAAACTCTCATTATGAAAAATATTATTTTACTACCGAAATATTGTATTCGGTATTATTTGACATTTATCAAGCAAAAGTAGAACAATTGCCTAAAAGTAGTCCAATTCCTGAGGAATTAATTGAAATTAAGAATAATTTACGTGAAGTAGCAGATATGTTTTATAATAAAAGTAATGGAGTAAAAGTCTCTTTTCTTATTCCTGATAATAAAACTCGTTCAGAAATTAGATTAACTCTAAACAAATTATTAAACAACCTTTGAAGAGGAAATAAAGAACAACAAAGAAGATTGCAATAAACCAAAAAAGGCAACAGAGGAGAATAATTATTGAATTCAAAACATTAACATTGAATAATGGTTGTAGTTGGAAAATTTGTAAATTTGTTTTTTTGCAACTTTATATTTTTTTATAAGAAATATAGTACTTCCGAATTATCGTAAAAACTTTGTGTTGGAAACACGACAATGATAGTATGGACTTCTATAATTTTAACCTATAGAAATCGGTCAACTTATTGTTGGTACTAAAGAAATAATAAGAATTATGGTATTTGGATTGAAACTAGTTTTAATAATACATTTATTTCTAATAAAATAACAAATATAATTACCAGTGGTATAAATCTTCAATATAGCTCTAATAACACATTCTTTTTCAATAATATTACTGTTAGTTATTACGGTATACGAATAGGTTATAGTTCTAATAACAACTTTATTTTTAATACAATTATAAATAATGATTGGTGTTGTATTAGTCTCGGTTCTAGTTCTAATAATATTTTTATAAATAATATTATAACAAATGGTGGTATCTACAATATATAACTAGGCTATAGTTTTTATAACATTTTTACCTCTAACACCATAGCAAACAGTAGCTATATTGGTGTATATATTCTTAATAGTTCTTACAATATTTTTAGCTCTAAAACTATAGCTAATAGTAATTCTTATGGTATAAGACTCCGTTATACTCTAATAATAGTTTTATGGAAAACATCATAATTAAAAATAATTTAGGTGGTTCTTCACAAGCGTATGATGAGGGAACAAACAATAAGTTTTATTCTGGGTCAACAGGGAACTATTGGTATGACTGGAATGGAACAGGAGTATATCCAATAGATGGTTCCGCTAATAACTTTGATCCTTATCCTATGTATGTGGATCTAGACCAGGATAATATACCCGTCAAATGGGAAGAAGATAATGGCTTGGACACAAATATTGATGACTCTACAGAGGATTTTGATAATGATGGTTTGACCAATTTAGA
Organism: Candidatus Heimdallarchaeum aukensis; assembly: GCA_021513695.1. GTDB lineage: Archaea > Asgardarchaeota > Heimdallarchaeia > Heimdallarchaeales > Heimdallarchaeaceae > Heimdallarchaeum > Heimdallarchaeum aukensis. The sequence continues at coordinate 557,254 of CP084166.1, read as the reverse complement.
AGAGTATCAAATAGGTACTAACCCCATAGATAATGACACAGACGACGATGGACTTGATGACTATGAAGAGATAAATACTTACAATACCGACCCCTTGGACAGTGACAGTGACGGAGATGGACTGACTGATGGTCAAGAAGTTCATATCTATTCTACTGACCCCTTGGACAATGACACTGATGGAGATGGTATGCTTGACGGTTGGGAAGTAGAAAATGGAAAAAATCCTGTAAAAAAGAATATTTATTTGTCTCAAGTAGAAAAAATAGGTTATTTTGCTATACTTCCTATATTTGTTATTCTTGTAACATTCTCCATTCATGTATTAATAATGCGAATAAAAGTAAAGGAAAAATTTGAAAAAGTAATTCATTTACAATCTGAATTAGATGGAAAGTATAAGGAAACTTTTACAGAAATTTCTTCATTAATTTCTTTCGTTTCTTCTGCAGAGGAGATAAAAGACTATTTTGAAAAGTTAGGTAATCTTCTTGAAAAGTTAATTTTTGTTCATTCTAACAGCAAAAGATTAAAAACTAATAAACAAGAACAATTTAACAAGATTTTTGAAAAAATAACCTCTTTTATCAGCTCCTCTCTTCATGATAAAGTAGTTTCATTAATTGAATTTATTGATTATAAAAATTTGTTTGATTACACTAAAGAAATGTTAACTAACATTGTCTATAATTGGTCTGATAAGGAGTTCAAACCTCTAATTATCAGCTATGAAGAGATATTATCAACCCTAAATTACATTGTAGCTTTTATTGATCATAAAGCTTTTACTAAATTTGCTTCTTCTGACTCTTTCTGGTCTGATATTAAAGATTTAGCTACTGAAAAATTGGTTATTGTCCAAGAACTATTAGAACAAAATGAACAATTATTAGGTGAGTTAGCTAAAATATTTAATGATAGTGAGAATAATAATATGAGACTTGAAAGACTTAAGAAAGTTAGTTCTGTTTATAATAAAATAAGTTTAACCAAGCTTTCTCCTTTGTTAGACTTTGAAGACAAAGAGGTCTTGAAACTATGGTTATATGCTTATTCTAAAGATTTACCAAATCAGATAGAAGGAGAAGAAGTAATGTTCGATATACAACTTGAGGGTGAGTTCGTGGCAGAAGATATGACTGAAGCTATAGATGATCTGCTTAAACAGTTTAGTGAGTGGGAGCGTACAGGAAAGGGGAAAAAGAAGTAATTTCACTAATTTTAGTTTTTAGAAAAAAATATGAAATATTATATTTTTTTTCTGTCTTATTTTATCCATTCTGTGAATCTTATGTTTTTCATCGATTTTTCGTATTAGTTTTATTTGTATTCTTTTATGCAAGTTGAACTTGATAAATAAACTACTTTAAAATGAAATAATGAAAAGAAAAGAAATAGTGAAGAAAAACTTTTATTTTTTTATTGTAATGTATATACTTGTTCTAGAAATGAAAATATTAAACAATATATTTCCAAACTATAAAAGAATTATTGTTTCTTTAGTTATTTTTCTTTTTCTTACTCCAACTTTTCACCTAATAGATAATTATGTAGATGAAAAGGCTTCTAAATTTAATAACAATAAAACAGAGAATGGAAAAGAATATGATAATTATCGCTCAATTGATAAGCATAATTTAACTTCAAGCTACAGACAAATAAACCATGGTAGTTCTTGTCAAAAAGCAATTGCCGAAAGAAACAATGCTAAAGAAACACGTTATATTGTTCATTCACCGATAGAAATCAATAGTGAAGAAGACTTTGTAAAGTTTGGGTTTCCTGGTTCAGGAACTGAAGCAGACCCTTATATAATTGAGAACTATGAAGTTTCAACTGGTGATACTGAGTATTTAGAAAATTCTTGTGGTATTGTTATTCGTTATGTTAGTTCTTTCGTAATAATTAGGAATTGTTTTATTCAAGGTTATGAAGTTGGGATTTCTTCTGAAACTAGAGCAGGTGGTGTAATAGTTGAGAATTGTACTCTTCTTTATAATCAATATGGCGTGTTGGTACATCAATCTGGAGATAGCTTGATAAAAAATAATTATTCTGCCAATAACTCTGGTTTTGGTATTTTAGTTTCTGAATCTTCAAATGTTACAATTATAAAAAACACATGTATAACTAATGGAGCAGGAAGCATTGGAGTTAGAGATAATAAAAAAATAAAAATCTTTTACAATAATTTAGAAAAAACAACTAATGATTGGGCTTCATGCCTATGGTCAAGTGGTAATAGTGAAATTGTAATCTCTGATAATTTGATAAATGGAGCAACATCAGATGGATTATATTTAGAAAGATGTAATAACGTTGTTATTAGTAATAACAATATCTATAATTCAACTAATTTTGCTATTAGTTATGGTTTCGAAGTAAGTAACAGTTTGATTTATAATAACCTTTTTTGTGGAACAGGTTTAGGGGGAGTAAGGATTGGTGAAAGAGGAGATTATAACATAGTCTTCAATAATTCTTTTTTGAAGATTCAAGATAATAATGAAGATTATGGCACTAACACTTACTGGTATTCTCCTACTTTACTAGTTGGCAATTTATGGGAAGATTGGGATGGTACTACCAATTTTTATTCTATTTATGGAAATAAAATTGGAGATATCTTTCCTAGGCGAGTTGCATCTGTCGAGAATGATTCTGATTCTGATGGAATGGAAGATGCTTGGGAAATTGTCTATAATTTAGATGACTCCAAGGCCGATTCTGATGGAGATGGCTTATCAAATTTAGAAGAATATCAGTGGATGGCTAATCCTAATTTCAATGACACTGATGGTGATGGTCTTAATGATTATGATGAAGTTATTTTTGGAGGATGTATAAGAGATGGGGATTTTGATGATGATAAATTAAGTGATTATGAAGAAGTTAAAATATTTCATTCTTTTCCTTATAAGAAAGACTCAGATAGCGACGGTTTAACTGATTATCAAGAAGTTATAGTTTTCTTAACTGATCCCATAGATTCTGACACTGATGGAGATGGTTTATCTGATTATGAAGAAATATATGCTTACCACACAGATCCAACAAAAAATGACACAGATGATGACAAATTTAATGATTATGATGAAATAATCATTTATGGAAGTGATCCATTAAATAAATTAAGCAATCCTCGAGCAAAAAAAATTAAAATTGTGCTTTCCTGTCTATTGAGTTTTTTGGTAATAGGAAGCGTAACAACAACTATTTTATTAATTAAGAAAAAACAGAGAGAAAAAATCATCCAACTGAAGAACGAATATAATAAACAATTTTTGGAATTTAATAAATTTAAGGAAAAAATAGATGAATATCTTCTTCAATCATATTCACCTGATAATTTTAAAGAATGGGTTAATAGTGCTAAACAATTAGATAATATTATTGGTTCTTATCGCTCAAAGTTTAATTTATTTAAGGTTATAATTGGAAAGAAAAATATTATTGAATTTGAAAAAGTGAAAAGGGAGATTAATGATTTTATAGAAAAGTTATCACAAATTAAGACTGAATTAGAAAGAAAAATTACAGATGAATATATCTTATTGTTGAATAAAATATTAGAAAAGAAGCAACAACTGCTCTCTGATTTGCAACAGATCAATAGCTATGTGCAAAAGAACGATTATAAAAAAATTGATCTTGATAACTATAATAAAAGGATAGCTAAAGTCTTTTTTGAATTCAAAGAATTAAGTAATGAGTACTTAATCTATGCCAAAGAGATAGAAAAAATAGATATACGAAATGCTTTGCTTTCTTCCAAGATCTATGAAATCAAAAATATTGATGAGCAAATTTCAAAAGAAGAATTAAATGCGTACATTAATCAAATTAAGATACACAAAAAACAAACCTTTGATGAATTTTTAGAAATAGAGAAAGAAATAATTAATCAACAAGACTTAAACATTAATATTAACTACGAGAAAGTAAAAAAGTTATTAGAGATAACAGATGGTTTTCGTGATTTTTTTCAATCTAAACTTGAAATTCTTTCTAAACAAATAACCAATGAAGAAAGAAAAGACTTGTTAGAGGAATTACAAGAAATAGAAAATAAGAGACAAGAAGTTCGAGATCTTATTTATCTTTATCCTTTAATATTGTTAGATAAAAAAGGAGAAGAGCTAAGAAAAGAAATAGATAATCTGTTTGTGTATTCTCTAAAAGGAAAAATAACAGAAAGTGAGTTATATTTTAAAGAGTTTGACGAAAAATTAGCTAACTGGAAAGAAAATTATAGTAGGGTTATGAACACAGAGACAGTAGGAGAGCTATCCAGCAATGGAATAGAACAATACAATGAATTAAAAGAAAAAATAGAAGAAAAAATAAACTATTTTGATTCTCGAGATGTTGAAATAGAAAGAGCTAAAGAATTCTTCAAGGTTTTATCCACTACTTCTGAAATACCTTTATTCACTTTACAAGAAAAATTAGGTTTTGAAGATCTTAATGAACTTGAATTATGGTTGGTTGAGCTTGGCTCTTTTTTGTCTATTCGAATTGAAGATGACAAATTAATTATTGTTGAAAAAATCACTGAAGAGATAACACATGCTATTGACGAACTAATAGATAAATTTAGTGAATGGGAAAAAACAGGAAAAGGTAAAAAAGAATGAAAAAAGAATGTTGAAAATCTCATGTTGTTTTTGTGAAGCATACATATTAATTAAAATCACTGAATTTTTTTAGTTATAACTGAATGTGGTTCATTTATTTTGAATTTTTTCTCTAAAAACAGTTTAGTTTCTTTCATCCTAATGTGTGCAGATTATACATTAATCAAAGTTTAGTAGAAAAAGTTAATTAGTATTTTGTTTAATATTAAGTGACTCAAATTTAAAATCTTGAAAATGTTCAATAAGCATTTACTTTAGAGTTAGAGTATCTAGGGTTGAAAAATGAAAAGAATAGCAACTTATATACAATTAAGTTTAGTACTAATATTAATAACAACTACAGTTTTCTTTGTTTACCTTTCGACTCAAATAGAGGAAAATATGGTTCTACAATCTAATCAAATAACAATAGATTCAATGTCTAGTGTAAATTCAAATGAAACTAGAGCTGTAAAAAAAGTTTATACAGTTCATTCGCCTATTCTTATTGAGTCTGATGATGATCTTACTGTTTTTCCTGGTTCTGGGACAAAAGATAACCCTTATGTCATTGAAAACTATAGTATAACTGACTCTACATCTCATGGTATAAAGATATCTGGGACAACAAAGTATATTCTTATTCGAGATTGTTATCTTGAAGGGGGCGGTTCAAGTTCATTTTATGGTATTTATATTTATTCTGTTGCAGATGGAACAATAACTGTATTTAATAATACTATAAATAGCTATAATGTAGGTATTTTCCTCTATTGTAGTAACAATAATACTTTTACCTTCAACTCTGTGATATGTAGTAATTATGGTATGTCTCTTCATTCTAGTTTTAATAATACTTTTACTTCCAATACTATAACAAATAGTTATTATGATGGCATATTTTTTTCTTGTAGTTCTAACAATTCTTTTATTTCAAATACTGTTGTAAATAGTAGTAATTATGGTATTCTCTTTGATGTTTCTAACAAAAATACTTTTACTTCCAATATTATAATAAATAGTTATTCTTATGGTATATATCTAAATGAGAGCTCTAAAAATGAAATATTTGTAAAAAACTTCTTAATAAAAAATAATCTAGGTGGTTCTTCTCAAGCATGTGATTATGGGACATACAATAAATTTTATTCTGGTACAACAGGTAACTATTGGTATGACTGGAGTGGAACAGGACCATATCCTATAGATGGTTCAGCTAACAATTTTGATCCTTATCCCATGCATGTAGACTTAGACCAAGATAATATGCTTGACAAATGGGAAGAAAATAATGGTTTAAACACTACTATCGATGATTCTGCAGAAGACCCAGATAGCGATGGATTAACTAATTTAGAAGAGTATCAGAATTCTACTGACCCTTTGGATTCTGACACTGACGATGATAGCTTGAACGATGGAGATGAAGTGACTATTTACAGTACTGACCCTTTAGATTCAGACACTGACGATGATAGCTTGAACGATGGAGATGAAGTGACTATTTACAGTACTGACCCTTTAGATTCAGACACTGACGATGATGGCTTTTCTGATTTTCAAGAAGTGACTATTTACAGTACTGACCCTTTAGATTCAGACACTGACGATGATGGCTTATCTGATTTTCAAGAAGTGACCTTGCATTCTACTGACCCTTTAGATTCTGATACTGATGATGATGGCATACCTGATAGTTGGGAAGTAGAATTTTTATTGAATCCTTTGAGTAATGACACTTATGTTGACAAAGATAAAGACAGTTTAACTAATTTAGAAGAATATCAAGCTGGAACTGACCCTAATGATCCCGATACTGATGATGATGGCATACCTGATGGATGGGAACTATGTAATTCATTAAACCCTTTGTTATATGATTCATCAGAAGATCTGGACGGAGATGGTTTAACTAATTTGGAAGAGTATCTAGCTGGAACTGACCCTTTAGATTCTGATACTGATGATGACGGTTTGTTCGATGGTTGGGAAATAGAAAATGGTAAAAATCCTTTAAAAAAGAGTATTTATCTTAAACCAATTGAAAAAATATGTTTTTCTCTTATACTTCTTATATCTGTTATCCTACCTCTTTTTTTTGTTTATGAACACAAAATAAGGTTAAGGATAAGAGAAAATTTCTCAGGGATAATAAATATGCAAACTAAATTAAATGAAGAATTTGATAAGATTTTCATAAACACTTCTTCCTTACTATTATTTATTAGTTCAATTGAGGAGATTATAAAATATCTTGAAAAATTGAAACTATTTCTTAAAGATTACCTTTTTATCAGCTCAAATAAGAGAAAATTAAGAAAAATAGAAAGAGAACAATTAAACAAAACATATGATCAATTAGATTATTTCGTAAATAATACCGTTCTCAGTAAAATAAATTATTTAGTTGATCTTATTAATTTTACAAATTTACAAAGTTTCAAAAAAGAAATGTTAACTAAACTCATTGAAAAGTGGTCTGATCAAGAGTTTAAGCCTATAATAGCTAGTTATAAAAAATTGCTATCATTCTTAAATTATATAATCTCTTTTAAAGGTGATACTTTTTCTACAATTAAGAAACTATTTCCATCTTTTGCACATAATTGGTCAGAAGTTTTTGATTTTGCAACAAAGAAAGTAACGATAGTTAAAGATATACTGGATGAAGATAATAGAACATTGTCTGAATTAACAAAAATAATTAATGATAAAAAAACTAATAATAAAATACTTGACCGTCTTAAGAAAATTAGTTTAGTTTACGACAAAATAAGTCTAAATAAGCTTTCTCCATTATTAGATTTTGAAGATATAGAGATTATGAAATTATGGTTATACATCTATTCAAAGGATGTACCGAATAGAATCGAAAGAGACGAAGTAATCTTTGACTTACAATTTGAGGGCGAATTTGTTTCTGAAGATATGACTACAGCTATTGATGATTTACTCAAACAGTTCAGTGAGTGGGAACGTAAAGGAAAGGGGAAGAAAAAATGAACTATTTTGATTCTCGCGATATTGAAATAGAAAGAGCTAAAAATTATTCAAAGTCCTATCTAATAATTCTAAAATACCTTTAATTACTTTACAGGAAAAATTAGGTTTTGAAGATCTTAATGAACTTGAATTATGGTTGGTTGAACTCGGTTCTATTTTGTCTATTCGAATTGAAGATGACAAATTAATTATTGTTGAAAAAATCACTGAAGAGATAACACATGCTATTGACGAACTAATAGATAAGTTTAGTGAATGGGAAAAAACAGGAAAAGGAAAAAAGATGTAATTTTACTTATCCTATTAAAAATGGTAAAAAATACTTTTTTATTTTTTTTGATATTGTTAAGATTACGAAAGAGCGTCTCTGCAAACAGTTATTGGCGCTTGATAATTTAGAGGGCATCCTCCTCCGCATATTTCTTTTTCTGGGCAGCCTTTGCATTCTTGGGGCAAGTATTTTCTTTTTCTTATTCTTTTTGTTGTTTTATGGTTCCATATTTTTTTCCATGGAGTAGTTAATATGTTTCCTAGTGGTTCAAAGTAGCTTTGGCATGGTATTACTTGTCCATCTGGTTCTATTGCCATTGCTATATTTCCTGCTGTACATTGTTTTACTCCTAGTCCTTTCTTTACTGGGTTAAATTCACAATATCTTGTTGGTGAGTACCATAGAAATCTCATTTTCATTTCTTCAGCTTTCTTCATTATTGTATCTAGTGTTTTGTTTAGTTCTTCTACTGTTAAGTCTAGTGAGTCATCTTTTCCTCCTCCAGCTTTTATTATTCCGTTTGCTGCGAAGTGGTCTATTCCCAACTTAGCTAAAAATTCTATTGTTTTATCTATTTCTTTTATGTTTTCTGGAACTAGAGTTGTGTTTGTCATAATAAACACTGGTGTAGGTACAACGTTTTTTATTCCTTCTACTGTTTCTTCCCACGATCCTTTTACTCCTGTTAATTTATCATGTACTTCTGGTATATGGCTTTCTATTGTTATTTGGAAATGATCTATTCCTGCTGCTACTAGTTCTTCTACTAACTTTTTGTCTTTCAGGTTTCTTCCGTTGGTTATTAGTCCCGTTACTATGCCTATATCTTCTGCGTATTCTACTAGTTTCACTAAATCTTTTCTTGTTGTGGGTTCTCCTCCAGTAAATGTTACGTGGGGAATACCTATATCCCACAGTTTATCTAAGACTTTTTTCCATTCTTCTGTTGTTAATTCTTTTATTTCTCTTTTTTCTTCAACGTAGCATTTGACACATTTGTTATTGCATTTGTAAGTTATAGCCAAGTCCATTCTCAATGGAGCTGAAAAAATCATTCTCTCCATTTCCATATCTTCGTCAAACAGTTCTTGTACCGGGTCAATATCTGGTTTATTTACTATATCTTCTATTGCGATCTTCAGATTCATTAGATCTGTTCTTATTTGTGATTCGTGAACATTGTATTTGTTAACCATTTTTCTTATTATTTCTTCATCTTTTTTTCCTTCTATTATGTATTCAACGAATTGAGTTGCTGTTTTATTTAGGTGAAAGATTCTGTTGGCGTTAACTATTAGTATTCCTTGTCCTTTCTTTTCTTTCCTTAAATGCATTCTAGTAAAGGTTTCTTCGTTTCTTAGGTGAAACATCTTTTTCTGTTCTTCTTTTTCTTCTTTTGGCATTTTATCGTCCTCCTCCGGCACAAGCGCAAGCGCAAGCACAAGCACAAGCACAACCTCCTCCTCCCCCTCCACTTCTTCCCGAGCTGCTAGAAACAGGTCTGGTCTTTGATTTTACTGACGAAAGTAATTTTCTTGGGCTTCTAACAATATTTTTTTGTATTCGCTTGAAATCTGTTCCAGGGATTATCTGTCCCCTATCTGTTATCTTTGTTCTTCTAAAACCAGATTTTCTTAATTCTCTACCAGTTATCCTATCTCTTCCTCTTCCTCTATTTCTACCATAATAATGGGTATGATAATGATAAACATACCATGAAGGGTAATAATAGTCATGATAATGATCTTTCATTCTGTCGTCATAATCTTCATCTATCATTATCCATAGGAAAGCATTTTCTAGTTCTGGTCTTTCTTTTTTCATGTCTTGCCAAGCTCTTTCTATTAATTCATTATAGTACTTCTTTGTTTTCTTCAGGTTATACCCTTTCATTTTCATAGTTGTTTCTCTAATTAAGGATAAAAGCGCTTTTCTTATGTAATCTTGGTCAAAAGGATCGTGTGGTCGAGCACCAGAAACACTTCCCTTTTCCCATTTTAAGTCTGATTTTTCTCTTTTCTTAATTCCATTAATAATATGCTTCTGGTAAGTAGGTAATTTGGATTTCTCTTTAGTAGATATCTCAACTTTAAATCTTAAGGGTTCTTTTTGTTTAACAGTAATCAATCCTTCTGACATCATTTCGTAAATAACTAAAGAAGCTACAAGAGTAAGAGGTTTTTCTAAGATAATAGCTGCTTCGGAAGGTTTCAAACCCATTCTTACAGCTCCTCCTGTCGACTTTATAGTTGGAGGGAGATATCTTTTTCTTTCTTTTAGGGGATAAATACAAAAAACATAGAAAAATATCCCAAAGAATCCAAAGAAGAAAAGGAAAAACAATGCTTGAGCAACAAGTTCATCAAATCTATAAACCCAAAACTCCCTATACATTTTATCAACATAGTTAGAAGGTATTCCTACACCCACATAAAAATCATTATCATAGGGAGTACTGGTTTTGCTAAACTCGACGTAATCTGCTTCCCTAGTGAAATTTACACTAGTGTCCGAAACTCTTTTTTCTACTTCATTCATATCAGTTAAATCTTCAGGAAAATAAAATCTCACTCTTCTTTCAGTTTCTCCAAAAGCAAATTGTGAACTAAACCAAGTTTGCCTGAAAACACAACTAGCAAAATTTTTTTTGGTATCGTCTTTAAAAACCATTTTAGGATTATTCCCTTTAACTACCAATACAGCGCTCTCACCAGGTAAAATAGAATGACTACCTAAATGTATCTCTACTCCTATACTAATGTATTCACTCTCCCTTATATCAGTAATCTCATAACCATCTATCCAAGCTTGAACACTTTTAAGATTGTAATGTTTATTAGGAAAACCAATATCTATAATGTCAATAGTATTTCCAAAAATAAAATTTGTAAAGTTAATGGTATAAGAAATATCTATCGAGCCATCTTTCTTTATCGTAACATCAGTGTACATGTAAGGAACAGCAAAACTATACGCTCGAAATTCATTAGAATCACTAGTAATAGGCTCTTTTAATGCATTAATGTTTTTTGTATTTGTTACCAAAACAAAAACTAAGTTTGAGAAAACAATTAGTAAAAAAAGTATTTTCGCTTTTTTTTTCATTTTTTTATCTCCTTAAATTATGAATCTGCTTGTTCATTGTTTATTTGTTCAATTTCTTCCTCTGATTTAACAATATTTTCTTTTCCACAATGAGGGCAAATAATGATTAGATTATTATCAATCACTGCAGGAGCTGAATTTTCTAATGATTTACCACAATAATCACAGAAGTCGAGTTGAGGAAAACTTGGAATAGTCTTAAGCAGTTCTTTTTCTTGTTTGTTTAGTTTGAATTTTATGTAGAAGTAAAGACAATTCCAACAAACAAAGAAAAAAAGTACAACTAAAGCTACATAAAACATCCAAATGATTTTACTTAACAATCCGAAAATTAGTCCTGGGATAATTATAATCAGAAATGCGAAATTGATGAATAGCAAGTCCGTTCTTTCAAATTGGTCAAAATATCGAAAAAGTGCAGACTCTTGCATAATTACTTTTTTTCTGAACTTATATTTTAATGCTTCCTTATTATTTGAAGAAAAGATAAACTGTTCTATCAATATTGTTCCTATACAAAATTGAATCAAGCCAAAATTGAAAATTTGGGAACAATAACCTTTATTTAATTAAAAAAACAAATACAGTTATGTCATACTATGGAATACAAATTGAACCACAATTTGGCTATTCTTTTGATCAAATAAAATATATAGTACAAAATGCAGAAAAATTGGGTTTCACTCACGCTTGGTTTTCTGATCATTTTATGTTAAATGCAGATGCAACAAATCTGGAAAGTCAAGAGTGTATAGTTGCAATGATGGCTGCAGTTTCATATACAACAAAGTTAAGAATTGGTTCATTAGTATTGTGTAACAATTATCGTTATCCTTCAGTTCTTGCTAAACAAATTGCTTCATTAGATAATTATTCTAATGGTAGAATAGACTTCGGATATGGTGCAGGGTGGAAAGAGTTAGAGTATTCAGCCTATGGTATTCCTTTTCCCAGTGTAAAAGATAGATTAGGAATGCTTGAAGAAGCGATTCAAGTAATTAGAAAGTTATGGGCTGAAGACAAGGCTACTTTTGAAGGTAAGTATTATCAGTTAAAAGATGCTATTTCTTTTCCCAAACCTGTTCAAAATCCAATGAAAATTTGGGTAGGTACAATGTATGCCAAAATCAAGATGCTTACACTTGCTTCTAAATATGCTGATGGAATAAATTTAGCTTGGGCTTATCCTCTTGAAGTTTTTGAAGAGAAAATGAATTTGTTAGATGAACTTTGTGAAAAAAATGATAGAAAACCAGATTCTCTACTAAGAAGTTATGGTATCTGGACCAGGATTTATGAAAGCGAAGAAGAAAAGATTAAAGCTTGGAGAGAAATAGCTGAAAAAAGAGGATTTACTTTAGAAGAACTTGAGAAGAGATATGAAGGAGCAATGCACGGAACAATTGAAGAAATAACTACAAAAATCAAAGATTACAAAAAATTAGGTGTTAGTCATTTTATTTTTATGTTTCCAGGAAACCAAGAAATTGAACAAATGAAACTTTTCTCAAAAGAGATCTTACCTAAATTATAGATTCTTTTTCTTTCTTTTTTTAGGTTTCAAAAGTTTTTTCTATTATTCTCAGTGCTTTATCTTTTAATATAGTAATGAATATCTCATCTTCTTCTGTTACAATTGATTGGAGGTATTTTTGCAAGTTTTTTAATATTTCAATTATTTTTATTCTAGCATTAAAACTATCTGAATCACTAGCAAGTATTGCTGTAATATTTCTTACTTTTTCTATTATTAACGTTATTCCTTCAAAATTTATGCTTCTTATACCCTCATATTCATCGAAGCTAGCTACTGCATGAACCAAATCTTTAACTAAGTGACTTTTCTCTTCAAATTCTTTGTCAAAACTTTTAGTAATTAATTCATTTCCTTTATACATAAGCATTAAGAAGTAAAAATGAGGTAAATACTCAATATTTTTCTGGAAAGAAAACTTGGCAATATTATCAATTAGTTCAGTTATTTCATTTATCAGAATTTGGTTTTTAATTCGTTCATTAGAGTACAATAGTTCTAGATACTGTTCAGCTTTTTCTTTTGTCCAGTCAAGTTCAACTTTTTCTGCTTCAATCACTGCTTGTTCTAAAATATGCTTTGCATCAATATACTCCTCTAAAACCATTAGAATTTGACCTTGTAGAAGTAGAATGTTAGCCAAAATAGGTAAGTTTTGCTCTTTACATATCGTGATTACATTTGCAACATAATGTTTTGATTGAGTAAGATCTGCATCTTGTTGAGAAACTTTGAAACGGTGAAGATAAGCTACTGCCAAGTAGATTTGAGAAAAAAGAACATATTGAAACTCTGTATTTATTGCTGTATTATAACACATTTCAAAGTTCTTTATAGCTGAAGACAAGTCATAACTGTCTAAATGAGCTCTTCCTCTGTAATAGTAATAAATTGTCAAAAATCTTCTATTTCCTGTTTTCTCGCTTAAAGCTCCTCCCTTTTCCAGTAATTTGATTCCACTATTATATAATTCTTTTTCATCTAATTTAGTTAAGGCATAACCGTGGAGAATGTTAATTATAGCTGTTTCTTGAGACTCATCGTTCTCTAATTTTTTCAGATATTTTACTGCTTCTTCGTACTTTTGTTGTTTAATTAAGATTTCGCCTAAATTTATGTAAATTGACTTGTTAATCTCTCCTTTTCCTTCAGTTTTTTGAATGACATCCAGACAGAGTTTTAAAGCAACGTCAAAGTTTCCTCTAGTGTGTTCAAAATCCGCTATCTTTGCTATTATTTCGTTGTATGCTTTTTCGTTTCCTATTTTTTCTGATAATTCCATAGCTCTTTTGTAATATTCTTCTGCATCTTCTAAATATCCCTTGTACCTGTAAAGACCACCTAAAATGGTGTAGCAGTCTAATCTCCTAGAATCCATGTTAAAAGCTTCTACTAATTCTTTATAGATTTCAAGCCAACCAGAGAAAGCAGGATCTCCAGTTCTGTATTCTCTGTAAGCTAAATCTCCTGCAATTTCGATAGCCAAAAGAGGAAAAGTAGTGATAAGTGATTTATCAAAAAGATCTTGCTTGAACTGTGCAGCATGTTTTAATATATTTTCTTTGTTAGAAGAGATGAAACTTACCTCAAGAGAGATTATATTGTTACAGATTTCGTAAATCTCTTTATTTTGCTTTTTTAACTCCATTAATGACGGTACAAGATCAGCTAGGTAAGCTTGTGCTTTCTTGTGACCTAATAACCAAGCAGATTTATATTTAAAGTAGTTTGAAAGAAAATTATCGCTTATAGTCTCTATTTTCAATACTTTTTCATATTCATCTAAAAGGAAATATCCAATTATAGCTATTTCTAAGAAAGTGGGTTTTAACACATCTGGAGTAGGTAGCTCTGAACCTATCTCATCACATGCATAGACCAATGATTGGAAAAAAGTTTTTCCTTTTTTCATCCATTCTTTTATTTTAGGTAAAATGATTTTCTTGTTTTCCATTAAAAACTTGTTATAAGAAGAAAATTCTTCTGGAATATCAAAGTCAGAATCTTGTAGTGTCAATCTCTCTTCAAATTGTTATTGTTTGTTCTGAATTAAAAACTTTTTTTTAATAAAATGAAAAAAGAATTTCACTTAATATTAATCAATAATGAGATTTAAAAGTGCTCTATTGTGATTAAGTGTAATGAGAAAAATAATTCATTTCCTATCAGTGTTCATAATAGTAATTTCATTAAGTTCTTTATTTGCCAATGCTAGTAATGTTAGTATATCTTTTATAAACACAGAAGGAGAAAATGATGATGTTACTTATTATTCAGGTATAAAAATAGTTTTTGTCTATCTTCCTACTTGCCCAAATTGTCATCTTGAAATAGATGAAATAAAAGAAGTAGAAGAGAGGTATAACATTACAATCTTCGGTCTATCTGCAAAATTCAACAAAACAAATGAACAACTTTTAGATTATAAAAAAGAAAATAATCTTTCTGAAAACTGGATAATGGGGTATGTAACTAATAAAACAGTCGTAGATTACAAGATAAGAATTGTTCCATTTATAATAATTTTAGATGATTATAATTATATAGTAGCCATATTTGAAGGATTTACCTACGCTTCAACTCTTGAAGAAAAAATAAAAATTGCAATAAATCACGAAACTGAACAATATATTTCTGATCCTCTGCAAGATAATAGCGATTTGTTAAAAATACTTTTTATAATCATTGGGATTGGAGTTAGTGTTCTTGTAATTGTATTTATAGTCAAACCTGGACTAGAAATCTTATACTACAAAATTAAAGATAAAAAAGAGAAAAAAAGTTAATCCTCTTTTTTGTTTTCGGTGCTCTCTTTTGTGAAAAAATAATGATCTTGCGCTCTTCCAATTTTAACAACATCATTTATAAGAACAACACCAAGAGCAATTGAAATGAAACCGACTAGGTATGCCATTGTTATTTCAGAATAGAGAATAAAAGCATAAGGAGACATTGCCAAACTGACAAATATCAATAATATTATGGGTAATCCAAATTTAATGAATGGATAGCTTGCAAAGAGAATGTAAAATATAGAATCACCTACTCTAGTTTTGTAATGTTTTCCTAAATGCTCTATAACTTGTTTAAAACTAACAAAAGACCACAAATGAAAGCCTACTAAAGTGAAAAATGGCACAGTAATATCTGATTGATCTCTAGGTTGAACAGGCATTGAAATCTGTAAGTACTCAAAAATAATTACAAAAATAGCTGTAATAAGAAAAGCAAAAACAGTTCTTTTTGCAAGTTTTCTGAATTCATATCTTCGATAGGTTACACTCCAACTTAAAACTTGAAGAGCTAAAATAATAATTGCTACTGCATAAATAACAGCATTAATCATTCTCCAAGTAGGATAAGGGGCAGTAACAGGTGTTCCAATCTCTCTTTCGTATTTTGTGAGTCTGAATAAAGCTAGAATCATCTCATTTACAAAATAAGCAATAAAAAACGGAACTGAAAGAAAAATACCAATAAATGAAAAATAATCTTCTTCGGCAATAGTTGAAGGATGTGTTCCAGTAATCATTGAATCGACCAAATTACGTATATTGATAAAGTTTTTCTATTTATTGTTTAAAACAAATTTAGTTATTACAGTTTAATTTTTTCATATCTATTTTATTCACTTTATTTATACATCTATGTTTGTTTTCTTGAATTTCAGTGAACCTTTAGAGTCTATACTTTCACTGTCTGTAATTATTGGTTCTAAATCAGTTGTAAAAGGTTTATCTAAAACATCAAAAGCTACAGAATCAGGTTCTATGAATGTTTCTGTTTTTATTATTTCTACAGGAAGTTCAAAACTATCTTCTAATTCAATTGCTTTGCTAGGTACAGTATATGAAGTTATACTATCAAGTATTTGCATCTTTGCATCAAAACTTATGGACAAATCTTCTTCAAAAACAATACCTTCGTGTTCTTCTACTTCTTCTTTCGTTTTTGTTTTTGTTTTAATTTTTTCTATTTTCCTATTAGTTATTATTTCTTCAATTATTCTTTCTTCCTCTTCTTTTGTTCCTTCTTTTATACTTAATTGTGTATCTAAAACTTGATTTAAAGAATAAATAACTGGTTTAAATGAATTATCTGTACTAGTTTTCCATGCAAAAGTTGATTCTTCTTCAATGAAATAGAAATAATCACTTTTCAGAGTGAATAACTTAAGCCATTCGGTTTTTTTCGGGATGTTATCTATGAAGGCTTTTCTTTTTAATTCAGTTAAACCTAAATCATGTATCTCACGGACTGTATGTCTATCTAAATCAGTAAAAAAGGTTAGGAAAGAAAGCAAAGCTCCTCCTGAACTGATATAAAGAACTATTTCAGGTAAAGGTAAAGTGAAGTAAGCACCAATAGTAGAAATACTTAGAAGAAAAACAATCCATTTAGTTATATAAATGAAAGTTGGTTCTTTTGAATAATTTCTAGAACCAAAAAGAGAGCAATATATCCAATAACTTATTGAAGAAGGATCAATGTAGGGCTTTTGGGCAAGTCCTAAAAAGTTTTGTCTGGCAATCTGTTTTATATGATCTAAAGGCATAATCTCTGTATATTCTTTAATTTCATAGATTATTCTTTTCTTTTTGTTTACTTTATATTTAACGACAAGCTGGAAAAAGTTTTTACCTAATTTTATATCACTTGGTATGATAACATCTCTATACCATACTTCATTGTTGTTGATAATTAATTTTTTAAATGCTATTTGGCTTCTATTTAACTTTTCTTTTTTGCTTAAATAACCAAAAGTACGAACATGAACTTTTACCTTTTGTGTTGTTTCTCCCATGTTTGAAATAAATATTCTAAAGATTGCATTTTTGCCTGATGGAACAGTATCTACAATAGGAATAATGGAGATTCCAATAATATCTTCTCTTTTCCAATCTAAATTATCTATTAAAATTCTATCAAATTCTGGATAATGAGTAAATTTTTTAATGTACTTACACACTAGTAAAGGATTTTGAATAACAACTGTTTCTTCACTCATCTTGTTATTAGTAGTTAAAGAACTATAAAAAGCTAATTAAAAGGTAAAATGCACTAAGAGTTTTTCTAAAAAATAATTTTCTTAAATAGTAGACATTGCAAGTAAACAAATAATTTAATAATATGTTGTGCATGAGTTCTTTAGAAATAGAGAGAGATGAAAAAAGTGCAGAGAATCTTTAAAGTTTCATTGCTTGGTGAAGGAGCAGTAGGTAAAACATCGTTAAGACGTCGATATTTAGGAGAAACTTTTGAATCAGGATATGCCATGACAGTAGGTGCAGACTTTGCAGTAAAGAAAATGCTACTAAATAATATTGAGTATACTCTACAGATATGGGATTTAGCAGGACAACAACGTTTTTCTGCAGTGAGAGAAGTATATTATCGAGGAACTTCAGGTGCTTTGCTAGTTTTTGACATTTCAAGACCTGAAACATATGAATTATTACCTAATTGGATTCATGAGTTAATCAAGAATAACAAAAATAAGATTGTTCCTATGCTTTTAATTGGAAACAAATCTGATCTTCGTGATTCAACTCCTAATGCAGTACCATATGAATATGCTGCAGATTATGCCAAAAGCCTAAGTAATTGGAGTGGATTCGAAGTACCTTATATAGAAACTTCAGCTAAAACAGGAGAAAATGTAGAAAGAGCTTTTATTACTCTTATAGAAAATATAGTCAAATTCTTTGAGGTAAATTCTATATAAAAAGAATTGACAAAACATAACAATTTTATTCTTTTAATCTACTTTATCTTATCAGAGGAAAAAGAATGAGAGTTATTTTTCGCTTGTTTGGTCAGTTAAGGTCTACTTTAGGAAATAAAGCAGAAGTCGAAATTGAATTAGAAGATAAGGAAATAACTGTTTTAGAAGCAATAGAATTTTTAACTAAGACGTATCCAGAGCTTGATGGACTCCTATTTACAAATAAAAAGCTACATTCTTTTTATAATATAATGATAAATAGCAAAACTATTCATCATGAAGAGCTGTCAACTTATCTAGTAACTGAAGATAAAACTGAAATATCGATACTTCCTTTTGTTGCAGGGGGATGATATCTCATTAAAGAAAAATATGTAATTCAAGAAGTTTTAGTATATTTTTTCAATATCTTTTCTAAAATGTAACTTTGGCATTTTTACATAAATTTAATATAATAGAAATATAATCAATTAATTGATTTACTTTGGAAACTCTAAGCCAAGCGATATTCAAACTATTTCAAGTTGTTATTATTTTGATTATGTTAGGTGTTTTTTCTTATCGGAGCACAGTAAACAAAGTTCAAGGTTATAAAAATTTAATTGCTGCATTAATTCTGGCGATTATACAAAGTGTAGTAGAATTCTTTTTCTATTTTGCCCGTGTAGCAGGTTATCAGTGGGCATATTTAGAAAATAGTTATTTACCTTCTTTAGAGATTATTCCTTATGCTCTTGTATTTCTATATATTTTAATACATTTTAGTAACTTCAACGCTTGGGATCGTAGAGTAGTTCAAGCAGGTTACATTATTATTTTTTCTTTATTTGTTACTTATTTGATAAATATTTTCTTTGATTTACCCCCGATCTCTACGAATTTGAAGGTTCCAACAAAGAATGACTGTTTATATATTTGGTTTTTAGATTTTTTTCAACTATATGTTGTTACAGTATGTTTAGTAGGAATAACTTTTACCTTTGTTAAGAGTGTAGGTAAAAAAGCTCAATATCATACATTACTATTATGGATAAGCTTCTTTATAGCTTTTATAGTGGCTATTTTGGAATTTTTGGAACATGTAGTTCCTTTAGAAACATATGGTGCTATAGGTTTTGGGTTAGCTCTCGGTGTAACTTTGGTCATTTATTTAATTGACCCTAAATTTGTCTTATTCACTTCTGCAGAGATTTTTAACTTCTTAATAATTAATAAAAATGGAACAACTCTTTTCTCTGCTTCAAACTATTCTAAAAAAGAATCAGAGGGTTTGTTAATTGGGGGAATGATTAACGCTTTTGCTCATTTTATTTCTGAAGTAACCAATTCATCCTATCAGTTATTAAAATGTGTTGAACTAAAAGATAGAGTCATGATAACCAAAGAGAAAGATGATATTATCGGAGTGTTAATAGTTGATAGAAGGGTAAGGATATTTGACACTTCACTTGAACATTTTGTAAACAAGTTTAATTCAATGTTTAGAGAGCAGATTGTATGTTTTAGCGGAGATGCCTCTGTTTTCGATGATGCAGTGAAATACATTCCATTGTACTTCCCATTTGTAGATGAATCAAAACTAACAGTTGGAGTTTGAAAAAAATCCATACATTCTCAAGAAATTTTTAAAAGAAGAATAACTTATTTAATATATGCTTCCAAAAATTATTTATCCTATTACCTTTTTGAAAACAAAAAATTTAGAAGAAAATAAAAAGTTCTATTCTGGTCTATTAGAACTTGAAGTTGCCTTAGAGCAGACAAACTGTATAATTTATAACATAGGTTCAAATGGTTACTGGGGATTCTGTGAAACAAGTGAAGAAATTTCAAATCCTGAGAAAACATGTTTAACATTAGTTGTTGAAACACCAGATGAAGTGAATCTTTGGGCGAAATACCTTAAAGAGAAAGGTGTCAATCTAACTAAAGAGCCTAGTATGTACGAAAAATATCAAATTTATAACATCTTCTTTAATGATCCTGACAGATATACTCTTGAGATACAATCTTTTGAAGCTGGACACGAACCCAAAAATGCTAATAAATTTAAGATTGATAATTCTTCGTAAAGTTAACTTTCTTTTTAGTTAAAAGAAAAAGTTAGTTTTCTTTAATACTTGACGAGATAGAGTTAAAATTATATAGTTGATTTTTTTCGTATTTATAACGATATTCTCGGGTGTATTAATATGATTAAAGAGATAAATTATGAAGTTCCAGTAATAGATAAAGGATATGCTAACAAAACATTGTACATTAATTTAGAAACGTTAGAAGCAAAAATAGAAGATGTTACAGAAGAAATGAAAGAAAAATTCATAGGTGGAAGGGGATTTGATCTTTGGCTAACTTGGAAATATATTCCTAAAGACAAAAAAGTAAAATGGGATGACCCAGATAATGTTCTTTGTATAGCTTCTGGACCATTAGGTGGAACAACCAACTATCCTGGTTCAGGTAAAAGTATTGTAACAGCCATTTCTCCATTAACTGGTATTTTGGTTGATTCAAACGTTGGAGGATATTTTGGTCCTTTTCTCAAATTTGCAGGTTTCGATGCTATGGCCATTCAAGGTAAAGCAGAAAAAGAATTAGTCATTTTTATTGATGGAGATAATGGAAAAATAATCATCGAAGAAGCAGAAGATTTACCTTCAGAAACTTTTCAGATAGGAAAAATACTTACTGAGAGATATGCAGTAGATGAAAAAGATAAAAGAAATATTTCTGTTGTATCTGCAGGTCCTGGAGCAGAAAATGCTTATATGGGTTGCTTAAATTTCAGTTGGTTTGACGGTAAAAGAGGATATGTAAGATATAAACAAGCCGGAAGAGGAGGAACAGGAACTGTATTTAGAAATAAGAAAATAAAAGCTCTAGTTGTAAGAAAAAGCAATGTTAACGTCAAATCTAACAATCCTGCTAATCCTGAAGCAGAGAAAGAAGTAGCCAAGAGACACAGTAAAGAAATAACTGAACTCGATCCAAAGCAAAACGATATGAGAAATATTGGAACTATACATTTGATTCCAATAATGAATGATTTTGACCTTTTACCAACAAAGAACTTCAAATTTGGTTCTGACCCACAAGCAGAAAAAATAGGTAAAGAAGCTTATTATAAGAGATTTGAAAAAGGACCAGACCCATGTTGGAAAGGATGTACAGTAGGATGTACTCATGGTGTGAGTAGTTTTGAATGTAAAACTGGACCATACAAAGGTCAAAAAGTAACTGTCGACGGTCCAGAATATGAAACAGCTGCTGGAGTAGGTTCTAACTGGTACATGTGGGACCCAGACCATGTTATTGAAGTTAATTTCTATTGTGATAACTATGGTTTAGATACTATTAGTGTAGGAACAGGTATGGCCTTCTGTATGGAGTGCTACGAATACGGAATATTAAACAAAGAAAGAACTGGAGGAATAGATCTCTCTTGGGGCAATTTTGAAGGAGCAATGGAAGTTATTCACCAAGTAGCAAAAGGAGATGGGTTCGGTAAAATATTCGGTAAAGGAATTAGATACATGAAAGAGTACTTCAAGAAAGAGTTTAACTTGAGTGAGGAAGAAGCCAAACTTTTGGACGATATAGGAATGGAATCTAAAGGTCTAGAATTTAGCGAATATATGACAAAAGAGTCACTTGCACAACAAGGAGGATATGGTCTTACACTCAAGGGACCACAGCACGATGAAGCATGGTTAATCTTTCTAGACATGGTGCATAACTTTATGCCCACTTTCGAACAAAAAGCAGAAGCTCTATGGTGGTTCCCAATGTGGAGAACTTCCTTTGGACTATTAGGTCTATGTAAGTTACCTTGGAACGATATTGTTCCAGAAGATAATAAAGAATTTGCAGAAGGAAAGATAGAAAAGCATGGAATGACTGTTCCTGAAGATCTAGCCGACCCTGCAAAAGTGCCAGAACACGTTCTAAATTATGTCCAATACTTCAATAGTGTAACAGGTAATAATATAGATTCTAGAGAATATATTAAAATGAGTGAAAGAGTCTATAACTTCCAAAGAGTAATGAATTTACTTTTCATTCCAGAAGGTGTAACTTACAAAGAATTAGACACTATACCCTTTAGAGCTATGGGTCCAGTAACAAAAGAAGAATACCTGTCCAGAGAAGACAAATACTACCTTAAAGAACTAAAAGAAAAAGTAGGTGTAGATCCAACAAACATGACAGTAGAAGAAAAGATGGCCGCAATAAGAAAATACAGAGAAGAAAGGTATGAAAAGTTGAAAAAAGCTGTATATGAAAGAAGAGGATGGACAGAAAACGGTGTACCTACTATAGAAAAATTAAAAGAACTAGGAATGGACTTTCCTGAACTAATAGAATTAGCAAAGAAACACCAATAATTTTTTTTTAAGATTTATCACTTTCTTTTTTTATTGTTGAAGACTTAGACAATTTTTATTAATGGGTAATTAGAATAAAGAAATAATACACAATGAGCTCTAAACTATCGTTTTCTTCTTGGTTAAGGAAAAAACTTAAATCAGAAAAAAAGGCTAAAATTATCGTTTTAGGCTTAGATTCAGCAGGTAAGACTACATTAATGAAATATGTAAACACAGGAGACTTTCAAGATACAGTACCAACAATAGGACAAAACATAGATACAGTAAACTTTGCAGATTGGAATATTACTATAGTAGATGTAGCAGGACAAAAACAGTTCAGATTTCTATGGGAAGTGCATTACCCAGGAAGTTCAGCAGTAATATTTGTAATAGATGCAGCAGATATAGAAAGATTGCCAGAAGCGAGAGATATATTAAAAGTTCATGTATTTAACAATCCGTATTTAGAAAAAATACCTTGCCTGATAATAGCAAATAAACAAGATCTACCAGAATCAATACAAGCACCAATGCTAATACAATTGCTAGGACTACATTTAGAAATGAAAGATAGAACTTTTGCAGTGTTTGACTGCAGTGCAATAAACGGAACAGGAGTAAACGAAGCATTTACATGGTTGGTAAATCAGCTTGAAATGAAAAAATCATAACTTTTTCTCAAAAAAGTAAATGTTAATTGTTATGTTTCAAGTTTTTTATTTAGTTGTTTCAAAGATTTATTTATCATTTTCTACATTTTTTTGCAAAACAGTATGCTTCAAAAAAAAACAAAAAAAAAATTTCTTTAAAAATGCTACTTCTTTATAAATGATAATAAATGCGATATTCTGTTGTAGTATCTAAAAAACTATTTGTATGGATATTTTATATTTAATTTAGCAATGTAAAGATAATACAGATAATTTTTTTTGGAAATTTATTTTTTGAATTTCTTTTATTTTTTTTCTATTTTAAACAATATTTATATTGACTAATTTTAAGTTAAGAATGAGATGACAGATTCCAATCAGAAATATGTTTCAGTTGATTTATTGCATGATTTTATTCGAGATGTTTTTGTTTCTTTGGGTTATCCTGTTGAGGAAGCTCAAGTTAGTGCTGATGTTTTAATTGAGTCAGATCTTCGCGGGATAACAAGTCATGGTGTTCAGCGATTAAAATATTATTATGACCGTATTAAGAGAAAGCAACATCTTATTAGCAAATATGAAATTGTTAAAGATAAAGATGCTATTGCTGTTATTGATGCCCATCATGGTAATGGTCATTATATTTCCTATAAAGCTATGGAGCTTGCTATTTCTAAGGCTAAGAAGTTTGGTATAGGTATGGTTGTTGTTCGTAATGGTACTCATTATGGTATTGCTGGTTATTATGCTCTTATGGCTGTAAAAGAGAACTGTATAGGGATTACTGGTACAAATGCTCGTCCTGCTGTTGCACCTACTTTTGGTGTTGAGCCTATGTTAGGCACTAATCCTTTGACTTTTGGTATACCTACTGATGAAGCTTTTCCTTTTGTTTTGGATTGTGCTACATCTATTATTCAAAGAGGAAAAGTTGAAGTTTATGCTCGGGAAAATAAAGATCTTCCTTTAGGTTGTGTAATAGACACTGAAACTGGAGAGTATAGAACTGATGCTGAGCAGCTCATCTCTGATTTTGTGAATGGAAAGGCTGCACTTTTACCTCTTGGAGGAAAGGGAGAAGAATTATCTGGACATAAAGGGTATGGTTATTCTACTGTTGTAGAGATATTATCTTCAGCTTTACAGAACGGAAAATTCCTAAAGGATTTAAGTGGGTTGAACGAAGATGGTTCTTTTAGGCACTTTATGATTGGTCATTTCTTTATTGCGATAAACGTAGAACATTTTATTGATGTAAATATTTTCAAAAAGATTTCTGGTTCGATATGTAGAGAGCTCAGGAACTCTAAAAAAGCTCCTGGTGAATCAAGAATTTATACTGCTGGAGAAAAAGAATACGAAGCAGAAAAGAGAGTAAGAGAGCATGGTGTACCAATTAATGATAGTATTGCTCGAGACCTAATCTTTTTACGCGATGATCTTAAACTAAATTATGTCTTTCCTTTTGAAAAAGAAGAAGAATAGAAAAAAAAGATTTTTTTTAATACAATTCTTTTTTTGGTATTCCCAAGAATGGAAAAGAGTAGGAAATAAGTTTCGGTACTTCATTGAAAAAGGTAGAGTCAGTATAATCAAGTTCTAGTTCTTTTTCATATCTCTTTTCTAGTTCCTTAATTACTTTCCTCATGCTTTGTATCATGAAATAACTAGAAGAGGTAGAGATTATTGCTATAGAACATTTATCTCCTTGTTCTACTATCAGAAGTTTATCTCCTGTTTTTACTCTTTTTAGAGGTTCTTCGCTTCCAGTTGTTTCTTTCATAAAGGTTGAAAATGCATTTACTGCTGCAGTAATTAGCTCCATCGATGTATCATCAGGATCTATTTCCTCATCACCATCTTCAGTCAAATATTGTGCTGAATAGATTAACATTCCAAGTCTGTTAAATACAAGAACTGAAGTAATTTGGAAAGGTAATCTGAAGATGTAATCTGGTTTTGCAATGTAGAATATAATAAAGGTGAAAATACCTATTAATTTAAGTACTTCTCCAACAGGAATACTTTGAATATCAACTTTTACACCTAAATCTTTAATGAAACCCAAAAGGAAGCCAATACTTATTAAAATGAGTGCTCCTCCTAACAAATAACCTTCTTTTTCATGTGCTTTTATTCCAGTTTTAAAATGGACATAAGCACCGTAAGAGAAAGTGAGTATTCCCATGAGAGCGTAAGTTAAGTCCCATAACATAGTTATTGTTGACTGAGCTTGATCAGGAAAAGAACCAGAGTAAATCCAAAAAATCCCGAAAGTTATGTGTAGAACATAAATAATCATGACGACTGGAAGTATATAGGATAAGATTTTTTCTTTTTCAAGCTGAATGAAGAAAATCAAAGAAAGTAGATACATCAAGCACCAAAATGATAAATGAATTACAAGTAAAACGCTTGAATTAAAATCCAAATTAGGTAATTTACTTACTCTAAAGACTTCTATAAGAGAAGCAATCATCCCTATAAACATTGAAGAAGTAAAAACGTACGCTGTTCTTTTCTTAATTATTGATTGAACTATGAAAATAATTCCTAAAATAAACATGAAAATTGCGATAGTAAGTGAAACTACAAAATTTAAATCCATATTAGAAAAAGGAAGAAGTACTTATTTAAAAACTTTGATAGTTCTAGCGAATGGTAGTGTCTAGTTTTTATACCACCTCCTAGGTAAAAAAGAACTAAGGGGAGGATGTCCCAAGCTCTGATGAGGACGAACGAAATTAAAATGGAGCATAAAGAGAGTAAGGAAACCAGAAAGATGAGTAGAGCCATAGACGGCACGGATAGGACAAGTACAGTGAAGAATAGAATGAAACCAATGATAACTCTTAAGGGTGGCATTAAAACGTTCAATATAGGAGCGTAAACCACCTTTGATAACAGAGATTTTGATACCGAGACGAAGTAAGACAGGATACCATACCCCTGCATCTGTAACGACAATACGGGGCTTAAAACCCCAACATTTGAACCAATAACGGAAAGTTAGTAAACATTCAAGATTACTCCGTCCTTTAGTAATACTAAAACCCAGTAAAGTCTTGTTGTAAGGATCTAACGCGAACCACAGATATATTGAGCCTTGAGAGGTCTTAATCTCTGTTTCATCAACTACTATAATCTCTGGTATTCCCCCTCTTTCTGCTACAACTCTATGTAAACTTTCCCTAAAGAGCCTGAACTTCTTTACCCAATACCATAATGTTTGATGCGTTAAACCATTCTTCCATGCTACTGTCCTCAAACCATTCTTTGAACCAATATATTCATAAATCGCTTTTATTATTATCTTTTTGGGGACTCTGCATCTCTTAAAAAGAGTAGATAGTTTTTGTGTTTTCATATCTTACTATTAGAGTCCCCACAAATATTTTTGTCGGAAGAAAACTAGACACTACCTCTAGCGAATATCTATTCTTCTTTGTTAATTTGGTTATCAGTTCCACGAAATTCTTTCTTGTTGTCTTCTGCAGATTGTTCTTTAAAAACAATTAAGTCTGGACTAAAGTTAAAGTTCATTGCGTTTCTAAAAGAATAAACAATTATACCAATTACACTAACAACATTTAAAACTGCAAAAATAAATTTAGCAATTAATGTTTTTTGCATAATGCTAATGATTGCATCATTCATTTCAGATGATTTCTTACCAGCTATATAAAGTAATAAAGACAAAGGAATAGGATTAAGTACTTTTAAACCAAAAACAGATAGTCCATTTAGACCCCAAAATATTCCTCCAGAAATTAAGGGATGTTTATTAAATAATCTCATAATGAAGAGAAAAACAAAGGCATATAAGAGAATAAAAGCCCAATACATAACAGTGAAATATGCTCCATAACCTGTTAGTGCTGAGGGATCAAACAAGATAGTGAAAATAAGCAAATAATAAATTAGAGTTAATCCAATAAGCTTTGGAATCAATTCTTTAAGTTCTTTTGCATCTTTTATATATGATTTTTGTTTTCTGTTCCACTTGTTAATCTTTTTTAGAAATCTTTCTTTGTTTCTTTTCTTTGGAATAAACATCTCTTTTAATTGTTCTGTAATTATGAAACCTGTTATAGTTATAAAATTCCTATGAACAAGTAGTATAAATATTAACAAAATTAGATCTGCAACAAACAATAAGGATAAAAGCCATTTTGCATTACTTAAGACAGAAAAATCAACGAGAGAAAGAATTGTTGCCGTTAAGACTGTAAAAAGAAATAGGAAACCTAAAGATCTAAAATCTCCGTATATCGTATTCTCTTTATCCTTATTAGCATGTTTTACTTTATCTTTTTCTTCAATCTCCATTTTTATCTACAATTTTTTAATGATTAAGTTTTGCTAATTCTCTAGCTTCTTAAACAACTATTTATTTTTTTCTTCCAACTTTTTGATTAATATTCAAATAAAAGAGAAACTAAAAAAAAGAGAATTGAACCCTAACTTATTACTTTTCTTTTACTTCTACTATTTCCTTAGGTGGAACAAAAGGAAAGATACGTCGCACTAGATGTGTAGCAGCACCAAACCTACCAATTGATCCATCAAACTTTTCTAAATGTTCTTTAAACTCTTTAGCAAAGGCGTTGATAAATTGTCTTGCTGCTGTTTGTAGCATAAATGAATCTCTGTCGCATATAATAATCGTAGAAATTGTTTTTTCTTCATTCTCTGCAACTATCATATATTTATCTCTGAACTCTATTTTTTGAAGTTCTGTTTGTGTTCCTGTTGTTTCTTTTATTACTGATTTCATAGCAGAAAGTGTTCCAGAAAGTAATGTGTCTTCGATTATGTCAGGTTCTTCTTTTCCAACTCTAACAGCAAATAGTAAAACTCCAGAATCGTCTATGACTACAACTTTGTTTATTCTTGACGGTAGCAAATAAACAAAGAATGGATTGGCAATAAATTCAATTGCTAAAACTCCAAATAAAATTCCATAAGGTATCGCTCCATAAAAGGAAAAAGGAAGAACCCAGTATTCCAATATTTTGAAGAAAGCAAAAACTGCAGATGTACCTATTGCAATTGCTATAACAAGAGAAATTCTTCTAAGTTTCTTATATTCAACTCTCTTCGCATCCAGTGCAAACATTAGTGTTGCTTCCAATAGAACAAAAAATTGGAAAATGTTGAAAATTAATCTATTTAAACGATATTTAGGAAGGATATCTGTATTTAAGTTAAAAGCTAGTTCTAGAGAAAAAGTTGCTAAATAAGCTCCAATCAGTAAAGTCATAAAGCTCAATAATATCTCATTTGGTCTTTCTCTCATTATTAGTTCGCAATATAAGAATAAGGTGAATAACCCAACTGCATAAGGAATGATATGTACTTCTTGTAGAGTAGAATTTTCTGAAATAGAACCATTTGATGTTAATCCATATAAAATCATTTCAACAATACCTTGAGTTAAGGCTGAAATGAATAAGAAAATAAACCAGTTAAATCCAGTAATCTTATCTTTTATTCTTCTGTAGATAAAGTATGCAAGAATAAATGTTATAAGAGTTATTTGCGCTATTTTTATGTATAATTCTAACTCACTCGATACCATAAGTAATTATTTTTCTTCAAATACAAAAACTATTCTATTTTTGAAGACAAAAAAATTGCAAAAAACAATTGAGTATTTAAGAAGAATTACTGTTGATATCTAGTCAATTATTATACACTTTTGGTGCAAAATAAAAAAATTAATGGTGATTGTTGTTTTCACCATAATTACCATTGTTTAGTTTTCCATCAATTCTTGAAAATACATCATCTACTATCCATTTTTTATCTGTTTTCCATTCATTTTTTATTGGATCAAAGTTATTTACATAGAAAGGATAAGCCACACCATGCTCTCCAAAGAAGTCCATGTTATAAAATTTAAAATCAGAATAGGAACTATATATTAAGTATGAGAATCTTGAAGCATAGAACGGTGGGAGAGTAACAGCAATGAACAATCCTCTGTTTAATATATCAATACCTGCTCTGAAAGGTGGTCTATATTTTTTGAATAAGTTTAAAGTTTGGAAACTTTCTTCAGAGCTTATATCTTTAATAACATAAGCTTGCATAGGATATATCTCAAAATAGTTACGAGAAAAGTTAATTCTGAAATTAGTGACTAAATTTTCAAAAACGAATTTATATTTACGATTAAAGTCCATCATTATTGCTTCATGACTTCTACCTTCAAAAAATTCTTCAATGAATGATTTGTATGCCTCTGGAATGATTTTTGTTTCTTCTGAATTCACTTTTTCATTCTCTAAAGCTTTTTTGTAAAGTTCTAAAAGGTCTTTCTGTTTCTGCTTAGCATTCCTGTTTATATCTCGAAGTATTAAAAGTTGAATAGGATGTAATTTTTTTATATCAATTTTCTCAATTTTCTCTCCATTTGTTTCTTTCATCTCTTGTCTTTTTCCCCAGAATTCAACAAGGTTGAAACTTTTTGGATTTAGCTTTGTGTTTGGTATAGGCTCTTGAATATCCACCCAATGGCCTGTAGATGCATATAGGTTGTAACTTTCACACATTTCTCTATTTATTAATTCTTTTAAGAATAATTCAAAATACTTTATTCCTCCTTCAGGAATGTCAAATTTAGCATAAAAACCAAATTGGTTTCCGTAAAATCTGTTATAATGATAAGTAAAAGGATGCTCATGAAAAGCAAGCTGCATTAGTTGAAACTGTTCAAGTGACTTTATCTTAAATTCAAATGTATAGCGGGTTAAACCTATTTTTTCAGCTATTTTGGATGAAAGAGTGTTTCTAATGATCTTCTTTTCTTCTAGTGATCTTATTTTCCTGTATAGTGTGGTAAGAGGAATTTTAACCTTTTTTGCTATCTCTTCATAAGAAGCCAAAGGGTTATCTTGTAATGCATGAATTATTTTTACTTGTAATAAAGGAATTCTATATATTTTTTTCACCTCCTATTTTTGCCCCTTATTTCTTTCTGACTAAATATTAAAGTATTTTTTACAATAGGTAACTAGTAGAGTTTAAATCAGAAAGAAATAAAAGAAAGAAACTCCTTAGGGGGCGAGCGACGGAAATAAAAATTAAAACCTAAGGAGTTTTAATTTCTTTTTTCTTCTATTTTTTCAGCAAGATTTAGGGAGAAACTCCTCCACCTATTGGTTCATCTCCACTTCCACCAGGGGGATCGAACTCTAAGCTATCGTAAAGAACTGTTATTCCACCACCAGTTAATACGTATAGAGTTATTTCTAATGTATACCATCCTGATTCTGTAGCAGCATTTGTTAATCTGAAAACAAAAGTTGTTTCACTATCAAAGGTGTAATATGTATGATCATCAGAATAAACATTTCCTGATGGGTAAATTAAAGAGTATTCCATGTAGTAAAATTTGAATCCTTCATCTGCTAATACTATTGCTTCTGCATAAATATCATCTTCAAATCCATCTCCATCAATGTCACAGTAATATGCTGTGGTAATTGAAAGTTTCATGTTGCTATCTGCTCTCACTCCCCATGAAAGAGATATCACTAAAACCAATAGAACCCCAAATATCAAGCTTTTTTTCCTAGAAATTAAATTAATTTTCATTGTTATCGAAATGTTATTATTTTTCATATTTATTAATTTTATGAAAAATTCTAACATATATGTTTCGATAATTTGTTTATTATATAAAAAAAAGATTAAATTAATGTTATTAATATTTAAAAATTGAAAAAAAGATATAAATATAATGAAAAAGCAGGATATCGATTTTGAGCTATGTGTAATATGCAAAACTTCAAGGAATCTGTGTGGTATTTCTCCTTGTCCATTATTGAAAAAATGGATGGATGAGATGAGTATTCAAGTAAAGAAGATCGATAGAATTGAAGATGCATATGCTCCTCCTGCTTTTTTTGTTGGAAGGTTTAACTATCCTGAAATCAATGCTGGTCCAGTTTTAACTCCGTCGAAAGAACCGTCTATTGTGGTTGATGATAGTGATTTGTGGAATAATAAAACACAAGAAGAAATTATTATGATGAGGTTATCTATGATTAGGACTAAGGCACAAATTGATGCAAAGAAACCTCTTGAATCTAGAATTATTCAGAAAAGTCATGAAATGTTATTAGGTATAAAACCCATCAATGTTGAAGTTGAACTTGAACGGAGTATTATTCCTCGACTAACTATTGATCCTCGTTTAGCTCCTCATGGACCTGTAGCTCCTATTAGAAAACTAGATGTTACAGAGAATCAAACCCCATTAAAACCTATAGAGAAAGCTTATTACGATACAGATTTAAAAGCTTCAGAAGCGATTACAATTTTAGGAAAAGAAAATATTTCTGTTTCTAATTTAATTAGAGTGATGTCTGCAGGAATGTTGGGTTTGGGCAAAAATAGGAAACTTGTTCCTACTCGTTGGAGTATCACTGCTGTTGATGACACTTTGAGTAAATCACATATTGAAGAAATCAAAAAGTTTCCAACAATCAACGAATTTCAAGTTTTTACAAGTTACTTTTTTGGAAATCGTTTTTATATCATATTAATACCTGATTTTTGGGGTTTTGAAGCAATTGAAGTTTGGTATAAGGGTGCTTACTTAAATCCAAGTGCAAAGGATATTGGTATTTCAGATTATGAACTATACAATGGTCGAAAAACTTATGCAAAAAATGTATCTGGAGGATATTATGCTACAAGATTAGCAGTTACGGAGTATCTCCGAAAAATAAGAAGACAAGCACAAGTGATAACCTTTAGAGAAATTGACCAGAATTATAAATTACCTTTGGGTGTCTGGGTTGTAAGGCAAGGAGCAAGACAAGCAATGCAAAATCAGATAGTTAGCACAGACACCCTAGATTCTGCATTTTCTTATATTCCAAAATTCCTAGCATACTCAATCGATTATTATAAGAACAAATCCAAAATTTATGAATTGAAAAAGAAACAAAAGAAATTAGAAGATTTTTTGTAGGTTAGATCTTTTAAAAAAGAGAAAAAAGAAGAAAAAAAAAGAAAAAATTATTGCTTTCTTCTTCTTAAAATTTTAATGACTGAAATTGGTATTATTGCTAAAATAGTCCAGAAGTAGGTGAAACCATCAATTCCGAATGTTTTCTTTTCTCCGACATTTCCGTTATTTGTTGTAAAACCAATAACAATTTTTACTGTATGTTGATTTGTATCAATATCAGAAATTGTTATTACCGCATAATGAGCTCCGTCTTTTACTTCTGTGCTATCCCATTCGTAGGTCCATGTACTCCATGTGTCTGGTCCTGCATCAGCTCCTTCCATTGCAGACAGATTGTCATCTATAGAAATAGAGATTTGATTAAGACCATAATCGTCTTTTGCTTCAATTTCCCATACAAACACATCAACAACTGCTTTTGATTCATCTACTGCAGCAGTTATTTGTGTTGCTAATTCCTCTTCTGTTTGATTAACTGGTACATTTATCAGCTTATATTCTGGAGGATTGCCTTCTCCTGTCCCTGTGCTTCCTGTTACTTCTATTTCTATCGATGCTGTAACAGTATGTACGTTTTCGTCTTGATCTACTGCTGTAATGTAGAATGTATGCATTCCATTAGTTAACTGATTTGTGTTATAACTTACTTCGTAGTATCCTGTTTCATCGTTATAACTCATAGCCATTGGTGTTCTGTCATCTACACTGAAAGTAACAGATCTTAATCCAATATCATCGATTACTTCTGCTTGAATCAAAATTGTTCCTGTTACTGTTTCTCCATCAGTTGGATAAATGAACGTTATTGTTGGTGGGTTTCCAGAAGGAACATTGTCTATTGTAAAAGTCCTTGAAACAACTGTATGATGTCCTTCCATGTCCCATACTTCTATAATTATTTCTAAAGGCCCATCAACGTAGTAAGTTGTATCGATTGTTTTAGAATAAATTCCGTCTTCGTCTGGATCTTCAAACAACCATCCTCCAAAGTTTGCCCAAATTACTGCCAAGAATACACCTACATCATCTGTTATTTCTGCTTCTATAGTTATCTCACCAGTAACTGTAGCTCCATCTTCTGGAGTTGTAGATGTCCAGACTACTGAAGCAGGATTTACATACTCTGCATCGTCATAGTTATCAACAGTTATAGTCTCATACATCCATGCCTCGTTTCCATAAGAATCATTAGCATACACTTCAAAACCCCATTCACCGTCTGCAAAATCTCCACTTGAGAAATCAACATAAGTTGTGTAAAGATTAGCAGTGGTATTCCAAATAAAGGAGACGTTTTGAGTTACACCGCTTAATTCTGTAGGTAATGCAGTGTAAAATAATTTTCCTTCTACAGAATCTACTCCACTTCCTGGAAATCTCGGAACCATATACCCTACACTTGTATCGTAATAATACAACCATCCATTGTCATCAACATCTACCCCAAACAAGTTTAATCCAGAA
This sequence comes from Candidatus Heimdallarchaeum aukensis, assembly GCA_021513695.1. Classification (GTDB taxonomy): domain Archaea; phylum Asgardarchaeota; class Heimdallarchaeia; order Heimdallarchaeales; family Heimdallarchaeaceae; genus Heimdallarchaeum; species Heimdallarchaeum aukensis. The sequence continues at coordinate 523,530 of CP084166.1, read as the reverse complement.
TAGGAATAACTCCAAATATCCCAGTCCCAAAAGTCTGGGTAAGGATAATAACGTAGTCCATTAATGTTTGGAGGTTCAATATCTATTGTATCTGGTTCAAATTGATTATCAAATGATATAGTCAATCCTGTTAGAGGATCAACTTTGTTCCCATTATCGTCTGTTGTATATGGAGTTTCAGTAAACCAGTTGAAATCATAATAGATATATTGATAATTACTCCACGAGTAAAACCAGAACCAGGAATCATATCCCCATCCATTTCCTTTATCTGGGTCAAAAACCACTGAATCTAAATCAGTGATTGTTGACTCAAATCTTATTTTCATTTGCGAAGATTCAGAAGAGTATGGAAAGGTTGTCCATCCGAATTTGTTTAGTAGATCTATGGTATATGTATTTGGGACGCTGGTTTCAGTATAAGCTTTTGTTGGTGATTCTTCAAATTCATCTAAACTATAATCATAAAAGCCTATTTCGTGTCTATAATCATCAAAAATAGATAAGTAGTCTATTTTCCAATGAAATCTAGTAATATCAGGAAGAATATTTGAGCTGTTAATCATAGATGAATGTTTATAGGCTATACTATTAGCTACTAAGTTATCAAAATCTGCTTTAGGGAAGTTTTGTATATGTGAGGTATATCTAGTTATTTCTACATCTTGCTGTTGATAATAGTCCCATACATATTCTGTGGTAACTTCGTCAAAAGTAAAGGTATAACCAAGAATTGATTCAAAATAGCTAATTATAGTGTCATTGTTGTGTGGACCTGGCCCAGTATATCTTAAATCGATAACTATATTTGCATATTCTGCAACAGAATAAGCATTTACATAGTACCATAAATCAATGTTGAAGATGTTTTCAAGAACTGACTCGTCAAAAGCATCTGTTGAGAGAGAAGCAAGACTACCTTGGTAACCAATATATCGGCTATCGTATCCTCTTGGATCTATGTAATATTCTGCTTCTTCAAGTATTCTTAAGTCCCAAGGAATAAATGTGTAGTCAAATGAAACAATAAAATCGCTTATATATTTTCCAGAACTTAAATCTATTATGATTGAATAAGCTGAATCTTTGATCCAAGGTTCTTCTATATTTGGGTGATATTCCAAGTACATCATTAGTTGGGTATCATTATACCAAGGGCTTATATCTAAATTTTCAACATCTGGCAACTCTACATATATGTTTAGTGGGTTGCTCGCTTCTGATGAAGCTTCAAAATCTGCGATATGGAAAATCTCTTTCAAACTTATTGAATGTCCACCGACTAAAGTTGTTTTTTGGAAACCGAATGAAAAACCGATTCTTCCCACCACTGCTTGTTCGTAGCTATTATACCAACCTTCAAATCTCAATTCTTTAGCTTCTGCAATATCTATTGTCTCAGCTATACCTCCTTTTTCTCTAGGAATACTTCCTTCATACAATTCTTTGATGTTTGACCAGTCCGCATGTCCTGAATATCTAAATGATATTATTTCTACCCATTCTCCTCTCCACTCATCATAACTGTACGAACCTTCAAACTCAAGTTCTACGATTAGGAATTGTTGAATTATTTCTTTTACTAAATCTGCTGCATTTTGAGCGTCTTCAAAACTTAATTCACTAAAGTCAATATCAAGATTAGTATTCCACTCGTATGGATCTTCAGAATAATGAGTAGAGAGAGAAATCCAATCTAGATTCTCGATGTAAATTTGTGGAATGGTTGAAAAATCCAAGTTTCCCACTACTAATCCAATTCCTTCAAATCCGACGTAGCTATTTACCCAACCATCAGTTCCTACCCATCCATAGCAGAACTCTCTGTAACCTCCTACAATTACTTGTTTCTCCTTCAAGTTAAACTCTTCAATACTTGTAATAGTGATCTCTGTATTTTTGTCTATTTGCTTTGTAGCAAAAGTAAAAGTTGAAGAAGAAAACAATAACATAATTACTAGAATGTTAATAATAAAAAATACTTTCTTTTTCATTTTGAACCCCTAAAAGATGTTCTAAGTAGAACTTTATTGGTTTAAATAATATAAATATTACTACTGTTAATTTTTTGTATACGTTTTAATAATAGTTTAGAGTACTAAATTTAGAGTTCATTTAATAAAGGTGATTAATTGGAAATAAGAGATCTATTAAACTATATTCTAGAGTATGCAGAAAAAAAAGGAGCAGAATTTGTAGAAGCTCGGTTTCAAGACAAATATTCTGCAGATTTAGTATATAAGAATGGAGAAATTAACACTAACATAGGATCTAGAAATGGAATAGGAATTAGGGTTCTAGTTGATGGAAGTTGGGCTTTTGCTAGTACGAATAAGTTGAGCAAAGAAAATGCAGAAAAAATTGTTTCTAACGCGGTTTCTTTAGCTAAAAACTCTGCAAGTTCAAAAAGTGAAAAAATACAATTAGCTGAAGTAGAAATAATCGATGAAAAAGCTGTATCACCGAGGAAAATTAGCTTGTTAGACATTTCACTTGAAGAAAAAATAAAGATGATACAAGAAGCTTCAAAATTAAAAAATGATTATTCAGCGGTCAAAAGTCTTCAAATTAGCTATAATGAGGTCATTGATAAAAGAATTATTTTCACTAACGAAGGAACAAGAGTAGAATGGGAAGACATGAAACCAACGGTTATTAGTTATGCTGTTGCTTCAAAAGAAGGGAAAATAGCTGGAGGATATAAATCATGGTCTCATACTTGTGGAGCAGAGTTTTTTGATTTACATCCACTAGATGAACTAGTTAAATCGTCATGTGAAAAATCTACACAATTAACAGATGCAACATTACCCCCTGCAGGGACACATAATTTGTTATTAGATCATCAGATGGTAGGTGTTCTTGCACATGAAGCTATAGGACACACTGCTGAAGCTGACTTAGTTCTTGCTGGCTCTTTTACTCAAGGTAAGTTGGGTAAAAAAGTTTGTGATGAACGAATAACTATAGTAGATTCTCCTTTTAAAGAAAGCACTAACTGGATGGGTGTAGGATGGTTACCTTTCGATGATGAAGGAGTAAAAGGAAAAGAAGTGAAAATCATTACCAATGGAGTTATGACAGGGTATATGACTAATAGAGAACTAGCAACAAAGTTAGGTGTTGAACCTACAGGAAACGCAAGAGCTTACACATTTGCTGATGAACCAATTGTTAGAATGAGGAACACCTACATCGAATCTGGAGATATGAGTTTTGAAGAATTATTAGAAGCTATAGGTGACGGTTACTACCTTAAATCTCTACAAAATGGACAGGCAGATTCAAGTGGAGAATTCATGTTTGGAGCATTAGAAGCTTTTAGAATTACTAAAGGGGAGATAACAGAGAAAATTTACCAGGGACCTGTTTTAACTGGAAACGCTTTTGAAGTTTTATCCAATATTATAGGCGTAGGCAAAGATTTTGTTATTTCTTTAGGTTCAGGTTCTTGTGGAAAGATTCAACCGGCCAAAGTGGATGCTGGAGGTCCACATATAGCAGTTAAAGCAATGCTTGCAGGAGGAAATTAAATGAGTGAATCAAATATCAATAGAGATGAAGCTTATTATCTTGCTCAATATGCTATTGAGTATGCTGAAAAGAAAGGAGTTAAAGACGCTGAAGTATTTTTCTCTGATAACAAGAAACTAGAAGTTACTTGTTCTGGAAAAGAAATAGCTAATGAGAAAGAAGTGCAAGAATTAGGTTTTGGAATAAGAGTTTTACTAGATTCTGTAGAAGGATTTAGTTATACTAATAAAGCAGATAAAAAAGCAATAGAGCAAACAGTTGAACAAGCAATTGTGATGTTAAAAGTCAAACCTAAAAAAGAAGGAATAGCTCTTGCTCCTCCCAGTTCCTATTCAACAATCGAAGGACTTTTTTCAAAACAATTATCTACTTTTACGGTTGAAGAACTAATAGACAGTGCTAAACAGATACTATTACCCTTTGAAGAAGCACCAATAAGCGTTAAAACAGACCTTAGTCGAATCATCCTTTCTGAAGAATATGTGGGAATAGCAAACTCTCTTGGTGTAGAAGGAAACTATATCAGAAATAGCCTTGATGGATCATTTCTTGCAATTGCAAGAGAAGGAGAGAAAGTAGGTTCTTTTGTATCGGATTCATTTAGTGTGAAAGATCCAAAAGAAGTTGATTTCTACCAATTTGGTAAAGAATTAGTAGAAAGAGCCATTAGAAATGTCAATGTTGAAAAATTAAAAGGTATAGATTCAGACATAGTTGTTTTCAAACCTGATGCTGTCCTTAGCCCAATATTCATTGTTATTGCAATGGCTATATCAGCAGAAAGAACACAACATAATCAATCACTTTGGAAAGATAGTATAGGAGAAAAAGTAGCGATAGATGGCTTCTCGTTTATAGATAATTCATTAGATGGAAAATCCTCTACCGCTAGACCTTTTGATGACGAAGGAACACCAGTTAAAGAACTAGAAATAATTAAAGATGGAGTATTGATGACACATTTGTTTGATATAAAGACAGCAAACAAAGCAAACACACAATCAACAGGAAATTCTTATCGTGGATTTATAAATAGCAGTTTTATGAATCCTCCAAATAATATCTTTCCAAATGTACCAGTAATTAAACCAGGAGACACAAAATACGATGAAATGATAGAAGATATAAAAGAAGGTATAGTCTTTGAATACTTTGCTGGCTCTCAAAGATCTGAGAATGGTATATTCTCTGGAGTAGCTAAAGGTGCTCAACTTATAAAAAATGGTGAGATCACAACCCCCTTAACTAATGTGACTATCGCAGGTAATGTTTTCGATGTACTGAAAAATATTGTGTCTTTAAGTAAAACAACCAAAAAAGTTAATGGCTATCTAGAAACTCCTTATATTAAAACAAAGGGTATAAACATCTCTTCACAGAATTAAAAAAGCTCTAGTTTTTCTTTTTTAATTTTCATTTTTATTTGTAATTACTTCTTTTGTCCCATTATTTCTAAATATTTGGATAAAAATAGAGCATAAACCAACTATTGTTAATCCAATCCATTCTATAATTAGATGACGTTCTCCTAGAAATATTACTGCTAAAATTGCAATTGAGCAAGCATAGAGTTGTTAATCATTATTAACTCAACTGCTTTTAGCTTTTGCATCACTTTGTTCCATAATGTAAAAGCAAATGCTGTGTTTACAATACTTAACCAAAGAATAATTAATAGAGATTTAAGTGATATTTTGGGCAAATTCTCAATTATTAATGCTACTATAAGTAAAATAATCGAACCTATAGTCTTACTAATTGATGTCACAAGAAGAGGAGGAATTTGCTTTGAACTATTAATGTCTCGACCAATTATTGTTGCTAAGGCGTTTGCTATTACACCAAAAATAACTATAATAATACCAATTGTAAAAAAGTCTGTTCTTTCTTGTTGGTAAAAGGGATTAAAGTAGAGAACTACTCCAACAATAGAAGCTAAAACTATTAGTAACTGAATTAAACTTGATTTCTCTTTTAAAATCAAGTAAGAAAATAGAACTACAATTATAGGAGTGAAACTATAAACCATGCTTACTGTAATAGTTGGAAGAAAATATATTCCAATAAATTGAGCTCCTTGAGTGATGGTATAAAAAGTAAATCCATAAATAATTAGTTTTCCTCATAATTTTTTGGAAATCTTTACATTTGTTTGTTCTTTATTATAGAAAATAAATACTAAAATGATTAAAATAAATGAAGAAATAGTATATCTAATTCCCGCAAAGAATATAGGTGGAATATCTTCTAGTCCTTCTTTTATTAGTATCCAAGAAGATGACCACAGAATTGTAATAAAGAAAGCTTGAATGATACTGAAGATTCGAGAATGAAAAAAATTGTATAGAACCTCTTTATTCAAGTCAAACACTTGGGAAATATAACTAAATTGGATAATTAGTTGCTAATTATTAATATTTTTGTCTACTGACTTTACTAATTTAGGAAGTGTTCTCTTTAGATTGTTTCTATTGTTATTATAATTAAGATTAAAGATCATTTAGAAACCTATGTAACAAGTAAGAATTTCTCTGTTGAATTAATTTCAAATAAATTGAAATTGTATTTTTTTATAATATTTTTTACTCATAAAACAACAACTCATTTAAATAAAGGTGTAGCATATTCACTTTTCATGCTTAAGAAGATACTTATTGCAAATAGAGGAGAGATAGCTGTTAGAATCATTCGTGCTTGTAAACTTATGAATATCAAAACTGTAGCTATCTTTACCGTAGTCGATTCTCAGTCATTACACGTTAAACTAGCAGATGAAGCTTATTGTATTGGTTCTGGTTCAGTTAATGAAACTTATCTTAACATTGATAAAATAATAAAAATAGCCAAAAAAGCTAAATGTGATGCTATACATCCAGGTTATGGTTTTCTCTCTGAAAACTCAGAATTTGCAAGAAAAGTAATAAAAAGCAAGATTGTTTTCATTGGTCCTTCTCCAGAGGTAATAGACCTTCTAGGAGACAAAGTTAAAGCAAGAAGCATAGCAAGTAAAGTAGGAATACCTGTTGTTCCAGGTTCAAAAGGATATGTAGAAACACTGGAAGAAGCAAAGACAGTAGCAGAAAAAATAGGTTATCCTATAATTATTAAAGCTGCTTTTGGAGGGGGAGGAAAAGGAATGGAAATAGTCAACTCTCCCGAAACTTTAGAAATCTCTCTTTTAGGAGCACAATCTGTAGCAGAGAACTTTTTTGGTAATAAGTCTGTTTTCATAGAGAAATACATCGAATCTCCAAGACACATAGAGATACAGTTCATTGGAGATAGTTATGGTAATGTAATCCACTTAGGAGATAGAGAATGTAGCATTCAGCGTTCTCATCAGAAACTAATAGAAGAAGCGCCTTCATTTTTGACAGAACAAGAAAGAAATGAACTTGGAGAAAAAGTCTGTAAGATGGCTAAAGAGCTAGGATATGTTAATGCTGGAACAGCTGAATTTCTTTACAAAGATGGACAAATTTATTTCAATGAAGTTAATCCAAGGATTCAAGTAGAACACCCTGTAACAGAAATGGTTACTGGAATAGATCTTGTAGTTGAACAAATCAGAGTAGCAGGAGGATTAAAATTAAGTTATGTTCAAGATGAAATAAAAATAAATGGAAGTGCAATTGAATTTAGAATAAATGCTGAAGACCCAAAAACCTTCTTACCTAAATCAGGAAAAATTGAACAATTAATAGCTCCAAGTATATATCATGTAAGATTTGATACTTTTGTTTTTTCATCTTACAATGTGTCAAATGAATATGACTCTCTTTTAGGAAAACTAATTGTATGGGGAAAAACAAGAAACGACGCAATAGAAAGAGCAAGGTTAGCTTTTAAAGAATTAACAATTAGTGGGATTACAACCAACATAGATTTCCATAAAACTATACTTGAAACAAAAGAATTCCAAGAAAGAATAGTTTCAACAGACTTTATAGAAAAAGCTTCAATCAAAGAAAAAATAGAAGAAAATGAGGAAATAAAAGTGGCAGCACTATATGCTTTTTATGAAAAGATAGGAGCAATAAAAAGAGTAAAAACTGAAACAATATCAGAAAAACAGCGAAGAATACTTAATTTGTGGAAACAAAGAAGTAAACTTGAGCAAACGAGAAATATATAATTGAGACGAGAATTGGATTTTTCTCAAATCAAAATAAATTTTTTTTTATTATTGTATGTTTTTTTTACAAAAGTCTAATCGAACTAGAGTGAATAATGATTTTAACATTCAAAGTCCCAAATTCTGAGCAAACTTTTTGTATTTTAATCTATAATTATTATGCGCCAAAAGTTAGTTGTAACTTCAAGAAATGATGTGATTCTATTTTTATTGTTTTTTTTATTTAACAAGAACTGAATAAATTAAGAATATTATGACTGAATTCTTCGAAAATAAGGAGTGGAATAAAACTTTTTAAAGTGCAGAAAGCGATATTGCTTTTTTTATTTTACTAACCTTTAAAAGAGGATATAATTGCTGGAGAAACAAACTATGAAAATTGTTTAGATTTTTTTCCATTAAGAATGATTTTCTTGACAATAAGGAATTGATAAATTTAATTCAAAAAGCATGTCCAAAAATTCTTTTTCACCTGCTAAACGGTCCGAAGGAATAAAAGGTAGTTGTAACAGAGGAGAGAACTATAAAGAGTAGAGAGAATGGTAGAGGGTAAGCGATCAAGGATTGGGGGAAGAGAGAGTTTGAGGAGACCAAAGACGTGTTCAATACTACTACGATACTCGGGGTGGTGATTATGATAAACGATAGAGAACAGGGTAGAGACGATGAGCTTGAACTATTGGTCCAAGGGGAGGAGGAGAGGGATAACGAGCATTACTTTTTGGGGGAATAACAGGAAAAAAGGAATGTTGGCTAAGAAGACCGACGATATTTTCTGTCCAGTGGGCGCAGTCACCATAGAATCTCAAGAGCGGTCTTAAGAGTGCAGAAGGAAGTTTTTGCCATAACAAACCGAAGACTTTACTATCGTGAGTGTTACTAGCAGAATGTGCTAGAGAGACTATAGCTCTGGAGGGTAAACCAGCTATAAGGTGTATCTTCAAGAGAAGTTTAGTTTAGAGGTTTTCTTTAGTGTCCCTCTTGACCATTTGAGAAAACGCCAAACAGAAGCTTGATGGATTTTAAACCCTGAACTGTCCACCGCCATAGCTTTCAACCCTTTTTTTCTCACTATTTCTCCCCCTAAATCTATTATCCACTGCTCTAAGATTTTACTTTCTGTTGCTCTCCATACAGCATGAAAAGTAGATTTAGAAGGAATCTTCCTCATCCACCCCTCTTCTATCAAAAAATCACATAGAGACAACTTTTCTTCTAACTTCCTCCAAGCTATCCCGTCTATTCTAGCAATAATCGCTAAAGCCAGAATCACCCATCTTTTTGCTATTCTTTTTCTTCCTTTTTTGCTTTCTCTCGTTTTCTCATCCACCAGTTTCTTAAGGAAAGGTTCATAATGATTATGAATTCTCTTACTTTGTGGGGATCTTGATCTGAAAGTAAGTCATAATTCCAACATAAACCCTCACATTAATAAAAATTAATTTTTGAACGCTCTTATTCAAATTGAAAAAATAATTTGAAATTCAAAATAAAAATTTTTAAGAATAATTAAAGAAAAAAAGAAAAAATGTTTTTATATTTTAAGTAATAATTTAGCTTGTGGCTGAAAGACCTGAATTTGAACAGAGATATGCAAAGTTGTGGAGAAGTATTGGAAATTTCATAAAAAACAATACTGGACTTAGAGTTAGTGGAATAGCAAGAGCTGGTTCAAGAAGAAGAGGGAATCATCGTAATAAGAGTGATTTAGACATCATATTTACTGTTGCAGGAGATCCTCCTAAAAAGAATATTTATCCTATGATTGCATCCAATCTCAAGTATGGGTTTCCTAAAGCTCATATTGAAATTGGTAGTTCATACAATGTTATTAATATGAAAATAGAAGATTTAGATTTTGATGTTGTACTATTAACTGAAGAAGAATTTAAAAAAGAAGTTACAGAATATGAATTAGAAGAATTATAAATCGCAATAGCTCATATTGTATAAGTATATTTATTTCATTTAATACACAAATGTCTAACTTTACCATCAATTTTTGTTGTAGCGTTTTACTCCTCTATACCATTTTTTCTTTTTCATGTCCAAACCAATTCATTGTTAGTACTATTGATTTATTATCTACTTCTATTATTAAATAAGGAGATAATACTAACAATTCTCGAGCAAGATATGAAAACTGATTGTATGTTATTTTAATTTTATTGGCTATTTCTCTTGATTTAGGTAGCTCCATATATTCGCTACGTATTCCAGTCCTCTTTAACAGAGAATATAATTGCTTATCTTTTGTTAATATCAACTTGTTTGTGTAAGTAAACAATGAAAATTGCATAAATAACTTACAAAAGTTAAACTAAACACATGTTTCTAATTCAACTTCAATCTCTTTAATTCTTATTCGGTTTTTTCTTCTTTTATAATATTTATAAGCTCTGTTAAAATATTTCTTAGCATTGGCTATATCGCCTTTCTCTTTATAGATTTTTCCAAACCAAAAAAATATTCGAGGAAGGAGAAGGATATCCTTCTCTTTTTCTAAGTAGTTGATTGCATGATTAAAGTAATGGATAGCTTTTGCCCACTTTTGCATTTTTGCAAATAAGCAACCATAAGCTGTGTAGAGACCTGCTGTTATCCTATCATCCTTAAGATGTCGTGAGATATCAAAAGCTTGTGAGCATAAACCTATTGCTTTCTCTAACTCTTGTTTAGATACATTATTTTTATTAGCAATTGCCCATGCAATATTACAAAAAGCATAAACTTTTGTTCGTATAAAGTCGTATTTCTCTGCACATCTTAATTGTTTTTCGTAGTAATAAATTGCTTTCTCATAATCTCCCCTAGAGGAATAGATTACTCCAATATTATTATACGCCTTACTTATCTCATAGTAATTGCCTGTTCTTTCTAATAATTCAAGACTTAGAAGAGAACTATTTATTGCTTGTTGCCACATTGCTCTGAGAGAATATACCATCGCAAAATCCATGTAGATTTTTCCTTTAAGGTGTAGATTGTTGGTTTGATTACTGAACCTAAGAGCTTTCTTCAAACATCTAATCGATTTTTTAAGATTTCCTTTTTTCCAGTAGGTTTTTCCTATATAATAGTAACTATAAGCAATGTTCTCTTTATTATCACTTTCTTTTGCATTTCTTAAACATTCGATATATTTATCTAAAGCAATATCAAATGCGTTTTTTTTCAAATACAATTTTCCTATTTCCAATAAAAGCTCTATTTCTGGTTTTTCTGTATTCTTGCATAATTCCAAGACTTGTAAGTATAAATTTAACGCATAATTTATTTTTCCTATTGCATTATACGCGTTACCTTTGAGTTGTAGTATACTCTTCCAATCTTCTTTTAAAATAATATCTTTTTCAAACGTTTCTAAAATATCTATCAACTCTTGAGAATAACCATTTTCGATAATTAGATCCTCATATTGAATCGCTAGCTTTATAGCTTGTTCGTGTTCTTTTGCATGAAAATAATGATATATAGCAGCAATAATGTTCAAGGGTGTTTTATTTTTTCTATAATATTCTGCAATCTTTATGTTAGTTACTATTTGCGTGTTTTCTGATATACTATGTGAGAAAAGCTTGTGAAGGAAGCTGCGAAGGATATAATGTAGTTGCACATTACCTAAAACTGTTTTAAAACAAAAGCTTTTGTTATAGAGTCTTTGGAAAGTTTCATAAGAAAAGTTATTATCTAAAAGCATTTGAGTTGTCACTGGATATCGACATGTATAGAGAAAAAATAACAATTCTTTCTCTTTTGGTGAGAGATTGTCATATATTTCATTGAATGCATAATTCAGGATGTTTTTTTCTCCTTTCTTTAACGTATTGCAATTACTTATGAATCTAAGAGCAAGGGGATGTCCCTGTGTAATATTATAAATTTCCTCAAAGTTTCTTATATTTATATTCTTCTCAATTATTTTATTACTTGATTCCCTATCCAGCCCATTCAAAACAATTTCTCCGATGCTTCGTTTTAGAGTATGTTTCATTGAGTAGAAATTAACCCTCTTTCTACTGGCGAAAATAAGGATTGAATTCTCAATTTCAGCACAAAAGATTATTATAAGATATTTTAGTAAATCAACTATTTCATCGCTCGCAATGTTTTGAACTTCGTCGATTACCAACAGAGAATTAACGTTCATTAATTCTTTTCTTAATATTGCTTGAACTTCATCAAGGCAAGGTCTGTTATTATTCAAATATTTTCTCAAACTTTTCTTTCCAAGCCTACTTAAAAAGTCAGATAATGAAGTTAACACACTTCGTAAGCTGTCCCACTCGTGTAATCTATAATAAAAAATATTGTAATTCTTTCTATAATTCTGCATTATTTTTAATATCAACGAGGTCTTTCCTATACCTGCAATACCGTATACAGCTATAACTTTTTTGTGTTCGTGTTCAATAAATCTTCTGATTTTTTCTAATTCTTCCTTTCTTCCGAAAAAAAAATTCTCTTCTGGTGTATAATTAAGAAAATAAACTTTATTAGCCTCATTGTTATTTTGAACAAGCTCTTCCAGCATAATATTTCCTTGCAAATCCAAATTTCTAAGTATCTTTATAACGTCTACATTATATAATTTCGCTACTTCATTAAATGGATGTAATTCACTCTTACCGTGTTTATTAATTATTGTAATTTCTTGCTCTAATAGCTCATGGTAAAGGTTTTGTGCCATTTTTTTTCCAATTTCTGTGAGAAAATACACTTTTCTTCTTCTTATTGCATCTTTTGTATACCCCATACTTTGTTCTACAAATCCTTTTTTAATTAACATTTTTAGGGTTCTAGGGATATTTGTCAGAGGAATACCTGTACTTTCAGCTATTCCACGCTGTGTAGCATAATAGCTAACATTATATTGATGGGAATTAGACATATGAACACAATCATTGAATAAAAGAGACAATAATATTTTATTTGCTGCTGTGAACCTCACTAATAAATTTTAATATGATAACAACAATAAAAAGCTTTCTTCTTTTTATATTCATAAAAGTTCTTGATGGTGATTAAAACAAGATTAGGCTTTGCTTATAAGCACAATTGATTTTTAAAGAACGGTAGTGAAATATAAATTGGCATCCCATTTGAGTATGAGGATGCCTCTACTTACGACAGGTGAGAAGAAATGGATAACATGAAATTAAAATCTAAATCAAAAATCTACTTAATAAGTCTGTCTATATTAGCATTAATGATAGTAACAGTGATTCCTCAAAATACATTCATAATGCCAACTAGCGCTACAAGTGCTGCAGGTACACAGGGGTCCAATGGATCAAACTATAATATCTATGATCATTCTACAACAGAAAGCTATATATATATCTCAAAATCTGATTCTATAGATACTGTTTCAGTTTACGTGAGCATTATTCATACATGGATTGGAGACCTAAAAATATGGGTTGTCAGTCCTAGTGGGTTAACTTATCAAATTTGGGACAGAGAAGGTGGTAGCTCAGATGACATCCATCAGGATTTCGTTATTACAAGTTATTTTAAAGGATTCAACTGTTATGGTACATGGAAATTACGCGTAGAAGATTGTGCTAGCGGTGATAAAGGATATATCGATTATTGGTCTATCGCGATTACAACTGGAATAGGCGGAAATAGTCAGTATGAAACAAACAGTCCATATGGCGGTGAGGGGGGTGAAGGTTCTGTAGCAGTATCAAGAGATGCTTATTACTTCGATAGTACTTATCACAATGAAGTAGAATTAGACGATCCCTTTATGGCTTATGCTTCAATATATAACTATTACGTACCAGATAATGTATATGTTGATTATATATATGTAAAGACAAGGATATCATACTCAGACTGGACTCAACTTGATGTGTATTTGGGTTACTACGATGCTGTTAATAATGAAAATGTGTATATAGCACAATTATGGGACAGACATAGCTCTTCCAATCCAGATCCTGGAGAAAAAACTCTTGAATTCACGATATCAGTAAACAATCCTTCTTACGCCCACAGACCCCTTAAATGGAAAATACTAGCAAAAGATGTATTTAGTTGGGGTGATGGTTCTGGAGAAATCAGGGAATTTATAATGGCATTCGCTAGCGATAGAACATCAGATACCTCTGATATCAAAGCTTCATTGAATAGTTATCAACTTGTAGATAATACTCTAAAAGTCATTGAAGACATTAAGGGATACTGTAATAGTTATTATCTTTCTCATTCCACAGAAACCGCAGGAAAAATGGCAAAAGCATTAAGAGACTTCACTGATAAAATAATAGGGAGCACAGGTGCACACATAAAAGATGCTACCTATGAATTAATTGGAAACTTGTTTAAGGTATCCCCTACTGACACTATAACTGAAGAAGAAATAAGAAATATCCTAAAAAACGCTCTTAAAACGAGTTATTTTTCACCATGTATATCTATGCTTGCTACAGGTGTTATTTCTGTTGCAATCGCTCTTGTTGACGACGGTACTATTTCTACAAGTGAAATGAAAACTATTGTTGCAAATGTTATTGATGCTGGTATTGGTGATGCTTTAGAACCTGTGTATGGTATTGGATTTGCGTATGATGCATGGTGTGCTCTGGCATCAGTTGGTATTTTACCATCTACTTGGACACTTGGAAACTTAATAGTAGACTTCATTTGGTAACAACTCAACTTTCTCTATATCCTTTTTTTTTTTTAATTTAATCTTGTTCAAAAATCCTTCTTCTAGAGTTATGAATTAATGCAAACTAAAGAATCATATATTGCACCAATTTCTCTAGGAACATTTCCATTATTGGAAAACTTTCCAGAGTAATAAGGGTGAATTGATTTTATTACAATTGTATTCATTTTAATGCGATGTAAGAGCAATTTGTATACTCCTAGAGATGGCCTAATCTACCATCTCTATCAAGTAGATTTCTATAAACACTTTCTGAAATATTCATTCCTTCTTCAGCAAATACTTTATTTAATAAACTTTGAATATTTTCAGATTGTTTCTGAATATTAGCTTTAAATTGATTTAAAGTTGGATTTTTATATTTAGAAGCTCGTTTATAGTGAATTTCTTCTGAAGTGGTATGTGAGATTACAATTAAAGGGAATTTCCAGTCTAATTTTTTCATTAAACGTTTGTATAATCCAGTAAGTAGAACTCCTGAATAGATTATATTGGTATCAATACCCAAAGCTAGAATTCGATTATCCTTTTTTGCGATGATATATTCCTCATTAATTGCACTAATTAGTTCTTCATAGTTTTTAGCAAATTGATTTTTGTCTATAGCTATATTAAAGAGTAGATCTCGAATGGTACTATTGAGCAAACCACCAGTGAAAATTAATTTCGGTTCAGAGAAAGATATTTCAAATTCACTATTTTTGCTTTCATTGTAACCTTTAATGATAATTTCTTTGTTTTTTAGAAATTTTTCAAAAAACTGAGCAAAATATAGTTCTGTTTCTTTATCATTCACTAAAGATCACCTCTAAATCTTTGATAGACCATATTTCAACGGAGAATTCATCAGGAAATAATTCTATAGTTATTTTCTCTTTATTGTCGTAAAATTTCTTAAGTAAGTAATAGGACACAAAAACATTGTTGTTTTTTTTCTTTTTCCAATACTCAATAATACTTAGAGTGAGACCTATCGACATTATTTTTCTTGATGCGGTCAAATCTACAATAATTAGCTTATTTTGATTATTGTCTAAAAAAGGAACAAGTTCATTTTGAATCTCTTTAAAAATATCTATTAACATATGCTCTGGAACTACTTTTTCTTCGAAAAATTCAATTTTGATATCCGATAATTCTTTTGATAGACTAAAATATTCTGTTATAGAAGTTTTTATAGACTCTTTTTTTATTGGACTTGTATTTGATTTTATTATCAAAATTGACAATTTTTCAACTGATTTAATATTTTTTTTAATAAATTCTTTTACTGTAAAATATATTGAGTTTACAATAGCTTTTTTAGAAGAACCAGCTAATGTTACATATACTAGCTCACACATAATTATATGTATTAGGTAATACTTTCTTTAAAAAAGTATTTAAACCATTTAATAGAAAAAATTAGTATTTATCTTTTACATTTAAAAAAGATTAACTAAAACAACTATTTTTACTAAAAATAAAACGTAATGAGGACTATCATAAATAAATAATTGCTTTTTTAAATTTTAAATTTAAAATTACACTTTGTTTAAAATATTAGACTAAACTTATAAATAAAAAACAATAGATAAAATAATAATTGTATTGCTGACGGTGTCATAATTGTGAAAGAGTATGAACATATTTCAGTTAAGTTTGAAATAGTTACTCCTCTATTTTTACGCGGCTATGATCAGTCTAAAGCAGAATTTAGACTTTCTAGTTTTAAAGGGGCTTTAAGATTCTGGTGGCGAGCGATAGCTTGGAAATACTTTAAGCTAAAAACTATAGATGAATTATATCGTAATGAAACTATGATTTTCAGTAGCACAGATAAGTCCGTTGGTAAATCTAAGGTGATATTAAATGCAGAGGTAGATTACTTCAAAAAGGGTCATTTTAAAGGATATGGAAAAAATGAATATGGATTAAGTTATTTAACATATGGTATTAAAAAACATAAAGATGATATTAAGGAATATGTTTTACCACCTGTTAATGGAAAAATAAATATCTACTTTAGAAATTTGAATAAAAAATGTAAAAAATCCATTAAAAATTCTATTATTAAAGCTCTAATAGCTCTCAGTTATTTTGGAGGTATAGGCGCAAGATCTAGACGAGGGTTAGGATCATTTCATATTGAAGAGATAAAAAATGGTGATGAGCTAGAATATATCCAATCAAAGAATGTAAAAGATTTAAAAATTAATATTGAGAACTTTCTTGCTGAATTTAAAGAAGAAGACCAGATACAAATTAATGATTTACTGTATTCCCGTTTTTCAAGGTATTCTAGGGCTTGTTTATTAAAAATTGACAGTGATGTTAATAAATTGTTAAATTCTATTGGATTTGAGTTATTAAAATATAGAAGTTATGGGGATAGTGGAGAACTACCAGGAGGAATAAGAGCTGAGAGAAACTTTAAGAGAGATCATGATCTAATGCTTGATTTTACTAATAAAAATAAAATTGAAGAGCATCCTGAACGTATTATTTTTGGCTTACCTCATAATTATTATTTTCAGAGCAATAAAACAAGTGTAATGATATCACCATTTTCAAATAGTGCAACTAGAAGAGCAAGCCCGCTTTTCATAAAAATCATTAAAGTTCAACAGCATTATGCTGCAATAGGTTTGATATTAAAATCCAAATTTTTACAGAACAATAAACTCAAAATTATAGCAACAAAACAACACAGAATTCGTAATAGAACAGTAAAAAAAATAGTAAATTCAACAGAAGTCCCTTTAGCAGTAAATTGGTCGTTTTTAGATTCATTTTTTGATAGATTTGATTGTAAAGAGGAGATATAATGGATACTAATGAGACTACAATTATTTTTTCCATAGGCCCAGTTCAGTCTTTTATTGCACAAGCTAGAAAGACTCAAGATTTATGGGTAGGTTCTTATTTGCTTTCTTACTTAACTGGGGTTGCATTGCATGAATTTATGATTTCTGGAGGAACAATAGAATCGCCTAATCTAGATGGAAATGAATTTTATTCCTTTATAAATGCTTTAAAAGAAAAATCAGATAAGAATGAAACCAAAGGTCTTGAAGGAGTCCCAAAAGTAGGTTCAATTCCAAACCAAGCTGTGATAAAAACTAAAAGCAAAGATCCTTTTCAATTAGCTAAAAAAGCAGAAATTGTTGTTAGAAATGAATGGTTGAGGATTTGTGATACGATTTGGGATAGATATTTTTCAAGTCTAGAAAAACAATATCCAGAAGTAAAGAAGATTTGGGCTAGACAAACTAGTAATTTTTGGAATATACGATGGTTAATAGTAGAAAATGAAGAAGAAATAAAATATTTCTCTAACTTTAAACTTTGGTCACCTTTTTCTTTCCCTGTTGAGAAGGGTGATCGTTGTAAAATGATGGGAAATTGGCAAGAATTATCGGGTTTTATCAGAGGAAAAAGTACAAGTGAAAAAGATAAGCAAGATGCATTTTGGGAACGAGTTAGAAAAAATATTTTAAAATACGTACTAAAAGATGATGAAAGGCTTTCTTCTATTGCATTAATAAAACGATTGTTTCCTTTATGTTCAGAAGAAATTCTAAAAAGCAAAACTATACTAAACTGGCCCTCAACGGTTTATATTGCAGCTTTACCTTGGTTGTTCATGTTAGAAGAAAAAGCTGCTACAGATTTAGAATTGAGAAAATCTTTGATTAGTTTTGCTAAAAAAGTCAAAGATTTATCACATTTGAAAAGACCTAATGTTACTCAATGGTTTGATTTTAATTTCAATAAAGAAGGAGCATCAGAAGATGCAAAGGCAATCAAACCTTTCTTTCAGTTAGATGCTCAACTTTATTATACTGACTTATTAAAAAATGAGAATAAAATTATGTTTCCATCCGAATACGAAGAATATCGAAAAAAACTTTCTAAAAATCTTGTTGATAATATTTACGATAAGTGTGAAATAATACCATCACCTTATTACTCTGTTCTGATAATGGATGGTGATAAAATAGGTGATGTTATCAAAAAATTGAAAGAAAAAGGAGAAAAAGAAGCTATAAAAAAAGTTAGTAAGATTCTTGCCAAATTTGCAATTGAAGTAGAAGAAATTGTAAGAAATTATAATGGAGTACTTGTTTACGCTGGAGGTGACGATGTTCTAGCTTTTGTTCCAATAAATAAAGTTATTTCATGTGCAATTTCAATTAATAATAGATTTGTTGAAGAAATGGATAAGCATGCTAAAAAAGCAACAATGTCCGCAGGAATTGTTTTCGCTCATTTTAATGATCCTTTACAAGATGTCTTGAAAAAAGCTCATTATCTTTTGGATGAAGTTGCAAAAGATTATAATGGTCGATCTAGTATTGCAATTTCATTATTAAAAGGAGGAACTAAAGAATATCAATATGTAACAACTTTTGACGTTATTTCTTCTATTGAGAAAAATGGATATGATTTTGAGAAATTTATTTCTGAATTATTTTATGATTCTAATGTCGATCTTTCGATAGGAGCATTGTATAGAATTAGAAATGTCTTTAGAAAATTAAACGAAAATAAAGAAATAAGTAAATCTCTAAATGTTGTAAAGATATCTGATTTTGGAAAAGATTTGAGTACAGTATTAAAATCTGAATTTGTTACTCATGAAAACAGAAAATTAAATAACGAAAAATTAGATTCCACTATTTGCTTATTGATTAAACTAATGAAGCGGTCATATAGAGTATTAGATGAGAATAATGAGTATATACCTGAAAGCTCTGAAAATGAGTTTTTTATAAGTTTTCTTGATATTATAAAATTTCTTTATCAACATGGGGTTGGTAATAAAAATGGCTAAGGAACAGTGTTTCATAATTGAACCTTTAGATAGGTTGTTTTTTAGAGGAAACTATTCTTTCTATAAAAGTGATAGTTCGTCAGATTTTGTTAAAAGTGTTTTTCCACCATCTCCATTTTCAATTACTGGACTAATAAGATCCTTACTAGCTCGATATTATGGATGGGATGGAAGCAGTAAATGGGATGAAAATATAATTAGTAAATTGGGTGATGGTACCGATCTTGGGCCTTTAGACTTTTTTGGTCCTTACTTATTATTAAAAGAGGATAATCAATTTCATCCTTTATTTCCTGTTCCTTTACATATAATTGGACACATTTCCTCTCAAAAAAACGAAGAGATTGTAGATCTGGATTATTTAATTCCTTCTAAACAAAAGTATTTGTCAAGTATAAGTAAAGACAAACATGATAGAAAGAGTATTTTACTTCCAAGAAGAAGTGGTAATTATGGTTATAAAACATTACAAAATTATTATGTTAAATTTGATGATCTAGAAAGATTATTGTCCTTTTCTTCTGAAAGTCTTAAAAATGTTCGTTTTCTCTCTGAGAATAAATTATGGCAAAAAGAAAATGAGATTGGTATTGAAATAGATCCTACAACCAATACTGCAGTTACTGGAAATTTATTTTCGCGTCAAATGATAAGGTTAGAAAATATTGTACTTTGTATGAAAGTCAATGGTATTGATTTACTTGACTCAATTGAAAATTGGTGTAACCGTATAGGTGGAGAAGGAAAGATAGCTAATATTAGTTACAAGGAAATAGAATTCCCAGTAATTGATAAAATACCCCCTATTTCAACAGTTTCTGATAATTTTACAATTACATTTATTACTCCTGCATATTTAGGAGATTCTCTAGATGAAGTTATGACATTTTTGTCAAAAAAGTTTGGTTCTGAGGTTATAGGTGCTAACATTGGTGATATTCTTCGCATTGGAGGATGGAATGCAGTAAAAAAAGAACCTCTAGAAGTCAGACCTTTTATTCCTCCAGGGTCTACATTCTTTTTTGATGAAAAAAATACATCTTCATTAAAAAGATTGGTTTCCAATAAAATAGGTAAATTAACTGAATTTGGATTTGGACAATTTCTTTTTGGAAAATGGGAAAGAGGTGATTAATATGGAACAAAATGAAAAGAAGTCGAATTTAAAAGGGAAAATAATGAAAATGTTGGCTGAAACATTTGTTCATACAGGAACTGGACATCCTACATCAATAGTAGATTGTCCCGTAGCTCGTGAAACAATTACAAGTTATCCTTTCATACCAAGCACTAGTTTAAAAGGCTCACTGCGTGGTTTAGCTAATGAGAATGTTGGTGTTAATTCTAATATAACAAATAAAAAGGTTGATAAGTACTTTGGAAGTTCTGATTCTGCTGGAAAATTATTAATTTCTGATGCACGCTTACTATTGCTACCAGTACGAAGTTTATTGACGAATTATAGATGGATTACTTGTCCATATATATTAGAAAGACTGAAAAGAGACCTAAAACGCTTAGGAATAAAATATTCATTTACAATTCCCGAAGTGACAAGAGGAAAAACTCTATCTTGTGTGAATGAACAATATATTTTTCTTGAAGAACGGCAATTTGAAAAAGAAGAAAGTGAAGGTATAGACAATTTGGCTAATTTATTATCAGCTATGATACCCGATGATGATGTAAGGAACAGACTAAAAGACCAGCTTGTTATACTTCATAATGATGATTTTAAATGGTTCGCAAATTTTGGGTTAGAAATACGAGCAAGGAATATATTAAATTCAGAGACAAAGTCAAGCAGAAATTTGTGGTACGAAGAGTACATTTCCTCTGATACTCTAATGTATTGCTTAGTTTTTTCTGAGGAAGATGGAATTGATTTTTTGGACAATTTATTAACTAATAGTTGTTTTCTCCAGATCGGAGGAAATGAAACTGTTGGTCAAGGTTGGTTTCATGTAAAACTGGATTATGCAGAAAAAATCATTCATCATATAGATAAAATTGATGCAGATAAAGGAGGTGAATAAATCTGGAGTTTTTATCAGATAACGATAGGGCTAAATTTGCTTTAGCATCAATAAATGAAGTAATTGATGATGACGAAATAAACAATTCAAGCTTTTTAAGTTATGTGAAAAGTTTACCAGCTACAATTGTAATGAATGGTCTTGGACAAGCCATTGCAATGGAACTAGCAAGTGCAACTCCTAAACCCGATAATGGCGATAAAAAGGCCCATAAAAAAATTGTTGATATTATAGAAACATGGTTAAAAAAGGTGAATATTTTTACAGATTCTAATGATTTAATTTATAACATTACAAATGCAACACAAGATGAGTATATTCTTGCACAGATAGAAACTTTAGAGTTCCTTGGATGGCTAAAAAAACTAGCTCAAGCCAAGGTTGAGGTGAATGAAAACTGACTAATGTAATCTATAAAGGACATAAGTTTAATGAACAAAACTTTTTCTATGAAAACTATAAATGTGCAAACAAGGGTTTAGTCTACTCAAAATTTTTTGACAAGTGGAAAAAAAATAATTACATCGAATATATAAGTGAGGGAAAGAAAAAATGGATTGAACATTTTACTAAACTTACTGATAATGAAGTAAAACATGAAAATTTTTTACTTAAGAGATGCATTGAGCATAGACTATTGTTGTCTGAACAGCGAAATGGAAGAATTATTTATGTTAGAACTTTGACTCCATTTATTACAGGTGTTGGTCTTCCACATCCAATTGAAGTGGGTTTTCTGTGGCACTATACATTAGGTGTTCCTTTTCTACCTGGTAGCTCGTTGAAAGGTGCTATCCGTGATTATATAATAGATCTAATGGACGACGATAACGAAAAAAAACAAATAAAGAGAATTTTTGGTTCTTTATCAAAAGAAGAAAATCAAAAAACTCTCTCAAATGAAGTTGGTTCTATGATATTTTTAGACATGTTACCAACTAAATTTCCAAGATTAAAAGGAGAAATTATTACTCCTCATTATTCACAATATTATTTGGAAAAAGAAGCACCAGGAGATTGGATGAAGCCTATTCCTATTCCGTTTCTTGCTGTTGATGTTGAACAAGAGTTTCAAATTGTGCTATTACCAAAGAGAAACTATACTGAAATGGATGAAGACTTGAATTTTATTAATAGCTTACTGCCAGGCATATTGAAAATTCATGGACTAGGTGCAAAAACTGCATTAGGTTATGGCCGTTTCAAAGTAATTTAAGTTGAGTAAGATGACGGATTTTTACCTTGTAATTGCTTTATTTACATATTTGTTTTTAGTAACGCTTAAAAATTTTGATTTAATTATTTTAAAAGTTAGTTAGTGGTTTACCATGAAACGTATTCTTTTTATGACTGTAGGAACTGCAATAGGGGAGGACGTTGACAAGAAAATTGAGAGTTTAGCTCATGGACTGCTAGTTTGTATTGAACACTATAAACCTGATCATATTGTTTTTTTTGGTTCTGAAGACAGTCGTAAAACAATAAAGGAGATAGAAAGGCAACATAAATCACAGTATAACAAGGAATTGTCTTCTTACGAATTTATTCAATTTACTTCTATTGATGATTTTGATAGTTGTTTTCAACTAATTCAGAATGAGATATACAAGTATTCCAATTCTGAAATAATAATTGACTATACTTCTGGAACAAAAACAATGACTATGAGTGCAGCTATCGCTGCAGTACTTTTTCACAAAAAACTAACTTTGATTTCAGGCAGAAGAAAAGATGGTGTTG
Source organism: Candidatus Heimdallarchaeum aukensis (assembly GCA_021513695.1). Classification (GTDB taxonomy): domain Archaea; phylum Asgardarchaeota; class Heimdallarchaeia; order Heimdallarchaeales; family Heimdallarchaeaceae; genus Heimdallarchaeum; species Heimdallarchaeum aukensis. The sequence continues at coordinate 500,587 of CP084166.1, read as the reverse complement.
TTCTTTCAGGTACTGAAAGAATTGTCGAGCAAAGTCTTTATTCAGTATATGACAAATTATTGTTAAGGAGAATGAAAGAATCTTTCAATAATTATCGATATAATGCTGCACGAAATTATTTAGATGAAATAGTATTATTAAACGGAGACAAAACAAAAGAATACTATTACAATTTAATTGATTCTTTTAGTTTATGGGATAGATTTAACCATAAAGAAGCTTTTGATAAAATGAAACAGCTTGGCAAAGAATATAGTTTTAATAAAGAATTTTTGTGCGACTTGTTACATAAAAGTGATAAAAAAATAGAGAAAGACCTTTATTTTCTTGCAGATTTATTAAATAACGCAAAACGTCGATTAAAAGAAGAAAAGTTTGATGATGCAATGGCTAGGCTCTACAGAGCTGTAGAACTTATGGCACAGTATAGATTAAAGAGTGCCTACAATTTACCTCCCCATGACATATCCTTAGAGCAATTAGAAAAGTTAGGAGTTTCTTCTCAACGTATAAGTTATTTCAAAGAAAGAAAAAGTAATGGTTCAAAAGTAAAGTTGGGATTATATGATTGTTATCTAGTTTTAGACGATTTGAATGATGATCTTGGGAAAATGTTTTCTTCATCCAACAAAATGAAAGACCTTTTAAAAGAGAGAAATGAATCAATACTTGCTCATGGACTAAAACCTGTAAAAAAAGAAAAAGTAGAAGAGCTTTTGGATATAATAATTGAATGTATAGATACTATTTTTAAGAAAGGAAAAAAATTCATGAAATTAATGGAACTTTCAAAATTTCCCAAACTTATGGTTGATTAGTCCTATTTTTTTTATTCTTCTTTAAATTATACAGTTCCTATTTCTCCTCATTTATACTTCAAAAACTAACCACTTAGTCTAAACTTTTTTTGTTTCCTATTTATTTAAAAAATAGACTATTTAGCATTCTTTTCAAGTTTTTGATAAAATTTGAATTTAAAAAAGAAGAAGTATCCAAATATTTGTGCGAATTTTAAATTATTTTTGCAATAAATTTGTTTTGTTATTTTTTTATTTAATTTTCAATTATAGCTAGTTTTTGATCTTGAGATACAGTTTCATTCTCGCTAACGTAGATTTTTTTACTACACCTTTGTCAATGGTTGTTAAGATTCTATTTCTCATTTTCATCGCTTCAAGGATAAATAATTCTTGGTCTTTTTTTACTGTATCTCCTTCTTTAACTAGTATTTGAGTTATAGTTCCTGGTATAGGTGCTTTTACTACTTCTTTTTGAGAGTTAATCATTTGTTTTTGTTTCTTTAATTGTGGAAAATAGGGGCTAATTGATAATTTTTCTATTTTCTCTCCGTCTAAATAGAATTCTCCTTCTCTTACTTCTATAATAAACTTCTTTCCTTGAATTTCTATATTGAAAAAATTCTTGTTTTTCTCTTTTAAGTTAACTTTGAAAGTCTTATTATTCACTACTATCTCGTCTTCTCCTTTAGCTTCTATTATGTATTCTTCATTGTTGTAGATTATTTTTTTCTTCATCTTTTGCACTCCATAAGTTATTTACCCTAAAAGGCAACAAGTCAAAAAGCTGGAAAGTTCACTCTTTAATTCTATAAACTGTTTTTGTTTAGTAAAGTTATGATCTGCTCCTTTAATGATATCAATTCCTTTTCTTAGTTTCCGTGGTAAACATTTGTAAAGTTCTCTAAAACCCTTAACTTCCAACAACTCATCTTTATCTCCTGCAATCAATTTTACGGGGCAATTAACTAAATTTGCTATTTTTTTAGGATTGTAAAGATTAGTTTGTTTGTAGTATAATTCACTTATGTCTCCTTTAGGGAAACGTATTTGATTGTTTCTGGACCATATTTTAACTAAAGTATTAAAAGACGGTATTTGAGGAATAACTTCAGTATCATATACAGGAGACCTTAAAACAATACATTTTATTCTTTGGTCTCTTACTCCTTGGCTTATTGCCATTGCTCCTCCGAAGCTTTCTCCAAGAAGAGCAATCTTTGCAGGATTAATTCGAGGATGATGTGATAAATCTGTTATAACAGTATTTATGTTTTCCAAACTCGTATAATAATTAAATGTCCCTGTACTTTTTCTTACTCCTACATAGTCAAAGGCATAAAAAGCCATATTATTCTGGGTGATAATATCTGCTAATCTTTGTTCTTCTTTTTCTGGAGAATTGCCCGGAAAACCGTTCAATCTTATAACTAAAGGGAACTGCCCCTCTTCATCCGGCAAATAAAGAATTCCATGAATGAAATCCTTTCTAAATTTTATATCATAATTCAGTTGTAACATATATTATCACCTTTTTTTTATTTTTAATCTCCATATTATTTTATTACACATTTAGAAACAACATAACCTGCTGCTTCAATAGATTCAATAGAAGTCTGCAATTGATCTTGTTTTAGAGAAGAAGGATATTTTTTTAGATCAAATTTGCCATCGTTGTAACCAAACTCAATTTCTTTTAGTTTAATATGTAATCCTTCTCCTAATGCTTTAGTTAATGACTCTTTAGCAGTCCAATATTTTGTTCCTAAAGTATGGTCATCAGCAATTTTTGATAATTCATAATCTGAAAAAACTTCGCCATAGAAACTTTTACTTCTTTCTTCTACTTTTTCTATGTCTATTCCTACTGGTTGTTTCTCAATAGAGACTACAGCGAAATCATTTGAATGACTAATAGAAACATACCAATCCGTTTCTTCTTTTAGTTGTCTGTTGAAAAAGTAAGGTTGCCCCTTACTCTTCTTTTTTATTTCTATACTTCTGAAATCGGTAATGTTTTCATATTTGGAAAAAAGTTCTTTAGCAAGGATTACTCCCGCTAAATATTCCATTTTTCTTTTTTCGTTGGATATTTTAGTAGATTTAACCATAAAGAAGCTTTTGATAAAATGAAACAGCTTGGCAAAGAATATAGTTTTAATAAAGAATTTTTGTGCGACTTGTTACATAAAAGTGATAAAAAAATAGAGAAAGACCTTTATTTTCTTGCAGATTTATTAAATAACGCAAAACGTCGATTAAAAGAAGAAAAGTTTGATGATGCAATGGCTAGGCTCTACAGAGCTGTAGAACTTATGGCACAGTATAGATTAAAGAGTGCCTACAATTTACCTCCCCATGACATATCCTTAGAGCAATTAGAAAAGTTAGGAGTTTCTTCTCAACGTATAAGTTATTTCAAAGAAAGAAAAAGTAATGGTTCAAAAGTAAAGTTGGGATTATATGATTGTTATCTAGTTTTAGACGATTTGAATGATGATCTTGGGAAAATGTTTTCTTCATCCAACAAAATGAAAGACCTTTTAAAAGAGAGAAATGAATCAATACTTGCTCATGGACTAAAACCTGTAAAAAAAGAAAAAGTAGAAGAGCTTTTGGATATAATAATTGAATGTATAGATACTATTTTTAAGAAAGGAAAAAAATTCATGAAATTAATGGAACTTTCAAAATTTCCCAAACTTATGGTTGATTAGTCCTATTTTTTTTATTCTTCTTTAAATTATACAGTTCCTATTTCTCCTCATTTATACTTCAAAAACTAACCACTTAGTCTAAACTTTTTTTGTTTCCTATTTATTTAAAAAATAGACTATTTAGCATTCTTTTCAAGTTTTTGATAAAATTTGAATTTAAAAAAGAAGAAGTATCCAAATATTTGTGCGAATTTTAAATTATTTTTGCAATAAATTTGTTTTGTTATTTTTTTATTTAATTTTCAATTATAGCTAGTTTTTGATCTTGAGATACAGTTTCATTCTCGCTAACGTAGATTTTTTTTACTACACCTTTGTCAATGGTTGTTAAGATTCTATTTCTCATTTTCATCGCTTCAAGGATAAATAATTCTTGGTCTTTTTTTACTGTATCTCCTTCTTTAACTAGTATTTGAGTTATAGTTCCTGGTATAGGTGCTTTTACTACTTCTTTTTGAGAGTTAATCATTTGTTTTTGTTTCTTTAATTGTGGAAAATAGGGGCTAATTGATAATTTTTCTATTTTCTCTCCGTCTAAATAGAATTCTCCTTCTCTTACTTCTATAATAAACTTCTTTCCTTGAATTTCTATATTGAAAAAATTCTTGTTTTTCTCTTTTAAGTTAACTTTGAAAGTCTTATTATTCACTACTATCTCGTCTTCTCCTTTAGCTTCTATTATGTATTCTTCATTGTTGTAGATTATTTTTTTCTTCATCTTTTGCACTCCATAAGTTATTTACCCTAAAAGGCAACAAGTCAAAAAGCTGGAAAGTTCACTCTTTAATTCTATAAACTGTTTTTGTTTAGTAAAGTTATGATCTGCTCCTTTAATGATATCAATTCCTTTTCTTAGTTTCCGTGGTAAACATTTGTAAAGTTCTCTAAAACCCTTAACTTCCAACAACTCATCTTTATCTCCTGCAATCAATTTTACGGGGCAATTAACTAAATTTGCTATTTTTTTAGGATTGTAAAGATTAGTTTGTTTGTAGTATAATTCACTTATGTCTCCTTTAGGGAAACGTATTTGATTGTTTCTGGACCATATTTTAACTAAAGTATTAAAAGACGGTATTTGAGGAATAACTTCAGTATCATATACAGGAGACCTTAAAACAATACATTTTATTCTTTGGTCTCTTACTCCTTGGCTTATTGCCATTGCTCCTCCGAAGCTTTCTCCAAGAAGAGCAATCTTTGCAGGATTAATTCGAGGATGATGTGATAAATCTGTTATAACAGTATTTATGTTTTCCAAACTCGTATAATAATTAAATGTCCCTGTACTTTTTCTTACTCCTACATAGTCAAAGGCATAAAAAGCCATATTATTCTGGGTGATAATATCTGCTAATCTTTGTTCTTCTTTTTCTGGAGAATTGCCCGGAAAACCGTTCAATCTTATAACTAAAGGGAACTGCCCCTCTTCATCCGGCAAATAAAGAATTCCATGAATGAAATCCTTTCTAAATTTTATATCATAATTCAGTTGTAACATATATTATCACCTTTTTTTTTTTTTAATCTCCATATTATTTTATTACACATTTAGAAACAACATAACCTGCTGCTTCAATAGATTCAATAGAAGTCTGCAATTGATCTTGTTTTAGAGAAGAAGGATATTTTTTTAGATCAAATTTGCCATCGTTGTAACCAAACTCAATTTCTTTTAGTTTAATATGTAATCCTTCTCCTAATGCTTTAGTTAATGACTCTTTAGCAGTCCAATATTTTGTTCCTAAAGTATGGTCATCAGCAATTTTTGATAATTCATAATCTGAAAAAACTTCGCCATAGAAACTTTTACTTCTTTCTTCTACTTTTTCTATGTCTATTCCTACTGGTTGTTTCTCAATAGAGACTACAGCGAAATCATTTGAATGACTAATAGAAACATACCAATCCGTTTCTTCTTTTAGTTGTCTGTTGAAAAAGTAAGGTTGCCCCTTACTCTTCTTTTTTATTTCTATACTTCTGAAATCGGTAATGTTTTCATATTTGGAAAAAAGTTCTTTAGCAAGGATTACTCCCGCTAAATATTCCATTTTTCTTTTTTCGTTGGATATTTTAGTAAATCTTGTTTTTTCGTAAGCAACTAGTTTATTTTCTAGTTCTTGTCTATTTTTTCTGTATTCTTCTACTACTTTGTGAATAGGTAAAACAGCTACTTTTTCGTCATCTACTTTTGTTCTTATTTCATGATATCCTTTAATCATCTGGAAGAGTTTCTTTCCTTTTTCGTCCAAATTTATGGGCATAGAAGTATGTATCATTCCTAGTTGTTCTAAAACCATTATTACTTCTCCTTCAGCATCGTAAATCTTTACATTGAAGAAACTATGTCTTTCCTCTATCTTTAGGAATTCAGCTTCAGCAAAAACAGCTTCTGTTTCCTTGTATACTTCCAAGTTTTTTATTTTTGATGGCAATGAAACAACATTGTTAATGAACATGTCATACAACCCTGCTGTCTGTAAAGCCGCTTCTATTGCTCGAGGAACGAGAATAGTTTTCAATTCTTCATCTTTGAATAAAGGCAGATTTGGAATCTGGACATTAGTGGAGATGATATTTCCTTTTATCTCATTCAAATTCTCCAAAACTTGAAAACTTGGACCATGGAAGAAAAGCTGATAGATCACTTCTTTGGAAAGTAGTGGTATCACTCTTTTTTCTATCTTCTTTTTCTTATAGCTTTTTTCTGTCGTATCTTTTACAGACTTACAGAAGAAGTGTTTCTTTTCTTTTTGAACTCCTTTAATGTCTGTAAAGATTGTTTTAATTTCCATATCCCCTCTTTCTGTATCAAATGAACATTGAAGTTCAACATTTTTGTTCTTAAACTGTTTAATTGCTTCTCTAAACGATACTTCTGCTATTGCGTAAACATCTTTTTCTGTTGTAAGTTTGAACATCTCAGCGAAGAATTCTAATCCCATTACTGCAGGAAATATTGGCAATCCTTGGATTTGATGATCTCTCATGTATAAGTCATAATCATATTTTAGTGTCTTTGAAGCAATAAAACCGTTGTCTGTTTTTCTAATTTCATCAATCATTGGATAACTCTCTGTGTTCATACTAGTATCGTGTTGACCACTTGTTTTTTTATCTTCTATTTCTTTTAGAAGAAGTCCAAGTTTTCCTGCAACTATTAATTCACTTTGTTCTACATTGTAATTGGTTAGTTCAGAAAATATTCTTATTCCTTCTTTTAATGGAATGGGAGTTATTCCTGCAGCTTTCAGCACTTTAAGAATAGAACCTTGTGTTGCCATGCCTATATCTGCCCAAGCTGACCAATCTATAGCTAGAGCGTTAATTCCTTGTTGTTTAAACTTCCAGCATGTTCTAGCTAGATAACCATTTGCAAAAGCATAATCCACTTGTCCTCTATTACCAAATCTTCCTGCAATTGAGCTAAAGCAGATGATCTTCTTCAAATTAGATTGATCTATATTATTTAGAATATTGTATAACCCTGAAATCTTTACTTGTACTATTTTCTTTGCCATTTCTAGTTTCTTTTTCTTGAAAGCTTTAGATTCTTCTATTCCCGCACCATGTACAATAAGAGTTATAGTTTTTTCGAAATCTTCTTCAATTTGACTCAAAACACTTTTCATTTGTTCTTCATCTGAAACATCTGCAGAATAATAGTTAGCATTCACTTCATTTTCAATTAAATAGAGAATATTCTTTGCAATTTCAACAGTGTTTAGGAAGCGTTTCCAAGCTTTTTCTATCATCACTGGAGTAACTTTTTCATTTTCTTGAGCAAGTTTTTCTTTTATCTCTTCTTTTTTGTTTGCTATTTCTTTGTCGGTTAAGAAGAGCAATTCAGATACATCTTCTGGAAGTTTAGTTCTACCAACGATAGCAATTGAAGGTTTAGCATCTTTTGTAAGTTCTTTAATACATTCATAAGTGATACCTCTTGCTCCTCCAGTAACAAGTATAAGATCATCTTCTGTAAGTTCGATTTTTTCTTTTTGTAATTGTTCTAGAGGTATTTTTCTCATGTGACTGAAAATGTATCTTTTACCCTCTGAATAAATAACTTCAAGGTTTTTATCCCAATTTTCCAACTCTGTAACTAGTTCTTCAGGTTTTGTGGAATAAACATGTTTAATGTCTAGTTCAAATTCTTGACCAATAGTCTTAACAAAAGCGGATATACCTCCACTTAAAGGAATTATCTCCTTTTTAGAGTCTAAATAGTCTTCAACAGAGTAAGAAACAATCTTAGTATTATGATTGTACTCTAGCTGTTGTAGGGTAAGAAATAGTTGCTCAAAGTATTTAGTATCATTTGCAGAATTGTGATCATCTGGTAATAAGATTAAGATTAAGTCATATTTATTATTATTTGGTTTTTCTGAGTCTTCAGAATTAATCCTAACAAGCTCAATTTTAGCCTTCTTCTGTTCAAGTAAAGAATAGATATATTTGGCTTCTTTTGAATGAATATCTAGAAGTAAGAGATTTTTATCTTCTAGATTAAATTTATTTACTTCACTTTGTTCTAAAGGCTTTAGAACAGGTTCTACACTACGAATAACTATTTCTTCTTCTTGTTCAACTTTAAGTTTTTGACTTACAGCTAATTGTTCTTCTGTTTTGGTTGGGGTTTGAGTTTGTTCAATGGATTGCTTAATTTTTATCACTGCTTCCACTATATCTTCTGTATTTCTAATTCCTGAAAGATCAGACATCTCATCAAATTCAAGGTCGAACTTACTTCCCAAAGAGCTTAGAATTTCAGCAATCTTGATACTATCAACACCCAAATCTTCCTCTAGATCCATCTCTATTTCTATATCTTCTGTATCGTATCCTGTAATTTCTGAGATAATTGAAAGCACTTCTTTTGTAACTTCTTCTCTGGAAATTGAACTTTCAGCTTCAGATATGATTGTTGGTTGTTGTGCTGTTCTAATCTCTCCGCTTTCTTCAGTTTCCACTTGTTTAACCTTTTCCACTGGTTTCTCTGTAGATATTGCTTGGGCAATGTCAGCTATTGTTCGATAATCTGCTAAAGCATAAGTCTCATCTAAATCCAATCCGAATAAATCTCTTAAATCTCCAAAAATTTCTGCTTGTTTTACTGTATCTATTCCCAGATCTTCTTCTAGGTCATAGTTTTCATCTAGATCTTGAATGTCATAACCTGTGTGTTTTCCAATTACTTCTTTAATTCGCACTAAAATATCTCCTGTTGAAACACTAGAAGTTTCTGCTCTTTTTACTTCCTCTTTTGCTACAGTTGTTTCAACTGAATAACTTGTCTCTTCAGGAGCGCTTGTGTTTTCAGAAATGAACTTTGCAATTTTTCCTGGTGTATCGATATCAAATTGTTCGAAGAGTTTTTCTTGAGGTATTGACCATTTATCGCTAATATCGTTCATTATTTCTGCTGCTTTAATACTGTCAATCCCAAGATCTTCTTCTAAATGCATATTTTCTTCAATGACTTCTGTTTCATAACCTGTTTTTTCAGAAATAATATCTTTTACAACTTGAAGAATATCTGTAGGTGCTTTTGTAACAGTTTTAATTTTCTTTTCAACAGTTTTTTGTACTGCTGGTTTCTTAACTAAATCAGCTTGTTTTTTCTTATTATCTGTTTTGAGTTTAAGTACTCTGCCTTCAACAAATAACTCTTCTTTGCCACCACCAAGACTCTTGAGCCATTCATTGTATTGGGCAGAGAATCTGTTGTCGTAAGTATTTAACCTGAAGAGAGCAAAAGCTAATTGTGACCCAAATCCAGCTGCTAATCTCAAAGCGAAGGAAAATCTTCTCTTTTCTCCTTTTGAGAACTTAAATTTAGAAAAGGCAGGGTCAAGTTTCTCTATGTTAGCAATTGGAGGAATCTTACCTTTTTCTATTGCTTTAATAGCTACAGCTTCTTCTATTCCTGCACCCATTGAATGACCTGTAAATCCTTTTGTGTTTATTATGGTCATAGAATAAGCATCTTCTTTGAAAACATTAAGAAGTGATTGAATTTCTGCTTCTGCACTTCCTCCTCTTGCAGGTGTATAAGTTTCATGAGAGACAAAAATACCTTCTTTAGCGATATTTTTCCTGTCGATATTATATCTTCTTTCTACTTTTTCAATAAAGCTTTCAAGTTCTTCAGAAATATGGTTGACATCTAATCTAGAACCATGATAAGCACTATTTGCCATATAAGTACCCACAAGGTCTACTATTGGTTTAACTCCTCTTTCTTCATAGGATTCTCTGCTTTCAATTACAAGACCTGCAGAAGCTGAACCTATAATTAATCCATGTCTTTCTTTTCCAAAAGGTAAAGCAGCTTCTTTAACATCGGCTTTTGTGGTTACTCCCCCAGCTGCTAAGAATCCCCCACCTATCCAAGGTAACAGATTCTTGCTTGCAGCATTGTCTCCAGCTATTACTATTACTCTCTTACATCTTCCAGTTCTTATCCAATCTTCTGCTACACCAATTGCTTGGGTTGTAGAAGCACAAGCAGCATTGACTTGAGTATTCGGACCTTTAGCTTTAATAAATTGGGCAAATTGAGAGTGCCCCATAGACAAAACTTTGTAAAGGAACTCTCTACTAAAAGTATACTTTTCTTCTTTTTCTTCCAGTAGAGATTGTTTCTCCAAGAACCAGTTAGAGATCTCTTCTTTTGCTTCAGGGTTTGATACAACATTAATTAATTGCTCAAATATCTCCTCAATCTCTTTATTAGTTTTGTTTTCAAATTTAGCTACAAGATGTCTTGTTACTTCATCTACTAAATTATCATATCCGGGAAAAGCAGAAGCAAAAACTATTCCAGTATCATGTTGTAAGGATTCTGGTAAAGTCCAGCTCCCTTTCAAAGTTTTTCCAGTTGAAGTAACTATTTTGCTTTCAACAAGAGGAATACCAGCATCTTTCAACGCTTCTAGTCCTGCACCTATAGCCATAATAAAAGTGGAGTCTAAAGCTTTAGCCAATTTATCTTCTATACCTAATTCTTTGAAGTTTAATTCTCCTATCTGTGCTGCAAGTTGAATAACTTTACTTATATCGTCAATTGCTTCAAAAGTTGCATTACCATCAGGAGATTTAACTAACCTAACGATGTTTTTGTCTAAAGTTTCTTGTTTTATTGTATCTTCAACAGATTCGATAAGATTTGTTCCATTGAGAATAAGATCAAAATTATCATCAGAGAAAACAGCTCTATTCTTTCCTGGGAGACCAATTCCAACACCAGTAACACCAATAAGATCAAAGTTTATATCCCAATATTTAGCTTTTTCAGCAATAACCAATGATTCTCTGTACTTTGAGAACTGCTCGTAACCTTGTTTCATTATAGATGAAAGAAGATTGCTGTTCTCTTTCAAATACTCACGGAAATAGGGTTTAGAGACCAAGTTGTTAATCTCTTTATTTTTAAGTAAAACATCTAGTGCTGATTCTTTGTAAACTATTTTTTCTTTAGTTTGAACTGGGGTTTCGGTTTCTCTTCTTTTGCTCATTTTTAATTTAGAGACAGTATCATTAAAAGATTTTAACTCTCCTACTTTCGGGTTTAATGTAAGAAAAGTTTGAATGTCTTCTTTTTCACCTAAAATATCTTTAACAAAGTTGTACAATGCTTTTTTAGGTCCTACTTCTACAAAAATTCTTCCTCCATCGTTATACATCTCTTCAATTATCTTAACCCATTGAACAGAATTACAGAGCTGATTAATTAGAAGTTCTTTAATTTTAGAGGGTTTGTCAGGGTACAAACTTCCCGTTACATTTGAATAGACAGGAATTGAAGGTTTATTGTAAGTCAGGCTGTTAAGCACTCTCTCCATTTCTATTTCTGCATCTTTAACAATAATAGAATGAAAAGCTGTTGAAACATTTAATTTTATTGCTTTTATTTTTCTTGCAGAGAAAAGTTCTATAGCTTTGTTTACAGCTTTTTCTTCTCCCGAAATCACTGTTTGGTTTAATGAGTTATAATTGGCTACTGTTATATAACCTTCATTTACCTTTTCTATAATTTCCTTAACTTTTTCTTGAGATGTAAGAATAGCTGCCATTGCTCCAGGGATACTTTTAGAAGCTTTTGCCATCGCTTTTCCTCTTTCTATTACAGCTTTTAATCCATCTTCAAAAGAGAACACTCCCGCAGCAACTAAAGCAGTATATTCTCCTAAACTATGTCCAGCTACTCTTGTAGGCTCAATTCCTTTTTCTTTCAATAATCTAGTTAAAGCAACTTCGACTACAAAGAGAGAAGGTTGAGTGTATTCTGTTTGTCTTAATCTTTCCTCATTTTCAACTTTGGAAAGTTGAGGTGAACCAAAAATTATTTCACGCAAATCAGCATTTAAACTCTCTTTAGCAATAACTGAAGCTTCATCTATTGTTTTTCTAACAGTTGGATAATTATCATAAAGTTCCTTTATCATGCCTAAATATTGACTTCCTTGTCCAGTATAAAGGAAGCAAACTTCTTCTTTTTGTTCTTTTAGTTCAACTATTGGTTGCTTTTCTTTTTCTATGTACTGTGCTTCTGGAATATATTCTTCCAAGATTGTATGATAATTTGTTCCTCCAAAACCAAAAGCAGAAACTCCTGCTCTTCTGATAGAGTTATCAACCTTTTCCCATGGTTGAGCATCAAGATTAACAAAAAGATTAGAATTATTCCAATCAATCGCAGGATTAAGTTCTTGAACATTTATCGTTGGTGGAAGAATTTTCTTGTCAAGAGCTAAAGCTACTTTTATAACAGAAGCTATACCTGCTGCGCTCTTTAAATGACCAATTTGGCTTTTAATTGAACCAAGAGCTATTTTCCTTTTTCTTTCTTTTTGTTTTTCTGTGAAAATCTCATTTAAAACTTGAACTTCTGTTTTATCTCCTACTATGGTGGAAGTTCCATGTGCTTCAATTAAATCTATCTCAGAAGGAGAAACTTTAGCTTGTTCAAGAGCTCTTTCAATAGCTTCTTTTTGTCCTAAAGGATTAGGAGCAGTAATTCCTTTTCCTTTACCATCAGAGGAAGAACCAACAGAATCAATTATGGCATAAATTTTGTCATTGTCTTCAATAGCTTTTTTCAATTTCTTCAAGACAAGAAAACCACATCCTTCTCCCATTACAAAACCGTCTGCCTTGGAATCAAAAGGTCGAGAACCAGTTGCAGAAAGAGCACCGATCTTACTGAATTTAACATAAGAAGAAACATCCATAGATCTATCTGCTCCGCCAACAAGAATAGTATCAAAATCGTTATTCAACAAACTTTTTACCGCAATGTCCAGAGCAGCAAGAGAAGAAGCACATGCAGCATCTGTTGTCATTGATTTACCAGATAAATTGAATATATTGGCTATTCTTCCCGCAACAACATTAGATAATTCTCCAGGCATAGTATCCTCTGTAATCTCTGCGTATTTACTGAGATATTCTTTCTTGAAAGAAGAAACAAACTTTTCTACTTCCTCATCAGACAATTTTGAGCTTAATAAAATTTTTAGTTGTTCTTCAATTTCTGGATAGTGTAATCTCCTGTTAGTAATTCTCTGATTTTCTCCACCTAAAGCATTGCCTACAATTACTCCTATAGGTAGGCGTTTCTTGCCATCTGTGGGTATTCCAGCATCTTCTAAAGCTTCTTTTGCAGCAATTAATGACCATTTCTGAAATCTTAACCCATTGAACAGAATTACAGAGCTGATTAATTAGAAGTTCTTTAATTTTAGAGGGTTTGTCAGGGTACAAACTTCCCGTTACATTTGAATAGACAGGAATTGAAGGTTTATTGTAAGTCAGGCTGTTAAGCACTCTCTCCATTTCTATTTCTGCATCTTTAACAATAATAGAATGAAAAGCTGTTGAAACATTTAATTTTATTGCTTTTATTTTTCTTGCAGAGAAAAGTTCTATAGCTTTGTTTACAGCTTTTTCTTCTCCCGAAATCACTGTTTGGTTTAATGAGTTATAATTGGCTACTGTTATATAACCTTCATTTACCTTTTCTATAATTTCCTTAACTTTTTCTTGAGATGTAAGAATAGCTGCCATTGCTCCAGGGATACTTTTAGAAGCTTTTGCCATCGCTTTTCCTCTTTCTATTACAGCTTTTAATCCATCTTCAAAAGAGAACACTCCCGCAGCAACTAAAGCAGTATATTCTCCTAAACTATGTCCAGCTACTCTTGTAGGCTCAATTCCTTTTTCTTTCAATAATCTAGTTAAAGCAACTTCGACTACAAAGAGAGAAGGTTGAGTGTATTCTGTTTGTCTTAATCTTTCCTCATTTTCAACTTTGGAAAGTTGAGGTGAACCAAAAATTATTTCACGCAAATCAGCATTTAAACTCTCTTTAGCAATAACTGAAGCTTCATCTATTGTTTTTCTAACAGTTGGATAATTATCATAAAGTTCCTTTATCATGCCTAAATATTGACTTCCTTGTCCAGTATAAAGGAAGCAAACTTCTTCTTTTTGTTCTTTTAGTTCAACTATTGGTTGCTTTTCTTTTTCTATGTACTGTGCTTCTGGAATATATTCTTCCAAGATTGTATGATAATTTGTTCCTCCAAAACCAAAAGCAGAAACTCCTGCTCTTCTGATAGAGTTATCAACCTTTTCCCATGGTTGAGCATCAAGATTAACAAAAAGATTAGAATTATTCCAATCAATCGCAGGATTAAGTTCTTGAACATTTATCGTTGGTGGAAGAATTTTCTTGTCAAGAGCTAAAGCTACTTTTATAACAGAAGCTATACCTGCTGCGCTCTTTAAATGACCAATTTGGCTTTTAATTGAACCAAGAGCTATTTTCCTTTTTCTTTCTTTTTGTTTTTCTGTGAAAATCTCATTTAAAACTTGAACTTCTGTTTTATCTCCTACTATGGTGGAAGTTCCATGTGCTTCAATTAAATCTATCTCAGAAGGAGAAACTTTAGCTTGTTCAAGAGCTCTTTCAATAGCTTCTTTTTGTCCTAAAGGATTAGGAGCAGTAATTCCTTTTCCTTTACCATCAGAGGAAGAACCAACAGAATCAATTATGGCATAAATTTTGTCATTGTCTTCAATAGCTTTTTTCAATTTCTTCAAGACAAGAAAACCACATCCTTCTCCCATTACAAAACCGTCTGCCTTGGAATCAAAAGGTCGAGAACCAGTTGCAGAAAGAGCACCGATCTTACTGAATTTAACATAAGAAGAAACATCCATAGATCTATCTGCTCCGCCAACAAGAATAGTATCAAAATCGTTATTCAACAAACTTTTTACCGCAATGTCCAGAGCAGCAAGAGAAGAAGCACATGCAGCATCTGTTGTCATTGATTTACCAGATAAATTGAATATATTGGCTATTCTTCCCGCAACAACATTAGATAATTCTCCAGGCATAGTATCCTCTGTAATCTCTGCGTATTTACTGAGATATTCTTTCTTGAAAGAAGAAACAAACTTTTCTACTTCCTCATCAGACAATTTTGAGCTTAATAAAATTTTTAGTTGTTCTTCAATTTCTGGATAGTGTAATCTCCTGTTAGTAATTCTCTGATTTTCTCCACCTAAAGCATTGCCTACAATTACTCCTATAGGTAGGCGTTTCTTGCCATCTGTGGGTATTCCAGCATCTTCTAAAGCTTCTTTTGCAGCAATTAATGACCATTTCTGAACTTCATCCATCTTTTCAGCTACTTTAGGAGGAATCTTGAATTGAATAGGTTTAAATTTAAATTCTTTTACAAACGCTCCAATTTTGGTATAAGTCTTGTCTGGAGCGGTTCGATCTTCGTCATAATAATATTTAGGATCCCATCTTTCAATAGGTACTTCAGTTACAGCATAATGTTTGTTAACAATATTTTCCCAGAATTTTTCTGTGTTTGGAGCATCAGGGAAGAAACTACCTATTCCTACTATAGCAATTTTATTAGTACTATCTATAACTAGAGGACTTTGTTCTTTAGAAACATAAGCTTCTAGTTTTTCTTTTGAAAGTAAATAATCAGCAATAGAAGTTGATTGCTTTTCTAAGATTTCTTTTCCAATTACTGAAATATCATAGTGTAGGTCATCTATCTTGTAAATACTACGTTTCTTTGCTATTACTTCTCCAGCCATAAAGCAACCAAAGTTTTTCTGTTCCTCTTCATCGATTTTTATAAACTGTGTAGTTGCAGTACCAGGAACATGATCGTTATTCCATTTTTCAGCTTTAGCTGCAATTCTTAAAGCTCCTAGATTATCTTTCTCGTAAAGTTCTTTTCTTTCTTTTATTGGTATTTTTTGTCTAATTCTCTCTCTTTCTCTTTTAATTGTTTGATCTACAAAAGGTGAAGGAGCAGCTCGTGCTCGAGTATTTACTGTTGAGCCTATAATTCTGGTGTAGTTAGAATTAAGAAGAAGTTCTTGATAAAATCCAGTTAAAGCCTTTGTTTCTAGAATCTCTTCAGTAAATAAGTAGGATGTACCCATCTGTATTGCTGATTCTATAATATCTAGATGTTTAGCAATCATAACTGCTAGCATCGCAGAACTAGTGCCGTCAGATATCCCTCCTGCAAAAGCTATTTTCAAAGGTTTTTCTATCTGTTCTCTATTTTCATCTAAAAATTCCAAAATACTTTCCCATAAAATAAAAGATGAAAGAAGTCCAATATGTCCTCCACATTCACTCCCTTCTAAAATTTGTAAATCTATTCCATTTTTGATAGAATCTTTAAACATTGATAGAGCGGGAGTGTGTAATAAAGTCTTAAAACCCATTTCTTGTACTTGTTTAGCTAAATTAACTGTTCCAGCAGCAATCAAAGCAAAGGGAGGTTTAAGATCTCTCATTAAAGAAAGGTGCTCTTCTCTCCTTTGTTTAACTGCTTCTAAACCTATAATCCCACAACCATAGGAATATTTTACAAGTTCACTTTCTCTAACTTTATCAAAAAGCTCCTCAGTTTCTTCTTTTAGTAATCCACCCAAAGCTAAGAAAGGAAGAGCTCCATTTTTCGCTACATTAATAGCAAAGTCTACATTATCAGAAACATTAGCCATAGGGCCTTGAATAATAGGATATTTTGTACCTAGAAAGTTGGATAAAGTAGAACCTTTTGCAAAAGGCCAATTTCTTAGAGCAATCTGTATTTGTTCATCAGCTATCTTAAGAGCTTGCTCCACAAAATTTGTTAAATTTCCAAATCTTTTCTTGAAGAATGTGGAGAAGAAAACATCGTTACCTAGTGGTAAAAATGCGTGTTTAATGTTCTGACTCTTAAAACCAAATTGATCGTGAGGTTTTTCAAATTCAGTAATTCTATCAAGTATTTTTTCCTCACTTGATTCTTCTTCTAGTTGTTTTATTTCTCTAATTGCTTTGTTAGCTAGTTTTCCAGAAATTCTGTAACCTTCTTTACCACTTTCATTGATAATGAAAGAATCATTTTCACCTAAAGAAGCAAGATACTTTTTCGCTTCTTCAGAAAGAGGACATTCAGGAAATTGATATAATTGTCCCTCAAAAACTACTCCTATTGCTCCTCCTATTAGAGCAGAACTAATATTAAAAGCACCCATTCCTCCTTGAATGATAAAAGGCCATCCAGTTTCATAAAACTCTTGAATCTGAATAAAAGAAGCTTTTGTACCAACTTTTCCTCCTGCTTCAATACCTTTAACTAAAAAGAAATCTGACCATTCAAGATGACTTTTTGCTTCTTCAACAAATAAAACTTCAGCGACAATAAATTTACTTATTTTACGCAGTTTATCCAGTTGTAATCTTGTAGGTTTCTCCGGTAGGATAACGATTGGAATACTTCGTTCATGATTAATCCATTTAATGTGAGAAAGATCGTTAATCCTTATTCCCCATAGTTGTGTGGGTAGATTAAGTTCGCATTGATCAAGAATCTTAGTTAGTTCTTCTTGTTCAAGTCCAATAGTGTTAATTAATCCCACTCCTCCAAGTTTGGAGATTTCAATAGCTAACGTGGGATCAGCAAGTCCGATAGGATTATATCCAAAAATTGGATATTTAATTTGTAGTTCATTTTTTAGTTCTTTTAGAGTTTTCATAAAATTCTCCTCTTAATAATTTTAAAGTGGAATATTCCCGTGTTTTCTTTTCGGGGTATCTATCCTTTTATTTTGTAAAAATTTCAAGGCATTAGAAAGTTCAATTCTTGTTTCTTCAGGCAAAATAACTTTGTCAACATATCCTTTCTCAGCTGCTCGAATAGGATTGCTGAACTGTTTTTTGTATTTTACAACAAAATCTTGCAAAGCTTGTTCTGGATTTTCAGCTTTTTTCAGTTCTTTTCTATAAATAATATTACAAGCTCCCTCTGCCCCCATGACAGCTATTTCTGCTGTAGGCCAAGCAAAATTAATATCAGCTCCTAAATGCTTTGAGCTCATAACAATATAAGCTCCTCCATAAGCTTTTCTTGTTATTACTGCAAGTTTTGGGACAGTAGCTTCTGAATAAGCAAAAAGCATTTTAGCTCCATGACGAATTATTCCTTCTTCCTCTTGTTTTAATCCTGGCATAAAACCAGGTACATCAACAAAAGTAATTATAGGGATGTTAAATGAATCACAAAAACGAATAAATCTTGCTGCTTTATCCGCAGCATTATATTCTATAGCTCCTCCAAGAAATAAAGGTTGGTTTGCAATAATACCGACAGTTAAACCTTCTAATCTTCCGAAACCAACAATAATGTTTTTTGCCCAATTTTCTTGTAATTCAAAGAAACTGTCTTGGTCTAAAACTGTTTCAACTACTTTTTTCATATCATAAGGTTCATTTTCCTGCTCAGGAATAATATCAGAAAGAATATCTTGATCATTTTCTTCGATATCATCTATTTCTTGTGGAGGGTCATCTAAATTGTTCGATGGAAGGTAAGATAAGAGTCTCTTAGCTAAATTTATCGTTTCCTCTTCATCTTCTCCTACTAAATGACTTACTCCGCTAAGTGAACTATGTACTTCACTTCCTCCTAAATCATAGAATGAAACATCTTCACCGGTAACTGTCTTAACAACTTGAGGGCCAGTAACAAACATAAATGAATTAATTTGATTCATAATAATAAAATCAGTTAGGGCAGGAGAATAGACCGCTCCTCCAGCACAAGGACCCAAAATAATAGAAACTTGGGGAATTACCCCTGAACTCATTACATTTCTATAAAATATTTCACCATAACCAGCTAGAGAATCTATTCCTTCTTGAATTCTTGCTCCTCCAGAGTCAAGTAACCCTATTATAGGACACCCACTCTGAAGAGCAAGATCCATAACTTTACAAATTTTTTTTGCGTGAGTTTTTCCTAAACTTCCTCCCAAAACGGTAAAATCTTGACTATAAATAAAGACTCGTCTACCATTAATAGTTGCATAACCTGTTACTACACCGTCTCCTTCTATTTTTTCCATTTCTAATTCAGAATGTTGAGATTTTCTTATTTGATCTATTTCGCAAAAAGAATTTTCGTCAACCAATAATTCTATTCTCTCTCTCGCAGTAAGCTTTCCTTTATTGTGTTGACTGGCTATTTTTTCCTCTCCCCCACCTTTTAGAGACTTTTCTCTTAGTGAAAGTATTGTTTGTCTTTTTTCTTCCAAAATTCCTTTATCATGTCCAATATGAGTAATACGAGCCATTAAGTTTAAAGAAAAAAAGGTCTTTTAAAAACCCAATTTGTTTTTATGATTAAATAATTTTATCTTGATAAAACAAAAAAAAGTTTAAATAAAAGTGTTTTTCGACGAAAATAATGGCTCAAGAATCCTTTTCCTTGAAAATCATTCATTTTCAATCTGTTCCTTCCACTCAAAATGTAGCTTTGTCTTATTTAGAATTAGCAAAAAATGAAGATTTGTTAATAATAGCAGAGGAACAATCTGCAAGTATTGGAAGAAAACAGAGTAAATGGTTTTCTCCAAAAGGAGGTTGGTGGGGAACGTTTGTTTTTTGTAAAAAAGAAGAAATAAATCAAAAACAATATGCTTTTCTTCATTATTCTATTGCTTTAGGAGTAAGAAAAGCAATAGAAACAATTCTGTCTATACCTGTTAAAATTAAATGGCCAAATGATATAATTCTAGAAAAAAGAAAGTTAGGCGGAATTTTAATTGATACAGTGAAAGATACAAATTGTAATTTTCTACTCGTTGGAATAGGAATAAATACAAATAACAAAGTTCTTTCTTTAGACTCTCCAGTCAATTCTATAGCTATTTCAATAAATGAATCCTTGAAAATAAAAGTAGATAATGAGAAATTAACAAAAGAATTGCATAAGCAAATTAAAAACTATATTATCAAGGTTCTAAAAAACAATCTTAAAGAAATCTTGAAGGAATTTAATTCTTATGATATATTGTGCAAAAATAATATTATCTACAAAAATCAAGAATATACAGTAGAAGGAATTGAGGATAATGGACTTTTAAAGATACAAAATGAAAAAGAGACTCTTTCGCTAGAAATAGAATCCTCTGAATTAATAGAACTAAAATAGAAAAAATTGTTAAAAAGATAGAAAAAGAAAGAAAGAATTTATTTTAAGGCTTCATCTGCCTTTCCTTGGAATATTTTCCATAATTTCATTCTTTTTGCTTCACCATTCTTTATTTTCATGAAATTAGATTTTTGACGCGAAAGAACAACAAGAGTTATACCGAAAAGCATTATCATTGATAAAAAACCTAGATTGGGGTCGTTTTTCAGTTCTGTTACCATCGGACTTACATACCAGGGCCAGAAGTATAGAATAACTCCCATAACTATAAAACTAGTGATGTAAACGATAGCTGAATACATAAGAGGAAAACTGAGTAAGAAAAACGTTGCTAGCCATATTAAAAAGAAGATAGGATTGAAAAACATCAAATTACCAAGAGTTGTTGCTACTCCTCTTCCACCATGACTTAATAACCATATTGGCCAATTATGTCCAAGTATAGCAAAAATACCTGCAAAGCAAATGCTCCAAGGGTCATTATTTCCAAAATTGTAAGATAGATACTGTGACAGCCACATAGCAAAGTATCCTTTCAATATATCAAAGATAGCTACAATTAACCCCATAGTATAAGCAACATTATTTGACTTTCCTTTATACTTGAAAGATCTAATAACATTTCTTCCACCGACATTTTTTGATCCAACTGTTCGAATATCTAACCCGTCAAGAAAAACTTTGACGATTATAAAAGATAAGGGTATTGAACCAAAAAAATATCCCAAAGCTGCAGACCATAAAGAATCAATAGTTGGTGCAATCATATTTATTTCTAAAATTGGTTATTTAAAAGTTTATTTCCTATTAATCAACTATTTTGAACTTATATTAAAAGATATGATAGTTTCGTATATTTACCTAGTATAATAAAAGCTAAATATAGAACATAAGAAAGAAAAAGGAAGAAAAGAATGCAAATTAATTAAATTACTAATATTCTCTTTAGATTTTTTTCAACTATGAGTTTCAAGATTTTTCCTGAAGCCCCATCTAGATCTACAAAGTTGGGAGTGATTTTTAAAGCAAGAGCTGGATTATCTTGTATTTCTCTTAGAAGAACATTTAATACAGTTTCTAAAGTTTTATCAAATCTTTCTCCAAAAATATATGCTTGAAGATAGCCTACTGCAGTAGTACCTATAACTTTGTCTTTATATACTACAGTGTTTAATTCCGATTTTCTTTCCATTATTTGCTCTAGAGCTTGGGTAACTCCTGAAATTAAACCTGAAGCTAGATCTGCAGAAATCTCACTTTTTACTTCTTTTTCATCAAAAGTGAAGTCATCATAATAGATTGGTAAACCGCTAGTAGTTGTAATCAATAATTGACTAATTTTAGCGTTAGAAATCATTATGTTGAAAGGATCCATTATCAAAGTTAAAGACCAGATAAACCAGCCTGTTGCCATAAGGAAAGGACGAACAGCTCGAAGAACAGCATTGCTAGTAAAACCAGCGAAAAATGCCCAGATAATTACGATAATAAGTCCGACTATCTGCACAAATAGTTGCTTACGAATATCTTTGTCAGTAGTTCTAACAATTTTTGTAGAAATGGGAAGAATAAAAGAAAAAATGAAGAATAAAAGCATTGGAATAACAAGAACAGATATCCAAATACTATATTTCGCAGACCAAGCTCCAAGTTGTTCAGAGTAAGTCAATTCAGTGAAATCAGGTATTATAAATGCAAGAAATAATGCTCCTCCTAAAAAACTAACTATGTTTATTATAGGATGTAATCTGTTAGTCTTGAAATAAATAAAAGAATAGAAAACGAAAATCATTCCAAGAATTAACAAACAGTTAACAATGATCCAAATAAGTGAAATAAGTCGAGTATTGTCGAAGATTATTACATTTTCACTGAAAAAAGAAGTAATGAATCTTCCTATAGAATTGAAAACCCACAAAAGATAGCTAGTACCCAAAAGGAAGTGAGAAAGAAAGCGAGTCTGCTTGTAAGTTCTAAACAAAATAATGCTGCTAGTAATAAAAGTAAGTTGCTCAAATAAGAATAAACCTATAGAGTAATAAGAAATCATATTTGCAAAAAAGAATTTTAAAATTTAAAGATATCGGATATGATTGAAAATAGAAGCATTTGAATAACCAATACGTAATTATTTGCATTCCCGTCATAAATTTCCTAAAAAAGTGTCTATAATATAGATATGGTAAATTGAAACAGACTTGTGAGAAGTAGCGAAGTGACATTTTTTTAAAATTTAAACGTGTTCTTAGAGAATTATTATTAAAAAAAATTTTATAAAATATAAGTAATTCAAAAAAATGATGAAACGAATAAAAAAAAGTTTTAGAGGGAAATCAAAATATTCAGGAATGGTAGTAGCATTACTAATTATAATTACAAGTTCAATGACTACAAATTCTCTAGTGATGAAAGATTTTAATAATATCATTTTAGATTCACAACAAAGTAATGTAAGTCAAAATAATGTAAGTCAAAATAATGATTATCACACAGATTTACAAAGAGTTGAAGAAGCGAACAACGACATAGAGATCAAAACAACTTCTTCCCGTTCTGAACTTTTAGATAACAATTTTTCAGGTAAAAAAATCTCTCAATCTCTCAATTCTTTTGGTAGTTGGCCAATATATGTAGGGGGAGAGTTAAAAGGAGGACCTGGAGCAGGGGATATAGACGGAGATGGAAATTATGAAATTGTTGTAGGAACGTTAAATGGCATAATAAGAGTTTACGAGATAGATGGTACAGAATCTTCAAATTGGATAGATGGAAAAAACATAGGTGTTGCTTTAATATCTACACCAATGTTAGCTAATATAGATGGAAATAGTGCAACTGAAGAAATAATTATAGGAGCAGCTAATGGTTCGGTTTACGCATTTTACGGTGATGGTACTAGTATACCAGGTTGGCCAGTCAATTGTGAGGGACCAGTAGAAGAAACATTAGCAGTTGGAGATATTAATGGAGACGATAAAAATGAGATAGTGGTTGGATCTAACAGTTCAAAAGTTTATGCATTTGATGGAAGTGGAAATCTTTTAGCTGGTTGGCCTAAAACAACAGGAGGAGAAGTAATAGTTGCACCAGTTTTAGCTGATGTAGACAATGATGGTTCCAAAGATGTTATTGTAGGTAGTACCGATGGAAAAGTTTACGCGTGGAAAGGAAATGGAGACATCATCTCAAATTTTCCTAAAGATTTAACAGAGCCTATTACTCATCCTCTTGCAGTTGCAGACATCAACAAAGACAGTAAAATAGACATTGTTTGCCCTGCAGGAAGAAATCTTTATCTTTTATCAAATAATGGTACTACTATTCATTCTTGGCTTACTTCTTCAGGTGATTCAGAGTGGTTAGGTCCTATAATTGTTGATATTAATTGGGATAGAGAGTATGAAATAGTTACTCTATCAACAAACGGAGAACAAAAAAGTTTTTCTTTCACCGGAGAGATATTAAATGAGTATAGTAGTTCCTTAGGTCTAAATATTCAAGAAGAACCTATACTTACCGATGTGGACAATGATTATAATTGGGAATTACTATATTGTTCCTCTTCAAATGTTTATGCAAAGCATTTTTATTCTTCATCCACGAATGAAGCAATATTATCAGGTTATTTATATTTAAACAGAATAATTACTATTCAAGGCAAATATTTATACTATTCAGATTATTATGGTTATATTTTAGCTGCTCAAATTAGCTGTGATAATGTTTTTGATTGGAAAACAACTAACTATAATACAAGTAACAGTCGCTATAACTCTTTTATTAATTATTATTCAACTTTATTTTCTTGGTCAAAAACTACAAGCGGTTATGTTTATTCTTTAGCTGTTGGAGATGTGGACGGTGATTCAGAACTAGAAATACTTGCAGGGTATTATGGTGGAGTAGTTATTTGGAATAGTGATGGTACTGTTATTCCTGGTTGGCCTAAAACTACAAGCGGAGATGTTTATTCTTTAGCTCTTGCTGATGTTGATGGTGATTTAAAACTCGAGATAGTCGCAGGAGGAGGATATGTTGATGATGGTGGAGTAGTTATTTGGAATAGTGATGGTAGTGTTGTTGCTGGTTGGCCAAAAACAACAAGTGGTTATGTTTATTCTTTAGCTCTTGCTGATGTTGATGGTGATTCAGAACTAGAAATAATTGCAGGATATCGTGATGCTGGTTATGGTGGAGTAGTTATTTGGAATAGTGATGGTAGTGTTGTTGCTGGTTGGCCAAAAACAACAAGTGGTTATGTTTATTCTTTAGCTGTTGCAGATGTTGATGATGATTCAACATTAGAAATAATTGCAGGATATGGTGGTGGAGTAATTATTTGGAATAGTGATGGTACTGTTGTTCCTGGTTGGCCAAAAACAAGTGATGATGTTCGTTCTTTAGCTGTTGCAGATGTTGATGATGATTTAACATTAGAAATAATTGCAGGATATGGTGGTGGAGTAGTTATTTGGAATAGTGATGGTAGTGTTGTTGCTGGTTGGCCAAAAACAACAAGTGGTTATGTTTATTCTTTAGCTGTTGCAGATGTTGATGATGATTCAACATTAGAAATAATTGCTGGGTACGGTGAATACTACAGTGGTGGCGTAATTATTTGGAATAGTGATGGTACTGTTGTTCCTGGTTGGCCACAAACAACAAGTGAAACAAGTGGTGAAGTTCATTCTTTAACTATTGCAGATGTCGATAACGATTCAGCACTTGAGATAATTGCCGGGTATCGTATTGACTTTGGTGGTGGAGTGGTTATTTGGAATAGTGATGGTACTGTTGTTCCTGGTTGGCCAAAAACGACAAGTGGTACTTTTTGGTCTTTAGCTGTTGCTGATGTCGATAACGATTCTTCCTTAGAAATACTTGCCGGGTACGGTGATGTTTCCAACATGGGAGTATCTATTTGGAATTCTATTGGCCTTGGATATGCTCCACTCTATACTGATTCGGTTAACAATCAAAGGACAGGGGAATATTTAGATACTGATAATGATGGATTGTTTGACCATGAGGAGGAGATTTTAGGGACAGATATGAGTAAGGTTGATACTGACAGTGATGGATTGGATGATTTTGATGAAGTAGTAAATTATTCAACTGATCCTACTACTTCTGATACTGATAGTGATGGATTAGATGATTTTAGTGAAATCAATGTTTATTCAACTGATCCTACTACTTCTAACACTGACAGTGATGGTTTAACTGATGGAGAAGAGGTTAACACTTACGGTACTGATCCTTTGGTTTCTGACACTGACGAAGATGGTATGCCTGATGGTTATGAAGTTCATTCTGGATTAGACCCATTAACAGATGATTCCAACTCTGATTTAGACGGTGATGGTTTAACCAATCTTGAAGAATTTAATGTTGGTACGTTTGCTAATAGTACTGATACTGATGGTGACTTGATGGATGATTTGTGGGAAGTTCAAACAGGTACAAACGCAATTGTTAATGATAGTAATTCTGATTTCGATAACGATAATTTATCTAATTTTGAGGAATATACTCTTGGCACTTTCGCTAACAACTCTGACACTGACGAAGATGGTATGCCTGATGGTTATGAAGTTCATTCTGGATTAGACCCATTAACAGATGATTCCAACTCTGATTTAGACGGTGATGGTTTAACCAATCTTGAAGAATTTAATGTTGGTACGTTTGCTAATAGTACTGATACTGATGGTGACTTGATGGATGATTTGTGGGAAGTTCAAACAGGTACAAACGCAATTGTTAATGATAGTAATTCTGATTTCGATAACGATAATTTATCTAATTTTGAGGAATATACTCTTGGCACTTTCGCTAACAACTCTGACACTGACGAAGATGGTATGCCTGATGGTTATGAAGTTCATTCTGGATTAGACCCATTAACAGATGATTCCAACTCTGATTTAGACGGTGATGGTTTAACCAATCTTGAAGAATTTAATGTTGGTACGTTTGCTAATAGTACTGATACAGATAATGATGGATTAACTGATTATGAAGAGATTAAAGAATATTTTACTAACCCCACAAGTAGTGATTCTGATAGTGATGGATTAACTGATTATGAAGAAGTAAAGATTTATAGAACAGACCCTAACAATTCTGACACTGATGGAGATGGAGAAAATGATGGTAAAGAAATAGAAAACGGTTTTGATCCTCTCAATCCTAAATCGAATTTAGAACACAAATTGAAAGTTAAAAGAATACTCACAATTATTTCAATAGTTACAGGTGCTGTCATTGTTACTGGTGCTGTTGCTTTTTTGACTTTTATAGGAATTAGACTTTATCTTCGTAAAAGAGCTTCTTCTTTTGGTTTTTCTTCTATCAAAGAAATGTATACAGCAATGAAGTTAGGTTTTAAAACTAAGTCTGAGTGGGAAGAAATCTCTGCTCAAGGCTATAAAACTAAATCTGAGTACATGAAAGCATTGAAGAGAGAAGAAGATTATAAAACTCTCATTAACTTGCTTAACCAATTCAAACCTAATATTTCTGTTACTTTGCAACGAATTTCTGAACTTAGCGGTCTTTCTAAATCTGTTGTTGAAGAGTATCTCAAAGATATCCTACAAGCTAACCCTGATATTGGTGAATATTATGAACTTGAGCAATCTTTTGTAAGAAAAGAAACTATTGATATTGATAATGAGATTGACCGTTTACTTAGCCAATATCGTGATTGGGAAATTATAGGTGAAGGTAAGAAGAAAGAATAATGAAAATTTCTTTTTTTCTTTATTTTTAAATTTTAAAACACGATTTCATTTTTTGATAAAACTTTTTATGATGTTTAGTTCTGTTTTATTTCAATTCTCTATAAATAAACTAAACTATTTACGCAAGGTAGAAAGTTGTTTATCAATAAAAAGAAAAAAGGGTTTGTTAATTTACTAAATGTTTTTCTTTTACTTGATTTTTTGTTATTTCGTTTAGTTCAAAAGGGAAGTCTTTTTCTGTGTATAGGAAAACTATAGGTCTATCTGCAATTCCTTCTTTTATTGATTCTGAGTAGGTGCTACTGTATTTTAGTAACGTTTTGTAAATACTTTCTTCTATTTTCTTTTTGGAAGCTTTTCTTTTATCTTTTACCGCTACATGAACTGCAGGATAGATTACTCCTGTATCTGTTGTTTTTGATTCCAATCTGTAATCTATTACATTATCCATGAACTCCAACAGTCCTGATTTTATTTGATGAGGATAGAATATTGCACTTGCTATGGATATTGTATCATCTACTCTTCCATAAACATAAAAGATTGGTAAAGGTAGTTTAAAATTGAAATCCATGTTAAATACTTCTTTTATTATTTTCTTTACTTCTTTTTGTGTTAGTACTCCTCCTTCATCTTTTAGGTTATATTTAATTACAGGAACTGCTCTTTTAGATGCTGAAGTGAAAACCAGAGCGTCTTTTCCGTTTTTATATTTCTTTGTGAATAAATGAACATTTGTTGGGTCATATTGAAAGATATTTGGTGGGAATTCTTTTCCAAACATTTTCTTGCAGAATTCCTTGTTTGATGCAGCCATTTGTTTAAGCATGTGTGTATCAGCTGTTTCATTTCCGATTCTTATTCCTGTTTCAGTACTACCAAAAGCTCCAAAAATTTCGCTACTGTTTTTTGTAAGTTCTTGCAATTTTTGTTTGAACTCCAGATTATATCCTTCTCCTCCTACCAAAAACAAGAAGTTTTTACCTTCAAAGTCATATCCTGCTTCTATTAGTTTGTAAACAAGCATCATTGCAAAGGGCGGATAGGATAAAATAATTATTCTTTCATAGTATCTATCGAGATCGAATATTGTTTCTACAATTTCATCTAAACGAGGTCCTGTATTTATTGTAGTTCCTATCATTCTAGCTGAGTTTCCTATCTTTATTCCTGCTACCCATGAACCTAAAAAGAAACAATTTATGAGTAAATCTTTAGTTGAGATATTGAATTGTGTTTTAAACCAATTTGCCATTACTAGTTCATCAAAGAGGTTTTCTTTTTTGGATATCGGAAAGTAAATGGATTTACCCGAATATCCTGAGCTTCTGTCAATTATTGCTAGTGGAGAAAGGTCTCCGTTGATACAGAGTTCATCCATCGGATATTTAGCAATATAGTTGTTTTTGTCTGTTGTAGGAACAATTTCAATAAATTTTTCAAAGCTATTAACTTTCTTTGCATTGACTCCATTACTCTCCAAGAACTTCTTGTAAGCGGGTGTATTCTTTGATACTTTTTTGAAATTATTATAAGCCAGTTTTTTTCCTATCTCGACTAAAGCTTCTTCATTAGAAACTTTGAATAAAAATTTAATTCTGCTAGGTTTTTTTAGTGAAAATGATTGAACTTTACGCAATATTGAGACAGGAGTTATTTTTACTACAGTTTTTAGCAAATTCATTTCAACTTTTTGTTTAATAGCTATTTTATAAATTTTTTCTAAAATTAAATAGAATATTGACTCATCTTAAATTTGTTCTATTGGGTAATAAATTACTTATTTGGTCAACAACTATCTTTTTTTAAAAGTGGAAAAGTAGAAAAGTGAAAAAGAAATTAAAAAAAAGAAAAGAGTTAGATTGAATAAAGAATATCAATTGCTTTTTCGAGATCATCTCTTTTTATTGAGCAAAAAGCTAATCTTATACCATTTAATCCTGTTGTATTGTTGTAAAATGGTACAGTTCCTAAACCTCTTTCTAACAACTTTTCTCCTAAATCGAATGATAGAAGATCGTTCTTAATTATCCAATAACCGAAGAAACCACTATTAAAGTCGACAGGGTGAATAGTATCATGCTCTTTATCTTTTATTAAAGCTTTTATCTCTAAATACCTCTCTTTTAATAGATTCTTTAATTCTTCTTTTTCTTTTTTCAGTTGTTCTTTCTTCTTTTTGTCTTCTGAAATGTTGGCAAAAGCTTCTTGAGGACCTCTTGGAGAACTAGAAGTTAAAGACCTTGCACCTTTAGCTATCAGCTCGCGATAATCTTCTTTTTCTTTCTCATCAACTTCTTTTCCAAAACCTAGCATAATTGTACCTAATCTTACTCCATAAGCAGAATATCTTTTACTCATACCGTCTACTTTAATTGTTAGGACATTCTCATTTAGCCCGATTAAATAAGGGTAAATCGAATGATCTAAAACATCATCAGAATAGACATATCCTTCATAAGCATCGTCTAAAATAATTACTGTTGGAACTTTTACTTCTTCTAAAGTTTCTTGAATTTCTTTTATTTGTGATAAAGTGGGGCTTATACCACTGGGATTGTTTGGAAAATTAAAGTATATACCAATTTTTTTATTTTCTTTTTCTAGAAGTTTAATTTTCTCTATAAGGTCATCAAAAGATAGATTTCCTTCTATGTCAATCAGATTATAATTTAATTCTGTTATCTGTTGGTTTTTGAAGAAACAATTATCTACATTACTCCATCTTGAATTAGGAACAAGTAAATTATCTGTTTTATCGAAAAAGAGTTGACCTGCAATAGTTAATCCTCCTGTAATCCCGCCGCAAGTTGTTATAGGTTCTGTTGATAATAAACGAGATTTTTCTCTATATTCACTTGGAAAGGTTTCTAATGTATCTTCCATCCAAGCTCTTGTAAATCTTTTTTGTCCTCTAACGTTTGCATAACCAAACATTTTATCTGCTGGTAACCCTTTTAATTCCTCTTCAAAGGTTTTAAAAGCAAATAACTTTCCTTCATCACTTTTTGCCGAGCCAATTGTTGCGTCTATAAAATCCTTAACTTCTTTAGCTCTTTGTCTTGCCTTACTTCCCCAAGCAAGAGTTCCTGCTGAAAGATTAACATTTTTTTCGATGAACATTCCTTTCTCTGAAAGATAATTTACTTTATTCATTTCTAGATTCTCTGTATAATCGATAATATGAATAACTTATTTATTTTTTAAGATTTTTTAAAGGGACCTAATTTAAATTAACATTTAGAATTATTATTTGAAGTTAAAATTGTATGTCATACAAGCAAACAAATAAAAACTTTGCAAAATGTTCATTAATAGCGAGAAAAGGGGAAAAAAATGGATATAAAAATTTTTGAAGGAAAATTGCTAGACAAGGAAGTTATTTTTGGTTTGGATACAAAGAACAAACTACTTGTCTTTCAAAGTGAAGGAAAATTTCTTAGGCCACGAGATAGTAATAAAGAACTAGTTAAGATTCCAGATGACTTTGAGTTAAGTAAAATAAAAAAGAATAGTCCAGAGATTAATAAAATTATTAAGAGTTATGCTTCAAATGCAAAAATTATTGGAACAGCGTTTAACGCTTTTCTTAATGCCTATATCTTTCAAGAAGTATCAGAACTTATTGCTCAATTAGATGAAAAGGGGAAAGAATTCTTTGATAAAATTGTTAGTTACATTCATGAACCCATTTTCTTGAGAAATGGAAGCTGCTCTTTTGATTATTTTAAAGAAGCAAAAGTAATCTCACGTTATGCAATTATGGATCTTGAACTAATTATTAACACACTAATTAAAGACATTAAAGAAGTGCTGTTTAATAATAAGGAACCTGTTTCAATCTTTCCATTGCGTTATTCAACAAAAGAATTAAGTGATTCAGATATTGAAAAGATGAGTGAAATCTATCTAAATAGACTAAAACAATGGTTTGAATGGAGAAAAGTGCTTAAACAAAATGAGAATGTTTATGCTTACATTATTCACTGGATATACCACATTCTAGAAGCATTATACCCTGAAAACCAAGAATCAATAAAAGAAATACTTGATGACGCTAATCAAGCAGAATTATTTAACAATATAGAGCTAATATCTGTATTAAACAGTAATGAGACCAAATATGAAGCAGATTCTCTATCTTCAGTCAGCTTAAATAAACATTTAATTTATTATTTGACTGAAGAATACCTTATCTCTGGAAAAGAAATAAGAATTAAAGAATTTGATTCTTCGACCTTTGGTTGGCATAATGTTTTATTGTCAATAGGTAACATGTATACTTCTTTACCTATATTTTCTGCCCTTAATCCCCCTTCAAACTTCGTTGGAAGTTCTTTATATGAATGGGCATTATCTAA
Source organism: Candidatus Heimdallarchaeum aukensis (assembly GCA_021513695.1). Lineage (GTDB taxonomy): Archaea > Asgardarchaeota > Heimdallarchaeia > Heimdallarchaeales > Heimdallarchaeaceae > Heimdallarchaeum > Heimdallarchaeum aukensis. The sequence goes on along the minus strand of CP084166.1, from coordinate 469,434 downwards.
CTTTAATTTTAGTGCATTGAGAGGAAATCAACAAATTGATCCTTATAATTTGATGCCTAATGTTTTACACCTATTTCTTTCAATAGCTACAAGAGATGCTAATTCCATCGTTGAAATTAAATACATAGTTGCAAAGATGATCAACTCTTTATTAAACGATAAAAGTTTAAAAGACGCACTTAGTTGGCAAAAACAGACAAAAGCTGCAATGCAAGGAAAGACCATCACTAATGCAGAAGTTACAGAGAAAGAAGTAGAAGAAGCTAAAGAAACTCTAAAAGAGATTATTGAAAATTATACAAAAGATTTAGAAGGTTTAGAAGAAGAAAGGAAAAAACAACTTGATGAGATAATTGGAAATTACAAAATAAACAATGAAAGTTATGAAGAAATTAAAGAGAAGAAAGATGAATTGTTAAAGATAAAGAAAGAGCTTTTAGATACTCTCACAGATGTTCAAAAAGATTTTCTTATCTCTATAATGATAGTAAGTAAAGATAATAAAGAAGTAGAACAATTTGCTAATTTATTCTCTGTTTTTAACAAATACAACAGTTTAGGCTTTCCTAACGATATCTATGATTATCTTCTATTAATCTGGGTAGGCAGTATAGCAGAAAAAGGTTCTATAAACTGGTTATTTGAAAAAGGAGAAGAACTAAACGAAGAAGAGGAAATTAAACTATTGGCTTCTATTTGCCTAAAGAACAATACTGTTTTAGCAGGATATAAATCAAAACAATATCCATTAATTGAGAGTACTGCACCCACTTTTATTTTACAATCTGCACAGAATCTGAAAGAACTAATAATAGCAAAAGATCTAAAAGAAGAGTATGATATCTATACTCCTCTCCTTAAACAACTGAAAAAAATCTACTAATTTCCTTTCTTTTTTTATTTAGACTTCCTAAACAATCTTTTACAAATTATAATCTATTTTCTAGCTTTAATTAAACAAAAGTTAATTGTAATTGATTTTCATTGCAATTTTATTATTTACTCTTGTTTAATTGGATTAGAATATACAAATTTCCCAAATTCATCAAATATTGTAACGAAAGTTTAAAAGAATATTTTAATTGTCTAAGATCATAACAAAATTAAAAATAAAAAAAAAACTATCTTTGAAAGTTAACTTCTGATTTTCTTTCATCATTTAGTAAAACATTAGTTTCTCCTACAGGAATAAAATTTGTAATTTTATTTCTTAATTCATTTACTAATTTTTGATGTTTTGTTGTTAGATATACTGTTGCTACAAAAAGGTTTATTCCTGCAACTATCAAGCTTATGAACAGAAGGACGATTACTGAAAGTATGAATAAAACCAAAGTCGAGTTAACTTTAGCAAATGCTGGATGTTCTGGCAAACTTTCTAGTAGGAAATTAATTCCTGCAACAAAACCTGAAAAACCTAAAAACTTGTTAAGTGTACTCTTCTTTATATTTTCTTCTGCTTTGAAAATGTCGTTTTTCTCATTTATGTATCTTATTCTAGAATCTTTTATTATCCAATAGAATGGAATTATAAAACCTGCCAGTAATGGAGTTGTAAGAAGAACGAAGTTTGCTATAATCATTGCTTGTGGAACAGTAGTGATGAATGGTTTGACAAAAGTTATTATTAAGAAACCTAATCCAAGTGACGAAGAAACAGGGTCAAGAAGTCTATCATAAAATAATTCTTTTATATTATTATAATCTCTAAAATAGCTTGTTCGTTCTAAAAAGTATTTATTATTTTTATCAAAATGCATTCCAAGGAACTTCATAGAATATTTAAGAAAAAAACCCATTTTTCCAACCGATATACGTTCAATATTTTTTAGAACTAGTATTCTTACACTCCATTGACCTGTTACAGACCAAAAGAAGATTGAAATAGTAATTACCCCACCTACAACAAAAAGTAATAGCATTAGTGGAATTTCTGTAAGCGCTACCCAAAGTAAATTAGAACCAAGTGTAATTAAGAAAACTATTATCCACCTAAAAACTGAAGGTTTTTTTATCAAAAATTGTTCGAAACCAAGTTCATTTTCTTTTTCTGTGCGAAAAGTGTTTTCATTTGTAATAAAAACCACCAAATGAAAATATGCATTATTGTTCTTAAGTTTTAAGTAATTTTAAGTGACAAATGTTGATCTAAAATAAATCATATCCATTTAGCAAGATTTTTTATCTCTTTAAATTATGTGCTCTTAGAAGCTTAGAAGAGCGAATAAGTGTATGAATCAAGATATTACAGTGAGATTTGTTGGTAGTGCTGGAGATGGTTTGGTCTCTTTAGGTTGGCTTTTTGCTAAAATAATTAAAAAACACAATCTAAATCTAGTAGGATTTAGAAGTTATCAATCTGTTATTCGAGGAGGATATAACGAATATCAGTTAAGATTCAGCGACGAGAAAGTTTATTCTGTTGGTGAAGAAGCAGACATAATTGTTTTGCTCAATAAACATGTTGCAGCATTACACCTTCCTAGGGTCAACGATAATGCAAAGATAGTTTATGATCAAGACTATGTTGATTTAGATGAGTTGGGTTACACTTCTGACAAAATAGAGAAATTACCCATACCCATGAAAGAATTAGCAAAGCAAGTTTCTAAGCTTTCTGTAATTAAGAACATTATTGTTTTTGGAGCTTTAGGACATATACTAGGTTTAGATACTGAACTAATTAAAGAAGTTTTAGAAGAGCAATTTGGTTACAAAGGAAAAGAAGTAGTAGAAATAAACTATAAAGCTTTAGATTTAGGAATTGAATTTGCTAAAAGCAATAACTGGGAAAAGGTATCTAAAAAACTTAAGTTTGAAAAAGGAAAACAGATGGTCATAACTGGAAATGAAGCTTTAGCTTTAGGTCTTTTAACAGGTGGCTTGAAATATTATTCTGGATACCCCATGACTCCAGCGACTTCAATTATTCATTATCTCACAAGATATCTACCTAAATTAGGAATTATCGTTAAACAAACTGAAGATGAAATAGCAGCAGTAGGAATGGCTGTAGGAGCTTCTTATTGTGGTGCACGAGCTGCTACGGGGACTTCTGGAGGAGGATTTGCTCTCATGACAGAGATTGTAGGGATGGCTGCCATTCAAGAAGTTCCTTTGGTTATAATCAACTCCATGCGTGCTGGTCCTTCAACTGGAATGGCAACAAAAACCGAACAAGCTGATTTGTTCCAAGCTTATGGTGCAAGTCAAGGAGACTTTCCTAAGATTATAATCGCTCCATATGATATGGAAGATGCTTTTAACGTGGGTGTAGAATCTTTAGAATTAGCTGAAAAATATCAAATGGTAGTAATAGTTTTAATGGATCTCTATTTATCAGAAGGAATAGCTACAGTTAGAAAACTCAATTTAAAACACAAAACAAAAAGATATGGTATTCTAGACAAAGTGGATGACAATTATCTCAGATATAAAATTACAGAAAGTGGAGTTTCACCCAGAACACTTCCAGGAACACCCAAAGGTATGCACTTTACAGGTTCTAGTGAAAGAAATGAAAAAGGTTTTTCTATTGCGTCAACTTTAGCAGGTCTTCCTGATACTCTACCTATTAGAAATGCAATGGTTGAAAAAAGAGCTAGAAAACTGGAGCAAGTAGCAAAAGAGATACCAGAACCTATTTTCGAAGGAGACAAAGATGCAGATATAACACTTGTTTCTTGGGGCTCAACAATAAATATTGTTAGAGAAGCTCGAATTCTTCTGGAAGAAGAAGGAATAAAAAGTAATCATCTTCACATAAAATACATTCTCCCCTTCCAAAAAGAAAAAGTTAAAGAAATTTTGGAGAATGCTAAAGAAGTTTTGATTATAGAACAGAACTTTTCTGGACAGATGCAGCAGTATATTTGTATGCAAACTGCTTTTGATATCAAGCATCACTTGCGAAGATATGATGGAGAACTTATTGTTCCGAGCCAAATAGTAGAGAAAGTAAAGGAGATTGTTAAAAATGAGTGAAAGAAAATATAAAGCTGACGATTATAAAAGCAATTTTAGGCCTACATGGTGCCCTGGTTGTGGTAACTTCGCCCAATGGAGAGCTTTAAGAGCTGCTCTAGCTGAACTTGAGATTCCTCCTGAAGAAGTTGTTTTAGCTTCAGGAATTGGTTGTTCTTCTCATATGCCCAATTTCTTAAATGTTTATGGAATACAGACGGTGCATGGAAGAGGAATTCCTGTTGCGACGGGTGTAAGACTAGCTAATCCCAAATTAACTGTTCTTGTTTATGGAGGAGATGGAGATATTTATGGGATAGGAGGAAATCACTTTTTACATGCTTGTAGAAGAAATGTGGACATTATAACAATTGTATCTAACAATTTCATTTATGGTCTAACAACAGGGCAAGCCTCTCCAACTTCGCCAGTAGGAACATTAACAAAGACTACTCCAAGAGGAAGCATAGAAAACCCCTTGAATCCAGTTTCTTTAGCAATTTCTGCAGGAGCAACTTTTGTAGCAAGAGGATTTAGTGGTGATGCTAAACATTTACAATATATCTTTAAAGAGGCAATAGAACATAGAGGTTTTGCATTTGTTGACGTTTTTAGCCCATGTATAACTTTCAACAGAAACCAAACTTTTGATTTCTTTAGAGCAAGAGTTTACAAAATAGAAGAAACAGACCACGATAAAGAAGACTTTCATGCTGCTATAGATTTGGCTAATCAGAGATTTGTGAGAGATCAATTACCTATAGGAATATTCTACCAGATTGAAAATAAAACAACATACGAAGAAAGAGATTTCGCTCTAAACCAAGGATATATTCCTGCTCATGACAAACTAGGCTTAAGTGATGAACAAATAGAAATTATAACTAAAGAATTCTACTAACTTTTTTTCTTATCTTTTTTGTTGAAAATTAGCAAAATAGTAAAATTGTAAAAAAAATAAAGAACTTACTTCTTCTTAAAGAAGAGTAAACCTTTTTTCTTCATTATAAATAAGAAGACTGCAATAAGAACAGTTGGAATACCAATGGATAAACCAAGAATCAATCCCAAATTAAGAGGTTTATCTGTAGCATCGGTAGGGTTAGAGCCTTTCTCTATTTCTTCAGAGTCTGAATATCCATCTCCATCAGTATCTGGATTGTTGGGATCTGTGTTATTCAAGTATTCTTGTATGTTAGTTAATCTATCATTATCTGGGTCTTCCTCAGCATCATCTATCAGAGGATTTAATCCATTTTCCACTTCCCATCCATCAGGCATACCATCTGAATCCGTATCTTCATCATTTGGGTTAGTATTGTTTGTATGTTCTTCTAGATTTGTTAGTCCATCATTATCAGGATCTTCATCAGCATCATCAGTTAGAGGATCAAGACTATTATCTACTTCCCAACCATCAAACATACCATCACCATCTGTGTCATTGGTGTTAGGGTCTGTGTTGTTAGTGTATTCTTCTAAATTAGTTAGATCATCATTATCTGGGTCTTCATCAGCATCATCTTTAGTTGGGTCAAGATTATTATCTACCTCCCATTTGTCAGGCATACCGTCAGAATCTGTATCTGCAGAGTTAGGGTCAGTATTATTAGAGTATTCTTCTAAATTAGTTAGATCATCATTATCTGGGTCTTCATCAGCATCATCTATCAAAGGATTTAATTCATTTTCCACTTCCCAACCATCAGGCATACCATCAGAATCTGTATCAGCAGAATTGGGATTGGTGTGTGAATTATATTCTTCTATGTTAGACAAATCATCATCGTCAGGATCTTCTGAGGAGTCATCTTCGATTGGGTTAAGATTATTTTCTATTTCCCATTTGTCTGGCATATTATCATTATCTGAATCTACCGAGTTTGGGTCAGTTCCATAGTTCATTATTTCGTCATAATCACTGAGTATATCGTAATCTGTATCTGCAAGAAATGGGTCAGTATTGTAACTATACACTTCTAAACTGTCGTTAAGCTTATCTCTGTCAGTATCATTTAATGGAAATTCATCATAAATGTAGCCACTATCTGTTTCAATAGGATATCTAGTTGAACCGTTCCATTCAGAGTAACAATTTCCCATTTCTAATTCAAGGTTGTAGAATTCTATTTCGTTTGAAAATTCAACATAAAGTGCATAATCATTAAACAAAAAATCATTTCCAAAAATAGAAAGATTAAAGCCATTGTAAATGTAAAACACATTATTAGTGCTATTATTAAATATATTATAAGAAATTATAGCATCTGCAATCTCTTCTCCATAAAAAGGATAATCTCCGCACAGTGTAAAAATAGAATGATTAAGAAACACCGAAGTTACATTATAAGTGTAAATACCATAAGCTTCATTACCTATTACTCCATTTACATTTAAATCTTGAATGCTTATTTTCTTGGAATACTCTACTAATAGTCCACCTTCAAAGACGTTGTACATCGAGATATTATTTATAGAAATATTTTCTCCGTAAAGAATGTAAATTCCTCTTACTACTTGAGAAAAATACGCATTATTGATTATAAAGTCTGTACAATTTACTAGTATTAATTGCGAATAAGTTGAGTCAATAGTTAACCCTGTTTTATTATAAAAAACACCTAAAGGTTTTCCTTTTATTGTATTATTACTGAATTCGTAGCTCCATTCAACGTTGTAATGGTTAAGTTTTATCCCAGATTCCATTAAGTTATCTTTTACTGTTACATTCTCAAGATAAATTAGAGTAAAACTTGTATAACTACAGTTTGAAGCTGAGTTTTCTTCTAATCTTATGTTAGTTGAACTTCTTGCAACTAATCCGTTCTTACAATTTGCGAAAAACGAACTAGAAATATTTGCATTATTTACATACCACAGGTACAAGCCATCATTTTCATGATTAGTGGAAGTAGTATTTGTTATTTCTAAATTATTTATTCCTCTTGCATATATCCCTTTATTAGAATCTTCAACTATAGTATCTTCAATCGAAATTCCATCTATATTGCGAATATTCATTCCATACTCGTATGTGTTACTAATTTTTACATTCTTTATTTCAATATTTGAAGAATATTCTGCTTTAATTGAAGAAACTGCTTTTGAAAAAAAACTATCCTCTATTGTTATTTTATCAGAATAGTAGGAATAAACTCCAAAAGTATTTTCGCTTGAGACATAATTTTTGACTGTGATGTTCGTGCTGTCTATAATTAATATCTGACCATTTTGATTTTTGTCAAAAACAAGATCTGATGAAGAATAAACTACCATCAAAGGCTTGTTATTAATTGAATTGTTATCAAAATAGTAATTATCATAAAAGGATGTACTACTTGTAGAAAAACCTACTCCAGCGCCTATTAAAGTACTATTAGCCATTCTGAAGTTATTTAAATTATAAGCTCTTAAACCATATTTTTTAGGATTGATTGCCTTATTGTTAGTAAAATTAATATTTCCAGTTGAAGAGAAATAATAGGCAGACTCTCCTCCTGTTACAGTATTATTCTCTATTATCATTTGTCCTTCAGTATTTACATAAATTCCAGTATAAGCATTGACAACGGTGTTATTTATTATATGAACAGTGTTTGGTGCAACACTAAAAATGTACATTCCATTGCCAGTATCAGACCCTATAATATAGTTATTTCTTATAATGACATATTTTGTTGTTGCTCTAATTGAAATAGCATAACCACTAGTAACTGTGATGTTATAATTTTCTATAATATAAGGGTCAGCTTCAGTTCCTGTACCAGGAAATGAATAACTTTCTAAGTCTGAATCAGAATATATGTTGATAGGAGTTGTTTGTGTATATCCTGCTTCAACTTCGTTGTAAAAGCTTCGTGGATAAGCGAATACAACTAAGACCGTGAAAAGTACAAAGAAAAAATATTTTTTATATTTCATGGATTTTATTTTCATATCACTTTTTAAATGTGTTTAATAACATAAAAAAATCAACAAAAAAATATTAATATCTCAATTCTTAATCGTTAGGTCGTTTAATAGTTATAAATTCTAGTTTTTCAAAACAGATTAAACCCAAGGATATTAATTCATTAATTGAAGCTAAAAAGTAAGGAAAAGTGTATTGTGAACCTATTTGAAAATATACATCGATTATTGATTTTTCAATTTCATCTGCACATTCTTCTAAGATTGTGTTATACATTCTATATCCTGTACTACCTAAATCTGGGCAAATAGTTTTCCAATTTTCTTGAAACAGTTTCTTTTTATCTTCTGTTGTATAAATTACACTTATTGGTGAATTAAAAAGCAATTCTAGTTCATTTATTTCTCTTTCTTTTGGTTCAAAAGTGATAAAATTATCAAGATAGGAAGGGAGAAAGGTTATAACAATATCTTCTAAAATTGGAACACTTTCAATTAACTTTACTGTTCTTTTTATCCATCTTTCTGCAATCTTTTTATCTATTTCTGGAGCAATAGTTGCTTCAAATTCAATAAATTTCAGGAGAGAAATAACTTTAATTTTTTCTCCTTTAGCATTCTCATTAAGTAAGTAATAACATTGTCTAAGTTTGTCTTTAATTTTAAAACCTTTTAAATTGAATGAACCAAAATCAGAAGTAGGTACTATTTGAATTTTAGGAAAATCTGTTTTTGGAACGGTAGGAATTAAGTTATCTAGTTCATTTTTGGTATCATCATTTTCTTCAGCTTCAATAATACACTGAGAACGAACTTTGTTATAAGAGTCTATGTACAATAACGATGCCTTAATTTCATCATCTATGCATCGATGAACATCTACGAACTCGATAGTTCCAACATCTAGCATTAAACTCTTAAGTTCAATAGCATCTGAAATAAGTAGCATTCTTATTTTCTTACATTCATCACACTGATATTCTATTTGCCTATTCAATTTCCGAAATTAACTCTGAAAGGAGAATTTATAACCCTATTCATTGTACTAACAAAAAGTTAGTTATTATGAAAAATTATAAACAACATTACACTAAAATGTAGATAAATCTTATAAATCACGTAAATTGTCTCGAATTTAATGAACAATATAGTTGCCAGAGTCTTTAATTTTGATTTTATATATTTTGACTTATTATTTTGCTTGATTTGGATTGGAGTTTTATTGAAGAAAAAACATTACAGAGAGTTTTTCTTTGGTTTATTTGGTTTTTTAATAGTTTTCTTTACTGATGATGTCATTTGGTTTCATCTTAAAGGAACAAGGGTTATTGATGCTCCTCTACAACCAGATCTGTTTTTATTGTACTTTTCATTTACTTACGGAGTTATTGAGTTTTCTTACGCTATTATTATGATTAGAACAAAAGAAGTAAAGAAAGCTTTATTCTGGACAGTTTTCCTATATGTAGGTTGGTTGTCATCTGCATTTATGTCTCAATATATTCCTCTTGATGACCGCACGATTTCAATTTACAGAGAAATGACAAATGCTAGGCTGACACAAATACTCATGGTTGGAATTGGTTATTTGGTAATTCTTTTGCTTAAATTGTTTTATAAACCAATGAAAGACTTAACATTTCTTAACATAGCTTATCTTTTTCTGATAGGTATATTAGTTCACTTTGGAATGGAATTAACTCTACATGTTTCAGGAATAAGGCCTATTGAAGGTAGTTTATCAATTATTCTTTTCAACAGTCTGCTAGAATTTAACTCTGGAATTCCAGTATTGTTTTTACTAAATTTCATTATTGACCAAAGAAAGAACAATAAAAAAATAGTTGAAGTTCCAGTTGCATCTGGTAATTAAGAAATATTGCCTTCTTACATTTTTTTTCTAATATTTTCTAATATTTTTCTAGCAACTTCTTTTTTACTACCTTCAAACCACTGAACTTTTTCTTTATCTTTTGATATCAAAGCCACCCTATTTTGGTAACTTGCAAATCCATATTTTTTGACGGAAACATCGTTAGCCACAATAAAGTCAGCTTGAGCTTTTTCTAGTCTTTGTTTAGCTATTTCAACTAATTCTTCGTCTGTTTTTGCATATTCTGCTTTAAATAAAACTAATGTAGTTTCAGGTGAAATCTCTTTTATTTTGTCTGCTAATTTGGCTACAGGCTTCAGTTTAAGTAACCATTCTGACTTTGACTTGATTTTCTCGTCAGGTATCTCCTCTGCAGCAAAGTCGTTCATAGCTGCTGCAAGGATTACAAAATCATATTTTTCTTTCTTTAATGATTCTAAAACCTCTAAATACATTTCTTCTGGTCTTTCAACTTTTACTTTTTCTTCTATATTCTTTTCAGGAGAAAGTTCTGTAGCTCCATAAACAACTTTTACTTTAGCTCCTTTTTTCCAAGCTTCCAAAGCTAAAGCAAAACCCATTTTTCCACTTGAAGGATTGCTAATAAACCTTATTCCATCTATATATGCTCTAGTTGGACCAGCTGTAACTAAAACAGAAGTATTCTCAAAAGTTTTTTCAGTTAGTTCTTTTACTACTTCATTTACTATATATTCTTCAGAAGGAATTTTAGCTTTTTCTTCTTCAATCAATGGCATTAAGACTTTAACACCCATTTTCTCTAGCTTCTTAATATTCTCTTTAACAGAAGGGTTGTAAAGCATAACTTCATGCATTGTAGGAACAATTATCATAGGTATATTGTTTCCCAAAGCTGTTCCAGCCATCAGTGTAACAGATGTATCCATAATCCCATTAGCTATTTTAGAAAGAGAATTTGCAGTTATGGGCGCAATAAGAATCAGATCAGCTTTTTCTTTTGATAAACCTGCATAATGAACATGTTCTACTTTTCCTTCAATTGTAACTATTGGTTCATTTCCTGTTGCCCACTCAAAAATCATAGGATGAACAAACTTTGCTGCTTCAGGAGATAAAACTGGAATAACTTTTGCTCCATTTCTCATCAATAACCGACTTATTTTTGGTGCTAGAAAGCATGAAATAGAGCTAGTCACACAATGAACAATAGTTTTTCCATCTAATTCTGAACTTAAAGTTCCCAAAATATCTTCTGATATATGTTTCATTCCTCTTCAAAAAAAAATAAACCGCTAATATTTAAGTTTCCTCTTATAATAAAAAAAAGAGAAAAATAGATTATCTCCTCTTTCTAACAAATACTGCAAAAGAAATTACTGCAAAAGCAATAAGAGCTCCGTAAATAGAAAAGTCTATGTTTCCAATTAGTGAAGCTTTTATTTCAATTTCACTGGGTTCGAAAATGTATAGTTCATCAGTATCATAATCTTTTTCTTTCCACTTAATTAGAAATCCAGTTTTTGTTTCATAGTATGCATCTACTTCATTGAAATAGTTAGAAAAGAATCCGCTAGTAACCTTCTTTTTGCTTTGTTGTAAATGAATAGTGGAGTATTTCTTTCCTCCTACAGTAAAGGAACTAATGTCTTCAACCGAAGCAGTCCCATTTCTGTAATTTATAGTCTGAGTGTCTTCAGTTTCAGGACTGATCGCTAACCATGTATAAGTATAACCAATGAGTAATACAGCATTTATTATTGCCCATGCAAAAGCCATTCCTAAAACTTTGGAATAGTCAGGGATAGAACTATCAATATCTCCTATTCTATAACTAGTACCATCTTTTAAAACTATTTTTAAGTTATTTGTATCCATCATAGATTCATAATCAGGATTATCTAAGATTGTAGCTTCAATAGTATCAGAACTATTTACAAGTTTTAATTTAGCTGCAGGATAGATAACAGTACGGTTATGCTTCCAAACTAATTCTGTCATAATAACAGTAGAATAAGTTGAACCAAAGAAAATATCTGTAGAACCTGAAGGATATTCCATCTTTTGTTCTATAGCTATAGCATCAAGAGAACTAGTAATATTCCATATTTTTGAAACAGTTAAAGTGACTGTAGCAACAGTCTCATTATTTGCATCTTTATAATATCGACCTTTTACATACGTTCCTTCCTGGAGTTCAAGCTCATCAGGAGCTGTTTCAGCTAATATTGAAACACTATTCAATATTGAAGCAATAAAAATTGTTATGATAAAAAAAGAGATGTATTTTTTTTTCATAATAGTAATAATTCGTATTACACTTTTAATTTTTTTGCAATTTGTTTACTTTTTCATTTCATTATTTCTTTGAATAACTAGTTTTTCTAATTTTTCATAGTCTTCTTCTAAATCTAGATCGTAACCAAATCCAATATCATCGATAATCACAGCTTTTCCTTTTATTTCGAAAACTTTTTCGAAAATAATCTTTGCATCATTCAGACTTGCTTTTTTAAAAACTAATTTAAGTATCCTAAACCAAGTTGAAGGTTTCTTTATAGCTTTCTTTACTATATAAGAAGCTGTTCCCCAGAAAGTTCTATTCTTACGCCTGTTAGATAAAATTTCTATTTCTTTTGTACCTACTTTTATTGCTCGTGGAGAAAGAGCATACATTTCTCCAGGGAATACTTCCGCATCAGTAAACTTACCTACAACTCTATTAGATTCACCATAGAGTTCTATAACTCTTTCATTTGGAACAATAGACATTATAAAATCGCAATTCTCACAAGAGTCTACTTCTTTGATGAATTGATCAACTAGTTCAGGTCTTATTGCTGGACAGTCAGAAGAGCAAAAAATTATGTAATTTAGTTTCTTATTTTCTCTCTCTAAATAATTTAAAATAGCATTATATTTAGTCTTAATATCAGAAATGTAATCTATTTCAATATACTTTACCGGAAAGTTATCAAAGGGTAGGGTTTTTTCATTCTGACCGACAATATATACATCTTCTACCATCTTAGATTGATAAAGAGCTTCAACAACATAATCTATAACCCTTTTACCTAAAAATGGTAACAGAGCTTTTATTTGATATTTTTCTTCTGGATCCATATTTTTCATTATTTCTCTTCTTTCTTTGTCTCGTCCTGCAAGAATAAAGACTGGGTATTTACTCATACAACCAAATTAAAAAAGACACTTTTATCTTTTTTCTAGCAAATTTTTTATAGGCTCAGAACAATTAATTATTTTAGATACTAAATGACTATAATTACTTATCAATGCAACTTTTGTGGAAAAAAAAGAACAATGGAAATTCCTTCTGAGCTTGTTGTTAAAATAGGAGCTGAAGGTTTAACAACTTATGTAGATGTACATGACTGTAAAGATTCTTTGGATGCTATAATTCTGTATGTAGATGAAGATTTCAATGTTAGATCACAAGTTCAAGCAAAACAAAAAGAGAAGAAACAAGAAATAGGATTAAACATTCCTATGCCCAAGAAATCAGAATTAAGAAAAGTATTTATTGACTCTATTGGTTATTCTCCTTTTAACCTTCAAGGTTTAAAGATTAAGGACTATTTAAGGCAAACACAATATATTATAGAAGAAAAAGTTATTGCAAAGGTAAAAAGTAAAGAGCATAAGTATGTTTCTCGTTTAGGTTTTATTGAGATAACAGCTCTGGTTTCTGTTGAAATAGACAAAGATATCGTGGATACATGGTTTACACAACTAGCTAATTCTTTTGAGTCATTGGTTGTTTTAGATGAAGAAATGCTTCATTATGTAGCAACTTTTTTGGAAACAAGATTAGATAGTTCTCCACAAATCAGACAACTACTGGAATTAGATCTGCTACTTAATTCTACAATATCCATCATTTATTCAAATGAAACAACAATTGAAATTTATCAAAAAAACTGGAGAGAAATAATTCCTGAGATAGATTTGACTACACATAGAATTTACAAAAAATTGTTCATTCTCGCTAAAGATAATTCGAGCAAAAAACTATTAGAAATATATAATTTGCTTTTAGAACAAATAACCATAAACTTGCCTTTTCCTGCATTCTTACAAGCTTGTGCTACTTTTATAATGAATGGGTTGATGATTATTAATAAAATGAAATTTGTAACTATTCCTCTTTGAAAAGTAAAAAAGAGTTATTCAGTTTTAGTTTTTGACTTTTTTATAAAACTGAATATTCCCAAAGTTATAGCGAGTAGAATAGCGTATTTGCACATTACTGAAGGAACAACATTAAGCCAACTTACATCAATCAATGTCATCAAGTGCATTGGTACTAGAAAAGATAGATAACCGATTAGCATGAGAATAGCATATTTCTTTTTAGGATAATTTTCCTCTTTATAAACTCCAAAACCAATTGAATAGAACAGTAGTGCAATTGCAAACATTATGTAACCATAATAAAATATACCATAAGCTAAAGAGAACTTGCTGTCATAAGTTGCAAAAAAAGGATTACAATCCAAAAGTGTTACAGAAGCTGTATCTACCAAATAATAGATAGCGAAACCTGTTCCTAAAATAAATCCTAGTATGTAATCTTTACCCAGTATATTGCTTTGATTTTTCCACCCTGAAATTTGAGATGAAAGAAAATATCCTGTGGGAGGAAGGAAAGTTATTATTACATACGCAATTCGGATAAATATTGCAGGTGCAATTCCACTACAAATTAGGAATTCAGATAGCTGATATAGTTGAAGTAGTGCTAACAGAGAGATAATAGTCCAAAAGAAAGGATGATCTCTATTTAAAAGCACTACAGATATTAATATTGCAAATTCGATTGCAAAGAATATTAATGATAGAAGACCATCAATCATGGTGTGCTCTTAATGCTCTTCTATTAAAACTTTGTTAAATAAAGAATTTTAATAAAACTCAAATAACAGCAAGAGTAAATGATTTTAATAATTAATTATAAGGTTTACATGGTTTAACCGATGTATTTAGAATATCCTAACAAGAAGACAAAAGAGGAGATATTCAAGTCAATTCCTCAAATTGAATTAAAGTCAATAAACGGAAGTAATAATACTAGTTCTAAACTCATTTTTGGAGATAATTTGAGAGTTATGAAACATTTACTAGAATCTGAAAAATATAAAGAAAAAATAGATTTGGTCTATATAGATCCTCCTTTTTCTACAAATAAGGTTTTTAGAATTTCAGAAGATAGGGCTAACACAATTAGCAACAGTTTGTCTTCGAATGTAGCTTTTTCTGATATTGTAACGGGGTATGAATTTCTTGAATTTCTTAGAGAAAGATTGGTTTTAATAAGAGAATTAATGTCAAAACAAGCTTCTATCTATGTCCATACTGACTACAAAATAGGTCACTATGTTAAAATCATAATGGACGAAATATTTGGAGAAGAGAATTTTATCAATGATTTGTCAAGAATAAAGTGTAATCCCAAAAATTTTCATCGAAAAGCTTTTGGTAATATTAAAGACATGATATTATTCTATTCAAAGACTAAAGATTATATTTGGAATGAACAAAAAAAACCTTTTACTGAAGAAGACATTAATCGTCTTTTCAAAAAAATTGATAGCGATGGAAGAAGATATACCACCATTCCTCTTCATGCTCCTGGAGAAACAAAAAATGGTTTGACAGGAAAAGAGTGGAAAGGAATTTTACCGCCTAAAGGACGACACTGGCGAAGTTCTCCTGAAGAACTAGAAAAACTAGATAAAGAAGGACTAATTGAATGGTCAAAAACAGGTGTTCCTAGGAAGAAAATTTATGCAGATGAGAAAAAAGGAATGAAATATCAAGACATTCTAGAGTTTAAAGATCCTCAATATCCCAGCTACCCTACAGAAAAAAACATTGAATTGTTAAAACTTCTAATTGCTATTTCTTCTAACAAAGATAGCATTGTTCTTGATTGTTTTTGCGGTTCTGGCACAACTCTACTTGCTGCTCAAGAACTAGATAGAAGATGGATAGGTATAGATAACTCAAAAAAAGCAATTGAGGTTGCAAAAAAGAGATTAATAAAAAGAATGCAAGATTCTGAGACATCAGAAAAAGTTCAATTTTTTGATTATTTAGAAGAAGTAGAAAGGATGTAAATCTATCTAAATAACAGTTGCCAAATCCAGTCTACTAGAGTATGTGTTAACATTGCTGTAGCTAAATTACCATATCTCCAACATATACCATATAAAATTCCTGCAAAAGTAGCAAAGCCTATGTAAATCCAAGCGAATTCTGCACTTGTGTTGTTGTGGTGACTTAATCCGAAGATAAAGGACGCTACTACCAATATAATCCATTTGTGATATTTGTAATATTTACTACTTTTAGGAACAGTTTTCTCTGATAATTGATATTGGATTATTGAGCGAGCTATTAGTTCTTCTGGAAGAGCAATTGTAAACCATATACCTATAAATGCAAGGATAAATAATGCAAATCCTGGCCAATCAGGAGACCAGACTAGAAATTCAGTATATAAGCCTAAAGGAACTATAACAGCAAACAATACGACTAAAGAACCGAGAGATAATATTAGCTTCTTTAAATTTAGTGTCCACCTTAATCTTATTTCTGCTTTTTCTAACTGAATAGAGTATATTGTAAGAATTATTGCGCTTACCCATAATGAGCTAAAACTGTATTTTCCTTCATCAAAACCGGAAAGAACAGAATACATAAGTCTTGAATCAAAACCATATGCTAAAATTAATATTCCTGCCACAAGTAGTAATGATTTAAACTTGATTTTATCAATTACATATGCTTGCATAAAAGCTATAACAGGTAAAGCTATCCAAGCTAAATAAGATAGAAAAGCAACTATAAATCCATTTAGTGAATCAATAAATATCCAATTTAACAATGGATTGATAATTACTACTAATAAGAAAAGATAGTATATTTTTCTTCCTTTTAGATACTCTATAACTATTTTGTTAATGTAAGGAAAAGTAAAGATACAAATTGTTATGATATTTAAAAAAGAGGAAAAACCAAAAATAATCATTTTAGGAACTGAAACTTGTTTTTCTACTAGAGTAAGCACTATTGCGAGTGTTATGCTGATTATTAAGGCAAAAATAAAAAGGAATAATTGTTTTCTTTTTTCTTTGTTGTGCATAATATTCTATTCAATGAACGAGCAGTTTTTTTTATATTTTTCTTTCAAATGAGGCAGCAATCATTCCATAGTAAGTTGGACACTCATAGACACAAGACTTGTTGACCATGTTTGCTTTAACAGCTATTCCTGCAAGAATAAGTATCTGCCACAGACTATCTGGTTTTGAGTGTTCAATTAATCCTTGATCTATTCCTAATAAATCATTTAACGAGTTTGAAGTAATCATTTTGCAAATCAAGTCGTCAAAACTTTTTGCTGCAGGATCAAATCCGTAAGGACCATTTGCATCATGTGCATGAGCTTGATCAGCACTTGCTATGAAAACTGTTTTCTTATTTTCCTCAATGCTCAATAGATATATTAACTCTCCTAATTTCACTAAATGCTTCCAATCTATGTCTCTGCTAGGGGTGATTAGAACTACCTGAGGAATTGTTTTCTTACTTTTCTCGTAAGCTTTTTTGATGAAGTAAAGAGGAATAAATGTTCCCCAATCTAAAGGTATACTCGATAATGGGCCCTCACTTGTTCCAAAATTAACAGCAACTACAGGTAAACCTTCATTTTTTGCCCTAATGTAGAGTTTAGAAGCATGTTTTCTGTCACACTTCCATTCCATTTCTGCACTTTTTTCTGTATCTTTTTCTATATAAGAGCCCTTCAACCATTCTGTAGTAACAATGCCTATATTTTCGCTTATTCGCAGATTATGAGGAGACGCAATAATTATTACTTCAGGGTCTTTGTTAACTATTTGTTCAGCAATAGAAGAAATTTCTAAAGCGAGTTTAGCTGATTTTTCATCTTGTTCTGGATTAAGATCTGGTATAAGATTAAAACCATGTGGAAGTATACAACTGTATTCTAATGACATGAAACAAGAATATTTTTTCAAAATAAAAACATGTTGTATTACGGAGAGAAGCGCAAAAATGGTTGTTTAAGGCTTTATTAGGGCAGTTTATTTTTTTCTCTTGTTATTCACCCTAAAAAGCCTTTTTTATCTTTTTTTTAGAAAATCCTATACTCCGGAGGAATTCCCAATGCACCCAATGATATATCTTGGCTACTAAAACCTATTTTTTGCAATTCTTCTACAATTATTGGTTCAAAGAACATAAGTAATTCGTCTTTACTTAATTTTTGTAATTCTTCAATAGAATACTGTGGAAAAACTTCTCTTAATGCACTTTTGACGATATTATTTATTATGGGGCGGAGTTCTTTCTTTGAAAAACTTGTTTTATTTTTCAGAACGTTTAAAACAAATACTTCTGCACCTGATAAAGTTAGAGAAACTGTTCCAGAAGCTCCAACTTTTATATTGTCACTTGTTAAAACTCCTTGCATTTGAGTGATGCCCCATTTAAGAGTAATAAGGTTTTTTTCTAAGAAAACAATTTTGTGATCTTCAAGACCTTCTTTTCTATTAACTTTGTATAAGCCACTTGAAAGCTCTTGAATGAAGTTTTCTTTGTTATAAACGAGAGCTTTTTCATTGAGTTTAACCAAAATTTGCCTTCTTTTCTTTAAATTAATTTTTTCCCATTTTTCTAAAGCGTAGGGAAAAACCCATGCAACAAGTTCATCTGAAAGTTCACTTTTAGTTACATTATTTTCTTGTTTTTCATCTAATCCCAATTTTACAATATATGACATTTTTTCACCCTAACTTTTTATTTCTGTTTCTAAACCTGGAAAATAGATCCTCTTTCCTGAAGCATAGTCATCGTCTTCGATAGCTAGTCCTGCATCTTCAAGTTTCTTGATAGTTAATTGTATCTCCGTTATACTTTTACCTAAAGAACTAATCAATTCTTCTTGTGTAATGTATCCTTTTCCTTTGGCTAATTTGAGTATTTCTTGCTGTAAAGCAATGTCTTCGCCAATAATAATTTTCTTTGATTGCTCTGTATTAGTAACTACAGAAATCATCCCAGTCTTTGAAAGTCTTGAAGCAATTTTGTCCAAATCTTCTACAGCAAACTCAACATTTGGATATCTCTTTTGAAAAACATCTACAAATTCAAGAAAAGGTATGTTTAATCTATTTTGTTTTTGTAGAGAATTGCAAGTTGAGATAAACAATTGAGAAAGTTTGTCATAATATGCTTTCTTTCCCAATAAAGAAGGTTTACTTAGTTCATCAAACTGGTGAATTACGCCTACTGATTCAAGATAAGAGAGTTGAGCACTGAAATCTTCTGAGAATTGCAGAAACAATTGATCAGATGGAGTAAGTTGATGTGCTACTTTACGGAAATTAATTAAATTTTCTAGTTTTTGTAGAGATTTGTGAAGTTGAAAAGATTGAGCTTGAATGTAATCTTTATCCAAAGTATGTAGAACTATCGATTCTATATTTCTTAAAGTAGTATTGAAGTCTAATAAACGTTCAAAAATTAAGAAATCTAAAATTAAAACAACTTCATGATTGAAAGATAATTTTCCTTCAATTGTCTCAAATGAAAAAATTCTAGTTTTTAAGGAATTGAACTCACTAATTAATTTGTCAAGAAATTTCTTAATTTTGAAAAAACGTTTTTTGTCTTCCACATCCAAACTCTTCATGATTACAAGAAGTAATGAACGTGTATCATTGAATTGATTTTCAATTTCGTTATGAATTTTACTTTCATAATCTGTAAAAGAATCAACATTTGGTGGAAAATTTAAAAAATTCAATATTAAATTGTTACTCATCAAAAAATTATATAAACGATAAAATAGTTAAATTTTTTGTTTAAATTTAACAGTTTTTTTACATTGATTTATTTAGTCTCATAACTTCTTTCTTATTTCTGCTTCTGCTTTTCAAGTAAACACCATTTAATAAAAATAAACTTCTAAATTTAAAAAGTAAAAATAGCTTAAAAATAATCTATTTCTTTCCTTTGTCGTAATGTTCAATTATTAGGTTCTGTTGAGCTGCCCACCAATAGAATACTTCTCTTATGAAAAAGTGTGCAATTGTTAACCTTGGATCCCAAATATCGTCAATTTCACTCATGTGGTCATGACATATCATCAAATATTTTTCTCCATTTGGCTCTTCCCAGACATTTTTGGTATAAATCTTTCCTGCAAATTCTACTACTCTTTCTTCAATGAAAGCCCTAGGGCAAGATTTTGGATAGTTTCCAGGTAAAAGAATTACTATTTTAAACCTAATTTCTGGTCTTGTAGCCACTTGCAAATATCCTTCCCATTTCATAAAGTTGTACTTAGGATCTTTACTAGGTGTAAGAAAGAACCAGCTATGCCCGCCTTTTCTTTGTAAAAACTGAACATATTTTGCTAGATTTAAAATTTCTATTTTCACTCTTTCTGTCCATTTAGGATGCTTTGGAGTTATATTTATCAGAGCTTCTGGAAACTTAACTAGTTCTCTTTCTGCAGGTGTTTCTCTCCATCTTCCTTTTACTGTTGAAGTATCGCTGTCGCTAATCTTTGGAACCCCCATCTCTAAAATCTTTATCCTACTACTCCTCGATTAATAACTTGAAAAGCTGTTCCATACTTTCTTATTATTTCGTCCACAGTGGATTGAAAATCTGAAACTGTTAGAGTTTCTCCCATTTCACTGCTTATCGCAATTTGTTCAGTAGCTATTCCAAACTTTTTTGAAACTTCTACAATTAATTCGTGGAAAACTATACTTCCTGGTGTTTCAAATGGTATTTGTTTATGTTCTGTTCCTACTATTGTTGTAAAATATAATCTCTTTAAAGACTCCATTTTTTTGTCCCCATTGTTCTTCTTCTAGCTTTTTTC
Organism: Candidatus Heimdallarchaeum aukensis; assembly: GCA_021513695.1. Lineage (GTDB taxonomy): Archaea > Asgardarchaeota > Heimdallarchaeia > Heimdallarchaeales > Heimdallarchaeaceae > Heimdallarchaeum > Heimdallarchaeum aukensis. Next base: position 448,768 of record CP084166.1, on the reverse strand, counting down.
TTTTTAAATCTTTTTCGTTAGTCCCTCCAATAACGAATCAATTTTTCCAAAAGCTGATTTGTCTTTTTCTAAAATTTCTTTAATTTTAATTATCTCTGAATGAATTTTGTTCCTCTTCTTCTCATTTTTAAATGACATGTACTTTATTCGAAATGCAAAAATGTCAAGAAACTGAATTAGATCCCATGTGTCTTTTTTGACATTAAACCTCCAAGGAATATTAGAAATTTCAAATTTAAATTCGTAAGGTAGTTCAAAAGAATTGTTTAATTTTATATTTTTAATGTAATAATACATAGAATCTTTAATGCCATTGAATAAGAGAGGTTTTAAATCTGAAACAGTTTTCTTGGGTGGAGAAACCATATCAAAATGAAAATTAAAGAAAATATACTTTTTCTTTTCATTGAAATTAATTTCAGCACTTTCTAACTTTACTTCAATGGTTGTTTTTGTCAAAGAATCTATCTTCTCATCATCTTTAATTTCTCTGTCATTAGCTATTAGTTTTAGGTTTTGTGACTCTTTTTCCAAGAATTCTCTTATTTCTGATGAAATGAAAGCTAGCGTTAATTCCTCATTTTCAGGATAATAATATTTCAAAGGTATCTTAAAAGTAAGAGTCTTTAAAGTTTCTTCTTTTAACTCACCTACATCAATTGGTTTAACATCGTTATCTATTAATTGAAATGATTTTGTTTCCTTTCCGTTTGTTACAATACTTAAGAAATGAGGATATACATTAGCATATTGTTTTACTGTCAAATCATCAGTTACGCTGTGATAAACCTTATTTGGATGACTATGATAAATACCTATGATTCCTATTCCTTTAGGAATGTTCTTTACAATTTCAAAAGCTTCTTCTGTTGATGGTTCTGCTCTTACTTCATTTTGAATTTTGTACATTTTACAAGGAACACTTGCAATAACTTTCAAATTTGAACCATTATCGTATCCTAACAACCAACCATAGATTTCTTTTCCTTTAAATTCAATAGCGTGTTTCTCTATTGCTTTTAAGATATGTTTAGAAATTTGAACTTTAACCATTCTTACCACTTTTTAATTAGTTCTACTTCTCATGAGAATCCAAATTTTGAATTAACTCATCTACAGTTTTTCCTTCCGTTAATTCATCAATTTCTTGCAAAGATTTCCTCTGCTCTTTTAGATTCGTTTTTCTTTCTCCACATATATAACATGAAGGATCTCTATTCATCTTTTGTATTATATACTGGTCGGTCAAAGCGTTAAAACCGATATAATCAGGAATCACTCCAAAATTTAACAAATGTTTAAGTGCAATTTCCACTGTGAGTGAAGCTATAATAGCTATTGTAGAAGGTAAAGAAGCAGTACATGGTTCTCCATGCTTTTTTTCTCCTAAATCTATTGAACCTGTACATTGATAGCAAGCAGTTTTAAATGGAATAACTAAATGAACATATCCTCCTAAACCTGATCTGCTTGCTCCTGAATCGATATACTCTTTTCTTAGTTGAACGCATTTTTCATTAATATATAATCTTGCAGGTATATTGTCTAAACTAGAAATAACTAAATCTGATTCTTTTATCAATTGTTCAAATTTTTCTTCAAAATCGATTGCACAGATATCAGAATGATATGTTTCAATTTCCACGTCTCTATTAATTTTTGTTAAAATTTCTTTTGCTACTTCTACTTTTGGCTTTCCTATATTTTCCTGAGTATAAAATAGTCTGTTTAAATTTACTTCTTCTACAATATCTAAGTCTATCAAAATCATTTTTCCTATTCCACATCGAGCAAACATTTCAGCAGCAATACTTCCTACTCCACCTACTCCTGCAAATAAAACGGTTTTTGAAAAAAGATTTTCCCAAGTAATATCTACTCCAAATTCTTTTAAATTCTTTAACCTTAAGTATCTTTTTTTATCATTCATATCTTTCACATGAATTTTTGCGTGAGTTAGCGAATATTATTCTTTTATCTTTATTATATTTTTTGGGTTTAAATTTGTTTAAATCAATCTGCTTTTTCTAATTCAATAATAAATTCAGCTCCGCCTTTACTTGCATTTCTTGCTGAAATATGTCCTTCATATAAATTAATTATTTTTTTAGAAATATATAAACCGAGACCAGATCCTTTTGAATCACGACCTTTTATTCCTTCTTTAAATAAATTAGGTAATAAATTTTCGTCAAAACCTTTTCCATCATCTGCAAAAACAAGAATTATTTTTTCTGGAGTTTCTTTGCTTTTTATTAAAACTTTATTAGCATTTGCGTGCCGAAGGGAATTACTTATTAAATTGTTAATTACTTCAATCAATAAATTCCCCGCAATTACTTTGTGATTTTTGTTAATCTTGTTTTCAACTACAACTTTTTTTTCTCCTAATTTCTCTTCAAAAAGTTGAATGCTTTTGCAAACAGTCTCATAAAGGTTTATTACTTGCTTTTTTGTTTCATACATGACTTCATGTAAAATTGAAAATTTATTTATAATACTCATTAATTCTTCTAAATTATCTTCTATTCTTTTAAGATAATTATCTAGTTTTTCATTTACTTCAAAGTTATTTCGAATTAGATTGATGTATGAAGTAGTTGCAAAGGCTATATTTCTGGTATCATGGTCAATTATTTTTGAGAATATTAAATCAACTTCTTCAATAAATTTTTTTTCTGTTATCTCACGTACTATTGCTTGTAAAAAATCTTCTCCATCTATTACAACCTTATTAAGAGAAACTTCGCAATAAAATAATTCTCCTGTCTTTTTTTTGTGAATCCACTCAAAGCGTTGAGGTGTTCCAGAAAAGGCTTTGTTTATATATTGTTTAGCCTTTTTTTCTGAAGGAACTTCATCAAACTGTAGTTCAGGAGACCATTCAACTGGGGTTGTTCCAATAATATCTTCTTTCTCACAATTAAACATATCACAAGTATAAGGATTGCAATCTATAAAGACATTATTCTTATTAAGCAAAAAAATTGAATCTTGAGCCGTCTGAAAAATTTTCTTGTATACTTCTGTGTTATTTGTTTTTTTGTTTTTTTGTTTACTCATCATTATCCCATTTGCTCAAAAAACAAATCTATTTATTTATTTTTAAAATTAATGGGTACTACATAATTATCAAAAAAACTTTTTTTTGTCTTCTGTATAACTTTAAAGTTGATATTTCAATTATTTTTGTTATTAGGAATATATTTTCATCAAACATAATATATATCCTCATATAAATGTCAACATCTTTTATTTTAGGAATAATTTTTCTAGTTAGTAGCTTAGTAACATTTGTTATTGTTTTCAGTTCTAAGAAGATAGATTTTCAAAAAGAGAAAATTTTCACTTCAAATGTAAAGGATCTAATAACGGATAAAATGAGATTATCTAGAAAAGATAAGAAAAGTAAGAAAAAAAGAAGACGTTCTATTCCTTCTTCAGTAAAAACAATGTCATCAGAAGAAGAAACTGAACTTCCAAAATCTGTACGCTCTCCTATTCCTTTTGCTCCTATGACACTTGATGAGAAATTAATTGAATCTCCTGAATTGGAAATGATCGAAGAAGCAGAAGAAACAGAATCTCTTTCACTCTCTGTTGATAAAGAAGAAAAGACCTATAGTAGAAATTTAATGATAAAAGTACCATATAATTTTTGTATTAATGAAGTCTTTAAATTAGTTATTTTTATCAAAAAAACTGGTTATGCTCTGGATGAGTTAGAAATTACTTGCTCTAGAGTTAGTTCTGAAGAAGCTAGACTTTATAGTTTGACAACAGAAAAATTGGGTAAAAAATTAACTGAAGCAACAGTAAAACTAAATGGACTTAATCAAGGTTCAATGACTGTAAGAGCTTATTTTACAAATGGAATTGGTTATATTGTCCCGTCTGAAAGAAATGTATATTTTGATCCAGATAAAGAAGAAATAGTTGCAGAATTTTTCATCACACCAACTATTTGGACTTCAAAAACTGCATATGAGATTAGAATAGAATTTGAACAAAATTAAAAACAACTTTTTGTTGTTAATATTCCTGTTAAATTCTATAAAAAACAATTTGAAGCCTTGTTAGGCATAAATATTTCTGGGTTTCAAAAATATGCTTTACTTGTTTATTCAATTCTAGGTTCTTTATTTGGCTTATATGGGACTTTAGCTAATTTTCTGGAATTTCTTCCCCAACTACCTTTTTAGAATTTTATTTTTTCTTTTTCTTTAGTACTTCCGCAATAAGTTGACCGATTTCTATAGGTTAAAATTATAGGAGTTCATACTATCATTGGCGTGTTCTCAATTCATACTTTTTGAGATAATTCGGAAGTACTATTTTCTTATAGGAAAATATAAATGTGAGGATTTTCTTAGAGAGGAATGTGAAAACGGTTACATGTAAAGTTAAACTAGTTTTTAGAAACGGTATAGGTATAGTTTTACCAGAAGATACTGAATTAGAACTTGCAGATGATGAAAAATATGCTCTTCTCTTTTCTTCTACAATTGGAAGGACTAGTTCAGTTTTTGCTGAAATCAATGAGATAGTAAAAAAAGGAAAAAATCCTTTAATATACTTGGACAAAAGAATTGCAGGAGAAATAGGTGATGGAGAAGAAGTAACAGCTTTAATATCTTCTGCTCCCCCGAGAGCAGATGTTGTGTTTTTGGCTGTTCCAGATACAGTTACAATTCCTGGAGGAGATTGGAGTTCAATAGTAAGAGAGGGAAACATTGGAAAAATAATCGATTACGGTACTTCGTTAAGCTTTATTGTTCCTTCAACTTTAAGAGAACCATATATTGTTCAGTCTCAAATAATAGGTAGCTTGCCTTTTCCCCCTGTAAAGATACATGAAGGAACGAAATTTACAATAGTTAAGAAAAAACAAGCTGAATTTACAGAACTAATCTATGAAGCTTACAAAAAAAGAGAGGAACGAGCTTTAATACTTAAAGAAAGAATAGAAAATGGTTATTATGAAGCTTTAATGGAATTAAAGAACAACAAGCTCGATTCATTAGGAAGATCAATAGAATTCCATGCAAAGCCAAAAGTCGCTTTTAAAGTTTTAAAAACCTTATTTGATTCTTATAAAACAGTGAACGAACAGATAGTAATGGATACAAGTGAAAATTTCATTGGAAACCTGATGTTTGTCTCCCAAATCGGAAAAAAAGATATTTCTATAGTTGAACTTATAATCACAGGAAAAGAAAAAAGTGGAAATATAGCTATATGGGTCTACGGTTATGAAGTGGATCAAATACACGAAAGGCTCTACAAAGAAGTTATTCCAAAGATTAATAGTGCAATTGAAGGAGTAAAGGAAGGACCAGAATTAATTCCCATGTATTGTGCAGGGAATTGTGGAGAACTCTTAGATCTAAAAGACATGAACGAAAATGGAGTAATAGAATGTCCAGCCTGTGGAGTTCTAAACCTTATTCCACCTAATCTAAGGATACATTAGAAACTTTTTAATTGCTTTTTTGTTCTTTCACTTCTTCTTTAACTATTTTTTCTATTTTTAAGAAGGCATCTTTTGGATTATCGATCTTGGACTGTTCAACACTAATGTCTTTTATTTTTTCTTCAAGAAAATTAATATCAACTTCAAGCTTGTTAAACTTATCAAGTAAAGAGTCTATAATTGAATTTATTGAACTCTCTAAAAGATCAATTTCATAATCTTTGGCTTTTCTTATTTGATATTTGATTTCTTCTGCCAAATGAGCAACTTCTTCTTTCAATCTCTCTTCATAATCTAATGATTTGTAAAATTTGACAAACTTGTTAAAAAGAGTGTCTCCACTTATATCTTCAATAGTAGTTATGGCTTCAGATTTTTCTGTTGTGCTATATAGATAAACAAATCTCATCCACAAGTAATCTTTTACAGCGTTTAGTATTGTATTCTTTGTTATTTGATTAAGAGCAGTTAATGCTTGGCTAATTAAGTTATTCTGTAGATTAATTACAATTTCAGCTTGCTTTTTATATCTTTGTAAGCTTAATTCAACATTGAACTTCATATGATTGATAAGTAATTTTTTAGCTTGACTGATTATTTTCTTTACAAGCTCAAGTTCGTCAATTTTCTTATTTTTAAGTTCCTTTACCTCAAATATTATTTCTTCAACTTCTGAATTTTTTGTATTGTTTATCTGCTCAATTATTTTCTCCCACTCAGTGAAAAATTCATTCCATGTTTCAAAAATCACCTTAATTTTGTTTCTCCTTGAGTTGGTATAGTATCTAGTTGAAAAAGCTGCAATAACAAGTACTCCTGAAAAAGTAGGAATTAAGATGGTTAGATATCTTCTAATAATAGGATTACTGTAACTTTTTTTAGGGTTAGTTTTCATTAATATTTCTTCATAATCAGAAAAAGTATCGCCATCAGTATCTCGTTTCTTTGCATCAGTTCCATAAACAAATACTTCATCATAATCTGTTATTCCATCTCCATCAGTGTCTTGTGCATTGGGATTTGTTGTATATACAATTATTTCGTCATAATCAGATATTCCATCTCCATCACTGTCTTGGGCATTAGGGTTTGTTGCATAATTAAGCAATTCATTATAGTCATCAATTCCGTCATTGTCGCTATCTACCACATAAGGATCTGTATTCATTACAAGTTCCAAAATATCAATTATTTTATCTCCATCAGTGTCATTAAAACTCAAAGGATTTTTATCAAATGTTGTTTCATAAATGCTACTTATTTGATAATCTCCTGTTCCATTCCAGTCATTCCAATAATTTGATGTCCAATTATTATTGAATCCTTCGTTGTGAGCAGTTGCAATATAAGGTTTTACTGAGTTTAGAATAAAGTTATAATGTATTTCTGTTCCATTTGGTTTCCACAATAGAAATATGCCAGCTTTCCGACTTTTGATTATATAATTATTTAATATTTGAGTATAATTTGTTGAATAAATTGTAATAGCTTCTTCATTGTTGTAAAGAGTGTTGTTTTCAATTTTAGAACCTATTCCTGAAAATTCGTCTCTTATTCCTGATACAGTGCAATTAACGATTTTGTTATTTACAATAATACTTTTTGGAGCTTGATATATATAAATTCCAAACTTTGTATTAATAATCGTATTATTTTCTATTCTAACATTACCAACATCTACTGTCATTATTCGTATGGCTTCATATTTTAGATTAAGAAAAGTACAATTAGTAATAACGAAAAATTTGGTTGTTTGAGATATAAAAATACCTGCTTCGAAGTGTTCAATGATATATCCTGAGATAACATAGGGATTTTCTTTAGTTCCGTTACCTGCTTTTGAAAATAAAGAAAATTCATCGTTAGAAGAGATTTGAATTGCAAAACCTGATTTTGTATTATCATCTGCTTTTATATGAAAATAGGTAGAACTAGTAAAGAACAATATTAAAAACAAAACTAACAGATTAGATTTTGACTTTTTTATTTTCAAACCCCTTCAATCATATCTTTGTACCTTTAATAAAAATTTTTCTAAAATTGAAAAAAGAAAAGTGAAATTAGATTATAAATAATGTTTGATTCATTAGGAAGAAAGATTATATTTCATATTTTTGGAGAGAGATTGTGAGTAAGTTCATTGTAATAAAAGTATCAACTATAAAAGAGAAATAAAGCTATTCACGCGGATTCTTTAACCCTTTTTCTTGATTAGAGAAAAGATTAGACTGAATAGACTCTTCTTTATCTTTCATTTGTATGTTCACTTCTTCTTTTACTATATTTTCGATTCTAACAAAAGTTTCGGAAGGATTATCTAGTTTAATCTGAGCGATGTTTATATCCTTGATTTTTTCTTGAAGAATATTTATATCGATCTCAAGTTTATTAAATTTATCAAATAGAGAATCAATAATAGAGTTTATTGAACTTTCTATAAGCTCAATTTCATATTTTTTTGCTTGATTTATCTGAAATTTTACTTCTTCTGCTAAGTTGGATATTTCTTTTTTCAGTCTTTCCTCATAATCTAAAGATCTATAAAATTTAATGAACTTGTTAAAAAGTGCATCTCCACTCACATCTTCAATAGTGGTAATTGCTTCTGATTTGCTAGTAGTACTATACAAATAAACGAATCTCATCCACAAATAATCTTTTACAGCATTAAGAATTGTATTTTCTGTTATTTGATTAAGGGTAATTAAAGCTTTATCAATCAAATTACTCTGTAGGTTAACAAAAATTTCTATTTGCTTTTTGTATTTTTGTAAACTTAATTCAACGTTGAATTTCATATGTTCTATAAGTAGTTTCTTTGATTGAGCTACTATTTTTTTGACAAATTCAAGCTCATCTACTTTTTTTTCTTTTAACTGATTTACCTCAAAGATTATTTCTTCTATTTCTGAATTTCCTGATTTATTTATCTGTTCAATTATTTTTTCCCATTCATTGAAAAATTCATTCCATGTGTCAAAGATTACCTTAATTTTGTTTTTCTTTGAGTTAGAGTAATATCTAGTTGAAAGAAATGCAACACCAAATAAACCTGAAAAAATTGGAAGAAAGATTGTCAAATATTTTTTTGTAATTGGATTACTATAACTTTTCCTAGGATTGGTTTTCTGTAATATTTCTTCATAATCTGAAAAGGTATCACCATCTGAGTCTTTTTTATTCGGATCTGTATGATATACAAATACTTCATCATAATCTGTTATTCCATCTTTATCTGTATCTTGTGTATTCGGATTTGTTAAATATACAAATATTTCATCATAATCTGTTATTCCATCTTCATCTGTATCTATTGTATTAGGGTTTGTTGCATAAATAAGTAATTCATCATAATCTGAAATTTCATCAGAGTCGTTGTCGGTTGATTCTGGATTCATATCCATAACAAGTTCTAAAATATCGATTATTTTGTCTCCATCAGAGTCATCGAAACTTAAAGGATTTGTGTCAAAAGTTTGTTCATATTTACTCTCTATTTTATATGGACTTGAACCATCCCAATCACTCCAATAATTTGATGTCCAATTATTATAATATCCATAACTACAAGCTGTTGTAAAAGCAGGTTTGTTAGCATTTAAGAAGAAGTTATGATGTATTTCTGTTCCATTTGTGGTATCCATTAAATAAATGCCAACATTTCTACTGTAAATTATGTAATTATTCAGTATTTGAGTGTAATTAGTTTCACTTATGGTTATTCCTTCTTCGTTGTTATAAAGTGTATTGTTCATAATTTTTGATCCTATTCTAGAAAAATCATCTTTAATTGCAAAAGCAGAACAGTTCATTATTTTATTACTTATTATTGTACAATCTGGAGCTTCATATAGGAATATTCCCACTTTTGCATTAACAATCGTATTGTTTTCTATTCTTACTGTTCCAGATTTGACAGACCACAATCTTATTGCTTCATATTTGATGTTAGAAAAAGAACAGTTAGTTATTATGACATATTTACTTGTTTGTGAAATAAATATCCCAATTTCATAGTACTCAAAGTGATACCCTGAAATTATGTAGGGATCTTCTTTAGTTCCTGCTCCTGTCCTTGCAAAATCAATAAAATCACTATCGGAATTGATGTTTATTCCAATTACGTTATACTGAATCTCATCTGCATTGACGGAACTATACTGTAAGCTAGTAAAAAGAATTATTTGAACAAATATTATAGCTAAAGGTACTATTTTTTTTGCTCTGTTCAAACCCCTTCAATTATATCCTTATATATTTAATAAAAATTTTTCTGAAAATAAAAATAAAAAAGAGAAAAGAAAATCAAACTAATTTTACCAATGCTTTTTCTCTGTCAAAAATATTCTCTGCAAGCTTGTAGAAGAAAATTGTAGATAGGATAAGTATTGTAGTTCCTGCTAGTATTGATAATAAACTTGAAAAGAAGAAGGTCACCATCTGAAGAAAAACAAAGAAGAACACAGGCATAACTACAAGCGAACCAATTTGATAGGCATCTCTTACACTTGACATCTTTGTTGAAATCATTATCATCAGTTCTACGCAAAGGATAGTTGTTATGGGGCTGATAACGAATGTAAATAAAATAATCAAAGGATCTGGAAAGAGAAGTCTTCCTATCTCACGATATAGCATAATATCAACACTTACCGCATAAACAATTGAAGCAACAATTGTTCCTATAATTGAGGGTAGAAAAGCAGAAACTATTTTTCCTACTACTATCTCTCCTTCGCTGAGAGGAGACGCAATTAATCCTTCCATTGTTTTCCTTTCTTTTTCGCCTACTATTGTTTCCGAAGCTATTATTGACGGTATAATTATTGGTATGAGAGCAACAAAGAATAGCATCCCATAAGCACTAATAATTAGCATTTTCTGTTTGGGATTAAAGTCATTCCAGCCTTTTACCACATTTGCTACAATATTATCGATAGAAGCAAAATCATCTTCATCGACCTCATCTTCAGGAATACTAACTAGTGGTAAAACACCTGATATTGCCATTATAAGAGAAAGAAATAATGGCATGAAGATAATTGTAAAGAAAACATATTTAGATTTAGTATAATCTTTAATATCTTTTTTAGCTAAAGCCCAAATTCTATCCCATCTCATCTAATTCAATCCTCCATTTGATTCTTTTTCTATTAGTTCAAGATAGATCTTTTCTAAAGAAGGTCTCTCGTGGAAAACTTCTACAATGTTGTAATTATTCTCAATTAATTTTTTAATTAAAGCTGGTGTTTCTTTTTCAATGTCCTTTAATTTTATGTGTATTTTTCTTTCTTCTTTGGCAAGATTACTTATCTTGTAATTATGTGCTTCAAGAAAGTTTTCTATTTCCTTGTTCCATTCTTGGAATTTAATAATCGTATATGTTTCTCCCTTCATCATTTCTTTGAGTTCTTTAGGCTTTCCTACTGCAAGAATTTTTCCTCTGTTTATAATTGCTACTCTATCACAAAGTATTTCAGCTTCATAGAGGTTGTGTGTTGCAATAAAGAAAGTTTTTTTACTCTCCTTTGCTAAATTAAGGATTAGATCTCTAACAACTTTAGCTGATTCAGGAGCAAGAGAAGCTGTAGGTTCATCAAGAAATATGAGTTCAGGATCATGAATAAGTGTTCTTGCTATTGCTACTTTCTGTCGCATACCCTTTGATAAGGTACCTGCCTTTGTATCTATTTTCTCCTCTAAATCAAAAATATCCAACAATTTATCAATGTTCTTTCTCAAGGAATCAGTTTTAACTCCATATATTCTACCAAAGAAAGTAAGGTTTTCTCTAACAGTTAATCTGTCATAAATCGAAGGGGTTTCAGTCAGTAATCCTGTTTTTTCTCTGATTTGGAGGGATTTTTCCACAGAATCCATACCTAAAACTTTAGCTTTTCCAAAAGTAGGTGTTAGCATTCCAGAAAGAAGCCTGATGGTAGTAGTTTTTCCTGCACCGTTTGGACCAAGCAAACCAAAAATTTCTGATTTTTCAATAGATAGATCAATTTCATTTACTGCCCTTAATGATCCATAATCTTTTGTTAACCTATTGGTTTCTACAGCAAAATCTGAAGAGCTCATAGATTTTTCGCTTAATAATTAAATATTTAAATATATTCAAATAAATTGGCGTAATTCAAAGCAATTCTAGAAAATCAGCTATTTTTTTGTAGTCATAAATTTCGTTGGTCCACCCAAAAATTAAGCCATCGATTATTTTAGAAGTTTTCATTAAATTAGAAACCTTTTCCGCTAATTCATCGATTTTACCAACCAAAGCAAAATCATTGACTATATGAACTACTTCTCCTTCAGGAATTTTAAACATGTATTCTGGAGGTAATTGCTTTATTTTTTCTATCATACTTTGAGAGTAGTTATGCTCTTCCAATATATTTAGAGATGAGTTGCGAGCTATGTCTTTAACTATATTCCATAATTTGAGAGAAATGTTTTCTTTCTTCTCTCTTATTTCCATCATACAATAAAGAAACACTTGGCTTTTCTTTTTATCATCAAAACTGTTGAATATCTTATTTATTCGCTTGAGATCATATTTAGAAGCACTATTCACCAAGAATATGTCAGCATTGAGAATAGCAAATTTTGATATACTATTACCTAAACCTCCTATAGCATAAGAAAAAGAATCTTGCAAATTGTTTTTCTGTAATCTGTGTCTAACTGTTTCTACTAATTCATGAGTGTAAGATTGAAATTTTCTAAAATCTAATCTCTCATTACTGTCAAAAAAAGACTTCTTTTTTCCAAAACCCAACCCCAAAATGAATCTTTTACCATAATTTTTTATGAAATACTCTACTGTGCCTACTAAAGTCTGTTTAGAATAATAAAAGGGAGAAGTAATTCCTGTTCCTAAAGTAATTTTTTCTATTCTACTTAAAATATGTTCAATAGTGAGAAAAGCGTTGTTTACAGGAGGATTATCTCCTATCCAAAATTGTTCTATTCCTAAATCGTTAAGATTTTTAACATAATGTAACTGATTTTTATTATTTTCTGATATTGGAATAGAAAAACCAATTTTCATTATTATACATTCAAATTAAAGAAGATATAAAAAACTATCTTAGTATCTTCTATAAATTTTCTATTAATTATTTATATGATATAATCTCTTAAAAATAATGAAGTGAATCTGTGAGAATTAAAACTGTAAATATCTAAAAATAAATAGACTCTGCAAAATAATTTTTTTTACTTAAAGGCTTAAGAATGCTTGTATATTTATTACTGCTGACTGAGTAAATGAAATTAAATTCACGTTGAAATCTAAGTAGGTAGATTTTTTTACATTCTTCGATATTTCTAGATTTGATTGGTTAGTGGAGTACTTATCTTGCATGAAAGGTATAACTAGAAAGTTCGATCCTTGAATTATATATGTTTTAACCGTTCCTTCTGTTGTTTTTACTATCAAAGTGTTTTCATAGAATATTTTAATTGCAGGGTATGTTCCTTCTGTGATGTTAAATGAAAACAAGAATATTGTTTCTTCTTCTGCCTTTTTTATATCAAGCTGGACATGGTCTTCAAACAACTTAACTAAACTTGAATCATTTCCTACCAGTTCAATTTTTGTAACATTTATCCAAACATTCTGCAAAGTTTCTGTCGCATTCGGGGGACCATAACTGGTCATACTTTTTAAAACTTGATTTTCAGAAACAGAGCCGAGATAAAACAATTCTAATATTCCTGTTTTTATATCGTCATCTCCATTATCTATTGGTTCGGTAGGAAAAATATTAGTGTTATGTAAATCTTCGACTATTTCTTCATAATTTCTAATTGTAAGCATCCCAGAGACGACTATAGAACTAGTTATTACAACTAGTAGAAACAGAGACAGTATATTTCTTTTTTCCATGTTTTTCAGCTCTCTATTTATTTTTTCTCTTTCTTTTTTATTATTCTTCTTATTTATTTTTCTAAAGTTCTATCATTACATTGATAAAGTAATAAACAAATACAAATAATCAATAATTGTTAATGAAATTACAGCTAGTAAAGATTGTGATGGATGGATCTTTGAGACGACTGTTAATCCTTGTGCTATTATTAGTGAAGACCATATCTTACAAATAACAAATAAAATTACCAGAACAATATTTATCAAACCAATTATTTCTATATTCAATAATTGCAAAATCCCTTTTATTAGTAAATAGAGGAAATATGGGGCAATTCCTATTATTGTAACAATAGTTAATTCTACAAAGTCTATTCCTTTCTTTGCAATTTTTAATATTATATAAATGAGTAAACAGTAAAAATACCAATGGATAAGGTTAATGACAAAATTGACTATAGCTCCCCCCAAAACTATTGTTTCAATAGAACTAAAGTAACTGTCTGTAACTGCAAAAAACCAACATAAAATTAACAATAACATATTTAATTCTATCATACTTCTCGTTTTTGTTCCAATTAAATAATAAACAATGTCTTCTGGAAAGATTTTGTTAAGAGATTTCGATGAAACATCTTCTTCAAATTTTTTCTGTTCTTTAATATGACTAAAAAACAAAGAATCATAGATTTTCTTACCATCTAAAGTTAATTTGTAATTATTTTGTGTATCTTTCTCAATATAGCCTTCTAATTTCTTTAGATGGAAATATAATCTTCCATCTGTAAGTCTCAATTCTTCTTTAATGTTAGTAAAAGACAATCCTCCTGATTCTCCAAGAAGTTTTAACAAATCCCTTCTTGTTTGATTTGAAAAAAGTTTCATTTCCTTGATTGAATCATTAGAATTGTCCATTGTGTTTTATTTAATAATTATACTTAAAAAAATTGTTATTAGCTTTAGTACTTCCGAATTATCTCAAAAAGTATGAATTGAGAACACACCAATGATAGTATGAACTCCTATAATTTTAACCTATAGAAATCAGTCAACTTATTGCGGAAGTACTATAGCTTTTTACTGTTTTCCTCATTCTATTTTTTTAGATTTCTAGAACACTATTTTGAATTTAATAGAAAAACTGATAATTAGCCTAATATTATCTGTCTTATTTCTTATAATTTGAATTTATCTTTTTTAGATTAAATCTTACAAAAAAGATATAATTGGCAAAATTTTTCTTTTTATTCTAAAATCTATTCAAGCTTTATTTTAAACTTTAAATAAAAAACTATCCAAAAATCATTTGATAATATTTATATAATATTTTTCAACCTAAAATATTTAGAAAAATGAATGAAAATCAAAGCAAAGGAAATGTTTCATTTATTGTTTGTTTGTTTTTAATCTTTCTTGTAAGTGTGAGCAGTTTATCTGGATTTTATGTCAAAAATAACACTTTAGTTGGCTCTTACAGCATAAAATATTCACAACAGCAAAATAAAGCAAAAATTAATTTTTACAGTGTTTCCGGCGAAATTGAAGAGAACTATGTCAGTGATTACAATTCTAAATACTTTTTTATGAAAAATAAAGGGCATATATTTGACAAGACAGTTTTTTATTATGCTCAATCTCCTTTAACAAATGTTTACTTTGGAGAATCTAAGGTCTACTTTATTCAGAATCTTAAACCGAATAAAGAAGAAAATACTAAATTTTTCTTAATTAATGTCTCTTTTCCTGATTCAAATATCGTTGTACCACAGGCAAAAGCATTAGCAAATTACTATTCTAACTTTTTTTACAAAGATAAAGCAATTACTCAAATAAGCTGTTATCAAGAAATAATATATGAAGATATATACCCCGGAATATCTTTAAGATACTATTTTACAGGTTCATTTCTGAAATACGAATTTATTGTTGAACCAAACGCTGATCCTTCAGTTATTAAGGTTCAACTATCATCAGATTCAAAGTTTTACTTAAAACAAGAAGATGAAACTAATATAGTTGGAATCTCAAGAATCGGAAATACAGAATATAGAATTTTTAATGATAGAAACTTAAAAGTTTTTTAAGAAGGAAAAATTATCCCCGCTTATTTTACTCTTGATGACAACTGTTATATTTTTAATATTGAACAATATGATACAGCTAAAAAATTGATTATTGATCCTTATTTAGTAGATTTTAGTTCTTATTTAAGCGGGGATATTTTTGATTATGGACGCAAGATAGAAATAGGAAATGATGGAAATATATACATTTTTGGAGATACTATGAGCACTTCTTTATTCAACAACTTTGCTTTTGGAAATATTTCAGATGATGATTATGATGCTTTTGTTACTAAACTTGATGGAGAAACTCTTGAACCTATTTTCACCACAATAATAGGGGGAAGTGATGCTGAATACTTTGCTAAAGGTAAAGTTTTCTCTAATGGTTCTATTTTCATTACTGGATCTACAAGAAGTGATGATTTTCCGACTGTAAATGCTTTTAATTCTACTTATGGTGGTGGAAGCTTTTTTGATGTTTATTTATCCTATATTAACTCTACAGGAAATGGGTTAATCTTTAGCACTTATTTAGGGGGAAAGTATAA
The DNA here is from genome assembly GCA_021513695.1 of Candidatus Heimdallarchaeum aukensis. GTDB lineage: Archaea > Asgardarchaeota > Heimdallarchaeia > Heimdallarchaeales > Heimdallarchaeaceae > Heimdallarchaeum > Heimdallarchaeum aukensis. Next base: position 432,805 of record CP084166.1, on the reverse strand, counting down.
TGATTATGCCAGAGGAATAACTATTGATAGTGAAGGTTATGTATATATCACTGGTGTTACAAATAGTACTGACTTTCCAACAAAAAATGCCTTTGATGACACACTAAATGGATATTCTAACATATTTTTAACAAAAATAAGTTCAACAGCTGATAATATAATCTATAGTACATTTTTAGGTGGTTCATCAAATGATACTTGTTTGTCAATAACGGTAGATAATGATCAAAACGTCTATTTAACAGGTGGAACATGGAGCAATGATTTTCCGATTAAAAATGCAATTGAAGAAAGAAATCCTACTTATTATTCCGATATTTTTGTTTCTATGTTAAACAGAAGTGGAACAAATTTAGTTTTTAGCACATATTTTGGTGGAAGAGAAGAAGATGTAGGTAGAGATATAGCAGTGGATAGTGATGGTTCTATCTACATAGTAGGGAGTACAGAGAGTAATGATCTTCTTTTAAAAAGCCCTTTAAATTCCACTTTGGAAGGATATATTGATGCTTTTATCATAAAACTAGTAAGAGATAGTGATAACGATAAAATGCCTGATTACTGGGAAGTTAGTGTAGGATTAGATCCTGATGATCCAAGCGATGCTGATGGAGATTTAGACAGCGATGGAATGACAAATTACTGGGAATATTACTATGGTTTAGATGTTGCTAATCCAATTGATGCCTATGTTGACTTTGATAATGATGAATTATATAATATTCACGAATTTGAAAACAATACTGATCCAAGGAATAATGATACTGACTTTGATGGATTATTAGATGGTGATGAAATATACGCTTATGGAACAGATCCTACAAATGATGATTCAGATAATGATGGAATAGATGATGGAGTAGAAGTATTTGTTTATGGAACAAATCCTACATTAAAAGATTCAGATTTGGATGGTTTGTCTGATAATCTTGAAATTTACATGTACGATACTGACCCCAATGATAGTGATTCTGATAATGATGGATTAAAAGACGGAGAAGAAGTAAATAATTACAATACTAGTCCCCTAAATCGTGATACAGATGGTGACTTACTAGATGATTATGAAGAATTATTTATTTACCATACTAATCCTTTACGCATAGATAGTGACTTTGATGGATTGGACGATTTTGAAGAAGTAAAATTTTATAATACTGATCCCAACGATCCTGATACAGATGGAGATTCATATACTGATTATGAAGAAGTAATGAATGATTTTGACCCATTAGATCCTAATTCAAACATAGGTATTACTAGAAGAAAAGAAATTATCAGTAAAAGTATAGTTTGGATGATTTTCATTTTTTCAATTGTTTTATTTGAAATTATCTTCAGAACAAAACAAAAGAAAAATAAAGTTAAGGAAACTTTTGAAGAAATTGATATCTGTGGAAAGAAATATTAATTTTAGTGGTTAAACTAAAATCCTTTTTTTTTCAATATAATACAAAATTAAGTTTTGAATGGTCTTATTTTCTAAAGATTTTTGATTAAAATCAAAAAAAAGAAAAAAAAAGAAAAAAAGAAAAAAAGGATATTATTTCTTCTTTCTTATGATAGCTACAGCAGTAATGGCTGATATCGAAAATACGCTGATTGTCAATATTTCAATATTTCCTAGACCACTTGTATCTTCGTCAGTATCTCCTTCTGTATCTTCTTCAGTATCAGAAACGATTCCTAGTGAAGGATCATAAACAACTTCTTCATCGAAATGCTCGAAACTTAAATAAGTTTGAATTGTGTTATCTCCGTTTGTAGCATAAGAGCAATTTACTGTTCCTTGTTGGTATTCATTTTGATAGGAATAGTTGGCCGTATTAGAGTAAGCAAAGAATCCTTTATCTGTAGCATTCCCTAACTCAAAAGAATTTTTCATTTTATTTTGATTATTGACTTTGTGTTCAGCACCTGTAGAGTTAGTTTTTGTGTCAATAGGTTTTCCTTCAGCATCTTTTACTTCTGCAACATCATTTTGAGGGGAAATGTCAAATCTTAAAGCAAGGTAAGTATCATCTCTTTCCCATGGCCAATTGTTCATGATTATATCAAATTTGAGTTCTCTTCCGCCAATGATCTCATATCCATCAATGGTCTTGTTATCTAGATAGAAATGGGCCTTTATTTCCATAGAAAAATCAGCGTAAAATGGAATAAGTATTTGATCACTGACAAAACTGAAGTGTATAGCTACAATATTTTCTGTTCCTTCTTCGTATTCTGCTTCAAAACCGCTGAATGACCAGATGACACTTGGTAGAGCTAAAATGTTAGTTCTAGCAGTAGGAGGACCTGTCTGTCCCGTTTGGGCTATATTTAGTTCATCATATTGAAAAGCTCCATCTCCGTTTTCGTCATAATATTCGGCTAGAAGCTTGAACATTACTTGGAACTCTATTCCACCATCCTGAATGATATGAAACTTAGGTACTTGACCTCCAGCATTAACCATGAGTGTAAGATCCTCATAGCTTATTGTTACGAGCTTATTTTGTTCTGAATATTGCAACCCTTGACTTTCAGCTGATATAGCTAAAGAGCTTACCAGCATTGAAAGAAGTATTCCCAAACCAATAATTTTTGTTTTTGTGAACATTTTTTTCACCAAATGACAATTATCATTCTTTTATGAATACTTTACTATTTAGAAAAGTAAAGTATACTACTTTACAAGAATAAAGTGAGAAAAAAACAACCAATGAATCAATTGAAAATAAGAGAAAATAACAGTTTAAATACCTAAAGAAAAAGATAAAAATACAATTTTAACATTGTTTTTATGACTCAAGAAAAAATTAAACCAACTGAGCATATAAACAAATTTGAAAAAACAACTGAAATTGTGTTAGATCTTTCCGAAGATTTTAGTTTATCAAACGGTTGGGGAAAGAAAGAACTTATTGCACACTTATTAGTCTGGGACATTGAAATTTTGAGAATTGTAAAAGATGTATTTGAGGGTAAAGAAGTTGTATGGTCTGAAGAATATTCAGGTTCAAAGCTTGACGAATGGAACGATAAACAACTAGAACAATATAAAGAAAAAAGTCTGAATGAAGTAGTAGACATGTTTAAAGAAAAAAGAGAAGAATTAATTAAAAACTATAAATTACTTATAGAAAAGAATCTTGAGGAAAAAGCTGCAGATTTATTTGGTCTATGGAAACACGATTTACACCATATTAAACAAGTTAAAGGAGAATCCTTCGATATATAATTAGTTTTTTTCTTTTTTTCTATTCTTTGTTTAGGGATAATTGTTTCTGTTTTTTATATTGAATTTCCTTTAAATGTAAAGAAAAAAGCAATTGTCTTACTTTTGTTGTAATATTCTAATTTATTCAACCGATAAATCTTTATTGTATCTGTGAAGAGGTATGAAGAAATCTATGGAATCTCAAACAACCAAAAAAGGAAAAAATAAGCATAGCACTAAAAAAAGCTCTAAAAAGTTTAAACCCACTTATGATTGGACTATTTCAGAAGCTAGAGCTCTTTATGAGAGTTCTAAATGTAATTTTGATATTGATATTATCCATTATGAAGATTGCATTGAAGGTATGCGAAAACTTCCTGATAATAGCATTGACATGGTTGTTGCTGATCCTCCCTTTGGAATAAATTTTAACGGAAAAGAAGGTATATACAATAGAGACAAAAATAATGTAATTGAGGGTTACAAAGAGGTAGAAATTAGTAATTACTCTGAATTTACAAATAGATGGATAAGTGAACTGCCGAGAATATTAAAAAAAAGTGGAGGAGTGTGGATTTTCAGTGGGTGGACAAATTTAAAAGATATACTATTTGCTCTGGAAAAAAACAATTTGGAGTTAATTAATCACATAATTTGGAAATATCAATTTGGAGTTTTTACAAAAAGAAAATTTGTTACAAGTCATTATCATATTCTTTTTGCTGTAAAAAACAAAAGAAACTATTTTTTTAATAAAATTGAACACTACCCAGAAGATGTTTGGAATATAAAAAGAGTATATCACACGGGAATAAAAAAGAATGCAACAAAACTTCCAACAGATGTTGTTTTAAGATGTATAGATTTTGGAAGCAAACCTGGAGATATAATTCTAGACCCTTTTATGGGAAACGGTACAACAGCAGTGGTGTGTAAAGGAGCTTATAGACATTATATAGGATACGAAATAAACAAACAATTGCAAGAAATAATAGAGTGGAACCTGAGCAAGATTAAATTGGGAGAATTCTATACCCCATATTCAGAAAGAACTAATGATAAAAGAGAAAAAAACTAATTGTTTGTTATTTGATCTGGTTGGTTATTTCTGAAATGAAGAATAGTTTTTCCAAAATAAACAAAACTAGACAGACCTAAACCTATTCCTAAACCAATGTATAAGACGGCTAGATAGTGTTTAGGTATAGGAGACAATCTCAATCCTATCCCCATTGCAACCATAACAAGTATTGTCAAGTATGATTTCCAAGAAATAAAAGCAAAAACACAGAATTTATGCCTTTTTTCAACTATTCTTTTAACATTCTTTTTGGCAATATGCGAAAAACCAAAGTAGTAGATGATAAAACCAGCAATTGTTCCAATTAAACCATAAATCCAAACAAGAGGTACCTCTGCAACGATTAACCATTGAATAGCAAAATTAGATAACATTATTCCTACTCCTAACCATGCAAGACCTGCAATAATGTAATGTACATACTTTGGAACAGCAGGTTCGCACTTCTCAGCAAAAGTTTGGTAAGACATGGAAAACAATATTTGTTATTGTCTTTTTAAAAATTCTGATGATCATATTAACTTTACATTCAGCTTTAACAAATTAACCTTATTTATATTTCTCTGTTTCTGCGTCTATTTTCTCCATTTTTCTTGTTTTTACTGATTTTTCCCTACCTTCTTGTAAGGGTATAGTTTCCATTTTTTTGTAAATGCTTGTTCTTCTAACAAGGATGTCCATACCAAAACATATATCCATTTAATAAAGTAGCTCCTAATAATAAGGTATGTCAACCATAATATATTTTTAAATATATTAATTACCTAATTTCTCAGTTTAATTCTTGTTTCGAAGGTTGAACTTGTTATTTTCTTAACTTTTGACAATATTTTTTCTATTTAAAAAGTAAAGTCAAAAAAGGCATTTATTAAGTAATACAATAAAAAGACTAGACTCCTTTTTGATTAAATGTAAGAACATTGCAGTCTTAGACAAGATGATGCACAGTTATCGTTTTTTTTTCTAAAATATGGTTTACTTAATTATTTTAATGATGCACTATTAAAGCAAGCATTCGTATCGTAATCGATTGAAAGAGAAGAACGGAATTAAACATCATAATTCGCTCTTTCAAATTATTAAATGGTGATAAAATTGGATGAAAAAATAGATTTAACTGATCCAAAAAAGAATCTTTTAGAATACATCTTCTTTATGTTAACTAGAATTTTTCTTGCTGGAATTTTTCTATGGGCTGCATTGGACAAAACTTTTGGGCTTAACTATAGTACTTCTCCTGAAAATAAATGGCTTTTTGGATTCGGTCCTGGTTCTCCTACCTATGGTTTTTTACATTTTGGTGCTGTTAACAGTCCTTTGTACAAGGTTTTTGATGCTATGGCTGGAAATGCTGTTCTTGACTGGCTATTTATGATTGCTTTATACGGATTAGGCTTTTCATTGATTTTTGGTATTGGTCGAAAGATTGCTGGCTACGGAGGATTCATTTTACTATTGCTTATGTGGTTAGCTGTTGCTCCCTGGACTGAAAAAGGTACAGGTCATAATCCTGTATTCGACGATCATCTAGTATATGGCGCATTTCTCTTACTCTTTGCACATGGAACAAACATTGGCTGGAGATTAAAAATTTGGGAAAAGGTTTCAAAGAAATTTCCATTTTTAGATTAAGCTTGTAGAAAACAATTTTCTCTTTTTTTTATTTATCAGTACAATGCAAAAAGAATATCCATTTTTCAAATAATCTATAATTAATCAATATTTTTAGCTTAAGAACTTCTATTTGAAGCTACTAAATGGGATTTTCTATTTTACTATTTCTAGAAATGAATTAACTGATAGAGATTCTTTGAATTTATTCCCACTTAATGTTTTCTTCTCCTTTGTCTCTCAAAGTTTTAGATAATTCTCCTAAATGCACCATACAATGTCTTATCAAGTAAATATATTTGTGCAATCTTGAAGTAAATCCTTTTTTTCCAAACCCGTCTTTTTCTAATAATTTTTCATCAGAAAGTTTTTCAAGAGTTTCAAAGGTTTTTTCTTCTATTTTTCTTAAATATTCTTCAAAGAAATGCTTATCTTTTGTTTTTAATGCTTCTGTTTCTTTTTCTTCTGAATAGTTAGAAACATCATTTAGAGGTTTCCACTCTTCTGCTGATTCAGAGAGATAGTAATCAATTGCTTCTATCGTATGAAATAAAACATATCCGTACATCCAGTTATTTTCCTTTTTTTTCCAATAATCTCCTTCGATTCTGCTTACTGCGTTTTTTAACATTTTAAAAACTGACTTCATCTCTATTTCGAGAGCTTTTGAAATTTCATTCATAATAAAAAATAGTTTTTTGAACTTAAATCCTTTTTCTATAGTTATTTATTTTTGTAACATAATAGTGCTTTTAAGTATAGATAATTCTGTTTTCATAGACAGGTTATTATGTTATTAAATTTATCAAACAATCTTGCTCCTTTTTCTAACCCAACAAAGAAGATTCTTGTAGCAGATGACGAAGAGGATATAAGAAAAATATTCCATGAATTTTTGAAAGATTCTTTTGAAGTTAGGATGGCAAAAAACGGCAAAGAGGCTGTAGTTATTGCAAGAGAATGGAAACCAGATCTTATCTTGATGGACATTAAGATGCCAGAAATGAGTGGAATTGAAGCTTCTAGAATTATTCTTTCTAATGCTAATCTTCCTATTATTGCAATAACAGCATTTCAAGGTTCAATTCAGAAACAAGTTGAAGAATTAGGGTTACATTATCTTAGAAAACCCTTTAGACTAAAGACAATATTAGAAAAGATTAACTGTTTAATTTCTAGTAATTGTTAGTTTTTTTACTTTTTTATTGAAAATTAAATATTTTTGTTTTTTTCCTTATTTTCTCTTATTCTTTACAGAAAATGCTTTTCAATGATCAGCACTGCATCAATCATAAATTCTAAAAACATAAAGAATTAGAAAGAAATCATTTCCTGTACATTTATTTCTTTAATTTTATCTAAAATATCTTTAATTCCAAAAAGAAGAACATCAAAAATTTTTAGGTTTTTTTTCCTACTCCTTGCTTAACCCATTTTTCGTAATCTTTTAACAAAGAATCTATTGCTTCAGCTATTTCTTTTTTACTTACATTTTTATTAAATTGTATTATCTCTCTGCTAATTAGTATTGTATTAGCAGGAACATTTTCTAATAACCATTTTTCTAGATTTTCTCTATTTTCAAAATCCAATTTGTCCATCATTTCAGTAATGCTTACACTTTCTTTCTTAACAAGCATATCATTAAATACTTTAAGCCTGTTTATTCGTTCTGCTCTTTCTTCTATAGCTTCTTTTAATATTTCGTAAGTATCTATTTCTGCTTTCCATCTTAAACTATCTTTCTCAATTCTAACTATTAAATTGTCAAAATTTTTTATTGACTCGTTTGAAATTAGTATTGCATAAAAGTTGAATACTGAAAGCATTTTTTCTAACAAAATATCGAAGCTATTTATTGCGTTTTTTAATTTATTTAATTTTTCATATGCATAATCGATCTCTATTATATCTTCTAATAAATATTCAATTTCTTCTAAATCATTATTAATAATTGAAAAATCTAATTTGTCCAAAATTGCTGTTATATTAACAAGACTCTTTTCAATTTCTTTAGCCTTTCCTTTCTTTCTCCACAGAATCCTAGCCCATCTTTTTTTCATAGTTTTTTTAAGGATTTTACTTTTGGAATGGTTTTCTATAATCTGATTTAATTTTTCTATTATTGGATTAAAGGCTTCATTAAATTCTATTATTGTAATTTTTTTCCCCAATGCTTTCTCTGTTTCTTCAAAAAATTCACTTAATAGTTGGTTTTGCGTAACAAAAAATCTTTTCAGAATAATTCTTCTTTTTACTCTTTTAAAGATGAACATAAAGATAACCAACAATTTAATTTGATTAACTATTATAAATTTTGTTCAATCTTTTGTTTTTAACAAAGAATCAACGCTCTTATTTCAGCAACTAAACATTAACTTTTATTCTGATTCTTTATTTCTTGTTAAATATACAAGTTTAAATATTGAAATCTAGGCATTTTTTACACTTACTAGTCGCTTTTAAGTGAATAATCATATGACTTCTAGTACTGACAGTATTAAAATTATTAGAGCTAAAGAAAATAACTTGAAAGACATAACTATTTCTATTCCACATGATAAACTAGTGGTAATTTCTGGCGTTTCAGGTAGTGGGAAGAGTTCACTAGCTTTCAATACTATTTTTTCAGAAGCTCAGAGAAGATATATGGAAACTCTATCTGCTTATGCTAGACAATTTATTGGCAACTTTGATCGTCCAGATGTTGAACATATTGAAGGTTTAAGACCTACCATTTCTATTGACCAGAAAACCATTTCTAGGAATCCCCGAAGTACTGTTGGAACTTTAACAGAAATATATGATTACTTGCGTGTTCTTTTTGCTAGAGTAGGTGTTCCTCATTGTCCAATATGTAATATTAAAATAGATGCACAACCTTCTGATCAGATAATAGATCAAATATTCGCTTCTTTTGAAGGACAAAAAGTCAAGATTGTTGCACCAATGTTTAAAAAAAGAAAAGGTGAGTACAGGAAAGAACTAGCAAAATGGAAAGAAGAAGGTTTTACTCGTTTAATCATTGATGGAGAAGAGATTAATCTGGATGAAAAGTTTCCAAAATTGGAAAGATATGTCGCCCATGATATTGAAATAGTTGTAGATAGAAATAAATGTTTGAGGAAAAATGAAGCTAGTATCCGTGATAGTGTAGATCTTTGCTTAGATCTCGCTGATGGGAAAGTAAAGATTATTGGAGAAAAGGAAAAAAAGATTTTTTCTAATAAGCTTGTTTGTCCTCAATGTGGTTTATCTGTTAATGAATTTCACCCTCGAGATTTTTCTTATAATTCTTCTGTTGGAGCTTGTCCAAGATGTAAAGGTTTAGGTAAGCTTCCTCAAATTGTTCCCGACAAACTTGTTACTAATCCTGATAATCCTTTATTAGAACATGCAATAGCTTTACAGACGAAAAGTGGAGATCACTTTACTTATACTGGATTGAGCAAAAATTCTATTGCACAGATTGCTAAACAGTTAGGTATTGATATTTCTATTCCTTGGAAGGACTTGCCTGAAGAACACAAACAAATCTTGATGTACGGTACTGGAAGTAAAGAGTATACCATTAATTGGAAATGGGGAGCAAGAGATAGTGTCTGGAAAGCCCGGGGAACTTCAGATGTAAAATGGAAAGGTTTTATTCCTGCAACAATGGAGGGTTATTACAGAACTTCTTCTAAAAGCATGAAAGAACGTTTAGAACAATATATGGAACTTCAAACTTGTCCTGATTGTAAAGGGCTAAGGTTAAAGAATGAAAGTCTATCTGTACTTTTCCATGGAAAAAATATTGCTGAACTTAATCAAATGTCTATAGAAGAATGTTACAATTTCTTTAACAGTTTAAAGTTATCTCCAGAGGAAGAAAAGATAGCAAAACCCCTTCTTAGGGAAATCATAAGCAGATTATATTTTTTAATCGAGGTGGGTCTTCATTATCTCACTTTAGATAGAAGTGCTGTTGATTTAAGTGGCGGAGAAGCTCAAAGAACTAGATTAGCAACACAAATAGGAGCTAAACTTCAAGGAGTTAATTATGTTCTAGATGAACCTAGCATAGGTTTAGCAAATAGAGATAATGAAAAGCTTCTTTCTTCTTTAAAGACTCTACGTGATGGTGGGAATACAGTTATTGTTGTTGAACATGACGAAGACACTTTACAGAGTGCAGATGTTTTAATAGATTTAGGACCTCGAGCAGGTAGTTTAGGCGGAGAATTACTTTTTGCTAAAAACCCTAGAGATATAAGTGAAAAAGACGCTAAACGCTCTTTTACAGCTAGATATTTACTAAACCTTGACTCAATTTCAGTTCCTAAAAAGAGAAGAAAGAGCAATATTTTTCTTGAATTAAAAGGAGCTCAGCACAATAACCTAAAGAATATAGATGTAAAGATACCTTTAGGAACATTTGTTTGCGTAACTGGAGTTTCTGGAAGCGGTAAAAGTAGTTTAGTTTCTGATACCCTTTATCCCGCTTTAGTAAATAAGTTACATCATGGAAAACAGAAAGCAGGAAAATTCAAGACTTTGAAAGGAGTCGAGAATATCGATAAAGTAGTTGTTATTGACCAATCACCTATAGGTAGAACTACTCGTTCAAATCCTGCAACTTACACAAAGATGCTTGACCCTATTAGAGACTTATTTGCTTCTCTTCCTACTGCTAAACTGAGAGGATATACAAAAACTAGATTTAGTTTTAATAACAGCCCTGGTAGATGTGAAGCTTGTCAAGGAAAAGGTTTTAACACTATAGAGATGTCTCTTTTACCTGATGTTGAGGTAGAGTGTGAAATTTGTAAAGGAAACAGATATGATGATGAAACACTTAAAGTTAAATACAAAGGATATTCTATCGCAGATATACTTAACTTGACTGTAAGTGAAGCATTAAATGTTTTTGAGAACCAACCTAAAATTGTTAGAATACTCAAAACTCTTGAAGCTGTAGGTTTAGACTATATAAAATTAGGTCAGTCTTCTACTACTCTCTCTGGAGGAGAAGCGCAAAGAATAAAATTGAGTAGAGAATTAGCTAAAAGAGCTACTGGTAAGACTCTGTATATCTTAGATGAACCAACTACAGGTTTAAGTTTTGAAGATATCAAGAAACTAATCAAAGTTTTACAAGAATTAGTAGATAAAGGAAACACCGTTCTTGTAATAGAGCATCAGTTAGATGTAATTAAGACTGCAGATTATATCATTGATTTAGGTCCTGAAGGAGGAGAAGAAAAGGGAGGATATTTAGTTGGTTTTGGTACTCCCGAAGAAATTGTGAAAATTAAAGAGTCATATACAGGTCAAGCTCTAAAAAAGGTTTTAGAAGGAGAAAAGAGAGAATTAGAAAAAGAGCAAACAGTAAGTAAAAATTCTATTTCCACATCAGATAAAGAATTAGATCCAAGCAGTTTTCTTTATGTAAAAGGAGCAAAAAAGAACAATCTAAAAAATCTTGATCTTACTATTCCAAAAAATAATCTTGTTGTTGTTACTGGAGTTTCTGGTAGTGGAAAAAGTAGTTTAGTTATTGATACACTATTTGCTGAAGGGCAAAGAAGATTTATTGAAAGTTTGAGCAGTTATGCTAGACAGTTTCTAAATCGGGCAGAAAGGACAGAAGTAGAAGAAATAGTAGGCTTAACTCCTTCAATTGCAATAGATCAACATTCAATTTCACATAATCCTCGTTCCACTGTTGCCACAACTACTGAAATTTATGATTATCTTCGTCTTCTTTTTGCAAAAGTAGGTATTCCTCATTGTCCTAAATGTTCTATTGAATTAAAACAAAGGACAGAAACAGAAATAGCAAAATTGATTAGAAAAGAGTTCAAAGATAAGAAAATATACCTTGCTGCTTCAGTATTAAATGGAGAGCAAGTAGATATATCTAAAATTGTAAAAGAACTAAAGAAAGAAGGATATACAAGGATTTTACTAAATGAGAAACTATTACATTTAGATGAAGAGTTTAGTGTTGATAATGTTAAAACACTTTCAGTTGTGATTGATAGAATAGATTTATCAAAAGTTGAAGATACGAGATTTGTTGATTCATTAGAAATAGCTAGAGAACTTGGAAAAGGGAGAATAGAAGTCTATTCTACAGATAAAAAAGGAAAAAGGTATTCATTCAATGCTGAATGTTTAGAGCATGGAATTGAAGTCCCAGAAGAGATTCACCCAAGGTTATTTAGTTTTAATCACTATTCAGGAGCTTGCCCAACTTGTACAGGATTGGGAATGATCAGAAAATTTGATATTAGAAAGATAGTTACAGATTGGAATAAATCAATAATTGAAGGAGCAATTGGTCCTTATACTGCACAAAGAATGAGTAATCCTAACTCTTGGAGACGAAGTATGTTAGAATCAGTAGGAAAACACTTTGGTTTCACTCTCTCTACTCCTCTAAAAGATTTTACTCCTCAACAACTACATGCTTTATTTTATGGTTCAGATGGCGAAATAGTAGAAATAGTTTATCGTCAAGAAAGTCGTAAATCTGTATCAGAGTATATTAGAGAAAAACCTTGGGAAGGATTAATTCCTCGTTGGGATGATTGGATGAAATCTGAAACAGATTCGACTTGGTCACTTAAATATAAAGAAAAAATGAACCAATATTATTCAGAGTATCTTTGCCCCGACTGTAAGGGAGAAAAACTTAAACCAGAAGTTTTAGCTATTACAATTAATAACAAATCAATTACAGATTTGACAAAATATTCAGTTAAAGACTTTCTTGTATTTCTGAATAATATAATATTAGATAAAAGAAGGTCGAAAATAGCAGAGCGAATCCTTTCCGAATTAAAGAAAAGAGCTCAATATTTAGTAGATGTAGGGTTAGAATATTTAACTCTTGATCGAAGAGCAAGTACATTATCCAATGGAGAAGCACAAAGAATACGCTTAGCTTCTCAAATAGGAAGTGGATTAATAGGGGTAACTTATTGCTTAGACGAACCCACTATTGGTTTACATCCAAGAGACATTAACAGGCTATTAGACACCATGAAGAAATTAAAAGAAAATGGCAATCACGTAATAGTAGTAGAACATGACGATACAATAATTAAAGAGTCTGATTATATAATTGAGTTAGGACCAAGGGGAGGAGAAGAAGGAGGAGAAATAATTAACTTTGGTTCAACCAATGAGGTTCTTAAAAGCGAATCTTCTCTTACTGGTAGCTATATTTATGGCAAGAGAAAAATAAAAACGCCTACTAAAAGAAGAAAAACTTCAGAAAATATAACTTTAGTAGGAGCACAAGAAAATAATCTTAAAAATATTACAGCAAAGTTTGGAAAGGGAATTATTACTGCTGTTTCTGGAGTATCAGGTGCGGGTAAATCTTCTTTGGTTATAGATACTTTACAAAAAGCTTTAGAGAAAAAAATTTCTAAAAAGAAGATAGAAGCAGGAAAACATAAAGAAATTAAAGGTTTTGAAGATATCAAAAAAGTTATTGCTGTAGATCAATCTGCAATGAGTAAATCTGTTCGTTCAACTCCAGCAACTTATCTTGGAGTTTTTGACGAGATAAGAAAGTTTTATGCTGAACTACCTGAATCAAGAAACAGAGGAATGAGCTCTGCTCATTTTAGTTTTAATGTAAAAAAAGGACAATGCCCAGAATGTAAAGGATTAGGGCAAAAGAAGGTAGAATTACTTTTCTTATCTGATGTATGGTTAACTTGTCCTATTTGTAAGGGGAAAAGGTATAACAAAAAAGTTCTAGCTGTAAAGTACAAACAAAAATCTATCTCTGATATTCTTGAGATGACTATTGAAGAAGCATATGAGTTATTTAGGGATCTAGAAAAAATAAGTGCTCCATTAAAATTAGCTGTTGAAGCAGGTTTAGGTTATTTGAAAATGGGACAACCAACAACAACAATAAGTGGTGGAGAAGCTGAAAGATTAAAGATTGTAAGAGAACTATCTAAAAGAACCTATGGAAATAGTATTTACATCCTAGATGAACCTTCTCAAGGATTACACTTTTTTGATTTAGAAAAACTTATTGAAATTCTTCATAGATTAGCAAATAAAGGACACAGTGTGGTTCTAATTGATCACGAAATGAATTTAATTAAACAGGCAGACTATGTTATAGATTTAGGTCTAGAAGGAGGAGAGCTAGGAGGGTACATAATCTCAGAAGGAAAACCAGAAGAAATAGTCCAAAAACAAATGGGTTATACTTGGGTTTATCTAAAAGAAAGCATGAACTAACTAACATTATTTAAATTTTTAAATTGGTTTATCTCTTGACTTAAAAAAATAATGAAAGAATTACAACTAAAATAGGAGATTTTACTCAAATTAGAGTAGAAAAACAATATCACTTAAAGAGAAAGATATTATTATTTCAAAAATTGTTTAACCAATAGCTTTAATATCTTAAAAATAATAAAAACTCTTTAGTGAAAAAAATGAACAAAGGAAATAAAAATCAAGATCATGATAACCAAAATCACAAAAAACATGATTCTTCAGAATCTCATATGAAACATAAAGATCATAAGGATCATAAAAGTCATGTTTCTGCAGAAGCACATACTACGCATCAAAATCATCAAGAACACAAAGATCATGGATCTACAGGAACTAAAATGAAACATGGAGATCATCAGGACCACAAATCTCATGACCATTCTGCTCACATTTCTGACTTCAAGAAAAGATTTTTTGTCTCTTTAATTTTAACCATTCCAGTTTTACTTCTATCTGAAACAATTCAGCTATGGTTAAACTTTGAGATTACCTTTAATTTTCAAAGAGAATTAGTTCTTGCAATCTCATCACTTATCTATTTTTATGGTGGTTGGCCATTTCTAAAAGGCTTATTTAACGAAATCAAGAAAAAACTTCCTGGTATGATGACACTTATTGCAATGGCAATATCTGTAGCTTTCTTTTATTCGGCTGCTACTGTGTTTTTCATTGAAGGAGTAGATTTCTTTTGGGAGCTTGCTACATTGATCGATGTTATGCTACTAGGTCACTGGGTGGAAGCAAAAAGTATTATGGGAGCTTCGAGAGCATTAGAGGAATTAGTAAAGATTATGCCTACTACTGCTCACTTAATCAAGGATGGAGAAATCATTGATGTCTCCGTTTCCGAGCTTAAAATCAATGATGTTACACTTGTTAGACCTGGAGAAAAAATTCCTTCAGATGGTGTAGTTATAGACGGTTCTTCATATGTAAATGAAGCTTTTTTGACTGGAGAATCAATGCCTGTATCCAAAACTGTGGATGACATGGTTATTGGTGGATCTATAAATTCAGAAGGAATTTTACATGTAAAAATAACTAAAACTGGTGAAGAAAATTATCTTGCTCAAGTAATAGACTTAGTAAGAAAAGCACAAATGAGTAAATCAAGAACACAAGATTTAGCTAATCGTGCAGCAGCATTATTATTTTATGTAGCACTTATCGCAGGAATCATAACTTATACTACATGGTTCCTTCTTGGTTTTCCTGATTTCGCTTTAGAGAGAGCTGTAACAGTATTAGTTATTGCTTGCCCCCATGCGTTAGGTTTAGCTATTCCTCTAGTTGTTGCTTTATCTACTTCTATTACTGCTAAAAGTGGAGTACTTATAAGAGACAGAACTGGATTTGAAAACGTTCGAAACATAGATGCTATAGTTTTTGATAAAACAGGAACTTTGACTGAAGGAAACTTTGGAGTAACTGATGTTATCTCGTACATTCCTGAAGAAGAGTTATTGGAGTTAACTGCAGCGTTAGAGATTAACTCTGAGCATATAATTGCAAAAGCTATAGTAGATTATGCAAAAGAGAAGAAAATAAAGATCCCTTCAACTATTGATTTTACTGTAATGCCAGGTAAAGGTGTAAAAGGTAAAATAAATGGAAAAACAGTCTATGTTGGTAGCCCAAACTTACTTGACGAGTTGAAAATAGAAATAGAAGATGAGAAGATAAAACAAGTGCAACAACAAGGAAAAACTGTAATCTTTACAATAATTGATGACAAACTTGCTGGCGCATTTGCTCTAGCAGATAAAATAAGAGAAGATTCAAGAATTGCTATTGAGAAGTTAAAATCTTTAGGAATAAGAACATACATGCTTACAGGCGATGCAGAAGAAGTAGCAAAATGGGTAGCAAAAGAATTAGAAATGGATGACTATTTTGCAGAAGTTCTTCCACATGAGAAAGCTGATAAAATTACAAAATTAAAAGAGGAAGGATACAAAGTCGCTATGGTCGGAGACGGAATTAATGATGCTCCTGCATTAGTTACTGCTGATGTAGGAATTGCAGTAGGGGCAGGAACTGATGTTGCAATAGAAAGCGCAGATATTATCCTTGTAAGAAATAACCCAAATGATGTTATCAGATTAATTGAATTATCGAAGCAAACATACAAGAAAATGATTCAAAATTTATGGTGGGCAGCAGGATATAATATAATCGCTATTCCTTTAGCTGCAGGAGTTCTAGCAAGTGTAGGTGTAATAATAAACCCTGCTATAGGCGCAATTTTGATGTCTTTGAGTACAGTAATCGTCGCTATCAATTCCCAAACTTTAAGAAAATATGATATATCTCCAAAAAACAATAAAAAATCTGCAAAGAAAGAACAAAAAGATAAATCGTAACTTTTTACTCTATTCTTTTTTTTAAAAAAAAATAGGATAGTGATGTCATATAATTTGAATAAATGACTATATTATCGCTAAAAATTAAATTCACTACTATTTGAAAACTTCTAGTAATCATTAAGAACATATGAAAGCGTGGGCCTGACAGCACACATTATTATGTCAATAGATATTTTCCTTATCATCTGCATTTTCGCTAGACCAACACTTATAAGAGGCTATTCTATATAGCAATAGGTTTGTAACAAATAAGGTAGGTAGTATTAATGAATGAAACAAATATTAACTTTGATGTAAAAAATCTACAGATTCAATCTTTTCTTTCCATAATAGGAATCTTTGGATCTTTATTACTAGCATCATTTATTGATAACATTCTTATAGAATTATCCTGGACTATCAAGTATACAGTATATATACTTATTCTTGTAATAAGTATAATTATTATGGTCTCAGGAATGTTAATAGAAGCTTATCCATTAATAGAATTCACATTTCAAAAAGATAAATCACGAAAATCAAAAATAGATAAAAAAAGAACTAATATAGCTTGGTCAATATTCTTTATTGGTTTTTTTTTTGAGTTTTGTAAACTTAATATTTTTTGGGATTCTTTTCTCAATTAATGTTTTGCAAACTCTTTAATTTTTTCAAAAATTGTGCTTAAGGCAGGAACTGATGTTGCAATAGAAAGTGCAGATGTTATCCTTGTAAGAAATAACCCCAATAATGTTATCAGATTAATTGAATTATCGAAGCAGACATTATTCAGTTAAAGTTTCTTTAATTATCTTAATTATTTTTCTTGTTAATTGATTATTTTCTGAAACAATTAAAACCAAACTTCCAAACGACATTTCTTCAAATAAAATCGTGAAACCTTTATAATTTATCGAACATATAACTGTATCGTCTCTGAAAATTGAATTTCCTACTATTTGTAAAGCCCCTAGCAATCCTGACAGCAAAAGTTCATTTACTTTAAAATCAGCATTTACGTTTGAATACATTGGTAATCCAGCTTTTGAGATTAGAAGAATAGCATAAATTTGTTTTTCTATAAAATCTAAATTATTTCCATCTTCATTAAGTATTTTAGTTAAAATCTTACCAATTTCAACATCAATTTTTTCTAACTCTTCAACAGTTCTGTCAGGAATTATTTTCATTGCTTCAAGTGTAGCCATTTTTCTCAATTTAATACCTTAAGAAATATAATAAATAGCTATCTTGAAACACATATTTCAAAAATTGAAATTAATTATTTTTGTCTGTTTAAAACATTGTACAAAAGAGCTGAAATTTGGAAAAGAAATATTACTCTTTAGGTCTTTCTTTTTTATTAGATAACCAACCTACTTTTATGTTTTCAATATTTCTGAAATCAAATAAAGGAACAAGAGGTTTAATATCAATTAGAGGAGTATTATCCAGCACGTCTATATATTTAACATAAATTATATTATCCTCAATTCTATCAATTTCGCAAATGGATAAACCTATTTTATTGGGTCTTTTATTGTACCGCGTTGCAAAAACACCTTTTGGTTTATCTGGCTCCATAAAAGGTCGAATAGTTAACTGTTCTTCTTTTACTAGATGGAAGTAATAAAGCAAGATTATATGAGAAAAACCTTCAAGATCTTTTAATCCTTCTTTGTATTCAGGAAAAACTTCTATTTTGCCAGGCTTATCTGAAAAACGAGGTTGAATAGGAGCTTCTTCCATTTTTTTAAAAGGAGAATGAATTATTCCAATTTGTTTAATTTCAAAGTGCATATTGTCACCAATTTCAAAGTGCATATTGTCACCTATTATTTGTTTAAACTTTTTATTCATTTTTTAAATTTGTGAAATCAATATTGATTTAAAGCTCGATTGCTACTTTATAATGTGAATAAATTTAAAAATGGAAATTCAACAGATGAATATTGGAAAAAAAAGCTGACCAAAGACCAATATTACATCTTAAGGTTAAAGGGAACAGAGAGACCTTTTTCTGGAGAATATTACGACCATTTTGAAAGTGGAATTTACAGTTGTGCTGGTTGCGGTCAACAATTATTTAGATCATCTGCAAAATTCAAATCAGGTTGTGGATGGCCTAGTTTTTTTGAACCAGTCGATCCAAACGCCGTAAAAGAACAATTAGATACTTCTCACGGAATGATTAGAACAGAAATAGTCTGTAGTAATTGTGGAGGTCATTTAGGACACGTTTTTGACGATGGGCCTAAAGATAAAACAGGTTTACGCTATTGTATTAATTCAACGTCTTTAAAATTTGAAAAAAAAGTGAAAGAAAACAATAGATTGTCATCTACGTAGAGATTCAAACGATTTCTCTAATTTTGAGAGCATCTCGTCTAACTCATTTACTGCTTCTTTGTGAATAATAAGATACTCTTCAGTCATTTCAAAAGCTTTTATATCTCCATATTCAGTAAGTAACCAATTCTCAAACTCAATTTCACTTTCAAAAGAAAGAAACTGAGCTATTTTAGATTTCCTTATTTTTTTGTAGGTTTTGACTATTTGTTTAATTAGCAGCATCCTATTATTCTGTGTATATAGCTTTTTTAGTTCAACTAGTTGGGTTTTTATAGGAGAGTTGGATTTTAAATAAGAAGATAGCATTCCTTCTAACTTCATCACTTTCTTTTCTTTTTCAGAGAGTGAAAGATGATTAAGAGAAGGCAAAGAAATAAGTGGAGTTAAATCAATTTCTTCGAAATTATTTTCTTGTAAATCTAATGTATTTAGAAAGTTGCACAAAAGAAGGTGATAAAGGTTTACTTTTCTTAATTTGTTTTTTGATAAATCTAAAACTCTTAAGTCAGGTAAATAATAACAGAAAGATAGATCTATTTCATCTAATTCATTATTTGACAAGTTAACTATTTGTAAGCTTGGACAATATTTCAAAGGTTTTTCATATATTTTTTCAATACTATTGTTTGAAAGATCAATCTTTTTGAGAAAAGGAAGTCTTTCTACCCCTGCTAAATTGATGTCCTTGATGTTTCTATTCGATAAATCTAATTCTTCAACTGATGATTCTACAGTTATAATTTCATTCCTATCGTCTACTATGAAATTAATTTCTACTAAATCCATTTTAACTCCTCAGATTTTTTTTCCTAAACCTAATGTTTCATATTTCTTAAACTCGTTTAGCAAAGAATCTATAGATTCAGCTATTTCGTCATCAGTAACAGACCTTGATATTTTGAGAATATTATCATCAATAAGAAAAATGTCTGAAGAAATCTGTATTATCCACTGCTCAAGTTCAATAGAGTTATCAAAATGTAGTTGTTCAGATAATTTTTCAAGATTAATTGAAGTTGAAGAGTGAATCAATTCTTGTAATTTACTTTTTCTCCAATTAGTTAATTTGTTTAGTTCTTCATCTTTGATTATATATTGTTTCAAAGATTGGATTTGATTTAGTAATCTGAGAAAAATAGTCCTAAATTTAGAGTATAATTTGAGATTTATTTTAATATCATTATCCTTAATAAATGAAACTAACCCAGCATATTTCTCTAAATAAAAATCTCCTAAGGCATAATAAATCTCTTTTACGATTGTTTCATACATGTCTAGTTTTTTCACATCATTATTGTAATCTTGTTTTTTTTCAAAAATATACAAACAGTTATCTTGAATAAATCTATAGGTTTTTTTTAAGGTTAAATCAAAAGCTTCAAAAGAATAAGAAACAAGTTTTTTATCAATTTCAGAAAAATTGCTTTTTTCTATCTCTACATTTAGATCATTGAAGAATAAAAAGAAGAAATTAATATTCTCCATAATCTTAGAACTTTCCAAACTAAACTCTTTCAAAAAGCTATTTAGATTGTTTAAAAAGTTATTTTCAACCATTTTATCCACACTATTAACAAATTTATTTCATATAATTACATTTAACTTTTTTCTTTGCTCTATAACACAATCTTTGTTTTATTAACCTTAAAATTGTTTTAATAACAATATGTATTATTCTATTTTTATTATCGTTTTTCAATTCTTATTAGCTTTTAACGTTTATTAACGGTTTATGTCTATAAAGCATCATAGACAACTATTATAATAGTTAATTAATTAACATTTCTGTACAAAAATTAGCAATACATTTAAAAGAAAGTAATGTTTTTTGGTTTTTTGTAAAATATTGAAAAGAAAATATTAAGGTGAAAACGGTGGATTTGGCGTACATAAGTATAATAGTTGGCTCTGTTGCTATTTTAGTAGTCTTCCTTTTGATTTATCTAGTAATGAAAGAAGATGAAGGAACAGATAGAATGAAAGAAATTGCAGGTTTCATACGCGAAGGGGCCAAAGCCTTTCTTAAGAGAGAATTCATTACTATAGGAGTGTTTATAGTACTGCTTGCTATACTGTTGTGGTTAGTTTTACAGTGGGAAGTGGCTTTAAGCTTTGTTATTGGTTCAATTTCTTCTCTTGTTGCAGCGTATATTGGAATGAGCATTGCTGTTAGAGCTAATGTTCGTACCGCAAATAAAGCTCGAACTGATAGTCGAAAAGCTGTAGTTGTAGCTTTTAGAGGAGGAGCTGTTACAGGTATTTCAATCGTTGGTTTAAGTTTACTGGGAATTGGTATTTTGTTTATGATATTCGGCGAAGATCCTACTGTTCTTGTAGGATATGGTTTTGGAGCGAGTTTGGCCGCTTTATTTGCTCAGATTGGAGGAGGAATATATACAAAAGCAGCAGATGTTGGAGCTGATCTCGTTGGTAAAGTCGAAAACAAGATTCCTGAAGATGACCCTAGAAATCCAGCAGCTATAGCAGACCAAGTAGGAGATAATGTAGGAGATTGCGCAGGCAGAGGAGCTGATCTCTTTGAATCATTTTCAGACAATATTATCGCAACAATGATACTTGGTTTAGTTTTTATTCCTGTTTATGGCTACAATGCGCTTATATTTCCTCTTTTAATTGAATCTGTGGGAATAATAAGCTCAATCGTAGGAGTCTTCTTTGTTCGTGCAACAAAAAGTAAAACAAGTACTAATGTTTACATGTCATTTTTGGTCTCTGGTCTCATTTCATTGGCTGGATTTTTTGCTATTGCTTTCTGGTTAATGAAGGATATTCGATTATTTTATACTTTAGGCTTAGGTTTAGTGCTTACTCTTGTAGTTTCTATGCTTGTAAATTATTACACAATTACTGGAGGGAGAGTAACAAAAGAAATTGCTAAAAGTTCTCAGAGTGGGCCAGCTTTAAACATAATAATAGGTTTAGCTTATGGTCTTGAAAGTCCTGTTATTCCCTTAATTGTTGTTGCTGGAGTCTCTGTAGCTTCATATTTCATTATGGGAGGAGGAATGCTTGGAGTTTTCGGAGTAGCTGCTGCTACTATGGGTGTTCTCGCTTCTACAGGAATAATAATGAGTTCAGATACTTTTGGGCCAATTGCAGATAATGCAGAAGGAATAGCTACAATGTCTGGTATAAATGATGAAGTAGGCTCTGCTTTAGAAGAATTAGATGGTGTGGGAAACGTAACTAAAGCAATAACCAAAGGTTATGCCATGTCCACTTGTATATTAACTTCTGTAGTTATCTTGTTTGCTTTTCTTACACAAGCAGCTGATTTACTCGGAATGGATGCTTCTGATTTATCTAATCTTGTTGTTAACATTGCAAGTCCCATTGGTATTGCTGCTATATTCATTGGAGCAACGATGCCTTTTCTTTTCTCTGCATTAATCATCAAAGCTGTTGGAAGAGCTTCTTTCAAAATGGCTGATGAAGTAAGAAGACAATTTAGAGAAAACCCTGGTATTTTGAAGGGAGAATCCAATGCAGATTATTCTCGATGTGTGGGAATAAGCACAACAAATGCTTTAAAAGAAATGATTGTACCCACTTTCATAGCTATTTTGGCACCAATAATAATGGGTTTCCTTGTTGGTGTATGGTACCTAGCAGCTTATCTTGTTGCAGTTAAGGTGGTTTCTGGAATATTAGCGATGTTTATGTTTAACGCTGGTGGAGCATGGGATAACGCTAAGAAATACATAGAACTTGGACATTTTGGAGGTAAAGGAACAGAAACGCATGATGCGGCAGTAATAGGAGACACAGTAGGTGATCCTCTAAAAGATACTGCCGGACCTTCTCTACATATTTTAATCAAACTCCAAAATATACTTTCAATCACTCTTCTTCCTTTGTTTATCACGTTTGCATTTTTCTAAAGTTTCTTTTTTCCTTTTCTTTTTCTTTCTTCTACCTACCAGTCATTACTTGATAGAATTAGTGCCCCAAGTAGCAAAAAACCTGCTCCCACGTAGATTCCGTATAGCGAAAAATTTTCCCAACTTGTCTTTGTGTAAAAGATCGAAAAAATGATCAATAAGAGTATTCCAATACCTAAAGCTATCTGTCCAGTTGCAACTATCCATTTAGGCCAAGTTATTCTTACAATACAATAACAAGATGAATCTGAAGTCATTTTAATACATACCACATATATATAACTAAATATTTATTTTTTTTGGCAAAAATTTTTTCAAAAATTCAATGAATGATATAATTTCAACCTAATTTCTTTTTGTATTCATTATTATATAGTAATAAATTTAACAAAAAAATAGAGAATTTTTACACAAAAACACAAAATCACATAATGTTGCTATTTCTTCTCTTCTTTTTGTTGATTTTCTTGCGATTTTTTCTGTTCTCTTTTTTCTTTCATTTCTTGGATCCATTTTTTAGTTTTTTTTACAATCTTCTTTGTTATGTCTACTATTTTATTTTTAATTTTGATTGAAGTTTCATATATCCACTTACCTACTTTTGTTGCTCTAAAAGCATTGAACCAGTCCTTAACTATATTTTTATTATCTACATCTTCAAGAGTCAAGATTATTTCATCTATAAAAGTTGCCGTGAGTTCTTCTGCCTTTGGTATTTTTACTATACCATTTTCTTGCAACTCCATGTGTGGAATAAGATTTTCTTTCAAGTATAGTTTAAATGTACCCATTCTTTTTATTTTTAATATTTCTCCTGTTTCTTTGATGTCACTCGACATTGATTTTGCTAGCTCTTTTAATGCATCAATTCTTTCAATATTTGTCGATAGTAACCTATTTCTAGTTTCGATGTTGTTTATCAATTCATCTAGAGTAAATTTATTTTCTTCGAATTTATTTCTTAATTCTCGGAATTTTGTTTCAAAGCTCTTTTTCATTGCTTTTTTAGGAATATCTACCTTTAATTCATTCATCTCTTTTAGAGTTGGTTTTGCTTTTTCTAGGTACTCTTGTGCTTCTTCTATGAGTTCAGTTGTTTGTTCTAATTCAAAACGTTCGAATATTTTAACTCCTTCTTCAAGCAAAGTTTTTGAATCGTTAATTAGCAATTCCATCTTACAAGTAGCAAGAATAAGAACATACTCTTTTAGTTCATCTTCAAGTTCGTCTAGTTTTTCTTTTAACTCTTTATAAGCTTCTACTGCGCTTTCAAGAGCATTTTCGATTAATTTTTGATACTCGTCTTTTAATATATTTACACGATCTACGATGCCTGAAATAATAGCAGAATATTTTTCACTGTCAGCGAGTAATTGCTCAAAATCTAGGTCTCTTAAGAAAGATAACTTGCTTCTTATTTCTGATTTCACTAGTGGAATTGTTTTATTGATGTATTCTTTTCTTTTCGACATTAAAATAGTATCAAGTCGTTGAATATCACCATTCAATCTGTATTCATATTTTTCCAACTTATCAAATAGTTTGAAAACCATTTCTTTTAGAAGTGGATCTCTTGAATATTTAACTAACAATTTATCTGCTTCTTTTACGAGTGGAACTATTCTTATGTGATGATTTATACAATTAATATATTGTCTTCTTATTTCTTCAAATTCAAAATTTTTACTAGATTTTAGTATTTCTTTAATAGTCTCGTAATCATAGTCCACTGCTCTAAAAAGCCTTTCAGCTTCTGTTTTTACTTTAGCTAATCTTTTTGGTAAAGGTCTAAGTGTTCCAGGTATCATTTCAAACCCTAGAGAACATTTCCATTTTTAGATATAAATATTATTCTCAAAAAAGATAAAGATAATGAAAAAAGAATCATTCTTCAGATTCTAACTCTATTTTACTTGGAGCAGGGTAATAGGCTGTAGAGCTACCTTTTTCTGTTCTACTTACTCGAATTGAAGGAGCTCGAAGTTCTTCTCTAACATTTGTATGTGTAATCAGAAATATTTGACTGAATTTCTTCTGTATCAACAATCCTTCTAGAACTTTTTTCCTTCTTTCACTATCAAGTGAACCCAAAGGCTCATCAAGTATCATTATATCCATCCTTGGAGGATTATGAGGAGAATCTTTGAATGGTCTAATTTGTTTTAGTAATTCGCTTATACCTAATCTCAATCCTAGTCCTATAGCTGCTTTATCTCCTCCTGAAAGGAACTCTTGATTTTTTACGAATTCTTCTTCTTTGTCTAAAACGCTTAACCTTAAAGTTTTCTTTGTAGTTGCTTCTAGATATATCTCTGAGTATTTTCCTCTCGTAAACAAGTTTATATTAGGATTAGTTGTCTGCTGTATTCCTGCAAGCAATCTATTGGAGATTAGCTCCTCAGCTATAAAACTTGAAACTACACCTTCTACATCTTTTAGTGCAGCTTGTTCTTGAAGAATACTCTCTTGTTTCTCTTCCTTTTCCTTATTTTTGTCTATTTCTTTTTCTAATTGATTTTTCCTTTGTTTTAGTTTTTCAATAGTTTTATTTAGATGACTTATTGATGCATTTAGACTAGCTTTATCAGATTTCAGTTGACTTATAATTGAAAAGAATTCCTCAAAGTTTTCGACATTATATTTCTTTGAAAGCTGATCAACTGTCTGGACTTTGAATTTTTTAAGTTGTGTTATTAAATTATTTTGTTTTTTATCCAATTCTTTCTTGTTATTCTCTAGATTATCTAGCCTATCTTTGACATTATTAAGTGAAAAAATTTGTTCTTTTAGCTTATTAATATAATTGCTTTCTTTTTCAATTTGTTTCTCTACTTCTCTTTTTTCTGCAGTTCTTTTCTTAATCCCTAATTCAATATTTGTAATTGATTGTTTTTTACTCTCTACTAATTCCTTAAATTTCGAGTAGGGCATCGTTTGTTCGCATAATTCGCAAGTAAAATCTTCTTCATGTCCTACTTCATGACTTTCTAGTTTCTTGATTTTTTCTTTTATTTCAGCAAGATCTCTTTGGAGACTATGCAACTTTTTCTGGACTTTATCTCTTTTGTTTCTTAAATTTTCTATGTTATTGTTAGTTTTCTGAATAATCTTCTCTATTTCTAAGATTTTATCCTTTATTTCTTCTTGTGTTAGTTCCTTGATTTCTAAAGTTTCAGATTTTTGTTTAATTATTCTTTCTTGCTTAGAAATAGTTTCTTTGGTTTGCTGTATTTGAGTTAAAATATTGCTTATTGATTGAATATCTTCATGTTTAGGATATTGAGAGATTTTCTCTTCTATTTTTTCCAGTTCATTTTTTGCTTTTACTAACTCTTTCTCTTTCGTTTCTTTCTCTATCTCTATTTCTTTAATTTCTTCAAGAATATTCTCTGTTGTGCGCTCAATTTTGTATTTTTCCCATTCTTCATCTAAAATCTCCATTTTTCTATTAATCACACGTTTCAACTTTTCTCTTATATCTAAATGAAAAAGTTTGTAAATTATATCTCTAAGTTCTGCTCCTTTAGCTTCTGCTAGTTTTTGCACTTCTCCTTGATTTACTATTAGAGTGCTCAACACGCTTTCGCTTGTGATATTTAATAGTTCAAACAATTTCTTGTTTACATCCTCTAGTCCTTCTGCTATTTTAATGGGATTTTTTAATTCTCCTTTTTCAGCCATCTCTCTATCAATTTGAAGTAAAACTACTTTTAGAGGAGTTGATATTCCATGTTGCTTTTGTACTACAAAGTATTTATTCATTATTTCAAAAGCAACTTCTACGATAGTCTCTTTTTCTCCTCTTTTTACTAGCATATCTTTTGTACCTAAAATGGCTTTGTCCTTTGTAGGTTCGTAAAAAAGAGCGTAATATATTGCATCAAACAAAGAAGTTTTTCCTACCGAATTCTCTCCCTCTACAAAAATCAATCCTTTTGGAAGGATACCTGTTTCTGGAATCCTCTCATTGCGGTAGCATTTAAAATTCTCCATGTGTATCCAAAGAATTTTCATTCTAACTCCTCCTTTGAAGAAATAAATCCTTCACTAAAAACCTCTTTAATTATTTCTGGTCCTAGTTTTGCATATTGTTCAAATTTTACTTCATCATCTATTTCTAAGTTTTTCAAATAATTTACAAAATCCCTGACTGGATCTTCAATTAGGTATTGATCCATTTGTGGTGTTTTGGCTAGGCTTTGAGGTATAGATTTCTTTAACTCTTCTTCATCCCATCTAAATTCTAGGATGTTATATTCTTCAGTTAGAACATTTTTCTGTATTTCTACTAAACGATCTTCTATTGTCCACCAGTAGGAGAGAGAAGTTTTTCCTTGTAACTTAACTTTTATTCTCGCAGCTGTGTTTCCATCAAAGTTCTTTCTATAACTTGCTACAAGTTCTCTTATTTTTTCTTCTACAGTTAATGCACTCATGTCTGAACTTAATTCTACTTCGAATTGTTTCATTTCTCTTTGGCTAACAACCTTTATTGGATTAATGTGTAAATTTTTTCCTTTCTCAATAATAACTTCTAAAATACCTTTTTCTTGTCCTCTTTCAGCAAAGGTATATTTTTCTGTACTTCCTGCTTGCCAAGCGTTTGGAGCATATTTTCTTTGTTGGTGATCGTGTCCTAAAGCTACATAATCATAAGGAAAAGAGAATAATTTTTCATGCAAATCCAAATTCCTAAACATTCCGTGAGCTACTGCAACATTAATTTTTCCGTCTTCAGGCTCTTGGCATTTACTTATCCATTCATCATAGAGTTCTTCATAATTAGCCATAGATTTGAATTCTAAATAAGGAAACAGATAAAAGTTAATCTCTTCAAACTCTACTTTCAAAGGTTCATTTTTTACTATTGCTCGTTTAAGGTCATAATTTGTGGCTATAAACACATTTTCAGGGAAAGCTGATTTTATGAATTCTATAGTACTATTATTCCTGTAAAGATAAGTTCCATGATTTCCATCAATTATAATTATAGGTACTTTAAAATGTGTAGCTTCCAAAAATCTTCTTATTTCACTTATTGCAATAGCTCTTGCATATTCAGAAGGTGAAGTTGTATTTCTTTTTACAGGAACATCAAACAAATCTCCTGAATGAACTAGAAAATCACATTTAGTTTCAATAGCTGCATCTAAAGCTCTTTGAAAAGCTAATGAAAAGTCATTCTCTATCCAACTTACTCTATATCTTTCTTTCCAACTATCTCTAACATTTCTTACTCTTCTATGTGATAAATGAGTATCAGACATATGAGCTATTTTTACCACTAATTTCACCTTCTTTCATTCAAATTATTTTTGATTCTATTATTAAAGAAGAGGAATATCTTTAGATATCCTTTTTTCTTTTTTTATTTTCAAACTATCATAAGGATTTTCAAAGAAAGACAAATTTTCTTTAATTAAAACTGGTGCATTGTGTATCTTCACAGGCATGGGAATATTGCGTAAAGAGTTAGTAACTATAGCTAATTAGTGCCCCAAGTAGCAAAAAACCTGCTCCCACGTAGATTCCGTATAGCGAAAAATTTTCCCAACTTGTCTTTGTGTAAAAGATCGAAAAAATGATCAATAAGAGTATTCCAATACCTAAAGCTATCTGTCCAGTTGCAACTATCCATTTAGGCCAAGTTATTCTTACAATACAATAACAAGATGAATCTGAAGTCATTTTAATACATACCACATATATATAACTAAATATTTATTTTTTTTGGCAAAAATTTTTTCAAAAATTCAATGAATGATATAATTTCAACCTAATTTCTTTTTGTATTCATTATTATATAGTAATAAATTTAACAAAAAAATAGAGAATTTTTACACAAAAACACAAAATCACATAATGTTGCTATTTCTTCTCTTCTTTTTGTTGATTTTCTTGCGATTTTTTCTGTTCTCTTTTTTCTTTCATTTCTTGGATCCATTTTTTAGTTTTTTTTACAATCTTCTTTGTTATGTCTACTATTTTATTTTTAATTTTGATTGAAGTTTCATATATCCACTTACCTACTTTTGTTGCTCTAAAAGCATTGAACCAGTCCTTAACTATATTTTTATTATCTACATCTTCAAGAGTCAAGATTATTTCATCTATAAAAGTTGCCGTGAGTTCTTCTGCCTTTGGTATTTTTACTATACCATTTTCTTGCAACTCCATGTGTGGAATAAGATTTTCTTTCAAGTATAGTTTAAATGTACCCATTCTTTTTATTTTTAATATTTCTCCTGTTTCTTTGATGTCACTCGACATTGATTTTGCTAGCTCTTTTAATGCATCAATTCTTTCAATATTTGTCGATAGTAACCTATTTCTAGTTTCGATGTTGTTTATCAATTCATCTAGAGTAAATTTATTTTCTTCGAATTTATTTCTTAATTCTCGGAATTTTGTTTCAAAGCTCTTTTTCATTGCTTTTTTAGGAATATCTACCTTTAATTCATTCATCTCTTTTAGAGTTGGTTTTGCTTTTTCTAGGTACTCTTGTGCTTCTTCTATGAGTTCAGTTGTTTGTTCTAATTCAAAACGTTCGAATATTTTAACTCCTTCTTCAAGCAAAGTTTTTGAATCGTTAATTAGCAATTCCATCTTACAAGTAGCAAGAATAAGAACATACTCTTTTAGTTCATCTTCAAGTTCGTCTAGTTTTTCTTTTAACTCTTTATAAGCTTCTACTGCGCTTTCAAGAGCATTTTCGATTAATTTTTGATACTCGTCTTTTAATATATTTACACGATCTACGATGCCTGAAATAATAGCAGAATATTTTTCACTGTCAGCGAGTAATTGCTCAAAATCTAGGTCTCTTAAGAAAGATAACTTGCTTCTTATTTCTGATTTCACTAGTGGAATTGTTTTATTGATGTATTCTTTTCTTTTCGACATTAAAATAGTATCAAGTCGTTGAATATCACCATTCAATCTGTATTCATATTTTTCCAACTTATCAAATAGTTTGAAAACCATTTCTTTTAGAAGTGGATCTCTTGAATATTTAACTAACAATTTATCTGCTTCTTTTACGAGTGGAACTATTCTTATGTGATGATTTATACAATTAATATATTGTCTTCTTATTTCTTCAAATTCAAAATTTTTACTAGATTTTAGTATTTCTTTAATAGTCTCGTAATCATAGTCCACTGCTCTAAAAAGCCTTTCAGCTTCTGTTTTTACTTTAGCTAATCTTTTTGGTAAAGGTCTAAGTGTTCCAGGTATCATTTCAAACCCTAGAGAACATTTCCATTTTTAGATATAAATATTATTCTCAAAAAAGATAAAGATAATGAAAAAAGAATCATTCTTCAGATTCTAACTCTATTTTACTTGGAGCAGGGTAATAGGCTGTAGAGCTACCTTTTTCTGTTCTACTTACTCGAATTGAAGGAGCTCGAAGTTCTTCTCTAACATTTGTATGTGTAATCAGAAATATTTGACTGAATTTCTTCTGTATCAACAATCCTTCTAGAACTTTTTTCCTTCTTTCACTATCAAGTGAACCCAAAGGCTCATCAAGTATCATTATATCCATCCTTGGAGGATTATGAGGAGAATCTTTGAATGGTCTAATTTGTTTTAGTAATTCGCTTATACCTAATCTCAATCCTAGTCCTATAGCTGCTTTATCTCCTCCTGAAAGGAACTCTTGATTTTTTACGAATTCTTCTTCTTTGTCTAAAACGCTTAACCTTAAAGTTTTCTTTGTAGTTGCTTCTAGATATATCTCTGAGTATTTTCCTCTCGTAAACAAGTTTATATTAGGATTAGTTGTCTGCTGTATTCCTGCAAGCAATCTATTGGAGATTAGCTCCTCAGCTATAAAACTTGAAACTACACCTTCTACATCTTTTAGTGCAGCTTGTTCTTGAAGAATACTCTCTTGTTTCTCTTCCTTTTCCTTATTTTTGTCTATTTCTTTTTCTAATTGATTTTTCCTTTGTTTTAGTTTTTCAATAGTTTTATTTAGATGACTTATTGATGCATTTAGACTAGCTTTATCAGATTTCAGTTGACTTATAATTGAAAAGAATTCCTCAAAGTTTTCGACATTATATTTCTTTGAAAGCTGATCAACTGTCTGGACTTTGAATTTTTTAAGTTGTGTTATTAAATTATTTTGTTTTTTATCCAATTCTTTCTTGTTATTCTCTAGATTATCTAGCCTATCTTTGAC
Organism: Candidatus Heimdallarchaeum aukensis; assembly: GCA_021513695.1. Classification (GTDB taxonomy): domain Archaea; phylum Asgardarchaeota; class Heimdallarchaeia; order Heimdallarchaeales; family Heimdallarchaeaceae; genus Heimdallarchaeum; species Heimdallarchaeum aukensis. The sequence continues at coordinate 401,823 of CP084166.1, read as the reverse complement.
ATTATTAAGTGAAAAAATTTGTTCTTTTAGCTTATTAATATAATTGCTTTCTTTTTCAATTTGTTTCTCTACTTCTCTTTTTTCTGCAGTTCTTTTCTTAATCCCTAATTCAATATTTGTAATTGATTGTTTTTTACTCTCTACTAATTCCTTAAATTTCGAGTAGGGCATCGTTTGTTCGCATAATTCGCAAGTAAAATCTTCTTCATGTCCTACTTCATGACTTTCTAGTTTCTTGATTTTTTCTTTTATTTCAGCAAGATCTCTTTGGAGACTATGCAACTTTTTCTGGACTTTATCTCTTTTGTTTCTTAAATTTTCTATGTTATTGTTAGTTTTCTGAATAATCTTCTCTATTTCTAAGATTTTATCCTTTATTTCTTCTTGTGTTAGTTCCTTGATTTCTAAAGTTTCAGATTTTTGTTTAATTATTCTTTCTTGCTTAGAAATAGTTTCTTTGGTTTGCTGTATTTGAGTTAAAATATTGCTTATTGATTGAATATCTTCATGTTTAGGATATTGAGAGATTTTCTCTTCTATTTTTTCCAGTTCATTTTTTGCTTTTACTAACTCTTTCTCTTTCGTTTCTTTCTCTATCTCTATTTCTTTAATTTCTTCAAGAATATTCTCTGTTGTGCGCTCAATTTTGTATTTTTCCCATTCTTCATCTAAAATCTCCATTTTTCTATTAATCACACGTTTCAACTTTTCTCTTATATCATCTAAATGAAAAAGTTTGTAAATTATATCTCTAAGTTCTGCTCCTTTAGCTTCTGCTAGTTTTTGCACTTCTCCTTGATTTACTATTAGAGTGCTCAACACGCTTTCGCTTGTGATATTTAATAGTTCAAACAATTTCTTGTTTACATCCTCTAGTCCTTCTGCTATTTTAATGGGATTTTTTAATTCTCCTTTTTCAGCCATCTCTCTATCAATTTGAAGTAAAACTACTTTTAGAGGAGTTGATATTCCATGTTGCTTTTGTACTACAAAGTATTTATTCATTATTTCAAAAGCAACTTCTACGATAGTCTCTTTTTCTCCTCTTTTTACTAGCATATCTTTTGTACCTAAAATGGCTTTGTCCTTTGTAGGTTCGTAAAAAAGAGCGTAATATATTGCATCAAACAAAGAAGTTTTTCCTACCGAATTCTCTCCCTCTACAAAAATCAATCCTTTTGGAAGGATACCTGTTTCTGGAATCCTCTCATTGCGGTAGCATTTAAAATTCTCCATGTGTATCCAAAGAATTTTCATTCTAACTCCTCCTTTGAAGAAATAAATCCTTCACTAAAAACCTCTTTAATTATTTCTGGTCCTAGTTTTGCATATTGTTCAAATTTTACTTCATCATCTATTTCTAAGTTTTTCAAATAATTTACAAAATCCCTGACTGGATCTTCAATTAGGTATTGATCCATTTGTGGTGTTTTGGCTAGGCTTTGAGGTATAGATTTCTTTAACTCTTCTTCATCCCATCTAAATTCTAGGATGTTATATTCTTCAGTTAGAACATTTTTCTGTATTTCTACTAAACGATCTTCTATTGTCCACCAGTAGGAGAGAGAAGTTTTTCCTTGTAACTTAACTTTTATTCTCGCAGCTGTGTTTCCATCAAAGTTCTTTCTATAACTTGCTACAAGTTCTCTTATTTTTTCTTCTACAGTTAATGCACTCATGTCTGAACTTAATTCTACTTCGAATTGTTTCATTTCTCTTTGGCTAACAACCTTTATTGGATTAATGTGTAAATTTTTTCCTTTCTCAATAATAACTTCTAAAATACTTTTCTTGTCCTCTTTCAGCAAAGGTATATTTTTCTGTACTTCCTGCTTGCCAAGCGTTTGGAGCATATTTTCTTTGTTGGTGATCGTGTCCTAAAGCTACATAATCATAAGGAAAAGAGAATAATTTTTCATGCAAATCCAAATTCCTAAACATTCCGTGAGCTACTGCAACATTAATTTTTCCGTCTTCAGGCTCTTGGCATTTACTTATCCATTCATCATAGAGTTCTTCATAATTAGCCATAGATTTGAATTCTAAATAAGGAAACAGATAAAAGTTAATCTCTTCAAACTCTACTTTCAAAGGTTCATTTTTTACTATTGCTCGTTTAAGGTCATAATTTGTGGCTATAAACACATTTTCAGGGAAAGCTGATTTTATGAATTCTATAGTACTATTATTCCTGTAAAGATAAGTTCCATGATTTCCATCAATTATAATTATAGGTACTTTAAAATGTGTAGCTTCCAAAAATCTTCTTATTTCACTTATTGCAATAGCTCTTGCATATTCAGAAGGTGAAGTTGTATTTCTTTTTACAGGAACATCAAACAAATCTCCTGAATGAACTAGAAAATCACATTTAGTTTCAATAGCTGCATCTAAAGCTCTTTGAAAAGCTAATGAAAAGTCATTCTCTATCCAACTTACTCTATATCTTTCTTTCCAACTATCTCTAACATTTCTTACTCTTCTATGTGATAAATGAGTATCAGACATATGAGCTATTTTTACCACTAATTTCACCTTCTTTCATTCAAATTATTTTTGATTCTATTATTAAAGAAGAGGAATATCTTTAGATATCCTTTTTTCTTTTTTTATTTTCAAACTATCATAAGGATTTTCAAAGAAAGACAAATTTTCTTTAATTAAAACTGGTGCATTGTGTATCTTCACAGGCATGGGAATATTGCGTAAAGAGTTAGTAACTATAGCTTCACCTCTGTTTAATACTCTAAACTCATGTTCGTATCCTGTAATGTTGTTACTGGCGTTGATGATTGCTTGTTTTATCTCTATCTCATTTCCTAGCATCATGTTTATTTCTGTGTTTGTATTGGCTAAAATCAAAGGTTCCATCGCTGAAATATTTTGAGTAATAAGTAACATGCCTATTCCAAACTTTCTTCCTTGTCTACTAATGTCAACGAACACATTTCCTTGTTTAGACATCTGTACTCCCAAAATACTTGGAGCTTCTTCAATTGTGAGAAGAATTACAGGAAGTTCATTCACTTTTTTAAGAATATAGTCGTTTCCTTCTTTATTTTTAATATAGAGATCCTTTATCGAAAAAGAAGAATTTGTTTTTCCTAGCAATTCGTTACTTATTTGTCTTGGTAATCTTGACTCTACTTGTTTTTCAAACTGAGACCATCTTGTAGAAGACATTAAAGATTGTCTTAAAGCAAAGATTGTTCTTGCTAACATAGTTAAAACGATAAATTGTTCTGTCGAACTTAATAGTGCTGAACTAAAATTATAGAAATGTCCTTGTTCTAAATTGTAAACTATTTCTGCTAAATCACTAAAACTAACGCTTGATTGTTCTTGATTTTTTTCATCAGAAGTTGTGATAGTTCTCGACTCTCTGAAAATAGGAGAGTTGTATATACTCCTGAGCCTTCTTTTTACTGCATTTACTGTCCCTTTAGAAAATCCTCCTTGATCATCTTCTTCTCCTAATTCTAAAATAGTTGAAATCCAATTTTCATTATGAGATTTAATCCAATACATGAATGAAGCCATTTGATCTGTGACTTCCATTACTGAAATGATATCACTTACCTCTATATCTTCAAGTCTGAAACGTAAGGCTTTAGCATATTTTTGCATATCTTTTTCTACACTTTCCATATCAGAAGTAAGATAGAAATTCTTTCCAAATAGAAGGTTGTAAATATCTTTATCTTGCTTTAAGCTTGCTTCAGCTATATCTTTTATACCATATCTTGCATTTGTTTCAGGTTCTTTCATTCCTCTCATGTATTCATCATGTACGTCTACCATGAAGAAAGAAATTTTCTTGTTAATAGTATCTGCCTTTGAAGGTTTTAAAGCGTTAATTACATTATTTTTAAGACTTGAAGTAATCATTGTCAACATGAAGAAAGATTTTCCTGCTCCTGTTGTTCCTGCTACTTGTACATGCATTGGAAGAGCTTCTACATCTAGTTTAATTGGGATATCTAAGGTTGTAGCACCTACTTGTAATTTTCCTATTTCTATATCATTACCAAATTCTGACCATAAGAGATCTTGTAAGGCTGCTTTACACTCAGACCCTCGATAAACATATGAAAAATGAGGAGGGAGAGAGCGAGGTTTATGTAGAATCCACTTTTTCTTATTTTCATCATAAAGAGAGTAACCCATCAAGATTCCAGATACTTTTACCATTTTCTCATTTTCTACCCTCGCAATATATGCTGTTCTGTTTTTCAAAATATTTGAAGCAACATAGCTCATATCAGAACTTGATCGGAGAATATTTTCATAATTCATCACCCGAAACAAATAGATTTCCGGAGTTTCAGGATGGGTGATAATTAATATTTCACCAACTTGATATCTAATATCCTTTGATATCACTTTTAACGATGAGATATCTCCTTCTGCTAATATTCCTATTGGTTCTGTTAATTCTAATTTTACCATTTTTTCACCTTTTTACATTAATCCTAATCTTTTTCTTGGGTGTATATATCTCCTTGGATCTTCACCTTTTTCAGTAAAGAAATCAATTAATCTATCCGCAATTAAATCTCTCTCTTTGAAAGTTATTAGAGCATTAAAATGAGAGAAAGCAAGATCAAAAAGATAACCATGATATCTTACATCTCGAGACAACCAATCAATTTCTTTAAACATCTCAACTTCTCTCTCTTTCTCTTTTTCTTTATCTTCTGAATGAATATTCTTCTTCCACCAATCTAAATCGAAGTCTATCCTTAAAACAGGTAAATCTGCAGAAAAATGGAAAAGATAAGTAATAGCATTCTCTGGAGGAATACTTTTTCCTTCTAACAGACGAAGAGGAGTCTCTCCTAATTCCTTAGAAGGAACACGGAAAAACCATTTTTTTTCTCCTTTAAGATGATTTCTAACATCTTGAGCTATTTTGTAAATAAAAGGAAAAGTAGTTGTTTTACTTACAGCTACTACACATGTGTCTCGCTTTAGAGCTTCTGTACATAAATCACGTAAAAGGTAATTAGAAATTAATCTTGGTTGATTATGATTCTTTGAGATTAGCATGTTCATTGAACCATCAATGAATAAATATTTTATTTTTTTATTAGTTTTCAAAATAGAAAATGCCAGAGAATATTCTAATATTTCTCTAAACTGGTCATACCATCCAGTCTGTGGTCTCGGACTTATCATCCATTCATGAAATTTTTCTAATGGTTTATTATAAAGAGTAAAACCTGCAAGTTTAGCTTGATGTAATAATTCGAAAGTGTTTTTTATTCGTATTTTGGAAATATCTTTACCTTCATTTTCCATTTTTCTTAAAATCATGGTCCTAAGAACATCAAAAACTATTTCTTTTGGTTCTTTACCATAATTTTCTCTTACAAAATTGGTAATTTCTTCCCATACTTCTAGTTCTTCATCTTCTCTTATTAAAACAAGTTTAGTTACACCGTTGGGATATGTACTAATTTCAGGTCTAATATCTAATTCTGTTGTGGTTCCTTTTTTAAAATCTGTTTGATCTGCAGAAAAGCCTGCAGTGATAAGGTGTACTGAAATATTATTCAATTTAATTAAATCGCTGGCTCCACTCCCATCTATTGCAGAAACGCTAAAGTCTTCTCTTTGACAAGTAGTATCAAGTGGTTCAAAAATCCTAAAATGTTCAAGTAGGAAAGACAAGTCACTTTGATACTCGTCATCGTTTTTTCGTTCAAGTTTTTTCAATTTTTCGTATATTTTATTAAATTCTGCTTCTAAAGCTGAGTCAAAGAAAGTTTGCATCTTTATTTTTCTAAATCTTATACTATTTAAAATCTTTTTTAGACACTTGTTTGAAAGTGAAAAAGTAACTTATTTAAAAAAACATTCATTCCGAAAAATCTTTAAAGAATTCAAAAAAAAATATTTTAGAAGTTTTCTTTGGGAATACAAAATTGAAAAGTGATAATGACATAGGTAAAATTCTCACCTTAACTGGAGGAGAAAATATCCTTCGCAGGTATTTTGTGATGAATGGTTTTGATGGAGCTTTAACAGCTTTAGGGTTAATAATAGGATCGATGATAGCTCACGGTTTCAAGTCTGGCACCCCTGAACAAGACATGGTTGCTGCTAAAACATTGCTGATCCTTGGAATAAGTGCTTCTATGGCTATGGGCATCTCAGGCTTTTGGATAGCTTATCTTACTGAACGAGCAGAAAGAACTAAAGAAATTAAAGATTTGGAAGCAGATATGATTACAAACTTAAATAACACCAGGCTCGCCAAAGCAAATTTAAAGGTCTCTTGGATCATTTCAGCTGTAGATGGATTGTCTCCCTTTCTCTTTGCCACGATTTCAATTTCACCGTTTCTATTAGTTCTAGTTAAAGCTTTTAATATGCAAGTGGGATACATTATATCTATTTCTCTAATAGTCGTAGAAGTAGTGATTCTGGGGATGCTTTTAGGAGCAATTTCAAAAGAAAATAAGATTATCTACGCATTAAAAATTCTCCCAGCAATTATAATTCTTGCATTACTAACATTTTTGCTTGAACTAGTGACTGGAGGAACAGGGTAAAATCCACTCTCTAACAAAGCAATAGAAAATGTTCAAATAATTCATTCTGAAAGCTTACTTAATGTCAAAGAAAGAAGAACAATATGATGTAATAATTGTAGGTACTGGTTTCACAGGAGCAACTCTAGCTTTTAGTTTAGCTATTACTGGAAAAAAAGTGATTGTATTTGATAAGAAGAAAAGAGAAGAAATTGGACAAGATCAAATCATATATTTAGATAAAAAAATTTTCAACTCTTCTAAACTTCTTCAAACCTACAAGGACATAGAAAATGTTGTTAGAAAAACTTTCTTTTATTCTAGTGATTTAAATTTCTCTATTTCCTTACAAAAAAGAGAATATGTTAGGTTCAACCTTAAGGAATATATCAATTACATGGTTGAAAGTGCGATTAAAGCGGGAGCAAAGTTCAATTTTGAAACAGAAATTACTGACCCTGTAGGAAGAGGGCAATGGGTTATTGGTGTAAAAACAAAAGAAGGGAAAATAGTTAATGGAAAAATCATTGTCGACTGTTCAGGAACAGAACGAATTTTGACTAAAAACATCGAAATACTTGACCTAAACATAAAAATTTCCTCTAAAGAATATGTTGATACTTTTTATTCCAGAAATAAAATCGAGAAAAGTGAAAAGATACTCAACCAAATCCAGCTAGAAGGTGATTCTTTCTACTGTTTATTCGATAGAGAGTTTGTAACTAATGTAGAAAAAGAAAATAATACTCTATCTTTTTTCACTGTTGTTAACAAGAATCTCACAAAAAGAAAAGCAAAAGCTGTAACTAATGAAATAATTAACAGATCTAAAGGAATAAACCTTTCACCTATAAATTCCTTTTCAGAAAAAGTTGTTGTAAGAAGACCAATAACTCTAGCTTGGTATGGTTTTCTTTCAATTGGAGAAGCAGCATTTCAGACAAATCCTTTCACTGTTGAAGGGAAGAATTTATCTCTTATTGCTTTAAACATTCTATCTGAAGTAATTTTAGATGCCTTACAGAAAAAAGAAGTATCAATCTATCGATTATGGAAATATCATGTAGAATTTTTCAAAATAGCTGGAAGACATCTTGCAGCTTTAGAAGCTTTTAGAAGCCTTATTTTGAGTTTTGATAAAGAAAAGTTATACTTTTTATTCAGCAAAGGATTAATTAGTAAAGCAGAAATACACAGGATGTTTCTTAATAAATATCCCAAACAGACATTTTTCGATTTTTTAGTTAAATTCTTCAAGGGACTGACAGACATAAAAACTACTTATAGATTTTTGAAAGGTTTGAGAAAAATTAACTACATTTTCAACCACTATACTAAAATTCCTAAAGAATACGATCCTAAACCTTATCACGACTGGTACATCAAACAATTATACCTATTTAAAGTTTTTAAAAAATATTGTCAAAATTGAGCAAAGGTTAAAAACTTATTTTCATATAGTTCTTTTATGATTGATGTTTCTGAAGAAAATCTTCCTTTTATTCTTGAGAAGATTTTACTTCTTAGAGACACAGACAGAGAGGTAACTGAAAGTAAAAAATCTTTCATTAGTAGTGAGAAGAAAATTATTTTTTATTATAGAGAGAAGAAAGAAGAAGGAGAAGAAGTAGATCTAACTCAATTAAGGAAAAATTACACTGGAACAATTAGAAAAAAAGATTACATAATATTCATTGAAAGTAAAAATAAGAAGGTAAAAGGAGCTTTTGAAATAAAGTTATTAAGAAGAATATGGAAACTAACCAACAAAGAGAGATTGGAAAAGGCTTTTCTATCCTCACCAAATGAAAACTCAACAGAAGCAAACTCATTAGTTTTGATTTTTCAGTCAGGTACTTTTGTATTAAGTGCTGTCAAAATTCTGTTTCCAACAGACAGATTTTTTGCAACTAGGATTGCAGAAAGTGAAAAATATGCTAATGCCTTTAAAAGATTTAAAGAACTTGTTCCTTTCAAGATTGATCAAATAATAGATCTTTTAGGAACAGAACAATTAGCTTATTCTATAGAAGAATGGGAAAAAAACCCTTTAGAATTAGACATTCCGAATGTCGATACAGCTAATATTTCTTTGGCGAAGACAATAATTGAAGAACTTCCTGATGATGAACTCAAACTCTTTATAAGAACTTTAAGAGAAAAAATTTCCAATTTAGATTCAGATGACGAATTACAAGTTGAGACTATAGAAAGATACAAAGAAGCTTTAGAATACGCTAAAAGTTTAAGTAAAATGAAAAAAAGTAAAAAGAAAGAAAAAGGATAATTATTTTCTTCTTCTATTTATTACTATTAAACCTACGATTACTAAAGGTAAGACTATTGATGCAGTTGTTGACCATGAAATACCGCCTGTACTTTCAACTACTCCAATTGTTGGGTCGTGTACAAGTTTTAAATTGTCTCCGTAATTTGGATAAGTAAGGTAGAGGAATAAGTAATCAATTCCAAATCTTTTGTTAAAGTGATCTGTTTCTTTGAAACCTTTCTCAGCTGTAGTGGCAGTTACGTTTACCGTTTTTAAGTAATTGTCGTCTGCATCAAAAACATCAGCTTCTGGTGTCCAAGCAAAATAGCTTTGTAGATTTCCTTTTTCATCAGTAAATTCTACACCCCATCTTTCAGGGTCATTATTTCTTTTATCGCTTGGATAGGTTTCAGTACTGTTTCTATTTTCTGTTTCACCTTGGGTATGTGTAGCATTTCCTGCCCTTACTCTGTGTCTATATGCAAGTTCATGTATAGTTGTAATAAAAGTTAATCCTACTGCTCCTTCTGTGAAGGTCCAATTTGAAACAACAATATCAAATTTGACTTCAGAGAGAGCTTTTACATCATAGGTCACAGTAGTGCTATCATTTAATACTCTTGTAACAGTTGTATCTTCTGTGAAAACATGGAAAATAAAACTAATTGTTGCACCATTAGATAAAATCTCAGAAGTTAAAGTTGAAACAATTTCGTTAGTATAATTTTCAGTTGTTAAAGTCCAATCAATTGCTGCTAAATTGTATGATTTTCCACCGAGTTCAGTTCTGTTATCTACTACTAAATCATCTCCAAATAGCTCTGTTACATAGTTGAATCCTACGTGATAAGCAGGTACAGGGTTTCTTTTATTCGAATCAGTATCGTTTGCAATCCAGAACATAATATCAGGTTTATTGTCCATTAGCTTTACTTTTAATAGTGGAGTATCAATAATAAAAGATCCATTATCTTTACCTACATTTACATTATCTTCTTTGTAAGCCAAAGAAGTTAGTGGTAAAGAACTCATAAGTACTAAAAATAATACTCCTGTAATAGCCAAATATGTGGTTAGTTTCTTGTTCATTTTTTTCACCTGATTAAATGTTGAAATGATGATTTATTAAAAGTTGGATTCATCAAAAGTGAAACAGTATAGAAACGGTTGCATGACTTGTGAAACAAAAGTGAAACGATTTGAAAAACTTACAATCATATAAAATCACGGCCTATAATAAACAAATAAACAAATAAAGGAAATTAGAAACTAAAATTGAAAAAGTAACTAGTCTACAAGAATTTGCTATCTATAATTTCATTTGTTTTACTCAATAACTGTTTTTCCTTCTTTAGTAAGGTGGATAACATATGTTCTTCCCCATTTTTCTCTGTAAATCAGCCCTCTTTTTTCTAAAGGAATCAAATTTCTGCTAATCTTTGATTTAGAAAAACCTGTAACTGTACACATTTCTTTCTGACTTATTTTTCCATTGTGTTCATAAACTATTTTAATCAATTCTTTTTGATTTTCATCTAGAAGAGTTAAACCTAGTTGCTTCTTTGCTCTTTTTTCTTTATATCTTGCAAACCAAGAAAGAAAACTTATACCCAAGAAAAAGCCAAGTAATAAACCAGAAAGAAAAAGATTAAGAGCTTTTTCAAAAAAACCTTGTTTTTCTTCAACAGTTATGGGCTCGTTAAACTTAGCATAAAATAAGGGATTAGAGAAAGCACTTACATTATTGCTTTGCCATGAAACAGTTATTCTATTATAATTTATTTTCTGTACTCCATTGTTTGGATAAATTGATTCATCACTCTGATGAATAAAACTATTTTCAGGTAGAGAAAACTCCACATTTAATACAGATGTTGAATAGGTAATAGATGTATAAAACTCAAATAAGTAATAATTTTTTTCTGCTGGTATCAGAGGAATATCTTTTAACAGTTCATATTCTACCGAAAAGGAAGCAATTTCATGTAATGTTATGTTTTTCCTTAAATAAACTTCTACAAAGTTAGAATTAGTTTCAACAACTTTCCAATTATAGAGAAGAGAACCGTTAATGTCTTTAATTTTAATTGAACTAATAGAATAATTGAACCACAAAGGAATTGTGTCAAGACTACTATTTTCAAAGTTTTCAATAATAAAAGATTCCTTACATAAAATCTCATCTACAGAACTAATATCTACTCTTATATCGTGATATCGAACGATTAACATGTTCTGATAAGAATAAAGCATTGCATTTTCATCTTTTGTGGGTTTTCCCACAATGTTGTAAGCAAACATTAAACAAAAGACCGTAAAAGTAAAGATAACTAGGATTTTATTTTTTTTATTCTGTAGAATCCTCATTAAAACAACAATAGAAGCGTAATAAAAAAATCTTCTTATTCAGCTTTAAATGATTCTTATAGATAAAAAAATGATAAAAAAAGAGAAATTAAGATTTCTTTTAAAAAATTATGAGTAAAAGAGGGATCAAGATTTCTTCATCTGCTCTTTTTCTAGTTCAGTTTGTGTTTTCATTCCTTTATTTATATAATCCTCTGCCCACTTCTTTCTTTCTTCATCTGTGGGTATTTTAACGAAGAATGTTATTACCATTCCTACAACTAGTAAAAAGAGCAAGAATAGTAGTCCTACAGAATAAGTTCGATAATCATACCCTTTAGCATTGAAAATAGGATAGAACACCTTAATTATTCCTCCCCAGATAAAAATCGCCACAGAAGCGTTCAATCTCCCTGCAATGTAAGAGAAACCCACGTATTCACCTACTTTTTCTGGTGGAGCAAGTTTTAGTATCATTACCCTTTGAACTACCCACGTTGAACCTAAACCTATACCTACACAGATCATCATAACGAAAGTAAGAATGAACATTAATGTTAGTCCAGGAGAGACAGATTTCTTACCATACCATATAGCAAATATTCCTGAAATAAGTCCTGTAATATATAGTGCTCCTACAGTCCATACTGTTGCTTTAGCACCAAATTTATCACCCATCCAACCAATTATAGGAATAACAAATATAGCTGCAAAGACTACAGGAAGCTGGAGTATTAGACTTTGACTTTCAGGAAAACCTATTGCATCTCTAAGAACATCTAAGAGGATGATATTTGCTGTGTTGGCCATGTCAACAATGAAGAAGTAGCCAATTATGAATTTGAACATCTCTTTATGTTTTCTAATATCTCTAAAGGTACGATAGAGTTCTCCAAATGAATCATTTAGTAACTCCTTAAATTTAGGAAACTCGCCAGGTTTAGCTTTTTCTTTTGTGAACAAGAATGGTATTAAGAATAGAATAAACAAACCTACAGTCATAATATATGTCCAAGGGTTAGCATAATAACCATAAACAACTGGTCCTTGATTGGGGTCAGCGTTTGGTTGTCCCCAAAGAGAATTAGCAAGTATAGTTATTCCTATAGCGGGAATTATAGAAACCCAACCTAAACCCATTGCTATCCCTGAAGTCTTACCAATATCTTTTTCTGCAGCCAAAGAAGGTATCATCGCATCATAAGCGGCAAGAGCAGCCCAATAAGCGAGGTTCGCTAAAATAAAAAGCGTCATCACAACAGCTATACTCTTCTTAATCCAGAAAAGGGAAGTGCTAATTAAAGTAATTCCAGTGATAGTAAGTACAAAAGGTTTTTTTCTACCAGCTCTATCCATCATTGCTCCAAAAAGAGGAATGAGAGCAACAACTAAAATTTGACTCAAAGCTTGAATTGTGGTAAAAACAAAATAGGCTTGATCTTTAGTCATTCCATTCTCTACTTGACCTATAATTTGAATATAACGCAAAATAATTGTACTTTGTATAACTTGTGAATAAACTGTATTAGCAATGTCGTAGAAACTAAATAGAAAAACATTCTTTTTATTTGTTTTTTTTACAATGCTCATGGTTTCTAAAATAGTCAGTTGTTTTTAAATTTTTTTAATTTTATTTACAAAAAAGAGAAATTGAAGAAAAAATGTTAATAAAAATTACTTTTGTTTGCTTTCTTCCCATGCTTTTTTCATAAGTTCATTCTTTTTAAAATATTCTTCTTTCCACTCTTCAGGAACCCTATTTAGGATACAAGAGAAATTAGGACATTTCTTACAAGAAGTATTCATAGTATTAACAAAAAAGATTATTGTGCTTAAAGAAACTAACCCTGCAAAAAGAAAGTTCTGAATAATCAAAAGAAAAGTTATCGGAATAAAAAAAAGCAACAAAGCTCCTATTAAAAACTGTATTTGCTCAGATTTAGAAATGGGTGCAGGGTTGTATTTAGCTGTTTTTAAGAAACCATAATTCGCATAACATTTTAGAATCTTTGAATCGTCGATAATATAGAAAGGACAATGACTGCAGAGAATCTTACTTTCCCAGATGTTAAAGAAAAAAAGCATATACAGAAAATATACCCCTATGAAAGTAATTATTGCCCACCAAGGAGTACCAACCTTTACTCTTGTTATTACAATACCTGCAGTTAAAAGGCCAATCATTGTTAAAAATGGCCAAATAAATATAATCGAGTCTTTGTGATCTAACTTACACATTAAATTACCAAAAAGAGAACAACTATCACATGTTTCCTCGTTATTATAACAAATAGTCAAAATTATTTTTTCAGAAGACTTTTTCATATAAACAAACTTAGGGTTCTAGCATAAAAGCATTTTTAGAAAATTCATAAAAGAGATTATTCTCGAATATATTTCTATTTAAACAATAAATCACAAATTTACAGGAAAAAAATGTTTTCCAACTATCTTTTCTTTTTATCTTCGTCCACTGTTTCATAAATTATTATATTTGTTAAGAAAACGAATAACCCCATTGTCTTTATCAACAGTTACTATCTGATTAAAGTTGTTTAAGTTTATGAATGATATTCACTGATTATTCCACCTTTTTCATATTTGTCAAGCGTTTGCGAAAAATGCAAACGTTTTTATATCTTGAAAATTGTTCTATTCTTAGATAGAAAGGTGATTAAATGAACAATGCTAGTTTGAAAAATGATGAAGATATTGTGATAAGCTTAAGGAATGTCACTAAGACATTTGGAAGTTTTATTGCAGTTAATAATATCTCCTTGGACATAAAGAAGGGAGAGATAATAGGTTTTTTGGGTCCTAATGGAGCAGGAAAATCTACTACAATGAAAATGATTGCCAGGTTATTAATTCCTGACGATGGTGAAATTTGGATAAAGGGTAATGGTTCTTTGCAGAAATTAACTCATAAGTCCAAAGACTATCTTTTAGACAATGTTGGTTTTCTCATTGAAAATCCTGCTTTTTATAAGCATATGACTCCTAGACAGGTTTTAAGTTATTTTGCTGAGTTAAAGGGTTATCCTAAAAAGTTGATCAATAGCAGAGTTGAAGAGGTTGTTGAGATAATTGGTATGTCTGATTGGATTGACAAAAAGCTTGGTACTTTTTCTAAGGGTATGAGACAGAAAATAGGTATTGTTTCTGCCATAGTTCATGATCCTGAAGTTGTTATTCTTGATGAACCCCAGACTGGTTTGGATCCTAAAGCGAGGAAAGAGGTGCGGGCATTTATAAAAGGCCTAAAAGCCAAAGGTAAGACTGTTTTCATTAGTAGTCATTTATTATATGAGATTAGTGAGCTTGCTGACAGGATAGGTATTATTTATAATGGTCAGTTAATTGCTTTTGATACTTTAGAAAACCTCGAAAAGATGTCAAAGAGAAGTGTCTTACAAATAGAGATATTGCAACCATATGATACTGAAAAAACTTTGGTTGTTTTAAACGATATTATAGGTAAAATAAATGGTTTAAGTAATTTAGGTAAAGAAGCAGTTACTTATAACACTGATTTAAAACTGTTTGAAGTTACATTTGATGGAAGTCCTGAAAAACAGCAAGTTATTTTTGATGCTCTTGCTCACAGCGGATTAAAAGTTTTGGGAGTTTCGGTTCCAAGAACTAACTTGTTGGAAGATTTGTATCTTAAATACATTTCACAAACTGACTTGGGTTTTGAGCATGAAAACGGCGAAATTGAAAAAACAAGGGTAGCTGTCTCTGTAGCGAATTAAACAAACGAATTAAAATACATATGAGGTAAAAAAAATGATAACAATCAATAAAAATGAAAATCTAGAAATAGAAAGAACAAAAACTGGGTTAAGGAGAGGTTTTGTTCAGATAAAATCTACAGTAAATTTTGAAATTAAGCGTAATCTAAAGAATTTCTTTATGATGTTTATTGCTTTACTTTTAATTTATTTGATGTCAATGGCTATCAATCTTATTCAAGAAGGTAGAGGAGCTGATGCCCCTGAGGATCCCGTAGACTACATTAAAAGTTATCTTATACTAATTGACTTTCTAATAATGATTATAGCGACAACTTTTGGTGGTTCAATAATTGCAGAAGATTATAACAGTCATACAGGAAACTTGATTTTCCCCAAAATTACAAAAGGACGACTTTTTACTGGTAGAATGCTAGCTCGATACCTACTTTCAGCGCTTTCAGTTATAATCTACTATTTGTTAGTTGGTATAACAACAGCAATAAAATACAATTCTTTACCTGGAACTATTTGGATTTCAATGCTATGGGCTCTATTATATACTTTTCTGGTATTGTCTTTTGTAGCATTCTTTAGTAGTTTTATGAAAAGTACTAGTGCAACAGTAGTCACAAGCATACTTATGATTTTAATGGTATTCAATTTGGTAAACTCAATACTTATGTTTACTGGAGTAACATGGGAGCCATTCTTTATACTGACTTATTATAGTTCAATTATCACAGAATCCTTTGCTATGCCAGAAGAAAGATATGTAGAAAGAGCACTAAGGTCTCGAACAGGTACTGGACCAACTTATATGAGTTGGATCACTCCAAGTGTTACAGGAGCAATAATTGGAATGTTAGTATATTCTGCGATATTACTTGGCTTTGCTTACTATTTCTTCAGAAGAAGGCAACAAAAACAAGGATAGATGAACAAAGAGAGTAAGCTTTTTCTCTATTCTTTCGTTTTCTTTATTTTCTTTTGTTTTCCTTTAGCACAATGAACCAATAGTAATTTCGTTAGGAAGTTAATTAGAAAAATAAAGTAAGTTAAGAAAAGAATCACACAACAAATAAATAATGAAAACTTACAGTGATAGTAATGAACCAAAAAACGCAGAAAAAAACAATTGGTGAGAGTACAAAAACTGATTTTAAAGTTAGTTTTACTATGTTAAAGGAGAATTATAAAGCTTTTATTGCAACAGAATTATTTGCTATTGTTGCTTTCTTAATTACTTATATGGTTCTATTTTCAATATTATCTCTAATTTATATTATTCTTCCTAATTTATCTGTAAGTGATCTTTTTGTTTCAATAAAGCAAAATTACAATTCTTCAAGATTATTTGTTGCTTTAATAACCTTATTATCATACATTGTGTTAGTTGGTTTTTTGAACTGCCAATATGGACTAGCTTATGATATTTTTTCTTCTGGAGATATGTTTGCAGAGTTTAAGAGTTCTTTTAGCTATTTCAGAAAACATTGGTGGAAATATGTTTTACTCACTTTTATTATGGGAATAAGTATGTTTATTCCTGATAGGAGGTTTATTCATCCTGTAAAAATAACTTCTATTACCTCTGTCGAGATAACTCTTGTAATTACACTCAGAATTCTACAGTTTGTTTTATCTTGGATATTTTTAGTTATATTTAGTATTACTTTACCTAGCGTTACAGCACAAGGAAGTTTTACTAAAAGTTTTGATGAGTCATTTAAAATATTAAAAGAAAATCCTAAACGTTTGATAACTACATGGGGAGTATATTTCTTAGTCTTTCAGCTACCCTTGCTGGTATTCTCACTTCTAACCATTTCATTAACTGTAGCAGGAATAGATATAATTTTAATAAGAATAATGTTAGTTTTTGTAGTTTTATCATACTTGCTAATTATATTTATTGGAATGCCAATGAGAGCATTGCTGGCAACTAGAATTTATAATAGTTTGATTTTTGCAAATGTTCAAAAAACAGAAGGAGAAACGGAAAAGAAAGAAATTATGAACAAGAAAAAAGAACAGAATGAATAAAGAGATGGAAGTTGAAAAAATGGGCAAAACAAGAGAAGAAAAAGAAAGAAATGAACAACAAGAGGAGATAATTATTTCTAATCCTGAAGTAGTACCCATTTTGTTTCACGAAAAAAAAGGTTTTATTCTAAAAATGTTAATAGATAAAGAAATGACAATTATAGACATAAAAAATAAAACAGGAATGAACCCTGGAACAATAAAGAGGCATATTACTGATTTGCTGAAGCATAATTTAATATTTATCTCTAGAGAAAAAATCAACGAATATTCAATTTTAATGAAATTTTATCGTGCTAGAGCTAAAAAGTTTATAATAAGAATAACTTGGCCACAATGAATAATAAAAAAATCAAGGTTCTTCGTTAAATAAATAGTGCCTAAATAAAAGATCAAGCATTTAAAGCAAAAAATCTCTTATTTTTATTAATTATTTTTCATTTTTTTATTTTTACAATTTTTAACCTGATAAACTTACAATACTAAATTAGCCAATTATTGAGAAGTTTGTTGCATTGTTTCAAACAAATTAGCAACTTTTCAAGCAAAAAAATAAATACTCATTGCTTCATTTACTCTTGATTAACATGCACAAATTTCCAGAAGATTATATTCAAGATACATCCTTTTATGATGAAGCAAAAAAAGAATATGTTCCAATGTCTGATGGTGCTGAGTTACTCCACTATTACACTAACAAGAATAAAGATTACACTATTTTTTTCGTTCCTGGATTTAACACCGGTCCTTTTTCTTGGAATGATCTTTGGAGTCATCTCTATAAAGACTACAATCTTTATGTACAAGAGAAAAGAGAGACGAAAAGTGCTAAAGTTAAGTGGGGACACAAAGCAAATATGGATCGTTTATCTTTAGATGTTAAAGAAGCTATGGATTATTTCAATCTTGATGAAAAAAAGACTTTTCTTATGGGGCCATGTATTGGAGCTTCTATTATTTCACATGCTGTAGCAACTAAAAAGATAGAACCTTTAGGTGTTATTCTAAATGGTCCCCCTAAGAAATTTTTCCTTCCCAAAGCTTTGCTTCCTTTAGCTTATGTTCTCCCTGCATTTTTTATGGGTATTATCGGTAAACCTTTACTTGTTATTTGGTTGAGTTTGTCCATGCCTAAAGGAAAGCAGAGAGATATTTACATCAACAATATTAGAAACGCTACTGGAATGCGTTGGAAAAAGTTTTTAGCTGTTGCTTGGCACGACTCCTTTGTTGACTATCCTCATGTTGACTGTCCTGCTTTGATTACAGGAGCTACTGAAGACAGAATGCATGAAGCAGTTATAGCTAAACAAGTTGCTGAAATGATTCCTAAAGGTGAATATGTTGATACTCCTTCATACTATTTTGCTCATTATAATCCTGGAGCTAAAGAATATGCTCAAATTATTAAAGATTTCATTGAAAAAATAATTTCTACAGCTAATTAATCTTGTTTATTTTTGTTTTCTACTTTTTCTTTTCTAAATTAGAACAGACATAGACTAAGTTTTCTTTTTTTATGAATTTCTAAACACATTTATAAAATATTGTAATTTTATTTTTGTACTACCGATAAAATTTTTAAGCAACTGTTTTTTTTACAAACAGACTAAAATGAATGATACCATTGATGAAGAAGAGGAGGAGAACATATACAGTAGTTTTTCAAAAAATTATACACAAAAAGCACTCTTCTACAATGAAGCTAAAAAAGAATTTATCACAATGAGTGATGGAGCAGAACTTTATTCTTATTATACAAAAAAAGGTAAGCATCCATCCAAGTTTAGTTTGTTTTTTGTTCCAGGTTGGTCAACAGCTCCTTACAGTTGGAATGACACGTGGGATGAATTGTACAAATATTTTGATTTATATGTTCTAGAAACTAGAGAAAAACGTTTTTCTAAAATGAACAAGAAACACACTGGAACGATGGATAGACATGCTCTTGATGTAAAAGAAGCTATAGACTATTATGGTTTAGATCTTGAAAAAACTGTTTTGTTAGGTCCTTGTTTTGGTGCAGCAGTTAATGCCCACGCTATTGCAGAAGGATTTGTTAAACCTAGAGGGTCTATTTTTATGAGCCCAACAATACGCTTTCCAATACCTAGACAACTTATCCCTCTTGCTTATTTTCCAGCAGACTTTACTTACAATTTCATAGCAAAACCCTTACTTAAATTATGGATAAAGATGACTATCCCTAAAGGTATTCAGAGAAAAACCTATTTTGAACTCTTTGATAATGGAAAAGGTTCAAACTGGAAAAAGAGCTTCCCAATAATAAATCACAATTGTTACGATGATTACATTAGGGTTGATGTACGCTCATGGCTATATGGTACAATGAAGGATAGGATGCATAAAGGAGGAGATGCAGTTAAAATAGCTGAAAATATGAAAAACGGTACCTATGTAGAAGTTCCCAATTATTACTTTATGCATCACAATCCAGGTTCAAAAGAATTTGCAAAGAAAATAATCGAAAATGTCGAAGAGCTTGCAGGAATGATTGAGGTAGAACAATCTATTTCTCACTAATTTTATTATCTTTTTTTGTTTAGTTTCACGTTTCTAGAAAAAAATAAGAATGATGTCACTTTCCTTCCCGTATGAAAGCTCTTAATGTAGTTTTTATTTTGATACTTTTTATTATGCCTATTGGTATTCATCATGTTGATAGTTTTGATACAACATATATGATGACTCCTCTAGGAGCAGTATCTGTTCATGATAATGAATTTGAAATAGCTTTTTACAACTTTAACTGGTTTAGTGAAGATGGAAGATGGGAATATGCAGGAGATGCTTTAACTGATAGAACAAAGTTATTTGCCATTCTTTATGTGAGTGATGTTGAAATAAGTTTCTTAGATATCGACAACAATTTATCTACAGAAGGATTACTTACTTTGATCATTCCTTATTTATTGCTAGCTGCTTTACTTTTATTATTCATTCATGGAGCTATTGGTGCATTCATTGCAGACATACTTATTTTAGGTACAACCATTATGGGTTTTGTCTCTTATCTTACCTTTATTGATCGATATGGAAGTGACTATGACACTAACTTTCCTATTTATGCCATTGTTGGATTGATCTTTACTATTCTGTCTTTAATTATTGCTTTTAGAACTATTAAAAAGAGTAAAAAGAGTAAAAGAAAAAGAAGAAGATAATTTTTTTTTAATTAATGATATATCATTACTTCTTCATAGTGTTGTGATTTAAACATCATTTTAGAAATCACTATAAATGGAAAAGCAAACACGAGCGTAATGCCTATTACTCCAAATAAAATAAAGAAATAATTATATCCGTACCAATTTGTAATTGATAAGAAATCTAAAACTGAAGATGTTGTTAGACCTATAAAAACCATTCCAAGTAATGAAAAGAAGATAGACAATGGAATCAGAGGTACTTGTTTATTCCATTTTGTTTTTCCTGGAACTATTTTATTTTTTCTAAATAGTCCTTTAATTACTGGAAAAACTAAGAAAGGAGCTGTCATCCCTCCAAAAGCCAAAAAGAAGGGTACGTGCCACCATCTTAAAGGATAAGTACCAGATTTTGCAGTATATATTGTTGTCGCTGTTAGAGTGGAGATGTAAATAATAAAGGTCAATATAGGCATTATTACTAGCGAAAAAGCATCTAGTCCTAATGCACGATAGATAGGTATTTTAAATGCATAAATCAGAGCATAAAAGATACCTAAAAAATAGAATGAAGTAGCTACAAGCACAACAGTAGAAGAAACTACAAAGTCAATTGCTTGTTTGAAAGTCATTTTGCTTCTAAATAACTTACCAACATGGTCTGATAATGCTCCAGCTTGCCCAGTCATCCATCTATTAAGCTGTGACATTTGATGTCCTATATTTTCCGGTACCAAACTCATTGAACTTATCTCATCTAGCCAATATCCTCTGTAACCTTCAGAAGCGAGTCTAATAGTTAAATCATAATCCTCTGTTAAAGTCCCTTCTGGTAAACCTTTGAGTATATCCCTTCTAAAACAAGCTGTACTCCCACAGAAGAGAACATTACCAGTTTTTCTTCTTGCATTCTGGCTAGCAAACATCTGTGTGAGAGACATAGCTTCCCACACATGAAGATAGTTCTTCGCATTCCTAAAGCCGAATTTACCTTGAACAAAAACGAATTCAGGATGCTCTTCTAATATAGCTACAAATTTTTTCAAAATATTTGGTTCAGGAATGTGATCGACATCGAAAAAGGCAACATATTTTGACTCTTTGACTTGAGGTTGTTCCAAAATCATATTAACCATATGTGCTTTGAAACGATCATTTTCTCTATAAAAGTAAATAAAACCTGTTTCCTTTGTAATTTTTTCACATTCTTCACGTAATTTAACATCTGTACTGTCATCACCAACCCACAGTTCAAAATTGGGGTAATCTTGGTTTTTGAAACCCAATAATGTATCCCTTAAAACAGCAGGATTCACATTGTGAATAGGTACAATAACTGTTACTTTAGGAAATTCTGTCATCTTATCAATATTATAACTAATTTCTCCAACATTTAGAATACCGTCAATTAATTGTATCATAAAATAAACAGCATATAAAGGACCAAGTGTTTCAAAAAGTAAGGCAAATAGATTTAAGATAAAACCATGAACTTTTAAATCAGAAAAATGCAATATAAGAGAAACTAAGGAAGTGATAAAATAAGTAAATATGCCAATGTAAAGTATTATTCCGACCAAATGATTAATTTTACTGCCTTTTTCATTACTCATGGGAAAGAACAAACATTATGTTATATAAATTTTAAGAAATATAAATAGTACAAGAAAGTTATTAATTTTTTTTAACAAAATATCTACATTCTATTTAGAAATTGTTAGATTGGTTATAAAAGAAAAAACAATGATTTTAAATTATTCGAGAAAATTCGAAAAATATACTTTTATATTTTGATGCAAATAATAATATATGAACAAACAGAAATTAACTTTTTTAGTTATATCTTTGGTTATTTTCTCGGTTGTTTCGCTAACTCCCCCTTCAGTGGGAGAAACTAATGAAATTAATGGTATCTACTATTCTCACGAAGTAAAAACTTTCAGTGAATCAGGCTCTTATAGTTATTTTGATTATATGCTTGTAGATGAAGAATATAAAGAAACTACGATGTATACTGGTCCTTTAGATTTAGTGACTGGTTATGAGTTAGTAGATGCTATTTATTTAATAGTTGACTTCCGTGTTTGGGGAAATGGAAGTGAATCAGAGTTTAAGGTTTTAGTAAATAATGAAACTATGGTAGATTACGTTAACAACGATCTTATGCCACGCATTTGGGCTAGAAGTGCGCATTATAATGTTAGTCTAAATGTAACTTCAGATCTACCAAATGAAGTACTTTTTCTATCAACTGAAAAAGAGTATCTTGGCCAATCCTTTGTAAACAGCACTCTTATAGAATTTATCGACAGTGTTGACGAATATGGTCTATTCAAGTTTTATCATTTAGTAGCTATTATACCTGTAGCAATGTTTATTCAGATAACAACACAGACTTTCCAAGTAACAGTGAACTCTACTTTTTATGCAAGAAATATAATAGGTGGATATATGGCCTATGGTTTTGAATATAATGCAACAATGACTGGTTATAATGTAATTATAACGGATGGAAGTAATATCGCTCTAAATTACTTTGGTTGTATTAAATCTAGTATTGAATATGCAGAAGTCTTTAAGATGGAAATAGGGTTCTTTAGATTTTATCTCCACAATGTTACAATAACTTCAGATGACCCAGAATTTAACGACTATGGAGGAAATGTACCTTATAATTATTATCCAAGAAATATGTTACCTAAACTAATTGCAGATCAAGGTCACCAAAGCTTTGAATTTACAGCTTATGGGCGATTACAAAGTAGATCTACAGCTCAAGCTGTTGTACAAGCTTTTGTTAGCAGATCAACTAATGCAACTATTGACCATTTTGCTGTATGGGGAACACTTAATCCTTCTAGAATGATAGCTTACTATGATGGAAATTACAACAATCAACTTGATGTATATTTGGACGATAGTGGAAATGTAAAGCATGATCCTATTGATTGGGTTAAGTATATCGGTTTTCCAGAAGCTCACAAGAATGAATACTTTGTAACTTATAACATTACCAACAATTACACTAGTATTGTTTATGCTCCTGGTGCAGGAATATATAACAATATCAACATTAACAATACTGAAGTTGGAGAAAAGTATGTGGTGGAAGAAGTAGGAGATATAGACGCTGAAATTAACTATACTCCTAGATGGACTGATCCTGTAGAAAACGATGATGGTAGTGTTACTTTTAGTTGGGGTATTGATTATAATGATTATCCAGTTTTATGGTATAACACTTCAGATACTACAGTAACAACAGATCCAATGGATATAAGTTATGATTATTCTTATACAGTTAACTTAGATACTGGAGAAGCAAGTTTAGCTACAACAAGTGTCTTTGGAGGAATAACAGATTCCACACTTAAGAATAGCATGGAGGGTCTGTCACTTGCGACTTATCAAGTAAGTGAAATGCTAACAGTAGAAGATGTAACGGCTAAAACTGATGAAGAAGGAATAGGTTCTTCTGTTCCAACAACCACAACAGAGGTATCAATAGAATACAGTGATGACACAGCGCTTATTGACATTAGTTTAGGTGGTTCGAAACTAGAATATTCGATAGAAGGTTCAACACATAATACAAATACTACAGTGCTAAATTTGGTTTATTTAACAGGACAGAAAACATTTTCTAATTCAACAGAAGTAGGAGAATTTGAAAGTGAAAGCGATGATATAGGTCAAGTAATGACAGATTCAGAAAAGCAAGAAACTACTCTAAACTGGTTATACAGAAAAGATTTGATTATAATCAACTATCCTGTTTGGGATGGAAAAGAAATAAACCACGATCCAGAATTCAAAACATACTTTGAACCTAATCCTCAACCCATAGAGCCTACAGAGCCTACAGAACCAACAGAACCAACAGAACCAACTGACACTCAACCTACTAATACTCCTGGTTTTGGAGCATTCATTGTTTTGAGTACTGTATTTATGACAACTTTCTTATTCAGAAGAAGAAAAAATTAAATTCTCCTTTTTTTATTTTCTTTTTATTTTCTTTTTCTATTTTCTTATTTTATCTAAATCAATATAAATATGAAAAAAAGTCCTTATTTTAATGAAGATTCCTGAAGATCATCCGAGAGCAGAATCACTTAGAGTCAGAGAATTAATTATTGATGGAATGCACTCTAACATTGTCGCAGAAGCTGGATTAATTGCACATGGTAGAGGAGAAGCATTTGATTACTTAATAGGAGAAAAAACTCCTTCTTTTGCTTTAGAACAGGAAAAAGCTGCAGTCGCAAGCCTTCTTTTAGCGAAAAATCCTGTTATTAGCGTTAATGGAAATGTCGCAGCTTTATGTCCAAGAGAAATAATAAAACTAGCAGAAGAAACAAATTCAAAGTTAGAGGTTAATTTATTCTATCGCAGCGAAAAAAGGATGAAAGCGTTAGAAAAAGTATTAAGAGAAAACGGTGCAGAAAAAATATACGGTTTAGATCCTAATTATCAAACAGAAATAAAAGAACTTTCACATTTAAGAAGAATTGTAGATAAAAGAGGTATCTTTTCTGCTGATGTTGTAATGGTACCATTGGAAGATGGAGATAGAACCATGGCTCTAAGAAAGTTAAGTAAAACTGTAATAAGTATTGATCTAAATCCTCTTTCTCGCACTTCTTTATGGTCAAATATAACTATTGTAAATAATGTGATTAGAGCAATTCCTGAAATGATAAAAATGGCTCAAGAGATGAAAAAAGAAGATTCTCTAAATCTTCAAGAAATAATCAGCAATTTTGAAAATTTTGATTCATTACACACATCGCTTACTTTTATAAGTGAAAGATTAAAGAGTTTCGATGCTGAGAAATTAAAAAAATTCAAAGATTCAAAGTAAAAAAATTAAGAAACTATATATATTTAAAAAAGTAAAGTAAAATAATGAATCTGGAAAGAAAAAGGTCTGGAATAAAAGTTCTCTTCACTGAACAACGTTATAAAATATGGATAAGCTTGCTTTACTTTATGTTTGTGAGTTTAATATTAATAACCATTGGTACAATTGTTCAATCTGGTTATGTGTTATCTCACTTGGATACTGTTGACCAAGAAATAAAAGACCCAGCGATTTACTGGTTCCCTTATCTTATTTATGTACCTTACACTCTTTTTATTCTTCCTTTAATTTTGTCTATAATTAATAATTTAAAAATGAATAACATAGAAAAATACAGTTTTTTTAAGGATAGTAACAAGATAATTCACAAATTTTCAAGAAAAGTCAATTGGAAAAAAAAACTAAATACCTATCCTAGAATTGTAAGAAAACTCTCTCTTATTCTTTTATTCTTCTTTAGTTCTCTTTTTTATTTAGTTGCTATCTTTGCTCCTAGTTTAGCCATTTCGCCAATTAATGGTTTTTACCAACCCTTTATTCTTTCTTTTCTCATGCTTTGGATAGCAATGGGTTTAAAGAAAGAAAATAGAAATATCATTCTGTGGTTTTTTCTATTTTTGATTTTAGCAATGGCTCTTTTTACTACTGGAATAATCATTGCAGAGGATTTTATTATTTTACCTTATATCCTTGGATATCAAGCTTTTGCTTTGTTTCTAATGATAATAAACTATCTACTTCTTAGTAAAGAGAGACAATAGTTTTTTTCTATAAATTTCTCGATACAGCGAAAAAATTTATAGTAGAATTCAAATCGTAGACTGATAATAATGCAAGATAAAGTTACAGTAAAAGATTTTCAGAGAATGAAAGAAGACAAAGAAAAGATAACTATGCTTACATCTTATACATATCCAATAGCTAAAATTGTTGATGATGCAGGAATTGATTCTATTCTTGTTGGAGATTCGCTAGGAATGACAATTTTAGGTCATAATAACACCTTGAAAGTAACTTTAGAAAATACTATTATGCTCACTCAAGCTGTATCAAGAGCAGTAAATAGAGCTTTACTGATTGGAGATCTCCCTTTTGGAACATATGGTATTAATCCCTCTGAAACAGCTAGAAATGCCCATAAACTAGTTAAAGAGGGAAATGCAGAAGCAGTAAAACTTGAAGGGGGAAGGGAAAGAATTGAAGATATTAAAAAAATTATTCGAATTGGTATCCCTGTGTTAGGACATATTGGACTTACTCCTACGTATGTTAATATTTTTGGTGGATTCAAAGTTCAAGGAAGAGAAGAAAAACAAGCACAGATTCTTCTTGAAGATGCACAACTACTAGAAGAAGCCGGAGTTTTTGCTATAGTTTTGGAATCCATTCCATGGAAACTTGCAAAGAAAATAACTGAAAGTTTAACCATACCTACTATTGGAATTGGAGCAGGAGAATATTGTGACGGTCAAGTTTTAGTAATTGATGATATTTTAGGGTTGAATTTTCAAGTTAAACCCAAGTTTATTAAGCAATATGTTGACATCAAGGAAATAATTTCTAATGCTGTAAAAAAATATCATGAAGAAGTGAAAAGTGGCTCTTTTCCTACTGAAAAACAACGATATGATTAGTTTTTCTCATTAACGATATACCACAAATTTTTTAAAGGAGTATACAAGTTGAATCTTGAATATTAAAGTTGAAACTTGAATAGTGATAAAAATGATAGAGAGGTATTCAATAAAAAAAGATTTTGCAGAAATAGCGAGTTTAAGAGGGTTAGCAACAACAGCTTCTTTTACAACATTAGTATTTCTAGCAACATCTATTTTCTATTTAGCATTAACTTCTGAAGGTTTTTTTAATTTAGGAGAAGCATTTATCTACGTAGCAGCATTAGTAGGTGGGCCCATAGTAGGGATGATCGCTGGAGGAGTAGGAGCTGCTCTTGCGGATATAGTTTTAGGATATGCTATCTTTGCTCCGGCAACATTCGTTTTAAAATCAGCTGAAGGTTTTACTGTTGGGTTACTATTTATGCTCTTACGCAAATTTTCAAAAAAGATTCAGATAACATTTGTTTCTATAATTTCAGCTCTTATGATAACTGCATCCGCATTGTTGTTTAACAATAATATCGAGGGAGGTCTTTCTCTTCTTGGACTTGGAGGACTGGAATTAACTTTTACATTTCCTGGATATGTAATATTAATTATTTCTTTACTGTTAATAACCCTCATCTGGGTTTCAACCCTATTGTGGGGAGAGAAAGGAAAGATGATTATTTCTTGCGTTTCTGGTGGATTAATCATCGTTGTAGGTTATTTCCTTTATGAGTGGTTACTTTTTGGTATAGGCGCTGCTTTAGTAGAGATCCCATTTAACTTTGGACAAGTAGTTTTTGGAACAGCAATTGCAATTCCAATTGTTTCTTACCTACATAAAATTGGCTTCCTCTCAAATGAAGAAGACGAAATCTAGCCCTATACAAATCTTTTTTTTTCTTTCTTTATTTATTGGGTTGGTGCGAGTGCTAGAGTTAGAAAATCTTTCAGTTAAATATAAAACAAGTAGCAAGTGGAATCTTAAAAATATTAGTTTTAGTTTAGAGAAGGGACAGCTTGTTGTTTTCGCTGGTAAAAGTGGAAGTGGAAAGAGCACTCTTGCACAAGCTATTTTGGGTCTGATTCCTAAGTTTATTCCTGCAGAAATTAAAGGAAAAATACTAATTAATGGAGTACCAACTGAAAATTTAACAAGATTTGAACTTATCAGAACTGTAGGCTACATTCCACAGTATCCTTCAGATTTTATAACTAACATGCTTGTAGAAGAAGAAATAGCTTTTCCTTTGGAAAATCTATCTTTTCCGCGTGAAATCATTCACGAAAGAATTTCAGAAACTGTAAAAGTCACAGAAGTTGATCATCTAAAAAATAGAATAATGACTGAACTTAGTTCTGGAGAAATTCAAAGAGTTGAACTCTGTTTATCTTTAATTTGCTATCCCAAAATTCTAGTATTGGATGAGCCAATGGCTAGAATAGACCCCGCTTCAGAGATAAAAATTGCAGAAACATTAAAGAAACTAGCAGAAAAGGGCCATCTTGTTATAGTTTTTGAGCATAGATTAGATTATTTGTTTTCTTTAGCAGATAAGATATATTTCATAGAGAATGGGACAATTATTAAATCAGGAAAATCACATGAATTAATATCTGAACTAACTGGAGTTGACTTACCAGAAATTTATTTGCTTGCAGAAAAGCTTAAAGTTGAACAAAGTTTAGAAAAAGAAGAAGGGAAAAAAGAACTAGTGGAGAAGATTCTAAAGCTAAAAAATAGATTTCAAGAGAAGAAAGAAGAATTAAAAAAAGATAAACATGAAATCGTTCTAAACGTTGAAGATGTTTCGTTTAGGTATAACAGGAGACCTATTTTGGAAAATATAAATTTCGAAATCTATCCTGGAAACATTATAGGGTTGCTCGGAATAAATGGAAGTGGGAAGAGTACTCTACTTCGGTTGATTTCTGGTATTCTCAAACCAAATAAAGGTAAAGTACTCCTATTTGGAAACAAGATAAAGGGTTTAAGACACACAAGTAAGTATGTAGCTTATGTTCCTGAAAATGCTAAATTATTTTTAATGGGCCCTACTCCTCTAGATGATATAAAGAAAACAAAAGTAGATTTGGATATTGTTAAAGAAGAGTTATCTAAATTCGGTTTTTGGCACTTAATCTCTAGAAAGCTTTATCATATGAGTGAAGGAGAAAGAAGAATACTGGCAATATATACAGCTTTTCTATCTGACAAACGATTCATCCTTCTGGATGAACCTACAATTGGATTAGACGAAGAAGGGAGAAATCTATTATACACTTGTATTGAAAGAGCTAAAAAAGAAGGAAAGATTGTAATTATTGCTACAAACGATCAACGTATTCTACCTTTTTTTGATAAATTAGTTGTAATTGAAGAGAGAAAAATCGCACTAAAGGGAACTCCACAGAAAATTTTATACGAATTAGAGAAAAAAACAAAACTCGTTCCTAATCAGTTAGTTAGGTTTATTTTAGAATTAGAAGAAAGTTTCAAAGCTGAACTTCCCCATATCATTACTGTTGAAGAAATTTCAGAATTAGCTCTTAATGGGGTTTTTGATCAAGGAGGAAACTAGATGTCTTACTTATTAAACAGAATTTACAGCGGAATAATTTTTCAATCTGAAGGTATTATATTCAACCCTATACTAAGCATAATTATTTTAATAATTCAGTTTTCATTCGTTTTCTCTTCAAATATTGCTGTTCAAGTAATAATGTTGGCAATAATCGTGTTCGAAAACATCATTTTTGGAAATAGTATCGGCGCTTTTAATATTATTATTGCTATATTTCCTCTATTAATTCTTTTAGGAGGAATGACCTATATTTTTTCAGGATTGTATTTCAGTATTTTAACAATAACTAGAATTCTAAATGGGGGATTAAGTTTTGTTTTCTTTTTTTCCAAAACTAATCCTTCAGAATTAACAAGAGCACTAGAAAATTTACATTTTCCCTCTAAGATTGCTTTACTTCCTTCTTTAGTGTTAACTCTTTCTCCACGAATAATTAAAGACGCAGAAGAAACTTTTGAAACAATAAGATTAAGAGAAACAAAGGGAACAATTTTCAAATGGTTACCTAAAATTCTAGCTATTTTTATAGCCTCTGTTCTTTATCGTTCTGAATTTTTGGCTCAAGCTTTATATTTCAAGGGTTTTGGATTATCTAAAAGATCACATTATAAAAAGGTTGAATTTAGAAAAGAAAATTGGTTTAGAATTATTATTTGGTTTTCAATTTCTTTTGTTTTGATTTATATTTGGATTGCTAATCTTTTTCTTCCTAATTAATCGAGTACTATTTCTTGCATTTTTCCTATTTATTTCTTTTTTGAATTTTAGTTACTTTTTTAAATAAGCTATTTTTTTTTAAAACAATGGCAGCTGAAAGTGTGAAAAATTTTCTGGAGCTACAACAAGCAGAATATGAGAAATTCGCAACAGAAGAATACCTAACAATGTCAGACGGAGCCCAATTAAGAGTTCTATCTACTAAAGTTGACAATGAAACAGAAAAAACTTACAATATAGTTCTTTTTGCTGGATGGGGTTCTGTAGTCTTAGGTTGGGATGAAGTTTTAATGGAACTCAGTAAAGACTTTAATGTTTTATACATAGAAAGCAGAGAAAAAGGGTCTAGTATCATTCCAAAGAAGTCTCAGACAGGAATGGATAGAATGAGTGATGATCTAAAAGAGATCATTAATCTTAAAGAACTTGATCAAAACAAAACTATCCTTTTTGGCTCTTGTTTTGGTGCTACTGTAATTGCACATGGATTAGCTAATAACAAATATAACCCATTATTTTCTGTCTTGATTGCTCCTCCTGCAAGATTTGATTTACCTCCTTTAACGAGATATATTGTGCCAATTGTCCCTTTCTGGAGTTTTAATGTTTTAAAACCTCTTCTTAAAATTTGGATTAAAAGAGCAAAATCTGAATCACCAGAGCAAGCAGCAAAGTATATCAGAGTCTTAAATGAAGCTCAAGGTAGAAAATGGAAAAAATTTGGCAAACCTTTAGCTCTTCCTAAATGGTGGGATACTTATGCTAATGTAAAAAGTGAAGTTCTATTAATAGCTGCAGAAGCAGATAAAATGCATGATGCGAAAATAACTAAAGAAATAGCCAAATTAATAAAGAATTCAACCTATAAAAATTTAGGAAACAATAAAAACACTCACTCTTTACCCGTAGTTCAAGCTTTAAGAGAATATATTAAAGAAAGAGAAAAATAATTCCGATTTTTTTTGCATAGATTTTTATTGCTTTCTTTCTTTTTTCTAAGTATGCAGATAAAGAGTAGAAAGTTGAAAAATGTGACAAGTGTTTTTTGGAATAGTCAAAATAATTCATTGGTCTTACTAGATCAAAGGTTATTACCTTGGGATGTAAAATTCAATGAATACCATAGTGTGAAAGATGTTAGCGAAGCTATTAAAAACATGGTAGTCAGAGGAGCTCCAGCAATAGGTGTTACTGCTGCTTATGGTATGGTATTTGCTGCAATTCAAGCATTAAGTAAATTCAAGCGACAAGAAAAACAGATAGAATTTCTTAAAGCAAGTTACAGCACTTTAATTTCTTCCCGTCCTACAGCAGTAGATTTAGAAAATTTTGCACGAATAATTCTAGAAGAAGCAATAAATACAAATTTATCAGTAGAAAATGTTTTGAACAAAGCTCATTCTTTAAGAGAAAAAGTAATAGATGAATGTAAAAATATTGGAATACAAGGAGAAAAAATAATTAAGAATGGAGATACAATCTTAACTCATTGTAATGCAGGAGCTCCTGCCACAGTGGATTATGGCACTGCTCTAGCACCTATTTATGTTGCTCATTCCAAAAATAAAAAAGTAAGAGTGATTGTAGATGAAACTCGTCCAAGACTTCAAGGAGCTAGAATAACTGCTTGGGAACTTTATGAAGCAGGAATTGAACATTCAATTATTACTGATAATTCTGCAGCTTTTCTTATGTCAAAAGGAGAAATTGATAAGATAATCGTTGGAGCTGATAGATGTTTACAAGATGGGACAATTGCTAATAAAATAGGTACATTATCTTTAGCTATTTCAGCAAAATATTTTGGAATAGATTTCTTTGTAGCTTTACCGTGGTCCACAATTGACTTATCAGGAAGAAAAGCTAGTGATATAGTTATTGAAGAAAGAGACGAAGAAGAAGTAAAGTTTGTAACATCAATGGAGAAAAGAATTCTTATTTCTAATGAAAAATCTCCAGTATTAAATTATGCTTTTGACATCACTCCAGCAGAGCTAATAAAGGGTTATATCACTAGTGAAGGAGTTTTAACTCTTGATCAATTAAAAAAGGTAATAAAAAAATAAAAAAGGAATAAATTAGCGTTTTTTCTTTAGTAAAACTACTAAAGCACTAACAGAAAATAGACTTATACCAACAATTAATCCATTAGGAGCATCTAAATCGAAAGTATTTGTTCCAGTATCATCTGTGGGTGAAGTATCATTTGTGTCAGAAGAACTGGAAGAAACATAGACAGTAATGTCCCAGATATTATGATTGTCATAAATATCCCAAGCATCAATACTAAATATGTAAGTTCCTTCACCTAAAGTTGAGAGGTCTATATCAATGTAGTATGGAGAACTTGTCATGTCTTCATCTATAATAACAGTACCGTTCCTCTTAACCATAACATGGTCAGGGTTTTCATCTGTAATCTTATAAGTTAGAGTTTTATCTTCTCCTTCTTTGATGTAAATGTCTGGCCCTTCACCAGTAATAACAGGAGGATCGGTATCTTCTGGAGAAGTCGAACCACTAACTACTTTAACTGTAACAGTCATATTGATATAAGCACCGCTTTGGTCCCAGAATACAATTTCATATTGATATTCTCCTTCAGGTTCTTCACGATGATGTAGCCAAAATGTTCCATTCTGATATCCTTCCCAGTGATCAATGAATTCCATTGGATACATTGGGTCATCTGTATATCTGTAAATATCAACAAACCAATAAGTATCAGAATAAACATCGTAGGGTTGATCCCAGAACTCCCATTCTCCTACTTCAATGTAGTCTGGTCCTTCATACCAAGATGGCCAATCAGGTATGATTACTCTATTGTCTTGTAGTCCTATATGCCATGTTGAATTATGTGAAACATTGTATCCATCATATAGAGTTACTAAAACATCATAGTAATAGTATGGACCAACATATTCAAACTCTGTAACTGGTATCCAATATTCCCAATATCCATTTGTTAGATTTTCTACTCTGTCATACAATGTAACATTAGGTCCATCCATGTCCCAATTAACAAGAGATATTTCTGCTGTTAAATTATTGGAGGATGTATAAAGCTCTAAAGGTAATACAACATAGTCTGTATCATTTTCTATGGTTAAAAACGAAACATCATAATAGTTCACTATATAAGGCAAATCTACTTCTGCTAATGGTGCATATTGACAATTTGCTCCTACCAATTTCCAATTAAAGTAATTTTCATTGTACAATGTATCATTTAATATTACATGGGTTTGTAGTTCACTGCTATAATCATCTACCCATCTTTTTTCTTCAAAAGTGTTAAACTCTTCATATTCGATCAAAAATCCTGTATCAGTGTCAATGTAATAATCAATTTGATTGGTATTATTTTGCTCTACATACAGAGGAAGATCATAAAATCCGTCTTCCCAAGAAGAAGTATATTCATGATAAACACTGTAGTGAGTAATATTTATTTCAAATGGAACACCATTGATTATGTAGGTTTGATTGTAATTTTCAACATATACTGCTTCATAAAACCAAAAACCTAAATCTAGGTTCAAGGTATCCTGATATACATCAAAACTGATATCGAAAAATACATCACTCTTTGGAGGATCTTCAAAACTATATTCATCTACCCAATCACTTACCCATTTGTTTTGACTATAATCGTAGTGCCAATATTCATGATAATTATAATTAGTCTTTGGATATGATGACATTGTTTCATTTGCTGTAAGGTATGTAGGATCAGCAGCTCCAGTAACTACAAATGAGTGAAGCTCAATCTGTTCAAAGAAGAAATTGTCATATGATTTATCTGAGAAAACATCTGGAGTTTCTTGTTCTAAATAGAGTAAATGATTGTATTCATCTTCAAACCAGTTATAAACTTCATATAACAGGGTATCTCCTGCTTGAAGTGCTTGATAAGAATTCAAACTGGTTTCAGATTGAACATTTATTCCGTAATTGTTTCCAAAAGCCATGGAAACAACTAAAAATGTTATAATATATAATACTGATAGTTTCTTATTATTCATCCAGAAACACCCCATTATATCTTTGTCACTTTTCATTTATAAATGATGTGAAAGAGGAAAAAATTATTACAAATGAATAACATTTGTAAACCCTAATCTCAGTGCCTAACAATTTTCTTCTAAAACAGATATTAATTCGTTTATATTTTCTCTACTTATAGTAGGCATTACAACAAATCTCCAAAGATCTCCATATTTGCCTATTCTCCAACCTTTTTTGAATAGCTCATTTCTTCTTTTTCTTATACTATCAGGGGGTTTAGCTGCAAGAACGTTCAGTTGAGCTTTTCCAAAAATTTCAAAACCTAACTTTTCTAGTCTTTGTTTTAGGTAATCTTTGTTTTCAAAAGCACTTTTCATTCGTTTTTTTAACCAATCAATCCCTTTAAAATTTAATAAATAATAAGTAGCTATTATCGCAGCTCCTGATTTTGTTCCTATAATTGTTCGATTTTCAGTTTTTTTCCCCGAAAAATAAGGTAAGTGATGAATAATATGTTTTGAATGGTCTAAGTCTCTGAATAGTATACAACCATTTGGAATTGGGCTACCTAAATTTTTATGAGGGTCAGCTACCAATGATTTTACTCCTTCAAAAATAAAATCGAATCTTGGTGGATTTTTTAAGAAAGGTATTGCAAACCCTCCAAAAGCTGCATCTACATGTAACCAACAATTATTATTTAATGCAATAAGAGACAGATCTTCGATGTTATCTATTGCTCCATAAACAGTGTTTCCTGCAATACCCACAATTGCAATAGTTTTTTCAGATATTTTCTCTTCCACAATTTTTGCTTCTACTTCAAAATCTTTGTTTACAGGAACTTCTACTAATTTCAAATTCAATATATCAGCTGCTTTTGCAATTGAAGTATGTCTAGTTTCAGGAGCAATTATTTCATATTCTCCATTGAGGAAAGCTAAGTTTTTCCTTTCTTTGAAAAAATTTCTTGCTGCCCACAGCCCTACTACATTTGCTTCACTTCCTCCACTAACACAATTTCCACCAGCTGTAGGATTGTTAAAAAAAGTTCCTAAGAGGTTAATTACTTTGTTTTCAATCTTAGCTGTACCAGCAAAGATATTTGCATCACCAGCATTTTTTTCTATAAATTCAGTGAAAACTTTCACTACATCATCATCAGGATAACTACTCATACTGCCAAAAACTTTTCCAGAATAATAAGAGCAATCCTCTGCAAGTTCACTTTTTAAGAACTCTATAATCTCATCTATTTTTTCTCTCACAAAAAGAGATTCAAATCTAATATTTTAACTTTTATTGAATATACCAAAAAAAGAGAAAAAAAAGAAAAAAACGTTTATTTTCCTTGGAAGTATTTTGAATCTATAGCTAAAGCAGCAGCTAAAGCAAAAACAGGTTCTAGAGGAGGATAGGTTTCTACTTTGTAAGTGTCTCTTATCGCAAATACTTTTCTATCCAATTTAAAACCTAAGTTTCCATTAACATCAACAGCAGAGAATGAATAACCAAAAATATCAGAAGCAGTATATGTGTTTCCAGCCAGCATTACATCAAATTTGATACCACAAAAACGAATAAGAGGAAACTTAACTTCACCTATCAATGCTCCGTCTGGAGCGTATATTTTCCAGTTATTTTGGAAGAAGAAGTTAGAAACGATTTTTGCTACTTCATTTTCTGCCATATCTTTTATTATAATTGTTGGTGTCCATGAAAACATTTTTCTTTTTGCTTGAAATATTTGCTGATCTGTTGCCAAATCATAGATATTATATGTTGCAACTAGAGCTAATATCTTTTGTTGAACTTTGAATCCCATTGGTTTAATTTCTTGAGACATAAAATGTACTAGTAATCAATGTATATATTTTTTTTGCAAAAAATTCTTGATTTTACACTCAAATTAGTAAATCTAGAGGTTTTATCCAATATCCTTCGTTAGTAATAAAATAAAGTAAGTCGCCAAAGACATTCAGAAAAATCATTCTTGTAAATGATGTGGAATATGAAAGTAGAAAACCTCTTGTTTCCTCATAATATACATGTTGATAAATAACATAGAATGGTTTTGTATTCACATCATCAAATAAATTGTTTAGTAGCAAAATTGATTCATAAATATCAAACTGACTTAATCCAACTTCAGAAATATTACATTTTGTTATGTAGGAACTTGAGTTTAGAACAACAAAATAAGTTGCGTTATTTCCTCCTTCTTTATAAAAAGAGAGTATTTTTTTGATATAATTTGTAGAATTACTTGTTACAAACGATATTGAACCATTATATGACATTTTGATTTGTTTTGGTTGAGGAATAACTTCATTTGTATCAAAATATACATCCTTCAAAGTATCATAAGCTGCAGACTCATGTTTTTTTACTTGTTCAAGCATGTAAGTAATATTCATAATAGAATGTTCAGGTATATCATAAACTATGTGGCTCAAGTTTATACCTTCAAAATAAGAAGAAGAAATAGCTATATTTTCCATATTTAGAAGAATTTCATATTGAGAGTCATTAGTGTATTCTCTGTTAACATTAAGTTGAAAACGTATGTCAGGTAAGACATAGATGTTTAACAATGAAATTGAAAATGCTATAATTAAGACTGAAGTAGTTGCTACTAGTACTTTATCTCTCATCTTTCTACATTGATTGAAAAATATTAACCATTATAAAATTATTCATTTATTTAAATTTGACAAAATGATTTTTTAATAAGAATGCTTAGGACACTTTGTGATAAAAATGGTAAAGGTCACATTCTTAAAAATAGGAAATATTACTCTAACAACTTTAGTTGATATTATGTTAGATGAACGAGCAAGTAGGGATGACATTCAAGGAACTGTCTTATCCTCTTCTACAAAGCTTTCTCCATCTGATGCAGAACGAATCCTTTCACTTCTAGAATATGTAGAATCTGATTTAATTGTCGTTGTTTCTCCCAATGCTAATTTGGATGGTCCCAAAAAGCTTGTTAATGAATTAAAAGGAAAATATCCACTCATTGTTGTCTCTGACGAAGCTGATAAAGAACTAAGAGAATCATGGAGAAATGAAGGTGTAGGTTATTTAATCGCTCCTTTTGATCCAATGATTGGTGCAAAAAAAGATTTTCTAGATCCTACAGAAATGGGAATTTTCAATGGTTATGTAATCAATGTTCTTAGTGCAGCTGGTGTTTTTGAACTAATAACCAAAGAAATAGATAATGTAATTGAACAAATAAAAGAAGGAAAAGAACTGATGTTACCCAAAAGAAATCTATCAAGCATGACAGTTGTTCAATCATATCCTTTCAAAAACGACTACTCCAAAGCTAAAGCAGTCGCTGCTCTAGAAATGTTAACAAAAGTAGCTAAACTTGATATCAAAGGTTTGTATGTAGAGAAAGATAAATCTAAATCATTAATATACCTTGCAGCAGCACATGAAATTGTTAGACAAGCTGGTTTACTTGCTGATGAGATAAGAGAACTAGAAAAAAGTACAAATATGCTTGTAAGGCAACCACATAATAAAGCAGATGGAAAAAGACTTTACAAAGAAAACTTCTTTGAAGAAGCAAAATAACATCGGGGAGAAAATGAGCGAAAATACTAATTCTCCTAACATTTTTTTCATATCTATTCCATATTCACAAATTAAAATTAACAACGGTTTTTGGAAAAATAAACAGGATGTCAATGCAGAAAAAGCTATTTTTCACCAATGGAAAATGTTAGAAAAAAGTGGTTGTATTGACAATTTCAGAATTATTGCAAAGAACAAAGAGGGATACAGAAAAGGTCTTTCTTACTGGGACTCAGACGCCCATAAGTGGTCAGAAGCTGCAATTAGGATCTCTTCAGCAAGAAAAAACACGAAATTAAAAGAATTAATAGATCTATATATTAAACTCCTTCAAGAAGCTCAAGATGAAGATGGGTATATTTTTACATACAATCAATTCTTCTTTCCTGAAACAAAGTGGAAGAATCTCTTAATTGAACACGAACTATATACTGCAGGACATTTAATTGAAGCTGCAGTTGAACATTATCAAACTACAAGAGAAAAAACTTTTCTCCAGATTGCTGAAAAACTAGCTG
This sequence comes from Candidatus Heimdallarchaeum aukensis, assembly GCA_021513695.1. Classification (GTDB taxonomy): domain Archaea; phylum Asgardarchaeota; class Heimdallarchaeia; order Heimdallarchaeales; family Heimdallarchaeaceae; genus Heimdallarchaeum; species Heimdallarchaeum aukensis. Next base: position 363,838 of record CP084166.1, on the reverse strand, counting down.
AAGCGATCTATATCCAATTTTTTAATTCAAAAAAAATAGAAGTTCCTGGGCATCAAGAAATTGAAATTGCTTTAATAAAGTTATTTAGAGTTAATAATGATAGGAGATACCTAAATTTAGCTAAAAAATTTATTGAAAACAGAGGAAGAAAAAAACTATTCTTTATTCAAATGATAAAGGAATTTTTATCTGTAGAAGAGCGAACAAAAGAAGTTAACAAGCAGATAGAAAAATTAACTCATAATAAGGAATATGAAAAAAAAGTTATGAGTGACTTAAAAATTGATGATATTCCTTTTCTTAAATTTAGATTTTATTATAGTGCTCTCACAGGTAAATATATGCAACATAACAAACCTTTTTTTAAAATGAAACATCCTGTAGGTCATAGTGTGCGATTTACTTATTTTATGACAGCTGCTGCTCTACTACAACAAGAATTAGAAAATAAAATTTACCTACAACAACTTGAGAGAATCTGGAAAGAAATGGTTACAAAATATATGTATGCAACAGGAGGAATAGGTTCTCTACCTATGCTTGAAGGTTTTGGTAAAGCCTATGAACTTCCTCAAAAATATGCCTATTGTGAAACTTGTGCTGCCATTGGAAGTGTTTTCTGGTCTAATGAGTTGTTAAAATTAACTGGAAAAGCATGTTATTCTGATTTGATTGAATGGCAATTATACAATGCAATTTTAGTTTCATCCTCAATCGATGGAACAAAGTATTTTTATTACAATCCAATGATTTCAAATGGCAATTATGAAAGACAAAACTGGTATCGAACTGCTTGTTGCCCTTCCAACTATTCAAGAACAATTGCTAAAGTTGGAGATTATATTTACTCTATGAAAGAATCAGAATTATGGATACATCAATACATAAGTAACAGCTCAAAAATTGGCCAAGAAATCAATCTTTCTCTTGTTTCTTATTTTCCTTGGGAAGGAAAGGTAAAGTTGTTTATCAATTTTAAAAAATCAAATTATAAACTTTCTAAATTACATTTTCGCTTTCCTTCTTGGACAAAAAAAATGAAGATTAGTATTAATGGTCAAAACAAAGAATTTAATCACCAAACTAATAGTGAAACTATTACTACCGCTTCAGGATACAACCCTCTTCTTTCAGAATATGTTACCCTTGAAGATAACTTTTCTAACAAAACAGAAATAGACTTAGAATTTCAAATGAATGTAACCAAACTTTATTCACATAAGAAAATAAAAGAAAATAGAAGAAAAATAGCTTTGAGTTATGGTCCATTAGTTTATTGTTTTGAAAAAATCGACAATCCTAATTCCAAGATTCCTTTTGAAACAATAGATACTTCACAGATAGAAGTTAAAGATTTTCTATTTCCAAACTTTGGTAATATAAAAATAATTGAAACAAGAAACCAATCTGGAGAAAAAATAATTGCGACACCTTACTTTTTGTGGGAAAACAGAGGAAAAACAGAGATGCAAATTTGGATAAATGAAAAAATCTAAATCTCTTTTTTTGTGACAAAATTTAATTGTTGTTTTATTTTTTTTCTGATATGAAAATTTCTGCTAAAACAACTATAGCTATAACTTTACTTAGTTTCGCTGGTGAACTGGCTTGGGGAGTTGAAAATCAATATTTCAATGTATTTTTGTATAATGTTATCATTCCTGATCCATTATATATTTCAATAATGGTTGCTGCTAGTGCTCTTACTGCAACTTTTACATCTATTTTTTTTGGGGCTCTTTCTGATAAAATTGGTAAAAGAAAAATTTTCTTTCTTATTGGTTTACCCTTTTGGGCTTTAACTACTGCCATATTTCCTCTTGCAGGACTTGTTCGTCCAGTAATTTTAGCTGCTAGTTTAGCAATTGTTTTTGATTGTATAATGACTTTTTTTGGAAGCATGTCAAATGATGCTGCACTAAAAGCTTATGCTACTGATGTAACCACACTAAAAAATCGAGGAAGAATAAGTGCAGTAATGGAATTCACTGTTTTATTTGCTACATTGGTGGTCTATGGGGCTTCAGGCTTTATTATAGAATCTTTAGGTTATTATGATTTCTTTTACATAATTGGAGCTTCTGTGGGTGTATTAGGAATAATAGGAGCAATTATTGCACCAGAAGTAGAGATAAAAAAACCAGAGAAAAAATATTGGGAAACAATTAAAACTACTTTTAGTATATCTGAATTAAGAAATAATAGAGATGTTTTCCTCACCTTAAGCGCTGCAATGTTATGGGGAATTGCTTTTAATGTCTTTTTCCCATTCTTGATTATTTACATGCAAAAACATCTTGAACTAGGTTTAGAAGAATCGTCTCTCTTAATATTTGTAGCAATTTTAATTGCTATACTCATTTCTATTCCTGTCGGTTTTATTGTAGACAAAATAGGAAGAAAGAAGATAGCAATAATTTCTGTTTTTATAGAATCGATTTCATTGATTTTCTTTGGATTATCAGAAAAGTTAATTTTTCTGGGACTTTCTGGTGTCGGAATGATGTTTGCTATGGCAATGTGGGACATTTCTTCAGTAACTTGGATAAGAGATCTCTATCCTGAAGATAAGAGAGGACAATTTTCTGGCTATTATATTGTATTCACTGTACTTGCAGCAATGGGAATAGGACCTTTTATAGGAAGTGCTATAGCAAAAACTTCGGGTAAAACCTTTATTGATGAATTTGGTCAAATAGGCTATATTCCTCCTCCACTAATGTTTATCGTTGCAGGAATACTTGTTTTAACTGCCATTATTCCTTTACTATTTGCAAATGAAAAAAAAGAAGAAAACAAATGAATCAATAAAAATTGGAAAGTTTTTCATTAATTTTTCTCATTTTTTCTGTCTCAACTTTTTGTAACCTGTCATAAGTAAGTAAACCATTAACTTCTTTTTCTACATCAGTGATTTGGGTATAAATTGCTGCACTTAAACCCTTTTTTGTCAATTCTAACGTTTTATTAATAATTTCTTCATATTTTTTTAACAAATCGTCTTTATTTTTCATAATTTTATATGCCCATGGTTTAACATTCTTCCACACATGATTTTCAACAACGAGTCCTAGACCTCCGAATTCACCAAGAGTTAATACTCTTTTTTTGTCTCTTTTTGGAATACCAGGGCCTAAATATTTGTGAATATCTGCTATATCTCCACTCCCTTTATCTACCCATCCACTAGCACTATCTATTAATCTTGTAAAATCTAAAGTTCGTACATAATCTGTCACTTTTCGTGTTTCAAATTGCCCCCAACCTTCATTAAATGGAACCCAAACGACAATTGATGGAAAGTTATAAAGAGTTCTTACAATATTAGTTAATTCTTTATAGAATTGAGATTTAATTGATTCTTTTTTCCTTCCAAACTTAAAATTAATTTTTTTACCAGTAAACATACTTAGAAACCCAGCCCATAAACTACCTCCATTAGGAAAATCTTGCCAAACTAACATCCCTTCTCTATCACAATGATAATACCATCGGAGAGGTTCAACTTTGATGTGCTTTCTTATAGTATTAAAGCCTAGTTCTTTAGCTTTCTTAATGTCAAATAAAAGAGCTTCATCTGTTGGGGCTGTATATAAACCATCAGGCCAATAACCTTGGTCTAAAACTCCGAACATGAATATTTTTTCATTATTAAGATAGAATCTTAAATGTCCATTTTCATCTTTCTTATATTCGATTTTTCTTACACCAAAGTAACTCTTAACTTTATCAAGAGTTTCATTTCGCTTAACTAATTCTACTTCTAAATCATATAAATTTGGCTCCTTAGGAGACCACAGATGAATGTTTGGTAATTTAATAGTTTCTGATGAATTAATTTTGCTAGTTCTTTCTTCAATTTTTTTTCCTTTGAAAAATATAGAATAACGAATTTCAAAATCTGTTACCTTAGCACTAGTACAGAAATTAGTAATAAGTACTGAATTAGAATCAACTTTAGGGGTTATAGTCATGCTTTTTATATATACTTCAGGCACATATTCTAACCATACTGTTTGCCAAATACCTGAAACAGCAGTATAGAATACAGCCCACGGTTTTAACACTTGTTTTCCTCTTTCTTGTCTCCCCTTATTTGTAGGATCAAAAACATGTACCTCTAGAGTGTTAGTATCATTCATACAAACAAATTTTGTTACATCAAAACTAAAAGGAATATAGCCACCTTTATTCTCGCCAATATAATTCGAATTAACAAATACTCTTGCTTGCCAATCAACAGCTCCAAAGTGCAAAATTATTCTACCATTAGTCCAAGAGGAAGGTATCTCAAAATCTCTTACATAAATTAAATTTTCATAAGGATTTAAAGTGCGTTTTACTCCTGATAAAGCAGATTCTATTGGAAAAGGAACAAGAATTTCACCTTTATCTATGAAAGTACTGATGTCATTTCTTTTTGTTATAGCGTAATCCCATAATCCATTAAGGTTTATCCATTTTTCTCTTTGGAAATTAGGACGAGGATACTCTGGTAAAGGAAACTTTGGATTGATATTTTTACTCCACTTAGTCAAAAGGTTATCATTGTCAAATTGCCATTTCATTTTTTTACAAAATTAAGAACCCATGGAAGTTAAAAATTTATCTTGAGTTACTTAATATTAACATTTAAGATATGCTAAATTATGAATCATGGTTTTTAAGTTTATTATATTCAAAAATCTAAAATAATAAGTTACTAATTTAGTAAACCATTTACTAGATATTCTATTGCTTGTTTCTCACTTAATCCTTTTGCCATTAAAGTGCATAATTGTTTTTGATCAATTCTTCCAATTGCAGCCTCATGTGTTAGCTTGGCAGTAGAATCAAAAGCTTGTATTTCAGGTATTGCAGAAGCTTTTGCATTATCCATTACTATTTCACTACAATCAACATGAGCTTTTGAATATGCACCTTTTCCTACAGTTATACCTACAAACTCACTTGTAGAATTATCTCTTAATACAATTCGAGAAAGTATTAATCCTCTAGATTCTTTTCCTTCTAATATTATTTTTTCTTTCATTTTTATTTCATCATCGAATTTTGCGCCTATTTTTGTTGTAAGTTCTGCAATTGCCTTTTCTTTCAGAGTAACTAGATAGTCTATATTTATCTTCCCTGCTCTTCCGTTTTTCATTTTAAAATTATTGAAATATTTTGCATTTTTTTCTACGACAACTTCTTGAACAGGAACAACTTCTATTAATCCTTCTTCAGAATGATAATGTTCTTCTTCATAAATTAACTCTGCTCCCTCTTCCAAAATTATTTTTCCTTCCATGATGTGTTGAATATGTACAGCGTTTGGAAAAATACAATGACTTAAAATTTTAACTTTAGAATTCTTTCCAGCTATAATTTCAGATTTAATTATTTGTTTTCCTTCTTTAGGTAACATACCAAAACAAAGATGAACAGGTTTTGTTTCTTTATATCCTTCTTTTATAATTATAGAAGCTTTAACCCCATCAGGTATTTTAGTAGCTTTTAGCTTGATTCCCTCTGTTTCATTGACAGAAATAACTTCATCTTTATTAAGAATCATATTTGCTCCAATGTTATTTTTGATTTCTTCAGCATTCCCTCCTCCTTTTTCTAATAGCTTAAGGAGTGCTTCGTATTCATTCTTTCTATCTATTGACATTTAAGAGTTCCTCCAAAGCTAAATCAGGATTATTCTCATCTACACAATATGTACATTCATATCTGTAAAATTTACTAATTTCTTGAGGTTCACCTGTTCTAAGGATATTTCCATTACAAATCAAAGTAGCCTTATCAGCTATTTTCAAAAACTCATCTTGATGAGTAATTAAAAGCACGCTTCCATTTTGAGCTATTTTTCTAATTGTGTCAAGTACTTTGTCTATACCAATGAAATCTACTCCACTATCAATTTCATCTAGAATAGCAACTTTCGGTTTCATAAGTAATATAGATGCAAGTTCTACTCTCTTTCTTTCTCCTCCAGACAAAGTATCATCAACGAACCGTTCAAGGTATTTCTCTGATATAAGCCCAACAGATTCAAGAGCATCTTTAATAGATTTTTCATTCTTCGTCTTTCTTGAAATGGATAAGTAATCTTTAACTGAAAGACCTTCAAACCTTACTGGTTCTTGCCAAGCTAGTGTTAACCCTTTTTGCGCTCGTTCAGTTATTGAAAGATCAACTATACTTTCTCCCTCAAGAAGTATTTCTCCACTTGATGGCTTTTTCAACCCCATAAGAACACTAGCAATAGAAGACTTACCACAGCCATTTACTCCAATCAAAGCGTGAATTGTACCTTTTTCAATCTTTAAATTAATGTTTTGAAATATTATCTTATCTTCAATTTTAAGAGTTAAATTGACAGTTTCTAGAATAAGTTTCGACATAAACATTTCAAGAAAAATAATACACTTAAAAAATATTCAGATTTGTATAGAAAAAATAATTTTGAGTATTGTGCTAGGTGCTCCTTTCTCGCCAGAATATAAAAAAAGAAAAGGATAAAGATTAAAAATTATCTTTTGAAGAATAATCTTTTTCGTAAAGTGTAGATAACAAACAGAAAGCTTGACAAAGAAATAAATATAGACCAGCTTGAAACTTCAACTGTTTGTTTTGTATCTGTTGAATCTGAATTTTGAGTGTTTAAGATTCTAAAAGTTTTAGATATAGCTACAGAAGTTAATCCATGATTATCATCTGCTACAACCTTAAGTTTATAGTTATCGCCATCAGGGACACTAGTTGTATCCCAGTTATATGAGTTTCCTTTTATAGTATTGGCAATCATTATCCAGCTATTTCCATCATCTTTTGAATAATAAAGATCATAAAAAACTTCATGTTCCATTGAATCATAAGCTTTTTTCCATTTTATTTCTTCTACACCTGACAATGTTATTCCTGAAACTGGATAAATAATTGAAGGAATCGTCATAACATGTGTAGGTGATTGTTCAGTTACCAAGTCCACTAAAGGAAAGTTATCAGCATTTCCAGTATTTCCTCCGAGATAATAAGGTTCATCAGCTATTCCATCTCCATTAGCATCTGTGTTAGTGTGATCAGACCAATAATTTAAGATGAAAACATTATTTGAACCGAAATCTGAAGCTTGTTTTCCGCCAATATTGTTATTAATAAAGTTATTATGCATAACTACTATTTCAGTTATACTATCTTTATTTTCATCTATTATTATTCCATCGTTAGCATTGGAAATGAATGAATTCAGTGTAATCGAAGAATTTCTACTTCCATAGATATAAATGCCTATATTATTACTTTCAATGTGATTTTCAGTTATTTGTACATTGTAAGAAAAATCTAATTGTATAGCTCTTGTATCTCTTGCAGTATTGTCACAATAGTAAATGGAATTGTTTTCTACTATACCATTTTCATCTCCCCAAAGTTCAATTCCTGCCCAACCACAATTGTCAATAAAATTGTCATATATGTTAAATAATCCACTAAACTCGTGCAATTGTATTCCATTATCAGCATGATTACTAATTGTATTCCCAAAGATGAATAAATTAAGAATGTTAGAATCAATATTTCGGCCACCTATACAAATTCCCACTCGAGAATAAGAAAGTTCATTATTGTTTATTATTATTTGATTTGTGGCAGAATGGAAAGAATCTATTGGATAATCACCAGTGAAAGAAATATGAATGGATACATCCAAAATATTTGTTATTGTATTTTTTTGAATTATTAGATCTAAAGAATCTGATAAACCAAGACCATATGACGAGTTTGAAATAAAATTATTAGCGATTTCAAGATTCAGACATCCCCAATAGCTGGAAATTGCACTTCCTCCAATATCTATAATATTATTGTTTATTATCTTACTAAATGAAAGAGAGGGTAACGATATTCCTGAAGAATAACAATGTCTTATTGTATTATCTTGAATAATGCTATTTGTTCCTCCTATATCAATAGCCCGATCCAGCATAGTTTCAAAAGTGTTGTTTTGAATAATAATGTTATAATTCGGTGCAGGAAAGTGTAAACCATACAAACTTATATTGTAGAAAAAGTTGCTTTCTATAGTAGTAGAATTAGTTTTGTAACTAGCTATACCCATTCTTGTAGCATTAAAGATTTCATTATAAATAATCGAAAGATTAGAAGATAAATATAGGTTGATACCTTCTCTTTGATCAATTTCTGTTCCTAAAAAACCAATTGAGTTTTCAATCATTTCTATTTTGAAGCTTTCTGAAATGCATATTCCAGTTCCTTTGGTAATGTTATATATCGTATTGTTTTTTACAGTTATGTAACTTGAACTTTCAATATTTAATCCATGTCGAAAAGCTTCTAATGAGCTAATAATATTGTTTTCAATAACGCTATTTGTTAAGTTAGCGATAATAATATTTGCTTCCATTATGTTTTCTTCAATTTCATTATAACTTCCATCGCAAATGGTTATTTGACCAAAAACTTCTCCGTTGGCGATAAATAAATTATTGAATACTTTATTATTATCTCCTCTAATAAATAATGAACCTCCATAGAAAGTGTTATTTAAGATTATGTTATTGTATGAATAATCAAAAATAGATATTAGAGAATTGTTGTAAAATATGTTTTCTGAGATAGTGAAATTCCATGAACTTTCCCAATCAGAAAGAACAGCATTATCAAATATCATTTCATAAAATTGGTTTCCAGTTATTGTAATATTATAACACCTATGCATTACATGAAATCCAAAAAGAACATTTCGAAAAACATTATCTATTCCAGTTATGTATCTTGAATTTTCAGCTATTTGAACACCATTGTCATTAGTATCAAATATTTTACATGAATTTATTTCTATCTCTTCCGATGACTGTATATTCATTCCTACATTAGATCCAGAAACTGAACAACTGTCAATTAGTATTTTTGAAGAAGTATAAAGACCAATACTATTTTCTAATGAATTTGTAATTGATATATTAATTATTTTTGCATTCGAGACAAGGTTAAAATGTATACCTTCTGTTCCTCCTGTAATTACACAATTTTCAATATTAAAGAATAGAGTTGTGTTATAAACTGAAATTCCTTTCTCTGTGTCAGATGGCGTAATATTCAATCCTGATATAATATAAGGATCACTTTCTGTTCCGCTACCTACCCACCCTTCAGAGATTGCTTGAGCAATAAAATCATCATTTCCATTTATTGCAATTGGAGAGTGAGAAGTGTAGGATAGAAAAGTAGAAGGTTCAGGTTCAAATATTGATAAGGAGGGATTGAACAATTTTTGATTATCCAATTTCTGATTGGCCTTCGTTATTACTCTTTCTGTCTTTGAATTTAAAGACTGAGTTAATCTTTCTATTTTTTCTTCTACATCGTTAATTATATACTCAAAATTTTTTTGTCCTTGTAAATTATTTTTATTATTAATAATTCTTCTTTCAATTTGAATTTCTTGTTCTTGAAAATTATTAGACTGTGAACTAGTTGAACTAGAATAAACAAATAAGTATTGTGATAATAGAATTAATAAGAAAATATTGAAAATAAGAATTCTCTTTATCCTTTGAAACATATATTTTTTTCTAAAATTATTTTGGTGAAATCCTTTGACATTTTTTTTCATCATTACCCCCTATTTCATAAAGAATCAAAAATATTTACTATTAAAGCTATTTATTTTTTTCCGATTAGGTAATGAAAAAATGAGAAAAGAAAGACAGAAAAAAAAGAGAAATGTGATGTAAAAACCATTTTCAAAATAATCTAAACGCAATTAGCTAGAAAAAAAATATAACTAACTCCAGTTTTTTAATTATTATGACTAATGAGAATGAAAGTAGTGGAAATTCGATTTATTATACAATAATAAAGTGGTTTTTCTAAGCATTGATGCTTTTTTTTCTCTCACTGCGATTTACAGTATCTTGAAAGATTCGTTTGGTCCATCTAATGAGAGTTGTGGTGCTGTATTCTTATTTATTATCACTTTTCCTATTGCTTTTGTTTTAAACTTAATTCTACTAATAGTAGTAATTATAAGAAAAATAAGACAAAGGAAGAAAGTAAAATAAGTATTAAAGCCTTTTGACCTTTATAAGATTGAAGAAGAATATTATAGCAAATTAATCACTTTCTTTTTTTAATATCTTATCAATTATTTTTCCCATTTTTGAGATTTTAATCTTTGTTGATGAATAAATGTAAATAAAGAAGCTTTTTACATCTATAACTAAAACTTTGTAATTTTTCTTAATAAGGAGATTTCTATAATTTTTTAATGAGAAATTAAAAGAGAATAGTATTGTCACTAATAACAATATTAGTGGATGTCTTTCTCTTTGAGTTTTCATAATTAGTAAATTTTCTCCCCAAAAAAGGCTCGTGAGAAGAATATAACATAAAAATATAATAAACGAAAGAATAATTTTTTCTTTTACACTGAATTCTTTTTCCCTCTTAAATATGTATTTTATTATTCTATAAGAGACAACAATGATTGAAAGAACTAAAAATACATTAATATAGATATTATAATACTTGTAAATCCCCCTAGAAATAAATGTATGTAGTATGAGAACAGACCAAGTTGTATATAAAATAATATTTTCTTCATTTTTCATAATTTCTTGAGCATTAAAATGGGCAAATACTAGACATCCTCCATAAAAAATAAGGAAGGGTAACATTACAAAATTTAGGTACCAATATATTTGAGCGCACAGTTCACATCCTAAACTTGTTATAGAATTAGCTAAAGTTTGAGCTACACTATATTCTTCATTTAGATAGAACTGTGGATGTCCTGCTGCAAATATTCTCCCAATATAAAGTATTGGTGTGATAAATAACCATGGAATACTTAAAAGAAAGCTTGTTAACATAAATGGGTTCAGAAATTTTGTAAAAGCTGTTTTTAGGTCTTTACTTTTCCAGATTAATATGAAAAATTGAATAACAAGAAACAAAGAAAGTTGTTTACTTAAGAAAGAAAAAGAAAGAAAAATGCCCGAGAGAGTATATTTCTCTTTCAAAAAGTAAAGCATCCCTATTAAAGCAAAAAAAGTCATTAGAGGTCCGTTTAGGTATAAAGTATCTGAATAGTATAGATTTATAGGAGCTAGCATTAATACAATAGAAGCTGAAATACCTACAACATGTTTAACTATAAGTTTTTTTCTTAAGAATTTCAGATTTATTATTACGATATAGATCATCATTACAGAAAGAGAATCAATTATAATAGCTGACCACTTTATTGAAGCTTCAATTAGTTCTATTTGTGATAAATCAGGTTTTAACAATCCAATTATTAGTGAGGTTATGTACTTACTATAGATAAAAATTGGTCCATACATATAATAATCCAATTTTGAACCTACATACCTTTTATAAGGATTCCAGCCTTCAAAGCGAAATGCTTGCAAGAAGGGTTCATAATAATAACTTGCATCACCATAACTTTCAAAATACCAAGTAACAGTATCTCCTTGTTGATTTGTATAAGTATAGTAAAAAGTCTTACTAAGAAATTTGATTTTTTCACTGATTAAGTTTTTTACATAACAAGATAAGACTAAAATTAGCATTGCTGTAATTACAGTTATAATAACATCAAAATAACGTGATTTGTCTAGTTGATTTTTATTGTTCTTGTCTTCTACTGTCCGCAATGAAGGCATAATGAAAAAGAAAATAAATTGGATTTAAGTTTATCTGAATAAAATAAAGAGGATCTACTAATCACAGACAATTATTGTAACATTAAGTTTTTTTCCTACTTGCTCTTTTTGCAATCTTTGCAGCAAAAGCTCCAGCACTTACTCCAGCATCAATATTCACTACTGCCAACCCTAGTGCACAAGTTTGTAGCATACTCATTAAAGCTGTTTGGCCTTTTCCTCCAAATCCATAACCTGTGGAGATTGGCAATCCAATTACTGGGATATCTACTAATCCTGCAATAACTGTCGGCAAAGCCCCTTCCATTCCTGCTGCAACGATTAAAACATCTACTTTTTCCTTTAGAATAGAATTCAGTGGTTCAAATAGTCTATGTAATCCAGCTACTCCAACATCATTTATCAAAATAGTTTCACAACCCATCATTTCAGCAACAACTTTTGCTTCTGTTGCTACTGGAATGTCAGACGTTCCTGCAGTGATAATACCTACTTTTCCATTTTCTTTTTTTACTTTATATCCTTTCTTTTTTACTAAACAAAATCTTTCTTCTGGGCCATATTCAAAATTGAAATCTTTTAGCGAATCTTCTATCTCTTTTAATTTTTTAACATGTTTTTCTGTAGTTCGAGAGACTAACAAAATTTCTTTTTTTAAAGCAATTTTTTTTACAATTTCAGCTACATTTTCAGGACTTTTTGTTTCTGCATAAACAATTTCAGGTATGCTTGTTCTTTGCTCTCTGAAAATATCAAATCTTAGAAATTCATCTACAACTTCAATATTGTTTTTTGAAAGCAAATCTTCAGCTTCTTCCACTGTAATCTCATTTTTGTATATCTTCTCAAGTATCTCTCTTCTTTTCATTTACTCACCTATTGAATATTGTCGTTGTAATTGCTTTTCCAAATCAATAAGAGGAATTCCAGTTTCGTTGGATATTCTCTTCATGTCTTCATATTCTGGTTTAGCTCCTACTATTTCTCCTTGTACCTTCCTTTCCTTGAATCTACATTCAAAGATTTTCCCATTGATTTCAACTTTTTTTATAGTAATTTGTCTTTCTAACTCATATCTTGTAACTATTGTCTCCCTTACTCCTAAAGTTCCCAATTCGAGCATTACAAAATGTGCAAGTTCTGAAGATTTATCTTTTTCACAAATAATTCTCAAATTCCAAGCAGGGCGATTTTTCTTCATAACTAAAGGATAATATGAAACATCTAGAGCTCCTTTTTCTAGTAATAAAGAAACAATTGAACCTAGTATTTCACCTGAAACATCATCCACATGAGTTTCTAGAACAGACAGATAATGTTTACTTTCGTCTTCTGGGATATCAGAGAAAAATAGCGTTACAACATTTGCTTTATTTTTTAGATTCTTTGTTCCTGCTCCCCTAGCTATCTTTTTAATGACCATTGGAGGAAGTGTTTCTATTTGTTTAGTAATAACAGAAGCAATAATAGCTATTCCTGTTGGAGTTAACAACTCTCCTTTAGTTTCATCGGAAAAAATTAATAGACTTTTTGCCCTAGCTATTTCGCTTACAGCAGGAGCAGGTACAGAAACTTTTCCATGCGAGATTTCTATAAAACCAGAACCAGTATTTATGGGGAGACTTAGAAAAGGTACATTTAACAAATTGTTTTTTTCCAGTAGATAGTAGAACCCCACTATATCTAAAAATGTGTCAATACTTGCTGTTTCATGAAGATGTAAAGTTTCTAATGGTTTATTATGTACAATAGACTCAGCTTCAAAAATTAGTTGAAAAGTTTCTTTTATTTTAGATTTTGCTTCTGAAGATATGGGTAAATACTCCAGAAAACCGTTTAGTTCTCTTTTTAGGTCTACAACATGATTAAAAGGTATATCTCTATTAATTGCCATCTCAAGGTAAACAGAGTTTAAGCCTTTCTTTTTTATTCTATTTATATTAATACTAACTCCTGTTTTAAAGTATTCATTTAGTTGTTCTATAAACTCTAAAAGATGCTTTTTACCCACAAGATCAACAATAGCAGAAAGGAGCATATCTCCTGATGCTCCTGCTAATCTTGGATCAATAATAATAACTTCCATTTTATCACTCATTCTTTGTATCTTGTTGAATCTCTCTGTTCATACTCCCTTGAACATATCCTTCCAAGTCTAGTGTAATGTATTTGAAACCTTTTTTGTTAAAAGTTTCTATGATTTTTTTTCTTATTTCTGGTTCCACTAACTTTACAATAGCAGAAGGATTAACCTCTATTCTTGCAAGATCTCCATGGTCTCTCACACGAAGAGAACTTACTTCTACAAGGTTGTTAATAAATATTTCAGCTTCTTCTATTCTTTCTAGTCTTTCTTTTGTTATTTCAATATTGTAAGCGATTCTTGTGGCCAAACATGTTGTAGCTCCTTTTTTCAAAATTGGAAATGAGTAATATTCTGCAATCTTTTTTATTTGCTCCTTACTGACACCAAATTCAATGAATGGACTAGAAATCTCTAATTCTTTTATTGCTTTCAATCCAGGGCGATAATCAGAGAGGTCAGTGAAGTTTGTTCCTTCTGCAACAATATCAAAATTTTCCTTACTCATCTCTTCTTTTACTTTGGAGAATAATGTTTTTTTACAGTAATAACATCTTATTGCATCATTCTTAATAACATCTTTATTATCCAACAGATTTATCCTAAATATCCTTAATTCTACATTTCGTTTTTTTGTATATTCTTTTACCACTTCTTCATCTTCGTTTTGTATAAGATCTGTTTTGATAAAAACTGCTAAAACTTTCTTTGCTTTCTCAAGTGCAGCTTCTAGCAACACTGTGCTATCTAATCCACCAGAAAAAGCAATAACTACAGATTTGTCAGCAAAAAAATTAGTTAATTTTTCCCAAATTTGTTCTTCTTCTCTCATTAACATCAATTCTCCTTTTTGTGTTTCTCTCATTGCTTGTTTTTAAAGGTCATCATTTCTACAAATATCTAAAATTCCGACAATAACCATAAAACTTGAGTATTACATAAGCTTTTTAATATGTACCTACCTTCTTATAACCATGCATGTTAATGTTGTTTGTTATCTAAGAGTGAGTACAGCAGACCAAGAATCAGGATTAGGTACACAAGAAGAAGTAATTAGACAAAAAATTAAGTCAGTTGGATATAGACATGTTATTGAAACTTTTATTGATGAAGAAGTGAGTGGTGATAGTCACGTAGAAGAGAGACCAGGTTTCAAGAAGATGCTAGAATTCATTAGAACTTACAATAAGAATAATGCTGGTGATCCAATAAGAGAAGTTTGGGTTCAAACAAGAGATAGAATTTCAAGGCAAGTAGACATGTTGGGTTACGCTACTGTTATTCTAAGAAGCATGGGAGTAGAAATTAGAGCAACTGAAGAGTCTCAAGAACAACTCGTTACTAGAATTTATGATATTTTAGGAGAAGAAGAACTGAAAAAGTATAGAGAAAAAAGGAAATATGGTATTAAACGAAGAATTGGAGAACAAAAGATAATGTCTAGACCTCCATTAGGCTATAAAATTGAAAATGGAAAACTTATAGTTGATGAAGAGATGAGACCAAAGTTAATTGAGATCTTTCAAATGTTCGAGGATAATGCTACTATGAGTACGATTTCAAACAAGTTTGGAATACCAAGAAGCACTTTAGCTTATATAAGGAAAAACCCAATCTATAAAACAGGAGAATACTATTGGAAAGGAAAAGTTGTATATAAAGTTGAACCAGTTATTAGACCTGGAGATATTCAAGAAAGAGATGATGACGACTTTTTCAGTTAATTTCTATTTTTATTTTTTGAAAATTAGTAAAACAAAATAAATTAAAATATCTTGATTAGATTGTAAATAGAGAATATGTCAAAGAAAAAAAAGAAAAAAGATTTGTTTTCAAGAATCGCAAGTTATTACGATAAATTAATTGGTGATTTTGACTACCATTCTTTAAAAGAATATTTAGACTTAAATCAAAATGATATTTTGCTTGATATTGGTGGTGGAACAGGAAGAGCTTCTAAAATTTTAGAAAAGGAAGTAAACCAGTGTATCATACTTGAAAGATCAATTGAAATGCTAAAACAAGCTAAAAAATCTTCAAAATCTCTCTTTTTAATTCAAGGATTATCAAACAAAATTCCTTTAAAAAACAATAGTGTAAATAAAATCTTTCTAAATGACACTATACACCACATAAGAGAACAAAAAGAAACAATAGATGATTGCTATTATGTTTTAGGTAAACAAGGTAAACTAATTATTCGTGATTATGATAGATCTTACTTTTGGAACTTCTTTCTTATTCTTTTTGAAAAAATTTTAATGTTCAAGAGTAAATTCCTTACTCCTTTCGAACTTGAAGAAATGGTTAAAAATCATCCTTTTGAAGACATAAATATAAAAAGACCTAACAAATCAACATTTATTTTTGAAGCAACAAAATAAAAATGGTTAATTAGTAGAGTAAATACCTGTAAATCGATTGTATCTTCCAGGTAATTTACCTTCGTTTTCAAGAAAGACAAACCATCTATGCACCTCTATTTCAACCATTACTTTTGCATCAGATTTGTCTCCATCTTTTGATGAACTGACATACCCATACGGAGGAAGATCCATCATTAAATAAGATTCAGCTAAAATAACTGAAGCAATGTCAGATAATTTAATTGAACTATCTGTACTCACAATAACTCTTACAAATGCTTTGCAGAGCCAACTAACAAATTCAGATATATAGTTCTCAGCTTGAGTTAGAGTCTTCTTAATCATTGATTTAAAAAGAGGATTTGATGCAATCATTTGAGCAGCGGGATTATTCTGAAAACTAAATCTTTCAAGAGCATACGGAATAAGCAGTTCTTCTAATTCAATAATAAGTTTCTCAGACATAAATATTTTTGAAATAAAATCCTATAAATAGGTTTGCTTTTAAAAAAAGACAAAAAAGTAAAATTAACAATTTCATTTACTTTTATTTAATACATCTTTTTCTTTGAACAACCAACTCTTAGACCATTTAGCAAAATAAACAAGAGATAATAACACAGGAACTTCAATTAAAGGTCCAACAGTTGTTGCTAAAGCTTGTTTTGATGTAATAGTAAATAACCCTACTGCAACAGCAATAGCTAATTCGAAATTGTTACTTGCTGCTGTAAAAGAGATTGTGACACTGTCTTTATATTTAAAGCCTAGGAGTTTGGAAGAAAAAATGCTAGCCAAGAACATTATTAGAAAGTATAAAGTTAAAGGAACAGCTATAATTAGAATGTCTAAAGGATTATCTACTATAGTCTCTCCTTGCATAGCAAACATAACGACAATTGTAAAGAGTAGCCCAATCATTGCTGTTGGAGACAATTTAGGCATAAATTTATTGTCATACCACTCTTGATCTTTTACTCGAATGAGAATAAATCTAGTTAAGAAACCTGCTAAAAGTGGAATACCTAAATAAATTAGAACATTTTTAGCAATATCCCACATTGTTATGTTTATATGCGTTCCAATTAGAAAATAAGCATAAACGGAATATAAGAAAATCTGCATAACTGAATTTAGGGCAACTAGTATAGCTGCTTTTTCGTTATCTCCTTCTGCAAGTAAATTCCAGATAAGAACCATTGCAATGCATCGAGCTATTCCAACAATAATTAGACCTATTTGATATTCTGGATAATTAGACAAAAATAATTTTGCTAGCCCATACATTAGAAATGGTCCCACTGCCCAGTTAAGAATTATCGAATAAGTAAATACTTTCCAATCTCTTGTCACTTGGGGGATTTTTTCATAATTGACTTTTGCTAAAACAGGATACATCATCCATAAAAGCCCTATAGCAATGGGTACAGATACTGTATCTATTTTAACACTGTCTATTATTTCTGCTACTTTAGGAGCAAATTTTCCTAACATTACTCCAAAAACCATAGTTAAACCTATCCAAATAGGTAAATATTTATCTAATAGTCCTAAATTTTTTCTACTCATACGCGGTTGTTCAAATAGATGTATTTAAATATATCGCAGCATACTTAGTTATAATCAAGCTAAAAAGAGATAAAATAAGCTTAAAGCAAATTAAAAAATGAAAAAACAGAAAAAGGTTGAAATAGAAAAGATATTTATTTAAAAAGTACAATTTTCAATTATAGCAATCAAAGGTTAAAATCATGAAAAATTACAATAAAAAAACAGATACAGAACTTAAGAATAAATTAAGTGAACTAACCGAAATTGGCATTATACCTGAGACAGAAGAAGATAGACTAAAAAAACTGAAAGAACTAAAAGACATGATTTGTAATTTTATAAATGAAAGAAGTGTATTAGAATATGAAAAAGTATTCAAAGCTTTAGGGAGCAAAACTAGGCTAGCAATACTTCAATTAATTATGTCAGGAGTTAGATGCTCTTGTGAAATAGAGTTTCTTCTAGAACTTTCTCAATCTACTGTTTCACATCACCTAAAAATTTTATCTGAGTCAAGGATAATTCGTTTAGAAAAATCTGGAAAATGGGTTTTTGCTTTTCCAGTAGTAAATCAAGAGTTTTCAAAAGATCTATTCATTGAACTTCTGAATATAATTTTTTAATATCTAAATTCTTTTACCTATAAATGAATTATTTATGATTTAAGATATCTCAATATCTGATTTTCAAGCAAAAGATAGATATTACTTTTTAGATCTATTTGAAATCAAAAGAGTTCTAACCATTGTAAGAATTAGAGTATTAACAATTCGATTCTAATTAATTAATACATTATTCTATTTGTGATACAAAGTTGGTTGATTGTTGTCTTTCTACAGTTTCCTTTCCATACCATTCTTTATTAGAAAAGATAAATGTAACATCAAGTTTTGTCGTTCTCTTTTTAAGAATAATTTTTTGTAATTTAATTATCATCCATTCAAAGCTTCCAACAAAATTATACCTTGACCAAAGCTTTAAAGTAAAATCAAACCATAATACATTAAACACAGCAATTGAAATAGTATAATAAAAACCAGTTATACCCCTGAATATGTGATCACGTAGCAAATCTATTTTGAAAGGTATTAAAATCAAAGAGAGAAATGCTCTTGGTACAAAATCATAAACATCCAGCACAAAGAGTGTTAATGAAACCATTGACCATAGTCTCAGTTTTTTTATTAACCAATTATTCCCGAACTTTACCATTTTACCCTCATATTCTACGAAACGCAACAAAAACATAGTTAATCCTATTTGACCTGAAAGTAGAAACAAATATATGGGAACTTCAGGAGGTTTTCTAAATATTGTGTTTGGAAAATTAACTGCGACACCGAGTATTATCATGATTATAGAAACAATAACTAAGAAAAGTGCAAAAAAACTTCCAATTAAAGGAAGTCTTTTGGGAGGTTCTTTTTGTGCAAGAAACATTCCAATTGAGTTACCTACAAAAACTGTTCCTAAATAGGGTAACAAGGGATCTGTATCTCCTCCAACAGTTCCACTGATAAAACTAGCCAAAATATAGCTAAAATTTATCTTTCCACTAGATGCTACTTTAACACCCCAATCATAAACAAATGGGGTAATAGAGACAGCAATAATAAACAATAATAAATAAATAATTAAATTACGATATTTCTTTTCATATCCTTTATTCATTAATAAAAAAGCATGAATTAAACTTCCAATAATAACTGACCACCCAATAGCACTCAAAGGTTTCATTATGTAGAGAGCATCAAACAGAATGGAAAAACTAGTTACTTTTCCGTATCTAATAATACGTCCAAAAATACCATAATAACCTATTAATGCTTCTCTTAAATAAGAAACGCATAGGATTGTAAAACCTGCAAAAAGCTGATTTTTTAGCTGTTTCCAAGGTTTTTTGTCTTTAGTGGTTTTTATTGTCATATTGTAAGAATTAACTATACTGGATAAAAAGATAAAGAATGAAATCCACATTCCTAAATAGCCCATAATTGCAATTATTACAATCAACCATAAAGGTAAAGAGCTTATTACTTCTGGATTCTTAGAAATCCAAGTATAATCGTAGATACGCATTAGAGAATGAACAAAAATCATTCCTACAACTGCTCCTCCTCGTAAAGCGTCTATTGAGATTATTCGTTTTACTTTAAGTTTTGCAGAATCAGAAACAAGTTCTTTATTTTCTTGAGAACTGATAAATTCTAATTTTTCTGCATCTGTTTTATCAAAGTTGTTTTCTTGTTCATCTTCTATTTTTTCTTTTGGAAACATCAATTTTGCAGTATTATGCTATTTATTAAATTTTATCAAAAAAAAGAATAAAAGGAAAAAAGAAATTTTAGAAAATTGTTTTCTAAACACCATTAGGACTTGTACCAATTGGAGATGTACTTATACTAAATTCTATACAATAACGAGCATCACCTAAATCGACGTAGTTCCACCACCACCAACCGGTATTAACAAAATCTAACATATAGTCAGTCCACCAATTGAAAACAGGGTATTGATCATCTGAATCAGGCCAACTATCTTCTTCCCAAGCTTCTACACGTATTTTTAATGGATGAGTTTTTGGAATAAGGACATTAGCGAGATTTACCTTCCAGTAAATATATCCACTTCCATCTCTTTTTACTGTTCCGTAGAAATTATTAACCACATATCCACTTCCACCCCATCCATCTCCGACAAACCATTTCACATATTCTTCTCCTGCACCTTTTGGCCATGGATCGTAATCATCTTCATAATAAATACCCACTAAATTGATTTTCACATAATAGCAATCTTCTGCAGACCAATCATCTGTTATAACTACTTCAGTGTCGCTGTCTTCGAATAAATCACTTGGACTTACTCCATAGGCTGTTGTCCAACTCCATGAATCACCATCTGGATCAAGATCGATTCCAAAAAGGTCTTTGTATGCTGCCCAGGCAAGTTCTGAACAATACCATCCATTTACTCCAGATATGCTATTTGTACCATAAATTTGTTTTGAAGTCCATCCCCAGTCATAGGGATAAGCTTCAGGATTTGTTCCATCGCCTGCAAAACTTTTCATCCAGTTAACAGCTTGTTGTCTTTGACTATCAGTTAATCCTTTAACTCTAATAGCTACAGCATTTTCAGCATGTTCGTTTACACCTACCGACCATGTAGAATAGCCTATTCCATTTCCAGCATTGTCACTTTTAGTAGAATGAATAACATAAGGAGTTCCTGGTGCCATCCATTCGTGATTATCTCTATCCCAAATATATTCCCCAGGTTGTACAAAACCGCAGAATATTTCAGTATGACTAAATTCTCCGGGTATTAGATAATCAAAGAATGTTCCTTCTGTTCCGAGTAAGATAATATCTCCAGGCACTAATCCGTTATAGTTAAGGTTGTTTGTTCCATCATCAGCTAATGTTATTTCTTTTTGGTTATTGTTTGTTTCTTGCATCGAACTCAACTCTACTTCTGCTTGTATATCATCAATCTGTGCAGCGTTAGAATTTATAGAAGCCAAAGTAGTTGATAGTATAATTAATAACATTATTTTAAAAACAACTATTTTTTTATTCATACTATTCACCGTAAAGTGAAATAAATGCCTATATTACTCTTTTATAAAATTTATCTTCACAAAAGTGAAAATTTCTAGAATGTAGTTAGAGAATGCAAAAAGATAGTTTTTGTAATCTATTTGAGTAAGGCAAAAAACCTTCAAAAAAATGCTCTTTCACGTTTTTTAATTATAGTTCGAATTTTCTCGAATAATAAAATTTCTAGTTAAGACTAAAAGAAGTCTTAAAATAAATTATAATAAAGGTTCTTAGACATTTTTGGAGGATATATAAAAAATGAAAAAAAAAGCGACATTATTTTTGGTAGTTTTACCAATTATGTTACTTGTTGTTAGTAGTTCAACAACACAAGCTCTTGTTTATTCTTCTTCTGGATTTGGAAGTACAGGAATGGACAGAGAGCTATTCATTGAAGAAATGAAAATAATAGCAGGAATTGAAAGCTCTGCACTAGTCAAACTCAGTCTTTTAGGAGGAACTAACCCTCTAAAAGTATCATCTAGCGAATTTGAGGATGTCCTCAGTTGGGCTTTCATTCTTAGCGATCAAACAGAATACGCTGATTATCTACTGAGAAGACCTTTCAGAGCTCCTGATAATGCTACTCTTTTGCTTGAAATTGATGGTTCTTTAGGAACAGATGGAAGTCTTAATCAATCTTTAAGGATAGCTCAACTATTTGATGAGCATTACAATTTAGAATTACATTGGGCTGGAGCATCTTCAACAGAAAAGGGAGACTATTTATATGTCTTTTCAAGTGGTTCAACAGATGAACAAATAGAACTTCTGACAGATGAGATCAAAGGAGACATAACTAGCGGTTATGCTTCAGCTATTGAAACAACTGATGTTTCTGGATCTCCTGTTAAGGCAGTCTTTATTGGCGAAGATTTTCGTTCAGCTACTTACTTTAGAGGAATCTATTATGTTGATCCTGGCGCCATAGTTGAAGAAAACGGAGAATATACACTTTCTACAAATAATTTGTTTGGAGCAGATTTAGAGGTGTATGATAAACTAGGAGTAACTAAATATAGTATTCTTAAATTCAGATTCCCATATTTGATAAACGCTTCATCTATCACACCAACACCTAACAATGTTGCACCACAAATTTCAGGAAAAATGGACTGGATAATGCAAGTACCATGGAAATTGAGAGATATGACAGGTAATTTTGAAGTAGTTTATACTATGAACCAAGCAGAATTAGCTTCTTCACCAAGAGTAAGCGTTAACATGGATTATGATCAAGAATTATTGAATGAAGACGGAATTCTTCAGATGAATTATGAAGTAACTAACACAGGAACTGAAACTGCAGAAAATATAACTATAAGCTATCCTTTAGGTCCTGACTTTATTGATATGATAGTTAATAGTCCAACCATCTACAAATTAAGAGATGATGTTACAATTGATGAAGAATTTTACAGCAAAACTAATGCTACTTTACTAATTGATTTTGGTGGTTCTTTAGAAGGATTAGAAGACTTTTATGTCAATGTAACTGTCTTAGTTTTCGATGGATGGTACAGAAATATTACTGATGGTCAATTATCTTTCTGGAACGAAAGCGCAACAGAGCAAATAGTTAATTTTGATTACAAAGAATTTGATACAACTCCATTTGGAATTCCTGGAACTGGTTCAATAACTGTAAATGCAACTCTAAAATCTGAAACTGGTTTAAACACAATCTTAACGTTTCTAGTTGCCTACTACTTAAGTCAAATTGACCTAACAGATTATATTATCGCAGAAGATCTTGATAGCTTAATAAACGATTATGGAGAAGCTTTATGGACAGGTATTGCTTATTCAGTAGTAGCAATACAAGCAACACTCTATGAGGAGCAAACACTTTTTGATCCTAATTTACAAGACTTTGAATATATTGAAAGAACTGTAGGACCTGTGGGACAAGAACATACAGAATACTTCCTTGAAGCAGTTATACCCAGCCTTGCGCCAAATGAAACTGTTCATTTGAGTTGGGCTCTAGAAAATGTTACCTCTCAAAGTATGGAATTTGGTGTTATGAGAGGAGAAGAACTAGAGGGTTCTGATGGTGTAAAACTGATTACTCGAAAGCATAACTATTTAGAAATGATGCAAATGATACTTGGTTTCGCTGATGATGCAGGACAGCTAGCTTATGGTCGTCCGATTAGCTACTATGACGAAGAAGCTGATGTTTGGTTATCTGTTGGAGCCAGATTTAGATATCAAGACCCTGAAGGATTTGAGTACTTTGGTTTCAGTAACGGTATAAACTTCCAGCTTGCTGACGATGAAGCTGTCATTAACGCACATGTAGAATTAAACCAAACAAGTTACAAAGTTGGAGACCCAGTAACTATTACAGGTTATATTAGAAACACGGGAGATATTAACGCTGAAAATGTCAAACTTTATCTATTCCATGGTAGAATGGGTAATGATTGGCAAATTGAAGATCCTGACTTGTTCTATTATGAAGAAATAGGTACAATTGAAAATGGTACTCAATATAACTTTGAGGTACAAGTAGATGCTAACTCATTCTTGGGTATTCATCCTGTTTATGCTGTTGTAGAATTTGACAGTGATTATGGACAAGAAGCTCTTCCAGTTTATAATTTCTGGGAACCCAATATTACAGCAGAATTTGAAGGTGCTGCTCAAACTCATGAATGGGTTTTATCCAACATGGATTGGGCTTTATTGATACCACGAACCAATGAACGTAGACCTGCTTTCCCACAACCAGTACTTGATATTGAAACAAGCGTAGAAATTATCATTCCTGAAAATGCACCTTGGGAAATTGAAGTAACTCTTACAATTACGAACGTAGGAGATGCTGAAACGCATATAACTATCACACAATTCTATAACCTAACAGAACTTTCATTGTTATCCAAGACGACAACAAAAGGCAGTATTTCTAACGGAACTTACTTTGGAATGGGTTACATTAGAGTCGAAGGAATAACACTTTATCCTGGAGACTCAGTTACATTAACAATGCACTGGTTATTCTTAACATCTGACGGTTGTTACATCCCTGCAGCTGAAATAATTTATGATAGCAGATTTGAAAACGAGCTTGAAGGAGATAAGGAAGGAGGAATGGAATCACTTCAAGTTTTCCAAGCTTTAGATGGTTCTTCACAAGAAGCTGAATCAAGTAATTGGGAAGATTACGGAGCTTCTACCTCAACAGGATCAAGTGCAGGTGCAGACATATACACTGGTGGACAAGACAAAACAAGAAGAGTTGGATCTATAGACTTGTTGTACATTTCAGCACTGACATTACTTATTCCAATTGTAGTTTTAAGAAAGAGAAAAAGAAACTAACCTTTTTCCATTTTATTTTTTTTACAAAAAAAAGAGGATTATTTTTTGTTCTTGTGTTTTTCAAACCATTCAATTATTTTATTCAATCTATCTTCAATGTGTTTTGGCATCCCTGAACGAGAAAGTTCGTGTCCCTCTTTTGGATAACGGATCAATTCTGTTTCTACACCTAATTTGAGTAAAGAAGCAAAAAGTTCTTCTCCTTGCGAGATTGGTACTCTAAAATCGTTCTCTGAATGTATTATTCTTGTTGGTGTCTTTATATCTTCAACATATGCTATAGGAGATTGCTTCCAAAGCAGTTCCATGTTTTCCCAAGGATAATAACCCATTTGCTCTTTTGTAAACTGGGTGATATCTGTAGTACTCCAGAAACTTACTAAATTATATACTCCTCTTTGGGGAACTGCAGCTTGAAACCTGTTATCATGACCTATAATCCAAGCTGTCATGTAACCTCCATAACTTCCTCCTGTAATGAATGCATTATCTTTATCTACATATGTTTTTTCTAAAACTAAATTAAATCCACGTAGGATGTCAGTTGAAGGTTCTTCTCCCCAATTTCCTTTTACATTTCTGTATTCTAGTCCTCGACCACTACTTCCTCTAGGGTTGCAATAAAATATTACATAACCCATTGAAGCAAAAGATTGAAATTCGTGCCACATAGTTCTTTCATGTGGAGACCATGTAGCTGAAGGTCCTCCATGTATCTCTAAAATAACTGGATATTTCTTGTTTTCATCGAAATTTGGAGGTTTGACTATCCATCCTTGAATCTCTTTATTATTGTATCCTTTATACCTAATCTCTTCATGTTTAGCGAGTTTTTTGTCTTTTAACCAATCCTCATTTGATTTATAAATCGTTTTTTGGTTCTTTTTGCTTAAATCGTAAATTATCAGTGAAGAAATCTCATCTTCTTTAGATGCATTTATTACTACTTGGTTGTTTTCAAGTTCTACATCATAATCATAAATCATAAAATTATCTGTTAGAATTTTTTCTAATTTCTTATTTTCCAGATCATATCTCCAAAGTTCATGAATTTCCCAAGAATCAGAAACAAAGTAAACATAATTTCCTTTGATTTTAAAATTAAAAGCATGGTTATCAATTTGTTCTGTTATCCATGTTTCTTCCATAGTCTCCAAATTAAAAGCCTTTAAATCCATATTTTGTCTAGAAATACCTTCTTTTTCAAGAGAACAATTGTAGACTAACCAATTCAAATCTTTTGTAAGAGCTAAATTTACAGACCATCCATAAACTTCTTTTATTTCAATTTCTTTTCTACTTTCTAAATCTATTTTCACAATAGAAAAAGTTGTAGAATCATTAAGATTATTTTGTACTTTATGTTTTACTGCATAAATGATTTTGTCTCCTAATACAGGAGAAAAGTAATCAAAATCACCAGAAGTCACACGCTCTATTTTCTTTGTTTCTATATCAAAAATGTAAATATGAGAATATCTATCATCTAAATAATTTGTTCCTTTTCTATAAACAATTTTCTTTACTATACGTGGATCAACTTTCTTTTTCTCTTTCTCCTCTTTTATTAAATTGATAACTTTCTCTTCTATTTCGTCTTTATCTTTTTCTTTTTTATTTTCTTTTTTCTTGTTTTCCTCTTCTTCCTCTTGTTTATTAATTCTATGAAGAAAAACAATTTTTTTGTCATCAAGTGACCAGTTGAAAAATTGAACACCATTAGGAACAGAAGTTAGTTTTATAGCTTCTCCTCCATCCATACGAATAAGAAATATTTGAGGTTTTGCCTTTTTTTCTCCTCTAATAGAAAGAAAAGCCATTTCATTCTTTGAGGAGTTAAATTTCATAGAATAATCTTTATCCATTCCTAAAGAGAATTGTCTAGCTTTATTATTTTCATCAATAAGATAAAAAGTAGTAGAATAGTCATTTTTTTTCTTCAAAACCTTTTGTTCTTCAAAAATAATCTTTTTATCAGATGAAAAAAGAACTTTGTTGATCTTCTTAATTTTATAATAATCTTCAATCTGTATTAATTCACTATTCATAATTTAGTGTTTCTTTCTTCCTTTTTTAATCTTTTTCTGTTTCAAAAAAAATTTAAACAGTAAAATTAGATGGTTAAACGATTTTGCCACTAAGAAGTTCATCTGAGCGCATAAAATATGTATAAAAAAAATATTACGAAAATAATAAATAATTTGCACGAAATATCTTTCAATATGAAATTTGTTCAACTGTATCACAAGTTCTTACAAAAATATAAACATGTAGTTTTAATACTCTGGTTGGTAATTCTTGCGTTTGGAGTATGGTTAGGGCCTAGATTCTTGTCTAATACAAAACTAGTTTTTGACTCTCCTGCGGGTTCTCCATCAGCTATAGCCGAAGAAATATTTATTTCAGAATTTCCTGATAGAGAAAGTGAATCAAATATAATAATTTTAATCAAAAACAAAGAGCAGCAATCAGTTATAAATCAAGAAGTTAATGAGACAGTAAAAAGTATAATTTCTTCATTAGAAAATTTTGAATATAACGAAATAATCGAATCTACGCAGGATTACTTTACTCTTGTAAATTTAGGATTTACAGATCTGGCTAATGAACTTGTTTCTAAAGATGGTTACTCTCTTATCACCGTTATTGAGTATCTTAATGCTTCCAAAAATCAAATTCAAGCTTTACAAAATTTTCTTGAAAATGAAATTGAGAAACTAGACATTGATAAAGAAAAATATTATATCGGTCTAACAGGCTCTGATATTTTAATTTTAGATATTGAAAATGGAACAAAACATGATTTAGCAAGAATGGATGCAGTTGTTCTTCCTATAGCTCTTATTGTTTTAGCTTTAGTTTTACGAAGTTTCAGGTTAATGATAATACCCATATTTACAATGATTTTAAGCACTTTTACTTCATTCTTAATCATGTTACCTATTTCCAACTCAATAAACGTTATTTCATTTGCACCTAGCGTAATAATGTCTTGTGTTATTGCAATGTCTATCGACTATAGCCTTTTTCTTTTAACAAGATATAGAGAAGAAATATTAAAGGGTAAAAATGTTTCTACTGCTGTAGCCTTGATGAGTGAACATGCGGGACATACAATCATTGTTTCAGGATTAACTCTTGCTATATGTTTCATGGGACTAATATTTTTCCCAATGGATTTACTTCAATCAATAGGAATCGGTGCTTCAATTGCCGTTCTTATAACTATTATCGTAAACTTAACTATTACTCCTTCATTACTTTTGATTTTCCAGAAATTCTTCAGTGACTTTTTCTTTGCTAGGAAAATAGCTGAAAGAAGAAAAAAAGAAAAAGACATCTCTGTTAAAGACAAAGAAAGCATTGAGTTGGAAAACCAACTAAAATCTATCTGGTATAGAATCTCTAAATTTTCAACTAAATATTCTGTAATTATTATTTTGGTTGTTTTGATTGCAGCCATTCCAATAAGTATCCAAGTGGTTAAACTTAAACATACAGTTGATACAAACCAAGTTTTTCCAAGAAACATGCCATCTGTACAGACCTATAACATGCTTATAGAAGAATTTGATCCTGGAGTGATTTTTCCTTATTATATTATTATTCAAGGTCCTGAGGATAATGCAGTATTTAATCAAACTTTCTTCAATGTAGCACAACAATTAATTGAAAGCATAAACACCTCTTTGAATATTCCATACGAAAATATTCTATCTATTTTCACTCAACCTAATGGCCTTCCTATTCCTTATATTTATGCTTTGCAATTTCTTGATTCTAATTCCTCTCTTTACTATTCCAACGAAGCTCAATTGTACAGAATCGCTTTTCAAAGATATGTTAACCCTTCTAATTCTTCAGCAGTAATTCAAATAAACACACCTTTTGACCCCTTTGCTTCAGAAGATTTTGTAAAACAAGTAAGAATATTCCTAGATGAATTCAGTGCAAATTTAACTTCTTCAGACTACAAGTTTTATCTTGCAGGAGGAATCTGTACAATAGTTGACTCTATAGATAAGGTGTATGAATTATTCCCGATAATGATAATAGTTACAATAATTATTGTTTATGTACTTATTGCACTAATGTTTGGATCAGTTTTTGTTCCTTTGAGACTGTTGTTTACTATTGCTTTAACTTTAAGCTGGATATATGGATTTGCTGTTTTAATTTTTGAATTGAATATTGTAGATTGGCTTTTTGAACCCCTTAAAACAGTAGATGCTATGTATTGGATCACTCCTATAATGGCTTTTTCAATTCTAGTAGGGTTGGGTCTAGATTATGACATCTTCTTGTTGAGTAGAATAAGTGAATATAGAAAAAAAGGATATACAGAAACAGCTTCTATACATAAAGGGGTATATAGAACAGGTCCAATAATTTCTGCTGCAGGAATTATAATGGCTATAGCTTTTTCAGGTTTAATGCTGAGTAAAGAGATGGTTCTAAATCAATTTGGCTTTATGTTATGCTTTGCTGTCATAGTTGACACTTTTGTTATTAGGACTATTCTTGTTCCTGCAATAATGTCTCTTGCACAAAAATGGAATTGGTGGCCAAGTAAACTCCCAAAAGAAGAAAAAGACGAACTATTTTTCGGCGATGAGTTTTAAGACATAAAAAAAAGAATATATAGTTCTTTTCTTTATTTCTTTTGATGAAATTAGACGATTTAAAATTAGTTGAATTTCTAGAAGATTCACAAGTATTTTCTATAGTTATTAATACTGAAAGCAAAGAAATTGTTTTCATACATAACTCACTTGCAAAGGAACTAGAATTTCATCGAGAAGAGATAATTAATGAAAAAATTACCAAAATTATGCCAAATGAAGTGTGTAATTTAATATTTGAAAAAAATAAAAAAGATATTTTTTTCATGGAAGATGGAAGATTAATTAATAAACATGGTAACCAAATTCCATTTAAACTATTTTACAGTCAATCTATGAACGAGAACTATTTACTTATACATGCAATCAAATCAAAAACTGCTGGAGATATTTTAGTAGAAAAAAAAGAGTTTGATATTTTCAATTCAATAGCAAAAATTTCAAGAAATTTACTTGTAGTTATTGATAATAAAGGCAAAATCATAAAATTCAATAACGAGCTTGAAAAACTAATAGGCTTTTCAGTTCAAGAAATTGAAGGAAAATATTTTTGGGATTTTTTCATTAAAACTGAAAAAGAAAGAATAAAAGATATTTTCTTCAAACAACTTGAATGCAAAAGTAACCCATTTAGTTTTGTAAGTGAACTACAAACAAAATCAAATGAAGTTGTTGAGATTTCGTGGTCTTATTCTATTATCTGCAATAAGAAAGAAGTAGAATATATTATTGCAACTGGTATAAATGTTTCAGCTCAAGAGAGAGCCATAGCTGAAGCTAACAAATACAGTGAAGTATTAGAAACTTTACTAAGTGTTTTAAGACATGATTTACAAAATGACTTATTAGTGATAGAAGGGATGATTGATGTTTATTTAGAAACAGAAGATAAAAATTTGCTTCACAGAGCTCTAAGAGCTGTAAATAGAGGTTTTCAGTTAATTCATAGAATAAACATTCTTCATGAAACATTATCATCAGCATTAAACTTTGAAATTGTTAGTTTAAAAGAAGTTATTGAAAAGATAATTATTATTTATCTAGCAGAACCAATAGAATTTACTATTAATGGTGATGCGGAAGTAAATTGTGATAAATTGCTGATTTTTGCGTTATCAAATATTATTTCTAATGCAATCAAACATGGTAAAGCAAATAAAATAGAATTTAATATAAAGAAAGATAATGAAGAGGCTATTCTAGAAATCCAGAACAATGGTTCAAAAATTGATCAATCAATAAAAGAGTACATTTTTGATAAGGGATTCTCAGCTGGAGAACATAGAGGCTCAGGCCTAGGGTTATATTTAGTAAGAAAAATATTAGAAAGATATAATGCATCAATAGAGGTCTCTTCAAATAACAATGGAAAAGTAGTCTTTCGTATAGTTTTTCCACAATATAAAGAGAAAGTTTAAGATTAAATTCTTTTTTTGGAATATGTGAAATACGATTCAATATTTGACGTTATAGGTCATATAATGGTAGGGCCAAGTTCTAGCCATACAGCAGGAGCTTGTAGAATAGCTTATGTTACCTACCAATTATTAGGTGATACTCCAACACAAGCAGAAATTATTTTACATGGATCTTTTTCAGAAACTTACAAAGGACATGGAACAGATAAAGCAATAGTAGCAGGACTTTTAGGTTTCAAGCCTGATGATGAGAGAATAAGAAAGGCTTTCTTTTTCGCAGAAGAAAATGGAATGAAATTTAGAATAATAAGAAGTGATTTAGGTGGAGACTTTCATCCAAATTCTGTATTACTTCGAATAAAAAAAGAGAACAAAAAAATCGAATTAATAGGAAGCTCAATTGGTGGTGGAAATATTATAATTAAAGAAATTGATGGTTATGAAGCAGGTTTCAACGCAGATTTGCCTACTTTAATAATTGTTCATAAAGATTTACCTGGAATAATATCTAAAATAACCTCTGTGATTGCAAAACATAAAATAAATATAGATTCTATGAAATTGACCAAGAATACAAGAAAAAGAGAAGCACTAACTTGGATTGAAGTAAACTCAATAATTTCTGAAGAACTTTCTTCTGAGATAGAGCAATTAGAAAACGTAAAATTAGTGAGGGTTCTAAATGTTTGAATCATTTATTCATTTTTATGATGAATTTATAAAAAGCAAAATTGATGACATTGCTGAATTTATTATTCTTGAAGAAATACATACAACTGGCAAAACAAAAGAAGAGATTCTTGAAAGAACTAACAAAATCTATGAAACCATGAAAAAATCTCTTGAAAATGCTCTATCTGAGAAAACTATTCTACCTATCGAAGAAGCGATCGGTCAAAGTGACAAATTAACTTCTGCACCTTTCTTTTTAGATGAAGATATGAAAGAAGCTGTTTATTGGACTATGAGTATTGCAGAATATAATAGCGGTATGGGAGTAATTGTTGCTTGTCCTACAGCTGGTTCTTCTGGGGTTTTTCCTGCTGTTTTGTTCAAAGCTGAAGAAAAATTAAAAACAAGTAAAGAAAAATCACTTAAAGCTCTGATTGTAGGAGGAGTTGTTGGAGCAATTATTGGCAATAAAGCTACTCTTTCTGGGAGTGAAGGAGGTTGTCAAGCTGAAGTGGGTGTAGCTTCAGCAATGAGCGCTGCAGCAATTACTTATTTAGCTGGAGGATCATTAAGTCAGATTTTTGAAGCAATATCTTTGTGCTTGATCAATTTAATGGGCTTAGTATGTGACCCTGTAGCTGGTTTAGTAATTTCTCCTTGCATTAAGAGAAATACTATTGGAGTAATGAATGCTTTTCTAGCTTCTGAGTTAGCTTTAAGCGGGGTATCTTCCATCATTCCTGTTGATGAAGTAGTTGCTGCAATGAGTAATGTGGGCAAGAAAATGGCTTACGAACTGAAAGAAACAGGTTTAGGAGGAATTGCTAACACTCCAACAGCAAGAGAAATTAGAAAAAGAATTTTTGAAGAATAAAAAAATAAAAAGAAGAATAATTTAGAAATAGACTACTCCAATAAATCTCCAGAAGAATGGGAACACAAAGGCAAGAAGTACAGTACCAAGTAATACAATTAGAAATCCTATTTTCACCATTTCCTTTACTGTATATTTTCCTGTACTATAAGCAATCATTGTTGGTGGAGTTCCTTGAGGAAGCATAAAATCAATACTTGAACCAATTGCGGCGATTACAGCCAACAAAACTGGATCAATATCAAATATTAATCCTAGTGGTATAACCAGCGGAACAATAATTGCTGCTGCTCCAGTATTTGAAGCTACAAACGTTAGTGCTACACTTAGTATTGTAATTATGAATAAGAATAGTAACTTACTTGTAATCTGAAAATTAGCAATTGAAAAAGCTATCATGTCTCCTGTTCCAGATTCAGTCATAATAACTCCCAGCACTAGCCCTCCACCAAAGATAAGTAAAGCATTCCAATTTAAATCATTGATATCTTTATCTTGCAAAACATTAGGAACAAAAATCATAATTGCAGCAATAATAGCAACTATACTACTTGAAAAAGTAGGCATAATTTTCTTTAAAGGTCTTTCCAAGAACCATAGAGTTAATGCTGTTAAGAATACAAATAATACGTAAATTTGTTTTTTGTTTAATGGACCCATGTTATCTATTTCTTTCTTTACTGCCACTTTTGCGTTTTCTATTCTTCCTGAAGGAACTTGAGGCTTGTAAACAGCCCAGATGTATAACCACATTATAGGCAACATTACGAAAACAATAGGAAGTCCAAATACAAACCATTTAATGAAGCTTATTTCTACTCCTGCATAGTCTCTTAATAGAGCAATAGCAATAGGGTTAGCTGGAGTACCAATTGCAGATCCTATTCCTCCCAGTGAAGCACTATACGCAATTCCTAAAATTAGAGCTTTTCCGTATCTTTCAATATGAACATCTTCTTCTTTTTTCCCTGTTTTTAATTTATCAGAAACTGCTGTTGCTATTGGAATCATCGTTGCAGCCGTAGCAGTATTAGACATAAACATTGACAAAATTGCACTAAATGTCATCATTAATAACATAAGTATTTTAGGTTTGTTAGGACTAATTCTTACAATATTGAGACTAATCCATTTATCTAACCCTGTTCTATTCATTGCTTTAGAAATTACAAAACCACCGAGAAATAGGAATATAACAGGTTCTGCAAATGGAGCAAGCAAACCCTTTGCACTTAAATTAAGAGCCATTACTCCTATAACAGGGATAAGAAAACTTGTAGCAACTAAAGGAATGGTTTCAGTAACCCATAGAATACCCACTACAAACAATAGAGACAAAACTACATTTGTTTCATAAGGTAATCGTAATTTAAAGTCTATCCACTTTTGTCCTCTATAATCTTCCTCTATACCAGAAGCGGGAAGAACTAAATCTAGTCCCTTTCCTGAAAGACTCCTTATCTCCAAGGAAAAATTACCAATTACAGGAACTGGTTTAACATTATCATCTACCAAATCAGTAATTGAGACTTTTATGAACATCTGTTCATCATAACCAACATGAATTTTGGGAACATATTGAATCCAAAGTTTATAGATGTCTCCAAGAGGTAATACTTCAGTAACTGAAGGATAACTTGAACCTTTAATTAGCTCAAAACTAAATGTGTATGTATAATTAAACTGTTCTTTACCATTGTCGTAATAACATTCAAGTGTAGCTACATGTTCACCAGTCTGAACTGTTCCTTTAGTAAAAACCATTGTAAGAACAACAGTGACTATAATTAATGTAAAAGTCAAACCATATTTTAATAATTCTTTCTTTGAAAAGCTCATATCATGCCCTCTTGTTAAATTTCAGAAGTATATATTAAAAAATTAAGATATGAAGATATGAATTCAAAAAAAACTTTAATGAACTATATTATAAGATCAGATATAATATTACAAACTTCATCAATTTTTTTTAATAAAACTGGAGTTAAATCCGTTCCTAGTTCAATTTTTTTAATAACTATACCTACTAAAAATATTTCAGCTTCAGCAATTTTGGAGTTAGCTATACGCAGAAGTTCTAAACCTTCTTTCATGTCCAAAAAATGACTTCCTCTAATTTTTCCTTCGATCTCCTTTTCAAAATCATGAAAAGGAATTACATGAACTGTCCCTGGTGAATCACTGCTTTGAATAGCGTCGATGATTATTATTCTTTTATGATTATCAAAAAATAAGTTTAATTTGAAAATATCAGTATCTAATTGAATAATATCAGCTTTAACTTTCTTTTGTTGAAGGTTTTGAACAATGACATGTCCAATAGCGTCATCTGACATTACTCTACTACCAAGGGAAAGAATAAGTGTTTTGTTCATATAAATCATTATTTTCTTAATTTAGTAACATGAACACTACAGGACACACAAGGATCATAAGACCTGACTATTGTTTCTAATTTCTTACTTATTTCTGAAGGATCTTCAACTCCTTTCTCAATCATGGATTCTGTCATTTTTTTCAAGTCTACTTCTTTTTGTGCTAGGAACATTGCAGTAGGAGTAATGATATCTGCTTTTGTTACTTTACCCTCGTCATTTACACTAATCATGTAAGCTAGCAACCCTCTAGGAGCTTCTGTTACGGCATAACCTATACCCTCTTTAAAAGTAGGCTTTATACGCTGCTCATCCTTATAATTCTCTAATATGTCTAAAGTTAACTCTTCTGCGCGGTCTATGAAATAACTTAATTCAATTGCTTGGGCTATATTGTTAGATAGTGGATTATTAGCATCAATGAAATTGTTATAGTTGCTGTATAACTCTTTGCTTTTGTCATTTAACAAAGAATTGAACAAAGTTATTCTTGATAGAGCTCCTGTTGTGAACCTCTTTCCTTTATAACTTGAATGCTTTGCGAATGAATGTGGAACAACTCTTTCTTCTATATTTTTCATGTATTCATTGGCATTAAAACTTGTTCCATCACTTGCTTTTATTTTCTCTCCTATTATTCCATAAACATCGTTTTTTGGTTCTAAAGCTAGATGTAGTCTCTCTGAACTTACTTCTTCCCACAATTCATACTTTGCAAATTGCTCAAGTGCAACAGTAGAAACATCTTTAGAATCATGTAAGAGTTTAATAATTTCGTTTAGTTTAGCCTTTGTAGGTATTTTTCCAAAACCACCCATTAAAGCATTCTCTTGATGAATATATCTAGAACCTGTAATTGTTTGAATAATAGCACCTAAATCTTTCAGTTGAAGAGCTGCTTTAATTACAGAAGGGTGTTCTTTGCCCATGCTTATTCCATCTGGATAACCTAGGAAGTCAGGTAAAGCTAGTAAAAATAGATGTAAAGCATGACTTTCAATCATATCACCAATATACATTAGTTCTCTTATTTTGCTTGTTTGCTCTGAAACTTGTAAACCAATAGCATCTTCAGCAGCTAGCAATCCTGTTATTTTATGTGCAGCAGCACAAAAAGAGCATACTCTCGGAAATACCGCTGTTGCCTCCTCTACACTCTTTCCTATTACTATACTTTCAAAAAGACGAGGACCTTCAAAGATATTTACTTTAACTTCTACTTCTTTTTTATCATTAATTTGTACTTCTATTCCTGCCTTTCCTTCAATCCTCGCAATATGATCAACGGTTATAGGTTGTGTAAATTTTATTGTTGTCATTTTTTTTCTCCTCCAAAAACTTTAGCTAACAACTCTTCTAATTTAGGATGGTGAGAACCGAAGATCTTCATTCTTTCTCTGATATACTCTTCTGTAAATCCTTTCTCTACAAAGACTTTTGCTAGAGAATCAAACCATGCTACATCGTTAGGTACAGGTCCTCGACATCCAATACAAGGAACATTATATGAGATACAACGTGCATTGCATCCTGCAGTTGTTATTGAACCTAAACAAGGCTCATTCTTTTCAATAAGCAAACAAATATTTCCTGCGAATCTGCACTCTTGACATACAGGATAGTCTTTTTCTTCTGGCCATGAACCAAATAGGAAAGTAGAGATGAAATAAATTATTTCTTCTTCTTCAGGAGGACAACCAGGTAATCTAAAATCAACTTCAACATATTCTTCTATCGGTTTTGCTTCTATAGCTTCTGATATCTCAATCTTGTTTTTTCCATATACATTTTCAAAAAGCTCATCATAGCTCTTAATACCATTACTCCAGCTTTGGACACCGCCCTGTAAAGCACAAGCTCCTACACCCACTAGAGTTTTACTATTTTTTCTTATCTCGAGTAATTCTTCTAAATCTTTCTTTGTTGAAACAGAACCTTCAACAAAAGCGATATCGACTTTCTTATGTATACTGCTATCAGAAGATAACATGTAAAAGCTTTCTATGTCTACACTTTCAGCAATCTCAAGAATCTTTGAAACAGTAGCTATTTTTAATTGACAACCATAACAAGAAGTCAAAGCATAAACTCCAATTGTAGGTTTTCTTTTAGTTTCCTCTTTTATTTCTATCTTCTGATCTTCAGGGATTATTGTTGTTTTCATCGACATTTTTTTTCCTCCTATTCTAACATTCCTGGGGTGCTGATGATATCGTAGTAGTCAAAAACAGGACCATCAATACAAGCGTATTTCCAAGAAGTGGAGTTTCCGAGATTACAGTGCCCACACTTTCCTATTCCACACTTCATTCTTCTTTCTAGAGTTACAAATATTCTCCGTGGATCATAATTCATTTCAACTAATTTTTCAAACATACTCTTATACATTCTTGGAG
This sequence comes from Candidatus Heimdallarchaeum aukensis, assembly GCA_021513695.1. Classification (GTDB taxonomy): domain Archaea; phylum Asgardarchaeota; class Heimdallarchaeia; order Heimdallarchaeales; family Heimdallarchaeaceae; genus Heimdallarchaeum; species Heimdallarchaeum aukensis. Next base: position 326,871 of record CP084166.1, on the reverse strand, counting down.
GACCACATAACGCTACTGTACTATTCTTTGGATCTATCATTACTTTATCTAAATGCTCTGAAGCTCTACCCTTCAATCTATTAGGACTGTCTTCTCTTGTTACTGTCTGAATAATTTGTATATTTTCTGCTTCTGCTATATCTCTCATAGCTTCTAACTCTCTTGCAAATAAGAGTTCTCTTTCATATTTAGCAGAGTTAATAATAGTTATATCTCCGAATCTCCATCTATTATCTATTGCATATAGGAAAACAGAACGTAAGGGGGCCATTCCTAATCCTGCTGCAACAAGCAAGAGATTTCTTCCAAAAAATTTCTCCATTGGAAAACCATTTCCATAAGGTCCTCTTATTCCCACGATATCTCCAGGTTTCAACTCATGTATCTTCGTTGTAACCCTTCCTGCTTTTCTAATACATAATTGAAAGAATCCAATACGCATTGCAGAAGAACATATTGAAATTGGCACTTCACCTATTCCAGGTAGAGATAATTCTACAAATTGCCCTGGTTTAAACTTCCAATTTTTACCGACTTCTTGATCTACGAACCTGAATAAAAACACTTTATCCATTTCAGTTTGCTTATAAACACGAAGTACTCTACATTTATGTGTATCGTACAAGTTATCTTGACCATCAGGAATGTATCTTCTATGTGATTCTTCAGTCATTAAATTCCACCTCTAATTTCAATTAAATTCTGCTTGTAATTTATACCAGCAGGACAGAAATACGTACATCTTCCACAACCGACACAATATGCTGTTGTAACTTCTTTACAATAAGCATTTTTGCACATGTATCTGTTCTTGAACCTACTTTCTTTTGTTGGTCGAAAATTATGTCCTCCTGCAACTAATCCATGTTCTCTGAATTGGCATGAATCCCATATTCTTACTCTAACACCTGTTTCTCCGTCTAAGTTGGGATAATCTTTTACATCATAACATCTACAAGTAGGACAAGTAATGGTACAGTTTCCACACCCCAAACACTTTTCACTTTCTCTCATCCAAATAACTGGATGTTCATCATTTAGTTCGAGAGTATATCGTAAAGAGTCCCAATTTCCAGAAACTGTAAACATTTTACTTTTTTTGACATCAAAAGCAGTTAAGTCATCACTATCTTTCTTTGTTACTTTAACATAAAGATGCTCTGTTGCATCAATTATCTTATGCCCTTTTACACTACCTACACGAATGACATAACCATCTTCTACTTCACTTAAAAACAAATCAAAACCGCTATCTACAAACTCAGCTCTTCGAACATTACAAAAACAGTATTCATCAGGTAAACAACTAATACCAATAATTATTCCTTTCTCTCTTCTAGCTCGATAATAAGGATCTGGCTGATCATCTATAAATCTTGAATCCATTATCCGTAAACCAACAATATCACATGCATGTACTCCAAATAAGACCACAGGTTCAGAAGTAAAAGCTTCTTTATTCTCGTACATTTCTACTTTTTTGCTGTTAAAGGTAAACAATACTTCTTTTTCAGGAAAGAAAAATCTCCTCGGAGGACGAAGAGTACGATTGTAATCTAAAACTACTTCGTCTACTTGCTCATTTGTAATCCTTCTAAAATCAAAATATTTCTCCGAAACCTTAATTGGTGCATAAAGTTCCCCATAGTCTTGTAGAGCAAGCAAGAACTCTCTAATTTTTTCTTTTTTTAATTTTACATATCTCAAGTTTTAGACTCTCCTTTGCTACCCATATATACATCTAGAAATAGCTTCCTTAAGTGCCTATCTGCTTATTTTTTAAAGAACTTGTTGTGTGGCATATATGCACATAGCAAATCGAGAATAAAAAGGGAAATATAGATGTTAATTATAAAGTTAATAAGAAAAACAGATGAGAAAAAGAGTAGTAATTTTCTTTTTTATTATAATAACCATTGCTAACTTAAGATACACACCTAAAGCACAAGCGTCACAAGAAGTGATAAGAACTAAAATAGAAATACTATGTGATGAAGATTTTTCTAAATACAATTTCAAAGGAAATGGAAGTAAGAACAATCCATACTTAATTGAAAATTTATCTATTAGTTATTTTTCTGATCTTATACACATAAAAAACACAACTAAGTACTTTATTATACAAAATAATTTCTTGACAAGTGGTAAAAAAGCGATATTTATCGAGAATATAGCCAACAACACAGGAAAAATCCTAAACAACTCCATACAAGAATGTGGTGATATAGCTATTGACATAGAGAAATCAAACGGTATTCAAATTGAGAATAATTACATCTACTATTGTCTTTTAGGAATAAAGGTATTTGGAGGAGAAAATTGTCTTATAAAAAATAATAAAGTATTTTCAAGTTTCTCTGGTTTCTATGAAGGAGGAACTGGAATATATTTGTACGATTGTAAAAGCATATCCGTCGAGGATAATGTTCTTAAAAGTAACTCAGACTTTGGTTTAGTCATTTCTTCGAGTCATTCGATAGAGATCTTTTCTAATGAGATCACAAATAATTTACAAGGAATTTTTGTTTCATCGAGCTCATTTTTACAATTTGAAAAAAATAACTGTTCATTAAGTAGTTATGGTATTTTTGCGGACAAATCTTCTGAAATTATTATTGAAGAGAACTTTTTTCTAAATAACGAGAATTTTGCACTATTTCTATTAAAAACATACAACGTTCAAGTTAATAAAAACAATATTAAAAAAGGACAAATTGGGTTGTACAATAAAGATTCTACAGAAGTAAATTTAACTAGAAATTCAATTTTAAAAATAAGCAAATTTGGTGTTGAGCTTATTAACTCTGAAGAATTTAGAATTGTAGAGAATATAATAAAGGATAATAATATCGGAATCATGTCCAACAATTCATATAATATTGTAATAACTAAAAACAGCTTCATTTCTAATAATAACTATGCTATTTTTCTAAACGAAGGTAGTTCAGAATTTCTTATTTACTTGAATGATTTTATAAACAACAATTTAGAAGGTAGTTCACAAGCTTATGATGATGGAACTAATAACAAATGGTATGATGAGTATCAAAAAATAGGCAACTATTGGAATCCTTCAAATTCAATAGGACGAAAATATAAAATCGATGGAAAAGCTAACTCAAAAGATATTTTTATTCTAAATGAGGTGATATATCAAGAAAATACAGAATTCATTTTGACAAACACTTCTAGAGTTGTTGTATTTTTTGATGTTACAATTTTGACATTAATTTTCTTAATTTTTAAAAGAAAAAGGAAACAAAAGCAAACATAATGCAATACTAGAAATAGAGTATTTGGATGTTAAATGTAATTAATTCTCTTTTTATTAGATACGAGCATTAAGTCGAGATACAACGAAATATTTTAAAATGCTTCTTCTTTTTTGAAATTGGTGTGAAATAATGGCAATCATGTTAAATCCAATAATATCAATGCTTATAACAATGACAATTTTTGGCTTCTTATTCTTGCTAATATTCATAGGTTTAAGAAAGATTAATACCACAATCAAAGATATTAGATTAAGAAGAAAACTAGCTGCGGCTAAATTGATCAAAGAGGCTAAAAAGAGAGAAGCTGAACAATAATTGTTTTTTAAAAAACTTAATATATTTTTTTTAATTTTTGTGTTATATGAAAATACGAAAAAAGATTATTTTACTAACTTTAATCGTTTTTTTAAGTTCTACAATTACCCTTCCTTTACTCTCACTTTCGTCAGCCAATAGCATTCCTGATACTTTTGCTCGAAACATTCATCTTTCTTGGAAAAGCAACACCTCTACTACAATTGTTGTTAGTTGGAGAACAAATGATATAGGTCCTTCTATTGTTGAGTATGGAAAAACCACTGAATACGGAAACACTGTTAATGGAACAGAAGGGATATACCATCATGTTGAGTTAACAGACCTTGAACCTGATACAATCTACCATTATAGAATTTATAATGGTATAGAAGACTATAAATGGACAAAAGATTTTACTTTCAAAACAGGAAATAATGGTAAATACGCTAGATTTGTAGCTTGGGGGGACTCTCGTTCTTTACGTGATGATAGGAGAAAAGTAATAGAAACAGTATATTATATGCAACCTGATTTTAGCGTCTTTACAGGAGATTTAGTAGATAGTGGAAAAGAGAAGAACCAATGGTATAATTGGTTTGCAGATTTTTACCCACTCATTTCAATAAGCCCATTTATGCCAATTCTTGGCAATCATGAAAAGAATCATTCTAATTATTACAAAATGTTTGAATTACCTGGAAAAGAAGAATACTACTCTTTTGATTATGGACCAATACATTTCTCTGCTCTTCATACTGGTGCGCCATATTATGGTGGTACTTTTGACGAACAAGCAGCATGGTTAGAAAATGATCTTTCACAAGTAGAAGAAGGTAAATGGAAGGTAATTTTGATGCACCGTCCACCTTTTTCTTCTGGAAGCAGATACCATAGTGGAGATTATCAAGATGTTAATGAAACTTTTGTACCTATCTTCGAAAAATATAATGTTGATCTAGTTTTTATGGGACATGAACATTTTTACGAAAGACTGGAAAAAAATAATATAACTTATGTGATTACAGGAGGAGCAGGAGCACCAACCTACAAAGTTATTGACGAATATATTATTCCAGAATCTATTTACTCTGAAGCTGTAAATCACGCAACAATCATCCAAGCAACTCCCAATCAAATTGACTTTCGGGCTGTCAGAACAGATTATTCTATTATGGATAGTATTACTATTAACAAAATAGATGGTGTAGATCTCCGAATTGATAACATTCAAACATTCAAACAAGTTTTAGTTAATGAAACAGTTTATTTTGATGTTTCAATTAGCAACATAGGAACAGATAACTTAAACGATACTATTACAATTGAGTTTACTAATCCTTTTGGTGAAAAAACAAATGAAACTATAGATAAATTAGATGTAGGAAAAACTAAAACGTTCACCTTAAACTTTACCCCAACAGAACTAAAAACATATGATTGGACAATAAAAGTTGAAAATAGTTCTTCTGAAATTTCATCAAGAAATAACGAAATAACTTTAACATTCTTAAGTGTAGAAGAAATAAAAGAGTTGGGTATTGAACCTAACTACGAAGTCTCACAAACTGAAACAGAAAATGAAAATGAAAATACAAACTGGGGATTATATTTAGGAATTATTCTTGGAGGGTTAATAATAGTTTCTAGTATAACTTTCTTAATTATTAAAAAAGTAAAAAAAGTTTAGGAACTAAAAGAAAGGATCAGTAGTGATTACAATTTTTCTTTCTTTTTCTTTATTTTTATTTCCATGATAATGGTATAAGGGAACAACGATAATAAAACATAAAATAAGCAACGAGATCCAAAAAGGTATGCTGGGATAAAATTTGTTTATTAATAATAAGGCAGCAGCAATAGCACTTATTTTAAATAAAAATTTTACACTTGATTGAAAATTAGAATCAAAAACTATTTTTACCTCGTTTGTGTCAGGAATGCTAAAACTAACCATAATAATTCCAATAGAGTAAAGTATACCACCTAACCAATAATATCCTTGTTCAAATAATCCACTACCATATGATAACAAGAAACTGGAAAGTGTACTCAGAAAAATAAATGGTACAACAATATTTGTTGTGAATAAACAATCAAAATCTTTTACCTTATTTGTTTCAATCTCTACTTTTTCCCAGTCAATATGATAAACTTCTACGCCATAAAGAAAATAGAATAGTCTTTTGATTGGATAACGAAAAATCATTCCAACCACTTTAAAAAAGTAGTACCCTTTTTCCGGTAAGAGAAAAATTATCCCTCTAACAATTATTGAGAGTAATATTATTTTTACATATAAATTTATAAATTCTAAATATTGTGGCCCTAGCAAAGTTCCAACCCCAAGTAATCCCAATAAATAATAATGAAATTCATATATAAACTAGAAATAAATAATGCAGAGAAAAAGCAGTAAAGAAGGAAATAAGACGAAACATTCTTTACTTTTGTTTGTTACTCCTCATTTAAGAAAAGAGAAATTAAGGATAAACTAATTCGAATCTATCTTCTTTCCACAGTTTATACAAAACTTTGAATCAGGAGAATTTTGTGCTCCACAAAAAGGACAAAATGTTGGTTGTTTAGATTTATCTACAGGCCCTGAATATGCAGAAGGAACATATTGTGGTACTTGATGTAATGAAGAAATTTGAGCATTGTTAGCTACAAAAAACATGCTTATAATAAACATTAATTCAACAGCCAGATTTATAAATTGAAAGATAGAATAGAGAATACTTGTAAATACAGCCATAGGAGTAATTTGTAAAACAATGAAAACTTGTGCTATTATTCTTATCATTACTCCAATTGAATTAACAATTGCATATATAACAATTGGCCAGGTAATTACTCCAATTTCCATTTTACTATTCATTTTATTTATTGAAAGAGGAAAGAAGATATATACAAAAAAAGAACTTAGTAACAAAATAATGTAAAAAATAACATAAATAATGGATAATATATTAGAAAATTGCATATTGGAAAAGCTAAGTAAAAATTGACCTAAAAATAATCCAATATCGAAGAATATTAACACTACTGCAATTATCGTTACTGTGCTAAATATAGTATTTTCTTTACTTTTCTCTATTTTATTTATCTTTCCACTTAAGTATAGAAAAGCAAAATAAATTAGAGCTAAAAACAATAAAGAAAGAATATTCCCTACTAGATATACTAAATAAAGACTTATACCATGTGACATTTTACTTACATAGTTAAGTTGAATAATTACAAAAGCAAGACTAAAAGCCAGAGTTAAGATTGAAACAAATCCTATTTTTCTGAAACCTAGCTTCAAATCATTAATTAGAAGTTCTTCATTTTTCATAAATATAAGGCTACAAATCCAAATATATAAAGCTTTCAATATATTTTTTCATGCTTCTTAATAAAACTATAGAAAATTAAACTAAAGATACTTTTTAATTAATAATTTATTTCAACTTCAGTGTAGATAATTTTTAAGTTCGAGTGAAAATTTAAGCAAAAAATTTTCAGAGATCATTCTTTTTTGTGAGGATTAAAAAATAACCTATAAATCAACTAGTAAAATTTTTTTGATGTTTGGATTTCTATAGCAAAATAAAAAGATAAATGGTAGAGAATCTAATCTATCCTTTTTCCACAGTTTATACAAAATTTTGAATCAGGAGAATTTTCTGTTCCACAAAAAGGACAAAAATTAGTTGATTGTTTGGATTTATATACAGGTCCTGAATATGCATAAGAAGTATATCGTGGTACTTGATGTAATAAAGAAATTTGAGCATTGTTTGCTACAAAGAACATGGTTATAATAAATATTAATTCAACAACTAGATCAATACTTTTAAAGAAAGAATATAGTATGCTGGTGAATAAAGCAGAAGAAGAGAGTTGTAGTATAATAAGAGTTTGAATTATTAGCCTAAATATTGCTCCGATTGAGTTAATAGTTGCATATATTACAATTGGCCAAATAATTACTCCAACTTCCATTTTACTATTCATTTTACTTATTGAAAGAGCAAAGAAGATATAAACGAAAATGAAGCATATCTGCAAAATAATGTAAGATATACTAAAAATATCAGAATATTGATCAGCATTTACAACTAAGAATTGAGCTAAAAAGAATCCAATATTAAAGAATATTATCAAAATTGCAATAGTTGTTGATATTCTAAATATAGTGTTTTCTTTGCTTTTTTCTATTTCATCTATCTTTCTGCTTAAGTACAAAAAACTAAAGTAAATCAGAGTAAACAACAATGAAGAAATACTACTACCGCCAATATATATTAAATAATAGTTACTATATGATAAATTATTATGTGAATAATTACTTAAATAGCTTAGCTGAAAAATTAGAAAAGCAAGATTAAAAATAAAAGCTACAAGAGAAGTAACCCCTATAGTTCCGAAACCACTTTTCAGCTCATTTATTAGAGTTTCTTCATTTTCCATAATTAATTTTTTACGTAAATTTTAAGAAGGTTGTGTTTTAGATATACAGAAAGCATGGCACAGTTTTCTTGTGGTCTTTATATACTCACTCAAATCACATTTATTCTTTGTCTTGAGCTAGATGCTTTAAGACGTAGGTTACATTCCTACGACACCCGGTCTTCCCTTTGGGAGTTATGAGTGCCCGGGATAAGGAGATGAACCCCTTAGAGAACATTAGTAGACTGTGTCTCTTGTTCTCTTAAACCAGTCCTAACATTCATCGATGTTTTGCCTGGTTGGGTAGAGTCCTGAAAAAATTACGTAAAATTTCAACTCATAATTAATCTCTCCAAAGCTAAATATATAAAGATTTACAATTTCTGTCGTTTAATTTCATCAGAAAACCAGTTAAAAGCTAATAATAATACTTTTTAATAGATAATTTGTTTCAAGGTTATGTGTAGATTATTCGTAAAAATAGGAAAAAATTTAGAAAAGAATGCTATTTCGGAGTTTATTCTTTCTTGTGAAGATTATCTAAAAGGACCTAAACTAGATATTCACGAGAGAAATGAGGATCAAACATTTCCTCATCCTGATGGATTTGGTTATTCTTTTCTCAAAAACGGTAGTTTTTCAACTTTTCACTTCCTTGAACCTATTTTTTCCACTTCAGTTGATATTTACTCAGAAGTAAATAGAGGAGAAATAGCTCTAATACATGCAAGAAAAGCTTCTCCAGGAATTGAAATTGATATCAAAAATAATCACCCATTTGATCAAGAATTTTTAGGAAAGACGTGGGTTTTCATGCATAATGGAACAATAAAAACAGAAATAAAAGTTGATAAAAACAGATTTACCCCTAAAGGAACCACAGACTCTGAAAAATATTTCTTTAAATTACTGGAACTAATAGAAAAAAATGGTTCTTTATCAAGTGAAGCAGTTTATAATTTAATAAAAGAGTGGGATTATAGTGGTGCAAATTTCATTTTAGCTAACAATGAAAAAGTTTGGATAGGTGTTTTTTTCAAAAAATATCCTTTGTACTACACAATGAAACTATATAATTCTGATTCAACAATTATAATTAGTTCCTGCTATCTTCCCTCACTGGGTGAAGCAAAACTACTAAAAAATAATTCATTAATTGAAATTGATGTTAAAGAAAAACAGATAATTCAAAAATAATCACTATTTTATTCTTTAGCAATAAAGCTATATTCTTCCTTATTTTCTTTCAATTTGTTTACTACAAAATCTCTTTTTTTGACAAAAATAATTAACACTATTGTAGCAATAATTGCTAATGAAGAAGTAATTAAAAACAGATATTCAACACCAAAAGCTTGTAGACCCATAAAAGTAAACTCTTGCTCACTAAATTTATCATAGAGAATCCCGCCTAAAATAGGTCCAAGAATTGAACCAGTATTAAAAAACATTTGAACATTACCAAATTCTAATCCTCTTTTTTCAGGTTCTACTAGATCTGCTTGCAAAGCTCTGAATGAAGGCATATTCATTTGTTGAACTATTTGTCTTGCTGTAAACAATCCTATAATCAACATTATTGAAAATTGAAAACCTGCAAAACCCATAAGAATTCCAGAAATCAACCCAGTGAAAAGCACGACCACTTTTTTATTTGTTCTATCACTTACCCATCCACCAATAGGATTGAATACCACACCTATCAATCCTACTATTCCAAAAATTGTGCCAATAAATTCTTCTGATAAATTATAAAATTGATAGAAAAATAAAGAAAAGATAGGAAAAACCATTGCAAATCCGAAACCATTAGAAAAAGCCATAATAAAAACTGCTCTTAAGCTTACAGTTCTTTCTTTCCAGAATGAAGGTTTTAGAAAACTAGGTATTCCTAAATTAGATATATTAAAAGTAGTCTTTATTACTAAAACTACTGCTGTCCAAATTTCTTTAGCGGACATTCGTGCTTTATTTGTTTTGGGATCAATTACTAGTATATTAAAAATCATAAAACCAATAAAAGATAATCCTCCCATCATAAAAAAAGTGAATTGAAAAGCTTTAATTTGACTTGATACAAATAATTTAGCAAACCAAATAAGCACAGTACTTAGAAATGGTCCTAAAGACCAACCTAAAGTCATACTCATCATAAACCATCCTAAATTTCTTCCTCTTTCTTCCTCTTTTGAAACATCTACAACTGCAGATTCAGCTACAGGCCAAACGAGAGCAGAAGCAATACCTTGCACAAATCTTACAACAAATAGAGCGTAAAAACTTGTAGCCAAACCAAAACCAAAGGTCAGAATAACATACAATCCAAGTCCTACAACTATTATTGCTTTTCTTCCCTCTTTATCACTCATTCTCCCATAAAATGGAGCAAGAAAAGCTCTAGATATCATCATTGCCGAAGTAAGCAAACCTATTTGAGTAACTTCACGAATAATTATGAATCCTAAATCTATAGGATAGAAAAACAATGAAGAATATATTGAGAGAAAAGGCATTATTGCTCCAAAACCTAAATTGACTATAAAACTAGAAAGCATTAACCCAAATAGCGTTCGCTTATTTTTATCCATAAATCAACTCGTTAAAAATTTTTTTTAAATATTTGGATTAATAAGAATAAAAAGAAAAAAGAAGAAAAATCTAGTATTTAATTCGCGGGTCTATAAAGACATAGGTTATATCTGTTAGTAATCTTGCTATGAGAAACAAGAACGGGAATATGGTATTAGTTGCCATCATCATGGGGAAATCTCTCATAAATGCAGCTTCTAAGAAGTAAGTTCCTAACCCTGGCCAACCAAAAACTGTTTCTATCATCACTGACCCAGATAGTAAACCGGGTAATGAATTCCCTATAATTGTCACTATCGGTAGTAAACCATTCCTAAAAGCATGCTTATATATTACAGCTCGTTGTTCTACACCTTTAGCCATTGCTGTTTTTATGTAATCCTGCCTTAGTATTTCCAATAGTTGTGACCTTATTAGTCTAGCCATAAACACTAGTCCACCTAAAGTTAAAGATAGTAGCGGCAACAGCATAAACTTGTAGAAATGTGGATTAAGCAATAAAGGCTTGTTAAAGGCTTGTTTGTTTGATACTCCTGTAAATCCAAATAAAACAAAACTCACATACATTAATAACTTTGCCAACCAAAATAGCGGCATCGAATATCCTAACAACATTGCTACAGTCAAGGATTTATCCCAAAAAGACCTAGATCTAGTAGCTGAAACAACGCCTATTGCAGTAGAAAGCAATAATGAAAGAACAAAAGACAAAGAGTTTAATGTTACTGTATATACAGCATGACGCTTGATAATATCCGCAACTGGTATTCCTTCTCCTCCTTGAGTGTTTGACCAGCTTTTACCAAAATCAAAATGTAACAAATCATTCATAAAAGAAACATATCTTTCAAACCAAGGAACAGTATAATAGTTTGGAGACATCAACCCCATTTCGATGGCTGCTTTGTTGTACGCATTATTATAGCACTCTGGAGTCTCACACTTAATTAGACCTACTCGAACAATAACAGGATCTCCAGGAGCTACATTGATCAAAGTGAAATTCATTAATGTAATTGCAACCATTACGGGAACGATGTACAAAATTCTCCGTAAAATGTATCCTTTTAAACTCATTCTCTACTCACTTATTAACTCACAAATTATTGAAGCATTTATGACATTTTCTATTGGTATTGTGTTTTCTTTTTGTAATAGTTAATTTAGAAAGCCATTGTGCAGAAAACCATTGTCCCAATGATTAGTTTTGAACAATTAAGAACAACAAAATTAATGTTTTGCTCAACCTTTCTGGTTATTTAATTGAAAACACTTTCTTATATTTTTTATTTTGTGTCTAAATTCTTTATTTCAATCGTTGAAATGTAAATAAAAAGTCCTTTATTTCTAAATAGTCAAATTTAATAAGTATTATCTTATTTATACTCTATATGACGGAAGTAGAAGAGATAGAACATCACTCTAAGTGGATAGACTTTTTAGCAATAATTGTTGTCTCTCTTCTATTTCCAATTGTAGTTCTTTCAAAGATTTTGCTCATTATATCCTATATCTTTATTCCAAGAAGTATTACTGAATTAGTTCCTGCTTTAAATATCCAAAGAAAATATCTTCTTTATCTCTCCACCATTCTTGCAAGTAAAGAGAAAAAGGAGTTAGCTAATGTACAAGAAACAGTAGATGATATTCTTTTGAAACAAGAAAAAATAAGAGATGCTTATCCTATCCAACGAAGTGTTGGAGAACTTTTTGATAAATTTTCTACTTTTTCTCTCTTTGTCCTTCTTCCATTATTTGTATGGAAACAACCTTTTCTTGAGAAATTTAGCTATATTCATCCTTTAATATTAATTTTAGTTTTTAGTACTGTTCAAGGAATGTTAAGTGCAATAACAGCCTCTTTTGGACCGTTTTTCAAGCTATTTCACAAAATGAGTATGATTATGCTTAAATATAAAGCTTATCGAGCAGCTTATTATTACCAAAAACTGGAAGATATCTTCGCCTTACCTTTTCTTGCTTCTAGAAGTTCTTACCGTTTTATTGATGCTCCACCTATTTCTAAAGAAACTTATGAAGATTTTAAAATTGATTTACATCAAGATGTAGATGCAATCAAACGAAGAGTTATGGATTTTCTAAATATTTACGGAGCTAATATGAGCAAAGAAACTCAAGAGTTATTTAATCAATATCTATCTAAAATTGATCAAGAAAGACTTGACATGCATAAAATAGAGGATTCAATTGCTCGAGCTTTTGCTTTACTTATCTGGAAAAGGCAATCAAGTTTCTTTCCATGGAAAAAAAATCCTGCAATTAAACAATTCGCTAAAAATAACAACTTAACATACAAAGAAGCTAAAAAAGCTTTAAGTTTTATAGCCAACAAATTAAAAGATAAATTTGTCTCTGATGAATTTTATAACTCAATTTTGCTTACAGGTAGTTTAAGAGGAATTTATGAGTTAGAAAAGAAATACAATATAGATTTATCAGATAATGTGTTCAGTCAGATAGCTTTTTCTTTAGCTTTAGGAGGTCAAAGATACATATTAGACTTTTTTACTGAGAATCCATGGTATTTTAAGATTCTGATTTTTCTCCGAAACACAATAATCTTTTTGTTAGGCCCTGTACTAGCCATAGTCGAAATTTTCATCGACTACATAAAGCATATTAAATCAGAAACACAATTTTTCCTAAGTAAAACACAGAAGAATTTTTTGAAAATCTATGTTAAAACTCGATTCAAAGAAATGAAAAGAGAATTTATTAAAAAATTAACCAAAAAAGAATCTAAAGATAATGAGAAATTACAGATACAAAATGATAAAAAAGGAATAATTGCTTTAATTAATATTCTAAAACTTTTAGTCCAAATTGTTTTAGCCTTACCATTAAGTCTATACTATATCGGAAGAGCACTAATTTCAATCTTTAGACTTAATTGGTTAAAAAAGAAAACTGATGAAGAGATTACTACGAGAGAATTTGAAAAAGAATTAGCAACTTCTGCTCTTGCTTCAATGTATCAAGAAATCTATGATAAACTTGTTCTAAATACTTACTATTTTTCATGATAATTTATTTTCTTTGGGTTTATATATGTCTGTTTGATACATATTTTGATAAGAAAAGAAAGAAAAAAGAATAAAACTCAAAGATGTTTGACCCAATAGAGAGTTTTATTCTCCTTTTCGTGAGTATTGTTTACTTTTATTTAATTAATTTATTATGGAAAAAATTGCAGAAAAATTGCAGTGATTTCTAAAAAATTTCCTTCTTTATAAATGAAATATGGTATAAATAATTGGTGAAAAAATGATTACAGAGACCAAAAGTAAAACAGCAAGTAAAAATCAAATAAGTGATTTTATTGAAGAATGCGTAAATATCGCTATTGATGAACAATATGGCTCTCCTATGATGATTAATCTAGCAAAGGAGAAAAATGTAAAAAAAGGTGATGTTAGAAACTGGGTTGAACTTGCAGAGTTTTTTGGCAATGTAAACCCTGATGAGTTTAGAAAGTCTATTTACCATACAACTACTAAATGGGCTTTTCAGTGGGCAAAGAAGAATAGATATAGATCTACTCCTTTAGTTGAAACTGGAGGAACAACAGGCAAGCCAAAAAAAACTGTCTTTCTAGAAGATATGACACTTCTCCCAGGAGAATTAGACCCATACGATATTGAAACACCTACTTTTCCTGTTGCTAGTCAAGCAGCTTTACAAATGATTGATGCACACAAAATCCCAAGAGGGTTGAATGTTTTATCAATGCTTCCTACAGGCCCACATATGGCTGGAAAGTGGGTAATAAAGTACTGGGATAGAGATATGGAATCAATGATTTATCACATAGACCTTGATCCTCGATTTATAAAAGTCGCAATGATGAAAGATCCAAATGCAGCGAAGCTATACCTAGAAAATATGAATTTTCAAGTACAGAATTTGATAGAACAAGAATTCAGTAACATAGGAATTGTTATTACAACTGGTGTAATTATTGAAAAAATGTATCCTATAATCAAAAAAATGAAAGAGCAAGGAAATCTTAAAGCAATTATTCATGGGGGTGTTCCAATGTCTCAGGAGACACATAGACTAGTTAAAGAAGAATTACAATTACCTCTTGCAGGATACTACGGACAATCACTTTTTGGACCAACAATGCAAACAGAATTACCCAATGATAATTATGATTTAGATTATTATCCTTGGGAAAGAATGAATATGTTCATAACTAAAGATGAAAATGACATTAGTCAACGAGGGAGCTATGGTGAAGAAGGAACAGTAGTTAGCCAAAGAGTAAGCCCCGAATGTGTGATACCAGCTTTAATTCAATATGGGGACTATGGAGAATTAATAAAAGGAAAAGGTATTTACAGCAATAGAGACGGAATTAGGAACCCTAGAAGAATACTAAAAAAAGATGAACAATTGGGAGTATATTAATTATTTATCTTTTTTTTCTTTAATTTTTTGTGTGAAAATAAAAAAAAGAAAAATAGAAAAAGAAATTTACCAGACAAGAATGTTATCAAATTCTGCTCCATTCATTGCAGCTGATACAAGACCAATATATCCTCCAGATAAAAGAGAACTTGTAGTGTCAATATAGAGTACATCATTGATATATACCTTTATCGATGTACCATCTGTAACTAATCGATAATTGTACCAACTGTTGTCATTTCTGCTAAATGAAGCACTATCAATTACAGTAATGGTGTTGTCTTCAACATAAGATAAAGTTACATAACCATCTGTAGGATTATCTCCTCCAAAGTGATCAGATAAACCATGATCTCTGGTATAGCTTACTAAGTAGTATTTTTCTTTTCCTCCGTCCATTTGCCACCTAAAGATGATTCCAAGTTCGTCGTTATCATTTGCTTTAAGGTCAAAGCTCATATTCACGTTAGTATAATAATAACCTGTACTTGAATTAAGAACAATATAGGTACAATCATTTGCCATTACTTTGAGTGAACCACTTTGTACTTGCCAATCATTAATAGTATGTGTTCCTGTAGGACTATGTTGTGCTACAAGGAAATATGTCCATTCAGTTGGAGAGTATCCGTCAGAGTATGAGTTGAAGTCTTCAGAATAGATTAAAGTAACAGGAGAGAAACTAGAATCTATTGTTATATCTGTTCTTAAAAGAATTCCATCGCTGTAAGTAGTTTCAAGATAAGCGATATCAGGATATTTTAATTGTTTGGTAGGGTCGGAAGTAGTTAAAGTTATTACGTCTTTCTTGTTAGATTTTAGAGAATAAGGAAGTGTTTTATCTACTGTCCATTCCATTGAATTGTTATACTTGTACAAAATTATACTTGAAATAACTGCTTCTCCTGAACCAAGATTTTGGTAATCTATAATCAGTGTATCAACTCTTTTGTCTCCATCTGTATCACTTGGAGTGATTTTTAAGACTACTAGTTGAGGATCTCCCTGAACCATTGGCAAAACTACAAAAAATACTATAGCTACAGCTGCAGTTACTAAAGCGATTAATAAAACAACTGCAATAACTGGTGAAACTGCTCTTTTATTTAGTTTATTAAGTTTCATGAGATAACTAGTTATTTTTAATAAATATATTTTTTGATAGTATCAGCATAAATTGGAGACTTAAATAATTTGTAATTGAAATTAGGACTTATTTTTATGTCCATTATAACAAAATAATTAAAGATTTTTTTTTAAATTCATCAGTTTCATTTCTTTGTAAAAAAAAGACTAAAGTTTTTTTTGTTTATTTTTTGAGAACTCTTGTATCAATTGTTTGGATTGCTCTTCATATTCTTCTTGTAAGGCAATTTTCATGAATTCTTCTTTAAGTTTCTCTGCTAAATACTCTGAATTAATAAGAAGCTTATACATCTTTATTTCTTCAGTTATTTTAATAAACTTTAATTTCTTACATTCAATTTCAAGTTCAGATAACCCTTGTAATGCTCTTTCTTTGTTTTTTGCTTTATCTTGCAGATATAAGTCAATTAGTTTATAAATCTTGAATTGTATTCTGTAAATTATCACTTCAGTATTTTTGATTTCACTTTCAAGCTCTTCAATCAGAGAATGGAAATAATCAAACAATCCTCTTGATAAAAGGATCTTACAAGATTCTAGCTTATTTATTATGGAGAATTCTTGAGTAAAAGTTCTTTTTTTCAGTGCTTCGTGTAGCTTTAATAATCTTTTTTCAACTTCTTCTTTAGGGGTATCGTCAACAAAAAGTAGATCTACCACTGATTCAATATATGCACTTTGCAACTCATCATTTTTCTCTGCATAATACTCGATTATTAAGTTCTGGTCTTTTAGAAAAAGGAATTCTTCTATTTTAACTATTTTAGACAGCTGCTCTTTTAGATTAGGGAATATTTCTTCTGAAAAGTCTTTATCCATAACATAGTAAATAAATCTTAAAGTAGAATAGAGTTTATAAAAATAATAGTCATACGTTTCTTCTTCAATTTTACCCCTTAATTTTGCAAGTATTTGATATAATTCTTTCAAATAATTCATAGATTTTTCCAGATTTCCTTTAAAAACAGCAGAACGAGCTAGAAACTTCAAACTTTCTAGAGCAAAGAAATAATAATGAAACAGAAGTCTTGATTGTTTCTGAAGTTTAAAAGAAAGTTCAAAGTATTTTTCAGCAAGAGAATATTGTTTTAATAAATAGTAACTTTTACCAATCCTGAAGCTTATCATTATTCTAATTTCGATATGGACTTTTTCTAATATATTCTCTCTTTCAACTTCTTCTATCAGGCTTTTAGCCTTATCATTTTGAGCTTGTCTTATTAAAAATAGAATATAAAAAGATTTGATCACTAAATAAGACCTTATCTTATTTGTTTTATAAAAATAATTAATAACTTCTTTCCAGAATGAGTGATCTGTTTTTGTATTCTTTCGTATCAACTCAGGATAGAAAGAAAGGTATGAAAAAGCTATATCATAGAATATATCTCTATTACTTTTCTTAAACTTTTTAGCAATTCGGAATGATTCTTTAATTTTTTCGGCTGAAAGGTCTAATTTTTTTTGCATCTTTAGAACAACAGCATCAATACGGCATTTTAAAGCTTGGATTTCAAGAATATTTTTGCTTTTTGATGATATTTGTTCTATTTCTTTTGACAGGATATTTAGTAAAGAAGGATCAAAAAACATAGCTTGCGAATATAGGTTATTTAAGAGAAGAAAATACTTTATGATGTAAGACTTCTCTTTGTAAACATTATTATTATTAATAAATTTGTGAAATTCTTTGTATAATTGAAACAACTCAGAGCTTCGCTCATTATAGTTAAGAAAGAACAAAATTTCATAAATTTCATCGATTTCTTCGTTTTTAAGGTCTTGAAGCGAAGAAAAGTTAATATTACTTAATTTTTTTTTTCATCTTTTCAACTTTAGAGGGGTCAAACATCTAAATGAAATAAGTTTTTTCAACAGATAAATATTACTGTTATAATTTCACAATTTTTGAAATTTTGGTTATAAAAATTGTTTATTTTTTTATAATAAGCAAGTTATAAAAAGCAAAAAATGTCTAAATAACTTTAAAAAGTCAATTCTATATATTTTATTGAGCGACGATGGAACTTAGCGAATTCAAGTGGGATGTTGAAAATCAACCTAGATCACGTATTAGCGTTATTGCTGTTCATAGTCAAAAGGGTGGCCCCGGAAAAACAACTATTTCAGTTAACTTAGCTTTAGAATTTGCAAAAAGAAACAAAAAAACTCTTTTTGTGGATTTAGACATAGGAGGAGGAACTGCTCAACATGTATTTAATATCTCAAAAGAAGAAATTAAATTAACTATTAATGATATATTGCTTGGGAACAAGAATTTTAATAAAAATAATGTTAGTTATACTAATATAGAAAACTTAGATGTAATTGTTTCCAAAGAAGAAGTTGAATTCGGTTCAGGTCTCCTAAATTTGATGAAAGAGATTCAAGACAATGCTTTTTTTAGATTAATAGAATTTGTTAATACTGTAAAAAAGAATGGTTATGATTGTATAGTTTTTGATTGTACACCAGGGTGGAAAATAGAAAGTCTTTACGCATTATGTGTTAGTGATATTAATTTATTTATTCTCAGACCAAGTACTTTTAGCTTTAAAGGGGCAAAATATATGTTAAAAAAAATGTATAGAGAAATTGATGTTTTATCATCTGCAAAAACAAAAAAACCTTCTACTTATTTCATTTATAATCAAACTCCTTTTGATAAAGAACCAGAGGTTGAGAAGATATTAGAAAAATGGAAAAAGGAAATAATTGAAGTGTATAAACCTAAAAAAATAGAATTTCTAAAGGAAATTCGATATTCTGACGAAATCAACAATCGAACTATAAATGGTAATTATTTTGCTCCTGAAGGTTCCGAACTTCACTTATCGATTCAACAAATCGCTGATATATTAGAAAAAAAAATAGTAGAGAGAAATAAATAAAACTCAAGAACAGCTGAACTACAACTCTCTTAATTCTAGTTTAACCATTTTTCTTTTCCATTTATTGAAATCTTTTTCTTCTGTTGGATAAGAAAGGCATAATTTTTCTATTTTTCTTGCAATTAAAATCATTCTTACTAACCTAAGCATAAGTTTAGGTCTCTTCATTGCTTTTATGAATTTATTAAAAATAGAAGGCTTATAACCAAGATCGTAAAGAATATTATTAACATCTTCTTGAGTTATGATACCATTAGTAAATAAGTATTCAAAATCTGATATTGGGTATTTCTTTAAAAATTTATGAATAGCTATTCCCATACTACCTAAATAACCAAATTTCTTCCAAATCTCAACATTATATTTCCATAAAGATCTTTCTGAAAAATCTTCTCTTTCTAATGCTGAAATAATTGTACTGGCAGCATAATATCCAGATATTAAAGCTGGCCCATGTCCTTCTCCGTTAATAGGGTTAGCTAGAGCAGCTGCATCTCCACAAACAATAAAATTGTCTCCAACCATCGAATACAGAGGTAACCGTCCTGGGAGTAAATCAGTATCATGTTTAATAACTGTACATTCTGGGAAAATCTTTTTCCTTATTTTTTCAAGTATGACACTGGGTTTAATTTTCTTATTTTGTTCATTAATTAACCAACCTACCCCTATGTTCAACTTCTTTTTACCTTTTGAAAAAATCCAGAAATAACCAGGAGGAGGAAGCTCAGGATGTAACTCTATTCTCATTTGCTTTTGAAAAGAATGTTCTTCTTTTGTTTGAATAATTTCTCGACATGAAACAATAGTTTCTTCTCTACCTACTTGATTTATTTTAGGAAATAAATTACTAGGAAGCTGTTTTCTTATTATTGCAGTATATCCAGAACAATCTACTATTATTTTAGCATAAAACTTGCTTTTCTTTCCTTCTTTATTTCTGATGACTACTCCTTCTAGTTTATCATTTGTAATAATTGGCTCAACAACCTTTGTTTCTGTCAATATAGAAACAGTTGAAAATTGTTGTATATTTTTTAACAATTGTTGACCATACTTTAATCTGTTAATTGTTCTACATTGAAAAGGTATACTTATCTCAAACTTATTTTCAGAAGAAAGATGAGCTGTTTCAAGTATCGCACAAATAACTTCTGGGTTTGGTTCTTCTATTTGAATAAGATCTTTAAGTTCCTCTGTTCTGTCAAAGCCAAGAGCGTCTCCACATGTTTTTTCTCCGATTAATTCCATTGGTTTTTGTTCTATAAGTAGAGCTTTTAATCTATTTTTACCTAAAGAGTAAGCAAGAATCAATCCTGCAGGACCAGCTCCAATAATAATAACATCAAATGATGAGTTCAAATCTATCGCTTTTCAATAGTTTGCATGTTAAAAAAGTTTTTCCAAAATTCATTGTAATGTAGCTTTTATTTGATACAATTTCCTTGTTTTTCTTCTCTTAACATTATCTTAGTATTTTAATCTTGTACTAACAACGAGATAATAAAAAAAGAATTTTTTACTTTCACTCCATCTTTTTATAAGATTTTTCCACTTTTTTTACAATTTTATTAAAAACCTTCGAAATAATAACTTGTTCCAATTTGATGTTTACGATGTCTGAATACTTCTTTAGAATATAGAAATTTTGATAAATTGATAGGTCTTGATCTGCATTTTGACTTAGTATCCCCAAAACTTGATTTAAAACTTCTTTATCAAAATCAAATTTTTTTAATATTTGAAAATGAGCTTCTTCAATCGCTTTCTTTTGAAAGAGATGTATAGACTCAGATAATGCAAACATAAATCTCAAGCATTCTGCTTCTTCGCGATCGTCTAAAGCTTCTGACTTAATTTTATAAATCGAATAAACTTCTTCAAACTCAATTCCTAAAATATTGGTTAGCGATTCAATAAAATCAATTTCTCCTCTTTCTTCCCACAACTTTGAAATAGAAAAAATCTTTTCATACATTTTCTCAATTATTTTTGAACTACAAGTTATTTTCATTTGCTTCTTTGAAGTTCTATCAATTAGGTAAAAAGGTTCTTTAAATAATTGCTGTTGAAGTAAGTAGTTTATCACATCGCCGACATTGCATTGTTCTAAGGTCATAATATTCACGAAGTAAAATCGCTTTATAATTAGAAATTTTTACTTATTTATATATATTTTTAGATATCCACAATAATTAAAATAAGGAAAAAAAAAAGAAAAAAGAAAAGTAAAATTATTTTCTTTGACGATTTTTTTTAGTAAAAAGAAGCGATTTTAACCTTTCTTTATAAAAAATAAGTAAGAATGAAAATACTATGATTAAAGAATAGATACTGAACGCAATTATCCATTTCCACCAGATATAACTGTTAGCCCAGCATAAGCTTAAAGTCGCTACAGAAAGAGTCATTAAGA
Source organism: Candidatus Heimdallarchaeum aukensis (assembly GCA_021513695.1). Taxonomy (GTDB): domain Archaea; phylum Asgardarchaeota; class Heimdallarchaeia; order Heimdallarchaeales; family Heimdallarchaeaceae; genus Heimdallarchaeum; species Heimdallarchaeum aukensis. The sequence goes on along the minus strand of CP084166.1, from coordinate 305,392 downwards.
GCGCAATTGGTGCACTTTTTTTAATCACTTCTCCTTCAATTCCTACTTCATCTATTACAGCTGCAGCATTTTGTATTTTTGCAGGAGATAGAACAGAAGCTAACCCTCCTCCTACACCATTAGCAGTTCCTACAGCAATTGCAATTAATCCAATTTGCTCTGAGGCTGTTTTGTGTAAGAGTGTGAACATAGCTATTGATGAAGTTTCAGATCCACTTACAAAGCCACCTAACAGGCCTATAAAAGGAACAATTAATGGATAGAATTTTCCAAAAGCTTTTGCAGATGTAGTTGCTAAGATATATATGATGTTATTTTCAGCAATTTTGTACCAAGAATTATTTTGAAAGATATAACCAGAATAAATCATTAGAAAAGCAACTGAAAAATAAATAGCTGCAGCATAAACAGGACGATAACTTCTTTTTATCCATTTCTTGGTAGTTTGAAGAAGTTGTTCTTTTTTCCATCCTAAAATAGGTATAGACAAAATTGTAGCAACAAGTACCCAAAAGTAAGCTTGCTCAAGAAATCTTGTTGAAATAACAATTTCGCCTATTCTAAATGTAAAAGGCAATTGGTTATGAAACAAGTCTGCAAGAAAAGGTATAAAGTTGACAAGTGCTACGAAAAGAATTAGTAAAATCCATGGAAACATCGCTTTTACTAAAGACATTGATTGATCTATCTTCTTTTCTTCTTCTGTAATTATGCTATTATCAATTATTTTTACTTTTTTAATTAAAGCTAAAATTACTAAAACTACTGCAGTAATTAAACCTGAAACGACTCCTGTAAGTTTAACAATTCCAAAATAATTCGATAGAATGGCTGAACCACCAGTAGTTAACCCTCCTACAATCCCAAAAATGAACCCATCCTTACTAAAAAGTAAGTCTTTTCCTCCTGCGAGATAAAGCATACCTAAAGCTATTCCTAAAGAAACCAAGGGCATATAATAACTAAAAGCTAATCCAGATTCTGTCAAGGGGATATTCATAAATTCAGCAAAGAATACAGCAGGAACAGCAAGCAAAGCGTATGTACACAGAGGATCATAACCTATAGAAGGTAGAGCTACAGCTGCAAAGGCGCTATAACCCATTGCTGCTAAAACTGGAGGAAGCATAGTTACTGGTGTTGCTCCAATTGAAACAAGAAATGTACCGAATGAGAGATTAATTATCATAATCTGAAAAGCTTTATTTCCTCCACCTATTTTTTTGAATGAAACAACTACTTTTGCAAGAGCTCCTGTTTTTTCCATATAGGTCATCATCAAGATGCTCGTTAAAACCATCAAACTAATGGGAAAACTCTTTGCTAATCCAGCAATAGAAGTAAGAAAGGCTATTTTCCAATTTGTTTTAAAGTAAAAAATAGAGAGAACCAAAAATAATACAAATATCAGTGTTCCTGTAGTGTCTGCCTTCCACTTAAATTTCACAAGCAAGATAGAAGCTATTAGAAATGGTAGTAATATTAACAAAATGTCAATTGCTAAACTCATATCCTTTAAAAAACGATTTAAATTAAAAATGTTCTTGAATCTTCTTAAAAATAGTTTCATTTGATCCTTCTTTTTTAAGTATAGGATGAACATCCATTGCATAATTTATCAATCGTGATTTACCATCGTGTGTATAAAAATTAGATATTAAAGAAAAAGAATAATTCTCCATTGGAAAAATTGTAGCAAAGAATCCAGAATTAGAAACAAATCGGCAGTTATTATAATTGGTATTAGTTTTTTCTATTGGAATCTCTCTTGATATTTTAAGGATTAGAGAAACCATTCCTCCTAATAACTCGTTTGAAAGGAAACCATTTTCTTCAATAAAATTATAAGAAAAAAGTACTTTTTCTTTAGTTAAATCGATAATTTGTAAAATTAGCAAATTTTCTCTTAAAGGAGTAAAAGTTTGTATCATCTCAAAAAAGTCAATTTCTGTGAGTTCTAAATGTTCTACTTCATAAGGATAACTATTCACTAATTTTATAACTTGATTGCTTTTCTTGTCATATTTTGTAAAGAGTTCAACTTCAATATTATTAATAATTTGAAGTAAAATTGAGTCAGAGATATTAAATTTAGCTAATGATTCCTTGATTTTGTAGAAAAAAGTATCTGCTTTCTCCTCAAAGTCTATAATTATGAAAAATTGAGAAACTTGTGTAGTATAATAAATCCACTGAAAGAGACTAAAATATCTCTTTAAAACATTATGACTATCCTTAAAGAGATGGACAATGTTATTAATAATTGTATTTTTTTCATCAGAAATCCTGAATTTTAGAAGATATACTTCAATTAAAATAGAATTTCTTTTAAGAAGAAAATAGTTGCTCTTTATGTTCGTATCACAAACAAATTTTGTTATTAGTAGTTGTTCAGCATTCCAAATATTCTCTTTTAATAATTCAAATTGAGCCATTCTTAAACAGTATTCAAAAACATATTTTGAATCTTCTTCAGAATCTTGAACTCTTTCTATAAAATTTTTGAATAAATTAAGGTATATCTCAGCTTCTCTTTCATTGTTAGTTGCTAAATAATAATCTAGAGCAGTGATATAAAGTTGACTTTCTTCAAAATTTAATTGTTCCATTAGTTGTAAAGATTTCATCAAATATGATTTTGAATTCTCATAATGTTTCAATATTAAGAAATCCTCACTAAGGAATAAATATATTTTAAATAGATTTTGAGCATCAAACTTTTTTTCAAAGTAATACATTGATTCAATCAAGATATCCAGACTTTCATCTACATATCCTTTATGAAACCTCAAATAAGCTAAATTTGCTCTCTCAATATTTTGGTTTTTTTCTATTCCCAATAATTCAAAAATATTGAAACTTTTTCTATAAAGAATTTCAGCTTCATCTAAATCGAAATAAAACAAAATTGATGCTAAATCTGAAAAAATACAACCTAATAAATACTGATCTTCTAAACCTTTATCTTCTAAAATACTAATTGCTTGAGAAAAAAAATCTTTTGCTTTAACAATCTTACCTACTTTATTGTTAACTTTTCCTTTAATATAGTTTAGAATTGAAGTATAATAAACGATAACCCTTTCAGGATATTTCTCTTTTACATTATTGATTATAGTTTCTGCTTCTTGTATTAGTGAATTAATCAGCGCAATTTCATTGCTATTAAGGTATAATTGTATCTTTTCAATAGTATAATCGAAATAAAGAAAAGGAGAAAACTCTAAATTACTTACAGTCGATTCTAAAAAATAAATTAATTCTTGTGCATCTTTCAAACGCATTTCTTTGTTAAGAAAACATAGATAATAAGTCCCAACCCATAGATTCTTGTATTTAGAATATAATTGTTCTAATTCTTCCTTGAAGTTGTATATTTTTAAAACATATGCTATTCTACTCTGATGGATAGGAGAAAGTTTTGATTCTATTATTTCGGACCAATTCTCTGCTATAAAATTTGCAAATTCTAAAATATTAGGAGAAATGTTATTAAAGAATTTATTTTCAGCATCATTTTCAAAATAATAGTTAAATCTAAATAATTCTCCTATTTGCAAATCAACTTTTGCTTTTTTTGAACATTTAAAAAATCTTTGTTAGTCTTAGTGTAGTAAGAGATTAATCTGTATATAATATAGGAGAAGAAAATTCTTCTCCTGCAGATATGGGAGCAAGAGATTTCTCGTGCTAAAATGTGTGTATTAATTTTATGACTACCTGTCTTAAAAGTCTAAAAGAAAAAAGTAGACAAAAAAATTTCCTTCTTTATAAATGATTTTTGTGATAAATTATTGAAAATAAAATGAGTTCTTTACTAAGTGATTTACCAACATTAAGAAATGGTACAGAATATTTAAGTTCAACAAAGGTACCATTAAAAGCAATAAACGGAAGATTTCTTACTAACATAAGCTTTTCCCCAGAATTACATATACAAATGGCTATTCCAATAAATAGAGGGATTGGTTTCCGAAAACTATCAAAAATCCCAATAGATGATCTTATTGATATCTATGTTGAAGCAGGAAAGATTTTTTCTAAAGAAATGGAGATAGGAGGACAAAGCACTACTCTCAATAATTGGATTAAACTGATAACTTTATCTACTGGAATGCCAATTTCTGTAGTAAGAAATGCTGTAGAAATGATACCTGCTTTTTTCAAGAAAGAACAGTTAGAACGTTTTCTAATAGCTAACAGTCCTACAAGTGAAATAGAAATATATGATAAGCTAGTAGGGGTAAGAGGGACAACAAAGTTTGGTTTTAGTCCTAAAGGAAAAAACGTTGGAGTAGCTCTTCCAGGGAATCATCCAGCAGTAGCTTTATTTGGAGCTTTAATCCCATTATTCAAAATTCCAGCAATAATACGCTCTTCAAGCAGTGAACCTTTTACTAGTTATAGAATATGCAAGGCACTATGGGAAGCAGGAATACCTTCAGAAGCTCTTTTCCACTTTGTAACAACACATGCAGAAGTAGATACTTTAATAACAAAGAGCGATTTAGGGATAGTATTTGGTTCAGATTGGACAATTCAGATGTATGGAAAAAATAATCAAATCAAAACTTATGGACCTGGTAGATCTAAAATATTAATAGACGCTGAAAAGATGAGTACATACAGAATGCGTCAAGCTCTTGATATAGCTTATAGAAGTATAATTTATGATGGAGGAAGAGGATGCATTAATGCATCAAGCATAGTATATAATTCAGATGAAGGATATGATGAATTTAAGCATAAGCTTGCTAAAAAACTAGCAAAGATTGAACCTTATCATCCTCTTGAAGAAGAAGCCCAACTCCCTGCAATGACGAAAGAAGGAGCAAAAAATTTGGCTAGTTATATCAGACAACGAATGAAAAATACAAAAGATCTAACATCTGAATATAGAGGATATGATGATTTTCTCTATCTTAACGGAGAATTTGGTTATCTACTTCCTATATTGCTAGAACTAAAAGAGGACCATAAAATGAGGACAGATGAGTATCCATTTCCATTTGGTACAATAACAAGAGTTAACGAGTATTTACCTCATGAGTTAGTACAAAATACTCTTGCTTTAAGCGTAATAACAGATAAGAAAGAAAAGGCAAGAGAGTATCTACGTGAACCATCAATACATAAAGTTTTTGTAAATGAAAGTTCTTTCTTGATGGACTTAGCAGCACCACATGAAGGGTTCTTGAGTGATTTTCTTTATCAGAAGAAAGCAACAAATTTGTAATAACCTTTTTCTTATTTTTTCCAAAGTATATTGTAAATCAATAAAAAAGAAAAAAAAGAGAACTTATAACCCTAATATTGCTTTGACTAAAGGTAGAAGCACACCAAAGGATGCGAGTAATCTTGGTCCCCACGACTGTAAAATTGTTCTAAAATCTATAACTACTCTCATGTTGAACATCTGTGTTTCTAAAGGTTCTTCTTTTTCTCTAAACTCGATGGCAATCATATTGCTACCAATGTTCTCGCTATGTACTGAAAACCATATACCTGTTCCTTGATAAACAATCCCTGTAACAAGTTTAACCAAAAAACGTAAATCAGGGTTTTTATCAAAATCATAATCTTCAGGAATTAAAATGAAATCATCATATTTACGTATTTTAAATGACATTTCAAAATCGTGAGGAGAGAGATCATCAGCTCCAATGAAGCTTAAGGAAATAAATGGTGAATATCCTGAATTTTTATTTCGATTCCAAACAAAAAAGATAATGTCTTGGCTTTCTTCTTTTTTTTGAGTTGGAGGAACAGCACTAGTAAACCAGTATTTCTTAGAATTCATAACATAAGGTGTTTCTTTCAAAGTAAATATTATTCTGTCAATAATTAAAAATAAGTCCCTATTTTTCTTGAGTAAGATTGAAAATATCTTTTTCCAAGTTTCTAAGTTGAATTCATATCTGTAAAATAGGTTATCAACTCTTTCTTCTGGGATAATTCTTTTGATTTCATTTTTTAAAGTATCAAAATCAATTAAACTAGGAAATCGATGATGTAAATAATATAGAATTAATATGTTTTGAACAGCTAAATTCTTTCTTTCAATCAAAGAAACAATTTTAGGAGCAAAATCATCGTTTAATTGTTTAACTGACTTCTCACTCCATTTCAAAAAATAGATGCGAGTAATAGGATCAAGTAAACTAAACACAACATCATAAAAGTACGAATTCAAAACATATTTGTGTCTTGAAGGTTTATAGTATTTCAACAAAGTTCCAATTCTTAGGTCTGCAATTGAAGGAATACGAAAAATTAAAGTTGCTGCAACTGTAAATAGTAGAAAGCTTAAAGTTAGATAAAGATTAAGAGAAGCTAGTTTTTCTTCACTAATCACATAGTTAAAGAACTTTGCTAACTCTTCTTTTATTTTAATAGCGAAGTTAAAAAACAACCAAGAAAGAATAGCTAGAAAAAGTATAACGAAAATAAAAAAGTTGCTCATTTTATAACGTCTTTCTAGATTCCTGAAACCTTCAGCAGATTCTATTGGTTTTCCTTCTTCTTTTAGTTTTCTTACTTCATTATCAAAAGAAAGAGAAACGATAATTGCATTTATTGAAAGTAGTAAACTATTTCCTAATAACACACCCCAACTAATAGTAATAGCAAACAAGAATGAAGATGAGGTTATTGCTTCGACTGATACTCCTTCTAATGAGATAATTCCTATCAAAAAGATGGGTACAATAAAAGACAATATGTAACCAATAAACCTTGAGTAAAAATTAATTATTTTGGCTAAGTAAAGCACCATAATTAAAGATTGTTTTGTAGTTTTATATATTTTTACTAACTTTTTCAAAAAAAGAGTTCATTAAAGTTCAAATTGCCTTAACTACAACAACCAAGAAATATCATATGATTCAGTTTTTTTGTCCAATAATAAAAGAAGATTCTCTTTTTCTAATTGTTCAACTTTGTTTTTAACTACTTCTTCACTGTAACTTTCTAAATGTTCAAATAACTCTTCTAAAGTAATTCCATTTTTTTTCCTGTTTTTAATGCAGATAATCAATATTCTTTTTTTAAGTTCATCTTCCATTGTTAGTATTTCTTGTAATCCATAGAAAGCTGGTAAAGTATTAGTTTCTATTATATGAGTCAGCTGTAAAGCAAAGAGTTTGATTGTTTCTTCATTCAAATCTTCTTCAAAACTTAACCAAGTAACATATCGCTCTATCAAAAGATTAGCCTTATCTTGTATTGATGAAAATTTAGTAAAGTTTACTTTATCAAAAAGCAGTAACAGGCAAGATGGAACTAAACCAAAATCTCCTTGAAGATAGAAAATAATAGGAACTACCCAAAGATCTAAATCCTTAAAATAATCTCCTTGAAGAATAGTAAACGGCATATTATCTTTTTTTGTATATAATATTTCAACACTATTCTTCGCTTTATCTTTTAATTTTTTTAGAGAAGAGGAAGAAAATTCAGACTTATCAAAATAAATTAGTTTGTCTTGATTTCTTATATACCCAAAAACATTTACTGTGGGCAAAGATTCTTTCTTTTTTATCACTTCTCTAATAGTTATAGTTATATTTTCAGGTAGCTTTTTTCCAGGAAATTGTTTTTTTAAGAAACCTAAAGTTATAGTTCGATTAGAACTTAATTGCTTGTTTAAATATTGAGGACTTGGCAATAGTTCATGTTCAATAGTTCCTATTATTGTATCACCAGTTTCAATGAAGCTTAAATGAGATGGGATAGAAACACGATTAAAACTTATAACAGATAGCTTTAATGTAATTGGTAATATCTTTGAATCTTTGTTTCCATTCTTTGTTACAGTCGATTTAGTCATTCTAATTACTTAGAAATTTTTGATATTATAAAGTTAATTAACGATTTTTCTCTACTTTTTATATCATTTATTAAATCAATTTAATGGATGAAATGGTTCTAAATCAGCACCTAAATAGGTCAATAACACAAATACAGGATGAAGAATGGAATAGAGTAAAAGATCTTTTCCCTTTTCCAGAAATCAAAAAGGATCAATTAAGCTTTATTCAAAGGGTTTTAACTACAAAGAATCCTTTACTTGTCTCTGCTACAACAGGAGTAGGAAAAACTGCTGCTTTACTTGTTAGTCTGCTCGCAGTTAAGAAACCAGAAGAAAAAGTCATTATTTTTGTAAGAACTAAAGCTCAGATAAACGTCTTCTTGAAAGAATTTGGACTTATTTATAGAAAAATAATTGCCAATTGGGACAAATTAAAGGAGCATTTTAATTTCAATTTACCTTTAGTTCTAACCATCTTGGGAAAAAATGAATTGTGTGTTAAGAGAAATAAAAAATACCCTGGAGAGATGTATACCCACATCTGTTCTTTGACTAAATGTACCTTAAAACAGAAAACAAAACTCCTTACAAATTCACAAATCAAAAAGATTGCCAAAAACCTTTTTTCAGTTTATCCTGATATGAATTCTAAAGAAGATTTGGTATCTGTCTATGAAAATACTAATTATTGTCCATATTATGTCAATTTTATTCTTGCTCAAAATGCAGATGTAGTAATAACCAGCTACCCTTTTCTTGAAGATTACTTTCTTTTTAATTATCTCTTTAACAGGTTAAAAATTGACCTTTCTAAAGCCATAATTGCAGTAGATGAAGCACATAATTTATTCCAAGTTCTAAATTTAGAGATTACTAAAAGCATTTTAGAAAAAGCAGTAGAAGAAAATAACCATCCTTTTATTCAAGAACTATTAGAAAAAATAACTGAAACACAGGTTTTTAATTATAAATTGGATGAGGAAGAACTAAAGAATTTTGAAAAAGAGATATTAAAGAAACTCAATGCTCAATATAGGAAAGAAGAGATTAAATCAATCAATGCTTACATTGCTTACCACTTTATAAAAGAAAGTCAAGGAAAGAGAGTAATATCAGACACAAAAAGATTATCAACTATAAATCCTCTACCATCAACTATTTTAAGGAAAATAGTCGACGCAAGAAAAATAGTAATGATGAGTGGAAGCTTTGAACCTATTCACTCATTTCAAAGGCTTTTTAGTCTTCCTAAATCAGAAAAATTGCAACTTTATTCAACCAATTCGAAGAACTCAAAATACATGATTTTGTCAAACAAAGATTATAATGGTAAATTTCAATACAGAGATGAAAAATATTTCTTAAAAATTGCTAAAGCAATCGACAGGATACATAAAGCTATTCCTGGTCATGTTCTTGTTTTCTGCCCATCTTATAAATATCTAAACGACCTTACAGAGAATTATTTTCTAGATGTCGACATCTCAGAAACACCAAAAATGGACATTTCTACAGTTCAAGCAATATTATCTAATGCTGAAGAAAAAAAAGCTGTTGCCTGTGTCGTTGGAGGAAAGATCTCGGAGGGAATAGAATTCACAAAAAATGGTAAGAGTATTATCAAAGGAGTAATTATCACAGCCCTCCCTTTTCCTCCACCTGACCCAAAAAATCAAATTCTAAGAGAAGAATTAACTAAAAAATATGGAAAAAAATTCGCAATAGATTTTACAATAATTATTCCTACTGTTCAAAGAATAATTCAATCTTTTGGAAGAGCAATTAGAAACGAAAATGATAAAGCAGTTCACATACTGTTAGACCCAAGAGGAACTAGATTTAACAAAGAATTCCGCTTTGAAAGATACAAAACAATTGAACAAATACAAAAAGCTATAACAAATTTTCTTTAAAACAAAATATTTCAATAAAAAATTAATGCTTGGAAAGTAAAAAAAATCATAACAGACGGTTTTTAACTTAATTTAGTTTATTTATGGTATCTTCAACTTGATAATATTGGTTGTTATATCGTTAGAATAAACAGTCTTTTAATAAAAAGTATGATAATAATGCATGATTTTTTTAATCTAAAACTAAAACTTTTTAATAAGAATAAGCATAAAAAAAAGAATTAAAGTTATTGTTTTTATTTATTAAAAACTAAATTAATCTATTTTTTTTCCTTCATCCTTTTTTGCCCATTCATCAAATTGTTTTAATAGAGAGTCTATCGCATTAGTTACTTCGTTATCATAATCAACATCATTTTCATTTTTTTCTCCTTTTTGTTTTTCAAAGATTATTTCATCGTCGACAATTATATAATCAATATCTAAATTTTGAGTTGATAACCAATAAGTTAGAGCAGATATCGAAGGTAACTTAAGCAACGAAGAAAGTTTAGATAATGAAATTTGTGTATAGATAGAAACTACTTTGTTTAGAATTTCTAATCGTTCTTGATTCAATTTCTCGTTTTCCATTATTTCCTTTGTTTCTTGTATAATTCTTTCTGTTTCCTCTTTTTGTCTTTCTATTTCAACAATAATATTTGTAATTTGATTAGACAAATTACCCCAGTAAGAGGTCAATTTAGAAAAAGTAAATTCGTCGATGAACTCTTTAGTCCTGTCTATTTCATTTTTTATAGTAGCTAGAGTATTTAATATATTAAATGGTTTTAATAACTCTTTTTCGTCAAAGTTTCGCAAATTTTCAACAACTACCTTTTCTATTTCATTTTTTATTATCGAGAATTTTTTAGTAAAATCAACTTTCTCTAATTCTTGTAGTAAAAAGTCTCTAAATTTGTCAAGTAAATTGTTTATTCTTTTCTTTATATTTAACCATTCAACATTTGACAAATATTTTGTCCCTTTGGTAAAGTAATAGTTAAATTCTATTGTAGTCTCTATTAATTTAGCAAAAGTTTCTTTTATTTTATTAGAATAATCAGTATTAAACAATGTTTTATCAGAATATTTCTCATCATTAATCTGTTTCCATTCCTGTTCTATAATCTCCAAATTATCACTGAAAGATAACAATAAATTCTTTTTCTTTGCTCTTTTTATTGTACTTTGTCTTGATCTATTTTTTGATGCTAAGATTTTTTGGGTTTTTCTCTTTTTCTTTAAGAATATTGTAGCTACAATGATACCAATTATTGCAATTATTCCAAATATCAGTTCAAAAGTATACCTTTTTATTGAATATAATATCAGAAACTGTAAGTAAGAAGGTTTGTTTGGGTTTGAACCATTTTGTATTTCATCACCATCAGGAACACCATCTCCATCGGTGTCGTTTTTATTTGGTTTTGTACCATAAATCGCTATTTCTTCATAATCTGTTAAACCGTCATTATCAGTGTCAGAATCATTAGGGTCAGTACCAGAAGAGTATTCTTCTAAATTAGTTAAACCATCAGAATCAGCATCCAAAGAGGAATCATCGGATAACGGATTCAAACTGTAGTTTACTTCCCAACCGTCAGACATACCATCAGAGTCAGTGTCAGAATCATTAGGGTCAGTACCAGAAGTGTATTCTTCTAAATTAGTTAAACCATCAGAATCAATATCCCAAGCAGAATCGTCTTTCAATGGGTTCAAATTGTTGCTGACTTCCCACCCATCAGGCATATCATCAGAATCGGTGTCACTATTATTAGGGTCAGTGGAGTAAATATTAACCTCTGAACCATCAGTTAAACCATCAAAATCAGTGTCACTATCATTAGGGTCAGTACCAGAAGAGTATTCTTCTAAATTAGTTAAACCGTCATTATCGGGGTCGAAAGAAGAATCATCAGATAATGGGTCTAAACTGTTAGTAACCTCCCAACCGTCAGGTATGCCATCGGAATCAGTGTCAGAATCATTGGGGTCAGTACCAGAAGAGTATTCTTCTAAATTAGTTAAACCGTCATTATCGGGGTCGAAAGAAGAATCATCAGATAACGGGTCTAAACCGTTAGTAACTTCCCAACCATCAGGTATACCATCAAAATCAGTGTCAGAAGCCAAAGGGTCAGTAGAGTAAGTATTAACCTCTGAACCATCAGTTAAACCATCAGAATCGGTGTCATTATTAGAAGGATCAGTACCATAGAGAACCTCTGAACCATCAGTTAAACCATCAAAATCAGTGTCACTATTAGAAGGATCAGTGGAGTAATTATTAACCTCTGAACCATCAGGTATGCCATCGGAATCAGTGTCAGAATCATTAGGGTCAGTACCAGAAGAGTATTCTTCTAAATTAGTTAAACTGTCAGAATCAGCGTCTAAAGAAGAATCATCAGTTAAGGGGTCCAAACTGTTAGTAACCTCCCAACCGTCAGGCATACCATCAGAATCAGAATCACTATTATTGGGGTCAGTACCAGAAGAGTATTCTTCTAAATTAGTTAAACCATCAGAATCAGTGTCTAAAGAAGAATCATCAGTTAAGGGGTCCAAACTGTTAGTAACCTCCCAACCGTCAGGCATACCATCAGAATCAGTGTCAGAATTAGTAGGGCCAGTACCAGAAGAATATTCTTCTAAATTAGTTAAACCATCAGAATCAGCGTCTAAAGAAGAATCATCAGTTAAGGGGTCCAAACTGTTAGTAACCTCCCAACCGTCAGGCATACCATCATTATCAGAATCAGAATCATTGGGGTCAGTATTGTAAGTATTAACCTCTGAACCATCAGTTAAACCATCATTATCAGAATCACTATTATTGGGGTCAGTGTTATTTTGATACTCTTCTAAATTAGTTAAACTGTCAGAATCAGCGTCTAAAGAAGAATCATCAGTTAAGGGGTCCAAACTGTTAGTAACCTCCCAACCATCAAGCATACCATCAGAGTCGGTGTCAGAATCTAATGGATCTGTAGAGTAAGTATTAACCTCTGAACCATCAGTTAAACCATCATTATCAGAATCACTATTATTGGGGTCAGTACCAGAAGAGTATTCTTCTAAATTTGTTAAACCGTCAGAATCAGCATCAAAAGAAGAATCATCAATTAAAGGATCTAAATTATTATTTGCTTCCCAATCATCAGGCATACTGTCTCCATCAGTATCAGAATTATTAGGGTCAGTACCGTAAGTATTAACCTCTTGACCATCAGTTAAACCATCATTATCAGAATCAGAATTATTAGGGTCAGTACCGTAAGTATTAACCTCTGAACCATCAGTTAAACCATCATTATCAGAATCAGAATTATTGGGGTCAGTGTTATTTTGATACTCTTCTAAATTAGTTAAACTGTCAGAATCAGCGTCTAAAGAAGAATCATCAGTTAAGGGGTCCAAACTGTAGTTTACTTCCCAACCGTCAGGCATACCATCAGAATCAGTATCAGAATCATTGGGGTCAGTATTGTAAGTATTAACCTCTGAACCATCAGTTAAACCATCATTATCAGAATCACTATTATTGGGGTCAGTGTTATTTTGATACTCTTCTAAATTAGTTAAACCATCAGAATCAGCGTCTAAAGAAGAATCATCAGTTAAGGGGTCCAAACTGTAGTTTACTTCCCAACCGTCAGGCATACCATCAGAATCAGAATCACTATTATTGGGGTCAGTACCAGAAGAGTATTCTTCTAAATTAGTTAAACCATCAGAATCAGCGTCTAAAGAAGAATCATCAGTTAAGGGGTCCAAACTGTTAGTAACCTCCCAACCATCAGGCATACCATCAGAATCAGTATCAGAATTAGAAGGGTTAGTACCAGAAGAGTATTCTTCTAAATTAGTTAAACTGTCAGAATCAGCGTCTAAAGAAGAATCATCAGTTAAGGGGTCCAAACTGTAGTTTACTTCCCAACCATCAGGCATACCATCAGAATCAGTATCAGAATTATTGGGGTCAGTATTGTAAGTATTAACCTCTGAACCATCAGTTAAATCATCATTATCAGAATCACTATTATTGGGGTCAGTGTTATTTTGATACTCTTCTAAATTAGTTAAACTGTCAGAATCGGGGTCTAAAGAAGAATCATCAGTTAAGGGGTCCAAACTGTAGTTTACTTCCCAACCATCAGGCATACCATCAGAATCAGTATCAGAATTAGAAGGGTTAGTACCAGAAGAGTATTCTTCTAAATTAGTTAAACCATCAGAATCAGCGTCTAAAGAAGAATCATCAGTTAAGGGGTCCAAACTGTAGTTTACTTCCCAACCATCAGGCATACCATCAGAATCAGTATCAGAATTATTGGGGTCAGTATTGTAAGTATTAACCTCTGAACCATCAGTTAAATCATCATTATCAGAATCACTATTATTGGGGTCAGTGTTATTTTGATACTCTTCTAAATTAGTTAAACTGTCAGAATCGGGGTCTAAAGAAGAATCATCAGTTAAGGGGTCCAAACTGTAGTTTACTTCCCAACCATCAGGCATACCATCAGAATCAGTATCAGAATTATTGGGGTCAGTATTGTAAGTATTAACCTCTGAACCATCAGTTAAACCATCATTATCAGAATCACTATTATTGGGGTCAGTGTTATTTTGATACTCTTCTAAATTAGTTAAACTGTCAGAATCAGCGTCTAAAGAAGAATCATCAGTTAAGGGGTCCAAACTGTAGTTTACTTCCCAACCGTCAGGCATACCATCAGAATCAGTATCAGAATCATTGGGGTCAGTATTGTAAGTATTAACCTCTGAACCATCAGTTAAACCATCATTATCAGAATCACTATTATTGGGGTCAGTACCAGAAGAGTATTCTTCTAAATTAGTTAAACCATCAGAATCAGCGTCTAAAGAAGAATCATCAGTTAAGGGGTCCAAACTGTTAGTAACCTCCCAACCGTCAGGCATACCATCAGAATCAGTATCAGAATTAGAAGGGTTAGTACCGTAAATATTTATCTCATCCTCATCTAGTAATCCATCAGAATCAGTATCAATTGGATTTGTACTCCTCGAAATTATCTCAATATAATCTATGTCAAAAACAGCGTCCCAAGGACTACTAAAACCTACATAAATATGATTACTTTCAAATAAAAGATTTGTTTTAGCAATTAAAATCCAACTACTATCAGTGTCACTTTTGGAGTAGAGAAATTGAGTTCCATTATCCAAAAGAACTTTAATATTCCACCATACATTTTCTGCTTGAGGACCATAGTCCGAATCTCTGCGACCCCAAAATGTCCAATAGTCTCCTCCTGTACCTCCTCCATTAAAAACAATTGACATTGACGAACCATTTGGATAACAGAGATATAATCCAGGAAATGTATAATCATATCCTCCACTTACCAATCTTCCTCTTACATTTATAGTGAATGGAAATTGTATTGTTTTATTATATTTTGCAATATGATTATAACTACCTGTTGTACCTTTATGTAACCAACTATTGGTTGTATCAACAGTAAAAGAAGTAGTATCTCTTATCCAATTTGAATAAGTGTCAAAGATATCAAAATCAAAGGTCTCATTTAACAAAGCTGTACTATGTATTGTAATATTGTCATAAAGAGCATGAGAAGCTTGACCATAATATCCTCTACTCCTTAATCCTAATGATCCTTCAGATGGGAGGTCTATATTATTTACCTGTGCAATTTGAGAGTCATTACAAAAAACGGTAACTGTATCATCTACATAAGTAACTTTCATATAATAAGTCTTATCTAAATCAGCTGTGAAAGCAAAATCATAATAGCTAGAAGCACCTATTCTTATAAAATCATGATATACATTAAAAGTTCCTAGTCTGAAACCTGTACCATTAGGACAGAGAAAGAAAATTCCAACCTCATCGTATTGATAAGTGAGAGGTCTAACTACATATGAAATAGTAAAATTGTCACCAAAATTTAGAGGAGATGAAACAAGTATGTTAGGATCAGTATGTCCTATCACACTACCTGAATAAAGATGCTGTACCCAATAGTTTCCTTGATATTTAACAATAGTCCATTCTCCAACATTATTGGAAGAATACAAACTCCAATTATTTTCATCTAATATTCCTGTTTCAAAATTTTCTGAAAAAATTGAGGAGTAAGATTTGGGATAACTTAAAGGATCAAGTGGGTCTGTTCCTGTTTCTATTTCATCTCCATCTGTATAAGCATCGTCATCAGTATCAGGATCTAGAGGATCAGTTTGATAGATTAGAGTTTCGCTATCATCACTTAACCCATCATTATCACTGTCATAACTATAAAAAATGTCAATAGAATCCATTTCTATTTCTGCATTATTGCGTTGATAAAAAATTAATTCGTTTAAATTTCCATTAATATTAAATCTGGCAATATAGCGCCAATAATCTTGATAAGGCTTCTTTGTATAAAATGTAAGAGAATTAAAACCAAAGTTGATCATTAAATCATACCAAACGCCTTTTATTGTTGGTCCTCTGTAATCACTTAAATAGCTTAACTGTGGTGTTTGCCATCCATCTATTTGACTAAATGTCAAATTGGCTACTATTTCATTATTGTCATTTTTAATTATTATTTCAGGATAGTTGAATTTGTCACCATTTAAAGTTACTCTAGCTCTGATTTGTATTGATTTAGTTCCAGAAAAAAGTTGTAGTTTTGCATAATCATCATTTGTTTCATCAGCTAAAATTTTTAAAGATCCATTAGATACGACTACATTATCTTTACTCCTGCTCCAAGAATATTTCATATTTGGATTAGAAAGAAAAACATCAGAGTCAAAAGTTTCAAAATACCGACCCTCATTAAACGCTTCCAAATCTAATATTTTCGTATAGAATTCATCTACATTCTTTTCATAATTTACTAGAATTTCTCTTTCTGGATCATTATCAATTTGAGCAGATGTAAAATAAATTTTCGAACTATCTGTATGATTATAAATAGAATTAAAAGCAAAGTTATTATTTTCATAAGTGATAAAACCTATTTCAGAACGTGAATTACGGACAATATCAAAAACCATTGTAATTTCTCCATCTCCAAGAAGATCACAATACCTAGGAACACCAGTCCATTGACTATCTGTCGCTTCAGGAATGGTATATGATAGTTTTTGAACATAAGAAGAAGAAGAACTATCCCATTCATATGAATAAATAACAACTCCAGTCTCATGAGAAACAACAATAATATCAGTATAGCCATTATGGTCATAATCCCAAGGATACATTACTTTTAATGAACTAATACCAGTAATTTGTTGTTGAAATTGGAAATCATTTATACTCGGATTATAATTATAAATATTTATTTTATCAACAGCATATAGTACAGCTACATTTGGATTACCATCGTTATCCAAATCTTCTACAAAAATAGATCTGCCCCCGTTATAAAATGAATAATCAGTTGAAGAAAAAAGCCCATTCTCTAACTCTAATCTTGTCCATACACCTGAATAATAACCCCAATTACAAACTAAATCTACATTTCCATCTAAATCAAAATCATAACTGTCATAATCATATAAACCATCATTTTTAATATAGATATTTGAAGAAACGTTGATAATATCAGTTCCATTCCATTTTTTCCAAACAAAAATATGATCAGAATTATCTGCTGAAAAAGTCTTTTCGAGCAAATATACAGCATTATCAGCATAAGCTTCAACAGGATAATAAATTGTAGGGCCCGCTGTACTAATAGACAATAGTTCATTTGAAAAAGTTCCTGTTGTTTCGTTATATTCCAAAAATTTTGTATAACCAGGTTCTCCAATATCTTGAATTTGCCCATTAGTATCAGAAAGAGTTATAAGCTCTGGGATTTTATCTTCATCTAAATCACTTAATGATTGATAAAATCTACCAGTAAATGACTCATTTTTTTCTACCCAATTAGCGCTATCTGGAAGAGAAGATAAAAGTATTCTATCCTTATTACTAGCTCTTACGTCGTTTTCTAGAATATTATCATTATTTTTTTTATTCGATATGTCAATAAAATTCTCATTACTGTTGTTTAATGAATAAATCTCATTCTTACTATTTTCTTCATTTTGTAGGTTAAATAAATTATTTTCATTATTATTTATCATTACTATTGTTGGAGCAAGAACTAGAATTAACAATAATGATTTTAGGACAGTTGTTGACATGACAGATGACGTCATTTATCTTTAATAAACTTTTCTTAAGTTTTTAACATGATGAATAATCTTCTTGTTGTAGTTCTTTTATTAAAGAGTTCTAAAATCTGTATTAGGAGTATCTTAAAAATGTTTAATTGGTTAAATAAATATCAATGAACAAATTAAGAATTTTTAGCTTTCTAATAGCACTTTTTATTTAGAAACAGAAAATATTAGAATTAAAACTCTAACTTATATTTCATATTTTTAGAGAGTTTATTTTTCTTTTTGCTACTGTTAAACACTCTAGCGAATACTCCTCCAATTACCCATTGACCTAAAATCGAACTTATTCCTAAACTTATTGTATAAGGGGGTTTTATCAAGGGAATATTTACCGAACTAATTGTTTGATTTTCATCTTGAAAAGAAAAATCTTTAATCGGATTAAGTCTATAAGTTATATTTCTGAGAGAGACATAGGTTCCTGAACCATAAATTGTTAACTTGATTTTAACCTCGTTATATCCTTGATAGATTTTAACGTCTTCAGTAATTGAGATCTTACCAGGTTTACTAAAAATCTTATTTATTGAAGTATTTACGCCTATTGTTATTCCAACATTTATTCTATCAAAAACTTCATCATAATCTGTGAAAAGGGTAAAAGTCAAATTAAAAACATAATCTATTGTTAATGAATAATCATTGAAAAAGACATCGTAGTAATTTAGGATGACTGCACCTAGTTGAGGAGTGTAGACGTTTTTCTCTGATTCTACTTCCCTAAATAAACCTTTAGAAGACATTTGTGGGATTTTTGAAGCAGTAAGATTAGAAGAATTGTAAATAAAGATCTGTCCTTTCCCACTATTTTCTAATTTAGCGTAAAAGTTAACTAATAGAGGTTTATTGTAAGTGTAGGTATAAGTATTTATTTTTATTAACTCTTCTTCGCTTTGTTCATAACTCATTACTTTTCCTGTATAAATAGTATATATTCCAGAAATAATTCTAAATTCAATGTAAGGAGTTACAGTTGCACCTTCAAAACCACAACTAAGATTTAAGTTTATTATTAACTCCTTAGAACTCTGCTCATTTTTTAGAATTGAGATGTCAAAAGTTAAATCTATCTTATCTCCTTCCCATTCTTTAAATTCAAGAATTTCTCTTTCTTTACTTGTTTCTTCTTCTTTCTCTACTTCAATACTTAAACTAAAATCCTCTAAATGTATGATATCAGAGCTATAACCTACTGTAAAAGAGATATTCAAAATATTTAGATCACTTCCACAATCTAATGACAATAAAATTGTGTTTAATCCTGAACTAAAATCCTTTTCTGTAAGGTTTGAACCTATCTGAAAAGTTATTTTTCTTTCTAGTGAAACAAAATCATTTGTATTAAATGTAAAATTTAACTTAATTTTTGTGATGTTTGTATTTTCTACATTAAAAAATGATTTTACAGAAAAAGTCTTTTTGGAGAAAGAATTCCCTGAAAAAGAGATAGAATGAGGGATAACGTCAGGACTAATAATTTTTTCTGTTTTTAAAGATAGAATATCATAAGAATAAAGATTAATAGTTTTGAAAAGAGTTAGATTACCCTCTTTTCCAATGAAACATTGTCCTTCAAAATATATTGTTATCTTTGCTTCTTCTCCAATATTTTCACAATAAAGACTTTTTGTTAAAGAATGAATATTGGAGTCTTGAAATAATTTATCTATTGTGAAGCTGATATTTATTCTATCCTCCATAACTATCTTTACTTTTAAGGTATCACTTAAAGCTAAACTCCCACCAGTTTTAAACAGAATTTCTAAACCATATAATCCACTTAATGTAAGATTCTGAACAAAAGAGTAAGTGTATTTAGAAAGTTTATCTGTGAAATTAAAGACAATATCATGAGGAATAAGGATAGTAGATTGAAGCTCATTTTTTATTTGCTTTTTTTCTTCCTCTTGTTCTAAATAGTGAGCTTCAGTAAAATAAAGCGGAATAAGTAAAATTGTACATACTATAATTAAAATTAAAAATGTAAGTAGGAAATTATCTCTTTTCATCAGCTTCAAATGATAATAAAAGAAATAATTTATAAACCGAGAAATATTTAACGAATTGTTTCTTCAACTTCATTTTTCGTGAGGAAATTATTTGTAAAGTTCCCTTTTGCTAGATTTTTTCCCATAAGTTTCTTTAATTCAAAAAATAAACTCTTGTACTTGGTATATATTTCTTGCCAATTTTCTAATAGACTGTCTGAAATATTGTATTTTGAGCATATTGTTAATGGTTCTTGTTTTACTAATAGTTGAAATATTTGCAAAGCTTGTATATTTGTTAGTTCATTTGACTTAATATCTCTCTTTATTTGTTCATCGAATAGAACAACTTTAGTAAAAAAAGAGGAAAAGTTAATGTTAGGATAGATAATTAATAAATGAAGAAAATGAAGAAAAGAATAAGGGTGAATAAAAAATTTTGCAGAAATTTTTCCCAATAAAGTAGGATTAACCTTCATTCCTTTGCTTCTAACTAAAAAACCATTATCGATCAGCCAATCGATTATTCCATATTTATTTAACCAATATTCTTTCATGAAAGGATACATCTTAATCAAAAAACGCTGATGTCTACAAAGATAATTGCTGTACTTTGACTGACAAGAACATTGTCTTCTTTCTAAATTCATAATTACTTTGTATTTTTTTTCATTCTCTAAAATTATAAAAGAGAAGTTACCTTTGCCTTTTTCTTGCTTAGAAACGAGTTGTAAATTAGAAGGCTTTATACCAAAAGCTTCATCTAATTTCTCATAATAATCAACTATCTCTTCATAATCCAAACTTGAGTAGGCTTGAGAAAAAAGTGCATAATGAACATCTTTAGAGTTAAATACTAAGAATATTTCTTTGTTACTATAAAACCATAGTGAATTCTCGATTTTTTTTAATAAATCTTCTATCCTTACTGAAACAGGTTCCTTAGAAAATGCGATTTCTACCAGAAAATATTTGATCAAAAAATCATAGTCAAAAAATTGGCTTTTTAAACTACTGTAAATAGGTTTTCCTCTTTGGTCAAAAAGTTTGTCGCTATATTCTTTCAAATAAGCTGGTCTTATTAATAGAATTCCTATTCCTTTATCTTGAAACTCAAATCTTCCTGCTCTCCCCAGAATTTGAAAAATTAAATTATTATCAACTTCAGATTGTTTTCTTTCTATAACAAAAATTGACATTTTAGCTGGAAGATTTATTCCAGCTGACAGAGTGGAAGTAGAAATCAAGTAATCAATCTCTCCAGAAAGAAATAATTGTTCTACAAATACTCTAACTATATCACTTAAACCTGCATGATGATAAGCCACTCTCTTTGAAATTGCTTCTTTTAGTTTATCAGGGAAATAAACTTCTTCCATTATTGAAATAAGGTTAGGAGAATTTACGAAAAACTCTTCGAAATTCTTTATCAATACATCTTTTCTTTTTTTTGCTAATTCTAGAGCTAATTTTTCTACTTTAGATCTTGAGTTTTGAAATATAATAGCAGGTAAGTTAGCTTTGCTGATTGAAAATATTTCTTGTATAAGAGATTTTTCAATTTTTTTTATATTCAATTCCAACGGTACTAAGCGTTTATTATATTGCAAAAGTTTAAAGCCTAACCAACTTGCTATTTCCTCAGGATTCCCGATTGATGAGGATAAAAGAATAATCTGTGTATTTTTGTTTTCCTTAACTTTTAATAATATACTTTCTATCACTTTTCCCCTATTATAACCTAAAAAGTGAAATTCATCTATTACCAATATTTTCAAGTTCTTTTGAATTTCAGGGAATAGATTCAAAATGAAGTAAAACTTTTCAAATGTTCCAACAATAATATTTGCTTCCATTACTGTTTCTTTGTTTAACTTTACTCCTCCAACAGATAAGAATATCTTGATCATCTTTTTTTCTGCAAAATCGACTAGTGAGTTAAATTCTTGTATAGCAATCGCCTTATAAGGAAACAGTAGCACTATTTTCATTTTTTTAGGAGATCGTAGAATAGTTGAGTAGTTTTCTATAATGTAATTTTTAATATATTCTTTAACTAGAAATGTTTTTCCTGTAGAAGAAGGAGAAGAAATAAGGCAATTTTCTTTTTTCAAAAAAGTTTCCATACACCTCTGTTGAAAATCCTCTAGTTTTTCAGAACTTAACTCTATTTCATTCATCCTTCTCCCTTTTTATTCCTCTTTTAACTTTCTTAGACTTTTTGAGACAATTTCCTTTAACTGAATAACAAGACTATCTTTACTTTTATCATCTAAATCAAACACAAATGAGTTATTTTCCTCTATTATTTTCGCGATTATTTCCTTTTTCTTTTGTTTGGAAATTGTGCTAAGAAAAGCTAGTTCATCAACCATCAGAATCGATTCATTAAACGGTATTGGTAATTGATTTTTTTCAAAGAATCTTACAAAAATAATAATAAACTCTTTATCATCGAGATTAGGGTAAAACTGCATTTTTATTTTCATTAGTCTTGCTATAGCTTTTCTAGCATAATCAATAAAACTGTCTTTAGGAGCTTCTAATGCATGATTAAGTACCTGAAAAACTTGTTTTTCAGAATCAGTTAAGAACATTGATTGTATGTCATTCTTTATATTATGCTTAATATCACTCACTACTTCATCATCAAATTTAGTTTCAATGTTTTCCCATTTATCAGAATTTAATTCTTTTTCAAGAAGTTCTGGAAGATTACTGGAGTTTCTTTCGATCTTATCAAAAGAACATTTAACATGTATCTGATCTAAGAGATTTAATCCTTTTCTCATTACTCTTTCTAATATTTCATCTGACATTTGTTCAAGGGATTCACTATCTTCTAAAACATCATAAAGTGAGTTTAAGTACTGCTCAAACTCTTTTAGCTCTGATTGAATATTGAAATCTACAGCTTTTGCCTTTTGGATAAAGTCATGTAACAAAATGTAAAAATCTGAAATTTTACCTATCTTTTTACCTTTTCTTGAGAATATTTGTATGGCTTTTTTTTCAACTTTCATTATTGAATCCAAAAAAGCATCAACAGGATTCCTACTATTTTTTAAATTGTTTTGTACCTTCTCTAAATGGTTAATAACTTCTGATTGTTCTAAAGAATCTTTTTTTCCATTGTTTTGCTTTTTGTTAGATATTTTTTCATTATGACTTTGTTCATTTTTTAAAATAGTTATCTCCTCTTCTTTTCGTTCAACTTTGTCAATTTTATCATTCTTTGCTATGGATTGAATCTCGAATCTAGATAACATTTTCTTGCCTAAAGGACTTATTTTTGTCCAAAATTCACCTTTTCTTCCTTCTTTATCAACTGTCTCACGAAAAATCAATCCTCTTAACTCTAATAATTTTACAGCATTCTTAACTTCAATTGCAGGATAGTCAGGAAAGAGATTAACCAATGATTCAGAGTTGATTCCCCTTTGAGCTTTAGAATCAAGTTTTCTTAAAATATCAATCATAATAGGAAGAAGATCTTCTTCATCAAAAATAGGTTCAATTACTCTATTTTCATCTTCTAAAATTGCACTAGTGTTTCCAATATCTACTAATGAATCCAATTTTTCAAGATTGAATCGTCTGGAATTAGAAAACAAATTTAGATCTTCTCTTTGTAAGTAAGCAAGAAAGGGTTTCTCAAAAAAATCTTCCCGGAGGATAAGAAAGGAATTTTGTGGAAGGCGAAGAAGCATTTCTTTCTGTTCTTTTAATAAATTATGTGAATCAGCAATTAATTTTGCACACTTAGCAGAGCGAAGATTAGCTATAATTCTATTATTTGTTAAATCAAAAGCAGTAAGAGCTAGATGAGAAGGAAAACTTGTTGAAAGGATAATATTTACAGGTAGAGATTCAAATAGTGTGAGTAGTTTTGAAATAAAAGTTCTTTCAACTTCAGTTGAAAAGAATAATTCTGCATTGTCGATTACTACTATTACTGGTTTAGAAATTAAATCTGTTTGAAAATATAAATAAAGTTGAAGCAATAACGAATAAACGAATATTTTTCTAACTTTTATTGAATGTTTACTGAAGTCAATTATATGGTTCTGGTCAATTAATGCTTCAATTCCATGTTTTCCATTAATATTAGTTACCGTGCTAACTGAATTATCGCTAATATCAGTAAAAACAGAACGTAAAGCAGCTAATTGATAATCTGAAATTATTAATCCTCCAGGTTCAGATGTAAGCATTGTATAAATATCGTCAATAGTTACAGAACTATAATCAAAAGGAGTAAAGAGGTTATCTTCACTTTGTTCATATTCTTGGATATAAAATTTAATTATTTCAGGAATTTGTAAAAGATTTTCATTTCTAACTTCGGTTACTTCTTTAACTATGAGTAGAAAATCACTCAGATAACGCCAATAATCTCTCTCTGACAGTACTTTTCGCATAAACATAGGAGATAAGATATTAAATGTAAAATTCTCTCCTAAACTTAACTTTACATTCTTTTTTCTTATTTTTCCATTTATCTCTCCTAAAACAATAAATTTAGCAGATGAATTTTCTAAAATTTTGGAGAGTAAAATTTTTCTTATTTTCTTATCTCCACACAAAAGTATGGGGTAAGAGAAAGAGGGAGGAAAGCCTACAAGAAAACCTTCTTCCGTCTTCCCTAAAGGAAAAGCAGATTCTATTCTTGAAGGAGTAAAAAATACACTCGAAGTTCTTAAATCTACGGAAGGACCAGGGAGGAAAATTGATTGGATTTCTGTACTTTTTTCTATTACAACAAACTCTTTTGCAAGCTCTGTTAAAAATTCTTTAGAGTTGTTATTGATAATAGACGATTTATCTGTAACATTCAAACAAACGATTTTTTCTAATAATTCTCCTGTTATTCTTCCTACTGCTCCTAAAGATAAGAACAACTCTTTTAAATTAGATCTAACAGTTTCTGCAAAATCTTCTAACAATGTATTCATTGAAAGTAAATTTACGGTAAGATCATAAGTTTTTGAGATTTTAAAGATATAATAAGTTAAAAATACATTGATTTCTTCACTCTCTTCTTTTTTTCTAGAGATTTCTATTCCTTTATTTTTTTCTTTTGTTATTTTTCTGAGTTTAGCTGGTAAAATAAAGCGGTGAAGCATAATTTTTAGACTTGAATCAATATTCAAAGGCAAAAAAAGACTTTTAGTATCTGTTACAAAAATAGTAGTTTTTTTTTCATAATCTCCTTTTTTCTCAACTTCTTTCTTTTTTGGTCTAATAATGAACGCACAGTATAAAGTAATTTTATCATCTTTTTTTATTGAATAAATAGCTTGATTCTTACCTTGAAATTTTGATGTGGCAATAGCAGTTCCTTTCATCAGCTAAATTATAAATAAAATTGTTTTTAAAAGAGAGAAAAAATTAGTAATAAAAAATCAATCAGCTATTTTTTCGTTTTTTTTGAGTTTCTTAACAAAATGTGCTAGAACTTCTTCTCTTAAAGAGATATCCATCGAATCAGGAAAAACTACAGGTTTTAATGTTTCTATAATGTAACCATCATAAAGAACTTCAATTACTCCTATTCCTTCATTTTTTGCCCACTCAAGTTGCTTTTCTCTATAGTAACTATCATCATAGGGAGTAGCAACATATAACATATCACAAAAAGGTCTATAAATTTGGGGATGAGGAAGCCACAGACCATTTTCTGCTTCAACAAAAATAATTTTATCAGATACAATATCATAGCAAGCAAGATCTATACGAATGCTTTTTCTATTTTCTAAAAAAGGATAATTGATATTTTTGCCTACTAAAGGAATTTGTAGTTCTTTCACGCATACTTTATTTTCAAATTTCCAAGTTTCTGTTATTTTTCTTATCACTTCTTGCTCTGAATACATTAACCATTGACTTCCTTTTTTATTAGTTAATCTAAAGAATACTATTTAAAGGAAAAAAATTTATTCAGACACAATAATTAAATCTTTAATTCCTTTTTCATCAATAACGAAGCTGGAAATAATTTTTTCATCGACTACAAAAGTTCTTTTTATATTTTTACCATTTGATTCCAAATTGTATTTGTCATCTTTAATCGACAAATAAACTGACATGTCACAAAAACTTTCAACTAAAGAATTCAAAGGAGCTTCATTTTTTATTGAAAAACTATTGACTATCACAACTAAACAATCTTTTTGTGAGGAGAAAATAAAAAGTTTTTCTAATATCTTCCTTACCTTGTTTTTTACTTCTTCCTTGTATAGCTTCCCTCTAACAAAATCAGAGATATAATCTATTACAATCAATCCTATTGTTTTTCCTAAGCTATTAATAGATTGAATTTTTTCAAATAAATCATCTAAACTAGAAACTTTAATTAAATAAAATTCTTTAAGATAATTCTTGTTTAGTATCTGTTTTGCTCTTTTTGTAATTGCGTTTCTATGCGAAGTAATGAAATAAATTGTTGAGCGAGGAAAGACTTTTCTAGATAATTGAATTGCTAAAGTAGTCTTACCACTTGCTGGGGGACCATAAAGATGTATCATTCGCTCATTTTTGGAAAGAGTCCATTTATGCAAATGGATCACCAATAATTTTCTTAATATTCTCTACATTTTCTTCATCTTCTTTATAACTATAAAATGGAGTAGCTAAAAGAACTAATATCACTGTAGTTAATACATCAAGAGAGATAGAAGTAAACTCAACTATTGAAAAGACAACTATAACTACAAATACCCATTTTAGTAAATAGACCAAAGAGGAATGAAGATTAATGTTATTAAACAATTTCAATTCCTCAAAGTTAGGAATACTGAAAGCTAGACTTAACGAAGCGACAATATAAAGAACAATTCCAAAGAACTTGTAACCATAGGGATAGATTTTACCTGCAAAATAGAATAACCAACTAGATAAGTAGCTTAAAATAAATACAGGCATGATCACAACTGTAGTTGCTAGACAATCCATATTATTCACTTTCTTTGTTCTAATTAGACCGTTTTCCCAATCTATATTCTCAATGGGTACTCTATAGATCCAATAAAATAGTCGCTTAATTGGTAAATTGAAAACCAAGCCTATTGCCAACAGATGTTTATAAATTGGTTTTAAGAGAGTGGAAAGTAGAATATTAATTAAAAGAGCTGATAGCCATATTTTAACAAAGAGATTCAAGAAATTCAAAAAAACTATTTCAATCATTCAATCTCCTCAAGATTCTGATAAAGATTTTACTGATGGCCTAGGAATTGTAGAAGATACTTTAATTCCTACAGGTTTTACTTCTTGCCTATGCTTCCTATTTTTGATTTTTTGAGTAAGGAAGGAATGCAACTCTTTCTTTACTTCAGTATCTAAATTAGTAAACATACATTCTTTTACTAGTTCTTCAGAAAACTCTTCTATCTCTTCTGAACTAGGAGTTTCAAAGACTTTGAAAGATTCATACTTCTCTAGTTTAAAGAAACTTGGATAAAAGAATTCATACTTATTCTTTTCTACAAAGAGTTGTATAAGTTTAAGAAAATTATCCTCGGAGATAGGAAACTTTGCGTTCAATTGATGTTCAAGAGCTTTTTTATAAAATACTTTAGACATATCAATGAAATTATCAAAAGAATAAGTGAGTTCAGATAATAGTAGTTCTTTTTTTTCTGCAACCTTCGTTAATTGGTATGGTGTAAGTTCAGTTTTAACTGAAAAAGGTCTGAATCTATTACTGCTCTCACCATTTTGATTATATTCTTTTCCATTATTTGCATTATTTAGATTATTATTTTCACTCTTTAACTGTAGATGATTTTTTTCTTCTATTTTTTGTTCCTTTTTGTTAGTGTCTTCATTTTTACAACATAATACTTCAGAATAAAGAGGAAAAAGCTCATTAAGTATTGAATCTTCAACAGCTTCTAATTCTAAATTATTGTCTCTCTTTAATTCAGCAACTATAATCTCTATTTTTGAGAAAAACTGTTCATTTTCCTTTAATAATTCTGTATAATTTTTGTTTTTAGTTTTGTATTCTTTTCCTAGAAAAAGCAAATATTCTCCTTTATCTGTGTCTAAAACTGAAAATTCTATTTCTTTCATTTCATTTCTTAAAGGATAATTCAACAAAGAAGAAAATGTGTATCCTTTTTCTTTGTTTCCTGTACTCAATATGCTAACCAAAAAAACAGGAATAATTTTGCCTTTATTAATAAGAAAAATTTTTTTCCCTTTCTTATCACGAAGAATGAAAGTTGATTTCAAAGAATAACCTTCTTTTGTAGAAATGTCCTTTTCTTCACTTAAGAGAGAAGAAGAACTTTCTTTCTCAACTTTCTCTTCTTTTTCATTATGATAACCCACTACCTTTTTTCCTAATTCTGTTGAAGCATTAACAACAATAAGAGAAATAAATACAGGTAAGAATACTCTTAACCACAACAAATTAACAGGCATAAAGACTGTAATAAAGTAAAAGGAGCTTCCCCAGAAAACTATCCAAATTAAAACTACTAAAAAGAAAGGGAGTTTTCCTTGTTCTCTGATTTTTACTACAATTGACTTTGATAATTTATCGAGTAGTCTACTATATTGATTTTTTAAAAAGGATAGTTTTTGATTTTTCTCTTTGTTGTTCATAGATTCAACCTTACTAGGATTATTTTGTAATTTATTTATAAAGAAAGAAAAAATGGTCTAATGTTTTTTAAGATTCTTGAAAATGTCTTTTTTTGAATATACTATTAATCCTATAATGCTTACAGGAATAGAGATTAGCATATGTATCATATTCATTTTCGGGATTTTTACATTCTGGGTATAAGTTTTGACAATATCTTCAACTTCTATATCGATCATCGTATCCTCATATACCACATCTCCATCAAAAACAATCCTTATCATTGTTGTTTTTTCAGGAAATGTACTGACATCTAAATACAAATAACCATTTGCATCAGTGAAGAGAGTACGATTTTCTAAAACCAGATGAGTAGTATCTAAGAAGAATATCGTTGTTTCTGCATTAGAAATACTTCTATTCTCTGAATCTAGTAAAAGTAATGTTAGAAGATAATCTGATTTATTTTCTTTGAAAACTATCTTTGTTGGTTGAGGAATAATATGGATAACAAATGAAGAGTTAAAAGAGTTGTAATAAGAATTTCCTTCAAACAACATATACACTTGATAGTCTCCAATGAAAATATTAGTGAGTATGAAACTTATTGTCTTTACTCCTGTTTCGGCTCTTTCTCCCAGAAGAACTGTAAATTCAATATCTGTCTCATTCTTAAATGAAATAAGTTCTATTATCAATGGAATGCTGGAATTGTAATAAAATGTATCTCGATTATATTCAAAGCCAACATCTCTTTTAAGAACTTGAATAATTAAACTTTTTTCGCTTCTATAAAAGAAGTCATTTTCTTCAAATATCACAGTTATGTTTATATTACCTGCTAATTCAATTACTATGTTTGCGGTAAGATAATTCTCATATTCTATAATTTCAAACTCATTATTCGAATATTCAGTATTGTTAACTAATAGTTTTATTCTATCCTTATCTAATGGATAATTTGCGCTTATATTTAATGATAAAACATCATAGACTTGAATTTCAGAACTGCTAGTAGTGACTTCCAGATTTAATTCAAGTTTTAATATTTCTATTTTAATTGTCAATTCTTGGCTTCTAAAATTCTCGTTATCAAACTCAAAATAGAATTTAATGTTGTAATCTCCAGGAAGTAGATCAAATATTGAATGAGCTATGTTAAATTCACCTAGTTCGTTGAATTCCTGTGTAAGAACAATAGTATCGTTTATTTTGATATATATCTTTCCTGAAGAACTGTAATCACCATTATAAGATATTTTACCAGTGATACTCTCTGTGCTATTTATATCAAATTCAAGGTTAGTAAATAAAACAGAATATTCTCCATAACCCCTTGTTGTCTCAAACGAATAGTTTGTATCTAAAATAGTTTCAGTTTTTTCAATAAACAATACAATTGTCATATTTCCTGATGGAATATTGCTTGGAATAACAAAAATGAATTCTCCATCGCTGTTGGTTTTTACGACATTTGAATAATTTAGGTTAGTAATATTTAGCGTTAGACTTATTCCTTCTAGAGGAATATTTAGAATACCGCTGATAGAAGCTTCTATTCCATAGTTCTTCAAGTCTGATTCAGTAATTGAAATTTCAAGTTTATATTTCACTTTGATTGTTATTGATTCTGAAGTAGAGTAATATAGATCATCTCCAGCAAAAGAAATCTGGAGAATATAAGTCCCTACTGATAAATCATTAGGAAGTAGAAATGAACCTAATCCATCGCTACTTGTTTCTACAATAGTTATTAATGAACCATTAATCATAACAGAGATTTGTCCTTCAATTCCTGATTCATTGTTGTATGAATAAAGTTTGAACTCTACAAGTTCTTCTTTTCCATATTCCAGAGTTTTAGAAAAGTCATATATTTCCAACCCTGAAGCTATTTTAGAGATAGAAAAGTAAATTGACTGATTTACAGGTAAATAGCAATCATTTCCTAAGAATATAGCAGTTAATGTATATTCACCAGGATTTAAAATTAAAACTGAAGAAAAAACTCCATTTTCATCAGTTTGAAGAACATTGTAACTACTCCCATTTATTTCAATGAATATGCTTTCATTTTCTAATGGATATTTACCTTCTATTTTTCCATTTAGGATTGTCAGAGTTTCTAAGTATTGAATTTCAAGAGAACTGAAAACACAGTTTGACTTGTAAATAGTTATATTCACTGAAACAGCATTTGATGAGTATATTTCACTTCCTTCATAGACTATCTCTCCGTTATAATTTCCAGGCAGGTAGTTTATATCTAAAGCAATAACTGCTACACCTGAAGAATTGGTTAAAGCTAAATAACTATCGTTATCAAAATTCAGCTTAATATATTGGTTAGATAAAGCTTCTCCATTAGAACTTAATGAAATAAAAATATTGGTTGGAGATTGAGAATAAACACCTTCTTCAACACTAACTTTGATTTCTGTCTGTTCTTTATCTTTCTCTGCTTGAATATTTGTTGAAGATTCTTGATATATTTCATTACCTTTATACTCAATGTTTACAGAATATAAGCTAGGAGTAATATTTAACAATTCAACTCTTGCTTGACCATATACATCAGTAAGATTAGTCCCTACTAGTGAATTATTCACATAGAAATAGATTATTTGTCCTTCTACAGGTTCTGATGAACTAGTTAGATTAGCCGTTATTATCATTGTGTCATTTATAAACTCAATTTTTCCGTTCAAAGAAGACGAAAGTTTATAGATATAAACACTTGTGCTTCTTGAACTTGGATTAATATAATCATTCCCTTCTATTTGTACCTCGATATTATAATAATCAGGAAGTAGAAGAACGAGGAATAAATAACTTCCATCAGATAATGTAGTTGTTGAAAGAGTAAATGTTTCATTAATTAATAGATTTACAGCAATACCCTCAATTCCTTGTCCTTCTGAATTTTCAACATATCCACAGATCTTATAGTTTTCAGAATAAAAACTATCTTCTGCAAAAAGAATAACATTTGTCTCAATCTTATTAACAACAAGTGAATAGCTAACAGATATCGTATTATATTTATCATCTCCATTAAAGGTAACGTTTACTGTGTATACACCAGATGGGAGAATAGGAATACTCCAAACAGCATAACCTGAGCTATTGCTGGTTAAAACTGTTGAATAACCGTTAGACAATGATATGTTTAACGATAGATTTGTTATCTCTCCATTAATAGAATAAACATAAAATTCCATTGTTTTTGTTTCATTGCAGGTCATAATCAAATCTGAACTTTGAATATATACGTCAGCCTTTATTATTTCAAATTCCTGGATACAAGAAGAAGAAATATAGATAGATTGATTTAAAACCACAGCTTTAAAGGAATAATTACCAGAACTTAAATCAATTGTCCAATAATAGCTTCCAAAACCATTTGAATCTGTAGATATTTCACTTAACAACAGTCCATCAATATAGAAGTTTATGTTAACACCTATTGGTTGTCCAAATTGATCTGTAACTGTGAAATTAATTCTAATTTCATTTCCATATTGTCCTTGTATTGGTGCTTCCATACTTATTGAGGTGTGATAACCTATTTGGAATAATTTCAAATTAGAAGATGATTCTAACCAATCTTCAGTTTGAACAACTATTGCTTTCCAGCTAAATTCTCCGACCTTATCAGGACTTGTAATATTCAGTTGAGCTATACCTGATTCATTTGTAAAAACTATTCCTAAAAGTATCCATTGTTCATCATACCAATAAAATTCTACTTGCACATTTTCAGGTGTTGTTCCTAAATCAGAATAGACATAGCTTGATAAATAGATTAAAGTGTTTGGATTGCAAATAACATCTTCAATTTCGATGTTTAAACTTATTGGAGAAGAAAATATTGTTCTTGTTAAATTGACAACATTATAATGATTATCACTCCCAAAAACAACTGTAAAGTTAACATTTGTACCAAAATTTACTTGGTAACTAAGGTAAAAACATCCTTCTGTATCTGTAATAATATAGTAGTTCTCTTCTTGAATAATTATTCTTATCTCTTTTCCACTTAAAGGTTCTCCAGAATCAATTAGCAAACCAGATATTATTATTGTTTCTTGATTCTGGGTTATAAAGTCTTGAACATTTAAAATTTCAGCATCTCGCCTAACACATAGAAGATTGTATTCTTGTGAAGATGTAGCATAATAAGAAATCTCACCATTAGAGCCATAATAATTTTCTACATGAATAGTTATAACCAGTTCCTGATCAACTTCAACATCTAGAGTTAAATTCATAGAAAAGTATCCTTGCGAATTTGTCTCTGTAGTATAAATGTATAATACCCAATTACTA
Source organism: Candidatus Heimdallarchaeum aukensis (assembly GCA_021513695.1). Lineage (GTDB taxonomy): Archaea > Asgardarchaeota > Heimdallarchaeia > Heimdallarchaeales > Heimdallarchaeaceae > Heimdallarchaeum > Heimdallarchaeum aukensis. The sequence goes on along the minus strand of CP084166.1, from coordinate 272,539 downwards.
GATATACTTGGGTCAGTAATTTTTACAGTTATGTTTGCGTTAGCTAGAGGTTTACCATTTATATCAGTCACATTCCCTTCAATTAGTAAAGAAGAATTGTATGTATATTCGATTGAAGAAGGTAAATTACACTCTATTATACTTGATGAAGCATATAATTCTAGTTGCAGATTTTCTTCAATAACATTGTAGTTAGGGTCAGAAATGCGAATTATTAAAGTATACTTTCCTGGTTCTTTAAAGTAAGCTGGGAGGGTAATTTTACCATATCCTGTATCATTTGTAAATGCGTAACCTAAAGATACATATTCATCAAAATAAGGATCATATAAAATTGATTCAAATTCTATATTTGCTACAGAATCATTTTCTGGGTCTTTAACTTCAAAAGAGAAATAGGAGTCGTTTATCCAGACATTGATTGTATTATTATCTAAACTGTATATTTGTAAATTTGATTTTTGTACTTCAATGTCACCATATTGAGTATCAGGAAATGAATACAAATTAGTATCTAAGTCGATATTTACCCAATATTTGTTGTTATAGTATCCAACAGCCCAATTAACTGAATAGCTATGCGTTTTTGCGTAACCGTTTTCATCAGTAATGTCGTAAACAAAAGTTTTTCCTTCTACATAAAAGAAAACCATTACTCCAGAGATTGGAGTATTATCATTATCATGTACTTGTACTTTCAAACTAAAAGTCTCTAAAGTATCAGATCCACTCAGATTTCCATAAATTGTTTGAACTAGAGGAGTTTCAATAATTACTTGTTCTTTGGTAGTTTCAGTATAGTTAAAAGTTTCTAAATTTTGTGTTACTGCTTTAAAGTAGTAGTATCCAGAAGCTTTTGAGATTAAGAAATTTATCTTTGCCACTCCTGTACTATCTGAAATGGAAGAACCAATTTCTATCCATGAAGAGTTATCTTCAGAGTAATAGAAATATACAGTTTGATTTTCTAGTTCTTGGTGATAGTAGTTTTCAACATAAGCTTTCAACTCAATGTAATCTGTATATTCAGCTATAGAAGGACTATTTAATGAAATATACTCTGGAATTGTGCTGTCAATTACTTTGAAATCTGAAGAATCACTTGAAAGATCATACATTCCAGAAGTATCATAGTAGAAAGCGACTAAAGTATGATATTTAAAAGAGGATTGAGATGACTGATAAGTTATTGTAGTTTCTCCATTGCTAGAAGAAGAAATAGTTTTTTCAGTAATTTTTTGACCAGAGAATATTCTTATTTTTGCATCTATTCCTTGTTCTAAACCCCAAGAACCCCCTGAAAAAACATATACTTTATTGTCATCATATTCTTCTGAATCAAGTGATGTTTCGATTCTCAAAGAACTGTCTCCTTCCAAAACCACAAAATATGTTTCACCTGCTAATAAGGAATTATCAACTTGAGTTGTTGTTGGACTATCATAAATAGCATAAAATCCAGATACACCAGCTTGAGAATTGTAATACTTAAAAGACAGTTCACTTTTCGCCAGGTAATCAGTAGAATAGTTTTCTAGATCTGAAGTAAGATAAACGTTTAACACATCTCCTGTTAAATCTGCTAAATTTGAGATGTCAAAATAAACACCCATATAGTTAGAGGGAGAAGTTAAATTAAAACTGATAGCTATTTTACTTGATTCTACAAAACTCGTACTTACTCCCAGATCTTCTTCTAGACAATTCAAATCATACCAATAAATTGTTCCTTGATCTACAGGATATAAAGTTCCTAAATCAAATTTTGTTGAAGAAGTTACACTAATATTTTCTCCTTTATTTATTGATTCAGGAACAGATGAAATCTGTGTAAAAGTTTTGTACAATCCATAACTCAATTTAGGAGAATAAGGACTAACAAACTCATTATTTAACGAACTTATTACACTATTCTCTTTTTTTCTGATAGATAATTCATTGTCTTTTCCAATTGTTGATTTTATAGAAATAACATCTGAATCTTTACTTTTATAATTAATAGGATATCTTGATTGAAGATTTAATAGTTCAATAACATTTTCTGCTAAGACATGATTTAATGATAATGGCAAAACTAAAAACATAATTAACATGAATTTCAACTTCTTTTTCATTTTTAAACCTCCAAAAGCAATATTTCATCTCCCTCATTTTGACTTTGTTTTCGTTTAATAGGTTGTAGATTACCAGCTTTGTAGTTAGAATCTTGTCTTTTTTTAACCAAATATAAAACAAAGACTACAAAGAGTAGAAAGTTAATTGAAGGAATAAGCCATCCCCAAACTCCAACAGCAAAGACAAAGAAAAGTAAACTGACCATTAAAAGGGCAATAAATTCTGAATAAGCTACCGTCAAAGTGTAAAAAGGTAACATTAGATCTTGTACATCAGGAATTGAAAAAAATGCAAAACACAATAACAAATAAATTTTCAAGAAAGTTCCCATAAAAGGCATACCAAATTTCAAGAAAATTCCTGATATATCATCACTAAATTTCAATATTGCTACAACCAATCCTATATTCAAAAAAGGACTTAAGCCAATAAAAGCTGCATGAGAAACATGAGTTAAATCTCCTTTTATGCTTTGACTTGCATAATCTCGATCAAAAGCCATATGAAAATTTACTTTAACATCATATCCACAAGCTCTTACTGCAATTGTCTGTATAACTTGATGCATAAATGATCCTGGGAAAAAAAGGATATTCAATAACATCTGTAGCTTACTTGGAATAAAAGCATCAACTAGAAAGCGTAGGAACAAGATTACTAAAATTACAAAGAAACTAAGTGATGCTGTTCCTGTAAAAATTGCCACCACGGTTTCCCAAATAAAAGTGAAAAAATTACTCAAACTCCCCCACCTTAATCATTTTTTCTTTTTTCTTATTTGAAATTTCTTCTAACTCTATTCTTTTCTTCAGACGATTTAGTATCTGTTCATTTTTTTTCATAAATTTGCTAAGAAATTCTAGTAGTCTCTCTTTCTCATATTCAGCGATGTTTAATTTCGGGATAAGACTTTGAAATAGAAGAACAGGAAGTGTGTATTTATCTACATCCAAATTTGCATGAATATTTTTATCAATTAATCTATAGGCTTGCTGTTCGACTATTAGTAGATCCTTCTCTAATCTTGAGAATTTATCCATTATTTTATCGCTAAACAAGTATATAGCTTTTTTTATTTCGAAAGTAGAAATTGTTTTTTCTTTCTTTTCTTCTTTTTCTTGTTCTTTTTTTGGAGCGTAGGATTTCAAAATTAGTTTATTTAATTCTACTTCCTTTAACCTACTTCTAAATCTATATACAGATTTTAACATTTTTTCTTTTTCAAATGCATATTCTTTACTTAGAAGTGACCAGAAATTATTTCTATACCTTAGTTCAAAAAGATTAGTTGCAACACTCATTATCATTATTACTGCTGCATCTTTGTAATTAGTTCCTGGTACTTTACGCATATTAATTAAATCAAAGACAATTTGCTCCAAATCATCTAACTTTTTATTTAATTCAGGAAAATTTTTTACTAGTAAACCTAATATATCCTTGATTCTCGCCCTCAATGGCTCATAAAAGTCTGTTCTCCTTTTTCTCTTTAATATTCCTCTCGAATAAAGGTCATTTTGAATTTTTTTGATATTATAAAAAGAAAAAGCATTTGGCGTAATTTTAGGTAGAGAATAAATTATTTCGATGTCTTTTGCTGTTAATTTTCCTCCAACTTGCTGTAATTTATGATCTAACAATGCAAGGAAATACATTGCTACTAAGTTACTTGTGAAATAGTTTTCTTGAAAAGAAGCTAGAAAGTTTGGAAGGTTAAGCTTAAACAAATAAACTGCATCTTCAATAATTGATGAGTTGAAATTTTCATCTATTGATGCTACAATTAAATCTACAAAATCTAAAATATATTTTTCTCTCAATAATTCTTTATTTGTATAATAAGCCTTTATCCAAGAATTTTTTCTTAATCCCTTTGATAATATTTTTTGGGCATCATATGTACTAATGTATGATCCCAAAGGTTCACTCAATAAAACAGAAGAATAATAAGTTTCTGGTGATTGGAAATTGTGGCTCACCGCTTCAAAATCTTCTTCGTCTTCAGTGAGCCACGTGGGTTGGATTACTTTGCCAAAGGCTTCACTTACATTTACACTTATACTCATTTACATTTCACCCATATCTGCAAGTAAACTAAAGAGTAATTTGTATTAAAAATAACTATACACATTGCAGTAATATTGCAATTATCGCTTTTAACGTGAAATAACAAAATAAGTTAATATTAAGTGCTGTAACACTTATATTCTCAAAATTAAGCATATTGTGGTCTTACGGGCATTTATATAGTGGTCAACAATCAGTAGAATGGGCCTGTCTAAGTAGAATTTTTGAGTTGTTATTTTCTATTTGCTATTTTCCAAGCCAAATAATATCATATTTTCCATTTTTACTTTTTTAAGTGAGAAATTTTTGTCTGTTTTTTTCTGTTGAGATTATTAATATAGACTTCTAAAGAACAAAAAATTTTTACTTAATATTTTCATTGCGAAAAGAGAAAAAATTAACAATGAATTTTGTTTTTTTTGTTTTGATGTAGAAATTTTTTTTTACTTACTAACTGTATTCATACACAGGTTTTGGTAAAAAAGGAAAACTGTCTTTTATCATCTTCTTTATATCAGGAAAAATATCATCTTCCAAGTGTTTTTCTTCCAATTCTTTAGGATATTTTTTAGTTATTAAATTAACAACCCTTTTCATACTCTGAATTAGGAAAAAAGAGATTTTATCACTCATAACAACTATGGAACAAAGATCTGTTGAAACTATTTTAATTATTTTATCTTCAGTATTTATCTCATTTAGTTTTTTCTTTGATCCTGCAGTTGTGATAATGAATTCACTTAAAGCATTAATAGCTCCACCGATAAGTTCGAAATGATAAGATTTTTTCTCTGTAATTTCTTTTTCTTCTTCTGTATTTGATTTAGTATATTTTGCACCATAAATTGGTAATCCTATTCTGTTATAAATTATTAGACTATCTATCTTGAACGGATGTTTAAATATGTAATTAGGTCTAAATACATATACACCTGTAAAAACGAGGATTCCTAGTGCTTTTATGATATCTCCTGATAGCAGACTCTTTTTAATAATAGATAAAAAATTACTACTTACTAAAACACCAATATTCTCCAAAAAAATGAAAAAATCTATTGTGAATCCCCAAACAAAACCAAAAGCAATTACAATTAAGGCAGAAGTGATTATACCTGCTTCTATATTTTTTGATCTTTTCAAAATACGAAAATGAACAATCGCTCCATATATAAAAATGATAAAACCAAGAGAGTCATAACCCAGATCCCACAATAAGATATAAAGGTAATTAATTATTCCAGGGTAATCAAAGAACTGCAGAATCCCAAATTCAATCTCAATAAAATAAAAAAGAAAGATTACTATTGTTAAAATAGGATTTATTGTATTAGAAACTAACTGTTGAAAGAACAAGAATAATAAGATATAGATTAAAGACCAAATTATAAGAGCAATAGTAATTAAAATTAAAGATAGGTCTTTTCCAGTAACTGCACTTCTAACTACTTCAGAAAGCGTTAAGAGAAAGCTTAGATAGACAGCTAAATTAAAAAACCAAGTTTTCCTTTTCTTGAATATCGATTGATAAGTGAGAGTAAGACTAAATATAAACAACAATATTGACAATATCAAACTACTTAAACTTACTTCATTCACAATTCTCAATCTATTCTTTGTTTGAAATATTTAAAGTTTATTAGATTATCAAGTCTAAATCCTTAAATTAGGTTTTTATTTCAGCACATTATTTATTTCTCTTCAATATTTGCTTCTTCTTTCATTTCACTCTCTTCTTCAACATCACATATTCCAAAAGCTCCGATAGAGAAAATAGTTTCTTCCATAGGTAACCACCCACAATCTGTAATCATTGCCCTTCTTGCATTTGGAGCGTCATATTTCTTTTTTGTTGCTGAAGTGGCTCTTCGTAACCAGATGCGTATATCACTAGCATGACCTAAAACGAAACCTCCTACAGGCTGAACTTTATCTAAAGCAGTAGCAAAAGGATCTGGATTAGCCATGACTTGATTTGTATATACGACAGCTATGTTATATGCGTCAGCTAGTTTCATCATTTTGTGTACAACCACATTTAGATGTTTTTGTCTTTCAGCCAATTCTCCTAGTCCTCCATACTCTGCTCTAAAAATATCCATTAGACTATCTACAACTAACAATTTCACATCATAAGCAGTGATTACTTTTTCTACTTGTTGTAGAGCTAGTTCTAATTGTGCAAGAGTTCTGACTGTAGCTACATTAAATTGGCTATTTATTTTCTCTTTTTGCTTTTCATCTATTTTTTCTTTCTTTTTTTCTTCAAGATAAAATAATATTTGTTCTAATCTTGAAGGTCTAAAACTTCCTTCTGTATCTAACCATAATACTCCTCCAATTTCCAATAAAGTATTTGCTGCAATTGTATAACACAATTGGGTTTTTCCACTTTGGGGAGAACCATAAAATTCTACTAGAGTTCCTAAACTTATTCCTCCACCTAGTAATTCATCTAATCTTTTTGAACCAGTACTTATCATAATAGTTGAATCTTCTTCTTTCTTTACTTCAGCTAATGACTTGAATAGTAGTTCACCTTTTTTTGAAGGATTAGCGTGTTCAACTATTTTTTCTGCTACATTTTCACTTATTCCATCTATTCTTGTAAGTTCTTTAACTGTTCGATTTTTAAAAGCTAAAGGGTGAGTTATCCCAAAATCAACGAGAGTCTTGTAAACTCGCTTTTTTTGTGCTGCAGAAAGACCTGAAACTTCTTCTAAAAACTCCATCAATTGATTAGTACTCGTTTCTATTTTTGCTTTCTCTTCAACTGTTGTCATTTCAATCTAAAAAAGTAATTGACTCATTTATTTAAAAAGGGGGAAATTTTTGTAAATAATCCTAAGTTTATAAACAAAATTCTGAATTAGTCTTTCAGATGGTAACAGCAGAAAAAAAAGTAGTTTATATTCTAGAAAACCAACCAAAAGGATATCTGTTAAGAGCACTTAAACTACTCGAAAAAACTAGTGAATATGAAAGGTTAAAGGGCTATTGCCTAGTTTACAGTAGATTTGATTGGTTACCTAAAGAGTTTAGAGACTACATCATACAAAAGTGGAATAGAGAAAATAAAGAAAGTAAAACATTCACGAAATTAAAGAAGTATCTAAACAAGAAATTCCAGTGAGTAAAAAGTTAAAATTTTGAAATTAACTTTGATCTATTCTTTATTTTGGTAATAATCTCTCTGGCTCTATTTTCAGAAAAGGATGGAATTAAATCATTAACAGTTAACTTTTCATAATCATTTATTTGTGAGAAATTAATTATTTCTGTTAATAACAGTGCTTCTTCTTCAGAACACCCTGAAAGAAAGCGAATAAGGGAAAAATCAAGTGCTCTACTTTCAGAGATATTATCTTTCAATTCTCTTTTTTCTAAATCTTTTTTTTGTTTCTTATTTTTCTCAAAAAATCTATTTAATGTCATCAGAGCTTTGGTTTTTGGATTAATCATTTGCATCATCTTTTTATTAAAAAACTGTTGCTGATTGAACAACAAAGCTTCTTTTACTTGCTTATCAGAAACTAGTTCTCTAATTAGTTGTCCATTTTTTCTCTCATTCCATTTATAGAATATTTTTTCTTCAATAGACCTATGAGTGATAATACACTTACTATTAGGTCTTTGAATTAGTTCACGAAACAAAGTTTTTTGCTTTGGGAGAGAATACAAAAATGTAAAATCTGTATTTAGAGGTATATTTTTAGATGCTAAAACGATTTGAAACTCCTTCTTATCGAATCTTTCTAACTCTTCTAATTGCTTTTTCATCTGCGTGGACAAAATAACAAAATTTTCTATTTCTTTCTTAATTAAAATTTCTGCTATCTCGTGCAGTACTGCTCTGCGACTAGAATATACAAGAACTGTTGGTTTTTCTTTATTAGAGTTATTTACAGGAGTATTCAAAGCCTTGGATATTTCTTCAACCAGAATTACCATCTTCGGGTGTTTTTCATCTTTCAATTCTTTAAGTTCTGTATATATTTCAAACAGTGAAGATGAGAAAGAGTAGTGAGAGATTTTTTCTAGGTTGTTTTCTATTAGTTTTAAACATAAAGGAACACTTGAAGATTCTAAAGTTTCAATTAGTGATTGTAGAAAAATACTTTCTATACCAAGATTAATTATTTGTTCAACAGTCGACTCATTAAAGTTTTTATCTCTTAAATTTTGAATTTCCTTGTTAAAATTTCTTCTCAAATAATAAGGATTTTTTATCCCCATCTTCCTTAAAACTGAATTAACTTTTCCTTCCAAAGTTCTTAAGTTAACTTTGATTTGATTTAACTCTTGTGTAAAAGGAACAACTATTTTCTTATTTGACTTTTCATATAAACAACTTTGGATAATAGAACTATACGATGACTTGTAGAATATATTTGTTATCATTAGAGCTTCAATTACAGAAATTAGTTCTTGTTTTTCTTTAAAAATAGGTTTTGATATTCCAACAAACTTAATTTTTGAATTTGAACTTAAAATCTGTACTAAGTTAGAATAGACATTTTCTTCTTTGGATTTATCAGCGTGCAAAAAAATTGCCAATTCAATTTCGTGTGCTTCTATTACTTCTCTTAAAAGATCGTTTCTCAATATTTTAGCTGTAACAAAGAAAATATCACTAGTTTGATACTTTATCTTTCTTCTTTCAACATTTAAAGTGCTAGATATAAAAGGGAGTTTCTCTTCTGTTAATAAATTGTTAAATTTTATCTTTTCACCTTGTTCTGATAAAATAAAGGCAGTTTTTTGAATGTTTTTTGTTCTAAGAAATAAGGAAAGATATTCAACAAATCTATTTACCATAAAATTTTCAGGTAGAATAAGGAGTGAATTATTATTTTCTTTAAAACATTCAGAAAGTAAAATTTGGAAGAAAATAGGAAATTTTTCTCTATTTTTTCTGTCATAACCAGTGATATATCCATTATCTGTCATTTATCAAATTAATAATAAAATAAACAGTTTATAAACAGAGAAAAAAAGAAAATGGATTTTGTTACTCAAATAATTGTATTTTAGCTTTTAAACCTGTTAATTCACGCAAAAACAATATATCATTGCTAAATTTATCAATGTCCAAATTATACTTTTCTATAATAAAATCTAATAGCTTTTCAGCTTTTTCTTCTTTTAACTCATGAATCAAAATTGAAGATACAAATAACAAAGCAGAATAGAAAGTGGGCATCAAGTTCAAGGATGTTGTTTGAGAGATGCTCATTACCTTACAAAAAAGATTATCTAGATCTTCCTTTGAAATAGAAATTTCTTTGTGAATAAAACCACTTAGTTCCCCAAATATTTCAAAAAAATTATTATTGTGTACTTGTTCCAAACTTGTACTTATTAGTTGATTTTGACTAGACACTATCATCACTATAATATTATAGAAATTCATTTATAAAGAAGAGAATCATTAAAAAATTGAGATTTAGCGACATAAAAGAAAAGATATATAATTCACAACTAGTATATAAACTAAAATATTTATAATAATAGATTAATTAGAATATTTTTTAAATATTTTAAAGGTCGTGAGATAAACATGTTCACTCAATAGACCTGGGTTACACTTTTGGGCACTAGAGAAACGTAGGGGTGATTCATAAATTTTTCTCCAGGGGTAAGGAGGTTAAGAGACTGGTGAGGACGGCTAAAATTGTAGTAAGAGCGGTAGAAGGAGAGGTCGGAGTTACAGTAGGTTAGTCCTAGTCTTTTCATCTCACGGATGATGGTTCCATGTAGTCTTTCTACTTTTCCGCATGTTTCGGGGTGAAAAACTCTAGATCTGATGTGTTTTATTCCTTCTGTTTGACACCAACGGGAGAAGGTACTTGTTCCTCCTCTAACGGAGTAGAAGAGTGCTCCATTGTCCGTGAGGATAGACTCGGGGTGTCCATATTTTTCTATTGCTCCTTCTAACAAACTTATTATCTGCTCTTTTTTCGGTGCAAAAGGGTGGAGTTTAGCTCCCAGACAGAATCGTGAGTGGTCGTCTATCAAGGTTATGAGATAAAGGTGTTGTCCTTGTTCTTCTATCCAGAATGGTCCTTTCACATCTATCTGCCAGAGTTCGTTAGGGCTAGAGCGTTCAAAACTCTTGTATTGAGTTCTGTTTCTCTTTTTTCTATTACTCCACAGAGGAAGACCTAACTCTCCTATTACTTTAACTACTGTGTTTCGCGATAATGCTCTTCCTTCTTTCTTCAACAGATAAACTATCTTCTCCACGTTCATTCCTTGCTTTACTCTTAACTCCCTTATCTTCTCTCTTAACTCCTCATCCACTTTCCTGTGTATAGTTTTAGGTCTAGATGATCTATTCTTCCACCATTCTCCTTCAGGGTTCTCTCTGAACCTCTTCAACCACTTGTAAACAAACTTCCTACTCACCATAAACCTGTGAGCTACCTCTTTTATCTTCTCTCCTTCCAAAGCTTTTTTAACCACAATCTTTCTTAGTCTCTCTAGGTTACGTTTGGGTTTGTTCATAATACATCATTTACCCTCGTAACCCACTTTCTATTTATTTGTTACCAACGTGGATAGAGTAAACAGTCGTGAGATAAACAAAAAATATTTTAATATGAAAAAAAATCTACTAGTATGGAGAGTGTAGTGTAAACCCATATCTGCAAAATACATTTACACTATACTCACACTCTCCTCTTTTTCAGAGTTAATAAATAATAGAGTTTTGAGTATTTAATCTTAGAGAAGAAAAGAAAGCAAACTTGAGTTACTAAAAAGCTACGAAATATTAAATTTTGATCTAAATCTATACACTCTTTTCTTTAATAATTGAAAATCCACTTTTTGTTTTTCACTAACAAATTTGAACACATTATCTCTATAATATCCTTTTCTTGGTAAATAATTAAATAAGATAGATAGAACTAAGACTGTTGATGATTGTTTAACTTTCATCCTTGGAACAATTCTTTTCTTTACTAAACTTGAGATCTTTATCGAAACACTTTTTGACATATTTCTAATTTCTTCAAAATGAGAACAAGTTTTTTTTGCCAACTTTAATGCCTCTTTTTCAACATAAGTAAAAAAATCTACAGTTGACTTTTTGATTATACCTAGATTTATTAATTCATTTGTTATTTTATTTACGCTTGATAACGAAAAAGCCTTTCCTTTTGATACTCCTATAAATGTACCTGAAATTTGGTTTATCAAATCTTGGAGAGATTTAGCGTCTATATGCCCTGAAACATTACGTAATAAAGCTAAAAAAGCAGAGGTAAGAAAATTCTTTGTTAAATACTTACTTTCGTTATTTAATGCAGTAATTACTAGAAGATTTGAGAAAAAAACTCTTCTTGTTTCACACAATGAAGGATAGTTGATTGAATTTGATAGGAATTTGATAAGTTTTTCAATAAAAATATAATGATTTCTTGGTAAAGCAGGAGAAATTTCATCTGGTTGCTCATATTGTAAGATGTTTTCAACTTGACTTAATATCATTTTACTCAAAATCTTATCTTAATATTACTTTATAAAGAAAGAAGAAATAGAAAAAATGACTATAGCTATCCTTCTATTAGTATTTCATCAAGAACATCTTCTAAATTAGGTCTTTCGTGAGGTTTAAAATTTTCTTTATCTGCAAAAGAAATTGAATTTGTCAAATCTAAATTAATATTCCTTTTTCTAGATTTTGTAACAAATCCTTCGTCAAATAATCTACTTAATTGATTATCGATCTTTATAACTGCTTCTGCTAAACTCTGTATTTGCATTTCATTTTCAAAATAAAAGGGGAAAGGAAAAAGATGAGTTTCATTTGCTTGAGAAATATCCATTTTATATTTCATTCTACTATCCAAAAAAATTTGAATTAAATGCTTAATTAGTCGGGTAATGGATTGAGCAATAAGATTTGTTTCCTTTATAATGTCTAATTTACTAATTCTTGAAATATCAGTTTCTTTATTGACTAAAAATAAATCCTTTCCAAATTCAGAATCCCACAAAATTACTTCACTAATCGTTTTCTGGATATAGATTAATAACGATATGAATGCAATATTTCTTTTTTCTAATTCTTCTACATATGAACTTTCATAGATATCTTTGTTTTGAAGAATACTATCTAAACTTGTTTGAATAATTCTTATTAGCTCAAATAGATGTTCTTTCTCTGAATCATGAAATTTTCTCATTCAATGATTTATAATTGAATTTCTTTATAAATATGAGAAATCTTTTTTTCTTCATTTATAAATAATTAGTGAGATTGATTTATTGAATGAAATTTTCGATTCTAGTAAAAAATGAAGATCATAAAGAATTTTTACCCAAAATTCCTGAAAGTATTAAACATTTAAAACTCTTCATTAACATGGAAATTAGAAGAGCTTCCTTAGTTATTCTTTTTTCTTTTAAAAGGAAAGATAGTATTAAAGAAGAAGTTCAAGAATTAGATTTTTTAGAAACTGTTTCTAAATTAGTAAACCTTGGTTATTTTTCTGATATTAATCCTGTTTCTTCCGTTTTATCTGACAAACAATTTCTTTGTTTTTATCTTCACGATATTTTAGATTTCAAATCAGAAGAAATAGCAAAGTTTACTCAAAATAGCCCTTCAACCATACGAGATCATCTGTCTAATGCTAGGAAGAGGATAACTGCTTTTAGTCAAATATTAACAAAAATGAATTTAGAGTTTACAATTCTAAATAATCTTTCAGCTATACCTCTTGAATCTCTAAAGAAATTAACTTCTAGCATGCGTCTATTTTTTACGTAATTTACAATTATTGAGGAAAATGTAGAGAGAAAAAAGAAAGGAGAGGAGAGGAAGGAGAGGGGTTTTTATAGGGAAAAAAGTAGAATAAAAAAGAGAAGAAGAAACAAAAAAAAGAGGAAAGAAGGAGAAAAGAGAAAGATGGTGAAGGACGTCGTCAAAACCTTGAAAGTGAGAATAAAGAAGGAGGTATTGACGACGAGGAAGAAGGAAAGGTTAAGGAGAATAACGGGAAGAGATACGAGGATAATAGAAAAGTATGTGAGAATTATACACCACAACAGAAGAAAAATATGTACTAAAACTAAAAAAGGGAAAATAAGAGTGCATAGAGGAAAACTAGATGAGTTGACGCTAACTACTTCAAAAGTTAAAGAAGAAGAGAGAAGAAAGAATGTCCCTCACGATCTGAAGAAAATGTTCCCTTATTGTTCCCACAATGAATTTCAAGAGTGTAGAGATATAGCCGTACAATTATATGAACAAGGGTATAGACCTAATAATACTCGTCCTCCAATAAAGAGAGCAAGAAGACAACTAATTAATGCAAAGAGGTTCGTTCTCGTCCATTTACCTAAAGAGAAGAATAACACTCTCGCTCGTTGGTGGGTGGGGATAAGAGACTCGTTAGATACGTGGAAAAGAAATACCCCATATCATCAGAAGTTATGGTTGCCTTTAGAGATGAGCACTTTCCACCAGAAGGAATTAAAGAAAGGACGAATAAAAAGTTTAGAACTAAGATATAAACGTTCTACACATGAGTGGTGGGTGTATTTCCAACTAAGAGTTCTTCCTCCTCCTTCTTTTTATCCTCCTAAAAAAAAAAGTTCTTCTTCTCTTCCTCCAGCTGTGCTGGGAATAGATCTAGGGATAAACATTCCTGCTGCAGGAGTGTTACTAACCCCTAAAAAGAAATTAACAAGTGAAGAAATAAAATTCTGGTATACCAAACAATGGAATAAAATCAATCATAGATATAAACTCAAACTTTCCCGTCTTCAGAGGAAAGCAGCTTTAAACGACCAGTCGGGTAAAAAACACCAAGTTTATCGTTTTCTTAGTCTTCTCCGAAGAAGATATAGAAACGTTAAACTGTCCTATATTCACCAATTTATAAGTGAGGTTGTGCAGACGATAGAGACCTATGCTCGAAGGTATGACCTTTTCGTCGTCGTAGGTTACCCCAAAAATGTGAGAAAAGATAAAGGAAAAGGGAACAGTGCGCGTAAGTTTCGCAGGAAACTTCATCAGTGGAACTTTTCTCTAGTTCTTACTCTTCTCCGTCGAGCATTGATATTAAGAGGTTTTGACCCTCATCGAATATTAACCGTAGAGGAAAGAGGGACATCCTCTCACTGTACTCGTTGTGGAAGGAAAGTTGTCCGTCCTGTTAGAGGTTTAGTCCATTGCCCCTCTTGCAATTACACTTTCCACTCTGACCTCACAGGAGCAATGAATATCGCTCGTAAGTTCCTTGGTGCTCTTTTTCGTCCTCGAGGAACAACTATCACTGATTACCTCACTGGTCAAAGGTTCAGTTCTTCCCATTTCACTGTTTGCCGAGGGCTCAGCCATTGGTTGCAGCCCCAGTAGACAAAAAAGAACTTAACTCCTTCTCTATTATAGGAGTAATTCTTTCTTTTTTGTCTCTCGTGGAGTGAAGAAAAGAGTTTTTAGTTCTTTTCTTCTTTATGATTCCCACGATTCGTGTATGATGTCTGTCTCAACCCCTTCATGGCATTGTATGGCTTGGTTGAGTTCAAGAGATTAAACTTCCTTTAGTTTTCTCTCTTGCAAGACAGAGTGTGAAAAACTTTACGTAAAAAAGTAAATCATGACCATATCTATTGAAGACATTAAAAAAATTGTTTCTCTGAATCCTTTCTTTAAGATTATGATTAGAGAATCTGAAGACTCGCCTTTTATACTCTACACTTCTATCGACAATTTACCTGAAGAGAGTAATCTTTTTGTTTTATTACCACTTACAAATATGTTTGAAAAAGTAATATATTTAGAAAAGAAATAATTAAGAAATTTCCAATATTTCTACTTATGATATCTATATCTCAATTATTATTCTTTTGACCTTTGTTTTACAAAGTTTTTTCACTCCATGATCTCCAGGCTCATACTTATTTTCCATCAACCCTACATTTTCTATCATTTTTATTTGAGCTGATGTATTTGCTTGTGTTTGACGAATTTCATCTGCGAGATCACTAATTGTCATTTCTTTGTCTTTCAATAAGTGAATTATTTTGAATCTTGTTGTACTTGAGAGTACTTTTGCGATTTCTACTATTTTTTCAGGATCCTTAACTACTAAATCCATTCTTATCAAGATTCATTTATATTTATTAATATTTAAACAATTTGTCCGAGTCAATTTTTATTCGCTGAATAAATTCAAGTTTATTAAAGATAGTTATATAATAATCAAAAACTATAAATTAAGAGAACAAACACTTTTTTAAAAGAAAAATTTTTAATAATTGCATTTTTAATCAACAGATATGGATGCCTTATTCGCTATTAATTGGTTAGGCCTAGAAATATTAACTATCCTAAAAAATTCAAACGTGCCCTTATACAAAAGTGAGATTATTCACATAATCAGAACTAAATACCCTTCTTTAGGAAACAAACCAGATAGTTCTTTTTATGCTATTTTTGAAAGATTAAAACAAGAGAAACTAATTAAGGATGAGCAAATAAAAGGGCAAGGGTATCGATCATATTTGTCTATAACAGAGTATGGAAAAAAACAGATTGGATTTATGCTGAATTGGTCTTTAGGTGCCTTGATAGAAGGAGTAAGCAAGAAAATGGCAATTGAACTAAATAATGACTGTAAAAAACAAATGAAATGTTCTAAAGATTTAACTTTTGGTACTATATCTTCTGGTAATCAGCAATTTTTAATTCCAACTCTATGTACAAAGTGTGTTAACGCTGGACCAAAAGAGAAATTCAGTCGTTATAATATCCTGATGCCAGAAGCACATGAAACAGCAATAGATAGTTATCAAAACATAAGGGCAAAATATGATGAAATACCTCTAAAAGATAATCTTTTAGACAGGTTTCTTTCAACTTTAAATTTAGGGTTACTTAATGATGAAGATTCTATAGAATTTCTTCATGAAACAAAGAGAATCTTAAAAAAGGGAGGAAGAGCAGGATTTTTTGAATTCAAGTTTTTCGAAAGTTATATAGTAGACGCAATAGAAACTGAAACAAAGGGATTTAGTTTTTACTTTGCTAAAACAATAAAAGAGAGAAAATTAAGGAAGTTTAAAAAAGAAGAATTAGAAGAGTTGTTCTTCAAAGTATTTGAAAAAGAAAACGTTAAAATTAAAGATTTTAAAGAATTTTACTTTGTCATTGCTACAAAATAGATAAACATATTTTTTCTTTTATATTCAGATATCTCCTTTCTTGAGAATAACTTTTATTTATTTAGCTTCGAAAAGATCAGTATGGACATCAAGGATAAACAGAAAGAAGTAATTATTGTTCCTCATACACATTGGGATAGAGAATGGTATAAACCTTTTCAATATTTTAGAGCTAACTTAGTAAAATTAATCGACAAGCTAATTGAGATAAATAGAAAACAAGATTATTACTTTATGCTAGATGGACAAACTATAGTTTTGGAAGATTATTTTGAGATTAGAAAAGAAAATAAAGAAGAATTACTGGATTTGATTAAAAAAGGAAAAATTGAAGTAGGACCCTGGTATGTTCTTCCAGACGAATGGTTAGTTGGACAAGAAAGTTTGATAAGAAATCTTGAAGTTAGTTATAATCTTTCAAAAAAATACAACATTCCATTAATGAAACTCGCTTATCTTCCTGACCAGTTTGGTCATACAAGAGCTATTCCTCAATTAGTTTCAGATTTAACTGATTTTTCTGGTTCTATTATCTGGAGAGGAGTAGGAGAGGAAATAAATACAGTACCCTTCATTTGGAAAGGAAATGAAAACTCTACTAAATCAATTTTAGGAATTTACATGCCTTATGGATATGGAAATGCAGCTCATTTAACAGACGAAAATAAAGAAGAACTTAAATCTCAAATAGAAACTTGTGTAAAAGATCTAGAAAGTTTTTCTCCTTTTCCTTTATATTTACTTATGAATGGAACGGACCACCAATTTCCAAAGGAAAAAATCCCCAGAATGTTAAAAGAAATAAAATATGAAAATCTTGAAGTAAAATTAGGTTCTCTTAGTGAATTCATAGAAAAATTGAATGAAAAAATGAAAAAGGAAAATTATGGACCTGCTCATTATGCAGGAGAATTTCGTTCTTCAGAAAGAGCTCCTCTTTTGCAAGACACATATTCCAGTAGGGTTTGGATTAAACAGTGGAACCAAAAAATAGAGGATCTCCTTGTACATTATGCAGAACCACTTTCAACTTATTTATCTTATTATTATACGTTTGAATATCCTAAAACCTATTTAGATTTAGCTTGGAAATGGTTACTAAAAAACCACCCTCATGACTCGATTTGTGGGTGTTCAATTGATCAAACTCATGAAGAAATGAAATCAAGGTTTTATTGGTCTGAAAGTATTGCTAACATCATTTTAGAAAATATTTTAGCTAAAATGTCTTTAGACGAATCTGAAAAGCCTAAAGAGATTATGATTTTCAACCCGACAAATAGTAGTGAACCTACTTATTTTGAATTTGATTTTCCATTAGACTTCCCTATAAAGACGATAATAAGTGAAGACGGTCAAAGATACACTATTCAACCACTTTATAGTTCGCAAGAAAAAATTTTAGACGAAAAGATGAAACCATTGATGTTAAAATCAGGATTAAAACTTCTTCCTGGTAGAAAAATAATTGATGATTACATCAATGAGGTAATTATTAACAAAGATGAGGAAAACTCTATTTGTGAGATTAAAATTATATGTGGAAAGAAACCTATTGGTGAACTAAATATCGATAAAATGAAGAAAGAATTGAAAGAGATGATCAATAGTGGTAAGTTTAAGCTTTTTCATGTTGTTGCTACTAGAGGAGTTAAGCAAAAATACGCTTCATTTGCTCCTCTTAAACCTTGGTCTTTTACTCGCTTTACTGTTAATTCATCAATAAAAGCAAATGATAACACAATAACTCAAAAAGAATTTAATGTAACAAAGAATACTATTTCTAACAATTATTATATTGTCAAATTTAAGAGAAATGGTTCCTTTTCTCTTTATGATAAGAAAACAAAAACTGAATATTCTCTACTTCATCAATTTGAAGACACTGGAGATAGAGGAGATGAATACACTTACAGTTTTGTAGGTCCTGTAAAGACTAAATTGTCAAAAACTAAAAGAAGAATTATAACAAAAGGTGAAGTTTTCACAGTAGTCGAAGAAAAAGCCACTTTTAAAACATTTAGGCAATTAGATGAGAAAAGAGAAAAGAGAATAGGAAAAACAAAAATTGATGTAGTTACTCATTTTACTTTTTTCAGAGATTCTCCACGAATTGATATAAAAACAAAAATATTCAATACTGCAAAAGACCATCGTTTAAGAATTACTTTCTCATTACCTTTCTCAAGTAAAAAAACTTACACTTCTACTCATTTTGGTTATATTGAAAGAAATTCTTATCCGAAAGAAGCAGAAAATTATGTAGAAAAACCTTCTGGAATACAAGCACAGAAAAGGTGGATCAGAGTAGGAAATGAGAAAGGTGAAGAAGCTTTTACTTTAATAAACAAAGGTTTACCTGAAGTTGAGCTTGTAGAAGGTTCAAAATTATGTCTTACACTCCTCAGATCTGTAGGTTGGTTATCTCGTTCTGATTTTCCAGAAAGACCTATGCATGCTGGCCCCTTTTTATACACTCCAGGAGCACAAGAAGAAAACAAGTCTTTCGAGTTTGAGTATTCAATTGTAGCTCACTCCAAAAATAAGAACATTGTTTATTCAGATAATCTTTCTGAAAATGCTTGTTTACAACCTATTTCTATTGTTGTAAGTAATAACAGTGAAAATAAAAAGATTGAACCAATAATAACCAATTCTAACCCTTTTATCAGAATATCTTCATTAAGAAAGAAAGATGGAGCAATTTTAGTTACATTATACAATCTATCTGAAAAGAAACAAGAAACTACGATTCAAGTACCTGCTACTGTTTCTAAAGTAAATCAAATTATGATTGATGGAACAGTTGTAAAGGAATTAGAAAAAGTAGAAAACAAATTAAAAGTTGGCTTTGATCCAATAGAAATAAAAATGCTAAAATTGGATTGAAAAGGAGAAAAATTAAACTTTTTCTCTTTTCTTTCCAATAAAAGTTATTACAATCTGTAAAATCAAGATTATAACTGTTCGTATTAACCCTGAATATACTATAACTTCAGCTATTTTTTCGATACCAGGATACAATACTATGATTATAAATCCACCTAAATTTATTCCTCCATGATAGAAAGTTGGCCACCATACATTGTCCATTTCTTTTCTGAACCAGTTAATAACAAAACGTGATAAGATTATCCCTATGACATTAAGAGAGTATAACAAGGGTGTATATGTGAAATATTTGATTCCCCATAGATAGAAAGGAACATGCCAGACAGCCCATACCAAACCTATAATCAAGTTCTTTACTTCTTCTCTCATTTTCAAGTTTGAATAAAGCCATCCTGCCCAAGCTATCTCTTCAAAAAAAGCTTGTATTAGAATTGAGATAGGTAAAACAATAAGTGTGACTATGATTTCTGTGTTTATTTCAACCAAAGGTAAAGAATACTTGTAGATCGCAGACAAAAGCAAATATACTGAACCTATTAAAGCAGCTAAAATAATTAGTAATAAAGACTTTAAATCAAATTTGACTTTAACTGTAACACCAATATTTTCTAGTTTCTTATTGACTACTCTAGCAAAAACTAAACTCCAAATAAGTGTTCCTGCT
Source organism: Candidatus Heimdallarchaeum aukensis (assembly GCA_021513695.1). Taxonomy (GTDB): domain Archaea; phylum Asgardarchaeota; class Heimdallarchaeia; order Heimdallarchaeales; family Heimdallarchaeaceae; genus Heimdallarchaeum; species Heimdallarchaeum aukensis. The sequence continues at coordinate 252,624 of CP084166.1, read as the reverse complement.
AGATAATAAGTCCCTATCCATTGAGACGGAACTGAAAAAAGATCAAGTAGATAACCACCTAACCAATTCCAAATTAGCAAAATAACTACAAAAGAAATTGGATTAAAGAATGACTTAACTTTTGATTTTTCTTCGCTCATGGTTCTTTTTTCTTCTTCTTGATATTTATTTTTTTTTTGAATTTTTTTAAGAGAGATCAGAAAAATCATTATTCAGTTTAGAACAAAGGAAAAAAACATTCTAGATAGAAGATACTCTATTCGCTTTTTAATTTTTTTACAAAAAAATTACAAGAACATGTGTCTATGGAAAGCTTCATCGCGATTTGCTCTATAATATTCCATATAAACGTCATACATATTATCTACAAAATCAAATCCACTTTCCTTAATCATTTCCTTGAACTTTGCATCTATCTTTTTCATATCTTCTAAGTCAGGATTATTAATTATTTTTTCAAAAAGTTTGTAAGTATTATTATCCATACCCATTTTCTTTGCATGAAAACTCCACCACTTCAAAGGAGGAGTCCAACTTTTTCGAATTGTAAACCATAAATGAACAGCAGCAAGAACTGCTCTATGCAAATTAACATTCTTATTTGTTTCAAATCCCCGTTTATCATTTATTAGTCCAAAACCTAATGATTCTCTCCACAGCATATATTTTGCTTTTAGTCTAATTTCATGCTCTTCTTCAGGATATTGAGCTATTTTTTTTGTCCATGCTTTGAGTTTTCCAGTAGGATCATAAATTATTTTACCTTCAACAAATGCATAGTGCTCTACATCTTGAGGAGAGTTTAACCTTTCTCCCATCCATTTGTCTGTAATTAGGAGAAAATCAAAAAGTAATCTTTTTGGTTCAACTGTTTCATCAAATTCTAAAATATGAATTTCTCTAAGAGACAATGAACTGTAATATTCCTCTGTGACATACAAAAAACCATCCCAATCAGCGTTTGGTCGAGCAAAACCTGTTGCTCTGCTACCATTTATCTGAATTCCTAGTACATAATCTTCTTTAGCTAATTCTTGAAGACGGATTCTTACATACTCATCTTCAATGTCTTCAATTGAAGAAAGATTTTTCATAAATTGCTTTTTATTTTGCATTAAAAAACTTTTACGTTTAAATATAAAGCGAAACGAAGCAATTGTTTAGCAAACGACTAAAATATATGATGAAAAATGAAAAAGCTTAAGGGATTTTATCTTTTTCAATAATTATTTCTTTTTCTTTAGAGTATTTACTCAAGAAAAACGGATAGAAAAGGATTATAATTATTGCAAGAACATAAATTAAGATTGAACCTATCCATTTAGGAAAGAACAAAGAGTTAGGTTCATTAAAAAGTGCATGTATTCCTATAACAATGAAAATATTATCAGTCCTGTGATACAACATGGCAAATGTTAATCCTATTAGGAACAAAACTCCGTATTGAAGAGGATTAACCGCTGCCCAGATTATTTCTTTTACAGTATAACTTTCTGAACTCACTACCCATAGAATACGATTTGGAATATGCATAAACGAGAATATTAGTTGTGATATTATCAAAGAACGAGTTAGAGACTTCTTAACCGATTTAGGATCATCAATTAATCTATTTTTGAACTGTAAATATAGTTGTGTAAGTAAAAATTCTCTAAATAAAAATTCTTCAAATGGTGCATTAAAAAACCATTGAACAACGTTTTTTATAATTATTAACTTTGCAGAAGATTGAACCATATAACTATCAATTGTTAATGTCCCACTTATAATTAGTGAATAAATTACACCTGCAATTTGAATAATGAACCAACCAACAAACACAATTAAAACACCTTGCCAAAGTTTGCTAGTTGAAAATCCTAAATCTTTAGGTTTTAGCTTTCCTAAATAAATTATTAATAAACCTATAATAACTAAATATAATATTGTATAAGCAAGCATTGTTGGCGTTACAAAACCTGTTATATCGTAAATCCAATTAAATATTCCAAAGCGATAAATAACCAAATTTATGATAACTGAAAAAATCAAATCTATAACAACAACTAAGCAAATAATCCAAAATTCTACAGTTTTTTTTTCATCTAAATTGATTAGATTGAACTTTTTGTTTGGTTTGATAATTTCGCGTAGAGAGGTCATTGTAAGAGCACAAACTATCTTTTTATTTCTTTTTTGTTTTAACACTAACAACAAATCAATAATTAATCTTAAAAATTTCCAAGAACATACATAATAATAGAAATATAAGTGATAAGTCTATTTTCTTCTAAAATCTATTTCTTTGATAATTGAGGAGTAAGCTTCTTTCTTAAATAAGTAAAGAAATAGATCTTCATCAATTAACAATAATACCGTCAGAAATATCAAGAAAACATAAAATTGATGTAACCACTTAATTTTAATTACTATCCACAAATTTAAGAAGAAAATCCATATGCTAAAGGAACTTAGATATAGGATTTTTAACCAATCTCTCTTTATTGATAATGTTTTTCCTCCTAAAGCAAGAATTACAAAAGGAATAAAAAATGCGTCATAATATTTGTAACATCCTCTAGACAGAAAAATGTGCATCCCTAGAGCAAAAAGAGCTTGAGATGTTAATAAATTACTTTTATTTTCGTTGAGTTTTTTTCCTGTTAAAATAATCCAGAAATAGCTCAAAACATTGAATATTATAAAAGGAATATATTTCTGATTCAGTTTAAAGTAAAACAAAGCAGCTTTATCCCAGCCCCAATACAGGAAAGCATGGAAAGGAGTTGTTGACCATAAAATCCATCTATATTCAATAGAGAAAGAAGTGAGTTTAGGAGTACCTTGAAAAAACATTCTTACCAAAAAGCTTTCAGGAAAAAGAACTATCCAAGGAAGAGAAAGAAGTGAACCTAGTAAGAAAGTTAAAATCCCATATCTCAGCGCTTTTTTCTTATCTATTCTAAAAATATACAAAAACCACAGTGGGAGAAGAAAAAGAGATAATTGCTTTGTCATTATCGAGATAGCTAACCAAAATGCAGAAAGATCAAACTTTTCTTTTATCAGAAATAAGAAAGCTAGTAACGCATAGAAGGTATACATATAAGAATTAAGATAAAGAAAATTATTGTAGAATAAAACTACAGGCATAAAAATGAAAATGATGGAAGTAGAAATAGCTATTATTTCTGTTCTTACTTTGCTTTTTACTTTTTCTTCTGATATCTCTTTTGCCATTGCTTTAATAATATAATAAATAACAACTGTTGATAGAGAGTCAAACAATTGAGGGGCAAAAATCACTGTTTTCCAAGCTATTTCAAGTTTTGTGGAGTTAGGAAAAAATATACCTACAAAATAAGATAGTATAGTCAAAAAGTATACGAATAAAGGGCCATAAACATATCCTGAGAGAGGATATGGACTGGAAGGATCGTAAATTAACCAATTTTCATGCTTAAAAGCGTAAAGGTAGTACTGATAGTAAGTATCTGCGTCTAAATATGTTTCCCAATAGTATCCTTCTTCAGAAATATAATGTGTTACATCATAATTTGCATAAAACCATTTTCTGAGGAGTAAACGAACAGTAATTGAAATGATGAATAGTACTAAAGGAATAACCATTTTCAATAAATTTTCTTTGATAGATATTTTTCTAAAATTCAAGATCATCTACTCTTCGTAGGTATTTGCTTTTTGCCTATTTAGAAAAAACTTCTATTTAAAATATTGTAAAAGATAATATATAGAAATTCTTATTAGCTAACTTTTCAGTTTTCCATAATGGATAGCAACAAAGAATTTATGGAAACAAATAAAAAGCGATGGGATGAACTTGTTGAGATTCATTCAAAATCAAAAAGCTATGATTTAGAGGGTTTTCTAAAAGGAAAAAACTCTTTACACTCAGTTGAGCTTGAACTGCTTGGAAATATAAAAGGAAAAAAAATACTCCATTTACAATGTCACTTTGGAATGGATACCCTTTCTTTAGCTAGAATGGGAGCTCAAGTGACTGGAGTAGACTTTTCTGAAAAAGCTATTACCTTTGCCAAAAAATTAAGTGAACAAATTAATGTTCGTGCTAAATTTATTTGTGCAAACATTTATGATCTTGATAAGCTTCTAAAAGAAAAGTTTGATATTGTTTTCACTACTTATGGTGTTCTACCTTGGTTACCTGACATAAGAAAATGGGCAGAAATAATTTCCAAATTTTTAAGAAAAGGTGGAAATTTTCTAATTGTAGAATCGCACCCTCTCTCACATGTCTTTGATGATGAAAATGAAAAAGAACTAAAAATTAGATACAGTTATTTCTCAAAAGAAGCAATGGAATTTGATTCTGAATACACTTACACTGATTCTGATAAAAAAATCGAACATTTAAAGACTTACGAGTGGATGCATACTATAAGTGAAATCCTCAATTCTTTGATAAAAGAAGGACTAAAAATTGAATTGTTTAACGAATATCCGTTTAGTGAATTTAAGCAATTTCCTTTTTTAGTACAACATGAAGACAGATATTGGTACTTCAAAGATGAAAAAATTGATTTTCCTCTTTTATTTGCCTTAAAAGCAGTTAAAGAGTAATCTTTTTCTCATTTTTTTAAAAGAAAAAAAGAGTTAGGATCTGGAAAGTTCTTTATAATTTAACCATTCCACATTATTTTAGCATCTCTCTGAAGTTTAGTTTTGATGAAATACTTTTTTACGTAAAGAACTAAATTTTTAGTTTGTGGAGTTATTAGACCAAGAACAACCAGAAGCACATTTGGATTAATAAAGAATACACGATATTGGGAAGTGTCACAACTTTTCTGCAGTCTTTATATATTCAATTCTCATTTATCTAGTGTTTTGATCTATATGCTTAAAGACGTAGGTTTCATTCCTACGACACCCGGTCTTCCATGTGGGAGTGATGAGTGCCCGGGATCAGGAGATGAACCCTTTAGAGAACTCACTTAAGACTGTGTCTTTCATGTTCTCTTAACCCAGTCCTCACAACTTTCGATATGTTTGTTGACTGGTTGGGTAGAGTCCTGAAGAAATTAAGTAAAATTTCAACTCATATGAAAGGAGTAGCAACAAGAACAACTAAAGAAGCATAAATCATCAAGTTTCTTACCGTTTTTTCTGCTCCTCCATTCTTGATCAAGAAAAATTGAATAACAGCGTTAATTATCATAGCCCAGCCAATAATCTGAAGAGCTTCAACCATAAAGATTCTTCTCCAAATAAAAGAGTAGTAGTGTGTATCGGTCCAAGTTTCTATCGAAAAAAGTGATTTTCCTGACCTAAAGACTCTTCAAAATAACCGTAGTATCCAAAAGCTTCTGTCAATCTTCCAGCTATAAGAACCCCTATTCCTGTAAGAATTTGCTTTGCTAAAACTCTTTCAGCACTTCCACTTTTTCTTACTTTTTTCACAGAAGCTAAAGCGTTAACTGTTGAAGAAATTAAAGGAAATATCCAGCCCACCCGCCGAAAAATCCACAGAAAATTACCCAAATTCCAAAAAGAAAGTTTGCTTCTTGAAATATTGTTCCTAAATCTATCCAACTAAAGTCGTAAATATGATTCCAGACGTGTAAAAAAACCATCATCCAAATTGCCAATCCTCTTTGAAAATCAAGAGATGCTATTCTTCTAATTTTACTTTTTCCTTTAATTTCTATTTCTTCATTTTCTCGCATATTCAAACAAAATTCGCCTTTAAGAGTTATATCTTAAAAAAAAATTGACTATTATAAAAATATTTGCGAGATTTGTCTAAAAATAAAGTGAATCATTTCCTAAACACTATTCTGATTATTTAGGGCAAAGTTCTTTTTTTCACTTTTTCCTTAATTTGCTTAATTCTTCAAAAACTATCTCAGCTAAGACTTCGTTGTGAGTATCTGCTTTTTCTTTAACTTTTCTGAACTTGCTCCTAGGAATAAGATTTATTAGTTTTTGTACTTCTTCTTCATCGTGTTCTGGATCTTCTTTTGCACCAATTATTATTACTGGGGACTTAATCTTTTTTAGAGCTTCTTTATCTACTTCATATGGTGCTGCAAATGTTTTAGCTTTTCTCATCCATTTTTGTTGAGAAGGTTGCAGCAATCTGGCTAATGTATGTTTTCTTCTTCTTGCAGAATCTCTATCCTTTCTAAATTTCAAACCATAAAAGAAGAAAATCAGTGGTTTAATGAGAAGAACAATAAAATAGGGTATTCTTCCTACTATATGCATATTTTTTCTTCTGTCAGCTGCTGTATATTTCATTTGAGGAGAAGAGTGGAAAGATATCAGAGGATTAATGTCATATTTTCCCATTGCTTCAAGCATAGCTACAGAAGCTATTGAAGAACCTATAAATACAGTATTTTCTAAATCATGCCCTATTATTTTACATTCTTTAAGAACCAAAACGAAATCTTCAGCTAAAGTTTCTGTGTTATATACTACTTCATCTTTAGGAAAGCGTGAAAATTCTTTTTCTCTTGTTTCTATAAAGTAAATATCATGCTTTTCTCGGAGTTTTTCTATAGCTTTTTCCCAGATATAAACATAAGAAATAAAACCAGAATAGAACACTAAATTTAAAGTCTCTTTGCTTTTATTTTTTGCTTTAAAATAAAGTATTCTTAACTTTGCTCCATTTTCTAGTTCTAAAATCATTTTTTCTGCTTCTTCTTCAAGCCAGTATTCTTTTTTTGGTCGTCTAACCATCTTTGTCTAACTTCGAAAGATTCATTGTCTTAATTAGTCTTTCTTTTTTCCAAAAATTAGGTTAACAAAATTTTGTTTGAAAATAAATAAATACAAGTTAGAAAACCATTACTTATGTTCTACAATAAACAAGAAACCTTTAACACTATTAGTCATGCATTAGGAGCTGTTTTAGCTTTAATTGGTTCAGTTTTTCTTCTTATTAACAGTTTTAGTGATTTAAGAGTATTCTTTATTGCTCTTCTTTATTCAATCTGTATGTTAGCAATGTTTAGTGCTAGTGCCATATATCACTCCCAAAAGGGTGATAATTACGAGAAATTGTTGGCAAGAAAAATAGATCATGCAGCTATTTACCTAATGATTGCAGGCTCTTATACCATTATTTCTTATCTTTTCCTTCCCAAATTATACTATATCCCCATGATTATTATAGAGTGGATTGTAGCTATAGCAGGCGTTTATCTCAAGTTGTCTAAAAAAATAAAGAAAAAAAATATATGGGATACAACTATGTACATAATAATGGGTTGGTTAGCAGTCCTTGCTCTACCTTACATGTTAAATAATCTAGGATTTGTTAAGATTATGTTTTTATTTTTAGGGGGAATTGCTTACACTGTCGGTGCGATAATGAGCTATTACAAAAAGCCTATTCTCATTCCTGGAGTAATTGAAGGACATGAATTTTTCCATATCTTCATAATAATAGGAGCAGCTTTGCACTATATCTTAATATCTAGTGGAATTTAATTTCTACTTTTTCCTCATTTAATACTTATTACCAGAAAGTAATGAAATTAAGTTTTCAAATTATTACATTTTAAATAAATTTTCAGACCTATTACAACGTCCTACTTTAATGATTCCAATCTTTTATCTATCATTTTTTCCACTCGAAAAAAAGGTCTTTCCACTCGAAATAAAGGGGGTAATAAATAAGAAAGAGGTTGTTACAAAAAGGCATCTTTTTAGAACAGATATAAAAAAACAAAACTAAAAAGTAAAGCCATAGAAGGTTGTTGAGGGTCTTATTCTTTATTTGAAAGTTTTTTAATTAATTTTAAAACAGATTTATCAAAATAATTTGTTTAGTATTTTATATATTTTGACAGTTTTGTACTCCTATTTTTGAATAATAACAAAGAATTACGTTTAAAATACTCTTTTCTTTGTTTTCTCTATAGAGCAATTACCAGTATATGAGTAACAATGTTAATATATGAGTAGGTTTTTAATTCAATTAGAGTTCCTAAATTCAAATTACCGTAATTTCACACAAATGGAACAATGTAGGTCGAACCAATGTTTACAGGAATTATTGAAGAAATAGGTTTAGTTAATCATCTAAATAGGTCAAGAAGCCAGTGTAAAATTGAGATAAAGGCTAGAACAGTTTTACAAGATATACGTATTGGAGAAAGTATTTCTGTTAATGGAGTATGTTTAACAGTTACTGGTTTTACTAGTACAGCCTTTACAGCTGATATGATGCCAGAAACATTAGAACGAACAAATCTAAAATTTCTTCAGAGAGGTTCATTTGTTAATCTTGAGAGAGCTTTGAAGTTACAAGATCGATTAAACGGCCACTTTGTACAAGGGCATGTTGATGCCATGGGAGAAATAGTTAAGAAAGAAACAAAACAAAATTCAATAATTTTTAGAATAAAAACTCGTTCATTTCTTCTAAATTATATTGTTCCAAAGGGTTCGATTGCTATTGATGGTGTAAGTTTGACTGTTGTCGGTGTCTATAAAAATTCTAGTAGCTTTACTGTCTCTATTATTCCTCATACTTTGGAAAATACTATCATGAGAAAATATTCGATAGGTTCTGTAGTTAATATCGAGTGCGACATATTATCAAAATATGTTGAACATTTGCTGCAAAAGTTCAATGAGGAGAAAAGGCAATCAATCATTCTTTCAAAAGAATTTTTGTTTGAACATAGTTTTTAGGAGTGGTTAAATGTTTAATTCAATAGAAGAAGCCATAAAAGATTTAAAAGAAGGAAAATGTATCATTGTAATTGATAATGAAGAGAGAGAGAATGAGGGAGATCTTGTAGCTTTAGCCGATAGAATCACACCAGATACAATTAATTTTATGATCCGTTTTGCTCGAGGGTTGGTCTGTGTGCCCATTACTTCTGAAAGAGCAAGAGAGTTAAACTTGTCTCTTATGGTTACAAAGAATAATGATCCCAACCAAACTGCTTTTACGGTATCGATTGACAGTATTGATTGTACTACAGGAATTTCTGCTTATGAACGTGCAAAAACTGTTCGTGACATTACAGACCGTACTAAAAAAGCAGAAGATTTCAGACGACCCGGACACATTTTTCCTTTAATTGCTGTAGAAGGAGGAGTTCTAAAAAGAGAGGGACATACAGAAGCATCTGTTGATTTAGCAAAAATCTGTAATGCTTTTCCCGCAGCTGTTATTTGCGAAATAATAAAAGATGATGGACACATGGCAAGAGTTCCAGAGTTACTCTCTTTTGCTCAAAGATATGGATTGAAAATTATAACAATATCTTCATTGATTGAATATAGATTAAAAAATGAGAGCTTTGTTGAACGTGTAGTAGAAACAAATATACCTACAAAATTTGGAACATTCAAGATTATAGGTTATAGCGACAAGTATAATGGATTAGAACATATTGCTTTAATTAAAGGAGAAATAAAAGAAAATCAGTCAATATTGATCCGATTACATTCTGAATGTCTTACAGGTGATGTTTTAAAATCATTAAAATGTGATTGTGGTTCGCAACTTGAGAAATCTATGGAAATGATAGCAGAGGAAGGAACGGGAGTACTACTCTATTTAAGACAAGAAGGAAGAGGAATTGGTTTATTAAATAAATTGAAAGCTTACAAACTTCAAGAGTGTGGATATGATACTTTCGATGCAAATCTAAAATTAGGTTTTCCTGCAGATTTGCGAGATTATAAGATAGCTGCGGATATTTTGAAAGATTTAGGAATAAACGAGATCAGAATATTAACAAACAATCCTGATAAAATAAAAAAACTTGAGAAATACAACATAAAAATAGCACAGAGAATACCTTTGAGAATGGATCCTAATATACAAAATTATGCTTACTTAAAAGCGAAACAAGAGAAATTGGGTCATTTGTTGAATATTATCGATAATTGAGAGGAGTATAAATGAAAATTTTTGAAGGAAAACAAACAGGAAAAAATTTAAAGATCGGAATAGTTGTAAGTAGGTTTAATGAACTAATTACAAGTAAATTGCTAAAAGGAGCCATAGATACATTAATACGACATGAAGTCGAGAATGAAGATATAGATGTAGTATGGACTCCAGGAGCTTTTGAAATACCTTATACTCTCAAAATAATGGGCGAAAAGAAAAAATATGATGCAATAATAGCTCTGGGGGCAGTTATTAGAGGTGCAACGCCACATTTTGATTACGTAGCCAGTGAAGTATCAAAAGGAGTTGCTAAAGCATCATTGAACCTAGATGTACCAATAAGTTACGGAATATTAACAACTGATACACTAGAACAAGCAATAGAGCGAGCAGGAACAAAAATGGGAAATAAAGGAGTAGATGCTGCTCTTTCAGCAATTGAAATGGCTAATCTTAAAACAAAAATTCTTGGAGAGTAAGCCTTCTCTTTTTTTTAACATTTAAGGCTCTGTTCTATCTTGTTTACTCAAGAAAAATAGGTAACAAAAATATAGAAAGTGGGTTACGAGGGTATGTGATTAACAATGAATAAAACTGAAATTAACCTATGAAACAACATAAATTTATTTTCACGAATTTGTATATTTATTTGTTTAAAGGCCTATAAATTCCATTTATGATGGATTACTTTTTATACAAGTTTTTCACAATCATTTTTATGCCTAAAAACGACTTTGAATCAAAATACAAGTTCGATTGGAAATTCATTAATGAAGCAAAAAAAGAATATGTTACTGTTTCTGACAACCTAGATATTTATTGCATTTATTCTAATAAAAATAAGAATACTAATAGAACCACTTTTGTCTTTATTCAAGGTTTTGGTTCTGAAAAAGAAACATGGACAGATCTTTGGGATGCTATAGCTGAAGTATACAACTTACTTGTTATTGATCCTAGAGATAAAGACACTATCAATTTACAAAAAGATTCAGAATGTTCTGTTCAGAGAATGGCAAAAGATATAGCAGAGATCATTAAACATTACCAAATTGAAGAAAAGAACATAGTATTTTTCGGTTCGAGTGTAGGAGCAACATACATTGCTCATTGTATAACTCAAGAAAAAATTGAGCCAAAGTGTTGCTTTTTTGCAAGTCCTGCTAGAAAACCTAGAGCGCCTGGTTTTTTGATCACATTAGCACTAATTCTTCCTAAAAATATTGTAAATTGGTTAGGCAAAAAAATAGGTAGAATGTATTTAAGGAACAAAGTGTCTGAAGGTTTTCAGAAAGAAGTTTATTACCAGAGAGTTGAAAAAATCAATATCGAAAAGTGGAAAAACTGTAATCAAGTTAGGAAGTGGGATGCTACAAACGACTTTAAAGGTATTAAAAGCCCTGTTTTCTTAATATTAACAGAACATGATAAATATCACAATTATCAAGAGTCAAAGAAATTAGAAGAGATTATTCCAAACTGTAAAACATTAACTGTTCCAACATATGATTACTTTCATATCAAACCTGGTGTATACGAATTTACACAAACAATGAAAAAAATAATTGATAAAATTCCAACTTAATTTAAATTACAAAAAAGTTTAAACTAGAAAGGTTTTAAGCCATAATTTAAGATTACTTTTTAAAATATAATTTTATCTCTAAGAAATTTTAAAAGAAAAAACCAAAATATTAATTAATTCCTTCATGAATAAAATAAATATATAATTTAATGGTAGAGTTTGAATGAAGAAGATAGAATATCAATGTAACATCTGCTTAAAACAAAGAATAATGGGTCTTCCTGAAAATATAAATTTTAATGTAGATACGAGAGGTTTAATGGATATTATTGATGTTCACAAATGCAAAGGTAATAAGGAAAATGCTATTCTACTTCATGTGGATTCTGATTTAAATGTAAGGACACAGATTCCAGTAAAAAAGGAAAATGATGAATCTAGTATTCCTGGACTTCCTCTTCCTTCTCCTCAAAAAGTAGAGAGATCGAAAATTGAAATCATTACTGATCATCTTATTAGAATCAGAAACATTGATTATTTCCAAATAAACGATAAAATTAGAAATAAGATATTTGTTTTTGATCAAACTAAAAAAAACGACTTAGATAAAATAATTATTGATGACCAATTCCTTGAAATTCAAATATTAACAGAAAAAGAAGTTCAGAAAAAACAAGTTAAAAAATGGTTAACTGGAATTGAAGAAGCTTACTCTAAAGCAACCTATATTGATGTCAAAGCTTTAGAACTTGTACTAAAATTTTTAGATGATAAGGTAACGAACGAGATGAACTTGAGCGATAAACTTGCTCTTGAATTAATAATAAATAGTATTTGCTCAATTCCTCAAACTATAAAAGAAGACACTGAATTTGGAGAGATTTTTAATGACCTTGATACTGTTGAAAGTCGAAATCTAGCTTCTATTATTGAAAAGTGTAAAAACAATGATAAAAACAACATATTACTAATATACAATGAACTAAAGTATAATTTTTCTTTTAGTGAATATATCGCAATCTTAGCTAATTTAGTTGAAAAAGGTATAATTAATATCTTAACCATAAATTTTGTAGATAAAAAATAATTTTTCTTTTCTTTATCCACATGTTTTTCTACTATTAAATAGCTTAAGACTTCATCTTCTGATTCCAAATAGTAAATCTTTTTAATTCCAGCTGAACTCTCAATTGATTAAATTGGAAAGAGCTGTTATTGCAGGAACGATTCGTTCTGATGTTGGTTTACCTAAAGGGATTGAGCTTTTGTTACAAGGAAATAAGGCAATAGATGCTGTAGAAGAGACAATAAAGATTGTTGAAGACAATTTGGATGACTGGACAGTTGGTATTGGAGGATTAGCCAATTTACTAGGTGAAGTGGAACTAGATGCCTCTATAATGGATGGAACTACCTTAAAAGCTGGAGCGGTTGCAGGAGTTAGAAAACACAAAAATCCCATTTCAATTGCAAGAAAAGTATTAGAATTAACCCCACATGTTCTTTTAGTTGGGGAATTTGCTGATTTGTTCGCAGATGTTATTGGATTCCCTCAATCAGAATTACTTACAGAAAATGCCAAAGCTATATACAATGATTTCTTAAAAAAGAAAAAGATCGAGACTTATCCTTACGACAACGAGAAAACTATGAAACTTAAAGAGAGATATTTTAAATCTTTCAAGAAAATGGTCGAAAATAATGATTTAATGTCCTGGTATGAAAAATATGCCAAAGAGAAACATGGAACAGTCAATGTTATTGCACGAGATATTAATGGAAATATTTGCTCAGGAGTTTCAACTAGTGGTTTATCTTTCAAGTTTCCTGGTAGAGCGGGTGATTCTCCTTTAATTGGTGCTGGGAATTATGCTGATAGCAGATATGGAGCAGCTGCTTGTGTAGGCGTAGGAGAAATAGCCATCAGATTATCTCTCGCTAGAATAGCTGTATATGAATTATCTAAAGGAAAAAATGTAGAAGAAGCTGCTGTTTATGCCATAAAAATGATTGAAAATTTGGAACCTAATGTAGGAACTCTGTCTATTTTGGTAATGGATAAAGATGGAAACGTTGCTTCTGCTGCAAACTTCAAAAATTATCAATTTTGGATGGCAGATTCTCTTAATCCAGTACCACAGAAGAAAGAATGTATTTTTGTTGATCTAGATGTAAAAGAAGATATTGGTGTTGGATATCACAGATAAAAAATTCTTAATTTTCTCAATTTTCTCTTAACTAACTTTCTAAATTTTTTTTGTTAGAACATCATTTTTAAATAATTTGAAAAACAACTAGTCTTTGATATTATGTCAAATTTAAAAGTTGGTGATAAAGCCATTGATTTTTGTCTAAAGGACCAAAATGGGAAAGAACATTGTCTAAAAGACTATTTAGGAAAATGGGTTGTAGTTTATTTTTACCCCAGAGCAAATACTCCAGGATGTACAATTGAAGCAAAAACATTCTCTGAACAAATTGAAGAATTCAAGAAAAGAGATGCCATAATTTTTGGGATAAGTAATGACCCAATTAGTAAACTTAAGAAATTTGAAGAGAAAAAGGATCTAAAAGTAATTTTACTAAGCGATGAAAACCATGAAATAATTGAAGCTTATGGTTGTTGGGTTAAGAAGAAAATGGGACCGAAGAAGTTTTTTGGTACAGCTAGAAAGACCTTCCTTATTTCTCCTGAAGGAAAAGTTGCTAAGATATGGGAAAAAGTAAAAGTTAAAGAGCATTCTATGGATGTTTTGTCTACAATTTTAAATATAAAAGGTGATTAAATGAATTTTTATGAAATAGTTAATAAAAGGAGAGCATACAGATCATTACTTCCCTTTGAAGTAAAAGAAGAAATGATAAAGGAATTGGTTGAATTAGCAAGTTTAGCTCCTTCTTGTTTTAACAAACAACCTTGGAGATTTGTCTTTGTTTACGGGAAAGAAAATCTGGAAAAAATCTTTTCTACTTTATCTGAAGCAAATGCTTGGGCGAAAAAAGCTTCAATGGTAATTGCTGTTTTCTCTAAACCAGATTTAGATTGTATAGTTAAAGGAAGAGAATACTATCTTTTTGATACAGGAATGGCAACAGCAAATATTATCCTACGTTTAACAGAAATGGGACTTGTTGCCCATCCAATAGCTGGGTTTAACGAAGAAGAAGCTAAAAATGTATTGAATATTCCCCAAGAATACAGAATTATTACATTAATTATAGTGGGAAGACATAATGAGAATTATACTGAAGTATTATCAGAAAAGGATGCAAACTCTGAAAAAAATAGACCTCCAAGAAAGAATTTCAATGAAATAGCCTTTTTAAATACTTTATAATTATTGGATTGATAGTAGAAGAACATTTATTATTAATCAACACAGTTAGTATAATATTGACGAATAAGTGATACTATGGAGAAACTAAACTTAAAGATAGCAAAAAAAATTAAGAGTTTGCCAAACTATAATTTAGAGCTATTTGAAGATTCAACAACTGATTTTGAAGTTTTTCTCTTTGCTATCTCTACATGTCAATGGTGTAAAAAAAGTAAAAATTGGCTAAAAGATAATAAAATTTCTTACTATTTTATCGATATAGATCTAATAAACTATAATGAAAAAAAAGAGATCAAAAAAGAAATAAGACATGCTTTTAATTTGGAGTTTATAGCTTTTCCATTCGTAGTTATTGACGGAGAAAAATATGAAATGGGATTTAACAAAAAGAAATGGGAGAAACTCTTTCATGGTATTGGAAGAAGTAAAAAGTCAAAAACTTTTGAAGAAGTAAAGAAATATGTTCAGAATATAGCTAAAAAGAAGAATTGGAAGTTACATCCAAATAACGATGGAACTTTAGACATGTTAATACAAGGACTAAAAGATAATTATAATAGAATAGGTTATTTTAATTGTCCTTGTCGAGATACAAACGAAAATATTCAGCTTGATAGAGATATTTGTTGTCCTTGTGATTATGCAGAAGAAGATATCAATGAATATGGAAGATGCTATTGTGCTCTATTCTTTAAGAAAGATTATGATTTCACAAAAAATCAAGAAATTGAAATGATACCAGAAAGGAGACCTAAAGATAGATATACTTAGGGGAAAAATATGGTTTTGGATTGGTATTTACAGTTATTAAACTCTGATGATCAAAATTGGATAAAAAAATATCTAAAGTTAAAAACTATAACAGAAGTGAAAGAGTTTAATCTTTACAGAAATGTTCAAAATTATTGGAAAAAGATAAGAGACATTTTCATACCCCCTGATGTTCAATTTTTAATTAGTTATTTGTTTAATATGTATGGAGAATATGATAAATTAGAATTTCTTTATAAAAAATATAATTCAATCGAAACTTTAGGCCCTTTACTCAACATATTACGATTAAAAAGAGGATTAATTAAAGCACAAACATATATTGCAGAAACTGATCTAGCATCTATTTCTAAATCTTCAATTTTTCCTAGATTTTACTTCTACAACTCTGAAATAAAAATATTTGCTACAACTTTCAATAATGAATTAGCTTCTCAGCTAATTTCACAATGCAAACTTCTCTTAAATAAGAGTGAAGGTCAATTGTTTCTTTTTCTTCAAGCAAATTTATTCTATACTCTGGGTTTCACTGTTTTTAGATATCGAGAGTCAGATAAAGCTATTTTTTACTTTAGTGAAGCCAAAAAAATATTAGAAAATATTGAAAAAACAGATGAATTTCTTTTAGCAGTTACTTACAACACTCTAGGTAACGCTTACATGTTTAAAGGGTTGCTTAAACAATCGAAGTCAAATTACTATAAATCATTTAATTTGTTTAATGAAATGAATAATAATCGAGGAAAAATTGTAACAGAAGGAAATATAGCTTCTTTAGATATCAAACTCGGAAAACATAAAGAAGCTCTACCTAAGTTAATAAAAATCAAAGAATTTTTCTCTGAAAACAATGAGTTGAGAAATGTAGCTTTAATAAATAGAGAGATTATGCAATGCCTAATAGAAATTGGTAAAACAGAAAAAGCAGTAGAATATCTTAAAGAAAATATAAAACTCTTAGAAACAAGATTAGTCTATGACGACGAAGTATTAATATCATCAATCGAGTTCGCAATACAAATTCAAAAATTTGATATTGTTGAAAAACTTTTGAAAACATTTGAAAATATTATCTTAAAAGATAAAGAAAACATCAGTTTCCATAATGGTGCATTTTATTCTTTAAAGGGATATTACGAATTAATAAGAGGAAATTTATACAATGCATCTATTTTCCTGGAAAAAGGAATAGAAATAGCTAAAAGTATCAAAAATTTTCCCCTTTATCTAACTGGACTGAAATATCATTCAATTTACTTGATTAAGAAATTACAAATACAGTATTCTGAAGAAATTATAAGTGAATTAGAGGAAATTTGCGAAGAGATATCCCTAATATTACGAAAACACAGCAACATTTACTTAAAAATAGATTTTCAATTACTTTTAGCTAGGATTTATGCACTTCAGGAGAAATTCGATCTTGCGAACCATATTTACTCTTTAACTGTAGAGTTATGTAAAAACTACAATATGAATACTCAACTTAAAGAAATTTTACGTGAAATGCAAACACTGAAAAAAATGGAACAGAATCCTGAAAAGTTAGATGATAAAGCTCTTCAAATATTCAGTTTGAATAGTATAACAAAAACATTACAGAAACCTTCTACAGAAATTAGGAACATAGAAGTAAACCTCAATTTATATAACAAAGATCACCTAATAAATCTAATAATTATTCACTTTAACGGTTTACCATTATATTCACATCAATTTAAAGGAGAAAAAATTGAAGAAAAACAACTTCTTCTATCTGGATTATTCAAAGCTATTGAATCGTTCAGTGACTCTCTGACAAAAAAACATGGAATCTTTAAGCTTATCGAGTTTACTGATTTTATAGTAATGATTGAAAAACGAAAGAAATATTCAGTTGTTCTCTTCATTGATGAGTTCTATTATTCTGTAAAAGAACGTTTGATTCAATTTGCTAACAAAATTGAGAGTTTATTGCAACAAACAGAAGTTTTGCAGATTGACTATTTTACCAATAAGATTTTAACTCCTATAAAACAAGAAATAGATAATTTAAGAATTGAAATATTTGAAAAGTAGTTATTCTTTTGAACTCTAGCTATTTTATTATTTTTGAGTCGCCGAGAATCAATCAATTTTTGAAAATCAGATAAACTTTTAACGACTCTTGAGATATACTATGATAAAGTAATAATGAAATAAAATGATGCAAATAAAGCGATATGAGAGGTTTTTAGAAGAAGATTTCTTACATGGAAAAATGCATCCAAAGTTGTTTAACACTTATTTTGATTTCTACAATACAATCCTAAAGTATTGGGATGAAATTCTATCTTCTTCAGTTCCTTCAGATTATCAAGCTTTAATTGCTAAAATTCTATTAATTTATGATGATAGAGAAAAATTATCAGAGTTTTATCTGAAGTTTAAATCTTTTGAAATTTTTGCTTCTTTTTCGCGTATTGTAGCAATACAAGGAGATTATCCAAAAATCGAAGAAATAATAGAAAAACTGGATAAAGGTAAAATCAATACTCAAATTATCTATCTTTTTGATTTTTTTCTTCATGTAGTAGAATACTATTCTGTTATAAACGAACTTGAGCAAGCAGAAGAATATTTGAATAAAGCATTAGAGATATTGGACCAAGTTAGTGAATTTGAAAAAGATAAAAAACTTTGTAGATTTTACGAAATAATGTATCTTTATACAGAAACCTTGTTCAACTACATGAAACATCAATATATTAAAGGAATTTACATTTCAGAGAAAGCATTACAAAAAATCCTAAAACATGATATTTCAGATGTTTACTTGCACGCATATTTACTAAATATGCAAGGAAATTGCCTTCTTTATTCTGGATCAATAATAGAAAGTAAGGTTGCCTATGCAGAGGCAATTAAATTATTCAGTTCTGAAAAAATTGAAAGAGGAAAAATAGTTGCTAAAGCAAATTATGCAGTAGTTTTGCTCAAACAAGGATTTTTCAAAGAGGGTTTAAAACACTTATTTAACATTCTTATTTTTATGGAAAAAAAGAAAGAATTAAGAAATATAGCCATGATAAATGCAGAAATAATCTATGCTTACAGACTGTTAAATAACATTCCTGAATCCCTTAAATTTCTAGAACAGGCTATTAAAATTAGTGAACAATACAATATTGCTCTTGATTATATTTATCCTTTAGCAGCAGAGACATACGCTATATCTAACAATTTTGATAAAGCAGGATTGTATTTAGAAAAATATTCAAAGACATTTAAATTAGATGAGCCTAAACTTAACGCTTATTATACTACCTATATTACAACTAAAGGCATTTTTGAATTTTATAAAATGAATTACTATTCATCCAGAGATTATTTACTAAAAGGAATAAATTATGCCAGAGAATTGAACCTTTTTCCCCAAGCATTAAATGCTCTTCTTTACTTGATTGAATTATATCTTGTAATGTTTAAAATCGAGACTAATAAAATTAATAAGCAAAAAATATTAGAGGAAATCGAGTTATATTCTCAAGAAATAATTATTCTATTGAAAGAACTTAATGCCTTTTATCAATTAGTAAATTATATGTTGCTATTAGCAACAGTTTACATATATACAAACAAACTTCACCTTTCAGAAGATTTGCTAAAAAGAGTGGAAATAATATGTAAAAAGCATAATTTAAATTATAAAGAAGAGAATATTAGACAAATCTATCAACTACTAAAGAAGGCAAAAGCAAACTCAGAATTCGAACAAACTCCCTTTTCTATGGATTTTTCTTTAGAAATAGATAATCTAATAAAACAATACACTACAAAGGGATTACTCACTTCAGAGATTAGAAGCAGTAGAAATAACTTCCATCTTTTTCATTTCTTATTAATTGTTGAAAATGTTCCTTTCTATAGTTACTCTTATGGAGATATTTTCCATTCTGATGAGTTGCTTATTGTTGGAATGATTAATGCTATAAAAAATATAAGCAAAACTCTAAAACTAAAGAAAGGAGAGCTAAGAATTTTGGAACACTCTGAATATATAATGCTTTTATTAGGAAAAAGTGAATTTACAATTGCTTTATTCGTAGACCGTTTTTCGTATGCACTAAAGAAAAAGACTGAAGAAATAGCCGTCTTGATTGAAAAAAAGCTATTAGAGTATCCTCATGAAGATATATTGGAATATGAAGAAATAAAAGAATATATTGATACAAAGATCAAAGAAGTTTATTTTGAGTAAAATTATCTTTACCTTTATCAGATCAAGAAAAACGGTTAAAAAAAGATTTTTAACCAAAGGGTGAAATGATTTAGCTCAAAGTGAAAGTATAGATTTATTAATACTTGAGCAATGTTGTTTTCGAGATGAAGGCTATAGACGAATATATTTTTGATTTACTACATAAAGCAGTAAATAAAGGATTAGATTTAGGAGCAGATTTTGTTGAGGCTAGATACGATGATATGAGCTTAATGACAGTTAATCTGCTCAACGAAAGAATTAGAGAGGCTTCTACTAAATTAAGAAAAGGTTTTGGAATAATGGCTTATTTCGATGGTTCTCCTGGTTTTTCTTTCACTCCAGAGAGAAACTGGGAAAGTATTCTTCAGACAGTTGAAAATGCAGTCAAGATAGCTAAAGCAACAGCTCCTAGAAATAAAGTCAAAATGGAATTTGAAACACAGAATCCTATTGTTGATAAACAATTTACAGAGGTAAAGAAGCACCCTAAGAATGTAGAGTTTGATGAAAAATTATCCATGTTAAAACGGGGAGTAAAAGCTATTGAAAATCACATTCAACCGAGTAGTACAACAGGGTTATACGGAGAACTATATGGAGACAAATATTTTGTGAATTCTGAAGAAAGTGAAATCTTCTGGCAACCTTTGATAGTTGACCTTCGAATACAAGCTATATCCATGATTGAAGGAAAAAGAGCTATGGGTATTGATGGAATTGGTTCTTCACTTGGTTTAGAAGTTTTTGAAAAAGAGAAATATCTTCCTGAAACAATTGGAACCAATGCTGGAAAATATTGCAAAGAGCAAACTGAAGCAAAGCCAATTAAAGCGGGAAAACAGAAAGCCCTTATTGGATGGAGATTAGGAGGAGTATTGGCTCACGAATCCTTTGGACATTTATCTGAAAGTGATTTTGTTGTAACTGGAATGTCTCCATTATCTGATAAAATAGGCGAAGTTTTAGGTACTGAAATGGCAACAATTATCGATGAAGGAACAATCCCAAGAGAAACAAATGGTCTGTGGCTTCCTTATGATGACCAAGGAATTAAAACTGACAAAACTGTTCTTTTAGAGAAAGGAGTATTGAAAGGATACTTACATAACAGAGGAACAGCTAAAAAGATGAATGCTGAACCAACAGGAAATTCAAGAGCTATCACCTTTATGTATCCACCTATCCCACGAATGAAAAATACTTACTTTGCTCCTGGAGACTTAAGTCTAGAGGAAGCTCTAGAACAGCTTAAAGATGGTTTTTATGCAGTTTCTTCATCAGGTGGTCAAGTGGGTTTAGATGGAAACTTTCTATTCAATTGCAATAGAGGTTATTGGGTTGAAAATGGAGAGATAAAGTATGCTGTAAGAGATGCATCACTTTCAGGAAATATCTTAGAATTAATCAAACAAGTTCAAGGAGTAACCAAAGATTTCAACATTATGACTGGTTATTTTGGTGGATGTGGTAAAGGTGGACAATTTCCATTACCTGTTGGACTTGGGGGTGCAGAGTTACTTGTAGATGAAGTTTTAGTTGGAGGTGCAAAATAATGGAACTGAATGAAATACGAGAAAAAATATTGAATATTGCCGATACTACGATTAAATATGCTAGAGATCTTAACATTCCGTCTGCTGAAGCTTTTGTTTATAATTCGTTAGAGACCAGTTTAAGCGAAAACAAAGGTAAAGTAGACAGTAGAGATGGTGTAGTTCAGGGGGTAGGAATTCGAGTTGCAATAGGAAAACAACTAGGTTTCTCCTCTTGTACTGGTTTTTCTGAAAAATCAATCAAGGAAGCTTTAAGAAAAGCTTATGCTATTGCTAAAGCTAGCCCAAAAAATCCTCTTTTTGAAAGTTTTGTAAGTGAAAGTAAACAATCTAAAGATGGTATTCTCGACCATGAAGTTTTACATTTAACTCCTGAGAAATTAGCAGACAAAATTTCAGAACTACTTTACAATGTTGATAAAAATGATCAAAGAATCATAGGTGTATCTGTAAACGTCGAAAAAGTAGTAAGAGGATACGCTATTGGAACTACTGAAGGATGTTTAGTTTCTACTTTATCTACTGTCTTTGGAGGATCAGCGTATGCAGTTGTAATGAAAGAAGGAGATAGGAAAACTGCATCTGAATTTGTCCTTAGTAGAAAGAATGAAGATATTAGTGAACTAGGTCAAAAAGCAGTAGAAAAAGGTTTTCAGCATTTAGGTTCAAAACCCTTTAATGTGAGTGAAAAACTTCCTATTGTACTTCATCCTTATACTTCTTCAGCATTTCTTACTGTTCCATTTATGCAATCACTCTCTGGAGCTGCATATGTGGAAAAAAGGAATCCTTTAGGAGACAAGCTAGGTAAAAAGATTGCTGATGAAAGGTTCAACTTAATTGACGACGGACAAATACCTGAAAGTCAAAGTACAGTAGCAATTGACGGAGAAGGAAGCCCAGTAGGTAAAACTTCAATCATCGAAAAAGGAATTTTGAAAACTTTCCTCTTTGATAGAATGTATGCTAAAGCTGCAAATACAGAAACAACAGCTAATGCAAGCAGAGGAGGTATGATGGGAGGAATTGCTTTCGAAAATATCCCAAGTGTTTCTCCTAGAAAACTCGTAGTTGAACCAGTAAAGAAAAACCTCGAAGAACAGATAGCAGAAATAGATAAAGGAATCTATATTGAAGAGACACCAATAGGACTATTCACAGCAAATGTAATTACAGGAGATTTCAGTATAACTTCAAACAACGCTTTTCTAATTGAAAAAGGAGAACGTACATTACCTTTAAGATCTGTAAGCATTGCAGGAAACTATTACCAAGTCTTTGAAAACTTTATTTCAATTGGTGATGATGTACTACAATCACCTTGGCCTTTAGATGCTCCTGCTGTTTCAATAGCCAATATTACAGTTTCAGGGTAAAGCGTTTTTTATTTTCTTTATTTTTCATCACATTATCTAATTAAAAAAAAATATAAGTAATAAAATGTAGACATTAATGAAGATTCTTGAATAGCTATGCAATTTTTCTAATCGCTGTAGTCTCTATATTCGCTTTAGTACTTATATTAATCATATCTCTATTTCTTTGGAATTATCAGTTAAGTAAAAATCTAAAAATTAAGACTCGAGAAATAGAGACTGAAAACCAAAGAACAACAAAAATAGTTGAAATTTTAACCCATGACATGGGAAATCTTCTCCATACAGTATATAATTTAAGTATTTTATCAGCAATGAAAGAAGGAAGTTTTGAGAATAATGAATCACTTCTACTTTTAGAAGAGAGTATTTTTAAAATTAAATTTACTAGACAGTTGATAACGTTATTATCTAGAAGATTGTACAAAAAGACATTTGTTAACTTGCATGAGTTCATAAAAGAATTAACTTCTCACTATCTTCTCACTCATTATACTAAACAATCTCCAGACATTATTTTTCCTGAAGGTTCTGCTGATTTATGTATAGTTAAAGATGAAAATCTCGATATCCTATTTGAATATCTTATGTTTCAATCCTTATTGCAACAACAAAAAAATTCAGAGATTATAATTATATACAGTAATGAGCAGAACATGCTGGATTTTGTATTTAAAATTAATCTTTATGATAAGTTTAAATTGGTTGAAACTTTAGGTAAAAGAGAAAAAGTAAAGTCAATAGAACAAGATTTTATCGAACATTGTGTTAAAGGACTTGGTGGAATAATTGTTTATTCAAAAGACAAATTTATTATTAAATTACCTTATGTAAAAATACCATATTTTAGAAAGTAATTTTTTATATCCCTAGTTCAACTTTTAATTTTTCTAAATTACGTACAAGTTGAAGAGCTAATTCACTAAAGGCTTTTTCTACATTTTCTCCCGTTTTTGCACTTGTTTCAACGTAAGACACGTGATATCCAGACCACATTGTTAGCTTTTCAGCATAATCTTCAGCATAGTTAATTGGAACAGTTTGATCATGTTTTTCGCGCAAGTCAGATTTATTTCCAATTAGAATTATTGGTACCTTTCGTCCACCACTGTTTTTTATTAACTCATTTAGCCATTTAGGTAGTATTTCGTATGTTTCTGGTCTAGAGATATCAAAAACTAGTAAAGCTCCTTTAGCTCCTCTATAGTATGCCTCTCTTACCGCATCAAACCTAGGTTGCCCTGCTAGATCCCATATCTGCAAAGTTATTTTGTAGAAATCTACCTCCAGTTTCTTGACTGCGAAATCAGCACCTACTGTCATTTTATATCCTTCTACGAATTCTTCACCCATATAAGTTCGTTTTAAAGAGGTTTTTCCTACAGCTCCTTCTCCAAGGAGTACGATTTTAAAGATGTTTTGATTCAATGAGTTCATTTGTACCACTGGTTTACTTAATATAATTCACCTTTATTCTATTAAAACTTATCTACTCTAACAATATTCAATTAAAAGAATAAATGTTTTTTTCTTAAACTATAAACTCCCTTTTTAAATCTTTTAAACTAAAAAAGAAAACTATACTAAACATTCTTCTATTTACTTTGAAACTGTTTGACAAAGGTTCTATTTAATAAAATTGTTTTCAAATAAATTTTTATCTTTTTATTTTCAAAACACTGACTTTCTTTCAGGTCTTTTTTGGCTAGAAAATGGTCATATGTTCATTGAAACTTAAGTTCTCATTTTCTGTAAATTACATACAACAAGTATTTCTCTTCACATCGAGTAGAAAGAAAAACCGTATGTATAAATATATAAATAATTAAGTATACTTTTTATTGAAGAAATTGACAATAAGAGCTGAATCTCGAGTTTCAATAGAGTATTTATGTACAGCATGTCAAAAACAAAGAATAATTTTCATTCCAAAGACGATTTTACCTTTTTTGAACGAAGGTAAAGATATCTTTGAACTTGTAGATGTACATGAGTGTGGAGATAGCTCATTAAGAGCTACAAAACTCTTTATAGACACTAACAATTCAGTTAGATCTCATGTTCTTTTGCGTACGGATATTGATAAAACACCTTCAATAATAGGAGAACAAGATGTAGAATTCGGGATTCCAATACCATCAATTTCAAAATATAATCAGCAAATATTAACCCCAACGATTGATTACGGAGGAGTAAACCTATACTCTCTTAAGATAATAGACAAATTAAGAGAAGAAATATACTATCTTGAAGAGAATTCCAATAATACTGATAAACAGTGCAATGAAATTGTTGAATACTCTATTCTCAACTTCATAGAAACTAAGATCTGCATCAATTCATCACTAAATACTAAAATAGCTCAACTGTGGATTAAGAAAATTAACGATTTAATAGAACAGCTTGTTTATTTAGACAATTTTTCACTAGCTTTTATCCCTGCTTACATTGATAGAATTATTGAAAATCCCCCTGATGATATTTCATTGCTAGAGTTGGATTTGTTATTACAATCTAGAATCGCTATTCCACACAGTTACAAAACAAATATTGATATATTCGAAAAAAATTTTGATGAGATTTTCCCGATGACACCAGTTAAAGTTTACAAACTTTTCATAAAAATGCTAAAAGAATGCTGTGGAAATATTAATCATACGATTTACGATATTTATGAGATTTTTAAGAATGAAGAATTAATTATTTCTTTCCCCTATTTTCTCTCTTTATTTTCAAATCTAGTGAGTTTTGGTTTTATTAATATCGAGAAACTTGAGTTTCTAACAAAGTAATAAACTAACATCACCTTCATTTTCCAATAAAATAAGACCAAAATTTAGAAAAATAAAAACAAAAATAAAAATAAAAAAGTCTATTTAGCTAGTTTTTCAATAGTTTCTTTTGGTAATGATTGAGCAGATGTTACCGCTGATAATGCTCTTAGTTCTTTTCTTAGAACTTTTCCAAGAGCTGTGCGTGGTAATTCTTCTAAGTATTCTATTTTTCTTGGAACTTTATAAGGAGCCAAGTGTTTCTTACAATATTCTCTTACTTCTTCTAGCGACAACTCTTCATGTCCTGGTTCTTTTACTAGATATGCTTTTACTATTTCTTTTGTTTCAGCTTTTTCACCAATTACTGCTGCCATATTTATTGCAGGGTGACTATATAGCACATCCTCAACTTCATTAGGCCACACTTTATAGCCTGAAACGATAATCATATCTTTTATTCTATCTACTATTGCAAAGAACCCTTCTTCATCCATGACAGCTATATCTCCTGTTCTTAACCAACCTTTCACTAGAGAGTTTTCTGTTGCTTCTTTATTGTTCCAGTATCCTTTCATCACTGAAGGTCCTCGAATCCATAATTCTCCTGGTTTTCCAAACTCTGTTATTTCTTCTAATGTATCTGTATCGACTATCATTGCTTTTACATTAGGTATTGGTATACCGATTGTTCCTATTTTCCTATATTTTCGATTTGCAGGGTTGACATGTGTAACAGGTGAAGATTCAGTTAAACCATATCCCTCAACTAGAACATTACCTGTTTTTGATTCAAATTTTTCAACTGTTACTTGCGGTAAGGATTCTCCTCCAGAAATGCACATTAGTAAAGAGGATAGATCATATTTATCCACATTAGGATGTTCTGATATTTTCAAGAACATTACAGGAATACCCATGAAAAATTGAATTTTGAATTTGTCTATTGACTTCATTATTGCTTCTAATTTTCTTGGGTCAGGGAACAGATATATTGTTGCTCCAGCAATCGCAGGCCATAATAACGAAGTTGAAAGTCCAAAAATATGAGAAAACGGTAAAGCTCCAACTATTCTATATGGCTTTTCTGGCACGTTATCTAACCAATTTTTCCAATAATCTAGAGTAATCGCTTGGGCAACTAAGTTTCTGTGAGTAAGCATTGCACCCTTCATTACACCAGTTGTACCACCAGTATATTGCAGAATTGCTATATCTTCCTTTGGATCTACTTTTGTAATAATTGGTTCATTTGAACTTTTCTTTAATAAATCCTTGTATTTTATTTCATTTTTTACTTTAGGATTCTTTCTACCTATTATTAATCTATATAAAAATGCTTTAATTGAAGGCAACTCATCAGCTGCAGATGTGACAATGATATGCTCTAGTGATGTTTCACCTTTAACTTCTCTGACTTTGTCTAAAAATACATCAAAAGTGACTATAGCTTTTGCTCCACTATCTTCTAGTTGATATTGAAGTTCTTTTTGGGAACTGAGTGCACTAATACCTGTAAAAATAGCTCCTAATGAATGTACAGCTAAGAAAGTTACTACAAATTGAGGGCTATTGGGTAAAAAGGCTGCAACCCTATCACCTTTCTTTATACCCAAATCTCTTAAACCATTTGCTAAACGATTAATGTCATCAACTACTTCTTTGTAGGTTTTGTATTTTCCTTCAAAATAAGTTAGTGGTAAATCTTGAAAATTGCTAGCTGTTTCTCTAAATAATTCAATAATACTCTTATCTGGTATTTCAATTTCATCAGGTATTGAAGGTATATATTTCCATAATTTCTGTGGCATTTTTAACTCCTTATTTTATCAAAAGATAGAGGTTATTTATAAAATTATCTTAAAAACAATTATTTTTCAAATCAAAAAAATATGAAAGATATTGATTTAAAGAATGTTTAGGACAACTTTGTTTATTCAAAAATAATGTAATATTTATTCAAAAAATATAAGAATAGAAAATCTATGTTTATATAATGCAAATTATTGTTAACTCAAAAACAGAAAAAGAATTGCTTATAAAACTTCTTGATTTCTTAATCAAGAGAGATTTGGAACTTTATCTCTACTTTAAAGACCCTGATTCTTTTAAGATCGAAGAAATTTTTGATGCACTCTGTAATAGCGATATTAGAATCGATCCAAAAGAAGAGCCTGTTTTAACAGAATAAGGAGCTAAAAAATGTGGAAGAAAAAACCGTATTGTATCAAATGTAAGAAAGATACATTATCTATTAATTTTGATCTTCTTTGCCCTTTTTGTGGTTCTATCCAAAACATAGACCCTATTCAAGGACCTGAAAAAAGTAAGATAAAAATATCAAATATATGGTCATTCAGTCCTTTTTTACCTTCACTAGAGAAGGTTTATACATTGTCTGAAGGAAATACACCTATTTTATTAATTAACAACATTTCATCACTAAAAGGATTAAAACTAAAACTTGAATTTAGAAATCCAACTGGATCATTCAGAGACCGTGCATCTTCACTTATTGCTTCTTATCTTTCTTCTTCCTCTATTTCTAAACTGGTGTGCTCTAGTTCTGGTTCTTTAGGCATAAGTTTATCAGCTTACTCTGCATTAGCAGGTTTAGAACTCACTAACATTGTACCTTCGAATTTAGAATTATCAAAAATTGAACAGATGAAAGTTTATGGAAGTAAAGTAGTCGAACATGGTTCTACTACTGAAGAAGCAATTGAGAAGGGGAGAGAACTACAAAAGGGTGGAGTTTTTTTCGCTTCATCTGACAATATTTTGACTGTTGAAGGTCAGAAAACTATAGGTTTAGAAATCGCTCACTTATCTGAAACAATTGAAAATATTATTATTCCAAAAGGTTCTGGCTCTCTTTTCTATTCTATATATAGGGGTTTTGAAGATGCTTTAGCATCTGGTTGGATAGAAAAAATCCCCTCATTTTATGCTGTGTCTTTGAAACAAGAAGATTTAGACTTTTATGCAGAATCTCTAAAGATTCCTACACCTCAGACACTTTCTCAAAAAATCGGCGATATTCTTCTAAAAACTAAAGGAAAAGAAATTGAAATAGAGGGAGAAAAAATGATAGATCAAGCCCTTCTTTTAGCAAAAAAAGAAGGCTTATTTATTGAACCTGCTTCAGCTTCTGTTGTTGTTGCTGCTAATCAATTATTAGAAAATGAAGGAATCAACGTCGATTCTACAGTTGCTCTTCTTTCTGGGTCAGGCTTGAATGCGTTAAACATATTTGCTTCTAAATTAAGAGGAATTAAAAAAGCAGTATGGGGTCTTTCTGAAAAATCTACAACAAAGTTTGAAATATTGGATCTGATTTCCAGAAAGAAAGCAAATCACGGTTACGCTATCTGGAAAGCTCTAGGAAAAAGAAAATCGCTTCAATCAATATACCAACATCTCAATGAGCTTGAAGAAAAGAATCTGATTTCTTCAAAAATAAAAGGGAAAAACAAAAAATATTATTCAATTACAAGAAAAGGAATAGATGCTTATTCAAAAATGAGAGAACTCATTGATTTTCTTTAACAAACCAAGAAAGGATTTTTTCTTTAGCTTTTAATACTTCTTCACTCATTTCTCCCATAAATTCTACATTATAAACTTGAACACCAATAAAAACAAATTCTTTTCCTTCGTTGTGGATCAGTTCTATCAATTGCTTTATAGGTATAGTATGTGTACTCAAACGACTTTCTGCAACTTTAATATTAGAAGATACAATTACACTTCCATTTTCAGCTTTTAGATCACATGCATCAATTACAGTTATGCACTCTATACTTTCATCTTCAAGAATCATTAGTAGTTCGCCAATGGGGTCGTCGAATTCTTCACTAAAAACGTGTGGAAAAAGGTTTTTTAAATCTCGAGCTATAAGAAGACCTATAGCGTCATCACTTCTATCTAAATTTCCAAAACAAAGAAAAGCAGTGTGTTCTGGTTTTGTAAAACAAGAAAAAGAAAAAGGGTTTGAATTTTCTTCTGTCAATTACCACACTTTTATTCTTCAATTAGTTTTACCATGTGGCAACTGCAAGAGATACAAGGATCATAAGCTCTAGCAATCATTTCTAAATGTAACTCGGTTTCTTCGTTTTTCTCGGCAATTAGCTTCTCTGCTGCAACTCTAATGTACTCTTCAACATCATCAAGGAATTGAGCAGTTGGTGTAATAATGTCAGCGCTGACCATCTTTCCATCCTTAATTTCATAGGTGTGATAGAGTATACCTCTAGGAGCTTCAACAGCTGCAGTTGCTTTTCCGTTAAGGTTTTTCACTTCAACGATTTCT
Source organism: Candidatus Heimdallarchaeum aukensis (assembly GCA_021513695.1). GTDB lineage: Archaea > Asgardarchaeota > Heimdallarchaeia > Heimdallarchaeales > Heimdallarchaeaceae > Heimdallarchaeum > Heimdallarchaeum aukensis. Next base: position 222,867 of record CP084166.1, on the reverse strand, counting down.
GAGTCAGGAAGAGACTTTATTTTTTCTACTAGTTCTGGAATCTGTTCAAATGACCAGAGAGCTTCTATTGCTTGAGCTAAGTTATTGTATAATGGATTAACTTTCCATTTTTCATTATAGTAATTCTCAAATTTTTCTTTAGCTAATCCTGTTAGTCTATCACCAATTAAAATAAGTCTTGCTAGTGCTCCAACGGTGAATGGTTTATCTTTGTATCTTGATCTTTTAGCATATGAATGAGGAACAACTCGCTCATTTGTTAGTTTCTTGTATTCTTCAACAGGATATTCCTCTCCAGTAGAAATAAGAATAGTGTCTCCTTCAAATCCAAATTCATTGTTTGGAGGATTACAACACATAAATGTTGTTTCTCTCTCGCAATAATCTGGTATTTCAAGTGAAGCTAACACATCGATAAATGCAGCAAGTTGAGGAATATATTCTTTTGCTTTTTCAGCAAATTCATCTAGTTCTTTATTAGTTGGTATTCTTCCAAAACCGCCTACTTGTGGATTTTCTCCATGAATCTTTCTCCCCATTAACAATTTCATTAATTCTGTTCCGTACTTCTTCAATGTTATTGCTTCTACAACAGTTTCTTTATGTGTAGGAAGTAAAGCGATAGCACTAGGTTTCCTAAAGAAATCAGGAAGGGCTAAGAAGTAAACATGTAAAATATGAGATTCTATATATTCAGCTAAATGTAGAAGTTTTCTTAACAATTGTATCTTCTCAGGAACTTCAACCTTCAGAGCTTTCTCTATTGCTTTGATTGAAGCATAACGATGTGAAACTGTACAAATTGCACAAATCCTTGATACGAGAGAAACGTTTTCCTGAAAAGTTTTTCCTCTTACTAAAGCTTCGATCATTCGTGGTCCTTCAAAAATATCAACTAGCACTTGTTCCACTTTATTGTTCTTCACATATACTTTTATTCCTCCATCGCCCTCAACACGAGAGAGAACTTTTACATTAATATCCTTACTCATTTTATCACCTTTTCCAATTCTTCTTCTGCCTTACTTCCGCCAAATAACTTGATCTTGCGTAACGCTGTTTCTTTATCTACACCTATCTCTTCGAGCTTGTCAATCATTGATTTATAGTTCGCTGCTTCATAAGGACCCCAACAACCTACACATGGGAGATTATGACTAGGGCATATAGCTCCACAACCTGCAGAGACCACAGGTCCTATACAAGGAATACCGTGAAGAAGAAGACAATCATTACCTTCCAATTTACATTCAACGCAAACGGGAGCAGGATATTTTTGAGGTCTAATACCTTTTATCAATTTAGTGTATATAGGTAAAAGATTATCTTTTTCTATTGGACATCCTGGAACCATGGCATCGACTTTTACAAAGTTGCATAAAGGTTGAGGAGGGATAGCTTCTCCGACTATAAATTCTTTTTTCTTGATATTTGAACCGTATACATGTCTAAATCGCTCTTCAAAAGCTTCATCTTTCTCGTTCAAATATTGAATACCGCCAAAACAAGCACAAGTACCTAATGCAACTAGAAAAGTAGATTTTTCACGTATCTCTTTCAGTTCTTCAAGTTGCTTTTTGGTATTTATACTACCTTCAACTAGAGCAATGTCAACATGCTCAACTTCTTGATGAGATTGAGCCATATGAAAGAATTTAATCTCTGCTGTGGTAAATAAACTAACAAGTTCATCCTCCATATGAATTAATCGCAACTGATCTCCAGCACAACCACTGAAACCAAAAACACCAACAATAGGTTTATGCTCACTTGTCCACATCTTAAATCAACTCCACCATACGTTCATAATCCCAGTAGTTAAACACTGGTCCATCTAAGCAAGTATAAACACCGTGAATAGCACAATGTCCACAGTGTCCTTGACCACACTTCATTCTTCTTTCTAGTGTCATTAGTATATTTTTCTTTGAAAATTCCATTTTTAGCAATTCTTTTATAACGAATTTATACATTACTGGGGGCCCACAGATTAAGGCATATGCATTATCTTTATCCACTCGACCGTTAATTTTTTCGAATAGTGTAGTTACAACACCTACATTGTGTTTCCATTCTCCAGTAGGATCTTTATCTACTGTTAAATGTGTTTCAATTATTTCTCTTGCATGCATAGCTAAGAAGTCTTCTTTAAAAAGCATATCTTCAGGTGTTCTAGCTCCATTTAGGAAGAATACATTATTATATAATTCTCTTTTATCTTCTAGATAAAGTAAAACAGATCTTAATGGAACTGCACCTAATCCTCCACTTACTATAACTATATCTTTTCCCTCCATGCTTTTCATGTCAAATCCATTTCCATAAGGACCACGGATATAAACAGTATCTCCTTCTTTTTTCTTGAATAAAGCATCAGTAAATGAACCCACTTTTCTAATTCCAAACTCTAGAAAAGCTGGTCTTGTCGGAGTTGAAGATATAGAGAATGGAGCTTCTCCAACACCAGGAATGGAGAACATCGCAAACTGACCTGGTTTGTAATCACCAGTGTGTTCTTGTACTTCTGGTTCTACAAATTTCAACTTATAATATCTTGTATCGCTTGTTAAATCGCGATAATCAATGATTGTAGCCAAATGGTCTTCATATGGATTTTCTAATTTAGTTCTATCTGATATCATATTTTCTTTACCTCCCGAACACATTGAATCGCTTCGTAAAAAGCATTTGAAACTGTTTTAACATTTATACCAACAGGACAATAAGTGACACATCGTCCACAACCAACACAAGCTGGTTGACCCCATTTTCCTATATATTCTTTTAATTTATGAGTGTAATAGAGTTTCAACCTCTTAGTTCTGTCAGGCCTAAAATCATGATCTCCTGCTACTACAGAGTAGTAGGGTAGGGTACAACTGTCTAGCATTCTTTCTCTAACTACTTCATCGGCATGAATAAGTATCTTATCTTCAACATTGAAACAATTACATGTTGGACATACAAGACTGCAAGTACCACAGCTTAAACATTTTTCTCCAAATTGATCCCATAATTCATCTTCTTCATATATTAGATGGACTATATCAGGCATTAAATGAAATGGAATAGTCGTCTTGAATGAATTTTGTCTGTTTTCTTGCCAACTTGTATATTCTGCAATGTCACACATTTCTATTTTATCATTAAACAAATCTTCTGAAGACATGATAATAAATAAACCTTTACTAGAACCTACCCACACTAAATAGAAATCTTGTAGTTCCGTTAAGAACAAATCAAATCCATCCGACACCATATCTGTACCTGTCGAAGTGCAAAGGCAGTTCTCATCTGGCAAACATGAGTGTCCAACAATCACCAAATTTTCTCTCCTTTTTTTATAATATGGGTCTTTGATCTGTCCTAGAAATAGCTTATCAAGAATTTTCATCGCATGGATATCACAAGGATGAGCACCAATTACTATATTTGTTTCATCTTCAGGAATTACATCCTCTGAGCCTGATTTATCAAAATGTTTTACTTTATACTTGGGAGGAGTTACAAATTTTTTTAATCCCATTAGCGTCCTTGTGTAGTCAAAAGTCAACTTAGACAAATCATCAATCTTTTCGAAAGAATAATGATTTTTTGACTTTACTGGACCATAAAGATTCCCTTTTTCTTGCAGAAGACTTAGAAATTGTGGAAAATCTTCTTTCATTAATTTATAGGTCTTCATTTTAATGTGTGAGACACAACACATATAAAAACTTTCGCCTTACCTTTTGTAGTGCGAGTTTTTTACACATCTAGTTTTGAATTCCATTAAATTTGAAATGAAAATTTGTATGAAAAATTTTAACTAAATGTAATTGAAAAAGAAGTTTTTTGGAAGTATTTAGAATCCTTACTTAAGTATAATTAAAAGCGATATAAAAAAAGTTAATTTTCCACTAGCAATAGTTATAAAAATAGGTGAAAAAAGAAAGGACTGAATGATAAAGGTATTAGTTACTGGAGCTTCCGGATGTATAGGCCAAGGAGTGTTAGAATATCTTAGTAAAAATACAGACTACGAGTTATTTGGGTTAGTCAGAAGACCAATAGAAAACTTGATCAAAGGAGTTACATATCTAATATGTGATTTAACAGATTATGAAAGTTTAGATGTCTTAATTAAAAAGACGGGAATCACAGACATTTACCATTTTGCTGCCGCTGTAAACAATGAACACAAAGATCTTTATGAAAAAGTAAATGTTCAAGGGACTATTAATCTGATTGAAGCTGCCAAAAGGAATCAAGTAAAGAGGTTTTTCTTTTCCAGTAGTGCGGCAGTTTATGGGATTTTTAAAGAATGTCCAATTACAGAAGACAGTCCCCTTAATCCTATTGGTTATTATGCTAAATCGAAAGTAAAGGCAGAAAAATATGTTCAACAATTATGTGAGGAAGCAGGTATTAAAGGAGCTATTATCAGAATACCTTTGGTTCTTGGCAAAGGAAGCAGACATTTTTATGTTTTTGCAAGAAAGCTAATAAAAAGAAATCTTTTTCCTATTATGGGGAAAAGAAATCACAAAATCGGTACTATTCATGCCTATGATGTCGCTAGAGCTATCCTTACAATTACAGAACATAGTAATAACAAAATAGAAGTATATAATGTTTCAAGCTATGACGCTGAATTTGAAGAACTTATAAAAAAGATAGAATTAATTGCTTTTAATAAACAGCGATTTAAATTCATGTTACCATATCCTTTATTGTTGTTTGGTGCAATGATTTTTGAGTTTATGTCTCGAATAATCAAACCACATAGAGAACCACTATTTAATCGTGAATATGCACAGATGATAGGTAAATGTTGGACACTTTCAAATGAAAAGATAATGAAAATTGGATATAAGCCAATGATGTCATTAGAAGATATGATTAAAGATTCAGAACGGGACTACATTAATAATAATAAAGAAAAAAGAAAAAAGTGATTTTTTTATAAAGTAGCTTCGAATACGAAATTTAACTATTTTCTTTTATTTTTTATGAAATCTATCAAATTCAAAATAATTGTAGGATCTGATAATGTAAATATCTCACTTAACTCCCTCTCACCATCTAATCTTGCTACATTAAGTTCTATTGAGTCATCTTCAGTAAGAACATAGCTTGCTAGAGAAGAGAGAGGACGAGCGTAAACATCCTTTCCAGGAATTTTTATAAAAAATCTTTCAGGAGAGAGCCATATTGTGCCATATTGACCAAAAACATATCCTGAAGAAGTTAAAACTGAATCAATGTATAAGATAGGTTCTCCCATACTTATTTCGTACATCTCTTCTGTAATATGCCTATTAGACGGCGATAAAGCTAATAATGTATCTATCATCCTTGAAAAAATCTGATCTTCAATTTTAATATATTGTATTCCATGATCTTTTTCAATTAGCAGAATTGTGTATTTTTCTCCAATTGCAATCAATGAGTTTGAAGGCCCTCCAACTTTGAAATAATTGTGAATTTTTCTCTCAAAGAATTTTTTGAATAAATTATCGCTCATATCAAAAATATAAAAAAAGTCTGTTGCTTGTAGCTTTCCTGTAAAGTTACCTTTAGTCACAAAACCATACTTACTTTCTGCTCCAGCGCTGTTGTATATCTCATTCAGGTAGTCTGCTAGCTCTGTAAAATTCTCTAAGAACTTTAAGAATTGCTCTTTTGGTTTTTCTACTATGAACGATGCAGGGGTAACATCTTCTATTTTGCTTATAAATCCTCGCTCATATAAATCATCTAGTACACCATATATTTTTGCTTGAGGAATCTCTGCCTTCTTAGCAATTTCAGAGGCAGTTCCTTTTCCTAATCTAACCAAAGCTAAGTAAGCTTTAGCACTGTATTGTGAAAATCCCAGTTGTTGTAATCTTCTTATATTCTTTTCCAACTGCTCTCTCTTTGACAATTTTCTCACTTACATGTTTTTTCACACTTGATTGTATATAAATATTACTACTTGAGTAGTAAAAATTTAGAAATAAATAGATACATTTATAAATAGGTAGAAACTACTACCACAGTAGTAAAAAGTAGAAAGTGATGAAAAATGGGTAATCACGCAAAATATTTGAACGGATTAGCAGTAACATCCATCGTATTCATTGCAATCGCTACAATACCTCTTGGAATTGTAGTAACGATTGGAGGATTAAACACAAATTATAATGAGACTACAATTACACTTGATCCTGGCAATTACACAATTCTAGAATTAGACAGTTCATATTACCACTTCATTCAATATTATGTAAATGCAGGTGAAGATGTAAAAGTAACAACATATCATATAGAGAATTATATTGAAGACATATATTCAAATATTGATCAATATGATGCTGTAAAAAATAAGAAACATAGCGAAATAATATTCGGAAATGATAATAATGATGCTGCAATATACTTAGTCAATGAAAATGACTTTACAATTTCTATATATTATATTATGGTAAGTATACCAAGAGCTTTTGTTATTTCAGCATTCATTTTCGGGGTAATAGATGGTTTCTTCTTGTTATTGTTGTTTCTACACACAATTGGATACCTAATCAAGAATATATTTATAGTACCAATTACAGGAGGAGCTTCGAAATATGATGAACGAAAGGGCTATGATAGAAGTGCTAGACGAGAAAGTTACTATTATTCAAGGCCCAGTAAACACAGTGAAAAAGAGACTAGTAAACCCTCTAGCGCACCAGTTTCTAGAGCAGAAAAAGATATATCTAGTTCAAACGACAAAACAAAGCCTTCAGCAAGAGTAACTCCATCTACTATAACTGAAGCAGTTGATAGAAAAACAAGGTACATACCTGCATTAGCAAATATCTCTGAGAACTTTATTGTTGCTAAATCACCAAAAACTTACGTTAGCAAAAACAAATTCATAAATAAATTACATTATCAATATGACCAAACAGATATTACCGAAAGAGTTCTTATATTACTGTCAGTATTCTTCTTCTTGATTGGTTGCTTTACAGCTACTTTTTGGAACATTTTTGCAATGCCAATTATACTAGCTATCATTACTGCAATTGTAATGTATAATTCAAGGAACAGGAGAGAAAAACTTATCCAGATAGTTCAAGGTTACGGAGCAATATATATTCGAGATCTAACAAAAATACTTAACTCCCCATACAAAGTTGTGCATCAAGACATCTGGAAGATAATTAATTTAGGACTTGCAAATATAGCTTATGATGTGAAAAATGACATTGTTTTCATTCCTGGAATACAAAAATCAGAACAAGCTAAAAAGGTTAAACATGAATATTCTACGAGAAAAGCGACTTTTCCAACCCATCAACCTCTATCGGTTAATAAAAGTTCATCAGAGTTTGACGAGATTCTTTCTGTAAGTTCTCCAGCAAAAGATAAAGAAATTATCTGTCCTTTCTGTGAGGCTAAGAACCCAGGAGACAGTTCATTTTGCATAAAATGTGGTGCTTCACTAAAACCTGCTAAATAATTTCTAAGCAACCTTTTTCTTTTTTCCTTTTTTCTTTTTTTATAGAAGACTTAATGCTATCTTATGTGCTCTCCCGGACATTGTATTTTTTCAATGTCATCATAATTTCCAGTTGTTTTTTGAATAAAGCAGCTATCCACTAGTTCTCCTTTTAAGTTATAGAATCTCCACCACAGATGATCTTTTAGTTTAGCTATTATTTTATTCTTAACAAACTCACTTAATTTATCTTTATCAGTAAATAGTTCTTTGTTTTTTCTTTTTTCTTTTTTACTAAAGTAATAATAAAGTTCTATATTTTCCATTGCTTTTTTTCTAACACTCTCTAGAAAATTGTCAAACTCTCTTTTTTGTTCTTCAGTTTGATTTTTTACTTTTGGTGGCACATAAATTACTGCATAACCCCTTGCTATTTCTCCTTCTTCATCTCTGTGAATTTTATATCCTACTACATTCCTTAAGAAATCAAAATAATTTATGGGAGTCTTCCCTGACAATCCTATACAGCAATATGAAGTTTTGTCTACTTCTGATCTTTGGTACATATGATCATGTCCAAAAACTGCTAGATTAACGTCGTAGGTGTTGAACAAGGGTATTAAGCTTTTATTTGCTAGAGCATCAGATGATTTTCCTTGCGTTCTTCCAAAGAAACCTATTGTGAGAATAGCAGAATGTAGAAAAACTACACAGAAATCGGGTTCTTCTTCATTCTTTTTCTGATTTCTCCTCCATTCTTTAAGCTGATATTTTACCCATTCATATTGTCTACTTCCACAATATATTGACTCATTTCCCCAATTCAACCCCATTGAGTCTAGGTGGATGAATTTCACGTTTCCATTTGAATGAGCGTAGAATGCACCTTTAGGACTAGTTCGTGGAACATGGAAAAGAGCGTGAAAACTTTTTTGGGTTTTTTTCCAAGAAGAGAGATATGTTCCTCTAAAAATTCCTCCAAACAAATAATCATGATTCCCTATTGTAGGATAAATAGGAATTTTAGATAATACTATTGAACTACAGTCTAAAAAATCTTCCCAATATTCGTGATAAGAACCATTATCTATATTATCTCCTGAAGTCATAAAAGCATTATATCCATGATCAAAACTGTATGTACTTTCATTTTCTGCGATGTTATTCATTAACTTCATTAAATGTTTATTATTTCGAGGAAAGAGCCCCCATACTCTTCCTCTTTTGAATCTTGCTCCTGCGCCTGCATGTAAATCTGAAGCTGCAACAAAGAAAAAAGGTTCAGAAGAGCTATTTCTATAATTCTTAAACGATAATAATTTAGATCCACAAATTATTGTATTTCCATTAGAATAACCTATTATCTGATAATAAAATTTCTGATTCTCCTCTAAATTTGGTAGGAAACACAAGAATATTTGAGGAGCTGAAGAGACAGGATGACCTTGAAAACTTGAAGAGTGCAAAAAAGGTACTTCTGCAATTTTTATTTTATTTTCGTTGTAAAGAGAAAAAATTACTTTTCCTTTAGGTTTACTTTGTGAAGGATATTTTTTATTTATGGAAACTATTTTTTTTGTAATATTCTTTCCTAAATATCCATAATCCATAGCTAGAACAAATAAATGATCATTTGGATTATCAGTAGGCTTCTGAATCATAACTTTGTTTAACAAATAAGGTATGCTTTTTTCGCTTATTGGCTTTCCTTCTATCTCATTATAAGAAACATCTGGAAAAAGTGTTAAGTCTAATAAAGGAATATTTTCTTCTTGAGTAATTCTTCTTGCTAATTCTTTTAAACTGGAATATTCACCTATTTTTCGGCGATAAACCCATGAGTCAATTTTATCTTCTGGAGGAATGATTTCTTGTTTAACCATTTTCAGCCTTATAGAACATTCATTAGTTAAAAATATTACTAATTAAAAAACTAGTTTAAAAAAGATAAAAGAAATTAATGAATTACTCTTGTTAGTTTAGTTCCACAGCGAGGACAAGAATAGGTATTAGGTGGTATTTCCAGCCCACAACTTGGGCAAAACTTTATTTTTGGCCCTTCTCTTTTTTCTGGAGATTTGATAGGTTTCAACAAAAGACCTTGTTCTGTAACCTCCCAAGAGAAAAGAAAAGCTCCTCCTAATTGTCGCATAGCTTCTTCTGGAATACTCAATCTACCTTGATTATCTGGAACAAGCAATCGAGTTTGATCAAGATTCTCGAGGTCAAAACCCATTCCATGTTCTCCTATGATTATTCCATCTCGAATTTCCAAAGAACGATTGGAGAAATCTGCAACAATAGGGTCATGAGAGCATATAAGATAACTTGTTCCAAATTCATCAGAAAGTTCTGTAAATAACTCCAAAATTTGTACTGATGTTTCAGCATCTACAGCTCCTGTAGGTTCATCTGCGAGTATTATTTCAGGATTATTTGCTAAAGCTCTTGCTATAGCTACTCTTTGCCTTTCTCCACCTGATAGTTTAGTGGGAATATGATGTCTTCTATGGAAAATTCCTAATCTTTGCATAAGTTCTTTTGATTTTCTTTTCATTTCTAAGTAAGGAGTATTTAAAAGTTTCATGGGCATTTCTATGTTCTTTTCTGCACTTAAATGAGGTAATAGGTTCTGTTCTTGGAAAACATACCCTACCTTCTTTCTTCTAAACTCAAAAAGGAACTTCTCCGGTAATTTAGTAATATCTGTTCCATCACTGAATATTATCTGACCTGCTGAAGGTTTTAACATTCCACCTAAACTCAAAAGCAATGTTGATTTTCCTGCTCCAGATGGGCCAATTATTGAAAGTATTTCTCCTTTTTTAATATCAAAACTTACCCCTCTAAGAGCTACTACTTTATTTTCTAGTTCAGTCCCATATACATGATAAAGGTCTAAACACTGCAAAGCTAAATCTTCCGGGAGTTCTGCTTTTTTCATTATTCCTGTATACATTTTTTTATCACCTAAACTACTCTCATTTCTTCGACTACGTTTACTTCTGATGCGCTAATTGCAGGTATTAACGTAGCTATTATTATCGACACAAAAGATATTACTATTGTAATTGATAATGACACTATTGGTATGTATAAATTCCGTTTAAAGGTTACTTGAGAAAAGCCTAATACCGAATCAAAGAACGAGATGAAGATATTGAATTGATAAGCAAATAAATAACCTATGATTGAACCAAATAATGTCGCAAATATAGCAATAGAAAGTATTTCACTTATTACTAGTAGAATTAGTTGCTTTTTCGAAGCACCTTCAGCAATTAAAATCGCAAATTCTTTTCTTCGTTTATTAATTATTAACATCATAAAGATAAATACTCCGATGATTGAAATAGTAATAGCAACGATATAGTTAATCGAAAGAAGTCCTGGTATTCCAAAGCTTCGTCCTTCAGCTTTTTGTAAATCTTCTAGCACCTCATCATAAGTATAAATATCGCTTATCCACTCAAAATTCTTCTTGAATTCAAAAGCTAACCTTTCTTTTTCCACATTTACTCCTAGTTTAAAGTTTATGACTGCTCTTACAATCTTTGTCGTATCTGGAAAATGAGCAATTAGGAATCTTTTATCGACCAAAGCATGGAAACCCCATTCATTTTCTACATCCAACAATGCTGGAGCATGATCATAAACAATTTTAGCTTCTGCAGTAATTGTTTTGTTGACTTCAGTTAATGAGATAGTGGAATTTGTATCAATTTCAAGATAGTTGGCAGTCATCTTGTCTACAGCCATGTTATTAAGAGGATCTGCAAGTAGAACATCTAACCCATCTTTTGGATTTTTATAATCTTCTATCGCATTTTTATGCCAGAAGCATTCTTCGGAGTATAATTCAATGTCTACTCCAAAGATAAATATCTTACCTCCCCAAAACAGTTCTGCAGATTTATAATATATAGGGACTACACTCTCTATTTTGTCTTCAAATCCTGTGAAGTTTGATATACTAAGAGAGTTGATATTACCAACTAATTCTATTCTCATATCTCCGCCTACATTGGTCTCTACTTGTTGGATAAGAAATTCGTTCCCTGTCGCTCCTTGAATGGCAGTAAAAACTGAAAGAGAAACTGATAAGCAGAGAAGCAAAGTTATTCTTGGGAAATATTGGTGTCTTCTACTTAAACTTCCTTTTATTAAGAGTCCAATCCTTTTAAATACTCTAACTATATACTTATCCAAAACTTGTGGGATCTTAGGAGCGATTCTAGAAGCAACCAATCCTGAAGCGTACCATAGTAAAATAGGTGAAGTAATCTGGAGAAAGATTGCCCAACCTTGGAATTTAACATTTTCATTTATTTCTCTTAAAAATGATAGAAATACGCCTATCATTCCAAATGAAAAAGCGAAGACATCTGCATAAATACGTTTAAAGAAACCAATCTTTGGTTTATCTATTGTTTTCACTACTGCTATTTCTTGTTTTAAGAATGTTTTTGTTTTCTTGTTAGTTGTAATTAGTAAAATGCCTAGTGTAACAATTATTGTAGTGATAATTCCTCCAGCTTTAATACTTAAAAAAGTAAAAGCTTCACTGAACTGTGATATATTCACATTCATAAAGCTATAAGAAGATACCACGACTGCTGCTCCAATTGTTCCAAGACTGATGCCTATAGTTTCACCTATAATTCCAATAATAATGATTTCTGTAAAAATCATCCTTTTTATTTGCTTTGGACTTGCTCCTTGAGCTTTTAGTACTCCTACCTCGTATTTCCTTTCTTGTAATGCAAGATCAGCACCAAAGTTAATTAAAATTATAGAAAGTATTAACGCAGGAATATAAAGAACAAAATCTATTATTTGCATTATCAAAGTTAATATTGAGTTTGCTTGCAACACTAAACCAACAAGGTTAATTCCTTCTAGTTGATTTGGATGCCTTCTAATTATTCTATCAATGAAAATGTCAATTTCTTCACTCATTTTATTTATATCGTCGACTGATAAGTTACTATAATCTAATTTCACTCCAATTATGTAATACCCATGTTTTACAAGTGAATCAATCATTTCATCTATTAGATTAGAAGAAGAAAAAATAACATCTTCAGAACTGAAGAAACTTATTCCTGTTCTTACTCGTTCAATGTTAAAGAATCCTGAAATTGTAAGATTAGTTACAAGATTTACTGATTCAGTAACAGTAAAGTTTCGAGTAAGATCATCAAATACAAGAGTGGATGCTGTTATATTTACAGGTAAATTATCACCAATCTCCAAACCATATATTAGAGACAAAGTTTCAGATACTATACATTCGCCCTCGTTAAGAGATAGATTTCCATCAACTAAATCTATTGAATTAACGAACTCATTATTTACATCCTCTTCATCGATAACAATTGGATTCAGATATTCAGGTTGATATTTCGTATCACTTACATTTTCTGTAAGTTCAAAACTAAACTCAAAAAAATCTTCTCCACTTATATAACCATAACTTTTTGTGTAAATAATCGTTGCCTCTTTCGCTTCTGGTTCATTTGCTATCTCATTAGAAAGCTCCCATGGGTTATTAAATCCTAAATCATTTGGATAAAAGATAACTTCAGCTTCAATGTTATTTACTATATCCATTACAGCTATTGTTTTTACAATAGAACCATAAAAGAAAATACTCGAGAAGATTGCTGCTCCTAGAATTAACCCAGCAACAATCGATAGAGATCTTCTCTTATATGAGATAATAGACTTAAATGCAAGTTGAATATAATTAATCATTGCAATAATTTTACCTGAAATACTCATTTTCTTTCACCTCTACGCTTGTTTAAAATTGAAATCTGCTCTTCTGCAAGTTTTCCATTACGCAAAATGTATAATCGATCTGTCTGTTTTGCTGCTTCATGATCATGAGTAACCATAACTACAGTAATATTCTTCTCTTTGCTCAACTGTTTAAACAAACTTATTATTTCTCTTCCTGTAACAGTATCTAAATTGCCACTAGGTTCATCACAGTATATAATATCTGGTTCATGAGCTAATGCACGTGCTATTGCAACTCTTTGCTGTTCTCCCCCTGAGAGTTGTTCTGGTAAATGATGCATTCTTCCGTAAAGACCTACATTTTCTAGATATGCTATAGCTTTTCTTGTAGCTGTTTCATCATCTTCTCCTCTTAAAATCATAGGAAGTTTTACATTTTCTAAAGCTGTGAGATAAGAGATCAAACTGAAATTTTGAAAAACGATTGAGGAAGTTTTTCTCCTAATTTCTAAATATTCTTTGTTTGTTAACTCTTTTAAATTAGTTCCAACAATATATACGTCACCATCTGTAATTGTCTCTAAAGTTGATAATATATTTACTAGCGTACTCTTTCCTGAACCACTGGGCCCCATTATAGCAACAAATTCGCCTTTTTTTATTCTCATGTTTACTCCAGTAAGAACTTTTACTATAGTATCTCTATCAAGTTTAAAGTTCTTAACTAGATCTTTAGTTAATATTATATCTTCTGCACTATTCTCACTCATTATGCACCGAGTTATATGGAAAAATATAAAGGTATCTTAATAAAAAAAAATTCAATTATTCAAAAAAAGCTTTCACCATAAAAGTTTCTAAACTTAAAAAAATTTGTTAAAGAATGAAATAGAACACAAGTATTACAGCAGAAACACCCAACAGACAAAATCCTAATATTAAACCAACTATTCTATTTTTCATACGTCTTTTTATTAAATCTCCAATAAAACCCCCAATCGGTAAAAATACAGATAATACAAAAAACAGAATCATATCAAAATGACCTTGTATAACATGAGTTGTACCTCCTACAATTGCTTTAATTAGAATGATAAAAAGAGAAGTACCAGAAGCTACAATAGGAGTATAACCAAATCCTAAGATCATTAACGGAGATATAAGCCATCCTCCAGATGATCCTAAAAGCCCAGTGATAAAACCAATTAATAAACCAAATACAATTATTACTGGTATACTTATTTTGAACTCGTATTCATCTCTTTTGATAGTTATAAAAGGTCTTAACCAAGGATAATGAAACCTTGCGAAAAAAGCTATTTTATGACTATGTTCTTCTTGTTCTTTCTTTTCTTTTTTTAATTCTTGTATTTTATCTCGTCTATAAGTCTTTATTCCAAGTTTTTTCTTTTTTCTTGACTCAAGTAGCATCCTAATACTTAATAACAGAGCTAAAGAAAACAATATTGAGAGTAAAATAATTTCAGGAATCATATCTGTAATTAGAGCTCCAAAAAAAGTTGATATCGTGGCAGGAATCAAAAATGCGAAAGCAAATTTAAAATCAATTTCTTTTCTTTTTCTTGCACCTATTACCCCAACTAGAGAAATAAATGTAGTTGAAGCTAAAGTTGTTCCAACAACAATAGGCATCTCATATTTAAATAAAACAGTTAAGATAGGAACTATAAATACCCCACCACCTAATCCTGCAATCACACTTAAAATACCAACGACTAGAGCAATTATAGAAATCAAAAATAATGTTGTGGGAGATAATACCATAACTCTTGAAGTTGTGAACATATTTATAAAACTTTTTAGAATGGAAAAAAACTAAATCTTTGTTTTTATGTTACTTCTCAGATAGATTAAGTGACTTCGTAATGTCGCAGGACTAACTTTGCAAGTTCTTGCCAAAAAAGCTTGGTTAAATAATGTAATATTAATCTTTTCAGCTATCATCTCTGAAGCAAGGAATATACATGCTACACTTAGAACACTAGGACGTCTGCTTTTGGCTTCAATTTTGGAAAGTTTAACTGCAAATAGTTCAATTGAAGTCAAGATTTTGTCTATATCTAGTTCAGTTATTTCTAACGAGTCTCCAACATTTTGTAATTCTTGCCTTATTTGCTCTCTAATCGACAAATCAGACCTCAAGGTTGCCATATGTTTTGTTACCCAAACACTTGTAGATGAATTGGTATAAGCCAAATTGTTTGAAATGATATAATCTCTAACTGCTTTTGAGCTAATTTTACAGCCATAGCTTTTAAAAACATCAACTACAGTACGAATACTCACTGGAATATTAAGGTTTTTTGAAAAAATAATTGCTAACGCTGAAGCTAATAGGAAAATGTTTGATACTTTGTTACCTGCTCTTTTTTCAGCTTCATATCGCTTTCTTAATTCATACATTATTTGGTTTTTTTGATTAGAAGAAAAGCCTAATTTTGTTAGAATATTTAATAATCTTGACTTGTTCTCTTCTATTGCATCATATTCCAACTTTTTTTCAGCAAACCACATTCTCTGAAATTGTGCTCTGCTTTCTCCTGGAGAAACTTCAAAAGATGAAAAATATGTATTTTTACTTCTTCTACTTTCAGGACTACCAAAACGTTTTTTTCTCCAATCTGTGGAATCATTTTCAACAAAATGATCTGAACTGTATCTTTGATCAATTACAAGACCACAATTTCTACAAACAACATCTGAAACAGTTTCAACAAAATTACTTTCTCCACACTCTGAACACACAATTCTAGCTTTATTCTCTTGCTCTGTTCTTATCATATCTTTTCATGTAACTTCTCGAATGGTACTATTTAAAGCGACAGAGAGGGTGCATTGAAAGTGAATATTACTGTTAAACAAATTATGTCGGCCAAATTCTTTATCTGTAGTTAGAAAGTGTTTGATATATTATTTAGATAAGACAAAAACATAGTTTTGAGTATTACATAATTTATATTAAAAATTAAAAATAAACTGGAACAAAAATTACTTTTAAAACTTACATAACTAGAATTATTAATTTATATATTCTATTGTACTATAGTTTGTCGCTTATAACAACTGTAGCAACTCTTACATCTTCTTTAATTCTTCATTTCTTTCAGATTGTTCTTTGAAAAAAAAGGCTATCTAGAAAGAAAGGCACTTAGTCTTTTTGCTAGAACATAAGTTTGAACATTTCTTCCCCCATAAACGAATGTCTTGAATTTTCTTAGTTCGAGTTGTTTAATTACTTTTTTTATTTTAACTACTGGCCAAGTATATTCTTCTTTCTTAATCTTACTTTTAATGAATTTATTTACATAGGTTAAATACTTAAAGAAATTTAAAAAAATATTTAACCCTGAAGTAGATTCTTCTACAATAAAGAGAAGACCAGAGGAGTACAATAGTTGTTTACACTTATTTACTATTGAGTAAATTTCTTCCTTTTTTCTTCCTTTTAAAGCAAAAAATAAAATAATATTTATGAAAGGACCTTTAAGATTATTCATCTTTTCCAGAGAAAAGGGTTTTAATTCCATTTTTTCTAATATTTTTACATTATTCACTTCAGTTTTGGGACTGATAAAGGTAATTGATGTGTCTCGAGCTATTATATTCATTCCTTTTTCTGTTAATCTCTCTGCAAAGACACCTACATTTTTACCGATAAGTAATGTGTTTCCATCTTTAAGTAGATTTTCAATATCTTTTTCAATTCGGGGACGTAATTTGTTAACATTTACAATTTGTTCAACTTTTTCTTTTAGACCTTGAATTTTCTGACCAAAAAGATTACTAGACTTTGTTTCTTCAACTTGCTCTTTTTCTTTTTTCTCAATTTTTACTTTTGGAATACTAGCTATTTCTTCTGTTTCTTCTTTCTTTTCGTGTCTGAAAATTTCTGGTAGATCTGGAATTGTTTCTTTAACATTGTTGACTATGTCTTCACTTTTCTTTTTGTCTTCTTTCTTGTTCTTACTCAATTTTACTCCCCTAGTCTTTTTATTTTGAGATAAGTTCTTGCCAACTCGCAATTTCTTCTAATATATCATATTTTGTTGGTAATTCATCATCAGCTCTTTTAAGTTTTTGTGCGTATTGAGTGAATTTATGCAAAGTGACACCAGAGATACCTGACTGCATGAGTTTATCTTTTGTTTCTTCAATTTCATTTATAATTTGTGCAATTGTTTCTTTATTTATCTGTCCTATTTCTTTTATTTTCGAGCTTAAAGTTTCTAAATGCTCTGTAGGACTTAAACCCATAGTTACTCTTGATTCAAATCCAGAAGAAATAACTTCTAAAACCTTATTTTCTGCTTCAGTCCAACTACTAACATCATTATCATTGTAATATAATATTGCTAAGTGAACAGCTAGTTGCTTCAATATTGTTTCTAATGAATCATCTGTTATTTCTGGAAGATTGTGAATAAGCCCCATTCGGATTAAAATTAAATCTCGATTAATGTTTGCGTAAGTATATTGTTTTTCAGATAATTCATTTATTGCTTTCAATCTTTTAATAAGGCTGATATATCGTTCTTTATCCATAGAAATGAAATCATCTCTCGTTAAATATGGTGTTAGTTTCTCTCCGATTTTCTTCCATAAAGGAACAGATTCAATATTTTTTTCCATATTTTATTTTATTTTCTCAATATTTAATAATGTTTTTGGGAGAATTTTTAAAAAAAAGAAGAAAATAGAAGTTAGTTATTTCTCTAAAACACTAGAATCAACATATCCATATTCGACTAACTTTGCTAATACTTTATGGACTGATTCTTCTACAGTTTCTTTATCAGTTTCACAAACAATTTCAGGGTTAGTTGGAGGTTCATATGGATCATTGACTCCTGTGAAATTTAATATTTCACCTGCTTTTGCTTTCTTATATAATCCTTTTACATCTCTAGATTCACAAACCTCTAGAGGAGCTTTTACATATACTTCCATAAAGTCTCCAATTAGTTGTCTGATTTCGTCTCTTACTGCTTGATAAGGAGCAATATTAGCCATTAAAACTATAACATTGTTACGAGTTAACATATGAGCAACGAAGCCTACTCTTCTAATGTTTTCATCTCTGTCATGTTTACTGAAGCCCAAATCTTTGGTTAGATACTGTCTTACAACATCTCCATCAAGACGTTCTACTTGATATCCTCTTTTCTTTAATTCCTGAGCAAGAGCTTTAGTTATTGTTGTTTTTCCTGATCCGCTAAGACCAGTAAATAGTAAAGTTACACCCTTTTGTTCTATTTTTGCCTTTCCATTATAAGCATCAGTTAAAATCATAGCTACTTCTGGTCGAGTAAACTCTCTAGGAAGCATTTGTCCTTCTCTTAACATCTGCCTAACTTTTGTTCCAGAGAGATAAACATGACTCTCTTTACCATGAGGACAAGTCTTTTGAGTAGCCATTTGCTCACAAATTTTACAATAAAAAGCGTGCTCAAATTTGAAAGGTTTAATCTTTAACTCATTATCACTAAATTGTTCAAAAATCTCTTGAGCTTCATAAGTTCCATAGTAGTTTCCAACTCCAGCATGGTCTCTTCCAATAATAATGTGAGAACAACCATAATTTTGTCTAGCAATTGCATGCATAATTGCTTCTCTAGGGCCAGCATACCTCATGTTTGCAGGGAATACTCCTAGGAAGAATCTATCTTTTGGATAGTAAGCATTTAATATTACTTTGTAAGTTTCCATTCTAGTTTGAACTGGAACATCATCACTTTTTGTTGAACCCACAAGAGGATTTATGAATAATCCATCAACAGATTCTAAAGCAACTTTCTGTAAATATTCATGTGCTCTGTGTATTGGGTTCCTTGTTTGGAAAGCTACGACTGTTTTCCACCCTCTTTTTGCAAATTCAGTTCTTGTTTGTTTTGGAGTAAATCTATATTCTACAAAATCTTTGTGAGGAAGATCATCAATTAATAAAACTTCTCCTCCCAAATAATAGCTTCCAGTTTGGTATAGAGCAGCTACTCCAGGATGAGCGCTATCTTCTGTTTTATAAACATTAAGAGCTTCTTTCTTTTTATCAGGTTTGTAAATATCAGAAACAGTCATTAAACCCATATATATGCCATTCCACTTTAATGCAATTTCATCTCCTTTACTTAAACTTTCAGCAAAGTTATCATCAACTGGAAGAGTTACTGGAATAGGCCAAATTATACCATTTTTCAATCGCATTGTTTCGACAACACTATTGTAATCTTCTTCTGTCATAAATCCTGTTAGAGGAGAGTAAACTCCAGTAGCTATACATTCAAGATCAGCTAATGTTCTTTCATTTAATTCTAAAACAGGCAAAGTTTTTGCTTTTTCAACATAATTGTACCTTTCTTCTTCACTTATTATGTGTTTGTCTACAAGTTTTCCTCCATGTGGGGGGACAAGCTTTTCAAGATTTTTCTCTATACTTCTATTGTCACTCATTTACTATCACCTATAATCTACGTAAACAACGTAACTATTCAGAAGAGCAAAAAAATACTTACTTATAAATAATTTGATAAAACAGTATAAAATATTTGAAAATTAAAGTCTAAAATGCAACATTTAAAAATCTAGAAAACTAATTCAGAAAGCAGAAGGACAAGACAGCGATAAAGCGAATATACCTAATCATTTAAAAGTCAAACAATAATTTGAGAAAATAACCATTAGAGTGAAAGCTATGAGATTAAAAGATCTTCCAGATAGAGCAGAGTTTGTAAGCGGAGACAGTGCTTGTGCAGGTTGTATGGCGTCAAATATCGCTATTAACGTAATGCGTATTTTAGGGAAAAAAACAATTGTGAGTGTTCCCCCTTGTTGTCTAAGTGTTTTTGGAGGAACTTTTCCTAATCTTAACTGGGATGTTCCTTATTTCCATCTACAGTTTGCGAATACCGCTTCAACTGTTACTGGGATCTCAAGAGCTTTAAAAGCTCAAAACAAGGAAGATATAGTAGTCTTGGGGATGGCTGGAGATGGAGGTACGGCAGATATAGGTCTACAAGCTCTATCTGGAGCAGCTCAAAGAGATGAAAATATATTGTATATTTGTTACAACAATCAAGCATATGAGAATACAGGAATTCAAGCTTCAGGATTGACTCCTTATGGTTCGTGGTCTACAACAACTCCTGTTAAAGGAAAATCGAAAGGAAATGAATGGTTTCCAAAAGATATTCCAAGGATACTTATTGCACATGAAGCTACCTATGTAGCTACTGCTTCAACAGCTTACATTCAAGATTTTATCAATAAAATAGAAAAAGCAAAGAAGATGAAGGGATTTAGATATATAGAAGTTTTGTCTATCTGCACTCCAGGATGGAAAGTACCAACTCATTTAGGTCCCCAATTAGCAAAAGAAGCTGTTGAATCAGGTTATTGGCTACTAATTGAATATGAAAATGGAAGAGTGAAAATTAACAGAAAACCTAAATTTACAGGATTAGAAGAATTTTTGTCAAAACAAGGACGATTCAAAAATATAACCCCTGAACAAGTTGAAAAACTTAAAGAATATATCGATAGAAGATGGAAGATATATAGAGGATTAGAAAAAGCTACCAACCTAGACGAAAGCATAAAAAATGATTAGGTTTTTTTCTATTAATTTTTATGATATCGGAAAAGAATAAATATGAGACTATATACAAAAATATAGGTGCTTATTGTTGGCAGAATCAGTAGACACTGAAAAAGAAATTGAAGAAGTTAAATTGATTTTGAAGAATATGGTTCAATCAGTAATTGACTTCTGTTCAAAATCAGGCAAGATTACAGCTTCAGAAAAAAGAATTATTAAAGCAATAAAAGAAGCAACAAAAGAACTTGAAGACGACATTATTGCTTTATATAAAGAGCAAGCAGATAATATTGATGATATGACTTTGCTCGATGTAGTGAATAAGAATAGAGCTAAAATTCTAAATGATATCTATAAAGCAGCTATTACTCCTAAAAGACACCTACTATCAAAAGAAGCACAAGAAGTAATTAACATGGTAGCCAATGACTTGCTAGGGCACGGATAATAAATTTTCAATATTTTATCAAAAATTTACTGTTCAAGAAGTTTTACAAAAGGGAAAATTAAAAAAACAAGAAGAAATCTTTTTTTTGTTGAGAAAATGATTAAGTTACCCCTGTCTGAATTATGATGATAATTGCATATTATGATTCTCAACTCTTTCTATTTTTACACTTTTTGAAAGAAAGATATTATATAGATGTTTAGGAAATAGAATCTGATGAATCATTACAGTTGTACAAACTGTAACTCAAAAATTGAGTTAGATTGGAATTTCTGTGAAAATTGCAGAGCTGAAATTGTTAAATGTGAGATATGCTTTACACCTTTTGATAAAGAAGATATAGTCTATCTATGCCCTTATTGTAGAAGTCTTTTTCATTCTGAACATTTAGAGCAATGGTATAAAATAAATGAATATTGTCCCCACTGTAAAAAAGTAGAGAAAATAAATAATTTTATCAAAATTTCAATAAATTCTTTCCGTGAATACAGATTTGATTTAGACAGAGATGGACAAATTGATCCTTCTTTATTAACAAACATGTATTTTCGAGGAGAATTTTGGCAATCTCAAAAACTTATTTTAGAAAAATTTGAACAAAAAATTAGCACAGTAGAAAGGAAGTTTTATGTTGTTTCTCCTCCTGGTTCAGGAAAAACTATTGTAGGTCTTGAAATAGCAAAACAAATAGCAAAAAATACTCTAGTGCTAACACCAAATTTTTCTACTCAGGACCAATGGATAGATAAAATTAAATTGTTTCTTGACAAAGAAAACAATATCATTAACACGATGATTGGAAATACAGACCCTAAATCAAGAGCTCCAATTACAGTAATGACCTACCAACGTTTTTCTGTTTATTCTCAAGAAGAAGAGATGTTACAGCATTTTGCTGAAAAAATGTGGTTAAAAGAAAAAAATGAAAATAAAGAATTTATTGAATCTTTAAAAAAAAGTAATTATGAAGAGTATAAAGCAAAAATAAATGAATATATCAACAAAATAAGGCATAAGATAATAAAAGGAGAGTTTAATTTTTCAGATATAAAGATTAAAGACATTCTACACAAAAACACATTAGAGATAATTGACACCCTAAAAAACAAAGGAATAGGTCTAATAATCTTAGATGAGTGTCATCATCTTACATCAATTTGGGCATATATTGTAAACTATCTTATTGAAGAATTTAACATCCCATTCATTTTGGGTTTAACTGCAACTCCTCCAACTGATGTGAATGTCGAGGATGAAGAAGTAGGAATATACGAATTACTTTTTGGTTCTGTTGATATCGAAATACCTACTCCAGCAGCGGTAAAACAAAAAAACATAGCCCCTTATCAAGATTTGTTATACTTTGTCTATCCTCAAGAGGAAGAAAGAAAGGAAATAGAAAAAAAATTCAAACCTTTGAGAAAGCTCTTTTCTTCATTAAAATCTAAAAATCTAAAAGACCCTATTGAATTTCTTAAAGAAGAATATGAAAATAATCATCTAAACATAATAAAACGATACAAGAATGATGATTTAGTAAACAAAATTTATCTGATTTTTGAAAATCAAGAAGCAATTGATCAAGAAAAATTTACATTAAATGAATTATTTATTATTCTTCACGCCTATTATTGGAATTATCTTAGAAAACAGAAATTCAATTCTAAAAAAGCTTTAAATTATTATAACGAATTAGGTCGATTTTTTGAGAAACTAGAGAATGTAGATAATTTAATGAAAGAGAGAGAAGTAACTTTTAGTTTTCTTAATTCAAGTAAATCAAAAATAAATGCTATTGTTGAGATTCTAGAGTATGAATTCTCATATTTAAAGGATAAATTACGTTCAGCAATAATTTATGATTTTACTACAGAAAATCTGTCGTTAAGTATCTTAGAAAAGCTTATTTCAAATACTAAAACCAACCAGTTAGATCCAGTTTCCATTTCTTCTTCATCAATACTTACAGATAGAGACATAGCTAATCAAATACTAAAAGAAAGTGAAAAATGGAAAGAGAATTTCAAATTTGATTTTAAATTGTCAATAAAAAGAACAGAAAACGAGAAAATTGTCCAAATTATAGGAGAGGGATTTGATTGGAGAACAGGAATATACACTCTTCTTTTTACTTATTTACTTGAGAAGGGGATAACTAAATGTCTGATTGGGCCAAGAAACATATTAGGAGAAGGGTGGGACTCTGTTAAACTAAATACACTTATTGATTTAACTTCAGTATCTGCTTATCAAACTGTTATTCAAACTAAAGGAAGAGCATATAGAGTAGATGAAACAGATGACAAAAAAATAAGCAACATATGGGATATAGCTGTAATTGAGCCTAGTTTACCTTTCGGTCTTAGCACCTTTTTTAATATACAACGAAAACATGAACACTTTTATGGATTGTCAGAAGATGGAATAATAGAAAAAGGAATAGGACATATTTTTCCTTCAATCTCTGAAGATATAAGTGAGATAGCAAAAGATATCAGTAAATTTAACCAAATCATGATAAATAAGGCGTTGCAAAGAGAAAAAACTTATGAGCAGTGGAAAATTGGAGAAAAATATGACAACGTTGAATTATTATCTTATGACTTAAAATTTGAAGATAGAACTTTTATCATTCCTGTAGTGAACGATAGTTATGGAGTTATAAAATATAAGAATAATGAAAAAAGGTTTTTCCGTAAGGGATACATTGATTTTGAAAAGAAACTTTTCACAGAATTACTATCTGATGTATTTCAAAGTTTAATTTTATTAAATGAGTATAAAATAGCCCTGAAGAAGAAAAATGACGCATTGAACTTAATCAGTGAAGAAATAAAATATGTTACATTTAGCCAAAGAATAGGTAATTATTTTCGACTATTGTTACCAAGAATCAATCCAAAAGTAGAAACGGTATTAGATTCCATGCTCATGCTTCAAAATGCTAATATTGGAATCTCGATTAAAGAATTAAAAGAAGATGAAACAATAATTAAAAACAATCAAAAAATAAACGAAAAAGCATTAAAACAATTAATAGTTATAGGTCTTTCATTTTTAAAAACAGATGAAATTAGTCAATTAGTTGTTATTTGGAACAGGATAGTTGCTCTTGGAGAAATTGTAAAAGAAAATATAACTCAGGAAAGAGAAAAACAGAATAAAATCTTCAAAGTCAATAAAAAAATAATATGGAAGTAGAAAGATGAAGGTAACAAATAAAGAAAAATATATTTCAAGAAATAAAAAATCTGTCAGGATTAAAACTGATTATTTTAGAAAAAAAGGAGAAATTGAAGATTACAACATCCATACCAAAGATATTTCCAATAACCAAAGAGAACTAATAATAGATTTTGTTAATTGGAAATCAAAGAATCAGAAAGAAATAATATTTGAGGGCTACTATTTCAAGAATGAAACAGATGATAAAAGCATTCAAGATCCTCTTTCTGATTTATATCCTTTGAATCAAATCGTTGATTCAAGGAAGTTAATAATGGAATCATTTGCGATTTGGACTTTTATTTTTCCTAACATATTTGTTTTAGGTTTCTCAACTTTACTTAGCTTTCTTATTTTCAGCTCATTTCTTAGAACAGAAGATTACACACAACCTTCTATATTTTCAATATGGTTGTATATATGTATGTTTGTACTTTTTCCTACTTTCTTCTTTTTAGCATACTACAAAGCCTTTAAATTACTATCTTATTTGTTAAAGAAATCTATTAGGAGAACTAGAAATCAGAATTTTAGATTAGAAAACAATATTCAAGCAATAGGGATTTTGTTTATGTTGGCCCTAACATTACCCTCGCTCTATATTGCTTTTAACAATAATATAAGTCTGAAAACTGCATATTATACAACTTTCACACTTACTGTACTTAGTACTTTTTTCTCAATTATACTAATTTTTTCATATTTTAAAATAGTAAAATTAAGAGAAAAAGTAAAAATGAAAAGAGAAATAAAAAATGTTTTCTTAAGAGTAAAAGAAAAAGAAGATCTACCTAAAAATTGGATTTCATCTAAAATATCATTTGGTAATGAAGAAGAAATGTTTTACAAAATTCCTGCAAGAGTAGTTAAATGGAAAAAAATCTTTCAACCTTTTTTCTTTAAAGATTATGAAAACGATTATGAAAAATATCTAAATTTTAAGCATTTTACTGCTTATAAACAGAAAACGAAGGTAAAAGAGGGATTAAAAAAGGCACACAAATATTTTCTTCAATTTCTGGGTAATTTTGCGTTCTTAATTGTTTCAATGGTTTTATTTGTTATTCATTTTTGGGATGAAAATTATGTTTATTGGTTTATAGTTCTCTACCTACTGACCAGTTTCATAATAGAAGCAATAATAAAAACAGAACAAGTTTTCTTCGATGATATCTATATAAATTCAATAAATGAGGTCGTAAAAAAAGAATATGTAGCAAAATGGACAATTGTTGATGAACATTTATTTGTATTAACAACAAAAGACAGAGTTCTAAAATCTATACCTATAATAAAAATTGAAAATATAAAATCAAACATGCTACTACCTGAAATATTTTTAGATAATGAACAAGAAATTTCAGTGAAAATCACTTTTGAAAATTCTAGAAAGTTTATTTTGTTTGGTTATAGTCAAGAATATATAGAGAAAATGAGAAAAAAATCGTTAAGTTAAAGAACAAATGACGCGATATTAATTCAGAAATATAGGGATTTTATTTATTATACTCAATTCCTTTCTTTCAGGAGAAAAAGAGCATACAACAGCTATTATTTTAACTCCTTTTTTAGAACTTTCAACTAGTGCGCTAGCAAAATTTTTATCTCTTTCCCAATTAGGACTAAAACTTTTAGCATCAGATCTCTTTACAATAAAAACAATAAAAGCATTATATTTGTTTTCTTTAACCGCTTCTTCAAGTTCTTTCAGATGCTTTACTCCTCTCTTCGTCGGAGCATCAGGAAATAAAGCTGTGTTTTCTTCAACCAAAGTAACACTTTTCACTTCAACCAAAGCTTGCTTACTGTTTTCAACATTTCTTAACAAGAAGTCTATTCTACTTTTTCCTAAACTAAATTCTTTCTTTAGGATCTTATAGTTACTAAAATTTTCAATTTTTTTCATCTCTAAATAAAAGAGCTTATTACTAATCTGTGAGTCAATGTTGACCCAAGTACCATTTTCCGCTTTAACACCTATTAGAGAATATTTTGTTTTTCTAATTTGACTCTTTTCTTTTCTTAAAAAAACTTCAACGTTAGGTAAAAGTAATTCCTTTAATCTTCCTGGATCTGGAACATGACAATACTCTACTTTTTCTGTAGAATAAAGTTTTACTTTTGCTAAAAACCTGTTTGGCCTTTCTATAAATTTGGCATATGTATATTCTCCTTCTATCTGCATTATTAAGGAAGAATTATCTAAAAACTATTAACTTTTTGGTAAAAAAGCCTAAAAGTTAAATATTCATCCGACAAAAAAATAGAAAGAAATAAAAAGATATAATTATTTTTATACTTAAGGAAGATTCAACCTAGTTGAGTCTTCTTTTTCCCTATCAAATCACGTCGAGAATTTTATACGTCTCTTGCAGAGAGTGTCTTTCTGTTGTTAGCCTTTGTTCTCTCAGCAGCTGATTTGATTAATCCAGCTACTTCAGTATTTAGAGCTTCAATAAAGTCTGAACTCATTTGGAATTCTCCAAGGCTCTTAACATATTCTCGAACTTTTGATTTGACGATAAGGATATCAGCTTTTGGTGCAGCTTTCTTCTTTTTCGCCATAGTTCTAACCTCCTAAAAGGTTCAAGTACTAGTTATAAAAGAACTAGTATTTAAACTTTAGTCTAAAATCAAGGAAAAAAACCTCTAAGTTAATCCTATAAACAGTGTGAATCTAAATGCTAATCTAACTGCTTGTAAATGATATAGAAGGTAATAGCGTCTCTAGATAAAAAATAATTAAACTTAAAGTTTTTAGCTTCACTTTTTCTAGTTTTCTTAAAAAAAAGAGAAATAAAAAAATTGTATACTCAAAATCGAGTATTAACGAATATTATAGGATCTTCTGGTTGTTCTTTGTCCTTTAGTTCATCGATTTTGTTAATCATTGTTCGAATATCTTCTTCTCTAATGTCTCTCCCACCTAATCCTGCAATAAAATTAACTATAGGAATATTTAACCCATATAACGCGTTTCTAACTTCACCAAAAAATTGTCCTGTAGAACCATAAGATAAGCTTCTATCAAAAACACCTATAGCTTTCATATTTTCCAAAGCTTTTCTTATTTCTTCAAATGGAAAAGGTCTAAAGAATCTAATTTTAAGAAGACCTATTTTTACCCCTTTTTTTCTTAATTCGTCAACTACTGTTCTTGCTGTTCCTGTAGTTGAACCTACAACTGTTAATGCTATTTCTGCGTCTTCTAGCTTATAAGTATCTATTAACCCCCCGTAATCTCGACCGAATTTCTTTGAAAATTCCTCATTAACTTCTTGGATTACTTTTTTTGCTTTTCTCATAGCCATATGCATTTGATATTTTGCTTCCATATGGTATGCAGGTGGAACAATTATTCCTTGTGCCAAAGGTCTTTCAATATCCAAATATGCATGCTCTGATTTATATTGTGGAAGAAATTCATCTACTTCTTTCTCTCCTAAAATTTCAACAGTGTCTGATGTATGAGTAAGAATATATCCATCTCCACAGACCATTATTGGTAATAACACATCTTTATGTTCAGCTATTTTATAAGCTTGAATAATCATATCAAAAACTTCTTGATTATCTTCAACATAAACTTGAAGCCAAGCTGTGTCTCTTTCAGGCATGGTATCTGAATATTCAGGCCAAATACCCCCAGGACTCATGAGTGTGCGATTAGCTACAAACATTACAACAGGTAATCGCATTCCTCCAGTAGCAGCCACTACTTCATGCATATAAGCTAAACCTTGAGATGCAGTGGTTGTAAAAGTTCTAACACCTGTTCCTTGTGCAGCAGCTACAACAGTCATTGCACTATGCTCAGACTCTACTCTAACATATTCTGCATCAAGATCACCTGAAGCACAATAATCAGCGAGATATTCAACAATTGTAGTTTGAGGAGATATAGGATAAGCAGCAATAACTTTGGGTTTTGCACGAACAACAGCTAATGCAACAGCTTGATTTGCAGTAATCATATCTTTATAAGTCTCTTTCTTAAGCATGCTAAACAAAAAAAAGATATTTATTTCTTAAAGTTCACTATGTAACTCTAATAATAAAGAAGTAATTCTAAATAAAAAAAGAATTACAAAATTTAATTAAAATCTAAAAATCTTGAATCTCCCAGAAAAGAAATTCTATCAAAAACTTAAACAAAAATAGAAACAAAATAGAAAGAATAATTTTTTAAAAAAATGTTAAAAAAAGTTATTATTCTTCTTTAGGTTTTGTTGGTATTTTACCTTCCAATTTTTTTGCTATTTCATCAACATCGGAACTTGATTCCCCAGTTTTTTCGAGTAATTCTTTCTTCAAGTCTGGATCAATTTTTCTTTCTTCTTCTTCTGACATTTTAACCACTCAAGAATTCTTTAATTTATAGATAGTATTAAAAAATAAAAAGATTGTGTTTGCTCTAGCATAATTTTTTCTAGTTATTTAAAAAAAGATATGAAAAAGTATTAATTTCTCAAAATCACTAATAATTTCACAATAACATTGACCTTTTTTCTTAATATACCTTTTAGTTAAAATACCAAGATATTTTGGTGAAATTGCTCTTCTTATCACTAAATAAGGAATTATTTAGCAAACTATTTTAAAAAAGTAAAAAGTTATAAAAATTTGTCAATTTTTTACAACTTTCTGAAAAAAGAATAATACTTAAAAGTAGTAGGTTTATAGCTTCTATAATTATGATTAGTGAAAAAGGGTCATCACATACAGAAGCGAATTTTGATATCGATAAGGTAAATTTGCTAAAATCTATAGTTGACGCAGTGGAATCATTCAAGCATTTTGAGAATAAAGCAGATTGGCAACCAGTAGCAATAGACACATCTACGATTGCTCGATATATAGCATATGGCCAATTTGAATCATTTCTGGGGGCTTCACAGCATCCTTCATGGGTTAATTTATATAACAGAATAAACTACTTTCTAAAAAAATTTGTTGAGAGAAAGGGTAATAAATGGTATTTTCCCAGAGATTTCTCAAAAAAAGTCGAAGATTATCTTAAAGAAAATGAAGATACTTTAGATTTCCCACCTGACCTATTAAATACAAAAAATGAAATCTGTAGTAATGTTGTGAATAATCTAGAAAAAGAATCAAGTTTCAAATCAGAATTTATAGTTATAAATTTTGGGG
Organism: Candidatus Heimdallarchaeum aukensis; assembly: GCA_021513695.1. GTDB lineage: Archaea > Asgardarchaeota > Heimdallarchaeia > Heimdallarchaeales > Heimdallarchaeaceae > Heimdallarchaeum > Heimdallarchaeum aukensis. Next base: position 193,233 of record CP084166.1, on the reverse strand, counting down.
ATTATATTCAAGAAAAGAAGATTTTCGTATGTAAAATTTGTAAAGAAACTTTTGATACAAAGAATTCTATAATTCAACATATAAAGAACCATTCTCTTGAATCATTTTTACCAAGTAAATAATTTTAGTCGATAATAATTGTTCCTTACCTTCTTCTATTTTTTATAATTTTACTGTTTATTCAAAACACATCTTATCAATGAATTTTTAAGTGTTAAATTTATTATTTCATAAAGAATGTCAATAAAAACACTTGAGAGAAAAATTACTCCTACAGTTAAAAAATTAGTGGAAGAATACTGGTTATTAGATAAAAGTGATAAAATTTTAATTGTAAGCGATTATCCCACATCAACTGATTTTGTAGATAAACAAATTTCTTTACTTTCAGATATGATTGAACGAAATTTACTTGCTAGAAGCATAAAAAAAGTTATTGAGTCAAATTTTCCTAACCCTACTAAAATCTATTTTATTAAACCTACATATCAGCATTATGTTGATCCTGATGACCCAATACTAAACAAGAAAGTTAGCGAATCAGATTTTGTATTCACAATCACTCATTTTTCTCTTACCAGAGTGACAGTTTTCAATGATTTACTCAAAAGAAAAGCAATAAATCAATGTTCTTCTCCACAAATTTCTATTGAAGATTTTCTGCCAAACGGGCCAATAGACGTTAATGTTCCTTATTTAAAGAAACTAACTACCAAATTATATAATATAATTAAAAAGACAAACAATTTTAGGATATTTGACCCATCCGGGAGTTCTCTTGAAATTAATATAAATAAACAAGTTGGTATGTACTGTGACACAGGAATTTTCGAAGAAAAAGGGTTAATAATGAATATTCCATCTGGAGAAGTAGGTATAGATATTATAGGTCCTAACAATGACAATATACTTGTTAATGGGAGATTAAACATTTTTCCTGGTTGGACTGAAGATCTTTCAGAGCAAATAACTTTGTGGATAAAAAATAATCTAATTACAGAAGTAGAAGGAGGAGGAAAAAAAGGTAAAATGATGAAAGAACTTATGAAAAAAACCAATCTATATGTTGATCAATTTGGAATAGGAACAAATCCAAATGCTAAAAATCCCCTCTCACTTATTGTTGCAGATAAAATACAAGGAATGGCTCATATATCCATTAACCCTGTTAAATTTGAAGATAATCACTTTTTCTTTCCAGTAGATTATTTAATAATTGACAATAAAAAATATCCTAAATCTCATCTTTTTGAGTTAAATGAAGAAGAGTAGCAAAAACTTTTTCTCCACTTTTTCTAAACAAACCAAAAATGTTTTTTTATTTAAATACTATTCTTCCCAAAATTTTTTATTGGTCTATTGTTAGACCATATCATGCCCGAAAATTACAAATTTGCAGATGAAGTTGAACCTACAGATTCAATTGTTAGGTTAAGAGGTTGGATTTATAGAATAAGAATAATGAAAAAGAAAATTTTCATTGTTTTAAGAGATGCTTCTGGACTTATTCAATGTGTTGCAAATAGAGAAGAATTACCAGAAGAAGTATGGAAGAATTTAGAAAATGCAGCAATAGAGAATTCAATAATCATAGAAGGTAAACCTGTAGAAGATAATCGGGCAATAAATAATGTTGAGGTTCATATAACTGACTTTAAATTCATTCATAAAGGTGAAGTCTTTCCTATCTCGAAGGATCAAAGTCAAGAATTCATCCGTGATAATGCTCATTTATTCTTAAGAAGCCAAAAATCAGTTAATGTGATGAAAGTAAAAGCTTCTGTTCTTAGAGCAGCAAGAGAATGGTTTTACAACAATGGCTTTTATGAAACGACTCCTCCCATACTAACTGGTTCTGCTTGTGAAGGGGGAGCAACACTTTTCAGCCTTAAATACTTTGATAAAACCGCTTATCTAAGTCAAAGTGCTCAATTATATTTAGAAGCGCTAATATACGGTTTAGAAAAAGTTTATTCTGTTACCCCAAGCTTTAGAGCAGAAAAAATGCGAACAAAAAGACATGTAAACGAGTTCTGGCATATAGAAGGAGAAGAAGCTTTTGTAGACTTCGAAGGAAATATGAAAATACAAGAGGAACTTGTAACATATATAGTTCATTATATTCTTGAAAACAATAAAAAAGAGTTGAAAGCCCTTAACAGAGATACAACAGAACTAGAAAAAATCAAAACTCCATTCAAAAGAATAACTTACAAAGAAGCAATAGATATTTTGAATGATAACGGATTTAACCTAAAATGGGATGACGATATAAAAACTGAAGAAGAAAGAACTTTATCTAAGATCATTGGAGAACCATTCTTTATTACAATGTATCCTGCCCACCACAAACCATTTTACGTTAAGATTTATCAAGATGACCCTAAATGGTGTTATTCTGCAGATTTAATAGCGCCTGAAGGTTTTGGAGAGATCATCACTGGTGGACAAAGAGAAGATGATCTAAAAACTCTTATCAGACGAATCAAGGAAGAAGGGTGGAGTACAGAGGATTATAAATGGTACATCGATTTGAGAAAATATGGTTCTGTTCCACATTCGGGATTTGGTCTTGGTGCAGAAAGAATTACTTGGTGGTTATGTGGTTTAGACTCTATTCAAGAAACTTTACCCTTCCCTAGAACTCGAAATCGAGTTTATCCTTAATTTTTTTATTTTTCATATATCTCTTTATTTATAATATTTGGAGGTATATTTCCTTTTAGGCATTCGATAATATTCTCTGCAGCCATTACAGCCATCTTGTTTCTTGTTTCTATACTTGCTGAACCAATGTGTGGGAGAAGAACCACATTAGGAAGTGAATAAAATTCTTTTGGAACTTCTGGTTCATTGTAAAACACATCTAATCCTGCGCCCATTATTCTTTTTTCTTGTAAAACTTTTATCAATGCTTTTTCATTAACTACTTTTCCCCTAGCTGTATTTATCAAGTAACATGAATGTTTCATTAACTCAAACTCTTCCCAATCAATTAAATGGTGCGTCTCTGGTGTATAGGGGCAATGAATGCTTATGTAGTCACTTTCTTTTAACAAAGTGTCTAGTGGAACAAATTTAGCATTTAATTCTTCCTCTAAGTTCTTTTTTCTTGTTCTATTAAAGTAAATGATATTCATTCCAAAACCTACTGCTCTTCTTGCCACAGCTTCTCCTATTCTTCCCATTCCTATGATACCAATAGTCTTATTTTTGAAATCTCCACCAAGAAAAAGCATTGGTTCCCACCCTTTGAATCTTTGTTCTCTTACAAACTTATCAGCTTCTACAATTCTTCTGCTTACTGCAAGAATTAAAGCCCATGTCAAATCTGCTGTTGCATCAGTAAGAACTCCAGGAGTGTTTGTTACAGGAATTTTTAGTTCAGTAGCTGCTTGAATATCTATATTATCATATCCTACAGCATAGTTTGCTATAGCTTTAATTCCAGTTTTTTCCATGATCTCTTTATCAATTTTATCAGTTAACAAACAGATTAATCCATCTGCTCCTTTTGCTCCATTTAGAAGTTCTTCTCTCGAAATGGGTTCTTTTTTTTCAAAAACCTCAACTTCAAAACCATTTTTTATCAATAGTTCTATTCCTTCTCTTGGTATTTTACGAGTAACAAAAATTTTCATTTCAGATTAGAAAAAATGAAAAATAATAAAAAAGTAGTGTTTAGACGAAGCTTTCTCTCAAAGAAGATCTGGGAGGAAGAATTTTTTCTTTTTCAATTTGTTGTTGTTTTTGAGACATTAAGGATAGTTGTTTCTTAATATTTTCAGATTCTTGTATTAAAGGTTGGATGTCTATACCTAGCTTAAAAAAGTCATTTATCACCTCAACTAAATGTAGAGCTGCTTCTGGGTCAGGAAAGTTAACTGTAGCTGGAGTTAGCAAAGCTATTCCTACAATTTGTCTTAGTAATGCTTCACTCATCACTGCTCCTGATAAGCCCAAAACAACCCCATCTTCATATAATTCGACTGCATATTTCTTCATTTCATCTGCAATTTCTTTTTCTGCAGCCGTAATAACTATTTTTTTCTCGGGTCGTACTTGAACAGGAATAGCATCTAAACATACAATATATTTAGCATTTAGTTCTCTATCAACCCAATTAATCAATCCTTCGGCAACAGCAAGGTAAGAACTCTGAGGAACTGGATAATTAATCGAAATTAACACAATTGACCCATCATGATTTGAATAAATTAGGTAAGGATGTTTAAGTACGTTGTCAGTAAAGATAACAACTGGAGAGAGGAACTTAGATTTGAAAAAACCTATTTCTTTTAATTTTAAAGAAGAGATCATCTGATTTGAAATAATAGGTCCTATAACCCCTGAAGTAGGATATGTAAGGAAAACTATGGGGTTCTTAAATTCGATGTCTTTTTCCTGAACAATCAAAAACTCATCTTTGCTTATACAAATATCTTCATTTATCATTTTCAACTTTATCACTACATAATAGTTTTTCTTTGAACAGATAAATTTTTCTGATTTCCTAATTTATTTATTCATTCTTCAACTAGCTCAGTCTCTTTTTCAACTAGAAACAAACCAACTATTATTAAAAAAGCACCAATAGCAAAAACAAATGTAATTGTTTCTCCAAGGAAGAACACTGCTAACAATGCAGAAATCACAGGAATTAATACTTGAATAACTCCTACTTCTGTTGTACTCATATAAGCAAGTATATCTAACCAAAAAGTGTAAGCTAAAGCTGTTGATACTATTGCAAGAGATATTACTAAAACTATCCCTAAATAGGTAACAGAAATCGAAAAAGGAAAGATAAAGAATGCAATGGGAAACAAGAAGATACTGCTTAATAACAAGTTTAGAAAAGTAATAAATAGTGGATCCTCTTCAGTATAGAATTTTTTAAGCAAAACTGTATATATCGCCCAGCTTAAACCTGAAGCTAGTGCGAGTAAATTTCCAACAACAGTAGAAGAAGTAAAAGAAGAAAGAGAAAAATCTAGTGATTTTATCTTTTTGTCAAAAATAACTAGAAAACTGCCTATTATTGTAACAGAAACACCTATTGCTTGAAACTTTTTTATTTTCTCCTTAACTAGAAAAAATGCAATTAGAGGGATAAAAGCTACATTTATGTTCAACAAGAATGATGCAGAAGAAGCAGTTGTTTTTTTAACAGCAAAAAAAAGACAAATTGGCATAAGTGAGACAAAAATACTAGTAACAAGAAGAAAAAACCATTTATCTTTCAATGTTTTTACCATCTCTTGTTTTGAGGGCCTTTTTTCCCGATTTTGAAAGAGAAAAATTATCATTAAAGTGATAGCAGCTAAAGAATATCTTAGGAAAGAGAGTTGAAAAGGAGAAAATTGTTTAGTTTGATCAATTATAAACTCTCCAATAACAGGAGCAAGAGCCCAACCAAAGACTATTGTTCCAACTTTCAGATAATGTAGCATATTTTTCAAATTATTTCAAGATAAAGAAGTTTTTTTTTAAATGTACTGTAATATTTCTCTCGTTTCAAGCAAATTTTTATAACTACTATTCTTTCTGTTCAATCTGTTGATGTACCAATGTTTCTTATGGGTGCAAGTTTTATTAAATGGATAAAACTACTATGGGAAAACAAATTCAGGATTCACATCAAATATTGGCCAAAGGTATTTGCAATAACATTGGTAACAATTCTTTTTTCTCCTTTTGTAATATTTGAACAATTAATATGGAATAAAAGAATAAAGAAACTTAAGTTAGAGAAAGACCCTATATTTATTATTGGACATTGGAGAGGAGGAACAACTTACCTACAAGAACTAATGTTACATGATAAGAGATATTATTATCTTAACATGGTTGAAGCAACCTTCCCTCATCAATTTCTTACAAGTTATTGGTTTACAAAAACAATAATGTCACCTCTTATTCCAAAGAAACGTCCAATGGATAATATGAAAATGAATGCAAAAACTCCTCAAGAGCACGAGTTTGCGTTAACTAATTATTGCTTACTTTCTCCCCTTACAGCTCTTTTCTTCCCTAGAAATAAAGAAAAATATTTGAAATATTGCTCCTTTGATGATGCAACTGAAAAAGAATTAAGAAAGTGGAAAGAATCTTTCAGATACTTAATTAACAAACTCACAATTAGAGGAAAGGGAAAACAACTATTGCTCAAAAATCCTTTGGATACGTTTAGAGTAAAACTTATTCTTGATTTGTATCCTAACGCAAAATTCATTCACATTTATAGAGACCCTTACAAAGTATTCTTTTCAACAGTAAAATTATACAATACAAACACAAAGCTATTCTATTTGCAAAAACCTAATTTTGAAATTAAAGAGTTTATTTTCGAGATGTATAAAGAGATGTATAAGAAATTCTACAATGACCTTGAATCCATTCCCAAAGAAAACATTATTGAAATTAAATATGAAGAATTTTGTCAAAATCCTATAGAAAATCTAGAAAAAATCTACTCTCAGCTCCAATTAGGAGATTTTAATAAGGTTAAACCCGATATTCAATCATATTTAGATACTCTCCGTGAATATAAACCAGATAATTACAAAATTGAACCAGAAGTTGAAAAAGAAATCTATGAAAACTGGAAAGAAACAATCGAAAGATGGAAATATAACAGACCAATCTAACAGCTATTAAGTTGTAAAAAAGAAAAAAGAGAATTATTTCTTTCTCTTTTTATAAATCACAAATTTGGTTAGTTCTACAGAAAAGAAGATTAAGTAAGGATAGAGAAATATGGGAGTCAAGTATTCTGCAAAATATGGACTTGAATAAACATCTCTGAATACTTCGCCCATTTTGATAAAAGGATAAAAAATAGAATAAGCAGGGTTATGTCTGTGTTCAATAGGATAAGGAGAAGCTGCTCCAGTAAAAATGTATCCTGTTCTTTTTGCTTTTAGTTCATTAAAGATTGTTTCCTCTGAAAATTCAGAAACATTTAGTGTTGTCCATGCATAAACTGGTTCTGGTTTGTGCATATCTGTTCCTGTAATTATTCCCAGATTATTTTCTATGCAAAAATCTTCAGAAACTTTGTCATAAGTTTCTTCATTAATTATTTCTATATAATCTACACCCCACTCAAGAAATTGCTCTCTTGTTGGCTGATCGTGACAAAACTCTTCTGACCAAGGAATATGGTTAACAATCACCAACCCTCCAATAGAATGTGTTTCTTCAATTATACTCTTAAATTCTTCATCTGTAGGAGTGTAAGAATAACTCTTATGTGTTTTCAGTTTTTCATAATCTTCAGGAGTAACATCAGGAGGAAGAATAATATTTAGATGACTTCTATCAGTAGTCCATTCCATACCTCTAAAAACTTTAATGGAGTCATTAAACTCTTCTCTTGCTAATTTTAATATCTCTTCAACACCATCAAACGTATTATGATCAGTAAGAACCATAGCATTAAAGCCCATAGCGATATGCCAAAGGATATTCTGTCTAGGAGAAAGATAACCATCCGAATAATAAGTGTGAGAATGAGCATCAAGCAAAACATTCCACTGAGAATGATTATATTCTGGAGTATAAGAGAAATTATCCCAATCATTATCTGAATATATGTATTCTGATGGCTCAACATATGCAAATTTTACAGAAATCGCAATAAATATTCCGAAAAGAAGAGTAAAAATAAGAAATCTAATTAGAAATTTATAAATCCATTTCATATCAAAAAAAAAACAAAGAAGATTTTAACTCTTTTTCATGATTTACTTTTTTACGTAAGTTTTTCGCACTCAGTCTTTCAAGAGAAAAAACTAGAAGAGAGTTTGATCTCTTGCGAACTCAACCAGAGCATACAATGAAAGAAGGGGTTGAGACAGACATCATACACGAATCGTGGGAATCATAAAGAAGAAAGGAACTTTTTCTTCGCTCCACGAGAGACAAAAAAAGATAACTATCCTCAAAGATAAGAGTAATTAGTTTCTTTTTTTGTCTACTGGGACTGCAACCAATGGCTGAGCCCTTGGCAAACAGTGAAATGGGTGAGACTGAATTTATAGCCAGTAAGGTGGTCAGTAATAGTTGTTGCACGAGGACGGAAAAGATGACCAAGGAACCTTCGAGCGATATTCATTGCTCCTGTGAGGTCAGAGTGGAAAGTGTAATTACAAGAAGAACAAGAGATTAACCCTCTGACAGGGCGAGAGACTTTCGTTCCACAACGAGAACAGTGAGAGGATGTTCCTCTTTCGTCTAAAGTGAGAATACGGTGAGATTCGAAACCTCTTAATATTAATGCCCGACGGAGAAGACCAAGAACAAGAGCATAGTTCCACTGATGAAGTTTTCTGCGAAATTGACGAGAAACTTTCCCTTTTCCTTTCTCTTCACGGATATGTTTAGGATAACCTACGACGACGAAAAGGTCATACACTTGTGCATAAGTCTCTATTGTCCGCACAACATCGTTTACAAATTGGTGGATATACGCCAGTTTAACGTTTCTATATCTCCGACGAAGAAGACCAAGAAAACGATAAACTTGGTGTTTTTTACCCGACTGGTCGTTTAAAGCCGCTTTCCTCTGAAGACGGGAAAGTTTGAGTTTATATCTATGATTGATTATATTCCACTGTTTGGTATACTAGAATTTTATCTGTTTAATAGTTAACTTCTTTTTAGGGGTTAGTAACACTCCTGCAGCAGGAATGTTTATCCCCAGATCTATTCCCAGCACAGCTGGAGGAAGAGAAGAAGAGGAATTATCGCTTAGAAAAGAAGAAGGAGGAAGAACTTTTAGTTGAAAATATACCCACCACTCACTTGTAGAACGTTTGTATCGCAGTTCTAGACCTTTTATCTGTCCTTTTTTTAACTCTTTCTGGTGGAAATCGCTCATCTCTAAAGGTAACCACAACTTCTGATGATAGGGGGTATTTCTTTTCCAAGTGTCTAACGAGTCTCTTATTCCTACCCACCAACGAGTGAGAGTGTTATTCTTTTCTTTTGGTAGATGGATGAGGATGAACCTCTTTCCATTAATTAGTTGTCTTCTCGCTCTCTTTATTGGAGGACGAGTGGTGTTAGGTCTATACCATTGTTTATATAGTTGTACAGCTATATCTCTACACTCTTGAAACTCATTGTGAGAACAATAGGGGAACATTTTCTTAAGGTCGTGAGGAAAAGTCTTTCTCCTCTCTTCTTCTTTTACTCTTGAAGTAGTTAATGTTAAATCGTCTAATTTTCCTCTATGTACTCTTATTTTCCCTTTTTTAGTTCTTATACATATTTTTTTTCTATTTTGGTGTATTATTCTCACATACTTTTCTATTATTCTCGTATCTCTTCCTGTTATTCTCCTTAACCTTTCCTTCTTCCTTGTCGTCAATACCTCATTCTTTATTCTCACTTTCAAGGTTTTGACGACGGCCTCCATCTCTTTCTTTTCTCCTTCTATTTTCTCTTTCTTTGGTTTTCTTCTTCTCTTCTTACTTACTTATACTTTTTTTCCCTATAAAAAGCCATCATTTTCCTTTCCACTCCCTTCCTCCTTTCCTTTTTCTTTTTTTACATTCAATTCTCCCTCAATTTTTACAAACTTACGTAAAAAAATAAGTCATCTACAATGTTTTACTTCTCTCTATTTCTTTGAAAAATAAGTCCTTGATTTTAGTATCAAAGAAAGCGAGGAAGTAGGGCACTCTATTAAAGTCTGGGTCATATTTTATTGGTTTCCCTTCAAGATCAGTACATATTCCTCCTGCTTCTTCAAGAATTAGTTGAGGAATTCCAAAATCATGAGGGCTTGCCATATGATACATCTGAATTGCAGCTTTTCCTTCTAGGATAGAAATCATACTATGATGAGCACTCATTGAATCTAGCTTTGTAAAAGCTAATTTTTCTAGAATGGGAACATACTCATCACATCTTTTTTGCGCATATTTTTTTTCTGGTGAGGAAGGTCTAGTGAATGAAATCTTTTCTCCTAAACTATTAATAACTAGAACACCTTTTCCTTTTTCTGCGTAAAAAAGTCTATCAACTGCAGGAAAGTATATCCCACTGGCTATAAATTTTAATTTGTCAGATAAAGCTGCACCAATAGCAAAATCTTCTCTATTTTTTGTATATGCCAGCGTCCCATCTAAGGGATCTAGATGAAAACAGAGTCCTGTTTTGTCTTGTTTAAACCATTTTACTCTATCTGTAACTTCTTCTGCATTTATTCCAATATCTGGTAAAGAAGAATGGAGAATTTCGAGGGCTATATCTTGTACAAAGTCGTCAATTTCTGTGTGAGCAGTAGAGCTTTCTTTAACCAATTCTGGAGGGAGATCACTTTCTTTTGGTTGATTAGTTACTTTTCCTCTCATGAGGTTTAATATCATTCCTCCAGTGACTAAGACAGGCTTTAATATTTTAAAATACTCAAAATTAGATGTCATTGTTCAGAACAATAACATAAAAATAAATATTAAATCTTTTAGTTTAGTGATTAGAGATAAAAAAGAAAATTTTCTTTTTAGATCTCGTTTAGATAGAAACATCTTAACATTTTTTTACCAAAATTGTTAGGCTGTAAGCATCTTAAACAGTCAATACAAGCTGAACGACTTTGTCCGTTTTTCATTTTTGCTGGAAAATCAGGTTCAATAATAAATGGCTTACTCATCGAAACCAAGTCAACAATATTATTATCGAGCAAAGCATCCATTGTTTCTTTTGTTCGTATTCCATCAACTAAAGAGAGAGGAGTGTTTTTAATCTCTTTTTTTATTTTAATTGCATATCCACCAAATGTTGGTTGTTCTAAAGGAGACTTTCCATTACTTGAATCTATGTATCTAGCTCTCTTTTTTCTAATTTCTCTATTTTGTTCAGGACCTCCTCCAGATATTTCAATAAAGTCAATGGAATTTTTTGATAACCATTTCATTACTTGTATAGATTGCTCTATTGTAAATCCACCTTCATTAGCGAAATCATCACAGTTGATTTTTACTCCTACTACTTCTCTTTTTCCGATTCTGTCTCTGATTGCAGAATAAACATCTAAAAGCAGACGAGCTCTATTTTCTAAAGACCCTCCATATTCATCTTTTCTCTTATTAACAATATCAGATAAAAATTGACTTATAAGATAACCATGTGCTGCATGAATCTGTACTCCATCAAACCCTGCTTCTATAGCAAGTTCAGCTGAATTAGCAAAATCATTAATTATTTTTTTTATTTCTTCAATAGATGCTTGTCTAGATTGCCATTTTTTAGAACGGTACTTGGAAGCACTAATTCTGTCATCTCTACAATAATATCCCCCATGGTTTAATTGAGCAATAATAGGAGTTTCATATTTATGAACAATTTCCGTTAATTCTTTCATTTTTTTTACATGTTCTTTGTTGCATAATCCTGATTGTCTTTGATGTGCTCTTGCTTTATCATTTATATACGAATGACCTTTTATAATAAGACCTACTCCCCCTTTAGCAAGTTTCTCGTAATAATCAAAGATAGGTTCTGTAAGTAATCCATCATTCGTTGACCAATATGAGGTAGTTGCTGATCTTATCAATCTATTTTTTAGTTCAATTTTTCCTATTTTAAAGGGAGTAAATAATTTACTCATATAATGCTTTGATTTTTGCTTGTTTTTTAATTTTTCTAGGAAAAAATAAATTTCACTTCAATTTACTTTATCAAAAAAAGTATTTTCTTTACCCTGTTAGAAACTTCACTATTAAGATTTATTCATTGTAATTTGATTTCTAAATATGAACAGCACCTTCATATAGCATTAAGTTTTCTCCAAAAACATTTTTTACTTCTTCATTTATTCTTGAAGCTGTTTTAGGGGTCAATTCTCCAATATACTGTTGCGGGAGCTCTATATCTTGTAGATTTTGAGTTAATCGATGAATTTTTCTTCGTAGAATAAAACTATCCTTTGATGATAAAATAATTACACTAAAATTTCTCTTTGGACTGTGCTCCATTATTATCTTATTATTACCATAGCTAATGACCATTACTTTACTCTGCATTGGATTAGAGAATAACTCTTCTATCATGTCTTTTACAGCTACAATAAAACCTCCAAACATTAGTTCATCTCTAAATTGACTAGACCTCTTGAGCGTATAATTCATTAAAGGTATTCCTGAAGGATGTACTATTAAAAGTGCCAATATTGAAGTTCTTAATTCTTTTTCATATTCTGATATTTGTCTAATGCTTATACTTTCCATTTCTTTAATTTCATATTGAAAAGTTTCATTTTGGAATGATGTTTCGGTTTTGGCTTTTGAAAAGATTTCTTCAAGTTCTTTAATTCTATTTTCTATTAAGTGGTAATATTTATCCTTTTTTCTTTCTTTCTTTGACAAATTAAGACGATCTTTTGCTTTTTGTAAAATGTTAAAAGACTTCGTATATTCTTCCATTACTGCATATATTTTTGAAAGAACCAATAGAATTATTACATGTTCAATTGTTTTATTCAACTCTTCATAAAATGGTTCTAAATCATTTATGTACTGTTTTGCTTTTTCTAAATACTCCTTTTCTTGAAAAGAATCATATTGCTTTATGTTGATCAATGACAGTTGAAGAAGTATTTTTGCAGAGAAAAATCCTGTTCCTCTTGTATCACTTATAGACAAAGCTTTTTCCAAGTATTCATTTGCTTTACCATAATTCATGTTATCAATTTCTAAAAGAGCTTTAAACAAATTATAATATCCATAGACGAATCCTTCTTTCTTTTTGTCTGTCTCTTGCAGGAATTTCATTATTATTTTCATTTTTTCTTTATTTCCTAAGAAATAATATAATTCGCCTAAAGAGCAATAAACTTGTAGTTCGTGTGCGTTTATTTGCTCCAATATACTTACAGATTCTTCATACAATTCTAAAGCAGAGTGATAATCTCCTTTAGCAATAGCAATTTCACCTAAAGAAGAGTGAATTAAGGATTGATTTTTGTAATCACCTACTTCCAAAAAAATTGAGAGAGACTCTTTTAGTAATTTCTCGGCTTTATCTAGTTCATTTTTAATTGTATAAATTGTTGCAAGATTTGCTTTTGCTGCTGCTACTCCTCTCCTAGCTCCAACTGCTTTATAATAATTTATAGCCTTATTTATAAATTCAAATGAATCAGAGATTCTTCCTACATATCTGTAAATTACTCCTCTTATGTTGTACAACCTTCCAAGGTGATAACGATCTCCTAGTTCTTTTGCAATTTGAAAAGCTACATCAATTTTGTTTTCAAGTTTTAAAAGAGGTGCAGATATTCTCTCTTTCCAAATGTCAATAGCATGTGCAAAAAGAAGGATATCATTTATTACAATTTTTTCTTTATCTAAATCTCTATGAAAGATAATTGACTCATGATAGAGTTCTTGCATATAATGTCTATATTGATTTTCACTTTCCATATTTGCATATGCATTAGCTAAAAGGGCATAACAATGTAATCTAATTATTTTTTCTTCAGGATTCTTGTTGAGTATTTTCAAAGCGAGATTAATTACTTTATCATTCTCAGTTCGCCTTATTAGAGCATTTCCCCACCACAGCTCTAAACTCTCACTTTTATATTTCTTATTGAGTTCTTCAAGTAGATTATAATTACTAGAAATGAATAAAACTTTACCTAGTGAGTATAAGAAATAGAGAGAAGGGGAAGAAAGATTATCTAAAATATCTAAAAGGATATCTTTCAAGATTCCCATTGAAGTATCTTTATTAACTTTTGATGAAAAGTTGTTAATCAAATCTTGTTCTTCTCTAGTGAAAAGAGGGATATAATGACTATATTCCCTAGGGAAACTGTATACTACTGACATTCTTATTTACATTATATTTACTATTCTTAAAAATATTATCTTGTTACGTCTAAAAGAAAAAACTTTTTATGAGCATAAATAACTAATTCTTTTTGACTTTAAACAACTTCTCAACAAATGAATCAATGTCTCTCAAAGCAAGTTCATCAATTTTACCAAAATATTTCTCTTTGAACAGATCCTTTGAAGCTACAAAACTAACTAATTGATGCATCTTTCTGCGTAACAAGAAGCTATCTCGAACAGTAAGAATAACAATAGAAAATAAATTCTTGTAAAACTCAATTAGAAGCTTGTACTGTCCATGATCAACACTTAAAGACTTTGATTCTTGGGAATAGAACAATTCATCAAGCAGATGTCTTATTGCTGACACAAAACCACCAAAGATCATATCATCACTAATATAGAGCTCTTCAGAACGATAAGTCCGAACTGGTATACCGCTTGAATGAAAAATAAGTACGGCTATTGTAATACTTTCTATTGGAGAACCAAGTTTTTTAGTCTGTCTGATAAGAATTTGAAAAATTGTGTCAATATCTTCCTTGAAATCTATGGAGGGTGTTTCTGTCTCTGCAATGTTTTCAAAATTTAAGAGTCTAGAAATCTCATCAATATTTTCTTCATATTTAGTAATAAGTTCAGGATAATACTGTCTAGCTATATTTTCTCCTGTTTTCAGTAAAAAAAGTGAAGTCTCAAAGTCGAGAAGTATTTTTCTTATCTTAGCTCGAATTAGATATATCTGAGCAAGTTCTTTAAACTTCGCTTTTTCTTCTAAAAATGTAATTATATCATCTACACACTTGTCTGCTTCTACTATATCGTCTACTTTTGAAGCTAAGTTATACTTTAGAAGAAGCAAAATTAAAAGAAGAACTAAAGATTTTGAACTGGTCCATTCATCTCCTGTTCTATCTGCAATCCCTATTGCCTCATAGAGGAAAGACTGGGCTTTACCAAAATTCTTCTTAAGAAATTCAATAAATCCTCTTAAATACAGGCAAAAACTCTGATTCTGCAAATAAAGATAATTGTCTTTCTTTTGAAAACTTGAAACCAACAAAGATTCTGCTTTATTAACTTTTTTCAAATTTAAAAGATATTCAATGTATTTGAGTTTGATCTGAAATGAAAAATTATTATCTACTTTAAAGAATGAAAGAGCTTCATCAAGCAAATCTAGAGACTTTTGAAACTTTTCATTCACAAAATAGTAATCAGCAATCTTAGAAAGTAGAATGCCTTGCAATGAAGAATCATAAGGTACATGCTTTTTTAAAAGCTCTAGTGATTTATCGTAAAACAATTTTGCATCTTTAACATGGCCCATCTGTAGATATAGGTCTCCAATTTCTGAATTAACTTGTATTGCAAATCTTATTTCTTTTAACATATCTGCGAGAGCAAGAGAACGTAAAAATAGATGTTGAGCTGTTGAAAAGTTGTTTTTTCTTAACTCAATTAATGCAGATAATCTAAGTTGCATCGACTCTAAAATCCTATCTTCTAAAGTAACTATAATATCAGAAGCATGGATAAGTAGGTCTTTAGCATATGAAATGTGATTCTGTAGAAAATTCAAATTTATTTCTATAATTAAAATATATGAATAAAAAAGCTTGAAAATCACTTTATGTTTTTCTCTATTTTCGATATCTTCAACTAAAAAACGATTAATTATAATATCTTTAGTTTCTCTAAAATTAAATTGATTTCCTGAATATACATAAAAATTAAGCTCAACAATAGTCCAAAGAAGGTGCAATAAGGAATAATTTAGTTTTTCTTTCAGTTGATCTAATAGAATTTCTTCCTTTCGTACATCGTCTGAACTAATAATTCTCAAGAAAGCGTACCATAACCCTATTTCAGCAGAATCGGTTTCTTTATAGATATTTTCAAGATTTAACATATCTGAAGTATGATATAATATTCTGCCAAGAGCAAGCATAAAATATGAAGTGTGTTCAATTTCTTTATTAAAGATATCTAACAATAATGTACCTATTTCATTTAAATTAGACATTTGGTTTAAAGATGACAATTTTTGAAATTGTTCTTTCTCATAATCATTAAATAATTTATAGAATGGGAGTATTTCTTTGGGTATCTTTACATTTTGCTTCAATATATGAGACATACGTAGCTAAAAAATAAAAAGATATCTGTAGCTTTAAGTATTTAAGAGAATTTTTTTATCTTATAAATTAAAATGGGAAATAATGGAAATAAAAGAGGAAAATCTACATAGTAGAATTCAGAAAAAGGCTAGTAGGTACAAAGTTTCAGTTAATGAATTAAAATCGATGATAGTAAAGTTTTACTTTATTTACAATTCTTCATCCTTTTCATCTGAACAAAATCAACAAAAAACTTCGTTAATAAATCTGGTTAATCTAAATCAAGATGATAAGCAAATACTTCTATCGTTAGAAAAACTCAGAGTTCTAGAAAAAAAGTTACCAGTTTGGGTTTTTGAACAAATCAAAAATATAATCAAGACAATAAATGAAGTTAATATTTTATCACTTATTCAAGATAAAACGAGATTAACAGGTCAATATTTTACTAATAGGATTCTTGTTAAAAAGGTATATGATTTATTAGATATTTTGAGTAACAATTCTAAAAAAACTAAAACAGTTATCGATATTTCTTCAGGAATAGGAGATTTTCTCTACCCAGCTTTTGAAAAACAAGAGATTATGCCATATTCAGTTGAAGTTGATCCATTTATTTATGAATTTCAAGTTTTCAAACTCTTTTTCATGTTACAAGATAATAGAAAAAGAAAATTACTTCCTTTAATCTCAAAATACGGAGATAGCATTCTTGGTTATGATGAAAGAATAATAAAGCAAATGTCAGAAAGAAAAAATACAACTTTTTTGAAACTTTTAGCGATACTTCGTGAAAAAAGAAGAGAAGTGATATTTGGTAAAAAAGAAATTTCTTTTCAAGATATAAAAGAATGTTTAACAAAAAGAGATGAAATATCGAAGAAATATCCTTCTCTATCCAAATTTAGCTTTTTTGTTGATTTGCCTGAAATATTTTTTGATGAAAGTTTAAGTCTTCAGAAAAAATTTTTTGATTTTGTTATTGGAAATCCACCGTGGATAGAATATAAAAAAATAAATAATAGATATAAAGAATTCTTAAAGAGAGAACCTTATAAAAATAGAATCTTTGGAAAATATAATTTTGCTCTACCTTTTTTGATCATTGCAGAAAGTTTATCCAAAGAGAAAGTAGGATTAATATTACCTTCAGGTATCATAACTGATACTTATGGCAAGAAATGGAGAAAACACCTCAAAGATAATAGATATGATGTAGAAATTTACACAGATTTAGATTATTCCTTTAAAGACGTTTCCAATGAATTCTTTTTGTTATCAATGGATTTAAAAAACGAAAGTAATTACATTAAATTTCATAAAAGAAAAGATAATCATGAACACAAAATAGACTATAGCTTCATTTTCCCTCCTCTTTTTCTTTTTTCAAATTTTAGTTCTGAAAGTCAAAAGGAAATCAGCACTATCCTGAATAATTACCCTAAATTAAAAGAACATTCTTTTATTAGACGAGGATTAACGATAACAAAGAGATACAAAGAGAAGTATATTAAAAAAAAGAAATATTCAAATGAAATTAAATCTGTAGAAATAGTAAGACACAATATCTTTTCAAATAATTACAAAGAAGGTGTCATAAACTTTGAAGTTTTTCCAGGAAAAGAAAAAATAATTTATGACAGAAAAGTATTAGGAGCACCAGGAGATCATCAAATATTTGAAAAACCAAAAATAGTCCGTAGAAATAGAGGAAAGAAGTATTTTATTGGTTTGGACCTAGAAGGCTATTACGTAAACGACATTTTTGACATCATAATTCCTGATGAACAAATAGACCTTTATGGGTTGTTTGGTTATCTTTCCTCCTCATTTGTTCAATTTATAGTAGAAAGTTTTATTGTAAGAGACATAACTTCAAACCTTTTTAGAGAGATACCAATCCCTTTTCCTTCCTCTGATATCTGGGTAACAATGAAAGAAATTACAAAAAACTGGATAAAATCAGATAGAGATTTTAATCAAGCAGTGATTTTCAGAAAAAGGATAGATAAAAAAGTTACTAATTATTTTAAGCTTTCACAAAATTTAACAAAAGAATGTTTCGAAAAAACATCTATGTATTGGTTTGAATAATAGGGCTAAAATAACAGAAATACAGAAGGAGTTATAAGAGAACTATTCATCAATTCTTTCAAAAATTGCTTCTAGTTCTTCCTGATCTTCAACCATTCTTTCTTGGATGAGAAACTCTCTAAGAGCATCTACAATTAATTCTGTTCTATTTTTATAATTCCCCTTTTCCATCATTTCTGCTATCCATTTCATCATAGCTTCTGTTACTTTAAATGTAATCAGCTTTTTTTTCATATTAACCCCATATTCCATCTTAGATATCTACTATATCACAATTGTAAACAGAAATAAATATGTTTTTGTCGTGAAGGATTTAGTATTAGCAAGGTATTACGAAAATTAATAAATAATAAAAAATTGTTTTAGAAAAATTTTTTTGGCAATTTTCAGAATTTTAAAGAAGCTTAATAATCTTCTTCATCTTTTAACTCTCTTGTTTTCCAACTAGAATATTTGCCCATTATTTCTTCAAGATTTGAAGAAATACTTCTTGCCAAATCTGCAGCTCTAATTGTCTCTGCTTCGTCTTTTTTCACATTATTTG
Source organism: Candidatus Heimdallarchaeum aukensis (assembly GCA_021513695.1). Taxonomy (GTDB): domain Archaea; phylum Asgardarchaeota; class Heimdallarchaeia; order Heimdallarchaeales; family Heimdallarchaeaceae; genus Heimdallarchaeum; species Heimdallarchaeum aukensis. The sequence goes on along the minus strand of CP084166.1, from coordinate 174,625 downwards.
AAGTTTGAATAATGGGTTTAGGTCTGCTTCTTTCAATATCTTTAACGATTTCTTCTTCTTTTTGTTCTTCTATTTTGTTGAGCCATTTCTGGAATCGATTTAATTCCTCTAATTCTGAGCGATGATCTCTTATCATTTGGTAAATTTCATTTCTAATTGGCCTTGATGTATCCCATATCATCTGCCAGAGCAAATCAGATTGATATTCAGTTAATTTATGTCCCATTCTTTTTCCGATCCATTCAGCAAATTTCCAGAATTTTTCTGCTAAAATATCAGCTATTTTCTTTGATGCAGTCTTTTCATCTGAGTTAATACTTAATACTGTTTGTACCCCTTCTAGTTCTCGAGCTACATATTTTCTAATGTAGTCATATAAACGAGGAAAAGATTCGAGCTCTTCTTTCTCCTGAATTTGTTTATGCTCTGGTGTTTTCTCATCTACTTCTGCCTTTTTAGCCCTTATTTTTTGAACAAGTTCATCTACTGAACTATAACCATTTTTCTTTGCTATCATTGTCAAAGCAGAATTTATAGAATAAAGAAGAGTGGTTGGGTGTTCTAATTTAGATTCTTTAAGTAATTCTTCAACAGGCAGTTCTGAACCAATACTCCCTAAAGATAGAGCTGCACGACTCTTAACTCTCACACTTGGGTCTTTTTTTAATGAAACAAGTAAAGTAGTGATAGCTTGAGGAGAAGTAAATCGTCCTAAAGCTCGAGCAGCAGCAAGTCTTATTTCTTCATCATCATCCATTAAACAGTAGATTAATATTTCAATAGCCCTATGATCTCCAATATCTGAAAGTGCAACAATAGCGGTGATTCTATTTTCTTTTATTTCTTGTTGAACACACTTAATTAAAGGATCAACCCCTTTTTCGTCTTTTAGTTCTCCAAGAGTAAGTATTGCATCTCTTCGAACTATAGGATCAGAATCTTCTAGTTGCTTGAGAACTTTTTTAATACTAACCATATCAGTATATTTTAATTTTTTAAATATTTTAATCTATTGTTTTCCTTTGTTAATTTTATAGTAAATTTAATCAAAAAAATTTCAATAAAGATAAAGTCTAAAAATAAAGAAAATAAGTAAATCTAATGAGTTTAAATACAAACATTATTCCTCCAAAATTGAAAGACAAACTAGAAAAACAACAGTACAGAATAGCTGGTAATCACTCTGCAGTAAAAATTTGCACCTGGTTAAAGCACGCGTTAAAAGGAGAAGGTTTTTGCTATAAACAACAATTTTACGGAATAGCTTCTCACCGTTGTCTTCAATGTACTCCTGCAACAATATGGTGTAATCTAAAATGTGTTTTTTGCTGGAGAAGTGCATCATGGTACAACAAAGAATTAATGAGAGGAAAAGTTGACAAACCGGAATATATTATTGATCAAATGATAGAACATCAAAGAAGACTAATTGCAGGATTCAAAAATCATCCAAAAGTAGAACCAAGATTATATGAAGAAGCTTACAATCCAAAACATGCTGCAATTTCTTTAAGTGGAGAACCAACTTTCTATCCTTTGTTACCAGAATTAATTCAAGAGTTCCACAATCGTGATATGACTACTTTTCTAGTAACTAATGGCACTAATCCTGAAATGTTGAAGAAACTTGACCCTCTTCCTACTCAACTCTATGTTACTCTAATTGCCCCTACTGAAGAAAGTTTCAAAAAAACTGCTCGTCCTTCTTTTTCAAATCTATGGAACAAAGTGATGGAAACAATTGAATTACTTCCTTCGCTTAACACTAGAAAAGTTATAAGATTAACTTTAGTAGATGAAAACTACAATTTAGTCGAACCAGAAGCTTTTGCTGAATTATTTTTAAGATCAGAAGCTCATTTTCTAGAAGTAAAAGGTTTTATGAGTGTTGGAGACGCAAGAAAAAGGTTACCTTATGAAATAATGCCAAGGTACCCAAAAATACTAGAATTTTCAAAGAAGATTATAGAAAATACAGAATTAAAAATCATCGATTTTTAAAAAACGAAAGTAATTACATTAAATTTCATAAAAGAAAAGATAATCATGAACACAAAATAGACTATAGCTTCATTTTCCCTCCTCTTTTTCTTTTTTCAAATTTTAGTTCTGAAAGTCAAAAGGAAATCAGCACTATCCTGAATAATTACCCTAAATTAAAAGAACATTCTTTTATTAGACGAGGATTAACGATAACAAAGAGATACAAAGAGAAGTATATTAAAAAAAAGAAATATTCAAATGAAATTAAATCTGTAGAAATAGTAAGACACAATATCTTTTCAAATAATTACAAAGAAGGTGTCATAAACTTTGAAGTTTTTCCAGGAAAAGAAAAAATAATTTATGACAGAAAAGTATTAGGAGCACCAGGAGATCATCAAATATTTGAAAAACCAAAAATAGTCCGTAGAAATAGAGGAAAGAAGTATTTTATTGGTTTGGACCTAGAAGGCTATTACGTAAACGACATTTTTGACATCATAATTCCTGATGAACAAATAGACCTTTATGGGTTGTTTGGTTATCTTTCCTCCTCATTTGTTCAATTTATAGTAGAAAGTTTTATTGTAAGAGACATAACTTCAAACCTTTTTAGAGAGATACCAATCCCTTTTCCTTCCTCTGATATCTGGGTAACAATGAAAGAAATTACAAAAAACTGGATAAAATCAGATAGAGATTTTAATCAAGCAGTGATTTTCAGAAAAAGGATAGATAAAAAAGTTACTAATTATTTTAAGCTTTCACAAAATTTAACAAAAGAATGTTTCGAAAAAACATCTATGTATTGGTTTGAATAATAGGGCTAAAATAACAGAAATACAGAAGGAGTTATAAGAGAACTATTCATCAATTCTTTCAAAAATTGCTTCTAGTTCTTCCTGATCTTCAACCATTCTTTCTTGGATGAGAAACTCTCTAAGAGCATCTACAATTAATTCTGTTCTATTTTTATAATTCCCCTTTTCCATCATTTCTGCTATCCATTTCATCATAGCTTCTGTTACTTTAAATGTAATCAGCTTTTTTTTCATATTAACCCCATATTCCATCTTAGATATCTACTATATCACAATTGTAAACAGAAATAAATATGTTTTTGTCGTGAAGGATTTAGTATTAGCAAGGTATTACGAAAATTAATAAATAATAAAAAATTGTTTTAGAAAAATTTTTTTGGCAATTTTCAGAATTTTAAAGAAGCTTAATAATCTTCTTCATCTTTTAACTCTCTTGTTTTCCAACTAGAATATTTGCCCATTATTTCTTCAAGATTTGAAGAAATACTTCTTGCCAAATCTGCAGCTCTAATTGTCTCTGCTTCGTCTTTTTTCACATTATTTGAAGTTTGAATAATGGGTTTAGGTCTGCTTCTTTCAATATCTTTAACGATTTCTTCTTCTTTTTGTTCTTCTATTTTGTTGAGCCATTTCTGGAATCGATTTAATTCCTCTAATTCTGAGCGATGATCTCTTATCATTTGGTAAATTTCATTTCTAATTGGCCTTGATGTATCCCATATCATCTGCCAGAGCAAATCAGATTGATATTCAGTTAATTTATGTCCCATTCTTTTTCCGATCCATTCAGCAAATTTCCAGAATTTTTCTGCTAAAATATCAGCTATTTTCTTTGATGCAGTCTTTTCATCTGAGTTAATACTTAATACTGTTTGTACCCCTTCTAGTTCTCGAGCTACATATTTTCTAATGTAGTCATATAAACGAGGAAAAGATTCGAGCTCTTCTTTCTCCTGAATTTGTTTATGCTCTGGTGTTTTCTCATCTACTTCTGCCTTTTTAGCCCTTATTTTTTGAACAAGTTCATCTACTGAACTATAACCATTTTTCTTTGCTATCATTGTCAAAGCAGAATTTATAGAATAAAGAAGAGTGGTTGGGTGTTCTAATTTAGATTCTTTAAGTAATTCTTCAACAGGCAGTTCTGAACCAATACTCCCTAAAGATAGAGCTGCACGACTCTTAACTCTCACACTTGGGTCTTTTTTTAATGAAACAAGTAAAGTAGTGATAGCTTGAGGAGAAGTAAATCGTCCTAAAGCTCGAGCAGCAGCAAGTCTTATTTCTTCATCATCATCCATTAAACAGTAGATTAATATTTCAATAGCCCTATGATCTCCAATATCTGAAAGTGCAACAATAGCGGTGATTCTATTTTCTTTTATTTCTTGTTGAACACACTTAATTAAAGGATCAACCCCTTTTTCGTCTTTTAGTTCTCCAAGAGTAAGTATTGCATCTCTTCGAACTATAGGATCAGAATCTTCTAGTTGCTTGAGAACTTTTTTAATACTAACCATATCAGTATATTTTAATTTTTTAAATATTTTAATCTATTGTTTTCCTTTGTTAATTTTATAGTAAATTTAATCAAAAAAAATTTCAATAAAGATAAAGTCTAAAAATAAAGAAAAATAAGTAAATCTAATGAGTTTAAATACAAACATTATTCCTCCAAAATTGAAAGACAAACTAGAAAAACAACAGTACAGAATAGCTGGTAATCACTCTGCAGTAAAAATTTGCACCTGGTTAAAGCACGCGTTAAAAGGAGAAGGTTTTTGCTATAAACAACAATTTTACGGAATAGCTTCTCACCGTTGTCTTCAATGTACTCCTGCAACAATATGGTGTAATCTAAAATGTGTTTTTTGCTGGAGAAGTGCATCATGGTACAACAAAGAATTAATGAGAGGAAAAGTTGACAAACCGGAATATATTATTGATCAAATGATAGAACATCAAAGAAGACTAATTGCAGGATTCAAAAATCATCCAAAAGTAGAACCAAGATTATATGAAGAAGCTTACAATCCAAAACATGCTGCAATTTCTTTAAGTGGAGAACCAACTTTCTATCCTTTGTTACCAGAATTAATTCAAGAGTTCCACAATCGTGATATGACTACTTTTCTAGTAACTAATGGCACTAATCCTGAAATGTTGAAGAAACTTGACCCTCTTCCTACTCAACTCTATGTTACTCTAATTGCCCCTACTGAAGAAAGTTTCAAAAAAACTGCTCGTCCTTCTTTTTCAAATCTATGGAACAAAGTGATGGAAACAATTGAATTACTTCCTTCGCTTAACACTAGAAAAGTTATAAGATTAACTTTAGTAGATGAAAACTACAATTTAGTCGAACCAGAAGCTTTTGCTGAATTATTTTTAAGATCAGAAGCTCATTTTCTAGAAGTAAAAGGTTTTATGAGTGTTGGAGACGCAAGAAAAAGGTTACCTTATGAAATAATGCCAAGGTACCCAAAAATACTAGAATTTTCAAAGAAGATTATAGAAAATACAGAATTAAAAATCATCGATTCAAAAGAAGATTCTGCTGTTACACTGATAGCAAAAGAAGATTACAACTGGAGAAAAAATTTGGGAGAATAGGTAATTACTTTACCTATCCAAAAGTGATTTCACAGAAATATGGTCCAAGAAACCATGACGAGACTTGTCACTGATCCAGTTTTGTGCACTAAAATCACTAGTGAAAACTTCAGACTTAGCTTTAATGTCTTTATTCTTGATCTTAATCTTTTTCTGACCAAGAAAAGCAACATTAGCTATAATATCTCCCCTCTCTGCTAGTTTATCAGCAATAACAGTTGAAGCATTATTAGCAGTAATTTTATCATAACTTGATAGATCAATTAAGTAGAATAACTGTTTTTGGGTATTCCCTATCTGTTCATCCAGACAACGATCTAATTCATCGATCAATTTGTCATCAAAATCGCCTTCAAACTTCATTCTAACTATAACTTGAGATAGATATTGTACGTGAATAGTCATATGTAAACCTCTCAACAATAACTGTTTAGAAAAAATTCCGTAAAAGCATTTAAAAAGCATTTGTTTAGAACATGATTAACAAAATGAATGAAATGGAAAACGATCCTGAAAAGGAGAAAAAAAGCTTAAGCCCTCAAATTAAAAGAAGATTCACAAGATTCGCTATAGTCAGCATAGGTGGTTTAGCTATTAATGAACTTATTATTTTCGTCATGCTCAAAATACTTAATCAAATTATAGAAAAAGATCTATTATTCACAATAGGAAAAATAAGAATAGAAAAAATAATTATTTCAACATTTATTGCAATAATAATTGTTACAATATATAATTTCATTCTAAACAAAATATGGACATTCAAAGAAAAAGAAGAAGGAATTGAAGTAAATGTACTTAAACAATTTATCAAATTTAGCATAGTAGGAGCATCAGGAACAGTAGTAAATTTAGGTATTGTCTATCTATTAGCAACAGTCTTAAGCATTAATGATTTTATCGCAACAAGTATCGCATTTATTCTTTCCGTAATTAACAATTATGTTTTCAATGAAATATGGACATTTAATGTAAGAAAGTCAAAAGAATAAAGATTTACTTATTATTTTTCACTATATTCTTGAGAACAAAATTGAATTTAAGTACCACCATTAGAACAAAAATTGAGTTAACTAAAAAATCAAGTAGATTCTGATCTATTGAGCTAATTCTTGCAAAACAAAAAATGTTCATGGTTGAATAATTTGAAGTTGGTAGTGTTAAGCTGTTTTTTCCAAGACTAGAACTCCTTATCTTTGGAAGAATTAAAAGAATGAAACAAGAATAAACAATTTTCTTCTTTTATTTTATATATTACTCAATAGTCTCAAAATGATTGTTGTCAAATTTATTGGTTTTTGTATAAGAAATAGATAAATAGAGAAACTGTAACAAAGGTAAAGATAAGATAATAAACTTCATCATACTTAAACCATAAAAATATTCCTAAAAAAATAGTAATTAGAGAAACAAGTAAAAGCAAAAAATTTTCTTTTAGCCATATAGATTTTTTTTGCTTTTGTTGCTTATTCATTCTTCGTTCTCCTTTCTTGGGCTCATAAATTCAAACTCATGTATTTTTAATTGTGTTAAATGAAATGGAAATGGTTCTGCAATATAAGAAAACTTTTTTCTCCAGTCTTTTTTTTCTATTGTCCATGTGTTGAAATCTAGTGGGTTAAAAGGTTTATTAAATCTTAATGGTTTTTTTATTTTTTCATTGTTCAATATTCTATCAATTTGCTCTCTAAATTTTGTATAGTATAGTATCTCTGATTCATTTAATATTTCTGCATATTTAGCATCATTAAATACATCATCTGCTTTCATGAAAAAGACTTCTGCTTTCGGAGGATTATTTTGTCTTAACGAAATTAGTCCTGAAATGCTAAATGCATATATTGGAAGTTTTTTGTTGTTAAATAATATTTGATAAATTTCTGCTGCTCGTGTGAAATAAGATTCAGCTAATTCTAGATATTTTCGATTATTTTCGTTATTTTCTCCCCATTTCATCAACCAATAATTTCCTAACATGAGAGATAGCTCAGGGTCGCTAATATCCAATCTTCTTGTTTTTATTATTTGTTCCATCTGCTCTATATTCTCTCTTATTTCGTAAATGTAAGCTCCATAAGATACTTTTGCATAAGTGTTTATCATATTTGAGGAAACTCCAATAATACTGTCGTCTCCCTTTGTTTGTATTTCACTTATGTATTCCCATATTTCATTCAATATTTCATCTACTTGGAATTTAAGATTTTTAAGAGATAAAGATTTTTTGTCATCTTTTATATCTCCTACACGTAAATCATTTCTAAACTGGCTTTTTACAAAATTATGTAGTAACTGATAAAATCGTGTTTCCAAAAATAATGTTTTATACTGGAAATAATAGGGTTTAACATTTTCTTTATATATTGAATTATCGAGCAGGTGTTCGATTGTTTGCATGGCCTGTGTGTTTTCCATTAAGGCTAGATTTAACTTCTCTTCATTTTTTTCGTTTAGAAACTTTATCCAAAGTAGTAATAGTTGTGCTTTTATAGAATGGAGTGAGGATTTAGATAGAAGTGTCCTAAATTTATTTATCTCTGAAAGTTCTTGTTTTAGTAGTAGTTTATGTGTTGAGATAGCTTTGCTTAACGCTTCTTCAAATAATTTATACCATGAAATAAAGTCCTTTTTTTTCAGATTAGGAATAGTAAAAAGGAAATTGTATAAGGTTAAAATTAGTGTTTGAATGTAATTTGTTGCTGATTGTATTATTGTTATTTTTTCTTCTTCTTTTTCTACTAGCTTTAAAACTGATTCTAACTGAAAATAGTCAAGAAGAAATTGAAGATGTTGCTTTTCTTTTGATAGAAGAATCTCTAACTCTACAATTGAGGGGAGTAAACTGTATGAGATTGTTTTATTTATACAAGCTTCTAAAGTAAAGTACGGATTTAACCCTTTGAGTTTGGAAAATACTTCTGTAAAAGCGGATAAAGTAGGGTAAAGCAACTTTTGAGATTGGCACTTTTCGACAGCATACCAAAGTTTAGCTAATGTATTAACTACAAGATCAAAGTATTCTTTTCTATAAATCCTTCTTACTTTACTTAAAAGAGAAAAAAAAGTTTTGAATTTTGTTACTTGGTATATGAAATGTTCCAAGTCAACATTTTTTTCTTTTATTTGTGAAATTACTTCTTCGCATTGATTTTGAACGATACTTATTTGTTCTTTCGGTTCTAAATTCAGAAATTCTTCAACTTCTTCTTTTATTTTCCTTTCCATATTTGTCACTTCAAATTATATCTTATCAAGATCCAATTTGGAAATAGTAGATGGTAAAGGTTCTCCCAACTCATCTAAACCTCGTTTTTCATATAGTGCCAATAGAGATTTATTGAAATCTTCTTCAGAGATAAAAGCTTTCATTCCCTTTGCTCTTCCCTCAGGCATTGGTTCCCAAAATCTTGGAGGTAATTTATCAAATTCTTTAGCTTTGTTTGGTTTAAATTCTCTAATGTTGAACATTCTTTTAAGTATCCAAACTCTCTTTGCGATGTTAATTATCTCTTCTCTCTCAAATTTTTCATCAAACGCTGCTTCAACCATTTTGTGGCAATCATCAATATTTAATGCTGGGCTGATACTATGTGTGAAATGGCATATGATCAAGCTATCTTTTAAAGTCTTCAAATCTTGTTGCTCTATTAACGAATCAATGACTGATACTGCACTTTTGTCAGGAATGTCGCTTGTTGATGGCCAACCTCTTAAATGACTTGCACCGACAGCTGCAGTGGCATAACTTAGACCTAGACCCAATTTTCCTCTTGGATCCCAAGCTGCATATGGTAACTTCTTTGTATGTACTGCTAAATCTTCAGTATTAAACTTTTTAGCAGCATCTACCAGTCCCTCAGCGAGAAAATCTCCAATACCTTGGCGATAAGCAATGTTGTCAATTAGTTCCATTAGTTTTTCTTTATTTCCAAATCTAATATCTTGATATTCTTCTTCCTTAATTCTCCCTTTTTCTACTCCCTCCATAATCATTGCAATTATGCTTCCTGTTGAAATTGTATCTAAACCATATTCATTACATCTATAATTTGCTTTGATTATTGTTTCTGGATCATCAATTGCACAATTTCCTCCAATTAATCCTAAAGTTTCATATTCGGGTTTGGCAATAAATTCTTCATCTGTCCAATCAAAAGAAGAAGCATCAAGAACCTCAGAGCAAGAAATCACACATTTATAGCATGGTCTTCTTTTTCTTTTATATTTTTCAAGTGCTTTATGGTTTATTTTCTCATGTTTATCAAATACCCCGCTCTGGAAATTCTTTGTAGGAAACTGAGAATATTGGTTGGCGATATCAACTAACCAGCTGGTTCCATGTTGATAAAGTAGGTGCTTATGCTCTTTTGCTGTTTTAGCTCTTTTGATTATTCCTCTTCTTATTTTATCTAATTCTTCTTTATTGCCATTTGTGGGTCTAGAACTCCCTTTGATACCTATGGCTTTCAAATTTTTACTTCCAAAAACTGCGCCTAAACCTCCTCTTCCAGCGTTTCTAAACCTATCAGAAGTAACACAAGCAATCTTAACTTTATTTTCTCCTGCTGGGCCAATGGATATTACTCGCATACTTTCTTCATTTTCAAGTTCTCGAAGTTTATCTTCTGTTTGATGAGTAGTTTTACCCCACAATGATGATGCATCTTTAATTGAAATTACATCATCAATTATTGAAATATAAATGGGTTTCTCTGCCATTCCTTCTATTATTATGACATCATATCCTGCAAACCTTAGTTCAGGGCCTACAAAACCGCCCACATTTGTATCTAAAAACAGTCCTGTTAGTGGAGATTTAGTTCCAATGCTATATCTACCAGTAATAGGAACAATTGTTCCTTGTAGAGGTCCTGAAGCTATGACTATCTTATTTTCTTCAGATAAAGGATCTATCTTTGGTTTGATTTCTTTATAAAGGAAGTAAGTAATAAAACCTGTTCCTCCGAGAAACTGCCTACTTACCTCTTGGGGAATAGTTTCAATTTTGTGTGTTCCATCAGAAAGATTAATTCGAAGTAAAACTTGTTTCATAACAATCTTTATTTTTATAAATTAATAACTTTTACCAAACTTCAAAAACAAAAGTGTAGATAAGAAATAAAAAAGAAAAGCATAAAAATATAGTAAAAAACGACATCTAAATGAAGTACTCTGTCATTCAAAAGTGCAAAAAACAAACAGGATTTGAAGCTTTACCAGATGAGCAAACAACAATAAATTTAGAAAAAATAAAATCTATTCTTGTTGAAGATGAGTATTTCAAGATACTAAGAGAGACAAAAGTTGTTTACATTTTAGAAACAAAAAAAGGAAAAAAAGTTTCTTTATTTCCATCTGGAAAGATCCTAATTTATAGAGTAGAAGAAGAGGAAGCACAAGAAGTAGTTGAAAAAATATCTTCTCTAATAAATAAAGTTCTTTAATTTGAAATTAAGAAAATTTATAATAGAACATTTATTCCAACTCTTATGCAAGGAGGAGTTCATCTTCTTTCAGGTTTAGTTTTAGCAAGTTTTGGAAAAAAAGAAGGTTTCAAAGTATCAGCTGCTTTTGGAGCTATATTCCCTGATATTGATATATTTATTGCAGCTTTAGCTTATCTTTTCATTGGAGAAAAAGCTACAATTTTACATAGAACATTTACTCATAGCTTGTTTTTTATTACTGTACTTTCTTTACTCATTTACCTTCTAGGATTTATTACAAAAAAGTATATTCCTGATAAAAAAATAAGTAAAATAGATTTTAGGAGTATAAGTATTGGAATTGGAGTGGGGATGATTACACATGTCATTTTAGACATGTTTTATTTAGTAAAAGTGGCTGTTTTTTGGCCTTTTAGCTTAACTTTTGTTGGTTGGCCTTTAGTTACAGAACTTCAGCTTTCAGATCTATCCCTAAAAATACTTCAAACAACAGACTTTATGACAGATATATTCTTCTTTATTCTTCCTTTAACAATTATTTCTTTCCAACAAGACAAATGTAAGAATTTCAGAAAACCCCTTATAGCATATATAGTTATAGATTTATTATTTGCTACATTTTTTATTTTTGTAGCTTTCTTCATTCCCTTATCTTACAATGATTTCTTAATCTATCTATATTATCCTGGGACATTCTTTTTGCTTTTTTCTATTTTTTCTCCCTTGATGTTTAAAGAGGTAATTAAAGAATTCAAATTTGAGAATTATACACTTGCTATAATAATATCAATGTTTATTTTTTCTCAATTACTATTCGGTCTTTTTCTTCTCTGATTTTTCTTTATTAGAACTTTTTTTGAAAATATCTACATCTAAATTAGCTAATCTTCTAAACACATCATGCTTTCCATTAGATTCTGAAATAATAACTATCAATTTATCAAGTACATCTTTAGGATTAATACTTTTATCAGAAACAAGTAATTCCTGAAATATGGTTACTAATCCCTCTAAAATATCTGAATCATCAGATAAAAATAATATGTTACTAATATTTTGTGTAATATCTAGAGGATTTAGCTCTCTATTGTAGATTAACTCACAGAAAGATACTAGAATCTGTTCAGTTACACCTAGATCTTTACTAGACAACATATTATGAGCTATTTCGACTATGAAGTCTGTTGTTATGAGATTAGGTTTATTTGAAATGATCTTCGAAACAAGATTGTATGCTCTTAGAGCGATTAGTGGATGAGGAGAGGTTGTGGCAATTATTTCAATTAATCTAAAAACATTTTGAACATTTTCTTTAGGAACATCTATCAATGAATAATGCTCAATATTCTGTATTGCAGTATAACATATATCTTCATCTTTTGTTTTCTGCATAATAATAAACAAACTTGCTAAAGCATCATCTATCATATCTTCGTGAGCTTGTAAAATTATAGACAGAAATAACTCAATTGCTCTAATTCGAATATTTTTAGAATGATGAGATTTTAGCATCTTAATAATGCTTTCAAAATTCTCTTCTGTTACCCTTTTTCTTAAAATCAGTGCTTCTAGAGCTTTAAGACCTAATTCTCTTAGTCTATCTTCATAAGTTGCTCTTACAATCTTGATTATGTGATCAACTAAAAAAGTAGATTTTTCGTTGTAAAGAAATACTAACTCTGGATATGCAGATATAGCTATTTCTCGAATTCGCTTATCATAAGAGAAGGTTAGAAGTTTTGCAAGATTATCTACATGGTAATTGAGTTTATTCATTGATTTTGTTTTTGAGATTAATAATTCGAGACATCTAAAAGATATCATTCTCATCTCTGAATCGTCTGATGTCTTATAAATCATTAAAAACGCTTCTGCAATTCCAAATAGGGGATTATACGATTCAATTGTTGTTACAATATTACTTAAACTACCTATTGCTATCAACCTTTCTTCTTCGTCGAAACTACGTTTTAGTATTTCAGTTAATGTTATTGCTACATCTCTTCCCAAATCAATATTATCTATTGGAAGTAATAAAATAGAATTAATCAAACTTCTAACGTTAGTCTGTTTGGGGAGGTATCTATCAGATTTTATCTGATTAAAAAGTTGCGTGATCTCAAGTGTATCTTTTTTGTTAAATCTGAATCGTGTTGTACCTTGTCTTATTATTTCTATTTCTTTTGTTAGATTGAAAATTTGATTATATCGCTTTTTTTTATCTTCAGGCAAAATTTCTGAATCATCGTCCTCTGAATATGAAATTAGTCTCGCTAAAGAAGCAGCTGCTGCATCACGAACTTTTGGGTTGGGATCACGAATTTGTGCATTTAGAAGAGCATCTAGCACTTCAGAATCAGGAAAGTTAGCTAGTAATATTGCAGCCTTTTCCCTTTGTACGGGGAGAGAACTTAAGCGAAGTTGTTTTATCAGTGCAGTTTTCTCATCTTTGGACGAATTTTCAGTCATCTAATTTTAAAGTGTAATAAAACTATTTATAGTTAACCTTAATTGAAAAATTTAGAAATTGATATTTGTATTTTGAAAATATTTTTAACGAGAAAATCTACTTTAACTTATGAAAGCACTCTTTTTAATTAACGCTAATGAACAAGAAAAAGAAGAAATTAGAGAAAGAATAGACGAGAGAGTAGAAGTATTTTTTAGAGATGAACTTACAGAAGATGAAAGAAAAAAAATCTTACAAGAAGTAGATATTGTTTTAGGTGGAAGATTATCAAAAGAAGAGCTAGAAAGTACAAATAAATTGAAGTTTCATCAAACATTTGGAACTGGTGTAGATAGACACAACTTAAAAATTTACAAAGAAAAAAATATTATTCTCTGTAATAGTCATGAACATTCAGACACAATTGCAGAATATGCTTTTTCTTTACTTTTAGCAGCTTCTAAAGAGTTGTTAGCAAATGACAAATTATTAAGAGAAAAAGGACTATGGGATTACACCCAATATCCTTCTGTAAGTTTAACAAATAAAACAATATTATTTTTAGGCTTTGGACATATAGGCAAAAAAGTAATGGAGTATTGTAAACCGTTTGACATGAAATTTATCGCGATAAAAAGAAGAAAGAACGCAGAAATGCAAAATGTAACAGTTTATACTCCAGAAAAGAGAATTGAAGCGATCAAACAAGCTGATTTTATCATTAATTCACTTCCACTTACTGAAGAAACAAGAAACTTCTTAGGAAAAGAAGAGTTTAACGCTATGAAAAAAGAAGCTATTATTGTAAATGTAGGAAGAGGAAAAACAATAGATGAAGAAGAACTATATCTCAGCCTTAAAAATAAAAAAATCAAAGGCGCAGCAATAGATGTCTGGTATAATTATCCAAAAAGGAGAGGAGAGAAACAAGAACCTGTTCCTTGTTACCCTTCTAAGTATCCATTTCAGGAATTAGATAACATAATTATGTCTGCTCATCGCGCTTGGCAAACTGATAAAAAATGGCACGATCGTGTAATTAAACTAGTTGAAAATATCAATAGGTTCGTGAGAGGAGAAGAACCACTTAATAAAGTAAATTTGGACATGGGTTATTAAAAAAGTTAATTAAGGTTAAATGAACTTAATAAACGTGAAAGAAGATACAATTGCCACACAGTTGCTAAGACAAATAGTTCAAAATAATGAATTCCATAACAAATTGTCATTTTATTTACAAAATCAAATATCTATCAAATCACTTCTCCTTCAACTCCTAGAAAAAATTCCTGAAGAATTTATTCTTGGTATAAGCATTTTTGATGGTTTTGGAAAAATAATTGAATCAACAGGCTCAATTCTAGGTCAATATTCTACCAAAATTACTTTTGGACAAAAAAATCAATTCAAAGTACAATATTCAATCTCAAGAAAGGAAAATAAACAACTCAACATTCTACTAATTGGTTTTAGTAAATGTGGAAAATCGAGTATTATTCACAGATTAAATTACAATGCTTTTTTGGGAACTAAACTTCATAATATCGGAATTTCCACATCTCAATTTTATTTCCTTGGAAAAAAATTAAAAATTACAGAAATTGGCGGAAATATGGATTTGATTTCATATTATCTAAATGAAAAAGTCGAAAATAACTTTGATGCGATCTTTTTTGTTCTTGACTATGGCTTTATCTACAAAGAATCTTTGTATGAAAGAATTTTTGCAATTCTGAAGAAAATTGAAGATGAGAATAAACTTAGAATGTCATTTATTTTAACAAAAAGTGATATTAAAAATACAACTAAAAACTTTGAAAGAATAAGCAAAAAGCTGGAAGAAATTTCGTTCTTACAGAAAAATCTGATTGTATACTCTTCTCTAACTAATAATAATTTTAATTCTATAATCGAATATATAAAAAAACTATAAGTGAAAAAAATGATTAAAGAAATGTGGTTAGTTTCAAATGATGGTATTCTAATAAATCACGCGATAATAAGAAAATCTGTTCCTATCGACCCTGATTTAATAGGTGCTCTAATGAGTGCTTTACAATCCTTCTCAGTTGAGTTAACTGGAAAAACCATTAATTACCTAGATATTGCGGGAGATGAAAGACTGATTTACATTCCTTTTTTTAATAATCGTTTCTTTCTTGTAGCAAGAATTGAATTCGAAAAAGGAGAAAGAGTGTTTTTAAAAGAAGTGGAAAATTTTAGATTTCTAGTTTCAAGTACTTTTAGTGATTATGAAAATGAAGAGATAATTAATCGTGAATTTGGAGATGGTACTTTCTTTTTAAAACTCTTTAAAGAACCCTTCATGCAGATTCTTGATGTGCTAAAAGATTATGAAATAAGAGAAGAAGAAAGAATTTACAATCTAAACATTGACTCAGCAAAGAAACTAGATTTTTTCAATAGAGTAGATAAATATGTAGAAAATACTCCCTATAATCTTTTTATTTTAGATAGATATACAAATGAGTTATTATTTCATAAAACAACTTCAAATATTTTTTATTCAGATCATACCTACCTTTTAAAAATTTTAAACGAAATCAAATTTTCCATCTTAATAAAAGAAAACTTAAACAAAATAGCTTTTACCAATGGGAATATAGAGGTTATTGCGCACTATTCTGATTTGTTTGTCTATATATTAGTAAATACTGGGTGTCAGAATGCTAGCTTAATAGCTCCTACAGAATTCCCAAAAATGGCTAAGATTCTATTAGAAATAAATAATGAAGAATCGGCTTATTTTAGTAAATAATAAAGGTTACTTAATTATTAATTAGAAAAAAAATAGAAAAACTAATGAGATCCTTTGCTCAAAAGATGTTTTGGAACTAATAATGTTCCAACAACACTAATTGCACAAAGAATCCAAATCAAAATGATTAATCCAAATAAACCTCCAACTGATTGTGAATATTCTGCAGAGAGAGGACCAATAATCATTCCAGTTCCATAAACTACAGAATAAGCACCCATACTTGACCCATAATTTTCTTTTGGAGATAGATCAGTTAACAATGCTAGTGCTGCTGGAGGAAAAGCTCCACAACCGATACCTAGAACAAACATCAATGGAGATAGATACAATAGTAGATTTGGATTGTTAACTTTAGCTTGTTCTGCACCAATTATTAGAACTGTAACAAATCCGGCAAAAGAGAACATGCCTATATACAGAAAAGGTTTTCTTCCTATTTTGTCACTTAATATTCCATTAAGAGGAAAGCCTATCAGTATAGAACCGAAAATAACTGCAAGAACGATAAGTAGTTTGACGTCATGTAGGTTCAGTGTGTGAGCTAATTCTTCAGCATTAGTCAATACAATTGCATAAAGACAGATTATTGGTACCCAAACAGGCATCAAGTAACGTAAATTTTTATCTTTAATTATAAAACTGACCTTCTCTTTTATTGTTTGTTCTTTACCGAATTTTACAAATTGTTTTCCTTTTAACAATACCACTGCTACTACTAATGAAATAAAAAGCAACACAGCTGCAATTACAAAAAGAACTTCGCTCGTTGTTGCAACTCTTTTGTAAAACTCAGTTTGCTGGGAACTAGTCATCGTCGTAACATCTTCATTCCCAAACAAGATTTCCATAATGAGGAAACCTCCTCCAAATCCTAAACCTAAACCTATAAGTGTCATCGCATCGTAAAAACCCATAAATCGCCCTCTTTTGTCTTCAGGAGCTTCATCTGCTACAATAGATAAGGTAGAGGCGACTTGAGCAGCTGCACCAATTCCCAATATTGAAGAAACAACCAATAATAATGCAAATTCTGAAACAAAGGAAAATAATAAAATCGCTATCGCAGTTGTGCCTAGACCAATGTAATAAATAATCTTTCGCCCAATCTTATCAGATAGCACTCCAAAAAATAATACAGTTAATAATTCACTTAATGGATAAACAATAAAAATCCATGTTTTTTGAACTGAAGAAAGATGAGTTAAATAATGAGGATAATTCAAGATTGCAATTGCCAAATAAAAACTGGCTCTCATTAACAATGTTGTCAGAAAAACTATTAACAGAGAACTGGGTATTGATAACAAGTCTTTCAGTTTACTTCTTAATTTTTCTGTGTCTTTAGAGGTTTTTGAGGACATTTTGCTTAACAAGAACTTGCAATATATAAATTCTTTTCTTGAAGTATTTATTCATTTAAAAAATATTTTTACAGAGGAAAATTTTAAAGTGTTCAAAAAAAGGCATATCCGATGGGAGATTGGTATGGAAAAAAAATATTTCGTGTTTATTTTAATAGCGTCTATATTAAGTTTAAATTATAATTCTTTGCTAATAAGTGCTGATATAACTGAAAATCCAGAAGTTAAAGAAGAGGTTATAGGTTATTTTCAAGCTTATGAAACAATAGTAGATTTAGAAACAAGAGCGGTGTTAGACACTCAAGAAAGATTACACTTATTCATAAAAATGGAATTAGAAAATCAATCCTTCACTATCTTTCATTTGTTTGAAGGAAATATATCAAAGATTAAAACAGATTTAAGTCCAGGAACAATTTTTGACACCTTTAGAATTGATAACAAAATAGTATTGTTCTATTCATATCATGGAAACTTTGGGCAATTCAATATTGAAATGTATGTTTGGGAATCAGAACAAAACAAAAGTAATTTCTTGATTTACCATTCAAGTTTTTTTGGAAATTATTTTATCTATAATGTTCAGTTTATAGAAAACTCTTTCTATTTGCTGTTTGCAGAACCAATGTTTGAATCGGCAATGGATGAGCACCCAAAGACTAAATTTAAAAAATTAACAGTTTTTCTAAATGGAACTTCAAGCACTGAAAATTGGTTTACAGATTTAGAATATAATGGCATTCAAACATTGCTACTTGTTGATGGAAAATTAGTTGCATTGTACAAGTATATGTTTTTCCCAACAAGGCTAGTTGGAATATATATCATAAACGATGACCCTTATTTAAGTAACTATCTTCTTTTCAATACTGATTATGATGTTTATTTATCGGTATTTAATCAAACTACACTAAACTTGGCTCTAATTAAAGGATCAACATTCTATACTCATAATTTTAAATTGAACGAAAGTCTTTCTTTTGAAAACTTTAGTGAATTTCAATTGGGAATGTATTCATATGATGACTTGTATCACTACTCTTTTGATTCGTCAATAACATTCTTAATCAACCCTAATCCCCACTTACCTCTTAATTCAAGTAATTCTAAGGCTGATTTAATTACTGAATTTACTATTTTAAGATATAATGGAAAAAATATTACTCAACAATTTATTGATATTCCTTTCACTTCAAACATTACGGTTTTCGACTCGACTCATATCAATTTTCAATCTCCTACTACTTTTTTAGTTAGTAGAACACAGAGATTTCATGATACTCAACTAGAAAACAAAGTTATAGTAGAACCTAATGTCTTTTCTGTTTTAATTTATTCAAATAGTAATTTATCTTTCAACAGTATTATAAGACCTGTTATTTACGATCTAACTTTAGTAAACTTCTTTCAATATGTTTTTAGAATACATTGGATTGAATTTACAATAGCTATCTCAATTCTCTTACTATTTATAGCCATATTTTACAAAAAAATAGTAAATCAAGGAAAAAAACTATTTAGGTTTTTATTTAGACCTATAAAAACTGGAAAAAGTAAATTTGTTTTAGTATTTCTCAATCTATGGGTTTTTATTGTAAGTTCATTGAGTCTTCCTTTCGATTTATGGAGATCAAACAAAAAGAGAGCTATAATAACAATACTAGGCTTATCAATTTTGGCAATGATTGTTTTCTCTTCTTCTTCACTCTTTTCATATAAACAAAACATGATGATACAACAATATTTAGAAGATGCTCATTTAGAAGAAGATGAAAAAGCTTCAGCTACGTTTTCGAGAATGCATAATGTTCTTTCCGCGAGATGGGGGAGAGTAAATGAATACTCACCTTTTTACGAGAATTTTTCTTCTGCTGTTATGAACGAGATTCTTTCAACTATCGCTTTTAAAACTGAAGTTTTGAAGGATATAATTATTGATTCTGATTATTCAATGCAAATGCGAATTCTATTTAAGAAGGATACTGAGAGTACAGTTCAGAGCGTAGAATCATATTATTCCTTATCTACTAATTATAAGGATATTTTGGGAAGAATTCTAGTTTCAGGTAGGTTACCTGATAAAATCAATGAAGTTATAATCGATCAAACTACAGCGACAGCTTTCAATAAAACAATAAACGACACTATTGTCTTTGTTGGTGCAGATGTCTCTGTTGGAGGTTTAAAAGAAAGAGTGAACATGACTATTGTAGGGATTTACGAAAAACCAACAGAACCTTCATTATTTAAGATGAGTAGAGATTATGGATTATCATATGATCTCATAGAAATGATTTCACAATACATCGGTGCAATAACTTTCAATGATTTTTATCTGTCAAGTTTAAAAACTATGCCAGTTCAACATCTGAAATTTGATGGTATAGTTCAATTTTTCTATGATTTTTCTTTAGTTAATTCTAAAAATATTGGAAAACTAATAAATGATTTTGACATTTTACAACCAAGTTACGATCATCCTGTAAAATTTGATTTAGGTGGTTCTTGGGTTATTTCAACTGAATTAAAACTAGTATTGCAAAGTTTAGTTCCTTCCTATTCCTCTACTCAATTTCTAATTGTTTTATTATCAATACCTGTCCTTTACCTTGCACTATTCTTGATTTTTGAAACAAATGCCTTATTTGCTACAAGTTTTGATGAAGAAATTAAAATTCTCCGTTCCAAAGGGTTGTCAACTGGAAAAATAGTTTATCTGAACACAGTAATGAAATTTGTAGAATCACTTATTGCAACCTTTTTAGGTTTAGGAGAAGCAATACTGATTATTCCCATTTTATTAAAATTAGATAGATTTGTCTCTTTCAATCTAAGTTCTACAATGCCTTCGTTAAAGAATCTTCCTTTAATTTTCACAATTTCGTTCTTTGGTTTAATAATTATTACTTTACCTTTAACAATAAGAATGGCAAAAATAAAGAAGGAGCAAATAAGAGATTATAACAAATTTGTTTCTTTTCTTAAAAAGGTGAAAATCGGCAACTTCATTATTATTGCTGTTGGAGGAGGAATAATTTACGGAGGACTAAAACTATATCTAACTTTCAGCGAAAATCTTTCTTCTTCAGATAACCAATTGATAAACATTTTCGTGTATATTATTGGAATTGGAGTAATGATATCTTTATTCGGTTTAGGACTAATTTTAAAAGATCTTCACTCTTTTATTATGGCAGTTTTAAGCAAAACTTTGTGGAAAATTAAGAAGAATATATTCACTTTCTCATTAGTTGAAGTAAAAACAGATCTTTCATTGTTTAATGATATTTTCTTGACCTATTTACTTTTGGTAGGAATTGCTGTTCCTGCAATAGCTGCTCCTCTAACAATGCAGAATGGGATAATAAAAGATTCTTACTTTATGGCAGGAGCTGATATGTATATAAGCAATTACAATAACGTTAATTCCAGTATCAGTGATGAAATTAAAATTCTTCCCGAAGTAATCGGCATATGTAACGTTTCTCAAGTTGACGCAATGTTTGGAGGAAGACAGTTAAATCTTTTAGTGATTCAAAAAGCTTCGGATTTCTATAATACAGCGTATAAACCTTCAGAAAGATTTTACAAAAATTGGGATGATATTATTCCTCAACTGGATAACGATAAAGAGATAATTGTTTCTAGCAACTTCAAGTTTTTCTTTGATATTAGCGAAATGAAATACTCATTCGATGACGTAGAAGTGAAGATAATAGATGAGTTTGACTATTTCCCCATAATCTATCCTTATGGTCCACGAGAATCGGGAGGAACTCCTATGATTGTTCTAACAGAGAGCAATTATGAGAAAATAGAAGAGAGTTTAACCGTTTTTGGAGTATTTGGTTATAGATTATTAATAAATGTTGAAGAAAAAACGGATATAGTTCAATTTTCTTCAAGTTTAGAAGAGAAATACAATCTAGAAATCATTAACATAGTTGAAGAAGAACAAGAAATTTACCGTACCAATCTTCCCTTTTATGCTTCGATAGTTTCAATATTTGTTTTTTCATTATTAATTTGCATAATCTCTATTGTATTTACAAGTATGAGTAATCCTCTTAAGATATTGCAAAGAAGAATGGGTAAGCATGACATTCTTAAGAAGATGGGTATACCTAACAAACTTATAATTCAAATGAGTTCCTTTGAATTATTCATGATTGGAATTCTTCCTGGAATAATCAGTGGTACAGCAGTAGGTTTTACAATAACTGAAATTATACGAAGAGTGTTAAGAAGCCTAAGGCAAGAGATATTGCCTAATCCTATTCAGTTTCCACCAGTTATTGCGGTGATAATTTTTCTAGTTATTCCTGTTATGTTTTTCTCTATATTCTACATGACAATGAAAATGCAATTTGCTAGATATCAACCTATGAATTTGGAGTGATAAAAATGATACAATGTATTGATTTATTTAAAATTTATTTCGACCCTCATTCTGATTATAAAGTTGCTGCTTTAAGAGGATTAGATTTATATGTAGAAAAAGGTG
This sequence comes from Candidatus Heimdallarchaeum aukensis, assembly GCA_021513695.1. Lineage (GTDB taxonomy): Archaea > Asgardarchaeota > Heimdallarchaeia > Heimdallarchaeales > Heimdallarchaeaceae > Heimdallarchaeum > Heimdallarchaeum aukensis. The sequence goes on along the minus strand of CP084166.1, from coordinate 152,665 downwards.
ATCTTGTAAGTATAGTTGGTCCTTCTGGAGCAGGAAAAACCACATTAATCAAGATTTTATCTGGCTTAGAAGATATTACTGGAGGATCAGTCATTATTGACAACCATCATTTAGAAAAAATGTCTCAAAAACAACTAAGAGAGTTCAGATTCAGATACATTGGGTTGATCAATCAAAATATTAGCGATAACTTATTCTCAAATCTCTCTGTTGAAAAGAATCTTATGATACACAAAAAATTATTTTACATTCCAAGAGAGCAAGCCAGAAGAGAAGTCAAGGAAATTTTAGAACTGTTAAACTTATATCATGTGCGAAATAATCTCGTTTCTCGCATTTCTGGTGGAGAGGCTATGCGTTTATCTTTAGGTGCAGCCTTAGCTAAAAATCCTAAATTTCTACTTCTTGACGAGCCTACAGGTCAATTAGATACTGAGCATACTAAAGAAGTAATTAATACTATAAAAGATATTAACGAGAACACGGGTAAAACTATTGTTGTTGTGACTCACGATATCCGCTTTAGAAATGTATTCAAACATAGCTTTATCATTAGAGATGGGAGATTAGTAGGAGTAAGTCAAGATATGGAAAAAGATAAACTTGAATTTATGACAAGTTCTTCTACAAATAATCGGGCTTACTTAGATAAAAATAGCCTTCTTAGAATACCTGATCAAATAAAGATGAAAACAAAGCTTTATGATGTAGTAGAATTTGACGCTCATCCTGCTGGATCTCTTGGTTTATTTTGGAATCCTGATATAGTAAATAGAGAAGAAATATACAAGATTTTGAATAAACCAGTTGACGAAGCGATTAAAGAATCTCGAGAAATTTCTTATGAAGAAATTGAAAAAATTATTAGCAGAAAATTCAACTTCATAGAGAGTAGAGAAAATATTTTGCAATTAAAAGGAGTTTCCAAAGGATATCATTCTCCAGCAGGTTATAATCAAGTAATAAAAAACATTAACTTAGAAGTTAAAAAAGGAGATTTCGTAATGATTACTGGGCCCAGTGGAGTAGGAAAAACTACCCTTTTTAATTGCATTACAGGACTTGTAAAAGCAGATAAAGGAGAAATAATTATCAATAATGTTTCACTTCATGATAAAGATGAATATGAAACATCAATGTTTAGATTAAAGAACATTGCTTATATCACTCAGCATAATAACCTCTTTGAACCTGTTACAGTTAAAGATAATCTTCTTGTCCCTTATCTGTTTTCTAAATTAGACTATGATGAAGAGTACTCTCTAAATATGGTTGAGGAATGTCAAATAAAACATAAGTTAGAAGCTTATCCTGATGAACTTTCTGCTGGAGAAAAACAACGAGCTTCCTTATCACTTGCATTAACAAGAAAAACGCCTATTCTAATAGGAGATGAACCAACAGCTAATTTAGATAGTGATTTGGCAAGAGCCATAATTGATGTATTAATGGATGTTGCAGAAAAATTACAAACAACAGTAATTATTTGCTCGCATGATCTTAGTTTGTTAAGACCAGGAATGAGACACATAGTCTTAGAAAAAGGTGGAATTCAGTCAGATAAACGTATAACAAAGAAAGATTTGAAAGAAATAATTGAGTATTTCTTACAAGTAAAAATCAATGACAAATAACTTCTTTTTACTTTTTTATCGATAGAAGAAATAGTTTAAAATAGATAACTGATTCTTTCTATCGAACGAAATGAAACAAACTTTAGAACTATATTTTATCACAAGCGGAGAATTACCTAAAGAGAGTATAGAACATTTAACACAGTTTATTTCAAAATATGAACAAGATTTAAATTCTAAACGTCCAAAAGGAAAATTCACTATTGAACTTTCTGAAATAAAGGATAAGAAGATTGTACTTTCTCTTAATTCAGTTGACTCATATGCTCCTCACACTATAGTTTTACGCATGCGCAAACAATTAGCACAAGAAATTGGCAAAAAATACAAAATTGGTCTAAGAGGTTTTAAATTTATCAAATATGAGATAGAGAAAAAACTTAAACTTGAACCTAAAAGAGAATTTACTTTACCTTTAACATCAAAGCTTGAGTTTTTCAAAAAAGAGGATGAACCTTGGGCAAGAATTGAGATAGACCCTGAAATAGAAGAAGATTTTGTTGAAAAAGGAGCAATAGAACGGATATTAAGAAGAATCAATGATAAAATATCTAAAGATTATCATGGAGCTAAAAAAGAACACCATACAGTTGCTTGGTATTCAGGTGAAAAGAAACTTCTTACTTCCAAAAATCCAACAAAACTTCTTGAAAAAGAAGGATGGATTAAAAGAACAAATTATAGAAATCAATGGATTTTAACTCCTTCCATTACAGCAGTTATTGAAGCAATAAAGAAGATAATGGTTGAACATGTATATACTCCTCTAAACTATCAGAAAATGATGATACCAAAGCTTGTGGACTGGTCAATTTGGCTACGCTCTGGTCATGCAGAAGGAATGTTTCAAGGAGGGTTTGAACCGTACTTTGTTGTTCAACCTAAAAGTGCAAACCCTGAATTTTTTGAAGAAATAGCTGATTATATAACAATAACAAAAACAATTCCTGAAGACAAACTATATGAAAAAATCACTCCTCCAATAGGAGGATTGTCTTATGCTCAATGTCCTCCTTTCTGGGCTTGGCTTCAAGGAAAAACAATTGCTAAAGAGAGCTTACCTATACTAGTTTATGATTGGAGTGGACCAACATATAGATATGAATCTGGCTCTGCTTATGGTTTTGAAAGAGTAGATGAATTACATAGAATTGAAACATTGTTTATTGGCACTCCAAAACAAGTAAAAGAGGTAGCAACTGAAACAAGAAAGAAATTAAGAGAAGTTTTTGACAGAATTTTTGATTTAGAAGTCCGAGAAGCAAAAGTTATGCCTTGGTGGCTTGAACAATCTGCAAAAGATGAAGAGGAAGAAGACATGCTTGTTGGTACAATTGACTTCGAAACTTATATGCCTTATAGAGGTTCTAGAGAAGAAAGTGAGTGGTTAGAAATCCAGAATATTTCTATTATAGGAGACAAATATCCAAGAGGATTTAGTGTAAAAACTGAAGGAGGAAAAGATCTTTGGTCAGGCTGTGGAGGAGGAAGTTTTGAACGATTTATTACTGCCTTTGTTTCTCAAAAAGGCTTAAAAACTGACGAATGGCCAGAACCTTTCCTTAAATATTTAGATAATATCCCTGAACCACCTAAATTCCTTTAGTTTTTATTTTCTCTTTTTTTATCAAAAATAATTTAAATAGCTTGTTCAAATAATATTTGAAATGAAAAAAGTAATTGATTTGCGTTCTGATACATTAACTTTACCTCCAAAAGAGATGTTAGAAACAATTTTAACAGCTAAATTAGGCGATGATGTTTGGAGAGAAGACCCTACAGTACAAGAATTAGAGGTTTTAGCAGCAAAAATACTAGGTAAAGAAGCAGGCTTACTAGTTACAAGTGGTACACAAGGAAATCTAGTTTCAGAGATGACTCATCTAAATAAAGGAGAAGGAATAATTTTAGAAGCAGAGAGCCATATATATTTGTATGAAGCTGGTGGAATTGCATCAATAGTTGGAGCTTTACCTTATTTAATAAGAGGAGACAATGGGTTAATGGATCCTAAAGATATTGAAGCAATTCTTTCTAGACCATATAATGTTCATTACGCAGATCCTAAATTAGTATGTATTGAAAATACTCACAACAGAGGGGGAGGAAGAGTTATTCCTAAATCGAATATGGACGAAATAGCAAAACTAGCACATGATTATGAAGTTCCTGTACATATTGATGGAGCTAGATTATTTAACGCTTCAGTAGCGTTAGATATTTCTCCAGCAAAACTAGTAGAACATGCAGATTCAATACAGATTTGTTTAAGTAAAGGACTTGCTTGTCCAATTGGTTCTATAATCGTGGGAACAGAAGAGTTTATTGAAAAAGCCAGAAAAAACAGAAAAAGAGTAGGAGGGGGAATGAGACAGGCAGGAGTTATAGCAGCACCAGGAATATATGCCCTTAACCATATGATTGATAGATTAAAAGAAGATCATGATCACGCTAAAATGATTGAAAAAGTTCTTCGAGAAAAGGAAAATATAATTGTCAAACCTGTGGATACAAACATTGTAATTATTGATCTTTCAGACTCAGAATATAATGCAAATACCTTAAGCAAAAAACTAGAAAAACAAGGGGTTTTAGTAACACAAATGGGAGAGCAATTGATTCGTTTTGTAACTCACTTCAATATAAGCAGAGAAGATATTGAAAAAGTAGTTAAAGTTCTTTCAGAGGCGTTCTAATTTCAAGAACAATTAATTTTTCTTTTTCATTATGCATTAACAAAGTCTTTTTATAGTTTTCAGTCTAGTATATTTTGATATTTGATGTCAATTGATGAGTACCTAGACAATTTATTATCTGAAGGTTCTTCCCCTACGAAAACTGCGATTGCAAAATTAACTAGACTTCTTGAAAACTTTGGAAGTATTATGATCAAATCTACAGAAAGAATTGAAGATGCTATTAACGAATTAGATGCGCGAATAACAGCTTTGGAGAATAAATTAGGTGGAGCACCTGGAGGAGGAATGGGAATGCCTAGTGCTCCAAGTATAGGTGGAAGTACTCCAAGTCCCTCGATACCTTCTGCACCTAAATTGAGTTCTGGACCAGCTCCAGCGCCAAATATAGGGGGTGGAGCGACTTCTGCGCCTAATCTAGGGGGACCAGCTCCAACACCAAATTTAAGTGGAGCTCCTGCACCAGCTCCTAATCTAGGAGCAGGGCCAGGTTCTCCAGGATTTGCTAGCGAGATAGCTAATGCTGCCAAATCTTTACAAAAAGCTCCAGTGCAACAATCACCAGCACCTAGCCCAGGACCTATGGGTGGGGGAGGTGTGGGACCATTAGGTGGACCAACAGCTTCAGCAATTCTGGAAGCAAAAGCAAAATTACAAAAAGCTCCAGTGCAACAATCACCAGCTCCTGGCCCAGGACCTATGGGTGGGGGAGGTGTGGGACCATTAGGTGGACCAACAGCTTCAGCAATTCTGGAAGCAAAAGCAAAATTAAAGAAAGTTGATCCTGATGCTCATAAAAAAGAGAGAGAACAAGCTGCACAAGCATCAAGACCTCTTTCTCCACAACAAGCTTTACTTTCAGAAGTTAAAGCTGCTCAACAAAGAAGATCTCAACGAATGGAAGAATCAGATGAAGTAAGCCCAGTATCAGAGCCTACACCAGCTACTCCTAAAAAATCTACAAAGCAAATGAAAGAATCACTTCAAAATGAATTAAGAGCAGCCTTCAGTAGCTTGTTAAATGATGATGAAGAAGAAAAATGATTATTTTCTTACTCTTCATTTCCTTTTATTATTAGCTATGTGTCTATATTATCTTTGACTTTAATTAATTTCCAACTTATGTGATAGAAAAATGAGTATTCAAGCAGGAAAAAATATTATTGAATTTTTGTTAAATGGTGAAAAGGAACCCCAAATAGAAGAAGAGTTAATTACGCAAGTTAAACATTTTAGTAGAATACTAGAAAAAGGAGAAATTGAAGAAATCCCAAAAACAATAGGAGATATCTTCAATCTTTCATGGAATACACCTATTGACATAGAACAAAGAGAACAATTTCTTGCTGTTTTATTTACTTTGTATGCAAAGGATTTAATCGATATTAAACTTGTAAAGGAGGTTTTTCAACATTTACAGCTTACAGATAGTCTGAAACATGAAAATATAATATTGTTCTTTCTAATTTATTCAACCAAGAAAGTAAAAAAAAGAGAGATTGATTACTTTCAGTATCTAAACTTTTGTAGAGATATGGGTATAAAACCTAGATCTTTTTCAGAATTCATCGCTATTTTAGAAAAACTAAACGTACCATTTACCATCAACCAAAAAACTCAGGAATTAGCAGAAAAATTAGAAAAAATGGTTAAGCTATTACAAGAAAAATCTAACTATTTAGAAGAATTTATTCCAAATTTTCCTACAGAAGTGCTAGAATTTCTAGATTTTTTTATAGATTATAAGCTACTATCTGAACTAGATTTAAGATATAGTGAATTTATTATTTCAGAACTTTCTCTGGATAAAAAAACATCAATTCCAGAAGTTCAAAAAAAGATTGAAAATCTTTTAAATAAAAGTAAATACCCAATTGTCCCCATTACATACAAACCATTCTTTGAGAAAATAAGAGAAAAAGTAGAACCTAGAATAGTAAAATTAGAAGAATTAGCAAATACTCCTCCAAAGTTAATTAAAGAATTTGCTTCGAAAAAAGCTTATTCTTGCCATAAACTAGCCCAAAAAGTACGAATTACATTTTTAGGTGGTGGAGGAATTGGAAATATGGCTATACTTATTCAACATAATAACGATGCCATTTTACTAGATTATGGGATGAGTGTTAGCAACTATTCTATTCCTCGATGGCATCCTTCTTTGAGAACTGTGAAAGCAATACTTGTGACCCATGCTCATTTAGATCATATTGGAGCTCTACCTTATTTAGTAAATATTGATGAAGAAAAAAGATGGTATGGAAGTGTAAATACAAAAGTAATAGGAGAAAAGTTACTTTTCAACACTTCAACAATGTTAAAAGGAATACCTGATGAAAAGTTATTATCACCATACCTAAAAGCAATAAAAAGTGAATCAACATTAATTCATTTCTTTAATAGATTTAATCCACTTAAACCTAAAAAATCTATAGAGATTTCTCCTGAGTTCTTAATTACTCCTATTCCTTCTTCTCATGTATTTGGAAGTTATGGATATTTAATTGAAATATTCGGAAAGAGAATTTTGTTTACTGGAGATTTTAAAGTAGAAAAAAGTTATCTTTTCAAAGGAGCTGAATTTCCTACCGATGCCGATGTAACCATTTTTGATGGAACATACTATAATAGAAATCTAAAAAAGGTTGATAATGAAACAACTGTTTTAAATGCCGTTAAACAGAATAAAAAGGTAATTATCCCAGCTTTTTCTGTTGGAAGAGCACAGGAAATGTATACACTTTTAGAAAAACTACGTTTAACAAAAGAACACAATGTAAAAATTGTTGGGTTAGCTAGTGAAATAACAAAATTAATGGGTATTTCAGGAGATCATACATTACTAAAAAGTATGAACGCTGACGAATTTGAAGATGGAGATATTGTAATTGCAGGAAATGGAATGCTTCAAGGAGGAACCTCTAGATTGCTCTTAGATGAAACAAGAGATAATGATGATGTTGGAGTAATAATCTGTGGTTATCAAGCCCCTGAAACTTTAGGCTACTCATTAAAAACAAATCATCCTGTAGCTTTAAATCAATACTCTCAGCAAATTTACAATCTACAAATAAGTGGACACACTACTCCTAGAAATTTGGATAAGTTTATTTCAGAACTTAATGGGAAGAAAATAATGGTTCATACTCCAGAGAATATTACTATTAAACACAAAGATCTAGTTGTCCCTCAATTTAATGAAACCCTCACAATGAGTGTTTAAATAATCCATTAACCCCACTAATTTTTCAATAGACAACAATGTTTTTTTTTATGGATTTATAATTATAAAAAGGACTTTAATTATTTATTAAGATTTCTATGATAAATTATTTAAGTAATGAGAAGTAAACAATCTTGAGAGGGCCATTTAATGCTTTTAGTTTAATTTCTAATTGTTAATTCCTCACATTGTTGTTTGTAGGTGAATTTAATGGAGTTTCAAAAAAGGTATAAAGCATATTTGAGAAAAGATATAGAAAAAATAGCAGAAGAGAATAATCTTCCTAAAGAAGTTATAGAAGAGATTAAACTTCTTTCATTAGTTTTTCCTTTTAAAACCAATAATTATGTTATGGAAGAACTGATCGACTGGGAATATTATAAATCAGATCCTATTTTCTTGCTAAATTTCCCTCATAAAAAGATGCTACCTCATAATGAGTTTGATAACCTAAAGGAAATTTATCAGAAAGGAGACAAAAAAGAACTTTTTCACTATATACATCAAATACATTTGCAACTAAATCCTCATCCAGCAGGACAGCTTGAATACAATATTCCTAAATTTCAAGGAGAAATTGTTGAAGGTATTCAACATAAATACAGAGAAACAGCTTTAGTTTTTCCTATTCAAGGTCAAACATGTCATGCTTACTGTACTTTTTGCTTCCGATGGCCTCAATTTATTAAAGAAAAAGAGTGGAAGATGAGTTTAAGGAATCCTGATAAGCTTGTGGATTATTTACAAATGCACCAAGAAGTTCAAGATCTCCTTATTACCGGTGGAGACCCTATGATAATGCAAGCAAGTGTTTTACGTAGGTACATTGACCCAATTCTAGAAGCTGATATTAAACATCTTAAACGTATAAGAATAGGTTCCAAAACATTAAGTTACTGGCCTTATAGATATTTAAGTGACAAAGACCATGAAGACATTCTGGAGCTATTTTCTGAGATAGTTGAAAATAAAAAACATTTAGCTTTTATGGCTCATTTCAACCATCCAAACGAACTGAAAACAGAAGCTGTTAAAGAAGCAATAAAGAGAATTTTAAAGACTGGTGCTGTAATAAGAACTCAATCACCAATTCTTAAACATATCAACGATTCTCCAGAAGTATGGTCTGAAATGTGGTTTAAACAGGTCAATTTAGGAATGATTCCTTATTATATGTTTATAGCTAGAGACACAGGTGCAAGACACTTCTTTGAAGTTTCATTATCTGATGCATGGAAAATTTACATAAAAGCTTACAGTTCAGTTTCTGGTCTATCACGAACAGTTAGAGGACCTGTAATGAGTTCTTTATACGGTAAAATACATGTCTTGGGCGTAAATAAACTGGATAATGATAAAGATATTTTTGTTTTAAGATTCATTCAAGCTCGGAACCCTGAATGGGTAGGCAAACCTTTCTTTGCTAAGTTCAATGAGAAAGCAACTTGGATAGATCAACTTGAACCTTTACACGGAGATAAATTCTTCTTTGAAAAGGAGAAATATTTACACGCATTTGAAGAAGATTTAGATGCTACAGTTGTTCAAGATACAGTCGCTGAAGATGAAACATAAAAACTAAAAAAAATAAAAGTTATTTACCCAGACCTATGGCTAGGATCTTTATTCCTTTTTCTCTAAATTGTCTATAGTCAAATGCTCTTCTTCCATCAATAATTATTGGATTTTCCATATTTTCGATAAAGAATTCTGCATTCAGATCCCTGAATTCTTTCCATTCTGTGATCAAAATAACTGCATCTGTCTCTTTAACAGCATCCTCTACATTTTCACAGTAAATTAATTTTTCATGTGTAATTTCTTTTTTGGCGTTCTCTAGGGCTATAGGATCTGTTGCTTTTATTGTTGCACCTTCTTCTAATAATTTATTTATTAGAATTAAAGAAGGAGCTTCTCTCATATCATCAGTATCAGGTTTAAAAGCTAAACCTAAAAGTCCTATTGTTTTACCTTTGATTTCTTCAGTTTCTAGACCTTTTTTAAGCAAATCTACAAGTCTAAGTGGCTGTTTTTTATTTACCGCTAGAGTTGCTTCTAACAACATCGAAGGTTGTTTTAGTTCTTTTGATTTAACATATAGTGCACTAACATCCTTTGGAAAACAACTTCCTCCGAACCCTGCCCCTGCGCGCAAAAATTTGTCTGATATTCTATGATCCATTCCAACTCCTTTAGCTACATCAACAATATCTACTCCAAATTTCTCTGCTAAATTGGCCATTTCGTTAATAAACGAGATTTTCATTGCTAAAAATGAGTTTGACGCATATTTTATCATTTCTGCTGCTGTATTATCTGTAAACAGAATAGGAGCATCAAATCCCTCATAACATTTAGCGATTGTATTTTGTGTTTCTCTATTTGATCCCCCAATAACTATTCTATCAGGATAAAGGAAATCATTTATAGCTACTCCTTCTCTTAAAAATTCAGGATTCATTCCTAATCCGAAGTCTATATTAAGTTTTTTTCCACTCTCTTTTTCAATTATTGTTTTACCTATTTCATCAGTAGTTCCCGGAACACAAGTACTTTTAACTACAATTACCTTGAATTCTTCACTTTTTTTTAGTTCTTGGGCTATACCTTTTGCAGCTTCTCTCACATAGGTATAGTCCATTGAACCATCAGGAAGAGAAGGTGTTCCAACACAAATGTAAATTATCTCAGAGTTGGCTACAGCTTCAGATAAATCTAGAGTAGCTTTTAAGTAACCTTCTTCTACAACTTCTTTCAACATTCTGTCTAAATCTTTTTCATAAATAGGTGGTATCCCTTTATTGATTTTTTCCACTTTCTCTGGAATAACATCTACACAAGTGACTTTATGCCCCTTTGATGCAAAACAAGTTCCAGTTACCAGTCCTACATAACCTGTTCCTATTACTGCAATATTCATCTTGAAGAGAACATTGGCTAAAGATATATTAAATTTTTCAAATGAAATTAGTAAAAAAACAAATGTTTTTTAGTTCTTTAAAAATTGTAAAATAATGAGTTTTAACACGAATAGTAAAATCGTTCAAATCGCTGATTCAGTCCATAAATATATCTCTATTCCTGATAAATTTTATTTAAACTTAATAGACACTTCAGAGTTTCAGAGGTTAAGAAGATTAGGACAACTAGGTGGAGTACAAATTTCATATCCTTCTGCCACTCACAGTAGATTTGCACATAGTTTAGGAGCTTTTCATATAGCTAACAGGATGATCACATCACTAAAACATAAACACTCTGATATAGTTTCAGAGGAAGATGTTGATTATGTTAGAATAGCTTCCTTGATTCATGATATAGGTCATGGTCCTTTTAGTCACATGTTTGAAGATATATTTACTAAATTCTGCAAAAATGAAAAAAACGTTAAAAAGTTTAAACCATTCCAAAAACATGAAAACATTACAGAACAGATAGTTCTATCTGACGAATCTGAGATTGGAAAGATATTAAAAGAAAAAGGATTTAATAAACGAAAAATTGCCCACTTGATTATTGGAAAAGAAATAGAAGGGAAACCTTTTCTAAACCAGATAATTGCATCTCAACTTGATGGAGATAGTATTGACTATCTGATGCGAGATTCATTAGAAACAGGCGTTTCTTATGGTTTATACAACATTGATAGGCTTATTGCTATGCTAAATATCTCTAATGATGGAAATATTATTATTAAAGAGAAAGGATTACAATCTGTTGAACAAATTGTTGTTGCTAGATACATGCAATTTGCGAGAGTTTATTTTCATAAAACTGTTAGATGTTGGGAATTCATGGTTAAAACATTTATTTATGAACTAATAAGAAGTGAAGAAGAAGGAATTGAGATTGTACTACTACCTTTTCTTGAAAATTTCATTAAAAATCCGTATTGGAAAACAATGTTACCTTTAACCGATGATACAATTTATACGCAAATTCAGTTATCAGCACTGAAAGAGGAAGAAAATAAAGTTCTAGAAGATCTTGCAAAAAGATTGTTAAGAAGAAAATTGTTTAAGAGTATACCAATTACTAAAGAAACTGCAAATAAATTGCTTAAAAACAGCGATGAGATAGATAGAATAATTGAAAAATTTAATTATCCTAAAGAATTTTGGGGAATTGATAGTTTTTATTCAAGATACTATACTCCATATGAAGAAAAAAATAGAAATGCAATTTTAGTTAAAATGAAAGATGGAACAGTTAAACAGCTTTCAGAAGTATCAGAAGTGGTTCAAAGTCTATCTAAACCAAAACATAATAGCCTACTTATCTGTCCTGAAGAATGTAAAAATGAAATAATAAAAAAAGGAATAATTGAAAGTTTTGAGTAAATTTTAATCTTAAACTAAAACCAATTGCTTTCATCTTTTTCTGAATCTGTATAAGTATCTTCAGAAGAAGGCTCAGGTTCTGTATAAGCATCTTCAGAAGAAGGCTCAGGTTCTGTATAAGTATCTTCAGAAGGAGACTTAGGCTCTGTATAAGTATCTTCAGAAGGAGACTTAGGCTCTGTATAAGTATCTTCAGAAGGAGACTTAGGCTCTGTATAAGTATCTTCAGAAGGAGACTTAGGCTCTGTATAAGTGTTCTCATCGAAAGGAATTGAAGTTAAACCTGAATCTTTTGACTTAAGATTTTCTTTTGGACTTGGATTTTTATCAAGATTAAAATTGTTTTTTGGATTATGATCATGCTCTGTATCTTCAGGTAAAAATTTCATTTTTGTTTGAACATACTTTGACCTATCAATTATGTTTCCACAATATCTACAAGTTGAATATCTTCTTTTCACTGTTTCACCACAATAGGGACAGCGTTTAATAATGTGTAGAACATAGAGAGAGAATTGTTTCCACAGAACTGCCCAAATAACACTGAGAGAACCTAGTATTTTCCCTAGAGTTGATGAGAACACGTCAGATAACCATTGATAAATAGCTTCAAAAGTGTTTAACGGTATTATTTCGATCTCATACTCAAAACGTTCTGTTGGAAAGTTATTACTTGTTATCTCAATAACTAAATTAGCATTTTCTTTCAAATCTTTTGTTGGTAAAGTTATTTGAGCTGGAAGAGGAATAGGCATTAACTTCGGAGCAAATCTTGGGTCCATACTTTGAGAAACTTCATTTGAAATATCTTCACCGTTCAGATAGATTGAAGCTTTAGGATTAAGAACTAATGTTTGTATTTGAGGTTGTACGCCTATAGTTAGTGTCAAATCATTTCCTCTTTTCACAGCTAAATCTTGTGAGAGTTCAAGAATAAGAGCATTTCTTCTTATTGTTATGGTTTTAATTAACCAAAATTCAACGAACCCATCTTTAGTTGCATATATTTCGAAATCAAATCTTGGATTTTCATCAGGATTGTTTGTAAATTCTGGTAGAGCTAAAATATCTTTCACTGACATTTTAAAATCATATGAACCAGCATTGTTTGAAATTACATTAGTAGTATTACCGAGCCAAGTTAGAGATAAAGAAACTTTTGGTACTGAAATACCTTTTTCATCTTCACATAAGATAGAGAATTCTAAATATTCATCAACCCCTTGAGTCGCTTGAATCCTAGATGGATCAGTGTATACCCTTAATTCTCTTAAAACGTAAATGCTACTTTCATGATCAATTACAGTTGTTTCACCTATAGAAATGGTGAATCTCGGGTAGTAATCTCCTCCTTCACTTACTGTAGTGTTTACATAGAAACTAGTGGGTTCTGTAACTTGGACAGCGTCAATGGAAAATGTATTTATTATTATAGTATCGTTAGCTGTGAAATTAAGAACACTGTCTATTGTAAAATCAAAACTTGTAGCAAAAGAGGCATTAGAGTAACTAAAGATATTTGTGCTCTCACTCCAGAAAATAGTCCAGAAAATGTCAACAGTTTCATTAGTATAAATAAATTCAGGAACAGATAAATCAGCTGCTAACGCATATTTCTTTAATTCCATTGAAATTGCCATTGAATTGATAACAAAGGGGTTTTTCCTATATTCATCTATTTTATAGGAAAAAATTCCTTGATCTGTAGATAATCCAGGATCGTAAAAATTAGCTGTCTTGAAAACACCCTGTGTTGTAGTAATTATGGAAATAGCAAGTTCACCTGGAGAAAAACCATATTTCTCTAGATGGTATCTATTAAACTCTCTAAGAGCTAATGCAGCTAATGTACTATCAAACGCTGAAATAATAGTTCCTTTAGTGCTAGAAGTAATGTTATACGTTGACACCGGCAAATTGTATTCTGAATTATAAAATATAGCTAGAGCATCCTCTAACAACCATTGTCCATATACAAAGAATAAATCTTCATAAGTTGTATTTCCTTGACTCTTTAAGTACTTACTTTCATAGAAGTATGCAGAAGACAAGAAAACACTTCCAGTAAATGCGAGAGTATCATTAATCGCCGGATTTGTTCCTTTAAGTGGTGCCCAACGATCGAACCCTTCGCCTAGATTCACATATTGAATATAGTTGTTGAAATAGTATTTAATTACATCATAACTTTGAGAATGGTAGCTTGTAGGATCCTTAAGACCATGAGAAGCCATGGAGTATAATCCAGCTATTTCTGCTGTTGTGTAACTAGATGAATTAATAACAGACCAATCAGTACTTGAAATAAAAGCATATTCTTTGATAATGTGATTAGTTTCATCATAAAAAATAGTTGTAATATTGTTCATCAAATTATCAGCTAGAGTCCAAAAAGTATCAGCAACTAGAAAATCAAAGGTTGCTTCATAAGCTTTGGCAAATCTTTCATACATTAAAACCAAGTAAAGATTATCATAGGCAAATACCTTATAGTCGGTAGTTTTTGTATCTAGAGCAATCATATTTTTGTTTATATCTAAAAATAGACTATTATTAACAATCCAGTGAGCTGTATAAAGATAATCAGGATTGTAAGTGGCAAAGAAAAGGTCAATATAAGCTATTGCAAAGTGAACTAAAGCCAGATCATGAACATTTGTAACTTGTATTGAGTTAAAATCGAATTGCTCTAGCATGAAGAATGCTAGATCTTTTGCACTTGAAAGGCTTCTACTTTCTATCCAACTATAGTAGTTTGTAGTATCTTTCCTAATTGAGCGAGAATAAGATCTTGATTCTATTTGGTATGAAATTGTGTCTTCTGTAGAATCTAAATTCTTACTATTTAAAGAAACAACATACTTATTCACATTAGAATTAGATGATCCATACATTAAACTTGATATATTTAAAATTAGAAAAGATAGAAGAAAAAAGAGTGTAGACTTTTTCATAACCTATATTAAGGAACATTAATTATATATTTTTTGAGGGAGGAAAAACTATTTTTGAAGTAATAAGTTCTTTAACTCTTTAATTTCTCTTTCTAAGTCATCTAGACGCTGGAAATTTTTTTTCCATAGAGGATTTACTGCTAATTGAACTTCTTGTTCTCCTTTATATGTCCCCTTTCTATAATCGAATCTACCTACAATTATTGCAATAGGAGGATAAAGAATAATAAAAAGCAAGGCGAATTTCCAGAATGAAACCCAGTCTGGGATAAAATATAGTTTTTCTATTAGTAGGTTGTAGAAAATTAATGTGAAATTTACAAAATAAAAAACTAGGTAAAACCAACTATTATGCCCTCTTAAGAAATAAACTCTCATTCTTCCTAGAAAATCTAAAGTATCTCTAGCTTGTGTTCTTACATTTTTTTTCATAGTATATTATGAATAATAAAGAAAGATAAAAAAATTTCTAAAAAAAAACAATTTTACGTAATAGATTCATTTTTTTTGTTCTTTTGAATGCTAAGGTATTCTGTAATAATCTCTTGTAATTGCTCTTTTGTTACACGATAATCTTCCGCTATCTGACCATCTGATAGACGAATATGTCTAAATCCTGGACGTAATAAACTCAAATCATGAGAACAGATAATAACTGTTTTTTGCTCTAGCTTAGATATATCCATAAAAAGATTAATTATTGAACGGGCAAGTTCAGAATTAAGATTAGCAGTGGGTTCATCAGCAATAAGGATAGATGTTTTCCTTGCCAAACTAGTAGCTAGTGCTGCACGTTGTTTTTCTCCTGCAGAAAGTTCATCAGGGTAAGACTTAATTTTATGATCAATAAAGCATTCTTTCATTATTTTTTTGGCATAATCTATATCTATCTTCTCTCCTAAAAACAAATAAGGTAAGAAAAGGTTATCTTCAACTAATAGCGGTTCAAAAAGGTTATTGTGCTGAGTGATATAAGATATGTGCTTTAATCTAAAATCAGAAATAAGAGGTTCTGGTTGGTTTTTGATATCAAAACCCATTATTTCTACATGTCCATCATCAATCTTATCTAATCCTGAAATACAATTAAAGAGCGTAGTCTTACCTACTCCACTGGGACCAGAAATAAAAACAAAATCTCCTTTATTAATTGATAAGTTAATACCCTTTAGTACAAGATTATATCCAGCTGGAGAAGGATATCCTTTCTTCAAATTACTTATTTTAATAATAGGTTCTTCTTTTTCAGGAGGTACAAAACTTCGAGAGAGAATAGGTTCTACATCTTCATAGCTTATTTGATCTACTGTCTCTTCATACTCTTCTTCTGGGTTGTTTAATATGTGGAAAATATCTTCTCTAGTTATCAAATCAGGATTCCAAATTAAACCAATCTTTTTCGAAGGATGAAGATCATATTCAACAGTGTCTTTAATGCCTAAACTGCGTTTTATTTCATCTGGAATTCTAGCGAAATTAGAAGGGTCTACATAAGATCTCTTCATTTCAGAAGATTCCATAAGAAATTCTAGTTGATTCCTATTAATATCCACACTAATTCCAGCAAGACGGCCATCACGAATGATGAAACTTCGTTCAAAAACAGTCCTAAAGCGAATATCGTGGGTAACTACAAGTATTGTTTTACCCATGGTAATATTTACATCTTTAATAGTTTCAACTACTTCTTTAGTATGCATATTGTCTAATTGACCTGTAGGTTCGTCACACAACAAAATATCAGGATTCTTTGCTAAGGCTACTCCAAGAGACAACCGAATTGCTTCTCCTCCAGATATTTTTTCTACATTATTCTTTGCTATATGCTTTAATCTCAAAAGTTCGAGTAACTCTTCTACTTCTTTTTTAGCTGTTTCATGAGGAAGACAAAACATACGTTTAGGTATCATCAGATTTTCTATTACAGTGAGTCTTGGAAACAAGTTCTGGCTTATAAACTGATTAATTAAACCAATATTATAATACCTAAACTCTCTTCTTTCTCTTTCTGTCATTTTATCTAATTGTTGACCCTTAACAATTACTCTTCCACCTGTAGGAACATCAAGTCCGGCTAAAATGTTAATTAAGGTTGTTTTACCTGAACCAGAAGGGCCTATTATACTAACTAACTGACCTTCTTTAATATCAAGAGATAACCCTCTTAAAGCAGCAACTTTGTATTCAGTAATAGGGTCATAATATACTTTTAATAAATCATCAGCTTGTATCACTTTTATCACTCCAAATTTCTAGGTCTATATTTATAGAAATTCATCTTCATAGAGAAGTAGAAGATGACATAATATAATGCTCCAAATATGCCTATAACAACGCCAGTAACAGGGAAGAACATGTAACTCTTGTATGGTAGACCGCGCCAACCAAAGTCAATAAAAATGTATTTGAAAAATACATACAATCCGTAGGCACTAAGTCCTCCAAGAATCATCCCAGGTATAAAACTTGAAACAAAGATTTCAAAAGCAGATATGTTAATAATTCTATTCACCCTTACACCCAGTTTTCTTAAAATGTCATTCTTTGATGATTTCTGTATCAAGAGTTTCAAAGGATTACTCAGACTGATAAAAGCAACTGCAAATATACTCATTAGTATTGTATAAACAAACATCGAAGTTAAAACACTATAGAAAGGATAGGCTTGAAACAGAGTTGAGTCAGCTAGTTCTTTCGTACTTCTTGAATCAATATTTAGATCTCTTTTAATTTTTTCAGTAAATTTAATGGGATTAGAATTAGGTTTAAGTTTGATTAAGAGTCTATCAACAACTACAGTAGGTGTTTTCAAAGTTTCTTTGATTTCTGTAAAAGTTTGATTTGTCAAGACAATATGAAAAGTAAACCATATGTAATCGTAATAATAAATTTCAAAATTATCGTTTAACCACCGATCGCCAAAGAAAAAGATAGGGAAGTATGTAAACTCTCCTCCAACTCGAATTTCTTTATTGAGTGATTCATTAGCTGATGTGAAGGTAAAAGTTTCAGGAGAAAGAAAAACTTTGTTAAACAACTTACTTACTAGCATAGTATCATTTTGTTCTAATTTGGATAGAAGTTCATCAAAATCAGGCATTATGTATTTTGGAACATCGTATATTGTAGAACGGAACTCTGTTAAATTATCTATTACTAGAAAACGGAAGTTGAGTTCTCCATATGTAGTTTCTATAACACTAATATTAGCAACACTTACTACTTCATCGTAAGAAGTAATATTTGACTTAGAAGCATTATACAGAGACCAGCTAGAAATATAAACATCTGATCCAGAAGAGAAATAAGATATATTTACGAAATGGTCCTGTATTGCCAAAGGAACAATAATTGAAGGGACTACAAAAGCTATTATTAGTAGAAATGAGAAAAAGGTATTTGTAAATAACTTAGCATCAGAACGAACTTCAATTAATGAAAAGGAACCTATAGATTTCTTAACTTTCCAAGACAATTTACTGACTATTATGAGGAGAAGATTATGTAATTCTCTGATTATTAATCCGATACCGAAAATAGAAATCATAGCTCCTATTCCCATTAAGCTGACAAAAACAGCAAGGAGAGAAGTAAATGAATCTTCAAAAACCCAAGTGAAAATAGCAGCTAAATAATATCCCCCGAAAGCAATAATTCCGCCAAAAATAACGACTAAAAAGTAATGTATTCTTAATCGTTTTATTAGAGTTACAAATCTTCTTGGTTCTTTTTGTTTCTTTTCAGATTGTTTTGCCAATCTAATAATTCGAGGGAGAGAAGCTATGATTAAAGCAAAAAAGGTTATGAAAATTGTAGATAAGCTACCCTTTAAAGTAAAATGATAAATTGGGTTCGTAAATTGTAGAAATTTATCAACTTTTAAAAGAATTGGTGTAAATATAAATGTTCCAAGAAGTCCAAATACTGTTCCAACAACTGACTCTCCGAATTTCATTGAAGAATAAATGAAAGTTATTCTTCCAACAGATAATCCTTGGGATTGTAATATTTCTATCTCTTGTTTAAAACTTGAAGCAAAGATAGAGTTAACTTCACTTAATAAAAATAAAGCTAAGAAGACTATAGGTATTGTTAGTAAATAGATTAAAAACCGCATGATTATTAGGTCATATTGGAAATATATTATAACATATCGTAACTCGTAACTTAATGACCAGGTACCATTGGGATCAAATTTAAAGTATTGAGTAGGATTTTCAGTTAAATACTCATATTCTTCAACTAGTTTTTCAAAGGATTCTAGATCAAGCGAAGAAAAGTCATAAATAAACTCTAAATCTCCGTACAAGGTTAGTTGTCCTAAAGAGATATTTTCTAGATTTTTTAAGAAGTATTTGTTAAAAGCGATAGCTGAAAACATGTTAGAGGTAAGATATCTAACAGGATCAAATGGTAGATCATTATCTGCGCATAGTTGTCGCAAAGTATTGTAACCAATACTAGAAAAAATTCCAGAAACAGTTAGGTTGACTACATCATAATTTAGGAAAGCACCTTTATAGCTTACTGCTTGAAATTGTATTACTTCACCCACTTGAAAGTCATAATATTCAGCAACACTACTAGAAACAATTACTTCTCCTTTTTTATTAGGCAAAGTACCATTAACTAGTAGTGATTGTAAAACAAAATTATAGCTTGAGTTTATTGAATAATATTGAATATCTTCATTTCCGTAAGTAACGTTTGAACCTGTGATAGTAATTAAACTGGTTAGTTGATAATCAACTATTAAGGAAGCTAAAGTAGGAGCTTTTTGTTTCAAAGATTTCATTATATCTTCTGCAGCTAATAAAGTATAATTTTCATTAATTAAGGAAATATTTTCAGCGGTTTTTGATTGTTCAATAAATGTCTTTGTAAAATCTACAGAAGTATCATAATTAGAACCAAAGTCATGGTTGTCAAAATATTTCTGAAGAACAGTTGCCTGTTCTGAATTATAAAGTACTGAAGTGTTTATCAGAACAAACGCAAGAATTGAAAGACCAAGAATGTTTATTATTAGTCTTTTTTTATTAACTCTCCACAAAGAAAGAACTAAACTATAAGTATTAAAGAAAAATAGCCAAATGTTGATTAAAATTAGTTTAGCAGTAGAAACATTGTCCACAACAGGTCTTAACAGGAATTTTTTCATTTTGCGAATTGACTTATTAATCCTCTTGTGGAAAATACCGTACATTCCACCAATGAAACCGAAACCGATTAAAAGGGTCCACCAATAATTTTTCATGAAATAGGTAAAATTGGAGATATGCTTGATTTCATAGTATATTGGTTCTTTAGGTGGAACAAAATTAGGATCATCTGTGAGAACATATAATCCTAAAACTTCAGTTTCATTAAAGTGGATTTTTTCAGTACTTTTAGTGGCAATAAACATATAATAATAAGGACCATCGAGAGCAATGTCTACTGAGTATTGGAAAAAGCTTTCTTGAAAAGTTATAGTTTTTTCAAATTTTGCAAACAACATTTGTTCTGAATTATATGAAGTAACGATAGCTAAAATGTTAATAGTTGAAGAATAAGAGAAGTCACTATAATACATGTATTCATACTCTATGAAAGTCGTGTTTATCCAATTACCTGTGTACTCGATAGAATATTCGTTATAATAGTAAATATAAAAATCTGCAGAATTATAGTCACTGAAACTAAAAGTCTCATTTTCATTAAAAGAATAATAAAAAATTTGACCATCTTGTATAGTTTGGATATAAAAATCTTTTTTGATTCCTTGCGTTATAATTGTTTCTGAATAACTATTAGGATATTCAATTACGCTCGAATTGAAAATATGTCCATTTTCGTTTATCCCTTGAACATAGAGAAAAGAGAGGTAAGCACTAGCGTTATAAACATCTTTGTAAAAATAAAAGAATATTTTTTCATTCTGAAAGACGAATCCTTTTATCTTGTAAATTGAGACTTCAACATCATAACTTTCAGAGTCTAAAATTTCTCCGCTAAAACTGCAGTTAAAGCTTTTTATTGCACTTGTATAATAGGAAATACTATACGAAGTAATAATTGTAAATCTGGAGTTATCCTGAAATATATTGATTTTATAATTAGATGCTAATCCTGATTTTGTTATTACCTTGAGGCCATGTGAACCGTTATTTATGAAATAATAATAATAGTATAATGTATCTCCTTTTGTAATATCGTGATCTAAATAGAATAATGCAACTCCTCCAGGGAAGATTTTTGCTTTGAAAAATCTTTCTATGTTATTTACACCAGCATCAATGAGTATCGCTTCTCCATTAAAGATATGTAAGATTTTATAATTAAATTCATCTGAACGACCGAGAAAAATATGCATTTGATTATTCTCGTCAAAAACTGACTCAACTATATTGGTGTAAGAAGAATACTTCGTATATAAAATAGGAGCTGCTTGCTCTTCAGCTTTTACACTATTTATTGTTAAAGTAATAAACATAATAATAATAAAAGACAAAAAAATTTTTTTGCTTTTTATACTCATAAAGGTGAATTTTAAACAGACATTAATAAATATATGCAAATTATTTATTATTTATTTAATAAAAGAATTTAAGAATATTAGTAAGACATTGAAGAATAAAGATTTTTATGTTTATTCTTCTGATTTTTGACTAATTCTTTTTTTTTCTTGTTTTTTAAGTAATTCTATCCATAGAAGATTAAACAAGTAACTTAATGGCAGAATTGAGAAACCAACACTTAAGAAAAAGAAAATAGCTTGTATCCAACTTAACAATGTGCTTTCTAGTGGTACAAATAATGCTCCAACAAACCACGCAGGACCTGCGATTAAACAAATCCAAAACAAATAGGGGTTTTTTATCCATGATCTGTTAACAGATTTAAGTTCACTAATTAGTAGTTCTTCTTTTTCTTCATATGATTTTTTCTCCGCAGTCTTACCAGCACTTTTTTTGGCCTTGTTTATAACGTCATTGCTTTGTTTGTTTTCTTTTTTTATTGTGCTTTCATCACTTTTCTTTGAGTTGGAGTTCATTAAAATGGAAAATATAGTGAACAATAAAAATATATCGAACAAACAAACAATTTTAATTTTGCCATCAAATAAGATAGTAGATGAAACTTCTTCCTAAAGATAAAGATACTTGGTCACATCACCCTAATTGTTCATTTTTTGCTAATCATGTATATATAATTAATGGATATAGAATCTGCAGAGGGTGCACAAACTTTTATTCAGGATTAGCAATAGGGGTAGTTTTTTACCTATCTTTCTCTTTTTACAAAGTTCTAGATGTCCCTGCATTGCTATTAATTATAATTTTAACTTTTATTCCAACAATTTTTACAGTTTTTTTTGAAATGAAAAGAATAATTAAAGACATAGCACGCTTTTTGTTAGGTTTTTCTTCTGCTTCTTCTATGTATATTATTTTTTCAAGCATTTTTTATTCTTTCGTTGACAAGATACTATGGTATCGAATAGTTATCCCAATTGCAGTAACATTCGCTTTTTTTATCATAAAAAGAATATTTACTTCAAAAAGATTTGATTACAATGCTAAAGTATGCTTAAATTGTCCTCTTGATGTTTGTGAACTTTTGTCTAAAGGCAATGTTACTAAGCAGTCACGAAAAGAGAAAATGGAAAATTATACCAGATGATATTTTTATTTTAGATAAAAGTGGAATTCCTTATTACAGCAAGTGTTTTGGTGGAAAAACTTGCAAGATGAGACCCGATCACACCCTTCAAACTAGCTTTTTAGCTGCTCTATATGCATATTCCAAAGAAAGTTTTGGTTAACAAGAGTAAAGAAAAAGTAGTTTTTACTAATTTAAAATTATACTTTAAAACAGATGAAGAAAGAGGAATAATTATAGTTTTTACTGCTCCATGAACAATTTATTAAAAAATACGAAGGAGAAATTGGAAGGGGATATTCTGACCTTGGAATTTTCGAATCTTTTGATAAAGATCTCCTTGAATTAAAAATTATAGAAAAAGAGCCAATGTGTAGTATTAATCTTAAAACTAAGATTTTATTTTGGAGAAAACTCTTTAGACGAAGATAAGAATTAACCTATTTTCTTTTTTTTTAATATTTTGGCTGTTACAAGCCTTAAGTTTAGTGTTTTTAAAATTCTGCTGTTTTAAGTCTATTATATAAATCTTTCCCAAAAACAGTTCTCATATTCTGAAAAAAACGGTTGAATCTAACTGATTATTACTACTAAAAACAATGGTAAATTGGTTAAAATGAAAGTATTACTAACAGGGTCATTCGGTAATGTTGGAAAAAATGCTCTATTAGAACTTATAAAAAAGGGGTATGAAGTTAGAGCTTTTGATGTAAAAACACAACGAAATGTTGAAGTTAAGAGAAAATTATATAGACAGTTAAAAAAAGAAAATAAAAGTTTTGAAGTAGTCTGGGGAGATATTAGAGATAAAGAAACAGTAAAAAAAATAGTTCAAGATGTTGATACTATAGTTCATCTAGCTGCAATTATTCCACCACTAGCTTATGAAAAGCCAGATTTTGCCTTCTCTGTAAATGTATTAGGATCAAAGAGTTTGATTGAGTGTGCAGAAAAAGAGCAAGAAAAGAATGATAAAAATATTCAATTTATTTATGCATCTTCTATTGCTGTACATGGAAACAGGATGAAATATCCACCGCCTACAAAAGTAACAGACCCTTTGGAACCATTAAACTATGACAATTATGCTTCACACAAAATAACAGTTGAAAACATCCTACTTGAAAGTAAGTTAAATTGGACTATCCTGCGTTTTGGAGTGGTAACACCTTTTGAAATCTCTTTTAAGATCCCCCCAATAATGTTTGAGATTCCTTTGACACAAAGAATTGAAGTTGTTGATACTAGAGATGTTGGTTTAGCATGCGCCAACGCTGTAGGAAATGAAGAAGCAATAAGTAAGATATTCTTTATTGGAGGAGGAGACGGAAACAGGATGATACAAAGCGAATATATCAGAGGAATGCTTGGCGCTATGGGAATTGGCATGCTCCCTGAAGAAGCTTTTAAACCTATTAAGACTGAAGACGATTACTACCACTGCGATTGGATGGATACAGAAGAAGCACAAAGGGTCTTAAAGTTTCAGAGATTTAACTTTGAAGATTTCCTAAAAGAGTTCAAGAGAAAAAGAATGCTAATGCGGATGCTTATCATACCCTTTAGACCTATTGCAAGAGCAGTATTATTAAGTAAATCTCCTTATTACAACAAAGATAAAACATTCAAACAACTCAAAACAAAACGAAAAATCAAAGAACAAAAAGTTACTGTTCCAACATAGAAATTTTTATTTTTTTCACTATTTTCCTTTTTTAGAAGTCTTTGAACAAGTTTCACAAAAACAGCTACTTTTTTAGTCAAATATATAAATGTCCAAAAGCATAATATGTCTTATGTTACGTTCAAAACCTTTTTACAGAAAGTTTTTGGACAGTTCAATCTACATTTTTCTAATAGGAGCTCTCGCAATTTATATGTTAAAATGTAACACAGGTTTCTCTGACTTAATTATTATGTTAGGTGGAATTTTTCTAGTAGTTTCTATAGTTTTTACAGCAGTAGGGTTCTATCTAACTAAAGGTAAAGTAAAACTCTTAACTGTGATTTTTGAAAGTTTATACATTACCTTTAGCGTTGGAGGAGCTTTTTTATTGGTTTACTTACCAATCTCAATAATATCTTTGATGACAGGACATGCTACTTTAGCAACATACATCATTTTCTATACAGTAATGGTGTTATATCCTTTCATTCATATATTAAATACAATAAATATTATTGCTAAAGAACACAATATGTCAATATTTAAATTCATTAGATATGTGTTTAGTAATGATAAAAAAGAATACAAAGAACGAATAATACTGCAAAATAGTAGAAGGATTAACTATCTATATGAGAATTTAGAAAGATTAAGAGCAAATTACCAAAAAAGAGTAAGTAGAATATTGACTATAGAAGATATTCTTTCTGAAAATAATAAAAATAACTAATTATTCCTCTTCTTTAGATTTTTTATCTTTTCTTACTCTTATCAAAAAGACAGTAAGTGAGCTAATTTGTAGAGTGACAGTTATTACAAGAGTACCCCATTTAATTAAATCAGTTACTGGAAATTCAGTATTTCCAAAAAACATCAAAAAAACAGCTACTGGTAAATAGAAAATAGCAATAACCAAAAGAGGAATACCGAATAGAGTATAAAGAATCTCGTTACCCCAATAAGAAACTGATAATCCCACTTTAGATTCTGTAAATATCTTAACTATTTTTGAGATTACATAACTGAAAACAATAACACCGATAAAAAGTAAGAGAACGAATCTAACAAATGTTCCTCCAATAATATACAAGATTAGAAAGATAATTGACAAAAGAGCAAATAAAACATAGTCTTCTAATTTTTCTTGGGTTGAACGTGGATCAAATGTCATAATTTGATAATTGTTAAGATATTTATATGATTATTTCTCAATTGCAACCTTGATGTATTAAAAAAATTTCAAAATCCAAATTGAATTCCATAAACACTTTTTCTGAATATCAATTTAAGAAAAAGAAGAAGGGAAGATCAAGGTTTCTTTTTCTTAGAATCTAACTTGAATTGAGCAGGTTTTTTCTTTGGTTTTATTGGTTTTTCCACTATTTCAGGCTCCAATTCTTCAATATCAATATCTACTTTTTCTAATCCTTGATAGGCATAATAAGTTGTATAAAGGTCTTGGTATATTCCCTTCTTTTCCATTAATTCTTCATGTGTTCCTACTTCTACAAGCCTTCCATGATCAAGTACAATTATTCTGTCAGCATCTTTAATTGTTGATAACCTATGAGCAATTACAAAAGTTGTTCTTCCCTTGAATAATTCCATTTGTGCAGCTTGAACCAAAGATTCTGTATATGCATCTAACCTGCTTGTTGCTTCATCTAAAACAAGTATTCTGGGATTAGCCAACATTGTTCTTGCGATGGTAATTATTTGTTTTTGACCAGAAGATAGTCTCTTTCCTCCTTCTACTATTTTTGTATTGTAACCATGTTGTAAAGCTTCAATAAATTCGTCTGCATTTATTCTTTCACAGATACTACGCACTTCTTCTTCTGTAGCATCAGGTTTTCCATAAATGATATTTTCATAAACAGTACCAGAAAAAAGAAATGGTTCTTGAGTAACAAGGCCTATTGCCTGTCTTAAAGAAGACTGTGTTACTTCCTTAATGTTTTGGTTACCTATGTATATCTCACCTTCTGTCACATCATAGAACCGAGGAAGTAAATAGGAAAACAAAGTAGTTTTTCCAGCTCCAGTATGTCCTACTACAGCTATTAATTCTCCTGGTTTAGCCGAAAAGTTGATATTCTTTAACACATAATTTCCTTCTTTATAAGCAAAGCTTACATTCTTAAAATGTACACTATCATCTTCTTCTTGAAGAGATTTTGCATCAGGAGCATCAGAAATAGCAGGTTTGGCATCAAAAATATCTATTATTCTATCCATTGCACCAAAAGCAGATTCTAATTGAGGAAAAGACATAGCTAGCATCACAATCGGAAAGAGAAATTGTTGAGATAAATTAATAGATAAATAAATATCTCCTAGACTAATGACATTTGTAGTTTTATTTAACCATCCACTCATATAAATGATCAAGGTGAATAGAGCATAGCTTAATGCACTAATGGATGGCATAACAAACATCATAAGAAATCCGAATTGCTTTGAATAATTATAGTGTTGTTGGTTTAATTCTCTCAATTCAGTAGCTAGTTCTTCTTCTCTGTTAAACGATTTTGCTACTGCAATTCCACTTAAGCCTTCTGCCATCTTTCCTGAAACATAGCCAAAAGCTCTTCTCACTCTTAAAACTATTTTTCTTCCAAAATAACTCAGAATTGAACTTATTCCAAAAGCTATAGGGACAGCAGCTATAGAAATCAAAGCTATTACCCAATTTGTAACCAGTAATATGACAAAAGAACCTATGATCAACAATAGCTGCGCAACTATTGAAGTTGATATTTGTATCCCTGTTGCCAATTCTCCAGTATCTGAAGTTACCCTTGCAGTTATATTTCCTGATTGTTCATTTTTGATATAGGACATGTCAGAGTAACTTAATTTTCTGTAAAGGTCTGTTCTTACTTCATGAAGCATCTTTGAATTTATTTTAGTAAGTATAATAGTTGATATACTGTTAATTATCCAACCTAAAATAACCAATACAAAGAAAGAGACAATCACTGGCATTAAGATTTTCATTGAAGCATCTTCTTCTGTGACTTTATCTATGCCCGTTTTAAGTATTAAAGGAGTAACCAATGAAAATAGAGAATAAAGAATAATTAAAGAAGCAGCAAAGAAAATTGACCAGATATAGTTTTTCAAGTATTTCCACAAACTAGCTAATAAAACTTTAGTAGAACGTGCACGCTTATGTTTCTCTAATCCTAGAGCTCTTCCAGGTCCTCGAGTTCCATGTCCCATTATCTTCCACCTCCAACACTTTCAGCAACTGAAGGCTCTAATCCGTTGTTGATTGGTAAATGTTTACACATAAACTGGTACTCTTCACAACGACTTAAGAGCTCTTCATGAGTTCCTATGTCTACAACTTTTCCTTTTTTCATCAAAATAATCATATCAGCTTCCACTAAAGTTGTTAATCTTTGAGTAACGACTACACTTGTTCTTCCTTTCATTAGTTCTTCCATAGCATAACGTAATCTTAACTCGGTTTTTATATCTACAGCACTTGTACTATCATCTAAAAGCAGAAGTTTAGGATTAGAGAGTAGTGCTCGAGCAATAGCTATTCTTTGTCTTTGACCACCACTTAAAGTTACTCCTCTTTCACCTATAACAGTATCATATTTTTGAGGTAAAGATTCAATAAATTGAGCAATTTGAGCTCGTTCTGCAGCAATTCTTATCTCCTCATCTGTCGCATCAGGTTTAGAAAAAGAGATATTAGCTCTTATGGTATCAGAAAAAAGAAAAATTTCTTGTTCAACTAAAGTTACATGTTGTCTTATATATTTAGTGTGCATTTGGTTTAAAGGAGTACCATTAACAAATATAGCCCCTTCATTGGGATCATATAAACGTAAAAGAAGTTTTAGAATAGTAGATTTTCCAGAACCTGGCCCTCCAATTAAGGCAACACGAGCTCCAACAGGTATTTTAAAGGAAACATCACGGAGCGAATACTTACTTGTTCCTGGGTAGGCAAAATTAACATTCCTAAACTCAATACCTTTATCCCAATTACCGGTGAGTGGATCTGAAGGTTCTATTAATGGGTCTTGGAATGAAATTTTAGCCCACAATCTTTTTGCGTTTTGTATCCCCCCTTGAAGCATTATTAACCTTGCAGGAATCATGAAATTTTGTCTATTTAAAGACATTAACAAAGCTAGAATCGTAATTAATGTCCCGATCGTAAAATAATTATTAACTACCATCCATGACCCATAAGCAAAAGCTCCTGCAGTAAAAACAACAGTAATAAGTGCAGGCCAATAGAAGGCGCTTAAATATCCTTCTTTTTTCATATCTTCAGCATATCGATAACTTACGTGCTCAAACTTAGCTATCTCTTTTTCCTCATTATCAAAAGATCTGACTGTATCTATACCTTTAAACATCTCTTGACTTAATGAAGATAGCTCACTTAGATCAGTTGCTAACTTTTTCCTTATAGGGCCTACCTTTCCAGCATAAATCCAAGCAATTACAAAATATATTATAAAAGCTATAGAGATTGATATACCTATATAAAAATCAGCTCTCCACAAGAAAAAGATGGAAATAATAATTCCTACAACTGAACTCAATAACATTCTTAAAGCAGGATTAAAAGCCAGTCTAATACTATTTATTTCGTTCATACCCATGCTAAGAATAATTCCACTATCATTAATATCAAAAAAAGCCATTGAGTGTTGTTGAATGACTTCATAAAATTCTTGACGCATATCTCTCTGAATTCTGAAAGAAGCTATTGCCCAGACATAAACACTCAAAGATTGAGCAATCCAGCTGAAAAGAACAAAAATAAGCATTAAAGTAATAGTTTTATTAAAATTAGTTGAAAAACCTTCTTCATGTAAGTAGTCCAGAGCTGTCCCTATGAGAGCAGTTGTGTTTACAGTTAAATAAGTACTTACAATAAGCAAAAGAAAGCCAATCAAATAATGAAAAGGATAGCGCAAAAGTGCAGACCAGAACCATTTATTAGCGTTTTTATATTTCTCAATTATAAGAGATTGTTTATCTATGTACATTGATTTTTGATAAACTGATTTCGTTTTTTTTACAAACATATTAAATACCCTTACACCTTATCATACACATCATACAAGTTATACTTTTTAAATATTTCTTTATCCATAATACATAGATATATTGGAGTTGTTATGAGACTTTAAAAACAATAGAAATATTTATATCATACAAATCATACCACTCATATGATAACATGGAAATCAGTGAAAAAGAATTAAAAGATGTTACAATAAGAAATGTAGACTCAGAATTATATGATCAATTTTCAACTTATGCAAAAAAAGAAGGTCTAACAACAGGACAACTATTTAACATTCTCTTTGCAGGATTCATAGATCAGAACATTTCTCCTTTTAGATTAGCGCGAAAACGATTTCACCCAATAAAAAGACATGAAAGACCTGAAGTTATTTCAGATATAGAAGAACTAACAATAACAAGAAAAGACTTAGAAGTACTTAAAGGAAAGAAAACCTTTTTCTTTACAAGAATAAACAATCTTATTTTTAGTGAAGATGTTGACGGGAAATTATTATCTGAAACTATTCATGCTATTAGAAAATGTAATAATGTTAAATTCAAGGGAGATGTTCCTAAACTTGTTGAACTAGGTCTTGTAATTAAAAAAGGGAGTTACATCTACCCGTCTGATCCTGAAAAACTTAAAGATATAACAATTAGAAAGGTATCTAAAGAAGTATATGATGCTTTTTTGGCTAAAAGTAAAGAAGAAGAAAAAACTACAGGAGAACTATTCTCAGAAACTTTAGCTTTTTATCTTCCTACCTTTGAAATATTTGAATACATACGAATTATTGAGCGAGAAACTAGAACTTTTCCTTTAATTATAAGAGATATAAAAGAACTATCTGTTTCTAATAAGGATTTAGAGCAAATTTCTCCTAAAAAAGTGATTTTTTATAGAATCAAGAAACTTACTTTTGAGGAAGAAGTTACAGTTCAAAATTTTGAGAAAAGCATAGGAAAAATAATTAAATGTAAACTGGTCTTTATTCCTGAAAAAATACCTAAACTTCTTGCTTTAGCTAGAACAACTGAAGGTTGTGAAACTTATTTAGGGAAAGAAAAGATAAGAAGTTAATAAGTTTGAAAAGCTTAATAATTTTTTAATTCTTTTCTTGCCATTTACGGAATTCTGAATGAGGAACCAAATATTGATTTTTTAGGGGTCTTAATCCTTTATCAAGTTCTTCTCTACTTAACCACTTTATAGATTTATGATCCCTGTAATAAAGTACATTTATAGCATGGGGAATGATTTCTCCGATTAAGTGAGTAGAAATTGATTCAGGAATATCTAACTCTCCGTCACAGACAAATGGAATAGCATCTTCTAATTCTACTTCTATTTTTTTTGCTGTAGAATAGATTCCTCCTTTGATTTTAAGATGCTCTCCATTGAAGATTTTCATCAATCCTTTTAGTGTTCTAAGTTTGGTAAAATTTTCTGTTAAAAAGAAATCAAATAATTCTTTTTGTGGATGTGCATCTGGGCAGCCTATCATTCCTCCTCCTAATGAAATTCCATTACCAAAAATTAACAACATAAGCCTAACATTGTATTTTTTTTCATCATCAATCGTTACAACAGCTTTTCTTTGTTTCATAGTAACTAATTTTTTCAGAGCTAGCAGAGTATATCTACTTGCACTTTTGATGAACTTTAATTCTCCTTTTTTGTTTCCTAAACCTACTTCAGAAGAAATACCTGCATCTAGTAAGTTAATGAAATATCTTTCATATCCTGTATCAACCAAATGAATTTTCCCTATAGAAGCGGGTGAGATTTCTGATTTATTGAAAAGAACATCAATTGCATTTTTTGGATTCCATGGGAAACCTAGCGTAGTAGCATAATCATTTCCTGTTCCAAAAGGCAAAACTCCTAAAGCTACTTCTTTCCTTTGTTCTGGAGATAAGTTCATTAAACCATTAACTACTTCATTTAAAGTTCCATCTCCGCTTGCTACAACAATTCTGTTAAAACCATTTTTTACAGCTTCTTCAGCAAAGATATTTGCTTGCTTTGGTCCGCTGGTGAAAGAAACATCATAATCAATTTCTTGTTTTTTTACAACTTCCTCTGCTTCTTTCCATCTTTTTGCACATTGTTGAGATCCACTATTTGGATTAATAATAAATTTCCATTTATAAGACATTGATATTTAAAAATAATATGCTTACTTAAAAAAATATGGTAGAAAAGTTAGAAAAAAGACCTTTATTTACTCAATAAAAGGCTGGTAATCCTTTTCATTTTCAATTAATTTCTTAATTTCGTTGAAAGCATTTTTCACCTTATCTTCTTCTCCAATCATAAGAAAGTGCAAAGAACCTTCAGCTTTTCCTACTCCTCCAGAACCTATATGAACAAATTCAACTTCAGGAAACAGAAGTTCAAAAGCATCTAATTCAGTAAAAACTTCTCCGATAATAGGCATTATTCCAATAGGATGACCCATTACAAGTTCTGGTTTAAATGTTTCATTCCCCATTAACTGAGCAAGAATAAATACATCTTCAGAACTTCTCTTAATTAAGCTAATAGGAACAAGTATAGGGATTCCCCTTGCTACAGCAATTGGGAGGATGTTTCCAATAGTTCCACCATTTGGATGAGCCATATAAACTCCAGCTACATAATTATCATCTAAAATGTTTCCTCCTTTTATTATCAAGTCTTCGGAGCTAAATTTCTCTAATTCTTGTTTTGAGTCATCTATTTCTCTTATTTGTTTTTTTTCTAAAACTATTTCTTTCATCCGTTTATTAGAAGAAACACCACCGTACCTTTTGATAATCTCTTTATCTCCTGTAATCTGCCCTGCCACATAAAATTGTTTTTCGATTGCTTCCTTTTTTATTTCTTCAAGAATATAAGCATTAGTTGATCCTCTAGCAAGAAAAATTTTACCTTTTTCATATGAATGTTTAAAATGAGGATGCTTAAGAATTCCTTTTGCTATTATTCTTTTGCATTCTGGTTGAGTTAAAACTATTAAAGATTTCATACTAATCTTTTCACTGTTCAAATAAAAATATTAGTATTTCATCCAGCCTTAATTTCCTTTCACGATGGTCTAAGTGTAAATATTTGCACGGTTAGAGTAAAGACTTAAATTCTAGATTTTAATTAATAAGCTGAAGGGATTAACACAATGCAATTAATATACGAAGAAATGCTCAAAAGGTTAGATGAAGAAAGTAGAGAACTTGTTGTAAATGAAGTAAAAAAGCAGAGTTCACCTAATCCTAATGAGAAACTTCAAAGAGGATCTTTTTCTGCATTGAAAATTCTTTTGGAAAAAGAGAAAACTATCCCTTCAAACAACCAGCAAATAGTTACTTTAGCTACACTTACCTGCTATCTGACCCAAAAAATGCGGGCTACAGAAGAGCTTATCAAAACACTCGAAAAAGTTGATGACCCTTTTGTTTCCTTATTTAGTCTCTATTTTCAAGAGAACCCCCAAAATTATTCAAAGATAGTAAGAGAAATTGATGCTCAAGAAAAAGAGATTCGAAAAAAGAAAAAGATAACAAACGAGATACAAGCAGCAATTTACAACATACAATCATGGGTTCATGGACAACAAGGTGAAATAGATAAAATTAAACCTATTTTAAAAATAGTTAAAGAGAGAATAACAAAGTCAGAAGAAATAATTGAACACCACCATCTTCACGAAGCGTTTCATAATATTATATGGTGGTTACTTCACGCTGGGGTAGATATAAATTATGAAAAGGAGTTTTCATTTATCAGCCCTTATATAGAAAGGTATGGATCCTATAAAAGCAAAACAACATTCCTAAATGTAAAAGGAAGCATTTACAGTTATTTTGGTAAAACTAAAGAAGCTATAGAATGTTTTGAGAAACTCATTGAAATCCATAGCCAATTCAATGATAACTATAGATTATCTATCGCAACTGGAAATTTAGCAGAAGTATTAGCAGTTGAAGGAAAAATAAAAAAAGCTAAAGATATGATGGAAAAAGCTATAAATCTTTACAAAAAGAGCACAGGAAAATGGCCTTATCTTTATCTCACTGAAATTGGAAATCTCTATTTTCTTTTGGGAGATAATAGAGCTGAAGAATCATTTTTGGCTGCATATGAAATACAGAAAAATGAAAAATCGATGCACAAAGCATTCATTTTATTTGAACTAGTTCATTACTATTTAAGAGTGGAAAAAATAGCAGAAGCTAAGAGATATTTAAAAGAACTAAAAAGTCTAGCGAGAGAACTTGAAGTTCCTTCGATTAATATTAGAGTTGATTATCTCAGAGGGTTCTTAGAAATGCTTCAACACAACTTAACTAGTGCAATTTCCTTTCTTCATTCAGCACTTGAAAACGCTTCTCTCATTAACGATACAGAATTGATACTCTATTCTAACATTCAGTTAGCTGTAGCTTATTTAATATATTATAGACTACTTGAAACTCAAGAAAACCTTAATTTAGCACTTAACTATTGTGAAACAGTCAAACAATTAGCTGTAGAATATAAGCATAATCAGCTCTTAGCAGTAAGTTATCTTGTGAATGCGGTTTTGGTTGCGATAGACGGAGATACAGAGACAGCGTTTAATTTATTGCTAGAAGCCAGAAAGATAGGTGAAGAAATAGAACTAGATGCGCTTAAGAAAGATATAGATGAAGTAGAAAAAAATATCCGTCTTTCTGAAAAAACAGGTACATTACAAATAAAAAAACAAAATGTAATCGACTATATTCTTCCTCAATTCAAGTCTCTTCTATCACTTAAAGTCGAAAGTTCAAAAAACCATGAGACAGAGATTTTAGGAGTACTTGTCATTAGCGAAAGTGGAGTCCCTGTTTATTCTAACCTAAAAGAAAAGCTGAAGGCTAATGACATTTTACTTTCGGGATTACTAATGGCCATTAATCAACTTGCAGAAAGTATCACTGGAGATAAAGAAATTCGTAGATTAAAGGATGTTTTCTATGAAGACTTTACAATTAGTTTGCAAGCCATAAAAAACGGAATTATTGCTGTTATTGCTTCTGAAATGAGTTCAGAAATAAGAATTTGGACACTTTCTCTTGCTGAAAGAATAAAAGAAATACCGAGAGCACCAGTAAAACCACAATTTTATGAAAAGAATATCAAAGAGATTCTGGAGTATACAGGATTTAATAAATAAAAAAGAAGATTTACTCTAGTAAATAGAGTTTTATTCTTCAATTAATTCTCTAATATTATTATTGGTAAATGGTTTGATTTTTTCAAGTTCATCAGTAAATATTATCATTGTTTCAAAAGTAAGCGTTTCTTTAGGTTTTATTTTCGCTATAGGAGATTGCACAATTATTTTTGAAATGTTTAAATTAGGTATGTAAGGTTCTACAGTATATCCAAATTTCTTAGAGTTGATTACAACACCTAAATAATAGGGAGCATCTCTATTTTTATAAGCAACCCATCTTGTTTTTCCTTTCTTGCGTTTCCAAGCGTCGCTTTCGAAATCTTGAGTTCTAAAGGTTAAATAAGTCTCACCATTATCAATGTAGTATTTATCTTCTGTTGTTCCTGATGGTTCGAGGTTTATACTTATCACTGGATTAAAGTATCTAGAAACACCTGAATGGTTGTAAATTTGCTGTTGTACTAAAAGAAAAGGTGAAGCAGGTAGTGTCAAATAGTAATTAGTAACTTGCAAGCCTTTAAGATAAGGAGAATAAGTTATTATCTCACTTTTCATTCCTACTCCTTCAAGTTTTCCCTTTCGAACATCAGGTAATAGTTCAAATTTTAGATCCAAATAATCTTGGAAATCCCAACTGTTATATTGTACAATGTGCGGAGCAATTCCTCCAAAAAAGCGGTTATCCCATAGAAAGGGTGGACTCTCTGGCCAAAAAGTTTTGAATATATTTTTCTGGTCTTTATAGGATAGAAAGTAAGCAACACCATTGAAGTTATGACTTGCACGAAATGTAACCAATCCATTAGAAACTTGGATATATTTGTTTTTTTCTTCGTTAATCTCTTTTTTAATTGGTTTTTCGTTGCTGTAGAAACATAGAGCAATATCTTTTTCATCAATATATGAGCCTGTATCTAGAATTAATTTTTCTTTTAAAGTTTCAAGGGTATCAAGAACGTCAATTTTTAGATCTTGTGAGAACCTAGCAATCTTCTTGCCTTCTAGTTTTATTTCATTGGGATAAATTTTACCTTCTTTGAATAGAATTTTCCCTTTAAACTCAGTAGGTAGAAAGGCGTCAAAATTAAAGTAGAATTTAGAGTTATTTTTTTCAATAAATAACCCATCAACAATTGATGCTTCTTTTCCTAATGAAATACCATAAATCCTCATTGGTGAAGGTTGTTCGTCTTCTTCATCGACTAAATATTTACCTAAATAGAGTTCAGACCATTTTTCTCTTACACTCTTCCAGTCATCAGCAAAATAGAAATATACAGCTGGAAGCTCAATTTTAGTTTTTGGCTCAATAAATGGGAGAATATAATCTACATGTGGAAGTGTGCTATCTAAATATACTTTGTCTGTTTTTTCTAAATTAAAGAGAAAACCTGCAAAACCATTATCGTATTTACAAGCAACCCAACCTTCTTTTAGTTTTGAAGGATCTTTTCCTAATTCAAGCGATAGTTCGAATAGATTAGAGTAGTAAATTCCTTCTTTCAATGGAATTATCTTATATTTTTGTGGTTGATGTCCAGACCACCACCAATATCCATAATGAACACCCATGTTCTCTATTTTGTTATCTGTGGTATTTTCTAGCTCATAACTAATCTTCAATGGAGATGCATCATGTGGAATAAAGAGTTTTCTTACAACTTTTATACCCTTTTTGTTTTCAGAAAGACACGTACTTATAAATAATATTCCATCTTCCAACTCTTTTATTTCGTGGTTAAGTTTTTTTGTGTAAAACTCTGAACCTTCATTGTCAAATGGTAATCCTAAGACGATTGAATTCCCCATTATTTTGAGTTTTCTCTTTTTATCATCTATATAAATCATATTACTACTTAAAGGAGTTTCATCGAACTTTACTCTAACATACTTATTTTCGATATAGTGGAATTGGTTTATCTTATAGTGAATGGCTTTATCTTTATTAACTATCAATATAGGTAAATCAAATGAGCCAATCTCTTTGTTGATCTCGTTGGAATAGATTTTAGCTTGAATATAGTCTACTGTGGTGGAAGTATTTTCTACTTCTGCATCTACTTCAACCAAGTTGTCATATATCGAAACTTCTGTTTCTATAGTATTAGAGAGAAAAGAGACATAATTTCCATTTTTAATTTTTAGTGTCCAATTTTGCTTTTCTCCTGTAAAATTACTGATACTAAAAGGAATAGAGGTCTTTGAACTAGGTAAAACATTTAAGTAATATGGTGAAATCTCAACTTTTACAGGTGATTTAGGAATCTTACCGACATACAGATGAAATTCAGTTTCATTGTATTGAATTTTAAAAGAAACGTAATGTTCTACTAGAGATTGTTTGAATCTCTTATCATCAAATTCAGGAGTAGATGGAAGAAATGAACCTTTAAAAGACAATTTTATCTTTGTATTTGGTTTTATTTTGATTTGTTCGTCTGTCTTTGATTCATCTATTTTAATTGATGAAGAGCTAATTAGAAAAATATTAAGAGTTTTTTCTTTATCTGTATTATTAGAAATCTCTAAGAAAACAGGAAATTTTTCTACTCCTATAAAAGCTTCAGATTTAGGAGTATAAGCTTTTATAGAAATATCTTCTTTCTCATGTTTTAAATGGAAACCACTAATGTATCCAATTGTTCTGTCAATCCACGTGGTTAATTCGAAATCATCTTTTTCATTTTGGAATTTATATTCATATATTTTCATTTTTTCAATAAATTCTTTATCTTGTTCTTGGGTAATATGAGGTTTAAAACTATCGTACCAAGATATTTGCTTAAATATTGGTGTAAAGAGAGGAAAATTAAGAATTTGGGGAATATAATTTTCCATGTAAACTACTGTATCTGGTCTCCACTTGTATCCTTGTCGTTTATAAAGAGGCATAGCTTTCAAATTTCCTCCCCATGTATGAAGTGAAATTAATCTTGCTTGTTTTTCCAAAGCAAATCTAGTAGCATTAAGCAATAATGATTTACCAATTTTTTTACCTTGAAAAGCTGGATCTACTCCTAAAAGAGCTACATACCACGCATCTTTTAAATGAGAACTTCTATTACAATAACATACTCCTACAATTTTTTGATCTTCATCTTTTGTTAAAGCAACAAAGTGAGAAGAAAGATCTTTTAACGAATATTCATTCTCTGCCCACTCTTCAGTAAAAACAAATGAACCACCAAATCCATCAGGCCAAGAATCCGAGTCATTGAAAGAATTAAAGCATCGAGCTATTTCTTTGTAATCTTTTTCTGTTTTTTGCAATGGTCTGATTTTAATAGTAGAGACTGGTTCTGGAAAGATAACATTTTTTTTAATTTTATTCATTTTTTTCATCTCTTTTTGCTATATGATTGTTATAGAAGGTTTTGTATCAAATAGAAGACAATCCAATGAGAAGTTTATTTCTTCAAGAGGGATTGTTTATAATCTTCTAACTTACAAAAATATTCCTTTTTCATACTAAACAATCACCTCTTAATTGAAAGTTCATCGAAATGACAATATATATTTGTTTCTTTTCAAAACATAAAATCTAGATAATTACTACTTATAAATTAAATATAAATAACAATCTGTCCAACACAAAAAATAAAAGGTTAGAAGCCAACTGTTTTTTTAGAATTGTCAAGATAAACTTGTGATTTTGATGAAAGATAATCAGAAGGCTAAAAAACATCAAAGAAGAGGAAGACCTTACATCAAGAATCCGATAACTCAGCTTTCTGTTATAGAACAAAGTGGAATGGTTCTTTTCCACAAATCTTATGTCAACACAAATGTTGACGAAATACTTTTTTCGGGTTTTAGTGCAGCAATAGTTGTTTTTGCAAGAGAACTGGGAACAAAACTTTATAATATCCAAATGGAGCAATTTAAATTTTATTTTGACGATTCTAAAACATACTTTATTGTAGGAGGTTTCCATCCAAAAGTCTGGAAGAGAGATATTAAAAAAATGATTCAAGACATTTCTGAAGATCTAAAAGCAATTGAACTTAGTGAGATGGTCAAGAAAGGAGTTTTTTACATTCCAGAGGAGCATCAAAGTCTTATCATTCAAAGAATGAATGAATTACAAATTAAATATTTACTTCCAAAAGAGTAGAAAAAAAATCTAAACTATTCCTCTTCTTTTTCTAGTTTAGGTTCTGCCAACATCTCTGTTCCTTGTTCTTTACCTTGTGACTCTGTTAGCTCCGTTCTTTTTAAATAAGTTTCAGGTTCTTCTATCATTGAATGCTCAGCATGAATAATAGAATCGCTTTGTAGATTAAATGGAAGATAGATTATATCTTTCTCAATATCTTTCGCAATTTTATTCAAATCTGGGACAAAATAAGTGTAAGGATCATAATATTTTGGAGCTAATAACCTACTCATATTGTAAGAGGGTTTTTCATTATCGAGAGCCAAAAACAAGTTGTGAAGATATATTTCAATTTCATCAGACAATTGGTGACCAAACGAAGCGTACATATTTTCAAAAACTTCAGAAATTGTCTGTTTAAATTGTTTAATGGAAATTGTTTTTATTATTAAGCTTAACAAATAACCTAACAATGCAAAAGCAAAAGAGTTTCGTGGTTCAAAAGAAGCTTTTTTCGAGATATAAATTAAGTCTTTTGCATATTCTTTAAATCTATCAGTTTTATCTTTTGAAATATCAAGTGTAAGCCTTACTAGTATCCTTAAACCATTCATAGTAGGGTATCGATCTTTTCCTTTTTTTGAAAAAACATAAGCAAATTTTTTTTCTACTTCTTCTAATAGAGAATAATCATCTAATTTTAGTGCTATTAACCCGCTCCAAGGTAACAATTCTTCTAACAGAAAAGATATACCGTCTGCCATTTGACTACTAATAAAGTCAGGTTGGCTCATCATTTCTTCATATCTATGAAGAAAATTAAAGAAATTAATGAATACAGTATCTCTAAGAGATTTTAGAATATTAGCAGCGCTCTCTTTAAAGTATTTAAAAAGTGAATAAAAACCTTTGACATATACTTTTGTAAGATCGATTTGGTAAAGAGATTCTAATACTGTTTCATCCTCAAGAGGAGATTCGTTATAACCAAATGTTTTTTTCTCGACATGCTCCTTCAAATCCGAAATGTAAAAATCTAACTTATCAATAATCTTGTAGACTGTTTTCCAAAAATCTTCAGGAGTTTTGACTGCAAAAGTTTCATTTTCCACATTTATTTCACTATCAAAAAAGAACTTTTGACTCATCAGAAAATTGTTTATTATTTCATCTATTCCGAAAAATAATGCGTAATACATAGAGTAATTTGGTTTGGAAGTATCCAATCTTCTTTTCTTTTCTAAAGCAACGTTTTTAGGAACATCCCAAAATAAATCAGAGTAGTATAAATATTGCTCACATGCCCTTAAAGCTTCTGTCAACCAATGTTCTATATCATGTTTGTAGACAATATCTAGTGTATTTACAAGCGTAAAGAAAAAACTCATAGCTGAATCGAGATAGTTTAAAATAATTACACGTCTTTTATGAAATTGGTGGTGTCCCCAAGGAACGTAAAGATCATCAACATCTAAGGTTTGTATTCCTAGTAAAGCATTTGCTAGTGCATTAGCTGTCCCAGCTATACTTAAGTCTCCCGCCTGACCCCACATATTTGCATAAATGGTTGCAAAGTTTAATCTAAAAATTTCAATTTCATACCACGAAAATAGAAGATCTGCTGGAGTCATATTATTCATAATTTCAGTTATTTTACTTAATATTTTTTCAAAATATTCAGAAGAAGCCTTGCTATTAATGTTAAAGTCAATAGGAATCTCGGAAAGGATATGTTTTAGTTCATAAATCTTTTGTGATAATAATATTTCTGTTCTTTTTTTAGAATAATGTGCCCAACGTTTATTTGTTACAATCTCAAAAATTTCATCTAATAATAAGAGAATTTTGTCAAAGACTTCCGACATATTATCTACCGTCGCTAGAGAAACAATGGGAAGAACTTTATTTTAAAAGTATGCTTATTGACAATCAAAAAAATAGAAAAAAGTTGAATAAAAAAGAGTTAAGTGAGAAGTATTGATAATATAACAATTAGAGCAATGATTAATGAACTAAGTAAACCTCCGAAAAGTATGTGTTTTCCATATTTACGCCTAGTAATCGTAATTACTCCTTCTGGACAGATTTCATTGCAGCTGAAGCATGAGATACATTTCTTATAATCGAAATAAGGTCTTTTTTCTTTTTTATCAACTACAATAGCTTGTACAGGACAGATTTTTTGACATCGTAAACAAGCTATACATCCAGAACCTTTGTATTTAGGTTGTTTTTTAGCTAGTTCAAAGAATATACCTATCGGAAGGAAAGAGATAAACTTTTCTGGCATTTTAAATTTGCGTCGAATGTTTTCTATCTTTTCACCAACTATTTCAATATCATTTAAATTTCCTACACCAAGATTATTTTCGCTAGCAATTCTAGTGGTAAAAACGCGAGAAGGTTTCTCACTCATTATACTTGTTGCTACTGCATCTAAAGCAACTGCATCTTTACTTGCCAAGATAAGATCCATTTTAACAGGAGAACCGTGAGAAGGCCCATGCCCTTCCATAGCTATAGAAGCATCCATTACATTCATCACGATATTATCTTTTAATACAGAATAAATGTCAACTAAACACTTACTAAATCCTTTAGCAGTATTACCTACAGCGTGTATTCTAGATTTCTCCATCCCAGGAATAGTTCCAAAAAGATTCTTTATCGCTAATGTCACTCTTGTTAAAGTGTGAGTTTTCATTTTTGGAACGTTGATAATTGCAGAATTTAAAGACAGATTAGAAAAAGTAGTTCTTTTAAGTTTTAAAGGATTTTTTGGCTCTATTTCAGTCGAACCATTCAAAGATATTTGGCATACTGTAACTCCTTCTTCTTCTAATTTTGTAAAACCGGTTTTCTCGATTACTTTTGATGTATCAAGACCGCTACCCGATGAATCTGCAACATAAATTTTTTTGTTGTAGTCTTTTTCTTTTACTATTTTAATTATAGATTTAACGACTTCAGGATTAGTAATTATAGGTGAAGTCTCTTCTTCTGTTTTTTTGAAAGTGAGAATATTTGGTTTAATTAAGATATCTTTCTCAATTTTTTCCGGAAGCCCTCCAGCTAGTTCTATAGCTTTTTGTACTGCAGAAAAAAAGTCTCCATTTTCAATTCTTACTATTGCTACTTTAGCCTTTCCCATAAAAATCACTTAATTTCTTATTTCTATTTTATTTTAATATCATTTATAGAATCTATGATAAAATCAGCGTTTTTCAAATCCTCTCTTTTAGATCTTCCAGTTAAAACACCAATAGCAGCTAATGCACCAGCGTTTTTTGCCAATAACATATCGTTATTGTCATCTCCAATAACAACACTCCTATGAGGGTCTACTTCTAGAAGTTTACAAGAGTATTGCAGCATATCAGGAGCAGGTTTAGGATTATATGGAGAATCTTCATCTATTCCAAGAACAAGATCAAAGTATTCTAGTAATTTACTATTTTTAAGATGCCTTTTTGCTGCATCTGTACTATCAAATGTAGTCATAACAATTTTTACATTCTTTTCTTTTAATGTCTTAAGAAACATTTCAATTCCAGGATATACTTTAGTATGTTTTGATAAATCTACAATTTCATCAATTTCATTAAAGAGGTCAGAAATCTCTTTAAAACTTGCATTAACTGAATTTTTTCTTAAAAAATCAATCGTAGCTCTTATGTTCTCCAAACGAGGCATATGAATTCTCCCACCCATTATAATTTGCTCATTCGAATCTAGACCCATGATTTCTAGTATATCTTTCTTTGTTTCATTTGGTAAATTATACCTTTTTACTAATTCTTCTGCACGTTTTTTCATCACAGGAAAATACATATCGTAAGTTAGGACAGTTCCATCTTTGTCAATACAGACTAGTTCAATGTTTTTCAGTTTACTGTTTTCAATTTGAAAAGTTACCATGTGAGTTATTTTTTTTATTTCAATAAAAAACTTTCTCAAACAGAAAAAAAAATCATCGTGTTTTTAAGTTAAACCTCTGAAATAGTAAAAAAATCACTCTAGCTTTAATTATGGATGCAGTAATAACTGTCACTAATTTTAACTAGCAAACTAAAATTAGGTAAAAAAGTTAAAGTTATCAATTGTAAAAAAAAGAAAGAAAATTAATAGCTAACTGAACCGTTTTCTTCTATTTTAATATCTAAATAGTCTTCCAAAATTCCTTTAAGCTTGTTCTTTGTAACTCTTACATCTTCAATTATTTTTCCATCTTGCAATCTTATTAATCTGAATCCAGGTCTTACTAGAGACAAATCG
Source organism: Candidatus Heimdallarchaeum aukensis (assembly GCA_021513695.1). Classification (GTDB taxonomy): domain Archaea; phylum Asgardarchaeota; class Heimdallarchaeia; order Heimdallarchaeales; family Heimdallarchaeaceae; genus Heimdallarchaeum; species Heimdallarchaeum aukensis. Next base: position 109,911 of record CP084166.1, on the reverse strand, counting down.
TGAGTACTCATTACAATTGTGGTGTTGTAAACTCTTGCAGTCTCCATGAGCATTGAGATAATATTTCTCGCTAACCTTGAATCTAAATTGGCTGTAGGTTCATCTGCAAAGATTATTGGGGTATGTCTAGAGAGAGCTACAGCTAGCGCAGCACGTTGTTTTTCTCCTGCTGAAAGTTCTGGAGGATACTGGTTTAGTCTATGATCAATTTTACATTCTTCTGCTATCTCTTGAAAGTCAATGTGTGAATAAAAGTCTTTAATTCCGTTGAAAATCTCGGGAATCTCCATATTTTCTTTTACTGTATATTGACTGAATAGATTGTTGACTTGACTAATCATGGCAATATCCTTGAAACGCATGTTTGATATTGTTGAACCGCTTTCTTCTGTGATGTTTATGCCATCGATGATAATTTCACCTGAAGTGGGTTTTTCGACTCCAGAAACAACATTCATAAGAGTAGTTTTTCCTGCTCCACTTTTTCCAGCAATAACTACAAAATCACCTTTTCGAATGTTGAAACTTATTCCTTTTAGAACTTCATGGGTACGTTTGCCTAATGGAAAAGATTTTACAAGGTTTTTTACTTCAATAATATTTCTGTCAGATAAATCTGCTAGAAATTCTTGCTCCATTATGGGTCTTACTTCGTCAAATGAAACTTTGTGATCTTCTGCTTCTGCTTCAATCTTTTCTTCAATATCAGAGTATTCATGTGTTTTAGGTAAAATTTCGTAAATTTCTTTCTTTGTAACGTTGTTAGGATTGAATAAAATTGAAAATTTCTTTGAAGGATGAATATCAAATTCAACAATATGCTTGAATTCTCCAGTTTGGTATACTTCATCAGGTAATCTTACGAATTGGCTGCTGTCAATTACAGATTGGAGAGAAGACTCTTGAGGTTTAATAAGAAAATCAAGTTCAGAACGGTCCATTTCAACATTTACACCAACTAGTCTCCCATCACGAATAATATAGCTTTTATTGAAAGCGTTTCTAAACCTCAAGTCATGTGTCACAACTAGAATAGTAGTGTTGAAAGCTTCATTCAGTTCTTTAAAAGTTTCAATAATATTGTTTGTGTTAGCAGTGTCCAATTGTCCTGTAGGTTCGTCCGCGAGTATGATTTTAGGTTTTTTAGCTAGTGTAACTCCAATGCTTGTTCTTACTGCTTCTCCTCCTGAGATTTTGGTTACAGGATTATAACGTATCCTTTCTATATTTAAAGCAGATAACAATTCCTCTAGTTCTTTTCTTGCTCTTTGTTTACTAGCATATCTCATTTTTAGTGGTAAAAGGATGTTCTGCTCTACAGTTAAATTAGGTAATAAATTCTGGGCAACAAATTGGTTTATTATACCAATATTTTTGAATCTAAACGTTTGCATCTCCTTTTCTGAAAGTTCAATTATATTTGTATCACCTATATAAACTGATCCTCCAGAAGCTGTTTCTAAACCACATAGAATTTTGATTAGTGTACTTTTTCCTGCACCCGATGGACCTATTATTGAAGCAACTTCCCCTTCTTTTACAAATAGATCTAACCCACGTAAAGCAGAGACCCTTACATCTGTTTCTGGGTCATGATACACTTTTATTAAATCTTTAACATATATTCCACTCATTTACATCACTCCAATTGTGTAGGAGAATAATTGGCAAATTCTCTACGCAAATTAAATGTCAAACTAATATACAGTATAACAGGTAAAGCCAAGAAACTCAGTAATAACGGAATTAATGGATACTGCATGGTAAGAGGATAAGGTTCTGCTCCATAACTTAGAAGGCCCAACATCGGATTTATCACTAAAAATCCAAATAACGAACCCAGAAGCATGGAAGGTATTATTGCAGCTATAAAACTTTCTATAGCTGATAGGTTGATTATTGTCGTAACATTTATTCCCATTTTCTTCATTATATCGTGCTTGATTACTCTCTTTTCTAATATCTTTGTTGCTGTGGTAAAGCTTGAAAATATTAAAACTACAACAGCAATGAACAATGAAAGAATCATTTCAATAACAAAAATATTATAGAGAGGAGTTTTGAGGTTATCCTTCAAACTACTGAAACTTTGAACATAAGCTCCTCCTGAAATATCAAATACTTGTTGAGCAACTTGATCTATATCATCTTTACTAGTTGGTTTAATCAACAATGCCGAAGAAGTGAGTAATCGTCTAGTAACTACGTTTTTCAATATCGTGTCAAAGCATTCAGCTGTTACAATCATCATTAGCTCTTCTTCTTGTTTATCTTTTTCTAGGAAGAAAATCGGGAAGAGATCAAATGTTGATATTACTGTCATAGTATGATTGTATTTATGAACAAATTTGTCATATCTTGGATCAAAAGTTGCATCAGGATGAATAAGAAAAATCTCATCTCCTACTTCTTTTTTATACTTTTCAGATAAAGTTCTACTAATTATAACAGTATCTTTAGTAAGAGAACCCAACTGTTGCCAATTGAACTTTGTAACTGTTGTAGGAGGTTGCCGGACGGTTTCCATAAAACTCGTTGTGTTTATGACCATTATTTTTGTTCCATGATATCCTAAATTATAGTCACTGTACATCGTATATAGTCTTACATAAGAAGCTGATTCTACTCCTTCAATTGCACTGATATTTTCTAATGTTATTCCGTTTGAATATTTGTGCCAATTTGGAACCATTAACTCTGATCCGTTCATGAAATAAGCTTGATTAGTAAGCGTTCTCTCTTTGGAAAATGGAACAATTATAGAAGGAATGATAATACCAATAAGTAACAAGAATATTAGAGTAATATTTTCGAAATATCTTATATCTTTAGATATCTCAGCAAATACGAACCTGAACTTGTTTTTCTTTTCTGAATTCCAAATTACTGTTCCTATTCCTTTCCAAACAATAGATAGAAGTTTCATCAAAAGTGGTAAAGCTCCTATTAGAGTAAACAATGCCCCTATAATTGTTAAGTTAAGGAATAGTGGAAAGTTTTTCGTACTTGCTTCAATATATGCTACAAAGGTCAAATAGTAGAATACTCCAAAAATCAGCATACCTATAAGTAGAAAACTTACTTCTCTCCAGCTGATTCTTTTGAATAGTTTTGAAAGTTTACTAGGTGTTTTTTCAATCCTTCTTTCTCTTCTTACAATCAAAAGAATTCTTGGAATCGAAATAGTAAATAGAATTAGAGCAGTTAAAAGCATTTCAACAGGAAGATTTCCTATTCTTAGTTCTGTATCTCTATTATTGAAAGTTAGGAAACCATTTACTCTAATTAAAGGAATCGAAGTAAGAATGGCAATTCCGTAACTTATAATTGTAGCCAATATAACTTCAAATAGTCTGATCCAAATATAAATCGAGACCATCCTTCTTCTTCTAATACCTCTATTTTTAAGTACAGAAACTTCTTGCTGATAACTTGAAGAAAAGAGTTCTGAAGATTCAAAGATCATAAAGATTGACAGTAGAATTGCTGGAAATGCAAAGATAAACAAACGAGTCATGTTATTCAAGTAGTAGCTATTGAAGTTCTCAAAGAACTCTATTATCTCCTGTGTGAATGCTACTGCAGAAGCACTATCATGACTAAATGAATAAGTAAGTCCTACAAGTCTTTCATATTCTTTTGATATTAATGTACGTTCTTCAATCCTGAAGTTTGAAAAGTCTAAATTAAACTGATAGATTCCTCTAAGTTGCATGTTTATTTTATTACTGTTTGAAAGAAGTTCAAAGAAGTTGGTATTGTATAAGACTATTTGAGAAGTTTCGAGCAAACCAAAAATGTCATTTGATTCACCAAGAAATAGACTAGTTTTATAAAGTTCTGAAGTTGTTACTTGTTCAAAGATTCCTACTATTGTAAGATTCACTTGATAATCCTGAATTTCATTAGATAAAACAGCTTTTTGAGAAAGAACTATAGTAATATTGTCATTAAGAGTTAAATCAAAATCTCTAAAGAGTGATCCTTGGATTAAAATTTCATTATCAGCTTGTGGAGCACGACCTTCTGTTATAACAGAAGAAAGGTAAGGTTCAGAATCATCAGGAAAAGCAGATATCTTAACTTCTTTGTTAAAATCTACAGTAGGATGTTGAGCACGGACAAAACTATAATAAACTGATTCTATAGAAGTTATATATTTGGAAAGTGTGAGATCGCTAAGTATTGAACTAATTTGTGATTTAGCAAGAGCATCATAATTTTTAGCAATTGTAGCTGAACCTTCATTGATTCTAACTATATTTGTTATTAGACTTACACTTGCTTTTCCATCTGAAATAATATTATTTGCATTGTAGTAAGACTTAACTAAGGAGGATTGCTCACTTTGAGAAATAATGATAGCAGAAGCAAGGAGATATCCTGTGATTATAAAACCTGCAAGAGTAATTAACGTTCGCTTTTTATTCGAAAAACCAATTGTTTTTACTGTACTAAAGAAGTTAGATATGTATCTGTTTAAATTCAAGAAAAATAATATGAACTTTTTATGTTCTCCAACCTCTGAAGTGTCATAAAGGAAGGCTTTAATGGTTTTTGCTTTTCTTATCGTTAGGATTGAATAAAATTGAAAATTTCTTTGAAGGATGAATATCAAATTCAACAATATGCTTGAATTCTCCAGTTTGGTATACTTCATCAGGTAATCTTACGAATTGGCTGCTGTCAATTACAGATTGGAGAGAAGACTCTTGAGGTTTAATAAGAAAATCAAGTTCAGAACGGTCCATTTCAACATTTACACCAACTAGTCTCCCATCACGAATAATATAGCTTTTATTGAAAGCGTTTCTAAACCTCAAGTCATGTGTCACAACTAGAATAGTAGTGTTGAAAGCTTCATTCAGTTCTTTAAAAGTTTCAATAATATTGTTTGTGTTAGCAGTGTCCAATTGTCCTGTAGGTTCGTCCGCGAGTATGATTTTAGGTTTTTTAGCTAGTGTAACTCCAATGCTTGTTCTTACTGCTTCTCCTCCTGAGATTTTGGTTACAGGATTATAACGTATCCTTTCTATATTTAAAGCAGATAACAATTCCTCTAGTTCTTTTCTTGCTCTTTGTTTACTAGCATATCTCATTTTTAGTGGTAAAAGGATGTTCTGCTCTACAGTTAAATTAGGTAATAAATTCTGGGCAACAAATTGGTTTATTATACCAATATTTTTGAATCTAAACGTTTGCATCTCCTTTTCTGAAAGTTCAATTATATTTGTATCACCTATATAAACTGATCCTCCAGAAGCTGTTTCTAAACCACATAGAATTTTGATTAGTGTACTTTTTCCTGCACCCGATGGACCTATTATTGAAGCAACTTCCCCTTCTTTTACAAATAGATCTAACCCACGTAAAGCAGAGACCCTTACATCTGTTTCTGGGTCATGATACACTTTTATTAAATCTTTAACATATATTCCACTCATTTACATCACTCCAATTGTGTAGGAGAATAATTGGCAAATTCTCTACGCAAATTAAATGTCAAACTAATATACAGTATAACAGGTAAAGCCAAGAAACTCAGTAATAACGGAATTAATGGATACTGCATGGTAAGAGGATAAGGTTCTGCTCCATAACTTAGAAGGCCCAACATCGGATTTATCACTAAAAATCCAAATAACGAACCCAGAAGCATGGAAGGTATTATTGCAGCTATAAAACTTTCTATAGCTGATAGGTTGATTATTGTCGTAACATTTATTCCCATTTTCTTCATTATATCGTGCTTGATTACTCTCTTTTCTAATATCTTTGTTGCTGTGGTAAAGCTTGAAAATATTAAAACTACAACAGCAATGAACAATGAAAGAATCATTTCAATAACAAAAATATTATAGAGAGGAGTTTTGAGGTTATCCTTCAAACTACTGAAACTTTGAACATAAGCTCCTCCTGAAATATCAAATACTTGTTGAGCAACTTGATCTATATCATCTTTACTAGTTGGTTTAATCAACAATGCCGAAGAAGTGAGTAATCGTCTAGTAACTACGTTTTTCAATATCGTGTCAAAGCATTCAGCTGTTACAATCATCATTAGCTCTTCTTCTTGTTTATCTTTTTCTAGGAAGAAAATCGGGAAGAGATCAAATGTTGATATTACTGTCATAGTATGATTGTATTTATGAACAAATTTGTCATATCTTGGATCAAAAGTTGCATCAGGATGAATAAGAAAAATCTCATCTCCTACTTCTTTTTTATACTTTTCAGATAAAGTTCTACTAATTATAACAGTATCTTTAGTAAGAGAACCCAACTGTTGCCAATTGAACTTTGTAACTGTTGTAGGAGGTTGCCGGACGGTTTCCATAAAACTCGTTGTGTTTATGACCATTATTTTTGTTCCATGATATCCTAAATTATAGTCACTGTACATCGTATATAGTCTTACATAAGAAGCTGATTCTACTCCTTCAATTGCACTGATATTTTCTAATGTTATTCCGTTTGAATATTTGTGCCAATTTGGAACCATTAACTCTGATCCGTTCATGAAATAAGCTTGATTAGTAAGCGTTCTCTCTTTGGAAAATGGAACAATTATAGAAGGAATGATAATACCAATAAGTAACAAGAATATTAGAGTAATATTTTCGAAATATCTTATATCTTTAGATATCTCAGCAAATACGAACCTGAACTTGTTTTTCTTTTCTGAATTCCAAATTACTGTTCCTATTCCTTTCCAAACAATAGATAGAAGTTTCATCAAAAGTGGTAAAGCTCCTATTAGAGTAAACAATGCCCCTATAATTGTTAAGTTAAGGAATAGTGGAAAGTTTTTCGTACTTGCTTCAATATATGCTACAAAGGTCAAATAGTAGAATACTCCAAAAATCAGCATACCTATAAGTAGAAAACTTACTTCTCTCCAGCTGATTCTTTTGAATAGTTTTGAAAGTTTACTAGGTGTTTTTTCAATCCTTCTTTCTCTTCTTACAATCAAAAGAATTCTTGGAATCGAAATAGTAAATAGAATTAGAGCAGTTAAAAGCATTTCAACAGGAAGATTTCCTATTCTTAGTTCTGTATCTCTATTATTGAAAGTTAGGAAACCATTTACTCTAATTAAAGGAATCGAAGTAAGAATGGCAATTCCGTAACTTATAATTGTAGCCAATATAACTTCAAATAGTCTGATCCAAATATAAATCGAGACCATCCTTCTTCTTCTAATACCTCTATTTTTAAGTACAGAAACTTCTTGCTGATAACTTGAAGAAAAGAGTTCTGAAGATTCAAAGATCATAAAGATTGACAGTAGAATTGCTGGAAATGCAAAGATAAACAAACGAGTCATGTTATTCAAGTAGTAGCTATTGAAGTTCTCAAAGAACTCTATTATCTCCTGTGTGAATGCTACTGCAGAAGCACTATCATGACTAAATGAATAAGTAAGTCCTACAAGTCTTTCATATTCTTTTGATATTAATGTACGTTCTTCAATCCTGAAGTTTGAAAAGTCTAAATTAAACTGATAGATTCCTCTAAGTTGCATGTTTATTTTATTACTGTTTGAAAGAAGTTCAAAGAAGTTGGTATTGTATAAGACTATTTGAGAAGTTTCGAGCAAACCAAAAATGTCATTTGATTCACCAAGAAATAGACTAGTTTTATAAAGTTCTGAAGTTGTTACTTGTTCAAAGATTCCTACTATTGTAAGATTCACTTGATAATCCTGAATTTCATTAGATAAAACAGCTTTTTGAGAAAGAACTATAGTAATATTGTCATTAAGAGTTAAATCAAAATCTCTAAAGAGTGATCCTTGGATTAAAATTTCATTATCAGCTTGTGGAGCACGACCTTCTGTTATAACAGAAGAAAGGTAAGGTTCAGAATCATCAGGAAAAGCAGATATCTTAACTTCTTTGTTAAAATCTACAGTAGGATGTTGAGCACGGACAAAACTATAATAAACTGATTCTATAGAAGTTATATATTTGGAAAGTGTGAGATCGCTAAGTATTGAACTAATTTGTGATTTAGCAAGAGCATCATAATTTTTAGCAATTGTAGCTGAACCTTCATTGATTCTAACTATATTTGTTATTAGACTTACACTTGCTTTTCCATCTGAAATAATATTATTTGCATTGTAGTAAGACTTAACTAAGGAGGATTGCTCACTTTGAGAAATAATGATAGCAGAAGCAAGGAGATATCCTGTGATTATAAAACCTGCAAGAGTAATTAACGTTCGCTTTTTATTCGAAAAACCAATTGTTTTTACTGTACTAAAGAAGTTAGATATGTATCTGTTTAAATTCAAGAAAAATAATATGAACTTTTTATGTTCTCCAACCTCTGAAGTGTCATAAAGGAAGGCTTTAATGGTTTTTGCTTTTCTTATCCACAATACTGTAAGAAGAGCAATAACAATTAATAGTAGCACAGATAGTGCAATTACTATTGGAATGTTATTCTTAATGAAGTAAGTAATAGGATTATACAATTGTAAACCATTGTCTATAATTGGTTCTATTGGAGAAATTGGGAGATTAGTTACTAATATCAAAGAAACTGCAGTTTCATTCTTATATTGTAAACCTATTGGATGTGGGATTTCTTTTGTACTTACTGTTGAATTATAAAGTAGTAAGTAGCTAGAATCGAAGAGTGTGAATGAATAACCATATGGAGAAATCTTCTCTAAAGTTGTTATTGGTTGAAATTCCCAGAGAAGTGTTAGATTGTTATAGGTCCCTCTGAAAACAGAAACATAATCGAAACCTTCTGGTCTAGTGATTAAGAACATTTGTTCTGTATCATTTTCAGTATTAAGAGAGAAATCATAATAGTTATCTTGTGTTAATAGATTTTGAGTCATATTTAAAACATGAGTACCATTGAACCATCCATAATACATCTTCTTTTGTTCAAAAAATGCGAATGTGAATATTTTATCATTAATCCCTTTTTCTGCATCAAATTTTCCTACTTTGCCAACAATTTTCTTTGAGAAAATTTTAGTTACTTGAGGATAAAAAGTTTGATTATCTAAAATTCCAAAACCAAAGTCTCCTGTAAATTCACCTTTGTTATATTCATCTTCCCATTTTTGATAAAAGTAATATATTGTACCATTATTTACGACAAAATCTAAACCTACTCTGTAATATGGATTTGTAATGGAAAAATATTCTTTTTTGAATGAACCAGATCTTCCGTAATAATGAGTGATGTTCATAAATTCGTTTTTATCACCATAGAATTTGTTGAAAAATAAATGTGTTGTACCATTATCGATTGTAACTTTGAAGTAATTAATGTATGGTAAAACACTAGAAGCGATGGAAACAATAGGAATAGTCTTGTTGGAAGAAGGAGACCAAGAGTATTCATAAAAACTTATAGTACCTAAAGGATTTACCGCGCTAAAAATCACAAACAATTGATCATCATAAATGAAACTATCATAAAATGTTATTACTGATACGTCTTCCAGTAAATTGGATTGAATTAACTTTGAACCATCATTATAAAGAACTATCAATTTATCCTCAACTGAAGTTCGCAAATGGACAAAAACATGGATGTTTTGATTCATATCGATTACAGGAAAAGTTTCGATAATTCCTCCATCATCTATATTCTCTGTATATAGAAGAGTATATTCTGATTCATTTTCACCCAGAATTAAAGAATTAAACGATAAAACTACAAGTACAATAATAATCAGAAAAGAACTTCTTAATTTCAACCTTATCAGAATTGGCAAACTTCATACATTTATATTTTTTTTGTAACGAAAAATTGAGAATCCGATAATTAGCAAGAAGAAGGAAAGTTATAAATGCTGTTATTAACTTAGATTTTCATTAAACTGCAAATTCAAACAACAAAACTAATTAAGATTAAAATTTAATTATCTACTATAATCAAGATCACGTGAAAAAAATGAAAAAATATATCCATTCTTTCATATTAATAGGTATCATAGGATTTTCATTGCTAACTGGAATTTATACGGTTATTTTACTAAATAATAACAGGATTTCAAGAGAATTTAATTGGACTATACCCTTAAACGCAAGTATTCATGGAAATAGCTACAAGATAACATATTTTGTAAAAATGGATGATGGAGTAAAGCTTGCTACTGATTTATATATTCCAAAGAACATTAATTCTTCACTACCAGTAATTTTCATCAGAACACCATATAATAAGAACGAACTTGAAATCTTTAGTACTTATACTGAAGAAGGTTATGCAATTGTAATTCAGGATTTTAGAGGTTACTTTGCTTCTGAAGGAGAAAAATCTATGCCCTTTTTTACCGAGAGTGTTGATGGAAAAAGAAGTTTAGAATGGATCAGTGCTCAACCTTGGTGTAATGGAAAAATTGGAACTTGGGGTCCGTCAGCTTTAGCTATTGCCCAATATCTTCTAGCTCCTAATGCTTCAGAAGAATTAAAATGTCAAGTACCAATTGTAGGAACACCAGATGTCTATGAAGCAGCTTTCAGAGGTGGAGTATTAAGATCAGAATTAATGGTTCCTTGGATGGTAGCTCAAGGTTATACAATTGAAGAAATAAACAGTTTTGTAGATATGGAAAAACTAGACGATAGATGGGATCCTGTTAGAATAGTTAACAATTACAAAGACATACATGTTCCAGCTATGCATATAGGTGGTTGGTATGATATATTCACACAGAACACTATTGACGCCTTTGTAGGATATCAAACACAAGGAGGAGAAGGAGCAGCAGGTAATTCAAAATTAATTATGGGGCCATGGACTCATGTTGGCGGTTTTGGAGCTTTACCTTCTGGAGAATATAAGGGGATACCATATATTTATCCTAACCAGAATGCAGGAATGTTAGTTGAGTTAGGAGATATAGTTTTCGAGAAGTGGCTCAAGGATAATGGCACTAGGTGGGACAATTTACCTAATGTTATTTTTTATCTCATGAGTTCTCTCCCTTATAACAATAATAAACTTGGTAATAATTGGTATTCTTCTAATCATTGGCCTTTAGAAACAGAAGAGAAAACATTGTTTTTCAACAGTAATATGAGTTTAAGTCTAGCACAGGAAGTAAATATAGACAGTGCTATTTCATATTTATACAACCCATTAAACCCCGTTCCTACAGAAGGAGGAGGGAATCTTGCTCTAAAAGCAGGAACTTATGATCAAAGTGAATTAGAAAAAAGAGATGACGTACTCACTTTTACTTCAGAAACTCTTACTGAACCTATTACTGTTATAGGACAAATTAAAGTAATGTTGGAGATATCTTCAAATTGTACAGATACAGATTTTTCAGTAAAACTAACGGATGTTTTCCCTGACAACACTTCTATGCTTATTACTGATACAATCATTAGAGCTAGAAATAGAGATTCATACTCAACATGGGATCTTCTTGAACCAGGAAAAAGATACATATTAAACATTACATTAGATTCTACTGCATATGTTTTTACTCCAGGTCATAAAATAAGACTGGATATTTCAAGTTCTAATTACCCAAAATTCGAGCCTAATCCTAATACAGGAGAACCCCTATGGAAGAATACTACAACCTATGTTGCAAACAACACTATATTCATGGCTAACAGTAAAGCTATATTACCCACTTACGACTATGATAGATTAATTCCCTTTAACCCAAATCTTTCAATTATGAAAGATAAAAATAAGGAAATTAAAGAAGTATTTGCAACAAAAATGAAAAATCATTTCTCTATAACTGAATCTAACATTAATATGCATTACAAAAAATACGATGAAGAAATGCTCTATGAACATCAAATTAAGAAAGCAGAAGAAGAAAAAGAGAAAACTTCTCAAATATTACCTTTAATGTTTAAGAGAGAAATAAAAATAAGAAATTAACTACTTTTCTTTTTTTTACTTCAAACCATAATATTTCCGAAGTAGAAATTGTTGGAATTTTCTAGGAAAAATATGCCTAACTACTGTTACTAATATTACTTGTAACCCTACAATATATCTAGGATTAGATCTCCGAGATTTAATTGCCTTTAGTATTTTCTTTGCAACAGCTTTAGGATTCGACCCAGATTGTTCATCTCTGTGCATTTTCTCTATTGCGCGTTTTGCATTCTCATTATTTTCAAAACCTTTTGTGTATGTTCTACTTGAATGAAAGTCAGTTTTTGTATCCCCTGGTTCTATTGTACAAACATCTATTCCATCGCTTACAATTTCCATACGTAAAGAATCTGAATAGATGGATAAAGCAGCTTTAGCTGCACTATAAACACCTTGAAAAGGTACTGCTAATCGCCCAGCATAGGAGCTAACATTAATTATTTTACCATATCCTTGTTTTTTCATTATAGGATAAACTGCTTCTATCATACGATGAGGACCAAAGAAATTAGTATCAAATAATTCCTTAATTTCTTCTGTTGTAGAATCAACAATAGGGCCACATAAACCATATGCAGCATTATTAACTAGAACATCAATTCTTCCTTCTCTTTTAATAACCTCATTAACACATTGATTTACTAACTCCTCATTTGTAACATCTAATAAAAGGATATTATCTTTAACATTTTCCTCTTTTCTAGTTGTTACATAAACCTTCATCCCTTTAGAAGAAAGTAAGTCAGCGGTTACTTTACCTATTCCTTTTGTTCCTCCTGTTATCAAAACAACTTTATCTTTAATTTTCATTTTTCTATTTCACTCAAATGTAGCTTGTTTATATTTTTTTCTTAAAAAACATTTTTCGTTACTTCCTTTATGTAATGCAAAAGAAAACGATACTTGAATCATCATTTCAAGCCATAAAACGCAAATTTAATGTGAAAAAAGATTAATGCAATTAATTCCAAAATAAGTTTAAATATGTGAAAAAAAATGCATTGACTGCTGAGTGAAAACTCAACAGTTAGAAAGCGAGAAAATGGATTAAAATGATAAATAAAAAATTAGTTATTGGAGCAATAATTGTGTCACTATTGGTAATGGTTTTACCTACAGTGACAAATGCAGAAAATCAATTAATGGATAACAATGCAAGGGCAACTCAAGAAACTTATATTCTTGAGAGTAGTCATCCCTACAGCAATAACTTCGATTACACTTGGACTATTACTAAACCTGGTGCAACCAGTATAAAAGTTCATTTTACGTACATAGAAGTAGAGACAAATTATGATTATTTGTACGTCTATGACTATGCTGGAAATACTTTACACAGATTAACAGGAACCTATTCAAGTGGAGGATGGACTGCAGCTTCTAATGGTGACACAATTAAAATCAGGCTAGTTACAGATTACTCTGTTACAAAATGGGGTTTCAAGATTGACCTTATTGAATATGAAGGTGGTAGCGGAGGAAGTACTGGCGGAGCTCTAAGTAATGGACAAACTGTTACAAGCAGCTTAAGTGCCACTGGAGACAGTGAAATGTGGTACATTGATGTTGCGGCTAATGCAATTAGCATGCGTTCAGTTTTAACTTGTGGTTCATCCGATTATGATCTATATGGAAGACTGGGCGCCGAACCAACTACTAGTACTTACGATTGGAGAGGATATACTTACGGAGGAGAAGATGTAACCTATGATGATCCAGGAGAAGGAAGATGGTACATAATGGTCCATTCATACAGTGGTTCAGGTGCTTACGATCTAACCGTTACAGTGGAATATAGTAGTGGAGGAAGTACTGGTGATGGTGTAACCAATTACTATGCTGTTATCGTTGGAATTAGTGATTATGAAGTAATTAGTGACCTCTCCTACTGTGACGAAGATGCAACAGATTGGTATAACTTCCTTACTGGAACATTAGGTTGGTCATCTTCTAACATAAGAATTTATGGAGACACAAATTCTGGTAACTACCCAATTTACACAGGTTTAGCTACAGAATACAATGTCAAACAAGCTCTAAACTGGCTAGTTGGCACCGCTGATGCAGATGATGTTATTGCTTACATAAGCTCAGGACATGGTTCTGGAGATGGTTCTGGAAGCTCTTACTTATGCATGTGGGACTGCAACTCTGGAGAAAACGGAGAAGATGGTAGCCTTTATGATACCGAACTAGCTGTAATACTAGATGATGCAGTAGCTGAGAAAATATTCGTTTTCTTGGATCATTGTTTCAGTGGCGGTTTTGGAGATAACTTAATGAACATGCCCAATAAAAGCAACGTTTACTTAACAACAACTTGTACAGAAAACGGTTATGGATATGATGATTCTACACATCAAAATGGAGCATGGACATATTACTTCTTGGAATACTCCTGGATTAACTACTACGGAGGATCTTCTTCTACAGCATTAGAAACAATATTCAACTATGCCCTCAACGCTTATCCTTACAGCGGTGGAGACACACCCCAACAATTTGACGGAAACACAGGTGCTTACTTCTATCTGAACTAATAACACTTTTCTTTTTTTTATTTTTGATTTAAATAATTTCATTTCAAGGAACAGTTTATTATTTTAAGAAGAGAAATTAAATTAATGAAAAATAATTCATTATTTTTTGACTCTCTATACACGGTCAAAAAAAAAGATATTAAAAAAGCTTGTACCGTTCTAACAAGGGCTTTTTTTGAAGATCCTTTATTTAAGTACCTATTTCCTAACATTAAAAAAAGAAAAAAAATGTACTACATGTTTTACGTCAGCTTAAATTACGCGATGAATTATGGTTATATTGTGGCTACATCCAAAAAAATTGAAGGTTTAATGGTTCTAACTCCTCCAAAAAAAGAGAAAGACAACATTTTGGCTTTATTAAAGAGTAAAGGATATATCATCCCTTTTATTATGAATTGGAGAAAACCAATGAAAATGCAAAAGTTTATTGATGAAATACATGAAAGAGCAATAGATAGTCCACACTGGTATTTAAATTCAATTGCTGTAGATCCTCCGCACCAGAACAAAGGATTCGCTTCAAAGTTGCTAAGACCTGCATTAGATTTCTTTGATTCCCAAAAGGAGATTTGTTATTTAGAAACAGAAAACGAGGAAAACATTTCACTCTACGAGCATTTTGGTTTCGAGGTTGCTATTTCTGAAAAGATTCCTAATTCAAATGTTCAAGTATGGGGAATGATTAGAAAAGCCAGATAATCTTACTAATTAACACTTTTTTTCTTTTGTTACTCAGAATAGAGCTTGCTGTTTTTACTTCTTTCTATAAAGAAAAAGTTAATGGATTTTTTAGAAAACAAAGTTGAACAATTGATTTAAATATCATTTTTCTTTACTGTTTATTTGAATGAACTCTATGACTGACCCAAGAATTAAAGAAGCTTACTTATACAAAAAACTCGATGATTCTAAAGTACAGTGTCTAACTTGTAACAGATTTTGCATTATAGAAAAAGGAGAACTAGGTTACTGCAAGGTAAGAGCAAATTATGAAGGAAAGCTATATAGTATTGAATATTCAGATATTTCAAGCTATAACTTAAATCCAATAGAAAAAAAACCTGCTTATCATTACTATCCAACGTCCACAGCTCTTACTCTTGGTTCTTGGGGATGTAATTTTCCTTGTGAATTTTGCCAGAATTTTGAAATTTCAAAACGTCCTCCTCCGCAAGATTTTCTTAATTCTAGTCTTCTTTCTATTGAGAGAGTCATTGAAACTATTAGAACAAACCCTAGTATTCAAGGAATTTCTTTTTCTTTCAATGAGCCTACGCTCTCATTAGAATATACTGTTGATGTTTTCAAGAATATTGATCCTACCTATTACAAACACTATGTGACAAATGGATATATGTCACCTTATGCTTTAGATTTACTCATAGATGCTGGAATGAACGGAATGACGGTCTCTTTTAAGGGAATTAGTGAAAAAATAGAACATAATCTTGATGTTAAATTTGAAAAAATCTGGAAAAATGTTAAATCAGCCTATCAATCTGGCGTCCATATAGAGATTGTATATCTAGTTATTCCAGAATTTAACGATGAAGAAGAACAAATTATAGAATTTGTAGAAAAAATAAAACAAAATCTTTCAATTTATACACCAGTTCATTTTATTAGATATTTTCCACATTATTTGTTTGAAATACCTGCAACTCCAATAGATACTCTTCAAAAAGTTCATTCTATTGCAAAAAATGAAGGATTGAAGTATGTTTATCTCGGAAATGTTCCTGGTCATCCTCTACAGAATACTTTTTGTCCTATTTGCTCTGAACTTTTAGTAAAGAGAGATCTAATGTCAGTAACTTATACCAATATGACAGTAGATTTAAAATGTCCTAACTGTTTAGAAGAAATACCTATTTACCCCTATAGAAGAGTAAACGAAATCAAAAACAAAAATTAATTTTTAAGAGAATTTATAACAAACAATTTCTTATAAATAGAATTGCAAAAGGAAAAAAGAAAAAAGAAAGAGATAATTAATAATTTTCTTTTGACTTAGAAGGTTGAACTGTTAATACAGAAAGGGTCATTGTGGTTACAATAGCAAACCCTACCTGTAAATCTGCATCTGCGGAGAAATTCTTCCAATAACGTGTTCCATCATAATCATATCTCAACTTATAATCTCCTGCTCCAATTCCATAGAACACTGCCCAACCTGTAGAGTTTGTATTTGCATATTTTCCAGTATAACTACCAGTATCTGTAAACAAGTATATTCTTCCGTTATTAACATCAGCACCATTAACTGTTAGATGAACGTATATTGTTCCTCCACCGATGTTGAATTCTAAAGTTGTACCGTTTGTCGCAGAGAAAACATCAGACCAGAATCTTTTTGCAAGATAGTCGACTCTCCATTTGAAGTTACCATCACCTATTCCAGTAAAGTTCAGATATCCATTAGCATCCAGGTTTCTGTAGATTCCAGTATAACTTCCGCTCTCAGTAAAGAGATAAGCTCTTGGTCCGCTTATATTTGTCCCACTTCCGTCAAACACATGTAACCAAACTATTCCTCCACCTATATTGAAATCTACATTTAATCCGTCGGTTGCAGTAAATACGTTTGACCAGTATCTTTTTGCTAGATAGTCTGCACGTACTTTATAGTCTGATTCTCCTATTCCTGCAAAAACTCCCCAACCCGTAGCATTTGTGTTTGTATACTTACCTGTGTAGCTTCCACTTGAAGTGAAGAGATAGAGACGTACATTAGCAATATCTACACCATAGGTATTAGTCAAATGGACATATATTGTTCCTCCACCTAAATCAACATCTACAACTAAACCATCACTGGCAGTGAATACATCACTCCAGAATCTTTTTGCGAGGTAGTCAACTCTGAATTTGTAGTCTCCACTGCTTAATGTGTTGAATGTTGCTATTCCTGAAGCATTAGTGTTTGCATAAGTTCCTGTATAACTTCCGCTATCAGTGAATACATAGACTCTAGTATTGACAACTGGTACCCCTCCAGCAGTGACATTGGCATAAACTGTTCCTCCACCTAGTTCAAAGTGATAAACCATTGTTTCATTGAAATAGAAAACATCTGACCAATGACGATCTGCTTGGTAATCTACCCTTAACTTATAGTTAGAAGTGCCTATTCCAACAAATGTTACTATTCCAGAAGCATTTGTATTTCCATATTTACCGGTATAACTTCCACTTGAAGTGAAAAGATAAACACGAGTGTTAACTAAAGCATTTCCAGCCACAGTAATATTTCCATAAAGTGTTCCTCCTCCTATAGATGCATTAACTATTAATCCATTTGAAGCAGTGAAAACTGGGCTCCAGAATCTTTGAGCAAGATAGTCAATTCTAATCTTGTAATCTCCAGCAGCTATAGAGCTGTAAGTGGCTATTCCACTTGTATTTGTATTCGAGTATTTACCAGTATAACTTCCGCTTGAAGTAAAGAGATATGTACGAGTGTTCTTTATTGGATTGCCGTCACCATCAGTTACATTGACATATATTGTTCCTCCTCCTACATTAACATCAATAACTGCCCCATCTGAAGCTCCAAAGGTTTGACTCCAGATTCTATAAGCCAAGTAATCTACTCTAAACTTATAATTAGTTCCTCCTGAAACTGCAGCAAATTCAGCATACCCTGTAGCATTGGTGTTACCGTATTTACCAGTGTAGCTTCCACTTGAGGTGAAAAGATAGACACGAGTGTTGACTATTGGATTATTTCCTCCATCAATTACGTGAGCATAAACAGTACCTCCTCCTGTGTCAATTTCTATATAAGTTGTATTTGGGAAGTTTATATTTTCTGAATAATAGACTATTCCAGAAACATCTGCTCTGATCTTATACACTCCATCATCAAGAGAATAAGTAGCTAGTCCATCAACATTAGTATCAGAGTATTTATTCAAATAATGGCTATAGGTATCATACAAATAAGTTCTTACACCACTTAAAGGTGTTGTACCTGATTTAACTTTAACAGTTAAAGTTCCTCCAGACATCTCTAAATGTAATTGGGGTGTTCCTGGATGAATAAAAACATCTGTGGTGTAGAATTGCATTCCAGATTGAGCTTTTGCATAGTAAGTCCCTGGAAATAGATAAGTGTTTGAAACACCACTAACAGATGTTGGTTCCCCTGTGTAAGCAAATTCTCCTGTGGAATAGTAGAAATAAATATTAGAACCAACAACAGGATCTCCTGAAGAATCAGTAAATTCAATAGATAGTGGTTCTCCTTGTTCAACAGTAATTGTCCCAAGTTCTAGACCTACAATATATTGGTCATTTATTAGTGTTAAAATTAGACTTGAACCATCATCTATTTCATCAGTATCATCTACAGCAGCCCTCATCTTTAATAGAACACGATCATTTACACCTATTGTCCCATTTACATTATCCATTAACTCCCAAGTGTAGAAGTTGGACGAACTATCTTTGGAAGCTACGATCGTTATATTAGTAACATTAAACGCACTCCCACCGATATTTCCAACTTGGACAGTTATATAGTCACATTTTCCATCATTATCGTAATCCATAAACAAAGGTGCTGAAGTCTCATCAATGTATAACTCAGGAGCATTTCTTTGATTTACCATTGGAAGTACAACTAGAAAAACAATTGCAGTTGCAGCTAAGGTAAGACCAAGTATCAGAACAACTGCAATTACAGGAGAAACTCCTCTCTTCTTCCTAAACATATTATATACCTCGTCTACTAATTAAGAAGTAACCTAAACCTCCTAATAGAACCACTCCTCCAAGTGCTCCAAGAAGGATACCTAGTTTAGTCATTGTAGACAATCCTCCTGTAGGAGTAGTAGTTTGTGTAGGTTCTGCTCCTCCTGTATCAACTGGATTAACTAATATAGTAACTGTTTCTTGTTCTGATGAATCATATCCTGGAAGGGCTGCATCGATAGTAAATGTATAGTTCTTTGCAGTTGTTACTGTCATATCTTCTGTTATCCATACAAAAGTAACATATCCAGTGGAATTTGTTTCTAGTGAAGTAATTTGATTCCCACTGCTGGCAAAAGTACCTGCTAGAGCGGTTATAGTTACAGTTGCTCCTTCTACTCCTTGTTCTCCAGCACTAACAAAAACAGTAAATGTAACATTTTCTCCTTGAGTTATAGTTGTCTTATCTGGAGTAGTGCTAGAGCTTAGTTTAAGGATAATAGGATTAACATGTATATCTATTGAATCTTCTTCAGAATTATAGAATTCTTTAACTATATTAATAGTTATAGGATAATCCTGTCCATTAGGTATTGGTGGAGATAAATCAGTTGTATTCCATACTACAGAAGCAATTCCTTCAGATGAACTGTTAATCTTAGCAGTTAGAGCATCAAAACCTACAAATTCTCCTTCCATAGCATTGAAAGTAATCTCTGCATCTTCTACAGTATAACCTAATTCATTAGTCAAAGTTACAGTTAATTCTACAGGTTCTCCAGCTGTTATTTCTGTAGCATTTGCATCTAAACTTATTGTGAAGTTGTGAACTATAGGATTAACAGTAATTGTTATATCATCTAGATCCTTAGTTGCGAGAGTGTTATCAACAGAAACTGTTCCTGAGATTATAATGTCAATAGCATTTGAAACATCAGGAGCTATCCATTCTGTCTCATACATTCCTGAAGAGTTAGTATATCCTGTAATATCTTGTTCGTTATTGGAGAATTTACCATCAAGAGCGTCTAACTCTACTCTTGCGTTAGAAATCACTCCTAAAGCTCCCTCTGCAGTAACAACAATAGAAACATGTGTCCCTCCTCCTACATCCGTACTTGACGCAACCATTGTTGAACTACTCAAATCTAGTTCATTAACATAAATAGTTCCAGTCAAGTCTTTAGTGGCTGTAGAACCGCTATAAGTTACTGTAGCAGTAAAGTTAACATAGTTTAGTTCAGAAACTAATGTAGTTAAATCAGCATTCCAGATAACTTGAACTTTTCCATCTGAATCTGTTTGGACATCTATCTCGAAAGTATCAGAATCTGGAAACACTCCATCGTCACAAGTTAGATGAACATTTGCTTCTGCAATGGTTCCGTATGTACCTTTTGCAGTTATCTCAATAGTTGAATTCTGTGTCTCGTAAACTGGATCTGGGCTTATAGTTATAGTACTTGTATCAAAAGAAAGAGGATGAACAGTTACATTTAATTCTTTTGTAGCTGTATCACTACCAGAAGTGAATACAGCAGTTATTGTAACTTCTTTAGCTTCTACTGCACTCTTAGCTTCAGGAGCTTTCCAATCAGCGGAAGCAATACCATTGTCATTTGTAGTTAAGATTATGTACTTCATCTCATTTTCAACAAAGGAACCTTCTTGAGCAGAGATATTTACAGTTACTCCTCCAAGTGCAGTACCTACTCCATTCTTTGAAGTAACAGTAATACTAGTTATCTGATACTCATAAATATCAGAAGGTGAAGCTTCAATTGTTGAACCAGAAACATCGGCAGCATAAACAGATCCAGAGAGGATAAGAAAACTAGAAACCACTAAATAGGTTAATATAATATTTATTTTATTCATAAAATCATCTCTGAAATTTCTATATAGTATTATAGTTAAAACATATTTAATTATTTGTTCAAAGGCAACCGAATGTTATACAACTTAAATATTTTTTACCCAAAAATTTTTGAAAAAAGTAGAATAAATAGAATTTATGGAACTAGTAATAAGAGGAAAATATGCTCTCTACTTTTCTTCAGATTTAAAACTCCATTTTATTGAAGATCCTGGAATAGTGGTTGAACAAGAAAGGATTGTAAATATAGGAAAATATTCTGAAGTCAAAAAAGATGTTGTAGGACATGACAAAGTAGGAGATGAAAATCAATTACTTATCCCTGGGTTAATTAATGGCCATACCCATTTGGCAATGACTTTGTTTAGAGGAATAGCTGATGACTTACCTCTTAATATCTGGCTTCAAGATCATATTTGGCCAATGGAAAGAAAATTGACAGCAGAAGATGTTTATTATGGTGCCAAATTAGGAGCTATAGAATCTTTACTTGCTGGAGTAACTACAATCAATTCAATGTATTGGTATCCTGAAGAAGAAGCAAAGGCAATTAAAGATACTCTAATAAGAGGAATGGTTGGTCCTCCTGTTATTTCTGGGATGAATAATCTGAAAAATTCTCTTTCTCTTGCAACTAAACTTCATAATTCAGAGAAAGGAAGAGTCCGAGCTGCTTTATCTTTGCATTCTCCTTATACAGTAACAATTTCTGACTTTGTTGAAGCAAATGAATATATACTAAACAGAAATCAAGAATGCGAAGATGTAGACAAATTACTCATCCATACCCATTTAGCAGAACCAGAAGATGAATTAACTCAAGCTAAAAAGTTTAACCTCAATAAAAATGAAGATTTTCCTGATGTCAATTCTTCAGTAGAATTAATGGAAAAAATAGGATTATTACATGAATACCTGTTAACTGCCCACTGTATTCATGTTTCAAGAGAAGATATCGTTAAACTTCGAAAAAACAAAGTTAGAGTTATTGTAAATCCTTTATCTAACTCAAAACTTGGAAATCATATGCCTCCATTGGATAAGATGATAAGAAAAATAGAAAATTTGGGATTAGGGACTGATGGACCAGCAAGTAACAATACATTAAATATTTTTGATACTGTAAGGTATTTAGCTTTATTTTATAAGGGATTACTTTCTGACCCAGAAGTAATAAAAGCAAAGGATACATTTTGGTTAGCTACGATTGGAGGAGCAAAAGCTTTAAGATGGAAGGGTATAGGAAGTTTAGAACAAGATTCACTCGCAGATATTGTTACAATTGATCTTAAAAAACCACATTTAACTCCTGCTATCTCTTCTGATTCATTATTGAGTCATTTTGCTTATTCAATGAATGGTTCAGAAATAAAAAACGTAATTGTTAATGGAAAAATAGTCATTAAGAATTATGACTTTGATTCCATTATTATTGAAAAAGTGCTAGAAGAGGTAGAGAAAAAAACATTAAGATTGCTAAAAAAAGAAGATGACTAGTTCTTTTTTAATTCAATCATTTTTTTTTGGTTTTTTCTTCACTATTATTGTGTTTTAAGTGGCTTAAACTTAATAAGACGATAGCAAAGACAGTCAAAGAAATTGCAATAGCCAGAATAAATTTAGAAAGCAAAGGAATTGGTCGCCATTCGTTTAACAAAATACCTGCAAAACAGATTGGTAAAATAGTTACTAGTCCATTATAAATTGCCATAGAAGTGGAAACCTTTCCATATTTAAAAGCTATTTGAAGAACTAAAGTAGAAATAGCTGCAGTAATAATTAATAGAGCTAAATAAACAAATAACAGAAAAACATTAGTCAATCCATAATCATAAATTAAAGAACCTATGCCTTTAACAATTATTGCTTGAATTCCAGCAGATAATCCAGAAATCAGTGCTAAAGAAATTAATTTTAAGTTATTTTTTTTAGAAAATATCGAAACAAGAGCGCAAAGCAGAAAAGATATTAAAACGCTTATTCCTAAAAATAAACCTTTAAGCGATATTACAGAATTTGTCCATTCATCGTGGGTAATTGTAATCGAATACTTACTTGTAATAATAGAAGATAAGCTTATACCTATTATAGCAGAAACTATTGCACTTAATTCAACTACACTAATTTTTTCTTTAACTTTAACATGAGCATATATAGCTAACACAACCAGTCCAAAACCAGATAAGGGGGAGATAGCTACTAAAGGAACCCAAATCAAAGCAATATAATAAAATGGAACACTTAAGAAAGTCAAGAAAAGGCCAGCTAGCCATCTTTTTTCTTTCAATAAACGCAGTAAGTATTTTGAAAATGGTTTCTTATCTTTTTCATCTATTTTATCAACAACTTCTTTTTCCAATGCAAAACCTAAGTTATAAGCTGCATAAGAGATCAGTCCAAAAATTATTGCAAGTATGAAAGTTATAGAAACCATTAAATTCAAATTTCGATGGGCTTTTTTACTTTTTCTGAAAGAGTAAAGCGGTAACTAAATATTGATTTTCAAATTTAAAAAAAAGAAATGGAATTTGTAATTATATTTAATTTTCAATTTAAGGGGTTGAGTTTCTTTTAACCTGATTATTATTTAGTTCCCTTTTTGGAAACTTTCAAAACCAAAAAAGGGTAATTCTTCATTGATTATGTCAGCTACAACACTATCAAACTCGTGGTTTAGATGTATAGTGTCAATTGGAATAATTCTTTCTTTGTGCTTGTGGAAAAAGCTTTTTGTTTCTTCAACGTCCTCTTCTCTTATCATTATGTCTTTTTTTAATCTGATGAAAAGTACAGGAATGTGTTTATTTTCTTCAAGAATATCGCTAACATTTTTTCCTATATCTCTCAAACAATAGTTAAACTCTTTCTTCATCCTTTTTGCTCCATTTTCAACTAATCTCCAAAATCCCTCAAAAGATGCATGAAAAGCTTTATGCAAGTTGAACTTGTAAGCAACTAAAAATATTGGAAAAATCAACATAAGAAAAGCTGAGAAAGCATAAATGAGAGGAACAGGCAACCTGAAGGCAAAATTCAAAGCAGGGTGAGGATACAATCTTCTACTTGCACCTACTAAAACAATACCTTTACACTCAGATGGCATCTTTTCTCTAGCCAACATCTCAATAATTAATGATCCACCTAAGGAATGACCAATTAAAATAAATGGACGACCATTTGGAAAATGTGTCTTTATTTCCTCAATATGCTCTTCAGTTGTATATTTATCAGCATAACAAGCCCATTCTACATTTTCTTTTCCAAATTTTTCAACATATGCAGGATATTCTCGAGTATAATTGCTAAATCCTGCAGCAACAGTGAAGAAAGGAACAGAGTTTTCTTGTTTCATTTTTCTAGAGTTCGTTCATTAACGCTTACTTTTAAATTTTTATTTAAAACGTTCACTCAAAAAATCTGGACAATTTAAAAAATAAGAAAAAAAATTAGTAACCTTTTTTATTTTATCTTAATCTAATCTTTATATGAGTGGATTCTTTTTCAAAGAGATTGAAAGTTTAAGAGATGATAAAACAAGTGGAGCAATGGAAATAACAGAAAAAGTTTTACTCATATTAAAAGAAGAAATTGAAAAAAACTTTACTCTTTGGGATAATTATTCAACAAATGAGAAAATTGATCAGTTATTACCGATCATTAACATTAATAAAAATATGATTATCCTCCGAAATTTGGTTCTAGAATTTTTGTCACTTCTGGAAAATGGAGTAGAATTAGAGAAAATACCGTCTATACAACTTGAAAAATTAAACAATAGTAAGAAAATACTCGCTCAAAACATTTCTAAACATATCTTCGAAGAGAAGACAATAATTACTTTTTCCAGAGCAAGCACTGTACTTGAATCGTTAAGAGTAGGAAAAGAACTCTATAAACAGCCACTAGAAGTTATTATATTTGAATCTAGTCCAAAGAAAGAAGGCAAAACATTAGCAGAGGAACTACTGAAAATAGGACATAAAGTTCGTTATAGTTTTGATGCAGCAATGAAGGTTATGTTTGACAAATATAAACCTACTTTAGCAATTATTGGAGCAGACAGTATCTTTCCTCAAGGAGAAGTAGTTAACAAGGCGGGGAGTTACATTTTGGCAAAGTTAGCTGAAGAATACAGTATTCCTTTCATTGTGGGTGCAACAGCGAAAAAGGTTATGCTCAAAGAAATAGATGTAATAGGCAAAATAATGCCTTCAGAAAGCACTGATTTGTGGAATACAGAGTATGATCCCAATTTGGAAGTAGTTGATGTTCATTTTGAGAAAATCCCTCGAGAGCTAATAAGTGGATACATAAGTGAGAAAGGACTTAACAAAAAACCTATAGGAGAAAAGTATACTCTTTCTGAAAATATCATAAAAAAGGTGTATAGTTAATCTAAATACTAAAATTAGTCGTCTAACTTAAGTTTTTGATCTTTATTTTCAGGGACAATAGGATCAACATAATAAGCAATTTTTCCTGCCCAACGTACTTCACCAGTTCGATAAATTGGGTTTGAACGAATATTTCGCAGTGTAGAGACAGATAAATTATATTTCAAACTTAAACTTTTCAAAGAAGCCAAAGGGTTGTCAAATTCAGAAAAGAGCCTTCTAATTATTGCTGCTTTTTCCTCATCTACAACTAATTTTCCTTCCTCATTCACTTTATAACCAAAAGGAGGTCTTGACATTACTTTTTGTTCCTTTAGTCTTCTCATCATTCCTTTGTATCTTTTTTCTCTATATTTTTGAAGTTCCATTTCACCAAATAGGTCTTTAACTCTAGAAATAACCTTGTTTTCTTCATCATCTAAACAAACTATAGAAACATTATTCTTTTTTAGAAGAATGCGAATATAACCCAAAATATCAACGTCTCTTGACAATCTGTCTCTTGATTGAGACCATAACTCATCAAATTGATTATTCTTTGCCATTTCTAGGATTTCTTTAAATCCGGGTCTATATTCAGGGTCACTATCGCCTGCAATATCTTGATCTTTAATTATTCTTACTATTGCTCTATCTCCAGCTTGATATATCTTAGCCGTTACATCTTCAATCTGTGTTTCTAACCCACTAGTTTGATCAGCTGTAGATGTACGAGCATAAATAACACAACGAATCATTTTGACCTTGCAATAAGGTTCTCTATTTTTAATATAAAACTTAGTATTACTATTCCAAATAGAAAAAGTGTGAATTTTCTCAAATCTCTTTAAAAGGTAGCTGGGCAACAAGTCTTTTATCTTCTTTTTTAGTTAAATATCTATAAATAAAATGTTCTACAAACTTAAGTGTTTCCTCATAATCAAAAGGAAGTTCAACATTATTATTATGTAAATCTATCAGCTTATGTCTTAATAACCCTGTAGTCAGAGCTATAACCCTATTTTGATTATATAATTCATTAGCTGTGAAACGTATTTTTGCTATCTCTCCCAGTATATCTGAGAACTCTTCTTTTATTTTTTTGAATTTTTTCTCCAAGACTTTTTTTTCTTCTCTTATTGATTGAAGAGACTTCTCTAACTCATTTTTATCTAAAGATTGAAAAAACGGATAATAATAGATTATATTATCTGCAAATTTCTCTTCATTTTCAATTTCTATTTTATCCTTGAATTTAATCTTAAATTGGGTAATATTCAATTTCATTTAAACCCACTCAACACCCATATTTCTCAAACTATCTTCTATAGCCTTCAAAATTGTATAATCTTCTTTATATTCTTCAATGGCTTCGTTTAACAACTCTGACATTTCTTTTATTTTTTTTAGATCAGACTTGGTCTTTTCTAATCTATATTTAACTTCAGCATATTTCATTATTTCATAAAAAAATGTTTGAAAGTCAATTTCCATAGTTTCAGCATATTCTTCTTTCCAATGCTTAAAGAGGGTATTTACCATAAGCTCATAACCTTTAAGCAATTCTTTAGGTTCAATTTTCTTGTTTTCTGCTGCACGAATCACTCTTCTACTTTGATTTACAGAAAAAGTGAGTTTCTTTATATTACTCATTCTTAAATTACTTCAACCTTACAGCTTATAATCCTTTTCCAAAAAAGAGAAAAAATATTTTAGTTTTAGATTACAAGTAGTCATCAAACATCCAGTAATGTTCTTCTTCTTCCATCAATATTTCTTCAAACATCTTCTTAGTAGTTATATCTCCCTTCTTAGTAGCTTCTTCTATGATTTTACGATAAAGAACAATAGCTTCATCTTCAGCTTGATGACCCAGTTTCAAGAAATCTTCTACGCTCTCACCAACTTTTGGCAAAGGATCAGGATCCAATGTACATTCTCCATCCAACATGTATATTCTTTCAGAAATCTTTTCGTAATGTTCCATTTCTTGCATAAAGATTTTCTTTAACATGTTACTAATAACTTGCGCTTTGTTTGTATTGGTAATTACTTCTAAAGGCGTTTCTTTTTTCCTAAGATTGATTGCACTCGCTTTTTCATGTTGGGTTATGTACTGAATAATAGCAGACAGTTCTGAAGCTAAGGCTTTGTTTAATAGAGCAAAGTATTCGTCGTCAAAAACTTTTCTCCATTCGGACTTTGGTGCTGTCTCTCCAGGTTCACTAATATTAATTGTTAAATATTCTTGAAACGTATAAAGATGTTCTTCTTCCTCTCTATAGATTTTCCTAAAGAGTTCTTTAGTATCATAATCTCCTAATTTACCTGCCTCGCGGATTATTTCACGATATAATTCTAAAGCTTCTTCTTCAGCTTCAAAGCCATATTTCATAAATTCTTGCATATTTTCTCCTATTTTAGGTTTAAAAGCTTTAGTTGTTGCCTTGCCTCCCAAATAATAAATTCTCTCAACGATTGATCCTGCATGTTTCATTTCTTCTATTGCTAGTTTCTTTAAAATCTGACCTATCTGGTCGTAAGTTGTGGAATCAAGTAAAATATTTTCAGCTTTAACTTTTCTCATTATTTTTTCAATTTTAGCGTGTTGTAGAAAATATTGAACAGAAACTTGTAATTCTCTTGCAACTGCTTTATTCAGCAGCTCTATATATTCTGAGGTTATTTTTACGCTCATAACTTAGAAATAGATTTATAAAATAAAAGGTTTTTTCATCAACAAAAAATATTTAGTATGAAAGATAGTTAAAAATAATCCTCAAAGGTTCATCATATGTTTCTCTCTTAAGGTTAGAAGTTTCATAAATAAGTAATTTCTCATCAAGAATGCTTGAATAAATAATCTGCTCAGCTACATTTTTTCCTAAATAAACACCCTTTTCCTTTAAATCAGATTTGTTGATGAAAATAATAGTCGGTATTTTCTTTTTAGATAGATTTTCTTCAATTTTTACCAACGAAATATAATGAACTACTTTTTCTAAACTCGAGATATTTGTGCCATCAGCCATTATAATTACTAGGTTTGCTCCTCTTACTGCTATCTCTTGCATGAAATCAAATCTTTCTTGTCCTGCAGGATCATTGAAAACTATTTGATAAATCTCTTCAACATTTTCAAAGTCAATATTGTCTCTATTTTCGAACTTTTCTAAACCTAATCGATTAAATGTAGTCAAATAAAGCAATGAATTAATGACATTCAAACTTATTGTTGTTGTACTTTCTTTGAATGTATTATTTTTCAAAGGAATAAAATCACAATTTGAACTTTTTTCTTTACTCAAATCTCTTTTAACATCATTTTTTTCAAAATCACCAAATAAAGCTTCTAAAAAGGTGGTCTTTCCACTACCAGTTGTCCCTAGTATGGTTATTTTTTTCATCTGAGTAGGTACCATCAACATTCTTAAACCCCCAAGTTTATGACCTTTTAGTGGTCTATCATTCTAACTGTCGCATGGCTTTTTATAAGATAATTGGTAATTCTATCCGCAAAAATGAAGAAAATGAATAATTAGCCGACAAAAATGAAGAAAATTGAATTTATAAAATTTTAAATTTACTATTTTAAAAAATAAAAAAAGGAAAAAAATGTTTAACTTTTATTTTTTCTGAAGACAAGAGTGATTATGGTTACCATTACACTCATCATTATAATTATTGGAGTACTAAGTCTTGTTAACCTTTCTGCAGAGATTTCCATATGATCTTGCACTGTTGAAGCTCCTGAAGAAGAAACATCTATTCCTCGACTATAGAATGAGTTTCCATCAAAGAATGCTATTGAGTCATATGCAGAGTCTGGAGAAGACCATGTTCCTACCCAAAGAACTTGTTTCATCAAGGTACTTGTAGCATATAAAACTTCAGCAGTTGTTCCATTGATGTAGAATGTTCTATGATAATCTGTAACTTGAAGAACCTTGCCTAAAGCTTCATCATTGATCACATGAAGGAATTTAGCAACAAAAGAATTATGTCTGTGATACCATAACTCTTTATCTACATCATCAAATGCATAAATTCCTGTACCGCTCTGCGAAACAAATACTTTAGCATAATCAGGATTAGTAGAGCTATCAATATATCCTACAGCAATAGATAATAGTTCATTGTCATTTCTTAAAGTAGATGACCATTCATCAGTCATGGTATTAAGGTTATAACAGTAGAATTTATCTCCAAACCTATAGTAAACAAACTCAAAACCTAATCCTTTTTTCAGTTCTCCTAAAGCTGTGAAACCTGCAGGTCCATCTTGTTTAATCATAGCTAGTTGTGTTCCCTTAAGATCATAAGCATATATGTATGCACCAAAGCTTGTTATTACAAAAGCTGCTCCTTCTTCATACGTGGCTTTATCAAGTAATTTACCTGCATTTATTTGATCTGGTTTATGAGAACCTTGGTAAATAGGTGAGAATACCTCTTCTCCTTTAATATTCCATGCGCCTACGTACCATGCTTTCTTTGTATAGTCAAAGAAACCTAAAATAAATACATCTTCAGTAATATCCAAGTAAGCATATGAAGCAATTTCATCTACATAACCTGATAAGTCCAATATCTTTTTATAACTCATTGAAGTGAGATCTAAAACACCTACCTTGTATTCAGAGGTAATTATAAAAATAGAATCATAGAATGAAGTGTCAGATAAATTAGCTTTGAAAGCATAAAGAACACTCCCATTTGTAGGGATAGTATATTCTTCAATATACTCACCTTTGATTGGATTATAGATGAATGACTCATTTCCATTTTGTATATAGAAAATTTCTACATACTCATCGTCGTTTAGATTGTCATAAATAACAGTATCGGGGTTAACATTCTTTCCAGTTTTAAGTATTTGATCAAAGGAGAGTTTAGGTATAATATCATGCTCATAAACTTGTTCTGTTTCATTTATTTGAACTTGATAAATTTTCTCTGCGTCATAATCAACTGCTAAGACTGCAGGTTTTGAATCCACAGTGGTTGGTACCAATGCGTTATCATTTAGAAAATCACTACTTGTGTCGTAATAGTAACCTAAGAACCCACCATTCCTAATGTTTAAGAAAATTATTCCTTGATAATCTGTTCTAGAGTTAGCTAGATAAAGGATTGGATCTTCTCCTTCTGGGTCACTAATCTCTAAGTCATAGATATTCTGGGTGGGTATATTACTCCAAGTAACATTTCCATCTTTTCCATCAAGAGCTGTAACTTTACTATTCTGTCCTGAAGAAGTAATTATATCTTTAATTCCATCATCATTTATATCAAATATAACAGCATCATAAGAGTAGAAATAGTTGTAAGCCCGCCAATATTCAGTACCATTAGCATCAAGTAATTTTATTCCACCACCAAATGCATATATTTCTGAATCTCCATCTCCATTAATATCATCTACTATTAAATTTGCCCCTCTAAATCCTCCAGCATAGTAAGAGTTAACTTCCCATATTTGATCTAGTGAGGACGAAGATAAGTTGTAAGCAGTAATCTTTCCATGGAATATCCATACAATAATACCGCCACCTAGGTCTTTATATTCTATCCAATAATAAGAAACTATGAGATAATCCTCTCCTTGCTCATGTGCTACTTCAATTTCTTGCACATATCTTTCAGTGTCGAAAGTGAGATCCTTTAGAAGCGAACCATTATTCCCGTCAAAGAGATAAATATGTCCAGGAGCATCACCTTTAATGGCAATGTCCATGGTGTTATCCTTTGTATAGTTAAGCATTGTTGCTATTGGATTTAAGGTATAACTTCCTTCACCTAAATCAAGAGAGGTTATAACTTGTCCTGTTTTCTTGTCTATCCACAAAGTTGTTCCATTACTATTTACAAAAATTAGAGCACTATTACCATGATAAATTGATTCTTCGAGGAACCAATTTGGAGAAACTAATGAATCTTCCAAAGTCCATAAAATTGACAGGTTATTACCTAAGATTCCATACATTTTTCCTCCTTCGCAATAAACCACCATGTCATTTATTCCGTCATCATTTAGATCTGATTTAATTCTAGTTATAACCTTTCCAGCACCAGATAAGTCTAAAGTAGTTGATTGTAATTTATGTAAATCTGCCTTTGGTAAATGAATATTTACAACATCATATACATAAATGTCTTCGCCTTGAACGCTGTAAATTAGTTCAGGAAAACCGTTACCATTTGTGTCAAACATAGTTACATCGGAAACAGGATTATCATGCTCAGGACTATACCATTTGCTTGTATAAAGTTGCTTCCTATTTTTTGTGTTAAGTAACTCAAACATTTCTGCTCGATATCCATCAGCTATCATTATCTCTTTTCTACCATCTCTATCCGAGTCTCCAACAGCAAGATCTGTTACAGTGTTTAACCCTACAAAACTTGTAAAGTTCAATGGATAAATTTGGCTTACGTAGTCATTATAATAATATATATAGAAGATTGGGAATGAGAAGTAGACAATAGTTGCATCAAATTTTGTAAGTAATATGAATTTACCATCGTAGGTTGGAGCAACTTTTGGAGCTCTGAAACCTAGATCATATATACTCCAACTGTTAGAGAAACCAGATATCTTTGGATAGGGGTTTGACTTAGTTGGAGGAATAATATACTCTGGATATTCAGCAAGTATATCTGGGTCAGACCAATGTATTCCATCATCAGAAACCATTCCATATGATAAAGTCATCGCCTTTTGTAATCCAGAAGAATCAAATGTTAGAAGTCTAGAATAGGCATCATTGTGGACATAAGTAATACTAGGAGTATGCTCAACAGAGAATGAAGTAAATAGTCTTCTTGGTTCAAGTATTAATCCATAGGTTGAATTAAATTCACAGTACCAGATATCGTAATCATCTTTTTCTTCAATATACTTTTTAGCACTAAAAGCAGCAGCATATACTCCACTATTATCAGGTTTTGAATCAACATCAACACCGTTGAACATGAAATCATCAAAACCCTCGATTTTTGTTTGAGGTATTACTGTTCCATTATCAAATAACCCTCCATAGTATAATTCTGAATAAGTGTTATTTGGTCTGAAAATATACACTAAACCTATTGAATTAGGTCCTGTTGGGAATATTGTGGGTGAATATATCGGATTTGTTGAACCTTCTTCTATATATTCTGAAGCCAATCCATCTACGAATACCCAATTTGCCCCATAATCATCTGAACGATATAGAAGAACGCCATATACGGAACCTAAACCTACGCTATAAAATTTACAAGTAACTGCTAACCAGAGAGAGTAATTACTTGTCTGTGTAAGTGAGGGGAAGTATAAACTTATGTAACCACCAGAATACCAATAAGCTATAAGTTTGCTCGATAACCAATTTACTCCGTCATGACTTACTTTTTGATATATAGCATATGCACCCATTGTATCGTTATACTCACTAAAAGCAGAAATATATGAATGATTATTTGAACCTCCACTGTAAACTATCTGTCTTATATCATGAGACCTCTGTTTTCTATAGTCATAATCATCATTGTAACTATATTTTCCAAATAGTGAATGAGCTGCCATTTGGGGATAATTCATGTGTCCTGTAATTAGTCCCTCTTGAGTAAAGCTAGCAGTTGTTCCTCCAACAAATTCGTAAATACTTACACCTTTACTTCCACCAATGATCAATTCTTTGAAACCATCATAGTCCTGGTCAGCAATTTCAAGGTCTGTAATAATATTTCTACTAACTAACTCTGTTGGTCCTTGCCAGATTATCTTATAGCCTAGATCGATGCTTTCAATCATTACAATAAATCCTTCTTCATAATCAAGAAGATCAACATCTACAGAACCATAAATGAAAAGTTCTTCTCTTCCATTTTCATTAATGTCAGAACATAACATTCCATTTATTGTAATATTATCAAATACCCTAGCATTTCCTAAAATATTATAGTGTCCTGTTTCAGGGTCATCAGATGCAACATTACCAAACAGTTCATAGAGTGTTCCAGAATAAGGTTCATAAACAAATACTTGTTTTTCAAAGGCTATTATGAACTCTCCATAACCATCTAAATCTAAATCTTGAGCCCATGTTAAACCAGAAGGTGTAAGAAAACCATTTTCTTTCAAGTATTCTCCTGCTGAACTCCTTAAAACATCTAGTCTATACATGTATGAGTATGTATCATCTATTCCCGTGTCTTCAAATACATACAGAACTGTTCCTGCAAGAGCAGCTAACTCAAGATAACCGTCTCCATCACTATCAGCATTCACAAGCAAATAGCTCACATGGTTCCAAATTGTCTGATTAAACTCTCCTTCATATCCTCCAAATTTGTCCCAACTATAAGGTGTTTCATCAGTTGGAACATACTGGAGCATATCAGGAGACCTGAATGCACGTTTGTAAGTATTATTAGTCATATGCTCAAAGATGTATACATTACTATCATAGTCTCCTACTATAATTTCTCCTTTCCCATCTTGGTCTAAATCTCCAGAATCTACAGTCAAAGTCCAATTATAGAGATCTATTGCTGTCGTCCAGCTTATAATTGCCCTAAATCCAAAATTCCTCCACTTATAGATCCCTCCATATTCTTCAGATTTGAAGGTGTTAACTTCGATTCTAGATACAGTAGGATTAGATGCTACCATGAAGCTAGTTTGTATTTTATTTGAAATCATGAAGTAAACCATGTCACCATTTCTATCATCTAGCATTGTATATATGTAGTACTTGTCATAGTAGCTCTTTCCTGTATTATGTTCTAATAACAAAGTAGAATATTCATCAAATTCTGAATATTTTATCCAGAGAGGTCTAGTAAAGTTATAGACATTTATTGTAGCTTCTTCATCAAAGTTGTTAACTAACTCTTTTCTTTCTTCCCATTTAGGAGCAAGAGCAGTTCCATAATTATCAAAATATGTTGCTCCCACTCTATTTGAGTAGCCAATCGATAGATCATAAATTCCATCCATTTCAAATTCCACAAATTGAGGATGTAGGAATTGTCTTCTTCCTTTTACTTCATTTATATCTTTAAAGTAATCAGAATCCAAAATAAATTCTGGATTACTTGGTGTTCCTATGTTCCAAAGTAGATATAGATTCTCAATACAAACAACAATATCAACATCTCCGTCCCCATCAATATCCTCTCCTTCTGCTGAAGGAATTGATTGAGCACTTTTTAATATTTCACGAAGTTGACCAGTTGTTTCCAAACTATAAAGTGATATATTTAACTCATATTTTGAAGATACTTGTGTCCATATTTTTATATCTGCTGGAAGTACATCTGAAGAATCATCTTCAAAGTCATCGTATTGATTAGAAAGACTTGGATCGTAATGACCGATAAGTAATTCTTCTTGGGAATAGTCTGTATCAATTTCTACTGCACCTATTGATATATTTCCTGTATAAGTTGCATAATCGTTGATCGAAGAGAAGTATTGGGTTGTTTGTGCAGCATCATAATCAAATCCATTATCAAAGTAATACACATCTCCATTACCACCCACAATTGCAAATTCGCCTGTAACTGGAGAATCTCCATCAATATTGAACAATGTATAATCAAAAATCACTTGTGAAATTTGGCTTCCTGGAGAGGGACTTATCCTAAGTTGATAACCTGTTTCCAAATCAGTAACTCCGTATATCATAGGCATAGAGCCTAGATTCTTAACTTGTTCTATATCCCATATGTTTATTCCAACAGTAAATCTATCATCTACCCAGCTATCCCAAGATAAAACAAACGAGTCTGAAGTGGCATCATATTTAAAAGCTACAAGACGGCCATCAACTGTTCCTAAAATTGCATGGATAACTTCTTCATTAGTATCTGTACTGGTCATTAAAGTTCCCACTTCAGCACTTAAAGCTGTTGAAACAGTTTGGTAAACATAAGGCAATTCTATAGATAACAAGTTATAATCTTTGGTAGAATTAGAAATTACTGTTACATTGATGTATCTGAAGTAATTCCATTTATTTTCAATTAAAATTGGATCTACATTAATTCTGAGATATTTTGTTGATGCGGCAACATTAAATGTATTAATAAGAGAAGGATCAACAGTTACCCAATGTTCATAGTCTGGAGAGATAGAAATAATAAAATCATCTCTATATATGTAATCAAATAGTAAAGTTTTGAATTTTAATAATATGTCTGCAGCATCATTCCCATTTCCTGTTCCCTCTTCATCTGCTCCAAAATCATATACTTCCCATGCAGCATGAGTACTATTAGATTCGAAATGAGTATAACATGTATCATTATTTTGCGCAGCTCCAGTATTATAGGGATAGTTTCCTTTTATAAATGCAGGATTACTTTGCAAAATAGGCTCTTCAACTGTTGTTCCTGTATAATTTGGATCTTGGAAATATACATTTTGTCCTGCTGTTCCATTATCTACATAATGATCTGCAGGATAAAAGTCTTTCAAAGTCCAAGATTCAAAGTCTTTTATCAGCTTCTGTAAGTAATATCCTTTATAATCATCATACCTTAGAATGTATCCATTAAAAGCAAAGGAAGCTATTACTACTTCATCTCCTGGAGAGTTATCTAGATTACCTATATCCATAGAGTAAATTGGTCTCCAAATTGACTCATTATCAGCATAAATTAATTTGTAACTATTATCTTGGGCAAGAGGATAAGGTTGTCCTTGGATATCTAAAATAGTTCCATTATTTTCGAAAACTAGAATAGCTCCTTCTCTCGTTCCCACAACAAAGTCTGGAAGACCATTATAGTTTGTATCTCCAACAACTAAAGAAGACAAATGATAACCTGTATCATGACTTTGCCATTTTTCTCTATATGTAATCCAATGTTCTGAATTGAATGGATAACCAGAGTGTAACCAATATTCATAAACATGTACTTTGTGATCCCAACTTACGACAATTATATCGTCTAGATGATCTAAATCTGTATCATTAACTTCTACACCCCACACTTGACCTAAATAAGGACTAGTGTAAACAAGATCAAATCTATTTTCTGTATTTGTTACAGGGTCAAAAATATGTTCTTGTTCAAAGACGTAGAAATACCCGTCAGAAGATGTGGCAATAATTTCTAAGAAATCATTATTATCAGTATCTCCAAAATCGACATCTATTACATCGCCTTTAATAACTGAATCTCCACTCACCCAAACTTTAGCATATTGATTAATATCAGGGTTCCATCGATATACTTGTACTTCGTTGTCAAAGAGATATCCTCCCCCTACTGCCATAAATTCATAATCATCAGAGATGGTTATACTTCTAACAGCAGCTTGAGAT
This sequence comes from Candidatus Heimdallarchaeum aukensis, assembly GCA_021513695.1. Taxonomy (GTDB): domain Archaea; phylum Asgardarchaeota; class Heimdallarchaeia; order Heimdallarchaeales; family Heimdallarchaeaceae; genus Heimdallarchaeum; species Heimdallarchaeum aukensis. The sequence goes on along the minus strand of CP084166.1, from coordinate 73,220 downwards.
TTCCAAGGTTGATATGTTTGTTGATATTCATTAGGATTATCAGCTAATAACCTACTTAAATCTAAATCAGGATCAATGATTTGTTGCTCAACAGAAGCAAAGTTGCCCCCACCATTGCCTTCATTTATTTGTTGCATTAGTTGTTTAGCTTCCTCTAAACTTATTGTATCAGGCAAAGATTGTGCAGAATTAGTTTCTGCATTAACAAACGGAGCATTGGGCATTCCTACTACTAGTGAACTAATCATTATAGCTAATAAAGAAAGGATTAATACTTTCTTCCAAATTAAATTATTTTTTACGTGCATTATGAAGCACCTCCTCTTTTAAAGATATTCTTTAAGAATCGCAGTTTTCCTGCTCTTCCTGCATAAACGGTCAAAGTTGAAGCAACACCAATAGCTACTCCCCCACCTATTCCCGCAAAGACCCAAGGTAGAGAGACAACTGGACTTCCTTCGACATAAAACGTCCGTTCTATAAACGAAACATTTCCATCAGGTTTTGTCACATAAAATCTGACGATATAATCTCCAGGTCCAATATAATCTCCTTGAGTTATCCACGTCCTTGAAACATCATCATAGTACATACTCATGTTGTCTCCGAAATCTTGTTTGTTCTTCTTCATTTGATATTGTACGCCCAGTAGTTCTGTCACGTTATAGAGGATGAAAGTATAGTTAGAAGGAGAGTAAATTCCACCTTCTATTGGTGAGATAACTAGTACTCCTGCTTCTAGCATATCTTGATTTGCAGATAGAGCTGCTATAAATTCCTCTTCTGTTGTATATGTAAGAGGATCTAGTCCTAACATCACTTCTAATCCATCACTATATGTATCATTGTCAGTATCCCAATTCGTGGGGACTGTACCATGAACATATACTTCTGCACCATCCATCAAACCATCTCTATCACTATCTGGCTGGGTGACTCCTCCTCCTGCTACATAACTAGTGTTGTATACAAAGAACTCTAAACCATCTTCTAGACCATCATGGTCCCAATCCATCAACAGACCATCGACTTTTCCTGAACTTGGATCAATCTCATAGGCATTATTAGGATTAGAACCGTAAAGTAGTAACTCTGGCCCATCTGGCAGCATATCATTATCATAATCAGGGTCGTTAGGATCAAGTAGATATCCTGGATGTTCAAAACCCGCATACCATTCTTCCCAATCTGTCAGATAGTCATTGTCCGTATCCGAACTCAGAGGGTTAGTATACATAATATTAAGTTCACTCCAATCGTCTAGTCCATCTCCATCTGTATCTTTCATATCTGGCATAGTTCCATATACATAGACTTCGTCTCCATCGATAATCCCGTCATCATCAGAGTCTGGATCTACTGGAGAAGTATTGTAAGGTTGGGTGATGATAAAACTAACATAAGGATAAATGATGTTAGAGACATTTGCAATGTGGTATTCATTTGCATCATATATTCCATCTCCATCAGTATCGTTAGATAACGGATCCAAAGGTACAGGAGTAAAGTTGTAAATTAAACCTGAACCAAGATATAGTTCAAACGAATCGTGCAATCCATCTCCATCAGTATCGCTTGTCAATGGGTCAGTTCCGTAAATTAGTACTTCATCTCCATCAGAAAGTGGGAAAGTATAATTTCCGTTTTCATTAGGATATGTGATTGAATCATTATCAGAGTCCCAATTCAATGGGTCAGTGTATATAGCATATTCATCTAAAACCTCCATAGCATCACTTAGACCATCATCATCTGAGTCGTAATCTCTAGGATTGGTAAAGTAGTAGAAAATCTCTTCCCAGTCTGTTAGACCGTCGTTATCCATATCTTCATCCATCGGGTCTGAACCATAAACTAATACCTCCATTCCATCATCTATCCCATCTCCATCGCTATCTACCGCCAGAGGGTTTGTGTGGAATAGATAAACTTCCTCACCATCCAAAAGCCCATCATGATCTGTATCTTCATAAGCGGGGTTAGTTCCATACTTGAAGAACTCCTCACCATCTAGAATTCCATCCATATCACTATCAGGGTTCAAAGGATCCGAACCGAGTAGAATATCTTGCAGGTCTCCAAGTCCATCACCATCAGTATCAGGATTACGAGGATCAGTATGATTACTGATCTTATTACCCCAACCCTCTAAACCGTCAATTAATCCATCATCGTCCATATCCGCGTCATTCGGGTCTGTCGGCGGATCTAACCAGAGTTCGTAACCATCAGACTTCAGGAAAAAGTCAAGAGGAGCCCCATCACCTCTCCAAGATTTATCCATTACTGCTGAATCACCATCAGTATCAGGGTTAATTGGGTTAGTTCTAACTACTCTACCCATTAATTCATCATCTTCAATGAAAATAACCCATTGTCCATCTATTTCTACCTTATCAGACATATAGATTAAGAACTGACGATCTGGAGCTATAGTTCCATTTGCTAATTGTTTATAAGAATCATCATCGGTATCATTATCTAATGGATGAGTATATCCTTGATTGTAGAATATTGGATAGGGATCCCAACTTGGGTCTGAAGTGTTATACAATTCTGGTCCATAATAAGCCCCAAATTCTCCTTCTTGTCCATCTAGAAGTCCATCACCATCAGTATCAGGATTAAGAGGATCAGTATGATCTTTATACTCTACTCCCCCAATTGTAACAAATCTTACACTTGGAGTTATTCCAGTGATATTCCATGCAGTATTTACTTCGTAATAGTCATCTAATTGATCACCATCTGTATCTTGTGCATTAGGATCAGTTCCATAGATAACAACTTCTTCATAGTCAGTTAAACCATCATAGTCACTATCTACTTGTAGAGGATTGGTCTTTAAGACTTCATATTCCATGTAATCATCTAGACCATCATCGTCAGAATCTGCAGTGATAGGGTCTGTTTTACTCGTTTTCACTTCGAATTGGTCTGATAAACCGTCTCCATCACTGTCATCGCTGTCTACTTTCATTCCTGGAACTCCTAACTCATATGAATCAGGTAACCCATCCCCATCTGCGTCCAAGCCGCTCATTTCGTCTTTTGTGCTTTCATCATCCGGTCCTCCTGCCAGATAAATTGGATCTGGACCCCATGACGCTGTTCCTGTCCAGTCGACGAACAAGAACGTCAGTTTCACCGCTACAGTGAACTCTATCTCGAGTATCACTTGCAGCGGTGCGTCCGCCAAGAAGTCCTGGATAAACGTCAGCGTCACTACAAAACCTATAGTTATTTTTATTCCAACAATTACCAAGTCGATATCAATAATTACAGAAACACCTATTCCTATTACAATTGTTAAAATATCTGCAGCCTTCTGAGTAGGTGTCTCACATCGTTTAACAATTTCTATTGCTATAAAGAACTCTATCTTTAGGTAAATTCCACCTAAACCTAAGAATTCTGCAACTTTAGCTAAAACTGCTCCTCCTGGACCTAGAAATTCTGCTAATGGGAATGTTTTAGCTATTGATATCTGGAATTTAAAGAAGAATTCTATTACTTTGAAGAAATCACTAGTACTTATTTTACCATTAGAAATCTTCATTAATTGCAGTGTTAGTCCTGCAGAGCCAGAGAATGAAAGTTCCAGACCAAGAGAATCAAGGAGCATCTTCATTAAGTCGTTCTTTCCAGACGTTCCTGCTTTGATTTCAAGTCCAGCTTTGAAAATAGGAATAATTGAAATTGATTTTAAGATAAGCTTAAACAATTCTCCGATATTATCGAGATCAAAAACCTTTGACCCATCAAAAATCATACTCATAATGAGCTCTTGAATTGGTTCAGGGTTAATTTCGAATCCAGGACTTAAAGAGAAGAATACTCGCATCTGGAAGGCAGTAAAACTTCCGAAACCAATTGGGAATTCAGAATCATAACTTACCAAATCACCAAGAGATTGGAACAGTTCATTTAATTTATCAGTAAGCATATTTAATAAATTAGCAATCTGCCCTGCTGCCCAACCTACAAGTTGGTTCATTATCCATTTTATTCCATCTTTGAAGATATTCTTTGCTCCTCCTAGAAAAGTAAGAACTGTTTCTACAGTAGTTTTAATTGTTGGGTCAATGCTTCCTCCAAGTAATCCCATAATATCTTGAACTACTTTTACAACATTGGAAAATTCTGGCCCCTCTTCCCATAGAAGTTGAAAACTCTTGTACATTGCTTCTAACGGAATATTGACATCTAACATGTTCAAAACTACAACTGCCATTGAGATTATTGTCTGAATAACATTTTGAACAGAAAAGTCAAATCCTCCAGAAAAGATGTCAATGACTATTCCTACAATTTTTCCAATAAGTTGGTAAAGTTGAGTACTTGCGTTGTACTTGCTTAGGAAATAATAAAGAACCTTTTCAATTATTTCTCCAGGATTCTTGAATTTGTCAGCAAAATCTTCAAGTCTTCCCATAATATATTTTTTCAAACTCTTTTTCCCAGTAATGAAAGGTAAAATAGCTGCTCCAGCTTCTATTGCCTTTTGTACAATTTCTCTAGGACCTTCTTCTAGTCCAATAAAATGTTCTAGAAATCCATCAACTAGACTTGTTAGGCAGCTAGTATCACTTAAAGCTTCAAAATCACCATTTATTAGAGCTAAAGCCATCAAAACAGCTTGAGAGAGTACATTTATCTTATTTGCATCGAGAGAATGACCTGATAATGAACTAAGCTCAGTAATTAAAGATATAATTTGGTCATGAACGTTGTTTACATCTAGATTTTTACCTTCTGAAACATCTTTAACAAGATCCATAAAGGAATCAATTTGAGACCTAATACTTGAAACAAAGAATTTAACATCATTAACTGTCTCAACGAGGTCAGGGAAGAAGAAGCCTATTAAATCCATAAATGAATCCTTAAGATTAACATCAATGATTCCAGCAGCTCCAAAACCCATCTTAATTGCAACAGCAATTCCTTTGAAGGTATTTTCTACATTTTCATCATAGGTCATATCTAAGATGTTCTTGTAAACTAATTTTCCTAATCGTGGAAAGACATCCGCTATTATGTGATCCATATCTCGAGTGCTGGCAATTTCATAAGCAATCATAATAATCTCTGAAATGGTATCTATCCATTTTTGGGATTCTCCCCCTAGATCTAAAGTCTGTTCAATAAATTTCTTCATTAAATTTGTAATTAGTTGCCTATTGAGAAAACTCTTAAGATAATCACCAACATTAGTAACTCCACTAATAATATCAGAAAGGGCACTTGATATGTTTAAAGCATCAAAAACATCGTCAACAAAATCTCCTACACTATCAGGAATTATAAATCGTAGAAGTTCCATTGATATATCAATTAAAGGAGTAAGATCCCCTGAAGCAATATCTTTTATCGAAAATAGGGCTTTCACTACTATATCGAAGTAGGGCTTATATTCTTCTATACTGGGAAACATTTCTTTTGCTACATCAAAAAATAGTTCAATAGCACTACTTGCACTTGGATCCTTAAAGAAACCAATAATTTTAGGTATCTCTTTAATTATTGCGACGATCTGCCCCCCATATTCTTTACCTACAGTCAATAAACCTTCTGGTATCTCGACACCTATAAACTCTAAAATTATTTTAATAACGTCACCTGCAGCTCCAGGAATCGAAGATAAGAACGGAAACTCACCTAAAACAATGTCATCTTCATCTATCGCTGCTTTGGGTTTAATATCCATTACAGGATTAAATCCTTCAATCTCTGCTGTTGGATCAACTAACTCACCCGTATATGGATTAACTTTATTTAATCTCTTTGGATATTGGTCCATTGAATCTTGTAATCTTTCTTCTGCCTTTTTTGGGTCAACAACACCTAATCCTTGTGGATCAAACTCGGCAGACATTATTTCTTCAAATGAATCTCCAAAATATTTAATTGCTATTAATTTGAAATTTTCTCCTATTTGTTGAAGAATTTCATCTTCTTTTTCTGTAAAAATATCATATAATGACCACAATACATGAATGTAAGCAATACGATAATCTAGAATCTCTGTATTTTCTATATAACAGTTTTCAGTCTTAAGATATGGACCCATCTTGTATGAGTTTCCATAAACTCCAATGTGCCTTGTATCTTTGAAAACATTGTAGTATCCAGTTAGTTTTCTCCATGACATTGTCCAACCAGCAAATTTTATTCCTTTTAAGTCAGAGTCGAAAACATAGATTTTAATCCAATCATCATCATAAAAAGCTCTGTTAAATGAATCTAAATTGAAAACTTTGACCATTTTCACGTTAGAATAAAACATATGAACAGTCTCATAAATCGAATTTGCTAGTTCTCTTGTCATATCATTAAATGGATCATACAGAATCGCTATCTGATCTTCATAAACTTCTGTAGGATTTCCAGTCATCATTAATTTAGTTTCATTACCTACCATCTGACCTTGAACGTATATCGTCGAGACGTTCAAGATGAGAAGAAAAATAGCGATAATAGAAATAACTTTAATTTTACTTTTTTTCATTTTTACACTTCTTTTCAATTTTCAATTACTTACTCCAGGAAATAATAGCCCCAATTCCAATCCCAGAACTCTAAAGAGTACTATACGATAATTAATATATAAAATGTACTACAAGCCTTGAAAAGTTGCATTTTTAGCAGTCAAATTTAAAGTTTAAAAATCATGTAAGGCAAAACAGTCTTTTGCCTTTCTTCGAGGTATATTGTTAGTATATAAACAAATAATAATTTTTGTAATAATAGTAATACAAACAATATTTTTAAAAACCAATAAAAAGTATGTTGTTCTAGAGAGGTGTCTTATAATAAATATGCTTGTCATATTAAAAAGTAAATAGATTGTCTTGCATCATGTAGATATCTCCTTTTTCCAATTAACCCTTTTTCACTAAGTATTTTGAGTGCATTTCTAACTGTTCTTGAAGGTAAACCTGTACTTTGTATTATTTCACTTTGTGTCATTTCTCCCTCTGTATGTAGTAACTTAAAAATGTATTTTGCTGAAGGAGGAACACCTTCTAATGATTGTAGGTCAAGTTCTACTAACCTATTTCTTAATCTAGATACAATATTTATATTTTTGCTAATTCTTACTATTTTTGCTTTCTTTCTAGCTTTCAATATTTTAATTGTTTGTCCATCTATTTTCTTCCTAATTTGACCATCTATTATAACTTCTATTTGGGTTTTCGCTTTTAAATTAGTTATTGATATGATAGACTCCGCAGGGGCAACAACAGGATGGTGATCTTTATTCAAAGGATTTACAGGTACAATTAGAGTAATGTCTGGATTTCCATAAGCAATTGGACCATTGGCAGAGAGTGCATAGCCTGTAGAACCTAAGGGAGTTGAAACAATAATACCATCAGCTCTTCCTCTATATATATAATTATTATCTAATGTTAGTGTATAGCTCATTAGCTGTGCTGACCGATTTGGAAAAATAGCTATTTCGTTTAATGCGGGCAAGTATTCATTTGACACTGCATCTTGTAGAACTACTCTATTATATTCATCTATTGTGTAACTTTTAGATAATATTGAAGCTACAGCTTCCTCAAGATTGTTGGGTGTCATTTCAGTAAAGAAACTAATCTTTTCTGAAGAAGCTGCAATAACGGGTTTTTCTCCATTTGACAAAAAGATAGATTTTAAGAATGTCCCTGTATCTCCAACAGAAATGACAAGATCTGTTGTTTTAATATTTCTTGTATAGGTAGAGTTTTGTAGAGTTGTGTCGAGTTCACTTTCTGTAATTTCTGAAAAGGAGATATTATCTGAATTACTTGTTAATTGTTCTTTAATTGTATCAGCAAAGTTTCTAAAAACTTCTTCTTCAGCTATAACCATTAATATGTTCATTTTCACACCAAATAATCTACTTACAATTATGTTAGTTAATCATTTTATTGTTTGTAATTTTATTTATTTATCTTGTGTTTAATTATTAATAGAATGATAGCTAGAAATAACAAAAAATAACAATGCTTCAAATCTATAGAATTGTAACCCTATAATAAAAGATTATAATTTATACTAATGGGAGTATATAATTTTTAAATAATTTAACGATTAGTAGTATTCTCAAGAGTTCTTTAGATATGCCTTAAAATAAAAAACACCTTTTTATTATATTTAGGCAATTTTTGCTTGTATTTTTCTAAAAATGCATTTATTTTCTATGTTACATTAGTTCTTTTCAAAAAAATCTTGTAATATTTTCCTAAAGCATATTTCCTTTATATACCTTCATTGAAGCGTTACTTGGTCTAAAAAATGGTAGTTATTGAAAATCAGATTGAACAGATTACATTTGGCTTTACACAAGATGAAATAGAAAATGAAGTACAGAGACTATATTCAAAGCTAGGTCATTTAGGATGGACGTTAAATGACTGTTTAGATATCGCTCCTTTAACTTTAAGAATTAACAAACTCAAGAAGAAAAAAGGAGTACATATTCTAGCTCATTCTTACCAGACTCCAGATATTATTTTTGGTATTGCAGATAATGTAGGAGATAGTTTAGGATTATCCAAGAAAGCAACTGAAGTTAAAGAAGACATTATTCTCTTTTGTGGTGTAGAATTCATGGCTGAGACAGCCAAAATTCTTAATCCTGAAAAAACTGTTTTAGTTCCAAAAAGAGGAATAGGTTGCACTTTAGCAGATTCAATAACTGGGGAGGATGTTAGAAAATTAAAAAAGAAATATCCTGGAGCTCCTGTTGTTTGCTATGTCAATACAACTGCTGATGTAAAAGCTGAAGCTGATGTCTGTTGTACCTCTGCAAATGCAAGAAAAATTATTGAGAAATTAGATAGTGATACAATTATTTTCGTCCCTGATTACAATATGGGAGTAAACTTAGCTAAAGTTACAGGAAAGAAGATTATCACTTACAGAGGACATTGCAGAACACATGATAGAATTACAAAAGAAAAACTAGAGCAACTAAAGAAAAATGAAGACACTTTAGTTTTTTCTCATTTTGAGTGTAAACCTGAAGTTGTTGAGATTTCTGATTTAGTAGGGGGAACAGGAGATATGCACAGATTTTCTAAATCAAGTAAGACATCGAAAGAAGTGTTGTTTGTTACTGAACAAGGTTTCATTGATCGAATGAAAGTAGAATATCCCCATCTGAAGTTTGTAGACAGTAATATGATTTGCCCTATGATGAAACAAAGTAATCTTATTAATATTTTAGAGTGTTTAGAAAATCCAAAGGAAGAAAATATAATAGAAATTGAAGAAGGAATCAGAAAACGAGCTTTCAACGCAGTAAACAATATGCTAAAATACTAGAAAAAATCTGGTTTTCACAATGATACCAGAGATTCTTATTGAAGAAGATATCAAAGAATGGTTAAAAGAGGATATCCCTTATTGGGATATTACAACTAATCTTCTTCCAGATAAAAAAGTAAAAGCAAAAATTTTCGCTAAACAGGAAGGTATTATTGCAGGTTTAACAGTTGCAGAAAAAATCTTTACTCTTCTTGGAGCAGAATGGAACGCAAATGTGCAAGAGGGGCAAAAAGTTAGTAAAAAACAAGTTATTGCAGAAATCAAAGGTAACATCAAGAGTCTTCTTCAAGGAGAAAGAATCGCTTTGAATATACTTGGTAGAATGTCTGGAATAGCAACAACTACTGCTCAAATGATAGAAAAAACGAGAAAAATTAACCCAAACCTTAAAATATGCGCCACTAGAAAGACTGTTCCTGGTTTAGCAAAATATGATAAATATGCTGTTACAATAGGTGGTGGAGATACTCATCGATTTAATCTTTCTGACATGGTTTTGTTAAAAGAGAATCACTTATCTCTTTTTAGTTCAATAACAGAAGCTATAGCAAAAGCAAAAGAAACTGTAAGTTTTAGTAAAAAAATAGAAGTAGAAGTAAAAAATGAAGAGGAAGCTATTGAAGCAGCAAAAGCTGGAGCAGATATAATTATGCTTGATAACTTTAAACCAATACAAGCAAAACATGTTGTTAAAAAGATTAGAGAAATAAACCAAAATATACTTATTGAATTAAGTGGTAACATAAAAATTGACAACATTGAAGATTTTGAATTAGAGAATGTTAACCATATTTCTTCTGGTTCCTTAACTCATTCGGTAAAAAACTTTGATCTTTCAATGCTAATTGAATAAAAAAAAAGGAAATTAGAATGGAATAAATGTATCTTCTTCAGTTATTGATTTAATTACTTCTACTACTAATTTTACAATATTTTTTACATCATCAAGAGAGATTACTTCAGAAGCTGTATGCATATACCTATTTGGAATACCAACTAAAGCTGTAGCTGCTCCTGATAGCTGTATAGCATTTGCATCTGTCCCTGTTCCTCTATTAGCAGCATGAGGTTGAATGGGAATTTCATTTTTCTCGGCTATTTCTATTATTCTTTTAACTAGTACAGGGTTTAGGTTTGGTCCAATAGAGATAATAGGTCCTTCACCAAGTTTAACTTCTCCTACATCTTTTTTATCAATCTCTGGTGCATCAGAAGCAAAGCCTACATCAAAAGCTATTCCCACATCAGGACTGATTTTCTTTGCTGCAACAATAGCTCCGCGTAATCCTATCTCTTCTTGAACAGTAGAAACACCATACACGCCAGCGTAAAAGTTTTTGTCTTTGGCAAGTTCTTTCATTATCTCTGCTACAATAAATGAGCCTATAGAGTCATCAAAACCAGCAGAAACTGCATAGTTGTGTTCTCCTAATCTATCATAGCCATAATCAAAAACAGCAAAGTCTCCCACTTGAACTTTAGTTGAAGCTTCTTCTTTATCCTTACATCCAATATCAATGAAGAGTTTTTCCATTTCAGGTGCTTTCTTCCTTTCATCTGGTTTCATCAAGTGAATGGCTTTCTTGCCTATTACTCCTAAAAATGTCCCTCCTTTCCCTATAACTTTTACTCTCTTTCCAGGTAAAGTAGAAGTATCGAAACCACCTAGAGGTTTAAACCATAAGAAACCATTATCATCGATATAGCTAATTTGGAAACCAATTTGATCTATATGCCCTGCTAACATCACTTTAAATGGACTTTCTGGATTAATAACAGCATAAAGATTTCCCACTCTGTCTGCATAAATCTCGTCTACATCTTTCTCAAGATATTCCTTAATTATTTGTTGAGCTCCAAACTCGTATCCTGTAGCCCTTGGTGTTATAACAAGTTTTTTTAAAAATTCTTCGTTTACCATTTTTATCTACCTAAAAATATTCTTTTCAATTTTATTTTTAACGTTTTGTTATTGACAATCAATAGTTAATTTAGAAGCTTAAATTCATTATATATTTTTTTTTAGAAATTATATTTTAGAAGTAACAAAAAGGAAAAATATATATTAACAAACAAATCAGAGAATTTAAGATGGCAGAAAACACAAACGAGAAAGAAAATATAGCTGATATAAGAAACAGTAAAAAATACATGAAAATAACATTAATTAGAAAAATCCTTCTTTCAATAAGTATTCTAACAATTTGGGTTGTTTCAGCAATTTTCAACATTATCGATTTGAATAACGGAATTGGATATTTTCAATCTCTATGGTCTTACCTTACTTTACTAATTACGATTCTACTAATATTTAGTGTAATAATTCCATTACGGAGAAATATAAAGCAAGAAATCGAACAGCTCAAAAAAGAAAAAGAAGAAAAAACAAATTAATTTAAAATTACTGAATCTTTTTCAAAAATGATATAAGAGAAAGAGCAGCTAACCAAGAAGTTTTTGGATTGGAAGGAGAAGGTTTATTTTTAAATGTGAATTCATATAAACCAACATTTGATTCAATAAAAACTCGATGAATGTTTTGATTAATTAAAGGATCTGAAAGAATTCTTACTCTTGTTTTTTCTCTCCCGAGTGTAGCTAACGAGAGTCTAGCTGCGACATTTATACTACGTGGAAATTCTTTCGCTGCTTCTTTTGCGTTTCCTTCAAAAATTATTGTCTCTTTATTTTTATCTAATTTAATACCATTTTTTATTGCATATGCACTTTTTTCGAAAACATGATAGGGTTTTCTTGTTTCTAACAAAACACTGTTTAATCCTTCCAAAGCGATTGCATCAATGCTATCAAAACCCCCTATTGCCCCAGAAGGAAGAAGAATAAGTTTTTTCTTCTCTTCATCCAAATTTTGATACTTCAAGTAAAGAGATTCATTTGTTACAAATGCACCAATACTCATTGGTATAAAATAGATATTATCTTCCAATACTTTATCAAATATTTCTTCAACAACTGATTGAACCGCGCATTCTATTACTACATCACAATCAGAAAAATCAGTTAAGTTTTTCATTATTCTTACATTTTTTAAGTGTCTTTGTACTTTTTTTAGCACTTTTTCATTTATATCATAAATAGCTTGTATTTCAAAATCAATTTTCTGACTAATTATTGCATCAATTACAGTTTCTCCAATAAAACCAAGGCCTATTATCGCTAGTTTTTTCATATTTTCTGTGTATTTTTAGGTAATTTAAGAATTAGCTTAGAACCTTCTTCTGGTTTTCCTTCAACCATATCCTCAATAACCATACTTCCGCCAGATCTTTTAACAATCATATATGCTGTAATTAAATTAAAATCAGAAAGTCTTCTACCTGTAGCTAACTCTTCTTGTATCTGAATTTTTCTGCTATAGCTTAAACCTTTTCCTTTTCCTTCAATTATTAATTCTAGATGTTTTTCTTTTTCTATTGCATCTATCTGAAGTGAAACTTTTTTAGTTTGAGATTGTTTTACAAAGAATTCAAATATGTTTTCTAGTAAATCAGTGAAGTAATTACAAACATAAATTGAAAAATCATCTTCAAAAAGCTGAACATAATCTATCATGAATTGTGGATAAAAGATTTTTACGTTTTCTAGTGCTTTTACTATTTGTTGTTTTAGATTCACTTTTGCATAAGTCATTTTTTTACTGCTTAAAGAACGGAGAACAATTATTCTATCCCTTAACCGTTCAGTCTTTTCTAATACTCTTCGTATTTTCTCTAGAAGAGATTTCATTTCTTCAGTTTCCGACCTTAATGAAACTAATTCCAAATAACCATTTAGAGCATGCAAATAATTGCCTATATCATGAATAAACAAGTCAAGAGCAAGGTTTGCTAAAATTGTCGATTGTTTTTCTTTTTCAATTGAATCGTTTAATTTGATAGCCATTTCTTCAAATAGGAAGAATACTTCAGTAATTTCATTTAATTTTTCTCTATTAAAGTCAAAAGAAACGCTATAATCTCCACTAGAAACCCGATCTATAGCGTTTCTAAGTTTAGTTAAGTTTTTTGTATAATTTCTAGTCAAGAATATTTCAATACTCCCAACAATAGATAGTATAACAAACAATGTAACTAAGAGCATAACTTCTACATTTCTGAAGTTTTTCTCCATTTCATTAATTAATGGTTGTATTTCTTCAAGAATTAAATCCACGGGTGAAAAGTGAATCATCCACCAATCTGGCGAAGCAAGTTCTCTATAAAAAACTAAGTATGATGTTTCGTTGAAGGTTAACTCAATATGAGACAATTCACCTGCTTTAGCAGCTAGAAATGAATTAGAGAGAGCACTGTTGTTTAATTTAAAAACATTAGAAGTAGGATAGGGAGTTAAAATGAATACATTCTCTTTTTCAAAGTATTCAGGAGAATAAAGAATATTTCCTGAATTGTCTACAAGCCAATTAAAATCTTCTTGAGTGATCCTAAGTTCTAAAGCATTTTTCAAAAAATCTAAATTGAAATCTTGTACTAAAAGGCCTTGGTAATCTGTGGAATTATAAATTGCTTGCCCTAGACTAATAAATAAATTTTTTAACACATAGTCTACTCCTAAACTAGAAAAATGTGCTTTTACGCCCTTTCTTGTTTCATTTATTTCTTGAGCCAATATTTCATTATACCAAGGTCTTTTTAACCAATTAAATTCGATAGTTAAAGCTAATAAATGCTCAGGGTCAAAATAGTTAGGATAATATGGATAAATGATAAAATAATTTGGTGTTGCATAATAAACCCATTGCAAAAAAGATTGACGTAGAGAAGGAAAATGTTGATAAATATATTTAGGACGCAAATCAATTGAACCACTTAAAACTCCATTAATGTTTCCTTTTAATATACCTTTATACTGCCCTAAGATATAACCCTCAATACAGCCATCAATTTTTGAGATTTCTAATTCTTTTGTTAAGGTAATATTTGACATTTTAGGCGAATTTAAAACATAATACTCTTTAAAGAAACTAAACTCTGTAAAATTAATCCTAGACTTTATTACTTGAGGAATCAAATTTGGATCTTCATTCCATGAACCAAGAAGAGTAACATTAAATGAGTTGTTGAAATAACTTTGAAATAAATCTGAAATATCAACAGAGAACAAACTAGAATTAGGTTCAGAGTAAAAAAGAAGCAAAGAAGAATTTAATGCAAGTTCTCCAGATAATGAAGCATTTGTTTGAACTGTTATAATTCCTTGTATTGAGATTGTATTTTTAATTTTTCCAGTGATAACTAATCCTGGAGTATCCATAATGTTTGTTCCATCATTATAGAAGTCTAAGTAACCAATTTTTTCTTCTCGCCTTACACTAGCATTTATTAAACCATTTAGATATAGGGTTTCATCACTATTTGTGAATTCTAAATAGTTTTTTTCATAAATTTCCAGTGATTCATTAGAGTAAAGTTGATGAGAAATATACTTTGCTGTGTTATTCAGAGAGACTATATATCCTTCAAAGAGTGAATCTATTGAAGATGCAAATTGATAACTGGAGAGCTCCATGCTTTCAATTTTTGATTCGAGATATTTATCAAAAGTAGATTGAGTCAATCCTTGAATTCGTGTCTCTAAAATTAAAGTGTTTGAACCCATTATTATAAAGAGTGAAAAAGAAACAGTCAAAATTGTTGACAACACCCATTGTCTCGCTAAATTAACTTTTTTCACATAGTTGCCTCCAGTAACCTCTTAATAACAATATTCTTTTCTTATTTTTATATTTAATTGTAGAATAGTATTATAGGGTTAAACAGTTAGAAAATTGATAATTAAATATTGATTAAAAAAAAACAATTGTTAATAAAAAAATTAAACAATTTCAATAAAAAAAGGAAATACTATCAATATTCAGCTTTTTTCTTTTTTTTCTTGTTGTTTCTTTGCTTTAAAAGCTTCATATTGTTCTTTCATATCTTCAATTGCTTTCATTTCAAAAGTTCCATATTCTTCTAGAATCTTAAAAAGTTCTTCTGGTTGATCTGTATGGAAATGAACTTTAATATGACCTGGCATTCCTATTACTAAAAGACAATCTCCTACGCATTCTTTCATTATTCTGTCTCTTATTAGATTCTTATCTTTTCGAGAGAGATTTTCTCCTTTTATCATACATTGTACATCATATCTGAAGTTCACAGCTTCATGCTCATCATCAAACATAAGTTTCACCTACTTATATTCAAAATTAATTAATCAGATTTAAACATTATTTATTAAAGAAGCAGAGAAGAAATAAGAAAAGAAAAAAAGCTTTTGCCTAAAGTATCGCTATACTTCTAATTAAGTCAGCACAATCTTCTAACAGGTCTGATACTTCCTCTATATCTCTAATAGCATGATCTAGAATTATTAATGCTCCTGCAGGAACATTTTCTGTGGAGTATGCTATTTCATATTTCATTTGTTTGTATAACTTATCTATTTCTGATTCCATCAAGTCTACTTCAGTTATTTTATCTTTAAGCTGCTCTTTAGAAAGTTTAAACATGTTATCAAATGCTTCGAAAAAGCTAACAGATTCTTTAGTTAACTTATCAAAGATTTCTTTTATAACATTTTGAATAGTTTCAGGGTAAGTATGGTTAATAATCAATAGCAAATTATCACATCCTCTCTTTATTCCACCAGCTGCTTTATCTGCCAAACGAATAAAGTTTAGCAAATCTGTTCGTACATAATCAGGAGTTTCTCCTTCTGAAAGCATTTGAACTATTTCTGCTTCAATAGCATCTGCTGTTTTTTCCTCTTGGTGTATTAAATCAAAAATGTGAGTAGCTGCAGATTCGTCTTTTTTTAACCAAAATTGAAAGAAATCCATAGCTTTTAGAATTGTATTATTTACATGAACTAAATGCTCACGAATTCTATCTAAAATCCTTGATTCTCTTCTTCTACTCAACCAGCTTTTTAGTTCTTTTTGATTCATCTTCTTCACTCTCTATACTTTTTTCATTATTTATTACTTTTTCATTTTCTAATTCAAAAATTCTGAAATCATCTTTATCCATAGCAATTACAATATCTGAATTAGGAGTTGTTGGAATGTTTTTCTTTCCAATTAACTCATAAGCTTTTATTTTCATTCCTGAAATTTCAAGAATTAATTCAAAAAATTCACCTATTAGTTTTGATTTAATTAATTTACCAGAAATGATATTATCGTAGTTTAAACTATTTGATTCTTCTTTAGGATATACATCTATAAGCTCTAAAGGAACTAAAGCTACAACTTTTGTTCCAGTGAGATAATTTGTTTGAACTTTTAATTTTAGGTTGTTTTCTGTTAAAAGATATCTCTCTTCTTTCTCTTCAAAGATTTCTCCTCGAAATGAAACATTTTCTCCAAGAAAATCTGCAACATAAATGGAATTTGGATTATTGTAGATCTCCTCGGGTGTTCCATCTTGAACTATTTGCCCATCCTTAAAAACAAGAATACGGTCAGCAACTCTCATGGCTTCATGAGTATCATGAGTAGCGTGAATACAAGTTAAACCAAGATCCTTAACTAACTTTCTAAGTTCAACTTGTAAAATATCTCTTATTTTTGCATCTAAAGCTCGTAAAGGGTCGTCCATAATTAATAGTTTAGCATTTGAAACTATTGCTCGAGCTAGTGCTACACGTTGTTTTTGTCCTCCACTAATTTCATTAGGATAATTCTTTTCTTTTCCTTTAATATTTAACAAGTCCAACAATTCAAGTGCAACCTTTCTTGATACCGAAAGATCTAGATTTTTTACAATTGGACCAAATAAAATATTTTTCTCCACGTTCATTCTTGGGAAGAGATTATATTCTTCAAAAACAAAACCAATTTGTCTATCTTCAGCAGGAACATCCGTAACATCAACATCATCAAAAAAAACCTTCCCTGATGAAGGAGAAATTAATCCTGCAAGAATATACATTGTTGTAGTTTTCCCAGCTCCAGTTGGGCCTAATATGGCAACATATTCTCCATCATTTATAGACAGAGATAAATCTTTGATGCCAATAACTTTTCCGTATTTTTTAGTAACGTTCTCCATTCGCACAGAAACCATTTCTTACATCTCCAATGATTTTTTTATTCCTTCTTTCGGAAATTCAAAGCATCTAGTTCTAGCTGGGTCTATAATAACATGAACTGTTTCATTTTCTTCAAATTTTAAAGGACTTTTAGCATGAATTTTAGCTTCAATTATCTGCTGATTTTTTAATAAAACTTTGACTCTTCGAAACAGTCCCAAAAATTGGTCACTAATTACTTTTCCAGTTAAAAAGTTCTCATTATTTTGATCTGCTTTTCTAACATCGAAGAACTCTCTTCTAATTGCTATAACTACATGTTCTCCCTTATGTATTCCAGCATTTTGTACATTTATACTTTCTAAACCTACTCTGACTTTTGAAAACCGAGAAGAATCGTCAAGGACATATCCTTCAATAAAATCGCTTTCTCCAACAAAAAATGAAGTAAACAAGTTTGTTGGAGAAAATATCAGATCATCAGGAGTACCCATCTGAACTAATTGGCCTTTATTCAACACTATTACTTTATCACTGATTGAAAGAGCTTCTGCTTGATCATGTGTAACATGTATCGCTGTAAGGCCTTGCTTTTTAACAAAATCACGTAAGAAAAATTGAAATTCTTCTCTTATTTTTTGATCTAATGCTCCTAAAGGTTCATCTAAGAGAAGTATTTTTGCTTCAGCAGCTATTACTCTTGCTAAAGCTACTTTTTGTAGTTCTGGTGCTGACAATTCAGAAGGAAAAGATTCTGCTCTTTCTTTCATCTGAACAGAAGAGAGAGAATGTTCTACTAACTCTTCAATTTCACTTTTTTTCTTTCCTTTTACAGTTGGACCATAAGCTATATTTTCCCATACATTCATATGAGGAAAAATAGCAAAATGTTGGAAAACAAACCCTAGATTCCTTTCTTGAATTGGAAGATTCTCTACTTCTCTATTGTCAAAGAAAATCTTTCCTCTTGTTGGTAAAACTGTTCCAGCCAGAAGACGAAGAGTAGTTGTTTTCCCACAACCTGAAGGTCCAATGAGCGAAACATATTCTCCATCTTCTATGATGAAAGATAAATCCTTAACTGCTTCTACTTTTCTTCCAAAAATTTTTGTCACATGTTTAAATTGTATCTCTGTCATTATCTATCTCTCCTTAGAAACATATCGAAGCAGAAGCAATGAAAGGAATGAAATCAATATTAACAAAGAAGCAGCAAAAGCTGCAGCAGGAAAAGTAGAAGCTTCAAAGAAATCAACCAGCAAAACAGGGATTGTTCTTTCTACTCCTTGAACGATTATTGTTGCACCAGTTTCACTCATAGAGCGAGTAAAAGTCATAATAGAAACTGCAATTAATCCACTTTTTAGGAAAGGCATGGTGACTGTCCTAAAAGCTGTAAGTCTAGATGAACCAAAGGCGAAAGCAGCTTCATCATACATTGTTGGGATTGCATCAAAAGCACCAACGAGAGGTCTGACACAATAGGCATAGGTGAAAGAGATATGAGAAACAATAATCATCATAAATCCTGGTGAAAGGAGATGCAGACCATTTGATCCCCAGAGGAAGAATATGCTAAAACCAAGTGCAGAACTAGGAATAATTAAAGGGATATCAATCAATGTATCAAGAAGTCCTTTAAGTTTATCATTCTTAGTTTTTGAAATAAGTAGAGCCATAGGTGTAGCAATTACCAGATTAACAATTGTAACTATCAATGCTACTTCTACTGATGTAACGAAAGCATGAACTATTGAATCAATTTTTTTATCTGGAGCTTGAAACACTTGATAAATCATCCCAGCTTCATGGTCTCCAGAAAAAGGAGATTTATTCCACCATTGAAACAAGTAAATAACAACAAAGAGGGCGGGTATAAAGACAAAAATAAAGAAAAGAGTAATAGATAAACTATCTCTAGTTCTCGCTACTTTTTTTGAACTAATTTTTCTTTCAAATCTTGGAAAAACTTTGTTCCAAGGAAGACCTACCTTTCGAGCAAATAACCTAACAGCAGTAAGTAACAGTAAACTGATAATTATTAAGATCAGAGAAAGAAAAGCAGTGGTGGGAATCTTTAATCCTTTCATCCAACTAACAATTACAACAGGAGCTGTTTGGTAAACTCCACTCACAATTAATGTTGCACCTGTTTCTCCTAAAGAACGAGTAAAGGCCAGAACAGTCCCTGCTAATAAAGACTCTTTAACCATAGGAAGAGAAATCATTCTTGCAATTGTAAAAGGAGGAGCTCCTAATGTTTTTGCAGCTTTCTCTATGTTAATGTCTAAATCTGCAATTATTCCCTTGATAGATCTCGTAACATACGGAAATGTAAAAGCTATGTGAGTAAGTATAATTAAAAGAGTTCCTTGAGAAACTAATCCGACATTAGAATTTAATAAACGTGATATACCATTATTTGTTCCCCAAAAAAGATAGATAGAAAAACCGAGCGCACTTGTTGGTACAGCCATAGGCATATCTACAAGAGTGTCCAAAATCTTTTTTCCTTTAAAATTGTATCTTGCCAATACCCAAGCTATTGGTATTCCTACAATTAAATCGAAAAAGGTAACAATTCCAGCAACTTTTAATGACAAACCTATTGAACGAAGCATCATTAGAAAAGCTTCGTTCCCTAGAATTGGGTCATTAAATACCTTAGAATAAATTTCGCCCCAATGTAAGAAAATTTGTAATAGTAGGTAAAAAATAGGTCCAATAATTATTAGAATAAAAATAGAAATTGTAATTATTTTTCCAATTAGCAAGACTGAATTTCGCGAAAGAAAAGTTTCAATCTTTAACCTTGTTTTCCTGAAGAATAGTTCAATATTTTCTTTATCAGTTTTAAACACTAGTCTTTCACCCGCCTATTTTTTCGATTTTTTATGGGAATTAACAGTAGAAAAGCGATTAGAAAAACTAAATAGGTTGAATAAGGAGAGAAACCTAGTTGAACATCCGTGTTATTTTCTGGGCTTTCAAGTGATGTTGCCCTTGTTTTTAGCCATAAATCAGGAATTCTGTCAAGAACTTCTCCATCAGTTGGTGTTTTAAAAAGTGGAATGGAAAGTGTAGGTTTTACACCGTTCTCTTCTTTAAAGATAGAGTTTATTTCCTCTAACACATCAATATCATTAATGATTGATTGATTTCCAGGTCTAAAACCAAAAGGAATAGCTTTTTTCTGTATTTCTTTACTTAATAAAAATTTTTCAAATTCTGTTGCAGCAAAATATTCTTCAGGAGAAACCCAACTAGCATTCAATAATACAATTGGATGATCGCTCCATAATGTTCCTTCAGAAGGATAAACAGCAATGATACTATCGTTCCATTTTGCATAAGCTTCGCCATCTTTTGCAGTTTCAATTATTAAATTCTCATATAATATCATAACATTTATTCCTGCAGGACCTAACTGAACAGCTTGTTTTGCTAAGAAGCCAGTAGAAGAGCCGTATAACACTGCAGAAGATTCTACTTGTTTTAACCAGTTTTGGATAGTCGAATTTTTTAGATCATCTAAAGTTATTTCATTTGGAGGTTTTCCACTAGCAGCAGCGATTTCCAATAAAACCGCCATATAACCAGAATTTGATTCTTGTGCAGAAGTATGTGCAAGTTTAAGGTCCTTAAAGGATAAAGTATATAGGTCAGACCATGATGTTAAATTATGTTTTTCAGCGTAACTCTTCCAAACACCAATAATTATAGGAGAAGAAACAAGTGATTTCACTTTTTCTTCATCAATGATAGAAAAACCAAATTTTTTCTTCCAAGACCAATCAAGAAGGGGAACCCAAACACTAGAAGCTGGACTCCAGATAACAGGTTTACTCTCTCCTGACAAAATTGAAATCATAGAGGATCTAGTACCTAAAACTTCAAACTCCAGATGAACAGATAGGTCTGGATTCCGAGAAGAAAACCACTCAGGAAAATCCACAGTGACAGTGTTTATCCAAGCTTTTTTTTCGCTAGTATATAACATCCGTAGAATAATCTCGTTTTTCTCTGATCTAAATTTTCCTTGACGTACAACATCAAGAACGATGAGAGAGGAAAAAAGAAGTAGAATAATTACAAAACTGGGAATCTTTTTTTGTTTCAATGCAAAACCCATTTATAGTTTTTTGACTTCAAAGAAGAATAAAACAACTAGTATTTAATTTTTCTCCAATAGATATCAATAAAGGAATTTAAATTTTCTAAAATTAGGTTAAAAAAAAAGGAAAATCTTATATTCCTATTTATGGTAATACGATATTAGAGAAGCTGGTGGTCTATTGAAGAAGTTAGATTTAATAATAATCGAAGACGAAGGAGATATAACTAATCTATATAAATTACTATTTGAAAGAGAGGGAGTAAAAGTCGATACTATACTATACAATGGTCAAACAGCAATAGAAAAAATTGAAGAGTCAGAAGATGAACTCTCAGAAAAAGTATTTTTGATTGACAATAGGATTCCTGAAACTTCCGGTATTGAAGTTGCAAAGAGAATAATAGAAATAAATCCAGATCTTAAAGATCAAATAATTATTGCAACTGCAGATGAAGCTTTAACAAGACAAGATGTAAATGAACTAGGTATTAAATACTTCTTAAGAAAACCTTTCTCTTTGGATGAATTGGTAAGGGTTTATAACCAAATCATAGAAAAACGAAAAAAGGAGAAATAATTGAAAACAATTTAATTTTAAACATATGAAGCGCTTGAACTATCATGTTTCGCTTGGATATTAGGAATTTTTATTTCACCAAATTGTTTTTCATATGCTTGCAATTGATTGTTTATCACTGAAGAGAGTATTTTCATCTGTTGTGGAGAAAGAGCGATCTCTGCTTGTATTCTTTTAATCACTGTTTTAGGAACTAATGCTTCAGGGCCCACGCTAGAATCTGAAGAATATTCAGCAATATCATTGAAAATTATCATCTTAAATCCGCTAATATTATAAACTACCTGAACACTTTCTGCATAATATTGTGGAGTTTCTTCCTTTCTTTCAACTTTCATTGGAATTTTTCTACTCATTTATATCACACTAAGCTATAAATCACTCTTTAAAAACTCTTTTACAATCACACATATTTTATTAAATATGATTTAGATTAATTTATAAATATGATTCTTAATCATAATATTATTATATTTATTATATAAGCTGTTAATATGTAAACCGAAACTAATATGTATTAATAACACGTATTAAAGAAATAGGTGAATAAAACATGGGTTATACTGAAGAATATGTAGGTGTCAAGTTTAGGCACGTGAAAGAGGGAGAATTGGAGTTCAACAGTTCATTAAATGAAATAGCATTACAACTTCAAAAAGCTCTTTCTGAATTACCTCCTGAGACTCTTGAAGGAGTGACAGGAAATATTTCTGCGAGATTAAGTGATGGAATTTTAATTTCTGCAACTCGCTCAAAATTAAAGAATCTTATGGTTCCCCAAGATCTTTCTAAAGTTGTAGAAAATACTCTAGGTGGAGACATTATCAGGTATTATGGTTCCAAGATACCAAGTAGTGAAACACCAATGCATTTACAAGTTTATCAAAATCGTCCAGATGTAAGATATTGTCTACATTTACATCTACCAAATCTTGAAAAATTACAACTACTTAATAGATTTCCAATCACAAAAGAATCTTATCCATATGGAACTTGGGAATTAGCAAGAGAAGCTACTAAAGCTTTAGGAAGCAATGATTTTGTAATTCTTCGTGATCATGGTATTTTAGCAGTTGGTAACAATTTAGATGACATCGTTCAAAAGATAATCTCAATTTCAAAAATCTAATATTTGCTATTTCAAAACATTTTTTAACGAATTGTTTTTTCTTTTTTTGAAAAATGACAGCCTTCGCTTTAGGAATAGGTT
Organism: Candidatus Heimdallarchaeum aukensis; assembly: GCA_021513695.1. Taxonomy (GTDB): domain Archaea; phylum Asgardarchaeota; class Heimdallarchaeia; order Heimdallarchaeales; family Heimdallarchaeaceae; genus Heimdallarchaeum; species Heimdallarchaeum aukensis. Next base: position 49,955 of record CP084166.1, on the reverse strand, counting down.
TATCCTTTTTAGCAGCCTTTGGTTGGGGAATAGGATTTATCACATATAAACTAGGAGTAAAAAGTACTGATCCTTTAACTGCAACATTCTTGAGAGGACTAGTGGCTATTCCATTAATCATAACAATATCAGTTCTACTTTATGGAATTGAATCATTAACAGTTTTCTTTAAAGGCGAAGCAAGCTTGTGGTTAATTCTCTCAGCAATTACAATTACATTAGGCGATTTTTTTTCTCTTTTCTCAATGAAAAAACTAGACGCTTCAATATCACAACCTATTTCTGCTACTTATCCATTATTTACAAATATAATACTCTTAATTGGAGGAATTGAGAAAGTCACAACACAAATAATAATTGGTACATTGTTAAATGTGATTGGTGCAGGAATTATTTCTTTTCAAACAAACAGAAAAGATGAAAATGGTTTAGAAAAATCTCAAGAAGAAAAGAGAAATAATTTACAAGGGATGATATTCGCAATATTAGCAGCTTTAGCATGGGGTTTCACTATAGTCTTTACTAAAATACTTCTCAGTTTTGATGGAATTAATGTTATTCCGATGCTTGGAATAAGAAATGGTATAATGATTTTAATTGCTGGAATCGGGATTAGTATTTCATATTTAAGAAATAAACTTAATAAAATAGATAAAAAACTTACAAGCAAAAAAGATTTGTCATTTCTTATACTAGGGGGAATTGTAACTTGGGGGGCAGGAGGAATATCATTCTTCACTGCTGTTACTCTTATTGGCGCAGCTAGAAGCACACCAATTTCTTCAATATCTCCTTTCTTCGTTTTATTATTAGGTTCTGTTTTCTTAAAAGAGAAAATATCTAAACTTCAGTTATTAGGTGTAGTTAGTATTGTCTGTGGTTCGATTTTACTTTCAATTTAATTTTTAAATTTACGATAAAATAAATTTTGGAAGTAGAAAAAAAACATTATACTAAAATAAACTACACTAGATTGAAAGGTTATATTTTTTGGCAAGTTTCTTTGCTAACTCTTCTTCTTCCATAGCATGTTTTTCATCTTTTGTGTATTCTTTGGGTAACCAATCGGGTATTTCTTTCTTAATGGTTGTATAGTATTTTCTAATAGCTCTTTGTAATGCACCAACTGCAAGAGTCCCACAGTGATTTTTTATTTTTGGTAACCCTCCAAGAGCATCAGAAACGTCTTTCCAACTGATATTCCATGCTTCTTTCAAAGTTTTATTATGGATCATTATAGTTACTTCACTTGCTGCTGCGATATTTGATGCACAACCAAAGCTTTCAAAAGAGGATTTTGTGATTTTTTCTTTTTTTTCATCTATTTTAAGATAAAAAGCAATCATATCTCCACATGCTGGAGAACCTGCTTGTGCAAATACTGTTGCATCATCCATTTTTCCTAAATTTACTGGATTCTTAAAGAGTTCTATCACTCTTTGCGAATATGGTAGAGGAATTCTACTTGACATCTTTTTCACCTTTTCTTTTAATTTAATTTTTTATTATTTTCTATAGCTCAATACTTCCTGTAATTTTTCTAAGTCTTGTAACTACTTTAGGCATTGTTTCTAAAATATACTCAATTTGCGCTTCTGTATTTAGACGACTTATCTTCATTAAAAGGCTACCATGGGCTTCCTCTGGTCGCCTACCTATTGCTGTTAAGATATGACTTGGCATTAGAATTCTACTAGAACACGCGCTTCCACTTGAGGTATAAATACCATTCATGCTACATTCTACTGTTAAAGCTTCGCCCTCACAACCTATGAAGCTTAAATTGACATTATCAGCTATTCTCTTTTCACCCTCTGCTCCATTAATTAATGTTTTTGGAATAGTTGTATAAAGACCATATAGAAGTTTGTTTCTTAATTTAGTTAAACTCGAAATATGTTCATCAAAGTTCTCAAATTGTAATTCAACTGCTTTTGCAAAACCTGCAATCAAGGGCATAATTTCTACTTCAGGAGAGAGAATTTCGACACTTAATTGACCTTCAAGCAATGGTTTAACATGTACCCCTTCTTTTACGAATAGACCTCCAACGCCTTTAGGACCTAAAATCTTTGAACTGTCAAATGTAGCTAAATCAATATCTAATTTGTTTAGATCAATTTTCATTCTTCCAAAAGCTGCAGACATATCAGAGTGAACAAGAATATCCTTATTCTTGTCCTTCACGATTTCAATAACTTCGCGTAATGGTTGAATTGAACCAATTTCATGATTTGCTAACTGCACACTTACTATAAGCGTTTCTTCGTCAATTATGTCTTGTAATCTGTCTAAATCAATAATTCCATTACTATATACAGGTATCTCTTCTATCTTATATCCTTGACTTTCCATGAATCTGCTAGAATGAATAACACTTAGATGTTCTACAGAAGAAGTAATTATTTTCTTTCTCTTTTTATTTGCTTTGGCAACCCCTCGAATAGCAATATTATTGGATTCAGTTAAACCATGTGTAATATAGAAATCCTGAGGAGAAATATTCAAAGGTTGAACTAATTTTTCTTTTGTTTCTACATAAAGTTCGTAAGTTTCCCAACCTAAACGATGTGTTATGGCAGGATTAGCAAAACCTCGCTCTAGATAAAAAGGTTTCATTGCTTCAAATACTTCTTTTGGAACATAATTTCCATTTTCCCAGTCAACATATACTTCTATCTTAGAACGCCCATGTTCTTCTAACAATCCATCTACTTTCTTCATTTTTTTAACCTAATAGATCTTTTATAATAATTTCAATATTTTCTACATTAGTGAAAATAAGTTTACCATTTTTGTAAAAAGAAATGTCAACTCCTTTATACTTGTATTTTAATATAAAACTGCCAACACTACTTATAAAGTCGCATCTGTCTTCAAGTATTTTCTTTACTTCATCAATTTTTGACCATTTAAGCATAATCAACCAACTATTATCTTTTTGACAATTCTGAATTATTGATTTAGCGAAAGGATGAACTAATGACATTTTCTTTTCATGTTTTTGTTAAAACACTCCCTTTTTAATATTTATTTTGAACAAAAAATTTCTCAAAGCATCATTATTTGAAATTTCAAAATGCATAAAAAAGGTATGTCCAAAACAAACATATGACTGAAAAAAAGCAAAAAAGTTTTGAATATGAACTAAATTTGAGTCGAATTAGCAATTTCAAATTCATTGTTGATTTTGGAAAAGAAACTATTCCTAACTTACTCATGGACGAAGATAAATCTGTTCCGGGAGGAGAAGAACTTGGACCAACAGCTTCAATGTTAATCGCAGCAGCAGTCGGTAATTGCTTATCTGCATCCTTAACTTTCTGTATGATGAAAAAAAGAGCAGAAATTAAAGATTTAAAGACAAAAGTTAAGCTCACAAGACAAAGAAATGAAGAAGGTTTTTGGAGAATTAAAAAGATAGAAGTAGAAATTAATCCTGTTTTAAATATTCCAGAAGAAGATAAGCAAAAACTAGATCAGTGTTTGAAAATTTTTAGAAACTATTGTATAGCTTCAACTAGTATTGAAGAAGGAATACCCATCGATGTTAAAGTTGAACAAAAGACTAAATTATAGAATTATGATTTTTTATTTTTCAATTATATGTTCTCTTTAACATGATAAATTTAGAATTTTAAAGAATTAATTGAACTACTATTATAAATAACTAAACTTTTATAACAAATTAAAGATAGTTTTTAGTGCTAATTGAAGTGAACTCAAAAATGACAAGATTCTCTATTGCTATAACTGGCCTTCCACAAGCCGGAAAATCTAGCTTTACCCAAAGGTTACTATCGGGAACCTTTGTTTCTTCTCCTCCGACTTTAGGTGTTGATGTAGAATTTACCGAGTACCAAGGTTTTCCCCTTCAAATTTGGGATATGGGGGGACACCAAGCATTCAGAAAGCACATTTGGAAAAATTACATTAATCTTTCCTCTGCTTTAATTTTCATTTTTGACGCTTCAAATTTAGAAAGTTTACCAGAAAGTAAAGAATGGTTCTATACTATTTTAGAATGGATAAAAAACAAAGATATACCAGTGCTTTTTCTAGGTAATAAGATGGACTTAATTACAGAAAAAGAAAGAGTTATTGAAGAAATTGTTAAAGGATTTGAACTTAACAAATTAATTTCAATTGAAAGTCAGATGAGTTTTCGATTCTTTTTCATTTCAGTCAAAACAGGCGAATACATAAGCGATGCGATGAATTGGTTAATAAGCAAGTTGGTTAGTAAAAAAACAGGATTAATGCCAAACATTTTATCGGTAGATATTTTCATTAAAAAAGACGGAGTTAATCTTCATATACACGATAATACAAGAACCAGAGAAAAAGTTAAGAACATAATTAGTGCTTATGAGAATAAGTGGCTAAATTCAACAAACAAAAAACAACTTAGTTCAATGGAAGAAATTAACTTTGAGGAATATAAACTACTGTTTATTAGTTATCATAACATTGCTTTATTAGTAACAACAGAGTATGTACTAATAGAAAAAGGTCCTTTGCTTACATTAATAGAAAATTTAACTGAAATCATTACTTTGGATCTAACAAGTGAAGAAAATCGCTATTTGATTTTTGAAAAGGTTAAAAAGGAGCTAGAAAAAAGTTTCATACCTTTTGCTGCTAAAACATTAACATGTAAAGTTATAAGCGAGAAAGAATTTATTGAACATTAAGCCTATAATAACTTTTATTTAAATAAAGTAGTTAGCTAAATTTAAATAAAAATTTAAAACAAGAAAAAATCAGTTTCTTTATTAATTAAAATAGAAAGATGGGTTTCATCCCTAAGCTTCTATCACATATCAACGTAGTGCATGACAATCCTCAACCCATCAGCCTTCATTAATAAAAAAAGTATTAAAACTTTCACTTTTGCATAAGATTAGAAGCATACTACAAAAAAAAGAATCATAATACATGAGAAATTCCACAAATGTTAAAACTTATAATTTATATTTTATTATAAAGGAAAGAAAGTGTATTTCTTATACTTCGAGGAACAAACAATGTCTAATGATCTACGTGTACTACTTGTGGAGGATGACAGTGACATAGCCTTTCTTATCAAAATCAATATAATTAAGGCTTTTCATGATGTAGAAGTACATATAACTCAGACAAAAGAAGAGGCATTAAACATTCTTCAAGAATATAAATATGACTTCGATATAATATTGCTAGACTATCTTTTAGGAGACATTACAGGTTTGGACATTTTGGAAGAGATCAGAAAAATAACTGATATTCCTGTCCTTATAATTACAGGACAAGGATCTGAAGAAGTAGCTGTCAAAGCTATGAAAATGGGCGCTCAAGATTATATTGTGAAAAGAGGAAGATTTTTCAGTAAAATACCAGAAATTATTGAAAACATCAAAAAAAAGAAATCTCGTTATGATAAAAACAAAATATTCTTAGCTTTTTATCGTTTTGGAACCTCTGGAACTGAACCTATATATGTAAACAGAATTCCAGAAGAATATGAAGACATAAAAGAAACAGTCATTTTATCCTTGGGCGTTATGCTTTACACTTTGTTTGGAATGGGAGAGATAGATAAACTTGAAAGTTCATCCATAATCTCGGGGCCTGTTAGAATCCCTAAAATGAGAGACTATTATGCTACAAGTCTTCTATATATTGTTAAAGACAAAAATCAATTAGATAAGAGATTAGAAGGTAAGGATTATTGTATTGTTGCTCTAGCTTATCCTTTTGAATATCAAGATATTGCACATGGTATAGAAAAAATAAGAAACATTTTGAACAAATTCTTCGATTCAATAAATGATGTATCAGAAATAAGTGATAAAGTAAAAGATGTAGAAGAACAAATATACAATGTAATAAGTTGGTTTTAAACAAGTATTTTGATTAACTTTTACTTTTTATAGATTTTATCTATTTTCTTTATTTCAGTTTCCCAATTAAATCTAGTTTTGTATGCTTCTTCAGCGTTTTTCTTTAGTTGTTCTAACGTTTTTGTATCTTTAAACAATTTAATTATTCTCTCTGCTATTTTTTCTGGAGACTGAGGATTAACAAAGAAACCTAGTTGTTTATCATACTTTGCTCCTTCTCTTAATCCTTCAAAATCTGAACCAATAAAAGGAACCCCAGCTGAAAAATACTCATATAGTCTATTAGGAATTCGCCTAAAATTGTTTTTTCCTGGTTGGAAGAGAATGAGTCCTACATCACTTGTTCTTAACACAGAAAGTGCTAAATGATAATCCATCCATCCTGTTAGAATAAAATAAGGAGAGAGCTTTTCTTCTTCTATCATCTTTTTCATTGGTTCATATGCAGAACCGTCACCTATTATGAGAAAATCTATATCTGAAGGCTTCAAATTATAATGATCTCGTATAAGTTTTGCTACTTCTACTGTAACATCGTATCCTAAATTTGCATACATTACTCCAAAATAGACTACTCGAAATCTGGCTTTTTTTTCTAACTCTTTAGGAATTTCAATCTCATGGCCTTTATCTACATCCTCTTTTGAAGGATAGTTAGAAATAACTGAAGCTTTAACTTTGTATTTTTTCTCAAGTAAATTTGAATAAGTCTTTCCTGGTGTAAAAACATAATCAACTTTTTTGATGAAATGTCGTTCTACCCAAGTATAAACTATTTGAGCGGGTAAACCAAAAGTTTCAGACATTTGTTCTGGGAAGTTTTCATGAGAATCATAAACAAATATTTTTCCATTTTTCTTTAATTTAGAAATAGCTGGTAAAGCATTTAGGTCATGGAAATGGATATAATCATATACTTCAGAACCAACAAGTTTCTTTACTTTACGATAAAATTCAAAATACTTGAAAAATAATTTTTTCTTGATTTCAACTCTATATATAGTATAACCATCTCTTTCTTCTTTTTTTGGTAAATCTAAACTTGGTCTTGTTATTCCAATAACAGAAACATCAAAATTTTTTGATGCCAAATATCTTGCTTCTTTTTCTACTCTGACATCGGGGTTAACTGTACTCAAAACAAGCATCAATATTTTTTTTCTTTTATTAATCATATGAAATACTCCAGAATTAGATATATTTGTAATTATTGGTATAACGAAGACTCTTTTTCTGAAGAATAAAGGCTAAAATATTTTTATCTTCGTAAATGAAAGTAAGATTTTTAGGGTAAAAAGTCTTTTGAAAATTTAATGATAATCACAGCATATATTCTTATGACAGTAAAATTAGGTAAGACTCAAGAAGTGGTCAATGAATTAAGAAAAATTCATGCGATAACAAGTTGTGCTGTTGTTACTGGTGAGTGGGACATTGTTGCTACTATCAAAGTTAAAGATTTAGAAGAACTTTACAACATTACTTCAGAGTGCATACATCTCATCCCAGGTCTTGAAAGTACACAAACTTGTATTGTAGAGAAAGAAATAATTGGAGAAGAATAAGGAGAGTTTTATATGTCAATTGCAGCCCATAGAGAATTTAGTAAAATTAGAAGAAAAAGTACGTTTTATCTACTAGCCTTGGGATCTGGTTTAATCACTAGCCTGTGGGTAGTACTAGATGCAATTGGCAACAGTTTCATTACTGATCCTTATCTTTTTGGAGCATATGAGATGGTTGTAGGTTTAATAGTGTCAATAATTCTTATACTTATTCTTTCTATTCCTCTACCAAACAAAGATAAAGAATTTAAGAAAACTCTGGGTTACTATTTTGACCCTAATTTTCAAGGAATAATGTTTCCTAAAGGCAAAGTTTTACTATATACCCTTCTTGCTGGTCTTTTTGCTACAGGAAACACTATACTCTATTTTGTTCTTTTAGAAAAGTATGATGCATCTCTAATAATGCCATTTAGCCAATTTGTTCTCGTTTACTTGCTTATTGCTGATTCTATTTCAGAAAGAGAAAAACCTGTTGCAATTGAAATCCAATCAATTACAATGATAGCTGTAGGAGTAATGATTTCTACAATTTCTGGTGGAAAATTAGATGCTATAGGTATTTTACTTATCTTTGGTCCATTTGCTTTATTTTCGGCATTATATACTGTTTTTCAAAAGAAAGCTTTAGTAACAAAAAATGATAAAGGAAGAAAGATAGATACGCTAAGTCTAAGAATATGGACACTTTTTATTATGACAGCAGGGCAAGTAATAGCATCGCTTCCTAGTATCTACAGAGTAGGTTTTAATGAGATAAAAGAAAATTGGAGACCCTCTTTAGTTCCTGTAATTTGCTCAATGTTATTGGTTTATCTTGGTGTAATTGCTTACACTAGAGCACTTACGATGGGGAAGATGTCTATTGTAAGAGCTTTAAACAGTATAAGCGTTATCTCCACTTATCCTTTGGCAGCTATTTTTGCAATTTGGTTTCCAGCAATATTCAGTTCAGGAGGAAATGATATAGTAGGTATAATCCTTAAAATATCAGGTTCGATCCTTATTTTAATAGGTGTAGTTACCTTATCTATGTCTGAAACTAGAGGATTGATCTTTGCTAAAATAAAAATTGGAGAGAAAATCGATTTAGAAAAATTATCTCAAATAAGGGGTATAGAATCTGTCGCTTATACTTCAGGAGTTTATGATTTAATAATTTCAATAAGATTAAGAAATATTGGAAAAGCTTACAACTTGATAAGGAAATCTATAGCTAAATTACCATGGATAGAAAGCGTAGTTACTCTACCAGTTATTCGTGAATATAAATAATTTAATTTAAAAATACATATTTTTTCTAATTTTAAATAGTAAACAATCTACGTTATTTTCTTATCCTAATCTTTTAACTATAGAAAAAAGTAATTAAAATTAAAGAAAAAAAGAAGGGGTTTAGATTATTATTGTAATTTCTTATATGGAGCTCTTTCTCCAGCTAGATATTCTTTATGAACATCAACATATTTTAGAACAATTATTAGTCCAATTGTAAAGAATATTAAGAGAGGAGCAAGAGCAATTGCATATTGATTGGAAATACTCAAACCAAGTTTAGCACCTAAACCAAGCATCAACAAGAACATAATTGGGCTTATAATGGCGCTTACTCTTCCTGCAATTTGTTTAAATCCTTGATATTGAGTAACTTTCTTCGGAGGAGCAACTTCAAAAACAAATTGTCTTCCGATAAGCCATATTCCTCCGAATCCTATTCCAATAAAGAATCCAACTAAGAACATTATTTGCCAAGGAACGATGTGTTTTCCATCTACCTCAATACATGCAATAATAGCTATACTTACTGCAATAAACCAAGCGAATATGTTGATAATGAAATTTTTCTTTGGTCCAAGTTTATCTAAAAGCACACCTACAATAATTGCTCCAATCATTGATAAAAGTCCACCCATTGCAATAATCATTAATGCTTGACCAGGATCAGCTCCTACACCATCAATCATTACAAGTTGCATGTATAAAATTGTAGTATTACTTGCATCAGTTACAAAAAACCAACCCAAAATAAACAATAAAGCGTTCTTGTACTTGAAAATCTCTTTCAAAGTGTCTTTAAATTCAAGTCTAGCTTGTTTTAAGTTCTGTTTGAAGGAAAATGAATTTGGATTCTCTTTTTCTTTTGAAAATAGAAAGGGTATCGTAAAAACTAATATTCCTGCTATAACTATAACAGTCAACCATTCTAAGCTTGTATAACTTATTGATGCACCTTCTTCAAATACCTTTCCAGGTTCTGAGAACTTACCCCATATTGAATAAGCTACTTGAGCCAATCCAATGGCAGCAAAAGTCCCAATAAAACTAAGAGAACCAGAAATACCAGATGTTATTCCTCTTTGATCTGTTTTTGAAATGAAAGGTATCATTGAATCGTAAAACATTCGTCCTGCTTGATAACCAAAGTTAGCAAAAACGAACATTATTGAAAGCCACCAAAAGTTCCTCCAAATGAGGAAAGCTAGTGTCGAAATAACCATTAATGATGCTGAAATAAGAACGGCAGATTTTCGTTTTCCTATCGTATCACTAATAGATCCAATTATTGGACCAAAAATAGCTACAAGTAAGTTTGAAAAAGCCATAAATGCTGACATTAAAGCAAAAGCAGTCCAATAATTAGTTATACCTTGTTCATAAGCTAATAATAAAACAAAGGGTTGAAAAACAATACTAATTATTCCTTGAGAAAAAAGAGTATCAGCAGCATCATAGGAAGACCATAGAAAAACATTACCGAAATGAGTTCTTTTAGCCTCAATTTTAGTAGGTTCAACATTTTTATCTACTACTGTCACATAATCATCCATAAGACTTCGAGATTAAAAAAAAATAGCTTATTTATAAACAATTATTTGAAACGAAAAAAATGAGAAAAAAAGAAAGCAAAAAGAAGCTAACTTTCTTCTAAATCTAAGAGGATTACTTCCATGTTTTCAAGTTTTTCTTTAAATTCTTCTCTATAAGATAATTCTCCAATTCCCCTTCCAACATGCATTGGGATAGTTATTTTAGCACTAATTACTTTTGCAGCTTCAACTGCTTCTGGAACATCCATTACGTATGTACCACTAACTGGAATTAATGCAATATGTGGCTTTAAGTCCTCCATTTCTGGTATTTTATCTGTATCTCCAGCGTGATAAATTTTTACACCATCAACATCAATAATAGGTCCTATATGTCCTGATTCCTTGGGATGAAAAGGTGTTTTTGTTTCTGGATCACGGAAACGGTGAGTGTTATAAGCAGGAATTGCACTAATTTTTATTCCATCAATTTCCTTTTCATCATAAGGATTAAGTTCAATTACCTTTTTCTTTTTGGAGATATCATTGAGTTTATCTATTGTTACTTTAGGACCAACTAAAATAGTTTTTTCACCACATATCTGTTCGATAGCTTCTGGATTACAATGATCAAAATGATCATGTGTTGTGATTATTATATCAGCTTCTGGAAGATCTTTTTTTGTTAATTTATAAGGATCAATATAGATATTCTTACCTTTGGCTTGGATAAGAAAACTATCGTGTCCTAACCAGTGAAAATCAATTCCCTCAATATTCATTTTTATCATTGAAAAAATGTTAACATTGCTATAAAAATTTTAGTACAAAAGATTGTTCCTTGTGAAATTTAACCATTTTTTATTTCCTTCAAATTTAGTCTAGAGGGAGAAGGTTCAAAATTTCAATAAAAATAACAAATTTGTTATTTCCACATCACCTAATTTAAAAAAAGATTAAAACTTTTTTTTATGCCTTTTTTTGTTGTTATAAGTTTATAATTGTTTGATAATGTCTTAAAATTTTTAAACATATATTTGTTTTTTAAATATCTTTATAAAATACGTTAAAGGAACTTCTATGAATATTGATGAAAAACTATAAATCATTGTTTTTAATAATGCTTGTAATTAGCAGTGGATTGATTGTAAGTTTAAATAACGTACAGTCTAAACTGAAAATATACACAACACATGACCCAATAGTAATTGCTTCAGATAGTGATTTTACTTCAGCTAATGGTGTTGTTGATGGAGCAGGTACAGTAGACGATCCTTACATAATCAGTAACTTAAAAATACAGACATCATCAGACTATGGAATTTATATTCATAGTTTAAGCGTAACAGCTTACTTTAAGATAGTCAATTGTTCTATTGAAGCATCTAGAAAGGGAATATATATTGTATCTGTGGCTGATGGAATCGCAACTATTGAATCAAACACTGTAAGTGGAAATGAAGATGGAATTAATGTTTATATGACTAATAGTCAGAAGATAATAAATAATACCATAACAGGAAGTAATAATGGAATAAACATTTACGGTGTTAATAACGCAATAATTGCAAATAATACCTGTTCATCTAATAGTAACGCAGGGATTTATTCAACTGGTTCAAACAACGTAATTATAACTGGAAATAACTGTTCATTCAACAATAAAGGTATAGATATTACTGGAGACTTTATTACTATTGCAAATAATTCAATAAATAATAACGATGATATTGGATTGTTAATTAATGGTGGATCAAATGATGAAATAATAGCAAATAATTCAATAGAGTCAAATAAAGGATATGGAATCTATCTTGCTAAGGAAACAACAGATACTATTGAGATTGTTAATAATACTTTAGTAAATGATGGGATGTTTTTAGCACCACTTAAAGAAAAAGCTAATACAATAATAGTAAAGGGAAACAAAGTAAATAATAAAGAAGTAGGTTATTTTGTTAGCAACGATACGAAAAATATTGACACTAACATTTATGGTCAGATATTTCTAATTGATTGTACTAATATTAACATTAAATCACTTTCTATATCAAATACAGATTTAGGAATTTTAATTAAAGATTCAAAAAGTATTACTGTTTCCGGTAACGGTTTCGAAAATATTTACGATAATGCGATTTATATTATGAATCCTATTGATCAATATGCTGATGAAGAAATAATTATAATTTCTAACGAGTTTATCAACGCCTATAATGGAATTATAGTATATGACACGAAATCATTAAATGTGACAGGAAATACTATTAATGAAGCAAATAAAGGAATGTGTTTAGATTATTCTACTACTGCAAATATTACTCTGACTTTTAAAGATAACATAATAGAAGGTGTATCTTACGGTCTTGATATAAATAAAAAATATAACACAAATTATGTAATAAATGATAATATTACAATAGTGAATAATGAGATAGTAGACGCTAATAATACCGCTTTTGATCTAATTTACGTGGGTAATGTCACTTTTGATAATAACGATATTTCAGATTCAGAAAAAGTTTTCACAATAACTTCCTCTTATGGTAACGCTTTGGAAGGAAATACATACATTACCAACAATTATATTGAAAATGTAGATAGAGCTTTTACTATTGCAAATCTGCCAGAAAAGTTCACAGAAATAACAAATAATGCTATATTGTCATCCAATACCTCGTTTTACATTTCTTATTCTAGTAATTTCGAAATAACAAGTAACACCCTTTCAGGTACCTCAAACTTTTACGAAGTTACCAATATTACTTTTGTAAATGCAGAGATTGAACATGGAAGTATAAGTATTGATACTTCAAAAAATGTTTTTCTTGAAGACCTAAATTTACATGATGGTACATCAACAAAAGCAATATATATTTTTGATAGTGAAAATCTTACAATAAAAAATGTAATAATATCAAATTATGAAGAAATCGCTATTGATGTCTATGCCGCAGACGGCTTAATAATAAATAACACCATCATCTCCAATGTAGATTCAGGAATTGAACTTTATGCTGATTATGCTAGAAAAGTAGACAATGTAATAATAACTAATAGCCAAATAAGCAACTGTAATAAAGGAATTTATGTTGCTAGTGGTAATATCTTCAACAATATAACTATCTCATATAACCAAATAACAACAAATCTAGGATCATCTTACAGTGGTATTTATTTCGCCAATGATGGAGGAAATAATTTTGTTATAGACAACAATGAAATAAATTCTGGAGGAACTATAGGAATATACATTCGTGGACAATGGGAAAATCTCGAGATTACTAGAAATGTTATAAATATCATAGAAAACACGGTATCTAATGCAGGGATTCGTTTAGATGGAGATATTGATGGAGCAATTATTACGTACAATAAAATATTCGACATAATTGATATTAATGGAGAAATTAGGCAAATTTATTGCTTAATCTCACTATCTTCTACGATTTCTAATGCTCTAATCTATCAAAATTATTTCGTTTCAGCTTCTTATTTATTCTTTGACCAAATTACTTTAGCTATAGATGATGGGTCAAATAATCTATGGTATAATGATGAAATAAAAGTAGGTAACTATTGGTCAGACTACAATGGAACAACAGGAACTTATACCAATATTCAAGGAACGGCTTCTTCAGTCGATCTTTATCCAATAAGTGGAACTGATATAGATGGAGACGGTTTAGATGATATCCTTGAAGATGTAGTTTTAGGCACTCAAAGCACTGACGCAGATACTGATGGAGATGGAATGGACGATGGATGGGAACTAAAATATGAATTAAACCCATTAACAGATGATGGGTCTGATGATAAAGACAGTGATGGTTTATCAAATCTAGGAGAATATACAAATAACACCGACCCTACTGACAGTGATACCGACGATGATGGTATGCCTGATGGTTGGGAAGTAGACAACAACTTAGATCCTTTAGTAGATGATGCTAATGAAGATCCTGATGAAGATGGTTTAACTAATAGAGATGAATTCTATTGGAATACTGATCCTCATAATAATGACACTGATGGAGATGGTTGGACTGATGGATACGAAGCGTCTAATGGTTTTAACCCTATTGACTCAAACAGTCATCCAGAAGAGACTACAACCAAAAATCCATTCAGTTTCCTCTATTTCGTTCTAGGACTCTTAGGCTTGACCATTCTTGCAATAAAAACAAATAGATCTAGAAAATAATATCTTTTTATATCTTTTTTTCTTGTTCTTTTTACTTTTATTTTGCTTTTATTATTCTTTTTACATATTTCTGATATTTTGTAAACATAGGTAGAACATTGAAAAAACGTTTAGGACGGTTAATGAGTACTTCACATAAATAAATTTGCATCCACTTTTCAGAGGAAAAAAAGGTAATTTCCATTGCCGAAAAGGTAGTATGTTTTTATTATGACCAAATTCCAAGAAGATGGTTTTTTTCACTGGAGAAGAGTCCTTTCTCAAGAAAAACTAGTTACAAAGTTTAAAATTAATATTTAACTAAAAAAGAAATAGTAAAAGAAGAAAAATAGAAAAAAACAACATTAAGATTATAGAGTTTTCTCTCTTTCCAGTAGATCTTTTATTTTTTCCTCAATTTTTTCTAGCTGTGTCATATTAGCAAATATAAGTTCAGTTGTAATCTCCCAATATTTAGTTAAAGTAGAATAGGAAAATTTGTTGATAAAAGGAGAAGTTTTCTCTACTACTTTTTTGAATTCTCTCAAAATACCTTTTGCAATTTCAATCTCCTTATAAGCTTCTAACTTGCTAATCTTAATTTCTTCTTTATTTTCTAATCCATCTATCTGGTTTACTAGTTTGTCATAAATATCATATTCCTTTAGAGCACGTAGATTTTTATTAATCCAATCTCTCACTTTATCTAATTCTTCATTTAGCTTCTTTTTGGCTTGTAACCATTTTTTATTCTCAATTAATTCCTCATTTTCCAGAAAATATGTTGCGAAGTCCACTAAAACCTCAAGGAATTCATTGAAAAAAGTATCAATTTTCGCTCTTTCTTCTGTCTTAGACATAAGTTCTTCAATTTTTGTTGTTTCAATAATATTAATTTTCTTTTCTAGTTCTCTAATTTTTTTCTTGAAAAGGGATAACAATGCTTGTTCTTTATTTTTGTTCTTTTCTATCAGGAATAGTATCAACAGCACAGTTAATCCTATAAACAGTATACCAGAACCTAAAGCAGAAAATACAATAATTATTATCCTTACATTTCTTTGTTTCTCATTGACTAATGGATCTTTTCCTTGAATTAATTCATCATTGTCAGAAATTCCATCACCATCAGTGTCAGCTTTCCTAGGATTTGTTCCATAATATTTTACCTCTTCATAATCTGTTAAACCATCACCATCAGTATCAACATCCGTAGGATCAGTAAAATATTCAATCACTTCTTCGTAATCTGTTAATCCATCTCCATCTGTATCTGCATCATTGGGATCAGTACCATAACCTAGTACTTCAGTTACATCATTTAAGCCATCATCATCAGTGTCAGCGTCCAATGGGTCTGTATTATATGCATAAACTTCATCAGAGTCAGATAACCCATCACCATCAGTGTCATAATCTAAAGGGTCAGTGAAGTAGTAGAATATCTCTGACCAGTCATCTAGTCCATCCATGTCTGTATCATTTGAAAAGGGGTCACATCCATATTGAATTTCTAACCCATCAATAAGGTTGTCATTGTCTGTATCATTAGACATAGGATCAGTTTTCAAGTCTACTTCTACTGAATCAATTAAACCATCATCATCGCTATCAGGATCATTAGGAAAAGTACCCAGAGTAAATTCTTCGAAGTTTGACAAACCATCCCCATCTAAGTCGTCATTAGCATCATTTATTGTTATATCTAAACCAACTTCAAGTTCATAATAATCAGGAATAAAATCTTTATCGTAATCAGAATAATTCGCAAAAATATCCATAGAACCTGATTCACCATTTATTAAATAGAAAGATGATCCATTATTATCACTCCAAAAATTACCAACAGATTCTAAATTACTATACCAGCTATTATTTAATCCATTATCATAAGCTTGAATAGAACCATTATTGTTTAAAACAAAAACATTTTCCAGTATCGTATTATTATTACTTGAAGAAATATCGATACCATATTTACTATTATTGAATATGATGTTCCTTAATATAGAATTATTGTTACAGCTACTTAGTCTAATTCCACAAGATTGACCAAAATTAACTGTGTTGTTTTCAAACAATGAAAAATCTGATTTAATAAACCACATAGAATAATCATTCGAATAAGATAGTAAATTGTTTTTAATTTCAAGATAATTAGAACTAGAGATAAAGATAGAGTAATTATTAATGGAAAAAACATTGTTAAAAATTCTACAATTTGTTGAACTTAAAATTTCTAGAGCTGTTCTTGGGGTATTTATTATTGAATTTTCATTAATAGAAAAATTATTACACGCACTCAGGCTAATAGCTGAATTAATAATGCCTTTTGCTAAATCGCTATTATCAATTGAATTGTTTGATATTGTGACATTATTCCCTGTATATACTCTAATTGAATAATCATGAATATTAGAGAACATATTATTAGAGATACTACTATTATAGATTGAATAGCACTCAATTGCAGTTTTAGACGTAGAAATATTGTTGTTATTGCATAAAACATTCTTTGATTTTTGGAAATTGATTGCGATAGAAGAAACATTAAATATTTTATTTCGAAGAATATTTGAAAAACTACCATTATTAATAGCAATCGCAAATTGTGATAGTAAGTGAAACTCATTATCATTTATCTCGTTGTACCATCCATCGACTACTTCAAAACCAACAAGCCCTCCACTTATTTTGTTTTTTGTAATATTATTATGATGACTAGTAAATCTAGCAAAAATGGCTTTATATTTGAAGTTTGAGATACTATTGTTTGTAATTTCAGAATAATTGTTATAGAGTGTAATTACTGATGTATATTGGCTTCCTTTGAAGTTTATTAGGGTTGAGTCAGTAATTTTAAGTGAAGCTCCTTCTTCTGCTTCGATGTACCATGAATAATCAGAAAAAGCTTCTATTTTAGAATTAATTATTGTAAGATTACCATTATTATTAACTATAAAATTAGCTTTGTCATCTTCATTACCATTCATTTCTATTACACAATTTTCTAATACTAAAGATCCTCCACTTTCTATTGAAACTGAATCATTAATATAAATAACTTCAGAATTAACTATTGTTTCTTGAGATATTGTCCATTCTCCACTACTTGGAGGTGGAAAATCTCCGCTTCCTGAAGCTACTACAGTTAACAAGTTAGAGGTTAAACAATTTATAAAACTAAAACAAACCAAGAAAATTACAAAAACAGTAATTAAATTCTTCTTTGTGGAGTTTTTTTTGGTTTTGATAGCCATATTCAGTTTATTTCCACCTTATATATTAATATTTTCTATTAATTAGATAATTAAAAAGAATAATTTTAAGATAGATCATTAATCAACTTAAGAAGCATGCCCAAAAATTAATTTTTATTAATGTGGGGGTTTATGTCGGAAGTATGGCTTACTTTCAGATCATAGACCCCCACAAAGCAAGAGAATTCATAAGCATTAATGAACCTTTCCTTAAGAAACTGGTGAAAGAGGAACCGAGAGAAAGTAAGAGAGGGAGAAAAAGAATAGCAGAAAGGTGGGTGATACTGGCTTTAGCAATTATTGCGAGAATAGAAGGAATTGCTTGGAGGAAGTTAGAGGAAAAGTTGTCTTTATGCGCTTTTTTGATAGAAGAGGGGTGGATGAAGAAGATTCCTTCCAAATCTACTTTTCATGCAGTGTGGAGAGCGACAGAAAGTGAGTTGCTGGAGCGGTGGATAATAGATTTAGGTAGGGAAATAGTAAGGAAAAAAGGGTTGAAAGCTATGGCGGTGGATAGTTCAGGGTTTAAAATTCGTCAAGCTTCTGTTTGGCGTTTTCTCAAGTGGGCAAGAGGAGGACTAAAGAAAACCTCCAAACTTTTCTGGAAGATACACCTTATAGTTGGTTTACCCTCTCGAGCTATAGTCTCTCTTGCTCATTCTGCTAGTAACACTCACGATAGTAAAGTCTTCGGTTTGCTCTGGCAGAAACTTCCTTCTGCACTCTTGAGACCTTTCCTGCGATTTTATGGAGACTGTGCCTACTGGACAGAAAATATCGTCGGTCTTCTTAGCCAACATTCTTTTTTTCCTGTTATTCCCCCAAAAAGTAATGCTCGTTATCCCTCTCCTCCTCCCCTCGAACCAATAATTCAAGCTCATCGTCTCTGCCCTGGTCTGTATCGTTTATCATAATTATCACCCCGAGTATCGTAGTAGTATCGAACACGTCTTTGGTCTCCTCAAACTCTCTCTTCCCCCAATCCTTGATCGTTTACCCTCCACCATCCTCTCTACCTTGTACAGTTCTCTCCTCTGTTACAACTACCTTTTACTCCTTCGGACCGTTTAGTAGGTGAAAAAGAATTTTTGGACATGCTTCTTAAGATAAGAATAGGTTTATAAATATGAATATATCATAGCTTGTTTAATAAAGATATTATAAGAACATTAAGAGGGATTAAGTTGAGTCAAAATAAAACTCGAATTATATTCTTTGCTGTTTTTACAATCCTTCTTTTACTTCCAATTCGTATCACATTGGGCGATAAGAATGGAATTTCTATTGACCCTAATGATGAATTCAAATATGTAATAGGAAAAAAAAATACTTTCTTAGGAACAATTAAGATAACAACATCTGAGAATTTAGCTTTCTCTTTTACCTTAACAAATCAAACAGGTTCTGAAATTGTAAATAGAAGGTCGGTGAATAGTATTCTTTTTCACTTTATTGGAGTAGGTAATTATACAATCTTGATAAAAAATCAAGAAGCAAAAACTATAAGCATTACTTTGATCGTAGAGGCAGAAGATTTGATAAAAGAGAGTTCAGAAAAATATACAACAGAAAACAATTCAGTTTGTTGGCAAATTACAGCAAACAATGATGATTATATTATTTCGCTTGAATCTTTAACTTATGGAGATTATGATGCATACATTGACTTTATTGGAGGATTTGGTATCGTTAAAGTTTACGTAGCTTTAGCTGATCCTGAAGTTGTTGAAGATTGGAAAATTTATTCGGATACATATACAGTTACTACAGGAACTTTTCTAAGAAAATTTACAATTGATGATGATTCAAAATACTGGCTGTGTATAAGATCAGATGACGAAAATAGCCACCAAGTTACGCTTACATTTATTCTCACGGGTTTAAAGAGAGATAATGGAACTATCTTTATCTTAGCTGTTGCAGCATTTATTGCAGCGATAACACTATATTTGAACAGCAAAAAAAGAAAGAGATCATTAAGAAATTCAGCAATGGCTTTGAAAGCAAAAAAAGAAGCTACAGAAGAATTTAAGAGTATTAGATTACAAAGTGTAGAATATCAATATTCGAATATCAAGTTCAAGAAGTAACAAAGAAATTTTCAAAAGAACCAATCTATTTTATTACTTTTATTTCTCTATTTTTGAGCAAAAAAAAAGATTGAGAAAAAAGTAGAATTAGAATATTTTTAATTCTCTACCGATATCTTCAAACTTACCAAGAGCTAGATCCAACTGTTCTTTTGTTAGTCCTGCGTTCATCATAACACGTATTCTTGCTGTTCCTCGAGGAACCATTGGAAATACTATTGGTAGAGCAAATATTCCTTCTTCTATCAATCTATCACTCATTTTTCTTGCAACATCATTTTCTCCACAGATTACAGGAACGATAGCTGTTGGACATTTTGCTGCAGCAGCGGTGATTTCATGGTTAAAACCAATATTTACTATTTCTTTCTTGAAGTAATCACAGTTATCTAACAGTTTTGCTACTACTGGTTCGAAATACTTGGATTTTGGATCTAGTACTTCAAGAGCACCAATTGCAGCTCCAGCAACAGATGGAGGTTGAGAACCACTTAATAAGTAAGAACGAGCAGTGTTTTTCAAATACATTGCAAGGTCTTTAGAACCAGTTATTGCTCCACCGACTACACCCATTGCTTTAGAATAGGTATTAAGTTCTACATGTACCTTTCCTTGTAATCCAAAGTGGTCAACTATTCCTTTTCCTTTCTTATCTCTTCCTAGAACTCCGTCACCATGAGCGTCATCTACATAAATCATCGCTCCATATTCTTCACAAAGTTTTTGTATTTCATCTAAAGGAGCCATATCTCCATCCATGGAGAAAACTCCATCTGTTAGAACTAGAATTCTTTTTTCCCCGTTAGGGTCTGCCTTATCTGCTTCTTGCAATCTTTTTTCAAGATCACCCATGTCACAATGTTTGTAAATTGATCTTTGAGTTTTTGTTAATCTTACACCATCGATAATTGAACCATGGTTTAATTCATCACTAATTATAAAGTCATCTTTTCTAACTAGGGGAGGAATAGCACCTTCATTTGCTATAAAACCGCTCATAAATACAACTGCTGCTTCTTGTTCTTTGAACTCTGCATGTTTTTGCTCCCATTCTTCATGAATTGCCATGTTTCCCGCAATAGCTCTTACAGAACCAGAACCTACACCTAGCTGTTCTATTGCTTCAATAGCTCTTTTTTTCAAGTGAGGGTGATTACTTAAGTTCAAGTAGTTATTTGAACATAACATTAGCAATTTCTTTCCATCTACAACTACTTCAGGAACAGATGGAGTCTCTAATTTTCTATGAACCCACTCTCTTCCTTCAGCTTGAATTTTTTTGTATTCGTCAACTAAAAATTGTGTTGGATTTCTCTTTACCATTCTTTTCACTTCTTTAAAAGTAATTGAGTACTTGTCAAAGAAGTATTATATAATCTTTGCTCATTCAACATGATTTACTTTCTTACGTAAAGTTTTTCGCACTCTGTCTTGCAAGAGAAAAAACAGAAGGAGTTTAATCTCTTGAACTCAACCAAGCCATACAATGCTATGAAGGGGTTGAGACAGACATCATACACGAATCGTGGGAATCATAAAGAAGAAAAGAAAGTTTTTCTTTCTTTCTTCACTCCACGAGAGACAAAAAAGAAAGAAGGAAAACTAACTCTAACACAAGAGGAGAGAATTAGTTAAGTTCTTTTTTGTCTAATGGGGCTGCAACCAATGGCTGAGCCCTCGGCAAACAGTGAAATGAGTGAGACCGAATTTATGACCAGTGAGGTAATCAGTGATAGTGTTTCCTTGAGGACGGAAAAGAGCACCAAGGAACTTACGAGCGATATTCATTGCTCCTGTGAGGTCAGAGTGGAAAGTGTAATTGCAAGAAGAGCAATGGACTAAACCTCTAACGGGACGGATAACTTTCCTCCCGCAACGAGTACAGTGAGAGGATGTCCCTCTTTCTTCTATCGTTAATATTTGGTGAGGTTCAAATCCTCGAAGTATCAATGCTCGACGAAGAAGGGCAAGAACAAGAGAAAAGTTCCACTGATGAAGTTTTCTACGAAACTTATGAGTACTTTTTCTCTTTCCTTTCTCCTCGCGAATGTGTTTAGGATAACCTACAACGACAAAAAGGTCATACACATTATATAATCTTTGCTCATTCAACATGATTTACTTTCTTACGTAAAGTTTTTCGCACTCTGTCTTGCAAGAGAAAAAACAGAAGGAGTTTAATCTCTTGAACTCAACCAAGCCATACAATGCTATGAAGGGGTTGAGACAGACATCATACACGAATCGTGGGAATCATAAAGAAGAAAAGAAAGTTTTTCTTTCTTTCTTCACTCCACGAGAGACAAAAAAGAAAGAAGGAAAACTAACTCTAACACAAGAGGAGAGAATTAGTTAAGTTCTTTTTTGTCTAATGGGGCTGCAACCAATGGCTGAGCCCTCGGCAAACAGTGAAATGAGTGAGACCGAATTTATGACCAGTGAGGTAATCAGTGATAGTGTTTCCTTGAGGACGGAAAAGAGCACCAAGGAACTTACGAGCGATATTCATTGCTCCTGTGAGGTCAGAGTGGAAAGTGTAATTGCAAGAAGAGCAATGGACTAAACCTCTAACGGGACGGATAACTTTCCTCCCGCAACGAGTACAGTGAGAGGATGTCCCTCTTTCTTCTATCGTTAATATTTGGTGAGGTTCAAATCCTCGAAGTATCAATGCTCGACGAAGAAGGGCAAGAACAAGAGAAAAGTTCCACTGATGAAGTTTTCTACGAAACTTATGAGTACTTTTTCTCTTTCCTTTCTCCTCGCGAATGTGTTTAGGATAACCTACAACGACAAAAAGGTCATACACTTGTGCATAAGTCTCTATCGTCTGCACGATGTCGTTTACAAATTGGTAAATATAGGCTCGTTTAACGTTTTTATATCTTCTTCGGAGAAGACCAAGAAAACGGTAAATCTGGTGTTTTTTACCCGACTGGTCGTTTAAAGCCGCTTTCCTCTGAAGACGGGAAAGTTTGAGTTTATATCGGTGATTAACTTTATTCCACTGTTTGGTATACCAGAATTTTATTTCTTCACTTGTTAATTTCTTTTTAGGGGTTAGAAGCACTCCTGCAGCAGGAATGCTTATCCCTAGATCTATTCCCAGCACAGCTGGGGGAAGAGAAGAAGAATTATCTCCTTGACTTGTGAGATAAAAAGAAGGAGGAGGAATGACTTTTAGTTGGAAATACACCCACCACTCATGTGTAGAACGTTTATATCTTAGTTCTAAACTTTTTATTCTTCCTTTCTTTAACTCTTTCTGGTGGAAAGTGCTCATCTCTAAAGGTAACCATAGTTTCTGATGATAAGGTGTGTTTCTTCTCCACGTATCTAACGAGTCTCTTATCCCCACCCACCAACGAGTGAGAGTGTTATTCTTCTCTTTTGGCAGATGAACGAGAACAAACCTCTTTGCATTAATTAGTTGTTTTCTAACTCTCTTTATTGGAGGACGAGTATTGTTAGGTCTATACCCTTGTTCATATAATTGTACGGCTATATCTCTACATTCTTGGAATTCATTGTGAGAACAATAAGGGAACATTTTCTTCAGATCGTGAGGAACAGTCTTTCTTCTCTCTTCTTCTTTAACTTTTGAAGTAGTTAGCGTCAGTTCATCTAGTTTTCCTCTATGGACTCTTATTTTCCCTTTTTTAGTTTTAGCACATATTTTTCTTCTGTTGTGATGTATTATTCTCACATACTTCTCTATTATCCTCGTGTCTCTCCCCGTTATTCTCCTTAACCTTTCCTTCTTCCTCGTCGTCAATACCTCCTTCTTTATTCTCACTTTCAAGGTTTTGACGACGTCTTCCACCATTTTTTTCCTTCCTTCTTTTCTTTTCTGTTTATTTTTTCTCTTGTTTTTTCTTCTTCTCTTTTTATTTTACTTTTTTTCTCTATAAAAACCCCTCTCCTTCCTCTCTTCCCTTTTTCCTCTCCTTTTTCCTCAACAACTGTAAATTACGTAAAAAATAGAAGCATGCTCTATAACATTTAGATAGAATTTCACAGCCTTCCTAATAATATACACTCAAATCAATTTTTAGCTATCAAAATTAAAAAAATGCTTTTTTTAAAAGAAAAAAATAGTTAAACTTATTATTGATTTATTATCCCATCTTAGAGTAACAATAAATTTTAAAGGAAGATTTTTGCCGTAAATTTAGACAATGAGTTACTATATTACTGATGAACTTAAGGAGAATATCATTGAAAATGGAGATGACGCTTTTGGGTTGGTCGTAACCTATCTTATTCGCACATACGGATTAAGTAGAAGTAAGGCGCAAGAACCTGCAAGAGAGATAATTAAACAAGTTTTGACAAGTAAAGGAGAAAAAAAAGTAGAAAAAGAAGAAATCGCTGAAAAAGATAAAAAATTAAAGAAGTTCAACACTAATGAAATTTTAAGTCATTTGGTTACCATTCCCAGATTCAGTTTTTATGGAGAAGAGTTTCTTCTTACTTTTCTATCAATTCTTGACAAAAACATAGAAGAATTTGAAGATTGGCAGAACTTAGCTGCAGTGATGTACAGAAAGTGTTTGTTTAATCCTACATTAAGATCAATAGAAGAAGACGGATCAAAGTTGCGTGAACTCATAAATAGTATAATGAGTGAAATAGAATCTTTTCTTAAATCTTCGTCCCATATTGGACTTACTGTAGAAACAGAAAATATCGATTCACGCACATTGAGCATCTTAAAAATGCTTAACTCTCTTGTTCCAGAAACAGAAGTTCTACTTTCAATCATTAACTCGAAGAAAGAAGAACCTTTTTTTCCAACTCTGTCTCTTTTTATGGGGAGTTTTTCTTCGCTGATGAAGGAAAATTTTGATAGATTCAAACAAATAAAAGAAGAAAATGAATCATCGCAGATATTTGACAACTTTATGGTTCCAGCAATTTTTCCTTTAAGCCCTGAAAAACAAGATAAGAAAAATGAATTTATTAACATTAGATTATTGAATAGTTATTCTAGAGAACTCATGCGAATCTTAAATGAAAATCCTGAAGAATCACTTTTTTCAAAAAGAAAAAGAGCTTTTGGTATAAGTGTGATGGCTTATTTTGCGCATATTTTGTACAAAATAAATAAACAGCATTCGCTAGATACAGAACAACTAGAAAACAAAACGATCTTGGAACTTAGTCAAGATAAGTTCCTGAACCTTTTTTCTTTTGCTAGTGATCTAGAAACTGGAAACTGGACTAAAGATATTCGTAATATAGGTTTCAAAATAAAAAAAGTATCAGAGTTTCTCAGGTATTCGTATAATCCTAAATCATCAATTCAACACACTTTTGGAGAGAAAAAAAGTAAAGAGTTGACTCCTCATGAAATTCTTTCTGAAATGGAAAAAAGGAGTTCTAACTCACCCGAACTCAAAATATTACTTGATATTATAGAACAAGCTGCAATGAAAGATACTAGAATGAAGGCTTTCTTCATTTCAATAATAAAAAACTTAACAAAGCATTCAGCAAATAACACTGATATTGACTATGCTTTTTTTGATGATGAAGTACAATTTTTCAAAGAAATGTTAGCTTATATTGAGTTAAATAGAAAAGTAATGTTAAAAAACTTTTCAGAAACTATTAAATTTTTAAGTCAAGAGAATGACAAATTTTCTTTTAGCGTTTCAGACTTAAAATATTCAATAAGCTATAAAGCACTAGAAGATTTTATTACTGAAAATGAGAATATAGAATTTATCAATAAATTTTTGATTAGTTTAAATCTAAATGAACAAGACAAAATACAAAAAGAAGAAGACATTTCAATAGACAAATTTTTCTCAATTATTGATGAAATAGAGGAATCTAAGGTTGATAATGGTATCCTTTTTACCTATCAAGACAATAAGTATTTTATTACAAGTTGTGAATTCTTGGATTTTCTCATACGAACATTAAATGAGGAGCGTTTTCAAGAACTAGATGTAGAGATTAAATACAAGAAGCTTCTACAGCTTGTAGAAACACCATTGATTATAACGATTGACAATATAATAAGATTCCTTCCTCCTCTAAACAAATATCAAGATTTCTTTGAAATTGGATACTTTTTTATGGTTGGAAATACCATAGAGCTAACTCATCCTATGACTTTATCCATAGTTTTAAACAATGATCTCCGAGAAATAGTTAGAAATTACTCTATTTATCCAGGGTATGGTTTTATTAGAATCGCTGTTGTTGGTAAAAGCGAAGCTACTTACATTCCATTAACTAATTTAATTCTTAGTTATGGAATGGAAGCTTTATTCTCTGAAACAACTACTGCAGGAAGAATAGCTGTTGAATATGGCTCTTCAGATAAATGGGTTCCTTCCTTAGATAAAAACAAAGTGGTTTTTAACAAAATAGAAATCCCATCTCTATTAGAAATTCTAAAACAACAATTAGGCTTAAGGAAAAAAGCTTTTGTGGGGAGTGAAAGTTTAAAACGTCAATTATCCAAATTTTCTCTTTACTTTAGAGAGTTTCTTTTAGATAATTCAATACATGAAAATGAAAATGAAGAAGAGTTCTATATAGCTCTTCCAGAGTTACCCTTTGATATTCTTAAAGTAAAACTTCCAGAAAACAATAAATTCGAAATCACTCAAGAATCTCTTATTCATCTATCTCCAACTATTAATTTAGCACTAAAAAATAAAGAACCAAACAAATCACTAGAAATTATTAAAGAAGAAATAAGAGAACAATTAGAAAATCTTTACACAGTTTCGTATTTCAGAGAATACAACGAGCTTACTGAACCATTTAAGCAATTAGTCGACGCTAATATTATTGGGCAATTTACAATTCAAGAACTAGAAGGACAATTAATTAGTTTTCCAGAACTAAAATATACTCTTTCGTTACTGCAGAAAGTACAAGAATTAACACCTAACACAATAAATCTTAATATTTCAGAAATGGGTATTTTATTCTCATCAGTATTTTCGATTGAAGATGTAATTAAAAGAATGCAAGAAAATATCCTAATTGTGAATCAAGAGTTTAACACTTGGCAATTAAGTTCTGAAATGAAACTACGTTTTTATAAAGATATTAATCAAAAACTAAAAAAACTACTAAAAGAAAAAATAGGCGATAACAATTTATACGACATTCTAGTCCCAATTTAATTTTTCTTATATTGAGATTTGGGTCTTATTCAACTTCTGTTCGATATTTAGACCTCTTTTTTTATTTATCTCATTCAAATAAGCAAAAATCAAATATTTGCGGAGATAGTATAAGTTTATTTTCCATCTTGTATCAGGAAAAACCCCAATTACTAAACCTCTTAAAGTTGTTGGACGAGTTTCTAGAAGCTCTATTATCTTGTTATAAATGGATGTTGTTTCTTGAATACGTTTTTCAAATAATTTTTTTATAGTTTCTTTTCCTTTTACTATTTCTCCGTGCCCTGGAATCAAAATTTCTATATCTAGTTTTTTCACCTTCTCTAAAGATCTTAATCCAGCTTCTACACTGGAATAGGGGTTGTTTAAATCTAACCCTACACCTGTTTCTAAATCCATTAAATCTCCAGAAATCAAGATTTTATCCGTTGGAACATAAAAACTTAAAGAACCAGATGTATGGCTAGGTGTCTCAATTACTTTTATTTGTGGTTCATCGAAGAAGGTATCGCCCTCTTTAAGTGTGTTTGAAACTTTCATAGAGTAATAAGGTCCCCACATCCATGTAATAGTTTTTTTGACGACTTTCTTAGAAATAGTTGATATTCTCATTTCTCTTTCTAAAATAGGGTAATCGCCAAACATATGTTTAAAGAGAATTTCTTCATCCTCAACAGCCTCTTTTTCTAATTCACTGCTTGAAATCTCAAAATCTAATTTTTCTTGGAAATAACTACCAGCTAAAATATGATCCCAGTGCTCGTGGGTAAGAGCTATCTTTCTTACAGAATAATTTTCTTGAATTTGTTCTTTATTTTTATATTTTAGAAATAACTTCAAATTGTGAGTCCAGCTTGCAGGATCAATAACTGCTATTTCTTCATTATTTTCAACTATAACACTATTTGGAGAACCAATTCCCCTTTCAACTTTACTTTGATGCTTGTACTTCAGAAGAATAAAATTGCTGGATATCTTAGTAATACTTTCACTCAATTTTAATGACATTTTTCACCCCAGACTTAAAATTTAAGCTAATTTTTTTAATTAATAATACAAGCTCTGTTTGTCCTATTTTAATCTTTTAGTTAAACAATAATAAATAGTAATTAGCCTTATCTTCTTAAAAATATTTCAAAATAATTTTATTTTAAATTTTTCAACTAACTATCTTTCTTATTTTTATTATCTAATAGTTAGGTAATTCTAAAAAAACTTTTAAACTTAACTTCAAAGTAAGAATAAAAGCGGTCAAGGTAGAAGAAGTTGGTTTCTGTAAAATACAAAAATATTGGAATTGCTTATGATGATTTTATTGCAGTAAGGAATATTGATTTAGAAATACCAGACGGAGAGATTACTACTTTACTTGGTCCTAGTGGTTGTGGTAAGACTACATTACTTCGTTCATTAGCAGGATTCGTTGAACCCTTTGAAGGTCAGATATTTTTAGGAGATAAAGATGTTACTTTACTTCCTCCACAAAAAAGAAATACTGCAATGATCTTTCAAAATTACGCTTTATGGCCTCATATGTCCATTTTCGGAAATGTTGAATACGGTCTAAAATTAAGATTAAAAGAAAAAATCGTTTTTTTCATTAAAGTAAAGAAAGATACAATTTCTGACTTATCATTTTCGAGTTATGGTGCAACTAAACAATTAGAAAAAATAGCTGAATACATTGTTGACTATTGCAAAGACAAAAATACTGAGACATGTTGGAATTTGTCTACTGAAGAAGTCCAACAAGAACTGAATGATCCAAAAATTAAATTAAAAAATATCAAATATGTGCTTAAGACACTAAAGAAAGCAATTAGAGACCATTATTCCTATGTCGTCAGAGAACTCCCTGATTGGTTACCAGAAACAAAAACTAAAGAAGAGAAAGTAAAATACAGGAAACCAATTTACATCATGCTATATCCTTTAACTCGACCATTCTTTATTTTTCATCCTTTAACCTACAAATATGTTTCTGAAACAATAGAAAAAGAGAAAAAAGAATATTTAAAAAAACATACATCATCAGTCGCTAAAATAACTTGGTTTTTAATTAAACTATGGAAATACGTTAGACTTCCTTTTTCAGAAAGTAAAAAAGCTTATTTAGATAGTAAAGAAAAGATAGACCCTGATTGGGCTTTCAGGAGAAAAAAAGTCTTTGACGCTCTGAAAATGGTTCATCTTGAAGATCAAGCTTACAAAAATCCTCCTGAATTAAGTGGAGGCCAACAACAAAGAATTGCTTTAGCTAGAGCAATAGTTGTTGAACCAGATGTTTTGCTTTGTGATGAACCATTAAGCAATTTAGATGCTAAACTGAGAAAAGAGCTTAGAACAGAAATTCGTTCTATTATAAAGAAAATAGGTATGACTGCAGTATATGTAACACATGATCAAACTGAAGCATTAGCAATTAGTGACCGTATAGCGGTTATGAACGTTGGTTACATTGAACAATACGGTAAACCTAGAGAAGTGTGGGATGATCCAAAAACTCTCTTCGTAGCTCAGTTCATTGGTGAATCAACCACTCTAATGGGTAATTACGAGGGTGATGGAATCGTTAAACTAAAGGGTGGAGAAAAAATAAAAATCGAGGTTAAAGAAGAGATTGATAAAGGAACTGAATTAGCTATTGTTGTAAGACCAGAAGATGTTTCTCTGAAGAATATAGACGGTTGTTTTGAATTAGAAATTGAGATACATACGATAGAATATTTAGGTAAAGAAGCCAAATTAACAGGATTGCTTAAAGACGGAACTATTCTCCTTATTGATGTTGTAGAAGGACTAGATAAAATAATCTCAAAAATAGTAGGAGATACAATAAAAGTATATATCAATCCAAATAAACTATTTGTCTTTAAAGATAACAAAAGAGTTTATTAATCGATTTTATAAAGAAAAATTGTTCTTCTTTTCTCTCTTTTTTATTTAAGAAAGTTCCTACTACTTTTTTTTTTGGTTTTAATTATAAATAATTATTGAAGGAATTCATACTTTTCAAAAAATAATATGAGAGAAAAAGATTAATGAAAGGAAATACTTTTTTCTACTCTGTTTCTTCAAAAACCTCTCCAATAATTTCGTTCCTTAAGGTTTCTATTAAGCCCATTGACAGGCTGATTAGCTCTAGAGATAATTTTTCTAACACTTTTCTTGCTTCTCTTGTTACTATTCTTGAAAGTTTTTCTCCCAAGATCATCTTTTTAACAGAATTCATCTCTTCAGAATAGTTTTCATTAATTATCTCTATCACTTCTTGTTTAGTATTTTCTTGTAGGGTTTTTACTAGATTGAAGAGTTTTTCTTCAGATATAATTTCACTGAGAGCTTCTTCGAGTTCTTCCTCTATTTCATCCATTAGTTCATCAAAAATTATTTTTGCTATTCCTGTTAATTCATTCATTTTGATACATCTTCATTTGTAAAACATTTTATATAAACATTTGCTTATTATTTAAACAGAGAACAGTTTTAAATTGGAGAATAATAATATAAAAAGAAAAAATAAAACAACTTATTGTTTTCCGATATTTAAGATCCACATAGGTTTTCTTTCTACAAAAAGGTAAAATTGCTCTGCGAACTCTATATCAGTATTATAAAGATTCTTTAATGTTGTTTCAACAGAATGAATTTTTAGTTTGTTTTTTATTTCAAGTTTAAGAAATGAATCTACCTCTAGAATAAAAGTATTAGAATGAATTAGTGACTGTAAAAAGAGTAGAACATTTTGTCCTCTATTTGCGAAGTAAATTACCCATTTCTGTTTTTCTATATAAGGGCCAGAAACGACATCAGCATGAGTACTAAAGGTTTTTAGGAACTTTGCAGAGGCTTTTCCGTCAAAAATTAATGGTCCTTCTCTCCTAACAGTAACTTGAGGTTTAGATTTGAATAGAGAGATAAATATGCCATAATATTCATCAGTTATAAAAGGTTGTATCCTTTCAATTAAATAACGATTTCTCTCAAGTTCTTTAGTAAAAGCTCTTTTCAAACTTAACGCTTGGTGCCAACAAATTTCTGATTCTTGGTGCCTTCTATCAAAACTTAGAACAAGAATAGTTTTCCCTGACATCTTTATTTTCTGTACTAATGTTTCAAAAGAAGGTAGGGTTATAGGTTGATAAAGAAAGAAAGATAAGTTCGGAGAATACAGATAAACATTGGCAGCAGAAATAACTGAATTAAATTGATCAATTGAAACATCGGCTGCTACATTGTTTCTGGGAGCGAGCGGATCTGACACATATAGTGGATAATATCCTCCTAGAAGTTCAATTGTTTGTGCATCAACATCTTCTATTACTTGTTTGTTTTTCTTCATATCTATTAAAACGCGGGGTTTCCATTTAGCGATAGCTTTTATTGTATTGCGAAATGAGCCATAAAAGAGAATAAGTAATTCGCATAAATAACCATTGAATCCTATAGCACCAATCTCATTTCTATAAACACCAATACTTTTCATAAATTTCTTTAAAAGTAGTACATCTTTCTTTTCGTTGGCACTCATATGGGTAATTATGTAACTTGTATGTAGAGGAATAAGGTCGAAAATGGAGATTTTAGATTGCTCTGGGGAGATGTCAAAACCTACAAACAGGTTTACTAATATTCCATTGGCAATCATTCTCAAATAAGGCATCTTGCCTACAATTTTTGTTATTTGTAAAGGTTGCTTTTGTATTCTATCATTTTTCAATCTTTCTACTAATTGATCTAATATTCTCGGTACATTTGGTCTTTCATCTTTTTTTAGTATCAATACTAGATCATAGGAGTCATCTTCATTTAAGTAAGTTCTTCTTACAAAAGATCCTTGTTTCTCTACTCTTCCTATAACACCTATAGAAGAAAGATCAGAATTGATTTTTTCAATTAGTATATTTAATATCTCTTCTACTTCCATATGAAATTCTTCATCAATAACAAGCTGTTCAACAACAGCATTCTCTATTTCATCCATCTTTTTTTCTATTTGCTCATCAACACTATCAGACATCAGTTTCTACCTTTTTTTTTGAATAGAGTAATGTATTTTGGCCCCTGAGGAGTGAGAATAGATTCTTTCAAGTTAATAGCATCTACTTTTATTGTTCCATAGTTTTTTTCTTTATATGAATGCAGAATTTTGAGTATTTTTTCTTTGTTTTTTCTAGACTTCACTCTTGCTATGGTCAGATGAGGAGTATAAGTTCTTTTATCTACTTTAAATCGTCCCTTCTTTAGTTTTGCTCTCAATTCACTTTGAAGACTTTTAAGTATATCAACTTGCTCTCCAACTTCAGTAGCTATTACTCTAATATAATTCTCATTGGGTAAGCTTACTAAACTGTGGAAAGAGAGACTAAATTCATTAAAAGATAAGCTTGATAAAATATCCATAACATACTCTACTTCTTTTTCATTTATTTCCCCTAGAAACTCCAGAGTTAGGTGTAAGTTAAAGAGTTCTACAAGTTTGATAGAGGAACCTGTTTCTAATAATTTTTTTTGTACTTGTTTGATGTTCTCTAAAACTTCTTCATCTTCTACATCAATCGAAATAAATACCCTTTTCACAGAATCAAAAAAAATAGTGTCTATATATTTTTTTTTGTTAAATTATAATTATATCCCTACAAATAATCTAAATATTTTTATTAGCTTTATTTTTAAAGGAGCTGAAACCAATGAGTAATATTTTCAGAGTTATAGGAATAACTGGGATGCCTGGTTCAGGAAAATCAGAATTAGCAAGGATAGGAAAAGATTTTGGCTATACTATAGTAATTATGGGAGATGTTATTAGACAAAAAGTTAGAGAAGAAGGAAAAGAACCAACTCCTGAAAATTGTAATTTGATGATGCAAGAACTAAGAAGAAGACACGGACCCAATGCTGTAGCTCTAGCCACTGTAGCTGAAATAGAAAAAATATCCAAAGAAGGAAAGAACAAATTTATTATTGATGGTATTCGTAGTCAAGATGAAGTTGATACTTTTAGAAAAAAGTTTGATGACGCGTTTTCTGTACTTGCAGTTCATGCTGATTCCAAATTCAGGTTTAACCGTTTAAAAGAAAGAAAACGTTCAGATGCTCCTACTACTATTGAAGAGTTTAATAGAAGAGATCAAGTAGAACTAAGTGTAGGGCTTGGAGAAGCTATAGCTTACGCTAATTATATGATTGAGAATAACAGTAATATCGAAGAATTCAAGAAGAAAGTTTATGACTTTTTTAATCACTTTGAACAGGTAGAAAAATAATGACATTAACAATTTCGGTTAAAACACCCATCTATCCAACTGAAGATAAAGAAAAAATCGAGAAGTGTATTGAAAATCTGTTTGACAAAAAAGTAAAATTAAAGATAATAGAGGAGAGAGGAGTAAATTTTTTGTACTCAACAAACATCGGTATTGGACTGCTTAAGAGAATCTTTTCTGATATTAGACAGAAGAAATTTTTAGATACAGTAAGAGCTTGTGCTGTTATAGAAAACGAATATACATTACTCTTATATCTACATAAACAAGCTCTCTGTTCAAAAAGAATTGCTGTAGTAACAGAAGATACTTCTTCTCCTTTTGGTCATATTGAGCTTCGAATTCAATCAGAAAATGATACAGCAGAGGAAATATTAGATTGGTTAGCTCCAAAAACAGAAAAGGGAAAAGAAATTAATCCAAGAAGTTTTAGAGAGATTTATAGTTTTTCTTAGAGATTTGAAGTATAATCTAAAATTATTCTTTTTCCTTCCTCAGCTAAAGAAGAATTTTCAAAAATGGCTTTAGCTTTCTCTAGACTAGATTCAAAGTCGGTGTAAAACTCTGAAAAGTGAGTGAAAACAACTTGTTTACAATTTGCTTTCTGAGCAACTATTGCAGCTTCTTCAATTGTAGAGTGTAAAAATTCTTTTGCTCTATCTTCACATTCTTCAGGATAAGTGGCATCACAAACCAACAAATCTACTTCTCTTGCATTTTCAACAAGAGTTTCACAAGGGCGAGTGTCACCAGAGAAAGTAATCTGTATTTCTTTTGATATTTTTGGCTCTAAAATTTCAGAAGGTAAAATCTTCTTTCCATCAACTTCTATTGGAAATCCATCCTGTAGTTTTTTCCAAAGTACACCTTTTGGAATACCTTTTTTCTCTGCTTTTTCAGGGTTAAATGTCGCAATAGAAGAAGGGTAAAAGGTTATCTTATACCCTAGATTGAAAGGAGAAGAATGTTTAACTGGAAAAGATTTAATTGAGAAATCTAGATTATTTAGGATGATTTCTCCTTCTGTTTCTATTATTTCTAATTCAAATTTGGGTAGAAAGTTAAAAGATAAGAACATAAAGTAGAAAAAGCGCCTTGTTCCAGGAGGACCAATTACAGTTACTTTGCTATTTATTTTTAGCAAGTTTCTACTTGAAAGAAAACCTATTAGGCCAATAGTGTGATCAGCGTGTAAATGAGTAAGAAGAATAAAGAGTTTATTTGAAGTCTTTATTTGGTATTCTCTAATCAGATTCTGAGCACTTTCACCCATATCAATTATTAAGGTGTAATCTTTAAACTTGATTGTAGTGCAACTTTGTTTTCTGTTTTTCTGTGGTAATGAAGCTGCTGTACCTAGAAAAACTACTTCTACTGTTTCAGTCACTATTTTTCACCAATACGATTATACGCCTAGTTAATGATTTGTGAATTCTAGTATCAATAATTGTTTTTAAACTAAAGCTAGGAAAATCATCTATTATTTTTTCTGGTTGATTCTTTTTAGGAGAACAGAAAACGCAGTATGAACCTTTCTTTAGGAGAGATTGCGCTTCTTCCAAGAATTTAGAAAGCAAAGAGAGAATCTCTTCTCCATGTGTTGATGATTGTATTGAATAAGGTGGATCTGTTGCAATAGCATCAGCGCGGATAATTGGAAGCTTTCTAGAGTCAGCTACTAACAATTCATATTTTTTTTGAACATATGTTTTCAAGTTAACTTTTGAACTTTCTATTGCCCTGTAATCCAAATCTGAACCAATAGAATAGGCTCCTAAAAGTAGAGTTTCGAGCAATAAACCTCCTCCACCACAAAAAGGGTCATAGAAAATTGAATCTTTTTTTACTCTACAAAGATTAACAAGCGAACGAGAAAATTTAACTTTCATTGCTCCAGGTCTGAATACGGGTCTTTTTCCAGGCTCTCTTTTAACAATTTCTTTTTTATCTTGAATATAGAGTTCAAATCCTACAAATAATTTATTTGCTATACATATTCCTCTAAAGGTATAATCAGCATTTATTAAATCAACTTCAAAATCATGGTTTAAATAATGCTCATATATTTCTTTAGCAATTGTTTTTTCCATTTCAGAAGTGCTAAAATTGGATTTATTCTTTCCAATTTTCTTAATTCGTACCCTTATAGATTTTTTTTCTTCTAAATTAGGTAAAGTAAGAACTTGAACATCTATCTTGTTATTCTCAATTTCACCAATAAAACACAGTTCAGCTAAAAAGTGTGTATACGCACAACGTCTTATTGCAACCAAAGGTTCTTTATTGCTTTCAAAAATAACTATTTGGGAGATTAATTCCATATTTGAGTACGGAATATCTTCTGCTTCTAAACTAGCTTTTAACTCTTCTAGTGCTAGATTAAGATAATCTCCAGAAAGATAAACAAGATATTTTTTCATACTGATCACAAGGTAATAAAGATAGAATATAGAGCAAAGTAAATTAGAGGAATTTTTCCTTAATATATTTTGCAATGTAAGGAGCAATATCTAATTGTTCTAATTGCTTATTAGGAATGGTATTCGTACTTATTATTTTTTCTACACCCATGTTTTTCAAATCAGCATAAACTTCGTCTTTAGATAAAGCGTGAATACACAAGAACTGAAGTGTTCGTGGTTTTTGTTCTAAAATAAGCTTTGAAGCAAGTTTTGCTGTTCCTCCAGAAGTGATTATATCATCTACTAATAATACATTCTTATTTTCAAAACTATAATCAGGCGCTTGCATTTTTACTTCATTTGTTAAAGCATCTCTTTCTTTTTCGAAAAGGAGATATTCTGTTTCAAGTAATTTTGCTAATGTTTTTACATCTTCTTCT
Source organism: Candidatus Heimdallarchaeum aukensis (assembly GCA_021513695.1). Lineage (GTDB taxonomy): Archaea > Asgardarchaeota > Heimdallarchaeia > Heimdallarchaeales > Heimdallarchaeaceae > Heimdallarchaeum > Heimdallarchaeum aukensis. The sequence continues at coordinate 13,909 of CP084166.1, read as the reverse complement.
GCGCCTTTATCTGGTCCAACAACAACAAAGTTATTGTACTTGCTCTTTAGTTCTTCTCCAATATAGTGAAAGAGATTTATATTTATCTTTTCAATTGATTTAGAAGAAGAATAAAAAGCTTCAGGGTTGTGAACATTCATCGTAATAATAGAATCACATCCACTTTTCTCCAGAAGAGTAATAAGAATTTGATGAGAAAGTGCTTCTCCCTCTATTTTCCTTTTATCAGCCCTTGCATAGGATAGATAAGGAATTATGCTTATTACTTCAGCAGCCCCTAAATCTTTAAGTGTAGAACAGAGAATGAGCAGTTCTATCCAATGTTTCTCTTGAGGAAAATGTGTAGACTGTATTAGTAAAATTGTTTCATTTTTAACTGATTCATCAACTCTTAAATATGTTTCATTGTCGTAAAAATGTTTGTAACTATGTTTTACTACAGAAAGATTAAGCTCTTCTGCTATTTTTTCTGCGAGTTCAACTGAAGCTGGACCAGGAATAATTTTCATTTTTAATCTCCTAAATTATCTTATATTACAGTTTTTTAAAGAAGATAAAACACTTTTGTTAAATCATTTAGTTTTCTTTTCTGTAGTGAGAAAATAGAAAAGTTCTTACAGTAATATTTAAAGAAATAGGTGTTTAGGGAAAAAATCTGGAATAGGACTCACTTACTCACTACCTTTTTTATAGCTCTCTTAACAAAAATTTATATTCGGTTTTGTTCCTCAACCTTAGAAATAACCTTCTGGTGAAAGAAAATGGAATATTTAGATACACCTATATCATGGGGGGACAAATTTCTTAATCACTTTATTCCAAGTGAGTATAAAGAAAAAACAAAGTTTTTGCATCCTCCTGAGTTTAGTAGAAAAAAACAGTATGAAGGAACTTTAGAGGAAGCTATTGATTATGTGCTCGAAAATCCTATTGGCTATGATATAACTTTTGCAGAGCTCGTAAAACAAAAGTATGAACCGGGTAAACCAATTGTTATAGCAGTTGACGATAATACAAGACCCAATATACATACTAAAAAGATACTACCTTATTTCTTGAAAAAGATACTTGACCTGGGAGTAGCAAAAGAAGACATTCGCCTTTTAGTCGCAGCTGGAACACATAGGCAGCCAAGAGAAGAAGAATTGGTAAAGATTTTTGGAGAAGAAATACTAAAAGATTATCGAGAATTAATTGTAGTTCATGATTGTGATAAAGACGTGGAGATGATAGGAACTAGCCCAGCAGGAACACCTATGGGTTTCAACAAACTTGCGTTTGAAAGTTCAATTCTTATTCCAATTACAGATAGTGAACTGCATTATTTTGCTGGAGTTGCAGGAACAGTTAAAGAGATGTGCCCCGGTATCGCTGCAAGAGATACAGTAAGAATCAATCATCCACGTATGTTTGATCGCGAACTAGGTTTTGTTCCTGGTTGTAGACTTGGAAATGCAGATGAAACAAATCCTGTAATCTCTGATATTAAAGAAATGGTTAAAATACTTAAAGAAAAAGTCACAATTTTCGGTATAGATACTATTGTAACCGAAGGAGAAATAGTTTATATTAACGCTGGAGATTTGATAGCTCTACATGAAGAAGGAGCAAAAAATATTGTTCCAATGAGAACTGTAAAAGTAGAAAAACCTGGTGATCTTGTTATCATAGGGAACCAGTCTTGGGGAATAAACCTTTATCAAACAGGTAAAGGCATACATGCTGCTTGGAATGCTTGTAAAAAAGATGGAAAAGGAGAAATAATTGCTGTAGCTCCTTGTCCAGACGGAATAGGGAACGCAAACTACGAAAAAGTTATGCAAGAAAGCAAAGCAATGGAACTCCAAGAAGCTTTAGAGTATGTACTTGATAACTATTGTAGTGAAGAAACGTTCAAGATTGGAAATCAGAAACCAGTAGATCTACTTAGAATTGTTAAAACAATAGGAGAAGGAAACCTAAAGCTTCTTTCAACAATGGAACCAGAAATAGTTAAAGATTATAGAATTGTTCCAATTAACCAACCAAATGATGACCCCTTAGAAGCTTTAAGAAAAGAAGTAAAAGCATATTTAGATAAAAATCCAGATGCAACAATTTATGTGATGGATGACCCTGGTCTTTATGTTATTTATTAAACTTAATTTTTCTTTTTTATTTTTTTTACTTTTGCCCTCATTCTATATTTTCGCTTTCATCAGGCCACATTCTTTCTTCAACTTCAGTTCTACAGATCATACATAGATTTTGCTTTTTGATCATCCCATTTCTATCTGTAGTAAAATTTTGGATTAATCCTCTGTCACAAAGAATGTCGTATTTACACTCTGGACAATAAAAATATCTTGTTCTTTGTTTTGGAGAAAAAAGATATTTGCTACATGAGGCACATTTTTTCCTTAAATCGCATTTAAGATGTTGAGCTATAATCGTCATCTTAATCCTCTTCCTCTCTCTTCATTAACCAGCGATAATAAGAACGTTTTTTCTCTCTGTCTTCTCTTTCTTTTTCTTCTTCACTTAATCCTACAGCAGTTTTTAATTCTTGCTTTATTTTCTTTTCCATTTTTTCAAATTCATCTCGTCTAAACGAAAGACCACAATCCATACATACCATAAAAGGAGCTTTGTACTTAACTTCGCCTCCACAATCAGGACATCGTGCCAACACTTTCACCTCTTTCTAATTTAATACTTTTATTAACATATAAAAAATTAACTTATCAAGCAAAAATCAAAAGAGAACAAGAATATTTTTTATACAAATTTAATTTTTAAAAGAAATTTATGCTAATCTAGTGAAAAATCTAATATAGAAACTGCATCTAAAGCGATTTCTGAAGGCTTTATATCTACACCTAATCTTTGAATAGAACGTAAAGCTTGCTCAATATAATAGTTCTTATCAATTTCATTTACTGACTTAATAAGAGAAGGATGCCTAGCCCTTTTGTAGATGTTTTTGTCATCAGGCCCCTTAACAATTACATAAGGAAATCGTTGATATTCTTTCTGCAACTCTTCTATTGAAATCTGTTTAACTCTAGAATATTCAAGTAAAGCAGCTATTGCTGGGGTTTTGCTTTTATATTCTGAAGGGTGCTTTCTAACAGGTCCATATATTGTTACAAGTTGTAGTAGCTCTTTTCCTTTTTTCTTTTGAAATTCTTTACAGAAATTAATCACTGCTCTTTTTGCTTTTTCATAGCTCCCTTCTCGTAATAGTTTCTCTAAAGCGAGTGTTTGAACTTGTTTTGCGAAAGAACTAAAATCTGAACGTATAGCTTCAAAACCTATTATTTCCAAATTTCCTGTTACTACACTAACATAACTATACCTTTTCTTCGTTTCTTTGGCAAAAACGATTCTCAATGCCAGATCAACAAATTCAAGACTCATATCTTCAGGAAGTTTGGAGTTTATATAATAGAGTAAATCTTTTGCTTCAGGAACAAAATCAAGACTAAATTGTTCTCCACTTTTTACTTTGTCGTAAGCTGTAAAAACGCTTTGTTCATCAGAAAGTTTGAGAAAAGCACTATCGGTATCACCATACACAATTTCCACTTTTCCTCCGCTAAAATCTAGAGCAAGTTTAGCTACTTTCTCAATATAAACTCTAGAAAAGTGTGTAATTGCATTTGAAATGTCAGTGTTATAAAATCTACTTCCTATGTAATTATGACTCCCGTATAAGGAGTTGGCTATTACCTTTAAAGCACTGGATTTTATTTTCATTTTTCTAAGTTTATTCTCAATCTCAGCTTTCTTTTCAGGAAAAGAGCGTATAAACAATTCTAATTCTTTTATTTCCTTTTTTAGTTCTTTACGTTCAGATAATAATTTTTTTTCCATTACTCTTAATGCTGTTTCAGGTTTATCGTAAAAACGTTCATAATAACTATAAGTTAGACCCTTAAAGCTTTCTCCTCCAATATTATGAGTGACTATTACACTAGGATACATACTTGTAAAATCAGCTATTAAAACAGCTCTATGCAGCGTTCCTTTGGGTTCCATGACGAAACCTCCTTCAGCCAATGGTCGATTGACTCTTCTTCTTTCTTTTTCTTTACGAGTAGGAAGGCTCGGGATTATTGTGTTATTTTTATGTATAACTCTCATCAGTTCAAATTCCCCAAGATGACGAGCTGTAGAATAAATACCTTTTGAAGGTTGAATACCTACAATTCGCATAACCTCTAACCACTCATCAAAACCTAGAACTACAAAGAGCTTATATACAAAAGTACTATCAGAATCAATTGTTTTTTCAAGTTTCAGATTAGCTTGAGAATCTTTGTTAATTTTGGCATCGATCCATAAATTGTTTATATCACTAGAAGTAACCTCTCTTTTCTCATCTAAATAGGCAGCAACAAGGTCAGTTAATCTGGATTGCCCTGTTTTTAATCTCATCCACCTTGATCTGGAAACTAAATCATAAACCATGTAACCAGAGATCCTATAACCATAAAATGTAGTAGGCTCCTTTACTTTTCCATTAGGATATGGGCTACAAACATTTAGAGGGATTTCAAAGTAGTTCATTCGCTTTATAATATAAGCGAGATCTATGCTGTTTCCTTTAAAACTAACTAACACATCAGGAGATAACGAGTGAATAAAATCCCAGAAATCAAGAATAAGTTTCTCTTCTTCTTCATCTGAATCATTTTCTAAAATGAAATGCTTCTTACCTTTTATTTCTCCTTTTCGCCCCCAAGTAACACTAGCTCCTATTATCCTTCTACTCCCTTCTTCCAAGTAAGTAGTCCGTGTTTTCTTTTCTCCTTCTCCTTTATCTGACAAGTCTATAAATATTTTAAAAGCAACAATTAAAGGAAAATACTCTGTTTCTTCTTCAGAAGGAGAAATATTTGAATAATGAGTAATATAATATTTAATTTCATTTTCTTCTTTTAAGAATTCATACTCTGACACTATCACAGTGTTTAAAGCTCGTAATCCTGTATCAATTAAGAACCTTGAAACAAAAGGAACATCGTTTTCATAGCATTTTATTCCTTTATCCATGAGGAATTTACTAAATCCTCTAATTTTCCAGGGATTATTTCCCAGAATCTTGTACAAATAAACAGGTCTTAACTGATAATAAGTCCGTTTTAAGACATGTTCAGTTCTTACAATCCATTCTCCAAATTCAGGCTTAACTTGGAGCAAATTCTGAATTGTACTCTGAGTTTGGGGTAAATCTTTTACATAAAAATAGGGAAGGAATCCTTTGGCATGTATAACAATAACTTTTCCTTTCTTATCTCTCCCTTTAATTCTAATAATTGGCTCATTTCTCTCTTCTGTTGATTCTTCTATAAAAAAATCTATATCTGTGATTATGATAGAGAGAGGTTTTTCCATATTCTTACGCTCTTTTGTCTTATAATTATAATAAAGAGATATTCATTTATAAATTCTTTTTAAATCTGATTCTGATAATGCATTTTGAAACTCCATTCAAAAAATTTTTAATAAGATAAATTTATGTATCATAATATCTTTTGTTTTATATTAGGTGAACAAAACTATGTCAATTCGTAAATTACCTCCAGAAGTTTATCGTAACTTAAAGAAATTAGAATTGTCTGCAGAAACAAAAAGTGCACAGATGGAAGAAACGATTATTCTAGAAAAGCCTTCAGATGATGAAGACGCAAGACCTCACTATTGGTTTATTCTGATGCTTTCTTTTGGGGAAAGATCGGGTTATGTGTATGATAGGTCAGGTCTACACATTCCAGATCCTGAAAAATTTATGTATAGTGTAGAGTTGTGGAAGTTCAGAGGAGCAGGACTTAAGTCAGTTGAAACAAAAGTATCTAAAACTGATTTTAATGAAGCATTAAAAGCTTTTAAGGAACTTCAAGATTCTATTTTAAAACAAGGATTCAAAATTCTTTCATATTAAATTATTTAGTTACTGTTTTTATCATTTTATTTTTCAAGATATTAGTAAAAGAAAAATTAATGATAATGAAATTGTTATTGTCGAAAAAACTAACAAGAGCCATCTTTTAGGTTGATAGATAAACTGTAGTAGGTGATACATTCTGGATTCTTCTTTTTCTAAAAGGTATATGTTAAAAATCGTAAGTGAAGAAAATGTAAGGCAAACGAAAACTATTACTGCAAAAAATACCCATAGAGGAACACCCTTAACACCATAAGCAAAAAAGAAACCATACATTGGAGTGAAACCTATATAGAATAAAAGTGACTCGACAATTAAGCTCTTTTTTAGATCATAGGCTTTATCTAATTGCTTGAAAAACTCTAATTTCTTTGCAGTTAAGGATACAGAAAGAAAATAAGAGAGTATTGAGAAAATTATGAATACTGCTCCCAAAAAACTATACCAGCTATTTATTGACCTGTCTATCATTGAATTAAATATTAAAACAAAACCTTCAGCTATAAAGAATCCAGAAAGAACAGCACCAAGAGGATTAAATGTTTTTGGTTTTTTAACTGGAGTCTTAGCTACTAAATCTGCTTCAGTTAGTACCATTTTTTCACCTTTATTCAATTCTTATAGTTTACTTTTTTAAATTAATCTTCATATAAATCTACAGCTAGGTCGTTTTCTCTCAAAAATTCTTCTGCTGCTCTAATTACTCTTCTTGTATTTTCGAAAGTTAACATCTCTAAAGCTTTTTCATAGCTAGCCCAATAGTAACCAGTATGTTCAGCAGAAATATGAACTTTAGTTACATCAGTAATACCTATTAAATAAACCACAGTCTTTTTGATTCTTTTGTCTCCTCTGTTAAAATAATAAGTAACTTTATTCTTAAAACCCTTACAAATCTTTATTTTTTTGATGCCGGTTTCTTCGTAAGCTTCTCTTAAAGCAGCTTGTTCTATTGTTTCTCCTTTTTCAATGTGTCCTTTAGTCAATCCCCAACGATCAGGAGAGTTCCAACTACGACCATAATTTAAAAGTAAGTATCTTCCAGAGTTGTAAATAACTATACCCGCGCTGTGTTCTATATCCAATTTACCCACAACTTGGAAATTTCGTAGACTCTAATAAGTATTATTATTAAATAAAATTCTTAAATAAGTTTAAGAGAAAAAAGAAAAAATGCTTCTAAAAAGAGCAAAAATAAGGATTTCAAGACTAAATAATTTTACCGAAAGAGGATATTGTCAAAAAAATTTAGAGAGCTTAAGAAAGTAGTTTTTTTGCTTCTAATTCTATAGTACATCAGTGATTATTGAAAACAGTAAATTTGTTTTAATTAGTATATGAATCAACTTTTCCTCTATTTGCATTTTTTAGTTTAACATCCTTTCTATTTTTTATTGACAAAGTTACGCACTTTTTCCTCTTGAGTAAACGTATAATGTAGCTTTTTCATCAAATTCTTTCAACCATTCTTTCACTGCAGGAGAAAAAGAATACAAATCACTATCACTAATATCTAAATAATGAAGGTTTTTTAATTCCATTATATTTCCTGGTAAATCCTTTAATTGATTGCCATAAAGTTTCAAAATCTGTAAAGTGTCAATATAACATATTCTCTCTGGTAAGTATTCGAATTTATTGTTACCTAAATCAAGTACTTGAAGACTTGTTAGCTTATCTATACTATTTGGTAATTCACTTAATTGATTACTTTTAAGATCTAATGTCTTCAATTTGCTTAAATTACCAATACATTCAGGTAACAATGATAATTTATTTCCTGCTAGGTTCAATAATGTTAAACTATTTAATTTGCAGATTGATTCTGGAAAAGTAGTTAAGTTATTACGCGCAAGATGAAGGAGTTGAATATTTCTTAAGTTTTTAATGTCGTCAGGTAAATTACGAAGAGAATTATAGTCTAAAAAAAGCTTTTGCAGCCTACTTAGTTCTCCTATACTGTCTGGCAAAACTTCAATATTGTTAAAAGTTAATTCTAAGATTTCTAAATTTGTCAAATTTCCTATTGTCTTAGGTAGAGAAGTTAAATTGTTTTTGTTTACACTTAGTTCCTTTAACTTTTTTAAGTTACCAATACTTTCAGGCAAAGATGTTAACTTATTATTATATAAGTTCAAGACTTCTAGTTCAGATAAATCACCTATTGATTCAGGAAGAGAGGTTAAATTATTTCCGCAAATTATTAATTCTTTCAAATTTTTCAAATTACCAATAGTTTCAGGTAAAGATGTGAGTTTATTTGTAGTCAATTCCAAAACTTGGAGTTCAGTTAAATACCCAATAGATTCTGGAAGAGATTTCAAATTATTTTGTCTTAAATATAACTCTGCTAAATTTTTTAGTTCACCAATAGATTCTGGAAGAGATTCTAGTTGATTTTCATTAATCTGTAACGTTTGCAGATTTTGTAATGAAGTTATATCGCTTGGAAATTTAACCAATCCGTGATCATATAAACCAAGCCCTATAATTGTTTGATCTTTGTAAGTTATTCCAAAAGTTTTCCATTGAATGCTATCAACTACAGGTATTTTATCAAAATCAAGTTTTTCTTGGATATTTACACCCCCTTGATTAACCTTGTGAAATATATGTAATCTTGTATTTAAATTAATCTCCTTTATATTTAAGGTTGTAATTTTACAAGCATAAGTTTTTTCTGGTAGTAATAAGAAACTTATCGGCCTTTAATTCTTCAATATGGTAACTAGAAGGAAAAAATTTTTGCATGTAGATCTCGGATAGAAAGAAAAAGTATGATAAGTTAAAAATTTACATCGAACTGTAAATAAGCAATCCAATTACCAAAACGACCAACAGTATTACAGCAGTTTCACAATCTTTTTTTGCCTTTTGTTTATATTCTTTATTTTTGATTTTACTAGCATGATATTGTTGCATATTTATCTCGAATGCACTCTCAATTAAGTCATCTACTCGAAAAACATCAAGCGAATAAATTTTTCTTAATCTTGTTCGAATTTTCTCAATCACTTTATATTCTTCATAGTAGCTAAGAATGATAACTAAAAAAACGACATATATAGTTATAAATGCCAAAATAAATCCGATAAGTTTAAAATCTGGTTGAATTTCATAATAAGCAATCAGAGATAAACTGAAGATTCCACCTTCAAAAATAGTGATTACGATAAGATTCAATCGTTTTAGCCAGACATGGGTTTCCATCATAGAAATTGCATGATTTTTTGGGCTCTTCGTTTGTGGAACAGAATTAAAAATAAAATCTTTTTTAAGAACCAAACTTCCGATAATCCCCAAATTAACAGCAAGTAAAACATTAATGATATAGATTCCAAATCCAAAAAATGAGATTTGGAGTGGATTATTAAAAATATTAATTGTAATTAACCTATCATATTGAACACCAAAATATTCATTGCTTATAAACTTCCAGATTAATGTTCCTAAATGAATATTTGCAGGAATATATAAGTAAAGCAGAGTAATAGCAATAATTCCAACAATTTCAATCCCCAGAATAATAAATTGGACAAAACCTTTGTTCCAAGGATGATTCATCAGAATTAGAAAAATCGCAATAACAACACCTAATATCTTATTATAAAATGAATAATCCGCAAAATTACTTGTTACACTTAGCAATAACCAATGAATAAAATGCAAATAAATAAAGTAAAAGATAATACCCATTTGGATATAATATGTATATATTTTTTGCTTTTTTGGCGCAAATAAAAACGTTTCCTGTTTAGCTTTTTCTTTTATTATAAATATTTGTTTAATTTTTTGAAAGAAACGTTTCTTGGTTTCACTTTTATTCTCGGAGTTTTTTTCATCTTTCTTATTTTTTAAAAAATAGTTAATGATCCTAATCAAAAACAGAGTTCCTGCTACAATAGAAAAAACTTCTGGATTGTATAAAAGTGTAAACAAAAAAAAGAACATATAATTTTTATATCCAGAGGTAAGTATATTATAATCTTTTATAGGTACTGATTTGTAAATTGTTTCTTGTCCAGAATTAGCTTTTTTTGCAAAATTTAACCCAAAAACTAATAAAAGAATGATCAAAATTCCAGATAGAAAAATAACTATATTTTGGGAAAAATTAAATTCAAAGCGTAGTTTTCCAAGACTGAATGACAAAAAACTTGTTATTATAGCTAAAATTCCAAATAAAAGAAAAGATTTTGTTTCTTTCTCATTTACATATTCGTGAAAAATGTCAATTTTTGGAGAATTGTAAAGAACTTCCCAACTTTCATTTGCAAAAATAATCACACTAATAACATAAAGAATTATAAAAAAGTAAAAAGAGTTAAGAAAACTAAGAACTTCATCATTAAGATCAATATATGTAAATAAAAACGAAATAATTAGAAAAAATATATTAAGAATATTAGCTACTAGAGCAGAAATACTTAAAATTTTAGGGACATTTTGCATAAACTATAAAATTTGCTTTTGCTTATTAAATTTTTTTGCTTATTTATCTTAACTGCTTCTACCGCTGTGATATTACATTTAGCAGATGCTTTAGGAGCAGCTAGTTTAATTACTACACCTGAAGAAAGTAGCTGTATCATTCCTTTTAGTTGCTTCATACTAATTGTTTTTCTTCTTTCTGGGAGTAATAGGTTCATTAGCACCTTTAATTATTGAGATTCTGTTGAAAAAGATATAAATATACAAAGTTAATTAAAGTGAAATACAATGAATAGATCTAAATCTGATAATGGATCTAAATTAGACGATGATAAAAAGTTTTCTGAATATAGAGTATACGATGGTAAAAAGTTAACTCCTATATTATTAAAACTAGGAATAGAAGCCATAATTATGGCTTTCTTTACTTTGATATTTGTTTTAATTTTCCTCTTTGCATCTCCGAAATTACGTGATAATAAGATTTTAATTTATGATCTATTAATTGCTATTTCTGGAATATTTTTATGTTTTATTGCCGGAACTTCATGTTTCATCTCGTTAATACTAGTTCTTCGTAAATTAATAAAAATGAATAATCAGTCAAAGGCTCAAGAAATGCTTAACTCTTTAACAATAAAAACATTAGATCTGTATCTGCTTATCATTGGAATAATTGTAACGTTAATAGGATTTATACTCTTTTTTATTCATTTGTTTTAGTTTTTTTGATGAGAGGATAGGTAATATCTGTACAATTACTTTTTTTTATTCTTCTCCCACAAGATAAATTAGTATATTTCTTTTCTTGAATAATTTTTACAGTTATTTTATATTTCTCCTTTTAAGTTCTATAATTCAAAAATTCGAAGAAGAATCATTCACTTTTCTAATGTTTATCAAAAGAGTAGCATTAGAAAAATTTAGAAAGATTAAAGAAGAAGTTTTTTTATACATACTTTCGTACGTACAAAATGGGGATGATCGTAAGGCATTTGGTGAAGCGTGAGCAATGCCATAAAGAAGCTAAGGTGACCCAGTTATTATTTTCAAAGCCTACATTTATTCATTTAGCATCTTTAATGTTTCAAATAACTTGTTTATTTCTTCTTCTGTATTGTATACATGAGTAGATATTTGTAGCACATTTTCTTTTTCTAGTTCATCCATTAACAAGTGTGAGCAAAAGGATCCTGCTCTTACTATTATGTTACCCACATCTTCTAGTATTATTGCTATGTCATAAGGGTCAAATCCTTTAATTTGTAATGTATATATTGGTCCTTTTTCTATTCCTTCTAAAGTGATTGTTTCTATATTTGGGTCTTCTTCTATTTTTGACTCTATTATTTCTTTTAGTTTGTTCTCATGTTCTTTTATTTTTTCTAGCCCTATCTCTTTTAACACTTCCAAACTTTTTGCTAGAGCTATTATTCCAGGCAGATTTGGCACTCCTGGTTCATATTTAAGAGAAGGTGCTGCTAGTTCATATTCATCTTTTTTCATCAATCTAATAGAATTTGAACCCACAAGAACTGGGTCGAATTCTTGAATATATTCATCTTTTGATATTTGTACTGCAACTCCTGGTAAACCTAATGCACCCACAGAAGATGAAAATATTACTGCATCAGGACATTCATCTTTAAAGTACAAAGGCTCGTGTCCTACTATTTTACTTATATCTAAAATAAATTTCACTTTTTTTTCTTTTGTTACTTCTATTATTTTTCTCCAATCTCTTTTTGATCCTATTATATAAGTTACTGCGGACAGAATGACAAATCTTGTCTTTTCAGTTATTTTATTTTTTAGAGCGTTTATAATATCCTTTTCATCTTCTAAAGTGAGATAGGTAACTGAATAACCTAACTTTTTACTACCTTTTAAAATTGGGGCAAGAATTGAATGTTCTTCGGCTAAACTTGTAATTATTTCTTCTCCTTCTGCCCAGTTGTGAGAGAAAATGTTGTTTATTAGGGCTACCTCAATACTAGGTAGGAAAAATAGATTTTTAGGATTAACTTTAAAAAATTCACTTATGCTTTCTCTAGCTTTTCTTAATGCTTTACTTGCACAAATACCTAGTTTATGTGTTGCTCCACGAGGAAAACCATTACATTCAAGGATGAAGGAAGACAACTCTTCAAAAGATTCTTTTGGTATCCTCCCTGTTGTTGCCGAATCCAAATAGATCATTTTTTCATCAATAAGAAATTCTTTGTTGAATCTTTTTACTGATTGCATGTGATTTCTTGAAATCAAGCATTTAATAGTGTTTCTAGACCTATTCTGTTTCAAATGCTAAATTAAGAAAAAAGGAATACTTTTAAACAAGGCTATTCATTTCTTCCTTAATGCTTCAAGTGAACGAAGAAGATCTGAAAAAGAGAATAAAGAAGATACTTAACAAATACTCCCGCGTTCGTTCTTCATTGAATAAAGAAGATATCCCTCCAAGCGAGAATAGAGAAGCTTTATGGGATATTCGTGCAGATTTAGAATTAATTATTGTTGAAATGAAATATCTCTACAATCTTAAAGAATTCTATGAATGGCAGGGAGAATTTAAAAAAACAAGAGGAACAGCTAATCCTGTTAAGGCAACAGAGAGACTAAAAAAGTTCAAAAAATCCTCAAAAACATTTTTAGAATCTTTTGATAAAAATATTGAAGAGAGCTTTCGTTATTTGTGGGAATTAAAGGAGACTATTTCTAAAAATATGAAAGCTTTTTCCTATCCTACTTGGATAAGAAGAGATAAGAAATTTATTAAACAGAGTGAAAAAATCTTTTATGTTTAATTTCTTTAGTTATCAATAAATCTTTAATATAGTAAAAAAATGAAATAAAGGAGTAACAAATGTCTTCACAGAGCGAATTTTGGGATGATGAGAGAAAAATAAGAGAAGCTTTTAATGTTTCCAACTTTATTTGTCCAATGAAAGGAATAAATTACCCATGTGTAGTTTGTAAAGAATGTCAAGAAATGGACTTAAAACAATATTTTCTACAAAATGGGTTAATAGAAAAAACAAAAAATTCTAGCCTAATATCACTAATAATAGAAATAAAAGATCCATTTGATGATATGTTGTTAAAGCGAATTTGCAAAACACTATTTAAAGAAACAGGAATAGTAATGTCAGAACCAGAACCAGGTTTTTCAGTAACATTCTTCATCACTCCTGCCCTTTTAGAAAAAGTAGAAAGTAAAGAAGATTTAATTAAATTCATAAAAGATTTCCCGCATACGTTCTTGACAGAAACTATTTCAGCAAAAAGCGCCTTGAACAAATGGGAAAGAGTAACTGCAAAAAGATTAGCTTGGAATATGGGAGTAAGATAGAAAAGACAAAACAAAAAAAATTTTTGCTGATAAAATCACAATAACTTATACAAACGAAAATATAAAAGAGCTAATCCTACAAAACGAAAGAAAAACAGTTTTTCATATAGCAAAGTTAGAAGATTCCAACTCGAGATGGAAAATAAATATCGAAAAATTCATATGGAGATAAAAAAAAAAGAAAACGTTAAGCGAAGTAA